>NZ_NERX01000009.1 GCF_003063335.1 Limnohabitans sp. MMS-10A-192 | reverse complement strand
CTCAGCTCGATTGGGTATATTCCACCGGCTGAAGCTGAGGTGAACTACTACCGGCAACTAGCCGAGAGCAACGAGACCGAGGTCTCAACTTAAACCAACCAGCCTCCACGATACCCGGGGCGATTCATAAGCCACCACTTCCTTGATGAAGGGGAAGAACTTGAGCTTGTTCTCGACGTACTTGGGTGCGAACATCGCGCCGTCGTTGGCACCACCCAGCAGGCGGCCCACGTCTTTCACGCGGTCAATGATCTTGAGGTGACCGTGGCTGTCGATGAAGCCGGCATCGCTGGTGTGGTACCACCCATCGGCGGTCAACACTTCGGCGGTGGCTTCAGGATTCTTGTAATAGCCCTTGAGCAAGCCTGGCGACTTGACCAAGATCTCGCCGTTGTCAGCGACCTTGATCTCCACGCCCTTGCAAGGCACGCCCACGGTGTCGGCACGCGCTTCGTTGTCGGGCTGCAGGCACACAAACACGGCGGTTTCTGTCGAGCCATACAGCTGCTTGATGTTCACACCGATCGAACGGTAGAAGGTGAACAAGTCAGGACCGATCGCCTCACCGGCGGTGTAGGCCACGCGCACGCGGCTGAAACCCAGGTTGTTGCGCAATGGGCCGTAAACCAGGAAGTTGCCGATGGCGTATTTCAAACGGTCGACCAGACCGACAGATTGGCCGTCCATGAGGGCCGGGCCCACTTTTTTGGCCACACGCATGAAAGCATGGAACATCTTGCGCTTGAGGCTGCCGGCGTCTTCCATGCGGATCATGACGCTGGTGAGCATGCCTTCGAACACGCGAGGCGGCGCAAAGTAATAAGTCGGGCCAATTTCTTTCAGGTCGATGGTGACGGTGGCTACCGACTCGGGGCAGTTGACCACGTAACCACACACCAGCCACTGCGCGTAGCTGAAGATGTTCTGACCGATCCAGGCGGGCGGCATATAGGCCAGCACGTCTTCGGCACTCGTCAGCTTGTCGAATTCAGCGCCAGCTTGTGCGCGGTCGATCAGGCTGCTGTGGGTGTGCACCACGCCCTTGGGGTTACCTGTGGTGCCCGATGTGAAAAACATCGCGGCCACATCGCCGTTGCTGCCCTTTTGCACTTCGAGGTGGAAAAATTGCGGATGTTGGGCCATGAACACCTGACCGGCGGCGATCAACTCGTCCAGCGAACCCAAACCGTCTTCCACGTAATTGCGCAAACCGCGTGGATCATCATAAAAAATGTGGCTCAGCTGCGGGCACTGCTCGCGCACTTCCAGCATCTTGTCGACCTGTTCCTGGTCTTCCACCACACAAAAGCGCACTTCGGCGTTGGTGATGGGGAATACGCATTCAGCCGCTGCGGCATCTTGGTAGAGGTTGACGGGAATAGCACCCAGCGCCTGCGCCGCCAGCATGGTGGCCGACAAGCGGGGGCGGTTGGAGCCCACAATGATCATGTGCTCACCGCGCTGCAAGCCAGCTTGGTGCAAGCCGCAGGCGATGGCCTCGACCAGTTTGGCCAAATCCGCCCAGGGGGTGGTTTGCCAAATGCCATATTCTTTTTCACGCAAAGCCGGCGCGCTGGGGCGCTCGGCAGCATGCTTGAGCATCAATCGGGGAAACGTTGTTTGCATCACGTAGCCTGTCTCCAAAAGCGCTGCAGCAAAGGTGGCTGCAACTGAACTGATGCGGATAGTAGGCCTGCATTTGACGCCAAGTTGTCGTTTCGACGACAATTCAGGGAAGACCCCTATCACAACTGACCTGAGTCTGACACTTGCCATGGCCACCACACCCAGCGTCCACCAGCGCCGCCGCAGCCCGACCGCCGAAGAACTCACCAGCATCCCGTGGCTCAGTTTGCTGACGGCCAACGAGCGACAACAGATCGAATCCGAACTGGTGGTCAGCGACCCGCAGCCGGGTGACTACGTCTGCCGCGTTGGCCGGCCCGCCACCTACTGGTTTGGCGTCGTCTCGGGCCTGCTCAAGATGAGCAGCGACAACGAAAGCGGCCAGACCATGACCTTCACCGGTGTGCCGCCTGGCGGCTGGTTCGGCGAAGGCACCGCCCTCAAGCGCGAGATCTACCGTTACAACATCCAGCCCCTGCGCGCCAGCGTGGTGGCGGGCTTGCCGGTGGACACCTTTCACTGGTTGATCGACCACTCTCTGGGCTTCAACCGTTTCATCATGAACCAGCTCAATGAGCGCCTGGGCCAATTCATTGCCGCACGCGAGCTCGACCGCATGAACAACCCCGAACTGCGCCTGGCCCGCCACCTGGCTGCGTTGTTCAACCCGGTGCTGTTCTCGGGTGTGGGTGATGTGCTGCGCATCACCCAGCAAGAGCTGGCCTATCTGGTGGGTTTGTCGCGTCAACGCGTGAACGAAGCCCTCAAAGTGCTGGAAGAGCGGCAGCTCATCCGGGTGGAATACGGCGGCTTGCGGATTCTGGATTTGCAGGGGCTGCGCACGGCCTCTTTTTAAGGCAAACAACCATGTCATATGGGCGACGCAAAACCAATTGTCCTCAGCAATAACCCTGTATCTGGCGAGGATTGAGGCCACTACGCTTGCGCGTGTTCATTCGTCACCCCTCAGGAGCTTAATGATGTTCAAGAAAATCGCAGTCAGTGCCGCAGCTTTGGCGCTCGGGATCGGTCAAACGATGGCCCAAACAGCCGCGCCGGCCGCGCCCCCTCCAGCCTGGAAGCAAGGCATGAATGCCGACAACGCCAACTCCACCTTGGCGCCTTTGGCGGGCAAGCTGACCGTCACACCCGCTGCCGACATTCCCCTGAACAAGCTCAAATTGCCACCAGGCTTCAAGGCCGAAATCTGGTCCACTGGCACGCCTGGCATCCGAGCCATGAGCCGAGGCGAGAGCGGCAAGATTTACGCCGGCACACGCGGCCTGGGCCGCGTTTATGAAATCAGCGACAACGGCAAGGAGCGCACCAGCCGCGTGCTCGTGGACAAGCTGAACCAACCCGCCGTCACCTTGCACAAGGGCAACCTCTACGTCATGTCCGTTGACAAAGCCCTGCGTTTTGACAACATCGAAGCCAACCCCAATGCGCAGCCGGTGGACATGACCGCAGCGTTCAAGCTGCCACCACTGCAACACCACAACTGGAAGTACCTGAGCTTTGGTCCGGACGGCAAGCTGTATGTGCCTTTTGGCGCACCTTGCAACATCTGCGAGCCTGGTGCCGAATACGCCCAGATCCGCCGCTACAACGCCGACGGTTCGGGCATGGAAGTGATCGCCACTGGTGTGCGCAACACACAGGGCTTTGATTGGCATCCCGTCACCCAGGAAATGTGGTTCAGCGACCATGGCCGCGACTGGATGGGGGACAACGGCCCGGAAGACGAACTCAACCGCATGCCCAAAACCGGTCTGAACTTCGGTTTCCCTTACTGCCACGCCAATGGCATTCCTGACCGCGACATCGTCAAAGACAAAGCCTGCGATGGCGTGAACTTGCCCGTGACCACCATGGGACCCCACGCTGCCGTCATGGGCGTGAAGTTCTACACCGGCAACATGTTCCCAGCCGAATACAAAAACACCTTGTTTGTGGCGCGCAAAGGCTCTTGGAACCGCACGCAGAAGTTTGGCTATGACGTGGTCACCGTCACCACCGATGCGGATGGCAAAAACGCCAAGATCACGCCCTTCCTGACTGGCTTCAAAGACGACGCAGACAACAGCTTCTGGGGCCGCCCCACTTACATGCTGCAAATGCCCGATGGCTCCATGCTGGTCTCGGACGAGCAACTGGGCGCCATCTACCGCATCTCGTATGCCAAGTAAGCGCAAGCTGCACACCAGGGCAGCCGCCCTGGTGTTGAGCGCCGGCTTGACGGCCTGGCCGGTGCTGGCGCAAACCGCTGCACCGGCCGTTTCAGGCACAGCCCAAGTCAATGCCAGCATCAAAGCCCCCGAGCGCGCCGCCCTGTGCATGGCCTGCCATGGCCCTGGCGGTGTGTCACAAATCCCGGCCATCCCCTCCTTGGCCGCTCAGCCCCGTGTGTTCATTGAAAACCAGTTGGTGTTGATCCGCGAAGGCCTGCGCGACATACCGGCCATGAAGGGTTCGCTCGACGGTGTGCCCGATGCCGAATTGACCGCCCTGGCGCGCTACTTCTCGGCCCAGCCTGCACCCGCTCCAGCCAAAGGAACGGTAGATGCCCAAAGCTTTCAGCGCGGTAAAGAACTGGCCAAAGCGGCCCTGTGCGGCACCTGCCACCTGCCCAGCCACCAAGGCCGTGACCAAGTGCCACGACTGGCCAGCCAGCAAGAAGAGTTTTTGCGCAACGTGATGAAGGAATACCGCGACAACCCCGGCCCGGGCCGCGACACCGTCATGGCTGCAGCGCTTTACGGCATCAACGATGCGCAACTCAAGGACCTGGCGCACTTTTTTGCACACAGCCCCTGAAGGGTTCTGATCAAAAAAAGGGACAATGGTCACCCAGCCAATTTGGCCCCTTTTTTGATTCAGTACACCCATGACCCAGCCCCCGGCTTTTAAACGCGCCCCCCGCCCCGAAGGCAAAGGCGAAGCGGCTGCCCCCAGCGGCACCTCGCGCCTCAACAAACGCATGGCCGAGCTGCGCATGTGCTCGCGCCGCGAAGCCGATGCCTGGATCGAACAAGGCTGGGTCAAGGTCAATGGCCTGCCCGCCAGCATGGGCCAGCAAGTCACGCTGTCGGACCGCATCACCATCGACAAAGCCGCCGAGCAACAACAAGACCGGCAAGTGACTATTCTTTTGCACAAGCCCATGGGCTATGTGAGCGGCCAAGCCGAAGACGGGCACGAGCCGGCCATCACCCTCATCAACCCGCGCAGCCACTGGGGCGGCGACCCGTCCAAGCTGCGTTTCACACCACCCCACCTGCGCGGTTTGGCCCCGGCCGGACGCCTGGACATCGACTCCACGGGCTTGCTGGTGCTGACGCAAGACGGCCGCGTGGCGCGCCAGTTGATCGGCGAAGACTCGGAGATGGAAAAAGAGTACTTGGTGCGCGTGGCCTACACCGGCCACGAAAACACCGCCGCCGCCACCGCCGCGTCGGCCACCTATGGCGGCAAAGCCAACCAGCTGACCACCATTGGCGACTTCGACCGCGTCAGCGCCAACGTGCAAGCCGTGTTTCCCAAGGCACTGCTCGAGCGCCTGCGCCACGGACTGAGCCTGGATGGCAAACCCCTCAAACCCGCCAAAGTGGACTGGCAAAACCCCGAACAGCTGCGCTTTGTGCTGACCGAAGGCAAAAAGCGCCAGATCCGCCGCATGTGCGAACAAGTCGGCCTGAAAGTGGTGGGCCTCAAACGCATCCGCATGGGTGGCGTGCAGCTGGGCCAAATGCCGGCTGGGACCTGGCGCTACCTGGGGCCCAACGAGTCCTTCTGACCCCTCTTGAAACCCCGACCAACGCCCCTAACTGTGGGGCGTTTTGGTTTTTTGATTTTTACTTTTTGAATTGATATGAGCAAACAAACCCATGCCTTTCAGGCCGAAGTCGCGCAACTGCTGCACCTGGTCACGCATTCGCTGTATTCCAACCAAGAGATTTTCCTGCGCGAGCTGATCTCCAACGCGTCTGACGCCTGCGACAAGCTGCGCTTTGAAGCGCTGAACAACACCGCCCTGTACGAAGATGCGCCTGAGCTGCAAGTGCGCCTGTCTTTTGACAAAGCCGCCAAGACGCTGACCATCACCGACAACGGCATCGGCATGACGGCGCAAGAAGCCATTGACCACCTGGGCACGATCGCCAAGAGCGGCACCAAGGACTTCATGAGCAAGTTGAGCGGCGACCAAAAATCAGACGCGCAGCTGATCGGCCAGTTCGGTGTTGGCTTTTACTCGGGCTTCATCGTCGCGGAAAAAATCACCGTAGAAACCCGCCGTGCAGGCGCGGCAGCGGCCGAAGGCGTGCGCTGGATCAGCGGCGGCACAGGCGACTTTGAGGTCGAGACCATCACCCGCGCAGAGCGTGGCACCAGCGTGATCTTGCACCTGCGCGAAGAAGCGCTGGACTACGCCAACACCTGGAAGCTCAAGGAAATCGTCGGCAAATACTCCGACCACATCAGCCTGCCCATCTTGATGGAAAAGGAAGAGTGGCAAGACGGCGAGTTGATCGAGCCGAACAACGAAGAGGGTGGCCGCCAGCCCGGCGCCATGGTCAAGACCGGCGAGTGGGAAACCATCAACAAAGCCAGCGCTTTGTGGTCCCGCTCCAAGAAAGACATCAGCGACGAGCAGTACGCCGACTTCTACAAACAGATCAGCCGCGACTTTGAAGCCCCGCTGACCTGGACACACAACCGCGTGGAAGGCAGCACCGAATACACCCAGCTGCTCTACATCCCCAGCAAGGCCCCGCAAGACCTGTGGAACCGCGACAAGAAGGCGGGCATCAAGCTGTACGTCAAGCGCGTTTTCATCATGGACGAAGCCGAAGCGCTGATGCCCAGCTACCTGCGCTTTGTGAAGGGCGTGGTGGACTCGGCCGACCTGCCCCTGAACGTGAGCCGCGAATTGCTGCAAGAAAGCCGCGACGTCAAAGCCATCCGCGAAGGCTGCACCAAGCGTGTGTTGTCGATGCTGGAGGACCTGGCGAAGCACGACCAAGCCCCCGAGGCTGCTGCCGATGGCGTGACCGACGTTTTGAGTGAAGAAGACAAAGCCAAGCTCGGTCAGTATTCCAAGTTCTACGCTGAGTTCGGCGCGGTGCTCAAAGAAGGCTTGGGCGAAGACTTTGGCAACCAAGCGCGTTTGTCCAAACTGCTGCGTTTTGCCTCATCGACCCACGACACCGTGAGCGTCAGCTTTGCCGATTACAAAGCCCGCATGAAAGAAGGCCAAGACGCGATTTACTACATCACCGCCGACACCCTGGCGGCAGCCAAGAACAGCCCGCAACTCGAAGTCTTCAAGAAAAAGGGCATCGAGGTGCTGCTCATGACCGACCGCGTGGACGAGTGGGCGCTGAACTTTGTGCACGAGTTTGACGGCACCCCGTTGCAAAGCGTGGCCAAAGGCGCGTTCGACCTGGGCAAGCTGCAAGACGAAGAAGAAAAGAAAGCCGCCGAAGACGCGGCCGAAACCTTCAAACCCGTGCTGGCCAAGCTGAAAGAAGCGCTCAAAGACAAAGCCGAAGACGTGCGCGTGACCAGCCGCTTGGTCGACAGCCCCGCCTGCCTGGTGGTGACCGACGACGGCATGAGCATGCAACTGGCCCGCATGCTCAAACAAGCCGGCCAAAGCGCCCCTGAAGTCAAGCCCGTGCTCGAAGTCAACCCCGAACACGCGCTGGTCAAAAAACTCGACGGCTCGGTCCACTTCCACGACCTGGCCCACATCCTGTTTGACCAGGCACTGTTGGCCGAAGGCGGTTTGCCCGCTGACCCTGCGGCTTATGTGAAGCGGGTGAATGCGCTGCTGAGTTGATCGCGCCGTGTCATCCCGGACTTGATCCGGGATCCACGTCCCCTCTTTGTCATCCCGGACCTGATCCGGGATTCACGTCACCTTGCGTCATCCCGGACTTGACCCGGGATCCATGCAGACCTGTGTCGTAGCCAAGGCACCGAAGATGGACCCCGGGTCAAGCCCGGGGTGACACATCAACACCCCAGGGTGACACATCAAACCCCGAAGTGACGCAACAACACCCCGAAGTGACACATCAATAACCGGGATGACACATCAACAGCTCTGGGACTCCTCAACGGCCTGAGGTGGCACATCAACAGCGCCGGATGACACCTCAACGGTGCCTGCCCATCATCCAAGTCCAGTAACCGACAAGACAAGTCCTCCCCGGCTCATCGGCTAAATTGCCCCGATGAACACCCTCCCCGCCGACCCTTCCCTCATCGATTCCCGCCAGGCCGCCTGGCGCTTGCTGATCACCTTGGGGCTGGTGGTGCTGGGCAACAGCAGCATGTACATCGTCTCGGTGGTGCTGCCGGTGGTGCAGGCCGAGTTTGGGGTGGGCCGGGCCGATGCCTCGTTGCCTTACACGCTGATGATGATCAGCCTGGGCTTGGGCGGATTGCTCACGGGTCGCATGGCCGATCGGCACGGGCTGATGCCGGTGCTGTGGGTGGGAGCGCTGGCGGTGTGTGGGGGCTTTGTCTGGGCGGGCATGTCGGGCAGCATCTGGGCCTTTGGTCTGGCGCATGCGCTGATGGGGTTCATCGGCAGTTCATCGACCTTTGCGCCGCTGATGGCCGACACCGCTTTGTGGTGGAACCGCCGCCGAGGCATAGCAGTGGCCATTTGCGCCAGTGGCAATTACATTGCGGGCACGATTTGGCCGCCCTTGGTGCAGCGCGGCATCGAGACTTTGGGCTGGCGTCAGACCTACATCATGCTGGGCATTTTTTGCGGTGTGGGCATGTTCTTGCTGGCCACACGCATGCGCCAACGCCCACCGCTGGTGACGCTGGCACCGGCCAACGCCGCAGCGCCTGTGCTGGACCGCAGTCGGCCGTTTGGCCTCAAGCCTTCTGTGGCGCAGGGTTTGCTGTGTGTGGCGGGTGTGGCGTGTTGTGTGGCCATGTCCATGCCGCAGGTGCACATCGTGGCCTATTGCACCGACTTGGGATTTGGCGCGGCACGCGGGGCGGAGATGCTTTCACTCATGCTGGCCAGCGGCATCGTCAGCCGACTGGTGTTTGGCGTGATCAGCGACCGCATTGGGGGCATCCGCACTTTGCTGCTGGGCTCCATGCTGCAGGGCGTGGCGCTGTTGATGTTCTTGCCTTTTGATGGCTTGGTGCCGCTGTACCTGGTGTCGGCCATGTTCGGCCTGTTTCAAGGCGGCATCGTGCCCGCTTACGCGATCATCATCCGCGAACACTTTGACCCCAAAGAAGCCGGCGCCCGGGTGGGCGCCGTCATCATGGCCACGCTGCTGGGCATGGCCTTGGGGGGTTGGATGTCCGGCTGGGTGTTCGATGTGACCGGCAGCTACCACGCGGCCTTTTTGAATGGCATCGCGTGGAACCTGCTCAACCTGTGCATCGCCAGCTGGCTGTTTTGGCGGGTGCGTCAGGCGGGCTGAAACACAGCGGCCAGCTGCACCGAGCGGCTGGCTTCTTGCACCACATTGCCCACCATGTCGGCGGTCACGGCCGACAGCGTCCAGCCCAGGTGGCCGTGGCCGGTGTTGTAGAACACGTTGGCTTTGCTGCCGCGACCGACGCGGGGCATCATGTTGGGCATCATGGGGCGCAGGCCGGCCCATGGCACCACCGAGCGGGTGTTGATCTTGGGGAAGCACTGCTCCACCCACTCGATCAAGGGGCGGATGCGGTCAGCGCGGATGTCACGGTCCACACCGTTGAACTCGGCCGTGCCCGCCACGCGGAAACGGTTGAGCCCCAAGCGGCTGGTGACCAGCTTGGTTTCGTCGTCCAGCAAGCTCACGTTGGGGGCCCCTGCCTGGCTTTGTTCGTCGTTCAGGTTGACGGTGATCGAATAGCCTTTGACAGGGTAGATGTTGACGCGGTCACCCAGTTGCGAGGCGAAGTCGCGGCTGGCCACACCGGCGCAGACCACCATGCCGTCGAAGGTGTGCACTACGCTGCCTTCATCGCCATCCACCGTGATGACGGCTTGCTGGCCATCGCTGCGCACCGACTTGACGTCTTGACCGTACAAGGTCTTCACGCCCAGGCGCTCAGCTGCTGCAGCCAGGCCGTTGGTGAACTTGTGGATGTCACCGGTCGAGTCGCTTTCGGTGAAGTAGCCACCGTAATAAGTGCCCGCCAAGGTGGGCTCGATGGCCTTCATTTCTTCGGGCGTCACAGCGCGGCGTGGCAAGCCGCCTTTGGCCAGCATTTGCGAGACGCGACCAGCATGGTCAAAGCCCTTCTTGTCACGGTAGATGTGCAAGATGCCTTCTTTTTTCAGATCGAAGTCGATGCCCTCTTCTTGCGCCCAGGCAAACAGGTGCTGGCGTGCCGCCACGGCCAGGCGGGCGGTCTCGACGGTGTTGCGCTCGTAATGGGGCATGGCCGCGATGAACTCGGCAAACCACGACAGCTTGTGCCAAGTGGGTGCGGGGTTGACCAACAAAGGCGCATCGCTTTTGAGCATCCACTTGATGCCCTTGAGGATGGTGGACCAGTGGGTCCAGACTTCGGCGTTGGAGGCCGACAGCTGACCGCCGTTGGCAAAAGAGGTTTCCATCGCGGCGTAGCGATGGCGCTCGAACAAGGTGACGGCAAAGCCGCGTTTGGCCAGGGAATAAGCGGTGGTGACGCCGGTGATGCCGCCGCCAATAACTGCAATGGTTTTCATGAAAGTGAGCTTTCCAAGACGTCAAAGGATGGGGCCACCGCATGCAAGCCGCATGTCGGTGGCGCCCCCTCTGTATCAGGACCTGAGAGATTCACGACGCGCACGGGGGCGCATCGCTTGCTCCTTCGGTGCACTGGCGGACGATGACGCCAGCAGCTCTTCAGAGAATTGGCATGTGACCGGTCCTTTGGCCTGAGAGTTTCCGGGGCGGTTGCTCCTTCGGCGCTGCCTGCCGCTGGCGCGGTGGCAGTCTCTCCCGATCACATGTCGACACAAGGTCGATGGTTTTAATTGATTTTAAACGGCGAGGTAGGCCTGAACAAGCGCGACCCAATAAGAAGCGCCCGTGGCGATGTTCTCATCGTTGAAGTCATACGCCGGGTTGTGCACCATGCACGCGCCGGCCGAATCGCCGTCGCCATTGCCAATCAGCAAATAACTGCCCGGCACTTTTTCCAGCATGAAGGCGAAGTCTTCACTGCCCGTGATCGGTGGGCCGTTCAAGGTGACGCGCTCAGGCCCCACCAAGTCAAGCGCCACTTGGCGGGCAAATTCGGTTTGCGCCGTGTGGTTGACCAGCACGCAATAGCCTTGCCGCCACGCCACATCGGCACGCACGCCAAAGCTCTCGGCTTGCGCCGTCACCAGCGCCTTGATGCGTTGCTCCAGCAACTGGCGCACCTGCGGGTCGAGCGCACGCACGCTCAGCTCCAAAGTGGCCAGCGCCGGGATCACGTTGTTGGCCTGGCCCGCATGCAAAGCGCCCACGGTGACCACGGCGGTGTGCAGCGGGTCCACATTGCGCGAGACGATGGTCTGCAAAGCCATCACGATGGACGAGGCTGCCACCAGCGGATCGGCCGCGCGGTGCGGCATGGCGCCGTGGCCGCCGGTGCCGTGGATGCGGATGGTGACGTAATCGCTCGACGCCATGGCCGCGCCATCGCGGAACACAAAGTGCCCCACCGGCGTGCCGGGCATGTTGTGCATGGCAAACACGGCGTCGCAGGGGTGGTGCTCGAACAAGCCATCGTCCATCATGCGGACCGCACCGCCACCGCCTTCTTCGGCCGGCTGAAAAATCAGGTTCAGCGTGCCGTCAAATTCAGGCGCTTGCGCGATGGCTTTGGCCGCGGCCAACAGCATCGCGGTGTGGCCATCGTGCCCGCAAGCGTGCATCAGGCCTTGGCGCGTGCTGGCCCATTCGGCGCCGGTGGCTTCCTGAATGGGCAAGGCGTCCATGTCGGCGCGGATGCCGAGCTTGCGCTCGCTGCTGCCGCGCTTCAAAGTGCCCACCACACCCGTTCCGCCCAAACCGCGGTGCACCTGGTAGCCCCAGCTTTGCAGCTTGGCCGCCACCAGGTCCGAGGTGCGGTGTTCTTCAAACGCCAACTCGGGGTGGCTGTGGATGTCACGCCGCAGCTGGATGAATTCGCCCACCCTTTCGGTGAGCGCATCGCGCAAATAGGTCATGTCACTGCGGCTGCAGGTTGATCGACTTGGCAATCGCACGGAACTGGGCCGTGCCGTCGGTGTAGGCCTTGCCCACGGCTTGCAGCGACAAAGGCTTGGCCACCAGCTGGCTGTTGGCCTCCAGGCCACCGCGCACAGCGGGGTCCGTCAAGGAATCGGTGATCGCCTTGTGGATGACCTGCACGATCGGCTCGGGCGTGTCTTTCTTCACGAAATAGCCAGTCCAGATGTTGAAGGTGAAGTTCTTGAGCGACTTGCTCTCGGTGATGGCGGGGTAGTCTTTGACCGAGTCCAGGCGCTCGCTGTTGAGCATGGCCAGCACTTTGAGCTTGCCCTGCTTTTGCAATTCTTCAGAAGCCTTGCCAAAAGGTGCCAGGAAGATGTCCACTTGACCACCCAGCAGATCCTGGTTGGCAGGCGCCATGCCTTTGTAGGGCACATGGGTCATCGGGATGTTGGTGATCTTGGACAAGTGCTCACCCAGCAGGTGATAGAACGAGCCTGGGCCCACGCTGGCGTAAGTGATGGGGCGGCCTTGTGCGGCCTGCTTGCGGGCGTATTCCAGGAATTCGTCCACGTTGCTCACGGGCAAATCCTTGCGGGCCAAAAAGGCGATCTGCGCGGTGGCGATCATTTGCACCAAGCGGAAGTCTTCGCTCTTGAACTTGACGGCCGAGATGGCCAAGGGCGCGAGGATCAACTCATTGGGCGAGCCTTGGAAAATGATCTGGCCATCGGCTGGCGCGTTCAGCACTTTTTGCGCGGCGATCGAGCCGCTGGCGCCACCCAGGTTGTCCACGATCACGGGCTGGCCCATGTTTTTGGACAAGGTGTTGTTCACCGTGCGGGCGATCACGTCCGACAAACCGCCAGCGGGGTAAGGCACCAACAAGGTGACGGCTTTGCTGGGGTAAGTTTGGGAGCTCACGGCGCTGGCCAGCAGCAGGCTGCTCAGCAAGGCGGCTACGCGACGAATGGTTTTGCTCATGTCTCGACTCCAAAAAGTTGTTGTGTGCGGCCATCGTAAAAAACCGTTCCTATAATGTCCAATGCATTTTTATGCCAGCTAGCATGATTTTCAGTTATGGATTGGAGCGCCCATGACCCTGGTTCAACTCAAGCACCTGATCGAGCTGGCCAACAGCGGCTCGTTCAGCCAATCGGCCCTGAAGTTGTTCCTGACGCAGCCGGCGCTCAGCCGCAGCATCAAGGCATTGGAAGACGAACTGGGCCAAGCCCTGTTTGACCGCATCGGCCGAAAGAACGAACTGACACCGTTTGGCCAACACATCGTGCAGCGCGCCCGCGTGCTGGTGGACGAGGCCAACGAGCTGCGCCTGACCAGCCTGCAATTGCAAAAAGGCGAGATCGGCCAATTCCGCGTGGGCATGGGCTCGGGGCCAGGCGCCATGCTGATGACGCCTCTCTTGATGCTGATGGCCCAAGAGCACCCGCAAGCGCACATCGACATCTCACGCGGCAGCACGGCGCTTTTGGTGCAGGCCCTGCGCGAGCGCACCCTGGATGCGCTGATTCTGGACATCCGTTCACTGCAACCGGCGACCGACTTGAAAGTGGAAGCGCTGCAAGAAATGAAGGGCACCTTCATGTGCCGCAAACAACACCCGCTGGCCAAAAAACGCAGCGTGCCGTTTGACATGCTGCTGAATTACCCGATTGCGTCGACGCCCTTGAGTGACGAGGTGGCGCGCATCCTGATCGAACGCTTTGGTCCGCAAGGCCACCCTGACCAGCTCGTGAATTTGCGCTGCGAAGAAGTCTCGAGCTTGCTGGAGGTGGTCAGGCACAGCGATGCCATCGTGTTGGCCATCCGCGAGTCCGCCCCCGACCTGGTGGAGCTGCCGGTCACACCCGCACTGAACGCGAAAGCCCGCTTTGGTCTGGTGACCATTCAAGGGCGCACCGAAGCGCCCTTTTTGTCCAAGGTTCGGGCGCTGATGGACCGGGTGATGCACGACCGTGCATGACACGCCACATGAGCCCATTGGTAACTTCCCTGCATCCGGACAGCCCGCCTGACTGATACCCTTGTCGCCAACACACACATGTCCCACATGAACCACTCCACATCCGCCAACGCAGCACGCCTTTTAGGCGACATCGGTGGCACCAATGCCCGCTTTGCCCTGGTGCATGGCGATGGCACGCCCATCGCGCAAGAAATCACGCTGCCCACCGGCCAGTACCCTGACCTGGCCGCTGCAGCGCAGGCCTACTTGCAACAAGCCGGTCAGCCCGCGGTGCGCGAGGCTTGCATCGCGATCGCCAACCCCATCGACGGCGATCTGCTGAAGATGACCAACAACCACTGGCAGTTCTCGATCAAGGCCACGCGCCAGCAGCTGGGCCTGAACAGCCTGCTCATGCTCAACGACTGGGAAGCCATGGCCATGGCCGCTCCGGCCTTGAGCGGCGCCGATCTGGAACAAATCGGCTCGGGCGAGCCCGTGCCCGATGCGCCCAAGGGTCTGATCGGCCCTGGCACCGGTTTGGGCGTGTCGTCTCTCGTGCGCTCGCGCCGTGGCGATTGGGTGCCGATTGCGGGCGAAGGCGGGCATGTGAGCCTGGCCCCCACCTGCGAGCGCGAAGCGGACATATTGCGCGTGCTGTGGCGCACGCATGCGCATGTGTCAGCCGAGCGGGTCATCTCGGGCATGGGGCTGGAGAATTTGTACCGCGCCATTTGCGAGCTCAATGGCACAGAGGCCGAGCCCTTGGTTGCCGCGCAGGTGAGCGAGCGCGCCTTGGCGGCCCAAGATGTCGCCTGCGAAGAAGCCCTCGATCGCATGTGCCGCCTGCTGGGCCATGCGGCCGCCAACTTGGCCCTGACGCTGGGCGCACGCGGCGGCATTTACATCGGCGGCGGTGTCATCGGCCGCTTGGGCGACTACTTTGCGAAATCGGGTTTTCGCGCCGCGTTTGAAGCCAAAGGCCGCTTTGCAAATTACATGAAGCGGATCCCGACCTATGTGATCCGTGCCGAGCAACCGGCGCTGATTGGATGTGCCATGGGCTTGGGCGTGATGCCCGGAAGACGCTGAAGCCTGCAGTTCGGCAGCTTCAGCTCTGGCACACGCAAGCCCACATCAAGACAATCGCGTCACGCCTGGCAGCTCGCAGGCGTAGACCGCGTTGCGCAGTGCGGCAATCGCTTCATAGCGGGTGAAGCTGCGCCGCCAGGCCAGCACCACACGGCGCGTGGGCGGCAAGCCGCCGTGAGGATCGACGATGGGCAAATAGCGCACATGGGCATCGCCGTTGACCGACTTCTTGTCGGGCTGGGCCAAAGCCTCTTCGGGCACCGACAGGCGCGGCACCAGGGTCACCCCCATGCCTGCGGCCACCATGTGTTTGATGGTCTCCAGCGATGAGCCTTCAAAGCTTTTGCGGATGCCCTCGGTGCGGCTCGAAAACTTGGCAAATTCTGGGCACACCTCCAGCACATGGTCCCGAAAACAATGCCCGGTGCCCAAAAGCAACATCGTCTCCGCCTTGAGTTGATCGGTCGTCAACGAGGCCTCGCCCGCCAAAGCATGGTTGCGCGGCAAGGCCGCCAAAAAGGGTTCGTCATACAGCGGCGCGATGGCCAAGCCAGTGTCCGGAAAAGGCTCCGCCAGGATGGCGCAATCGATCTCGCCGGTGCGCAGCATCTCCAACAAGCGCACCGTGAAGTTTTCTTGCAGCATGAGCGGCATTTGCGGCGTGTGGTCAATCACCTGCCGCACCAAGGCGGGCAAGATGTAGGGCCCGATGGTGTAGATCACCCCCAATCGCAAGGGGCCGGCCAGCGGGTCTTTGCCGCGCTTGGCGATCTCTTTGATCTCGGCGGCCTGCTCCAGCACGCTTTGCGCCTGGCGCACCACCTCATCGCCCAATGCGGTAACCGACACCTCGCTCGCACTGCGCTCAAAGATTTTCATGTCCAGCTCTTCTTCGAGCTTCTTGATGGCCAGCGACAAGGTGGGTTGCGACACGTGGCAAGCCTCGGCCGCCTTGCCAAAATGCTTTTCACGGGCCACGGCCACGATGTATTTGAGTTCGGTGAGGGTCATGGGCCGTATTTGAACATCAGGCCTTCAGATACTCGGATTTCCCGCCCAGCCAGCGGCCAATGTGGCGCTCGGCCAAGTCGGGGTATTGGTCCAGCATCTGCGGGGCCAATGCGCGGGCCCATTCCAGCAAGGGCGTGTCGGTTTCCAGATCGGCAAAGCGCAGCAAAGGAGCGCCCGACTGCCGCGCCCCCAAAAATTCGCCCGGCCCCCGAATTTCCAGATCGCGCCGGGCGATCTCGAAACCGTCGTTGGTCTCGACCATGGCGCGCAGCCGTTCACGCGCCGTCTCGCTCAGGCGACCGCCCTCGGGCGTGCCATAGAGCAGCACACAGGCCGACGCCGCCGCACCCCGCCCCACCCGGCCGCGCAGCTGGTGCAGCTGCGAGAGGCCAAAGCGCTCGGCGTGCTCGATCACCATCAGCGAGGCGTTGGGCACATCGACCCCCACCTCGATCACCGTGGTGCTGACCAGCACGCCCATCACGCCCGCTGTGAAGAGTTCCATCACCGCCTTTTTCTCGGCCACAGGCATGCGCGAATGCAGCAAACCCACCATCACACCCGGCAAGGCTTCGCTCAAATCGGCATGGGTTTGGGTGGCGTTGGTCAGGTCCAGCGCCTCGCTTTCTTCAATGAGTGGGCACACCCAATACACCTGCCGCCCCTGCTGAATCTGCGCCCCAATGCGCGCGACCACTTCGTCGCGGCGGTGGTCCGACACCACACGGGTCACGATGGGCGTGCGCCCGGGCGGCAGCTCGTCGATCACCGACACGTCCAGGTCCGCGTAATAGCTCATGGCCAGCGTGCGCGGGATCGGGGTGGCTGTCATCATCAGCATGTGGGGTTCCATGCCTTCGGCTTGCATCTTGCCGCGCAAGGCCAAGCGCTGTGCCACGCCAAAGCGGTGCTGCTCGTCGATCACGGCCAAGGCCAGGTTCTTGAACTTGACGTGCTCCTGAATGACGGCATGTGTGCCCACCACCAAAGCCGCCTCGCCCGACTCGATCAGCGCCAGCATGGCGGCGCGTTCTTTCTTCTTCTGGCTGCCAATCAGCCAAGCCACCTTGACGTCCAAGGGCTCCAGCCAACCGACCAGCTTGGCAAAGTGCTGGGTGGCCAAAATTTCGGTCGGAGCCATCAGGGCGCATTGCCAGCCCGCGTCCACAGCCACCATGGCTGCCAGCGCGGCGACCACCGTCTTGCCTGCGCCCACATCGCCTTGCAACAGGCGGTGCATGGGCACATGGCGGGCCAAATCCTGGGCGATTTCCTGACCCACACGTTGCTGGGCATTCGTCAGACCAAAGGGCAGTGCTTGAAGCAACTGACCGCATAAACCACCGCGCTTGGGTTTCAAAGCTGGGGCGCGCAAGAGGTCGCGCTCGCGCTTGGCCGTCAGCTGAGACAACTGCTGCGCCAACAACTCTTCGCATTTGAGGCGAATCCAGGCCGGGTGGCTGCGGTCTTCGAGTGCGGCCAGCGACACATCGGGCGTGGGGTGGTGCAAAAACTGCAGCGCATCGCGCAGCGACCAAGCCCCGCGCTTGTCGGGCCAGGCGATGCCACGCGGCAAGGTTTCGCTCAGGTCCGCATGGTTCAGGCCCGTGATCACGGCTCGGCGCAAATACGCCTGCGCCAAGCCGGCCACCGTGGAATACACCGGCGTCAACGCCTCGGCCAGGTTGCCGCCTGCGGCCTTGAAGGTCGGGTGCATCATGGTCAGGCCCATGAAGCCGCCTTTGACCTCGCCCCGCGCACGGATGCGGTTGCCCACAGCCAGCGCTTTTTGGTGTGATGGGTAAAAGCTGAAAAACCGCATCACGCAGGTGTCGGAGCCATCGTCCACCGTCACCAGCAACTGCCTTCGCGGCCGCATGGTGATCTCGCAGGCCGTCACCGTGGCTTCGATCTGCGCGGTATCGCCTTCACGCGCATCCCGCAATTTGACGATGCGGGTCTCGTCCTCGTACCGCAGCGGCAAATGCAGCGCCAGATCGATGTCGCGCACCAAGCCCAGCTTGATCAGCGCTTTTTGAGGCGAAGACAGCGTTTTGGCTGGCGTGGTGACGGGCTTGGGCGGCATGTCCGTGATTGTGCCTTTGGTTGATGCCCAAAAACAAAGCCGCCCGAAGGCGGCTTTGTCTTGATGTGTGACGCTTCAGTGGTTCAAATTCAGAACTTGTAGCCCACGCCGATGCTCAGACCGTTGACTTTGAAGCCGTCTTTGTTGTTGTAGTTCATGTAGCTGCCAGTCACGTAGGTGCGCTTGTCGAAGTAGTAATTGGCGCCGACACCAAAAGCGACCGAGCCGTCTGTGGTTCTAGAGCTGGATTTTCCAACGATGGTGTCGTATTTGTTTTCCAAAAAGCCCAAGCGGCCAAACACTTCGAGCTCAGGACTCACCATTACTTTGGGCTTCACAAACACGCCGAATGAACTTTTAGCCTTCAGTTTGTCACCAGTGCTCACCCCGTTGCTTGTGATGTCAGTTTCGCCAGCACCCAAAGCCAGATAGCCTTCAACATCCACATTGGGGTGAACGTTGTAACCCACGAGGCCTGAAAAAGTGGATGGCTTGGACTTGTAGTTGACACCCGAGACGGACTCTTTCGCGGTCAAACCAGTGACCGAGCCTTCGACATAAACCTGTGCTTGAGCAGCAGCGGCGGCGGTAGCGAGAACGGCTGTGACGCTCAGGAAACGGATCATTTTTTTCATATTGACTTTCAATGGATTGATTTTTTGGACGGGAACAATTTGTCCGCCGGGTGCAAATTCTAGTCATCCAAAACTCAATAATTTCATCAAATGTGTAAGTATTTATTACTTCATAACTCGAAACGATGACAGCCGATGCAGCTGCGCAAGCAAGCGCGGCAATGACCAGATTGAAGGCCAACAGCCTCAGTAGCCAAGCCAGACCCGCATTCTTGTCCTCAACGTGCGCGAACCCAAACCAGGTTCTTACAATCCATGCTTTCCAACTTCGAACGGGCCTGTCCGGCCCTGAAGCATGACCACTCTTTCCGCCTCCCCCCGCGAATTCACCCTCCGTGATTTCGACTTCGAACTCCCCCCCGCGCTGATTGCCCAACACCCTGCTGCCGAGCGCAGCGGTTCTCGCTTGCTGGATGGTTCCTCCAGCACCGTGGTCGATCGCATCTTCCGTGAGCTGCCCGACTTGCTCCATGCGGGCGACCTGCTGGTGTTCAACGACACCAAGGTGGTCAAGGCGCGCATCTTTGGCGAGAAGGCCTCGGGCGGCAAGCTGGAGCTGCTGATCGAGCGCGTGCTCCCTGGCGATCAGGTGGTGGCGCACATGAAGGTCAGCAAAAAGCCTTTGGTGGGCGGCAAGATGTTCATGATGGGCGGCGCCCACAACGGTGGTTTTGATGCCACCCTGCTGGGCCGCTGGCCTGATGAAAACGGCCAGCTGTTCCATTTGCAACTGAGCGATGAGCCGCATGCGCTGATGGAAAAACACGGCCATGTGCCGCTGCCGCCCTACATTGCGCACACCGACACCGCAGAAGACGCGCAGCGCTACCAAACCGTGTTTGCGCGCGCCCCCGGTGCGGTGGCAGCGCCCACCGCTGCACTGCACTTTGACGAGGCCTTGCTGGCTGCGCTGCAAGCCCGTGGCGTGCAACGCGCCAGCGTCACGCTGCATGTGGGCGCGGGCACCTTCCAGCCCGTCAAGACCGAGAACATCGCCGACCACACCATGCACCGCGAGTGGTACGAAGTGCCCGAAGCCACACAGCAGGCCATTGCCGCTTGCAAAGCGCGGGGCGGCAAGGTGGTGGCGGTGGGCACAACGACGGTGCGCACGCTGGAGTCGTGGGCGAAGTTCAAGCAGGTCAGCGGCGACACACAAATCTTCATCACGCCGGGGTTTGAATTCCAAGTGGTGGACCGGCTGATCACCAACTTCCACCTGCCCAAGAGCACACTGATGATGTTGGTCAGCGCCTTTGCGGGCTACGAGCACATCATGGGACTTTACCGACACGCCATTGCGAACCAGTACCGCTTCTTCAGTTATGGGGATGCGATGCTGTTGACACACACACCGCCTGCGTCTCAAGCCAGCTGAAGAAACACCCGCCCGCCTTCGATCTTGACCGGCCAGGTTTTGGCCGGCTCGGTCGCCGGGCCGCAGGCCACTGAACCATCGCGCAGGCTGAACTGCGCCTGGTGAAACGGGCACTCCACATGGTGGCCTTCGACAAAGCCATCGCACAACTTGGCATTGCCGTGACTGCACAGGTTGTTGATGGCGAAGACTTCGCCGTCCACGCTGAAGAGGGCAATGTCTTGTCCCTCGGGGGCCACGGCGATGCCTGCGCCCTCAAACAAATCGGCCTCGGCGGCCACGTCAATCCAGTTGCTCATTGCTGTGTTGGTCATGTTTTGTGCTCGTTCGTCGAATGTTGGTCTTCTCTATCATCCCGGCCTCCGAGCCGGGATCCACGCCTGTTGAAGATGGCCCCCGGGTCAAGCCCGGGGTGACGGAGGCGTAGAAGGTGAAAGACGCATCAAAGGTGGCAAAGACACAGGGAGGGTGATCGATGCGTCTATCTTGTTGGCTCAAATTGGATAAATGATGGAGTTGGGGATCATTTCGCTGTCGTACACGCACAGGCGCTCGGCGAACTTGAAGCCTTCGGGCGTGTGCACGATGGTGTCGATGTAACGGCCCACATTGAACACGGTGCTTTCCTTGTCGAGCTTGGTGCGGAACACCGCGTAATTGGCTTCTGCGTGAATGCGCCCATCTTCGACCCGCCGCACGATGGGCGCACCCACCACATGCCGCTGGTAATAGGGGTCGTGGTACAGCGCGTGACAGGCCCCTTTACTTTGACGACGCGGCCACTGCCGCTGGCGGTGGACGGCAGCGTCATCCACCAGTTCTGGCACGCACACTTGCACAAAGATCCAGGGCACCAGTGGCTGCGGGGTCAGTTGACCCAGCTCTTTGGCGACAGCGCTCACCCCGCAACAACTCAAAGCGCTTGAGCGCTGGGCTTGGGTCTACCCCACAAGACCTAATGATGCAGCCGCTGTACAAAAAAATACATTTATTACGCTAATTATTACTTTGTTAGCAGTTTGTTTACTATTATGTTTTTCTTTTGTAACAAGGAAGAACTCAACCATGATTTCCAAACGACAGAACCCCTTGCTTATGGGCTGGGGATTGAGCTTGATCAGCCTGTGCGCCATGCAAGCCACTGCAGCCACCCACCACGATGGCAACGGCAACGTGGGTTATGACACTTTGGCTGAGTGTGTGGCGGCCATCGAGTCCGGGGATGCCAAGTTTTACCAACCGTACACCACACATGCACCTCTCAAACGTGCTGGTGAAGTCGACGTTCGCGCCATGGAACTCAAGGCCCTGACGGTCGCGGACTACACCAAAGGATCTTGCGACGTGGGCACCCACAGAGCCCATGAACGCGACGGCGTCAGTGCCAAGTTGGTCGGCAAGTTCGTTCCGTTCTCTCCCAACATGCCGGTCAACGCCTACTTTGACAGCACCGGAAAATTGGTGCGCGCCAGCATGCTGCAGTGCGATAACAATTTCAGCGGGGCTTTCCCTCGCCCATTGGGCACACCTGTGAATGCACAGGTAGCCTCAGAGTGTTTTGCCTCGGTGCAAATTCCGGCCAAATTTGAGCCTAAAACTGAGCGTGTGGTGAAGATTGCAGAAACCTCCAGGATGGAGGTTATTCCGGCCACGTACAAAACAGTGACCGAGCAGGTCATGCTGACACCTGAAATCAAAAAACAGATTTCTGTGCCCGCAACCTACAAAACGGTGCAAGAAACGGTGGTAGTGCAGCCCGCATCAGAGCGAGAAGAGCCTGTACCGGCGACTTACAAAACGGTCAGCGAACGCCTCATGGTCAAACCTGAAAGCAAGCGCCTCGAAGTGGTTCCTGCCACGTACAAAACCGTGACGGAAAAGGTGCTCGTCACCCCAGAGCGAAAAATGCTCAAGGTCATCCCTGCACAGTACGAAGACCGCGAAGAAACAGTGGACGATCGCCTGGCCACAACCCGCGCAGAAACGGTGCCTGCCACGTTCAAGACAGTCTCAGAAAAAGTGATGATCAAGCCTGAAGGTGTGGCCTATGTCCCCTTGGCTTTGCCCACAAAAACACTTCGGGAGGAAGTGGTTCTGCGCGCCCAGAGCAGCCGATTCGAAGTCACGCCTGCCACCTACAAAACTGTCACGGAGCAAGTCGAAATCAAACCTGCGGGCAAACGCCTTGTGACCACCGAGCCCGTCTTTGAAACTGTGACCGAGCGCGTCAAGATTGCAGATGCACATAAAGAGTGGAAGCGGGGCCGTGCATGGATTGGTGTCGCTCTGGATGTGAAACCCCTGAAAGGTTTTGCAGTGGGCACCGATTACAAATCATCGGAGGCGGGCCAAAGAACCATCTCCGCTGTTGCCGACAGCAGCAAGGGATTGCTGGAAACGCGTGTGATCACCGGCGACAACACCAACCTGGACGATGATGTACTGTGCTTGGTAGAAGTGCCAGCACAGTACGAAACCATCAGCCGTCAGGTACTGAAAACTGCGGCAGTGACCAAAGAAATTGATGTCCCAGCCCAGTACACCACTGTGACACGCCGCGTGGTCGATCGTGAAGCGGGGCGCAAGGAAATCGCCATTCCAGGTCAAACACAGACGGTCACACGCAGAGTGATCGATGTGGACATGCTGAAAATGCAAGGCTATCGATTTGATGACAATGGCGACATCATCGCCACACCCACTGGTGACCGCGTTTTACGTGCAGCAACTTTGCAACGCACCACTGCGGGTAAGTCGGCAGGCGCCGCGTCCGGTGAAGAAGCTTATGTGCGTGAAGTGCGAACGCCTGCGCAATACGTCAATGTTTCGCGTCAAGTCCTTGACCAACCCGCCACCGTCCGAACCATCGAAGTTCCCGGAACCAGCAAGGTCATCAAGTCACGTGTCGAAGTCAGCCCCGCCAAAACCGAAGAAGTGCTTTTGACACCAGCGGTCTACAGCACCATCTCCAAGCAAGTGCTTGAAACGGCCGAGTCAACACGAGAAGTAACGGTGCCTGCGGAATACCGCACTGTGGACCGTCAAGTGATTGACACCCCCGCTTCCGTACGGAAAATTCCGGTGCCCGCGGTCACACAGCAGGTGCCACGCCGCGTCATTGACCGCCCTGCCAGCGTGCGCGAAGAAGTGGTGCCTGCGGTCTACAAGACTGTCACGCGCCAAGTTGTCGATGCAGCGCCCAGCGTGCGTGAAATCAAGGTCCCCGCTCAATACGAAGATCTGCAATACCAAGTCAAAGTCGCGGACGCACGCATTGAACGCCGAGCCGTTTTGTGCGAGACCAATGCAACGCCAGCCAAGATCATGGAAATCCAACGCGCGCTGCAGGCTGCTGGCTACAACCCCGGTCGCATCGATGGTCTGATCCGCGCAAACACCATGAAAGCAGTGAATGCCTATCAGAAAGCGAAAAGCTTGCCTGTCGATGGCTTCCTCAACCTGGAAACCGTGAAAGCATTGGGTATTTCGCCCAACTGACAAGCACCAGTGATCAAGACTCCCTATGAGTGAGTCTTGAGTCTCAACCCGTTTTGCCTCCATTCGTCAATGATGATCCATTGACGCAACGGGGGCAAGACGGGTTGTTTTTTTGGGGACCAACAGCACTCCTACAATCGCTGCATGCTCAAATTCGACCTGCTCAAAACCGACCCCTCCAGCCATGCCCGTCGCGGCACGCTGACCCTGAACCATGGCGTGGTGCAAACGCCCATCTTCATGCCGGTCGGAACGTATGGCACCGTCAAGGGCGTGATGCCGCGCAGCCTGCACGAGATGGGCGCGCAGATCATTTTGGGCAACACCTTCCACCTGTGGATGCGCCCGGGGCTGGACATCATGAAAGGCTTTGGCGGCCTGCACCCCTTCGAGAAGTGGGACAAACCGATCCTGACCGACTCGGGCGGTTTTCAGGTCTGGTCGCTGGGCGACATGCGCAAGATCACCGAAGAAGGCGTGACCTTTGCCAGCCCCGTGAACGGCGACAAGCTCTTCATGTCGCCCGAAGTGAGCATGCAGATCCAGACCATCCTGAACTCCGACATCGTGATGCAACTCGACGAGTGCACACCTTACGAGACCAAGGGGCACCTGACGACAGAGGCCGAAGCGCGCAAGTCGATGGAAATGAGCCGCCGCTGGGCCGTGCGTTCCAAAGACGAATTTGCGCGTCTGGAAAACCCCAACGCGCTGTTTGGCATCGTGCAAGGCGGCATGTTTGAAAACCTGCGCCAAGAGTCGCTCGACGCGCTGGTGGAGATGGACTTCCCCGGTTACGCCGTGGGTGGCGTGAGCGTGGGCGAGCCCAAAGACCTGATGCTGCAAATCATGGCGCACACGCCGCACCGCCTACCTGCCAACAAACCGCGCTACCTGATGGGCGTGGGCACGCCCGAAGACCTGGTGCAAGGCGTGGCCGATGGCGTGGACATGTTCGACTGCGTGATGCCCACCCGCAACGCCCGCAACGGCACGGTGTTCACCCGCTTTGGCGACCTGAAGCTGCGCAACGCGCGCCACAAGAACGATCCGCAGCCACTGGACACCAGCTGCACCTGCCACGCCTGTGCAGGTACGTCCGGCGTGTCATGGGACCAAGGCGGACGCGAGGGTTTCAGCCGCGCTTACATGCACCACCTGGACCGCTGCGGCGAAATGCTCGGCCCCATGCTGACCACCATCCACAACCTGCATTACTACCTGAACCTGATGCGCGAAGTGCGCGAGTCATTGGACGCGGGCCAGTTCTCGCAATTCCGGGCGCAATTCAAGAGCGACCGCGCGCGTGGGGTCTGACCGTTCAGATCGAAGGCTTTAGCCCGCATCACACGATCGCGCCAAAAAAATCGGACCCGAAGGTCCGATCCATCACAAGGGCTCTCGCTGAGCCGGTGAATCATTTGCGGCAGTACACCTTGGCATCCTGCGGCGAATAAATACCTTGAGTCAGGAAGTTCAGCAGCACATTCAAAGGTGAGCTGGTGCGCTCGACTTTGGCAACTTTGTCGATGCCCCCGCAAACTTCCGAAGCGTTCATGGATTGCGCTTGTCCCAAGCCCCCCACAAAGAAGGTTTGCATGTCTTCTTTGGCGAGTGCACCGTCGTGGCCATTGATCAACGCGGTCTGTGTGGTGCATCCGCTCAAAGCGGCAACGGCCAACAAGGAAATGATTGTTTTTTTCATGCTGACTCCTGCTTAGCGTGTGCAATAAACGCGAATTTGACGCGGTGAATAAATGCCCATGGTCAACAAGCCCAAGCCGACGTTGCCGGGTGTCAATTGCGTTTCAACGCGCTGAACATTTTTGACGCCACCACACACTTTGGCTGCATCCACTTCTTGGCTTTGGCCAATGCCACCCACAAAAAATGTTTGGGCTTCGTCATAAGCGGGCGTCTGGGCGCCTGTGCTTTGAACATCGAAACGCTGGGTGGCACATCCACCCAATGCCAGCGCAAACGCCAGTACTGCTAGTTTTTTCATCAATGATCCTATTCAGAGTAGTGTGATTAAATTCACAGCGCCTGAATTTATCATTCTTAGGTATTCATTTTTTTAGATTGAAAATAATTATTCAGTGAAAACCGTCAACACCCCGGTGTAGCCATACAGGTGGTGTCGCGCGATCTCGCCAGCGGCAAAGAAGCCCACCAGCGGCACATCACCCAGCGCATGGCGGATGATTTGCATCTCGGCGCTGGGGCCACCAAAGTGGGGCCCACCGCGACCGGTGCAACTGACGTACACCGCGCCTGCGATGCGCTTGCCTGCTTGGGGCAGGGTGGCCACCGGGTCATCGCTGAGTCCGTTGATGGCTTCGATGGAGAGCATCTCGGGTTCGAGTTCTTCACGGATTTCGGCGCACACCCGCACCAGATCGGCACGGGCTGCGTGCACATCGCGCTTGCAAAACGTCAGGCTCATGCCGGGCTCCAGATGTTCGGCCACCGCCACGCCCTGGCGCATCGGGTCCAAACCCACGATGTGGCGCACCAGCACATCACTGCCCAGGTTGCCCGCACGGCCCACGCCCGCCTGCCCTGCAGGACTGAGGCCCACCAAGGTGGCCCGCACCACGGGGATGGCTTTTTGCGGCTCACTCAGGCTGATCTTCAGGTCATCCAGCATCACATCGAGTGCAGCTTCGCCATTGAGCTTGAGCACCACATGCTTGTCGGCCTCGGTGATCTCACGCTCTGGTGCCACAGGCTGGCAGCCTTGCGTCACGCGAGACAACAAACCCACCTGCGATGAAAAAGCCACGCCGCTGAGCCCGCCTTCAAAGACACCCCCAGCCGCCAAGCTTTGCGGTTGGTCGGCGCTGATGGCGAACTGCACACTGCGGGTGCGGCTGGAGGTCAAGCCACCAAACAAATACCCCTGCTGGGTGCGCCCAGCCATCTCTGCAATCAGCTCGGCCAGATCGGGCGTGGCCGGGTCGGCATGCACCAGCGCGGCATCGGCCCACTGAGCGGGCAAAGGCGATACACCCGAAAACACCCGGTAGTGCGCTGGCGGCACGTTGCACAGCATCACAGCCAGCGCCGGTTCGTCAAAGTATTCGGCGTTGTTGACCGCGATGCCCACACCCACGGTGCCAGCCCAATCGGTGACTTCGGGCAACTCCTGGCGCAAATGGTCCAGCAGCGCTTGCGCTTCGTGGGCGTAGTGATCGGTGATGTAGACCAGCGCCAGCCGAGGCTCGGGCGCATAGTCGGGCAAGGTCAGTTGCGCCCGCAACTGGGCCAGCACCAGGCCTGCGGCCATGCGCCACTGCGGGTGGGTGGCGTGGCCGTAAGGGAAGAGCTTCATGAGCTTGAGCGCTTGGGAGCCACCTTGCGGGACGCAGATTGGGCGACCGGTTTGGTTTTGGCGCTGGCAGCTTTCTTGGCGGGTGCTTTTTTAGCCGCGGCTGACTTTTTGCTGGCCGCTGAAGTGCTGGCACCTTTGGGCGTCATGCCGGTCTTCATGGCCTCGGCGGCCACGTCCTTCACAGCAGCGGCGGCGATGTCTTGGAACTGTTGGGTCAAGGCGCCCCACCACTGCATCGGGTCCACGGCGGGTTTGGCCGAAGACTTTTCGGAAGACTTGTCCGCGGCCTTGTCTTGAGCCACCTCGGGCGCGGGCTCTTGCACAGCAGCTTCGGGCACTGGTGGCGCAGTCGGTGCAGGTTCGGCCACGGGCGGCTTGGCCGTGAAGGCTTTGGCCAGATCGGCCATGTTGACGTTCATGCTCTGCAGCGTGGACAAGGTCATCTTCTGCACCTCCATCGCCTGGATGGTGGCCTTGAGCGCGGTGGTGTTTTGCTCCAGCCAGAACAACACCGACTTGAGCTCCTGAATGCGCTTGTCGATCTCCTCGACGCTCAGCGTGGGCGCTACCCAGCTGGCCATCCCAGGCATGCCCGCAGCCGCAGCTGGCTGGGCTTGTGCGGCGTTTTTGGACAGGTTTTGCAAAAAGTCAAAGCCCGGCACAAATTGACCAAAGCCGAAGGCAGAAGGTTCGCTCATGGCAGTTCCTAGAAAAGTGGTCTGCAAAGCTTACCTGAAGACGCTTTCAAATACCCCGTGTGAAAAGACGCGCGACACATCCTCCCCAGGCTTTTGCCGCATAAGACTCAGAAAGTGCGGTCGGCCGTGAATGTGACCCGGTGCAATTTGCGGTGCTGTGGGTAAAAGTCGGCCACGGCGTAGTGCTGGGTCGAGCGGTTGTCCCAAACTGCCAGGGTGTTGGCTTGCCAGCGCAGGCGCGCCTGCACTTCGGGCGCGGTGATCAGCGAAAACAGCTGGCTCAAGAGCGCGTCGCTTTGCACACGTGGCAGACCATGGATGTGGGTGGTGAAGGTGGGGTTGACGTACAAAATCTTTTTGCCCGTGATGGGGTGCACGCGCACCACGGGGTGCGTCACGGGCGGGTATTTGGCGCGAGCGGCTTGCAACTGCTCGCCGCTGGCATCTTGGCGCAGCAGGTACTCCGTCCAGCCGGTGACCTCCCATGTGTGCATGGCGCTCAAAGTTTCCAGATAGGCTTTGAAGTCGGCGGCCAAGCCTTCGTAGGCGGTGGTCATGCTGGCCCAGACGGTGTCGCCACCACTGGCCGGAATGACCTGCGCATACAGGCTGGTGCCAATGGGTGGATTGGCCTGCCAGGTGATGTCGGAATGCCAATTGTTGTTGGCAGCCGGGCGCTCGGCGGTGCTTTCCACAACCTCTATCTCGGGTTGACTTTCCACGCGGGGGAAAAAGGCCTTGACCTCATTGACTTGGCCAAAGGTGCGAGTGAACGCCACCTGCTGTGCAGGGGTGAGCACTTGATCCCGAAAAAAGATCACCTCGTACCGGGCCAAGGCCGCTCTCAGCTCAGTTTGAGCCAACTCGCTCAATGGCTGCGACAAGTCCAAACCATGGAGCGTGGCCCCGATATTGGGGGTGTAGGGTTCGGCTACAAAGGTTTGGTAGGACGCAGAGGAATGGCTCGATAAGGTCATCCTTCAATCATGCCAGAGCACTTCAAGCAGGTGCCAACCAGCGCTTGAGCATCGCGGCGGGAGGCGGACCGATCACCCGCTGCGTCTGGCCTTTTGCATCCACCAGCACCACATAAGGGGTAACGTTGGGCCAGGCCGGATCCACCGCTTGCCGGATGGCGGGCTCAAACCCGTCAAAAGCGTACATCTGGGTCATGCCTTTGAAATGCGTGGCGTGGCGCAGCGCCTGTGGGCCGTTGACATCCATCATGACCGCATTCAATTCGGGTTTGTTTTTAAGTTGCTGCACCGCCTTGTGCAACACCGCAAAGGCGGCAGGGCAAGTACTGCAATACGAGGTGGTGAACAAATAGGCCGCAGGGCGCGGGCCGTGTTGAAGGGCGTGCGCCCAAGTTTTTTCATCAAAAGGCAGTACCGTGCGGCTGGCAACTGTGAGCGCGGAACTTGGAGCGGCTTGTGCCGAATGTTGCACCGCGTGACTTACTGGATGCTGCGCCTGCACCGTCAAAGCATTGAAGCCAAGCGCGGCAGCGCAGACCATGTGCGCTGTGGATTTAAAAACGGATGTCATGGACTTGCGTCTCCTGCGTGTTGCGCCAAACCACCAGCATGCGCGCGCCACTTTGGGCCAGGCGCGGGTGGTCGTTGTAACCCGTGGCTTGGCCCAGGGTTTTGAGGGTGAAGTTCTGGCCGCCATCGGTGGACAACCAGGCTTTGAGTGTGGTCTGCGCGCCTTCGCTGCTGCGCCAGACCACGGCCACGTTTTGGCCATCGGCCATCACATCGGCGTGTTCTGCACGCGCATCGGGCAACGCGCGCAGGGTCTCGGGCAAGGGCTCACCTTGCGCATTCAGGCGGGCATAGCGCACGGCGGCCTGATCTTGCCCAGCCACTTTGCGGATGCCAAACCAAACGGTGTGGTAACCCGAAGTGCCTGCGTTGAGTGCCAAGCCGGGACCGTGGTGCGGGCAGGCATTGATCTGCCAGTCGTCGTGCGTGCTGCGGGTGATGCGATTGGCTGGGGCACCTACGCTGGCAAAAGCATGGTCGCGCGTGCTGTTGTCGAACACATGCCGCCAGGTCGCTTGCAACTGGCCTTGCGGATTGCGGGCCAGGCCAATACGGCAGCACTCGCACGAGTGGTCGGCCACTTTGGTGTCGGGGCCAAACGTCTGACCACCGTCCTTGGACTCGTTGCGGTAAATCGCGGCCCCCGCGTACTTTTGCGCCGAGCCTTTGGGCGGCTGGTCGCGCTTGTCCACCCACAGCGTGTGCAACACCCCTTGCCCATCAAAGGCCACCGAATCAAAACGGTGCGTGATCTCCTGCCGGTCCTGGTGCACCGTAAAAGGCGCACTGAAAGTTTGCCCGCCATCGCTGCTGCGCAGCATGCGGATGAAACCCGTGTAAGGCTTGGTCAGCGGCATGGTGTAACTGATCACCGCCCAGCCTTGGGGGCCAAACACTATTTTTGGGCGGCTCTCGCCATCGGCCGCAATCGGGTCAGCGCCGGTGCTCAGGATGAGCGCTTCACTCCACTGCAAAGCCCCGTCCAAGGGCGTGCTTTGCACAAAGAGTTGCGCTTGCGCATTCAGGCCCACCACCCACAAGCGGCCGTCGGGTGCAATGGCTGCGCCTGTGGCCAGTTGCGGTCGCTGGTGGCGGTGCTGTGAAGTCGCAGCGGGTTTGCTGGCATCCTTGACAGCATCTTGCGCCCCAGCCTGCGGGACCATAAACGACCAAGTCATTACCAGGCCCCACACGGCACACCAACGGTTCAATAATTTCATGGGCTTCTCTCACAAAGTCGGGAGATTGAATTAAAGGCTGGCGAAGTCATTGTTACTTTTTAACAAATCATCGCCAGCCAGACTTCACGTCAACGTTGACCAAAAGATTTGGTCAATCCCACCATCACGCTGCGCGGTGCACCAGCGGCATAGGTGTTTTGCTCATTGGGTTTGTAAGCGCCGCTTTTGTAGCTGCTGGACGCGTTGTCCGAATACAGCTTGTCGGTCAGGTTACGCACCTGGCCCCAAACCTCCCAGCCATCGCCCAACCTGTGGCTGGCAGTCAGGTTGAGCTGGGTATGGCCCGCGTAGCGCACGGTGTTGGCGTTGTTCATCCAATAGCTGCCTTGCTTGACCAGACCCAAGGCCACGCGCGAAGCCGGTGTGAATTTCCAGCCGACTTGGGCGTTGATGGTGTGGTTGGGGGCCTGTGGCATGTCTTTGCCCGAATAGTCTTCGATGGCCCCCACTTTGTCGCTGACGCGGTAGCTCATAAAAGTGTGCTCGGCCCAGGTCGCGCCCACGCGCCAGTCCCATTCACGCAGATCCTGGTTCAGGCTCAACTCCAAGCCCCGGCTGCGTGTGTTGCCTGCATTCTTGTTGTAACTGTCGCCAATTTCAGAGGTGTAAGACACGATGGTGTCTTTGCCGCTGAGTTGGTACAGTGCCGAATCCAGACGGATGCCAGAGGCCAACAAGGCACGCCAGCCCACCTCCACGTTGTCGTAAGTGGCCGAATTCAATTCGGGAATGGCGGTCTTACCGTACAGCTGGCTGACTTCGGGCGGCGTGAAGCCCATGCTCAGGTTGCTGTACAGGCTGCTGGTGGGGCTCAGGGCGTAGGTCGCGCCCAGCTTGGGGCTGAACTTGGCAAAGCTGCGCACCTCGTTGGCCGCACCGTAGTTGGAACCTGGCGTCAAATTGTTTTTGAAGTCGTAACGAATGCTGTCATAGCGGCCCCCTGCCACGACACGGATTTTTTCCGTGGGGCTGAATTCCAATTGTGCAAATGCGGCATCGTTGGCAATGCCAGCACCGTAGTTGCGCACACCGCTGGGGTTGGCCACGCTGTTCAGGGTGTAGCTGATGTAACGCCCCGTGGGCACATCGCGCACCACTTTCAAATTGTCCGACACATAGTCGTTCTGGCTGCGGTCAATGTAGACGCCTGTGACCAGGCGGGCTCGCAAGCCATCAAGCTTTTGCTCGTGCTTGACATCCAGACCCAATGATTCAACGTGGTTGTTGTTCAAGGTCCCTTTGCATGTGGCGCCCGAGCACCCCGAGATCGTGTAATTGGGCAACTGCCCGTGGTCGTTGTTGCGGGCAAACAGGGTCACCGTGGTCAAGCCGCCTTGGGTGGTTTCGCCCTCCCAGGCCAAATTGGCGCGGGTGGTTTTGTCTTTGCGCCAGGTGAAGGTGTTGATGCTTTTGCCCGGGTTGGCGCGGAAGTCGTTTTCAAACAAACTGCCGGGCGTGTCCGAGTCCAGGTTGGTGTGCACCAGCGATGCACGCAACCAGGATTTGTCGTTCAGGTTGTAGTCGCCACGCAGGGTGAACGAGTCCTTTTTGCCCCCGCTGTACTGCTGCCAGTTGTTGGTGTCACGTTGCGAGCTGTAGTGTGAGAAACGCAAGCCCAGATCACCCCAGGTGTTGCTCGCGCCAGAGTCCACGCGGGTGAACCCATCGGTGTTGTCGTGTCGAATGCCCACATAGCCGGTGGGCGTGCGGGAGGCGCGTTGTGTCAAAAAGTTGACCGCCCCGCCCACGGCGTTGCTGCCATACAAGGAAGATGCAGCACCCTTGACCACCTCAACACCGCCTGAGCCATTCATGTTGTTTTCGTTCAGCGCGTTGTGGTTGAAAACACCGAGGGGACGAATCGGGATGCCGTCTTCCAGGTACTGGTACACCGCGTTGGTGCTGATGGGCTGGCGAATGGCCATGCTGTGCTGCTCGTTGCCCAGATCGTTCCAGTGCACACCGGGTATGCGGTTGATGATCTCGCCCACCGATTTGGGCTTGTCGGCGTCCCACTGGGCGCGAGTGACCGAGCCAATCGACACGGGCGTTTCGGACAGTTTGGTTTCCGAGCGCGAACCCGACACCACGATGGTGTCCAGCGCTGTTGAAGTTTGGGCCACAGCGTGGCCACTCAGGCTGGTGAACAGGCCGAACACGGCTAAAGACAAAGGAGAAAGAGAGAGGGTATTTTTCATGGCAAGTTTCAAATCGATCAATCACCGCCAGCACACAGGGCCGCAGTGACAACAAGCGCCGAACACCTGGCGGTGTTCAGTCCGGTTCAACAGGGATCAATTCGAAACAGGCGGCCCACGAGAGGGCAAAGGCGGAGCCGTGCGTGCGATCAGCACGGCCTCGGGCAGACGCTGCACGATGTGCGAGCGGGCATCAGGCACATGGGCCAGAGCGGACACCGTGGGCGGCGGCAGGGCGGGCGTGGCGTGGGCGCACAGCGGGCAGTCCATGCTGCTGCGCACTTGGGCGTCACCGCCCTCACCTTGCACCACCACTTTCATGAGGCCCATGCTGGAGCACACCACGTCCACGGTTTTGGGCTGCAGCGTGGCCGCCAAAACCGACACCCCCACAAACAGCACGTACCAGACCAGCACAAGGCGGGCCAGACGGCGCAGGGGGGTGGGTGAAAAAAACATGGCGCGATTATCGCAAAACCGAAAAACGCCGTTGATCCATGTCAAATTGGCCATGACGTTCAGTCATCCATGCGCATTCAACACCACCGCCCTCACACCCGCTTGCGCCAGCACAGCTTGCAGCTTGTGCACACATTCCCGCGCAGACGCATGGGCCAGGTCTTTTTGCAGTTGGCGGCAAACGGCACGGCGCACAGCCGGGCGCAAGCCCAGGCCAAACGTCACCGTTTGTCCGCCACTGTGCAGAGCAATGCAAGGATCAAAACCCGCAGTCATGCCAACGCGGAGCAAGCTGCGGTTGAAACTGAAGCTTTGGAGCTTGCCCTGGCGCTCTTGAATGATTTGCACCTCGAACGCCGTCAGCACCAAGGTGTCGCTGTCAGCCACCGAGCGCGCATGGACAAGGAACGCCACAGCTACGGCCAGCACTTCGACACCCGAAAAAAACAAGACCCACGGCGCATTCATCATCCAAAAGGCCAGGCCAATCGTCAACGACACGGCCGACAAGCCCCCCAGCACCGCCAGCAGCGTCCTCGGCGATGCCGAGCAATTGCGCTGAAGGCGGATGCTGTGAGACGGGCTGATCGGGTCGTCAGCAGCCGAACGCAGTTTCAGGGCTTGGGCACACAACACGGAGATACACGCTTATGAAGGCAATGCCTCACACACCAGGGACTGCCCCACCACCGCCTCACAGCTGCATGCCAGGATTTCGCATGAGCGGTCCACCTGTGCTTGGGGCTCTCGAATCCATGTCACCTGACCTTGGCGCAGCTTGAGTTTGCAGCCACCACACTCGCCAGACTGGCAATCCGCTTTGGGCAAGTGCTCCCACAAGCTGTTGAGCAGCACACCGGGCTCCAAAGGCACATCGCCATGGCCTTGCAAGTGCAGCGTCGTCTTGAGCGACTGAACAAGGGCCAGCTGGGGCTTGATTTTTTGGCGAAACGACAAGCCCCACACCACGCCCCACAAAGTGAACAGCACAGCGGCCAGCATGCACAGCGCCAAGAAAGTGATCAGCATATTCATGATGGCGTCCCCTGAATTTGGATACGGCGGCGCTCCTCGCCTTTTTGCTTTTCGCGCTTGAACCACATCCACAGCCCCGTCAGGCAAAGCAAGATCAGCACCCAGCCCATGACGTTGCTCCAAGCCATCTCACCCGGGCCTTTGCCGAACACATAAGCACCCGAGTGCACCTCGCGCATGAACTGGTGCAAAGCCACCGTCGGGTTGTCAAGCGTGGGCAATTGCTTGTTGCTCATCATGGCGCGTTTGTGGATTTCCCAAGTCACACCGTCCGCAGTGATCCAAGGTTTGCCATCGGCCATCTCGCCGCGTCCCCCCTGGATGACCAGCACACGGCCATCGGCCAGACGCGAGACCTGACGCACCCGCCCGCGTTTGACCGCACTCCATTGCCCATCGTCTTGTCGCACCCACAAAGCCATGCGGGTGGCGACCACGGGCCAAGGGAGGTTGGCCACTTGGGCCAGCCCGACCACCTCTTGCCCGGCAAAGGCTTCAATGGTTTCGGTCTGCCCCGACCCCACACGGGTCAGGCCCTTGGCATTGCCGATCCAGACGTTGCCGTCCGATGACTCCATGTAAGACATGAACGGCAAGCGCTCGGGCACCGATTCGGACCCCAGCCAACTCATGGGCACCTGAATTTGGGTGACGCTGCGCATCGAAATCAGGATGCCACTGATGGCCATGACCATGAACGGCAAGGCCAGGATGATTGCCACCCACAAATGAATGCGACGGGCGGTCCAGGGTTTTTTGTGATGTTTTGGCATGTTCTTGTCTTTAAAACTGGCTCACGACTTCCAAACCAAGGACCCGGCCAATGTCTTGCACGCCGTTGCTGGTTTCGTATTTCTTATCGGTCAGATTTTTGACATACGTGGTGACACGCCAATTCATGTCGTTCCAACGCCAATCACGACCCACACCCAAGTCCACGCGTGTGTAACCACCCAAGTAAGCCGCAGTATCTGTGGCACTGCCACGGTAACTGCTCACATATTTGGCACTGGCCGTGACCTTGTAAGCACCCCAAGCTTGTGACAAGGCCAAGTCTGCGATGTCCTTGGGGGTGGTCAATTCAACACGTTGGAGTTTTGTGAAATGCGTCCAACCCAAGCGGTAACTGCCGTTGTCCAACAAGCGCCCTGTGCTGATCAACTCAACACCTTGACGCAGTGTGTCATCTTGGCCATAGCATTCCGCGATGTCGGATGTGCCATTCCATTTCAAGTTGTTCGCGCCGGTGGTGGCCACTGCGCTGCGGCAAGTGGTGTTGGCCGGTGTCGGCCTGACGGCGGTGTAGGTAAACCCCTTGACGCTTTTTTCATTCGCGACTTTGCGCGAAAACAGGTTCACAGAGGGATTGAACCAGGCGTTCACACTGCCTGCCAAGCCCAACTCCCACTTGTCTTGTTGGTCATCCCCCAATACAACGCCCGGCATGGGGTTCAGGTTGCGGCTGACTTGTTCGGCGTGGGCATAGCGGGCCGTCGCTTTCCAATCCGTGTTCAATTGGTAGCTGGCACCTGTGCTGAAAAACTCTGCCGCTGGCAAAGTGCGGTTTTGGAAAATGAGCGGTGAATTGACACCGCCTGGTGGCTGTACACCTGCTGTGTAGTAATCCAATCCGTGCAGCACCTTGACTTTGTCGCGACGCAAGCCCGCGTCCAAAGTCAGGCGATCACCCATCAACTTTTGTTCGACCGTGGCAAACAGGCCTTGGGTTTTCTCTTCTCGCTCAATGCCCTCGAAATAATTCATGCCGGAGGGGTTATGCCAATGCAAAAAATCACCGCCAAGCGCGATTCGCGTTTTGTCAAAGTCCATGTGTTGGCGGATGTTCACATGGGTGGTTTCGTTGTCGTTCAGATTGGCTGTCGCAGGCGATGTCGTGTTCAGCACCTGGTGGCTTCGCGTGTTCGACAGACTAAACAACGTGGTTTGTGAGGTGCTCCAGGTCTTGCTGCCATTGATGACCCACAAGTCGGTTTGTGAAGGATCAACAAACCAATTGCCGTTGGTGCCGCGCACAGGCGGGTTGCCTGTCGGGCCAAAATGCAAATTGGCGTTGGGAACTCCAAACTGACCTTTGTCTTTGTAAGCCATCAAGTCAAGGAGCCAGCCGTGTGATTCAAATCCAGTTTTGGCCAGCCCCGAAGACGATTCACGCCACACGTTGTAGCCAGCGCCGTTGTCCAGCAATTCCGAAGGGCCATTGGTGTCGCTGTAGTTCAAGAGCCCTGCGATGTAGCCCTTGTGCTCCGGTTCACCTACACGGCGACCCACCCACAGGCCTGCTTGAACGGTGTCGTTGGATTCGACCGCCAGGCGGGCTTGGCCCTCATTTTTTTGGGGCTTGCGTGTGCGCACGATGACAAAACCATCCACCGGTGCCCCACCGGGGCTGACCGAACCCGTCATGGGTCCCATCGTCAATGCCGTACCACCTCTGACCACCTGCACTTCTTCAATGGCCATGATGGGAATGTTCTTCATCAAACGGCCAGCCATATTGGCTTGCAGGTAAGCACCGTCAACGATCCAGATGAAATTGCTGTCACCTCGGATATTCAGGTTCGCAAAACCCTTGCGACTGCCTTCGGTGGACAAAACGCCCGTCGCATTGTTCAGCAATTCAAACACGTTGGCGGGTCGCAGTTCCTCAATGTCTTGGCGCGTCAATGTTTGGGTATGCAAATCATCGCTGCCAGCCAAACGAAAAGGATTGCGTGCGTTTTGGGGCGACAATTCGGCGCGCCCACGATCTGTCGAAATTCTCACCTCGTTCACTGTGGACACTTGGGCGCAAGCCAATGAGGCCGCAAAGGCCGTAGACAAAAGAATAAATGCTTTGTTGTTCATGATTTTTTGAGCGTTATGGGGGTGACACAAATGCGGTCATGACGGCGACTTGTCGTCGGTGCTGTTGCTGTCAATGACTGCTGGTGCGGTGACCAGCACCTCCAGAGGTTGGGTTTGCGCAAACGCATTGGGGCCAGAGGCAGGCACAGCCATGCACGCAAAAAGAAATCACCCGTACAAATTCGGGCGAAGCCAAGAGGCCTTGCGGCGATCAGTTCAGTTCAGGCGGCCCGCGAGAGGGCAAAGGCGGTGCCGTGCGTGCGATCAGCACGGCCTCGGGCAGACGCTGCACGATGTGCGAGCGGACATCGGCCACATGGGCCAGAGCGGCCACCGTGGGCGGCGGCAGAGCTGGCGTGGCGTGGGCGCAAAGCGGGCAGTCCATGCTGCTGCGCACCTGGGCGTCACCGCCCTCGCCTTGCACCACCAACTTCATGAGGCCCATGCTGGAGCACACCACGTCCATGGTTTTGGGCTGCAGCGTGGCCGCCAAAACCGACACCCCCACAAACAGCACGTACCAGACCAGCACAAGGCGGGTCAGGCGGCGCAGGGTTGACGAAGTGGTGGACATGCTTGGCAATGCTTCAACGCTGCACAGACCACGGGTTGCCGTGCCGAGGGTTCTGTACGAAGGTCTTGTCCGTCAGCGCATTCAAAAACGCCACCAAGTCGGTGACTTCTTGCTCGCTCACTTCAAACCCGGCGATCAGCGAACTGCGCATGGGGTTGGGGCCTGCAGGGGTGTTGCCTGCACGGCCCGCTTGGGCGTAGTGCTCGCGGATGACTTGTTGCAGCGTCGGGATCGAGCCGTCGTGCATGTAGGGCGCGGTCAGCGCCACGTTGCGCAGCGTGGGCGTGCGGAACTGGCCCATGTCGTCGGGATTGCCCGTCAGCTCGCTGATGCCGATGTTGTTGGCCGGATACGCGCCCCGGCCATCCAGGTTGTACAGCCCGGTGTTGTGAAAGCCTTGTTCGGCCAGCGGCAGTTTTTGGTGGCGGATGTTGTCGGTGAAGGTGAAGCCGCCATGGCAGTGGTAACACTCCATCTTTTCGCCAAAGAACAGCGCCTCGCCGCGCTTGGCCGATGCGCTGATGGCGTCTTTTTGTCCGCCGTATTGGTAGCGGTCATAAGGGCTGTCAAACGACAACAAGCTGCGCTGAAAGCTGCCGAGCGCTTTGGTCACGGTGCTGAGCGAATACAGCGCCTGCGCGCCCTGGCTTGCCTCGGCCGGGAAGGCTTTGGCAAACAGTTCGCGGTAACGCGCATCGGCTTGCAGGCGTGCAAACAGCTCTTTCTCACGCCCTGCCATGCCCATCTCGACCGGGTGCTCGCCAAACAGCGGCACCAAGGCTTGCACCTCCAGCGCGGTCAAGTGCGGGTTGGCCCAGGTGAGCACGGGCAGGTACGCCACATTGGCCAGCGACATGGCACTGCGGCTGCCTTGCTCCTTCGTCACGCCTTCAGACAAGGCCCGCCCATCGGTGAAGGCTTTGTCCTGGTGGTGGCAGCTGGCGCACGACATGCTGTTGTCGGCCGACAGGCGTTGGTCATAAAACAAGTGCCTGCCCAGCTCGACCTTGGCCGCACTCATGGGGTTGTCAGCCGGCTCCACCGGGCGAGGCACCCATGCGGGCAGCCCCCAGTGGTACGCCTGCAAGGCGCTGCCGCTGAGCAGCACCCAGCCCAGCACCAACGCGGGCCACAACACGAGGGAGCGAGGCAAACGCTTCATGGCCGATCAGCGCTGGGACAACAGGCGCTGCGGGCCAGCAGCGGCCACGCCGTCATAGGCCAAGCCCAGAGCGTTCATCACGGGCGGGCAGTCGGCGTCTTTCAAAAAGCTCATGCAGCCGGGTGATGTGCCTTTGGCGTTCACGTCCACATTGGCCTGTGCCAACACAGCGCCCATGTCCACCACCACGGTGTTTTTGGCCAGGTCAAACTGGTTCAGGCGCACGGTCATGCGGTTGGGGTTTTGGCAGGCGCTGGGGACTTGGGTTTTGCTGTCGCCCGCGCACGCGGTGCTGCCCAGGTGCACCGAATAGCGCGTGACAGGGCCCATGGCGTTAGGGGCAGCTGGTTTGTCGGTGCTGATGCCACTGCTGGTGGTGTCGAACTTGATGAACTTGTAGCCGCCTTGCCAGTTCCAGAACATGGCCGTGGAGTTAAGCGGTGCAGGGGCGACGGTCGGGTCTTGATGATTCAGTGCAAAGGGCACGCCCACGGTCAGCTCCACACCCACATAGTCACCCGCAGGCACTTGGCCACGCACGGCGGTATTGGTGGAGGTGGTGCCATTGCGGCAGGGGCCGGTGCCGTTTTCAAAATCGATCAGGGCCACGTTTTGGTGCTGCCAAATGCCGTCTTGTGCCAGTTGCACTGGCACGGCACTGCCGTCTTGGCGCAACAACTTCACCTCGCTCACATACATGCGAAAGTCGCTGGGCGTGATGCTCGAACGTGTGGTGCCCACGCCGTCGTACCGCTGACCGCAGACAAAAGACTGGCCGTTGATTTGCGCCGCAAAGTTGAGCGACACCTGCGCGGTTTTGGGTGCGTTGGGCACCGTGCTGCAAGCGGCCAGTGCCAGGGCTGCGGCTGTGATCAAGAGTTTTTTCATGAGGGTCTCCTGGTGGGTTTCAGTGTTGATGTGTAGGGCTGGCATTGCCCGAGCGCGGTGTTTGGACCCAGACGTTCACACGCCGGGTTCCGGCTTTTTCAAAGACCAGCTCCAGGTCGAAGCGGTCGCCGTCTTTCAAGGGCTGTTTCAGGCCCTGCAGCATCAGGTGGTGTGTGCCTGCACCGCCATGACGTAAGTTGACTTCGGTGCGTGCAGGCAGCTCAATGGCAGGCACTTCACGCATGCGCATGACTTGCCCGTCCATCTGCATCTGGTGCAATTCCACCCGCTCGGCCACCGCGCTCTTGGCTGCGATCAAACGGTCGGCTTGGCCGCCCCGATTGCGCAGGCCTTTGAAGTACACACTGCCGTTGCGTGTGCCAGCCAGGCTGGGCGTGGCATAGGGATGGTCGATCACCAAATCGCCTTGTTTGAAGTCATGGGCGTGGGCCTGAGGTGTCCACAGCGCCACAGCGCCGATGAACAGCCCGCCCAAAACGAAGCCCAACCCGAAGCCGGTTTTGCGCAGCAGCGCCAAGAGGTTCATGGTTTTGCAGTTCATGAAAAGTCCTCAAGCCGCCAAGGCAAACGGCTCAGCCCCGGCCCACACAGACGCGGGCTTGACCCGCTGGGGTTGACGCTCGACCATCAGGCGGTTGAGCTCGCGGCAAACGGTCTCGAATGCCGAATCCACCACACGCGCCATTTCCTTGAGAGTGGGCAAATCTTTGCGCGGCACGTCCACAATGCGCCCGTCTGACTGACGCCCCAGCACAGTCAGCAAATAGGCCAGGCGTTGCCCAATGTGCCCGGTGCGCAGGCGCTGCATGTCGCAGGTCTGGCGCTGCTGCTGCATGAAGCCTTGGGCCATCGTGGTGTAGCGGTCCAGGTCATGGTTGACGGCCATCGGCTGCGCCTTGGCGGCCACCAGGGCCACCACCGAAAACGCATAGGGCTCGGCGCACAAGGCCTCGACCCCGATCAAGTCGCCTGCATGGGCCAGTTGCACCAATGTTTGGCCATCCTGCCCTGTGCGTTCCAGCTTGAACACGCCTTGGGTCACCCGCCAGACCGGGCCGACCGAGCCGGCGCTCAACAAGGTTTGGCCACGGGCGACAACGATGGGCTCGCCCACCGGAATTTGAGTTAAGAATTTCACGCTTTTCTCCTGACTGAATTTGCCGGTTCAACTGCTTTGGGGCGTCAACCGGACATGAACAGGCGGACACGCCTGCACGACAACAATTCAGCTCAAATCGGGAGGAGCGCGAGAGTGCACCGACCAAAGCAGGACGGTTTGAATAAAAAGAATGTGCGCGTCCGCCAGTTTGGGCGGCGCCTGGGGCAAACCGTGCCAGACCCAGGGGGTGACGGGCGGGGCCATGCGGTCCGTAGCCAGCACGCACAAAGCGCAATGGTCCAGCATGCCCATGCCAGGGACTGGGGCACTGCCCTCATCCGGGGTCTGATCCACCGCCAGCTGATGTGCACCGTCGGTGGTGCAGACTTCTGTCCAGTTGATCTGCGCACCTTGGCTCCAGGCGCGTGCACGTGAGACCGTGGGTGCCAGGGCACCCAGCAGCATCACGCACAGCACCAGCAGGCTGAGTTTGCGCAGTTGGAAGGAGGTCCAGGTCATGGGCCGATCAGTGTTGGATGCTCAGGCCGATCAGTGCTTGTGCATCTGGCCTGCGCCGTGGTTCATGGCCGGGGCGGCGGCTGTGCGGGCAGGCACTTTGAGCTCGACCGACTGGCGTTTGCCGTCTTTGCCTTCCACCACCAAGGTCACGGGCACGGTGTCACCGTCTTTGACTTGGCCTTTCAGGTCCATCAGCATGACGTGGTAACCGCCGGGCTTGAGCTCGACCGCTTTGCCTGCGGGCAAGGCCAAGCTGGGCACGGCACGCATTTTCATGACGCCGCCGTCCATGGCCATTTCGTGCACCTCGACCACACCGGCCACAGGCGATTGGGCCGACAGCAGCTTGGCATCTTGCGCCGACTGCAGTTGCATGAAGGCCCCGGTGGCCTTTTGCTGGGGCACAGTGGCGCGCACCCAAGCGTCTTTGACGGTCACTTGGGCCGATGCGGCCACGGACAAGAAAAGGGCAGACACGGACAAAACAAGACGTTGCATGGATCACTCCTGGACAGGGTTAAGAAAAATCGTGACGGCGGCAAGCGCCAGATGCGCTGAAAAGCTTGTTGGCGAAGCTGTGCTTCGCCAACAGGGCACTCAGGCAGAAAAAGCGGGAGGAGCGCGGGCCTGCCAGGGCTGCCCCAGCAAGCTGGCCAGCAGGGCGGCAGGCCTTGCTTGCAAAACGTGCGACAAGCCGCCAGGGGGCAGCAAGGTTGGCAAAGCAGCCACGGGGGGAGCCACCAAAGGCAGGCAAGCAGGGCAGTCCAGTGCAGTGTGCAAAGCGGCAGCACCGTTGTCATCGGCGTCGGCTTGCACCAACTTCATGCTGCCCATGGCGGTGCAGACCAGCTGCGTGGCCTCTGGCTTGACCAGCGGCGAAGCCACCGCCACCCCAATGAACAACGCGAACCACACCAGCACGAGGCGGGTGAGCAGTTGGGCGTTGCGCAGGGTTTGCATGGCCATGATTATCGCATTGCCGCTTGCAATGACTTTTCCGGTACCGATGGCGGGTTCACATCAAGTCAAGGCGCAGGCGGTGATGCGTGAGTCGCCGATGTCCAGACTGCTCAGCGCCACCGCTTCACCGCTTTTTTTGACCACGGTGTTTTTGACCTGAACGATCTCGGCCACGATGGACACGGCGATCTCGGCTGGTGTTTTGGCACCCAGCTGCAAACCCACGGGGCCGTGCAGTCGGGCCAACGCCGCTTCGGTCAAATCGAAGTGCTCGGCCAACCGGGCTTTGCGTGTGGCCTGGTTGCGCCGTGAGCCCAGGGCACCGATGTAAAACGCATCAGAGTTCAGGGCCTCGATCAGGGCCATGTCGTCCAATTTGGCATCATGGGTCAGGGCAATGATGGCCGTGTGTGCATCGGGCACGATGTCCCTGACCACGTCGTCGGGCATGCCCATCACGCGGGTCACGCCATTCATCTGCAAGGCAGCTGCGTACTCTTCACGGGGGTCGCACACCAGGACTTCAAAATCCAACATGCCGGCCATCTGGGCCACAGCCTGGCCGAGCTGACCAGCGCCAATCAACAACAAGCGCCAGCGAGGACCAAATAAGGTGGTCAAGGCGATGCCATCGAACTGCAGCATCTCACCGCGCTGAGCATCGCGCAGTTGCACGCGACCATCTTTCAGGCTCAATGTTCTGGCCACCAACTGGTGCGTGCGTGTGCGCTCCAGGATTTGTTCGATCCAGGCGGTGTCTTTCACCGGCTCTTGCACCAAACGCAAAGTGCCACCGCAAGGCAAGCCAAAACGTGCGGCCTCTTCCTTGGTGGCACCGTAGGCCACCATCGAGGGATGGGTCAGGTGTTCGTACTCGCCAGCTTTGATGCGGGCGATCAGATCGTCTTCTACACAGCCACCCGAGACAGAACCGCTGACCAGTCCATCGTCTCGCACAGCCAATAAAGCACCGGGTGGCCTGGGGGCGCTGCCCCAGGTTTCCACCACGGTGACCAGGGTCACACTGTGGCCAGCTTGTTTCCAGGCCAGCACATCGGCCAGCACACGCAGATCCAGACTTTCCACAGCAGACCTCCGGACGTCAAGCTTGACGGATCGCGTCGGCGGTCAATGGCAGGCGGCGCACGCGCTTGCCCGTGAGGGCCGCCACGGCGTTGGCAATCGCAGGCGCAGCCACCGCAGTGCCAGGCTCACCAATGCCGCCAGGCTTTTCAGTGCTCTTGACCAACACGATGTCGATCTGTGGCGTTTCATGCATGCGCACAGGCTCATAGGTGTTGTAGTTGGTCTCTTTCACGCGGCCATTGGCCATGGTGATCTGGTGCTTGAGCACCGCGCCCATGCCAAAGATGATGCTGGACTGCAGCTGGGCTTCCACCGTGTCGGGGTTGACCATGTGGCCCACGTCAGCGGCCACAGTGACTTTGTGAACCTTGACGCTGCCGTCCTTGTTCAAGCTCACCTCGGCCACTTGTGCCATGTAGCTGTCGTAGCCTTCCATCAAGGCAATACCGCGTGCACGGCCCTTGGCCACAGGCTTGCCCCAGCCCGCTTTTTCAGCAGCCAGTTTGAGCACGTTGGCGTAACGTGGCTTGCCTTCGAGCATCTTCATGCGGTAAGCATAAGGGTCCTGGCCTGCGGCCTTGGCCATTTCGTCCACAAAGCTCTCGTTGGCGAAAGCGTTCATGCTGTGGCTCACAGCGCGCCAGTAACCCACACGGAAGCCGGTGTCATGGATCACCAGATCGTGTTGGGTGTTGGGCACGTTGTAGCCAGCCACAGCGGCTTCAGCCATGAAGGGGTCCAGGGTCTCTTTGGGCAGGCCGAAGGCGCGTTGTGTGACCGATTGCGAAGTGACCTTGAAGTGCACGCCCACGGGCATGCCGGACGCGTCCAGACCGCCTTTGACGTTGTTCACGCCCATGGGACGGTAGTAGTCATGGGTCATGTCTTCTTCGCGCGTCCACACCAGCTTGACCGGCTTGCCAACGGCCTTGGAGATCTCTGCGGCTTGAACGACAAAGTCCAACTCCAGACGGCGGCCAAAGCCACCACCCAAGTAAGTGGTCTTCAAAGTGACGTCTTCGGGCTTGAGGCCCAAGGCACCGGCGACAGCACCGTGCGCTCCTTGCTGGAACTGGGTAGGACCAATCAACAGGGCCTTGTTGCCTTGCACATGGGCCGTGAAGTTCATCGGCTCCAGTGGCGAGTGCGATTGCATGGGCGTGATGTATTCGGCTTCCAGCACCTTGGCGGCACCACCAATGGCCTTGGCCACATCGCCTTTGGACGCGATGATCGGAATCACCTTGCCAGACTTGGCGGCAGCGCGGTTGCCTTCCAGCATGGAAGCATCGCTGATCGACGCCACAGCGCCTTCGTCCCATTGAACGCTCAGCTTCTCAGCCGCCTTCTTGGCACGCCACCAGGAGTCGGCCACCACGGCCACGCCGTCGCTGACCTGCACCACGGCTTGCACGCCAGGCATGGCCTTGGCTTGTGCGCTGTCAAAGCTCTTGACCTTGCCGCCGATGACGGGGCACTGCACGATGGTGGCGTACACCATGCCGGGCAGCTTGACGTCGATACCGAACTCAGCGGTGCCGTTGGTCTTGGCCGGTGTGTCCAAGCGCTTGGTGCGCTTGCCCACAATGCGGAAGTCTTTGGGGTCCTTGATGGCTGGTTTCTCGGGCACGGGCAACTTGGATGCCGCTGCGGCCATGGCGCCATACGTGGCTTTTTTGCCGTTGGGGCCGATCAACATGCCCTTGTCGGCCTTGATCTGTGCGCGGTCCACGTTCCACTCTGCAGCGGCAGCGGACACCAGCATTTCACGCACTTGAGCACCTGCAACACGCAGCTTTTCCCAGCTGCCGCGCACGGAGGTCGAACCACCGGTGATCTGTGCACCCAACAAAGCGTTGACGTACGCGGCACCGGGAGGCGCATCGACCACCTTGATCTGGCTGAGGTCCACGTTGAGTTCTTCGGCCACCAACATGGGCATGGAGGTGTGAACGCCTTGACCCATTTCAGAGTGAGCGCTCAGGATGGTGATGCTGTTGTCATCGGCGATGTGCACCCAGGCATTGGGCGTGCTGACGGTGCCAGCAGCCATCGCTTGCCCCAGGGTGCCAGGCAGGTTAACGGCCATCAGCAGGCCACCGGTCACGGCTGCGCTGGTCTTGAGGAATGAGCGGCGAGAAGTTTGGATTTCAGTCATGTGTGTTCTCCAGCGGATCAGGCTTTGCGCATCGTGGCGGCGGCATCTTTGATGGCGGCGCGGATACGGGGGTAAGTGCCGCAGCGGCAGATGTTGCCGCTCATCGCGTTGTCGATGTCGGCATCGCTGGGGTTGGTGTTCTTGGCGAGCAAGGCTGCAGCACTCATGAGCTGACCCGACTGGCAATAGCCACACTGGGGCACATCGTGCTTGATCCAGGCCACTTGCAGGGGGTGGTTGTTCTTGGCGGACAGGCCTTCGACGGTGGCCACTTTTTTGCCAGCGACAGCACTCACAGGCGTCTGGCAAGAGCGCACGGCTTCACCATTGACGTGGACCGTGCAGGCACCGCACAAAGCCGCACCGCAACCGAACTTGGTGCCCGTCATGCCCAGTTCGTCACGCAAAACCCACAACAGGGGGGTATCGGTTTCGGCATTGGCCTTGGCAGGCTTGCCATTGACTTGAAAATTCACGCTCATCAAGGTCTCCTCAAAAAATTTAGTAGGCCCAAAAGCCTTTTTGCATGTTGTCGAACGTCAATTTACCGTGTCACCAGGCCATTCATCGTCTCCTGTATTACAGCTGACACATAAAAATTGCCGAAACAACAGAATACACATGAACTACAAATTTGGCCATGTGTTACCAGATGAGGCATACGCCCCGTTGACCATGCACCATACGCACACCATCACATAGGGATGTGGAGCTTCACACCGGTCATCCAATTACGTGGCATGCCAGGCTCGAAATACTGAGGCAGTGCGGCCGACTGGTTCACGATCACAGAGCCAACGTATGTGCGATCCATCAGATTGTCCATGCCAGCCCAAAGCTCGACACGCACAGGGCCCCAAACACTGCGGTGCCTGACCCGCAGGTTCACAGCGCCATATCCGGCCACTTTGGAGCCTGCGTCATTGACATCACTGGCCCAAAATGACGAGCGCGCCACCCAATCAACCGAAGCCGACCACCCCTGAGGACGGGGATTCATACGCGATGCAAAGCCCTGGTCTGCCCACTGCAATGAAGCGAACAGTTGCTGACTTGGAATGGCAGGCATGCGGTTACCCGACGGAATGGGAGTGGTACCCGAGGTAAAGTCGGCATCGTAATTTGCACGCAACCAAGCCATGGACAGCTGACTGCGCCACTGCGGCGTCCAGATGTTTTGCCAGGACAACTCACCACCTTCGCGCAAGGTTTGCGCAGCGTTCTTGTAAGCGGTTTTGCCATACAAGCTCCTGAGTGTGACGATTTCGTTCTCGGTGGTGATGCGAAACAAAGATGCATCCAGTCGGGTTGCTGGAGATGGCGTCCATTTCATGCCGACTTCATTGTGCTGGCTGCGTGAGGCCTGCAAGCCCGTGTTGAAGTAACCTTTGATCGCATTGTTTTCGACCACATAGGCGGCTTCAGTCAAAGTCGGTGTTTCGAAGCCCTTGCCCCAGTTGGCAAAGAGGTTCAAGGTGTCCAAGGCATGCCAAGTGGCCCCAACGACTGGGTTGGTTGCGGCATAACTTACCGAGCCCGAGCCGTTGCCATCGGTCAAATAATCATCACGGTTTTCCAGTTTTACGCTGCTGTGGCGAGCGCCTGCCGTGAAGGTGTAGGGGTTGCGGCCTTGTGCGTCGGTCCAATGCCAATTGATCTGACCAAACGCATCGGTGTTGCTGGCTTTATTCAACTCGTTGCGCGTGAGGCTACCGCTGACTTTTTCGCCCACGGCAGAAGCGCCACCTTGACGGCGTTCCGAAGTTTTATCGACATCGAAACCCAACACCCAATCGACAGGCCCATGGGCGACATCGCGCACCTTGCCTTTGAGTTGTCCGCCAATGCCGTAAAAATCACGGTCCAATCCCACCCAAGTGGCGCTGGCGGTGTACTGCGTGTTTTGACGTGACCCGGTGTAGGCGCGCCACTGCATTTCGAGGTCACTGTTAAACCGATGCTCCAGCACGGCACCGATTTGATTGTGTTGGACAATTTTTCGGGTCCTGTTGGTCAGCGCATCCGTGCCCGCTTGCCGAGGATCGTTTTTCAATTGTGTGGCGTTCAGCCCCAAAGGGTCTTGTGCCAAAGGCATGTCAAAGACGTTGGCCACCAATTTCAAACGGGTGTCTTCCTGCAGCTGCGTGGTGACCACCCCATTGAACTGCTTGCGCTCAGCCGCGCTGTTCTGACGGTAACCGTCGATGTTGAAAGTGCTGTAATCCGCCACGATACCCACGTTGCCGGAGCGCCCACTGAACTGCACATCGTTGCGGCGCAAGCCATGGCTGCCCAAGGTGGTGGAGACATCGAGTTGCGGCGGGTCCCCGGCTTCGCGCGTCCAGGTCTGAATCACACCACCGGCGGAATTGCCGTAAAGCTGAGCCAGTGGCCCGGTCAGCACTTCGATCCGCTCAGCGGAAGTCAGGCTCACGGTCGAGGCTTGCCCTTGCCCATCGGGGGTCGTGGCCGGAATGCCATCGGTGATCAGGCGGATGCCGCGCAAGCCGAAGGCTGAGCGAGCACCAAACCCCCGAATGGAAATTTGCAAGTCTTGTGCATAGTTGTTGCGATTGAGCGCGACCACACCAGGCACCTGGGCCAAGGTCTCGGACAGGTTGACTTGCGCACCAGCATTGCGGATGGCGTCGCCATCGATCACGCGCACTGAGGCCGGGGTATCAAATTGCTTTTGCGCCAAGCGGCCGCTTTGCACCAACACGTCCAATGAGGCTTGCGCCTCCTGCGCATGCACGCCACTTGCGAACAAGCCCGAAACGGCCATGGCCGCGCACAAAGGCAGCATGCGTTGAAAATCAATGGGGAAGTGCATCGTCTTACCTTCAAATGTTCAAGGGGCCAGAAGCGGCCGTCAGCCATTGACGACGCATGGGTTCAGTCGGCAAAGTGCTGGCCGGAAAAAATTCGCGCATGTTATCTCCTGATTGTTTTTGACCCGCCCAAGCCCCGTTACGGCGCATTTTTCGCGGCAGGTTTCCAGGTCAGTCCGGATCGCCCCAATGGCCTCTTGGCTCAAACTTACCTCAAATCGTGGCATGAAAACACGGCCACAGCGAGCACGTCGGCGACGCACCGCGGAGACTCAATACACATCCATTTCGGCACAGCACCCCTTGCACTTGACCGCATTGGCCATGCCAGCGCCATCGGAATTGATCTTGCGCTGGTCAGGAGCAGAATCCACATTACGAGAAACAATATGCGCTCGGGAGCGCTCAAGGCCTTGACGCGCGCCTGAGAATGGGCCCACCTCAGACGCCAGTAGCCGCTTGCCTCATCGCGGTCATCTTTGTGACGCTGGCCAACACCGGTTCAAGATAGCCTGCGCTTTTCTTTCTTCTCAAGGACATGCCATGCTCACACTCTGCGGCTTTGCAGCCAGCAATTACTACAACAAAGTCAAATTCGCCTTGCTCGAAAAAGGCGTGCCCTTCGATGAAGAACTCGCCTGGGTCGGCAAGACCGATCCCGCAGCCAGTCCCATTGGCAAAGTGCCTTACATCAAAACGCCACAAGGCCCTGTGTGCGAATCGGCTGTGATCATGGAGTACATCGAACAGCAATACCCGCAAACGCCCTTGTTGCCCTCCGATCCGTTTGCAGCGGCCAAGGTCCGTGAACTGGTGACCTTTTTGGAGTTGCACCTAGAGCTGGTGGCTCGCAACCTCTACCCAGAGGCTTTCTTTGGCGGCAAAGTCAGCGACAGCGCCAAAGAAAAAACAGGCGCCCAACTGGAAAAAAACATTGCCGCCTTCGCAGCATTGGCCAAGTTCTCCCCTTACGTGGCCGGCGACACATTGACCTTGGCCGATTGCGCTGCCGTGGTTCACTTGCCGCTGATTTCGGGTGCCACCAAGCTCATCTATGGACGTGACTTCATGGCCGATCTGCCGACACGGGACTACATGAAATTCATGGGTGAGCGCGCCAGCTTGCAGCAAGTCAACGCCGACCGCAAAGCCAATATGGAGCTGATGCTCTCGCGCATGAAAGCCAAATAAGCACCGTCCATCCCACACAGCAAGGGCCGCCCAATGGGCGGCCCTTTTGCTTGGCCCATCCCTGTTTTGAAGTACATCAAATGCAGCAGGCCCGGCCTGACTTCACCGCTGCAGATTGATGCACATCAACATCACTGGTCCTGCGAAGCCTAGGATGGCTGCATGAACACATCCTCCTCACTCCACCAAGAGCGCCTTCTGCGTGAACGCGCTGAACTCCTCAAACGCATCGCCCAAGAACGCGGGGGCTTGGTCTCTCGCGTTGACATGGCGGCCGAGCACGATGTGCGCGATTTTGAAAACAGGGCACAAGCCATTTCGGAGCGCGACGATGAGTTCGCGATGAACGAACATGAAACCGCCGAACTGGGTGCACTGGACGCCGCACTGGAACGGCTGGCAGCAGGGCTGTACGGCACGTGCAAAGACTGCGGCGTGTCAATACCCGAAGCACGCTTGGCCGCCTACCCGGCTACATTGCGCTGCATCGATTGCCAGACCGCCGCCGAAAAAACCCATTGACCCATTTGAAACAGAGGAGCCTTCATGAGCACTTTCCACGCCGTTGTCTGGATGGACCACAACGAAGCGCACATCGTGATGTTTGACCGTGGGCACATTGAAGCTCAGCGCATCAAAACGCGCAGTCACCACAAACACCAAGGCAAAGTGGGTGATGCCGTGCCTTTATACCAAGAGATCAGCAAAGCATTGAGTGGCTCTCGCGAAGTGCTGCTCACAGGCCCCGGGCTGGCAAGACAGGAGTTCCGCACCTGGTGCCTGCAACACGAGAGTGCAACGGCCCAAGTGATCGTGGACAGCATCGCCAGCGATCACCCCAGCGATGCACAACTGGCGGCTATGGCCAAACAGTACTTCAAGAAATTTGACTCCATGGCAGTCGATCCCTCGCAAGCCTGAGGCTGCTGCACATCCGTCCACAGGCTGCTATGCTTTGAGGCATGCGCAGCCTGTTTCATTTCGCCTTCCACGTGACCGACCTTGACGAAGCCCGCCGCTTTTATGGCGGTGTGCTCGGCTGCAAGGAAGGCCGCTCCACAGACACTTGGGTGGACTTCGATTTTTTCACGCACCAGATCTCTTTGCATTTGGGCGAGCCCTTCAAGACCAGCAACACCGGACGTGTCGGCGACCACCTGGTGCCCATGCCGCACTTTGGTTTGATCTTGCAAGAAACCGATTGGCAAGCATTGGCCCATCGCTTGCAATCGAAGGGCCTGCAGTTTGTGATCGCGCCGCACTTGCGGTTTGCGGGCCAGCCTGGAGAGCAATGGACCATGTTCTTCATGGACCCGTTTGGCAACCCGATCGAAGTCAAAGGCTTCGCTTCATTGGACACGGTCTACCAAAGTTGAACGGCCTTGCAGCCGCCGCTTGCGCTCAGCGCAAGCCGTCGCTGGACTTCTTGGTGTCCAGCACAATGTCCTGCTTGGCGCGGGGCGTCCCAATTGGGCGTGAGCTTTGGCCTTGTTGCGTGGCCAAAATGTCTTCTTCACTCGGGTACTGCCCCAGCAACCAGTAATCAAAGATGCGCCGGGCAATGGGCGCCGCCGAGACAGCGCCAAAACCTGCGTTCTCGACCACCAAGGCCAGCGCAATTTGAGGCGCTTCAGCCGGTGCAAAAGCCATGTACAGCGCATGATCGCGTTGATACTCACTCATTTTGCTGGCGTTGTATTTTTCTTTTTGACCGATCGTGACCGCTTGCGCCGTGCCGGTTTTGCCAGCGCTTTGGTAACTGGCGCCAGCAAACACCTGAGCCGATGTGCCGGAAGTGGCCACGCCCACCAAGCCATTGCGCACCACCGCAATGTGATCGGGGTTGTAGCCCAAATTAACAGGCGCCTTGTCCGAGACCGCTGATTGGGCATGGGTCAAAGCGTCTTGTGTGGCCTTGACCACCCGTGGTGTGTACTTCTGCCCCCCGCTGGCCACTGTGGCTGTGGCAGAAGCCAATTGCAGCATGGTGAAGTTGTTGTACCCCTGACCAATGCCCAAAGAAATCGTCTCACCGCCAAACCACTTTTGCTGCTCCGGACGCTTGTAGTAATTGCGCTTCCAATCGGTACTGGGCAAGATGCCCCGCACCTCACCGGGCAGATCGATGCCCGTGATTTGTCCGAAACCCAGGGGTTTCATGAAGTCGTGGATGGTGTCCACGCCCATGTCATTGGCCAGCGAGTAGTAATAGACGTTGCTGGACAGGACAATGGAGCGGACCATGTCCACCGGGCCCAAACCAGAATCACCATGGCTGCGGAACGTGTGGCCGCCAAAAGTCCAAGAGCCATTGTCATGGATGATCGCACTGGCACTGCGCTTACCTGTGGTCAAAGCGCCCAAGGCCATGAAGGGCTTATAAGTAGACCCCGGTGGATATGTGCCTCGCAGCGCACGGTTGAGCAAGGGTTTGTCAATCGACTCATTGAGCATCTGCCAGTTTTCTTGGTCAATGCCATCCACGAACAAGTTGGGGTCAAAAGTTGGCTTGCTCACAAAAGCCAGCACTTCCCCGGTATTGGGGTCTAGCGCCACCAAAGCCCCTCGCCGATTACCGAACAAGTCTTCCACCATCTTTTGCAAGCGGATGTCGATGGACAACACCACGTTTTGACCGGGCGTTGCGGGGCGGCTGGACAAACTGCGCGTGGCGCGACCACCTGCCGAAGTCTCAACCTGGTTAACACCCGTGATGCCGTGCAATTCACGCTCATAGCGCTGCTCTACGCCGAGCTTGCCAATGTATTCTGTGCCCCGGTAATTGCCGGACTCATCGTCTTCCTCGATGCGCTCTTTTTCTTTGGGGTTGATGCGCCCAATGTAACCAATCACATGGCTGGCCAACTCACCGAAAGGGTATTGGCGAAATAAGCGCGCCTTGATATCCACACCAGGAAAGCGGTAACGTTGCGCACTGAACCGGGCAACCTCTTCATCGGTCAATCGGGTGCGAATGGGCAGCGAATCAAAGCTCTTGGATTCTTCACGCAGTCGCTTGAAGCGCCGGCGATCTTTGACTTGAATGTCCACCAACTCGGACAGCTCGTTGATGGTGGTTTCCAGATCTTTGACCTTGGATGGCGTGATTTCCAGGGTATAGGCCGAATAGTTGCTGGCCAGCACGACCCCATTGCGGTCGAGGATCGTTCCACGCGGGGGCACGGTCGGCAACACAGCTGTGCGGTTATTTTCGGCCTGCTCCAGCAAGTCATCGTGCCGCACAACCTGCAAATAAGCCAATCGTGTCAGCAGCAAAAGAAAGCAAACCAGCACCACCGCCTGAACCACGATCACGCGTTCACGGAACCGGTAAATATCGGCCTGCGTATCGCGCAGTTCAGCAAGCGAAGGCAGACTCAAAGCCATGGTCAAAGTGGACGAATGTCGTCAGGTGCAAAGGCACGTCTTTGCGGCGCCAGCAACAAAGCCCCGACCAAGGGCCACAACGTCGCTTGCAACAGGGGTGAAAACAGCTGACTCCAATGAGGCCAAGCGTCTTGAACGATCAAGCGCGTGATCCACTCCACCAAAGCTGCAACGATGAAAAGAGGCACGATCTGCAAAGCTTGCTCACGCAGGGGAAACCACAACAAGCGACGCTGGATAGCCAAAGCGATGCTGCTCAACACCACATAGGACAAAGCGTTTTGACCCAGCAACGCAGACTCGTGCACATCCAGCGCCAATCCCAGAACAAAAGCAAGCAGCAAACCTACACGTCGCGGTTGGTGAACATTCCAAAACACCACAACGATGGCCAACACATCTGGCAGCCAGCGCATGCCAGACAAACCCAACAGCATGTTCACGAGCAATGCCAACACCAAGGTGAATGCAATGAAACGAGGGTTGACGGGCAACAGGAGTGGCCGACCTGCGGGCATGATCATGGTTTGCCTCCTGTCGCTTGTCCGGCGGCGGCCGTAGCGCTCGATTTGTGTTTGCCACTGGTTGGCACCGGCACCACCGGTGCGGGTGGCGCAGGCCAGTCTTTTACCGGCGAAAGCACCAGCAAATGACGTCCTCGCGAAACGGCCATGGGTTTAGCATGAACCCTCGCAAAAGAGGAGTCAACGCGGCGGTCAATTTGAACAATGGTGCCGACATGCAAACCCGCCGGGTAGACCCCATCAATACCACTGGTGGTCAACAAGTCACCTTGCTTCATGTCCGCACCTGCAGGCACAAACTTCAGCTCCAAAGACCCACCCAAAGTACCGGGGTCACCATTGGCCACATGGCGAGTCCCTGTACGGGCGTTCATCACGGGAATGCTTTGTCCTCGATCAGTGAGCATGGTGACTTCGCTGACCAAAGGGTATACACGTGTGACTTGCCCAAAGACACCGGCCGCATCGATCACGGCAGAGCCTGGCTCAATGCCTGCCAATTGCCCACGATCGACCACCACACGCTCACTGTAAGCATCGGTGGTTCCGTACAAAACTTGAACAGGCTTGGAGGGGCCTGAGAAATCTTTCCGCAAATCCAGCAATTCGCGCAGTTGCTTGTTCTCCTGCAGGAGTTGCTCCACTTGCTGCAAGCGTTGGGTTTGCGATATAGACCGCGTCTGGAAACTTTGCGCGGCATCCCGGGCCTCATCCAGGTCCACAAAATAATCGCCCACCGCATGACCCAAACGGCTCGGCTGCAAAGACAACCACTGCAAAGGCGCCAACACCATGGTGATGCCCGCACGCACGGGGTAAGAAATTTTGAGTCGGTGGTCCGCCGCCATCAGCAAAATGGACAACAAAGCCAACAGCACCAGTTTGGAAGTTGCGGACAAGCCATGCCGAAAGATCGGCGGCACACTGCGCTCAAAGGTATCCAGAGCCATAGTCGGGATGCACCGGATTCAGATTTGAAGAAAGACCGTGGAGGACCTGCGTGGTGCAGGCCCGCACGTGCTTTACTCGCTGGTGAAAATGCTGCCCAGCTGGTCCATGCGCTCCAGCGCCATGCCGCAACCGCGTGCCACGCAGGTCAGCGGGTCTTCGGCAACCAGCACAGGCAAACCGGTCTCTTCGGCCAGCAATCGGTCCAGATCGCGCAGCAAAGCGCCACCACCGGTGAGCATCATGCCGCGCTCGGCAATGTCGGCACCCAACTCAGGCGGCGTGTGCTCCAGTGCAGTTTTGACGGCCGAGACGATCTGGTTGAGCGGATCGGTCAGAGCTTCGAGGATCTCGTTGGAGCTAATGGTGAAGCTGCGCGGCACGCCTTCGGACAGGTTGCGGCCCTTGACTTCCATTTCCTTGACTTCGCTGCCCGGGAAGGCCGAGCCGATGTTCTTCTTGATGGCTTCGGCCGTGGGCTCACCGATCAACATGCCGTAGTTGCGGCGGATGTAGCTGATGATGGCTTCGTCGAATTTGTCGCCACCCACGCGCACACTGCCTTTGTAGACCATGCCGCCCAGCGAGATCACGCCCACTTCGGTCGTGCCGCCGCCGATGTCCACCACCATGGAGCCAGACGCTTCGGACACGGGCAAGCCCGCCCCGATGGCCGCGGCCATGGGTTCTTCAATCAGGTACACCTCGGAGGCGCCTGCACCCAAGGCCGATTCACGGATGGCGCGGCGCTCCACCTGGGTCGAACCGCAAGGCACGCAAATGATGATGCGGGGGCTGGGACGGAAAGTGCTGCGGGGGTGCACCATGCGGATGAACTGCTTGAGCATCTGCTCGGTCACGGTGAAGTCAGCGATCACGCCGTCCTTCATGGGGCGAATGGCTTCGATGTTGCCGGGCACCTTGCCCAGCATGGCCTTCGCTTCGTGGCCCACGGCTTGCAAGGTTTTCTTGCCTTGGGGGCCGCCTTCGTGACGGATCGCCACCACGGAAGGCTCGTCCAACACGATGCCCTTGTCTCGCACAAAAATCAGGGTGTTGGCGGTGCCCAGGTCAATGGCCAGGTCACTGGAAAAATAGCGGCGGAATGAAGAGAACATTCGGGAATCCTTAGGGGCCTCAACCGATCTGCTGTGGAGGGCTGGGATGGGCGGGCACAACAATCAAATCTGGGATAGCGTGCGGTCTTGCGCGAAGACCGTTCTTGACGCTGCAGTAAACACAGGATAATACCCGATCCCCTGGTCAAAGGCGTACGTTTGTTCACCCTAGGGCCCGGAAAAAATTTGACCTTTACAACTCTTTTCAAACCATGTCCCTGACCCCGCAGGATATTGCCCGGATCGCGAACCTCGCCCGTCTGGAGCTCAAGCCCGAAGAAAGTGAGCGCATGCTCTCTCAAATCAATGGCTTTTTTGGCATCGTTCAAGCCATGCAGGCGGTCGACACCACCGGCATCACCCCCATGGCCCACCCGGTAGCGGCCATCCAGGACATCACGCTGCGCCTGCGCCCAGACGTGGCCAGCGAGCCCAACCAACGCGATTTGAACCAGCAAAGCGCCCCCGCCGTCGAGCGCGGCCTGTTTCTGGTTCCCAAAGTCATCGAGTAAGCCATGAGTGATCTGCACAACCTCAGCGTGAAAGCGCTGGCCAGCCTTTTACAGACCAAAGAAGTCAGTGCCGTCGAAGTGGCCACGCGCTTTCTGGCCCGCATGGGCGGCAACCCGCACAACGCCTTTTTGGACATCGACAGCGAAGTGACGCTGGCCCAGGCCCGCGCCTCGGACGCCAAACTGGCCGACGGCACAGCCGGCCCGCTGGAAGGCGTGCCCGTGGCGCACAAGGACGTGTTCGTCACCCGCGAGTTCGCCACCACCGCAGGCTCCAAAATCCTGAGCGGCTACCGTTCGCCCTTTGACGCCACCGTGGTCCAGCGCCTGCGCACAGCGGGCATGGTCACCTTGGGCAAGCTCAACTGCGACGAATTCGCCATGGGTTCGGCCAACGAAAACTCGGCCTATGGCCCGGTGCAAAACCCCTGGGACACAGCCCGCGTGCCCGGCGGCTCGTCCGGCGGCAGCGCAGCGGCTGTGGCAGCAGGCCTGGCCCCCGCCGCCACCGGCACCGACACCGGCGGCTCGATACGCCAACCTGCCAGCTTTTGCGGCATCACCGGCATCAAACCGACCTATGGCCGCGCATCACGCTTTGGGCTGATCGCCTACGCCTCGAGCCTGGACCAAGCTGGCCCCATGGCCCGCAGCGCCGAAGACTGCGCCCTGTTGCTGAGCGCCATGTGCGGTGGCGACATCGACCGCGACTCCACCTCGCTGGACATGCCCAGCGAAGACTTCAGCGCATCGCTGAACCACTCACTCGAAGGCCTGCGCATTGGCATTCCCAAAGAGTTCTTTGGCGAAGGCCTGCACGCCGATGTGCGCGCTGCCGTCGATGGTGCTTTGAGCGAGTACGAAAAACTGGGCGCCAAGCTGGTGCCCATCAGCTTGCCGCGCACCGAGTTGTCCATTCCGGTCTACTACATCATTGCCCCGGCCGAAGCCAGCTCCAACCTCAGCCGCTTTGACGGCGTGAAGTTCGGCCACCGCGCCAAGGACTACACCGACCTGGTGGACATGTACAAAAAGACCCGCGCCGAAGGCTTTGGCAACGAGGTCAAGCGCCGCATCATGACGGGCGCCTATGTGCTCTCCCATGGGTATTACGACGCCTACTATCTGCAAGCCCAAAAAATCCGCCGCATGATCGCCGACGACTTCCAGAACGCGTTCAAAGAATGCGACGTCATCGCTGGCCCCGTGGCCCCCTCGGTGGCCTGGAAGTTTGGCGAAAACGCCAACGACCCGGTGGCCGACTATTTGGCCGACATCTTCACGCTGCCTGCATCGCTGGCAGGTCTGCCCGGCATGAGCGTGCCCGCAGGCTTTGGCGCGGGCAACATGCCCGTGGGTTTGCAGTTGATTGGCAACTACTTCAAAGAAGCCCAGTTGCTCAACGCCGCGCACCGACTGCAACAAGCCACCGATTTCCACCTTCGCAAGCCGGAGGGCATCTGACATGAGCAAACTCGTCCAAGGCTACGAAGTCGTCATCGGCTTCGAGACACACGCCCAACTCTCGACCCACAGCAAAATCTTCAGCCGCGCCCCGACGGCGTTTGGTGCTGAAGCCAACACGCAAGCCTGCGCGGTGGACATGGCCCTGCCCGGCACACTGCCCGTGATGAACATTGGCGCTGTCGAACGCGCCATCGAGTTCGGCCTGGCCATCAACGCCCACATCGCCGAGCGCAGCATTTTTGCCCGCAAAAACTACTTCTATCCCGACCTGCCCAAGGGCTACCAAATCAGCCAGTTCGAGATCCCAGTGGTGCAAGGCGGTGAGGTGTCGTTCTTCCTGGAAGTGGGCAAAGAGACCGTGCGCAAAACCGTGCGCCTGGAACGCGCCCACCTCGAAGAAGACGCGGGCAAATCGCTGCACGAAGACTTCATTGGCCAAAGCGGCATTGACCTGAACCGCGCTGGAACACCGCTGCTGGAGATCGTGACCCAGCCCGACATGCGCAGCAGCGAAGAGGCCGTGGCCTACGCCAAAGAGCTGCACAAGATCGTCACCTGGATCGGCATTTGCGACGGCAACATGCAAGAAGGCTCGTTCCGCTGCGACGCCAACGTGTCGGTGCGCAAGCCCGGTTGCGAGCTGGGCACACGCCGCGAAATCAAGAACCTGAACAGCTTCAAGTTCATGCAGCAGGCGATTGACTACGAAGTGCGCTGGCAGATTGACCAAATCGAAGACGGCATCGCCATCCAACAAGCCACCGTGCTGTTCGACCCGGACACGGGCGAAACCCGCGCCATGCGCACCAAAGAAGACGCCGCCGACTACCGCTACTTCCCCGACCCGGACCTGCCGCCGCTGGTGATCGGCCGTGACTGGGTGGAGCGCGTCAAAGGCGAAATGGCCGAACTGCCCCGCGTGATGGCCGAGCGCTTCGTCAAAGACTACGCCCTGCCTGAATACGACGCCACACAGCTGACACAAAGCAAAGCGGTCGCCGCCTACTTTGAAGCCACCGCCAAAGCCTGCGGCCAGCCCAAACTGGCCAGCAACTGGATCATGGGCGAAGTCTCTCGCCGACTGAACGCCAGCGAAATGGCCATCGAACAAGCGCCCGTGAGCGCCGCGCAACTGGCGGCCCTGATCGGCCGCATCAGCGACAACACCATCAGCAACAACGCGGCGCGTCAGGTGTTTGAAGGCCTGTGGAACAAAGAAGGCGAAGTCGACGCCATCATCGATGCCAAAGGCCTCAAGCAGATGAATGACACCGGCGAGCTGGAAAAGATCATCGACGATGTGCTGGCCGCCAACCCCAAGAACGTCGAAGAGTTCAAGGCGGGCAACGCCAAGGCTCTGAACGGCCTGGTCGGCCCGATCATGAAAGCCAGCAAGGGCAAGGCCAATCCGGGGCAGGTGAATGCGTTGTTGATGAAGAAGTTGGGCTGAATACACACATTCCCGACAAACAACAAAGGGACATCTGCCTCTTTGTTGTTTGTCATTCAAGCCAATGATGGGACTCCCAGATAGGCAAGAAGTGTATTTCAGGGTTTTGCGCTTCAATCTTGAAGCGCAAATGGTGTTTTAACGCTTCGCAGCGACCCACACCAGCCGAATTTGCAACACGATAAAGGCCCATCGGGGTCGTGCATGATCTCCCCATCACCGTCTGAGCACGCCCCAAAAGGACCCCATGACCACACCGCATTTGATTCTTGTGCCTGGCTTGATGTGCGATGCCGCATCTTGGGCGCCCATGTTGCCAAGCTTGCAGGAGCATGCCCTGGTCAATGTTGTGGATCATGGACCCGCCGATTCGCTCGTCTTGATGGCCCAGCAGATTCTGGACACAGCCCCCCCATCCTTTCACTTGGCCGGGCACTCTATGGGCGGTCGTGTGGCATTGGAGATTGTGCGGCTTGCGCCTGAGCGCGTGCTGGCACTGGCCTTGCTGGGCACGGGTTACCGCCCCAAAGAAGCTGGTGAAGCAGGCGAGAGAGAAGTCCAGACGAGACAAGCCTTACTGGATGTGGCGCAGCGCTGTGGCGTGCGGATGATGGCTCAAACCTGGGTGCAGAACATGGTGGCACCTTTGCGTCTGACCGATGCGGCACTGATTGAAGAGGTTGTCCACATGTTCGAGCGCAAGTCAGAGGACGTTTTCAAGCGCCAGATCCAGGCCCTGCTGTCGCGCCCTGATGCCAGAGATGTGTTGCAACAGCTGCGTGTACCCACCTTGCTGATGGCTGGCGAATTCGACACCTGGGCCAGCCCAAAACAACATGAAGCCATGGCCAACCTGATCCCGGCCCACCCCACCGTGCAGGTGTTGGCTGGCTCAGGTCACATGATGATGATGGAAAAGCCAGAGGCCGTTGTCGAACATTTTTTACGCTGGCTAAAGCAGTAATCAGCCTTCGAGCGGCACGATTTCCTGCTCGATCGCGCCAAACAAACTCTCGCCGTTTTGGCCTTTCATCTCGATGCGGATGGTGTCGCCGAACTTCATGAACTCGGTGGAGGGCTTGCCGTCCAGGATGGTTTCGATGGCGCGTTTTTCGGCGATGCAGCTGTAGCCCTTGGGCCACTCGGGTTTGCCTTTCACTTCCACGCTTTTGTTGCTCACCGTGCCGCTGCCCACGATGGAGCCTGCGCGCACGTTGCGCGTTTTGCAGATGTGGGCGATCAACTGGCCGAAGTGGAAAGTCATCTCGGGGCCGGCTTCGCACATGCCCACTTTGCGGCCGTTCCAGGTGGACTGCAGCGTCAGGTGCACGCGGCCGCCTTGCCAAGCGTCGCCCAGCTCATCGGGCGTCACGGCCACGGGACTGAAGGCGGTGGCCGGTTTGCTCTGGAAGAAGCCAAAGCCTTTGGCCAGCTCATTCGGGATCAAGTTGCGCAGGCTCACGTCGTTGGCCAGCATGACCAAGCGCACGGCGTCGATGGCATCGTCGGCGCTGGTTTGCATGGGCACATCGGCGGTGATGACGGCGATCTCAGCTTCAAAGTCGATGCCGAAGGCCTCGTTGGCGCACACCACCGGGTCGCGTGGACCGATGAAGTCATCGCTGCCACCCTGGTACATCAGCGGGTCGGTGTAAAAGCTGCTGGGCACTTCGGAGTTGCGGGCTGCGCGCACCAACTCCACGTGGTTGATGTAGGCCGAGCCATCGGCCCACTGGTAGGCGCGTGGCAAAGGCGCCATGCACTGCTCAGGGTCAAACGGGAAGGCATGACGTGATTTGCCTTGGTTGAGCGTGGTGTACAGGTCTTCCAATTGAGGCGCCAGGAAGTTCCAATCGTCCAGCACTTGCTGCATTTTGGTCGCGATGCCGGTCGCATAATGGGCTGTGCTCAAATCACGCGAAACCACCACCAGTTGACCATCGCGTGAGCCGTCTTTGTATGTCGCCAATTTCATGTTGTGTGTGTCCGTTTGTGTCGCGATGCGCTACAGTGAGTCAGCTCACAAATTACGCATTGTTAAACTCGTTTAACTAAACGAAACTTGATTCTAGACGATATGGCCACAGACACCAACCCCGCCGAAGAAGGCAAGGAACGCGCCGGCATCCAGTCGGTCGAAGTAGGTTTTGCCTTGCTGGACGTGCTGGCCCAAGCCCCTGGCCCCCTGATGCTGCGCGACCTGGCCTCTGCAGCCGGCATGAGCGCGGCCAAGGCCCACCGCTACCTGGTCAGCTTCCAGCGGCTGGGTCTGGTGGTGCAAGACAGCACCAGCACCCGCTACGAATTGGGCCCTGCGACACTGCGCTTGGGCTTGGCCACACTGTCGCGGCTGGACGCCGTGAAAATGGCACGCGAACGCCTGCCCGCTCTGATGGAAGAAATCGGCCACACCTTGGCATTGGCCGTCTGGGGCAACCACGGCCCGACCCTGGTGCATTGGCAAGAGTCACCCATGGCCGCATCCGTCAATTTGCGATTGGGCGATGTGATGCCTTTGCTGTCGTCGGCCACAGGCCGTTGCTTTGCCGCCTTTGTGGGCCATGGTGGCAGCGCCGACAAAGCCCTCCCCATGATCGAGGCCGAACTGGCCTTGACCCGCAAACTTGGACGCAGCGACTTGCCCGGCACGGCAGCGCAGGTCAAAGCCATCCTGCAAGAAACCCGGGAACAAGGCTTGGGCCGCGTGGTGAACGTCTTGCTGCCGGGCATCTCCGGATTTTGTGCGCCTGTTTTCGACGCCGATGGGCACCTCGCGCTGGGCGTGGTCGCGCTGGGCTCCTCGGCCACCTTCAATGCCGAGTGGACAGGGCCCGCCGCGCAAGCACTTCGGCAGTTCGCCGTCCAACTGTCGGCCGATCTGGGCTGGCATACGGCCTGATGCACAGCCAGTCCGTGACAACGCCTACCCGCCAAATTGCCAGCAAAGGCGGCCCTTCGCGCCGCACACTGACGTGGCTGACCGTGATCATGCTGCTGGTGCATGGGGCGGTTTTTTTGGGCATGTCGGGCAGTCTGGATTTCCAGATGCCAGACCGGGCATCGGCACAAGTGCGCCCTCTGCAAACACGCATGATCGCGCCCCCGACGCCACCAGCGCCTGCAGTCGCACCGCCACCCAAAGCCCATCGCCCGCGCATTGCGCAAGAAGCTGCGCCAACGCCCGTCATAACCCCGCCCGAAGAACCGCGGGTCAGCGCACCTGCCGAGCCTGATGCAGAGATCGCGCAGGCTTCAACGCCAACAGCAGAAACCGCCATCACGCCCGAGCCGCCACCCGCAACGCCAGCGCCACCACAAGCTGCCAGCGAACCCACCCAGACGCTGCCCCCGGCAGAGGTGTTGCCGCACATCCCTTTGGGCGCCTTGCCCCCGTCCAGTTTGCTGCGGTACGACCTCACGGGCCAAGAAAAAGGCTTGACCTATTACGCCAGCGGCGAGCTGAACTGGCAGCACAACGACCAAGCCTACGCACTGACCCTGTCGGTCAAAGCCTTTTTGGTGGGCTCGCGCCATTGGCGCAGTGTGGGCGACATCACCGCCGCAGGTCTGGCCCCTCGCCGCTTTTCGGACAGCTGGCGTGGCGAACGCGCTGCGCATTTCGACCGCGAGAAAAACCGCATCGTGTTCAGCGGCAACGCGCCAGAAGCCCCTTTGATCGCCGGTGCGCAAGACCAAATCAGTTTGTACGTCCAACTGGCCGCTGCCATGGCTGGCTCACCCGAGCGTTTTACCCCCGGTGCCCGGTTGCAAATCCAGACCGTCACCTTGCGCGACGCGCTGCCTTGGTTGCTGACGTTCGAGCAAACCGAAACGCTCAACGTTGACGGCCAATCGATCAACACCGTCAAATGGGTGTGCCAACCGCGCAACCGGTTCGACGCCAAAGTCGAGTTCTGGGTCTCGGCTCAGCACGATTGGCTGCCCGTGCGCATTCGCATCACACAAGTCAGCGGCAGCTTCATCGATCTGAATTTGCGCGGCTTAGAAAAGCTGCCGCCCTTGCCCCAGACATCAAAAGCCACACCGCCTTGAAGTTCATTCAAAAAACCCCAGATGAGTCACAGAACTTGAGGGAGAATGAAACCATGAACTTGCTGTACGAATCTGAAACCTTTGCCGTGATGCACTTGCTGGCCAACGCGCCAGCAGAAGCCGCGCCCGCCACCAGCAAGCCGCTGCTGGAACGCCATGGTTTTGAAATCGTGGACAAACGTTCCGGCAAAGAGGTGTACCTGGACGGCTCGTGGGCCGAAATGTTCCAGCAACAAATCCAAGCCTGGCAGCAACACACCCCCACACAGGAAGAAGTCGAAGACACGCTGGAAGGCTACACCGGCTTGGCTCAGCAGCCTGTCGTCGTGCACTGAGAAACCACCGACCTGCAAAAAACCGCCTTCAGGCGGTTTTTTTACGGCCAAGCCCCCACTGAAACATCGGCCCCACCAGCATCAGCACCGCCACCAGGCGGCAAACCTGAAACGCCGTCACCACCGGCACGCCCAGTTGCAAGACCTTGGCGGTGATCGCCATCTCGGCAATACCGCCTGGCGCTGTGCCCAAAATCAAAGTGGCGGGGTGCAGACCCGTCAGCCAGGCCATCAGCAAGCCAAAACCCAATGAGAGCGCCATCATCAGGAAAGTGCCACCGGCCACCGACAACAACCATTGCGGCGCGGTGTGGATGAATTCACGCCGAAAGCGCACACCCAGGCTCACGCCAATGACCAGCTGTGCCGCATCCGAGAGGCCATTGGGAACGGCCGACCACGCCACCCCTGACAGCGTCAAGCCCATCGAGACCAACAAAGGCCCCATGAACCATGGGTTGGTGCGCTTGACCACCACCATCAAACCGGCACCTGCCGCCGTGGCCAGCGCCAGCCAGAGCAAGCCCGGCCAATGCGCCAGGCGTGGACCGGGCAGCAAGCTCGCGTCCACATGCAAGCCCCAGCGGTGTTGCGCCCACTGCATGCCAAAAGGCACCGCGATCACCACACACAGCAAGCGCACACTGTGCGCGGCCGCCACCAGGTCGGTGCGCGCACCATGGCGCTCGGACAGCAAGGTCATCTCGGACGCACCGCCAATCGCACTTGAAAAATAGGTGGTGGCGCGCAAAGCACGGGGCGACAGGTGCGCAAAGTCTGCCGCGTGCTGCCGCTGCAACCACCCACCAAACAAAGCCCCAAGCGCCAAGGCCCAGGCAATGGCCAACACAATCGCCCACCACAAGCTGACCACCAAGGCACTGACCTGCGGCGTGAAATACAGCCCCAAAGCCACGCCGATCACCCACTGCCCGGCATTGCGCAGCCAGCCCGAGCTGCTGGTCGGCAGCCCCGACATCGATGCCAGCGCCGTGACGATCAAGGGCCCCAACATCCAGGGGATCGGGGTGTGCAGCCACAAGCACAGCTGCGCGGCGCACCAAGCGGCCAGCAGTGTGGCCGTCACCCGGCCCCAAGCCCCCATGCGGGAGCCCTCACGCATGCCGGCGGATGCTGTCGGATGCTGTCGGCCAGGGTCTGCACGATTTGATCGATGTGTGCGTCTTCCACAATGTAGGGCGGGCAAATCACCAGGTTTTCACCGGCAGGGCGCACCCAGACGCCTTTGTGGAAGCAGTCCATGAAGATGTCATACGCCCGCTTGCCGGGCGAGCCCGCGATGCTGGACAGCTCCACCGCCCCAGCCAAGCCCAGCGTGCGGATGCCGATCACGTTGGGCAGCCCCTTGAGCGCGCTATGCATCGCATCGCCCAACACCTTGCCCTGCTGGCCTGCACGCGCAAACAGGTTTTCTTCCTTCATCAACTCGAGCGTGGCAATGGCGGCGGCACACGCCACGGGGTGGCCCGAATAGGTGTAGCCGTGGAAGAACTCGATCGCATGCTCGGGCGCGTTGGCATTCATCATCGCGTCGTAGATGAAGTCGCGGCAGATCACGCCGCCCAGGGGGATCACGCCGTTGGTCACCGCTTTGGCAAAGTTCAGCATGTCGGGCACCACGCCGTAATAGTCGGCACCAAAGTTCACGCCCAAGCGTCCAAAACCGGTGATGACCTCGTCAAAAATCAGCAAGATGCCGTGCTTGTCGCAAATCTCGCGCAGGCGCTTCACATAGCCCTTGGGCGGGATGTACCAGCCCGCGCTGCCCGCGATCGGCTCCACGATGACTGCCGCCACGTTGCTCGGGTCGTGCAGCACCAAAATGCGGTTTTCCAGCTCGAGCAATGGGTCTTCGGCCCACACAGGTTCCTCGTGGTGGATGTAGGCGTGGTTCACCGGGTCGTGAATGAAACGCATGTGGTCCACACGCGGCAGCAGCTGCGCGCCATACACCTTGCGGTTGGCCGGCAGGCCGCCCACGCTCATGCCGCCGAAGTTGACGCCGTGGTAGCCCTTTTCGCGACCAATGAACACGTTGCGGTGGCCTTCTCCGCGGGCGCGGTGGTAGGCCAGCGCCACTTTCAGGGCGGTGTCAGCCGCTTCAGACCCGGAGTTGCAAAACAGCACCTTGTTCAGATCGCCGGGCGCCATGGCCGCGATCATCTCGGCGGCCTTGAAGGCCTTGTCGTTGCTGGCCTGAAAAGCCGTGGCGTAGTCCAGTGTGTCCAGCTGCTTCTTGATGGCCTCGTTGATCGGGCGGCGGTTGTGGCCTGCGCCCACGCACCACAGGCTGGAGATGCCGTCGATCACCTTGCGGCCATCGTGCGTGGTGAAGTGCATGCCCTCGGCCCCCACAAACACCCGGGGGTCGTTGCGGAAAGTGCGGTTGGGCGTGAAGGGCAACCACTGGTTGTCCATGTTGAAATCGGTCTGGGCCACAGCAAAAGCTCCTCTGGATTTTCTAGACCGCCAGTTTAAGTCCCCGATCGCCGCGCCAACACCCCCTCTGGGCCCCAATGCGACAAGGCCCGCCCTCTTTACAATAGAGCCCGTCCTGAACCTGCTGCGTCCGCACCTCGAGGGACCCAGAACCACACCGCATTGCCCCATGACCACGACTTACATCCTCACCCTCTCCTGCCCTGACCGCACCGGCATCGTGCATGCCGTGTCGGGTTTCTTGCTGGAGCGCGGCGGCAACATCGAAGAAGCGGCGCAATACAACGACCACGACACCGGTCTGTTCTTCATGCGGGTGCAGTTCGCCTGTGACCAAATCGACGGCGACAGCCTCAATGCCCAATGGTCGGCCTTTGCCCAGACCTTTGACATGAAGTGGGACCTGCACGCCACCACCCAGCCCATGCGCACCGTGCTCTTGGTCAGCAAGGAAGGTCATTGCCTGAACGACCTGCTGTTTCGCTGGAAGAGTGGCCTGTTGCCCTTGGACATCCGTGCCATCGTGAGCAACCACCGCGAGTTCTACCAACTGGCCGCCAGCTACAACGTGCCGTTTCACCACATCCCGGTGACCAAAGACAACAAGGCGCAGGCCGAAGCCAAACAGTACGAAATCATCCAGGCCGAAGGCGCCGAGCTGGTGGTGCTGGCCCGCTACATGCAAATCCTCTCCGACGACCTGTGCCGCAAGTTGGCCGGTCGCGCCATCAACATCCACCACAGCTTCTTGCCCAGCTTCAAAGGCGCCAAGCCCTATTACCAGGCGCACGACCGTGGCGTGAAGCTGATCGGCGCCACCGCTCACTACGTGACGGCCGACCTGGACGAAGGCCCGATCATCGAACAAGACGTGGCCCGCGTGGACCACAGCAAGACCGTGGAAGACCTGACCACGATTGGCCGCGACACCGAAAGCCAGGTGCTGGCCCGCGCCGTGAAATGGCACAGCGAACACCGCGTGCTGATCAACGGCCACAAAACCGTGATCTTCAAGTAAGCCCAGCATGTCCGCTGCCTCCCGCATCCCACCCATCCAGTGCCTGCTGACCTTTGAGGCACTGGCTCGTTTGCGCAGCGTGACGCAGGCGGCCGAAGAACTGTGCGTGACGCCCAGCGCGGTGAGTCACCGCGTCAAGCAGTTGGAACAGATCATTGGCACCAAGCTGTTTGGCCGAGCCGATTTTTCATTAACCACCGAAGGCAACGAATACCTGGCCCATGTGCGCGAAGGCCTGGTGTCGCTGCAGCGCTTTCCCAGCGCCAGCAACACGCCCGGGCGCCGCAAATTGCGCTTGGCGGTCACGCCCACGTTTGCACGTTCGGTGTTGATGCCGCGCCTGAAGCACTTTCTGGACGCCTACCCCGAGATCGACATCACCCTGCAAGTGAGCATTCCCCTGCTGGACGTGGTGGCCGAAGACGCCGACCTGACGGTGCGCTTTGGCACCGGCCGCTACTCGGATGTGGAACACGTTTGCTTGGCCAAAGACGATGTCACCCCGCTGGCCTCGCCCGCCTGGCTGCGCGAAAACGGCCCATTCAGCAGTGTCGAAGAGCTGCAAGGCCAGCCCCTGCTGCGCAGCCCCTTGGAGCCTTGGCGCACCTGGTTTGCCGCACACGACCTGGACTGGCCAGAGCCCGTGGACGGCTCCTCGTTCAACGACATCGGCCTGATGTGCGATGCCGCCGCCCAAGGCCTGGGCATTGGCCTGATCCGCACCAAACTGGGCGCACCCTGGCTGGAAAGCGGCCAGCTGGTGCGCCTGTTCGAGCGCAGCGTGCCCAGCCCCCACGCCCACTACCTGTGCTGGCGCACCGGCACCATGGAACGCTGGGAATGCGCCACCTTCGCCGACTGGCTCAAAAGCGCGCTGGCCTGAAAGCAAAAGCGGCCACTCGAAGTGGCCGCCCACTCGATGCGGCATACGGGAATGCGTCATGCGTCATGCGTCATGCGTCATGCGTGGATGTGTCGTATGTGAATGTGTCATACCGGGCTTGACCCGGTATCCAGGCTGTTGAATTCAAGAGCGCTTGGATGCGGGGGAATGGACCCCGGATCTTCGTCCGGGGTGACAAACACCACCTACCGCCGACCACCTGCCTCCTGCCTCTGCCTCTGCCGCCCTGGGCTAAATTCACAAGTCCCTCAAAGATTCTTCAGCCCCCTGCGCCGGGCTTGGGCTTACAGTGGAGGCCTTCTTTCAAGGTCTTGCATGCCATGAGCGCCCACACCCCTGCCGAAACACAGCAACTGACTGCCGCTGAACGCGCCGAGCGCCAACGCACCGTGGTGCAGGCTCTGGGCCGCGTGTTGCCAGCGGACGCCATCCTCTACACCCCTGAAGACACCACACCGTATGAATGCGACGGGCTGACCGCCTACCGCGAGCGGCCTTTGGTGGTGGCCTTGCCCGAGACCGAGGCGCAGGTGCAAGCCGTGCTCAAAGCCTGCCACGCCCTGCAAGTGCCGGTGGTGGCACGCGGTGCGGGCACGGGCCTGTCGGGCGGGGCCATGCCGCACCGCCTGGGCGTGACGCTCTCGATGGCGCGCTTCAACCAAATCAAAACCGTTGACCCCGTGAGCCGCACAGCGGTGGTGCAGTGCGGCGTGCGCAACCTGGCCATCAGCGAAGCGGCTGCGCCCTATGGCTTGTATTACGCGCCCGACCCGTCGAGCCAAATCGCCTGCACGATCGGCGGCAACGTGGCCGAAAACTCGGGCGGCGTGCACTGTCTCAAATATGGCCTCACGGTACACAACGTGCTCAAAGTCAAGGGCTTCACCATCGAAGGCGACCCGATTGAATTTGGCAGCGATGCGCTCGACACGGCTGGCTACGACCTGCTGGCCGTGCTGGTGGGCAGCGAAGGCATGCTGGCCGTGACCACCGAAGTCACCGTCAAACTCGTGCCCAAGCCGCAGTTGGCGCGCTGCATCATGGCCAGCTTTGACGATGTGCGCAAAGCAGGTGACGCCGTGGCCGCTGTCATCGCAGCCGGCATCATCCCGGCAGGGCTGGAGATGATGGACGGCCCCATGACCATCGCGGTCGAAGACTTTGTGCACGCAGGCTATGACCTGAGCGCGGCGGCCATTTTGCTGTGCGAGAGCGACGGCACGCCCGAAGAAGTGGAAGAAGAAATCGGCCGCATGAGCGAAGTGCTGCGCGGCTGCGGCGCGACCGCCATCACCGTGAGCCGCGACGAAGCCCAGCGCATGAAATTCTGGAGTGGCCGCAAAAACGCCTTCCCGGCATCGGGTCGCATCAGCCCCGACTACATGTGCATGGACTCCACCATCCCGCGCAAGCGCTTGGCCGACATCCTGCAAGCCATTTCCGAGATGGAAGAAAAATACGCGCTGCGCTGCCTGAACGTGTTCCACGCGGGCGACGGTAACCTGCACCCGCTGATCTTGTTCGATGCAAACGACGCCGACCAATTGCGCCGCTGCGAGCTGTTTGGCGCTGACATTCTGGAAACCAGCGTGGCCATGGGCGGCACGGTGACGGGCGAACACGGCGTGGGCATCGAGAAAGTGAACAGCATGTGTGTGCAGTTCAGCGCGGAAGAAAACGAACAGATGTTCGCCGTCAAACGCGCCTTCGACCCGCAAGGCCTGCTCAACCCCGGCAAGGTCATTCCAACCCTCAACCGCTGCGCCGAGTACGGCAAGATGCTGGTGCGGGCCGGGGCGATCAAGCACCCGGAGCTGGAACGGTTTTAAACCTTAAACCCATAAGCGACGCCTGAGTGATCCTCAGGCGTTTTTTTCGTCCGCATGGTTGCACACACAACCATCGTGGCTTAAATTGGTTGCGCGCGCAACCATATGCGTTTAATATAGCGTCAAATTTCATACGGAAGCCACGCATGTCTACCCCACTTGACCGGACGCTGACCTACCGTCTGCACCAATTGCACAAGCTGACCGATGCGGACAGCCAATCGGTCTATCCGGAGCACACGGGCCTGTCGATGAGCGATGGACGCTGCCTGACCACGATCGGCACGTTCGAGCCTTTGTCGGTCAAGGAGCTGGCTGAGAAAGCCAACCTGAACAAAGGCCAGGCCAGCCGGGCTGCGCAGGCGCTGGTGGACCAAGGTCTGGTGCGCAAGGAAGACCGGCCCGACGATGGCCGTGGCGTGGTGCTGACCCTGACGCCTGCCGGGCGCAAGGTTTTCCGACGCGCCATGGCCATGATTCACCAACGCAACGAAGACATCTTTGGCTGCCTGACGGAAAAAGAACAAGCGACTTTGAGCGCCATGTTCGACCGACTGATCTCGCACGCACGCCACCGCTGACACACTTGGACGACACACCCATGCACACCCCCACCACCGAAGCACGGCCATCGATTTATTACCAATACGAAGTGTTCAAGCCTTGGCTGGCCTCGGCACACCCTGCGCAAGACCGAAAGAAAGTCGTGATCGTGGGCTCTGGCCCTGCGGGCATGGTCACGGCGCTGGAGCTGGCCCGCCACGGCGTGCCCAGTGTGGTGCTGTCGGCCGAGTTGCAGCTCTCGCAAGGCAGCCGGGCGATTTGCTTCACACGCCGCTCGATGGAAATCCTGCAACAAGTGGGCGTGGCCGACCGCATGACGGCAGGCGGCCTGCCCTGGCGATTTGGCAACTCGTTTTACCGGGGCCAGCGTGTCTTCCGCATGGAAGCGCCGCACGACCCGGACGACCGCTTCTTCCCGATCATCAACGTGCAGCAGCAATTCATGGAGGAGTACCTGCACGACGCCTGCAAAGCCAACCCGTTGATCGATTTCCGCTGGGGCAACAAGGTCAACCAAGTTGATCAGAAGGACGGCTACGCGGTGCTCGAAGTGGATACGCCAGAAGGCCCGTATGCGCTTGAAAGTAACTGGGTGGTCGCCGCCGACGGGGGCCGCTCGGGCATCCGATCCGCCATGAACCTGCAAATGGAAGGCGCGTCTTACGAAGGCTTTTTCGTGATCGCTGACATCAAGATCGACTTACCCTTTCCAACCGAGAGACTGGCTTATTTTGACCCCGAGTGGAACCCCGGCAACACCATCTTGATGCACCGCGAGCCCCATGGCATCTGGCGCGTGGACTACCAGTTGCCTCCGGGCGAAACGCCCGAAGAGGCGCTTCGCCCCGAGTCGCTCAAGACCCGCATCGACGCGCAGCTGGCCATGATTGGCCACGCGGGTCTGAAGTGGGAGATGGACTGGTCTTCGGTCTACTCGGCCCGCACGCTCACGCTGCCCGACTTTGTGCACGGCAGCGTGATCTTCACCGGCGACGCGGCGCACCTGCTGCCCATCTTTGGCGTGCGCGGGGCCAACACCGCGTTTCAAGATGCGCAGTCGCTGGGCTGGCATCTGGCTTTTGTGGTCAAGGGCCTGGCAAGCCACAAGCTGCTCACCAACCACAGCACCGAACGCGTGGGCGCTGCACGCGAGATCATCACCGAAGCGGGCAAGAGCACCCGATTCATGGCGCCGCCCAGCCCCGGCTTCCGCTTGCTGCGCGATGCGGTCTTGTCGCTCTCGCTCACACAGGAATTTGTGCGCCCGCTGTACCACTGGCGCACCTCGCGTCCGCACGAGTACACGCACTCCATGCTCAACAGCATGGGCGACGACAACGGCTTGTTCAAGAGCGGCCCGGCGCACGGCGCGCCACCGCAAAACGTGCGCTTGGGTGCGAACGACTTTTTGCTCGACCACCTGGGCGGTGGTTTTGACCTGCTGTACTTCACCGACACCGCTTTGCCTGAGCCGCTGCAACAAGTGATCCGCGCAGCGCGTGCAAAAGGCATGCCTTTGAACGTGATCGCGGTCGGCACGGACCAGCCTGTGGCCGGCGCAGACAAGCAGCTGCCCGACGCAGATGGTCACCTGCGCCAGCGGTACGGTGTGCCCGCCAACGGCAGCGCGTATTTGCTGCGCCCCGACCAACACGTTTGTGCACGTTGGATCACACTGGACGCCACCCGCCTGCAAGCGGCCCTGAACACCGCCTTGCCGCAATAAGGAACACCATGACCTCAGAAACACTCAGCATCGAGGCCCTCGAAACCGTGTACGACGCCTTGGCCACGGCCATCGACCAGGCAGGCGCCGACAAAGCCCAACTCTTTTTGGTCAAGCTTGCCTTGCTCAACGCCAAGGCCTTGGGCGACGCATCGCTTGTGCAGCAACAGATCGCCACCGCCTTGCAGGATCTTTGAAATGCGTTTCTGCGATCGAAATGAGGTGGCCATCCAGCGGCTCGGCGCTTGAACGCAGACCAGTTCACCAGGTGTCGATGGACAAGGGCCCTGCGGCTGGTGCGATCCTGCCTGACTGCAAACCCGCCACCAGCCACGGGCGGGTGTCGGCCGGGTCGATGACGGCGTCGATCTCCAGCGTGGTGGCCATGTTCAGGGCGCTGCCGTTCTCGTATTGCTGGGCCAGCAGTTCATCAAACAAGGCCTCGCGTTCAGGGCCTTCGGGCAAGGCCTCCAGTTCTTTGCGGTAACCCAGGCGCACCGCGCCCTCCAAGCCCATCGCGCCAAACTCGCCGGTGGGCCAGGCCACGTTGCACAGCGGCTCGTGAAAGCCGCCCGCCGTCATGGCCATTGCGCCCAGGCCGTAGCCCTTGCGCAAGACCACGCTCAAGTAAGGCACCCGCAAATGGGCTGCCGCGATGAACATGCGCGAGACGTGCCGCACCTGCGCTTTTTCTTCCATGTCAGGCCCGACCATGAAGCCGGGCGTGTCCACCAAGCTCACGATGGGCAAGCCATGCGCGTTGCACAGCTGCATGAAACGCGCCGCCTTGTCGGCCGCATCGGCATCGATCGCACCGCCCAGATGCGCCGGGTTGTTGGCCAGCATGCCCACGGGCCGGCCTTCGATGCGGCACAGCGCGGTGTGGATGCCCAGGCCAAAGCCGGTGCGCAGCATCAGCAAGCTGCCCACATCGGCGATGCCCTGCATGGCCGTGCGGGTGTCGTACACACGCAAACGGTTTTCCGGCACCACCTGGCGCAAAGCATCTGCCGGTGGCGCTTGCCAATCGCCCTGCGCACCCTGAAAAAACGACAGGTGATGTTTTGCCGCAGCCACCGCCTGCGCTTCGTCGTCCACCAGCACATCGATCACACCATTGCCGTGCTGCACGGCGCTGGGGCCAATCTGCTCGGGCTTGAACACGCCCAAGCCCCCGCCTTCGACCATGGCCGGGCCGCCCATGCCGATGTTGCTGTCCTTCGTGGCGATGATCACATCGCAGCAACCCAAGAACGCCGCATTGCCCGCAAAGCACCGCCCGGCCACCACGCCGATCACCGGCACCTGGCCATTGAGGCGGGCAAAGGCAGCGAAGGTCGTGAGGTTGAGTCCTGCCACGATGGCCACGTCCACATCGCCGGGTCGGCCACCACCGCCTTCGGCGAACAGCACCACCGGCAACTTGTTTTGCAGCGCGATGGCCAGCATGCGATCGGTTTTCTGGTGGTTGCGCATGCCTTGCGTGCCGGCCAGCACCGTCGCGTCGTAAGACATGAGCACCACGCGCTGGCCCTTGATCTGGCCGATGCCGGTCACCATGCCGTCGGCAGGCGTGTTGCGCACCAGGTCGTCGGCCGAGCGGCGGCGGCTTTGCGCGGCCACAGCGAGGGCACCGTATTCGACGAAGCTGCCCGCATCGCACAAGTCGGCGATGTTCTCGCGCGCCGTGCGCAAGCCCAGGGCATGGCGCTTGGCCACGGCTTCGGGGCGCTGCGCGTCTTGCGTGAAGGCCAGGCGCGTTTGCAGTTTTTGCAGATCGGCGCGAATCGCCAAAGGCTCCGGTGTCGCTTTGGGTGCTGAGCTGGCCGCAGCATGAGCAGACGGTGGCACGGCAGCGTGCGCAGCCGCCTGCGCCGCATTGTCTGCAGCCATGGGCTGCAAACAGCCCAGCGCCTCACCCTCGTTGACCGACTCACCGGGCTGGAAAAACAGCTCGCTCAAACGGCCCGACTGCGGCGCCCGGATCTCGTGCTCCATCTTCATGGCTTCCACGATGACCAGCACATCGCCCGCAGCCACCACGTCACCCGCCTGCACGAGCCACTGCACCACTTGCGCCTGAAGGGGAGATTGGATGTTTTGCATGCGGCCATTGTGCGAGCCCCACCTTCACCCAACGGTCAGGTGAGAGACAAACTTCAGCGTCTGATCAAACCTCCGGGAGATTTAATTTTCACCCTGTTGAGCGCATGCTGGCGCATCTATTGAAATGTCAAAAATTTCTCAACTCCTTCAATTTGCATTTATTGATAAAAACACAAATATCAAATATTTCAATGAAATCGAAGATTAATTTGAGGCACCGAATGAAGATCGACTCGAATATTTATTTTTTAATTGGTAAACAGTCTTTTATGTTTACATTGGTTTACAAAACAATGTTTAAATTTGATATTTGAAAATAGATATCAGATCTAATCAATGACTCAGAAAAATTATCCAAAGTCTGTTTTGTGTCATATACCCCGAATCCGCCAATTGGCGTACGCCAATTGGCGGATTTACAAATAAGCCCCATTGCCGAAAATTGCATTTTTAACGTAATTTGCATTTGCCAACTGATGTTTCAACTTGTCCGTCAAAAACTGAGTCCTTTGCTTAGGCCTGTTCTGCGGCACCGCCTGTGCAACGCAGGCGGGATGAAACTGACCGTTTTGGCATGCGCAAGTGGACTCGGCCTCTCCAGTTTGGAGGCTCAGACTTTGCCTCAAGTGGTGGAGCGTGCCTTGCAAGTCTATCCATCGATCCAAACTGCCAATGCCAAAGCGCAGGCCGCACAGTCTGACATCGCTCGTGCAAGGAGTGCGCATCAACCGCAAATTGGCGTCACAGCTTATGGCAACCAATATGGATCCGGGTCTATACCTTCGTCGCTTGGCCGCACTACGATTTCGCCCACAGCCAAACTGAACTTGTGGTCTGGCGGAAAGATCGAGGCGGAGGCTCAGCGTGCCGAGGCGCTGACCAAAGCGGCCGAACAGCAGCGCGATGGCACGCTCGAAGATGTGGCCCAGCAAGCTTCTGAAGCTTATTTGAACTGGGACAAAACGGCAGATTTGTACAGTCTGTCTGTACGCAACTTGAATTCGCACCGGGAAACACTGGACGACATTCAGAAAATTTCCCAAGTCGACACGGGGCGACGCATTGACTACGAGCAAGCGCTGGTTCGCATGGAGAACGCCTCATTGGCTTTGCAACAGCGCAAAGCAGATTTGGCCCAAGCCATGCAAAAACTTCGACGATTCTGGTCAGAGGACATGGACGCTCGTCCTGTTGGACTGGAGTCAGCGGTTGCAGAAAACGGCGTCCTTGGACAAATACCCATGAGCCTGGCGCAGGCCGTACAGCGTGTCACTGACGACTTGCCAAGCATTGCGCAATACAAAGCACAAGTGGTCGCTGCCGAGGCGGCCGTCCGTATGGCCAAAGGACAGTACTGGCCAACTGTCGATGCGGCCATGTCCCGCCAGTACAACACAAATACTCTGCGTTTTGAAACCTTCACGCAACTACAGGTCAATGCACCTGTGTTTAACGGCGGCGCGACTTCAGCTTCCGTCGAGGCGGCTCAAGGGCAGCTCAGAGCGGCTCAATTCGCACTCGAAGAAGCTCGCCTGCTGGCACGCGAAAAAGCCGCCCTCGCTTGGCAGGAATGGGCATCCGCCCAATCTCGAGCGGGCGTTGGATCCACGCAATCAGACGTGGGCGACAAAGTTGTTGAAGGCTACCGTAAGCAGTTTCGTGTGGCGCGACGTTCGCTTCTTGATTTACTTAACATCCAAGCGGATTCCTTCAATTACCGCAGCGCAGCTCGAGCCGCATTCCACGATGAACGCATCGCACGTGTGCGTCTTTTGGCCGCCACAGGCGATCTGGCCAAACGTTTTTCGTCTGAGCCCGGCCGCGTGATGATGCCCGCGTCCTTCACGAACAACGATTCCAAAAACTGACTGACATGGCCGATCTGATTTCCTTGTTACCCAACAACACTGCGCAACGCCCTGCGCCAGCTGTCAACGATGTCATGGCAGATCCCATGCTGATGTGCTTGGCCATGGCCGCCAAACTGCTGGACCGCCCCGTTCACATGCAAGTGCTGCGTGCTGGTTTTGCATTGGATGAACGCGGTCGCGTGCCGCTGGCGGCCTATCCCGATCTTGCACACAAGCATGGCTTGATGGCAGCATGGTCGCGCATCAAGATCAACGAAGTCCCCGCTTATGTATTGCCGGTTCTGATGCCACTTATGGATGGTCGCGCCTGCGTGGTGCGGGCCATCGAAGGCAACGAAGCCGTTGTCATGTGGGCGCACACGGGGATGGATATTCAGCGTGTGGCATTGTCCGAATTGCAAGCACTGGCGCGCCCAGAAGTGCTGGCCGTCAAGGTCGCGCCCAAACGGCATGACCAGACCCTGGCGCCCATGCACGGCAAAGCGTTCAGCTGGTTTTGGGACACGCTGTGGCGATTCCGTCACTTTTATGTCGAGTCCATGGTCGCCACAGTCGTAGCCAACATCCTGACTTTGGCCTCCGTGTTTTTCACGATGAACGTGTACGACCGCGTTGTACCCACGCAGGCCTATTCGTCTTTGTGGACATTGGCGATTGGCACATCGCTGGCGATCGTGATGGAATTCATCATGCGCTGGCTCAAGGCTCGCTTGGTGGACTTGGGGGGCAAAAAGGCAGACTTGGCCATCAACGCGACCTTGCTTCGCGAGATCATGGCCATCCGTCTGGAGCACCGCCCGCAATCGGTGGGCATTTTTGCCAGCTCCATGCGTGACTTCGAATCACTGCGAGACTTCTTCTCGTCTTCCTCGCTGGTGCTTCTGGCCGACATGCCCTTTGTTTTCATGTACCTGGCATTGATCGCCATAGTTGCAGGCCCCTTGGCGCTGGTCCCCGCTGCGGTTGTTCCGATTTTGCTGGTCATCGGTTTGTATTCGCAAAAGCCTTTGATGAAGGCAATGCGAGAGAACATGAAAGAGTCTGGTGACAAACAAAGCGTCTTGGTCGAGTCAGTTCTGAACCTTGAACTGCTCAAAGCCCACAATGCTGAGAGTTATCTTCAGCGCCGCTGGGAAATGTCCAACCTGGCTGGAGCAGACTCCTACAAGAAAATTCGCAGCCTGACCAACTGGATCATGGGACTGACCACGGCCATTCAACAATTGGTGACGGTGGTCATGGTGGTCGGTGGCGTTTACATGATTCACGCCAACCAATTGACTTTGGGAGGCTTGATCGCTTCCGTGATTTTGGCTGGACGCGCCATCTCGCCTCTGGCGAGTGTCATGTCGCTGGCCTCCCGCTACCAGCAGGCAGTGACATCGCTCGAAACGCTGGACGGACTCATCAAGCGTCCTCGCGACAGGGTACATGGTCGTAACTATGTCGTACCAGAGAATATCGAAGGCCATCTGCAGGCAGAAGCACTGGAATTCGCCTACCCTGGCCAGCACAAAATCCCGGTCATCAAAAAGGTTTCGATGACCATCCCCGCAGGCCAAAAAGTAGCCATGCTCGGTCGGGTAGGCAGTGGCAAAAGCACATTGCTTCGTCTAATGTCCGGCCTTTACGCACCACAAGCTGGTGGCATACGTTTAGACGGCGTAGACATGCAACAGCTCGATCCCGCAGAAGTGCGCAACCGCATGGGCTATGTTGGTCAGGACCCCCAGTTGTTCATGGGCACACTGCGCGAAAACCTGGTGCTTGCAGACAGCTGGATCAACGACACACGGATCGCAGAAACGCTCAAAACATTGGGCATTTACGACATTGTCGCCAACCATCCATTGGGCTTGGACATGCCCATCACGGAGGCAGGTGGCGGCTTGTCTGGCGGCCAGCGCCAATTGCTGTCAATTGCCCGCATGATGCTGCGCAGTCCGCAACTGGTGTTCATGGACGAACCTACAGCCAACATGGACCAAAACAGCGAAGCACGTGTGATTGCTGTGCTCAAAGAGTGGTTACGCGGTCGCACACTGCTCATGTCAACGCACCGTCCTCAACTGCTGGAGTGGGTCGATCAAATTGCGGTGATCGATGCGGGTCAATGCGTTGCCATGGGTCCCAAGCAGGAAATGGTCGAAAAATTATCCCGAGGCATTGATGTCAATGCGCCCCGTTCACAAGGAGCGGCAGCATGAGCAACAACAGCTTTGGACAGTCAGGTTTTGGCATCGCTACGGTCGAAGATGATGAGCGTCGCGCCAGCAAAATCCTCGTCTGGGCTACAGGTGCCACCTTGGTGCTGGCACTGGCTTGGGCCAGTTGGTTCCAACTCGACGAGATCACTCGCGGTCAAGGCAAAGTGATTCCGTCCAGTCGCGAGCAGGTCATTCAAAGCTTGGACACTGGCGTGCTCAGCGAAATGTATGTCCGCGAAGGCAGCATTGTTGAAAAGAACCAGGTCTTGTTGCAAATCGATGACGCTCGTTCCGGTGCAGTTTATCGAGAGGCTCAGGAGAAGTATGTCGCTCTGTCGGCCCTGGCCGCTCGACTCAAATCCGAGGCTTATGGCGTTGCATTGGTTTTCCCAGAGGATGTTCGCAAAGAAACAGGGCTGATCCAGCAAGAAACACAAGCCTACAACGCGCGCAAGCGCGCTTTGACAGAGTCTTTACGTTCTTTGGATATTTCTCTCGCAGCAGTCACGCGGGAATTGGCCATGACCGAACCCCTGGTCAAACAAGGCGTGATGTCGGAGGTTGAATTACTGCGTCTTCGCCGACAGCAATCCGAACTGATGGGGCAGCGTGCTGAACGCCAAAACCGCTACCTGACCGATGCGAACAATGAATTGGTTCGCGTGGCATCTGAGCTTTCACAAACCAAGGAGAACGCTTCCGCACGCGAAGATGCGCTCAAACGAACCACCATCCGCTCACCCATGAAGGGTGTCGTGAAGAACGTTCAAGTGACCACTGTTGGCGGCGTGATTCAAGCCGGGCAACCTATTTTGGAAATTGTGCCCACTGAAGATGAGATGTTGGTGGAGGCCTACGTAAAGCCGTCCGAAGTGGCTTTCTTGAAAGTAGGACAGAAAGCAGTGGTAAAGCTCACCGCATATGACTTCAACAAATATGGCGGCTTGGATGGTGTCCTTGAACACCTCAGTCCTGACACCTTACGCGATGAACGTCAAAAAAGACCAGGCAACCCCCTTGAGCTCGAAGAGGGCCTGTACCGAATCATGATCCGAGTCAAAGAGCCAGAAGACGCACGCAATGGTCTCTTGCTGACACCCACGCCAGGCATGACAGCCACAGTCGAAATCAGAACAGGTCAGAAGTCTGTTTTGGAATACCTCTTCAGACCTTTGCAAAACGTCTCTCAAGCCTTGCGCGAGCGATGAACAACCAACCCAACTCAATTTCAGGAGAACACCATGGGTGATGAACATTCTTCCACAGCTGTGATGGAGTCATCGATCGCAGCGGGGCGCCCCGCCAATGAGAAACAATCTCAGTTTTTGAGCACCGCAGAAGCCGCCAGGATGCTGGGATTGTCCACCACATTGGTACAAACCTTGGTCGATCAGGGCGAGCTAAAAGGCTGGAAAACGCGAGGTGGGCATCGCCGCATTTCTCTGGAGTCCATCATGGACTACCAAAACGCATCTCGCAGCGCGATGGGCGTTGCCATCAAATCCATGATGAAACCACGGGTCACTGTGGTCGTCGAAAGCGCTCAATTGATGTCTCAATTGATGCTCGCCAGTGCGAATTGGCAGTTCGCAGCCGAGGTCACTTTTTTTGACTCTGTCACAGAAGGTTTATTGGATTTGTCCAGCAATCGGCCAGACATGCTGGTTGTTGAGATGTCCATGCCGCGCGCGCAACAAGAAAAAACCCTCCAGGCGCTCGAAAACTTCAATAACCGTGGACGTGCACCTCTGTCGGTTGTTTTGGTGACTGAAGAAAAAGACCTTTTGTCCAAACACACAAGCGGCACAACCAACTCCATCCAGGTGGTCTCTGGTCCCATGTCACCCATTTGGATGCACGCCTATCTCACCGGGGTGGTCGCTTCATGTCAGATTTGAAATTCAACCAACCCTTGAAGCCCTCAGCTCTGGTTCGAAAATCCGGATCTCCTGGGGGTACGCGCACCTTGCAAAATGCCAACAGGGAAGCCCTGCACTTGTTAGGGCAGCCCATGGATACACCAGGGGACCCAAAAGGGCGCGTATTGCGTCAATTGCGCCTCCAAGTTGGCATCGATCCATCATTGCTTGCAACCCAAGCATGCATGTCCTTGTCACAGCTTTATGAGCTGGAGGAGGGCGGCTATTCTCGCTTCTATTCTGATTCTTTACGCCGTCAGGCGGGCCGCCGTGTAGCTCAACTGCTGGGGGCTGATTGGGATACGTTGGGGGACGATAAGAACGAACCCGTACGCGCAGCCACATCCAATGTGGTGCATTTGCAGCGACCGTCTACGGTTGCCGCTTCACAGAATGCTGGGGCGACCACTTCACAGACATACGGCGAACATGAACCCCGTATCACCATGACGGCCGATGAGCCGCACCAACTTTCATCGGTCAAGGATACGCAAGCCGTTGCTATGGGACTCACAACCCCGGCCAGTGAGACTTTGCTGGTTGATCCCAACACACCACCCTACATGGCAGATATTGCACCGGATTCTCAACGCAAAGAATCCAGCTGGGGTGGCGTAGTCCTCACCTTGCTGCTGATCACCGCTGCAGGTGCTGCAGGTGCTTACGCTTTTGTGGAATACAGCCCATACCGTCTTTATTGGCCTTGGTGAACGAGCAACAAGCCAGACACCAAACTAAGAGCCATCGAAACAGATGCCGTCTTAGCGTTTGGTGCGGCTGGCGGGGATCGAACCCACGACCCTTGGCTTCGGAGGCCAATACTCTATCCACTGAGCTACAGCCGCATCGCTGTTGGTGACTCGCATTATCTCACGGCTGAACTCTTTCACTTTGGCTTGCAAGCTCCATGAAGGTTGGACCGCTATAATGCTCGGTTGATTCCGGTCAATTCACAGGCCCACGGGCCAGCCCAACAAGAGGATGTCATGAGCGACAACAGCCACGATCAACACGAAGCCCACACCGGTCCGGTGAAAACCCCCAAGCAGATGCTTTTGCTGAGCTTGGCTTCTTTCATCATCCCTGTGTTCATCATCATCGGTTTGGTGTTTTACGTCACTTCTGCCAACAAAGAAGCACCAGGGGCCAGCGATGCTGAGCGTTCCGTCGCTGAACGTATCCAAAAAATTGGCACCGTGGAAGTGCGTGATGCCAACCGTCCCTTGAAGGCTGGCGAGGAAGTTTACAAAGCACAGTGCGCGGCTTGCCACGCCACGGGTGCTGCTGGCGCACCCAAGTTTGCTGATGCAGGCGCTTGGGGTTCACGCATCAAGCAAGGCTTGGCGACTTTGACCACTTCTGCCCTCAAAGGCAAGGGTGCCATGGGTGCTCAAAGCGGCGGCGACTTCAATGACACCGAAATTGCACGTGCTGTGGCTTACATGGCCAACAACGCTGGCGCCAAGTTCGAAGAACCCAAGGCACCTGCCGCTGAAGAAAAGAAATAAGCTCTTCAGCCTCTCAAAAAAAAACCGGCTTTGGCCGGTTTTTTCATGCCCCACGTTCATGCGCTTGCGGGCTGAGTACAAAGTGAAAACGCTCGGGCAGATCTTGCGCCAGGCATTCTTCTGGCGTCCATAAGCCCTGATCCACCGCTTGAGCCACTTGCCCGACATCCAAGCTGTGCACCAAGCCAAACCCCAATGGCGTATGCAGGTACACACGCCCCACATCGTCCAGAAGGCAGGCCAACACAGTGGTGCATTGCCCTGTATGGGCAGTTGGCACGAAATGTTCATCCAATCGCCAAATGAACGGCGCGACTTCCAACTCGATGTACACGCGTTGTGGGCCATTTTGAAAATACCAGCAACCTTGTGCGTCGCATTCGTAATTGCGGTCAATGAAAGCCATCAGCTTCTCATGCTTCAAGGCTGAGCCTTTGGCGCCGGCAATCCCACTCTGGAAAGCGCCCAACATTTGTACGCGGTCATCACGCATGTACCACTGCCCGCGACTGTCCAAGCCCAACCAACCATGGCAATCGGGGACATTGGGCCATTTGGCCATGGCTTGGCGCACCAGATCATCCATGCGCATCTTCCTTCTTACTCAAGATTTGATGGGCCGCACGCATGAGCCAGGCCCCCACGGCATCGGGCAGGCCACGCACTTGTCCGGGCCAGATGCCCTGAGCAAAGCCAACATGCCCCCCTTGGGCTGGCTGCCACAAGGTCACCGACGTTGAAACATCACGCGTTTTCGGCAGACTGTACGCCGGCACAAAGGGGTCATTCAGCGCGTTGAGCGCAAGTGCAGGAATGCCAATCTGCCCCATCAAAGGCTTGGCCGATGCGCGCGCCCAATAATCGTCTGTGTTCTTGAAACCATGCAGGGGCGCCGTGAACACGTTGTCAAATTCGTACAAATTCTGGGCCGCCATCAATCGCTTGCGGTCAAACAATCCTGGGTGTTGCGCCCATTTGGCCAACGCCTTGGGTTTCATGGACCGCAAAAACATGCGGGTGTAGACCTGACGATTAAAGCCCTGCCCGATGGCGTGACCACTTTGCGCCAAATCAAGCGGGGCGCAAATGGAAGCCACAGCATCCGCTTTGACTTTCGCATGCTGACCGTGCTCTGCGGCCCAACGCATCAGAGCATTGCCGCCCAACGACACCCCCGCTGCAAGCAACACTTGCCCACCCTGGCCTTGATGCGCTTGCCTCATGCGCTGCAAGATCCAATCGACCTCCTGGTGGTCGCCAGAATGGTAAGCACGCGGCCCTTGGTTGAGTTCACCGCTGCAGCCCCTGAAATGGGGCAATGCGAAGTGGACATCGTGTTCAGCGGCCCAGTCCGCAAACGCCTCGGCATAGTGACTTTGCGAGGACCCCTCCAGCCCATGGAACAGCACGAGCAATGGTCTGGCGCCACTGCTCGCATGTTGTCTGTCGACATCCACAAAGTCACCGTCTGGCGTTGTCCAACGCTCACGCAGCAAAGGCTTGGCCTGGCCCTTGCGCCTTTGCGCGTAAAGGGCAGGCCAGATGGTTTGGGCGTGGCCCCCTGGCAGCCACGCTGGCGCTTTGTAATGCATGTCAGTGCAAGACCTTGGGTTTCACACCTTGGTCAAGCGCTTCGCTCGATGTCCCTGGGCTGGTGTGGTGTGCGACCAGACGCCAGCCTTGCGGCGTTTTGTGGAAAACGTTGGTGGCGATGACCCAGGCTTGTTGTGGGCCTTGCGGCGTGATGACCTCCACACGCTCAACCAAGTGGTGCACCTCACTGGCCAATGACTGGATTTTGTGGATGCGCTCCGGAAATGCCTGCACGCTGCCATTGGCAAACATGGATTCGAATGCCGCACGTATGGCACCGGCCCCCACCAAGCGCGGACCACCGGGATGGACACAGACAATCTCATCCTCTTCTGCCCAACAGCCCATCAACTGCCCGATATCCGCGTTGTGCAAAGCCTCATAAAAGGCTTGCTCGATGTCATCGGGGGTTCCGCCAACAATGGCCGCTTGCAATTTGGTGCGTTTCATGGGCAATGGCTCAATTTGATCTGAATTTCGAATTGTGCCGGTTTCAGCCTTGACTTGCAGCACCGCTGCGCGCCATGAGCATTGGTCTGTGTTGCGACTCACGCTGGGTACTCCCAAAAGAAAAACCCGGCCACATGCGTGAACCGGGTTTTTGAAAAAGACCAGCGTCAGCGGGTCTTTTATTTTTTGCGGTATTTGCGCAGTGCAGACAACTGCGCTGCCAAAACAGCCAGTTCCGACTGGGCACGGGCCAAATCAATTTCACTGCTGGCGTTGCGAAGGGCTTCTTCGGCTGCTTGTTTGGCAGCGTTGGCCTTCTCTTCGTCGAGGTCTTTGCCGCGGATGGCGGTGTCGGACAGCACGGTCACGCAGTCAGGCTGCACTTCCAGAATGCCACCAGCAACGAAAACAAACTCCTCGCCACCGTCAGCCGTCTCAATGCGAACCGAACCGGCCTTGATGCGGGTGATCAGCGGGGTGTGGCGTGGGTAAATGCCCAGCTCGCCAGACTCGCCGGGCAAGGCCACAAATCGGGCTTCACCCGAATAGATGGACTCTTCGGCACTGACCACATCAACGTGGATGGTGTTCATGTTTACTCCTTAAAAAGGTGCATTCAAGCGGGCTTCGGGGTGACTGAATCAGCCGCCCCGAGGCGCTGCTTTACGCTGCCTTTTTGGCCTTTTCGAAAGCTTCGTCGATGGTACCGACCATGTAGAAAGCTTGCTCTGGCAGGTGATCGCACTCGCCAGCCACAATCATCTTGAAACCACGGATGGTTTCAGCCAATGTGACGTACTTGCCGGGGGAGCCGGTAAACACTTCAGCCACGTGGAAAGGCTGCGACAGGAAACGCTGGATCTTGCGGGCACGGGCCACGGCCAACTTGTCTTCAGGCGCCAAGTCGTCCATACCCATGATCGCGATGATGTCGCGCAGTTCGCGGTAACGCTGCAAAGTGCCTTGCACGGCGCGGGCTGTTTCGTAGTGGTCTTGACCCACAACCAATGGGTCCAGCTGACGGCTGGTGGAGTCCAGTGGATCGACCGCTGGGTAGATACCCAAGGAGGCGATGTCACGAGACAACACAACGGTCGAATCCAAGTGAGCGAAAGTGGTCGCTGGCGATGGATCGGTCAAGTCATCGGCTGGCACATAAACGGCTTGGATGGAAGTGATCGAGCCGACTTTGGTCGACGTGATACGTTCTTGCAGACGGCCCATTTCTTCGGCCAGCGTAGGCTGGTAACCCACAGCAGAAGGCATACGGCCCAACAAGGCGGACACTTCGGTACCGGCCAAGGTGTAGCGGTAGATGTTGTCCACGAAGAACAACACGTCTTTGCCTTCGTCACGGAAGGATTCGGCGATGGTCAGACCGGTCAAGGCGACGCGCAGACGGTTGCCTGGTGGCTCGTTCATCTGACCGTACACCATAGCCACTTTGGACTCAGGCAGGTTCTCGAGGTTCACGACGCCGGAGTCGGCCATCTCGTGGTAGAAGTCGTTACCTTCACGGGTACGCTCACCCACACCAGCGAACACGGACAAGCCGCTGTGCGCCTTGGCGATGTTGTTGATGAGTTCCATCATGTTCACGGTCTTGCCCACACCGGCACCACCGAACAAGCCCACCTTACCGCCTTTGGCGAAGGGGCAAACCAAGTCAATCACCTTGATGCCGGTTTCCAGCAGTTCTTGCGATGGGCTCAATTCGTCGTAAGCAGGGGCTTTGCGGTGAATGGAAGCGGTGAGTTCCTGGCTGACAGGACCACGCTCGTCGATGGGGGCACCCAACACGTCCATGATGCGGCCCAGTGTGGCTTTGCCCACTGGAACGGTGATGGCTTTACCGGTGTTAGACACGATCAGGCCACGACGCAGACCGTCGGAAGAGCCGAGCGCAATGGTACGCACGATGCCGTCGCCGAGTTGCTGCTGCACTTCCAGGGTCAGCGCAGAGCCTTCCATTTTGAGCGCGTCATAAACCTTGGGCATCTGGTTGCGTGGAAACTCCACGTCGACCACAGCGCCAATACACTGAACAATTTTTCCTTGGGCTTGCATTTTTCGCTCCAAATAATTTGAATTTGCTGAACTGGGAATCAACCGCTGATCGCGGCTGCGCCAGAGACGATTTCCGACAGTTCTTTGGTGATGGCTGCTTGGCGGGTCTTGTTGTAAACGAGCTTGAGCTCGCCAATCACATTGCCAGCGTTGTCTGTAGCGGCCTTCATGGCCACCATGCGTGCAGCATGTTCTGAAGCCATGTTTTCAGCCACGGCCTGATAGGCCAAGGCTTCGGCATAACGGATCAACAAATCATCGATGACCGACTGGGCATCGGGTTCATAGATGTAATCCCATCCATGAGCCGAAGCACCCGCTGCCTTGGTGTCTGCTTCCATTTTGGAAGAAGACAAGGGCAGCAACTGGTCGATGGTGGGCACTTGCGCCATGGTGCTGACAAACTTGTTGTAGCACAGGTACACAGCGCTCACCTCACCTGCGGCATAAGCGTCGAGCAGCACCTTGACGGGGCCAATCAGCTTGTCCAGATGAGGCTTGTCGCCCAGATGCGTCACATGCGCCACCACTTTGGCGTTGACGCGGTTCAGGAAACCCAAACCTTTACCGCCAATCGCCACAGCCTGGGGCGTCTTGCCTTCAGCTTGCACTTCACGCAATTTACCTGTCACGGCGCGCAGCAGGTTGGTGTTCAAGCCACCGCACAAACCTTTGTCCGTGGTCACCACAATGAAGCCGACGGACTTGCCGTCGTTTTGCTTCATGAAGGCGTGCACGTACTCAGGGTTGGCCTGCCCGAGATGAGTCGCAATGGTGCGAATCTTCTCGCTGTAAGGCCGGGCCGTGCGCATACGCTCCTGCGCCTTGCGCATTTTGGAGACGGAAATCATCTCCATGGCCTTGGTGATCTTCTTGGTGTTTTCCACCGATTTGATCTTGGTGCGTAGTTCCTTGCCCGATGCCATCAGCGGCTCCTTTTGATCAGGTAGAAATTAAGCAAAGCTTTTCTTGAAAGCGGCCACAGCAGCAGTCAATTCAGCCTCAGCCTCTTTGTCCAAAGCTTGTGTGCTTTCCATCTTGGCCAACAAAGCAGCACTCTTGTCTTTGAGGTAGGCATGCAGGCCGTGTTCAAAAGACAGCACTTTCTTGACGTCGATGTCGTCCATGAAGCCTTTGTTCACAGCGAACAGGCTGGCGCCCATCAAGCTGATCGACAGGGGGCTGTACTGGGCTTGCTTGAGCAATTCAGTCACGCGGGCACCGCGGTCCAGCTGCTTGCGTGTGGACTCGTCCAGATCGGAAGCGAACTGCGCGAACGCAGCCAATTCACGGTACTGAGCCAAGTCGGTACGGATACCGCCAGACTGGCCTTTGATGATCTTGGTTTGAGCCGAGCTACCCACGCGAGACACCGAGATACCGGCGTTGATCGCAGGGCGGATACCGGCGTTGAACAGGCTGGTTTCCAAGAAGATCTGACCGTCGGTGATCGAAATCACGTTGGTAGGCACGAAGGCAGACACGTCACCGGCTTGGGTTTCAATGATGGGCAATGCCGTCAAGGAACCTGTTTTGCCTTTGACAGCGCCTTTGGTGAAGGCTTCGACGTAGTCGGCGTTCACGCGGGCTGCGCGCTCGAGCAGACGGCTGTGGAGATAGAACACGTCGCCAGGGTAAGCTTCGCGGCCTGGTGGGCGGCGCAGCAACAAGGACACTTGACGGTAAGCCACGGCTTGCTTGGACAGATCGTCATAAACGATCAAAGCGTCTTCGCCACGGTCACGGAAGTATTCGCCCATCGTGCAGCCGGAGTAGGCCGACACGTACTGCATGGCAGCAGATTCAGAGGCGGAAGCGGCCACCACGATGGTGTATTCCATCGCACCAGCTTGTTCCAAAGCGCGCACCACGTTCTTGATCGACGAGGCTTTTTGGCCAATCGCGACATAAACGCAGGTCATGTTCTGACCTTTTTGGTTGATGATGGCGTCGATCGCGACAGCTGTTTTACCAGTCTGACGGTCGCCAATGATCAGCTCGCGCTGGCCACGGCCCACGGGCACCATGGAGTCGATCGACTTCAGGCCGGTTTGCATAGGCTGGTCAACCGATTTACGTGCGATCACGCCAGGGGCGACTTTTTCGATCACGTCGGTCATCTTGGCGTTGATAGGGCCTTTGCCGTCAATCGGCTGGCCCAGTGCGTTCACCACGCGGCCAATCAGTTCAGGGCCGACGGGCACTTCCAGAATGCGGCCTGTGCACTTGACAGTGTCGCCTTCGGAGATGTGCTCGTACTCACCCAAGATCACGGCACCGACCGAGTCACGCTCGAGGTTCAGGGCCAGACCGTAAGTGGCAGCGCCATCAGCAGTCGCTGGGAATTCGAGCATTTCGCCCTGCATCACATCAGACAAACCGTGGACGCGAACGATACCGTCGGTCACAGACACCACGGTGCCTTGGTTGCGGATATCGGCGCTGGCGGACAGCCCTTCGATGCGGCTCTTGATCAGTTCAGAAATTTCTGCGGGATTGAGTTGCATGACTCTTTCCTTCTTTCTTTAAATATGTCCGGTCTCAATCCGCATCAAGCGGTGAGGGCCGATTTCATTTGTTCCAGTCGGGCCTTGACAGAGGTGTCGAGCACCTCGTCGCCCACCACCACGCGAATGCCACCGATCAAGGAGGCATCTTGCTCGACGCGCACATTGAGCTTGCGCGCAAAGCGTTTTTCGAGCGTGGACGACAAATCGGCCAAAGCCGAAGCGTCGATGGGGAATGCGCTGTGCACCACCGCATCAGCGGTGCCACCTTGCGTATTCATGAGGACCCGGTACTGCTGTGCAACGACAGGCAGCGCACTGAGACGACGGTTTTCGATCACCAGGCGCAGGAAGTTCTTGCCAGCCTCGGGCAGTGCTGTGCGCACCACGCCAGAGATCAGCTCGAATGCCTGCTCGTCGGACACTTTGGGGCTGTCGATGAACTGTTGCAGTTGCGCGTTGTCGGCAACAGCAGCCAGTTCATCCAGCCAAGCGGCCGTGCCAGCGAGATCGGATGCCTGCGCTTTGAAAAGCGCTTCGGCATAAGGGCGGGCGATGGTAGCAAGTTCTGCCATGGTCTTCTCTGGCTGGAGCTTTTTACAGCTCGGTCTTGAGGCGGCTCAGCAGATCAGCGTGGACACCAGCGTTGACTTCCTTGCGGAGAATCTGCTCGGCGCCTTTGACGGCCAAGGCTGCGACCTGCTCACGCAGCGCTTCGCGGGCCTTGACCGCTTGCTGCTCAGCTTCAGCTTTTGCAGCGGCGATGATCTTGTTGCCTTCTTCGGTGGCACGTGCTTTGGCTTCGTCAACGATGCCATTTGCACGGCGCTCGGCGTCTGCCAAGCGCGAAGCCGTCTCGTTGCGCGACTGGGCCAACTCGGACTCCACACGCGCATTGGCGCTGGAGAGTTCGGCTTTGGCTTTGTCGGCGGCAGCGAGGCCGTCAGCGATTTTCTGTGCCCGTTCGTCGAGCGCTTTTGTGATCGGGGGCCACACGAATTTCATCGTGAACCACACCAGAATCGCAAAAACGATCATCTGAATGAACAGAGTAGCGTTAATGTTCACGGTTCAGTCCTTCTTCTTGCGTGAAGAGGTACGTGGATTACTTCAGAACGAAGGGGTTAGCGAAGGCGAACAGCAAAGCGATAGCCACGCCGATCAGGAACGCAGCGTCGATCAGACCTGCCAAGATGAACATCTTGGTTTGCAGTTCGTTCATCAACTCAGGTTGACGAGCAGAAGACTCGAGGAATTTGCCGCCCATCAAAGCGATACCGATGGAAGCGCCGATAGCACCCAGACCAACGATCAAACCACATGCCAATGCCACCAGGCCGAGAATGTTTTCCATGAGAAGCTCCTAAAAGTTAGTGGAAAAAAGAAACAAGAAACGAGAGAAAAAGTGTCATCAATGTGCGTCGTGCGCTTGACCTGTGTAGATCAGCGTCAACATCATAAAGATGAAGGCTTGCAAGGTGATGACCAGGATGTGGAACAGTGTCCACACGGTACCGGCGACGATATGACCAACGGCCAGACCCACGCCAGTTGCCGACAATGCCCAGCCGCCACCCATGAGGGCAATCAACATGAACACCAACTCACCCGCAAACATGTTGCCAAACAGTCGCATGCCATGCGAAACCGTCTTGGCCAAATATTCAATCATCTGCATCAAGAAGTTAATCGGATACAGAGCCCAATGGTCACCGAAAGGCGCAGCGATCAGCTCGTGTGCCCAGCCGCCCAGGCCTTTGATTTTGATGTTGTAAACCAAGCAGATGAACAACACCGAGCAAGACAAGCCCAAAGTAGAAGACAAGTCAGCCGTTGGCACGACGCGCAAATAATCTTTGAAACCCAAAGCCGGGCCAGCGGCATGCCAAGCACCCGGAATCAAGTCCACAGGCAACATGTCCATGGCGTTCATCAGGAAAATCCAGACAAAAACCGTGAGAGCCAATGGCGAAATGAGCTTACGGCTCTTGGCGTTGTGAATCACGCCTTTGGCTTGGTTTTCGACCATTTCGGACAGCAACTCAACAGCCGCCTGGAAGCGCCCGGGAACACCCGAAGTGGCTTTGCGAGCAGCCGCCCACATGACGAGGCAGCCAATAACACCCAGCACAAGCGAGAAAACCACCGAATCAAGGTTGAACAAACTGAAGTCAACAATGCTTGTTTGCTTGACGCCTTCAAATGAGAAATTCATTTGCAGGTGTTGCAAGTGGTGCTGGATGTACTCTCCAGCCGTTGGGGCATGCGCGCCAGCGTTTTCAGCAGACATAAATCACCAATCAGTTCAAAAAATAGTCGGCTTCGACTTCCGCTGCATCCAGCCCAGCGCCATGGCCAGCCAATACACCTTCATCGTCACCACGAAGCCTGCCACCAGGGCAAGCCAGCTCAAATCAGCAACCACTTTGGGCGCCGCCAGAAGCAACACCACAGTCAAGACGATCTTGACCAATTCCCAGACAAACAGCCCCGCCAAAGCAGAGCCCGCTTGCCGCATCCGCATTTGCCGAGACAAAGCCCTGACAAACACCACAGCGGGAATCACCACAGCAACCACACCCCAAGCCACCGATGCCGCCAGTCGGGACTGGCCACTGAACCAACCGGTCAATGCCGCAATCAAAGCGCCCACCAGCACTTGGAGCCACAAAACACGCCAAGGCGAAGCCATCGGGTTTAGCAGCCGCCAAGCCTGCGCTTGTTCAGCGGTCAGGGGCTTGAAATCGGACTCAAGGTCTTCATCTGCAGAATCTACGACGCGCTCATCGGCCAAAATGCCTGTGAGTGCCCCCGTTTTTGGGCCCGGTTGAACGTCTGAGGAGATTTTCACCATCTCAAATTACACCGAGGTTACGTACACGGCAAATCCTGCAAAGCCTTCGATTATACGTAGAAACCCCCGCCTGACCAGCCATTACCCGTGAGTTTGGTCGGACTCTCGCAGAAATTTGGCCCGGACAAGAGCGACAATCGCCGTTGTGGCGGCGCAGATGGCCGTTTCTTTTTCGCCTATTACCGGGAGTTTTCATGTACGAGTGGTTCAAATTTTTCCATTTGGCCGCTGGCGTCATCTGGCTGGGTGGCATGGCCTTGGTGATTCTGGCGCTTCGTCCGGTGGTGCTCACCCGCTGGACACCCGCCGAACGTCTGCCTTTCATGGCGGCGGTGCTGTCCCGCTTTTTTGCCATGGTCTGGCTGAGCATCGCTGTCTTGCTGGCCACAGGTCTGTGGATGCTCTCGGGCGTCGACATGAAACTGGCACCCAAAGGCTGGCACGCCATGTCGGGCATCGGCCTTGTGATGTGCCTCATTTTTGCCCACATCTGGTTTGCGCCATTTCGCCGGCTCAAGACTGCGGTGCAAGCGGCCGACTGGCCCTCTGCTGGCAAGGCGCTTGGCCAAATTCATCCGCTGGTGCTGACCAATTTCGCATTGGGCTGGCTGGCCGTGGCGGCCGTCATCATCTGGCGCTGAACTCCCTCCAACGATCACAGGATTTTCATGAGTGCATCCATCACCCCCCCTGAAGGCATCGACCCGCGCAAGGACAGCCTGATCGAATACCCCTCGATCTTCCCCATTAAAGTCATGGGCGCCATGGTCGAGGGTTTTGCCGAAGCCCTGGCAGAAGTGGCTTTGCAATTTGACCCCGGCTTTGATGCCTCCACCATGGAACTGCGCCCCAGCAAAGGCGGCAACTACCTGGGCGTGACACTCAACATCACCGCCACGAGCCGCGAACAGCTGGACGATTTGTACCGCGCACTGACCGGCCACCCCTTGGTCAAAATCGTGCTCTGATTTCTCGCCATGATCATCCGCAACCTCGGGCTCGTTGACTATTGGCCGACCTATGAAGCCATGCAGGCGTTCACGGCAGCGCGGCAGGAGGACACGGCCAACGAACTGTGGATCTGCGAGCACCCGGCTGTGTTCACACAAGGTTTGGCCGGTCAGGCCGGACACCTGCTGATGCCTGGCGACATCCCCGTGGTGCTAACCAACCGGGGCGGGCAAGTGACTTTTCATGGACCCGGCCAAGTCATGGCCTACCCTTTGATCAACCTCCAGCGTGCGGGTTACTTCGTCAAGGAGTACGTCTACAAGCTGGAAGAATCGGTCATCCGCACACTGGCACATTTTGGCGTCACGGGTCACCGCGTGGCGGGCGCACCGGGCATCTATGTGCGGCTGGATGATCCTTTCAGCCATGCCGCCTTGACCGGTCCGGGCCACCCCTCTGACCCCTTCAAAGGCCTGGGCAAAATCAGCGCCTTGGGCATCAAAGTCAGCCGACACTGCACCTACCATGGCGCCGCCCTCAATGTGGCCATGGACCTGGAACCCTTTACCCGCATCAACCCATGTGGTTATGCCGGCCTGAAAACCGTGGACCTTTCTACAATCGGCGTAGAAACCACTTGGGACGAAGCGGCCCAAGTGCTGGCCCAGCAACTGGCCGCCCGTTTATGACCATCGGCCTCGCGCACAACGCGAAAGCCGTGACCGAAAGACCTCGATGAGCAACAACCCGACCGATCGCAACGTGGTGCGCGAAGCCCAAAGCGTTGAAAACTACGACCCCATGGCCAAGCAAAAAGCAGCGGCCAAGCTCTCGCGTATTCCGGTCAAGGTCGAGCAGGCCGAGGTGCTGAAAAAGCCCGAATGGATCCGCGTCAAAGCCGGTTCACCCACCACACGCTTTTATGAAATCAAGGACGTGCTGCGTGCCAACAAGCTGGTCACCGTGTGCGAAGAAGCCAGCTGCCCCAACATCGGCGAATGCTTTGGCAAAGGCACGGCCACCTTCATGATCATGGGCGACAAGTGCACGCGCCGTTGCCCGTTTTGCGACGTGGGCCACGGCCGACCCGACCCGCTGGACGTGAGCGAACCCGACAACCTGGCCAAGACCATTGCGCAGCTCAAGTTGCAGTACGTGGTCATCACCAGCGTCGACCGCGACGACCTGCGCGACGGCGGCGCAGGCCACTTTGTGGAATGCATTCGCAAGACACGTGAGCTCTCACCCACCACCCAGATCGAGGTGCTGGTGCCCGATTTCCGGGGACGCGATGACCGTGCGCTTGAAATTCTGAAGGCTGCACCGCCTGACGTGATGAACCACAACATGGAAACCGTGCCGCGCCTGTACAAAGAAGCGCGTCCCGGCTCGGACTACCAGTTCTCGCTGAACCTGCTGAAAAAATTCAAGGCGCTGTTTCCCAACGTGCCCACCAAGAGCGGCCTGATGGTCGGCCTGGGCGAGACCGACGAGGAAATCCTCGACGTCATGCGCGACATGCGCGCGCACAACATCGAAATGCTCACCATCGGCCAGTACCTGGCCCCCAGCAACAGCCACCTGCCGGTGCGCCGCTACGTGCACCCCGACACCTTCAAGATGTTCGAAGCCAAGGCCTACGAAATGGGTTTCAGCCACGCGGCAGTGGGTGCGATGGTGCGCTCGAGCTACCACGCAGACCAGCAAGCCCACGCCGCACTGAACCGCTGACCAAACCGGCGGCTTCTTGGCGCCTGTGCATGCGCCTCAGCGTGTGGCAGGCATCAAACTGGCGGGCTCATCCGAGGCCAACACCTTCTCGGCCCACAGAGCCAGCTTGGCGGTGTCCGAGCGCAAGACCTGGTGTTTGACCGCCAGCACCTGCGAAGGGTGCATGGAAAAGCTGCGCAAACCCAAGCCCAGCAGCAAGCGGGTCATGGACACATCGCCCGCCATCTCGCCGCACACCGACACGCCTTTGCCTTGCTTGCCGCATTCGGCAATGGTGTCGGCCACCAAACGCAGCACCGCCGGGTGCAGCGGGTCGTACAAGTGCGCCACCGATTCATCAGCACGGTCAATGGCCAAGGTGTACTGGATCAGGTCATTGGTGCCGATCGATAAAAAGTCAAAGTACTTGAGGAACATGCGCACCGACAAGGCGGCCGCAGGGATCTCGATCATCGCGCCCAGTCGCACAGGACCATAGGCCGCGCCACGGCGGTCCAGGTCCTGACGCGCTTGGTCAATCAAGGCGAGGGTTTGCCGGATCTCGCTGCCATGCGCCAGCATGGGCACCAGCAAGTTGACCTTGCCATGCGCGGCAGCACGCAAGATGGCACGCAGTTGCGTGAGGAACATGGCGGGATCGGCCAGGCTCCAGCGGATGGCACGCAAACCCAATGCAGGGTTCAGGTGGGCAGCGTCGTGGCGGGCTTCGTCCAGCGGTTTGTCGGCACCCACATCCACCGTGCGGATGGTCACCGGCAAGCCATTCATGCCGTCCACTGCGCGGCGGTAGGCTTCGTATTGCTCGTCTTCACCGGGCAAATTGCCTTGGCGCCCCATGAACAGGAATTCGCTGCGAAACAGACCCACGCCCACCGCGCCCGCGGTGATCGCGGCGGCCGTGTCTTCGGGCATTTCGATGTTGGCAATCAGCTCGATCTTTTGGCCGTCCAGCGTGACCGCCGGGGTGTGGCGCAAGCGGGCCAGGCGTTCGCGCTCCAGATCGCCCTGCCGCTGCTTGAAACCGTAGTCGGCCAAGATGATGGGGGACGGGTCCACGATGACCACACCGGCATCGCCGTCGATGATGACCCAGTCGTCTTGCTTGACGAGCTGGCTGGCACTGCGTGCACCCACCACCGCTGGAATGTCCAAGCTGCGGGCCACGATGGCGGTGTGGGAAGTTTTGCCGCCCACATCGGTCACAAAGCCGGCAAAAACGCTTTGCTTGAACTGCAACATGTCGGCGGGCGACAAGTCGTGCGCCACCAGCACCAGCGGCACATCCATGGTGTCGCCCAGTTGCAGCTCTTGCTGGGGCCGTGCGGGGCGCTTGGCCTGGATGACCAATGAACCCGTGCCTTTGAGGCAGTGCAGCACCCGTTCGGCCACTTGCTCCATGTCGGCTTTGCGCTCGCGCAGATAGGGGTCTTCCATCTCGTCGAACTGACGGGCGATGATCTCCAGCTGACTGGTCAGCGCCCATTCGGCGTTGTACAAGCGCTCTTCAATCCAAAGGCGCACGCCAGAAGTGAGCTCCACGTCCTGCAACAGCATCAAGTGCACATCGAGCAAGGCGACCAGCTCATGCGGCGCATCCTTGGGCATGTCTTTTTGCAAGCGCTGCAATTCGTCCACCACCTCATCGCGGGCCTTGCGCAAGCGTTCAATCTCGCTGGCCACCTGGTCGGGCCGGATGAAATAGTGGGCCACATCCACCCGGCTGGAGGCGACCAGCACGGCACGCCCGATGGCAATGCCTCGCGCCACCGCCAGGCCATGGATGCTGAAAGTCATGCGATCACCTCACATGGCGTCTGGGCTGGCAGGTCACGCATGCTCACTCGCCTTCGCCAAATTTATCGGCCATCAGCGCCAGCAGGGCCTCCAAGGCTTCCTGGTCACGTTCGCCATTTGTCTCCAGCGTCACCTCGCTGCCCAGACCGGCGGCCAGCATCATCACGCCCATGATGCTTTTGGCATTGATGCGGCGCTCACCCTTGCTGAGCCAGACTTCGCAAGGAAAACTGCCCGCGAGCTTGGTCAGCTTGGCCGAAGCACGGGCGTGCAAACCCAGTTTATTGCTGATGGTCGTGGTGGCTTGGGGCATGTCTCTTTCCTGTTTGATTTTGAGGGGCGGTGCTGCCCACGGTCATGACGCCTTGTGTGCCACCCGCCTGCGCACGGGTGACCAATTGGTCCAGACTTTCGTGTCGGTAGCAGACGCTGCGCAGCAACATGGGCAAATTGGCACCGGCCACGAGGCGGGTTTGCGCGCTGTCGTTCAGTTGCTGGGCCACATTGCAAGGTGTGGCGCCAAACACGTCGCTGAGCAACAGCACCTCATCGGCGCCCAATTGGGCCATGGCACGTCGGGCATCGGCCAGTGTGGTTTCGGGCGCATCGTGTGGCAGCACATCGACCGCCAGCACGCCCGATGCGCAGTCGGGAAAAACGTGCAGCGCACATTCGCGCAAGGCGCTGGCCAAGGGGGTGTGGGCGATGATGAGGATGCCGATCATGAGGGTTCGATTATCGGGCTTGATGAGGCTTGCTCAGCACAAAGTACAACCAGGACGCGATGGAACACATGGCGAACCCGGCCAAAGCCACTTGGTAAGCGGCTGGCTTGTCCAGTCCTGCACTGCGTCCGGCATCAACCGCCAGGCCAATGCCCCACTGCACCACAAAGATGCCGGCAAAGATCACCAGGTTGTAGGCGGACAGGGCTCGGCCCGCCAGATGCGAGGGAAAAGCCATGCCCACCGCCGGCTGCGCCAGCGCGACGAAAGTACTGCACACGCAAAACAAGGCCAAACTGACGGCTGCAGACGCACCCAATGCAGGCCCCTGCCAAATCAGGAATGCCAAGACAACAAACGTCAGCGGCAAACCTCGGGCGATCAAGCGGTCAACCGGAATGCCCCACTTGGCCAGACGCGGTGTGACCAAACCCCAGAGCCAAAAACTCACCAGCATGCTGAGGTTGATGCCAAACAAGCCGGTAGCAGCCTCTTGGGGTGACCAACCTGCCACCTGTGTCATCCAGGGGCCCGCCCACAAGGTCTGAATGGCCACCATGCCGCCATAGCTGAAAAAGCCAATCGGGGTCAGGCGCCAAAAATAGCGGCTGCGCCAGATTTCGCGATAGCCACCATCGTCATCTGTGCGGACATCCGCACCCGGCGCTGACGACCAGCGAGGCACCAGAGCAGCGATCAACAACATGGCGATCGCAATCATGACGCCCAACATCACAAACAAAGTGCGCCAGCCCCAGATGGGCATCAACCATTGAACAGGCAAGGTCGCTGCCACCATGCCAAATGAGCCCGTCATCAGCATCCATGAGTTGGTTCTCAACTGTGTGCCGGCATCAAACCAGCGGCGATAACCTGTCAAAGGCGCCATCAGGCAAGCACTGACACCCATGCCGCACAACACTCTCGCAGCCAGCAAGCCGTGGAAGCTTTCTGCCCACGCAAACGCCAGACACCCCAACACGGCCACCGACAAAAAAGCCAAAACAACCTTCTTGGGGCCGTGCCGATCCAGCCAACGCCCCAGTGGCAGTTGCGTGAGTGAAAAACCCAGGAAGTACCCACCCGCCAGCAGGCCCAGATCTTGCGCACTCAAACTGAATTCGCTCGTCAAGGTCGGCGACAAGGTCGCTGTGATGGCCCGCACCAAGGCAGAAAAGAAATAGGCCAGGGCGAACGCCACAAAAACCACAACCGCCATGCGACGTGACAAATGCTCAGGATGTTTCGCTGCGCTCATGGGTGAATTCCATCAAACAAAGTAGAAGCCCATTCTGGGGTGGCACGTTGACCATAGACCACCGCGTGCACCAAGCGAATTCTCTGGCCTTCGGCCACAGCGCCCCAAACGGCGGTCATGGTGACAGGCTGTCCATCACTGCGCTGGCCCTGAGCCTGGATACGCACGGCCGAGGTCAAGGGCAAAAACCCCGGCCGGTGCCAAGCTTGTCTCTGATCGGCGGCAAGTGGCAGAGGAACGCCAGCACGTCCAAGCGAGGCAGACTGCCAACCGGACAACAGCGCGTTGGCATCAGCGCCCACTTGCAAGGGCGCGCTCATCACAGCAAACATGGCGTCACCGCTTTCACAACCGACCACTTGGAGATCCACGGGCACACCGCCCAAAGGTACAGATCGCGTTGTGCGATCGGGCTTGCAGGGCAACTGAACTTTGAGCGACGTGCCCTCCAAGCCGACTTCCCGCCAGTTCTGGTCAGGACTGCAGGCATTCAAAAAGACAGCGGCGGTGAGACTGGCCATCTTGGCCCAGAAAGAGATTTGCATGGGGTGATTATCCTGATCACCGTCGGTCTTTGTTTTTCGCGACAATGAACACATGAATTCACTCGATGGCATCCGCGTTCTCGACCTGTCCCGCGTGTTGGCAGGCCCCTGGTGTACCCAGACCCTGGCCGACCTCGGCGCAGACGTTATCAAAATCGAACGCCCTGGCAGCGGCGACGACACCCGCAGCTGGGGTCCGCCCTTTTTGAAAGACGCCCAAGGCCAAGACACCGCCGAGGCAGCTTATTACCTGGGCGCCAACCGCAACAAGCGCTCGGTCACCTGCGACATTGCCAAAGCAGAAGGCCAGGCGCTGATCCGTGAGTTGGTCACGCACTGCGATGTTTTCGTGGAAAACTTCAAGGTGGGTGACATGGCCCGTTACGGCTTGGACTTTGCCAGCCTGAGCGCCCTCAACCCTAAGCTGGTGTATTGCAGCGTGACGGGCTTTGGTCAGACCGGCCCCTACCGTGAGCGTGCTGGCTACGACTACGCGGTGCAAGGCATCGGTGGCTTGATGAGCGTGACCGGTGAGCGCGACGATCTGGGCGGCGGCCCCCAAAAGGTGGGTGTGGCGGTGGCCGATTTGTTCACCGGCATGTACGCCACGGTTTCCATCTTGGCGGCCCTGCGCCACGCCGAGCGCACAGGCGAAGGCCAGCACGTGGACATGGCCTTGCTCGACACGCAGGTCGCCATGCTGGCCAATCTGGGCTCCAACTACCTGGTCAGCGGCAAGGTCCCGGGCCGTGCGGGCAATGCGCACCAGAACATCGTGCCCTACCAGGTCTTTGAGGTGCAGGCGCCTGCGGGCTCAGCCCCGGGCACACGTGACCACTTGATTTTGGCCGTGGGCAACGACGGTCAGTTCGCCAAGTTCTGCGCGGTCGCGGGTTGCCCCGACATCGCGCAAGATCCTCGGTATGCCCTGAATGCGGCCAGGGTGCGCCACCGCGCCGAGCTGGTACCGCTGCTGGAATCCATCATGCTGACCCGCACCAAAGCCCAATGGCTGCCCGCGCTGGAAGCCGCCAAAGTGCCTTGTGGCGCCATCAACCATCTGGGCGAGGTGTTTGAAGACCCTCAAGTGCGCGAGCGCGGCATGGTCACCGACTGGGTACACCCCGTCAAGCCCGATTTGCGCCTGGTGTCCAGCCCCATCAAAATGAGTCGCACCCCCGTACGACAGGACTTGCCACCCCCGATGCTGGGCCAACACACCCAGGAAGTATTGACCGAGGTGCTGGGCTGGTCTGCTGAACAGTTGGGGCCCCTGCGCGGCAAAGGGGTGATCTGATGGCGAACTTTCTTCTGGTCCACGGCGCCTGGCATGGCGCTTGGTGCTGGCAACGCGTGTTGACGCCCTTGATTCAGGCGGGTCACCACGCCCATGCCGTCACCCTGACGGGTGTCGGCGAACGGGCCCATTTGCTGCGTCCAGGAATCGATCTCGAGACCCACATCCAAGACGTGCTGTCTGCGATGGATGCCGTAGAGTTGAACGACGTGGTGCTGGTGGTCCATTCGTATGCCGGCATGCTCGGTACCGCTGTGGCTGACCGCAGACCCGAGCGACTTCGCCATCTGGTTTATTTGGATGCCGTCTTGCCCGCGCCTGGCGAAAGCTGGAGCAGCACGCATGCATCTGAAACCCGCGCAGCACGGATCGCGGCCTCAGAGGCAGACCCCTTGTACAGTTTTCCTGCCCCCGATCCAGCGGTATTCGGTTTAAGCGGTGAGGACTACGCCTGGGTGGCTCGCCGTCAAACACGCCACCCCGGCGGGCCTTACACGCAGGCGCTCCAGTTCAATGCCGAGCGTGTCGCTTCCGTACCCCGCACCTTCATCAACTGCACACAACCCCCTTTGGCCACCATTGAGGCGAGCCGCCAACGCATGGTGGACCCGCAATTTTGGGGCGGTCATTGGTTGCCGGGCTCCCGTGTGGTCGAGCTGAACACCGGACATGACCCCATGGTCAGCGATCCACAGGGCCTGACCAGTTTGCTGCTCGATTGCAGCCGCTGAGCTTCGTTCAGCGCAAGGCGCCAAACACCTTAGTGAGCAAGGCACTGCCTGCTGCGGCTGGATCTTGACGGATCTTTTTCTCTTCTTCACCGATCATGAAATACAAGCCCGCCAAGGTTTTGTCGGTGACGTGAGACTCCAGATTGGCTTTGTCTTTGGACAGCAGGCCCATGCCGGACAACTTGCCAGCAATTGCATTGAATTGGTCCACCACACCCAACTTGCTCAGCGAGGCCTTGACCGTAGGCATGAATTCGGTGGTCAATGGTGCCCGTGTTTTGTCTGAGAAGAACTGGGTCACCGAGTTGTCGCCACCTTGCAAAATGCCCTTGGCATCTTGCACCGACATGGTCTGAATCGACTGGGTCAGCAACTTTTTTGACAAGGGCACAGCCGCCTCGGCAGCCCGGTTCATCTGCAATGTCAAGTCATCGAGCTGTTTACCCAAACCCATGGTTTTGAGCCATTTGGCGCCTTGGTTCAAAGTGTCTGGCAAGCCGATGCGCACTTTGTCGTTGTTCATGAAGCCGTCTTGCACCCCGAGCAGTTGGATGGCCACGTCGGCCCCCTTTTCAAGCGCCAGCTTCAAGCCCTTGGAGGCATCGACCGCACTCAGATCACTCAAACTCAGGGCATGTGCAGGCGCAATCACCCACAGGCCTGCGGCGACCCCAAACGTATTAAACTTTCGACGATGAAGATGCATGTGAAAACTCCCTGGAATTGGCGGCTTTTTGATGGCCGCATGTGGCTTTGGCTCAGCGCTTTATGTTTGGCCAGCATGCTCGGGGCATGCTCTGCAAACCGCGCGCCCGAATCTTCGTATGTTTTGCTCGATGGATCGAAAATCACCGCCACGGAATTGCAAGGAAAAGTAGTTCTGGTGAACTTCTGGGCCACCAGTTGCACCACCTGTGTGGCTGAAATGCCGGCGCTGATCGCTACCCACAACAAATACAAGGCTCGCGGCTTCGACACCGTTGCGGTCGCCATGAGTTACGACCCGCCCAGCTATGTGGTGAATTTTGCGCAAACGCGCCAGTTGCCATTCAAAGTCGCCATCGACAACACGGGTGGCGTTGCCAAAGCTTGGGGTGATATCCAACTCACGCCCACCACTTTTTTGGTGAACAAGCGCGGCGAGATCGTCAAACGCTATGTAGGGGCCCCTAACTTCGCAGAACTTCACCAATTGCTGGAAAAGCTGCTGGCTGAATCCTGAGCGGGCTTTGCGCCGCGCTCAGTGTCCACAAAAACTCAGTCTTTACGGAAATTGTCGTGGCATGCTTTGCAGGTCGGCGCCGCAGAGCCAAATGCCGCTTTCAAATTGTCCAAATTGCCCGTCTTGGCTGCGGCATTGAGTTTGACCACTTCGGCCTGAAACTTGTCAGCAGCTTCTTTGAATTTGGCTGATTCTTTCCAGATTTCTGGTTTGGCCCGTGTATCGCCCTTGTCTGTGCCTTCTGTGAAAGCGGCCCAGGGCAGCTTGGCCAAAGTAGACACCACGTCCATATTGTCTTGCGCGGCTTTTGCATCGAACGGCACACGCCCTTGCGCCATGGCCCCCACCCGCGCCCAATGTTGCTGCATCACGAACAAACTGTTTTTACGGTACTTGACCGCATCTTCGGGTTTGGCAAATTGCGCATGGGCGGGCGTCAGCATGGCGAATGCAGACAAGGCGGCGATCAAACTGAAGTGAGGTTTCATGGGGACTCCGGGGTTTTGAACAGGGCCTTCAGGGAGTATCCTAGAGCGGCTTGTGGCGAGTTTCCCACATTTCATAACCTCTTGCGTCACTGACACTGCTTATGCTCACACTTCGCATTTGGGATTTACCCACCCGTCTTTTTCACTGGCTGCTGGCCTTGTGTTTGGTCGGTCTGGTCATCACCGGCAATGTCGGTGGCAATGCCATGGTCTGGCATTTTCGTTTTGGCTATGTCGTGTTCAGTCTCTTGTTGTTTCGCATGCTCTGGGGCCTCATGGGTGGCCATTGGTCACGCTGGTCCAGCCTACCACTGGGATTCTCCAGCCTCCGCCGTTATCTTCAAGGCCGTGGACAGGCCTCTGATTTGGCTGGTCACAATCCGCTAGGGGCCTGGTCCGTGCTGGCTATGCTCTTCTTTTTGAGTTTGCAGGTAGGCACCGGGCTGATCAGTGACGATGAGATTTCCAACATAGGCCCTTTGTCCAGTTCGGTATCCGGCGCTTGGGTGAGTGCAGCCACCCACTGGCACAAGCACTGGGGCAAGTTGCTCCTCATTTTGCTGGTGCTGATTCATTTGTTGGCCATTGCCTGGTACAGCTGGCGCAAACGTCAAGCCTTGGTTCAGGCCATTTGGCATGGCGATAAGGTTTTACAAAACCCTGTACTTGCAACGGTCGATTCAAGCCACACACGCTGGATGGCCCTGGCTTTGATGGCACTGGCGGCCACCGCTGTGGCCTTCGTTGTTTTGCCGGGTTCGTGAGACCACGCCAACGCGACAGACACGCCAGCCCTTTTGCTCGCGTGCCGCTACACTTTCTTGAATTCCACTTTCAGTTTTCACCTTGGACACGCCATCTGTTGAATTGTTGCCAGCACTGACCCCCGCCGATCTCGCGCAGGTGCATGCTTTATTCCAAGAGTACGCCCAGTCTCTGAAAGTTGATTTGTGCTTTCAGAACTTCGACGAGGAGCTGGCTACCTTGCCCGGCGAATATGCCGATCCACGCGGTGCTTTGCTGTTGGCACATGTCAATGGCCTTGTAGCCGGTTGCTGCGCGCTCAGGCCTTTAGACAACTGCGACTACAGCAATGCTGCTGAAATGAAGCGCTTGTATGTGCGCTTGCCTTTCAGAGGCCTGGGGTTGGGCCGTCAATTGACCGAAGCGATTTTGGATGCTGCTCGCCATGCGGGGTACACGAGTGTCTTGCTGGACACGCTGGATGACATGGAGGCAGCGCGCGCTTTGTACGAAGACTTGGGGTTTGAAGAAGTGCCGCCGTTCTATCACAACCCCCATGCTGGTGCGCACTATCTCAAGGTAGACATCGACTGATCACCGTCGCATTTGAATCGCACATTTAGACATGAAAAAGGGAGCCTGTGCTCCCTTTTTCATTGAACTGAAGGTTCAAGCCTTGACTTGAGCCAGCAAAGTCGAGGCATCGCTGACCTCGAACTTGCCAGGACCTTCGATGTTCAAGCTCGACACTTTGCCGTCCTTGACCAACATCGAGTAACGGTTGCTGCGCAAACCCATGCCCCGGGCTGTCAAATCCAGCGTCAAACCTGTGGCCTTGCTGAAGTCGGCACTGCCATCTGCCAGCATGCGCACTTTCGCGCCCGTCTTCTGGTCACGCGCCCATGCACCCATAACGAAGGCGTCGTTGACACTGACGCACCAGATTTCGTCCACACCTGCAGCCTTGAACGCATCGAAATTTTCAACATAGCCGGGTACATGCTTGGCCGAACACGTGGGTGTAAATGCCCCAGGCAAAGCAAACAAGGCGATCGTTTTACCAGCAGTGGCTTTGGCCACATCCACTGGGTTAGGGCCAATGCTGCAGCCGTTACCTTCGACTTCAACGTATTCCATCAGTGTGGCTGCTGGCAGGGTGTCTCCGACTTTGATCATGTGTACTCCGATGAATGATTGGCCACTGGCCAAGTTAAAAAAAAACGACCCACAATTGTGGGTCGTTTTCGAGAAGTTTGCTTGTGTTACAGCTTTTAGGCTTAAACGGCAGCAGCCTTTTCAACCAGGCGCGTAGCAACCCAGTTTTTGGTTTTCGAAATCGGCTTGCTTTCAGTGATTTCGATCACGTCGCCCAGGTGAAATTCACCCTTTTCGTCGTGCGCATGGTATTTGCTCGACTTGGCCACGATCTTGCCGTAGAGGGCGTGTTTCACACGACGCTCCACCAGCACGGTCACGGTCTTGGCGCGCTTGTCGCTGACCACCTTGCCAATCAAGGTGCGCTTGAGGGATGTTTTAGCTTCCGTCATGGTCACTCCTTACTTGGCGGCTTGCTTTTGGGCAAGGATGGTTTTGGCACGAGCGATGGCACGGCGAGTCTGGCTCAGCGTACCGGTGTTGCCGAGTTGTTGCGTGGCTTTTTGCATACGCAGACCAAAGTGGGCTTTTTGCAGCGCTTTGATCTCGTCTTTCACACCAGCAACGTCTTTTTGGCGCAATTCAGCAGCATTCATTTCTTATTTCTCCTGAATTATTGGCCAATCATGCGGGCCACAAAAGTGGTACGCAAGGGCAACTTGGCAGCGGCCAATTTAAAGGCTTCACGGGCCAACTCTTCGGGCACGCCTACGATTTCGTAGAGCACCTTACCGGGTTGGATCTCGGCCACGTAGTACTCGGGGTTACCTTTACCGTTACCCATACGCACTTCAGCAGGCTTGGTGGAAATCGGCTTGTCGGGGAACACGCGAATCCAGATGCGGCCGCCACGTTTGACGTGACGGGAAATCGCACGACGTGCGGCTTCGATCTGGCGGGCCGTCAAACGGCCGCGATCTGTGGACTTCAGACCGAAGTCACCGAACGCCACCGTGTTGCCACGGGTAGCGACGCCGGTGTTGCGGCCTTTCTGTTCCTTGCGGAACTTTCTGCGAGCAGGTTGCAGCATGTTGTTACTCCTTATTGACCGTCAGCTGCTGCAGCTGGCGCGGCGACTGTGCGTACGCGCTTAACGGCGGGTTTGGCATCACCACCTGCACCGGCGGGCTTGTCGCTGCCGTCAGTGGGGGCTGTGTTGGTGCCAGCGGGACGACGTGGGCCACCACGACGATCGCCTGTTGGGCGGTCGCCAGGACGGGCGTCACGACGTGGACCACGTGGGCGGCGCTCTTCTTCGGCACGTGGCTCAGCCAGTGCAGGAGCGTCGTTGCGGCCCAGTGTGTCGCCTTTGTAGACCCAGACCTTGACACCGATGATGCCGTAGGTGGTCTTGGCTTCGGAAGTGGCGTAGTCGATGTCAGCGCGCAGGGTGTGCAATGGCACACGGCCTTCGCGGTACCACTCGGTACGCGCAATTTCGATGCCGTTCAAACGGCCAGCCGACATGATCTTGATGCCTTGGGCACCCAGACGCATGGCGTTTTGCATGGCACGCTTCATGGCGCGGCGGAACATGATCCGCTTTTCGAGCTGTTGGGTGATGCTGTCAGCGATCAGTTGAGCATCGATTTCAGGCTTGCGCACTTCTTCGATGTTCACGGCCACTGGCACGCCCAGACGAGCAGCGAGTTCTTTCTTGAGCAACTCGATGTCTTCGCCTTTTTTGCCAATCACCACACCTGGACGAGCCGAGAAGATGGTGATGCGGGCGCTCTTGGCTGGACGCTCGATCAAGACGCGGGAAACCGCAGCGTTTTTGAGCTTGGCCTTGAGGTACTCACGCACCTTGATGTCTTCGGCCAGCATGCCGGCGAAGTCTTTGTTGCTCGCGTACCAGCGGCTTGCCCAGTTACGGCTGACAGCCAGGCGGAAACCGGTAGGATGGATTTTCTGTCCCATAGTTCTTCCTGATTAATTGCCGACCGTCACATACACATGGCATGTGGGCTTGCTTATGCGGTTACCGCGGCCTTTAGCGCGGGCGGTGAAACGCTTGAGCGTGGTGCCTTGCTCGACGTAGATGGTTTTCACCTTCAATTCGTCGATGTCAGCGCCATCGTTGTGCTCAGCGTTGGCAATAGCGGACTCGAGAACCTTCTTGACGATGCCCGCAGCTTTTTTCTGCGTGAATGTCAGGATGTTCAGAGCTTGATCCACTTTCTTGCCGCGAATCAAATCGGCGACCAGACGGCCTTTATCGACCGACAAACGGACGCCCCGGAGGACTGCACGTGTTTCCATGGTCTTTCCTTATTTCTTCTGGACTTTTTTGTCCGCAGGGTGACCCTTGAATGTGCGGGTCAATGCGAATTCGCCCAATTTGTGGCCAACCATTTGGTCGGTCACATAAACAGGAACGTGTTGCTTGCCGTTGTGAACGGCGATGGTCAGACCGATGAACTCGGGCAGAACCATGGAGCGACGCGACCATGTCTTGACGGGCTTTTTATCTTTGGTGGCAACGGCTTTTTCAACCTTTACCAGCAAATGGTGGTCAACGAATGGACCTTTTTTGAGTGAACGAGTCATTGGCTACCCCTTACTTCTTGCGACGCGACACGATCATGACCTGTGTGCGCTTGTTGTTACGGGTACGGTAGCCTTTTGTCAGGTTACCCCATGGGTCAACTGCATGACGGCCTTCGCCGGTGCGACCTTCGCCACCACCGTGTGGGTGATCCACTGGGTTCATGGCCACGCCACGAACGGTTGGGCGGATACCCATCCAGCGCTTGACACCGGCCTTGCCCAATTGGCGCAGGCTGTGTTCTTCGTTGGCGACTTCGCCAATCGTTGCACGGCACTCGATGTGGATCTTGCGAACTTCACCGGAGCGCATACGCACTTGAGCGTAGATGCCTTCGCGAGCCAGCAAGGTTGCCGAAGCACCCGCCGAGCGAGCGATCTGAGCACCAGCACCGGGCTTGAGCTCGATGCAGTGAATGGTCGAACCCACTGGGATGTTGCGGATAGGCAAGGTGTTGCCAGCGCGGATCGGGGCTTCAGCGCCCGACAACAGCGTTGCACCCACTTCAATGCCGCGAGGGGCAATGATGTAGCGGCGCTCGCCATCGGCGTAGCACAGCAAAGCGATGTGCGCGGTACGGTTTGGATCGTACTCAATGCGCTCAACTTTGGCCGGGATCGCGTCTTTGTTGCGTTTGAAATCGACCACGCGGTAGTGGTGCTTGTGACCACCGCCTTTGTGGCGAGTTGTGATGTGACCGTTGTTGTTACGGCCAGACTTCTGATGCTGGGGTTCCAGCAACGGAGCGTAGCCTTCACCTTTGTACAGGTGGTCACGGGTGACCTTCACCACGCCACGACGGCCTGGGGATGTCGGTTTGATTTTGATGACAGCCATGATTACGCAGCCTCCCCGGACAGGTTCAGCTCTTGACCGGCTTTGAGCGTGACATAAGCCTTGCGAACGTTGTCGCGACGGCCAATGGTCTTGCCAAAACGCTTGGTCTTGCCTTTGGTGTTCACCACAGACACGCCTTTGACCTCGACCTTGAACATCAATTCCACAGCGGCTTTGATTTCAGGCTTGGTAGCGTCCTGCAGCACTTTGAATGTCACAGCGTTGGACTTTTCAGCAACCTGCGTGGCCTTTTCGGACACGATAGGGGCGACCAACACCGACATCAGACGACCTTCGTCAAACTTCACGGCGCTCATGCGAACATCTCCTTGAGTTTGTCCATGGCACCTTTGGTCACGAGGACTTTCTTGAAGTTCACCAAAGACACGGGATCGGCATAACGTGGCTCAACAATCAGGATGTTGATCAGGTTACGCGATGCCAAGTACAGGTTTTCGTCGACTTCGTCAGCGATCACCAACACGTTGTCCAGGCTCATGGCCTTGAACTTGGCAGCCAAGGCTTTCGTCTTGGGGGTCTCGACTTTGAAGGAATCCACCACAGCCAGACGACCTTCACGGGCCAACTGCGAGAAGATCGAAGCCATACCAGCGCGGTACATCTTCTTGTTGATCTTCTGGGTGAAGTTTTCATCAGGCATGTTCGGGAAAATCCGACCACCGCCACGCCACAGAGGCGAGGAAGTCATACCAGCACGTGCGCGACCCGTACCTTTTTGCTTGAAAGGCTTCTTGGTGGAGTGGTGAACTTGTTCACGGTCCTTTTGAGCGCGGGTGCCTTGACGGGCATTCGCCTGATAAGCCACCACGATCTGGTGAATCAGGGCTTCGTTGTATTCACGACCGAACACGGTTTCTGGCGCATCCACTTTGGAAGCGGCTTGACCTTGGTCGTTCAGGAGTTCGAGCTGCATCAGTTCGCTCCTTTAGCTTTAACGGCGGGACGCACGGTCACGAAACCACCTTTGGAACCAGGAATAGCACCTTTGATCATCAACAGACCACGGGCTTCGTCAACGCGGACCACGTCCAGGTTCTGGGTGGTGCAAGTGACATCACCGAGGTGACCCGACATTTTTTTGCCAGGGAACACGCGGCCAGGATCTTGCGCCATCGAAATCGAACCAGGCACGTTGTGCGAACGGCTGTTACCGTGCGATGCGCGCTGCGATTTGAAGTTGTGACGCTTGATCGTGCCGGTGAAGCCTTTACCGATGGATGTGCCTTGCACGTCCACTTTCTGGCCCACAGCGAACACAGCAGCCACGGGCACAGCAGCGCCAGCGGCGTACTGAGCGGCCGTATCGGCGGTCACGCGGAATTCTTGAATGATTTCACCGGCTTCAACACCGGCTTTGGCCAGGTGACCAGCGATGGGCTTGGTCACGCGCGATGCCTTGCGGGCACCAAATGTCACTTGCAAAGCGACATAGCCATCGTTCTCTTGGGTTTTGACCTGGGATACGCGGTTGTTAGAAACATCCACCACTGTGACAGGCACTGCGTCCCCATCATCAGTGAACAGACGCATCATGCCCACCTTGCGACCCAGCAACCCGAGGGAGTTGCTCAGACTCATTGTTTTCTCCAAAACTTCCACCGTGGCCACTTCAATTGGCAGCCACGTTTTTTGCGTGAAAGACTGTTAATAAATCTCACCCCAAAACGGAGTGAGCCTGAAATTATAGCCCGGCTGGCCATTTCTGGCAAGTCAGGCTATTTTTCAAGTGATTTGGGTGGCTCAAGACCACCCCAAACTGCATTACTGCAACTTGATTTCGACGTCCACGCCAGCGGGCAGATCGAGTTTCATCAAGGCATCCACAGTTTTATCTGTAGGGTCCACGATGTCCATCAAACGCTGATGCGTGCGAATTTCCAACTGGTCACGGCTGGTCTTGTTGACGTGAGGTGAACGCAGAATGTCGAAACGCTTCATGCGGGTTGGCAATGGCACGGGGCCCTTGACAATCGCGCCGGTGCGCTTGGCAGTTTCCACGATCTCAGCAGCAGACTGGTCGATCAGTTTGTAGTCAAACGCCTTCAGGCGGATGCGGATTTTTTGCTTGGATGACATGTCAATTCCTTGTGGTAAGTGTTCTGATGACAGCGCGCAAAGGCCAGGCCTTCGCGCCACTGATCCACAAAAAATTAAGCGATGATCTTGGCAACCACGCCAGCGCCGACGGTACGGCCGCCTTCGCGGATAGCGAAACGCAGACCTTCTTCCATCGCGATGGGGTTGATCAGCTTCACAGTGATCGACACGTTGTCACCAGGCATCACCATCTCTTTGCCTTCTGGCAATTCGATCGCGCCGGTCACGTCAGTCGTACGGAAGTAGAACTGAGGACGGTAGTTGTTGAAGAATGGCGTGTGACGGCCACCTTCGTCTTTGGACAAGACATAGATCTCGCCCGTGAAGTGGGTGTGTGGCTTGATCGAGCCGGGCTTGCACAGCACTTGGCCGCGCTCGACGTCTTCGCGCTTGGTGCCACGCAGCAAGATGCCGACGTTGTCACCAGCTTGACCTTGGTCCAGCAGCTTGCGGAACATCTCAACGCCTGTGCAAGTGGTCTTGACAGTGTCTTTGATACCCACGATTTCGATTTCTTCGCCGACTTTGACGATACCGCGCTCGATACGGCCAGTCACCACAGTGCCGCGGCCAGAGATGGAGAACACGTCTTCCACGGGCATCAGGAATGCGCCGTCCACTGCGCGGTCAGGCGTAGGGATGTAGGTGTCCAGAGCTTCGGCCAACTTGAAGATGGCTTGCTCGCCCAGAGGACCCTTGTCGCCTTCCAAAGCCAGCTTGGCGGAACCTTGCACGATCGGTGTGTCGTCGCCGGGGAAGTCGTACTTGGACAACAACTCGCGCACTTCCATCTCGACCAGCTCCAACAACTCAGCGTCGTCGACCATGTCGCACTTGTTCAGGAACACGATGATGTAAGGCACGCCAACCTGGCGGGCCAACAAGATGTGCTCACGGGTCTGAGGCATAGGGCCGTCAGCAGCGGAGCAAACCAAAATAGCGCCGTCCATCTGGGCAGCACCCGTGATCATGTTTTTCACATAGTCAGCGTGGCCAGGGCAGTCCACGTGAGCGTAGTGACGGTTTTCTGTCTCGTACTCAACGTGAGCGGTGTTGATCGTGATACCACGGGCCTTCTCTTCGGGCGCTGCGTCGATCTGGTCGTACGCTTTGGCTGCACCGCCGAACTTGGCTGCCAACACGGTGGTGATGGCGGCTGTCAGTGTGGTCTTGCCGTGGTCAACGTGACCGATGGTGCCGACGTTGACGTGCGGTTTGGTCCGTTCGAATTT
>NZ_NERX01000008.1 GCF_003063335.1 Limnohabitans sp. MMS-10A-192 | reverse complement strand
TATCGATCTGCGCCGCGATCTGCAGACCCCAAAAAAATAGCCAGTTTTAGCCGCCTTTTATTTGGTGAGTGATAAATATTTGCGAGTGGCGAAGTGAGTTGCATTGGTGGCTATGTAGAAGTAGTTGCAAGTGGCGAAGTTGCTGCATTGGGGACAAATGAGCAGCTCTCAATAGCAACCAAGCAACACCAGCAACCGAGTGACCAGCAACGCCTTTATGGCCTTCCTGCAACACAACGCAACTGCACCAGCCACTCACTGCAACTTAAAAGGAAAAACAAAAATGCAGAAACAACCAGAAATCGCAGTGCGTCTATACGAGAACGCCAAGTTCGGTACCACTTACGCAAAGGGCCTTTATCACTCAGCTGTATTTAACGCATCAGCCGATGTGCTCAATCCATCCGTCAAATACCTGTTGGACTTTTACACGCTTGAGCGTTGGCAGCACACAGCACGCACGGACGGTCAGATGGAGACACTGGACATTGTTGGCGAGAGCGAACTATCAGATGCACTGTTCAGCTGGATTCATCGCTATGACTGCGCCACCAAGGCCAAGACATTGGTTGATGGCTTTGCCAGTCTCGACCCCAGCACAAACAAGCTCAAGTTGTTGGTTGATGACAAGGGTATTGGATTGACTGAGGGTTGGACACTGACAGCCAAGGTTTGCCGTTCTGTGTATGGCAAAAAGGCACCCACGCTGTTAGCGACAAACGCAGACTTATCCGTGTATTGATGCACTGCTGATCAAGCAAAAAGCCCCACCTGCAAACATCGCAGTTTGGGGCTTTTTTGTGGCCGTGTGCTGCAACCACCAAGGCCAGGGATCTCCACATCCCGCAAAAACTGCGCACTTATTTTTTGACAGCAGCTATGAAGGTCTGGGCTGCACACAGCAAAGCACACACCTCAAATCAGCCCTACAGCGCACGATCAGAACTTGATTGCGTGCTGGGTAGTTGATCGGCCTGATCGCAGCTTGTAGGGCTTGCTGTTCAATCACGCCAAGCAAGTGGCACACACGCCACACGAATTTGCATAAATACAGGACCAAAGAGAACACACAGTCTCTTTTCGTTCTGCTGCAACCAGTTGATCTTGAACATCATTGCATCAAGAAGTGAGTTCTTGTGTTTTCGGTTGCTCAAACCCCGCAAAAGATCACACACTTAAAGCACGCAAATTATTTGGAACACCGAAATGCCACAAGCTAAAACACTCACCCCCGCAGAACTTGAACAAGTGCTGACCTACATCGACAGCAAACCCAACGCTATGCGCAATCGAGTGGCGCTGCTGCTGACTGTGTGGGCGGGATTGAGGGTTGGCGAAGTTGCTGGCTTGACCATTGCCGATGTGCGCAACGCTGATGGCACGGTGAAAGCTGAAATCTTCTTGGCTGCTGCCCGGGTCAAACACGCACACGCACGCACTGTCTATATCAATGCTCGCTTGCAGGCAGAACTGCAAGCCTATGTGACCAGCAAGAATTGGTATGCCGCCGATCAAGCACTGTTTTGCACACAGCACACGCCACGCAAAGGCTTTTCGGCCAACACGATGACACAGCACTTCCACTATCTCTACAAGCGTGCGGGGATTGAAGGTGCATCCAGCCATTCCGGTCGTCGCACCTTCATCACCACATTGGCAAATCGTGGCGTTAGTGTGCGGCTGTTGGCATCACTTGCAGGACACCGCAGCATTGCCACAACCCAACGCTACATTGATGTGAATGACGAGATGAAACGTCAGGCTGTGGAGCTCGTTTGATCAACCATTACTTTAAGTAATACTTTGCGGGATGCAGGGTGGCAGACCGAACTAAACTGCCGCACCAACTCTCAAAATGAGACTTAGGATGGTCACTCGTCCTCAAGCGCTTCCGTGTCCTTGCCTTCCAGCCTTTCGACCATCTTTAGTGCGGCCTCAAGATTTTTTGCAAAGTTTTTGGCGATTGCATTGATCACAAAATCCTCCGTGTCTTTGTCTGTTGGCAAGCAAGTCAGCATCCGCAGTTCGGCTAAGTTTGAGGGATTGCGTGGAACAGCAAACGCAGTGCTGACCGTGATGACATAGCCGTTTGGTGCTGTTTGCAAAACTTTGCCGCGAGGAATGTGCGCTGTGCCAAGTGGCTGCAGTTCCATTGCCTTCAAATACCGCCACGCCAACTCAGTGCCAGACTTCAGCGCTTCACGGTACAGCTTGGCCTTGTCTTGTTCGATTTGAGAGATCCGCAGCTTCTCAAGACCACCTTCTTTTTCCACATACGCAATGAATGCTGCTGGCTTGATCTTGGCTTCTTGCGCCGCTTCGATCGCACGACTGTACAGGTGAGCGGTCTTCGGTTTGACCACAAAGATCAGCCTGATCAACAAGCTGATATCGCTTGTATTCTTGTTGGTCTTGATGCCCTTTTTTTTCAAGTAATGACGAAGATGATCAAAGTATGTATCTCGGTACTTGTGCTGCTTGATCTCTTCGAACAGCTCATAAGTTTGGCCAAGATATTTGTAGAGCATCTCGGTCTCAAATGCAGCTACCTTTGCCGTGATGTTGGCAAAGTTTTTTGCAATCTTCGCCGCCTTATTGATGAGTGGCGTCATCTCATCATTGCGCTCTTCCTCGAAGCCCTTAGCCACAATGACATTGGCCGAAACAACGCTCGTGCTGGTCGTTGCGATGACAACAGATGATGAAGTTGCAGCGGTGATCGGCTGGCCTTTTGCTGCCTTGCTTGCACGAGGCTTGGCAACGGTCTGTTTGGTCGTTTTTTTGGCAGGTGGCATTGCTGTGCTTTCGACTGTTTGCAAACCATTACTTTAAGTAATACTTTGCGTATGTCTCCATTCTGCACCGACAACAGGTGGCAAGTTAGGCATTTTTTGTGCATCAAACCCCACTCAAAGCAGCCCTACACGCCAGCCACAAAAACGACCGGGCTTGAGGATAGCTTGATGATCTGACCGCCGCTTGCAGGGCTTGTGTTGCTGGCACCGTGATCTGGCCGACTACTGAGCAAGTTGCACACCGATCGCTAACAAGTTATCCACAGCTTTTCATCTAAGTGTTCGATGCCGAACGCTGCTTTCTTTAAGAAATGACCAGCTGCAGCAGCGTTACGGCAAGCTGCACTTGAGCTGTCGCTTAAAACGACAACACAGTGCCTGCGCTTTGTGCTGTTCGAGGCTCGACGCACAGGCGTAAAAAAACCCACCGTGTTGCCACAGTGGGTTTTTGACTTTTAAATCTTCAACTGGCTTGCGCCAGCGTTAGATCAGAAAGCGTGACGCACGCCGATGGCGGTACGTGTGCGAGTTGTTTCGCCGTTCACAGCTGTGTAGCCAGTGATAGCTGCAACGCCAGCTTTGTCGTCGATAGACTCATAACGGGCGTAAACAGCAGTGCGCTTGCTCAGAGCGTAGTCAGCACCCAATGCGACCAAGTCAGACTTCTGACCAAGAACGTTCTTCAAAGTACCGGCTTGTGCCATCACGGTTGTTGCACCCATTGTGTAGGCGGCAGAAACGGTGGTGTACTTGTTGTTAACGCTGTTTGTGTTGGTCTTGTTAGTCTGGTTCAACACGAACAATTTCACTGCGCCCATTGTGTAGTTAGCACCCAGGGTGTTCACAGTGGACTCAGTTGCGCCAACACCAGTACCAGTACCGGTGTAGTCTTGCTTCAGGTTGCTGAAGGAAGCTGCGATAGGACCGTTAGCATAGTTGACGCCAACTTCCTTGGTGCCTTGCATGTCATAAGCGCCGAAAGTGGTGCTGAAGTTCGTGTCAGTTGCAGCAGCTGTACCGCTCTTTGTTTGCTTGTTGGCATTGTACAAAGACACAGTGAAGCCAGAGAAGTTAGGCGAAACATACTTGACGGAGTTGTCAGAGCGAACGTTAGAAACAGTTTGTGCATCGTTCACTGCAGTGGCGCGGAAGCCGGAACCGATGCCTGTGCTGAAAGGCTGGCCAGTCAGGAAAGAGCCAAGCGTGTTGTAGTTCACAACGCCAGCGTCGATAGAACCGAAACCACCAGCCAAGCCAACGCGAATTTCGCCGTTGCCGAATGTGGAAGCAGCAGCGACAGTGCCGTCAGCTTTCTTGGCGCCAGTGTTGCCGTTGTTGGACACGGTGTTCCAGTCGGTTTCCACGCGGAAAGTGGCTTTCAAGCCGCCGCCCAGGTCTTCCGTACCGCGGAAGTTGATTTGGCTGGTCGAAGAACCGTTGTTGGCGATACCGCTAACACGAGTACCTTTGTAATCAGCCGACAAGAAGCCAGCGTCCATCACGCCGTCGATTTGAACGGAAGATTGAGCGAAAGCACCGGTGGCGGCCAAAGCAGCCAGAGCGATCAGAGTTTTTTTCATTGCAAGTTTCTCCAAGGTTAAACAAGGGTCCAGAGGATTTAGCCGATGTATGACACCAAACGCACTTCTGAGCCAACCCCCAATCAAGAAGGTTGTGGCTATTGCACCAGAGCAAATGGGCTTTTCCAAGACTTTTGAATAAGAAAAGGCCTTTCCGTTGCACGGATGCAACAAACATCAGGGTCAACCCTGTATTTATGGCAATTTTTCGAAAAATTTCCCAATCAATACAACAACTTCGAACGCGTATTGAATGCAACAGGCGATGTGAATTTCAGCGGTTTTTGGATATCCGTTTGATGCTTTGAATGATTTTGGAGGTGTCGTATTCGGGTTTGTCATGAGTAAACTCGGCCCATGAGCCTCAATGCCTTGATTCTTGCCGCCGACAGCGCCTTGCGCACCCTGTGGGCCGAACCCCGCGCCAGCCGCCCCACGCCCCAAGCGGCCACGGCCGAATTGGTGATGACCGACCCCGAACGCCGCGAAGCCGGTGCGCTGATGCGGGTGAACCATGTGGGCGAGGTGTGTGCTCAAGCGCTGTACACCGGTCAGGCGCTGGCGTCCAATGACCGCACTTTGCGCGCCAAGCTGGCCGAGGCCAGCCGCGAAGAGACCGATCACCTGGCTTGGACTGCACAGCGTTTGCAAGAGCTGAACGACCGCCCTTCGCTGCTCAACCCACTTTGGTATGCAGGGGCCTTTGCCATCGGCTATGCCGCAGGCAAGCTGGGCGGCGACCGGGTGAGCCTGGGCTTTGTGGTGGAGACTGAGCGCCAGGTGGAAGCGCACCTGCAAAGCCACATGGACAAGCTGCCTGCCGCAGACAGCGCCTCAAGGGCGATCGTGGCGCAAATGAAAGCCGATGAAATCGCCCACGCCCAAATGGCACAAAAGGCAGGCGCCGTGGAGTTGCCTGGTGCCGTCAAAGCCTTGATGCAGACCGCCGCCAAGGTGATGACGTCGGTGGCGCACCGGGTTTAAATCAACTTTGCCGCCAGGGCAGGCCACGCACGCGCCAGCCGCCCGTCAAGCCGCGGTGGGCGTTGGCATCGGGGTCGCCCTCGAAGCCTTCGAGGATGTTGTAGGCCTGCACGCCCAGCTCGGTGGCGCGTTGCGCCGCGGCAATGGAGCGCACACCGCTGCGGCACAGCAACACCAGTTTTTTACCGCCAGCGCCCAAGGCCTGGATACTCGCGTCAAATTCGGGGTTCATCGCCATGCCGGGCCATTGCTTCCAGGCCAGCGCATGCGCGTCGGGCACAAAGCCCACCCAAGCACGCTCGGCGTCGGTGCGCACGTCCACCAATTCGGCCTCGCCCGCTTGCACCCAGGCCCAGGCCAGTTGGGGGCTCACGTCACCGGCATAGCCTTGGGCGGGGCGTACCGTCATGTGGGCATCGCCACCGGCATCGTGGCGCAGGCCGGACACCCGGTTGGCGGGCACGGCTTCGTCAATGCGTTTGGGTTTGGGCAGGTTCAGGTTGTTCATGACGCTCACAAATTCAGCCAATGATTTGCCCGCAACGCGGGCGTTGTTTTGCTTTTCAGCACCGATGCTGCTGTGCGTGCGGCCTTGGTAGTCATGGCCAGGCCACACGGTCGTGTCGTCGGGCAAGGCAAACAGCACTTGGGTCAGGCTTTGGTACAGGGCTTCGGGGCTGCCGGACTGAAAGTCCGTGCGGCCGCAGCCGTTGATCAGCAAGGTATCGCCCGTGAACACATGGCGGTTTGACCCGTGTTGCCAGACAAAACACATGCTGCCAGCGGTGTGCCCCGGGGTGTGCAACGCCAACACGCTTTGCGCACCAAAGGTCAGCACTTGGCCGCCTTGCAGTTGCACGGCTGCGGTGCCGATGTCGCAGCCTTCCGGTGCGGCTGAGCGGGCACCCGCATGCTCGACCAGCAAACCGGCGCTGGTCACATGGTCTGCATGGGCGTGGGTTTCGATGGCCCAGCGCAAGGTCAGGCCGTATTCGCGCAAGACGTCCAGGTCGCGCTGCAATTGCTCGGCCACCGGGTCAATGATCAAGGCGTCGCGACTGGCTTCATCGAACAACACGTAGGTGTAGGTGGACGAAGCGGGATCAAACAACTGGATGGGGTTCACAACAACTCCTCAGGCAAATTTGTTCAGCATCTCGGCCACATGGCCGACAGACTGGTCGCCTTGCTCGATCATGCAGCCCACCATTGAGAAGAAGGACTTGTCGAGCGCCTTGTGAGCTGCAACCATTTGCTGGGAGATTTTCTTCTCGGGATCAGTGATGCGACTCATGGAGGGTTCCGGTCTAAGGTCCTGGCAGGATACGTCAAGCTTTGGGCTTTTTGGCAGGCCGCGCCCAATTGGCGATGCTCACTTGCTTGCCACGCGCCACGCTCAAAGCGCCGGGCTCGGTGCTCTTGGTGATGGTGGAGCCACCGCCCACGGTGCCGCCTGCACCAATGGTCACGGGGGCCACCAGGACGCAGTTGCTGCCGATGTGCACGTCAGCCTCGATCACGGTGCGGTGTTTGTTGGCCCCGTCGTAGTTGGCGGTGATGCTGCCCGCGCCGTAGTTGACGCGCTCGCCAACGGTGGCGTCGCCCAAATAGGCCAGGTGGTTGGCTTTGGCGCCTTGGGCCATCGTTGAATTTTTCACTTCCACAAAGTTGCCGATGTGGACTTCGGCCCCCAGCTGCGCGCCGGGGCGCAGGCGGGCAAAGGGGCCGATCAAGGCGCCCTCACCCACTGACACGCCAAGCTTTTCGCCATCGATGTGGGTGAAGGGGTGGATCACGGCGCCGGCTTCGATGCGGCAGTTGGCGATCACGCAGTTGGCGCCGATCTTCACGCCTTCGCCCAGACTCACGCGTCCTTCGAACACACAGTTGACGTCGATCTCGACGTCTTGCGCGCAGTCAAGCTGGCCGCGCAGGTCAAAGCGGCCGGGGTCTTTGAGGCGCACGCCTTGCTCCATCAGATGGTGGGCCTCGCGCAGTTGGTGGGCTCGCTCCAGCTCGGCCAGTTGCACGGGGCTGTTGATGCCGGCCACTTGCAGGGCATCGGTGATTTTGTGCGCCACCACGGACACGCCATCGGCCACAGCGAACTTGACCACATCGGTCAGGTAGTACTCGCCTTGGGCATTCTTGTTGTCCAGTCGGGCCAGCCAGGCTTTGAGCTGGCGAGCAGGCACGGCCATGATGCCGCTGTAGACCTCATTGATTTGGCGCTGCGCTTCGCTGGCGTCTTTTTGCTCGACGATGGCTTGCACTTTTGGGCCATCCCGCACGATGCGGCCGTAGCCGGTCGGGTCGGCAAAGTCGATGGTGAGCAGGGCCAGCTTGTCGCCGCCACATTGCGCGATCAGGGCCTGCAAGGTGTCGGCCTGGGTCAGGGGCACGTCGCCCGAGAGGATGACCACGATGCCGTCATCGGCCAGCGCGGGCAAGGCTTGCTGCACGGCATGGCCGGTGCCCAGCTGGGGTTCTTGGCGCACGCATTGCACCGCCAACACTTGGCCCGGCGCCAGCAGCAAGGGCTCGACCTGGTCCGCACCGTGGCCGGTGATGACCACCGCGGAACGAGCCTGCAGCTGCGCAGCGGTATTCAGCACGTGCTGCACCAAGGGCACGCCAGCCAGGCGCTGCAAGACCTTGGGCACACGGCTTTTCATGCGGGTGCCTTTGCCGGCGGCCATCACAACAACGTCTACGGGCTTGGAATCAACTCGGGTCATGTCCATCTTTCTCAGTCTGTCTGTTCGCGGAATGCGTCAATTATCGCCAGTCGCAGGACAGGTTCTGCGGTCTGTGCGCGCGCTCACCCTCACCCCAGCCAAGGCCACACATTTGGACTGACAATGGATGCCCATGCCGAAGCGCTCACGCTTGCAGGTCTTCAGGAGTCTCCATGTTGCGTTGCGTTTTTTTGCTGACTGTGCTGTGCTTGCAAGGCTGCAGCGCCATCAAGCTGGGCTACCAGCAGCTGCCCACCTTGTCTTTTTGGTGGTTGGACAGCTCGGTGTCGTTCAGCGATGCGCAAACCCCGCCGGCCAAGGAAGCACTGGCCCAGCTGCACCGCTGGCACCGCGCCGAAGAGCTGCCGCTGTATGCCGATGTGTTCAAACGTTTGGCCGTGCAAAGTGCCGAGCCCTTGCAGCCCCAGCAGGTGTGCAACGTGGTGAGCGAGGTGGACAAAGCGCTGGACCGCACGATGCGCAAGGCCGTGAATTTGGCGGCGCCGGTGGCCATGACTATGGGGCCAGAGCAGCTGAGCCACTTGGGCCTGCACTGGGCCAGCAAGAACCAGGACTGGGAAAAAGAGTGGGTGCAAGGCAGCGCCAGCGAGCGGCTGGAGCGCCGCGTGAGCAAGGCCGTGGATCGGTACAGCGATTTTTATGGGCCTTTGACCTCAACGCAAACCGCGATGGTGCGGGCGCAGTTGCAGCAGTCGGCTTGGACACCCGACTGGGGACGGCGTGACCGGCTCAGGCGGCACCAAGATTTGTTGTCCGCTTTGCAAAAAGCCTCACAAAGCAGCCCATCGGCCTTGCCCCAGGTAGAGGCCGATTTGTGGGGGGTATGGCAGCGCTGGATGGACCCACCGGACGCCTATGGCCGCGGGGTGATCCAGAAGCTGCGGTCGCAAGCCTGCGAGAACCTGGCCCAGCTGCACAACAGCACCACCCCCGAGCAACGCCTGCGCGCAGCCCGCAGGTTACGCGCTTATGAGCAGGATTTGCGGGATTTGATCAGGCCTTGATGTTCGCAATACCCGGTCAATCGCCATTCCGCCAATGACCTTGTCATCACGCAAACGACTTTGTCACCCCGCCAACGACCTTGTCACCCCGGACTTGATCCGGGGTCCATGTTGGTGCGGAGATGGATCCCGGATCAAGTCCGGGATGACAACTGTTTATCTGGATGACGACTGTTTATCTGGATGACAACTGTTCTTCTGGGTGACAGCTGTTCATCTGAAGGACAGCTGCTTACCTTAGTGACAGCCCAGTGCTTGGCGCGCGATCAGCTTTGCAGCGCTTTCCACATTTCCATGTCGCGCTCTGCCGTCCAGATGCGGGGGTTCTTGATGCCGCTGGCTTCGTCGTAGGCGCGGGTCACGTCAAACGGCAGGCAATGCTCGTAAATGAACACATGGCCGAACACCGGGTCCATGCTCTTGCGGGTGTGGGCCATGGCGGCTTTCAAGTCCATCTTGCCGGCCACGGCTTCTTTGCCCGCCTGGAACAAAGTGGTGACCCAGCGCTGGGTGTAATCCAAGGCCTTGTTGACGTTGGCGTTGCCCTTCATGGCTTCGCCGCGGCCGGGCACGATGAATTCGGCTTTCAGGGCGCGCAGGGCTTCGAGCGTGGCGGGCCACTCTTCGAGCTGGGCGTCACCGGTGTACACACCGGCTTCGTATTCGACCAAGTCGCCTGAGAACAGCACCTTCTCTTCTTCCACCCAGGCAATCGTGTCGCCGCGGGTGTGGCCAGGGCCTGGATGCCAGATTTGCACCACCACGCCGCCCAGGTTGATGCTGAGCTTACCGGGCACTTCGCCCTTGGTGGGGTTGCCGCCACCGACCACCATGGTGGGCCAGGTCAGGCCCGGGATGCTGTCGGCGCCACGGAACAGGCGCGGGAAACGCTCCATCTCGCTTTTCATGTCTTGCGCGCCACGCTCTTTGATCAGGTCCAATGTGCCTTCGCTGGCGATGATTTCGGTCGCGCCTTCGGCGGCGTAGGCGTATGCGCCCAACACACGCACCGCGTGGTAGTGGGTCAGCAGCACGTATTTGATGGGCAGGTCGCTGACGGTGCGGATTTTCTTGATCAGGTCTTGCGCCATGGCCGGGGTAGCGGTGGCGTCGCTGACCATGATGAAACGGTCGCCAATGATCACGCCAGAATTGGGGTCACCTTCGGCGGTGTAGGCCCAGCAGTGCGGGCTGAGTTGCTCGAAAGTGATTTTTTTCTCGGCCAAGTCGGCTTGGCTGGCGAAGGCCTTGGTGGGTGCTTTGGACATGGAAAGTTCTCCGGTCTGTGAATGGACCGAATTTTACCTAAACGAAATGCGTTACGTATTGGTAAATTGCATATTGCTCGCCAGGGGCTCAAAGAGTGTGTACTCCAACACAGCGGCGTTTGAAGCTCTTCACTCCTCGGGGCCGTGGTCGCAGACCTGCCCAAGGCAACCGGTTCAGCTCCTACAATGCTTTCATGAAAATCCTCTTCGTTGCCGACCCCCTCGAATCGTTCAAGATCTACAAGGACACGACCTTTGCCATGATGCGCGAGGCGCAAAAGCGCGGACATCAGGTGGTGGCGTGCGAGATGACCGATGTGCGCTGGCAACGCGGCGAGGCGGTCTCGGCCCTGGTGCGCGAGGTTCGGCTGACGGGCGATGCCGATGCCTGGTTTGTCGAGACCGGCAAACAACGTGCGGCATTGAAGGATTTTGGCGCGGTGATCATGCGCAAGGACCCGCCGTTTGACAGCGAATACTTCTACGCCACCCACCTGCTGAGCCAGGCCGAGCGCGAAGGGGCCAAGGTCTTCAACAGCCCGGTGGCGCTGCGCAACCACCCTGAAAAGCTGGCCATTTTGGAGTTCCCCCAGTTCATCGCGCCCACGCTGGTGACGCGCAACGAGGCGGACATCCGCGAGTTCCATGCCACGCATGGCGACATCATCTTGAAGCCCCTGGACGGCATGGGCGGCATGGGCATCTTCAAGGTGGGGGCCGATGGCCTGAACCTGGGCGCGATCATCGAGACGCTCAACCGTGACGGCGCACAAACCGTGATGGTTCAAAAGTTTTTGCCCGGCATTGCGCAAGGCGACAAGCGGGTGCTGCTGATCGGCGGCAAGCCGGTGCCCTTTTGCCTGGCCCGCATTCCGCAAGGCGGCGAGGTGCGTGGCAACCTGGCCGCTGGCGGCAAGGGCGTGGCCCAGCCGATTTCGGCACGCGACCGCGAAATTGCCGAAGCGCTGGGGCCGATCCTGATGGCCCGTGGCCTGATGCTGGTGGGCCTGGACATCATTGGCGAGAGCCTGACCGAGATCAACGTGACCAGCCCCACCTGCTTTCAGGAAATCACCGACCAGATGGGCTGCGATGTGGCGGCGCTGTTTGTGGATGCCATTGAGCAAGCCCTGGCGGCTTGAGCGGCGGCATGAGCGCGTCCCGTCATCGGGCCTTCATGCACACGCGCTAGGATCGGGTGGTTGACCGATTTTTTGAATACCCATGCATTCTTTTCCAATGAACCGCTTTGTACTGGGCTTGGGCCTGCTGGGCTTGGGCCTTTGTGCGTGGGCACAAGAAACAGAAAACACCTCGGCCCGCTACCAGAGCACCTACAACTGGCAGCAGCACCCCAGCTTTGGCAGCAGCGGCAGCACATCGGCCAACAGCCTGAGCGCGCAGCGCGAGAAGATGTACACCTTCTCCCTGACCGGCCATTGGGGCCTGCGCTTGGAGTCGGGCGCTGAGGTTTATGCCAACGTCGAGCTGGCCTCGGGCGTGCCCTTCACGGGCAATTTGGTGGGCTTGGGCAGCTACACCAACGGCGAAATCACCCGCGCTGGGGGCACCACGCCCAAGCCCTATTTGCAACGCCTGTTTTGGCGCAAGACCTGGAACCAGGGCGGCGACAAGGAGCAGATCGCCTCCGACTTCAACCAGATGGCGCAGCTGGTCGACAAGAACCGCTTCGTGATGACGGCGGGCAACTTCTCGACACTGGACGTGTTTGACGACAACGCTTACGCCAAGGACCCGCGCACCCAGTTCATGAACTGGAGCCACTGGACGTATGGCGCTTTTGACTACGCGGCCGATGCGCGTGGTTTTGGCTGGGGCGTGGCCGGCGAGTGGTACCAAGGCGACTGGGTGTTTCGCGCAGCGCGCATGACGGGCCCCAAGAAGCCCAACGAGTTGCAGGTCGACACCGACTTGCTGCGCCACTACGGCGACCAGGTCGAGGTGGAGCATGCCCACACGCTGATGAACCAGCCGGGCAAGCTTCGTGTGCTGGCCTGGCGCAACCGTGCGGTGACGGCCAGCTTCAAGGATGCGACCGCCTACTTGCTGGCCAACCCCGGCAGCAACCCGCAAGCGTTTTTCAATGTGCGTCAGGGCGAAAAAATCAAATACGGTCTGGGTGTGAACCTGGAGCAAGCCTTGAGCGACCAGGTGGGTGTGTTCTTGCGCGCCATGAAAGCCGATGGCCGCACAGAGACCTATGCCTTCACCGAGATCGATGCTTCTCTGTCAGCGGGTGTGCGCGTCAACGGCGCCGCCTGGCAGCGCGGACAAGACAGCGTGGGCCTGGCTTTCATGGAAAACCGTTTGTCTCCCGATCGCCGCAACTACCTGGCGGCCGGTGGCATGTCGTATTTCATTGGCGATGGCCAGCTGCAATACAAACCCGAGCGCGGGCTGGAGACTTTCTACAGCTGGGGCATCAACCGCCACACCTGGCTGACCGCCGACTACCAGTACATCCAGAACCCCGCCTACAACGCACTGCGCGGGCCGGTGCATGTGTACGCGTTACGGATGCATGCGCAGTTTTGATGAATGACCATAAAAAATCCCTCCGAAGAGGGATTTTTTCATCGTGCTGTCCTGAGGATCAGGATGGGCGCACAAATACCTGGGTCACGAATTCGTTGGTTCCTGTGCGTTTCATCCACACAGCACGTTTTGTCACGGTGCCTTGAGGCGTCGCTTCCAGTGGGAAACTGATACCGCTGTATGCCGTCTCGTCACTGCCGCAAACGTAGGTCACGTTCACATTGACCACCGCCTTTTCACGCGCTGTCACAGCACTCCCGGACTTGATGGTGCAGGGACTTTGACCTTGCACGGTCTTAGTTCCTGACAACACACCTGTTGATGAGACTGCCCATGCATAAGAAACCGTCAGGGTCGTATTGCTGTCCACCGGATTGGGGATGATTTCAGCCAAGGTCCATGTGGTGTTCCAGTCCGTCACGCTGTTGAGCTGTGCCGTGGTGCTCCACAACGTATCCAGTGCCGTGGTGTAAGTGGTGCCGAAATCAAACACTTGCTGACCCGACGTTGCAGACTTGGGCAAAGTCAAGGACTTGCCAGTTGTTGCTGCCGCCCACCCCGCCGACGAATACGACAGCTCGGTACCCTGGCTGGTCACAAAGTTCTCACCAGATGCCGCAACAGCCCCAGTGAACATCTTCGAAGTGCCTGCCGCTGTGTTGTAGGTCCAGCCCCAGACATCACCGCCGCTACCAGCAGTGGTGACCACACCAATGAACTTGGTGGTGGACGTGCTGTTGTCTGTTTTGTTCCAGATGCCGGGTGCCAGAACGGCAGTTGGCGCCGGTGCGGGGGTTGATCCGCCACCCCCACCTCCGCACGCGGTCAAGACCGAGAGCAAAGCCAAAGCGCTGAACTTCATGGACAGTTTGATTGTGTTTTTCATCTTTGATTCCTTTATCTGTCTAGTGATCAAGACCAGAACAGGTCATTGGCCTGCAATGGGTTAGCACCCAAAGCGCCCAAGTCGATCTTGGCGGCGGCGCCATTGAGGGTGACGACGCCGTTGTCGACAAAGTTGCTGCTGTGTGCCAGATCAAATGCGTCATCAATCTTCAAGTCGATGCGCAGTTGCGAACCCACTTCAGTCATGCTGCCGCCAAATTCAGCCGTAGCCAGGTTCACCAACGAACCGTTGATGGTTGTCCAGAAACCGTTAACGCCAGCGTTTTTGTCCACATACAGACTGATGTTGGTAGGCACAAGTCCTTGGTCAACTTCTTGGGTCGCCGTGATCAGTGACTTGCCATATGGAAGATCCATACCTGCTGCCAGCTGATTGGGTGCCACAGCAGTGTTGGTCACGTCCACCACAGCATTGTTGTTGTTGGTGGTGTGATTGGCTTCGGTTGCCACAACCGTCAGCCCGCCGACTTTATCGACCTCTGGACGGTTCAAGGTGACGGACTGGGTAGTACTTTGTTGCCCACCCAAAACGCCATCCTTGACAACAACATCGATGTTGTAGCTGCTGCGAGTCAAGAAATCTGCCGTTTGCAGATCGGTCAAGCCTGATTTAACAGTGACAGCACCTGTCGTGGCATCGATGTCGAAGAATGCAGCATCGGCACCAGACAAGCTGTAGTTGAACATGCCATAGCCAGTGGTGTCGGTTGCAGTGGCTTGGTAGACCACGCCACTGTTGTCGATCAAGTCACCATTCGACGACGAACTTAGAACAGGCGCCGTATTGTTGCTGGCAACATAAAGAATGTCACTTCCAGGGCCACCAATCGACACACTGGTCAATGGGTCGATCACTGTGAGGCCACCATCTTGCACCGTAATGCTGAAGTCCAATCCTCCCAAAGCATTGATCAGTGACTGCAGAGATACACCACTGCGCAGGTAAACAGTTGCCTTGTTGTTGGCATCGTCTTCTACCAGTTGCAGATAGTCGTTGATGGTTTTACCCGACACGTTGACAGCACCTGCCAGGCTGAAGGCCAAATTGGTGCCTTGCTGGTCGTGCGCCTCAATGCCATAGATCGCGGTGCCAGTGCCTGCTGCACCCACCAGACTGTTCATGGCCGTGACACGGTCAAAAGCGGTCAGCTTGGCGATGGTGACGGTATCCACTGCGGCCGTAGCGATCGATGTCGCAGATTCTGCGGTGATGTAACCGTCTGTGTATGAGGCCGTCACCGTGATGGCTTTACCCACCTGCGCTTGACCCAGCTCCAGTGTGGTGCCCGTCTGTCCGCTGATGGCTTCACCATTGGCTTTCCACTGGTAGCTCAGTACACCCAGACCGTCGCTGTCGGCCAGCGTGCTTGTTGCCGTCAACGTTTGACCCAATGTCGCCTTGCCGGTGATCGTGACCGCGCCTGTGGGAGCATCGTTCACGTTGCCCACGGAAGCCGTAGCCGTCGAGGTCACAGTTTCCGGTGTGCTCTGACCATCTGCGTACGAAGCCGTCACCGTGATGGCTTTGCCCACCTGCGCTTGACCCAACACCAGTGTGGCGCCTGTCTGTCCGCTGATGGCTTCGCCGTTGGCTTTCCACTGGTAGCTCATCGCACCCAGACCATCCACATCGGCCAGTGTGTTGATCACTGTCAGCGTCTGGTTCTGTGTCGGTGTGCCGCTGATCGTGATGGCGCCCGTTGGGACGTCGTTCACGTTCAAAACAGATGCAGTGGCATTCGAGGTCACCGCCTCTGCTGTGCTCTGACCGTCTGTGTACGAAGCCGTCACCGTGATGGCTTTACCCACCAGAGTTTGGCCGAGCACCAGTGTGCTGCCAGTCTGTCCGCTGATGGCCTCACCATCGGCTTTCCACTGGTAGCTCACCACACCCATCCCGTCCACGTCTGCCAGCGTGTTCGCTGCCGTCAGTGTTTGGCCTTGAGTTGCCGTACCCGTGATCGTCACAGCGCCTGTTGGGACGTCGTTCACGTTCAAAACAGATGTGGTGGCGTTTGAAGTCACCGCCTCCGCTGTGGTCTGGCCATCCGTGTACGAAGCCGTCACCGTGATGGCTTTGCCCACCAGGGTTTGACCCAGCACCAGTGTGGCGCCCGTCTGTCCGCTGATGGCTTCGCCGTTGGCTTTCCACTGGTAGCTGATCTCACCCAGACCGTCCACATCGGCCAGCGTGTTGGCCGCTGTCAGCGTCTGGCCTTGTGTTGCCGTACCTGTGATCGTGACCGTGCCTGTAGGGACGTCGTTCACGTTGGCCACCGATGCCGTGGCCGTCGAGGTCACAGTTTCCGGTGTGCTCTGACCATCTGCGTACGAAGCCGTCACCGTGATGGCTTTGCCCACCTGCGCTTGGCCCAACACCAGTGTGGCGCCTGTCTGTCCACTGATGGCTTCGCCGTTGGCTTTCCACTGGTAGCTCATCTCACCCAGACCGTCCACATCAGCCAGTGTGTTGATCACTGTCAGTGTCTGGTTCTGAGTCGGTGTGCCACTGATCGTGATGGCGCCCGTTGGGACGTCGTTCACGTTGGCCACGGCAGCCGTACCTGTCGAAGTCACTGCTTCATTAGTGCCCCGCAAGTCGGTGTACGCAGCGCGCACGGTGATGGCCTTGCCCACTTGGTCTTGACCCAGCGTCAAAGTGCTGCTGGTTGCACCCGTGATCGATTGACCATTGGCAAGCCACTGGTAAGTCACTGTACCCATGCCATCGACATCAACCAAGTTGTTGGCTGCTGTCAATGTCTGGCCTTGGGTCACCGTGCCACTGATCGTCACTTCACCTGCTGGCAAATCATTGACGTTGGACACGGCCACCGACTGCGCGGAGATCATTTGCTCTGGTGCACCCAGTTGATCGGTATAGCTAGCCCGAACAGTGATGGATTTACCCACTTGGTCTTGTGTCAGCACAAAGGTGTTGCCAGTTGCACCAGAAATGGCGTCGCTACCAGCAAACCATGCATAACTCAGTTCACCCAGACCATCCAGATCCGCCAAGGTTCCAACCGATGCGGTCAAGGTTTGACCTTGCACCAACGCACCCGAAATAACAGGCAAGCCTGTGGGCGCATCATTCACGTTGCTGACCAATGACGGCACAGTGTCCGAGCCGTTACGTGTCGTCTGCAGACTGCTCAGTGAATTGGTGTTACCCAAGTTATCGGTATAACGAACCACCACACTGATGAGCTTACCCACTTGCTCCTGACCCAAGGTCAGTGTGGCGCCGTTGGCAGCGGCAATCGGCTCAGTGCCAGCAAACCACTGGTAGTAATAGCCACGACCAGTGTTGATGCCATCTTCGTCTGCCAAAGTCGCGTGGGTAACCGTCAACTCACGCCCTTGTACAGGGGCGCCGTTGATGATGACTTCGCCTGTTGGCTGGTCATCCATGTTGTTTACGCCAATCGTGAAGTCCTCTAGATTGACAGAACCATCTGCACTGAGCGCTTCAACCGTAATTGTGTAGCTCGGACCCTCTTCCGCTTCATAGTTCAAAGCACCTGCGACGGTCACCACACCGGTTTGAGAGTCAATTGCAAACTTGCCACCCGCATCATTGGTGAGGCTGTAAGTGATTGTCTGTCCACCCTCATCGAGATCGCTTGCGGTTATCGCCAAGCCGCTCACCACCGTTCCTACTTCAACGTTCTCGTTCACGTTGTTGTCTGAAACATCCGTATCATGCGGTCCCATCACGTCATTGTCGTTCACGTTGCCCACAGCAATCGTCACCGTGCCGCTCTCACTCGAGCCATCTGCGCTTGTCGCCAGCACCGTGATTTCATGGCTTTGTGCCGTCTCGTAATCGAGAGCCAACGCCACAGTCACCACGCCTGTCTCTTCGTTGATAGCAAACAAACCACCCGGATTGTTGCTCAAGCTGTAGGTGATCGTCTGGCCGCCTGCATCAGCATCGCTGGCAAGCGCCGTCACTCCCACCACAGCCCCCACAGCCGCATCTTCGTCCACTGCATCGGCCGCCGCATCCACATCGTCCGGACCCACCACCGGGTTGTCATTCACATCCGTCAGATTGATCGTCACCTGGGTGGTACTGGCATTGGTACCATCGCTCGCCTCTACATCCAGCGTGTAGCTTTGGTCGGCGCTTTCGTAGTCAATGCTTGCAGCACCTTCAGCCGTCAGACTGATCTGACCCGTGACAGGATCGATCGCAAACAGGTCGTTGCCCAAACCATCTGTTGGCGCATTCACCAGGCTGAATGTCAGTGGATTGAGCGTGCCATCCTCATCCGTGGCCGTGACCACAGCACCGGCAATGTCACCCGCAGCAGCATCTTCTGCCAGATCCACGGCAGCAGGAGGCGTTGCCACCGGCGTGTTGTCATTCACATTGACCAAGTTGACCGTCACCTGAACCGCAGTGCTGGTGTTTGCGCCATCGGTGACCTCAACATCCAGCGTGTAGCTCTCTGTGCTCTCAAAGTCGATGAACGCGGCACCTGCTGTTGTCAGGCTAATCTGTCCGGTCGTGGGGTCAATCTCGAAAAGATCATTGTCTGAACCGTCGGTCGGTCCACCCACCAAGCTGAATGTCAGCGCGTTGAGTGTGCCGTCCGCATCCGTGGCCGTGACCACAGCACCAGCAATATCACCCGCAGCAGCATCTTCTGCCAAATCCACAGCAGCAGGCGGTGTTGCCACCGGCATGTTGTCGTTGACGTTGCCCACAGCAATCGTCACCGTGCCGCTCTCACTCGAGCCATCTGCGCTTGTCGCCAGCACCGTGATTTCATGGCTTTGTGCCGTCTCGTAATCGAGAGCCAACGCCACAGTCACCACGCCTGTCTCTTCGTTGATAGCAAACAAACCACCCGGATTGTTGCTCAAGCTGTAGGTGATCGTCTGGCCGCCTGCATCAGCATCGCTGGCAAGCGCCGTCACTCCCACCACAGCCCCCACAGCCGCATCTTCGTCCACTGCATCGGCCGCCGCATCCACATCGTCCGGACCCACCACCGGGTTGTCATTCACATCCGTCAGATTGATCGTCACCTGGGTGGTACTGGCATTGGTACCATCGCTCGCCTCTACATCCAGCGTGTAGCTTTGGTCGGCGCTTTCGTAGTCAATGCTTGCAGCACCTTCATCCGTCAGGCTGATCTGACCCGTGACAGGATCGATCGCAAACAGGTCGTTGCCCAAACCATCTATTGGCGCATTCACCAGGCTGAATGTCAGTGGATTGAGCGTGCCATCCGCATCTGTGGCCGTGACCACAGCACCGGCAATGTCACCCGCAGCAGCATCTTCCGCCAGATCCACAGCAGCAGGAGGCGTTGCCACCGGCGTGTTGTCATTCACATTGACCAGGTTGACCGTCACCTGAACCGCAGTGCTGGTGTTTGCGCCATCGGTGACCTCAACATCCAGCGTGTAGCTCTCTGTGCTCTCAAAGTCGATGAACGCGGCACCTGCTGTTGTCAGGCTAATCTGTCCGGTCGTGGGGTCAATCTCGAAAAGATCATTGTCTGAACCGTCGGTCGGTCCACCCACCAAGCTGAATGTCAGCGCGTTGAGTGTGCCGTCCGCATCCGTGGCCGTGACCACAGCACCAGCAATGTCACCCGCAGCAGCATCTTCTGCCAAATCCACAGCAGCAGGCGGTGTTGCCACCGGCATGTTGTCGTTGACGTTGCCCACAGCAATCGTCACCATGCCGCTCTCGACCGAGCCGTCAGCACTGGTAGCCACCACCGTGATGTCATGGCTCTGCGCTGTCTCGTAATCCAGCGCACCCAAAACGGTCACCACACCGGTGTTTTCGTCAATCGCAAACAAACCACCTGCATCATCGCTCAGGCTGTAAGTGATCGCCTGGCCGCCCGCATCGGCATCGCTGGCAAATGCTGTCACACCCACCACCGCGCCAATCGACGCGTCCTCGTCCACCTCGTCTGCAGCAGTGTCAGTGTCATCCGGTCCCACAACCGGGTTGTCGTTGAGGTTGTCGATCGTCAGCGTCAGCGACTTTCTGCTGATGTTGCCTGCAGCATCCTCGGCCACAACTTCGAAGGAGTAGCTCGATTGCGTTTCGTAATTCGGGCTGCTGTTGATGGTGACCACACCATTGGCGTCGATGCTGAAGGCACCTGCATCTGTGCCGTCCAGGCTGTATGTGAATGAGCTCGACGTATTGGGCGCATTGAAATCGGTGTCGAACGCATCGGCGTCATACACCTCTGTGCCATCAGCAATGTTTTCATCCTGACTGGCCACCACATCACCCGAGGTGAATGTCGGAGCTTCTTCGTCGACGTTCACCACAACCAAACGCAATGCGCTAATGGCAGATGAGCCGTCGGCAGAGGTCGCCTTGACATACACCGTGCGGGTATCACCACCGGTTTCGTAGTCGATCGGCGCAATGACCGAAATATCCCCCGTCGAAGCATTGATGTAGAACTCACCGGAACTGTAGGGCACAGTTCCAAGTTCATTGCCAGTCAGCGAATAACTGACCGTGTTGGTCGTGGCATCGGCATCGACCGCTACCGCCTTGACGCCCAGCAGCGTACCGACCGTCTGGGTCGGAGTGATGCCATATTCACCCTCAGGGAAGGTGTTGGGCAGCAAACCCTCGAATGTGTTGTTCACGTCGAAAGTCGGACGTGTCACATCAAACTCATCCCGATCAGCAATCACGATCGTCAGGGTTCGATCAACAGATTCACCATGCTGGTCGGTTGCGCGCACAGTCACCGTGTAGCTGCTGCGCACCTCGGTGTCCAGAGGCGCTGCAGGGGTCAGCTGCAGCTGTGCTGCGTTCGACGGGTTGAAGCGGAAGAACGCAGCATCTGCGCCACCCACGACCTCGTAGGTGAAGCTGTCGTTCTGGTCGGCATCCACCGCGCTCAGCGTGGTGATGGTTCTCCACGACGGGTTCAGTGCGCCGGCACCTACGACTTCATTGATGACCAGGCCACCGGAATCACTGATGGCACTGGGCCGATCGTTGACGCCATTGACCGTGATGATCACGTTTTGCGTGTCCGTGTCGTTGGTTGCACCGGAATCGTCCTGGGTGCTGACACTGAAGGTCAAGGTCACCGTTTCGTTGGCGCCCAGGAACTGAACGTCATCGTTGGCAACCTGGTAGTTCCAGCCAGTCTGGTCGGCCGTGAAACCGCTTGTCAGTGCAGCCTCTTGCTCGGCACTGAGTGTGTATGAAGCAGACAGCGTCGCGTCGTCCCATGCAGTGGACACCACTTCGGTGGTGATGGTCTGCACGTCCAGATCATCAGGGTCCACCACCGAGACTGCGCCGCTGTCCGTCAGGTCGGCCGTGCTGTCTTCCTCGGTCACATCGCCGGTAGCCGTCACGGTGATCGCAGGACGGTCGTTGGTCCCGTACAACGTGATGGTCACCTCCTGTGTGACCGTACCACCTGTTTCACCATCGTCGATGGTGATGGTGTAGACCTGAGTCAGGGTCTGACCTTCACTCAAGTTGTCCAGCTCGCTGTCAAACGCACTGAAAGTCCATTGCACTTCCTTGTTGATCGGATCAACAGCGCCCAAGGTCAACGCACCGATCGGCAGGGCAACCTCATTGCCTTGGTCGTCCAGCACCACGGTGTCAACGGTGGCCGTGTGCGTATCGGTCAGGTCCACATCGGCAAACTCGATGGTGCCCTGGTCGGTCAGGGTAGCGGTGAGCTCGTCAAGGGCTGCGTCTGCGCGTTCGGTGACTCCACCTGCGCTCTGGGCAGCGGTAATCGTCGGCGCGTCGTTGGTCCCGTTGATGGTCACAACGATTTGTCGGGTCTCCGTATCGCCGTTCTGATCAGAGAATGTGACCTCGAACGTATCCACCTGCGTATCGCCCACACCCAGGTATTCCACGCTGGCCGCAGAAACCGCATAGTCCCAACGCAGTTCACCGCCAGTGCCCGTGCCCGTGGTGTCGGTCACGATTTCTACATTGGTCAACGCACCACCCACGGTGCCAACCGGCACCGAGGTGGTCACCACGTGCTCATCGGCCAGATCCAGATCGGTGAACTCGATGGTGCCAAAAGCCGTCAATTCGGCCCCAACAGCTGGCGCATCCAGCTCGTCGAGATCTGCCGACAGAACCGGCGTACCCGTGACCACAATGCCGTCATTGGTGCCCGTGATCGTGATCGCAATGGTATGCGTATCGAACGCCTCTGCCGTGTCGTCATCTGTCGAGGTGACGGTGTAGGTCAGTGTGACCCTCTGGCCGTCCTGCAAGTAGTCGAACGCCGTCACGGCTGCTGAATCGAACTCCCAATCCAGGTTGTTGGCAGTGCCCGCATTGGCAGCATTGGTGTCGTTGGACTGGATGCTCAACATGCCCAGCAGATTGGCTTCGCTCAATGTAGCCAGACCTGTGGTGATGCCACTGGTCACCACCGAGGTTACTGTGGTGGTAACGTTGTCGGTGAAGTCAACATCGTTCACCGTCAGTGTGCCGGTGATCTGCAGTGCCCCGTCCGTTTCGGTCTCGCCACCCACGTCACTGTCGTTGGTCGCGACCGAAATCACCGGAGCATCGTTGGTGCCTGTCAGTGTGACTGTCAGGGTCTGGGCAACGGTGGCACCCGTGTCGTCCTCAATGTCGTAAGACACCACGATGACACGTTGCTCGCCGGTGGCCAGATCATCAAATGCCGCATCTTCCGAATCTACGCTCAACGTGTTTCCGGTAATGATGTCCAAACCTGCGGGCAGACCTGGAGTCGATGCACCACCATCAATGGTGTAGCTTAGGCTGCTGGCGACCACGCTGAGCGTGGCGGTTTCATCGCGATCAAGGTCGGAAGCACCGTCCAGCATATTCACGTCGTAACTGACATCGCCTTCATCTGCAGACGTCGACAGCACATCCAGCACGGTAGGTGCGTCGTTCTGTCCGGTCAGTGTGATCGTGACGGTTTCGTCTGCAGTACCCGATTCGCTGTCCGTGACGCGAACGGTGTATGTCAAGGTCAGTGTGTCCGTGGACTTGAGGTAGTCGAACGGCTCGGCACCGGAGTCGAACGCCCAGGTGACAGCCGCGGTCCTGTTGGAGCCAGCGCCCGAAGCCGTTAGTACGCTAGTCGGGGACACCGCCATCATGGCCAACAAGTCGGCCTCGAGCAGACTGCCCACAGGGCCCGTGGTCGACACACTCAGGACAGACGCGTCAAGCGACTGGGTGTAGTCCACATCGGTGACCGTGATGGTGTCTGTTGCAGTCAGCGCCTGGCCGTCACCGTTGACGCCCTCTGTCTGATCGCCAGTCACACCGTCATTGGCACCCACGGCAATGGTCGGCAGGTCATTGACCGGCGTGACATTGATGTAGGTGGTTGCGGAAACACCCGGGTTGCCATCGGGGTCAAACGTGGTGTCCATGTCGCGCGAAGTGAACACCACCTCTCGCATGGTTGGATCGGGGTCTTGCGAAGTGTTGGTGTACTGAACCGTACGAGTCGCAAGCTGGAAGTAAGTGCCGTCTAGTCCCTGACCAGCATCAATGCCCACATATCCGATGGCCAAATTCAAAGCGGTAAAGGTCAGCTCGGTGGCATCGATCAAACCGTCCGTGCCTGTGCCGTTGCCTGTCACGCTGATGCCCGCTGCCGTCACAGACGCCATGCTGGAAATCGTCAGGTACTCTTGGTAGAGCGTCACCAGCGGATTCAGCGCGTCCACCACATTGTCAAGCGGGTTGGCGAGTGTGACAGTGACCGAACGGATGTTTCCATCCTGGTCAACGATCTGTGCATCCGAATCCGTGACAAACACGGCACCGGTTTCTTCGGTATAGGGATTGACGTAGAAGTCACGTTCGGCCTGGTCTGCACCGTTGAGGTCGACCACTGCGCCCCAATTGACTTGCACTGCCGTCGTGGCCGTAGCAGTCAATGGCGTGGCAGCGCCCTCGCCCGCAGGATCCCCCTGATCGGTGACAGACACCGTGATGGTGCGTGTGCCTGCAGTCGCGTTGGGGTTCGTGTTGTTGTAAGTGATGGCCCGCAGCACTTCCTCGAAATTGGCATGGCTGTCACCAGCAGTGCTGCTGAAAGTCAGTGTCGTGGTGCCCAGGCCAACAACCGTGATGCCGGCCGGCAACTGATAACCCGAAGCCAGATCGAGGGTTTCGTAGGTGATGCTGAGGTTGTCACGCAGACCCTCGCTGATGGAGACCACCATTTCGGTCAGCACATCGCCCGTGTCCACATCGCTGAGCAAAGTGCCCGTGAGCTGAGGATCAATGATGGCGACAGCTGTGCCTCGCGGATTGAAGGCCACACCAGATGTGTTGTCGTTACCGCCCGCACCACCGTTGAGGTCCACCACCGGCGCATCGTTGATCGGGTTGATCGTGATGGCCACCGTGTCGGTGTCCGACAGGGCCACGTAAACCGCACCGGTATTGCCACCATCGTCCGTGACCATCGTCAGCGTGTCGCTGCCGTTGTGGTCCTGATTACCCTGGTAGGTCACCGCGCCCGCAGCCGCCAGAACGGCATTGATGTCCGTCACCGAACCCGTCAGCTCCACAGAGCTCGAGCCGTTGCTGGCCGCCGTCACAGCACCGCCTGTGCCCGCCACCGTGATCTCACCGTTGAGAACACTCAGTGTCACTGTCACGGTGGCTCCAACCGTCTCGTCGGCGTCCAGGTCTGCAATCTGCAGACCCGTGATGTCCAAACCCGTGTCTTCGTCCACCGTCTGGTCAGCCGGCACCGTGTTCACCGGTGCGTCGTTGACAGCATTCACTGTGATTTCGGCAATCGCCGTATCTGCCGACAGTGTTTCGATGCCGCCGATATTGGCGCCCGAGGCCACGTCCAGATAATCGCCTTCGACGCCCACCGTCTCGTCCCAGGCGCGGAAAGTCAGGCCCTGTGTCACGGTGCCGTTGTAGTTGGCCTCCGGCACGAAGCGCACCAGCGCTGCTCTGCCGAGCAGCAATGCCTCGTCATTGTCCAGTTTGGTGACATCGATGTCTGCCCACGAACCACCCGAGAGCTTGTACTGCCAGGTGCCGTTCGTGTTGTCGACCGCCGTGATCGCCATGGCTTCCGGTTCGGCGCCGGGGAGGTCTACGTCCGTGATCCAGCCAGCGCCAATCAGAGCGGCCACCGTCGTGCCGACGTTGGCAGCATCCGCCACATCTTCGTCGATCGTGCTCACCACAGCCACGGCAGTGTTGGTGTCCAGCACCGGCGCATCGTTGATCGGGTTGATCGTGATGGCCACCGTGTCGGTGTCCGACAGGGCCACGTAAACCGCACCGGTATTGCCACCATCGTCCGTGACCATCGTCAGCGTGTCGCTGCCGTTGTAGTCCTGATTGCCCAGGTACGTCACCGCACCCGTAGCCGCCAGCACAGCGTTGATGTCCGCCACCGAACCCGTCAACTCAACTGTGCTGTCGCTGTTGCTGTAAATGGCCGTGACACCGCTAGCACCACCTGTGCCAGCAACTGACAACTCACCATGGTCCACGCTCAACGTCACCGTCACTGTTGCTACGCCAGCCTCATCAGCGTCCAAGTCAGCAATCTGCAGACCCGTGATGTCCAGACCCGTGTCCTCATCCGTCGGCAGCGCTGTCACCGTTGTGTCGGGCACCGTGTTCACCGGTGCGTCATTCACCGCATTCACGATGATTTCGGCAGTCGCCGTATCTGCCGACAGTGTTTCGATGCCGCCGATATTGGCACCCAAGGCCACGTCCAGATAATCGCCTTCGACGCCCACCGTCTCGTCCCAGGCGCGGAAAGTCAGGCCCTGTGTCACGGTGCCGTTGTAGTTGGCCTCCGGCACGAAGCGCACCAGCGCTGCTCTGCCGAGCAGCAATGCCTCGTCATTGTCCAGTTTGGTGACATCGATGTCTGCCCACGAACCACCCGAGAGCTTGTACTGCCAGGTGCCGTTCGTGTTGTCGACCGCCGTGATCGCCATGGCTTCCGGTTCGGCGCCGGGGAGGTCTACGTCCGTGATCCAGCCAGCGCCAATCAGAGCGGCCACCGTCGTGCCGACGTTGGCAGCATCCGCCACATCTTCGTCGATCGTGCTCACCACAGCCACGGCAGTGTTGGTGTCCAGCACCGGCGCATCGTTGATCGGGTTGATCGTGATGGCCACCGTGTCGGTGTCCGACAGGGCCACGTAAACCGCACCGGTATTGCCACCATCGTCCGTGACCATCGTCAGCGTGTCGCTGCCGTTGTAGTCCTGATTGCCCAGGTACGTCACCGCACCCGTAGCCGCCAGCACAGCGTTGATGTCCGCCACCGAACCCGTCAACTCAACTGTGCTGTCGCTGTTGCTGTAAATGGCCGTGACACCGCTAGCACCACCTGTGCCAGCAACTGACAACTCACCATGGTCCACGCTCAACGTCACCGTCACTGTTGCTACGCCAGCCTCATCAGCGTCCAAGTCAGCAATCTGCAGACCCGTGATGTCCAGACCCGTGTCCTCATCCGTCGGCAGCGCTGTCACCGTTGTGTCGGGCACCGTGTTCACCGGTGCGTCATTCACCGGGGTAATGTTCACGGTCATGGTGGCGCCAGCTGCACTCCAGTCCTGGCCGCTGTTGAAGGTGTCTCCGTCATCCTGGACACTGAACTCGAAGCTCACCGCGCTGAGGTTATCGTTGTCTTCGGGATCCGGCGTGTAGGTCAGATTGCCGATATTCGCAACGGCAATCTCATCGCCAGCCTCAACGTCCACACCATCGAGTTTCAGCACACCATGGGTAGGCAACGTATCAATCCGGATCGCGGCCAGGCTGTTGCCCGGGATGCCAGTGCCCACATCTGTGTTGTCGTTGAAGCCGAAGTCAGGCGCCGTGAACGTGAACTCCGTGTCTTCCGTCGCAGTCACCTGGCTGTTTTCTGCATTGGGCGCATCGTTGACAGGCGTGAGATTGATGATGGTTTTGGCCGCCACACTCAGGGTGCCATCGGCATTGAGGCTGGTGTTGCCGTCCACGTCAATGGCACTGACCTCAATGGTGCGGTCAGGTGTCGGACGGGTGTCCATGGCGTCGTCGTTGTTGACGTAGCCCACACGGCGCAAGCCGTATTGGAAGTAAGTCGCGTCTGCACCGTTGGCAGCCGTGAAGGTGATGACGGTGGCTTCATCCAGGTTGTTGACGCCTGAGCCGTTGCCAGTGACCACAATGCCACGGGTCAGCAGGTAGGCGGTGGCAGCTGCATCGGGGGCCGTCAGGTATTCCTTGATCGGCCCGTTCAACTCGTTGTCTACAGGGTTGGTGAGGTCAACTTTGAGTTCGCGGATCAGGCCACCCTGATCGGTGATGCTGGCATCGTCAAAAGCAATGCGTACAGCCGAAGTCTGTTCAACGTACGAAATGGTGTATTGACGGCCGACGGCATCGAAGTCACCGATCGGGTTGGTGAGCGTGTTGAGGGTCCCGCTGTTGTCAACCACAGGAGTCCATGGCACGCGCACTGTGACCGTAGACACCACCGGCCCTGCCACGACTGCAGTGGCTGTCGTGTTGCCACTCAGCGGGGTATTGACTGTGTCGTAGAAGGCCAGGTCCTGGCCCGCTTGCAAGCTCAGCGAGCGGCTGGCAACAAAGTGCATGGAGTCCAGCACTTCAGTCACCACGGCGCCGGTATCCGCGCCATTGATGAAGATGCGCTGGCCTGGCAGCACCCCTGCAACAGGCTCAGTGGTGCTGATAGACGCCGTGTTCGAGGCCAGACCGTTGATGTCGCTCAACGAAATCTGAACAGTGCGGTCACCTGCGAAGGCATTGGGGTTGCTGTTTTCATACAGCACTTCACGCAAGAGGCTCTCGTAAATGCTCGATGACAGACCGCCCGCGGGTGCATTGAGCGTGAGTACGAAACCACTCGACGACGGCTGCGACAAAACGGTAATGCCGTGAAAGTCGGCCAGATCCTGGCCAGCCTGGGAGAGGGACAGCGTCTCGTAAATGGTGCCGAACTGGTTGTCACGCACACCCGTGACTAAAGTCACAGTGGCGCTGCTGACGTCTCCGCTGTCCACATCGGTCACTGTCAGCTTTGGGGCAATTTCGACGGCATCACCACGTGGTTTGAAGGTGACAACGTTGTTGTTTCCAGCAGACGTCACCACATAAGGGGATGCAACACCGTTGTTCGTGAAGCTCAGGGCATTGAGGTTATCAAGTGCGCCTTGATTCTTGGCGAGCAGCCTGAGAGTGCCATCATCATTGATCGATGCAACCCAATTCGGGAAAGAGGCATTCTCGAAGAGTGCCCCGATCTGCTGGATCGTCATGCCAGGCTCAAGATCGAGCGTGAAACCATCGAACGTCAAAGGTGTAGGGTTGGCAGCTGTCGCGGGTACGGGCAACAGCAAAATATCAACAATTTCGTTAACGGTGCCCTGGAAGTCTGCCAGCTGCAGGTCTGCAACGTTTTGCTCCAAAACACTGGTGAGCGTGATGCTGCCGTTGTTGTTGTTTACAGCTGTCCAGTCGGCATTGCCAACCAGCGCAGCCACGACCGCCGTGGCCACTTCCATAGCCGTGGTGGAAGCAGTCAGGTCAATAGTTAGCCCGGCAAAGGTCAGAACGTTGATGTTGGCAGGCTTGGCCAAGAATGTCACATCGACGATTTCAGGCACGGCCGGCAGTGCAGCCGCATCGCCTTGCTGCGTGATCGTCACTGCAGTGGCCAAGGCGGCGACAGTGGCGCTGCCTTCGACCACATAGCCACCACCTGCATCGACGATCAGGGCGTCGTTGACAGCATCGGCCACAATGTCTGTCGTGCCTTGAATGATGTAGTTGGTGCCACCATCATCGCTGGTGCTGTAGGTCAGCGTGTCGTAGTTGCCCACCGCCTGGTTCTGGTTGGCACCCGTCACATAGTAGACGTCGTTGACGGCCAGCCAGTTCATCAGGTCGGTAGAGCTGTTGGCCGTGATGGTCAGTGTATTGGTGTCATACCCCGAGACGGTCAGCGCGCCGCTGTTGGTGTCCACTCGCAAAGTGCCGTTGGTGACGGCAAGCTTGAGTGTGACAGTAGGACCATCGACATCGACGATGTCAATCACCGCATTGCTCAGGTCGAGCAGCACCGGAACATCTTCGTCGACCGTGATGGACGCAGGAATGACGCCAGTCACGGTGGGCAGGTCGTTCTCGCCGTCAATGTAGATCGTGAGCACGCCGCGGTCAGTCAAACCGCCGGTGTCTACAACGCGGTAATTGAACTCTTCAATCAGCTGCTGGCCGGGCAGCAGGGCCTGGACATCTGCATTGTCCTGGTCGAGCTCGTAGGTGTATTCACCTGAGGACTTAGTCACGGTGAGCGTGCCGTAAGTACCGATGTAGGTGAGCGTGGTGCCATTGTCTGTGGCCAGCGTACCTGCGCCCACAGTGGCACCAAAGCGCACCTCGTTGATGCTCATGGTCCCGTTGCCATTGGCATCGCTGTCGTTGGCCAGCAGGTCACCGCTGTACGGAGAAACGGTGTCGATGGTCCCGTTTTGATCGCCCGAGTGCTCGGTGATCGTGACGGTGTCGTCCACCGCGACCGGGGCCACGTTGCCCAGCTGGATCGGACCCACGTCATCAGAGGCTGTGTTGGCCTGGGTGTAGCCACCGTTGTCGGTGTAGGAGACCACGTTCACGCGCAGATACTTGTTCGCATCGGTGGTCTGCACGGTGTAGGTTGACGATGTGGCGCCGCTGATATTGCCCCAGGGGCCTGTCGGAGAGCTGGAAGATTGCCACTGGTAAGTCGGGTTCGACGAGCTGATGCCGTCAGCGTCTTCCAGAATCGCGGTGAGGGTGTATCCGGGCGCAGCGGTGCCAGAAATGCTGACCGTACCGGTGTCGTTGGCGTCGGCCACGAACTTGACATTCGAGATCGGAGTTTCGGCCACGCCAGCCGCGTCTGTGTAGAAGGCCTGCACACGGACAAAGTTTTCCGACTCGCTTTGCTGCAGGATGTTCAGGGTTTGCGTGGTGCCATAGCCACCGGTGCCAACGACGTCGGTCCAGGCGCCCAGCGGCACAAAGCTGGGCAGCGTCACGGGGTCTGTGCCCAGGTTGACGGCGACGGTCGACAGATCGTCGCGATGGCCGATCGTGTCCGCGATCAGCTTGATGGTGCCGTTGCCGTTGTCAATGGCCGTCCAGTTGGCAATCGCGGGGTTGGCATTGATGGCGTTGGTCACTGCCGCAGCCATTTCTGCGGCAGTGCTGGCGTTGGTCAGGTCGATGCCCACACCGTCAAAGGCCACACCGGACACACCATTGGGCTTGCTGGCGTTGAACGTGACCAGCACTTCTTCGCCTTGCGCACCACCGGGCAGTGTCGTAACAGCAACAGTCACGACCTGGGCGCCGGAGACCACAGGGGCTTTCTGCCACTGGTAGGTCACGCCCACATCGCCGGTAAAGCTCGATGTTTGCAGGTCGGCCTGATTGGCGGGTGTCACACTGGTGAGCGTGATGCTGCCGTTGTTGTTGTTGACCGCCGTCCAGGTTGCGTTGCCGTTGAGCGCCGTCACCACAGCGGCTGCGACTTGCTGCGGCGTGCTGGCGGCACTGAGGTCAACCGTCACACCGGCAAACGTCATGCTCTTGACACCGGCAGGTTTGTTGCCGAAGGCAACGCTGACGATTTCGGACAGCGGGGCAGGCGATGCCAATGCATCGCCTTGCTGCGTCACGGTCACGCTAGTGGCCAATACCGCCGTCATGCCGTCAATATCGGTCGGCAACTGAGCGATCAGGTCATGGCCCTGGGTGGGGGTACCGGTGTAGGTCACTGCACCGGGGTTGTTAGCGGTCAGACCGTATTGCTGGTTCGGTGTCGAGCTGCTGCCCCCCGAGAGGTCCAGCGTGAATGAGGAAGTGGCCGAGGTGCCCACTGCGTCCGTGCCGGTAATGACAAAGTTGAGGTAGGGCTCACTGCCCGGCGCGTTGCCCGAAATGACGCCGGTAGTGGGGTCAATGCTCAGGCCATAGAAGGACAAGGGCTGGTCATTGGCCGTGGCGCTGTAGGTCAGGGTGTCGCCGGCATCCGGGTCGTAGAAGGGCGACAGAAGGTCGATATCGATGTTAAGCGGTGCACCAGGCGTGCCGGTCATGTTGGCCAGGGGGGCATCAACGCTGACCGGGTCATTTACTGCCGCGATGTTCAGGGTCCGGGTGACACCCGAGACCACGCCATTGACACCGTCCACGATGTCGTAAGTCAGTGTCACAGGCCCGTTGTCATTGAGCGCCGGAACATAGGTGAAGCCACCCACACCATCATCAACGATGGTGCCACTGCTGGCACTGATGTTGGTGACCGACAGGGTGTTGCCATCGGCATCGGTGTAGCCCTGGGTCAGATCGGCTGTACTGATGGTCTGGGTGGTGTCTTCCGTGCCAGACAGGTCTGCTGCCGCCAGCGTGGCATCCGTCAGCGCGGGAGCAGCATTGGACAACTGGAAGGTCACCGTGTTAGGGCTGGTCGAAATCGGGTTTTCTTCGACGTAGAACTGCAGCCCGGTAATGGCCGTGTTCGTTTCATTGGCGTCAGCCGTGTACTTGAGCTTGCCGGCCACGATGTCGGCCGTCGGAATCCAGTAACCCAGCACCCCGTTGGGCAAAGGGTTGGTTCCCGGGTAGGTGGCCTGCATGTCGTTGGCAAACGTCAGGCCTGCCATGTCAACATCGATGCTGCCATTGTTGAGTGTCAACGTACCACTGCTCGGCAACGCCGTGATGATCACGTAGTTGAACGGTCCGTTTTCGGCATCGGTGAAATCGCCGAAATCAGACAGGGACAAGACGATGGCCTGACCACGGGCTGCGGTGGTGGTGGTGTCTGTGGAAGCGGGAGGCGTGTTGCCATAGTCGACAGTGATGTCGACATAACCCGTGATCGTGGTGTTGCCATCGGTCACCGTGTAGGACCGGGTGACCACCTCGGTGCCGGACTTGTTGGCATCCATCGGAGCGGTGAAAATCAGCGTATTGCCCGAAACACCAGCGCCGCTGAACGTCAAATTTGCCAGCGGCGTGTCCGGATCTGTCACGAGGGTGGACAAGTCCACCGTGATGGTTTGCCCCTCAGCGGCGTTGGCTGTGCCAAGCGTTGCCACGGGCATGTCCAAGTTGACCGCTGTTGCAGTGTCTGTGCTGACCGCTGTACCGCCGAAAAATGCGAAGGCGGTGGTCTGGTTCTCAACAACCGAAATGGTTACGGATGCGAGTGTCTTGCTCGAATCCGCAACGACTTTGAAACCAAAGATGGCGGGGTCGTTGACAGCGTCATAATCGTACTGCCCCATCCAACCACTGGGGATGGCCGCACGATCCATCTCGTCAATCAAACGATAAACATTGGTCGGCAGCAGATCGTTGTCGTACCAATCAGGCACCGAAAGCAAATCAGATGTTTCGGTACTGGCATCCGTGTAAGTCAGCGTGACTTCAAAGGTGGCGTTACTGCCAACGCCTGCCCCCCCTGCTGACGCGAACAAATGAACCTCGCTGTACTGCCCATTCACAATGTTGATGGTCGCAGTATTCAAGGATGCCCCAGAGGTCTGCACACCGTCTACGGACACGCCTTGGCCGGTCACTCTCCAAGCGTTATTGCCGGCCTCATTGAAGTTCGCAAGATCAACATAGGGATGGGTACTGTCTGCCGCAAAAACACCATCATCAGGAAGACCGTCACCCGGATTCCCCTCCGAGGTCGCCACAGACTCGCTGACAAATGCATAGTTGTCATCGAAATTGGCCGTCGGTGTTACGGCTGCGGCATCGTCATCGCCCCAGACCACATCCGCGTTGAACAACGGTGTGAAGTTGAGCGCCGTCGAATTTTTGATGGTGTAGGTCTGTGTCGCCGAGACGCGACCACCATTTCCATCGATCACGTCATAAGACAACGTGACAAGACCCGTATCGTTTGTGGCCGGGGTGATGGTCCACGTGTCGTTGCCGTTCGCCGTGACCACGGCAAACTCGTTGGCACGCAGAGATTGAATGCTCAGCGCATCACCATCCACATCGCTGAAGCCTTGCAGCAGCTGGGCTTTGGTGACCGTGTAAGCCACGTTTTTCTGCGCGTCGGGCAGTGTGGCCGAGGCCGAACCTGTAGGCGCGTCGTTGACCGGGTCCACCGTGAAGGTTCTTGATGCACCTGTGGTCGTGGCAGTGCCGTCTGTGACGCTGTAGTTCAGTGTCACCGTGCCATTGAAGTTGGCAGGCAATGTGATGGAATAAGTGCCGTCGGCGTTGGCTGTGACTGGCGTCACGTTGCTGTTGATGGTCTTGGTCAAGCCGGTAACGCTCAACGTGTCGCCATCTGCGTCTGTGAATCCAGCCACCAGATCTTTGGTTCTGACGATGTAGGTTCGGTCTTCGACCCCGTCTGCCAAAGTGGCTTGTGTCCCGGTCAGGGCAGGTGCATCGTTGACGTTGGCCACGCGCGCGGTCTGCGTGCTGAACACAGCTTCGTTGGCACCGCCTTGATCCTGGTAGCTCACCTTGACCGAAATGGACTTGCCCACGTGGGACTGTGTCAGCGCCAGTTCGTCGCTGCCAGCACCGCTGCCGGCTTGCACCTGCACGCCATTCGCATACCAGGTGTAGGTCAAAGCACCCAGACCATCGGCATCGAGCAGTGAAGACGCATCCGCCGTCAGTGTGCTGTTCTGGGCCAGTGTGCCCGTGATGCTGACACCGCCTGTGGGTGCATCGTTGAGGTTGTTGCCCAACGTCAGCGTGAACACATCCGAAATGGTCGCATTGATGTACTGGATGGACGCGTCGATTTGGGTGGCGCCATTTGACAAGCTGGCGTTGGTGATTTCGCGCTTGTCAGGGTCGGTGATGGTCAGAACACCGTTGGCGTAGCTGACGGTCACGGTGCTCAGGCCCGGTGTGGCCTGAATGGCGGCCTCAATGGCCTGCGCTAAGCCCACACCCGTGGTGGCAGCAGCCACGTCGACAGAAGGTACCGTGACCGTGATGGAACCGATCTGGATGCTGAAGGTCTGCGCGGCGTCTGCAGCTGCATCGTTTGCCACGTCAATCAGCGCTTGGGAGTTGACTCCGGTGTCTTGCGCGTAAACGCGCACGTTCAGCGTGCTCGACTGCTCCGAGGCCGTGGGGTTGCCACTGAAGGTGCGCGTCAGAGGATTGAAATCGAGCCATAACGGCAATGGATCACCATTTTCAAGTTTAGCGTCGTAGCTCAGGCCCAGACCTTCAGCATCCACGAAGGTGTTGGCCGGGATCTGGAAAGACCATTCGCCGGCACCGTTGAAGGTGGCGGGATTCTCGATGGCGGCATTCAAACGCGGCACATCGTTGGTGCCGGTGATGGTGATGTCCAGCGCACGCAGCGCTCCGGCACCATCCGGATCAACCACTTTGAGGTCGAAGCGGTCATTGACCGAGGCGCCTTCGGGCAGGGCGTTGATCGCCTCCAGCCGGTTGGGGGTGTAGACCCAGGTTTTGGTGCTGGCATTGAAGGTGAGCAGGCCGTACAGGCCTTGAAGCTGCCACATGTTGGCCGAGGTTTCCAAGCCGCCGCGAATGGAGTATTCGAGCTGGCTTGCAGACGATTCGGCATCGGTGGCCACAACAGTACCCCTGAGGGTCTGGCCGGAAACTGCAGAGCCGGTTCCTGTAGAGAGCACCAGGGTGCCCGCGGTATCGCGGACATAGGTGTCTTGCACGCCACCAGTGATGGTCTCACTGGGGCTGAACTCGGGCGCATCGTTGGTGGGCAGCACGATGATGCCGACGGTGCGCTCCACTGCGCTGATGCCAGCGGTGGCTGCAGCGGTCAGTGTGTTGACGTAATTGCCACCCGCAGGCGCACCTGTGGCGTATAAAAGCGTATTGAAGCTGCCGTCGGTGGCCAGCAGTTTCAGTGCGGACGGGGTGCCGTTGTAGTCAGCCACCGGGTTGAAGCGGATCAGGGTGCTGTACGACAAAGCCAGCGCATTGGTGGCGCTGACAGCGGCTGTATCAATGGCGTGCCAAGCACCACCTGCGTAGTATTCCCAAGTGCCTTCGGTGCTCGGGTCAGCATCGGTGCCGGTGATGACCACACCCGCCATGTTGCCCGCGCCGCTCTCAATGTCATTGAAGTAGCTTCCAAGACGGCCGATCAGCGTCACACCGGGATTGCTCACCTGGTCTTCGGTCATGGGCATCAGCACCACGCTGTTGGACAGGCTGGGGGCGTCGTTGACCGAGTTCACGACTGCAGTCATGGTGTAGGCGTTGGCGCTCCACTCGTAGCCGTCAAACACTTGGAAGCCAAAACTGGTCTGTCCATAGTAATTTGCTACCGGGGTGTAGCGCAGACCTGACAGGCTGCCCGCTGCAATCTCTTGGCCCGAAGAGACATTTGACCCGTTAAGGGTCAGAGTGCCAGAGTCGGGCAAACTGGTTATTCTGAGCTTGACGAAACCATCGTTATCTGAATCGTTGAATCCAAACAAGCCTGAGCTGAATGTGTAGCGACCATCCTCGTCTAAGCTCACGCTATTGCTGGCTGCATTGGGCTTTATATTGGTGAAAACGGAAAGTGTAGTGGCGGACGTGCTGAACAACCAGCCATTGACTTCGCCATCAACTTTGAGCAGCAGGGTGGTGCCCTGCATGAACTCAAAATTAGGAATGTTGTATGTGGTGACAAAACTCTGGTTGTTGTAACCACGCAAGTATTTGTCACCGTAAGTGTTGATCAGCGCCGTCCATGAACCGCCGTTGTTGTAGCTGATGTAAAGCGCGTCGCGCTCACCTTGATCGAAGTCAACGTCATAGCCTGTAACCTTGAGCGTGCCACCGGATTTGTATGTCACGCCTGTGGCGGTCATGATGGCGTCTCTGCTGTAGCTACCGCTGGCGCCACTGAAGCTATAACTCACTGACGCGCCCAGCGTCTGCTCATAGCCTTGAAACTCCATGCTGGTTGTGTTGATTTCACCGCTTGCAGCCTCCAACACCCAATCCCCGCCAAGGTAACTTGCACCCGTTACGTCTGAAGAAGCGGCAACATCAGCGCCTGTGGCAATCGCCAGCGCATCGATGAACGCACGACCAGCATCACCTGCTGCAACGTCACAACCGTAAAGCAAGATGTCTGCATCCGCACTCAATGCATTTGCAATGGTGGTCAGCGCATCCAAGTTGTAACTAAAACCCAAACGATCAATATTCAACGCGCCATTGCCGAGCGAAAGATACCCCGATCCACCGTGCGACAGCACATGCAGCACATCAACGCCAGTCCGGCCCTGCAGAGCATTGGCGATCTGTGTCAGGCCAGCCTCCTCACTGTTGAGCATGACAACTTCATAGCCGGGATCAACTTGCGCCAGAAGGCTGTCAATGTTGGCAACGCGGCTATCGATAAACAGAATTTGTGTGTTAACTGCGGACATGAGAACTCTCCTGGACTCTTAAAACTGGAAGGGGGTTGTGTGGGCTGCCGCGTTGCTTTGTTGCAACGCAGTGGCATTAGCCACAGACAACCTTGGGGCAGAAGCGCTGCCGGACTTGATCGAGAAACTCTGCATACCAAATGACTGACCCATCAGATCTACGGCACAGGGATGGCTTGCCCTGATCTGTCGGGGCAAAGAGCCCCCTCGCCCGCGTACGGGCAAGGCAAACGAAGCGTCCAAAGGACGTCCTGACGATCGAATGGGCATACCGTTTCCTGTGCTCAAATGATTAAACATTTTTCTCTTCTTTAACGTTATCCATATCATATTAGCATGTTTAATACTTCAAGCGACAATAACACTTTACATTATTTTTGCGAATTTATGCCACACTTTGACAATTTTGATCTAGAATTAACGGAATGAATTTACACATTTATGATTAAATTTTAACGAAAGCAGTAAAAATCAATCATCAAATTACCATTTAAACAAATTTAAATACTAAATTAACAAAATAAAAGTATTTTGATTTCAACGAATGATGTTTCGAAAATGAGGATCCAATGACAGTGTTTGAAAAGCTTCGCAAGGGCGAGATAGGCGAGGCACTCAAAGCCCAAAAAGGTGTGTTGCGCACAGTGGTGGTCTTCAGCATGGTGATCAATTTGCTGATGCTGACGCCGTCGATTTACATGTTGCAGGTTTACGACAGAGCCTTGCCCAGCGGCAATCAAATGACTTTGTTGATGCTGACTTTGCTGATGCTGTTCTTTTTTATATTCATCAGCGCTCTGGAGTACGTGCGCAGCCTGATGGTGATCCGGATCGGATCAAAGATTGATCTGGAACTGAACAAACGGATCTATACCGCTGCGTTTGAGCAAAACCTGAAAAAGGTCGGATCACCTGCGGGCCAGTCACTCAACGATCTGGCCACCATCCGGCAATTCGTCACGGGCAACGGCCTGTTTGCCTTCATGGATGTGCCATGGTTCCCGATCTACCTGGTCGTCTTGTTCATTTTTGACGTATGGGTGGGTGTATTCGCTCTGTGTGGTGCAGCCGTGTTGGTGGTTTTGGCAGTGATCAACGAACGTGTATCGCACACGCCATTGAGCGAGACCAGCAAACTGCAGGTGCAGTCCAGCAACATGGCCACCAACACCTTGCGCAATGCCGAGGTGATCGAGGCAATGGGCATGCTGCCCAGTTTGCGCGCACGCTGGTACGCGGTGCACGAGAAGTTTTTGAACCAGCACGCAGAGGTCAGTGAAAAGCTGGGAACGATCAGCGCGACCACCCGGTTCGTTCGTTTGTCAGTGCAATCGCTGGTCTTGGGTTTGGGGGCCTACTTGGTCATCATTGGCGAGATGAGTCCGGGCATGATGATTGCCGGCTCCATCTTGATGGGCAAAGTGCTCGGGCCCGTGGAATTGCTGATCAATGTATGGCGACAGTGGTCGGGCGTGCGCAGTGCGAGCGAACGCCTGGTGGCTTTGCTGGATGCCAACCCTCCCAGAGAAACTGGCATGCCATTGCCCGCACCGCTGGGCAAAGTGTCCGTGGAATCTGTCACTGCAGGCCCACCCGGCACACGCCAGGCGGTTCTGAACAATGTATCGATGGCCCTAGAGCCTGGCGATGTGCTGGCGGTGATTGGCCCCAGCGGTTCGGGCAAGTCCACATTGGCACGCCTACTGGTGGGCGTGTGGGCTCCTCAGTTAGGCAAGGTGCGTTTGGATGGCGCCGACATACATCAGTGGAACAAGGATTTGTTGGGCCCCTACTTGGGCTATCTGCCGCAAGACATTGAGTTGTTCGCAGGCACCGTGGGCGAGAACATCGCTCGCTTTGGCCAAACCGATCCGACACAGGTGATTGCGGCAGCACAGCAGGCGGGTGTGCACGAGATGATTTTGCGCTTCCCCAAAGGTTACGACACCGAGTTGACTGACGATGGCGCCAGTCTTTCGGCAGGTCAACGCCAGCGCATTGGCTTGGCTCGGGCCCTGTATGGCCAACCGCCTGTGATTGTGCTGGACGAACCGAACTCGAATCTGGACGAAGCCGGCGACATCGCCTTGGGCCGAACTTTGCAATGGTTGCGTGAAAACAAACGCACGGTGGTGCTGATTTCGCACCGCGCCAATGTGCTGGCATTGAGCACCAAGCTGGCGTTCATCCGTGACGGTCAGATGCAGGCTTTCGGCCCGACGCAACAGGTCATGGAAGCCATGGCCAAAGCACAGCAACAAGCACAGGCCAGCGCAGCACCAGCCGCGCCTCAAGAGGGTCAATGAAGATGAATATGCCGACGAATCCTACTGCCACAGAAGTGACCGATGTGAACCCCAAACCCGAGCCGGGCGGCCCTCTGGATGAACGCAGTTACAGCCGCTGGGGCTGGATCATTGTGCTGGCTGGCGTTCTGGGCTCTCTGGGCTGGATGGCCATAGCTCCGCTTGACCAAGGTGTGCAAGTGCAAGGCACGGTGATCGTGGCTGGCAACCGCAAGTCTGTGCAGCATCCGACCGGGGGCATCGTCGACGAAGTGCTGGTGCGTGAAGGCGATGTGGTCAAGGTGGGCCAAGTGCTGGCCCGCATGAATGTGACACAAGCTCGAGCAGATGCGGAGATGATGCGCTTTCAGGTGCTGACAGGGCGCGCCATGGAGGCACGGCTGAAAGCAGAAGACACGGGCGCTGCGGCCGTTAAATTTCCAGACATGCTGATCAGCGATGCCACCAGCAAAGCCGACCCCCGTGTGCCGAGCCTGCTGCAGTTGCAATTGCAGTTGTTTGCCAGCCGCCGCGCGGCGCTGCAAAGCGAACTGGCCAGCATGGATCAATCGATTCAGGGTGTTGAATTTCAACTCAAGGGCCTGCTGCAATCGCGCCAGGAAAAACGCAGCCAACTGATCACGATGGACGAGCAGTTGAACAACATGCGTGAATTGGCCAGCGAAGGCTATGTGCCGCGCAACCGGATGCTGGAACTGGATCGGCAGAGTGCTCAACTCAAAGGCGCGTTGGCCGAGGATACTGGCAACATTGGTCGCCTGGAAAAGCAAATCCAGGAAGTCACCATGCGCAAGGAACAGCGCCTGCAGGAATACAAGAAAGAGGTCCGATCGCAGTTGACCGAGATTCAACGCGACACCGAAAGTGCTGCCCAGCGCCTGGCTGCAGCCGATTTCGCTTTGAGCAACACCGAGGTGAAGTCTCCTGCAGATGGCGCTGTTGTGGCCTTGTCAGTGTTCACCCCTGGCGCAGTCATCAGCCCTGGCTTTCGCATCATGGATGTGGTTCCTCAAGATGCACGTTTGGAAATTGAAGGCCAGGTGCCTGTCCATCTGATAGACAAGGTCAAACCCGAATTGCCTGTTGAGCTGATGTTCACTGCTTTCAACCAGCGCAAGACGCCTCACATCGCTGGCGTTGTCACGAAGGTTTCCGCAGACCGATTGACGGATGAAAAAACCGGCGCGCCTTACTTCAAGTTGTATGCCGAGGCGACCGCCGCAGGCATCGTTCGTTTGCGGGATGAAAAAGTTCGTCCCGGCATGCCGGTTGAGGTATTCGTCAAGACCGGCGAGCGTACGATGCTCAATTACTTGATCCGCCCCATTTTGGACCGCGTTCACTCTGCGCTGCGTGAGGAGTGAGCATGAGGAAAACCTTTTTAGCCTCGGCTGCTTTCATAGGCATGGCCGCGACGTGCTCTGCATGGTCACTCGATTTGGTGCGTGCATATCAAGCGGCTTTGCAAAACGACGCGCAATTTCAAGCGGCTTTGCGTGAACGTGATGCCGGCCTGCAATACCAAGAAATTGGCCGGTCCAATTTGCTGCCGGTCCTTCAGTGGTCATACAGCGACAGTCAAAACAAATTGACCCGAACACAGGACATTTTGGGCAAATCGGTCACAGACAGCCCCGACTACAGAAGCCAGTCGAACGTGCTTTCCCTGCGTCAGCCTTTGGTGAATTTCGAGGGTTTGGCACGCTACAGACAAGGCGTAGCTCAGACGAGCCAAAGCCTGGCGACTTTTGATGTTCAAGCCAATGCCCTGGCCATTCGACTGATGGAGGCTTACGCCAATGTGCTGTTTACCAAAGAGCAGGTGGCGCTGACTCAGGCTGAATTGAATTCTTTGCGCGAAGTGATGAAGGCCAATGAGGCCATGTGGAAAAAAGGCGAGAGCACACGCACCGATGTTCTGGAGACACGCTCTCGGTATCTGATTTCAGAGGCCCAGTTTTTGGAAGCACAAGCATCGCTGGACTTTGCACAGCGACAGCTTGAGGGCATAGCCGGTGATGAAGTTCGTTCTGAATTTGAAAACATGCGCGGCCCAAGGCAAGACTTCACATTACGGCCGCTGCTGCCTGCAACGATCGAAGAATGGCAACAACTGGCACACGACAACAACCCCGACATTCGGGCCCTGCGTCATGCGATGGAGGCCGCCCGACAAGACATGGAGCGAAGCCGTGCAGGACATTTGCCGCGACTGGATCTCGTCGCCAGCGTCAGCCGCAGCCTGTCAGAGACTGTCAATACGATCAATCAGCGGCTGAACAATCAAAGTACAGGGGTGCAATTGACCCTGCCTTTGTACAGTGGCGGGGCTGTTTCTGCGACATCGCAACAAACAGCAGCCAACTACGAAAAATCACAGGCTTTGCTCAACGCCAAGATCAATGAGGTGATGGTGGATTTGCGCAAGCAATTCAATCAAATCCGAACGGGTGGGACGCGGATCGAAGCGTTGAAAGAAGCGGTGGATTCCGCGGAGAACCTGGTCATCGCCGTTCGAAAAAGCATCACGGGCGGACAACGCGTCAATGCAGACTTGCTCAATGCGATGCAGCAACTGCATACGGTCAAGAAAGATCAAGCACAAGCACGCCTGAGTTATTTGCAAGCTTGGCTGCGTATCAAAGCACACACCGGACTGGTTGACGAACAAGACATGGAGCAGATTGCCGCGTACTTTCGATGAAGTCGCAAGGTCCACAGGGAGGGCACGGCTCAAGTGCCAGACACGTCACCGTCTTCAAACGTGTAAACCCGTCCCGGCTCGAAGGCCACCCATGCCTCGTTGGTGGTCAGTGGCTGCGTAACGACCACGGCCACGCGGTCGGTCTCGCGGGTGTGTTCGGCAAAGTTCACGCTCAGGTCTTCGTCGCTCAAGGTGGCTTGGCTGAAGGGGTGGCGGCGCAGCACATAGTGCAGCTGCGTGCTGGCATGCGCCCACAAGGCCTGGCCGTTGGACAGCAAAAAGTTGAAGGTGCCGTGCTTGGCGATGTGCGGCACCAGTTCGCGCAGCGTGAGCGACAGCTCTTGCACGCTGGGCACGCTGGCGTGTGACTTGGCCAGCTCTTGCATGAGCCAGCAAAAGGCGCGCTCGCTGTCGGTCTGGCCCACGGGTTTGAAGTTGCCGTGCAGGCGCGGCTCGAAATTGACCAGGTTGCCGTTGTGCGCAAACACCCAGTAGCGACCCCACAGTTCGCGCACAAAGGGGTGGCAGTTTTCCAGGCTCACCTCGCCTTGCGTGGCTTTGCGGATGTGGGCGATGACGTTGGTGCTTTTGATCGGGTAGCGGCGCACCAGCTCGGCCACCGGCGAGGTGCTGGCGCTTTGGTGGTCCACCATGTGGCGCACGCCGCGCCCTTCAAAAAACGCGATGCCCCAGCCGTCGCTGTGGTGGTCGGTCACGCCGCCGCGCTGCGCAAAGCCGCTGAAGCTGAAGGTCACATCGGTCGGGGTGTTGCAGTTCATGCCGAGCAGTTGGCACATGGGTCAGTCTTTCTTGTGGGCGGGCGCGGACATGAGCCAGGCCGGGATGATGGCCAGCGCGGTGAGCACCGCCAAAAACCAGAAGGTGTGGTGGAAGGCCTGCAAGCGGGCATGGGCATCGCCAGCGCCGAGCAAAGCCACGCCCATGGCGCCCAGCCGCCACTCCAGCACGATGGCGCACAGGCTGACACCGGCTGCGCCGCCGAGCATGCGCAAAAAATTGACCACACTGGCCCCCTGCGGGATCAGGTGCGCCGGGATGCCTTGCATGGCCCCGAGGTTGAGCGAAGGCAAGATGAAGCCCAGGCCGATGCGGCCCACGATGGTCCACAACCACAGGGCCAGCAAGCCCCGGTCCGGGTCGACCGTGCTCATGAGTGCAAACGAGCACGTCAACAGCACCAGGCCCACCAACACCAAATACCGTTTGTCGGTGCGGTCGGCCCAGCGCCCCACCAAGGTGATGGTGATGGCCAACATGAAGCCCGCAGGCAACAGGGCCGAGCCCACATACGAGGCCGACAAACCCAGGCCGCTTTGCATGAACACCGGCAGCAGATAAGTGGAGCCAAACAGCGCGGTGCCATAGGTCACGGCCACCAAAGACCCCATCAGGAAACTGCGGTGGGTGAACACGCGCAAGTCCATCAAGGGCGCCTGTGCGCCGGTGGCGTGGTGCTGAAAGCGCCGCTGCAAACGCATTTGCCAAGCCACAAAGCATGCGGCCATGAGGGCGGCGCCCAGCAGCAAAGGCAGGCCCTGCGCGGTGCCCGATTCGCGCCAGGTGACCATGCCATTGAGCAAGAGCACCGTGCCCAGCAACGCCATCAACAGGCCCCACCAGTCCAGGCGGCCCGAGGCAGCATTGGCCTGCACGCCGCCGGGTGCGGTGGTGGGCACGTAGCGCCGCGCCAGCCACAGCGCGGCCAGCGCCAGCGGTACGACCATGAAAAAGATGGAGCGCCAGCCAAAGGCATCGACCAGCAAACCGCCCACGCTCGGGCCGATGGCAGGGGCCAACACCACGCCTGTACCAAACAGGCCACTGGCGCGGCCGCGCTCTTCGGGGGCGAAGGCGTTCATGATGATGATCACCGGGATCGGCTGCACCACACCGGCGGCCAAGCCTTCCACAATGCGCGCCACCAGCACCCAGCTGTAATCGTCGGCCAAGCCGCCCGCGATGCCGCCGCCCAACAGCATGAGCATGCAAATTTCGTAGGTGCGGCGGTAACCAAAGCGCGAGAGCAACCAGGGCGTGGTCAGCATGGACACGGTCATGGCCACCATGAAGCCCGAGCTGACCCACTGCACCCGCGTCTGGCCCAGCGTGAAATGCTGGCTCATGTCGGGGATGGCCACGTTCATGATGGTGGACGACATGACCGAGGCCATGGTGCCCAGCATCACCGACAAGAGCAGCAGCCAGCGGTGGCGCTCGCCATAACGGACCTTGAGGGCCTGCAGGCTGTGCGGGTCTTGACTCATGTCGCTTGCGCTGCTTTCTGGACGCAGGCCTGGCAGATGCAAGCTTTGCCTTTGGCTGCATCTGGAATTTGCCGCAGCAAGGCCGCGCTGAATTGTTCACGGGTGCACCAGCAAGCCGCCTGCGCCTGTTCATGGGCCGGTGCTTCCATGGCGCAGCGGTTGGCTTGCCCGCACAGGGGGCAAAGGCAAGGGTCAACGGTGGAACAAACGCTCATGGCAAGGGTGGTGGCGGTAAAGCATCAAGTTTAGGTCTTTGGTGCGACCTTGGACCCAGGCCAGGTCAACAGGCGTTTCAGTTTTTGTTCTGGCGGCGCTGCGCATCGCGCCACAGCCGCACAGCCAACAACACGAGCGGCGTGGTGTGCAAGAACAAATCAAAAATATCGATCGGCCGACTCAGCGTGCCTTGAAACAACATGCGCCATTTCTCACTCAGATGAGGCTCTGGCACAAAAGGGGCGACAGCGAGATAAACCGCAATCAGCGCCAGCCAAAGCAGCGGGATTCGGTCAATCCAGCGCATGCGGTCCTTGGAGGTGGAGTTTGAAATGGGGGTCATGCACCCTATTACAGCAGGTTCCATAGCATCTTCGATTTGAACCCATGCCTCGTCTGCTTTTGCCCTTGGGGCTGCTTATGCATGCCCCAAAGTCTGGGAGATGGCCTGCTCAAGCGCCAACGAAAAACGACTCCCGAGGGAGCCGTTTTCACAGATGCCGGAACCCGTCCGGCATGAGCGGACCGATCAGGCCGCCTTGACCTTCAAACGCCAAGCGTGCAGCAATGGCTCGGTGTAACCGGAAGGTTGCGCCTTGCCCTTGAAGACCAGATCGCAAGCGGCTTTGTAGGCGGCCGACTTGGCGAAGTTGCCCGCCATGGGCTGGTAAGCCACGTCGCCCGCGTTTTGCGCGTCCACCACAGCCGCCATGCGCTCCATGGTGGCTTTGACTTGCTTTTCGGTCACGACACCGTGGTGCAACCAGTTGGCCATGTGCTGGCTGGAGATGCGCAGCGTGGCGCGGTCTTCCATCAGGCCCACGCCGTTGATGTCGGGCACCTTGGAGCAGCCCACGCCTTGGTCCACCCAGCGCACCACATAACCCAAGATGCCTTGGGCGTTGTTGTCGAGTTCCTTTTGCTTGTCTTCTTCAGACCAGTTGGCGGCGTCTTTGGCCACCACGGGGAACTGCAGCAAGGCGTTGAGGGTGTCTTCGCGCAGTTGTTTCGGGTCTTGCTTGGCCACGGCTTTTTCCATCTGCTTTTGCAGCGCAGGCACGTCCACTTGGTGGTAGTGCATGGCGTGCAGCGTGGCAGCGGTGGGGCTGGGCACCCAGGCGGTGTTGGCACCGGCCATGGGGTGACCGATCTTGGCTTTGAGCATGTCGGCCATCAGGTCGGGCATGGCCCACATGCCTTTGCCGATCTGGGCACGTCCGCGCAGGCCGCAGGCCAGGCCCACGTTGACGTTGTTCTTCTCGTAGGCACCCAGCCAGGTGCTGTTCTTGATGTCGCCCTTGCGCATGACAGGACCGGCCAACATGCAGGTGTGCATTTCGTCGCCGGTGCGGTCCAGGAAGCCGGTGTTGATGAAGGCCACGCGGCTCTTGGCAGCGGCGATACAGGCTTTCAGGTTGGCGCTGGTGCGGCGCTCTTCGTCCATGATGCCCAGCTTCACGGTGGAAGGCTTCATGCCGATGACTTTTTCCACGCGGCCAAACAGTTCGTCGGCAAACGCCACTTCGGCGGGGCCGTGCATCTTGGGCTTGACGATGTAGACGCTGCCGGTGCGGCTGTTGCGCAGCGGGTGCGAAGACTTTTTCTGCAAGTCCACCAGGGCGCAGGTCACGGTGACCATGGCGTCCAGAATGCCTTCAGGAATCTCTTTCATGCTGCCGTCAGCGGCTTTGTAGAGGATGGCGGGGTTGGTCATCAGGTGACCGACGTTGCGCACGAACATGAGCGAGCGACCGTGCAGTTTGACGGTGCCTTTGCCTGTGGGCTTGGTGTACTCGCGGTCACCGTTCATGGTGCGGGTGAACGTCTTGCCGCCCTTTTGCACTTCTTCGCTCAGGCTGCCTTGCAAGATGCCCAGCCAGTTGGCATAGGCCAGCACTTTGTCGTCGGCGTCCACAGCGGCCACGGAATCTTCCAGGTCGAGGATGGTGGACAGCGCGCTTTCAGCGATCAGGTCGGACACGCCAGCGGGGTCGGTCTTGCCAATCGCAGTGGTCTTGTTGATTTGCAGGTCGAGGTGCAGGCCGTTGTGCACAAACAGCACCGAGGCAGGTGCCTTGGCATCGCCGGTGTAACCCACGAATTGCTTGGCATCGGCCAAGGTGGAGTTTTTGCCATTGGCCAGGGTCACCACCAGCTTGCCGGCTTTGACGATGTAGCCCTTGCTGCCCACGTGCGAGCCGGTCTTCAGCGGTGCGCAGCGGTCGAGCACGTTGCGGCAGTAGTCGATGACTTTGGCGCCGCGCTTGGGGTTGTAGCCCGTGCCTTTTTCGCAGCCGTCGGCTTCGCTGATGGCGTCTGTGCCGTACAGCGCGTCATACAAACTGCCCCAACGGGCGTTGGCGGCGTTCAGGGCGTAGCGGGCGTTCAAGATCGGCACCACCAGTTGGGGGCCTGCGAGCTTGGCCAACTCAGCGTCCACGTTGGCGGTGGTGGCTTGGGCGTTGCGTGGCTCGGGCACCAGGTAACCGATTTGGCTCAGGTATTTGCGGTAAGCCTTCATGGCCTTGCCAGCGGGCACGGGGCCGGGGTTGGCGGTGTGCCACTCGTCCATGGCGGTCTGGATGCGGTCACGCTCGGCCAGCAGGGCGATGTTCTTGGGGGCCAAATCGGCCACGATGCTGTCAAAGCCAGCCCAGAACTTGTCCTTGTCCACGCCAGTGGCGGGCAACAGGGTGTCGTTGATGAAGCTCAGCAAAGGATTGGCCACTTGCAGCTTGTGAATCGCGGTGCGTTCGGTCATGGGAACCTCGGATGTTGAAAAAAGGAATTCGGGCGCACTGCCAACCCTGCGCGCTTGGGCGCGAAAGACTTTGCAGCATGGGAAGGACTTTATTCTAAGTTTCGATGCGGATAAAGACGGCAAAAATTCATTAACCCGTGACTTTTTTGCACAAATATCCGGCAAAAAAGCATAATTGCCCCCATGGACAAGCTCAAAGCGTTCGACACCTTTGTCTCGGTTGCCACCAAGGGCAGCCTGACGGCCGCCGCCCGCGGCGAGGGCGTGGCCCCGGCCATCATTGGGCGCAGGCTGGACGCGCTGGAGGAGCACCTGGGCGTGAAGCTGCTGGTGCGCACCACGCGGCGCATCACCCTCACGCACGAGGGCAGCGCCTTTCTGGAAGATTGTCAGCGCCTACTCTCAGACGTGGCCAATGCCGAAGCCAGTGTCTCGGCCGGTGGCGTCAAGGCCAGCGGGCATTTGCGCATCACGGCCCCTGCGGGCTTTGGGCGGCGGCATGTGGCGCCGCTGGTGCCCAAGTTCCGCGAACTGCACCCCGATGTGACGATCTCGCTGAACCTGTCGGACCGCGTGGTGGACCTGGCGGGCGAAGGCTTTGACTGCGCCGTGCGCGTGGGCGATTTGCCCGACTCGTCTTTGGTCAGTGTGCGCATGGCCGACAACCGCCGCTTGTGCGTGGCCACACCAGCCTACTTGGCACGGCGCGGCACACCGCAGCAACCATCCGATTTGCTGCACCACGACTGCCTGACCTTGTCGAGCGACGCTTCGCAAACCCGGGGCTGGGCCTTTCGCACCGAGGGCGGCAGCAGCGAGGTGATCCATCTGCGCCCCGGCGGCCCACTGGACTGCTCGGACGGTCAGGTGCTGCACGACTGGTGTCTGGCCGGTTACGGCATCGCCTGGCGCAGCACCTGGGAGGTCGAGGCCGAAATTCAGGCTGGCCAGTTGGTGGCGGTGCTGGAGGACTTTGCCGCACCGCCCAACGGCATCTACGTGGTATTCCCACAGCGCAAGCATTTGCCTTTGCGGGTGCGCCTGTGGATCGATCACCTCAAACAAAACTACGGTCAAGCCGAGTTCTGGCAACGCACCGGCCTGTGACCGCCCCCATGAAAAAAGCCTGACAAGTGTCAGGCTTTGGAGACAGTCAACAGGACAGGCGCCCTGCGGACGCCATCACTTTTTCAGGCATTCGGACATGAAGGCTTTGCGCTCGTCGCCCTTCTTGCCGGTTTCCTTGGCTTCAGCGTTGCAAGTTTTCATCTTGTTTTGCTGGGTTTCTTTTTTGTTGGCGCTCAGGCAGTCTTTCATGAAGGCTTTGCGCTCATCGCCTTTTTTGCCGTCGGCCTCTTTGTTGCAAGTGGCCATTTTGTTTTGCTGCGGGGTTTTTTCAGCGGGTGCCGGGTCGGCGGCCTGCGCCCAACCCGAAGCCAATGCCAAACCCAAAGCCAGAACTGTGAAACCGTGACGCATATGAAACTCCCTGATGGTGAAGATGGATGGTGGCGCGACATGCATTTCAGCGCCGCATGCATTAGGGCACTTGGGCTGGCGATTTGTCCAGCGCGAGCTTGTAATCAACTGTAAATGAACACACACAAAAGCGTTCATCCGCGCAGACCGGGCCACGCCCCGTAAAATCCACCCCATGCTTTCTGCCAAACAACATTTGCTCACGGCCCTGGCCGCCGAGCTCGACAAACTCCAGCCCGGCGCAGGCGCACGGGCCGCCTTTGAATCCCCCAAGGTCGCCGCCCACGGCGACCTGGCCTGCACGGCCGCCATGCAATTGGCCAAGGCCCTGAAACAAAACCCCCGGCAACTGGGCGAAACGCTGCGCGCCGCCTTGCTGGCCACCCCCGCTTTCGAGCGCTGGGTCGACGCCATTGAGTTGGCGGGCCCGGGCTTCATCAACATCCGCCTCAAAGACGCCGCCAAGCAGGCCATCGTTCACGAAGTGCTGCAAGCGGCCGAATGCTTTGGCGATCAACCCGCGCAAGCCCACAAGGTGCTGGTGGAATTTGTCTCGGCCAATCCCACCGGCCCGCTGCACGTGGGTCACGGCCGCCAAGCCGCTTTGGGCGATGCCATTTGCAATTTGCTGGCCACACAAGGCCAGCAGGTTTACCGAGAGTTTTATTACAACGACGCAGGTGTGCAGATCGGCACCCTGGCCAACTCCACCCAGCTGCGCGCCAAGGGCTTCAAGCCCGGTGACGCCGAGTGGCCCGAGGCCGCCTACAACGGCGACTACATCCAGGACATCGCCAACGACTTTTTGGCCAAGAAAACCGTCAAGTCCGACGACCGCGAATTCACCGCCAGCGGCGATGTGAACGACCTGGACGGCATGCGCCAGTTCGCTGTGGCCTATTTGCGCCACGAACAAGACCTGGACTTGAAGGCCTTTGACGTCAAGTTCGACAACTACTACCTGGAGTCGAGCCTGTACACCAGCGGCAAGGTCGATGCGGCCGTGCAAAAGCTCAAGGACGCGGGCAAGACCTACGAACAAGACGGCGCGCTGTGGCTCAAGTCCACCGACTACGGCGACGACAAAGACCGCGTCATGCGCAAGGGCGACGGCACCTACACCTACTTTGTGCCCGATGTGGCCTACCACATCACCAAGTGGGAGCGCGGCTTCACGCGCGTGGTGAACATCCAGGGCACCGACCACCACGGGACGATTGCCCGTGTGCGCGCTGGCCTGCAGGCCGCAGGCGTCGGCATTCCGGAAGGCTACCCCGACTACGTGTTGCACACCATGGTGCGCGTGATGCGCGGCGGCGAAGAGGTCAAGATCTCCAAGCGCGCCGGCAGCTACGTCACGCTGCGCGACCTGATCGAGTGGACCAGCAAGGACGCGGTGCGTTTCTTCTTGCTCAGCCGCAAGCCTGACACCGAATACATCTTCGACATCGACTTGGCGCTGGCACAAAACAACGACAACCCGGTGTACTACGTGCAGTACGCCCACGCACGCATCTGCTCGGTGCTGAGCGCCTGGGGTGGCGACAAAGCCAGCCTCACGCATGCCGACCTGTCTGCTCTGCAAAGCCCACAGGCCCATGCGCTGATGCTGGCCCTGGCCAAGTACCCCGAAATGTTGACCTCTGCGGCCAACGACTTCGCCCCGCACGACGTGACCTTCTACCTGCGCGATCTGGCCTCGCTGTACCACAGCTACTACGATGCCGAACGCATTCTGGTGGACGACGAAGCCGTCAAGAAAGCCCGTTTGGCGCTGGTGGCGGCCACGGCTCAGGTGCTGCAAAACGGCTTGAAAGTTCTGGGTGTGTCAGCACCTGCCAAGATGTAAATGACAATGAAAAACTCTCAACGCGGCGGAACGTTCATGGGCGTCATCATCGGTCTGGTGGTGGGCTTGGGCCTGTCACTGGCTGTGGCCATCTATGTGACCAAGGTGCCCACACCGTTTTCCAACAAAAACCAGCCCCGCTCGTCCGAGCAAGACACTGCTGAGTCGCAAAAGAACAAGGACTGGAATCCGAACACGGTGCTCCAGACCAAGCCGTCCGCCGAACAGCCCCCTTCACCGATCGTGCCCAGTGCAGAAATGCAGCCCAAGCCGATCGACAAGACTGCTGCTGCCCCTGTCGAACCGGCCAAGCCCGATGCCCGCCCGCCCGCCGTCTCGGCCGACCCGCTGGGTGACCTGGCCAAAGCCAAATCGGGCTTGTCCACACCGGCCGCCAACGCCAACGCGGGCGACCCCTTTGACTACGTGATCCAGGTGGGCGCCTACCGTGGCGCGGCCGATGCCGATGCCCAAAAAGCCAAACTGGCCATGATGGGGCTGGACGCCAAGGTCTCTGAGCGGGATCAAGGCGGACGCACGGTTTACCGCGTACGCTTGGGGCCTTACGATGACAAGGCTGCGGCCGAAAAAGTGCGCGCCCGTCTCGAAAGCAGCAGCATTGAAAACACCTTGGTGCGGGTGCAGCGCTGAGCGCCCCGCCCCACCCGCCCAACACCCACTGAGGAGACCCCATGAAACGCCGTCTTTTTTCTGGCGCTTTGCTCGCCACTTCTGCTTGGCTGAGTCAATCCACGGCTTGGGCGCAAGCCTTGTTCAAAGCGGGCAAAGACTATTTGCCGCTGGAGCGCCCCGTGAGCACCGACGCCGCAGCGGGCAAGATCGAGCTGATCGAGTTCTTTTGGTACAGCTGCCCACACTGCAGTGCGTTTGAGCCCACATTTGCGCAATGGGTCAAAAACGCCCCCAAAGACGTGGTGGTGCGCCGCGTGCCTGTGGCTTTTCGCGACGACTTTGCACCGCAACAACGTTTGTTCTTTGCACTCGAAGCGATGAACCTGCTGGACAGCCTGCACGCCAAAGTGTTCACCGCCATCCATGCTGAAAAGCAGCCGCTCAACACCGAAGCGGCCATCCTGGACTGGGTGGCCAAGCAAGGCGTGGACAAAGCCAAGTTCAGCGAGACCTACAAATCGTTTGGCGTGGCCAGCAAACTCAAACGCGCCGTGCAACTGCAAAACGACTACAAGGTCGAAGGCGTGCCCTCCTTTGGCATTGCCGGCCGCTTTTACACCGATGGCTCGATCGCCGGCAGCATGGAGCGCGCCATCAAGGTGGCCGAATCGCTCATCGCACAAAGCCGCACACGCACTTGACCTCTGGCATGCACCCATTCGGAGCCAAAGCCCGCCCAGGCCCCGCCTGCGCGGGCTTTTTTGTGGCCAAGCTGCGGTATCGGTGCCGATATGCAGACGCTTGCGCCTACAATCAAAAAGCCTCGAACAGCAAGATTCATGCCTTTTAAAACTTTTCTCCACTTGATCGCCGGTGCAGCCCTGAGCTGGGGCCTGCTCTGTGCGCCCGTGCACGCTGAAAAAGCCGACAAAGACAAGCCCATGAACATCGAGGCGGACAACATGCGCCACGACGAAGGTCTGAAACTGACCCAATTCAACGGCAATGTGGTCGCGGTCAAAGGCACCCTGGTCATACGCGCCGACCGCATGGAAGTACAAGAAGACGGCAAAGGCCAGCAATTGGCGCAATTTTGGGCCGCCCCCAAACAGCGGGTTTTCTTTCGCCAAAAACGTGAAGGCGTCGACGAATACACCGAGGGCGAAGCCGAAACCGCCATCTACGACAAACAAGCCGATCAAATGACGCTGGTGCAGCGAGCTGAAGGCCGCATCTTGCGCGGCACCGAAGTGGCCAACCGTGTGACGGGCGAGAAAATCGTCTTCAACAACACCACCGAGGTGATGACCGTGGATGGCCAAGCCAAAGGTCAGGCCGCCAACGGGCGTGGCGAGCGCGTGCGTGCCGTGATCACCCCCCGCAAAGAGGGCACAGACACGGCCCCCGCCCTGGCACCGGTGCTGCGCACCAGCCCCTCTTTGGGCGAAAGCAAAAAACCATGAGCGACACCCCCACCAGCTGCCTGGAAGCGCGGCATCTGAAAAAATCCTACGGCAGCCGCAAAGTCGTGCACGACGTGTCGATGAAAGTGTCCAAAGGCGAAGTGGTCGGCTTGCTCGGCCCCAACGGTGCGGGCAAGACCACCTCGTTTTACATGATCGTGGGCCTGGTGCGCGCCGATGGCGGCCAGATCCTGATCGACGGCGAAGACGTGACCCGCATGCCCATCCACAAACGTGCACGCATGGGCTTGTCGTACCTGCCGCAAGAAGCCTCCATCTTTCGCAAGCTGTCGGTGGCCGAGAATGTGCGTGCCATTTTGGAGCTGCACACCGACGCGCAAGGACGCCCGCTCGGCAGTGCCGAGATTGAACAAAAGCTGGACGCTTTGCTGGCCGATTTGCGGGTCGACCACCTGCGCGACTCACCTGCTGTGGCCTTGTCGGGCGGCGAGCGCCGCCGCGTGGAGATTGCCCGTGCGCTGGCCACCGACCCGCGCTTCATCTTGCTGGACGAGCCATTCGCCGGCATCGACCCGATCGCCGTGATCGAGATCCAGCGCATCATCGCCTTCCTCAAACAGCGCGGCATTGGCGTGCTGATCACCGACCACAACGTGCGCGAAACGCTGGGCATTTGCGACCACGCTTTCATCATCAGCGACGGTCATGTGCTGGCCCAAGGCACCCCCGAAGAGATCGTGGCCAACGCCGATGTGCGGCGCGTCTATCTGGGCGAACACTTCCGAATGTGATGCGCCCTGATTTGACATTCGACATGCGAGCTGCAGCGTGAAACCAGGTCTGTCGCTGCGCATGTCGCAGCACCTGGCGCTCACGCCCCAGTTGCAACAATCGATCCGCTTGCTCCAGCTGTCCACGCTGGAGCTGACGCAAGAAGTCGAGCAAATGCTCGACGAAAACCCCTTCCTCGAACGCACCGACGAAGAGGCCCCACAAGAAGCATTTGGCCTGGAGCAGGCCGACAGCCATGTCAGCCTGGGCGACCGCGTGAGCGAAAGCGCCAGCGAATCCAGCCACGACGATGGCCCCAGCGAAGTCACCAGCGAAGCCGTGAGCGATGTGGCCGAAAGCTGGGACGGCGACGGCAGCGTCGAGATGCGCCCCGACGACAGCGAATGGGGCGGCGAAGCCGGATCGCGCCAAAACCATGGCGACGACACCGCCGATGCGGTGGAGCTGGCCCGCAGCATGGGCTCGCTGACCGAGTTTTTGCACCGACAAGCCCTGTCACTGCGCCTGTCCGAGATCGACCGCGCCGCCCTGCGCTTTTTGATCGAGTCGCTCAATGACGACGGCTACCTGACCGACACCCTGCCCGAGCTGGCCGCCAGCCTGGCGGGCAGCGAAGACGACGAACAGCTGGACGAGCTGGTGCACCGCTTCACAGTGGCGCTGGGTTTGCTGCAATCGCTCGAGCCGGTTGGGGTGGGCGCCCGCGATCTGTCCGAATGCCTGCGCATCCAGATCAAGGCCTTGCTGCAGGACGACCCGACCCACGCGACCATGCAAGCCGCACTCAAGGTCTGCGGCCAGCCCATGGAGCTTTTGGCCAAGCGCGACTTCAAACGCCTGGCCGGGCTGACCGGCGAAAGCGAAGCGCTGATCAAAGCGGCCATCCCCTTCATTGCGCGGCTGGAGCCCAAGCCGGGCCGCCCCTTTGTGCAGGCCGAGCAAAACATCATCGTGCCCGATGTGATCGTGACCAACCTGCGCAAAACCGGCGCACCCAAGTTCCGCATCCAGCTCAACCCCGACGTGATGCCCAAGCTGCGTGTGCACGACATCTATGCCAACGCCCTGCGTGGCGGCAAGGGCGAGTCGCACGCAGGCCTGCAGCAGCGCCTGCAAGAAGCGCGCTGGTTCATCAAGAACATCCAGCAACGCTTTGACACCATCTTGCGCGTGTCCTCTGCCATCGTGGAGCGGCAGAAAAACTTTCTGGTTCAAGGCGAGCTGGCCATGCGACCGCTGGTGCTGCGCGAGATCGCCGACGAGCTGGGCATGCACGAGTCCACCATCAGCCGCGTGACCACGGCCAAATACATGTCCACGCCGCAAGGCACGTTTGAGCTCAAATACTTCTTTGGCTCGGGCCTGGGCACCGACAGCGGCAATGCCGCGTCGAGCACCGCCGTGCGGGCCTTGATCAAACAACTGGTGGCCGCCGAAAATCCAGCCAAACCCCTGTCGGACAACCAGATCTCGGAAATGCTCAAGGAACAAGGCATCGACTGCGCACGCCGCACCGTGGCCAAATACCGTGAAGCCCTGAAGATCGCGCCCGCCAACCTGCGCAAAACACTTTGAGAAACCTGCTGCCGTGAACTCACTCCAACTTTTCATGCCCTGCGCCGCCGGCGTTGAGGGCTTTCTGGCCGACGAAATCCACCAGATCACCGGCCTGACCGGTCAAGACCTGCTGACCGGCCGCGGCGGCGTGATGGCCCGCGCTTCGTGGCGCGATGCCCAACGCATCAACCTGCACAGCCGCCTGACCCAGCGCGTGCTGGTGCAGCTGTCCGAGACGCCCTACCGCAACGAAAACGACCTGTACCAGGGCGCCAGCGCCGTGGCCTGGGAGATCTGGTTCACGCCCAAGCAGACCTTCAAGATCGAGATCACCGCGCAGCACAGCCCGCTGACCAGCCTGAACTTTGCCGCACTCAAGATCAAAGACGCCGTGGCCGACCGCTTCCGCGCCAAGCGCGGCGAGCGCCCCAGCGTCGACACCTCCTGGCCTGACGTGCGCATCTACGCGCACGTGACGCCGGAAACCCTCAACCTGTACATCGACACCTCGGGCGAGCCTTTGTTCAAGCGCGGCTGGCGCACCGACAAGGGCGACGCGCCTTTGAAGGAAACCCTGGCCGCCGCCATGATCGCCGCCAGCGGCTGGGACGCCACCGTGCCTTTGTACGACCCTTGCTGCGGCAGCGGCACCATCCCGATCGAAGCGGCGCAAATCGCCTGCGGCATCGCGCCCGGTTTGCAGCGGCGCTTTGGTTTCGAGAAACTGCTGCCCTTCCAGAACCACGTCTGGCAAGGCTTGATCGAAGAAGCCCGCGACCTGGAGCACGAACCCACGGCGCCAATTTTTGGCAGCGATGTGGCCTTCCGCATGGTCGACTTTGCCGAACGCAATGCCGAGCGTGCTGGTGTGTCGGGCGTGGTCGAGTTCCGGGGTGGCGACGCGCTGCAACGCATGCCGCCCAGCGAAACCCCCGGCGTGATGCTGCTCAACCCGCCCTATGGCGAGCGCATTGCAGCGGCCGGTGTGGCCGGGCGTGGACGCGACAACTTCCAGCCGGGCGCCCTGGCCAGTTCGCGTGCAGCCGACCAAAGCCACCACCGCGAAACCGCACAGGTTGACGACGGCGGCGACTTCTTCGCCCAACTGGCCAGCCACTGGAAGAAAAACTACAGCGGCTGGAGCGCCTGGATGCTCACGCCCGACCTGAAGCTGCCCAGCAAGATGCGCCTGAAAGAATCGCGCCGCGTGCCCATGTGGAACGGCCCCATCGAATGCCGCCTGTTCCGCTTTGACATGGTCAAAGGCAGCTTGAAGCGCACCGCTGCAGATACCCCCACCCCGGGGGCCGCCGGAACACCTGCGCCATGAGCGCACCGCAGGGCGGCCAGGCCCCGGCACGCTGCGTGCTGGACACCAACATCGTGCTCGACCTGTGGGTGTTTGACGAACCCCGCGCCGAGGCCCTGCGCCTGAGCGTCGAAAACGGCCACACGCAATGGCTGGCCACCACCGCCATGCGCGAAGAGCTGGCCCGCGTGCTGGCCTACCCGCAAATCGCCAAACGCTTGACGCACCGCGAACTGCCTGCCAGCGCCGTGCTCGGCCACTTCGACCGCTGGGCCCAATTGCAGCCCGACGCGCCCAAAGCCGAATACGCCTGCAAAGACCCGGACGACCAAAAATTCATCGACCTGGCCGTGGCCCACACCGCCAGCTTGCACAGCAAAGACGCGCAGGTGCTGTGCATGCGCAAACGTCTGGAGCGCTGCGGCGTGGCGCTCAACCCTACAATCCTCGCCTGATCACCGGAACACCCCATGAACACCACCGCTGGCTTGCAAGCCGAAGACTTCGACACCCTGGACAACATCCTCGACGACCTGCGCGAGCGTTTTGAAGAAACGCCGCAATGGGAGTTCTGCGAAGGCTTCATGGCCGCCATGGTCTGCTGCCGCCGCCCCATCCCTGAAGGCGAATGGCTGCCCATGCTGCTGGGTGTGGACGAAGGCGAAGAAGGCGGCAGCTTTGCCGACGATGCCCAGCGCCAGCAATTCCTGGCCTTGTGGCAACGCCGCTTTGACGAGATCCAGCTGTCGCTCGACACCCCCGTGGAAGCACTGGACGACGACAAGGCCTACGCCCCCGAAGTGATGGACGTGCGCGGTGCGATCGCCACGCTGCCCGAAGAAGAACGCGCCGAAATCGACGACAACGAAATCCCCGCCTTTGCGCAAGTCTGGGCACTGGGCTTCATGTTCGCGGTCGAGAACTGGTCCGACGAATGGGCCGCCCCCAAAGACAAAGACGCCGCCAAGTGGCACGACCTGTCGCTCGAAGCCATCGTGGCCCTGACCGAAGACGACGCCGACACCCCCACCCTGTCCGCCCTGTCCGAAGACGGCCCCCCCAGCGTCAGCGAAAACCGCCTGAACGCTTACGGCGAAGCCCTGTGGGCCGTGTACGACCTGCGCGAAATCTGGCGCAACATCGGCCCCCGCGTGGAACAAGTCATCAAAGCCGCCACCCCCGGCCGCAACGACCCTTGCTCGTGCGGCAGCGGCAAGAAATACAAAAAGTGCTGCGGCGCCTGAACGGGATCACCACGTCGCTTCGCGCCGCGCGATGACGACATAAGCGTCATCGCGAGCAAAGCGCGGCAATCCAGCCGCCTCCTGTCCTTGCGAGCGAAGCGCGGCAATCCAGCCGTGAAGGGGATGGATCCCGGGTCAGGCCCGGGATGACAGAGGGGAAGTGGATCCCGGGTCAGGCCCGGGATGACAGTGGGGAGCGGTCACCCCACCCTTCCAATGTCACCCCGCACACCCAATGTCACCCCGCACACCCAATGTCACCCCGGGCGAAGACCCGGGGTCCATCTGCAACTGCATGGATGCCGGATCAAGTCCGGCATGACAAAGAGGCGTGGATACCGGGTCAAGCCCGGCATGACCGAGGGGAAATGGATCCCGGGTCAGGCCCGGGATGACGGAAAGAGCGCTGTCACCCCCAGCCCATCCAATTTCACCCCACCTTTCCAATTTCACGCCTCCCTTCCAATTTCACCCCGCACCCCAATGTCACCCCGGGCGAAGACCCGGGGTCCATCTTCAACTGCATGGATGCCGTATCAAGTCCGGCATGACAAAGAGGCGTAGATACCGGGTCAAGCCCGGCGTGACGAAGGGCGATGGGTAACGGTCAAGCATGTCCAGTGTGCCGCCTGATGACTCGTTTTGATATGGATTGCTGCGGCTCCTGGATCGCCACGTCGCTTCGCTCCTCGCGATGACGGAATGGGGGTCGCCAGGACAGCGAAGGAAGGGTTCCGTGACGTCCGCACCGCTCAAATTTACAAGTCCTGATATTTGATTAATCGAATAAATCAAAAATAACATTTTGATTGTTTACAAAAACGAGATCGGTTGAAGAAATACAGGACATCGGCGGCGACACCATGAAGTTTTTTATCCAGCTGCCTGCATCGGTATTGCTGATTTTTTTGTGGCCCCAATGGCTCCATGCACAAAGTCTGCATCAGCTCATTGCGGCCAGCCTCGAAAGTCACCCCAGCATCCGGGCACAACAAGCTCAACTGCAGGCCAGCGAATCAGAGATCACGCTGGCACAGCAACAGTTTTTGCCCACCTTCTCACTGAGCTGGGAAAAGGCGCAAACCAACAGCCCCATGGACAGCGCCTACGCCAGCGGTCGCCCGGTGGCTTTGGCGCGCTTGCAGCAACCGCTGTGGACCGGCGGTCGCCTCACAGCGAGCCTGGACAAAGCGCGTGCACAAAACAGACTGGCCATGGCCCAACTTGGCGAAGCGCAATGGCAACTGAGCTTGCGCGTCGTTCAAGCCTATGGTGAGTGGTGGGCTGCCCAACAAAAAACCCAGGCACTGAACAACAGCCTGGCCGTTCACGCCGAGCTCAAGCGGCAAATCAGCCACCGTGCCCAAGAAGGCGCCTCCGCGCAAGGCGAAGTGACCCTGAGCACCGCACGGCTGGAACAAACCCGTGCCGAGCTGCAAAACACGCGCATGCAAACCGCGGTGGCTTTGGCCAAACTGCAGCAACTGAGCCACCAGCCACTGGAGACTCAACATCTGCAAAGCAGCACCACGCCGCCGCCCGCCATCAACACCCAGGCCGAAGACGCGCTGTATGCGCAAGCAGTCAACCATGCCCCCACACTGCAACGCCTGCAAGCACAACAAGCCATTCTGAGCCACGAGCGGGAAGAAAAAGAAGCCGCCCGCTGGCCCGAGGTTTATGTGCGCGCAGAACACCAATCGGGCAGCCCCTACACCACCCAACCGTTCTCCACCAACCGCATGTTCGTCGGCTTGAGCGCCTCCACAGGCGCGGGTCTGAGCCTGATCCAGCAAATGGAAATCCTGCAGCAACGGGAAAAGGCCCTCGAAGCCGACGTCGCCGCCGCACACCTGAGCCTGCAAGAACAAATCAGCACCGATGTGCAATGGCTGCGCACCAGCCAGGATCGCCTGGCCAGTCTGGCAGCGCATGCGCAAGCCAACCAGGCCATCAACGAAGCCTATGCCCGGCAATTCAATGCAGGCCGCAAAACCTGGATCGACGTGATGAATGCAGCACGCGAATTGACCCAGGCACACCTCCAGCTGTCCGACGCACAAGCCACCGCCCTGACCAGTGCCTGGCGATTGCACATCTTCACGCAAGGCCTGGCACACCTGTCGCCCACGCCCTGAGAGACCGGCCCCTACACACATGATCACACTGTTCCCCGCACTGCTGCGCCTGGCACAACGACAAGGCCAATTCCTCGACAAAAACGCGGTCCTGGTCACCATGACCGACAGCGCCCAAAAGCAAACCGACCCACACAAGCAACTGCAAGCGTTTGCCCAACACTGGCCGTCATTGCACTTGCTGTGGCCGCAGCCACGCCAGGTCGACCCCACATGCCTGCCCTGCCTGGTGCATCGCCCGCAAACCGGCTGGGCAGTCTTGCACAGCCAATCCGCCCAAGGCCAATGGGTGCTGGAGAGCTGGAGCACAGCCCAATCGGGCTGGCAAGAAATCACACTGCCCACGCTCGACGACGTGCTGGTGGCGCAACTGCGTTTTGAAAAATCCAACGACGCCAGCCCCGTTGTGGCGCAAATCAAAAGAGCCCTGGGCACACGCCGCAAAGAACTGCTCGAAGCCCTCGCCGGCAGCGTGATGATCAACCTCGTCGCCCTGGCCGCATCGATGTACAGCATGCAGGTGTACGACCGCGTCATCCCCACCTCAGCCAGCCAAACGCTGTGGGTCTTGACGCTGGGCGTGATCGGCGCCACCGGCTTTGAACTGTTGGCCAAATGGACGCGCTCGCGGCTGTACGAAAACGTGGTTGACCACGTTGACCAACACCTGGCACGCGCCGTCTATGCCAAATTCTTGGCCATTCGGCTTGACCAAATGCCCCGCAAAGTCGGCGCCTTGGCCTCCCAGCTCAGAGGCTACGAAACCATCCGCCAGTTTCTGACCGCCAGCGCCACCCAATGGCTGGTGGAAATACCCTTCGCCCTGGTGTTCACCAGCATCGTGGTCATGTTGGGTGGCGCGTTGGCAGCGATCCCGCTCGCGTTCCTGGCCGCATCGGTGGCGCTGGGCCTGTGGTCACACCGCCGCATCGAACAACTGGGCGTGCAGGCGCAACAAGCCAGCCACCGCAAAACAGGCCTGCTGGTGGAAGCCATCGAAGGCGCCGAGACCATCAAATCCGGGCAAAGCGGCTGGCGCATGCTGACCCGCTGGATGCAAAACGTGGACCAAGCCCGGGTCGAAGAAAACCAGATGCGGCAACTTGGCGAACACAACCAATACCTGATCGCCGCCATGCAGCAACTGTCTTATGTGCTCATGGTCGCCATCGGTGCGCTGTGGGTCTCGCACGGCGAAATGACCATGGGCGCACTGATCGCCTGCACCATTTTGTCGGGCCGCATCCTCACCCCCGTCAGCCAACTGCCCAGCCAGATCACACAATGGGCGCACGCCAAAGCCGCACTCAAATCGCTGGAACAGCTGTGGGCCCTGCAAGACGACCACCACGGCATCGACCACCCGATTGTGCTGAGCAACGTGCGAGGCGACTACCTGATCGACAAACTGCAATTCAGCCACGGCGTCACAGCGGCACTGAACATCCCAAGGCTGCACATCGCAGCAGGACAAAAGATCGGCGTTCTGGGGCCCATCGGCTCCGGGAAAACCACCCTGCTGCGCATGCTCAGCGGCATGTACAAACCGCAACTGGGCACCATCACGCTGGACGGCATTGACCTGTCGCACATTGCCAAACCCGTGCTCAGCGAACGCCTGGGCTACCTGCAACAAGAAGGCCGCCTGTTTGCCGGCACCCTGCGCGAAAACCTGATCCTGGGCCTGCCCGACCCCGGCGACGAAGCCATCCTTGCTGCGGCGAACGAAACAGGCTTGTTGGCCAACGTCATCCAGCCCCACCCCCAAGGCCTGCACCAAACCATCGACGAAGGCGGCGCCGGACTGTCGGGCGGCCAACGGCAACTGCTCAATTTCACACGCGTGATCCTGCGGCGCCCTCGCATCTGGCTGCTGGACGAACCCACCGCATCGATGGACAAGCACATCGAGCAACGCATCATCCAAGTGCTCAAGCACCGGCTGCGCCCCGAAGACACGCTCGTCATGGTCACCCACAAAAGCGAACTGCTGGAGCTGGTGGACCGCGTCATCGTCATCGCGCAACACCAAATCGTCCTGGACGAAGCCAAGCACAGCGCCTTGGCCCGTCTGGCCGGGCACACCCCGCCCCATGGAGCCGAAACATGAAACGCCCCTTCGAACACCTTCGCCCCAGCATGACGCTGGTCATGGCCAGCGGCCTGATAGGGTTCATGGCCTGGGCCAGCTGGTTTGAAATCGACCAGACCGTGCGCGCCACAGGCCAGATCATCCCCGGCACACGAACCCAAATCATCCAAACCGCCGATGGCGGCGTGCTGTCAGAAATCCTCGTCCATGAAGGCCAAGTCGTGCAAGCAGGCGAGCGCCTGGCCCTGCTCGAAAAAGACCGCAGCCACGCCGCCTACTCGGAAACCCAGGCCAAAGTGGCCTCCGTGCAAACCGCCCTGGTGCGCGCCCATGCAGAAGCACAACAACGTCCACCGGTGTTTGCACCCGCACTGCAACGCTACCCGCAATTCATCCAAGCGCAAATGGCCCACTACCAGCAACGGCGCCAAACACTCGACGATGAACTGCAGGCCCAGCGCCTGGCCTTGAAACTGGCCCTCGAAGAACACCAACTCAACCTGAACCTGTTCAAAACGGGCGACGTCAGCAAAGTCGAGGTGCTGCGCACACAAAGGCAAGTGAGCGAAATCGAAAGCCGCCTGCAAGCGATACTCAACAAATACCAACAAGAAGCACGGCAAGAAGTCATCCGGCTCGAAGACGAACTGTCCTCCCACCAATACAAACTCGAAGAACGCCAAAGCGTGCTCGAGCACACCGAGCTGACCACCCCCACCGCTGGCATCGTCAAATACCTCAAGGTCAACACCGTCGGTGGTGTGCTTCGTGCTGGGGACGAATTGATGCAAATCTCCCCCACCGACAGCGACATGGTCATCGAAGCCAAGGTCAACCCCGCCGACATCGGCCAACTGCACACCGGCCTGCCCGTGGCCATCAAATTTGACGCCTTCGACTACAGCACCTACGGCACCTTGCAAGGCGTGCTCACCTACATCAGCTCCGACACCCTCAACGAAACCAGCCCCACCGGCGTCAGCACCAGCTACTACCGAGCACACGTCCAACTCAGCCCCACAACAGCCCACGCCAAGCTGCGCACCGACATGCTCAAAAACGGCATGACCGCCAGCATTGACATCCAAACCCGCCGTCGCTCCATCATGAGCTACCTCACCAAACCCCTGCACAAAGCCTTTGGCGGTGCACTCAACGAGCGATGAACACCATGCACATCGCCATCCTCGAAGACGAATACATCCTGGCCCTCCACACCCAGGACCTGCTTCACCAAGCCGAACACACGGTCGAAATTTTCACCACCGGCAAAGCCTTGCTCAAAGCCCTGCAGCGCGACACCTTCGACCTGCTGATCCTCGACTGGAACGTGCCCGACATCAGCGGCATCAAAGTCCTCAGGCACGTGCGGGAAGAACTCAACAGCAAGATCCCCGTCCTGTTCTTGACCAGCCGGCAATTCGAGCAAGAAATTGTCTACGCCCTGTCCTGCGGTGCCGACGACTACTGCGCCAAACCCGTGCGTGAAAACGAATTCATGGCACGCGTTGCGGCACTGGGCCGCCGGGCCTACAGCCCGGACGCCCAAAACACCACGACCCACAAACTGTGGGGCTACACCTTCAACCGCCTGGACAACACCGTGCAATGGACATCGCGCGGACAAGAGCAACACACCAAGCTGTCGGAAAAAGAATTCAACCTCGCCCTGTTCCTGTTCGAGAACACCGGCCGCTCACTGTCACGCAAACGCCTGATGACCCACATATGGGGCCGAGACGACGACGCCTGCTCGCGCACACTCGATGTGCACATCTCGCAAATACGCATCAAGCTCGACTTGTCCGCCACCTCCCAACTGCTGCGACTCAAAGCCATACACGGATTTGGCTACCGGATCATCACAGCAGAAAGCACCTCCGATGTTTGAGCTGCGCCCAACCCTGTGCACCTGCATCACGGCGGCGCTCAGCCTGCACACCAGCGCCATGTGGGCCCAAGCGCCCGAAAAAATCACGGCCAAACCCCACGTCATCGCCTATGCCGTTCAACCCGGCGACAGTTTGACCAGCGTCATCCAAGGCCTGCAACTGCCCGAGCACAGCGCACAAGCGCTCAGCCGCCTCCACACCATGAACCCGGGCCACAGCATCACCGCACTGCGGCCGGGGCAAACACTGCAAATCCCAGAAAACTGGCTGCGACAAGAAGCTGCCCATGTGCGCGTCAACCACCTCAGCTGCACAGGCACCCTCTTGCCCGAACTGAGCGATGGCCGGGTCCTCGCACAAGACCAATGGCTCGCCGAAGGCAGCACCATCAAAGTGCCCGCCGGCTGCAAAGTCGGCCTGCTGCTGCAAGACGGCTCACGCTTGCAACTGCCATCGGGCGCAGTCCTTCGCCTGGATGTCCTGCGGCATCAACCCCTGCACAAAGCGCCCCTGGTTCAAATCCACCTGCTGCAAGGCAAGCTGGGGCTCGACATCTACAAACAACGCCCCGCCCGATCCCGCTTCGAAGTCCAAACCCCCAAAGCCATCACGGGCGTGCGCGGCACCCAATTCAGAGTCGGCATTGCGCCGGACAGCCAAGCCACCCTCATCGAAGTGCTCGAAGGCAAAGTACAAGCCCAAGGCGAGGCCGACCCGCAAAACCAAACCATCGAAAAACGCGAAGGACTGGTCATCAACGCCCAAGGCCAAAACCAAGGCCTGGAAGCCTTGCCACCGCCCCCTGTGCTGGGCGTTGCCCCGCAAGCCAACGCATGGGCATTCATGCCCGTTGCCCAGGCACACGCCTATCTGATCGAACAACTCGGCAGTGCCAACGCCATGGCCACAGACACGCCACCGGTCACGCAAGCCCCCACCGTCGTCGCCACGGCCGACCGCTCGCCACAGGCACAGCTTTACCGTGCAGCATCACTCACCCGCAGCGGCCTTCAAGGACCCTCCGCCACCTACGCCATGTGCAGCCATGGCCAGCACTGCGGCGTGCCCTTCGACCTGAGTGAAGCGCACGGCCGCACCAAGCGCTTTGAGCTCCAACAAGTCAAAGGCAGCGCCGTGCAAACCATCCTGAACGCGCAAGTCCCCCTGAACACCACCCACATGATTGCCACAGGACTGGCACCCGGACGCTACCACTGGCACATCGAATACACCGAGCCATCGCCCCCGCCCCAGCCTGACCACACCGTCAGAACACAAGGCGACTTCATCTTGACAGGCCAGCCCAACGTCAGCGCCCCGTGACAGGACGCACCGGCCGTCCTCATTGGAGACACCACCCAGCCACCGACTGGTTCATCACGCTGGTCTGCGCGCAACTGCTGCTGCTCATCTTCCACTACATGGCTTTCGGCAGCAGCGCCAACCTGCGCCTGTACGACTACCTGGTCATGAAAACGGGCTACACCGCCAGGCCCGACATCGTCGTGGTCAGCATTGACGACCCCACCATCGAAGACCACGGGGGCTGGCCCCTCCAACGGAGGCACTACGCCGACCTGCTGCAACGCATGAGCACACCGGCCAACCGCCCCAAAGCCATCGGTTTGGACTTGCTCTTCATCGACAGCACAGACGACGACATGCAACTGGCCCAAGCCCTGCACGATCTGCCCGTGGTCCTGCCCTTGACGCCCATCGAGTCCTCGCCACTGCCCGCCCTGTCTGCGCCAAGTCCGAACGCCAGCATGCCAGACAACAGCATGGTCATCCCGCCCAGCCTGGCCCGTGCCGTGCAAACCTACGGCCACATCCTGCTCGCCTACGACCAAGACGGCATCAGCCGCAGCATTGCACCCAACGTGCCCCACTCACCCCACATGGCCCTGGCCATGATGCAACGCAGCCAAGACCCCGACGCGGTCAGCAAAGTCGAAGCCCTCAGCCAAAGCAAGACCCGACAACGCTTTCGCATGGTCGACCCCGAAGTGGGCTTCACCACCATCTCCTTGAAAGACGCGCTCAACCCACACCTGTCGGCCGACTTCTTCAAAGACAAATGGGTCCTGATCGGCGTCACCAGCCCCAGCCTGGGCGACCACCACGCGACGGCCTACACGGCCATCACCGGCGCCAGCACCCCAGGCGTCTACATCATTGCCAGCGTGCTCAACGAAGCACTCAACGGCCAATGGATCTCGGTGCTGCCCGACACCCCATCGATGCTCCTTGGGCTCATTTGGGTGATGCTGACATCGCTGGCCCTCTTCTGGAGCAATCCCTCGCGCGTCTTTGTGGTCACCCCCATCGCCTTGCTCATGCTCTGCGGCATCGACTTGTTGCTGCTCAGCCAATTCAACACCTGGGCCAACATCATGCCCAGCTGCATCGTCATCGGCTTCATGGGCGGCTTCTGGTCATGGCGAAGGCTCATGACCACGGTCAACATCCTTCACCTCCAACTGGAAAAAACGCAAGCCAACGCCCCCCTGAAAATTGCCAAAAGCCCAATCCTGCCCGATGCAACGGCCCTGTTTCTGAACCCCTTTGTCGACACGACACACCGCGTCGTCGAAGAACTCAACACCGCCATCGAACTGCAAAAGAATGACTTGGCACTGCTCAACAGCATCCTGCAGCAGATCCCCGAGCCGGTGGCCATTTTTGATGCCGGCCACAAACACCTGACCAGCAACCAAGCCATGAACGGACTGGCCAGAAAACTCCAACTGAATGTGCACAGCAGCGCGCACTACGACTTCGACCAATTGGTCAACGCCCTGCAAATCTCCAAATCACGCGCCCTGCATTCAGGCCAGGAAGAAACCACCGTCAGCCTGAGCCAATACAACCTGCCCAACCTGTACTTCATTTTCAGAACCTCCGAGATCCAAAGCAACGACGTGTACAAACTCAAGCTGGTCACGCTCAGCGACATCACCGCCAGCCAACGGCATCAGATACAGCGCGAACAAACCTTGCAATTTCTATCGCATGACATGCGCACCCCCGTCGCGGCCATCCTGGCGCTCAAAAAACGATTGCTTCTGCTGCCCACCAACAACATGCCCCAGGTGCAAGCCTGCGCAGACCAGATCACCCAAAACGCACAGCGGCTGATGGACATGATGGACGGCTTCATCGTCCACAGCCAGGCCGAACAAATGCCCCTGCACCTGACGGGCTGCCTGGTCAGCGACTTGCTGGACGACGCCATCGAACAAGCACAACCCCTGGCCGACCAGCACCACATCCAACTCCAACTCATGGAAACACCGGCCTTGCTGCGCATCATGGTGGACACCCACCTGATCGTGCGGGCTCTGCTCAACTTGCTGCACAACGCCATTCGCCACGGCATGCCCGGCAGCTGCGTCATCATCCGGACATCGCCCCACGCAGGACAAGTGCAGCCCATGGCCCGCATCGAAATCCTCAACCCCATTGGCGCCATGCTCCCCGACAACGACGTCAAAGGCTTCGGCCTCGGGCTCAAGTTCGTCAAAACCACCATACAACGCCACGATGGCAAATTCCACCTGCAAATCCCCTACCAAGAGGTTGACGACCACATGGCCTGGATCGCGCTGGACATCCCGCTCTACAACGACTGAACCCCGATCGACATTTTCTGAAATTTACGAGATTTAAGAATTTAGACAGTACGCAAGCCGTCCAATCAAGACCATTCACTGCACACCACGATCATCACAAAAGCAGGTGAACGGTGACAGGCAAAACCGGCAAGGGTACCGTCGACATGAAACTTTTCTCCACGCAAAAACGTCTGGCTGCACCGCCCAGCTGCGCGACCCGAAGCACGCCACAGCCCATCAGCGGACAACACCAACGGCTCACCTCCAGAATCCGCAACGCCTGTGCACAAGCCGGCATCCAGCTCGCCTACGAACCCCTGATCCACCTGCCCAGCGGCCAGCTGTGGGGGGTTGAGGTTCGCGTGCTCAAACCCACCGAACAAGGACAACTGATCAACCTGCGTGCCGATGAACTCATCAGCCATGCAGAAACCAGCGGCTACGTGCTGCCCATGGGCTACTGGGCACTGGAGACCGCCCTGAGCGAACTGCAACCCTGGTTCGCACAATATCCGCAAGGCCAGATCCTGATCCACCTGCGCCCCGGCCAAATGGCCTCACCGCACCTGGAAGCCACCGTTCAACACCTCTGCCAGCAATATGCCTTGTGCCCCTCGCGCCTGAAACTGCAAATGCGCGAACCCGGACTGCAAGTGCACGGCCCCAAAATTTGGCGACAACTGCAACGCAAACCCTTCGAGCAACTGCAGCTGGTGATCGACTCGTTCGATTGCTCCGGCGCAGACTTTTCCTGGCTCAACAGCGGCCTGATCCAAGGCGTCAAAGTCACCCCCCCACGCCAGCCACAACCCCACCAAAGCCTGTACACACAGCAAATGAAAACCCTCATGGTCTTTAAAAACCTGATGGGGATCGACATCATCGGCTGCGACATCCACAACGCCGTCGAACTGCAACAACTGCGCGAACTGGGCTGCGACATCGGCATGGGCCCCGCACTGGCCAGCGCCGTCGACAGCCACACCCTCATCCACGCGCTGCCGCGCACCATCCAACCCCATGGGACCCCACATGAAACACAAACACACTGACGCCGCCAACCAAGACCTGCCCTTCATCACCTCCGGCGAGACCGCGCAAATTTTGGGCCTGTCAACGGGCACCGTGCAAAAACTGGCCGACGAACAACAAATCACCGGCTGGCGCACCTCGGGTGGACACCGCCGCCTGCACAGGAAATCCGTCATGGACTACCTGCGCAAACAACCCTTCAATGAACCCGCCAACGAAGACAACTACGCCCCCAACACCCTGCTGATCACCGACGACGCCCAAAAACTCAAGACCCAAAGCGAGGGCTGGCTCCCCATCCATGGCGGCGGCAAAGTCCACATCACCGCCTCCCTCTTGGAAGGCCTGCTGCTTTTGAATCTGCGCGACATCGGCATGTTGATCATTGAACTCGAGCGCAGCACCCACGAACTCAACACCCTGATCCAAGACCTGATGGACAGCTGCCGCAAACAAAGACTCAGCCTGGTGGTCGCTGTTTTTGCCCCTGGCCACGTCCTGCGCCTGCCCAGCTCGGGCGAACACCTGCGGGTGCACCACGTGCCAGAAAAGCTCAGCGCCCACCACCTGCAAGCCCTGTGGATCGGCAGCCAAATGAACCCAAACGAGTAAATCGGCAAATTTATCAAATCACTTTACAAAATTTATGAACTTCTGAGACCCACACGCCAAGAATCAAGTCTTTCTCCTTTCAGACTTGGACAAGCCCATGGCACAACTCACACTTCAGCAATCGCCCCAATTTTCAAAATCATTCGCCACACAGGCCATCGACCCAGGCACCACGCTGGCCGAATTGAAAAACACCCAGCAAACCGTCCTGCTCAAAACCCAGCCGAACACCAGCTACCGCGTGACGGACCCAGCCACCGGGCAAATCCAGACCGTCAAGAAAGTCCTGCGCAAAAACCGCGACCTCAGCGTCGAACTCGACACCGGCACCACCATCGAACTGCAAGACTTCTTTACCCAGGCCAACGCCCAAGCCACACCCGAAGCCACCAGCGAATTCGTCCTGCACACCGGCGACACCGTCTGTCCCTACTCGCAAGTGGCCTCTGATGCGCCAGCAAGCGCAGACACCAACGCCGAAGCCATCATCTGGCAGCCAGGCACCGCATCCGCCATGTGCATACCCGTCATGGCGGCCACAGAATCGGCCGCCGCCGCGAGCGGAGCCACCACAGCAGCCACTGCAGCAGGCACCGCAGCCACAGGCATGTCCACAGGCGGCCTCATCGGTGCATTGGCACTGGGCGCAGCCGCCCTGGGCGGCGGTGGCGGTGGTGGCAGCACCACCACACCCGAAGCCAAGAAAGCACAAGCGCTGGAAACCATCCAGGCCGCCACCCAAGACAACACCGCCGCGCAACTGACCCCCACCCAATACAGCGATGCCGGCGTGACAGGCGTCACCAGCGACAACGTCGCCGCCATCAACAGCGCCCTCAACACCGGCGAACTGAGCAAAACCCAAGTCGACACCACCGCCAAAGTGCAAACCATCGTCGACGCCTACAACGCCATCCTGGCCGAGGCCAATGGCAGCGCCGCTGACGCCACAGTCACCAACCCCACACAAACCGACTACGCCGCCATCGGTGCCGACATCGGCGCCGCCGCCACCGACAACGCCAAACTCGGCCTGCTCAACGACATCGTCGCCAACCAAGCCAGCACCGGCGTGGACACCGTCGCAGAAATCAACAACCTGGCCAACATCGCCAACACCATCCAGACCATCGCCGCAGAGGGCACCCCCGCCACCGCGCTGACCGTCACCGACTTTGCCACCGCAGGCCTGACCGGCGTCACCACCGACAACCTGCCCGCACTGATCAACGTCATCCAAGCCCAAGCCGACAACGGCAGCGCCACCGACACCGTCACCGAGCTGCAAGCCCTGATCAACGCGATTGCCCCCAACGTCAACCTCATCAGCGCCGCCGCCGAAGGCAACACCGCCAACACCCTCACCACCGCTGAATTCACCAGCGCAGGCGTCACCCACGTGGACAGCACCAACCTGCCCGCCGTGCTGGACGCACTGAACACCGCCAGCAACACCGGCGCCGCCACCGACACCACCGCCAAAGTGCAAACCATCGTCGACGCCTACAACGCCATCCTGGCCGAAGCCAATGGCAGCGCCGCTGACGCCACAGTCACCAACCCCACACAAACCGACTACGCCGCCATCGGTGCCGACATCGGCGCCGCCGCCACCGACAACGCCAAACTCGGCCTGCTCAACGACATCGTCGCCAGCCAAGCCAGCACCGGCGTGGACACCGTCGCAGAAATCAACAACCTGGCCAACATCGCCAACACCATCCAGACCATCGCCGCAGAGGGCACCCCCGCCACCGCGCTGACCGTCACCGACTTTGCCACCGCAGGCCTGACCGGCGTCACCACCGACAACCTGCCCGCACTGATCAACGTCATTCAAGCCCAAGCCGACAACGGCAGCGCCACCGACACCGTCGCCGAGCTGCAAGCCCTGATCAACGCGATTGCCCCCAACGTCAACCTCATCAGCGCCGCCGCCGAAGGCAACACCGCCAACACCCTCACCACCGCTGAATTCACCAGCGCAGGCGTCACCCACGTGGACAGCACCAACCTGCCCGCCGTACAGGACGCCCTGAACACCGCCAGCAACACCGGCGCCGCCACCGACACCACCGCCAAAGTGCAAACCATCGTCGACGCCTACAACGCCATCCTGGCCGAAGCCAATGGCAGCGCAGCGGACGCCAGCGTCGTCAACCCCACGCAAGCCGACTACACCGCCATCGGCGTGCCCAGCGACACCCTCACCGCGGCAGGCAGCACAGAACTGCTGAACAACATCATTGGCGACAAAACCACCACCGACGTGGACACCGTCGCAGAAATCACCGCCCTGGCCACCCTGGCACAAAGCATCCAAGCTGTCGCACAAGGCGGCAACGACGTTGTGCCCACCGCCAGCTTCACCACACTGGGCATCACCGGCGTGACCGACGACAACATCACCGCACTGAACAACCTGATCCGCGCCCAAGCCGACGACGGCACCGCCACCGACAACGTGGCCGAACTGCAAGCCCTGGTCACCAACATGAACGCAGCGCTCATCAACCTGAGTGCCATCGCCCAAGCCAACAGCGCCACACCCAGCGGCCCCACACTCAGCGACTACACCCAGGCCGGCATGACCGGCGTCACCGAAGACAACCTGGCCGCCATCAACGAGATCCTCAACACCGGCAGCATCGACGGCAGCGCCACCGACACCGCCGTCAAAATCCAGAACAGCATCAGCTCGTTCAACAAAATCGAAGCCGAAGCCAACGCCACGGGCGCCAACCCCAACGGCACCCAATGGCTCACCGTTGAGGACTTTGCCAACGTGGGCGTCTCGATTGCCAGCGGCAACGCACGCTACCTGCTCAACAACACCATCGCCAACAAAACCGTGGCCGACGTCAACACCGTCGCGGAAATCGCAGAACTGGCCCGCATCTCGGGCGCTGTGGTTGCCAAATCCTCCGGCACAGGCACCCTCACTGCGGCAGACTTGACCACCCTGGGCATCACCAGCGCGACCGATACCAACATGACACTGATGAACGAAGTGGTCAGCCGAACCATTGACGGGGGTACCCAAGTCAATACCCTGTCCGCCGTTCAAACGTACATGAACAAAGTCAATGTCATCGTGGAAGAAGCCAACGGCTCAGCCGCCGACAGCACCGTGGCCAACCCCGCATACGCCGACTACCTGTCGGTCATGTCGATCAGCTACGTGACCAACACCCCTGCTTTTGTGAACCTCATGAACGACATGGTGGGCAGCAAAACCACGGCCGACATCGACACCGTGGCGGAACTGCAAACCCTGGGCACAGCGGTCAAAAAAATCGCTCCGGTTGTGAACGGGACCACCAACAACATCCTCACAGCCGACTTGCAAGCATTGGGTATCGTGACCAATTACGACTCAACCACCAACTTGCGTTTTTATGTGGCCCGGATGTTTGCCAACGAAAACGACGATGGCTCCACCACCGACAGCGTTGCAGAACTGCAAGCCCACCTGGACGGATGGATGACCGCGCAAACCAACATCCAGGCAGCAGCAGAAGCCAACAACGCCAACAGCGCCATCACCTACGCCACCTATGCCAAGACCGGCATGAGCAACGTCGTTGAAGCCAACGTCAGCGCCTACAACAGCGCGCTGGAGAGCGCTGAACTGCACAACTACAACGTTGACTCACTCGAAGGCGAACTGCAAACCATGGTCAACTCCTACAACAACATCCTGACCATCGCCAACGGCAGCGCCTCCGATGCGGGCGTGGGCTCCACCCCCACCGCCAGCAACTACAACGCCATTGGTGTGACGGGTTTTCTGAACCCCGACAACATTGTGCGCATCACCAGCTCGATCAGCATCAACTTGCTCAACGACATCATCCGCACCAAAACGGCAGACCAAGTCGACACGGTTGACGAAATCAATGCCCTGGCCAGCGCAGGCATGCGCATCATGCGGGAATCCACCAACTACCACCTGAGCCCCCAAGTGCAGGACTTCACAGACATCGGCATCACATCGGTCACCTCCAGCAACCTCACGGCCATCCTGAACGCCATCAACGCCACAGCCGACGACGGCTCTGCCGTCGACACACTCTCTGAAATCCAGAACCTGGTCAACCAGGTCAACTCGGCAGTGATCTGACGCTCACTGTCATCACGAGCAGAACGTGGCAATCCAGTTGTGAAGAGGATGGATCCCGGGTCAAGCCCGGGATGACAGAGGGAAGCGGTCACCCCACCCTTCCAATGTCACCCCGCACACCCAATGTCACCCCGGGCGAAGACCCGGGGTCCATCTGCAAAGCATGGATACCGGATCAAGTCCGGGATGACAAAGGGGGGCGGGATCGCCGCGTCGCAAACTCCTCGCGATGACGGTATGGGGCGCACAAACTCCGAAGGGGCCCTTGGGCCCCTTCATCTTGCGCTGCCAACTGGCGTTCAAGCCAAGGCAACACCGCCCATAGGCATCACAGTTTTGAGGATGGTCTTGAGCATCGACTGCTCGGCCACTTTGAGGTCATAACTTTGCTGCAAATTGAGCCACGACTGCGCGTCCCCGCCAAAGTAACGGGCCAAGCGCAATGCCGTATCTGGCGACACACCGCGACGACACAACACGATATCGTTCATTCGGGACGGCGTCACATGAAGCGCCTTGGCCAAGGCATTGACACTCAAGCCCAAGGGCACGAGGTATTCCTCCTTGAGGACCTCCCCAGGATGGATGGCGCGCATTTTATTTTTCATAAAAACTCCAAACTCAGTGGTAATCCACAATCTCCACACCCATCGGGCCACGCTCAGTCCAGACAAAGCAAATGCGAAACTGATCATTGACCCGGATGCTGTGCTGTCCAGCACGATCACCGCGCAAAGCCTCTAACCTGTTGCCAGGAGGTGAACGCAAAAACTCCAACGTCGCGGCACTGTCGAGCATCTGCAACTTGCGTTCAACAACCGTTTTCATCGCATTGAACCGCTTGACCTTACCGCCCTCAAAAAGGGCTCTGGCGTCAGCGCATGCAAATGAGATGATCATGACTTGGATTTTATACCGATGATCGGTAAACGGCAATCCACTGCCAAGCACTGCTAGATCCGCCCTTCCAATGTCACCCCGCACACCCAATGTCACCCCGCACTCCAAATGTCACCCCGGGCGAAGACCCGGGGTCCATCTGCAAAGCATGGATACCGGATCAAGTCCGGCATGACAGAGGGAAGTGGATACCGGATCAAGTACGGGTTGACAAAGGGGGACTGGATCGCCGCGTCGCAAGCTCCTCGCGATGACGGTCAAACGTCATTGCGAGCGGAGCGTGGCAATCCAGTGCGCGGTCAAGCGCGGCGACTTAAACAATCAGGATCTGAACCCGATTACGCTGATTGTTTTCAGTCATGTCGCCGCAGGCAAAACCTGTCGGAGACTTCGTATTTTTTGCCACAGCACGGCCTTGGGCATGTCCATGGCCATGGCTTGCATGCACCTTTCGAGCCAGCCCTGCCTGTTTTGCATTCTGTCTATGGCTTTGCCCAGATCTCTGGCTATGGAGATGCCGTAGGCTTCGGTGGCTTTTTCAAGTGCTTCCCGCAGTTGGGGTAATTTCAAACTCATCATGGCCAAATCTATGATGTCCCGACCGAAAACGCCGTCATCGGCTTGGCGGTCTGAATTGGCCAACATTTTGCTGGCCGCAAGGTCAAGCAGCGTCAGGGTCTTGACGCCACAAACGGAGTCTTGCTTCCCGGGATCTTGAAACAGGATTCGGGCTTCTCGCACGATTTCAAATTTGATCGCGTGCCCGTCCATGCGCACTTGGGTGCGAATGCCGTATTGGTCAGCGCGAACCTCCCGCAGCAGCTCCAGCGGCATGGCACCTTGGCGCGTGATAGGCGCCAGCCCGTCAGTGCCCGTGAGCATTTGACGGAGCTCTCGGTAGCCAACCGGATCGGAGACCAAAAAGTCGATGTCCACCGATTCACGGTATTCACCAAACTTCAAAGCGATACAGGTGCCGCCCCCAAACCAGCAAGCGTTTTGAGCCAACACGCTGCCATCCAAAGCGCCCAGCACGTGCGCGATGCGTTGATGGTGTGCCCGCTCAAACATCGGCGGCCCGCTTGCCAAAGGCTTGTTGCAGCGCTTGCCACAGCGCCAGTTCTTGGCTATCCATCATGGCCATGTCCATGTGCCGGGCATTGCGTTCGTAAATGTCAAATGCCTCGACTGGGGTCAGATGATCTGTGCCATGCACTTGCCAAGCCAGTGCTTTGAGTTGCGGATAGTCGGCCAGCGTAATGCGCACAGGCCACCAGCCGGGTGGCGCAGTTGGCGCGGGCTGGGCCGCTTGATGGTCCTGCAACTGCAGTTGCATGCCCAATGCGGCGATGGCGTTGCTCCACGCGCCCATGGTGACGGACGGTTCGCCCTTTTCGATACGGTGCAGCGTGACCCGGGACATGCCTGCAGCCTCTGCAGCCACCGTGGCACTGACACCCAAAGCCTTTCGACGCTCGGCCATCTGCGCCCCCAGGCTTTGAAGCTTGGCCGCGGTGAACTCGTTCAATGGCGGTGATTTTTTTGGCATAGTGATTCTCATTATTTACAATATATTCTTTTTGTCAATAATAAGAAACGATTCACCGGTCATCCTGACCTTCCAATGTCACCCCAAATGTCACCCCAAATGTCACCCCGGGCGAAGACCCGGGGTCCATCTGCAAAGCATGGATACCGGATCAAGTCCGGTATGACAAAGGGGGCCTGGATCGCCGCGTCGCAAGCTCCTCGCGATGACGGGGTTGGGGGCAAGCTCCTCGCGATGACGGTATGGGGCGCAGAAACGACGAAGGAGCCCGCAGGCTCCTTCTGTGTTGTTCGCTGTTGACTGGCGCGTTACATCGTGGCCAGTCTCTCGTTTTCCATCCAAACCCAGTCGACCACATCGCCCTCGGCCTGGTAGCCGGGAACCAGGTCTTTGAGTTGCTTGCGGATGTGCGGCATGTCGATCAAGTCCAGCGCCAGGCTCAGGGCCTGCATCAGGTCTTGCAGGTTTTCGGGCTTGCTCGGGTCGGGGTGGTGGTTGGGGAACTCACCATCGACTTCACTGAACAGCTCGATCACCTCGCAACCCAGGGCACGGAAGATGCCGGGGGCCGAGGCACCGGCGATGCCGTTGCCCGAATCCACCACGATCTTCATGGGGCGCGCCAAGCGGATGTCGCCCAAGATGCGTTGGGTGTAATCGGCCAGCACGTCAACATGCGACATGCGACATGCCGCCACCGGCCTTGAGTTGCCACGTCTCGGTTTCCATCATCATCTGACGCAGGGCCTGGATCTCATCGCCATAAGTGGCGCGATCGGCCAGGACCATCTTGAAGCCGTTGTAGTCCTTGGGGTTGTGGCTGCCGATCACCTGGATGCCGCTTTGGCAAGCGGTGTTGGCCGCCCATACAACATGGGCGTAATCGTCATGCCGATGTCGATCACCTGCACACCTGCAGCCACCAGACCGCGTATCAGCGCTGCCGACAAGGCCGGGCCGCTCAAACGGCCGTCGTGTTTTGCCCCTCGGCCAGCTCCACCGTGCCAAAGGCCTTGTCCAGTCCCACGGCGACTTGCTCGTTCAAGGTAGCGGGCACAACGCCGCGGATGTCATAGGCTTTTACACTCGAAGGAGTGACTTGCATGATAAATTCAATTAATGCAATGGCGAGAGAATGCCTGTAAAGATCAATGGTTTAGCCATTCGCGCAACACATCGAACACTTGCTGGTTGGACTGCACATGCGCGATTGACGGCAAATCAGATCGTGCTGCGACGATCAAAGGTACATGGTCATCCACCAAATCTGGTTTGACCACGCAAGGCACATCAAAATATACAGATGAAGTGGAGCACCATAGTGCCTGTCTAAGGGGGTGATCCGAATAAATTAAAAACCGTGGCTCTATGTTGTTCTCTCGCAATTTTGCGATCAGTTGGCCCAGCAACGCCTCTGCTTTCTGCACATTTCGCAAATATTGGTCTTGCAATGTGCCCGTACCTTCTGAAGGCGGATGCGGCAAGGGCAAGTGCGCGTATAGAACCCCACCCGACTTAAGCGCAGGCGCATCAAGCATGGCAGCATTTACTTTTTCTCGCAATTCGACAGTGGACGAATTAAGCCGCTCCTCGCACGACTTATACCCCTGCTCTTTTGTCATGCCTGGATATATCTTTGCGGTACATTTCCACCGGTCCAGATCCCAAAAATCATGTGTCATGGTGATGCGCTGACAAGAGCGCAACCCCTGCATAGCGCAATACGGATGGAAGAACCCTACGACATCGACATCATCGCGTTCGACGGAAACCTGCGAAAAATCGAGCGCCACATCTGCGGCGCAAATGCGATCTAAACCACAAGGGCTGGCACCGCTAAATTTCTTCCTAGAGAATATTGCGGGTACTGCCTCAACAGTTAGCCCATGTACCGCTTGAACCGCCTTAAAGTTAACGCTTAAACCCTCTTTTTCCAATACATTTTGCAAGCCCAAAGCAGATTTGGAATTCATCTCATCCAGCAACAAGACAATGGTTGCTGTCCTGTGCTTTTGCTGAATTGAATCGGTTGATAACCAGACGATCGGAGCGTCTAACCAGTAACCCGCAACTACAGGAGACACCACAATCAGCGCTGGTAAAAAAGCGACGATGCGACGCAAGCCCGACCAAATACTCGGAGATGATTTAAAACTAGCCCATAGACCAAATGAAAATAGTAAACCCGACCAAACCGCTGTGATTGCAAGCCCCTTCAGATGCATAAGAAGTCCGCTATATCTAACGGCCAGACCGACAATCAAACTAACCCACATCCATACCTGAGCTGCCCGCCAAATCTTTCTACTGCCTATCCATCGCAGATAGGCCATTACCAACCATGAGATCAACAAATAAAGTGTCGGCCCAACTGTTTCCACCTGCAAACCATGATGTCCATGATAAAGCTGTGTCAATACGATAAACGCCACAAATGCCAGCACTGCCGCACTGCCTGCCATCACATCCAAAATCAATTCACGGTCTGCGGATTTCATACGGTCTTTTCCAACAAGGCCAAATGCCGATGCCCCTCGGGCAAGGTCACCTCTTGACGCAGCACAAATCCAGCTTTGATGAACGCCTGCCTTTGACTGTCCACCGCAAACTCACTGACGTCGCGTCTGCGCTGGGCGCACAACTGTTGCACTTGTGGGTCTGACGGCTCCAGCCACTCCACCACCAACCAGCGGCGTGTGCAAGCCGCAGCAAAATGGGCCACCTGCTCCAGATGCACCGCCCCAGCTATGCTCAAGTGATGAATCAATGCCAGCATCAACACCACATCTGCGCATCCAGTAAGACGTTTGGCCAAACCGGTGTGTTCAACACCCGCCCATCCACGACCTGAGTGGATATCGTCCAAAGAAGCCAAGACCGGGTACAGCTTGCGTTGACCTGCGTGATGCAAATACATGGCCTGAACGGCATCGTGATCACCGTCTAGCGCAATCACCTGGGAGCCTGCGCCCAATGCCAGCTGAGAAAACTCTCCGCTGTTGCAACCCAAATCCAAAGTCCATGCTGGCTGCAACTTCGTCAACCACTGCGCCACTTGTTCACGCTTGGCCTGCAATGCAAGTGATGTGTAATGGCCTCGCTGCTCTGTGTATTGACCCCACACCGTGTTGCGAACAGCTCTCGGCTTCACGCCATTGAGCATCCAGCGCAGTGATGCCACCAGCTGCTGCCGGTAGCGTGCTGTTTGTGGTGTGACCACGCTTAGCGAACCCGATGCGGTTTGGGCTTTGGCTTCTGCCACCAGGGGCCAGCAGCGCCACAAAAACCGCCGCCAACCCAATGTCTCACGCACCAGTTCGGGCATGGCCCCATCGCGGTTCATGCGGAACACATCACGCGACTGCAAACCCGTCGCCCTCGACAACCACAAAGGGGAAATGAAATGGCGAACAAATTGGCCAGCGGCCCACCAGGCGTGTGACTGCATCGGCTCCAAAGAAGTCAGGTCACAAAACACGGGCGCGCAACCCTCAAAGATCACATTCCATGCACTGGCGTCCTTCAAGTCTGTGCCTGCTGCATTGGCACTCTCAAGCAAGTCCAATGTCAGACCTGCGGCGTCCAGCAACTGAGCATCGCACCATTCCTCGGGCGACGAAACAAAAGGGATTTTGGGGGAGATCAGCCGGTGTGTATCCAGCCAGTCAAAGGGGATCAACAAACCATTGTCGGCCCACTGCCGAGCCTGTGCAGTGTGCAACGGATGCTGTGCAGGCAATGCTTCGCGCAGATGGCGAACAACCTGGTCTGCCCCAAAGACCAGGCTGGCCTGCGGGTCCCTCATTTACCGCGAATCCGGGCAATCCAGGATTTGATCACCTGGATCGGATTGCGAAAGAAAATCAAGACTGCGCCAATGAGAGCGACAAGACCTTGCCAAAGCAACATGCCGCTGCCTGGGTCCACATAAGCATAAGCGCTGGGCGTTAACAGCAACCATACACAGGCGATACGCCATAAATTTGTATTGTTCATAATACGATTTAAAGATTAATTTTTAAAGCTGCTGTCCATCAGTCAACATCCACTCCAAAGTTTCTTGCAAGGTGTATGGCAGCAATTGCTCTGTACACGCCATCAATTTATGTGCACTTCCGCACAAGCGGTGCACCTCATTCACCCTGACAAAAGCGGGGTTCACTTGCACATCCAAATGATGCCCCGTGATCTCGGTCAACATACCGATCACCTGTTGCAGGGTATGGGGCTGACCAGAGCACACGTTGTAAATTTCGCCAGCCAAGCCTTTGTCTAATAAAGCCAAATACGCATCACACACCATGCGCACATCGTTGAACTCACGCTCCACATGCAAGTTACCCAACTCAATGGTGGGCGCACGTTGGGCGAAATGACTCACGAGCTTGGGAATCAAGAAATTGGAGGCTTGACCAGGCCCTGTGTAGTTGAACGGTCGAGTGATGACAATCGGCAAGCGATCAAGGTATGTGCGGGCCATGTGTTCCATGGCCAGTTTGCTCATCGCGTAATGGTTCACCGGCGACGCAGACTGATCCTCAGTGATAGGTGACGCATCGCAATTGCCATAAACATTGGCACTGCTGGCCAACAAAACTTTGGACGGTTTAACAGGCAAGGCCGCTAAAGCAGCCAACAAATTCATGGTGCCCACCACATTGACACCGTAGAACGCCGTATCGTCCGCATGCCCGACAAAGCTGATGGCAGCCAAATGCACAACCGCATCGGGTTGTACTTGCATCACTTCCGACGCCACGGCCGCTTTGTCCGTCAAATCTGCCAGCAAGGGCAGCACGTGATGTCCTGCAGCCTCGGCCGCAGACTTAAAAAAACGGCCGGTAAAACCGGCCGCACCTGTCAGAAGTATTTTCATCCAGCCAGTCTATTCATTCAGAAAGAGAAGCCCGCTTGATTTCGACGCAAATCAGCGTCCACCATCATCTGGCACAGCTGCTCCAAGGTGGTCTTGGGCTCCCACCCCAGCTTGGCCTTTGCCTTGGCTGGGTCGCCTATCAGCAACTCCACCTCTGCAGGGCGGTAAAACTTCGGGTTGATGCGCATGAGCGTCTTGCCGGTGGCGGTATCAACCGCGATTTCTTTTTCTTCACTGCCGTTGAAGTCCACCATGATGCCTGCGCCCTTGAATGCCATGCGAACGAAATCACGCACTGTCTCCGTTCGGTTCGTCGCCAACACAAAGGTATCGGGCTCATCCGCCTGAAGCATGCGCCACATGCCCTCGACGTATTCCTGTGCGAAACCCCAATCGCGCTTGGCATCCAAATTGCCCAGCTCCATGCAGTCGAGCTGACCCAACTTGATCTTGGCCACGCTGTCGGTGATTTTGCGGGTCACGAACTCGCGTCCGCGCAGCGGGCTTTCGTGGTTGAACAAGATGCCGCTGGAGCCAAAGATGTTGTAGCTCTCGCGGTAGTTGACGGTCATCCAATGGGCGTACAGTTTTGCCACGCCGTAGGGGCTACGTGGGTAGAAAGGCGTGCTTTCAATCTGAGGAATGGCTTGTACTTTGCCAAACATCTCGGATGTACTGGCTTGGTAAAAACGAATCTTGGGATTGACCAGGCGAATGGCTTCTAGCAAATTGAGGCAGCCGATGCCGGTGATCTGCGCAGTGGTGCTCGGTTGATCAAACGACACGCCTACAAAGCTTTGTGCAGCCAAATTGTAGATTTCGTCGGGTTGTACCTTTTGGACCAGTGCGATGTTGGACCCCAAGTCGGTCAAATCATATTCAACCAAATTCAAGTTAGGGTGGCTCTGAACACCCAACTCCTCCAAGCGCCAGAAATTCACTGAGCTGGTGCGGCGGTAGGTGCCATACACAGTGTAGCCCTTGTTCAAGAGCAACTGGGTCAAATACGCTCCATCCTGCCCCGTCACGCCTGTAATAATTACTTTTTTACTCATTGAAATAACTCTCTTTCTTCACAAATTAAATTCAAGTCAATTATTTTTAAACTCATCAAATTTCCGTGTTACGAAACTCAATATTTCAGATCTGAACCTGTTGACACCGAAAGTCTCAGAATGTGCCCGGCACACACGTGGCGAGATTGGCACGGATAAATTTTCAAATTTATCAACAGCAGAAATCAATGAATCCACCGTTTGCTCCTTAAACCAAATGCCAGTAGCCTTGTTAGTGTCACTGCAATCGACAACTGTCTCTAAAGCACCGCCTTTACCATAAGCAATGACGGGTGTACCGCAGGCCTGCGCTTCTAGCGGGGTTATCCCAAAGTCTTCTTCAGCCGCAAAAATAAACGCTTTGGCATTTTGCATGTGCGTACGCAAAACCTCAAAAGATTGATAACCTAGTATTTGGACATTGGATGTTGCAAAGCTTTTAATCTTATCCATTTCGGGACCATCACCAATCACAACCAATTTTTTATCGGGCATTTTTGCAAATGCTTCAACAATTAAATCCATGCGTTTGTATGGCACCATACGAGAAGCAGTCAGATAATAATCATGCTTATTCTCAACCAACCCAAATCCTACAACGTCGACCGGCGGATATATAACAACCGATTCACGACCATATACTTTTTTAATTCTTTTTGAAATAAATTTAGAATCAGCGATCATGTGATCTACACCTGCTGCCGTTCTATAATCCCAAATCCTAATTTTATGTAAAATCCACTTAGCAATCCATCCTTTCAATCCAGTGGTCAAGCCGGATTCTTTAAGGTATTGATGCTGTAAATCCCACGCATATCTTATTGGTGAATATATATAGCTTATATGCAATTGATCTGGCCCTGTCAGCACACCTTTGGCAACAGCATGTGAACTTGACAAGACCAAATCGTAGCCAGACACATCCAACTGCTCTATAGCAATCGGCATGAATGGCAAATAATTTCTATATTTTTGTTTTACAAAAGGAAGCCTGCCAACAAACGTCTGTGTAATTTTTCTATCTTTTAAAAAGTCCTGGCTCTTGACGAAATCAGGATCAAAATACACGGTAAATATATCAGCCCGAGGGAAGACATTCAGTATTTCTTGCAGTACCTTTTCTGCACCTGCATTGACAGTCAGCCAGTCGTGAATCACCGCAATTTTTAAATCACGCATTCTTGGCATCCATTTCTCTCATGAGCAACTCAACAAATTCAGCCGCAGCCAGATCCCAGTCAAAATATTCAGTTTGAACAACCGATTGTTCAATCAACTCTTTTCTTAGATTTTCATTCTTAATAACAAGATTTATAGCTTCAGCTATCGCTTTAGGGTCAAGGGGATCAAAATAGACTGCAGCAGATCCGCATACCTCGGGTAACGATGCTGCATTTGAAGACACAATAGGCGTACCCAATGCCATGGCTTCTGCTGCAGGCAAACCAAAACCCTCATACACAGAAGGTTGAATGAAACACAATGCACCTTGATAAAGTGCAGCCAGCTCTTCATCCGTTACATAACCAGCGTGAACATACCGATTGCCACTCAATTCAATACCAGAAGCGAAGACAAGTCCATCTTTACCACCAGCGATGACCAAGTATGTGTCTGAATCCACATACTCCATCGCCTTTAACAAATTATGAAAGTTTTTACCCGGCTGTAAACTACCTACGGCCAATACATATTTTTTGGGTTGAATATTCAACTTTGAGAAAACTTTATCATCCCTCATCACCTTGAAGATATGTTTTCCACTCGCTCTCATTAAACGAATTCTATTCCGATCAATTTTCAAGGCGCCTGAAATCCTTGATATAGAGAATTCCGACGATGTAAACATCATATCCTTACGCAATGCAACTGCATAAGCCATGAATTTAGTCCAAACGCGATAAGCGAATGAATAGTTATTGGGCATATCAAAAACTGCCGCGTCGTACATTACAACTATTTGCTTTCGAGGTGTTAAAACTGGCGCTGCATTACAAAAATTAATCAAAATCCCCCGTGCAGTCGCTAAGGGCAATACCACTTGCTCCCACAGTGTGCCCCAAAATGATTGAAATCTTTTGAAGCGTAACCATTGTGGTATTTCCAAAATCTCACATTCAATTCCATTTTTTGACAGTATTGCTTTGACTCGCGGCACCATTTCGTGTGCGACACGCTGAACCCCCGTCATTCGCACGGACAAATACTTGCCATTGATATAGATTTTCTGCATCAAAATTCGCCCTTAATTCTTTTTATGCTTAGCACCAGGAAAAGCCAGGGAATCAAATAAGAAAATTCAGAAACGGCAATCAACATAGCCAGCATAGTTGACAGAAGGCATTGTTTCAAACCAATGTCAATGTCCTCATCACTTAACATCGAAAATGGCTTCAAAAAGATCCACATAAATCCAAATAAACCCACCAAACCACAATTCACGATGAGCGTTGAAATAAAGTCAGTAGAACGGACGTAACCAAAACCCACGCCAAATAATTGAGAAATCCAATTTAAATCCAGCCAATATTGAAATGTACCCAACATCGTCCCAGAACGTTCAGCTCCTGATAAGTTTTCACCAAGTGCTTTGGCCAAAACTACTTGATCAATCAAATCCAAGAAAAATTCAACGTTCATCAAAAAGATAAATCCCGTCACCATCAACCCAACAATAATTTTACGCCATGGAACACCTTTCCGCCATATAGCAACGCAAGAACCGACCATATAGCTTAATAGTGCTGTTGTTGAAAATGTCAACAACAAGGAAACCCCCAATACCAATCTTTCTGTCAGTGGCCATTTTGCTGCTTTTGCATAGAACCAAACTGGCATCATCATCAAGGCATACATCGATGGCTCACCAGTCAGGCTTTTCACCCGCATAATCCAGAGACTGCCCACTACCATGGACTGCGTCATACTTCCTGAAGCATCAAGGTCAGAACCAAACATTCTGTTGCTTATAAAATCCCCTGATTCATGAAACAAAAAGAAGTAAATAAACTCATACAAACCATATCCAGCCATCAACAGGGAGGCCCATCTTAATGTTTTTTCTTGACTCTTCCATTCTGTTATATATATCAACAATGCAAATAGAACTACAGCAAATAGATAAAGTGATTGAGTGAACAAACTTCCTCGAAGCACCACCCTGGTATCTAATGGGTCCACTAAAATAATATCAGCCGACAGTAAATTTGATTCGTGCTCTACAAGATTTCCCAATTGCGAGAATACAAAAAAAATGCACCAAACAAACAAAGAAACCAGTAAAAGCCTTAACCACAAAACAAACTTCTCAGACTCCATCAATACAGGAACCATTAGCATTGATGAAAAGCACAAAATATAAGCAGGCGTTGTACCTTGTATGGCTGGAAAAACCAAAAATGATGTTGCTGGGGCAGCCAGCAACATCATCCTTATGTACGCGCTACTGATGGTTCTTGCCTGCATCAAATTTCAATGGCAAAACCAGCCTTCAATCCATTCATTATTGCTTTTCGTTTTTTATCATCATATTTAGCAAATTTCACCACTGCAGAACAAAAAATATAAGCAACTGATAAAATCGATGCGAAAATCTGATAATTCTTTCGAACAAAGTATATTCGGTTTCTGAATGTATAAAACAATGAAAACTCACCATCAGACCCGCCTGTGGAATAACTTACTTTGTGCCACACCTCGCCGCCAGACCAATAGTAGAGTTTGTTTTTACGCTCATTAAATCTCAATATAAAATCCGTATCGTCATAATATACGAAATATTTTTCATCCATCACACCAACTGCTTCGAAAATTTTTTTTGATATCAGCATAAAGCATGTTGGCGCATACTCCACAAAATCACTTTTATCATACTGCCCAACATCAATTTCACCATCCCCATAATGAGGTGATTTCACTGCAAGTTTATTGATATATCCACCTGCACACCAAATTCTTGCAGCATCCGAGTGATAGTAAATTTTGGGCACCAATGCATTCGCATTAACTTCTTCCATCTTTGAAATCATTTCAGATATCAAAGTCTCGCTTTTAAATTCAATGTCATTATTGGACAGTAGAATGTGACTGCAACCATCACGTAAAGCCGATTCAATACCTTGGTTATTACCCTTAGCGACTCCAACATTGGCATTATTAAAAACAATCTGCACGTCAATTTTATATTTTTCAGCCAATTCTTGACTTAATCGGCTTCCGCTGTCAGTTTTGCTGTTGTCAATGACGTAAAGTCGATATTTCACATCTTTCTGTTTAGCCAAGCTCTCAAAAAAATCAGGGAGCACATCATCACTGTTAAATAGTACGGTCACAATGCCGATGAAATCTGTCATTTATTTCTCAATCTATCAATTCAGCACGCGTTCGAGTGCAACGTAATGCAATGGAGCAAAGACCAGCATGGGCCCAACAAACGCAAAGAAGGTAATTCGGACGGGTTGCGGCGTCAGCTCTGGTGTCCTATGAGCATTCATTGCGAACATCCCGACAATGCCGACCAGTGAACCCAGCAATGATCCAAATGCCACGCCCAAAGCCCCCCAATAGAAGCCCATAACGATGGATGCAAGCAAGTTGGCTACGCCTTCAAATACTGCGCTGATCAAAGCCCGCTTGTGAAGTCCTGTCGCCAAGAGCATCAAGGCATATGGCGCACCGATGTTGCGCAAACAATGTGCCATCACCAGCACCACCAATAAAGGACCTGTGCTGCTAACAAAGGACTCCCCCACCCACAAACTCAGAATCCAAGGGTGTAGGACGTTCACAAATAACGCCAGCAGATTCAACCCGACCGCTACACCCAATGTTGAGCGCGTCAGCAGGGCCGGTAACTGTGAACGGGTTTCGGGGTTGGCATTCAAAGCCGCAGCAGTTGTCATCAAAGGCGACAACACGGCCCCTAACAAGCCCACCAACACAGTAGCCGCGGTCATGGCAATGGCGTAGGGGCCAGCCATGACAAAATCCATTCGCCCCACCAAAACGATACCGGCTGAATTGACCAGCAACATGCATACAGACCAGACCGATAAAGAGCCACAGTAGTGCAACAGATCGCGGCGGCATGCCCGATCCAACACGGCAGTGGCCACCTCAGAAGCCCATGGCAAGCCACGAACAAAGACCGTGCGCATGGCAGGCCACAACAAGGCTGTAGCCGCTGCCATCACAGCCGCCAAGATCACCATGGGTTGCTGCAATTGCACTGCCAGCCAAACGGCAAACACGGTCAAAAGTCTGACCAGCATTTGCGTCCCCACAAACACGCTGTTGCGATGCAAGCCCTGGAACACCCCCATGTCCACCTGGGCCATGATCTGCGTGACCGCAGCCGCTCCGAACAAAGCCAAAGTGAACCGGAAGTCTGACACCATGCCCGGCGACACACTCGGAAACATTAGCGGATAGAACGCCACAAGCAGCGCCACCATCAGGACGGCAACGCCCGACGCCCCTTGTGCTATGGATCGCGCTGCATGCACGATGACGGGTAGCCGAGTTTGGCCGCTTGGCCCTGCTTCAGCGGCATGCGCCACTGCGCGCGCTGTGGCCGTTTGCAGCCCCATGCTCAGCAAATTCACATAAACCGCCATTTGCAGCGCGAGGTTCCAGACGGAAAAAGATTCCGCAGTGAGGTGATGAACGACCACGGCAGGCAAAAGCACGTTCACACCCGCTGTGGCCAGCCCACCGGTCATGTTGACCAGCGAATTACCAAGCCAACGACGCCGAAGACTCACAGAAAAGACCCGTCCGGTTGCGTTTTTTCCCAGCGCAAAGTTTCTACGTTGTAACGTTTGATGACTTTCGCTGGCACGCCCACCAGCACGCAATAGTCAGGATATGTACCGCGCACCACAGCGTTAGAGCCGACGATGCATTGCTTGCCAAGTACCGTACCTGCTTGGATCTTTGCACCCGCAGCGATGAAACAGTTGTCACCGATTCTGGTTGGTTGAATCAGATGAGGCTGGCGAAGGATATGAACACCGATCTCTTGGTAGTCATGATCGATGTCAGTGATCATTGAACAAAATGAGACAGTGACATTGTCGCCAATAATCAACTCACCACAACTTGAAATGCTTACGTTCTGTTCGAACGAAGAGCTATGTCCGATCCGTATGCTGCCATTGCCAACAACTTCAAGTCGAGCATGGTCTCGGATCAGCACTTTGCTGCCAATGCTTATCCGATCAGGATTGGCAATGAAAAGTGGATTGAGCAAGGTCGTTTTCCTGCCGATCGAATCGAAGAACAAGGCGTACCAACAACGGGTCTTTACCCGGTGCCAGATCATGATGCTTTTGTTCAAAGCACGAAACAGGAAAGAGCGAATCATTGCTTTCAGCTTTGCGTGCGGCCTAGACCCAAACTTGCCAACTCATGCATCGCTTTTTCTGAACGATCTTCCAGCACAGGCTGCGTCATCACCCATTCACAAAAACGTGCGAGGCCCTGCTCCACGGTCAAAGATGGCGTAAAACCGAGCACTTCTGCCGCCCGTGCCAAGTCTGCATAGCAGTGACGAATGTCCCCTGCACGGAAGTCACCCGACACAGCCAACTTGGATTGGCTGCCCAACAGGTCACGCAGCGTCTCGGCCACCTTCATGACCGATGTGGCCACGCCCGATCCCACATTGATGGCGTGAAAACCGTTCAACGGCTTGTCCAATGCCAAGCCAATAGCCGCGACGATGTCGCTGACATGGACAAAGTCTCGGCTCTCCTCGCCATCTTCAAAAATGTTGATGGGCAAGTTTTGCCGCATGCGGTTGGAGAAGATCGACAAAATGCCGGTGTAAGGGTTGCGCAATGACTGACGCTCGCCATAAACGTTCTGGAAACGCAATGCCACGACTGTGGTGCCATAGGCTTCCGCAAAAATTTTGCCCAAACTCTCATTGGCCAATTTGGTGGCCGCATAGACCGATGCCGGGCTGGGGCTGACATCTTCCGGTGTTGCCACCAGTTGCAGCGCTTCGCCATTGGGGCCAACGGGTTCAAACTGTCCTGACTTGAGCCTGTTGGCATCACGCGGGGCTGCCACCACGATTTGGTCGTTCAGCTTGTAAGCACCTTCACCATAAATCGAACGGCTGGATGCCAGGATGACGCGCTGAATGTGACGATGTTTGGTGCCAATAGCCTCGAACATGGCCGCTGTCGCTTGCTGGTTGACGTCGTAGTAATGCGCGATCTGGTACATGGACTGACCCGTACCAGTTTCAGCGGCCAGGTGCACGACGGCTTCTACACGGCCCAGCACATCGTCCATGACCTTTTGGTCTCGCACATCTGCGCGAATAAATTCGACTTTGTCGGTATTGAGCCATGACACATCGGGCTGTGGCAATGCGCCGTGAATTTGCGGGCTGAGGTTGTCCACCACGGTGATGGTGTGCCCGGCCTGGATGAGTGATTCAACCAACCATGAGCCAATAAAGCCCGCGCCGCCTGTGACCAGAATTTTCATGCTGTGATTACCTTTTTATTTATTTGCTGCGCCCGTAGACGTCTTCAAAGCGAACGATGTCGTCTTCACCCAAGTAACTGCCTGACTGCACTTCGATGATTTCGAGCGGAATGGAGCCCGGGTTGGCCAACCGGTGCACCTCGCCCAGTGGGATGTAGGTGGATTGGTTTTCAGTCAGTGTCAGGACCTTGTCGCCGTTGGTGATTTCTGCGGTGCCGGTCACCACGATCCAGTGTTCGGCCCGGTGGTGGTGCTTTTGCAGGCTCAGGCTGGCTTTGGGCTTGACCTGGATGCGCTTGACCTTGAATCTGCCGCCTTCGTCGATGCTGTCGTACCAGCCCCAGGGGCGGTGTACTTTGCGGTGCAGGGTGTGCTCTTCGCGTTTTTGAGCTGTCAGCGTGTTGACGATGTGCTTGACGTCTTGGCTGAGCGATTTGTCGACCACCAATATGGCATCTGGTGTTTCCACCACCACCAAATTGCTCACGCCCACCAATGCCACCAAGCGGCTGCTGGCATGGACCAGTGTGTTGCGGCTGTCGGTGCAAAGCACATCGCCCGTGTGTGCGTTGCCTTGGTCGTCTTTGGGCAAGACATTCCAGACCGCGTCCCATGCGCCCAGGTCGTTCCAGCCTGCGTCAAGCGGCACCATGTGAATGCTTTGGCTGCTGCCGGGGCACTTTTCCATCACGGCGTAGTCCACCGATTCGCTAGGCACCTGGGCAAACAGGTCTTTGTCTGGCCGGACGAATTGTCCGTCTTGTTTTTTGGCAGTCCATGCAGCTTGGCAGGCTTGGGCAATGTCGGGCCTGAAGTTGTTCAGCGCCGCCAGCCAGACCGATGCCTTGACGACAAACATGCCGGCATTCCAGAAGTAGTTGCCTTCTGAGAGGTACTTTTGGGCGGTTTCAAGGTTGGGCTTTTCAACAAACTTCAGTACCTTTTGGGACTGGATTGTTTGCTCGCTTCGCTCCTCGCTATGTCTTGCAGATTGGATGTAACCGTAGCCGGTTTCAGGTTTGTCTGGCGTGACGCCCAAGATGACGATGTGGCCTTGTGAAGCGTCGTCAATGGCTATTTGCAGTGCTTGACCAAAAGCCTCTGTGTTGGTCACCGTTTGGTCAGCCGGGGTCACCACCAGAACAGGGTCTGTACCAGACTGCACAGCAGCCAAGGCTGCCAATGTCATGGCAGGTGCCGTGTTGCGGGCCAGTGGCTCCAGCAAATAGGTGGCCTGTGTCACACCCATTTCGCGCAATTGCTCTTGCGCCAAGAAGCGATGCTCTTCGTTGCAGACAATGTAGGGGGCTGCCCCTAGTTTGCCTAACCGTGCAACGGCTTGCTGAAAAAGACTGTCAGTGCCTGTCAGGCACAAAAACTGTTTGGGAAAGCCTGCACGCGACATGGGCCACAGGCGTGTGCCCGAACCACCGCACAAGATAACGGGCTGAACTGCGCTTGTCATTTTCTCTCTCTAGTACGCACCACGGCGCTTGAATACAACAGACCAAGTCTTGAAAAGAATGGTGATGTCTGTCCATATGGACCAGTTTTTGACGTACCACGTATCAAAGATCACACGGTCCTCAAAAGTGGTTTGACTGCGTCCGCTGATTTGCCACAGCCCTGTCAAGCCTGGCGGTGTTTGTGCATACAAAGACAAGTCATCGCCGTAATCAGTTTGCTCTCTTGGCAACAAGGGGCGTGGCCCCACCAGACTCATTTCGCCTCTGAGGACGTTGAACAACTGTGGCAATTCATCAATGCTGGTGCGCCGAATAAAAGCACCAATGCTGATCAGTCGCGGGTCATTGGCCAGCTTGAAGTTGTTGGCTGTGTACTCTTGCCATTCACGGCTGTTGGTGGCTTCCCACTGTTTAAGCATGTCTTCGGCGTTTTTGACCATGCTGCGGAATTTGTAAAACTTGAAGGTTTTCAAGTCTTTGCCGACTCGGGGCTGCGAGAAGATGACGGGTGTGCCATCGCTGCGCCAAATTTTGTAGGCCACCCAGAGCATCAGTGGTGACAAGATGCCGATCAAACACAGCGCCCCTGTCACGTCGAATATCCGCTTGGTCCATCGGTGCAAGGGGTTCATCAAGTTGTTGCGCACATGGATCATCAGCACTTCGTGGCTGAAGAACTGTGTGGTCTGCAGCCCAAACAAGGGCACGCCCCGCATGGCCGGGATGACCGACACACGGCGCACTTGGTGATGCGAGAGTTGGCGGATCAACTGGTCGCGCAGTTCGCTTTGCTCGGCCTCCAAGGCCACAATGCAGTGATGTTGGCGCAGCCATGCAAAGTCTTCTGCAGATTGCGGCCAGGGCTTGCAGGGGGCACCGGTCACGGCCACGGGGTCTGCTGTGCGCGGGGCACAGTCAGGCTGCACAAAACATTGCAAGGCATAGCCCAGGCTGGGTTCACTGCGCAGGGCCAGGGCCGCTTGCTGGGCGTTTTCGCCAGCACCAAAAATGACCGCTTGCCGCTCCCAGACGTTTGCAGCTTGCAGTGTTTGGCGCATCAGCACCCTGCCCAAGGGCAAGAGCATGGCCAAGGCCACACCCCAGGCGCCATAGGCCAACGGGGTTTGGTGGACACCGCCCAAGTCGGCACCGATGTAGCCCAAGGCCATGAAGACACCAGTCCCTTTGAACAGGCTGAGGAGTTCGGACCAAAACGGTTGGCGACGAAAGTAATGGCGTCGAACAACCATGAACCACATGGCCCACAGGCCCGCCAGCAAAACCAGATGCCCAATGGGCAGCAGGTCTTGGGCCGCAAAGCGGTATGACAAAACCCATGCAAGCATGTCAGCCAGCAGCAGGCCAATGGCGCAGAGGGCGGTGTGGAGTTTGTTCACGGTGTAGGAAAGTTGTGTCCCGGTCATGACCGGGATAGAGCGCCCAGGAGCGCTGTGTGCTGGCCGATTTCAGGCGGTCAGGGCGCGGCCCATGTCTTGGGCTCGCAGGGGTTGACGCTTTTTGAGCCAAGCGGCGAAGGCCTGGCCGACTTCGCTGTGGTGTTCGGCCAGGTCCACGCTGGCTTGCAGCAGGCCCAGTTTGCTGCCGCAGTCGTAGCGGCGGCCTTCGTAGCGGTGGGCAAAGACTTTTTCGGTGTGGGTCAGTTGTTCGATGGCGTCGGTCAGCTGGATCTCGCCGCCCACGCCACGCTGGCCCTTGGCCAGCAGGTCAAACACGCCGGGCGTCAGCACGTAGCGGCCAGCCACGGCCAGGGTCGATGGTGCTTGCTCGGGGTTGGGTTTTTCGACCATTTCGGTCACTTGGCTCAGCCGGTCATTGATGACGGGGCCTGCCACGATGCCGTATTGGCGCGTTTGTTCGCGCGGCACGTCTTGCACGGCCAGCACGCTGCAACCGGTTTCCCAATAGGTGCGGACCAGTTGTTGGGTGATGGGGGTGGGGCCAACCATCAGGTCGTCGGCCAGCAGCACGGCAAAGGGCTCGTCGCCCACGGCAGGTCGCGCGCAGAGCACTGCATGGCCCAAGCCAAGGGCCACCGGTTGGCGCACAAAGATGCAATTGACGTTGCTGGGCAAGATGTTTTGCACCACGTCCAGCAGTTGCAGTTTGCCTTTGGCCTCGAGCTCGGCTTCCAGCTCGGGCGATGCGTCAAAGTGGTCTTCAATGGCCCGCTTGTGGCGACCGGTCACAAAGATGAGGTCGGTCATGCCTGCGGCCACGGCTTCTTCAACCGCGTATTGGATGAGCGGTTTGTCAACCACGGCCAGCATTTCCTTGGGGCTGGCTTTGGTGGCGGGCAAAAAGCGCGTGCCAAGACCGGCAACCGGGAAGACGGCTTTGCGGATGGGTTTCATGGTTATTTTTTTGTCGAGGCTGAAGCCTTCGACCAAGCGATGGAGCTGTCTTATTTGCCGAGGGCCTGGCGCCAACTGGCTTTGAGTGCTGACAGTTTTCTCTCGGTTTCGCTGTCGCTGCTTGCTCTTTTCAGGGCTTGCCTGATGAACACAAACAGCAACAGCGCAAAGCCTGTGGCCAGGGTGGCAATGATGGCCATCAACGCTTTTTTGGGTTTGGCTTTGCGCTCGGGTGCTTGGGCCACGTCGAGGACTTGAATGACAGCGCCTTCACGGGCTTCATCGACCTTGGCCAGTTCATATTGTTTGGCAAAGAGTTCAAACAATGTTTCGTTGTATTTGAACTCGCGGTATTTGCTGATGTAGTCGCCCTGTCCTGCAGTGGCTGTACTTGTGTCGTCTTTGTCTTGCTTGGTCAATTGAGCGCGCAGGTTGGCCAACTCGGTCATCGCTTGTTTGAAGTCTGGCGCGGTCTCGGCCAGGTAGCCGCGCATGGCGCCGACTTTGACCTCTTGTACAGTGACTTGTGCTTTCAGTGCAGCAATGCCAGCCACAGCGCTGACAGGGTTGCTTTTGAGGACACTGTCCGATATGCCGGTGGCTTTGAGGGCTTGCTCTGCAGCGGTGAGTTTGTCTTTGGCTTGTGTGAGTTGCTTTTCAAAGAACAGTCGTCGTTGCTGGGCTTCTGTCACAGCCATACGCCCAAGAACTTTGCGCAATTCTTCAACATAGGCATTGGCTACGCTGGCTGCAAACTGAGGATCTTTGTCATCGAATTCCAAAGCGATCAAGCCGTCTTTGCCTGATGTTATGTTCGTTCTCTTTGTCAAAGTTTTGCGAGCGTCCATTTTGTAGTCGGCCTTGTAACGCTCTTCGAGCTTGTAGCGCTCGATCAGGGCATCCAGCACAGCGTTGCTCTTCATGAAAGCGATGAACTGGTCTGCAGGGTTTTTAAGGCCCCCTACAGCACCAGCCAGGCCACCCAAACCACCCAGGCTGGCCAACATGCTGGCAGCAGCGCTTTGCTGCTGCTGGGGTGGCAAAAATTGGGTTTTGGCGGTGTAGGTGGGGGGGATGAGGAAGCTGATGCCCAGGGCCAGGATGCCGACGGCCAAGGGGCCCAGGACGAGCAGGCGCAGGTTGTCGACGATGACTTGGAGCAGGTCCAGGAGACTGATTTCGTCTTCTGGTTGGTCTGGTTGTTCGGGGGTGGTGGTCATGTTGGGGACGGAGGGGGGATGGATCCCGGATCAAGTCCGGGATGACATTTGGAGTCGGGATGACATGAAGACTGGATTGCCGCGTCGCTTCGCTCCTCGCAATGACGGGTCAGGGGGCTATGACGATGGGACTGCTGGGACTGGATTGCCGCGCTTCGCTCGCAATGACAGCTACGGGTCGGGGGCGATGACGAGGGAAGGGGTCAGTTGTGTTGTTTGGGGTGGTAGCCGCCGGTTTTGGGGGCGCCACGGAATTCGATGTGACCTTGGTCTTTGAGTTGTTTGAGCCAGCGTTCGATGGTTCTGCGTGTCACAGAAAATGCGATGGACATCTCACCGGCACGTTGCCCTGGTGTGTCTTTGATGTACTGAAGTAAGGGGTTTACTCCGACATTTACTCCGACATTTACTCCGACATTTACTGCGACATTTACTCCGACATTTACGCCCTCAACCAGGGTGTCTTGGGGTGGCTCCCCCTTGAGTGAAAACGTGGCCATGACGCCGCCAAACTTTTCGGCGATGTCGAACTGGACTTCCGGGTAGTCCTGCAGGGCTTTGCGGATGCGGATGAAGCCGCTGCCGTATTTTTCGATGGCGTTGACGAGGTAGAAGCCTTCGGCCACCAGTTTGTTACGCAGGCTGGAGCGGTAGCTGTCGGCCTGCACTTCGGCCACGGTCAGGCCACCATAAAAGGTACCTGGGCTGAAGATGGTGATCTGGTCGTCAAAGATTTTGATTTGGATGTCGCTGGGGTCGGTGTAGCTGCGGTGCACCACGGCGTTGAGCAACGCTTCGCGCAGGGCGGGCAGCGGGTAGGCAAAACGCTCTTTGCGCTGGATGCTGCCGTCAAACTCAAATGCCACACTGATGTGCGAGACGATGAATTTCATCGCCTGCTCGACCACTTCAAACAGGGTGTCGGTGAATTGGCGGTCGTCAATGATCAGGCTGGGCGTTTTGAAGCGGCCGATGTGGACGTTGTGCCTCAGGGGCTCTTGCGCAAACAACAGCATGGCGGCCCAGGTGGGCTGGCCATTTTTGAGGTAGTTGAGCTTTTCCAGTGCAGCGTGTGGGTTGGTTTCGTCGAGTTCAAATCGTCCGTGCTGGTTGACAAGCCGAATGAAGCGACGGATTTTTTCTGATGAGAGTTGTTCTGCTCGGTGGCCTTGGGCCTCGTAAGCATCCCACGAGAGTTGCAGGGCCTGCATGTAGAGGTCGGCGATTTCACCGGTGTTCAGCGCGTGGTTGGAGCTGGCGATGCGTTTGTAATAACGCCCGCGTGTGTTGACCGGCTTGATCGGGTATTCGGCAATGCTGATTTCGACGATGGTTTTGCCGTCAACGCTGTGGGCTTGGATGTCGGGGATCAAGGCCGGGCTGGTGGCGTCTTTGATTTTGCCCAGCCATTCGTTGAGGCTTTCTTTGCCCAGCGTGGTGCCCTGCACTGCGCCCCGGTCTGTCACGCCCACGAGCACGCGCCCACCCTTGGCGTTGGCAAACGCCACCAGGGTTTCGATGCAGGCTTTGTCAAACGAGGTTTTGAATTCCTGCGTTTGGGTTTCGCCTGACTCGATCCAGTGATGGAGGGGGTTTGGGGGCATGTGTTGGGGGTGGATTGCGGCGGCGGGGATGGATCCCGGGTCAGGCCCGGGATGACGACTTGCGGCCCGGGATGACATTTGTTTGTCACCCCGGACTTGATCCGGGGTCTAGGTATTCAATGGATCCCGGGTCAAGCCCGGGATGACGATTCGGGGATGGATCCCGGGTCAGGCCCGCAATGACGGGTCAGGGGGGCAATGACGATGGGGCGGCTGGGGCTGGATTGCCGCGTCGCTTCGCTCCTCGCAATGACGACTCGGGGGGCGATGGCGCTTATTTCAGGGTTTTGAGGGCGGCGGCGCCTATGCCGAATTGGTAGAGGATGGCGGTCCAGTCTTTGGCGCCTTGGATGAATTGGGTGTAGGCGCTGCGGCGGTCGACGACTTCGGGGATGAAGATGGAGTCGCCCGGTTGCAAGCGGGTGTTCATGAAACTCATGTTGCCAAAGCCCACCCAGCTGCGTTGGGCGCGGTTGGACAGGACGGTGCCATCACCACGGATGAGCATGGCGGCTTCGAGGTCGGCTTCGCGGGTGGGGCCGGCTTTGTCGATGTAGTCGGCCACTGTGCCGTTGCTGCGGTGGATGAAAGAGTTCTCGGCCAACACAGCGCCAAACACGGCCACAAAGCTGGGCTTGCTGGGCACGGTGATGCTGTCGCCGTCTTGCAGGGTCAGGGCGGGCAGCTCGGGGCGGTCGGCGTCCATCTCCAGGGCGATGCGGCCACTGGCCTTGAGATTGCGCAGGCGCTCGAGCATCATGCGTTGGCCAGCGGCTTGGGCTTGGGAGTTGCTGATGCTGTCTTTGTCGTAGACGTTTTGCACCGTGGTGGCGGCTTGGGCCTGCACTTGGGCTTCCATGCGGCGGATGGCCTGGTTGAGGTTTTCTTGCTGCTGCGCCCGTGTGGATTCGCGGCTGAAAACGGTGCCATACAGGTAAGCATCTCGGCTCAGGCCACCTGCGCGTTGCACCAGTTGGGGCAGTGTTTCGCCGGGGCTGACTTGGTAGATGCCAGGCACTTTGACTTCGCCGCCCAGGCGCACAAACTGGGTGCGCTTTTCCAGCGGCACGGGGATGTCGTCCACGCCAAAGATGGTGACCACGTCACCGGGCATGAGCTCGATGTTGTTGGCGGGGTCTTTGTCTTTGATGGCCTTGCCCAGGTTGAAGGGGATCAGGGTGGTTTTGACTGCTTTGGGGTCCAGGCGTTCGATGACGGCGTAGTCCCAGTTGATTTCGGTGAGCTGGTTTTTGACGTCGTTGACCACTTTGTCGCCAGTGACTTTGTCGGTGCGGGCTTCGTATTGGACGGAGCTGTTTTTGCGGCTGTAGTAGTCGGGCAGGATCAGGGCGTCGGCTTCGGGTACCAGGTCGGACACGCGCATGCCGGGTTTGAAGGCGTGGCGCAGTGGGCGTTCGACGTTGCCGCGCAGGGTGACGGCGTTGGCAAATTGGCCGCTGATTTTGAACAGGGTGAGCAAGTCGCCGTCGCGCACGGTGGTTTTGAGGCCTGTGGCGTCCAGGGTGCGTTCTTGCACTTCGCGGGGGGTCTTGGCGTTTTGTTTGTTGACGCGTTCGAGCAGGGCTTTGTGCGGGGTGGTCAGGGTGTGCGATCCGGCGCTGTAGCTGAGCAGTTGGCCGATGCTTTCTTCGGGGCTGGCCAGCTCGAAGATGGCGGCGGTGTCGGTGGCGCCGGTCACGGCCACGCGGGGGCCTGCGGCAGGCACGACGATGACGTCGCCGGGCAGCAGGCGGGCGTCGCCAGTGGTGACGCCGGCGTGGATGAATTTGTACAGGTCGAGGGTGGTGACGGTTTTGCCGCCGCGCACCAGTTGCACGGCGCGCATGCTGCCGCTGGCAGCGGGGCCACCGCTTTCAAACAAAGCGCCGATCAGTGTGGACAGGCTGGACACGGTGTAGGCGCCGGGGTTGCGGGCTTGGCCGACCACAAAGATTTGCATGGAGCGCAGGCGGCCGATGCTGGCACTGAGCTCGAAGTTGGCGAACACGCGGCCGACTTGTTTTTTGAGGTGGGCGTCGAGGTCGCTGGCGGGGGTGCCGGCCACGGTGACGGGGCCGACTTTGGGCACGGTGATTTGGCCGTTGCGGTCGACCGGCAGGCGCATGGCGACGTCGACAGCGCCCCAGATTTTGAGGTCGATTTCGTCGCCGGGGCCAACCACGTAGTTGGCGGGCACAGGCACGTCGGTCAGGCTGGGGAAGCGGCTGCGGTCAAACAGGTTGTAGCCATACAGCGGCAGGGCTTTGCCGGTGGCGTCTTGCACGAAGCGCTGGAACTGTGTGGGGGCCAGGGCTGGCAGTGCGGGCAGTGTGGTGGGGTTGACGTTTTGGCTTTGTGCGCCTGCGCCCACTTGGGGCTGCATGCCTTGCAGTGCAGCGCGGCCACCCAGGCCCTGTATGCCTGCACCACCCATGCCACCGGCCAGGCCCGCCGCTGCAGCACCGCCGCCCATGGCGTTGGCTTCTGCGGCTTTGCCCAGGCCGCCGCTCATGAGAGGGGCTTCGACAGAGGCGTCAGCGGCTGTGCCTTGCGCTTGTGACAAAGCTGGCACCAACAGGGCGGCACCCAAGATCAGGCTGAGTGTGGGGCGCAACGACGCGCTGAAAACAGCTGCGCTGCGGCTTGGTGCGTGTGTGGGGCTTGGCATGGGTGTGGGGGGGGTGACGGGCAGGCTACCGCAGTGCCCGGTGGTTGCGCTGAACCAGAAATGGGCACAAAAAACAGCGCCACTGGGGGCGCTGTGAAGTCGGCAAATTTTACTGGTTAACATGTAAGTAGAATCGTCTTTTTATAATTCTTACGATTAAATAAACGGTGTATTTGTGATTATCTAATTAACGTTTTTACCGTAGATGTTACTTTTACCGCTTGTAATGTTTTTAATATTTGTTTTGTGATTTTTTTGGCGGGCAGCGGAGCCAGGAATCGCCCTCAAAGTCATGGATCCCGGGTCAAGCCCGGGATGACATTTACTGGCGCACGTGATGACGTTAGGGAGTTGTCACCCCGCACAACAACTGTCACCCCGGACTTGATCCGGGGTCCATTCTTTAGCCCTTGCGCAGCACAAATGTCACCCCGACCCCCGAGCCGGGGTCCACGCCCTCCCCCGCGCAGCGCACACCTCACAAGATCCCGTCGTACAAATCATCCCAAGCCGGATTGGTCTTTTCAATCAGCTCGATCTTCCATTCACGACGCCAGCGCTTGAGGCGTTTTTCGTGGGTGATGGCTTCTTCGATGCTGTCGGTTTGATCGAACCAGACCAGCCGCGTCACGTTGTATTGCGACGTGAAACCCTCAATGAGTTTTTCGCGGTGCTCATGAATGCGCCGCACCAGGTTGTTGGTCACGCCTACATAAAGCGTGCCGTGGCGCTGGCTGGCGAGGATGTAGACAAAGTAAGCCATGCCCAAGGCTAAAAGCCACCACCACTTTTGTCATGCCTTTTGACAAACTCAAGCGTGAGCGTTTGTAACGGCCACGGGCTTGAGAAGTGGTTGGGGGCTTGAGAAGTGGTTGGGGGCTTGAGAAGTGGTTGGGGGCTTGAGAAGTGGTTGGGGGCTTGAGAAGTGGTTGGGGCTTGTCACCCCGCACAACAACTGTCACCCCGGCCCCCGAGCCGGGGTCCACTTCTTAGCACTTGCGAAGCACATTTGTCACCCCGGACTCGATCCGGGGTCCACTCTTTAGCCCTCGCGAAGCGCACTTGAAAACATGGATCCCGGGTCAAGCCCGGGATGACATTTACTGGCGCCCGGGATGACATTTACTGGCGCACGGGATGACATTAGGGAGTTGTCACCCCGCACAACAACTGTCACCCCGGCCCCCGAGCCGGGGTCCACTTCTTAGCCCTTGCGAAGCACATTTGTCACCCCGGACTCGAGCCGGGGTCCATTCTTTAGCCCTCGCGAAGCGCACTCGAAGTCATGGATCCCGGGTCAAGCCCGGGATGACATTTACTGGCGCCCGGGATGACATTTAATGGCGCACGGGATGACATTAGGGAGTTGTCACCCCGCACAACAACTGTCACCCCGGACTCGATCCGGGGTCCACTCTTTAGCCCTTGCGAAGCACATATGTCACCCCGGCCCCGATCCGGGGTCCATTCTTTAGCTCATGCTCACGCGCACGGCTTGGTCGACGAGGAGGTCTACTGAGCCGTTGCGGTCGAGGTCGAAGGCGGCGTAGTCGGTGGTGCTGGTTTGCACAGGCGTTGTGCCTTGTGTGAACAGTTCCAGCGTGTCGCCTGCGTTGCCTTTGACTTGCAGGGCTTGGCCGTTGGCGTTGGCTTGTTGCAGGACGTCGGTCAGCGACAGGCGCAGCGTGTTGTCGCCGGTGCCGGTCAGGTCCACTTGCGTCACTGTGGCGGAGGCGTTGTTCGCCACAAAGCGGCTCAGATCGACCACGGTGTCGGCCGCCTTGAAGCTCAGCACGCCGCCGTTGGCTTGCACCAGATCAGCCGCTTGCGAGGCCTCGTAGGCGAACGCCGCATCGGCCACCAGCATGTCGCTGCCATTGGCCAGCTGTGCGCTGCTGTGGCCCGACTCGGTCACGCCCGTCGCAGGCGTGCGCGCCACGCCATCGCTGCTCAGCTTGATCGAGCTGATGCCCATTTCGGCCAGATGCTTGACCTCGCCCGCATCGGTCACGCCGTTTTGGTTGGCGTCTTGCCAGACGGCCATCTCGCCGAACTGCGCATCCTTGGCATCGAGCACGCCGTCGTGGTTGCTGTCGAACTGCGCGGCCAGGCCTTGCAAGTCGGTCTCGCCGGCGTGGCGGGCAAAGGCGAACTGGCTGGTGCTGCGCACCGAGCCGTCGCCGTACACGTCGTGCACCAGCAAGCCGTCTTTCGAGCCCACCCAGGCGGTCGTGTCCAGAATGCCGTCGCTGTTCAAGTCCATCTTGATTTGGCTGTAGCCGATCTGCCCGTCGTGGTTCAGGTCCAGCGCAACCGGGGTCACGGTGGCATTGAAGGCAGCAGATGTCGCACTCACAGTGCCGGCGCCGTCGGTGGACTTGGCGGTGAAGCTGTGCGTGCCTGCGGCCAGGTTCAGGCCGTTGACCGTCCAGGTGCCATCGGCCGCCACGGTGGTCGAGCCGACCACGGTGGTGGTGCCGTTGTCGTACAGCTGGATCAGCGAGCCCGCTGTGCCGGTACCCGAAACCGAGTTGATCGGGTTCTTGGCAACACCGAAGTAAGTACGGTCAATCATCACGTTCGTGCCACCCCCTTCATACGCCAGCGCCAGACGGTACTGACCTGTGGGCAAGTCGCTGAGGAAATTCGTTTGGTAATTCACGAACGCATCCCCATAAGCCTGCGTGTCAGTGCGAGAGTTCAAGCGAATGGCTTCACCATAGGCGCTGGCATTTCTTTCGATTCGGCCAGGGCCTGAATACCAAGGGGTCACATCCGCTTGTTGGACACCGTTGGCATCCAACAAAACCCATTTGATCTGTGTGGCGTAAGAAAGAGTAGGAAGGGTTGGGTCAATGTTCTGGGCTCCAGCGTGGGCGTCAAAGGAGAACGTGTAGGCCTGCCCCTTGGTCAAGGTCATCAGGTTTTTACTGGCCATCTCGATCTTGCTACCCGGACCCGTTGGGTTTTGGGCATCAAACATGCCGCCTTCTTGCCCATAAGCCAAATTAATCCCGTAAATGGGGTTGACCGTCTTGGGGCCGGTGGTCAAATTACTGTCGCTCGTCAAGCCGTTAGGGCCGACATGGTCAATGTAAAAGGCGAAATCGGGGCTGGTGGCGGTATCCGATGCCGCGGTTTGCGACAAAAAGTTGCCGCTCGTCAAGGCTCCCGAAGCCACAGCATTGCCTTTGGAGTCGGTGACGCCTGTGATGGCTGGCGCTGCTTCCACCCCGTCGTACACCACATTGGTGGTGGCCGATGTGGTGCCCGAGGCCGTCACCAGTTTGGCTGTGTAGGTCCAGTTTGCGGTGTGCGCGGTGGTGTCGGTGAGGGTCCAGTTGGTGCCTGACACAGTGGCATTTCCGATCAGCACGCCATCGGCATACACCTCCACACGGTCGCCGCTCGACAAGGCGGTGGCAATGGTACCGGTGACGGTGCGGCCTGCTGCACCGTTGCTGGTGATGAAGTCACCGGCTGTGCCTGTGTCCAGCGTCATGCTGCTGATGGCTACGCCGTTGGATGAAACGGCCGTCTGTGTGTTACCGCCCACCAAGACCTGGGCCTTGGTGGTGCTGTGGTCAAACACTTGGTACGCCACACCACCGATGGTGACGGTGCCCTTGTCCTGCCATTCGCCAGGCAAGGTGCCGGTGTTGCTGCCCAAGGCGTCACTGGCCAGATGGCTCAGTTTGAGCTTGTCGGTAGCGGTGCCCTGCACCACAAACTGCACTTTGCCAGCGCTGGCTGTGTTGCTGCTGCTGAAGCTGTAGCCCGCCAAATCGGTGGCGCCCAGCGACAGCACATCGTTGGCCGACATCGTCAATGTGGACTGGCCTTGCATCTGGAAGATTTCGACTTCCTGTATGTTCTTGACCGTCTGGTTGCCGGTGATGGCGGTCAGGTCCAGCGTGGTGCCGGCTTGCAGCTTGAGGGTGTCCACACCCGAGCCACCGTTGATGCTGCCGCCAGCGGCCAACTGGGCCTGCACCGTGCTCACTTGGGCCGTGATCACATCGTCGCCACCGAGCCCCGACATCGCGCCGCCGTTGTAGGTCATGGCATCAACGCCTGACGTGCCCACCACGCCCAGTGGGGTGTTTGCCGTCAGTGTGTTGGTGTTACCCGGTGTCAAGCCCAAATTGCTGATGGTATAGGCCGTGGACACGCCAGCTGAAATTTCCATGCGGGCGGCCAATTGGCCGTTCAGGAAAGTCCCCGAATTGAACGTGTAGACCTGCGGTGATGTGTTGTTGATCGTCAACAACGAAGCAAAAAAGCCGTTTTGCGTCATCCCCAACAGATCGCCATTGGCATCGTAGAACCTGATCTGAGTTTTGTCAGCCGATGATTGAAGATCGGGTAACTGAGAGAATGTGATGGACACACTGGACATGCCGCCATCTTTGAAGAAGACGCGGAAGGTTTCATAACCAGGGCCGGAGTTGACGGCTTTGCCCGGATAGAAGTTCAAGGCTGTATTGGTCATGTTGCTTTGGGAAAAGGCCCATCCGCCCTCTTCTTCCAGCCTCACTGCGGCCAGCATGTTGCCCGCCGTGTTGACCTGACCCGCCGCCAACTTGAACAAGTTGGAGTTCGGGCTGATGTTGCCCAGCGCGTCGCGCTGCACCGCTGCAAAGGTGTGCGCACCAGAGGCCAGGGTCAGGCCGGTGATGGACCAAGCGCCGCCTGCAGCCACGGTGGCCGAGCCGATCAGGTTGGTGCTGCTGTTGTCGTACACATAGACCACATCGCCCGCCGTTCCTGTGCCGCTCACGGTGGTGATGACTTTGGCCGATGCGACGGTACCCGAACCATCGGTGATGGCCGTGGCCACACCAGATTCCGTCACCGAGCTGATCACTGCTGCGGTCTCGGTGTTGTCCAGCGTGATGCCCTGGCTGGCTTGCGGGCCCATGCCGCCGGCCACGTCCACTACCTTGGCGGTGTAGGTCCAGTTGGCGCTGTAGGCCGCAGGGTCAGTGATGGTCCACTGCGTGCCGCTGACGGTGGCGTTGCCGATTTCCACACCGTTGGCGTAGATCTTGAGCACATCGTTGGCGCCCAAAGGTGCGCTCACAGCGCCAGAGATCAAGCGACCGGCGCTGGCGTCGGCGGTGGTCCAGTCGGCGTTTGCACCGGCGATGCCGCTGTCCTTGGTCATGCTGGTGAAGGTGACGGTCTGTGCAGGTGGCGCTGAGTCGATGACCATAGGCTGGGTGTCGGTGCCGCGTGCGCCGTAAGAGGCGACGGCTGTGACGCCGTCGGTGGCCACGATGGTGGCTTTGATGACGTAGTTGCCGTCGGCCAAGGCTGCGGCTGCGGTGTCGTCCCATGTCCAGGTGGTGCTGCCCGCTGCAGGGCTGACTGCGTTGGAGCGCAGCAGGGTTGTGCCATTGGCCGCATAGATCTGCACCAACACTTTTTCGCCGGTGGCCAAGGCCTGAGGCAAGGTGCCGTTGTAGACGAGGGTGTTGTCGTTGGTGATGAAGTCACCCGCAGTGCCCGAGTCGGTGCTGATGGATGCGATGTCCAGTTGGCCTGCACCCAAAATTTTGACGGTGTAGGTGTTGGACGTGGCGACCACAGCGCTACCGGACGATTCGATCTTGGCCACGTAGGGGTGGGTGCCTACCGCCGCTGGCGTGGGTGACTCGAATGTCCAGGTCTTGGTGGCGGGGTCGACGATGGCATCGCCCAGATAAACCGTGCCCGTGGCATCGTAAATCTTGATGACTTCGCCCGCGTTGAGCGTGGTGGCGTAGGTGCCCGAGATCTTGTGCGTGGTGTCCGCCGTGGTGCCCAGGTGCGGCACGATCTCGTTGCTGGCGGCGGTCATGCTCAGATCGTCGATGAACCAGCGGTCGGCGTTGATCGTTCGGAACTCGAACGATGTGGCCGTGATGCCTGGTGGCAAGGTGACGTTGAGCATGTCGAGCTTGGTCGTGGAGTTCAGCGTCAGGAAGTCAACGCGGTGAACCACATTGCCATCGGCATCGCGGAACACAACCTGGGGGTAAGCCCATTGCGTGGGTGACGAGCCATAGGCGCTGTTGTTCAGACCAAAGGTCTTCATCGAGATGGACGTGAATGGACCCGCTGTGGAGGTGAAGTTGTACAGACGCGAGTCATTACCGCCGCCGCCTTCGTTGGCATCCAGACCCAGTTGCAGCTTGGCATCGGTGCCCAGCATGTTGTCCACAGCGTTGTTGTACGTGTTGTTGGTGGGCGCGGTGGCACCGCTGCGCAAGTACAACTCGTTGACCGGCACGAAGCTTTGGTTGGCTTGCCAGGAGTTCCAGATGTCTTCGGTGGTGATTTCCCATGCGCCGGTGGTGATCTTGGTGGCGGCGGTGTTGATCGCGGTGGTCGAGGTGTAGGTCGGTGGCGATGTGGCGTTGAGCAAGTTGGCCGACACGGTGCTGGTGCCGCCATTGAACTCTTCGCTATACACTGCGCCTGCACCGGTGTTCTCCACCTTGGTGATGACCACGGATTGGGTGGCGTTGACGTTGGCACTGGGGGTCACGGTGGCGCCACCGGCCACCAGCACTTGCGCGTCGGTGGTGCTGTGGTTGTACACGCTGTAGGTGGTGCTGCCAATGGTGGCGGTGCCCGCAGCGGACCAGGTACCGGCCAAGCCGGTGTTGCCCAGCATGCCGTTGGTGGTGACAGCGTCGGTGGTCAGTGGGGTCAGCACCAGGTTGTCGGTGCTGGTGGCGTCCACCACCAGCTGCACCTTGCCGCTGCTGCCGGCAAAGCTGTAGCCGGTCATGGTGGTGGCGTTGGCGCCGCCCAGGCTGAGCACGTCGTTGGCCGACAAGGTCAGGGTGGAGGTGCCTTGCAGTTTGAAGACCTCGACCTGTTGGATCGGTTGCACGGTCTGGTTGACCGTCAAGGCGTTCAGGTTGAGGGTGGTGCCTGCGTTCAAGACCAGGGTGTCCACGCCTGCGCCGCCGTCGATGTAGCTGCCACCGGTGGCCAGCAGCGACTGCAAGTTGGCGCCTGCGGCCGCCCCCAGGAAGTCGTTGCCGCCCAATGCGTCCATGGGGCCACCGTTGTAGGCGATGGGGGCTGCGCTGGTGCCGTCTGCGCTTTCGGTGAAGCCAGGGCGGGAGCCAGGCACCAAGCTGCCGTTGTTGGCTGTGGTGGCCGCAAAGCTGACGTTGTCCAGCGCAAAGTCACCGCCACTGCCCCAACCCATCGCCCCCAGTGTGAGGTCGATCTGACCGGTGCTGGTGGCCGTGTAGTTGATGGTGACCGAGCCGGTGCTTCTGTTTTGCGTGGCCATGACCTGTTGGCCATCGATCAAGGCACGGATGAAGGTGGTCTGTGCTGGGGAATACTGGCCGACAGCCGTGTTCCAGTAGTCAAACGAGAACTGGTAGGTCTGGCCCTTGACCACATCGACCTGCGAGCCCCAGAGGACACCCAACTGGCCCACGCCACCGTAGCTGTCAAAGCTGCCGTAGTAAATCTTGCCACTGGCCAGACTCAGGAAGGTGTTGTAACCCTTTTCATATTCTTCAAAGGCAACGCTGGTGTCAGGGGCGTAGGTTTTTTGGCTCCAGGTGTCGGTGCCATTCCAAGTGGTGGCGGCTGACTGCGTCAAGGTGGCCAACACGGTTTGGGGGTTGTTGTTGAGGTCGTAAGCGATCGGCTTGTCGAGCACTGCAAAACCAAAGCGCTGACGCACGTAGTTGAAGCTCGACGCGGCGGTCAACAAGGTCATGTCGGTGGCAAAACCCGTGTTGCCACCCGAGTCGAAGTTGCCGTTGAAGCCACCGCTGGCGGTGGTGGTCACGTTCCACAGGTTGGACAGGCTGCTTTCGTTGCCATGCACGTCGACCTGCTTGGCCGAGAAGGTGTTGGCCTTTGGCAAGACGCCAAAGCCAGAGACTTCCCAGTTGCCGTTGGCGTCGGCCATGGCACTGCCCACCAAGTTGGTGCTGGTGTTGTCGTACAGGTAGACCATGGCGTTGGCCGAGGCGGTGCCGCTGACCTGCTGGATCGGGTTGACCGTGCTGCCGTTGTTGGCGATGGTGGTTGCGCCAGCGGCTTCGGAGTCGAACACGCCGGTGATGACCGGAGCGGCTTCGGCGAAGTCGGTGGTGACAACTTGCGTGGCCAGAACGCCGCTGCTGTTGGTGCTGGTGTTGACCACTTTGGCTGTGTAAGTCCAGTTGGCGCTGGCGTTGTAGCCATTCAGGTCGGTGATATCCCAGGCTTGGCCCACCACGCGGGCGCTGCCGATTTCGGTCCCGTTGGCGTAGACCTTGACCACCTCGTTGGTGCCCAAGGCGGCGCTGATCGTGCCCGAGACCAAGCGGCCTGCGCTGGCATCCGACGTGAGCCAGTTATCGTTGTCGCCGACGACGACGGTGCCGGAGTCCTTGGTCATGGAACTGAAAGCCACCGTCTTGGTGATGACGTCGGCGATCACGATGTCGAAGGTGTCGCTGACGCTCAGGCCGCCAGCGTCGGTGCGGGTGACGGTGACGCTGGTGGTGCCCGCTGCGGTGGGCGTGCCGCTGAAGGTGCCGGTGGCGGCGTTGAAGGTGATGCCCGCTGGCAATGGCGATGCGGTGTAGGTGGCCGTCTCGCCGTTGGCGGTGCTGTCCACGTCGGCAAAGTTGCCCGCAACGCTGAAGCTGTTGATGGCGGTGCCGACCAACAAGCCTGTTTTGTCGGGCTCTGCCACCACCAAGGTGGGTGCGTCGTTGGCGCCTTGGATGGTGACCACCAGGTTGGCTGTTTTGGGGCCGGTGCCGTCATTGGCGGTGTAGGTGAACACCTCTGACAAGGTGTTGCTGGCCGTGCGCAGGCCTTGCACGGTGGCGTTGGCGTTGTCAACCGCGTAGCTGTAGCTGCCGTCTGCGCCCATGCGCAAAGTGCCGTACTGGCCGGTGATGGTGGTGCCCGTGCTGCTGGTGGTGCTTGCCGTCACGGCGGTGGCGCTGGCGTTGCTGATCAATTGCACGGCCGTGACCGTGGGCGATGCGCCCTGGTCGTTGCCGAGCACGTTGCCCGACGGGTTGGTGCCCGCGGTGGCGTTGACCGTGCCTCCGGCTTCAATGGCATTGGCGATGTCGTTGCTCAGGGCCAGGGCCAAGGCGGCTGGCGGGTCGATGTTCATGGTCACGTCCACATCGACCAGCACCTGTGCTTGGGTGGTGCTGTGGTTGTAGACCTTGTAGACCACGCTGTTGATGGTGACTTGGCCTTTGTAGTCCCAGAAGCCTTCCAGACCGGTGTTGCCTTGCGCGCCTGCGGTGGTCACGCCGTCAACGGCCAGTTTGTTCAGGTTGAGGGTGTCGCCCGATGCGCCGTGGATGACCATCTGCACCTTGTCCGCGCTGCTGGTGGTGCCTGTGGGCGTGACTGCTGTGGCGCCGCTGCCGATGGCGGTTTGCGTGGTGGCCGCAAAGCTGTAAGGCGCCATGGTGCTGGTGTTGCTGGCACTGGACGAACCGGTGTTGGTGGCCCCCAGAGACAGCACGTCGTTGGCCGTCATCGACAGGATCGAGTTGTTGCCCTGCATGGTGATGACTTCGACCTGCTCGATCGAGCGCACCGTTTGGTTGGTGGTCAGCGTGCCCAGGTTGAGCGTGGTGCCTGCGGCCAATTCCAAGGTATCCAAGCCAGCGCCGCCTTTGATCATGCCGCCTGCGGCCAAGATGGCTTGCAAGCCAGCGCTGGATGCCGTGATGGTGTCATCACCGGCCAAGGCATCCAGAACGCCTGATGTGTAAGTCATGGCTTCTGTGCTGCCGGTGCCACTCACGGTGGCCGTTGCATCGTCAGCGGCACTCAGCGTCACCAATCGGTTGGCCGACATGGGGCCGGTGTTGCTGGCTGCACCGACCACTTGGGCGGTGTAGGTCCAGTTGGCGCTGTAGCCACCCAGGTCGGTGATTTCCCACTTGGTGCCGTTGACGACGGCGTTGCCGACGAGCACGCCGTTGGCATACACCTTGACGACTTCGCCGGTGGCCAGTGGGGCGCTGATGTCGCCCGAGACGAGTCGGCCTGCCGAGGCGTCGTTGGTGGTCCAGTCGGCGTTGGCGGTGGTGCCGCTGTCCTTGGTCATGCTGCTGAAGCTGACGGTGGTGGCGATCACAGGCAAGGTGGTGACGATGTCGAAGGTGTCGGTGACCGACAGGCCACCCGCATCGGTGCGCGTGACGGTGACGGTGGTGGTGCCCGCTGCTGTGGGCGTGCCGCTGAAGGTGCCGGTGGCGGCATTGAAGCTGAGCCAGCCGGGCAGTGCTGTGCCGCCCACGGTGGCGGTGTAGGTGGCGGTTTCGCCGTTGGCGGTGCTGTCCACATCGGCAAAGTTGTTGGCAATGCTGAACGGGGTCAGCGCATTGCCGACCGTGGCGGTTTTGTCCGCTTCTTGGACCACCACGGTGGGGGCGTCGTTGGCGCCTTGAATGGTCACGGCCAAGCTGGCGGTTTTGCTGCCAGAGCTGTCGGTGGCGGTGTAGGTGAAAACTTCGGTCAGCGTGTTGCTGGTGGTGCGCAGGGCCTGGACGTTGGCATTGGCGTTGTCTACGGTGTAGACATAGCTGCCGTCGGCGCCTATTTTGAGGGTGCCGTACTGCCCGGTGATGGGTGTGCCGCTGGTGCTGTTGGTGCCCGCGTTGACGGCCGTGGCGGTGCTGGCGCTGAGCAGTTGAATGCCGGTCACGGTGGGGCTTGTGCCGGTGTCATTGCCCAGCACGCTGCCAGTGGGGTTGGTGCCTGCCGTGCCGTTGACGATGCCCGACGCTTCCAGCGCGGTGGTGGTGTCGTTGGTCAAATTCAATGCCGTCACCACGGCGGTGTTGACGCTCAGGGTGACGATGTTGTTGGTCTCCACCACATGGCCCGATACGCTGTCTGCGCTCGCGTTGTAGGTGTCCAGGTTTTGGTTGTTGGCGCCATCGTGGAACTTGCCGGCGGCCACGGCAATGGTGGCGGGGGTGGTGCTGTTGGTGGCGGGCGTGAAGACGGCGGTGTAGATGTCTTCGCCTGCGGCGTTGACGCCCACATGGTTGAGCGCACTTAGGTTGCCACCTGTGACCACAACATCACCCGTGCTGCCGTTCCATGCAAAGTCGCTGGTGGCCTCGCTCACCGTGAAGGTGATGGTGGCGGTCTGGCCGGTGGTCAGGCTGGCTTGGTTGCTGTTGATGGCAATTGTGGGCGGTGTGGCGTCCACCACGGGGTTGACGATGATGTCAAAGGTGTCGGTTGCGGTCAGGCCTGCGGCATCGGTGCGGGTGACGGTGATGCCGGTGGTGCCCGCTGTGGTGGGCGTGCCGCTGAAGGTGCCGGTGGCGGCGTCAAAGGTCACGCCACTGGGCAAAGCCGAGGTGGTGTAAGTGGCCGTCTCACCGTTGCCTGTGCTGTCCACGTCGGCAAAGTTGCCCAGGATGCTGAAGGGCGTGAGCGCGTTGCCCGCGGTGACGGTTTTGTCGGCTTCTGCAATGACGAGCGTGGGCGCGTCGTTGGCGCCCTGCACGGTCACGACCAGGTTGGCCGTCTTGGTGCCCGATGCATCGGCAGCGGTGTAGGTGAACACGTCGGTCAGCGTGTTGGCCGTGGTGCGCAAGGCCTGCACGGTGGCGTTGTCGTTGTTGACGGTGTAGACGTAGCTGCCGTCGGCGCCCATGACCAAGGTGCCGTATTGGCCGGCGATGGATGTACCACCCGTGCCGCCGGTGCTGCCCGCTGTGACCGCCGTGGCGGTGGTGTCGCTGATTTTCTGGATGCCGGTCACAGTGGGTGTGGCACCCGTGTCATTGCCCAGCACGCCGCTGGTGGCCGCGATGGCGGGGTTGGTGCCTGCTGTGCCGTTGGCGGTGCCGCCCGCTTCCACGGCGGTGGCGGTGTCGTTGCTCAGGGCCAGGCTGGCGCTCACACGGGTGTCAAACGCAAAGCTCTGGATGTTGTTGCCGTCATTCACATAGCCCGATGCAGGGCTGGACACGTAGGTGTCTTTGTTCAGGTTGCCTGCGGTGTCGCTGAACTTGTCAAACGTCACGCCCACGGTGGCGGTGCCGTTGCTGCCCGCGGTGGGTGTGAAGGTGGCGGTGTAGTGGGTGGCGTCCACCTTGGTCCAGTTGCTCAGGGTGCCGCCGGTCACGTCCACATTGGCCGCTGCAAAGTCGGGGCTGGCTTCGCTGAGCGTGAAGGTGATCACCTCGCTGGTGGTGACGGTGCCCGAGCCTGCACGGGTGACGGCCACGGTGATGGCAGTGGTGTCCAGCGCTGCGCTGTCGCTCACTGTGGCGGTGCCCACGTTGCCTGCGATGTCGGTCAGCTTGGCGGTCACGGTTTGCGTGGCGCCTTCGGCCGGCTTGGCAAATGTGGCCTCCACGAAGCCCGCGGCCACCATGGCCGCAGTCAAGGTGATGGGGGTGCTGGTCGTGCCGTCGCTGAGCGTGATGACCATGCCGGGTTTGGCCAGCGTCGGGTCAAAGGTGGCGCGGCTGGTGAAGGTGGTGGCTGCGCCGAGTTCGGTCGTGTTGACGAACGCGTTGTTGTTGGCATCGGTGGTGATGCTCACAGCCAGGTTGATCTCGGCGGGTGTGCCCACCGAGGTGTCGATGACCACGGGCTGGATGTCGTAGCCGCCGTTGGTGCCGTTGACCGGCGCGGCGGTGTTGATGGCCGTGGTGCCGGTGGCGCTGACGATTGTTGCTTTGAGGATGTACGTGCCGGGGTTGCGCGAGGCGTCTGTCCAGGTCCAGGCGCCGGTGCTGTTGGGCGTGGCAAAGGCGGTGGTGACCGAGCCGGTGAGCGGGTCGGTGAATTCGAGCATGACGCGGTCACCCAGACCGGGCACCCAGCCGGTCACGGTGCCGGCGTAGCTCAGGGTTTGGTCGTTGGTGATGAAGTCACTGCTGCTGATGCCACTGTCGGTGGTGGCCGAGACGATGTCGATGGTCGCCGTGCTGTTGTTGACCGCTGGCACGTCAATGGCGCCGTTGATGCTGATGACAATCGTCTGGGTGCTGGTCAGCCCTGCCGCGTCTTTGACGGTGTAGGTGAAGGTGTCGGTCAGCGGTGTGCTGGTGGGCAGCAGGGCCTCGACGGCGGCATCGCTTTGGTTGACGGTGTAGCTGTAGCTGCCGTCGGTGCCGATCTTGAGCGTGCCGTGCGCGCCGGTGATGCCGGTGGTGTCGGCGGCGGCGTTGGCCGCCGTGACAGGGCTGGGGGTACCTGCGATGCCCGCCATGATGGCGCTGACGGCTTTGGTGTCGCCCAGGTCCACGTCGGTGTCGTTGGTGAGCACATTGCCGGTGGGGTTGACGCCCGGTGTGCCGTTGGCCACGCCACCGGCTTCGGTGGCGCTGGCCACATCGGCCACCGCCACAGGGGCGTCGTTGGCGCCTTGCACGGTGACCACCAGGTTGGCGGTCTTGGCTCCTGTGCCGTCGTTGGCGGTGTAGGTGAAGACTTCTGTCAGCGTGTTGGTGCTGCCTTTGAGGCTTTGCACCGTCGCGTTGTTGTTGTCGATGGTGTAGATGTAGCTGCCGTCTGCGCCCATGACCAGGGTGCCGTACTGGCCCGTGATGGACGTGCCGGTGCTGCTGGTGGTGTTGGCACTGACCGTTGTGGCAGTGGTGTCGGTGATCTTCTGGACACCTGTCACCTTCGGTGTGGCGCCCACATCGTTGGTGAGCACGCTGCCGCTGGCGTTGTTGCCCACGGTGCCGTTGGCAGTGCCACCGGCTTCCAGGGCGGAGGCGCTGTCGTTGGCCAGCACCAGTGCAGCAGCCACAGTGGTGGTGTTGACGCTCAAGGTGACGATGTTGTTGGTCTCCACCAGGTGGCCCGAGACGTTGTCGGCGGTGGCGTTGTAGGTGTCCAGGTTTTGGTTGCCCGAGGCGTCACGGAACTTGCCTGCGGCCACGGCGATGGTGGCGGGGGTGGTGCTGTTGGCGGCGGGTGTGAAGACGGCGGTGTAGATGTCTTCGCCTGCGGCGTTGACGCCGACGTGGGTGAGTGTGCCCAGCGCGCCGCCGGTGACGGCGATGTCGGTGTTGTCGAAGTCGGTGGTCGCTTCGCTCACGGTGAAGGTGATCGTGGCGGTCTGGCCAGTGGTCAGGCTGGCTTGGTTGCTGCTGATGGCGATCTTGGGCGGTGTGGTGTCCACCGCGGGGTTGACCGTGATCAGGAAGGTGTCGGTGGCGGTCAGGCCCAGCGCGTCGGTGCGGGTGACGTCCACGCTGGTGGTGCCTGCTGTGGGCGGTGTGCCGGTGAAGAGGCCTGTGGCTGGGTTGAAGGTCAACCAGCTGGGCCAAGTGCCGCCGCCGGTGATGGCGGCGCTGTAGGTGGCGGTTTCGCCGTTGGCGCCACTGTCCACATCGGCAAAGTTGTTGATGACGCTGAACGGTGTGAGTGCAATGCCTACAGTGCCTGTCTTGTCGGCCTCTGCAATGACAACGGTGGGCGCATCGTTGGCGCCTTGCACGGTGACGACCAGATTGGCGGTTTTGTTGCCGGATGCGTCGCTGGCGGTGTAGGTGAAGACGTCGGTGACGGTGTTGGCCGAGGTGCGCAGGGCTTGCACGGCGGCGTCGGTGTTGTTGACGGTGTAGGTGTAGCTGCCGTCAGCGCCGATCTTGAGCGTGCCGTATTGGCCCACGATGGACGTGCCGGTGCCGCTGGTGGTGCCTGCCGTGACGGGGCTGGCTGTGCTGTCACTGATTTTTTGGATGCCGGTGACGGTGGGGCTGGTGCCGGTGTCGTTGCTGAGCACGCCGCTGGCCGCTGCCATGGTGGGGTTGGTGCCTGCGGTGGCGCCGCCCGTGGCGCTGTAGGCGCCGCCTGCTTCGAGGGCGGTGGCTTTGTCGCTGGTGAGGTTCAGGGTCGAAGCGACGGTGCTGGTGTTGACCGTCAGGGTGACGATGTTGTTGGTCTCGACGATGTGACCGGTGACGTTGTCGGCGGTGGCGTTGTAGGTGTCCAGGTTTTGGTTGCCCGAGGCGTCACGGAACTTGCCTGCGGCCACGGCGATGGTGGCGGGGGTAGTGCTGTTGGCGGCGGGTGTGAAGACGGCGGTGTAGATGTCTTCGCCTGCGGCGTTGACGCCGACGTGGGTGAGTGTGCCCAGCGCGCCGCCGGTGACGGCGATGTCGGTGTTGTCGAAGTCGGTGGTCGCTTCGCTCACGGTGAAGGTGATGGTGGCGGTCTGGCCAGTGGTCAGGCTGGCTTGGTTGCTGCTGATGGCGATCTTGGGCGCGGTCAGGTCGGTGCCGTTGTTGGTGATGAAGTCAACGGTGTTGTTGGCATCGGCGCCGTCTTGGTTGTAGTTGACGGCGGCATCGCTGAAGGCGTTGCTGTCGACGTGTACGCTGCCGGTGCTTTGACCGCCTGCGGTGGCAGTGTAGGTAGCGGTGTAGGTGGTGGCGTTGACGCGGGTCCAGTTGCTCAGGCTGCCACCGGTGGTGGTGACATCACTTTGCACGAAGTCGGTGCTGGCTTCACTGAGGGTGAAGGTGATGGTGGCGGTTTGACCGGCTGCCAGCGTGGTTTTGTCCGCGGAGATGGCGATCTTGGGTGGTGTGGTGTCGACGCTGTTGGTGGCGTCGATGGGCAGCACGACCTGGTTGTTGGTTTCGACGATGTGGCCCGTGACGGTGTCGGCGGTGGCGTTGTAGGTGTCGAGGTTGTTGTTGCCTGCGGTGTCTGCAAACTTGCCGGCGGCCACGCCGATGCTGCCCGTGCCGGCGCTGCCGGTGGCGGGTGTGTAGGTGGCGGTGTATTGGGTGTACACGCCGGTGGCGGTTTTGCTGCTTTCGACCGGGACCAGGTTGCTCATGCTGCCGTTGGTGGCGTCGATGTCGCTCAGGGTGAAGCTGCTGGTGGCCACGCCTTCGCTGAAGGTGAAGACGATGGCTTCGCCTGCGCTGCCGACGTTGCCGGTGCCTGTGCGACTGACGATGACGGTCGGTGGTGCGCTGTCCACACTGCCGGTGGTGGTGAGCTGGACCCAGTTGTTGGTCTCAGCGGTGGTGCTTGAGACGGCGGTGGTGCCGGTGGCGCTGCCTTTGTAGGTGTCGGCGTTGAAGTTGCCGGCGGCGTCGCTGAAGGTGGTTTCGGCCACGCCAATCAGCACGTTGCCTGCGTTGGCGCCTGCGGTGTAGGTGGCGGTGTATTGGGTGCCGTTGCTGCCGGGGACGGCTTGCAGGTTGGTGACGGTGCCGCCACCGCTGATGACGGTGATGTCAGACAGGGTGAAGTCGGTGGACGCCTCGGACAGGATGAAGCTGAGGGTGCCCGTTTGGCCCGATGCCAGCGAGGTTTTGTCGATGCTGACCTGGATGTTGGGTTTGTCGTTGTCAACGGTGTTGGTGTTGCGGGTGTCGTAGGCGACGCTGACGCTGTTGTTGACCTCGGTGGTGGCGCCTGTGGGTGCGGGGCTCAGGTAGGTGTCTTGGTTGAGGTTGCCTGCGTTGTCGGCAAATTTACCGCTGGCCACGCCGATATTGGCGGTGCCGTTGGTGCCTGCTGTCGGCGTGAAGACAGCGGTGTATTGGGTGTAGCCGGTGGATGCGGTGCCGCTGGTGGGCACGGCGGCAAAGCCGGTGATGGTGCCGCTGCCACCAAAGACGACGATGTCGTTGGCGTCAAAGGTGGTGCTGGCCTCGCTGAGGGTGAAGACCAGGGTTTCTTTGCCGTTGGCGTCGAGTGTGGTGGTGGCGCTGTTGGTGCGCGCCACGACGATGGTGGGCGGGGTCTTGTCGACCAGTCCTGGGTTGATGTTGGGGTCCACGCCGTAGTCCTGCACGGCCTTGGCCACGGTGCCACCGGTGCCGGTGACGGTGCCGTCCACGGCAGTGTCGCTGTCGGCGATCAAGCTGGCTGCGGGCACGGGGATGCTGTAGCTGCCGTCGGCAGCGGCGGTGCCCGAGTAGGTGACGCCCGCCACAGTGAGCTTGACCACGTCGCCAGCGGAGAACTTGCCGGTGACGCGGCCGGTGATGGCGATGCTGCCCGTCGATTCGCTGCTGCCGATGATGTTGTCAGCGGTGACGGGGTCGATGGCGAGCGCGGTCTGGGTGACGGCGTTGGTGGTCTCGAGTGTGTAGTCCTGCGCAGCCGTGGCGTATTGGCCTGCGGTGCCGGTGACCGAACCTTCGATCTTGGTGTCGCTGTCGGCCTTGATGTCGGCCATGGGCACAACCGTGCTGTAGGTGCCGTCGGCCAGAACGGTGGCGTAGAACGGTTTGTCGTTCAGGCGCAAGGTGACCAGATCGCCCGCAGCAAAAGTGCCTGTGACCTTGCCGGTGACGGTGTAGGTGGTGGCGCCGGATTCGGCCAAGGTGACAACGTTGTCGCCGGTGATGGGGTCAATGGTCAGCGCGGTCTTCAGGCTGGCGGGGGGCTGGGGCGCTGGGACGGGCGTGATGCTGCCGGTCCACAGGTTGTTGGCATCGGCGCCGTCTTTGTTGAGGTTGCCTGCGGCGTCGGCGAACTTGTCGCTGGCGATGCTGACCGTGGCGGTGCTGGCGGTCGTGGTGCCAGGGGTGGCCGTGAAAGTGGCGGTGTAGACCTTGGGGTCGATCGCGCTTTGCTGCAGGGCACTGAGGGTGCCGCCGGCCACCACGAAGTCGCCGCCAGTAAGGTCGTTGCTGGCTTCGCTCAGGGTGAAGGTGAGCGTGGTGCTTTGGCCTGCGGCCAAGGTGTTGGTGGTGCCGGTGATGGCCACGGTGGGTGGCGTGGTGTCGATGGTGAACGGCGTGATGTTGGTCGGTGTGGTGACGCCGTTGGTGGTGACGTTGAGCACCGGGGTGTAGGTGCCGTCGGGCAGGTTGGTCGGCTGCGTGAAAGTCCAGCTGCCGTCAGGGGCCACGGTGACGGGGTAGGTCTGGCCGTTGATGGTGACGGTGGCCGTGGAGCCTGCGGGCACTTTGCCGGTCAGCTCGGGGGTGGCGTCGTTGGTTTTGTGGTCGTTGGGCGTGCCGGTGCTGTTGTCGCTGGCCGCTGAGAGCTGGCCGCTGACTGTGGCGTTGGTGGTCAGCGTGACGCTGTTGTTGGCCTCGTAAGTGGCGCCTGCAGGTGCCGGGCTGATGAGCGTGTCTTTGTTGAAGTTGGCTGCCGCATCAGAAAACTTGTCACTGGCCACACCGATGGTGGCCAGAGCGTTCGCGCTGGTGCCTGTTGGCGTGAAGACGGCGGTGTAGACCTTGGGGTCGGTGGCGCTTTGCACCAGGTTGCTCAGGGTGCCACCGGCAACGGTGATGTCTCCGTTGCTGAAGTCGCTGACGACTTCACTGAGGGTGAAGGTGATGTTGGCGGTTTGGCCGCTGGCCAGACTGCTGCTGCCGCTGGTGACGATGACCGTGGGCGGTGTGGTGTCGATGGTGAACGGCGTGATGGGCGTGGTGGTGGTCACGCCGTTGGTGGTGACGTTCAGCTGCGGCGTGTAGGTGCCGTCGGGCAAGTTGGTCGGGTTGGTGAATGACCAAGTGCCATCGGGGTTGACGGTCACGGGGTAAGTCTGGCCGTTGATGGTGACGGTGGCGGTGGAGCCGCTGGGCACTTTGCCGTTCAGGGTGGGCGTGGTGTCGTTGGTGGTGTTGTCACCCACCACACCGCTGTCGTTGGGGGCGATGGCTGTGAGCGCGCCGGTGATGGTGGCGTTGGTCTTGAAGCTGACGGTGTTGTTGGCTTCTGCGCCGTCGGTGTTGCGGTTGGCAGCGGCGTCGGCGAATTTGTCGCTGGCCACGCTGACGGTGGCGCTGGTGCCGGTGCTGGACGGTGTGAACGTGGCGGTGTAGACCTTGGGGTCGGTGGCGCTTTGCTGGAAGTTGGACAAGGTGCCGCCGGTGACGGCGACGTCGTCAGCGGTGAAGTCGGTGCTTTTTTCGCTGAGCGTGAAGGTGATCGTGGCGGTCTCGCCCGTGGCCAATGCAGACGCGTTGCTGATGACGGCCACCGTGGGGGGCGTGGTGTCGATGGTGAAGGGCGTGATGTTGGTGGGCGTGGTCACGCCGCCGGTGGTGACGTTGAGCACCGGGTAATAAGTGCCGTCAGGCAAGTTGGTCGGTTGCGTGAAGGACCAGGTGCCGTCGGGGTTGACGGTGACCGGGTAGGTCTGTCCGTTGATGGTGACCGTGGCGCTTGAACCCGTTGGCACTTTGCCGCTCAAGCTCGGGGTGTTGTCGTTGGTGGTGTTGTCACCGACCACACCGCTGTCGTTGGGTGCGGTGGGTGTGAGTGCGCCGGTGCTGGTGTTGTTGGGGTTGATGTTGGGGTCCACGCCGTAGTCCTGCACGGCCTTGGCCACGGTGCCACCGGTGCCGGTGACAGTGCCGTCCACCTGGGTATCGCTGTCGGCCAGCAAACTCGCTGCGGGCACGGGGATGCTGTAGCTGCCGTCGGCGGCGGCTGTGCCGCTGTAGGTGACGCCAGCCACCGTGAGCTTGACCACATCGCCTGCAGAGAACTTGCCGGTGACCTTGCCGGTCAAGGCGATGTTGCCGGTGGACTCGGTGCTGCCCATGATGTTGTCGGCCGTGACCGGGTCGATGGACAGCGCCGTTTGGGTGGCCACGTTGCCAGATTCGACGGTGTAGTCCTGCGCTGCCGTAGCGGGGTCGCCGCCAGTTGGGGTGATGCTGCCTTCGATCTTGGTGTCGGGGTCGGCCTTGAGGTCAGCCATGCTGACCAGGGTGCTGTAGGTGCCGTCTGCGCTGACCACCGCTGGGTAGGTTTTGCCATTGAGCGAAAGGAAGACCACATCGCCAGCGGCGAAGGCGCCGGTGACTTTGCCGGTGACGGTGTAGGTGGTGGCACCCGACTCGTTGGCCAGCAGCACGTTGTCTGCGGCAATCGGGTCAATCGTCAGCGCAGTCTTCAGGCTGGCCGGTGGCGCGGGGTTGACGTTCGCGTCCACACCGTAGTCTTGGATGGCCTTGGCCAGCGTGCCGCCCGTGCCGGTGACGGTGCCGTCCACGCGGGTGTCTGCGTCTGCCTTCAGATCGGCCGCAGGCACAGCGATGCTGTAGCTGCCGTCGGCTGTAACCTGACCGGTGAAGGTCTTGTTGTTGACCGTGAGGGTGACGGTGTCGCCAGCAGAGAACTTGCCGGTGACTTTGCCGGTGATGGCGATGCTGCCTGTGCCCTCAGCGCTGTTGATGATGTTGTCGGCCGTGACCGGATCGATGGACAGCGCCGTTTGGGTGGCCACATTGCCCGATTCAACCGTGTAGTCCTGCGCAGCCGTGGCGGGGTCCCCACCGGTGGGCGTGATGCTGCCTTCGATCTTGGTGTCGGGGTCGGCCTTGAGGTCAGCCATGCTGACCAGGGTGCTGTAGGTGCCGTCTGCGCTGACCACAGCTGGGTAGGTCTTGCCATTGAGCGAAAGGAAGACCACATCGCCAGCGGCGAAGGCGCCGGTGACTTTGCCGGTGACGGTGTAGGTGGTGGCACCCGACTCGTTGGCCAGCAGCACGTTGTCTGCGGCGATCGGGTCGATCGTCAGTGCGGTCTTGAGGCTGCTGTTGGCGTTGACAGGGTTGCCCGTGCCGGTGGCGGTGTTGCCTGCCGCATCGGTGGCTGTGGCCGTGATGGCACCTGCAGGCAGTGGAGCGCTGGGGGTGAAGCTCCAGTTGCCCGCGCTGTTGGCGGTGGCGGTGCCAATCACCTGGCCATTGACGTCTTTGACCACAATGGTGTCACCGGGCTCTGCAGTGCCACTGATGGGGTTGAGGGTCCCGACCTGGCCGGCGCTGCCGATATCCACACGGGTGAAGGTGTCCACCGTGAACGGTGTGAGGTTGGTGGTCGTGGTCACGCCGTTGGTCGTGACATTGAGCACCGGGGTGTACGTGCCGTCGGGCAGGTTGTTCGGCTGTGTGAACTTCCAGGTGCCGTCGGCGTTGACCGTGACGGGATAAGTCTGGCCGTTGATGGTCACGGTGGCGGTCGAGCCTGCGGGCACGGTGCCGCTGAGCGTTGGCGTGGCGTCGTTGGTGATGTTGTCGCCCAGAACGCCGCTGTCGTTGGGGGCGGTGGCATCGAGCTTGCCGGTGGTGGTGGTCGTGGTGGTGTCGTTGTTCTTGGCCGCAGCGGCCACAGCAGCTGCGCCGCCCAGCAAGCCCAAAGCGCCCAAGAGCGGGAACGCGGCCACAGCAATCGCAGCGCCTGCAGGGGACACTTCAGCGCCGCCCAGCGCCTGCGTGACGGCTGTGACGTTGTCCTTGAGTTGGGGGATCAGGCCGGGGTCTGTTGGGTCTTCGGTCAGGTACTCGTAGTAGCTGCCGTTTTCTGCCTTACCGATCACGCCGTTGTAGCCCTCGGGCATGACGTCGTAGTAGTCCTCGATGATGACGTCGGCCACCGTGTCGGTCTCAAACATCAGGTGCAGGTGCTTGCCCACGCGCTTGGCCTTGATGTTGTCAGGGGCCAAGTCATTGCCCCTGCCCTTGCCTTGCTCGACCAGTTGGTACTTGGCGCCCGCTTTGGCCTTGATGATCAGCGGGCGGCCACGCTGGCCTGCGCCCTGTTCTGCCAAGAGGGTTTGCGCGGCTTCATCTTTACCGGCGTTGACGAGGACTTTGAATTGCTGGGCCATGGTGGTGCTTCCCTGAATGCTTGGTGCCGCTGGCGGCTGATGTGTTCGGTAGGTGTGAGGTCTGTGAGCGGTGCTCAGCTGAGGTCAGCTGTGATCAGCGACGCGCGCCTGCGATGTCAATCACCACGCGGCGGTTGGGCGCGTGGCAGGCGATGGCCTGCGGTGTGGCCACACGACCGCACTGGGTGGCCACGGGCTCGCGGTCACCACGGCCTTCGCTGCTCATGCGCACGCTGCCCAGGCCCGCTTGGGCCAGGTATTGCTGCACGGTATTGGCCCGGTCCATGGACAGGCGCTCGTTGGGGCCGGGCTGACCGAGCGGGTCGGCGTGGCCGATGATGTGCATGCGGTCCAGCTGGATGTATTCGCTGCGCAGGCGGGCCACCAGCGCGTCGAGCGAGGCGCGGCCTGTGGGCGACATGGCGCCCAGGTCCGAGCGGCCAAAGGCAAACAAGGCGTCGGCTGCCAAGGTGATGGTTTGCGGTGCGGGGGCAGGGTTGCGGTTGATGCTGCACTCGACAGCGCCAGTCACGCGCGAGATGGTGTGGGTTTGCTCGCGTGCGCCGTCGATCTCGCGCAGGGCCTCGGCCGCTTGCACGGGCTGCAGTACCTGGCGGCCACGGCCCGTGTCTTGCACCCTGAAAAATTGGGTCTGAGCGGAGGCGCTTCGCATCACCGTGATGGTGTCCAGGTTGTCTTTGACGTTGCGACCGACTTCCACCGATTTGAGGCCCAGCTCAATGCTGCCCGGGGGCATGCACAGCTCGCTGTAGCCACCGGGGATGATGGAGGCGTGGTAGGCGCCGTTGACGTAGATGCTGGCAGCGCCGGGCACAGAAGAGGACTGGCGGGTGCGGTAGAAGACCATGCGCGACTGGCTGTCGACCACTTGGGCGGCTTGGGCGTAGCGCTGGCCAAAGGTGCGGATGGGGCTGCCCGGGGCGGTGTAGTAGTTCTGAGCCAATGCACCGAAGGACAGGCACAGCAGCAAGGGGGCGAGCAGGCCTCGCGCGCATGAGGACGCGACAAAAGCGATAGAAGAAGCACTCAAAGAAGAAGCGCCAGCCAAGCGGGATCCAAAGGCAGCGAGGCTCGTTTGTGGGTCCGAGCGGCGCAGAAATGTCGTGGATGTCATAAATTTCCTTGAGTTGCGCGTGTGCAAGGGCACGCGCGGTAACGTCACTTTTGTCGTATTTGTGCCAATTGGCATTTATGACAAAAGTATCCAGGAAAAATATGAAATTTAAATACGCCAATTGGCGTACATCAAAAACGCCATCAGATGCGCGTTTAAATGGTCTTCATGTTGCAAAAATAATAATTAATTGCCCAAATAAAGATGTCAAAGTTGACAAAATCAGGAGTGGCAGGAATTCAAGAAGGCATTTGAACAGATGCCTTAGACAACACTTTGAGGTCGGAATGTTTATGCAGGGAAAAACTGGCTCAGCGCTTCGCAGGTCGCACCGGGCAATTCCTCAGGGATGAAGTGCCCTGCGGGCATGACTTGACCGGTCACTTGCCCTGCGCACTGCGCTTGCCACAGCTCAAGCGGCTTGAACATGCGGTTGACCACGCCGCGCTCGCCCCACAAGACCAGGGTGTCGCACGCGATTTTGTGCGCTTTTGCACGGCTTTCGCGGTCGTGCTGCAGATCGATGCCTGCGCTGGCGCGGTAGTCTTCGGCCGCGCTGTGGATCGCGGCTGACCAGCCTTGCGCATTGAGGGCCGGGTTGCAAAATGCGCGTTCGTATTCGGCCAAGGCTTCGGGCTCGATGTAGCCCAAACCTTGGCTGCCCCAGCCGCCCAGCTTGGCGTGCAGATAAGCCTTGGGGTTGCCGCCGATCATGAGCTCCGGCAGCGGCGCGGCTTGCGTCAGGTGGAACCAGTGGTAGTAGGCCTGGGCAAAGGCAAAGTACGGGTCGTCCACCGGGCCGACAACCTCGGGCGTTTTGCCCCAGTGGCCGCTGTACATGTCGAGGGTGGGCGCGATGTCGATCACGCACAGCTTCTTGACACGCGCAGCATGGTCCAGCGCCAGCCGGTGCGCGACACGACCGCCACGGTCATGGCCGCACAAGTAGAAGTCACTCACGCCCAGAGCATCGAGCAAACCGATCACCTCTTGAGCCATGGCGCGCTTGCTGTAATGGGCGTGCTCGGCATCACCGCGCTCATGTGACGAGTCGCCGTAACCGCGCAGATCGGGTATCACCAGACGGTAGCGCCCGCGCAGCAGCTGGGCCACGCGGTGCCACATGACGTGGGTTTGCGGGAACCCGTGCAGCAAAACCAGCACCGGCAGGTGCGCTTGGGCAGCCCAATCCGATGATTGTCGACAGGCTACAGGCAGGCCCTGAATCGTCAAGGCCCGGCGCTCAAACCCGTCAAACCAGGCCATCAATCCACCTTGGCGCCAGAGACTTTGACAACTTCGGCCCACTTTTTGTGCTCGCTGTCGATCAGCGCAGCAAATTGAGCAGGTGTGTTGCCGCTGGGAATGGCGCCCAAGGTGGCCAGGCGCTCTTTCAAGGCGGGGCTGGCCAGCGACTTGGCGACTTCTTGCTGGATGCGGGAGACCACATCGGGCGGTGTGCCTGCGGGGGCCAACAGGCCGAACCAGCTGCTGGCTTCAAAACCTTTGAGGCCAGCCGCTTCTTCGATGGTGGGCAGCTCGGGCATGGCCGCAGAGCGTTGCGCGCTGGTCACGGCCAGAGCCTTGAGTTTGCCGCCTTTGATCAGCGGGATGGCGGAGGGCAGGTTGTCAAACATCACGTCCATGTTGCCGCCCGACAAGTCCAGCAGGGCGGGACCCGAACCCCGATAAGGAATGTGGGCCATGAAAATACCGGTCTTGGACTTGAACAATTCGCCCGCCAGGTGAATGGAGGTGCCATTGCCACTGGAGGCCATGTTGAGCTTGCCGGGGTTGGCTTTGGCGTACTTGACGAAGTCGTTGACGTTGTTGATCTTGTTGGCGACGGCTTTTTCGGCATTGATCACCATCACGTTGGGCACACCCGCGACAAGCGTGATGGGCGCGAAGTCCTTGAAGGGGTCGTAGGGCAGCTTGGCATACAAGGCGCGGTTGATGCCGTGCGTGCCCACGGTGCCCATGAGCAGGGTGTAGCCGTCGCCTGCCGACTTGGCCACGATTTCGGCGCCCAGGTTGCCGCCTGCGCCGCCTTTGTTTTCAATGACGAACTGTTGGCCAAAGGCTTTGGACAGGTCAGGGGCGATGGCTCGGGCCAGGATGTCGGTGGTGCCACCGGGCGCAAAGGGCACCACGATCTTGACGGGTTTGGTGGGCCAGGTGGTCTGGGCAGATGCCATGAAGCTGCCGAGCGACAAGGCCAGTGCGGCAACAGCGCTCAAGACGGGGCGGCGATTGAGGGGGGGCATGTTTGACTCCATTTGTTGATTTAATGGGTCACATGATGCCATGCGACTGGCCAAAAGCATGTCACCCTTGCAATCCAGCACATCAGGGATTGCGAGCATGCTCGCCGCCTCAAAAGACTTCTTTTGTAGACTCTACAATGGAAAGCCACAAATCTTCTAACGCCATCTGTTGCCCCGGAGCTTGCACACATGACCCTCTTTGACTCACCGATCGACCTGGCTCAGGATTTGATGGAGGATGTGCGCAGCTTGGGGCTGGTCAGCCAGAACCCCACCACACTGAAGGCTTTTTCGCACCGTATACTGGCCAGTGCGAAGACCCTGGATGCCCAGGTACAGATCGACAAATACAACGGCAACGAGTTTCTGAGTCTGATCAGCCGGCTCAACCAAGCCGTCGCGCCTTACCTGGAGCAGCAAGCCAAGCCGACGGACAAGCTGGGCCCGATTCACATTTGGGTGATCGACGAAGCGGAGCGACTTTCTGCGGAGCAACAATCGATCATTTTCCGACTGATTGAGTTGTTCCCTGCCCTGCCCTTCCGGGTGATCTGGCTGAGCAATCGCCCACTGCAAGCGTGGGAAGACCATGCCAACAGCGAAAGCCTCTTGCTGGATCTGGATGCAACGCCGCGGCAAGGTGCCGCAGTCGATGAGCCCAACATGACGCCAGACCCCCTGGACAACGCACTCACTGAGACCCGCGACATGCCTCAGGCCGCCAGCGCGGCGATGCATTGGCCGGCATATGGCACAAGTCAGAACATGAAGGTCGCTGCAGGCTTGGCGGGGGCCGTTGTTTTGGCCGCACTGGCTTGGTGGTCGACATCCACCTCTGCCCCGTCAGCACCGGACACCCGCGCGCCTGAACAGGCCGCGGCAAGTGCTGCATCTGAGAGCGCCGCTGCACCTGCTGCGCAAGCATCTGCTGCTGTGGCTTCGGCTCCTTTGGCTACTGCCGTGGCGGCCAGTGAAGCCGCTGCCCTTGCAGCACCCGCCAGCCCAGCGGCTACTGCGCCGGAAGTGGCCAAGGAAGTGGCCAAGCCAGAGGCTCCTCCAAAGGCAAGCGCAGCGCCCCAACCCGCACCGGCCCCAATGGCCGCGCCCGCGGCTGTCCGCAAGGCACTGCCCGAGGTGGCACGCACAGGCGCCCGCTGGCTCAAGGCACTGCCCGCCGACACGCTGGTGGTTGAGCACGGCACGTTCAGCACCGCAGACCAGGCCCAAAAACTCAAGGCCAAGCACAAGGAGCTGGGGACGGCACGCATCATCGCCGTGCGCAAAGCGCCCAACGCAGACGAATGGCAATACAGCGTGGTGACGGGTCCGTTCCGCTCGGAAGATCGGGCCAAGAACTATGTGTCGCGCCTGGACTGGCGCGCCAGTACGCGCATCCGCGGCACCGACAAACTCAAGCCACTGGTGGCCTCCGCGCCCTGAAGGCATTGAGGCAAAATGGACCGGCGCTTCAGCGACGCCGTCCATTGAATCCGGGCCGGCCTCACAACGGGGCCTGACCTGAAGCCTTCACCATGCTGAAACTCCCCTCCTGGTCCACACGCGGCCTGCGCCCCATCGGCGTGTTCACCGACATCGACGACACCCTGACCACCGAAGGCGCCATCACGCCCGATGCCTTGCAGGCACTGGCCGATCTGAAAGCCGCTGGCTTGCAGGTGGTGCCGATCACCGGTCGGCCGGTGGGCTGGAGCGCGCCTTTTGTGAACCGCTGGCCGGTGGACGCGATCGTGGCCGAGAACGGCGCTGTGGGTTTGCTGGCCACACCGGCGCATGGGCTGCGCAAGATTTACCAACAAGACGCCGCCACACGTGAGCGCAACTTGGCGCGCATGCAGGCTGTTGGCCAACGCGTGCTGCGCGAGGTGCCCGGTGCACAGCTGTCGCAAGACCATCCGGGCCGCGAGACCGACATCGCCGTCGACCACAGCGAGTTCGCGCACCTGCCGCAAAGCGCCATCGACGCGGTGGTGCAGATCATGCGCAGCGAAGGCATGAGCGCCACCGTGAGCAGCATCCACATCAACGGCTGGTTTGGCGCGCACAGCAAGCTCTCGGGCGCCCGCTGGATCGTGCGCGAGCTGTGGGGCCGCGATCTGGACGCCGAGATCGAGCGCTGGGTTTATGTGGGAGACTCCACCAATGACCAAGTGATGTTTGAACGCTTCCCGCACAGCGTGGGCGTGGCCAACATCCGGCGCTTTGAAGCGCAGCTGACACACCCTCCCCGCTACATCACCACCGGTGAACGTGGCGCGGGCTTTGCCGAATTGGCACAACACCTGCTGAACGGCATCTCGTGAACATGAACACCCCCACCCTTTTGACTTGGTCTGAAAAAGACAGCGAACGCTCGGCTCTGTGGCGCTCGGACCAGAACCTGCCCGCCCGCGTGGTGCTGGCCGACGACACCCTGACCGCCGATGCGGCTTACCGCCTGGCTTGCGAGGGCACGGGCTTGCTGTGGCGCGGCGACTTTCAAAACGCCCGCCAATTGCTGCAAGCGATGGCACGGCGCATCGACAAGCCACAAAAAGTCAAACGCAAAAAAGCCGATGCAACCGCGCCTGTGCCCGGTGCGGCTTTTCACACCCACCGCCAGGCGCAAGCCCAGCGCACGCGTGTGCTGAACCAGATCCTGATCGAGTTGAACGGCGACTACGGCATCACGCTGCGCCGCGCGCCCGATGCCAAGCAAGCGTGTGCGCAAGCCTTTGGCCCCGCCAATGGGCAGTCTTCGGTGATCTCGCTGCGCGCCTTGCAGGGCGTGATCGGTGCTTTTGAGTGGCGCAAAAATGGCGTCGAAGTGCCCGCATTGGGCGAAGGCCTGCGCATCCACCCTCATTACGGCGTGTTCTCGCCGGTGCGCGGCGAGTATGTGGCCTTGGTGACCCAAGCGCCACTGCCTGCGGCCCTGAAAGAACACTCGGTGGCTTTTGACATTGGCGTGGGCACCGGCGTACTGTCGGCCGTGCTGGCCCGGCGGGGGGCAAGCCAAGTGGTGGCCACCGACATGGCCGAGCGTGCGCTGGCCTGCGCCCGCGACAACCTGCAACGTCTGGGCCTGCAAAACCAGGTGCAGCTGCTGCAAGCCGATTTGTTCCCGCCCGGCCAGGCCGCGCTGGTGGTGTGCAACCCACCGTGGTTGCCGGCCCGCCCCACCTCGGTGCTGGAGCAGGCGGTCTACGACGAAGGCAGCCAGATGCTCAAGGGCTTTTTGGGCGGCTTGAAAGCACACCTGTGCGAAGGCGGTGAAGGCTGGCTGATCCTGTCGGACCTGGCCGAGCATTTGGGCTTGCGCACCCGCGAAGCCTTGCTGAGCTGGATCGCCGATGCAGGCCTGCAGGTGCTGGGCCGCATGGACGTGAAGCCGGTGCACGGCAAAGCGCAGGACGCGTCAGACCCGCTGCATGCGGCACGGGCGGCGGAGGTGACTTCGCTGTGGCGCTTGGGAAGCCTGTAGTCCAGCGGGCATGGATCCCGGATCACGTCCGGGATGACACAAGGGGACAGACATGGATCCCGGATCACGTCCGGGATGACGTAAGCGGGCATGGATCCCGGGTCAAGCCCGGGATGACATTTGAAATGGAACGGCAAAGCGCATAGCTTGTCACCCCGGGCTTGACCCGGGGTCCATCTTGGCGGCCCTCACATGCCATCAAGCCCTCGCCAGCACCGGCGCCAGCGCCTTGCCGGTGTGGGTGCCCAAAAGCACCAAGGCTTCTGGCGTGGTGGCGGCGACGATGCGGCCGCCTGCGTTGCCGCCTTCGGGGCCGAGGTCAATCACCCAGTCCGCTTCGGCGATCACGTCCAGGTCGTGTTCGATCACGACCACGCTGTGACCGGCGTTGACCAGGCGGTGCAGCACGCTGATGAGCTTGTCCACGTCGGCCATGTGCAGGCCCACGGTGGGCTCGTCCAGCACATAGAGCGTGTGCGGCGCCTTGTTGCCGCGCTTGCCCACTTCGTCACGCACTTTGGTGAGTTCGGTCACCAGCTTGATGCGCTGCGCCTCGCCACCGCTGAGCGTGGGTGAAGGCTGGCCCAGCGTGAGGTAACCCAAGCCCACGTCTTTGAGCAGCTGCAGCGGGTGCGCGATGCTGGGCATGGTGGCGAAGAAGTCCACCGCCTCGTCCACTTCCATCTGCAGCACGTCGCCAATGCTCTTGCCGCGCCAAGTCACGGCCAAGGTCTCGGGGCTGAAGCGGGCGCCACGGCAGGTTTCGCAAGGCACTTTCACGTCGGGCAAAAAGCTCATCTCGATGGTGCGCATGCCCTGGCCTTCGCAGCTGGGGCAGCGGCCTTCGCCGGTGTTGAAGCTGAAGCGCCCGGCGGCATAACCCCGGGCTTTGGCTTCGAGTGTTTCGGCAAACAGTTTGCGGATCGTGTCCCAAAAGCCGATGTAGGTGGCCGGGCACGAACGCGGTGTTTTGCCAATCGGGGTCTGGTCGACTTCGAGCACGCGGTCAATCGTCTCAAAGCCTTGCACATCGGCGCAGGCGTTCAAAGCCACGCGTTGGCCTGCGTCTTGCGCAGTACGGCCTGCGAAGGTGGAGCGCTGGCTGACCAGCGCTTGCACATTGGCCAGCAAGACATCGCGGGCCAAGGTAGATTTGCCGGAGCCACTGACACCGGTGACGGCGACCAAGCGTTTGAGGGGCACTTGCACATCGACCTGACGCAGGTTGTGCAGGTTGGCGCCGTTGAGGGTGAGCCATTGCAGTTCAGGCGTTTGCGGTGCTTCGGGCATGGATGGCCGCGTCGCTGCGCTCCTCGCCATGACGGCACCCACTTTGTCATCGCGAAGGGTTTTGGATTTGTCATCGCGAGCGAAGCGTGGCGATCCAGTGACTTCGCGCCGCACCTGCAAAGGGTGCTTCATCGCGTGCAACAAATAGCGGCCGGTTTGCGACTCGGCCGAGGCCGTGATGTCGGCCACCGAGCCTTCTGCCACCAGACGGCCACCGCGTTTGCCCGCACTGGGGCCAATGTCGATGATGTGGTCGGCGCGGCGGATGGTGTCTTCGTCGTGCTCCACCACCACCAAGGTGTTGCCCTTGTCGCCCAATTTGTGCAGGGCATTCAGCAAGATCTGGTTGTCGCGGGCGTGCAGGCCAATGGTGGGTTCGTCCAGCACGTAACACACGCCTTGCAGGTTGCTGCCCAGCTGCGCGGCCAGGCGGATGCGTTGCGCCTCGCCACCCGAGAGTGTGGGCGCACCCCGGTCGAGCGTGAGGTAGCCCAGACCGACCTCTTCCAGAAACTCCAAACGGCTCTTGATCTCGGGCACCAAGTCGCGGGCGATGTCGGCATCGCGGCCCACGAGCTGGAGTTTTTCCACCCACTGGCGCACGTCGCTGACGGACAGGCTGGCGATGTCGGTGATGCGCCAAGCCTGGCCATTGGCCGAGCTCAGGCGCACGGCACGTGCCGTGGCGTTCAGGCGCGTCCCCTCGCAGCTCGGGCAGGCCACGTTGGCCAAGTCTTCGATCTCGGGCTCGGCAAAGGTTTGTTCGCGGCCTTTTTCTTTCTCGTCACGCACCGAGTCGTCGAACACTTTGCGCTCGTCCTTGCTGAGCTTGACGCCCGTGCCCACGCAGTCGGTGCACCAGCCGTGCTTGCTGTTGTACGAGAACAGGCGCGGGTCGAGTTCGGCATAAGACGTGGCGCAAGCGGGGCAGGCACGCAGCGTGGAAAACACCCGGTGCTGGCCAATGCGGGCGGTGGATTCGCCGTTGAACATGGCTTCGCGCAGATTGCCCAAATCGCTCAGCACATGCATCACGCCTTTGCCATGCTCCAGCGCTTTGCCCAGCGCCTGGCGCAAGGCGGTTTCATTGCCCGGCACCACATCGAGGCTGGCCACAGGCAGCTCGATGTTGTGTTCCTTGAAACGGTCGATGCGCGGAAAGCCTTGCGTCGGCAAAAACTCGCCGTCGACGCGCAGGTGGGTGTAGCCGCGTGGGCGCGCCCAGTCGGCCAGCTCGGTGTACACGCCTTTGCGGTTGACCACCAGCGGCGACAAGAGGCCAATGTGCTGCCCTCGGAACTGCGTCATCAACTGCGCAGCGATGCTGTCGGGCGTTTGCGGTTGCACCGGGGTGTCGTCGTGCACACAGTGCTGAATGCCCAGCTTGACGTACAGCAGGCGCAAGAAATGCCAGACCTCGGTGGTGGTGCCCACGGTGGATTTGCGGCCACCGCGAGACAGGCGCTGCTCGATCGCCACCGTAGGCGGGATGCCATAGACCGCATCCACCTCGGGGCGGCCTGCGGGCTGCACGATGCTTCGGGCGTAGGCGTTCAGGCTTTCCAGATAACGGCGCTGGCCTTCGTTGAACAGGATGTCAAACGCCAACGTGGACTTGCCCGAGCCGCTGACGCCCGTGACCACGTTGAACTTGCCGCGTGGAATGTCCACGCTCAGGTTTTTGAGGTTGTGCTCTTTGGCGTTGACGATCTGGATGTTGTTGTTGAGCGCCTTGCGAGGCGTATCTTTGCCCCCGTCATCGCGAGGAGCGAAGCGAGGTGGCGATCCAGACATGGACTGCCGCGCTTCGCTCGCAGTGACGGACCATGGGTAGTCAACCCCCTTCTCCCGCACCACCCCCACCTCCCCCATGGCCTCGGCATATTCACGCAACGCCAAACCGGTGTGGGAGGTCGCGTGTTGCCGCACGTCTTCGGGCGTGCCCTGGGCCACGATCAGGCCACCGGCATAGCCGCCTTCGGGGCCCAGGTCGATCAACCAGTCGCTGGCGCGGATCACATCGAGGTTGTGCTCAATGACGATGAGCGAATGCCCGGCTTCGAGCAACTTGCGCAGGGCGCGCATGAGCTTGGCGATGTCGTCAAAGTGCAGGCCAGTGGTCGGCTCGTCGAACAAAAACAGCGTGCCTTTGCGGGCCAAGCTCTGGCGACTCTTGGACGCACTTTTGGCCGCCTCGGCCAAAAAGCCTGCGAGCTTGAGCCGTTGCGCTTCGCCGCCCGAGAGCGTGGGCACAGGCTGGCCCAGGCGCACGTATTCGAGGCCCACATCGACGATGGGCTGCAAGGCGCGGATCACGTCGCGGTCTTGCGCGAACAAGGCGGCGGCTTCGCTCACGGTGAGGTCCAGGATGTCCGCCACATTCAGCAGGCGGGGCTGGCCACCGATGGCCTGACGCTCGATGGTGATTTCCAGAATTTCGGGACGGTAGCGCTTGCCATCGCAGTCGGGGCAGCGCAAATACACATCGCTCAAAAATTGCATCTCGACGTGCTCAAAGCCCGAGCCGCCGCAGGTGGGGCAACGGCCATCGCCGCTGTTGAAGCTGAACTTGCTGGCGGTGTAGCCGCGCTGACGCGCCTCTGGCGCGGTGGCAAAAATCTCGCGGATCGCGTCCCACGCGCCCACATAACTCACCGGGTTGGAGCGGGCTGTTTTGCCGATGGGCGACTGGTCGACAAACACCACATCGCTCAGGTGGTCGGCGCCCAGCAGGCGGTCGTGCGCGCCGGGCGTTTCGGTGGCTTTGCCAAAGTGGCGCATCAGTGCGGGGGCCAGCACGTCCTGGATCAAACTCGACTTGCCCGAACCGCTGACACCTGTGATGGTGACCAGGCGTTGCAGCGGAAAGTCCACGCTGATGTTTTGCAGGTTGTGCTCGCGGGCGCCTTCCAAAATCAAACGCGGCGTACTGTCGGTCACCATGCGTTTGAAGCCCAGGCCCACTTGCTTGCGCCCGCCCAAATAAGCGCCCGTCAGCGTGTCGGCCTTGCGCAGGTCGGCTGTGCTGCCATCGAACACGATCTGGCCGCCGCGCTCACCCGGGCCGGGGCCCATGTCGATCATGCGGTCAGCCGCCATCATCACGGCCGGGTCGTGCTCGACCACCACCAGCGTGTTGCCCGCGTCGCGCAGGCGGTGCATGGCCTGGGTGATGCGGTTCATGTCACGCGGGTGCAGACCGATGCTGGGCTCATCCAGCACGAACAAGGTGTTCACCAAGCTGGTGCCCAAAGCCGTGGTCAGGTTGATGCGCTGCACCTCACCGCCGCTGAGCGTGCGGCTTTGGCGATCGAGGGTGAGGTAGCCAATACCCACGTCGCACAGGTATTTGAGGCGGGTGGTGATTTCTTCGAGCAGCAGTTTGAGCGCTTGTGCTTCGGCGTCTTGCGAGGCCTCGGCCACCGCGGTGGCGCTCATGCGGTCAAAGAAAGTGCGCAGCTGGTCGATCGGCATGATCATCATGTCGTGCAGGCTCAGGCCCGGCAGGGCTTCGAGCTGGGCACGGCTCCACTTCACGCCTGCGGGCATGAAGCGCTTGGCACCGGGCAGCACCGCGTTCGCGTCGTTCAGCGAGCCCATGCGCCAGAGCAGGCTTTCGGTCTTCAAGCGTGCGCCATTGCAGGTGGGGCATTCGGTGTAGCTGCGGTATTTGGACAAGAGCACGCGGATGTGCATCTTGTAGGCCTTGCTTTCCAGGTACTCAAAGAAGCGCGTGATACCGTACCACTGCTGGTTCCACTTGCCCTTCCACAAGGGCGAGCCATGGATGACCCAGTGTTTGTGCTCTTCAGACAGCTGCGCCCAGGCCGTGTCACGCGGGATGCCTTCGGTCTCGGCATGGCGCATCAGGTCGTCTTGGCACTCTTTCCAGGCGGGGGTCTGGATGGTCTTGATGGCGCCGGCCCGCAAAGTGAGCTTGTCGTTGGGGATGACCAGGCCATAGTCCACACCAATCACGCGACCAAAGCCGCGGCAGGTCTCGCACGCGCCCACGGCGGAGTTGAAGGAGAACATCGACGGGATCGGGTCGGTGTAACGCTGGTCACTGTCTGGGCAATGCAGGCCGGTGGAAAAGCGCCAAATGATCGGCCCCATGCCATCACGAAGAACGACATCACGTGACGGTTCAGGACTGGATTGCCGCGCTTCGCTCGCAATGACAGGCAAGTCCACATACACATTGAGGCGACCACTGCCGCGCTTGAGCGCGACTTCAATCGCTTCGATCACGCGGATCTTTTCGGCCGAGCCCAAACGGAAACGGTCGGCCACCACATCGAGCACTTTGCGCGGTCCGGTGGGCGTGGCCACTTCACGTTCGGCCTGCACCTTGGTGAAGCCGCTGGCCGAGAGCCATTGCTCGACCTGCTCGGCGCTGGTGCTCGCAGGCAGCTCGACCGGGAAGGTCAGGTACAGGCGCGGGTCTTGGGCTTGCGCCGCACGCAGCGCCAGCTCGGCGTAAACCGTCTCGGGGCTGTCGTGGCGCACGGGCTGCGCGGTGTCCTTGTCAAACAGCTGCCCCAAACGCGCAAACGACAACTTGAGGTGGTCGTTCAGCTCGGTCATGGTGCCCACGGTGGAGCGGGAGCTGCGCACCGGGTTGGTCTGGTCGATCGCAATCGCGGGGGGCACGCCTTCGACCTTGTCGACTGCCGGTTTGTCCATGCGGTCGAGGAACTGTCGGGCATAGGCGCTGAAGGTCTCTACGTAGCGGCGCTGGCCTTCGGCGTACAAGGTGTCAAACACCAGGCTCGATTTGCCCGAGCCGCTGGGGCCGGTGACCACCGTCAACTCGCCGGTGCGGATGTCCAGGTCAAGGTTTTTGAGGTTGTGCTGGCGGGCGCCACGGATGCGGATGAGACCTTGGGACATGGGTTGGCTTTATCGGGTGAAGGCCAAACATTCTAGGGCGCGGGCCGTGACATTTCAGGCGCCCAAAAGAAAAGCCACGCGAAGGCGTGGCTTTGTGTCCAACGCCCCTTGAGGGCGCTCAACCGTTGCGCTTATTTGGCAGCGCTGGCAGCAGGTGCAGGTGCAGCGGCAGGCGCGGCATCGGCCTTGGCGGGCTCGGTGTGCACAGCGTCAGCGCCGTGTTTCTCGCCACTCATGTCCAGGCTGTCGCCACCTTTACCGATCACGTACAAAGCGATGGCGGCAAACACCACAAATCCAACAGCAATTTTCCACATAGTTCATCTCCAATAATGAAAAAGGCCCTCCACAGAGGGAAGGCCCAGAATGTAGCACCCGAGCCCCCTCGGGTTGCTTACAAGTGAAGATCAGTCTTCAGCGTAGATGTCCACGTCTTTGGTTTCTTTGATGAACAAGCCACCGATCACGACGGTTGCACCGGCGATGATGATGGGGTACCACAGACCGTTGTACATGTTACCGGTCTGCGCCACGATCGCGAAAGCAGTCGTAGGCAACAGGCCACCGAACCAGCCGTTACCGATGTGGTAAGGCAAGGACATCGATGTGTAACGGATACGGGTGGGGAACATCTCGACCAACATGGCGGCGATAGGACCGTACACCATGGTCACCAACAACACCAAGTAGGTGAGGATGGCGATGACGGACACTTTGTCGAACTTGGCCATGTCAGCTTTGGCAGGATAGCCAGCAGCCTTCAAAGCAGCACCCAGGTTGGAGCCCAACAGGGTCGCACCAGCGGTCTTCTCGTTGCCCAGGTCTTTGACAGACTTGGTGGCAGCTTCGATGGCCTTGGCATCTTTGGGTTCAGCAGCATTCAGAGCGGCCAGCTTTTCCTCGGCCTTGGCCTTGGCAGCAGCGACGTCTTCAGCAGAGTACTTGACTTGCACCGTGGTCTCGCCAACCTTGATGATGGCGGGTGTACCAGCAGCGGCCACTTCGTTGGAGTAGCTCACCGAAGCGCCAGCCAAACGTTGCTTGGCGATGTCGCAAGAAGAGGTGAACTTCTTGGTGCCTGTGGGGTTGAACTGGAACGAGCACTCGGCTGGATCAGCGATCACCACCACTTGGGCTTTTTCCTGAGCAGCGGCCAGGTCTGGGTTAGCAGCCTTGGTCAGTGCCTTGAACACTGGGAAGTAGGTCAAAGCGGCCAACAAGCAACCTGCCAAGATGATCGGCTTGCGGCCAATCTTGTCAGACAGTGCACCGAAGACGATGAAGAACGGTGTGCCGATGATCAAGGAGATCGCCACCATGATGTTGGCGGTAGCGCCGTCCACTTTCAACGCTTGGGTCAAGAAGAACAAAGCGTAGAACTGACCGGAGTACCAGACCACAGCTTGACCAGCGGTCAAACCGACCAAGGCCAAGATCACGATCTTCAGGTTTTTCCACTGGCCGAAAGCTTCGGTCAGAGGGGCCTTGGAGGTCTTGCCTTCGGCTTTCATTTTCACGAAAGCAGGCGATTCGTTCATGCTCAAACGGATGTAGACCGAGATGATCAACATGATGATGGAGACGATGAACGGCACGCGCCAGCCCCAATCAGCGAAGGCTTCTTCACCGATGGCGGTACGTGTACCCAGAATCACCATCAACGACAGGAACAAGCCCAAAGTCGCGGTGGTCTGGATCCAAGCGGTGTAGGCACCGCGCTTGCCGTGAGGAGCGTGCTCGGCCACGTAAGTGGCTGCACCACCGTACTCACCACCCAAAGCCAAACCTTGCAACAAGCGCAGGCAGATCAGGATGACGGGAGCGGCCACGCCAATGCTGGCGTAGTTGGGCAAGATACCGACGATGAAAGTCGATGCGCCCATGATCAGGATGGTCACCAGGAAGGTGTACTTGCGACCGATCATGTCACCCAGACGACCGAACACCAGCGCGCCGAAAGGACGCACGATGAAACCGGCAGCAAACGCCAACAGCGCGAAGATGAAAGCAGAGCCTTCGTCCAGACCGCTGAAGAATTGCTTGGCAATGATCGCTGCCAAAGAACCGTACAAGTAGAAGTCATACCATTCGAAAACGGTACCCAGAGAAGAGGCAAAAATCACCTTCTTCTCTTCCGCCGACATCGGGCGGGGTGCTGCTGTAGCCATAAAGCTGTCTCCAAAAAAGAGTCTCCGACACGGAAACTTGTCGCGATTCTTGGAGGTCCCACTTTCCGTGTTCTGACAACTTGCCAACAAAGGCTTACAACCCGGGGGCAAACCCTTTGTTTTCATCTCGCATGGTGAGAAATGACCCTTTTCCACGGGTAATCCCTAGCGATCTTTCCACGGATAATCTTTTCACCACATACGCCTGAAGCACGCCAAACCACCGTGAACACCCGCCGAGCCCTCGTTTTGCGTCAAAGAATCCGACACACCACCTGGGTGCTCATGTCGGTGTGGGCATTGGTGAGTTTTGCCTGGCTGCCTTTTGCACGAGATTTGAACTTCAACTTCTTCGCTTGGAAGTTCAATTTCTGGATGGCCGCACAAGGCAGTGTTTTGATATTTCTGCTGATGACCATTGTGAATGCCTGGCTGATGAACCACTGGGAAAAAGAGCTGGCCACACTGGAAGAGACGACCGACTCGCCTCAGAGCTGACACGCGTCAGACGGTCACAGCCACCAAGTGCTCGAACGGCAAAGCTTGCTTGACCAAAATCACCGTGCAAGAAGCCTCCATCGCCACCTTGATCGGCACCGTGGCCACAAAGCGCTGCATCTGCACACCATGCGTGGCCGCGCCCATGATGACCATATTGACCTGATTGCCCTGGGCATAGGCGAGCAAGGCACTGGCCACGTCACCCGACTCCAGCACATGGAAGGAGGTCTGGTGGTCTGCCAGGTCCAAGGGCTGCGCCCATTGCTGCAGGCGGCTCAGATGCCAGCTGTGGACACGGGTTTCACTTTTTTCAGACTCGGTACTGCTGGTTTGGCTGGGTGAAATCACGGTGACGCAGGCCAGGCGTGCACCCGGCCGGATCCCCAGCGATCGCGCCACGGCTTCGCGCAATGAGTACAACGTGGCATCGCTCACATCGTGATGCGGCACCGCCACCATGATGATGGGCACTTGCTCAATCTGCTGCGAGGGCACTGGGCTGGGCTGGTAGGACATGCCAGCGGCTCGAACCCAGCGCTTGAAATGTGCCCAAAAACCCGTCCCCACCGTCCTTCGCCCGCGCGCAGTCACCTTGACCTGATCAGGATGACTGAGGTCAAACGCCAAATGCGAGGCCGACGGATAGCGCTGGTCAGCAACCGCCTCCAGACAGCGCAAGATCACTTCCTGCAGCCATTCGGGCACGTCGGCCCTGTGTTGGCGCGGCGGGACTGGATCCATCCACAAACGCTGCCGCAAGCCGCCTGCCGTGGCAGGTTCACCAAATGGCAATTCGCCGGTTACCAACTCATAGAGCATGACCCCCATGGCAAAAATATCACTGCGAGGATCGCCCCGCACGCCCACCACCTGCTCAGGTGAAATCCAGACCGGTGAACCCACCGCCTTGCGCAACTCTTCGGCCAGCAAGTCGGGATAGTTGGCGTGGCAAGACAAGCCAAAATCCAGCATCACCGCACTGCCATCGGGGCGAATCAGCACGTTGGCGGGCTTGAGATCGAGGTGACACACGTTTTGCTGATGCAAGCTGTGCGCGGCTCGGGCCATGGCTTCGCCCAAACGGGCCACCTCGTTGAAAGTCAGGCTTTCTCGACGATCCAGCCAATGCTGCAAGGTTTGTCCGGCCACATACTCCATGACCAGGTAGGGCACGCGCAACAAATCACCCGCAGCAACAAAACGGGGCACATGTGTCCCCTTGAGTTCGCTCAGGATCTGCTGCTCGACTTCAAAGCTGATGATGTTTTCAGCACCGTCGCCCGCCGTCATGCGCGGAATTTTCATGGCCATTGGAAACTCGCTGGTCCTGCGCGTGCCGTCTTCGGCAGCGGCATAAGCCACTTTGTAGATATGCGCCATGCCACCGGCATGCAAGCAAGCTTCGATTTCGAAGCCATCGATCTCGTGACCAGGGTCCAGCAGTTTCAACGTCCACGCTCCAATCGTTGGGCAAATGATTCGGGCAGCGCTGCCTGTCGAATGGCTGCAGCCGCTTCGGCATGGTTGTAGGGCACACGGTGAAAAGTGATTTTTCGTGCACCCCCGTCATACACCGTGTACATGGCGCGGGGGTCGCCATCTCGGGGCTGGCCACACGAACCCACACAGGCCACCAACGGCCTGTGCGGTGACATGGGCACGGCCATGCCGGGCTTGGGCTCGAACCTCATCAGCAGCCGGCCTGCGCCTTGGTAATACAAGGTCTGGTGGTGCACATGCCCCACCAACACATGCGATGCGCCTTGTGCCTGCGCGGCATCCAGGCAATGGCCAGCGGCACGCTCGCTGTCGACATAACGCCAGGCCTCGGGCTTGTCGGCGCTGGCATGCACCAGCAGCAAGGCTTCGCGCTGGATCGTCACAGGCAATGCCGCCAAAAACGTGCGATGCGCCGTGCTGAGTTGGTCGTGCGTCCACTGCGCGCCCTGAGCGCCTTGTGTGGCTTCACCGCCTGGTGCGGGTGGGTTGAGGGCCATCGCGTCGTGGTTGCCTTTCAGGACCCAAGCCCCTTGCGCGGCCAAATCCATCACTTGATCGAGCACCGCCACAGGCTCGCCGCCATAGCCCACCAGATCGCCCAAAAAAGCCCACTGGTCCACCCCTTGCTGGCGCGCGTGCGCCAAGCAGGCCTGCAAAGCCTGCCGGTTGGCGTGGATGTCCGAAATCAGGGCCAGTCGCATGTTTGTCTCCTGCCCCATGATGGCAGGACTGGCTGATGGGCAGCTTGCAATAGATCAAACTTCACGGGATCGCCACGCTTCGCTCGCAACGACAAAAAGTCGAAATGTCGCGGCTGGCGCTTTGCAGCGCTTAAGGCATCAGGCCTTGCGCTGCACGCCCACGGGCAGCTGCGCCACACCCGTCCAGTCGGGCGACTGGAACCACGGATCGCCTTGCAGGCAGGCGCGCAACATGGGCAGCGCGTCGTTGCCCCAAAACACCTGGCCATCGACCACGAAGCTGGGCACGCCGAACAGGTTCAGGGCGATGGCCTCGTCGGTGTGGGCCTTGAGTTGTTGTTTGACTTCAGCGCTGGCCACATCGGCCACCGGTTGGAGGTCTGCGCTCAATGCCGCCAGACGCGCTGCATCTGCCGCCTCTTGCCCGCTGCACCAAACATGGCGGAAGATTTTTTCGCACGCGAAGCGATTGGGTGTGCCCTCGGCATCGCAGGCGGTGGCCAGCCGCAACAAAGCGAGCGAATTGAACGGATGACTGGCAGGCAATTGCAAGGGCGTGCCTTGTGCACGCGCCTGCCACTGCACCTGCCGGTAGGTCCAGTCGCGCTTGGCCGGGATCTCAGCGGGGCCCAACTGCCCATGGTGTTTGAGCATGGCGCCAAACACCACCGGTTTGTGCACCACGCGGTGGCTGATGCCTTCCAGGGCCTTGGGCAGGGCGTCAAAGGCCAACCAGGCATAAGGCGAGATGAAGTCCAGATAAAAGTGGATGGTTTTCATGTTCAGCCTTCCAGGGCTTGGCGTTGGCGCAAGCGCTCGGGGATGAGTTCCCACACGCACCGTTTTTCTTCGTCGGTGGCGCGGCTCCAGCTGCCGATCTCGGGCAGTGTGCGCAAGCAACCGTCGCACCAGCCAGCGCTGGGGTGCATCAGGCACAGCGACACACAGGGCGACGGCACCGAGTTGGGCGCAGGCGGCGTGGGCTGGGCCAACACTTGCGCTGCGCGCTCGGCCAATTTCTTCCAGTAAAACTGGCTCATGCGGACACCTCGGACATGGCTTGGGCCACATCGGCCACAGGCGCACCGGTGAGGCGCTTCAGATCGTCAGGTTTCAACTGGAACACGCCATGCGGGTGCCCGGCTGCGGCCCAGATGTCGTCAAATCGCCAGAGGTCCTGGTCGAGCAAGGTCAGAGGCGCATTCAGGTGCGCCACGGGCGAGACACCGCCGATGGCAAAGCCCGTTTGCGCTTTGACGAAGTCGGCATCGGCGCGACCGATCTTGCCGACCAGGGCCGAGACTTTTTTCTCGTCCACGCGGCGGTCGCCCGAGGCCACCACCAACACGGCCACGCCGTCTTGCTTGCGCTTGAAGATCACGCTCTTGGCGATCTGGCCCAGCTGCACACCCAGGCCGTCAGCGGCCTCTTGCGCGGTGCGGGCGGCGCCGTCGAGCATGACCGGCGTGTGCGGATGTGCCGCATCTTGCAGCGCACGCGCCACGCGTTGCACGCCTTCCGGCAAGGCATGGAGTTCAGCGCCGCACATGGCTCAGCCTGCCCGCTTGTTGAGGATGGCTTTGGCCACGTTGGAGTTGGGTTTGCGACCCAAAAAATCGCTGATGAACGCACCCGCATCGACCAGCTTGTCCAAATCAATGCCGGTGGCGATGCCCATGCCGTGCAACATGTAGACCACGTCTTCGGTGGACACGTTGCCGGTGGCGCCCTTGGCATAAGGGCAGCCGCCCAGACCCGCCACCGATGACTGAAAGTTCCACACGCCCATTTGCAGCGAAGCCAGCGTATTGGCCAGCGCCTGACCATAGGTGTCATGGAAGTGCCCGCAGATGTGGTCCACATCGAAGTACGGCAAGGTGGCCTCGATGGCCTTTTGCACCTTGAGCGGGGTGCCGGCACCAATCGTGTCGGCCACGTCCACGCGCTGCACGCCGATCTGCTTCATCAAGCCCGCCAGATACGCCACGCGCTCGGGGGCGATGTCGCCCTCGTAAGGGCAGCCCACGGTGCAGCTCATGGCGCCGCGCACCGCGATGCCAGCGGTCAGCGCGGCCTGCACCACCGGCGCAAAACGCTCGATGCTTTCGGCGATGGAGCAGTTGATGTTCTTCTGGCTGAAGGCTTCGCTGGCCGCGCCAAACACCACGATCTCGTCGGGCTTCGTCAGGCGGGCGGCTTCAAAGCCCTGCGCGTTAGGCGTGAGCACCGAATAGCGCACACCGGCTTGGCGCTGGATGCCGTTCATGACCTCGGCGTTGTCGGCCATTTGCGGCACCCATTTGGGGCTCACAAAGCTCGTGACTTCGATCTCGGTCAGGCCTGCGGCTTGCAGGCGGTGCACCAGTTCGATCTTGACCGAGGCAGGCACCGGCTGCTTTTCGTTTTGCAAGCCGTCGCGGGGGCCGACGTCGATGAGTTGAACGCGTGAGGGCAATGACATAGGAACTTTCAATAACCGCGCTGAGGATCGACCACACCGTTGATCGCTTCGCCGCGCTGCAAGGCCTGGATTTTGCCCACGATTTGCGCGATGCTTTCTTCGCGCAAGGTGCGGGCCGAGGTGTGCGGCGTGACGGTGATTTTGGGGTGTTGCCAGAAAGGGTGATCGGCAGGCAGCGGCTCGGTGCGGAACACGTCGAGCGTCGCACCGGCAAGGTGGCCCTTGTCGATCAGGGTGATCAGGTCTTCTTCGACCAAGTGTTTGCCGCGTGCCACGTTGATGAGGTAGCCGCCTTGGGGCAGCTGCGACAAGGTGGCGTGGTTCAGGATGTTTTCGGTCTCGGGCGTGAGCGGCATCAGGTTGACCAGCACACGCGTGGCGGCCAGAAAATCAGGCAGGCCTTGTGCTCCGCTGAAACAGCGGATGCCGGGCAGATCTTTCGCGCTGCGGCTGTAGCCGTTGACCGGGAACTCAAACACCTGCAGCGCTTTGGCCACGCGCTCACCCAGCACGCCCAGGCCCATGACGCCCACCGCAAAGTCGGCGCGGCTGCGCGGCTTGCGGTAGGACCATTTGCCCGCCTGGGTGTCGGTGTCGTAGCCGTCGAATTCGCGGAAGTGACGGATCACCGCATGGCACACGTATTCGGCCATCTGCACCGACATGCCGGCATCGTCAAGCCGCACCACCTTGAGGCTGGGCGGCAGCTTCAGCTGGAGCAAGGCATCGACGCCCGCGCCGATGTTGAACAGGGTTTGCAGGCCGGGCTGCTCGTCGATGAACTGCTGGGGCGGGGCCCAGACGATGGCGTGGTCGGCCTGCGGCGCGCCGGGGGCCCAGGCCGAGACAGAGGCCTCAGGGAAAGCTTGTTGCAAGCCCTGCACCCAAGGCGTCGGGTCGAGCTTTTCAAAGCAGATGGTGATGTTCATGAAGGCGATTTTGTCAGCAAGGCCAAGCCCCTGCTGTCACTCAGGGTGCCACGAAGTCATGACAAGGCGCCCATTGCAGCCACTTGCGTCATGGCGAGGAACGAAGTGACGTGACCATCCAGCAACGATGCCCATGCAGGCACTGGATCGCCACGCTGCGCTTGCGATGACGGCAGAGGCGCTTGACTCGCGCCAACATGCCCATCACGCCGCGAGCTTGAGCAGCTCGGCCCCTTCGGTCACTTGGTCGCCAGGCGCGTACAGCAGCTCGGCCACGGTGCCGTCTTTGGGCGCACTGATGGTGTGTTCCATCTTCATGGCTTCCATGACCGCCAGCGGCTGACCGGCTTTGACCTTGTCGCCCGCCTTGACAGCAAAGGACACGACCTTGCCTGGCATGGGCGCGGTCAGTCGCCCGCCTTCTTGGGCGGCTTCGCCAGCGTGGGCCAGTGGGTCAAGCAGGCTGATGCGGGCCGCGCCTTGCGGGGTGAACACATGGCGAAGTTCGCCTTGCGCGTGGACTGTGCTGTGGATGCGCTGGCCATTGAACTGCACCCACAAACCATCGCCCTGGGGCGTGAACTGCAGGGCTGCTTCAGCACCCTCACCCACTTGCAACAACAGCTCAGGGCCATAGGTCAAAACCGCACGCACGGGCTGGCCGTCGTATTCGAGTTCAAAACGGCGGCGTGTGGTGCCGTGTGACTGCCAACCGTCACGGCGACTGAACGGGTCGGCCCCTTGCGCAGCGGCTTCCGAGCGCAAGGCGTCGGCAATCACGGCAGCGGCAGCAGCCTGCAGGCCCACCGGGTCTTGCTTGAACAGCACGGCGCTTTCGCGCTGGATCAGTGCGGTGTCGAGCTGGGCCTTGGCAAACGCGTACGAGCGCACCACATGGCGCAAGAACTGCACATTGGTGTTCAGGCCCACGATGTGGGTCTGGGCCAGCGCGGTGTCCAGGCGCGCCAGCGCTTGCTCGCGGGTGTCGCCATGCACGATCAGCTTGGCCACCATGGAGTCGTAAAACGGGCTGATGGTGTCACCCTCGCGCACGCCATCGTCGATGCGGGTGGTGCCACGCTCGAAGCTGGCCGCTTGTGGCTTACGGTAAACCTGCAAGGTGCCGGTGGCGGGCAAGAAGTTGTTGTCGGGGTTCTCGGCGCAGATGCGCGCTTCGATGGCATGGCCCTGAATGCGGATCTGATCTTGACCCAAAGGCAGCGGCTCGCCGCTGGCCACACGCAATTGCCACTCCACTAGGTCGAGACCGGTGATGGCTTCGGTCACCGGGTGCTCCACCTGCAATCGGGTGTTCATTTCCATGAAATAGAACTTCATCGACTCGGGCTGGTCGTAGGCCGTTTGCTCGACGATGAATTCCACCGTACCGGCACCCACGTAGTTCACCGCCTTGGCCGCGGCCACAGCGGCTGCGCCCATTTGTGCACGCAGGGCTTCGGTCATGCCGGGGGCCGGAGCTTCCTCCAGCACCTTCTGGTGGCGGCGCTGCACCGAGCAGTCGCGCTCAAACAGGTACACGCAGTTGCCTTGCGTGTCGCCAAACACCTGGATCTCGATGTGGCGTGGGCGCTGCACGTACTTTTCGATCAGCACCGCATCGCTGCCAAAGCTGTTGATGGCTTCACGCTTGCAACTGGCGAGCGCCGCAGCAAAGTCTTCAGACTTCTCGACCACGCGCATGCCTTTGCCACCGCCACCCGCGCTGGCTTTGATCAAGGCCGGATAACCGATGCGATCGGCCTCGCCTTGCAGCAGCGCCGGGTCTTGGTCAGCCCCGTGGTAACCAGGCACCAGCGGCACACCAGCCGATTCCATCAAGCGCTTGGATTCGGCTTTGAGGCCCATGGCGAGAATGGCCGATGCGGGCGGGCCGATGAACACCAGACCGGCTGCGGCGCAGGCTTTGGCAAAGTCTTCGTTCTCGCTCAAAAAGCCATAGCCAGGGTGCACCGCCTCTGCGCCTGTGGCCTTGGCGGCTTCCAGAATCCGCTCCCAACGCAGGTAGCTGTCTTTGGGCGCAGAGCCACCCACGTGCACCGCTTCGTCGCAGGCCTGGACATGCTTGGCACCGGCGTCTGCGTCGGAATACACGGCAACGGTCTGGATGCCCATGCGGCGTGCGGTGACTGCCACGCGGCAAGCAATTTCGCCACGGTTGGCGATGAGGATTTTCTTGAACATGTTATGAACTCCTTCAGGCCAACCAGCCCGGTTGACGTTTGTCGAGGAAGGCCGAGAGGCCATCCTGCGCTTCAGGCGTGGCGCGCAGACCGGCGATGCGTTGCGCGGTGTCTTCCACCACGGCGTCGTTGATCGGCTTGTTGTCGACGGCGCGGATCAAATCTTTGGCAGCGGCTTGCGAGAGTGGGCCGCCCTGAATCAACGCATCCACAATCTCTTGCACCTTGGCTTCGAGCTGTTCAGGCTCGACCGCTTCGTGCACCAGACCCAGCTCACGGGCGCGCACGGCGTCGATGCGCTCGGCCGACTGAAAGTAACGGTAGCTTTGGCGTGCACCAATGGCCCGCACCACATAGGGGCTGATGGCGGCAGGGATGATGCCGAACTTGACCTCGGAAGTGGCAAACACCGCCTTGGTCGAAGCGACGGCAATGTCGCACGCGGCTGTGAGGCCCGTGCCGCCGCCCAGCGCAGCACCCTGCACGCGGGCAATGGTGGGCTTCTTCATCTCGGCCAACACACGCAGCATGCGGGCCAGGGCGCGGGCGTCACGCAGGTTGTCGTCCACACCGTTTTGTGCGGCGCGCTTCATCCAGTTCAGGTCAGCGCCGGCCGAAAAGCTCTTGCCGCGACCGGCCAGCACCACCACGCGCACGCTGTCGTCGGCATCCAGCGCTTCGCAAGCGGCCGTGAGTTCGGCGATCAGGGCTTCGTCAAAAGCGTTGTGCACATCGGGGCGGTTCATCCACACGGTGGCAACGCGGTTGTGGCGTTCAATTTCGAGGGTTTGGTACATGGTGCTTGGGCTCGGTTGAAGGTTTTTTCAGGTGGTTGGGTGTGGCCAGGTGTGCAGCCCGCCCAATGTTTGGAGTGATTCAAAGTCCGCATCGCGGTGCAGCAAAGTGTGGCCGTTCGTGATGCAGTAGCTGGCCAGCAGCACGTCGATGGGGCTGCGCACGGTACGGCCTGATTGCCGCAGCTTCCGGTAGCGCTCGGCAGCCTTCAGCGCAGGGGCTGTGCCTCCGATCTCGACCTGGGGCAATGCGCTGAGCAGTGTTTGGGCTTGTCGCATCAATGTGCCTTCACGAAAGCCACGCATCACCTCGAACAGCACCAAATCGGCCATGCCGACTTCGATGCTGGAGTCGCCCAGGCATCGGGCCAAGGTCTGGCTTTGCGCGCTTCGTCCATCACGGAAGAAGTCGATCCAGACGCTGGAGTCCACCAGGATCATTTGGCTTTGCTCCGTGCTGCTTTCGCAGGCTTTTTGGCTTGGGTGGTGCGCGCTTTGGCAGCCGCCTTTTTGGGCACCGAATAGGCGGCTTTGGGCTCTTGCACGGCCATGGCGGGCGCTTCGTCGGTACGGGCCTGTGCCCATGCAGCGTCCGAGTCGTCCCATTGCAACTTGCCGCGCAAGGCCAACAAACCGTTGTAGACCTGACGGCGACGCACCAAGCGCAAGCCCTCTTCGACCGCTTCTTTCTTGGTCTTGAAGCCGCCCGCCGCCATGGCTGAGGCCATCAAGTCGTCGTCAATTTCAATGTTGGTTCGCATGTGCACAGCCCCTTAATGTGTATGAATTTATAAAATCATACACATCACATGCGGAAAAGTCCAAATTTCGTCTCGGGGATCGGCGCATTGAGCGATGCGCTCAGGCCCAGCGCCAGCACGCGGCGGGTGTCGGCGGGGTCGATCACGCCGTCGTCCCACAGGCGGGCGGTGGCGTAGTAAGGGTGGCCTTGTACTTCGTATTGCTCTTTGATGGGGGCCTTGAAAGCGGCTTCTTCGTCGGCGCTCCACTGGCCGCCCTTGGCTTCGATGCCGTCGCGCTTGACCGTGGCCAGCACACTGGCGGCCTGCTCGCCGCCCATGACGGAGATGCGGGCGTTGGGCCACATCCACAAGAAACGTGGCGAGTAAGCACGGCCGCACATGCCGTAGTTGCCCGCGCCAAAGCTGCCGCCAATGATGATGGTGAACTTGGGCACAGCGGCCGTGGCCACAGCCGTGACCATCTTGGCGCCGTTGCGCGCGATGCCTTCGTTTTCGTATTTGCGGCCCACCATGAAGCCGGTGATGTTCTGCAAGAAGACCAGCGGGATCTTGCGCTGGCAGCACAGCTCGATGAAGTGCGCACCTTTGAGGGCCGACTCGCTGAACAAGATGCCGTTGTTGGCGATGATGCCCACCGGCATGCCTTCGATGCGGGCAAAGCCGCAGATCAAGGTGGTGCCAAAGCGCGATTTGAATTCGTCGAACTCCGAGCCGTCGACGATGCGGGCGATGATCTCGCGCACATCGAAGGGCTTGCGCGTGTCGGTCGGGATCACGCCGTACAGCTCTTTGGCCTCGTACTTGGGTGGCACGGGCGCATGCGTGGCGATGTTGGGGGCTTTTTGCGCATTCAGGTTTTTGACGGCCTGACGTGCCAAGGACAAGGCATGCAGGTCGTTTTGCGCCAGGTGGTCGGCCACACCCGACAGGCGGGTGTGCACATCACCGCCGCCCAGATCTTCGGCACTCACCACCTCGCCGGTGGCGGCTTTGACCAGCGGCGGCCCACCCAAAAAGATGGTGCCCTGGTTTTTGACGATGATGGTCTCGTCGCTCATGGCGGGCACATAGGCACCACCGGCCGTGCACGAGCCCATGACCACCGCGATTTGCGCAATGCCCAGCGCGCTCATGTTGGCCTGGTTGAAGAAGATGCGGCCAAAGTGGTCGCGGTCCGGAAAGACCTCGTCTTGGTTGGGCAAGTTGGCACCGCCCGAGTCGACCAGATAGATACAGGGCAAGCGGTTTTGCTGCGCGATCTCTTGTGCGCGCAAATGCTTTTTGACGGTCATGGGGTAATAGGTACCGCCCTTCACCGTCGCGTCGTTGCAGACGATCATGCAGTCCACCCCGGCCACGCGGCCAATGCCCACGATGACGCCCGAGCTGGGCGCGTCGTTGTTGTACATGTTGAGTGCTGCCAGCGGCGCGACTTCGAGAAAAGGCGTACCGGGGTCGAGCAGCATTTGCACGCGGTCACGCGGCAGCAGCTTGCCGCGAGCGGTGTGCTTGGCGCGGGCGGCTTCGCCACCGCCTTGGGCCACGCGCTCGAGGTGGGCGCGCAGGTCGTCGACAACGGCCTGCATGGCGGCGGCGTTGGCCACGAATTCGGCCGAACGGGGGTTGAGTTGGGTTTGCAAAACGGTCATGGTTTTTCCAGTGGAATCGCTTGTAGCCGCCAGCATAAGTCGCCAGACCTTGGTGCGCATGCCAAGCAGGTTGCAAATCCTGCCAAAATACAGCCCTCATGAACGCCGCAGCCCCGAGCACCCGCGCAGAAACCCCCATCGCTTTCATTCAAGCGATGGTCAAGGCCTATTTGCGGCGCAATATGGACCCCGCAGAGGCGCTGAAGAAGGCACAAATTGCGCCAAACTTACTGCACCAAGCCGATGCCCGCGTGACCGCCTTGCAGATGGAGTGGATGAGCGAGGCAGCCATGCGCGAGCTGGACGACGAGGCGCTGGGCTGGTTTCGCCGCCGCCTGCCTTGGGGCAGCTACGGCATGCTGGTGCGCGCCTCGCTGACCGCCCCCAACCTGGGCGTGGCGTTGGCCCGCTGGTGCCGCCACCACAACCTGTTGACCGACGACATTCGGCTGGCCCTGAGCACATCGAATGGGCAAGCCCACATCGAACTGCACGAAGCGCATGACCTGAAAGACCTGCGCGAGTTCTGCACCGTGTCGGTGCTGCGCAACGCACTGGGCGTGGCCTGTTGGTTGACCGACTCGCGCATCCCGCTGAGTGCCACCGATCTGCAATTTGCGCCACCGCGCCATGCCGACAGCTACCGCGTGCTGTTTGACGGGCCGGTGCGCTTTGAGGCTCCGCACAGCCAGCTGAGCTTTGACGCGGGCTACCTGCAGCTGCCCATTCGCCGCGACGAGGCGGCGCTGCAACGCATGCTGCAGCGCGCCCTGCTGCTGACGGTGCGCCCCTACCGGCGCGACCGCCTGCTGGTCGAAAAGGTGCGCCAAACCCTGGCTGAACACCCCGATCGCAGCCGCAACGCGGAGGACCTGGCCGCGTGGCTGAACCTGTCGCCGCGCACGCTGCACCGGCAACTGAAAGAAGAAGGTGCCAGCCTGCAGCAACTCAAAGACGCCGTACGCCGCGACCTGGCCATGGACCTGTTGCTGCGAACAGGCCGCCCCATCAAACAGATCGCTGCCGAGGTGGGGTTTCAGAACGAGAAAAGCTTCATGCGGGCGTTCAAGGGGTGGACGGGCGCATCACCCGAAACAATTCGTAAAAATTCTTAACCAACATCAAGAGTACAAACCCTTAAGTAAGCCGAAGGTCAGTCCCCTCTGCGACATTAGCCATCAGGCAGACATACAACTCACTCAGATTAAAAAATCGGGTGACTTGGGTGTCTGCCTTTTTTGTTTTTTAAGCAGGACATAACAATGATTGACCCCGTGATCGCCAAGATCCAAAGTCACCCGAAGTACGCTCAACTGCGCAAGCAGCGCAATACTTTTGGCTGGCTCCTGACCGTGCTGACCCTCGTCGTTTACTACGGCTTCATCGCACTGATCGCCTTCAACAAGCCTTTTCTCGCACAGCCTCTGGGCGCGGGTGTGACCTCGATTGGCATTCCGCTCGGCATGGGCGTGATTGTGTTCACCATCGTGATCACCGGCATCTACGTCAACCGCGCCAACAAGCGCTATGACGCGCTGACGCAGGCCATCTTGAAGGACGCCACAAAATGAACAAGGCGATGCAATTTTTCCTGGGCGCTTTGGCCCTGATCGCGGGCAACGCCGCGCTGGCTGCCGGTGCCGACATTGGCGACGCCGCCAAGCAGTCCACCAACTGGACCGCCATTTTGATGTTTGGCACCTTCGTGGTCGGCACGCTGTGGATCACCAAATGGGCTGCGGCCAAAACCAAATCGGCCGCTGACTTCTACACCGCTGGTGGCGGCATCACTGGTTTCCAAAACGGTCTGGCGATTGCGGGCGACTACATGTCGGCCGCGTCTTTCCTGGGCATTTCGGCAGCCGTGATGGCTTCGGGCTATGACGGCCTGATTTACTCCATCGGCTTTTTGGTCGGCTGGCCCGTCATCACCTTCTTGCTGGCCGAGCGTCTGCGCAACCTGGGCAAGTTCACCTTTGCCGACGTGGCCGGTTACCGCTTCAAGCAAGCGCCCATCCGTGCGTTTGCCGCTTCGGGCACGCTGGTGGTGGTGGCCTTCTATCTGATCGCCCAAATGGTCGGTGCAGGTCAACTGATCAAGCTGCTGTTTGGCTTGGAGTACTGGATGGCCGTGGTCATTGTGGGTGCGCTCATGATGGTGTACGTGCTGTTTGGCGGCATGACCGCCACCACCTGGGTGCAGATCATCAAGGCCTGCCTGCTGCTGTGCGGCGGCACCTTCATGGCCATCATGGTGTTGGCGCAGTTCGGCTTCAGCCCAGAGGCGCTGTTTGCCAAAGGCGTTGCGGTGAAGACCGCGATTGCCGAAGCCGGTGGCAAAACACCGGAAGAAGCCGCCAAAGCAGGCTTGTCCATCATGGGCCCTGGCGGCTTCATCAAGGACCCGATATCGGCCATCTCGTTTGGCATGGCGCTGATGTTCGGCACGGCCGGTTTGCCCCATGTGCTGATGCGCTTTTTCACGGTGCCTGACGCCAAGGAAGCACGCAAGTCGGTGTTCTGGGCGACCACCTGGGTGGGCTACTTCTTCATCCTGATCTTCATCATCGGCTTCGGCGCGATCACCTTGGTGCTGACCAACCCCGAGTTGGCCGACACCGCCAAGGGCGTGATCAAGGGCGGCGCAGGCACGGCCAACATGGCGGCCGTTTTGGTGGCCAAGACCGTGGGCGGCGATGTGTTTTACGGCTTCATCTCGGCCGTGGCATTTGCCACCATCTTGGCCGTGGTGGCGGGCCTGACGCTGTCGGGTGCATCGGCCGTGTCGCACGACCTGTATTCGACCGTGTTCAAGAAGGGCAAAGCCGACAGCGCGGCTGAGCTGCGTGTCTCGCGCATCACCACCTTGGTTTTGGGGGTGGTGGCGGTGGGCCTGGGCATCGCGTTTGAAAAGCAAAACATCGCCTTCATGGTGTCGCTGGCTTTTGCGATCGCGGCTTCGGCCAACTTTCCGGTGCTGTTCTTGTCGGTGCTGTGGAAAGACTGCACCACACGCGGCGCGGTCATTGGTGGCTTCCTGGGCCTGATCTCTTCGGTGGGCCTCACGGTGGTGTCGCCTGCGGTGTGGGAAGTGACCTTGGGCAACCCCAAGGGCTCGGCCTGGTTCCAGTACAGCTCGCCCGCTTTGTTCTCGATGACCATCGGTTTCGTGGGCATCTGGCTGTTCTCCATCTTGGACAAGAGCGAACAAGCCAAGAAAGAACGCGCCGCCTTCCCGGCGCAGCAAGTGCGCTCTGAAACCGGCTACGGCGCTGCCGCGGCTTCGGACCACTGATTTTTCAGTTCCAACTGAAAAAACCCAAGGGCGCTTCGGCGCCCTTTTTCATGGTCGATCGGGATGTTCACGCACGTCGCCGTTGCGCGCTTTTTCGGCTTTTCTCAAAGAAGTCAGGCGGCTTGCGCTGGACCCAGGCCACGAACTTCAGCACATCCGGGTGCGCCAGCAAGGCTTGCGGCGTGTTGAACTGCCGCGCCAATTCGGTCTCGGACAAGAGCGCATGGACTTGCCGGTGGCAGATGCGGTGCAGCAACTGGGTCTCGCGCCCGCCTTTGGACTTGGGCACGAAGTGGTGGGCGTCTTGCTCGGCAGGCGGGATCTCGCGCCCACACAAAGGGCACACCGGCAGCGCGGAGGGCTCGGGTGCCAAATCAAGCGCCCATCTTTGCTGTCGTTTGATTTTGCCCAACACGCGCAGCCCCTTGCGGCAGGGCTCAGGCCGCAGGCATCTGACGGCGCTTGGCCGCACTGCGGCAAGCGTCCGAGCAGTATTTGACCTCGTCCCAGTTCTTGGCCCAGGCTTTGCGCCATGTCATGGTGCGCTGGCAGGCTTGGCAGGTTTTGCTGGGCAGCTGCGCTTTGTTGCCCTTGAAAGAAGCGGTCATCGCGCCCGCCTCAGGCGCGCCATGTGGACGCGGGTGCCGCCATGAATTGCGACAACTGAAACACCGAGTTGGGCGCTTCGGGTCGCCATTGGGGCGCCATGGGCTTGAAGCCGAAATCCCAAACCTTGGCTTTGCGCGGCAGCGATGTGGACAGGGTTTCACTGACGTGGTCGCCGATGAAAGTCTCGCTCAAAAAAGCCTGGAGTTCGCGCTCCAGCGACTGCCCAAGCGCTTGCTCCAGATCGATTTGCAATTCACCTTGCAACACGGGGGGCTCGGGGTAAGGGTCCAAGGCGGTCACCACAGACCAGACACTCATGCTGTCGGCACTCCGGGCCAGGTCGTAACCACCGCCTGGGCCACGGGTGGCGCGGACAAAACCATGCTCACGCAGCGCTTTGAGCAGGCTTTCTACGTAGGACACCGACAAGCCCACCTGAGCAGCCAAATCGGCGGTGGTGATGGTGCTGCCGACTGGCAGACACGCCATGACCACCAGGGCATTGACGGCATGAAACACTTTTTTGCTCAACATACAGGGATGTCCTCCACTTCTGAGCGCTGAATCTATCATCCATCACCCCAATATCTACTCAATTTTTAATTTATACATAAAATTCAGTTCAATATCTACTCAAAACATCCGCCATGAGCTCACCCATTGCCAACCACCGCATCGGCGCCATCTCGGCCCTCAGTGGCGTGCCTGTCTCCACCTTGCGCGTTTGGGAGGCGCGGCACGGCGCATTCACACCGGGCAAGTCGGAAGGCCGGCACCGGCTTTACTCCGACGAAGATGCGCTGCGGGCGTCCTTGATCCGGCAACTGACCGAATGCGGGCACAGCATCAGCACTTTGGCCAAGCTGTCCGCCACGCAACTCAATGCATTGCTGCAGCAACAACGCAGCGCCGGCCAGCGCAGCCGCACGGCAGCGCCCTCGCAGGCCCCGGTCACCGTGGCGGTGGTGGGTGTGGGCATGGCCGCACGCGTCGCCTCGGGCCAATTGGCGCTGGCTTTGCCCGACAAGCCGATCCAGATCACCGAGATCCTGGAAGACCTGGACGAGGCCGCCAACGCCCCCATGCCCTCGCGCCCGCAGGTGTTGTTGGTGCGGGTGAACTCCTTGCACGTGCTGGCGGGCAACGACATCCAGCGCCTGGTGCACGCCCACCCGTTTCAACAGGCCATCGTGCTCTACAACTTCGGGCAAGAGCCCGTCATCGCGGGCCTCAAGCTGGCGGGCATCAAGGTGCGCAGGGAGCCGATCTCGAATGCGGAGCTGGGCGAGTTGATCAACTCGCTCTTGTGGCTGGACCACAACCCCGAGGCGAGCGATGTGCAGCGCAGCGGTTTGGTGCCGCCGCGCAAATACAGCGACGAGACCTTGCACCGCGTGGCCAACAGCCCCAACAAAGTGCTGTGCGAATGCCCACGCCATGTGGCCGAGTTGATCTCGCAACTGGCCAGCTTTGAGCAGTACAGCCAGGAGTGCCTGAACAAAAGCGCAGAGGATGCGCATTTGCACGCCTACCTGAGCTCGGTATCTGGCTCGGCCCGCGCCTTGTTTGAAAAGGCTTTGGAGATGGTGGCGCAACACGAAAACATCACCTTGCCGCAAATCCCCTCGTGGGGCGCACAAGCGTCCTGACTTCAGGCGCGCTTGAACCATGAAACGACACGTTGCCCTGACCGTGCTGGCCTTCACCGCGCTGTGTGTGGCCCTGAGTCATCTGCGGTGGATGCCCACCGACAACGGCCACCTGCTGGCCATCGACGGGCGTGCGGTGGACGTGCAAGGCTGGTTGGCCGACACCAGCAACCGCCTGCGCCGTGACTGCACAGCGGTGCACACACTGAGCGAACAAGACGTTTTGCACGCACAAGCCTTGGCCGCGGTGCGGGCCTACAGCCCCCCAGCTTCACGCTCGGCCCGCTTGCAGGCGGCAAGGCGCGCGGGCCCATGGATCTTGGTCGAGGTGCAATTCGATGACTTGCTGCCCTCGGTGGTGCTGATGCGCGCCGTGGCGGGCCGTTTGCAGATCGAACCGCAAGGCATCTGGAGTGGGCAGACACACCCCTGGCGCGCGGCACCTTTGATCCGCTCTTATCTGGCGCGCCAAGTGCCATCGGCGCCGCCTGAGCTGCTGGCTTGCTTCGAGCCCCAGCTGGTGCATTGAGCAGCAGACGCACAACATGGGCACACAACTGGTCTGGTTCAAGCGCGATTTGCGCGTGCACGACCACGCCGCCTTGGCGCAGGCGGCCGCGCAAGGGCCAGTGCTGTGCGTGTACATCATCGAGCCCTCGTATTGGTGCGCCCCCGATGCCTCGCAAAGGCAGTTCGACTTTGTGCGTGAATGCCTGCGCGACCTGTACCGGCAACTCAAGGCCTGCGGCCAGGTGCTGCATGTGGTGACCGGCGAAGTGACCGAGGTGTTGGAACAACTGCACCAAGTGCAGCCCTTCAGCCACCTGCACTCGCACCAGGAAACCGGCAATGGCCTGACCTACCAGCGCGACCTGGCGGTGGCCACGTGGTGCACATCGCATGGCGTGGTGTGGCAAGAGCAGCGCCAACACGGCGTGGTCCGCCGCCTGCAAAGCCGCGACCAGTGGAGTGAGCACTGGCAGCAGCTGATGGACGCGCCGCAAGAGCCCACGCCCGCCCTGCAAAGCGCCGACTGGCCCTGGGCTGCGCAAACCTTTCCCGAGTGGCAAGCTTGGGGACGCCCCACAGACGAAGCCCCAGAGCGCCAAACCGGTGGCCGCAGCGAAGGCCTGCGCACGCTGCACAGTTTTTTGCGCGAGCGCAGCAGCCAATACCGGGGCGGCATTTCATCACCGCTGAGCGCCAGCAGTGCTTGCTCCAGACTCTCGCCCTATTTGAGCTGGGGGTGCCTGAGCCTGCGCGAGGTCGTGCAAGCCACCGAAGAAAACCTGCGCCAAGTCCATCTGGACAGTTGGACACGCAAAGGGCTGAGCGCTTTCATGAGCCGCCTGCACTGGCATTGCCATTTCATGCAAAAGCTCGAAAGCGAACCCGCCATCGAAACGCGCAACATGCACCGGGGCTATGACGGCCTGCGCGAGAACGACTGGAACGCGGCGCACTTTGAACGGCTGCGCACCGCCACCACCGGCTGGCCCCTGGTCGATGCCTGCGTGACCATGCTGCAACAAACCGGCTGGCTCAATTTCAGGATGCGGGCCATGCTGGTCTCGGTGGCGGCCTATCCGCTGTGGCTGCACTGGGACCAAGTGGGCCACTGGCTGGCCTCGCAGTTTGTGGATTACGAACCCGGCATCCACTGGAGCCAGATGCAAATGCAGTCGGGCACCACCGGCATCAACACCACCCGCGTGTACAACCCGATCAAACAAGCCCAAGACCAAGACCCGCAAGGCATCTTTGTGCGGCGCTGGCTGCCTGTGCTGCGGCAAGTGCCCGACAGCTGGTTGTTCGAGCCTTGGAAAATGCCGCCTTCGGTGCAGGCGCAGTGCGGCGTGGTGGTGGGACGCGACTGGCCCCTACCCGTGGTCGATCTTGCCGAAGCCACGCGCAAGGCCAAGGCCTTGCTGCACGCCAGGCGCAACACCTCACTGGTGCGTCAGGCCAAGCAAGCCGTCATCGACAAACACGCTTCGCGCAAGCGCCCCGAAGGCAACCGCAAACGCCGCCCACCACCCGCGCAAGAAGCACAAACCACACTGGACTTTTGACATGCAACACCCCTCCCCGCCGATTCGGCACCTGGTTCTGGTGCTGGGCGACCAGCTGGACCTGAACGCCAGTGCGTTGCAAAATTTTGACCCGCAGCACGATGTGGTCTGGATGGGCGAGGTCATGGAAGAGTCCACCCATGTGCCCTCGTCCAAACAACGCACGGCTTTGTTTTTGAGTGCCATGCGGCACTTTGCACAGGCCCTGCGCGCACAAGGCTGGACGGTGCATTACACCGAGCTGGACGATGCGGACAACACAGGCACCTTGGCAGGCGAGCTGACCCGCGCCATCGCCCATTGGCGACCCGAAGCCCTGTGCATGACCGCGCCGGGCGACTGGCGCGTCTTGCAGGCCATTCAGGCGACGGCCAAGGCGCAGCAAAAGCCCCTGATGCTGCACGACGACACCAGCTTTTTCACCACGGTGCGCGATTTTGCAGCGCATGCCAAGGGCCGCAAACAGTTGCGCATGGAGTATTGGTACCGCGAACAACGCCAACGCTTTGGCGTGCTGATGGACGGCGGCAAACCCGTGGGCGGGCAGTGGAATTTCGACGCCGACAACCGCGAATCCTTCGGCAAACAAGGCCCGCAAAACCTGCCCGCGCCACAACGCTTTGCACCCGACGAGACCACGCAAGAGGTGCTGGCCTTGGTGTCACGCGCGCTGCCCCATGCACCCGGGCAACTGCAAGACTTTGCCTGGCCCGTCACGCGGGCGCAGGCGCTGCAGGCTTTGGACGACTTCATCACCCACCGGCTGCCGCTCTTCGGTCAGTACGAAGACGCCATGTGGGCGGGCGAGCCATGGCTGTACCACTCGCAATTGTCGGCCTGCATGAACCTCAAGCTCTTGTCTGCGCATGAGGTGGTGCAAGCCGCCGAACAAGCCTGGGCGCGTGGCCATGCACCATTGCCCGCCGTGGAAGGTTTTGTGCGGCAAATTTTGGGCTGGCGCGAATACGTGCGCGGCATGTACTGGACGCAGATGCCCCGCTACATCGAGCTCAATGCGCTGGACGCGCAAGAAGCCTTGCCCGAATTTTTCTGGACGGGCGAGACCGACATGGCTTGCCTGCGCGATGCCTTAAAGCAAACACTGCGGCATGGCTACGCGCACCACATCCAGCGGCTGATGGTGCTGGGGCTGTATGGCTTGCTGCGCGGTGTGCACCCGCAGCAGATGCACAGCTGGTTTTTGAGTGTGTATGTGGATGCGGTGGAATGGGTGGAGTTGCCCAACACCTTGGGCATGTCGCAGTTTGGCGATGGCGGCCTGATGGCCAGCAAGCCTTATGTGGCTACGGGCAAATACATCCAGCGCATGAGCAACCACTGCCAGGGCTGCAAGTTTGATCCGGCGCAGTCGACGGGGCCGAAAGCTTGCCCTTACACCACGCTGTATTGGGATTTTTTGATGCGCCACGAAGCGATGCTCAAGACCAACCCACGCATGGCGATGCAGCTGAAAAATTTGGGGCGGCTTTCAACAGAGCAACGCGAGGCCATTGGGCAAGCCGCCACGCTGCACCGACAGTTTTGAGCGTGGGCTTCAAGTCAGCAGCCACTGAGCCACCTTCGTATAAAAGGCAATCCCCAACAAAATGTTGAAGGGGAACGTCAGCCCCAAAGACAGGCCCACGTACAAGGACGGGTTCGCTTCGGGGATGGCGTAACGCAGCACAGCGGGCACCGCGATGTAAGACGCACTGGCGCCCAGCACCATGAGCAGCACGGCATCGCCCACGGGCACGGCCAGAAGCCAGCACAAACCCAGCGCCACAGCCGAATGGCACAGCGGGGCCAACAGGCCATAGGCCACCAGCCACACCGACTGCCCCCGCAGACCAGGCAAGTTGCGGGCGGCCATCAAGCCCATGTCAAGCAAAAAAAAGGACAGCATGCCTTTGAACAGGTCCACCGAAAAGGGTTGCATGGCAGCGCGGCCGGACTCGCCGCTGAACATGCCGATCAGCATGGCGCCTAAGAGCAGCAGTTGAGCTCCATCGGTGAAGGACTCGTGCAGGATCTTGCCCATCGAGACGCGGCTTGTGGCGGGCTTGGCGTGCGCCGCCATTGCGGTCTCGGTCTGCTTGCGCAAGCGGTTGGCCATCAGCACCGCAAAGATGATGGCCGGCGACTCCATCAAGGCCATGGCGGCGGCCATGTGCCCGCCGTAGCTCATGCCATGGCTTTCCAAGTGGTTCATGGCCGTGATGAAGGTCACGGCACTGACCGAGCCATAAGTGGCCGCCAAGGCCGCAGCATCAAAGCCGCCCAAGAACCGGCGCAGCACGGTGTAGCTCACCCAGGGCACGGCCATGGCCAGGCCCACCGCCAGACTCAGGCTGATGGCGACCTGGGACGTCAGGCCCGACTGGGCCAGGGCAAAGCCACCTTTGAGGCCCAAGGCCATGAGCAGGTACAGCGATAAAAAGCGGGAAATGGCAGGGGGAATTTCCAGATTGGATTTGACCAGTCCGGCAAACACACCGAACACAAAAAACAAAATAGCGGGATCAACAAGGGCGGGCATCAGACATCTTTTTTGGGTTTTCAGTGAGCGCGATTTTGGCCAAATAGACTCATAAAGTAAAATCGATTTTTAAATACATGAACATCAGTGAAAGTCTATGAATATCACTTTCCGTCAATTACGCCTGTTGGCATTCCCCCAAATCAGTAGACACTTTTCATAGCGCAGTTTGACGCTGGCGCTCGAACTCATGGGGGCTGAGTTGATCGAGATGCTTGTGGCGTCGCACTCGATTGTAGAAACCCTCGATGTAA
>NZ_NERX01000007.1 GCF_003063335.1 Limnohabitans sp. MMS-10A-192 | reverse complement strand
TCGCCTCGGTGTTCGAGCACCATACGAACAGCGCGTTCGCGCACCTCGGGTGAAAAACGGTTTGATTTCTTGCTCATGGCTCCATCTTCTCAAAGTGTGGAGCCTCCTCAAAATCCGGGGCGATTCAATTTTCCACAGAACTCAATCAGTTTCTATAGAAGAAATACTAACCTCGAACGTACGCTTGGACTTAAGTAAGTTGCCTGATGAGGTTAGATATATAGCTGCTGAAACTTTACTACGAAAGATTTTTAGAGTACTTCGACTTCGAGGACCAATCCCAGTTCAACCTCTTGATGATCGTCAACGATTCAGATTATTCATCATCATCGATGAAGCGAAAATTCTCAGCACTGGAGGAGGTGATCCTGATGCACCAGACAGAATTTTGAATTTACTCTTCACTGAAGCTCGAAAGTTCGGTTTGGGAATGATTCTCGCGTCTCAAATGAGTGATCATTTCGGTTCTGAGGTAAAGGCAAATGCCGCTTCTTGGCTTGTACTAAAGCCGATGGATATGAAAGAAGCAAAGAAGAATGCTCCAAATGTTCATATGGATCCTGAAGCACTTACTAGTCTTAGAGGCCGTGGGGACGGATACCTACGTGACCGCACCTCGAACCGAGCTCGTCGAATTCAAGTCAACCCTCTAATTTCGGATTCGTGACATTGCCACTTGAGATCGCGAAGATCCAAAGTTTTATATGAAACACCCTTTGGGTCGAATCGATCTCAACAACAAAGTTTCATTCGGCTTGGTTCAAAGCCTGTTTTGCCTTCATCCGCAAATTCACGGCTCGGAACCAAGTCCGAAAAAGTCATGAGGTTTTGAGACAAACGGGGTTTGAGACGCTTTTTCCGGTCCCCTGGCGCAGGCCGCAGTCAGGAGCCCAAAGCAAAAAGCCCCGCGTGGTGCGGGGCCTGAGGCTGCCTCAAGGCCTGCTAAGCAGGTTTGAGGTCTTTGTACTGGCGGAAACGGAGGGATTCGAACCCTCGATGAGGCTCTACACCCCATACTCCCTTAGCAGGGGAGCACCTTCGGCCACTCGGTCACGTTTCCAGTGGATGAAATTATAGCTTACGCTTGATCCAGATCGAAGGCTTTGTGCAAGGCACGCACCGCCAATTCCATGTATTTTTCATCGATCACGACCGAGGTCTTGATTTCCGAGGTGGAGATCATCTGAATGTTGATGCCTTCTTCGCTCAAGCTGCGAAACATCTTGCTGGCCACGCCCACATGGCTGCGCATGCCGATGCCGACGATGGACACTTTGCAGATCTTGGCATCGCCGCTGACTTCTGTGGCACCCAGGCCGGGCAAGACTTTTTCCTTGAGCAAATCGATGGTCTTGGCGTAGTCGTTGCGGTGCACGGTGAAGCTGAAGTCGGTCTTGCCGTCTTTGCTCAGGTTCTGGATGATCACGTCCACTTCGATGTTGGCATCGGCCACAGCGCCCAAGATTTGGTAGGCAATGCCAGGCTTGTCGGGCACGCCCAACACGGAGATTTTGGCTTCGTCGCGGTTGAAAGCGATGCCGGAAACGACGGCTTGTTCCATTTGTTCGTCTTCCTCAAAAGTGATCAGGGTGCCAGAGGCGGCTTCTTCGTTGATGTCGATGTCCCAGGGCGTGAAGCTGGACAGCACGCGCATGGGCACTTTGTATTTGCCCGCAAATTCGACCGAGCGGATTTGCAAAACTTTGGAGCCCAGCGACGCCATCTCCAGCATTTCTTCAAAGCTCACTGTCTGCAAGCGGCGCGCTTCGGGCACGACGCGCGGGTCGGTGGTGTACACGCCGTCCACATCGGTGTAGATCAGGCATTCATCGGCTTTGAGGGCTGCCGCCACGGCTACGGCCGAAGTGTCGGAGCCGCCGCGGCCCAAGGTGGTGATGTTGCCTTGCTCGTCCACACCCTGGAAGCCGGTGATGATCACGACTTTGCCTGCGTTCAAGTCGCCGCGCACGCGCACGTCATCGATCGATTCGATGCGGGCTTTGGTGAACGCGCTGTTGGTCTTGATGGGCACTTGCCAACCGGCGTAGCTCACCGAAGGCTGGCCTTCGGCTTGCAGGGCAATCGCCAGCAAGGCCGACGACGCTTGCTCACCGGTGGAGGCCAGCATGTCCAACTCGCGGCTGTAAGAAGTGTCGGGTTTGGCGGGGGCCAACTCCTTGGCCAAGCCGAGCAAGCGATTGGTCTCGCCGCTCATGGCGCTGGGCACCACCACGATCTGGTGGCCAGCACGCGTCCATTTGGCCACGCGCTTGGCGACATTGCGGATGCGCTCGGTCGAGCCCATCGAGGTGCCGCCGTATTTGTGAACGATCAAAGCCATGTTGAATTCTGGATAGAAGAGAAAGCGGATTTCAGGCGTCAATAAGGTCTTGAAACCAGAACATCACGCATTGAATAAGGGTTTATCCCCAGCAAAACCCGTCGATTGTACCAACCGCTCAGACTGCATCGAAGATCGTTGTTTTGTCATACCCGACTGGATCGGGTATCCGCGGGCGTCGCAGGCATGGATCCCGGGTCAAGCCCGGGATGACATTGAAATATTCGGGATGACATTGAAGTGTTCGAGATGACATTGAAGAGCCAGGGATGAGCAGGCAGCTTCAATGCCAAGACAAGAGATGCCCTTCTCGCGTCACATGACCGGCGCCAACCTTCAAGTCCAAACGGTGCCCACGGGTGGTGCAGGCGGCCACTTGATCGAGCAGCTCGTTCAGCTGTGCCGTTGAAGGCGTGGTGGCGTGACAGGTGCGCAGCCAGTGCCGCAAGACCAAGGCCTGTCGTGCACGGCTCAGCGCCTGCAAGGCGGCAATGCGTGGTGGCTGGCCCACATGGGCGAAGTCCTGCGCGGCCACCTCGTCAAGCACCTCTTGCGCCTGGGCTGCGTGGGCGGCACTGCGGGCGAAAGTGTCCCTGAAAGCCGGAAAGGCTTCGGCCAGCACAGGAAGCAGGCGGGCGCGGATGCGGTTACGGGTGAAATGCTGGTTGCTGTTGGTCGGGTCTTCCACCCAGGCTTGGCCACACTCGCGCAGCCAGTCCCGCAAAGCCGCACCGGGCACCGCCAAAAATGGCCGATGCCAGTTCAGTCCGCCACGTTGCCAATGTGCGGGCATGCTGGCCAGCCCGGGCAAGCCCGCGCCCCGCGACAGGGCAATGAGCAAAGTTTCCACTTGGTCGTCGGCATGCTGGGCCACGGCCACATCGTGCACATCAGGCCATTCGGTTTGCACGGCCTTGGCCAAGGCGGCATACCGGGCCTGGCGGGCCGCGTCTTCGGGGCTTTGCCCGGGGGCATGGCCGGCATGCACACGGCACACCAACAAAGGCAGGCCCAAATGTTCACACAGTGCGCGGCAATGCGCTTCAAAGCCATCGGCGGCATCTTGCAAGCCATGGTGGATGTGCACCGCCCTCACCTGCCCGGGCCAGCGCCGGGCGCAAGCCAGCAGCAAGGCGGTGGAGTCGGCACCGCCACTGAAGGCGACCGCAAAAGGAAAGCCCGGGCTGAAATCAGCCAGGGCCTGTTCAAGGGTTTGAGCCATGTGCGAAAGCCTTGCGGCTCGCCTGAGGGTTTTACTTACCCGCTTTGGTGTCGGTGAAACGACCGTAGCTGTTGAGGCGCTCGTAACGACGCTCTTGCAACTCTTTGGGCTTGAGGTCGGCCAATTGGCGCCACGCATCGCCCAGCGCACGCTTGAGCAAGGCGATCATTTGTTCGTGGTCGCGATGCGCGCCGCCCACAGGCTCGCTGACGATCTTGTCGATCACGTTCAAAGCCTTCAAGCGGTGCGCGGTGATGCCCAATGCTTCAGCAGCCACTTCGGCTTTTTCGCCGGTTTTCCACAGGATCGAAGCGCAACCTTCGGGACTGATCACCGAGTACACCGAGTACTGGAGCATCAGCACCTGATCGGCCACCGAGATGGCCAAGGCACCGCCGGAGCCCCCCTCTCCGATGATGGTGGTGATGATCGGCACTTCGAGCTGGGCCATTTCAAAAATATTTCGGCCAATGGCTTCGGACTGACCGCGTTCTTCGGCGTCAATGCCGGGGTAAGCGCCGGGCGTGTCCACAAAAGTGAACACCGGCAGCTTAAATTTTTCGGCCGTCTTCATCAGGCGCAGCGCTTTGCGGTAGCCCTCGGGCTTGCTCATGCCAAAGTTGCGCAGGGTGCGCTCCTTGGTGTCGCGGCCTTTTTGGTGGCCCAGCACCATGCAGGCTTGCCCATTGAAACGGGCCAGCCCGCCCACGATGGACAGGTCGTCGGCAAAGTGGCGGTCACCGTGCATTTCGACGAAGTCGGTGAAGATGCCGTTGATGTAGTCCAGCGTGTACGGACGCTCAGGATGGCGCGAGATTTTGGTGACCTGCCAGGGGGTCAGGTCACTGTAAATGTCTTTGGTCAGTTGCTGGCTTTTTTTGCTCAGCTGATCAATTTCCAGGGTGATGTCCACCGCAGATTCGCTTTGCACGTAGCGCAGCTCTTCGATCTTGGCTTCGAGTTCGGCAACGGGTTGCTCAAAGTCGAGAAATGTTCTTTTGGCCAAGTTTTGCTCCTCTGTTCATCAGCAGGCGGACAGGTGTGTCCAGCCCTCAATACGCCACCGGAACCGGGTCCAGCGAGCGCCAAATATACCAAGTTGCCACCGTGCAATACGGACTCCAAGCCTGGGCCACCTCACGCGCATCGCTGCGGCTGACCGGCTCACCCGAAAAATAGTTGCTGCTGATGCCGTTGATCAGGCCCACATCGTCGAGCGGCAGCACATTGGGTCGCATCAGGTGGAAGATCAAAAACATCTCGGCCGTCCAGCGGCCAATGCCACGGATGGCCACCAATTCGTCGATGATGGCCTCGTCGTCCATCGCCTGCCAATCCTTGACGTGCACGGCACCATTGCTGAAATGCAAGGCCAGATCGACCAGGTATTCCACCTTGCGCACCGACAGCCCGGCAGCGCGCATGTCGTCCACCTTGAGCTTGAGCACCGCAGCGGGTGTGAGCTTTTTGCTCAGTGCCGAAAATTTGTCCCACACCGACTGCGCGGCCTTGACCGAAATTTGCTGACCCACGATGGAGCGGGCCAAAGTGACAAAAGCGTCGCCACGCGTCTCCAAAATGGCATCGCCAAACTGGGGGATCAGCTTTTTCATGACCCGGTCTTTTTTGGCCAGGTGCGCGCAGGCCTGTGCCCAATATTCGGGCGTGACCGGAACCACGTCTTTGGACGCCACTGTGGAAGCCACGCTCACGGAGCCGCCTCCCAGGTGGTGCCCGTGGCCGAGTCTTTGAGCACGATGCCCTGCGCCAGCAAGTCGTTGCGAATGCGGTCAGCCTCGGCAAAGTTCTTGGCTTTCTTGGCGTCCGCACGGGCTTGAATTTGAGCTTGGATCGCGGCGTCATCCAAGCCAGCACCAGACTGCAGATACGTGGTGGGATCGGTTTGAAGCAAACCCAGTAAGCCTCCCAGCGCCTTGAGCAAGCCAGCACGATCGGCCGACTGGCTGCGGTTGACTTCGCTGGCCAGCTCAAACAAGACGGCCACGGCGTCGGGTGTGCCAAAGTCTTCGTCCATGGCCGCTTTGAAACGGGCGGCCATCGGGTCAGCCCAGTCGATGCTCACATCGGCAGGTGGCACGGCTTGGAGGGCGGTGTAAAGACGTTTCAAAGCGCCCTTGGCGTCGTTCAAATGCACATCGCTGTAATTCAGAGGGCTGCGGTAATGGCTGCGCACCACGAAGAACCGCACCGTTTCGGCATCAAAGGCCTTGAGCACATCGCGGATCGTGAAGAAATTGCCCAGGCTCTTGGACATTTTCTCGTTGTCCACATTGATGAAGCCGTTGTGCATCCAGTAACGCGCAAAAGGCTGACCGTTGGCGCCTTCGCTTTGGGCGATTTCGTTTTCGTGGTGCGGGAACTGCAAGTCGGCACCGCCGCCGTGGATGTCAAAAGTCTGGCCCAGCAGCTGGCAAGCCATGGCCGAGCACTCGATGTGCCAGCCGGGACGGCCGGATCCAAAGGCGCTGTCCCATTTGCAGTCAGCGGGCTCGCTGGGTTTAGCGCTCTTCCAGAGCACAAAATCCAGCGGGTCGTGTTTGCCACCTTCTTCGGTGTTCACCGCCACGCGCTCACCGGCGTTCAACTCGTCCAGGGATTTGCCCGACAACTTGCCGTAGCCGGGAAATTTGCGCACGGCGTAGTTCACATCGCCGTTGCCAGCGCGGTAGGCCAGGCCTTTTTCCTCCAAAGTGCCGATCATCGACAGCATTTGCGGCACAAATTCGGTGGCACGGGGCTCGTGCTGCGGGCGCTCAATGCCCAAGGCATCGGCATCCTGGTGCAGCGCATCGATCATGCGGTCGGTCAGGTTGCGGATGGTTTCGCCGTTTTCCAAGGCACGCCTGATGATCTTGTCATCGATGTCGGTGATGTTGCGCACATATGTCACCTTCAGGCCGCTGGCTTTGAGCCAACGCTGTACCACATCGAAAGCGATCATCGAGCGGGCATGGCCCAGGTGGCACAGGTCATACACGGTCATGCCACAGACGTACATGCGCACATGGCCTGGCTCGGCAGGCGTGAACTCGGACACCGCACGGGTGAGTGTGTTGAAGATGCGCAGACTCATGACAAATCAGGGAACAGTCGGAAAACAAAAAAAGGCCATACAGCGCACAGGGCGCGCAGCCAAATTCATGCAGAAAATCGGGGGCCAGGGCGGCTGTCGTACACGTGGACAGCAGGTCAAGCTGAGGAGGCCGAAAAAACAAGGCCTCCGCTACAATGACCCTCAGTATAGCCCCGTCAGGCCTTCCCATGTGGGCCTAAGCCTCCCCCAGACCCGATCCTTATTGCTGCATGCGCCCTCTCATTTCGTTCGCTTTGTCTTGCGCCCTGATGGCCCTCAGTGCCAGTGCACGGGCTGACCTGTACAGCGACGTGAACCGCCTGATTCAGAGCGGCCAGTGGGACAAAGCCCAGCAGCAGGTGGACCAGCGCCTGAAAACAGCGCCCACCGATCCGCAAATGCGCCTCTTGCTCAGCCGCATCCAGGACGCACAAGGCCAGACCCAGGCCGCCATGGACACCTTGCAGGCCTTGACCCAGTCCTTTCCTGAACTGGCCGAGCCCCACAACAACCTGGCCGTTTTGCTGGCCCGCGAAAACCGCCATGCCGATGCCCTGGCTTCATTGCAAGCGGCCATTCAGGCGCGCCCCGACTACGCCATGGCCCTCGAAAACATGGGCGATGTCTATGCCGCGCTGGCCAGCATGTCTTATGGCAAAGCGCTTCAAATCACACCCAATCAACGCCGCATTCAAGTCAAGCAACTGAGCATCGACCAGATGCTCAAAGCTGCGCCCTGAGCGCCAAAGCCTCTAACCCATGAAAACCTCACGCTTTTTTGTCGCTTGCGCCTTGGGCGCATCCTTGCTCACCGGCTTGCTCTTGCCCCTGAATGGACACGCGCAGAGCAATGGGATCAGCAAAGTCCGCATCAGCACCTCTATGGGTGACATCGAAGCCGAGCTGTATGCCGATAAAGCCCCACGCACCGTGGCCAACTTTTTGCAGTACGTCAAAGACAAGCATTACGACGGTACCCTCTTTCACCGGGTGATTTCCAGCTTCATAGTGCAAGGCGGCGGCTACGATGCCAAGTACCAGCAAAAGCCCACACGTGCGCCCATCGAACATGAAGGCCGCAAAGCCCTGGCCGCCGGCCTGAAAAACACCACCGGCACTTTGGCCATGGCCCGCACGGGTGACCCGCACTCGGCGTCTTCTCAGTTTTTCATCAATGTGGTGGACAACGCTTTTCTGGACCCCACCCCCATCCCCGATGGCGACCCGGTGGCCAAGTTTGAATACCAAGGCCGCGTCTACGAAAACGTCGCACGCTCGCAACTGGTCAACGCGCCGCAGTTGTTTGGCTACACCGTTTTTGGCAAAGTCACGTCCGGCATGGACGTGGTCCAAAAAATCAGGAACACCCCCACTGGCGCGGGTGGTCCTTTTCCTTCCGACGTTCCCAAAACGCCGGTCCTCATTCAATCCGTTACTTTGTTGAAATAAACCATGAGCAACCCACAAGTAGAACTGCACATCACCGGCTACGGCGTCATCACGCTCGAACTGGATGCTGAAAAAGCCCCCAAGTCCACCGCCAACTTCTTGGCTTATGTGAACAACGGCCACTACAACAACACGATCTTTCACCGTGTGATCCCCGGCTTCATGATCCAGGGCGGCGGCTTTGAGCCCGGCATGGCACAAAAGCCCACCGATGCGGCCATCGAAAACGAAGCCAACAACGGTCTGAAGAACGCCAACTACACCGTGGCCATGGCCCGCACCCAGGCGCCCCACTCCGCCACGGCGCAGTTCTTCATCAACGTGGCCGACAACGGCTTCCTCAACCACACCGCCCCTTCGCTGCAAGGCTGGGGTTATGCCGTGTTCGGCAAAGTGGTCAAGGGCACTGAGGTGGTGGACCAGATCAAGGGCGTGAAAACCGGCAACCGTGGCGGCCACGGTGATGTGCCCAAAGAGGACGTCATCATCGAAAAGGCTGTCGCCCTGTAAGGGCTGCCTGGCCATGGACGCGACGCCCACAACACCGGCCATAGGCCTGTTGCAAGCGCCCGCGTCATGGCAAACCGTGGACCTGATCTCGGACCTGCACCTGCAAGCGTCCGAGACGGCCACCTTTGAGGCGTGGCGCCAGTACATGGCCACCACACCCGTCCAAGCGGTTTTGATGCTGGGCGATCTGTTTGAAGTCTGGGTCGGCGACGATGCGGTGGCCCACGATCCTTTTTTGCAAGCCTGCGCAGAGGTCTTGCGCCAAACTGCGCAGCGCTGCCATGTGGCCTTCATGCCCGGCAACCGGGACTTCTTGGTGGGCCCCGGTTTTTTATCGGCCTGCGACGTTCATGCCCTGCAGGACCCCACCGTGTTGGCTTGGGGTGATCAACGCATTTTGCTCAGCCATGGCGATGCACTGTGTCTGAGCGACACCGACTACCAGGTCTTTCGCCAGCAAGTGCGATCAGCGCCGTGGCAAACTGAATTTCTGGCCAAACCCTTGAACGAGCGGCTGGCCTTGGCCCGCGCCATGCGTGCGCAAAGCGAATCACAAAAGCAAAGCGGCGTGACCTATGCCGATGCCGACACGGCGCTCAGCCTGCAGTGGCTGCAAGATGCTCAGGCGGATCGCCTGATCCACGGCCACACCCACCGCCCGGCCGATCACGCCATGAGCTCGGCCACTCGGCAAGTGCTGAGCGATTGGTCACTCGATCACGCGCCTGTGCGGGCAGAAATTTTGCGCTTGCATGCCCATGGTCTTTCTGAGCGCATAGGCCTGAGTTAGCACGTCGACACCAACAAAAAGGCCGCTCCACTGAGCGGCCTTTTTGTTGAACATGCGGCGCTTTAGCGGCGCAGCAAGTTTTTGAGCACGTTTTGCAGGCGGCGTGCGGTGTTGGCTTCGTGCGGGCCAGACAAGACCTGCGCCACATCCTGCGCCCAGGTTTCAGCAGGTCCAGGTTGGTTGCGCTGGGTCAGCAGTTGCAATTGCAGTGCGCGACGCTCACTCAGCTGCTCGGCAGGAGTGGGCACTTCGGCGGCCATTTCCAGACGCAACAAAGCGGTTGTGGCAGGTGCCTTGGCTTCGGTGCTGACCGCTTGCGTCCAGGCCTGACGGGCCGAGGCATTGACGGCCTTGCCCAGCTCTTGAGCGCTGGGCAGTGCATCGGCCTGGCGGTCTTGCCACGCAGACATCAATCGGGTCAGGGTCTCGCCGTGGGCTTGAGCTGCCAGCTTGCGCAAGGACATCTCGGCACGCTCCATGGCCTCGCGTTGGGCACGGAAGGCGGTATCGCCCAAGCGCGGTGCGCGTTCGCCACGGTCGGCAAAATCACCACGCGGGAAGCGGTCGCCGCGATCACCCGAACGGGGGCCACGCTCGCCTGGACGGGCAGGACGATCGCCTGCGCGGTCACCCGGGCGGGCATTGCGGTCACCAGGGCGGGCATCGCGACGGCCATCACGGCCAGCGGGCGCTTCGGTTTTCTTTTGGCCTGGGCGGTCATCGCCACGCACAGCAATCACCTGTTTGGCAGGCTTGGGCGGGGCGACAGGTGCAGGTGCGGACACGGGTTCTTCAGCGGTTTCGCTGTCGGTGGCTGGCATCTCGGATTCTTCGCTGGGCGCGCTGGCGTCATCGGCAGGCGTGGAAGCTGGAGAAGCTTCGCTGCCTGTCGCCTCTTCACCGGCAACCTCAGCTGCCTGCCCTTGAGGAGCGGATGCGACAGCTTGTGCCGTCGCTTGCTCGGCCACTTCTTGCGCCTGCCCACGCAAGGCGGCGTCCAACGCAGCCATGGCAGCACGGATCTTGGCCGCGTCGCCGCTGGCGTTGGCCGCGTCCAGGGCCTTGGAGGCGTCGATCACGGCGCGGTCACGGGCACTCAAATGGGTTTCGGCTTGCTGGCGTTCGGCACCTTTGCGCTGGAAGGCTTCGTCCAAAGGTGCACGGAAAATCTCCCACAACTTTTGCTCGGTCTTGCGATCCAGCGGCACCGCCTGGGCTTCGGCTTGCCAGCGTTGCTGCAGGGCCTTGACGGCGTCCACACGCAGCGGCGCTGCAGACATGTCCTTGGCTTCGGCGATCATGGCTTGGCGCCGCTCGATGCTGGCTTTTTGCGCCGCATCGACACGCGCAGCAGCGGCCTTGATGAGCGCTTTCCACTGCGACTGCATTTCGGCAAATGATTTTTCGCTCAAGTGACCCGCATTGCGCCAGCGCTCACCAAACTGATGCAGCGCGCGCAACTGGCCACGCCAGTCGTTGCTCTCGGCGTTGGCCGCAGTCCAGGCTTTGACTTCTTCCATCAAGGCCACACGCTGTGCGCGGTGCGCGGCCGACTCCTGCTTGATTTGGTCCAGCCAGGTTTGTACGGTCTTGTAGGCCTCGTTGCAGGCGGCGTCGAAACGCTTCCACAAACCATGGTTGGGCAAGCCGCCCTGGTCTGTTTGCTTCCAGCTCTCGCGCAATTGGCGCAGGTTTTCCTGCATCTTGCGCCCACCCATGGCTGGCGCTTTGTCGGCACCCAGCAGGGCTTCGGCCTTGGTCACCAGTTCTTGGCGGATCTGGTCGGCGCGCCAGCGCTGCCAGCCTTCGAGCTCACCCGCAGCCGTCAGTGCTTCGTGCACGCGGGCATCGAGTGCCGTGTCCAAATTTTTGCCATGCGTTTTGAGCACGGCGCGCAAGGCCGTAGCCGCACCGGCGCTGGCTTTGCCATGGCCTTCGGTGACTTCTTTTTCGACCGCCTCCAGCACTTCGGTCACAGCGGCGGTGGCCTGCTCGCGCAGGGCCTGGCGCTGAGCCGGGTCCATTTTGGGTTTGGCCGCCTTGGGCGCATCGGTGGGGACTGAAGCAGCGCTCACGGCTTCGCCACGCAAACGACGGATTTCATCGGCCCACACAGGGACGGGCGGCAAAGCTGCTGCGGCATCATTCTGGGCCAGAGCAGCCAAAGACAAAGCGGATGTAAAACCGTCCCACACCGCTTGCATCTGCGTGCGCGCTGCGTCCAATTGAGCCGGGTATTTCAAATCAACGCTGAGCCAGACCGTGTTTTGCGTGAGTGTCTCCGCTTGGGTTTGCCACTGGGCCACATCGGCCTGCAAACCGGTCTGGCCTACTTGGGCCTCGGACAGCGGCTTGGTGGACAACACCTCGATCCGCTGGGCCAACAACACGGCGGCTTCTCGCTGCACCATCACCTGGTGCTGCAAATCTTCCACACCTTTGACCACTTCGGCCAAACGCAGCTTCAAACTGGCCAGCGGCTCGCGCGACAAAGGCGCACCGGCTTTGGCTGCATCGCGCTGCCAGGCCAGGGCATCGGCGATGTTCAAACGTGGTGCCTGGAGCATTTGCTCAGCCTTCTGGGCCCAATCAATGGCCAAAGCATCCTGGCCATGGGCGCGTTTGATTTCGTCGAGCTTTTCCTTGAGGATCTTGGCCACGCCCTTGTCCCGCGAAGACAACTCACGGTAGACCTCGTGCATTTGCTCTTCCTTGGGTTCCGACTGGAGCCATTCGCGCAAACGGGCACCACGCTCACCGGAAGTGGCAGCGTTGAACGCGCCCCCGGTCAATTGGTCAAGGGCGGCGAGGTCAAGGGGCTTGGAAGAAGTCACGGTCAAAACACTTTAAAACACGATCCATGCCAAATACGGCATCCCGATCGATCCCGAATTTGAGATCGACCAAACAATTGCGTATTTTCGCCGGTAATTGGCCCACTCTGGCAGACTGGATCTAATCTGAGGCAATCTCTATGAACTGACGCAGGATTAGCCAGTAGAAAATGCTAAAAAATTAATTAAAAATTATACATTTAAAAAGCCATTCGATTTGTTCGTAGAATCGGCAAGCTCGGGGGCGAGATCACAACCTTAAAAAAGTGCCTCCTGATTTGCAACCACCTCGCGCTAGGTCTTGCACAGCAAAGCCCTCCCTCCACTTGGATCACTGGATGAAACAACCGCCACTTGAACGGTCTTCACACCCCCATCATGAAAGCCAATAACCGCCTTACACGCCTATGGTTGGTGCTGCGCACCATGACCAAGGATGTAAGTGACGGGTTCGTTGAGATCAGCCACCATGGCCTGGCATTGTTGGGACTGGTCGTTGTGGCTGTCTCCTTGACGTTCATGGCTCGTCCGAGTTTGCAAATGACGGTCAATGATTGGGTGCTTGGCTGGCTGGAAATGAGGCAAGCCGAAACCTTGACTGTCCCCTCGGCCACTGATGCGGCCTACCGTGCAACTGCCACATCGGTCAAAGGGCTGTCCAAAAACCAGCTGGCCGTAACGCACTCCTTGAGTCGCAGATACCGCGTGTCGCCAGAACCTGTCGCCGCATTGGTCAAGGAAGCATGGGCTGTGGGTGAGCGAACCCAGATTCCGGCCACACTGATCCTGGCGATCATGGCCATCGAGTCAAAATTCAACCCCTTCACATCGGGCACTCAAGGCGCCGTGGGTTTGATGCAAATCGATCCTGATGCCCATACGAGCGAACTGGCACCTTTTGGTGGCCGCTTGGCGGTTTTTGACCCACTGACCAATTTGCGCGTGGGCACTCGGCTGCTGCAAGACTTAATGCTGCAAAGCGAAACCATCGATGAAGCACTGCGTCAATACGCTGCCGCTTCCGGCCAAACCGACGAACGCGTCTACGTCGAGCGTGTACTCAACGAGCAACAACTGCTCGAGAAATTATTTTGAAACAAGCCATCAGCTGTGGCTGAACCCATGCCTCGCAACAACACCTGGACCCGTGGGTGGCATTCGCCATGCCAGCCTCGGCTACACTCAGGGGGTGCGCAACTGGCGATAGGAGCGCTGTCCAGTCATTCGACGGGGACAGCTGACTCTGACGTGGACCGCGGTCATCCTTGCCCCGAGTAATGACCCCAAACCACTGGGAAGCGCGCAACCCGGAACCGGCCAACAAGGCCCCGACCAGGGTTTTCAGCCGTTCGCCTGGGCAGCCCTTGTCAGCAACACCCTTGTTGAGCCAAGGTTCCATCTCTTTTGAAGGACTGCCATGTACGACCGCAACATTCTGATTGAACAAGCCGACCCCGAAATTTTTGCCGCCATCCAGGCCGAAAACGCGCGTCAGGAACACCACATCGAGCTGATCGCCAGCGAAAACTACGCTTCGCCCGCCGTCATGGCCGCGCAAGGCTCACAGCTGACCAACAAATACGCCGAGGGCTACCCCGGCAAGCGCTACTACGGTGGCTGCGAATTCGTCGACATCGCCGAGCAGCTGGCCATTGACCGCATCAAGCAGATTTTTGGCGCCGACTGCGCCAACGTGCAGCCGCATTGCGGCGCATCGGCCAACGAAGCCGTGTTCCTGGCTTTCCTGAAACCCGGCGACACCATCATGGGCATGAGCCTGGCCGAAGGCGGTCACCTGACCCACGGCATGCCGCTGAACATGTCGGGCAAATGGTTCAACGTCGTGTCCTACGGCCTCGACAAGAACGAAGCCATCGACTACGACGCGATGGAAGCCAAAGCCCGCGAGCACAAACCCAAATTGATTGTGGCGGGCGCATCCGCTTACTCTCTGCACATCGACTGGGCCCGCTTTGCCAAAGTGGCCAAAGAAGTCGGCGCAATTTTCCTGGTCGACATGGCCCACTACGCCGGCTTGATTGCCGCAGGCGTGTACCCGAACCCTGTGCCCCACGCTGACGTGGTCACCTCAACCACCCACAAGAGCCTGCGCGGTCCACGCGGCGGCATCATCTTGATGAAGGCCGAGCACGAAAAAGCCATCAACAGCGCCATCTTCCCCGGCCTGCAAGGCGGCCCGCTGATGCACGTCATCGCGGCCAAGGCCGTGGCCTTCAAAGAAGCGTTGCAGCCCGATTTCAAGGCCTACCAAGCCCAGGTGATCAAGAACGCCCAGATCGTGGCCGAGACCCTGACCCAGCGCGGCCTGCGCATAGTGAGCGGTGGCACCCAAAGCCACGTCATGCTGGTGGATCTGCGTGCCAAAGGCATCACCGGCAAGGAAGCCGAAGCCGCATTGGGCGCAGCCCACATGACGATCAACAAGAACGCGATCCCGAACGACCCTGAAAAGCCGTTCGTGACCAGCGGCGTGCGCATCGGCACCCCTGCCATGACCACCCGTGGCTTCAAGGACGAGGAAGCCCGCATCACGGCCAACCTGATCGCCGACGTGCTGGACAACCCCAAGGACGAAGCCAACATTGCCGCCGTGCGCGCCAAGGTCAACGCCTTGACCGCACGCTTTCCGGTCTACAAGTAAGGCCTGAGCCATGAAATGCCCCTTCTGCGGTCACCTCGAAACCCAAGTGGTGGAGACCCGGCTGGCCGAAGACGGGGGCTTCATCCGGCGCCGCCGCCAGTGCGGTGCCTGTGAAAAGCGCTTCACCACCTACGAAAAACCCGAGGTCAGCTTCCCTGCCATCGTCAAAAAAGACGGTCGCCGCATCGAATACCAACGCGACAAACTGCGCGCCAGTCTGAACCTGGCCCTGCGCAAACGCCCTGTGAGCACCGAACAGGTGGACGGCGCGATCGAGCGCATCGAAGAAAACCTGCTCAACCAGCCGCATCGCGAAGTCGCGTCCAACCGCATCGGCGAATTGGTCATGCGCGAGCTGAAGAAACTCGACAAAGTGGCTTATGTGCGCTTTGCCAGCGTCTACCGCAGCTTTGAAGACATCGACGACTTCAAGACCCTGGTGGACGAAGTCCGCTGAGCGCCCTGCGCTTCAGTTGCAGCCGTCAGCGGCTGCTTTTTCGAGCCTGGGCTTGCCCAAGGCATTGATGACCAAGCGCCATATTTGCAGGGCTTCGGCTTGGCACAAGGTCAGCGTGCCGGCCTGAAAAGCCCCTGAGATCGTTTGGCTGCGACCCTCCAGGCCATACGACACATAACGGCTGACCAGACTGTTGCCTTCTAGCGTCAACCCTGCAGGCAAGGCTTCGCGCTTTTGCAGCAGCGGCTCATCACTTTCCCTTTGTGCATTGGCGTTGCCATCCACAAACACCATCCAGCCCCTTGTCCAAGGCCCAGTGGACGCACATCGATCGTCTGGCGTTCGGACGCACACGGTCACCCTTTGTTGCAGCCGCAGGGCCTCCGATCGGGCCAACATCAAGCTGCTGAACAGAGCCTCCGCCTGGGCCTGCATGCGGTGCTGCTGGCGCAAGCGGTTCATCGCAGGCGCAGCAATACCCGCCAGCACCCCCACCAGTGCCATCACCACCAAAGCCTCCAGCAACGTGAACCCTGACGAACGCCTGCAACCGTTCATGGCGTGCCTCCATGCATCCTCACCTTTACAAAGAATACCCGGGTATTCAAAATACTCAAAACAAGATATCAGGGAGACGCGCCATGGACAAGCACACAGGTCTGCAATACCGCTGCGCACAGCGCATCTGCCAATCAGGCTGGACTCTGAGCGAAATGATGATCGCTCTGGCCTTGATGGCCATCCTCGCCGCTGTGGCGCTGCCCAGTTACAGCAGCCAGCAACGACAAGCCCGCCGGGCCGATGCCCGGCAGGCCTTGCAGCAAGTGCAGCTCGAACAAGCACGTTGGCGAGGCCAACATGAACAGCACGCCGAGCAACTCAGCAGCCTGGGTTGGACCAGTGACCGGTCTGCACTGGGGCACTACCAAATCGCCATCGAAGAAGCCAGCAGCAAGGGCTACACCGTCAAAGCCACGCCGATCGGCTCCCAAGGTCAAGACACCGCTTGCAATCCCATGCGCTTGCAATTGATGGACAACGCCCTCCTTGTGCTCTCCAGCGGCGCAGATTCACAGACCGATTCAGCCAAATGCTGGCAACCATGAAGGCCCATCGCCAAAGCGGCGAAACCCTGGTCGGATTGGTGGTGGGTCTCGGGCTCGGTATGTTGGTTTTGGCGGCAGGCACACAGATGTTGGCACATCAACTGCGGGGTCATCGCTGGCAACTTCAAGACAGCCATGTTCACCACGATTTGCGTGCCGCGATGAGCAGCATCACCCAACAACTCCGACAAGCCCAAGCGACTGAAGACGCCTGGAAGCTGAGAACCAGCGCACCATGCCAAGATGCATTTTGTAATGGTGCAGAAGACTTCAGCATCAGCGACGACCGGATCAACTTCAGCATCGACCGCAACCGCAACGGCCTGCAAGACAACAACGAATGCCTGGGCTTTCGCCTGAGCAACGGCGAACTCAAAGCGCGCACCTCTTGCGAGCCCGAAGTCTGGACATCGCTCACCGATGTCGGCAGCTTGAAAATCACCCAACTCCAATGGCAAGTGAACTGCGCGCCTCAAGGTCGTCTGTGGCAGCGCTGGGTCACCGTGAGTCTGACCGCCCAGTGGCCTGGCGATGCATCGCGCCAATGGCAAGCCAGCCAAACCATCACGCTGCGCAATGCACTGCCAGCGCTCCAGGCGCCCGCTTATTGCTCAGGCGCCACATGAAGCACAGCCCTCGCCAGCAACAAGGCGCCATCACGCTGATGGTGGCCACCAGTCTGGTGCTGGTGGCCGCATTAGTGGGCTATTACAGCGTGCAAAGTGTCTTCATTGATCGGCTGGCAGGCCATGCACAGATCCAGGCCACCCAAGCCCGGCTGGCGGCGGAAGCGGCGTTGGCTTGGGCGCAAGCCGAAATTCAGCGCACATCACAAACCTCCTCCGCCACAACCTTTTGGAGCACCATGCCGACCACGCCCTGCCCTGCCAACCGCCAAGGTGTGCAGTGGCAGTGCGTGCGACTGCAGGCGCCTGCATTGCAGGAGGCAGAGACCGCCAGCGCCGATGTGGTGGCCATGCGCGATGTGGTCAACGCCCCGCACGTGGCCGAATTGCAAGCCAACGCGGTCTTGAACGACCAGCGCAGCCGTGCCCAAGTCCAGCAAAGCGTGTTCATGCCAACGGTGCTGCCGGTGCCCGCGTCCGCCAGCACTGCGGCGGTGGTGTTGAGCACAGGCACCACCCCACCCTGCGCCACGACCGCATGGCAACAGGTACTGGGCAAGCTGAGCGCCGAGCACATCCGGGCTTGGTCACAAGCCCAAGAACGGCAAGGCCTGCATGCCCTGAGCCGGCCGCCCCGTTCCATCTATTGGGTGGACAGCGCGACTCCTTGGAGCCAAAGTGTGGGCACCGCGCAAGCGCCCGTGCTGCTGGTTTTTTCGGCCACGGCCTGCACGCCACGTTGCCCCAGCATGGTCAGCGGCGTGCACATCCACGGCACCGTGGTGCTCGACACGCAATGCCAGGACGACAAGGCCCGCGCTTGGCGTGCCGGTCAAATCGACGGCCAGCTCTTGATCAACTCGGCTTGGCCCGAGGCCCCCAACACCACCCAAGTGACGGCTCAGCCCTATGCCCGCAAAGCCTACCTGCTGCCTTGGCCACAAGGCATGGACGCACAGCAGGTGCAAATCGTCAACGGCAGCTGGAGCGAAGGCGCGCCATGAAAACCAAGCCTTCACAAACCGGCATGGCCATGGTCGAGGCTTTGGTCGCATCGGCTGTTCTGGGTGTGGGCATGATGGGCGCCGTGCAGCTGGCCACACAAGGCCTGCAAACCGCGACCGACACCCGGCAGCGCCTCCTGGCCCACGGCCTGGCGGTGGATGCGATGGAATGCCACCAGTCGCTGCGTCCAGACTGCCCCGTGAACGACCAAACCACCGCGCAAGCCACGCCCTTCACGCGCCGGGTCGAGCTGACACCCCGGGCCGGTGCGAGCCTGACCGACATCACCGTCACGGTGCAGTGGCCAGGCGCTGCGCGGGCGGGAACCGCGGGCACGCCCAGCCAATTGGTGCTGCGCAGCAGCCGTGCCGCGGTGCCCATCTGGGTTGGCGTATCCTTGCCCTGAATTGACCTGCTGTTTTCACCGTGACTTCTACCGACCTGTTGAATCCCCCCACTGCGGCCCAGCCCCCCATGCAACGCGCGCTTGAGCTCGCCAAGCAAGCCCTGTGGCTGACCTCGCCCAACCCCCGCGTGGGCTGCGTGATCACCGCCGCCGATGGCTCGGTGCTGGGCGAAGGCCACACCCAGCGCGCAGGCGGCCCGCATGCCGAGGTGATGGCCTTGCGCGATGCCGCTGCCCGTGGCCACAGCGTGCAAGGCGCCACCGCCTGGGTCACGCTGGAGCCCTGCGCCCACCAGGGCCGCACCGGGCCGTGCTGCGATGCGCTGGCAGCAGCCGGCATTGGCCGCGTGGTCTCGGCCATGACCGACCCCAACCCGAAAGTAGCAGGCCAAGGCATGGCGCGTTTGGCGGCAGCAGGCGTGCAAACCGAAACACTGGCCCCTGGCTTAGACGAAGCCATTGAAGCGCGCGAACTGAACATCGGATTTTTCAGCCGCATGGAACGCGGCTTGCCTTGGGTGCGCATGAAAATCGCCGCATCCCTCGATGGCCAAACGTCCCTGCAAAACGGCCAAAGCCAGTGGATCACCAGCGAGCCCGCCCGCACCGACGGCCACGCCTGGCGCGCCCGCGCCTGCGCCGTACTGACCGGCATCGGCACCGTGCTGGAAGACAACCCGCGCCTGGATGTGCGCGGTCACGACACACCGCGCCAACCGCATCTGGTGATCGTGGACAGCCGACTCGAAACGCCGCTGGACGCTCGCCTGTTTGAAACCTTGGGCCAGAGCGATCAAGCCCGCCAGATCTGGATTTACACCGCCGCCGAAGAGGCGGCAGACCCACGCGCAGCTTTGCAAGCGCGAGGCGCCACCGTGATCGATATGCCCGGCCCCGGCGGCAAAGTGGATCTGGCCGCCATGCTGCGAGACTTGGCACGGCGCGAGGTCAACGAGCTGCATGTCGAAGCCGGGCACAAGCTCAACGGCTCGTTCATCCGCGAAGGACTGGTCGACGAATTTCTGGTTTACCTGGCCCCGCAACTGCTGGGTCCCGGCCAGGGCATGGCCAACTTGCCCGCACTGACTGCGCTGAGCGGATCAGTCAAGCTGGCCTTCCATGCGGTGGACCGCGTCGGGCCCGATTTGCGCTTGCTGTTGCGCCGCCGCTAGACGTCCACGAGACAGCCGACACTGGCCCACCAAGGCCACAATGGCCGTCTGTTTTTGGGAGCCCCAATTGAACATTGCACACCTGTTGCAACGCCAAGCCCGCATCGATCCGATGCGGCCTGCCATCTTTGAAGGCTCGGCATTGACGGCCACTCACGGCCAATGGGCCGAGCGCTGCGCGCACCTGGCGGCACAGTTTCAGACCGCAGGCCTGCAGCCCGGGGACCGCGTGGCCCTGTTCATGCGCAACCATGTGCGTTACCTCGAAGTCATGTTTGCAGCCTGGTGGGCAGGTTTGGCCGTCGTGCCCATCAACGCCAAACTGCATGTGCGCGAAGCCCAGTGGATCATCGACAACGCCCAGGCGCGCTGGGCTTTTGTGAGCGCCGACATCACCAGCGACACGGGCGAGAACCTCACCGGCCTGGAGCGCGTGATCGATGTGGACAGCGCCCAGGCCCATACGCTGTGGCAGTTGCCCGCGTCGCCGACCGACACGCCGATCTGCGAGCGCCAGGCCGATGACCTGGCCTGGCTGTTCTACACCAGCGGCACCACCGGCCGCCCCAAAGGCGTGATGATCACGCACCGCAACCTGATGACCATGGGCTTGGGTTACTTCTGCGACGTGGATGCGATCGCCGCACACGACACCATCGCCTACGCCGCGCCCATGTCGCACGGGGCTGGCATTTACGCCATCCCGCACCTGATGGCCGGGGCTCGGCACATGGTGCCGCCTTCGGGGGGCTTTGATCCGGCCGAGTTGTTTGCGCTGGGCCTGCAAGCGGGGCCCCTGTCGATGTTCGCTGCGCCCACCATCGTCAAGCGACTGGTGGACCATGCCGAGGCCACGGGGCTTTCGCAGGATGATTGTGGCCAAGCCTTCAAAACCGTGGTCTATGGCGGCGCCCCCATGTATGCGGCCGACATCCAGCGGGCCCTGCGCGTCATGGGTCCTCGCTTTGTGCAAATTTACGGCCAAGGCGAAAGCCCCATGGTGGGCACAGCCCTGTCGCGCCACCACCTGCAAGACACGCAGCACCCGCGTCACCTGGCGCGGCTGGCCTCGATTGGCGTGGCGCAAACGCCCGTGCACATCCGCGTGACCGACGAGCAAGGCCGAGACTTGCCACTGGGCGAGATTGGCGAAGTGCTGATTCAGGGCGACAGCGTGATGGCGGGCTACTGGCGCAACCCAGAGGCCACGGCCCAAGCCATTCAGAACGGTTGGCTCTTCACCGGCGACATGGGCTGTCTGGATGCCGACGGCTTTTTGACCCTGAAAGACCGCAGCAAGGACATGATCATCAGCGGCGGCTCCAACATCTACCCGCGCGAAATCGAAGAGGTGCTGCTGCACGCACCGGGTGTGGCCGAAGTGGCCGTGGTGGGCGCGCCCGATGCCGAATGGGGCGAAGTGGTGGTGGCCTTTGTGGTGCCGCAAGCCGGTCACACGCTCGACACCGCCACTTTGGACGCCCTGTGCCTGCAAGAAATCGCCCGCTTCAAGCGCCCCAAGCGCTACGAAGTGGTGAGCAGTCTGCCCAAAAACAATTACGGCAAGGTGCTCAAAACCGAGCTGCGACAACGGCTGGCCTGAAACACCCGATCAGAAGTTCAGCGTCTTCACACCCGCTGTCGTGCCCAGCAAACACACTTGCGCTTTTTGCAGCGCGAACACGCCCACCGTCACCACACCCGGCCACTGGCTGACTTCGGTTTCAAACGCGACCGGGTCGGTGATCTTCAAGCCCTTCACGTCCACGATGTGCTGGCCGTTGTCGGTGACCAGGGGCTGGCCGTCTTTGAGGCGCACGGCCGCCGTTGCGCCCATGGCCACAAACTGGCGCATCACGCGGGCCGTGGCCATGGGGATGACTTCGACCGGCAAGGGGAAAGCGCCCAAGGCATCGACCAGCTTGCTCTCGTCGGCGATGCACACAAACTGTTTGCTCTGAGCGGCTACGATTTTTTCGCGGGTGAGCGCCGCGCCGCCGCCCTTGACCATGTGGCCCTGGTGGTCGATCTCGTCCGCACCATCGATGTAAACCGACAGGCTCTCGACCTCATTGCTGTCGAACACGGGGATGCCGAGGGCTTTGAGGCGGACCGTAGAAGCTTCCGAGCTGGACACAGCGCCTTTGATCTGGTCTTTCATCGTGGCCAGGGCGTCGATGAATTTGTTCACCGTGGAGCCCGTGCCCACACCGACGATCTCGCCGGGAACAACGTATTTCAGGGCGGCTTGGCCCACCAGGGCTTTGAGTTCGTCTTGTGTCATGGGGTCGGGTCTGGGTAAAAAATGAAAGCGCTTGCGGGGTTTGAGACAATCGGGAGAAATGTCTTCAAAGCCTTTGCTGGCCGGAATTATCCAATGTCCCTGATCCCTTACGCCCTCGCCCGCTCGTTTTTGTTCAAGATGGACCCCGAAGAGGCCCACGAAATGACCATCGAGGGCCTGGCCCGCACCCAAAACACCCCGCTCGACCGCGTCTACCGCCAGCCCTTTGTGGACCAACCCATCACGCTGGCGGGTCTGCACTTTCCCAACCGGGTGGGCCTGGCTGCGGGTCTCGACAAAAACGCCCGCTGCATCGACGGTCTGGGCGCCATGGGCTTTGGCTTTGTCGAAGTCGGCACCGTCACGCCCAAGGCGCAGCCGGGCAACCCCAAGCCGCGCATGTTCCGCCTGCCCGAGGCCAACGCGCTGATCAACCGCCTGGGCTTCAACAACGATGGCCTGGACGCTTTCATCGCCAACGTCAAGCGTTCCAAGTTCCGCCAGCAGGGGCGCCTGCTGGGCCTGAACATCGGCAAAAACGCCGCCACGCCCATCAAGAACGCCACCGACGATTATTTGATCGCGCTGGCGGGCGTCTACCCGCATGCCGACTACGTGACGGTGAACATCTCCAGCCCCAACACCAAAAACCTGCGCGCCCTGCAAAGCGACGAAGCGCTCGACGGCCTGCTGGGCACTCTGGTGGCTCGGCGCGAAGAACTGGCCGCTGAGCACGGCCGCCGCGTGCCCATGTTCCTGAAAATTGCCCCTGATTTGGACGAGACCCAGGTGGGCGTGATCGCCGCCACCCTGCAAAAGCACGGCATGGACGGCGTGATCGCGACCAACACCACGCTGGCACGCGACGCCGTGAGCGGCTTGGCGCATGCCGAAGAAATGGGTGGCCTGTCGGGCGCGCCCGTGCTGGCGAGCAGCAACCGCGTGATCCGCCAACTGCGTGCGGCCCTGGGCAAAGACTTCCCCATCATCGGTGTGGGCGGCATCCTGAGCGGCCACGATGCGATTTCAAAAATAGAAGCCGGGGCCGATGTGGTGCAGATTTACACCGGCCTCATCTACAAAGGCCCGGCGCTGGTCACCGAAGTGGCCAGCGCTTTGCAGCAGATGAAGCGCTGAGAGCTCAGTCCTTGAAGTAAACCAGCTGGTGCGTGCTCGCCAGCAGCTGCCCCTCAGGGCTCCACAGCTCGCCGGTCTGGTCAAAGTAGCCGTGGCGGTAGTTGAGCGCCTTGGCCACGCCCAGCACATGGCGCGTGCCGACTTGCGCCAGCAAAGCGCTGTCGGCATGGAAATAGGTGGTGAGAGTCACCGTGCCAATGAGCGCACGGCGGCGGCGGCGGATGTAGATGCGCGGGAAGAAGCTGTCGCTGATGGCGACCAAAGAAGCAAAGTCCAGCGCCCGCTCGGGCTCGTCGCGCACCCACAGGGTCGAGCGCGAATGGGCTTGCTCCTGCTCGTCAAAGGCAGCGGGGAACGCGCCTTCCACAAAGCGCATGTCGTAGCGTTGGGGCCAGGCGGGCATGCCCTTCACGGGCATCCGGGGCACGGCGTCGGGCGCGGGAACGTTGGCGGGCATCACAGCCTCCACGTCTGACCAGGTCTCGCGCCGCAAGGCAAACACCGCCGTGGCGGTCGCCACAACGCCGTCCGATTGATGCGCTTCGATGATCCAGTGCTGGGTCGATCGGTTGGTGCGCGCCGCACGCGCCACAAAACGGATCGCCCCATCGGCCACCGGGGCCGCAAAGTTGACCGTCAGGGCCACGGGTTCGCCCAGACGCTCAGGGTGCAACATGACCGACTGCAACAACTGCGCCGAAGTGGTCCCGCCAAAGGGCCCGACCATATTGGCATAAGCAGGATGGGTTGCGCCTTTGAATTCGTTGGGCGCAGCAGCTTGGAGATCAATGGCTTCGTCTAAAGGGTGCATGCGCGCCATGATAGGAGCACGCCAGCGGTCTGCGCTGTCCCGCAAGAGATCATGCCAAGCATACGCAGGCCTTGTCGGCCATTGCCTGTGACAGGACAAGATGACGCATGTCCCAAGTCCCCCCCAAACGAGGACAAGCCTGCGCAGTGGCGCTTTGCACGAAGCAAAGGTGTTACCGAGTGTTTTTTGTAGCTCAAAATGACTCATATAAGACTTAGACTGCGCGCAGCCGACATCCGTTGGCAAGCAACTCTTTCGGAGGAAATCATGAAGAAATACGGTGCCGAATTTTTCGGAACTTTTTGGCTGGTCCTGGGCGGATGTGGCAGCGCGGTGCTTGCTGCGGCATTCCCACAACTGGGCATTGGCTTTGTAGGCGTTTCGCTGGCCTTTGGCCTGACTGTCTTGACGATGGCATTTGCCATCGGTCACATCTCAGGCTGCCACCTGAACCCGGCCGTCTCGATCGGCTTGTGGGCCGGTGGGCGATTCCCTGGCAAAGACCTGGTGCCATACATCGTTTCCCAAGTGCTGGGCGGCATTGCCGCAGCTGGCGTGCTCTACCTGATCGCCAGCGGCAAAGCGGGCTTTGACTTGGCAGGCGGCTTTGCATCGAACGGTTTTGGCGAACACTCCCCTGGCGGCTACAACATGGTGTCGGCCCTGGTCACCGAAGTCGTCATGACCATGATGTTCCTGCTGGTGATTTTGGGTTCAACCGACAAGCGCGCACCGCAAGGCTTGGCACCGATCGCCATCGGTCTGTGCCTGACGCTGATTCACCTGATCAGCATCCCGGTCACCAACACCTCCGTCAACCCTGCCCGCAGCACCGGCGTGGCCTTGTTCGTCGGCGACTGGGCCGTGTCACAGCTGTGGCTGTTCTGGCTGGCACCGATCGCGGGTGCCGTTTTGGGTGCCCTGGTTTACCGCCTGATTGGCTCCGAAGAGAACTGATCTTCACGCATCCCTACGGGATTGCATTCAAGGCCATGCATCTGCATGGCCTTTTTTCATTCAAAGCAAAGTGCGCACTTGTTCGGCAATCGCCAGCGAACTGGTCAGCCCCGGCGACTCGATGCCCAGCAAATTCACCAAGCCCGGCACACCGTGGTCGGCAGGCCCCTGGATCATGAAGTCAGCCGAGACTTCGTGCGGCCCACTGATTTTGGGGCGCATGCCCGCGTAGCCCGCTTGCAGCGCACCATCGGCCAGATCGGGCCAGTACTTGCGCACCTCGGCATAAAAAGCATCGCCACGGCGTGGGTCCACTTGCAAATCGGTCGGCTCATCAACCCACTGCACATCGGGGCCAAACTTGGCCTGACCGCCCAAGTCCAGCGTGAGGTGCACGCCCAAACCCGCCTTCTCGGGCACGGGGTAAATCAAGCGTGAGAACGGGGCTTTGCCAGCCAAAGTGAAGTAGTTGCCCTTGGCATACCAGGCCTTGGGCAGGCGCGTGTGATCCAGCCCCTCTGTGCGTCGCGCCAGATCGACCGCATGCAGCCCCGCGGCATTGACCAGCACCCGACATGCCAGCTCGGTGCCGTCTTGCGTGGTCACGCGGATCGGGTGTGTGCCCGTGCCCAGCGCCACGCCGATGCGTTCCACCGGTGAGACCAGCGCCAGCAAGCCGCCTGCGTTTTCCATGTCGCCTTGCAGGCTGAGCATCAGGCCGTGACTGTCGATCACGCCGGTGCTGGGCGAGAGCAAAGCCGCCTCGCACGACAATGCAGGCTCCAGCGCCTGCGCTTGGGCCTTGGTGAGTTTCTGCAGGTCGTGGACGCCGTTGGCAGCAGCTTTGGCAACGATGCCGTCCAGGTCTTGGACCTGCTCAGGACTGGTCGCCACGATCAACTTGCCCAAGCGCTGGTGCGCCACGCCGCGCTCGGCGCAATAGGCGTAGAGCATCTCTTTGCCTTGCACGCACAAGCGGGCCTTGAGCGAGCCCGCCGGGTAATAAATGCCCGCGTGGATGACCTCGCTGTTGCGCGAGCTGGTACCGGTGCCGATGGCGTTTTCCGATTCGAGCACCATGACTTCGCGGCCTGCCAGCGCCAAGGCTCTGCCCACGGCCAGCCCCACCACACCGGCCCCGATCACCACCGCATCGACTTGTTCCACATGCACCTCACAAATTCATGGCTTCAACGCGATTGTGGCCCATGCCCACCAGGGCAAAAGCCGCTCAACTGACACGCGCAAGACAGACACCCGCACCGTGCCCGGGCAGACTGCATGGCATTCATAAAGGAGACTTTTCATGTCCTTGTTCAATCTGAAAGGCCAAGTGGCCATCGTGACCGGCTCCAGCCGGGGCATTGGCCGATCCATCGCACACCAGCTGGCCCGGCAAGGCGCCAAGGTGGTGGTGTCCAGCCGCAAGCAAGACGCTTGCGAAGCGGTGGTCAAAGAGATCCAGGCGGCAGGTGGCGAGGCCATGGCGATTGCCGCCAGCATCTCCAGCAAAGAGCAGCTGCAAAACCTGATCGATCAGACCCGCCAAGCCTGGGGCCCCATCGACATCTTGGTGTGTAACGCGGCCACCAACCCGTATTACGGCCCCACCACGGGCATGAGCGACGAGGTGTTTGACAAGGTCATGCGCAACAACGTGCTGTCCAACACCTGGTTGTGCAACATGGTCTACCCCGACATGAAAGCCAAAAAGAACGGGGCCATCGTGATCGTCTCGTCCATTGGCGGGCTGCACGGCTCGGCCGTGATCGGGGCCTACAACATCTCGAAAGCTGCCGACATGCAGCTGGCGCGCAATCTGGCTGTGGAATGGGGTCCAGACAACATCCGCGTCAATTGCGTGGCCCCTGGTCTGATCAAAACCGACTTTGCCAAGGCCTTGCACGAAGACCCGGTGCTCAGTGCCAAGTACAACAACGAAACCCCGCTGCGCCGCATGGGAGAGCCCGACGACATTGGCGGTGTGGCGGTGTTTTTGGCCAGCCCTGCCGGGCAGTACGTGACAGGTCAAACCATCGTGGCCGATGGCGGGATGATGATTCGCTGACTTTTTGTTGGCGCGTGGTCCGCTGAGCACGCGGTGGGGCTGGGCGCCTCATGCTGGGGTACCCGAAATCGACGCCCGGCCCTACCCCGTTCTCAGCTCAGTGGTTTTTCAAAAGAGCCCGCCGAGAAAAACAAAAAGCCCGCATCAGCGGGCTTTTTGACTTGGGGACAACGTAGATCAGCCGAAGTTCTTCTCGGCGAAAGACCAGTTCACCAGCTTGTCGAGGAAGGTCTCGACGAACTTGGGACGCATGTTGCGGTAGTCGATGTAGTAGGCGTGTTCCCACACGTCCACAGTCAACAAGGCGGTGTCGCCGGTCGTCAAAGGTGTGCCAGCGGCGCCCATGTTAACGATGTCGACCGAGCCGTCGGCTTTCTTGACCAGCCATGTCCAGCCGGAGCCGAAGTTGCCGACTGCGCTCTTGACGAAGGCTTCTTTGAAGGCCGCATAGCTGCCGAACTTTGCGTTGATGGCTGTGGCCAATGCACCTGTGGGCTCGCCACCGCCGTTGGGCTTCATGCAGTTCCAGAAGAAGGTGTGGTTCCAGATTTGGGCTGCGTTGTTGTACACACCACCGCTGGACTTCTTGACGATTTCTTCGAGGCTCATGCTCTCGAATTCGGTGCCTTTTTGCAGGTTGTTCAGGTTCACAACGTAAGCGTTGTGGTGCTTGCCGTGGTGGAACTCGAGGGTTTCCTGGCTGTAGTGAGGGGCCAGCGCGTCGATCGCGTAAGGCAGTGCGGGCAAGGTGTGTTCCATGATGGTTTCCTCTTGTTGTTGCGGTTGGAAAAAGTTGACTCGTGCATTTTAGGGGCATGGGCATCCCCCCTTGGTGTTACGGGTCACTGAGGGGCTGTCTCTGTCAACGTTGAAATGGGTCAGGGCCCCATGGCCTCATGGGGAGTACCCCGGAAATCGGCCATGAGGCCATGAGGCCCTGACCCATTTCAACTTGCGCCGTTTCAATCATTGACTGTCAAAGGCACGTCGCCATCGGCCAAGGTCGCACGCACGCTTTGCCCGGCTTGAAACTGCCCGACCTTGGTCAGGGCATGGCCGTTTTCGTCGCTGAGCCAGGCATAACCACGGTCGAGTACGCGATGAGGGTCCACGGACGACAGCCGCAAAGCGGCGCGTTCCAGCCGTTGTGCACGCTGCTGAACTTGCTGCGCCCGGTTGAAGTCCAGACGGTCATTGAAGCGATCCAGCCTGTGTACACCCTCAGTCAGCTGACTTTGCACGCCCGATTGCAGTCGGCTTGCCAGACGGTCCAGCCACTGGCTGTGCTGGCCGAGCAGCGCTTGCGGGCGGCTCAGACGGGCTGCCACAGCGGCCAGGCGCTGGCTTTGACGGTCTTGCTGGCGAGCCAAGCCAAGCCCCCAGCGAGCCGCCACACTGTCCAGCCGCTGGGCATGCCGGTCTTGCTGACGCAGCAAGCCTCGACTCAAGCGGTTTTCAAGCTCTGCCAAGACTTGCAGCGCCACGCCCCGATCGGTCGCGGCCATTTCGGCGGCGGCGGTGGGGGTGGGCGCACGCACATCGGCCACAAAGTCGGCGATGGTGAAGTCGGTCTCATGCCCGACACCACAAACCACAGGGACCGGGCTTTGGGCGATCACGCGGGCCAGGTTTTCATCGTTGAAGGACCACAGGTCCTCCATCGACCCGCCACCGCGCACCAGCAAGATCACGTCCACCGGTGGCGCCAGAGGGTTGTCTTCAGCGGTCAAGGCGTACATGTTCTGCAGGGCTTGCACCAAAGTGGCCGCAGCCCCGGCGCCCTGCACCAGGGCGGGCGCCATGAGCACCGGGATATGGGGCACCCGGCGCTGCAAAGCGGTCACCACATCGTGCCAGGCCGCAGCGCCCAGGGATGTGACCACGCCAATGGCACGGGGCTGCTCGGGCAATGCCCGTTTGTGAGCTGGCTCAAACAGGCCCTCGGCTTCCAGCTTGGCTTTGAGGCGCAAGAACTGCTCGAACAAAGCGCCCTGGCCGGCACGCTCCATGGATTCAACCACCAGTTGCAAATCACCCCGAGCTTCGTACACGCCCAGGCGACCACGCACGTCGACCAGCTCACCATCGCGTGGCGAAAAGTTCATCAAGCTGGCCGCACGGCGGAACATGGCACAGCGGATCTGACCGGTGTCGTCCTTGATCGAAAAATAACAATGCCCGCTGGCTGCGCGCGAGAAGCCCGAAATCTCGCCGCGAACCGCAACAGGATTGAACTGTGCATCCAGACTGTCAGCAACGGCGCGGCACAGCGCGGAAACTGTCCACGCACGCGGCTTCAAATCGTCAAAATGGTCCATTTGTCTATATTTCATCACGGTTTTCAGGCCATTTTCAACGCTGCGCAGCAGCAGCGTTGGCCAAAGTACTCCACAAGCCTGAACCATGCCATTTGCAAGATTCCCTGACCTCACCGGCGTGCGCCCGAAAAACGCAAGCCATTGATTTGATTGACTATTTTTTTGAAAATTAGAGAAAACCCGAAGAAAATCAGAGAAACTCAAGTATTCAAACAAGGGCTCTGAGAAAAGTTTTTCACAAAGTTATCCACAGAAAAATGTCGAAATCCAGTTCGCCTCAAGCCATGCGCCTCAGGGGGGCGCCCTTCGTCCATAATCTCAAACGTTTGCGACCGTTATTCACCAGGAAGGAATTGTTTTGTTGTCCATCATACAAGCCGCAGGTTGGCCCATCTGGCCTTTGATACTGTGCTCCATTTTGGCGGTCGCACTGATCCTGGAGCGACTGATCCAACTTCAAGAAAGCAAGGTTTTGCCCGCCAAAGTGATGGAGCAAGCCATGGACGCCACCCGCCGCGGCTTTGCCAGTGAAGACAGCTTGAACAAGTTGGAAAATGCCGGCCTCCTGGGCCCGGTCTTGGCCAGCGGCCTGCGTTGTCTGCAGAAAAATCCTCAAGCCAGTGACGAGGACGTGAAGTCCAGCATGGAAATGTCGGGCCGCATTGCGGCACATCACCTGGAGCGTTATCTGCCTGCTTTGGCCACCATTGCATCGGTGGCGCCCTTGCTGGGTTTGCTGGGCACCGTGGTCGGCATGATCGAGATTTTTGGGGCCACCAACCCAGCTGCCAGCCAGCCGGCGCAGCTGGCCCATGGCATCTCTGTGGCGCTGTACAACACTGCCTTTGGCCTGATTGTGGCCATTCCCACCTTGATGTTCTGGCGTTATTTCAGAGGCATTGCGGACCGGCACCTGCTGGCCCTGGAAGTCTCGGCAGAGCGCTTTGCACGCCACGTGGCCCAACTTCGCAACTGAGTGAGTGGTTTGTGAATTTCAAAAAAAACCGGACCACGCCGGAGCCCGAAATCAACCTGATCCCCTTCATCGACGTGTTGTTGGTGGTGGTGATTTTCCTGATGCTGACCACCAGCTGGTCGCGTCTGACCGAGATCAACCTGACCTTGCCCGCCGCCGATGCCCAAAAGCTGACGGAGCGGCCCAAACAGATCATCTTGAGTGTGACGGCTCAGGGGCAATACGCGATCAACAAGTCCCCCGTGGGCGGCAGCTCAGTTGGCGCCTTGACGGCCTTGTTGACCCCCATGGCCGCCAAAGACATCACCTTGGTGATCAGCGCTGACGCCATGGCCAGCCACCAATCGGTGGTCAACGCCATGGAAGCGGCCCGCCGCAGTGGTCTGTCACAGATCACCTTTGCCACCCAATCCTCGGAGTCTTCGGGCTCCTGACACGGCATGAGCCTGTCCACCCGGCTTCACCAGCACCTGCCCAAGGTCTGGATGGGCCGTGGGCCAGCCGCGTGGGCATTGCGCCCTGTGGCCTGGCTTTACGGTGCGCTGATGGCCCTGCGGCGCCTGGGCTACCGCTTGGGTATGCACCCAACTGAACGCTTGCCAACGCTGGTCATTGTGGTGGGCAATGTGGTGGCAGGGGGTGCAGGCAAGACGCCGCTGACGATCGCCTTGGTCAAGCACTTGATGGCCCAAGGTTTGCGCGTGGGCGTGGTCTCTCGCGGACACGGCCGCCTCACGCAAGACACCCGTGCGGTTCATGCCCACAGCTTGCCCCAGGAGGTGGGCGACGAGCCCCTGCTGATACGACAAAGCACGGGCGCGCCCGTGTGGGTGGGCGCCTTGCGAGCTGAAGCAGGCCGCCAATTGCTGCAGGCCCATCCCGATGTGCAGGTGATCGTTTGTGACGACGGCCTGCAACACCTCGCTTTGGCCCGTGACATCGAGATTTGCGCCATGGACGAACGCGGCGTGGGCAACGGCTGGCTCTTGCCTGCGGGCCCGCTGCGCGAAGCCTGGCCGCGCCCGGTGGATCTGCTGGTGCACACCGGGCAGTCGACGGTGACAGGCGGCTTTCAGGCGCAGCGCCAACTCGCCGACCATGCCCTGACCCGCGAAGGCGTGAAGGTTCCGCTGGCCAATCTAAAAACCCAAGCCCTCGACGCTGTGGCCGGTCTGGCCCGACCCGAAGCATTTTTTGACATGCTGCGCCAAACGGGGCTGCAACTGGCCCAGACCCTGGCACTGCCCGACCACCACGACTACCGCCATTGGCAAGCCATCGGCTCGGGGCACCCCTTGCTGTGCACAGAAAAAGACGCGGCCAAGCTGTGGGCGCATGAACCCCAAGCGCTGGCTGTGCCGCTTCAATTGACGCTTGAACCCGCCTTTTGGCCCGCGCTGGATGCGCTGGTCCAAAAACACCTGCACGCCTGAGCCAAAAACCAGACCCCATGCAGGGGCCGTTATCATCGAGATATGGATACCAAACTGCTTGAACTGCTGGTCTGCCCGGTCACCAAGGGCCCCTTGAACTTTGACCGTGAGCGCCAGGAACTGCTGTCTCGCAGCGCCCGCTTGGCCTACCCCGTGCGCAACGGCATTCCCATCCTGCTGGAAAACGAAGCCCGAACCTTGAGCGACGAAGAGATCGCCAAGCTGGCCACCGAACGTCCGCCTCTCTGAGTCCACTCCATGACAACAGCCCCTGCACCGACGGGCTTCACCGTGGTGATTCCGGCACGCATGGCGTCGAGCCGCCTGCCCAACAAACCGCTGGCCGACATCGCCGGCCTGCCCATGGTGGTGCGCGTGGCCCAACGCGCCTTGCTGTCCAAAGCCAGCTCTGTGGTGGTGGCCGCCGATGACGAACGCATCGTGCAAGCCTGCGAAGCCCATGGCATCCACGCCTTGCTGACCCGACAAGACCATGTCAGCGGCAGCGACCGACTGGCCGAAGCTTGCCAACTGCTCGGTCTGCCCGACGATGCGGTGGTGGTGAACGTTCAGGGCGATGAGCCTTTGATCCACCCCGGCCTCATCAACGAGGTGGCTGATCTGCTGATGCAACGCCCCGAAGCCAGCATGAGCACAGCCGCTCACGCGATTGCCCATCTGGAAGAGTTCACCAACCCCAATGTGGTCAAGGTGGTGCTCGACGCCCGGCAAATGGCCTTGTATTTCAGCCGCGCCCCCATCCCTTGGTGGCGCGATGGCCAGTCTGGCGGCGCCTTCCAAAGCCTGCCCAGCCCTGCGCCGCTGCGCCATGTTGGCATTTATGGCTACCGAGCTGGCTTTTTGCGCCTGTTCCCCCAACTGCCGCCTGCGCCCATCGAAACAATGGAATCGCTGGAACAGCTGCGCGCCATGTGGCATGGCCACAGGATTGCCGTCCACATCACCCCCGAAGCCCCCGGCCCCGGCGTAGACACCCCCGAAGATTTGGACCGCGTTCGAGCCCTCTTGGCGGCGTAAGCCAGCTTTGAGACTCGCGTGATATTCTCAAGAACAACCGTCAGGCCCACCTGACCGCAATGATTTCAAGCTATAAGGACTTCCCATGAGACTGATTCTGTTGGGCGCACCCGGCGCCGGCAAAGGCACACAAGCCACTTTCATTTGCCAGAAATACAACATCCCTCAAATCTCCACCGGCGACATGCTGCGCGCCGCGGTCAAGGCAGGCACCCCCTTGGGTCTGCAAGCCAAAGCCGTCATGGAGTCCGGCGGTCTGGTCAGCGACGACCTGATCATCAACCTGGTCAAAGAGCGCATCGCCCAAGCGGACTGCGCCAACGGCTTTCTGTTTGACGGCTTCCCCCGAACCATTCCTCAGGCCGACGCCATGAAGGCAGCGGGCGTGAAGCTCGACTATGTGCTCGAAATCGATGTGCCCTTTGACGCCATCATCGAACGCATGAGCGGCCGCCGCTCGCACCCCGCTTCGGGCCGCACTTACCACGTCAAGTTCAACCCACCCAAAGTGGCCGGTGTAGACGATGTGACTGGCGAGCCCTTGGTGCAGCGCGCCGACGACCAAGAAGACACCGTCAAAAAACGCCTTCAGGTCTACAGCGACCAGACACGTCCTCTGGTGGATTACTATTCTGGCTGGGCCAAGGCCGACGCCGCTGCTGCGCCCAAGTACCGCGCCATTCAAGGCACCGGCAGCGTGGAAGACATCACCGCACGTGCATTTGCAGCACTCGCTGACTGATTTCAGTTTTGCGCTGTCCCCAAAGCCCGGTTCTACCGGGCTTTTTCAATGGCGCTGACCCACTTCAAACCGAGGACTCGGCGAGCAACTCCAGCATCAAACTGATGCGGGCTTTCAAAGGACTCAAACCCGCCATATCGGGCCACTGGCTGCTGTTGCCCACAATGCGCCCCTCGATACAACGCGTGCTGAGCCGTACCCGCACGCCCGCTTGTTCGGCATCTTTCAAAGCCGCTTGCAAGACATGGTGCACCGTGCCATTGCCCGAGCCAGCCACCACCAAGCCCGAAACGCCCGCTTGCACCAAAGCATCCACCACACGGCGACCAGCGCCTGCGTGGCTGAAGACCACTTCAACCGCAGGCCAATGATCGACATCAGACGTCATGACACTGTTGGCCGAAGTGGACGTCTGCAAGGCGGTACGGGCGTAGACGGCCGACCATTGCACCTGCCCACGGTCCATCCAACCCAGCGGCCCCACATCGCCAGAGCTGAAAGCGTCCAGCCGGTACGGGTGAACCTTTTGCACATCACGAGCACTGTGGATCACGCCCGCGCACACCACACACACGCCTGCAGCCAAAGGCTGGGCGCTGACGACCAAGGCATCGCGCAAGTTCTGCGGGCCATCGGCCTCGTCAGAACTGGCAGGCCGCATGGCGCACACCATCACCACGGGCTTGTGCGGCTGCAAAACCGATTGCAAAAACCAGGCGGTTTCCTCGAGGGTGTCGGTGCCATGGGTGATCACCAAGGCGCCAACATCATCTTGCGCCAACCAATGCGCACAGCGGCGAGCCAAGAGCAGCCAAGTGGCGTGGTCCATGTCCTTGCTGTCCAGCTGGGCCAATTGCTCCAGCAGCAACTGGCGGCCGTCGAGCACCTTGTCCAGCCCCGGCACAGCCGCCGTGAGTTGGTCCACGCCCAGCTGCGCTGCGGTGTAGGCCACTTGCTCTGAGGCACTGGCGGCGGTGCCGGCAATGGTGCCGCCTGTGCCCAAAACCACCACTTTCTGAGTTTTTTTCACAGAAACCACTTGCACAGCCTTAAAAACTGGTTAAAAATACAGTCACTGGATGAAAAAACAGTTTCATCTGACTTCTCAAGGAAGACGACATGACCGACAGCCCCAAACTCACCGCCCGGCAGCAGGAAATTCTGGAACTCATCCAGAACACCATCGCCAACACCGGCGCACCACCCACGCGTGCAGAAATCGCCAGCGTGCTGGGCTTCAAGTCGGCCAACGCCGCAGAAGAGCACCTCAAGGCCCTGGCCCGCAAAGGCGCCATCGAATTGGTCAGCGGCACCTCGCGCGGCATTCGCCTCAAAGGCGGCTCACGCAGCAGTCTGCGGGCACCGTCCGATCTGTTCAGCCTCACCCTGCCTGGCTTGGGCCAACTGAGTTTGCCACTGGTCGGCCGTGTCGCGGCGGGTTCGCCAATTCTCGCCCAAGAGCATGTGGACCGGACCTACCAGGTCGAGAGCACTTTGTTCAGCGAACAACCCGACTACCTGTTGCGCGTACGCGGCATGTCCATGCGCGATGCAGGCATCATGGACGGCGACTTGCTGGCCGTCAAATCCACCAAAGACGTGCGCAACGGCCAGATCGTGGTCGCCCGCCTGGGCGATGAAGTCACGGTCAAGCGCTTGCGCAAAACGGCGCAAGGCATTGAGTTGCTGCCCGAAAACCCCGACTACAAGACCATCGTGGTCAACCCCGAAGAGCCTTTCGACATCGAAGGCCTGGCAGTGGGTTTGATCCGCAACACCTTGCTGATGTAAGGCACCTGTTTACACGCCCATTGCACCAGGTGGCGGGCGCTGATGGTTTGAACCAGCAGCCCTGATGCAATTGGCTTTTTCAGCAATCCTGCCTGTGTCCAACCTCCATGCTTTTGAAAGGTTTCACATGGGAATCGCTCTTCTTGCTCTTTCAAGTCTTTTTCAAGGCCTGACATCGTTCAACCGTACAGCACCAGCACCGCGCCCTCGCCCCGCAGGCCGCGTCCATCCGGTCTGGACGGTGCGCCGCCCCACTTGCCAAACCATGGCGTCTTCGATCATGGCCAAGAAAACCACCATCATGCCCCCGGCACTGCGCGTTTTGCGTGTGGCCGAAAACGGTCCGCGATCGGATTGCGCAGGCCGCATGGTGATCTCTGGGCGCATGGCTGACGTGTGCGCCGAATTGGACCGCATGGTTGCCCTGGAGGCCGCCCAAGTCCGTCATTGATGCGGCGCTGACCGTCTCTGCATCCAGGCTCAGTCGTATCGACGAGGACAGAGCCTGAGCAAAAGATCACGCGACATGCGCACCTGTGAAGCCCATCATGGCTTTGGCTCAAGGCACAATGGAGGGATGAACATTGTGATCCTCGACGACTACCAGGATGCGGTCCGCAAACTGGACTGCGCAGCCAAACTCGAACAATTCCCCGCCAAGGTTTACACCAACACCGTCAAAGGGATTGGTCAACTTTCGGTGCGTCTGAAAGACGCTGATGTGATCGTGCTCAACCGCGATCGCACAGAAATCAACCGGGCCTTGGTCGAGAAACTGCCCAAGCTCAAACTGATCGCCCAAACAGGCAAGGTGGGCAACCACATCGATCTGGCGGCCTGCACCGAACGCGGCGTGGCCGTGGCCGAAGGGGTGGGGGCGCCCGTCGCACCGGCAGAGCTGACATGGGCCTTGATCATGGCGGCCTCTCGCCGTTTGCCCCAATACATCAGCAACCTCAAACATGGCGCCTGGCAACAGTCGGGGCTCAAATCGAGCGCCATGCCGGCCAACTTTGGCCTGGGCACCGTGCTCAGGGGCAAAACCCTGGGCATCTGGGGCTACGGCAAGATCGGTCAACTGGTCGCTGGTTATGGCAAGGCGTTTGGCATGACCGTCAAGGTCTGGGGCAGCGATGAATCTCGCGTGCGTGCCGCCCGTGACGGTTACGAAGCTGCCACCAGCCGTGAAGCCTTTTTTGAAGAATCGGACGTCTTGACGGTCCATCTGCGCTTGAACGACACCACCACAGGCATCGTCACCTCAGACGACTTGGGCCGCATGAAACCCACAGCCCTGTTTGTGAACACCTCACGGGCGGAATTGATCGAAACGAATGCACTGATCAGCGCATTGAACCGTGGGCGGCCGGGCCTGGCTGCTGTGGATGTGTTCGAGTCCGAGCCCATCTTGCAAGGCTCCGCCTTGTTGCGCCTGGAAAACTGCATTTGCACACCCCACATTGGTTACGTCGAAAAAGACAGCTACGAGCTGTATTTCGGCGCGGCCTTTGACAACGTGGTGAACTTCATCAAAGGCACACCGACCAACATCGTCAACCCCGGCGCCCTGCAAGTGCGGCGCTGAGTCTTGAACTCGGCAACAACTCGGCGCCAGAGACTGCCCCAAGTCCTCTGGCCCATGATGTTTGGCAACGTGGTGATCGGCACCGGCGTGATGATGGCCGCCGGCACCCTCAACGACATCGTGGACTCCTTGTCGATCTCGGTGGCCACCGCAGGTCAACTGATTTCCAGCAGCGCATTGCTTGTTTGTTTTGGTGCCCCTGTGCTGGCGGCTGTGGTGGCCGGATGGGACCGCCGCAAATTGCTGGTGGGCAGCTTGCTCTGGTATGCGCTTTGGCATTTTCTGGCCGCTTTGTCCCCCGGTTTTTACAGCCTGCTGGGTTTTCGCGCCATGGCCATGTTGGCCGCAGCCATCTTCACACCGCAAGCCGCATCGTGCATCGGCTTGCTGGTCAAAGAACATCAGCGCGGACAAGCCATGACCTTTGTGTTTTTGGGCTGGTCTGTGGCTTCTGTACTGGGCATGCCGCTGGGCTCATGGATTGGTGGCCACTTCGGTTGGCGTTGGTCCATGGGCTTGATTGCCCTCTTGTCGGTGATCGGCGCCTATTGGCTTTGGCGCCAAATGCCCAGCAAGGTCTTGCCTCCTGCCCTGTCTGGCGCAGCTTGGCGCCAGACCTTGACCTCTCGCACCATCTGGGTCACCTTGAGTGTGACCATGATGCTGGCAGCAGGTCAATTTGTGTTGTTCAGCTACCTCGCCCCCTACGTGAAAGAGCGATTTGGCGTCAGTCCCGCACAATTTAGCCTGATGTTGCTGGCCTACGGCAGCATGGGTTTTGTCGGCAATGCCCTCTTGTCTCGATTTATTGACCGGATCGGACCGTCCCGGTGCATTCTGATTTCACTGTCATCCATGTGCCTGAGCGTGCTGATCGCCGGCGAGGTCACCCATGCGACAGGCATGGCGCTGGCCTTGGGTTTTTGGGGGCTGGGTGGTTTTTCATCCAACTCGGCACAACAGGCCAGACTGGCCTCACAAGCCCCTTGGCTGGCGTCGGCCTCCATTTCGCTGAACACCTCGGCCATGTACGCGGGACAGGCCATCGGTGCCACGGTGGGTGGCTGGACGATTGTTCATCAGGGCATGAGCGCGCTGCCCCAGCGCGGGCTCATCGGTTTGCTGCTGGCCATTGGCCTGAGCCTGTTGGCCACCCGCTACGCCCGGCTTCACCCTTTGCGCTCGCCTGAAAAGGCCTGAATCTGAGGCCATAATGGCCTCTTCAAAGGCTTGTTAGCTCGCCGTTACCGCACGGACTGTCCTTTGACTGTTTGAGACCTCTGTTATTTGCAAACATCCACTATGACTCTCGCATTCTCCAAAGTCGCCATCATTGGCGCCGGCGCCATGGGCCGGGGCATTGCCCAAATCGCCGCGCAAGCGGGCAGCCAAGTCTGGCTGTACGACACACAGGCCGAAGCCATTCAGAAGGCGCGCGATGCCGTGTTCCAGCAATGGGACAAGCTGCAAGAAAAAGGCCGCCTGACACCCGAAGCCGTCGCTGCTTACAAAAGCCGCTTGCTCGGCGCCACCAGCCTGCAAGACTTGGCGGAGTGCGAATTGGTGGTCGAAGCCATCGTTGAAAAACTTGAGATCAAGAAAAGCCTGTTCAGCGATCTGGAAAAAGTGCTGCCCACCAGCGCCGTGCTGGTGACCAACACCTCTTCGCTGTCCGTGACCGCCATTGCAGCTGCCCTGCAGCGCCCGGCGCAGTTTGCGGGTTACCACTTCTTCAACCCCGTGCCGCTGATGAAAGTGGTCGAGGTCATTGCGGGCCTGAAAACCGATGCTGCGGTTTGCGAGCGTCTGTCCGAATTTGCCCGCCAGATGGGCCACACGCCTGTGCAGGCCCAAGACACCCCCGGCTTCATCGTCAACCATGCTGGTCGCGGTTATGGCACCGAAGCCCTGCGCATCGTGAGCGAAGGCGTGGCCGATTTCGCCACCATTGACCGCATCCTGCGCGACCAGGTCGGCTTCAAACTCGGCCCCTTCGAGTTGTTTGACCTGACGGCGCTGGACGTTTCGCACCATGTGATCGAATCGATTTACCACCAGTATTACGAGGAGCCGCGCTACCGCCCCAACGTGATCACCGCCCAGCGCCTGGCCGGTGGTGTGGTCGGCAAAAAAGTCGGCGAAGGCTTTTACAAATACGTAGAAGGTGCGGCGCAAGTGCCTGCAGAACCACCTGTGCCCACGGTCGAGATCATCCCTCCTGTGTGGGTCTCGCCGCGCGCCGCGCGCCGCATGGAACTGCTGCAACTGCTCAAAGACCTGGGCGCCCAAATCGAAACCGGTGCATCGCCCTCACCCGAGGCCCTGACCCTTGTGGCGCCACTGGGCTTTGACATCACCACCGTGGCCGTGGTCGAGCGACTGGACCCGGCCCGCACCGTGGGCATCGACATGCTGTTTGCAGACGGCTCGACCAAGCGCCGCGTTCTGGCCACCAACCCCGCCACCCGCGCAGACATGCGCGACGCGGCGCACGCCCTGTTTGCACGAGACGGCAAAGCCGTCTCGGTGATCCGCGACAGCGGTGGCTTTGTCACGCAACGCGTGGTGGCCACCATCGTCAACATCGCGTCCGACATTTGCCAGCAGCGCATCTGCAGCCCACAAGACCTGGAAACCGCGGTCACGCTGGGCCTGGCTTACCCCATGGGCCCCTTGGCCATGGGCAACCGCCTGGGCCCGGACAGCATCCTTGAAGTGCTGTTCAACCTGCAAACGGTCTACGGTGATCCACGTTATCGCCCCAGCCCCTGGTTGCGTCGCCGTGGCGCCATTGGCCTGTCTTTGATGCACACCGAAGAGTAAAGCAATGACCGCACAACTGCTCAGCACCAGCGAAGGCCAGACCTTGGTCTTGACCCTCAGCAACCCGGAGTTTCGCAATGCACTGGGCCCCGAGATGTATGCGGCCGGGGTCGAAGCGTTGAGCGTGGCCGAGTCGAATCCGGATGTGCGCAGCGTGGTCATCACCGGGGCCAACGGCATCTTCAGCGCGGGCGGCAATTTGCAGCGTTTGCAAAACAACCGCCAGCTGCCACCCGAGCACCAAGCGCAAAGCATCGAAGGCCTGCACAACTGGATCGAAGCCATCCGCACCTTCCCCAAGCCTGTGATCGCAGCGGTCGAAGGCCCTGCGGCCGGTGCAGGTTTCTCGCTCGCTTTGGCCTGCGACATGATCGTGGCGGCGCGCAACAGCGTGTTCGTGATGGCCTACAGCGGCATCGCCCTGTCGCCCGATGGCGGCGGCAGCTGGAGCCTGTCTCGCGCTGTGCCGCGCCAGCTGGCCACCGAACTGCTCATGTGCGGTGAGCGCATCGGTGCCGAGCGCCTGCAGCAACTGGGCGTGGTCAACCGCTTGAGCGAAGCCGGTCAAGCGCTGGAGCAAGCCCTGCAACTGGCAGCCCAACTCAATGCCCGCGCACCGAACGCGCTGAGCAGCATCAAGGAACTGTTGGCCGATGCCGATGGCAGCACGCTCAACGCACAGCTGGCGCGCGAGCGCGACAACTTCGTCAAGAACCTGCACCACCACAACGCCGGCATCGGCATTGCTGCGTTCCTGAACAAGCAAACACCGCAATACGAATAAGCCGCCCGGTCCCCCAGGCGACAAAAAACCCTTTACCAGTCACTGAAAAGACAGCCCATGGACGAACCCATTCTGACAATGGAAGAAAGAGAAGCGATCAACAGCGGTCGCTGGTTTTCAACCCTTTCACCATCGCTTCGGCACGACATACTTCGATGCGCTTACGTCAAACGATTCAAGGACGGCGACATGCTCGCTGCGCGGGGGGACCCTCCCGAGCAGTGGATCGCCTGCGCCAAGGGTGCGGTGCGCGTGAGCTCGACCTCAGTCTCGGGCAAGCAGATCACCTTGACCTATGTGGAGCCTGGCATCTGGTTTGGCGATGTGTCGATCTTCGACGGGGATCGCCGCACGCACGACTGTTACGCACATGGCGAGACCACCACATTGAATGTGGCCAAGGCCGACTTCAAAAAAATCTTGTCGCAGCACGTCGAGTTCTCCGAAGCCATGCTGCGCTTGCAATCGCGTCGCATTCGCCAACTCTACGGTTTGGTGGAAGACCTCAACACCCTGCCCTTGCGTGCGCGTCTGGCCAAACAGCTCAACCACTTGCTGCGCAGCTACGGCACGCCGAGCTTGTCGGACGCCAAGGCGATTCGCATCAGCTTGCAGCTGGCGCAGGAAGAACTGGCACAGCTGCTGGGCGCATCGCGTCAGCGCGTCAACCAGGAACTCAAGCAAATGGAACGCGAGCACATCATCCGCATCGAGCCGGGTGGTCTGGTCGTGTTGGACCGCGATGGCTTGATGGCCATCGTGAACGCGGATCACTGAGCCGCAATTTTTATCAATCACCGCTGACATCAGCGGACACAGGTGCCCCATGAGTGCTTTTGATCATTTCGTGGGGACCCGGCCTGTCACGGGCTCCCACGCCTTCGACATCTCTGCCCTGGAAGCTTGGCTCAGCGCCAAGCTGGAGGGCTTTGCTGGCCCCTTGAGCGTGGAAATGTTCAAGGGCGGCCAGTCCAACCCCACCTACAAGCTCATCACGCCATCGCGTCAGTACGTGATGCGGGCCAAGCCTGGCCCGGTGGCCAAGCTGCTGCCTTCGGCCCACGCCATCGAGCGCGAATTTGCGGTCATGAAAGGCCTGCACGGCACCGATGTGCCTGTGGCCCAGATGCATGTGCTCTGCGACGACGAATCGGTCATCGGCCGCGCCTTCTACGTCATGGAGTTTGTGCAAGGCCGCGTGCTGTGGGACCAGGCCCTGCCCGGCATGACACCCGCCGAGCGTGGTGACATTTACGACGAGATGAACCGCGTGATGGCCGCGCTGCACAAGGTCGACTTTGCCAAGCAAGGCCTGGCCAGTTATGGCAAGCCCGGCAACTACATCGAACGCCAGATCGGCCGCTGGAGCAAGCAATACGTGGCCTCCATCACACAGCCCATCCCCGAGATGGACAAGCTGATGGCGTGGTTGCCCCAAAACATCCCGGACAGCGCGAAAAGCGAAACCTTGGTCAGCATCGTGCACGGTGACTACCGCTTGGACAATCTGATGTTCCACCCCACCGAGCCACGCGTGCTCGCCGTGCTCGACTGGGAGCTGTCCACATTGGGTCACCCGCTGGCCGACTTCAGCTACCACTGCATGGCCTGGCACATCAAGCCAGGCACCTTCCGAGGCATTGGCGGACTGGACCTGGACGCCCTGGGCATTCCGTCCGAGGCAGAGTACATCCGCCGCTACTGCGCACGCACCGGCTTCACCACACCTGAGGCTTTGGCCAAGGACTGGAACTTCTACCTGGCCTACAACATGTTCCGCATCGCGGCCATCTTGCAAGGCATTGCCAAACGCGTCGAGGACGGCACTGCCTCCAGCGACCAGGCCAAGACGTCCGGCGCAGGCGCCAAACCCATGGCCGAGCTGGCTTGGCAATTCGCCTGCAAATTCTGATTTTCACCCCCTGACCCACAAGGAGACACCCCATGGATTTTGAATACACCCCCAAGGTCAAGGAGATGCAAGCGCGCTTGCTGGCCTTCATGGACGAGCACATCTACCCGAACGAGCAGCGCTTTTTCGACGAGATTGCCGAAAACCGTGCCAAAGGCAACGCCTGGATTCCAACCAAGATCGTCGAAGAACTCAAGCCCCTGGCCCGCAAAGCCGGCCTGTGGAACCTGTTCCTGCCCAAGTCGCCTCGCGCACCGCAAGGCCTGTCGAACCTCGAATACGCGCCCTTGTGCGAGATCATGGGCCGCGTGCCCTTTGCCGCAGAAATCTTCAACTGCTCGGCCCCCGACACGGGCAACATGGAAACGCTGGAACGCTACGCCAGCGAATCCCTCAAAGACGAATGGCTCGAGCCTCTGCTGCGCGGTGAAATCCGTTCGGCCTTCCTGATGACCGAGCCCGATGTGGCCTCTTCGGATGCGACCAACATCGAATGCGACATCCGCCGCGATGGCAACGAATACGTCATCAACGGCCGCAAGTGGTGGTCGTCCGGCGCCGGTGACCCACGTTGCGCCGTCTACATCGTGATGGGCAAGACCAACCCCGATGCAGGCCGTCACGAACAGCAATCCATGATCGTGGTTCCTGCCAATACGCCAGGCATCACCGTGGTGCGTGCCCTGTCGGTGTTTGGCTACGACGATGCGCCGCACGGCCACATGGAAGTGGTGCTCAAAAACGTGCGCGTTCCCGCCGACAACATCCTGCTGGGCGAAGGCCGTGGCTTTGAAATCGCACAAGGCCGCTTGGGCCCTGGACGCATCCACCACTGCATGCGCACCATCGGCATCGCTGAGCGCGCGCTGGAGCTGATGTGCAAACGCCTGAACAGCCGCGTGGCCTTTGGCCGCGAAGTGGCTCGCCAAACGGTTTGGCAAGAGCGCATTGCCGAGTCACGCTGCATGATCGAGCAGGCCCGCCTGCTGACCCTCAAAGCCGCCTCCATGATGGACACCGTGGGCAACAAGGTCGCCAAGGCCGAGATCGCCATGATCAAGATCGTGGCCCCTCAAATGGCCTGCCAAATCATCGACTGGGCCATCCAGGCCCACGGCGGTGGCGGCGTGTCGCAAGACTTCCCGCTGGCCTATGCCTACGCCCACCAGCGCACATTGCGCCTGGCCGACGGTCCGGACGAGGTGCACCGCAACTCGCTGGCCAAGCTGGAGTTGGCCAAACACCTGGCCATGCCCGGCGAAGTGGACATGCCCATCACACGCGGCAGCTGAAGCTTGAAAGCTGACCGGACAAACGGCCTGCTGCGCAGATGTGTGGCAGGCCGTTTTTTTGCCATCATCACCTCTTTGACTCCGACAGAAAGCAAGCTCCCATGATCGACCTGTACACATGGCCCACGCCCAATGGCCACAAAATCCACATCATGCTGGAAGAATGTGGCCTGCCCTACAAGGTCCATGCCATCAACATCGGCACCGGCGACCAGTTCAAGTCCGCATTCCTGAAAATCAGCCCCAACAACAAGATCCCCGCATTGGTGGATTCCGACGGTCCGGACGGCAAGCCCATCGCCCTGTTCGAGTCCGGCGCCATCTTGCTGTACCTGGCGGGCAAGACCGGCAAATTTTTGCCGCAAAGTGACCGCGCCAAATACGATGTGCTGCAATGGCTGATGTTCCAAATGGGCGGCGTGGGCCCCATGCTGGGCCAAGCCCACCACTTTCGCATCTACGCCCCCGAAAAAATCGAGTACGGCATCAACCGTTACACCAACGAGGCCAAGCGCTTGTATGGCGTGATGGACAAACAGCTCAAAAACCATGACTGGATCGCAGGCGATGAGTACTCCGTGGCCGACATGGCCATCTTCCCCTGGCTGCGCAGCTGGCAAAACCAGGGCATCGACTGGGCCGATTACCCTCACCTCAAAGTCTGGTTTGACCGCATCGCCGAACGTCCCGCCGTACAAAAAGCCGTGCAAGTGCTGGCCGATGCTCGTAAACCTTTGCTGGACGACAAAGCCCAAAAGGCCTTATTTGGTGCCGCTCAGTACAAAAAACGCTGAAGTTTTTTAACGCCCAACCCAAGAACAGGCGATTTGCTGGTTAGAATAACGGCAGTCGGAGCGTAGCGCAGCCTGGTAGCGCATCTGCTTTGGGAGCAGAGGGTCGCGAGTTCGAATCCCGCCGCTCCGACCATTCCTTAAGACCCGCGAGGGCACTTAGCATCAAAGGCCCGTCAGGGCCTTTTTTGTTTTTGAAACTGTCCGTAGCTCAGTTGGATAGAGCAACAGCCTTCTAAGCTGTGGGTCACAGGTTCGATTCCTGTCGGACAGGCCAAACTCCCCCCTTCATGCATCTCGCACCGCCCCTTGGCATGGGCGCTGGGACATTGCGCCGCAGCTGTAACTGCCTGCTTGAGCCCGCCGTCCATGCCCCAAAAGTTGCGATTTCCTGCATCTTTATGGCGATTATTCGGGAAATCACCTAGTTCCCGAAGTGTCTCTTGTGCAACATAATGCATCAACCAGCTGATTCTCGTCCGCTATGCTGTTCAGCAGCGTTTCGGAAAAAATTCCAACGCCTTCCTTGAAAAGCATGAACTGGAGACCCTTGACATGACCCATTCCCCATCCCGCCGCCAAATGCTCAGCCACAGCGCGGCCCTTGTGGGCGCAAGCACTACCGGCTTGCTGCTGCCCCAAAGTGTGCTGGCCCAAACCGGCAAGATCCGTGTGGGCTTCATGCTGCCCTACACCGGCACCTTTGCCCAGCTGGGCATGGCCATCGAAAACGGCGTGCGCATGGCCATCAATGAACAAGGCGGCAAGCTCGGCGGTCGCGAGATCGAGTGGTTCAAGGTCGATGACGAATCCGAGCCGTCCAAAGCCATCGAGAACGCCAACAAACTGGTGCAGCGCGACAAAGTCGATGTGCTGATCGGCACCGTCCATTCGGGCGTGCAGATGGGCATTCACAAAGTGGCCCGCGACAGCGGCGTGATCAGCCTGATCCCCAACGCAGGCGTGCACATCGCTACCCGTGCGCAATGTGCCCCCAACGTGTTCCGCACCAGCTTCTCCAACAGCCAGCCCACCATGGCGCTGGGCGAGGCCATGGTCAAGCGTGGCCACAAAAAGGCCGTCTGGATCACCTGGAAATACGCCGCTGGCGACGAGGCTTATGAAGGCTTCAAGGAGAGCTACACCAAGGCCGGTGGCACCATTGTCAAAGAGCTGGGCCTGCCCTTCCCCAACGTCGAGTTCCAGGCGCTGCTGACCGAAATCGCCGCGCTCAAACCCGACGCCGTGGCCTGCTTCTTTGCGGGTGGCGGTGCCGCCAAATTCCTCAAGGACTACGCGGCCGCTGGCCTCAAGGGCAAGATCCCGCTTTACGGCTCGGGCTTCCTGACCGAAGGCGTGTTGGATGCCGCTGGCCCCGCAGCCGATGGCGTGCTGACCACGCTGCACTACGGTGACGGCATCGAGACCAAGCGCAACAAAGAGTTCCGCCTGAACTACGCCAAAACCTTCAAGATGCAACCCGATGTGTACGCCGTTCAAGGCTATGACACCGGCTTGCTGTTGGTGCAAGGCGCCAACGCGGTTCAAGGCGATGTCAGCAAAAAAGCCGCCATGATCAAGGCCATGGAAGTGGCCGTGATCGACAGCCCACGCGGCAAGTGGACCATGAGCAAGGCGCACAACCCTGTGCAGGACATCTACCTGCGCGAGGTCTCCAACAAGGAAAACAAAGTGATCAGCGTCGCCGCCAAGGCCTTGGCCGACTCTGGCGCTGGTTGCCGCCTCTAAACCAAACCGGGCCGGTGTGCAGCACTGGCCCCCGATCCCGTGAACGGCGGACTGGTTCCGCCGTTTTCACACCCGCTTCGCAAAGACCCTCCCCGATGGACTTCGTTAACTTCTTGATCCAGCTGCTCAACAGCGTCCAGTACGGACTGCTGCTGTTCATGCTGGCCGCTGGCCTCACGCTGATCTTCGGCATCATGGGCGTGGTCAACCTCGCCCATGGCAGCTTTTACATGCTGGGTGCTTTTTTGGCCTGGTCTTTGTCGGGCATGCTGGGCAGCTTCACGCTGGCCATCATCGTGGGCACGTTGCTGTCGGTGGTGTTTGGGCTGTTGCTCGAAAAACTGCTGTTCAAACATTTCTACCACCGCGACCACCTCGACCAGGTGTTGCTGACCTTTGGCCTGATCTACGTGTTTGAAGAGCTGCGCTCCATGCTCTGGGGTGACGATGTGCACGGCGTGCAAATCCCTGAAGCGTTGTCGGCCTCCATTGCGCTGACCGACACGCTGTCCTACCCGGTCTACCGTCTGTTCATGTCGGGCGTGTGCCTGCTGCTGGCGCTGGGTCTGTATTTGCTGATCTCCAAGACCCGCCTGGGCATGAAGATCCGCGCCGGTGCCTTCAACCACGAAATGACCGAAGCACTGGGCGTGAACATCAGCCTGATCCACGCGGTGGTGTTTGCGCTGGGCGTGGGTCTGGCGTCCATCGCGGGCATGATCGCCGCGCCCATTTCCAGCGTCTATCCCAATATGGGCTCACAAGTGCTGATCATGTGCTTTGTGGTCGTGGTCATTGGCGGCATCGGCTCGGTGCGTGGCGCGCTGATCGCGGCGCTGCTGGTGGGCCTGGTGGACACCTTTGGCAAAGTCCTGCTGCCCCAAGTCTCGGGCATGCTGGTGTATGTGCTCATGGCCGCGGTGCTTTTGTACAAGCCCGAAGGCCTTTTCAAACAGTGAGATCGCCATGAGCGCCCCCCAAACCCATCTTGAAATCCTGCCGCGCAGCGTGCAGCTGCTGCTCGTGCTGGGCCTTGTCGCCCTGATCGCCTTCCCCTTTGTGGGCACGCCTTTCTACATCGACATGGTCAACCGCATGATGATCCTGGCAATCTTTGCGATGAGCCTGGATCTGCTGCAAGGCGTGACTGGCCTGGTGTCGCTGGGCCATGCGGCCTACTTTGGCCTCGCCGGTTATGCACTGGCTTTCCTCACGCCACAAGACGCCCCCATCAGCCTTTACACCAGCTTGCCACTGGCCGTCGGTGCCTCGGCGCTGGCCGCACTCATCATCGGCTTTCTGGTGGTACGCACGCACGGCATCTACTTCATCATGGTCACCATGGCCTTTGCGCAGATGGTGTTCTTCCTGTTCTTTGACAACAAAGTGCTGGGTGGCTCGGACGGCTTGTTCCTCAACTTCAAACCCGATGCCGTGCTGATCGATCTGGAGAACAAACAGGTGTTTTACTTCTTCACCCTCGCCTGCTTGGTGGGTGTTTACGCCTTCTTGCGCCGCCTGCTCTGGAGCCCCTTTGGCCGTGCGCTGTCGGGCATCCGCGTGAACGAGCACCGCATGCGCGCCCTGGGCTTTGGCAGCTTCAGCCACAAGCTGGCGGCCTTCACGCTGGCTGGCGCCTTGGCAGGATTGGCCGGGTATTTGTGGGCTGCCCAAAGCGGCTTCGTGAACCCCGAACTCATGGGCTTTCACATGAGCGCGCACGCCATCATGATGGTCATCTTGGGCGGCATGGGCAACTTCGCGGGGGCCATCGTCGGCGCGTTCAGCTTTGAAATGCTGCTGCACGTCTTCAAGGACCTGCCCGATGTGGGCGAGTTCAAGACCGGCAAACACTGGCAGATGTGGATGGGCCTGTTCATCGTGGCCCTGATCGTGTTCGCGCCCAAAGGCATTCTGGGCCTGATCACCCGCATCGTGGCCCGCAAGGAGGCGCAACATGAGTGAACGCCAAACCCTGATGTCGGCACGCCAGCTGACCAAACGCTTTGGTGGCCTGGCCGCCGTCAACGAAGTCAATGTCGATTTGTGGCTGGGCCACATCCACGCCGTGATCGGCCCCAACGGCGCAGGCAAATCCACGCTGACCAACTTGCTGTCGGGCGATCTGCCGCCCACATCGGGCCAGATCACGCTGGACGGTCACGACATCACAGGCTGGACGCCCGAGAAAATCTCGCGCCACCGCCTGGGCCGCAGCTACCAGAAGACCAACATCTTCCGCACCTTCAGCGTGTGGGACAACGTGCGCCTGGCTGCACAGTCCCGCGTGCAACCCTCGCCCTTCAACCCGCTGGGCTGGCTGAGCCGCGCAGCAGGCATGTCGGCGGTCAATGCACAGGCTGAGCGGGCGATTGAGCTGGCAGGTTTGCAAAACCGCCGCAAAACAATAGCCGGTGCGGCCAGCCATGGCGAGCAACGCCAGCTGGAGATCGCCATGACGCTGGCCACCGAACCAGTGGTGCTCTTGTTGGACGAGCCCCTGGCCGGCATGGGCGTGGCCGAAGCCGAAAGCATGGTGCAGCTTTTGCTGCGCCTGAAAAAAGACCACGCCATGATGCTGGTGGAACACGACATTGACGCGATCTTCACCCTTGCCGACCACCTGACGGTGATGGTCAACGGCCAGGTGATCGCCAGCGACAAGCCCGCTGTGGTGCGTGCCGACAGCGGCGTGCAAGCGGCCTACCTTGGTGAAGAGACTGGCGAGGAACATTGAGATGAGCGAACTCTTGATCAACGCCCAAGGCCTGCAAACCTATTACGGCGCCAGCCACATCCTGCGCGGCATCGACTTCCAGGTGGCACGCGGCGAAACCATTGGCCTGATGGGCCGCAACGGCATGGGCAAAAGCACCTTGCTCAAATCCATCATGGGCATCGTGCCGCCGCAAAGCGGCACCGTGCAGATCAAAGGCCAAGCCATGAACGGTCGCCCCACCTTTGAAGTGGCACAGATGGGCATCGCCTACGTGCCCGAAGGTCGGGGCATCTTTGGCAATCTGAGCGTGGTGGAGAACCTGAAAATGGCCGCCCGTGCGGGCACCCGTGGCCAGCGCGACTGGACTTACGAGCGCGTGCTGGAGACCTTCCCGCGCCTGACCGAACGGCTGAACCACGGTGGCCAGCAGCTGTCTGGCGGTGAACAGCAAATGCTGACCATTGGCCGGGCCTTGATGACCAACCCCGATGTGCTGATTTTGGACGAAGCCACCGAAGGCCTGGCCCCGCTGATCGCCCGTGAAATCTGGCGCATTTGCAGCCTGATCAAGGAAAGCGGCATCAGCGCCATCATCGTGGACAAGAACTGGAAACACGTCACCCAGATCACCGACCGCAACGTGATTCTGGTCAAAGGCCAGGTGGTGTTTGAAGGCTCCTCGCAAGCCCTGCACGACGCCCCCAGCGTGCTGGAGCAGCATCTGGGCGTTTGAGTCACACAAGGGTCTTCACCAAAGGGGCTATGCCAAAATCAGCTGCAACACATTCACAGGTTTGCAGTACGCATGTTTCGCAACGCAGTCATCACCGGCGCATGTGGCGGTCTGGGGCAGGCCCTGGCCCGGCAGCTGATCGCACAAGGCACCCACGTGGCCCTGGTCGGCATGAACACCACCGCCTTGCAAGCCCTAGGAGCGCTGGCCCCCGAGCGCTGTCGCATTTACACCCCCGATGTCTCTGACGCAGTCGCCATGCAAGCCATGGGCGCAGACTGGCTGCAACACCATGGCGTACCCGATTTGGTCATTGCCAATGCGGGCGTGGCCGGTGGTTTTGATACGGCCGAAGTGTCTGACCTGACCGTGATGCGCCGCATGCTGGAGATCAACCTGCTGGGCGTGGCCACCAGCTTCCATCCCTTTTTGCGTGCCATGCAAACCAGCGGCCAAGGCGGCGCATTGGTCGGCGTGGCCAGTGTGGCGGGTTGGCGCGGCATGCCGGGCAACGGGGCTTATTGCGCGAGCAAGGCCGGACTGATCGCGTACTTGCAAAGCCTGCGCGCCGAGTTGCGGCCCACCCTGCTCACGGTGCACACCATCAGCCCCGGCTATTTGCGCACCGCGCTCACGGCAGGCAACACCTTCGCCATGCCGGGCCTGCTCGGCCCCGACGAAGCCGCCAGCGCTTTGCTGCAAGGGGTGGCCCAAGGCCGTGAACACATCGTCTTGCCCCGGCGCATCGGCTGGCTGTCCAAAGCCTTGTCGCTGCTGCCTGCAAGGCTGCACGACCGCATCTTGCTGGGCCAGCCCCGCAAGCCGCGTGCAGGCCAAGCGGGCGCCACGCCCATTCCGGGTCTGCCCCCATCCTCATCGTCCCCACCATGACCACCACCCGCACCGAAGAACAAATCGCCCTCATCGGCGCAGGCCCCGCTGGCCTGGCCGGTGCGCGGGCGCTCAGCCTGCACGGCGTGCCCTTTCAGGGCTTTGAAGCGCACACCGAAGTGGGTGGCCTGTGGAACGCAGGCAACCCCCGCTCCACCGTCTACGAGTCCGCCCATCTGATCTCCAGCAAACGCATGACGGAATTCACCGAATTCCCGATGACTGGTGATGCCGCCGACTACCCCAGCCACCGCGAGTTGTTGCCCTATTTCAAGGCCTATGCCGAGCATTTCGATTTGCTGCGGCATTACCGCTTTGGCGTGCGCGTGGTCCGGGTGGAACCCGTGAGCGATGCCCCCGACACGCTTTGGCGCGTGAGCATCGACCCCGGCAACGGCCCACTGGAGACGGCCAACTACAAAGGCGTGGTGATTGCCAACGGCACACTGGCCGAACCCAATATGCCCACTTTTGAAGGCCAGTTCAGCGGCGAACTGCTGCACACCTCGGCCTACAAAAGCGCCCGCCAGTTCGATGGCAAGCGCGTGCTCATCGTCGGCGCTGGCAACTCGGGTTGCGACATCGCGGTCGACGCCGTGCACCACGCCCAAAGCATCGACATCTCGGTGCGCCGGGGTTATTACTTCGTGCCCAAATACGTGTTCGGCAAACCGGCCGACACCGTGGGCGGCAAGATCACGCTGCCCATGCGCCTGAAGCAGGCCATTGACAGCACCATCCTCAAATGGTTCACCGGCGACCCGGTGCGCTTTGGTTTTCCCAAGCCCACCTACAAGATGTACGAGTCGCACCCGGTGGTCAACTCACTCATCCTGTACCACATCGGCCATGGCGATGTGAAGGTGCGCCCCGACATCGCGCGGCTGGACGGCCGCACCGTGCACTTCAAGGACGGCAGCCAAAAAGACTACGACATGGTCATGGCCGCCACCGGCTACAAGCTGCACTACCCCTTCATCGATCGCGCCCTGCTCAACTGGCAAGGCATGGCGCCCAAGCTCTACCTCAACATCTTGTCGCCACAGTTCAGCCGCTTGGCCGTGCTGGGCATGGTCGAGGCCAGTGGCCTGGGCTGGCAAGGCCGCTACGAACAAGCCGAGCTGGTGGCCCGCTACTTCAAGGGTTTGGCCACTGGCAGCGCAGCAGCCGCCGCCTTGAACCAGGCCCGCCAAGGCCCCTCGCCCGATGTGTCGGGGGGCTACCAATACCTGCAACTCGAACGCATGGCTTACTACGTCAACAAAGACGCCTACCGCGCTGCCGTGCGCCAAGCCTCGGCCGCGCTGGCCTGACCACAGCCCCCATAAGGAATACCCCATGCTGCCTGTTGACGAGATCCGCCTGAACTTCAACCCCGCCTCGCTGGCGGTGCTCAATGCCGTACTGGGCTTTTTGATGTTCGGCATCGCGCTCGATACCCGCATCGAAGACTTCCGCCGCTTGCTGCGCATGCCCATGGCTTTTGCAGTGGGCATTGCGGCGCAGTTTCTGGTGCTGCCCGCCATCACCTTTGGCTTGACGCTCGTGCTGCAGCCCGCGCCGAGCATCGCACTGGGCATGATTTTGGTGGCTTGCTGCCCACCCGGTAACGTCAGCAACATCCTGACCCACCGGGCCAACGGCAATGTGGCGCTCAGCGTGTCCATGACCGCCGTGTCGAACGCCATCTCGGTGTTTGCCATGCCGCTCAACTTTGCTTTCTGGGGCAGCATCCACCCCACGGCGTCCAAACTGCTGACCAGCATCGCGCTCGATCCTGCGCAGATGTTCGTGCACATCCTCTTGATCATCGGCTTGCCCTTTGTGCTGGGTCTGGCTTGCGTGCACCGCTTTCCGGTCTGGACCGAGCGCTTCAAAAAGCCGCTGCGCATCCTCAGTTTTCTGGCCTTGATCGGCTTCATCATCGGCGCCATCGCGGGCAACTGGCGCTACTTCATGGACTATGTCGGCCTGGTGCTCATGGCGGTGGTGTTGCACGACGCGCTGGCCTTTGCCACCGGCTGGTCGATTGCGCGCATGGCACGATTGAGCGACTACGACTGCCGCGCCGTGTCCATTGAAGTGGGCATCCGCAACGCAGGGCTGGGCCTGGTGCTGATCTTCAGCTTCTTCAACGGCTTGGGCGGCATGGCCGTGGTGGCGGGGGTGTGGGGCTTTTGGGACATCATCGCGGGCCTGATCCTGGCCGGTTGGTGGGCGCGCAAACCCTTGCGCAGTGGCGGGCCTGCCGCTGCGGAATGCACAAAGTGAAGACGCCCCAAGCCGCCCGCGTGCTGGTCACCGGGGCCTCTGGCTTTTTGGGCCAGGGCCTGATTCGCACCCTGGCAGAGCGCCGAACCTGCGCACACCTTGTCGCCGTCGATGTGCGCGAGGTGCCGCCCGAGCAACGACTGCCCGGCATCACCTACGTCACGCAAGATGTGCGCGATCCGGCGCTGGAGAGCACCCTTGCCGCGCACCGCATCGACACCGTGGTGCACCTGGCCTCCATCGTCACACCCGGCAAAGATTCGAACCGCGCATTTGAATATTCCGTCGATGTGGGGGGCACTCAAAACGTGCTGCAAGCCTGCGTGCAAAGCGGCGTGGCGCACATCGTGGTCTCGTCCAGCGGCGCGGCCTACGGCTACCACGCCGACAACGCGGCCTGGCTCACCGAAGACATGCCGCTGCGCGGCAACGAAAGCTTTGCCTACTCGCACCACAAACGTCTGGTCGAAGAGATGCTGGCGCGCTACCGCCAGAGCCACCCGCAACTGGCGCAAACCGTGCTGCGCATCGGCACCATCCTGGGCGAACGGGTCAACAACCAGATCACCGCCCTGTTTGAGAAAAAGCGACTACTGGCGATCAAGGGCAGCGACAGCCCCTTTGTGTTCATCTGGGACGAAGACGTCACCGGCGCCATCGTGCATGCGCTGAGCGGCCTGGCCGAGAGTGGCTGCTTCAACCTGGCCGGTGACGGCGCTCTGACGATCTTCGAGATCGCTCAGCGCTTGAATAAACCAGCCCTTGTCTTGCCCGCTTGGCTGCTGCAAACCGCCTTGTTTGTGGGACACAAGCTGGGCATCAGCCGATACGGCCCCGAACAGCTGGACTTCTTGCGCTACCGGCCGGTGCTGCTGAACACGGCCCTCAAAGCGCCGTTCGGCTACACGCCGAGCAAGACCAGCGCGCAGGCCTTTGAAGCGTTCGTGGCTGCTCGCGCGATCACAGACAAGCCTGTGCGCTGTCTCTGAGCCTCACAGCAAAGGCCGCAACTCCCGCGCTGCCTCCAAGAGCAGCGGCAACCACTTGCGTTGCACCGCAGCGTCTGACAGCTGCTCGGGCGTGCCCACCACATTGAGCGCAGCCAAAGTTCGGCCCTGCATATTGCGCAGCGGCACCGCCAGCGCATGGATGCCCAACTCATGCGCATCGCGCGACAAGGCGTGGTCTTGCGTGCGAACTTGGTCGATGATTTTTTTGAAAGCCGCCGTACCCACTTCGGTCTGCGGCGTGATGCGGGCCAGGCTACGGCCCTTGAGCCAGGCACTCAAATCGGCTTTGGGCCAATTGGCCAACAAGACCTGCCCGGTGGATGTGGCGTGTGCCGGCAATCGCGCGCCCAAGTGCAAGCCGTACGCGAGGTGGCGCACCGGCTCGGCCACGCCCGCGCTGCGCGCCACGATCACGCATTCGTCACCGTCCAGCACCACCGCAGAAAACGCCGCCTGCGTCTGCGAGGCCAGGCGGTTGAGCGTGGGTTGCAAGGCTCGCGGTAAGCGTGAGGTGGCCATGTAGCTGCCCGCAAAGCGCAGCACACGGGCCGACAACCAGTAGTGGCTGCCATCGGTTTCCAGATAACCCAACTCGGCCAGCGTGAGCAAATGCCGCCGCGCCGCCGCACGGGTGATGCCGGTGCGTTGCGCGGCCAAGGTCGCATTCAAGCGCTGGCGCTCGGTGTCAAAGGCCTCCAGCACGGCCAGGCCTTTGGCCAGGCCTTCGATGTAATCTGCTTTGGCGATGGTCATGTGGTCCTTGATCGTGAAACGTCGGGGCTGAAGCCAGCGACCTACAAAAGGCAGACCCGGTAGGTCGGTGACACAAGACCCTTGATCTGCGTTAATTTGCGCGATCATCGCACAAACATCACGCGATTCGCACAAACCCGAATCGACAACAGCACCAAGCCCCGTCTTCTTGCCTAAGCTTGTGGGCATTGCCTTTCACCCACATTCCCGGAGACTTTTCATGACCAAAGCCACCCGCACCCAAGTTGCCATCATTGGCGCAGGCCCCTCGGGCTTGCTGCTCGGCCAATTGCTGCACAAGGCAGGCGTTGACGCCATCATCGTGGAGCGCCAAAGCGGCGATTACGTGCTGAGCCGCATCCGTGCAGGCGTGCTGGAGCAAGTCACCATGGACCTGCTCGATGAAGCGGGGGTCGGCCAGCGCATGCATGCAGAAGGCTTGATCCACGGCGGCTTTGACCTGCTGTTCAAGGGCGCCCGCCACCGCATCAACATGAACCAGCTCACGGCCGGCAAAAACGTCATCGTTTACGGCCAGACCGAAGTCACCCGCGACCTGATGGATGCCCGCCAGGCCGCAGGCTTGCCCACCATCTACGAAGCGGCCAACGTGCAGGTGCACGAGTTCGACTCCGCCAAGCCTCGCGTCACGTACGAAAAAGATGGACAGACCCACACCATCGAGTGCGACTTCATCGCTGGCTGCGACGGCTTTCACGGCGTGTGCCGCGCCAGCGCCCCCAAAGACAAGATCCGCGAATACGAAAAGGTCTACCCCTTCGGCTGGCTGGGCGTGCTGTCCGACACCCCGCCTGTGCACCACGAACTCATTTACGCCAACAGCACCCGCGGCTTTGCCCTGTGCTCACAGCGCAGCGCCACGCGCAGCCGCTACTACCTGCAAGTGCCGCTGACCGACAAGGTCGAAGACTGGAGCGATGAAGCCTTTTGGGAAGAGCTGCGCAATCGCCTCGACCCCGAAGCGCGTGAGCACCTGGTCACCGGCCCCAGCATCGAAAAAAGCATCGCCCCGCTGCGCAGCTTTGTGACCGAGCCGATGCGCTTTGGCCGCATGTTCCTGGCCGGTGACGCCGCCCACATCGTGCCGCCCACCGGCGCCAAGGGCCTGAACCTCGCCGCCACCGACGTGAAGTACCTGTCCACCGCCCTGATCGAGTACTACCAAGAGAACTCGGAAGCGGGCATCGACAGCTATTCCGAGCGCTGCCTGCGCCGCATCTGGCGCGCCGAGCGTTTTTCCTGGTGGTTCACCAGCCTGATGCACAACTTCCCGGAAAACGGCGACATCGGCCAAAAGTTCCAGGACGCTGAACTCGATTACCTGATCCACAGCGAATCGGGCTCCAAAACCATTGCCGAAAACTACGTGGGGCTGCCGCTGGATTTTGGTGACTGATTCGGAACCCCATGGATACCGGCTCGCCGGCCGGTATGACATGCTTTTTTGCAAGCCGTGACATGCGCGCCTGGCTCTTATGACATCAAGACGGCAACATGCTCGCCGCATCAAAAAAGCAACTTGCGCGCTGCATCGAAACAGCAACTTGCTCATCCCATCGAAAACGCAACTTGCTTGTCACCCCGGACTTGATCCGGGGTCCATGCCTTGCGCCACATGACCAGTCAGGGTTGTGCCTGGCCTGCAAACGTCGGACCTGAAGGTGCCGTCCTGCGGGAGCCGGCTATTTGCAGGTCGGCGGATTCGACGCCAAGCACACGTGACAGTACCCCGTCAGCGCACTGCTCATAATGTGGACCAAAGCATTTCAAGGTCCCGCATGTCCTCTACCAAACCCCTGCGCGGTGTGCGCGTTCTCAGCCTCGCCCTCAACCTGCCCGGCCCCGCCGCGCTCATGCGCTTGGCCCAAATGGGCGCCAGCTGCACCAAGGTCAACCCGCCTTCGGGTGACCCGATGCAGCACTACACACCCGACGGCTACGACATGCTGCACCATGGCGCCAAGCACAAGACGCTGGACCTCAAAACCGCCACCGGTCAGGCGGCGCTGCACAAACTGCTGCCCAAGACCGATGTGCTGCTGACCTCGTTCCGTCCTTCGGCCCTGAGCAAGTTGGGCCTGAGCTGGAAAACCCTGCACAAGCAATACCCCACACTGAGCTTGATCGAAGTGGTCGGTGCCCCCGGCCCGCTGGCTGAAATTCCCGGCCACGATTTGACGTACCAAGCCGAAGTCGGTTTGGTCAACGGCATGGACTTGCCGCCCAGCCTGTTCGCCGACATGGGCGGTGCACTCATGGCCAGCGAAGCCACACTCAAGGCCTTGATCACGCTCAAGACCACCGGCAAAGGCAGCCACCACGAAGTGGCCTTGTCAGATGCCGCCGCCTGGTTGGCCCTGCCCCGCCAGCTGCGCATGACCACGCCCGATGGCGCTGTGGGTGGCGCACACGCGGGCTACCGGGTCTATGCCTGCAAAAACGGTCGCGTCGCCGTGGCTGCGCTGGAGCCGCACTTTGCCATCCGTCTTTGTGAGGCCGCTGGCATCACGTTGGCACACCCCGTCAAAGACCTGTTCAAGCCCGCCACGCGCAAAGCCGTCGAAACATTCCTGGCCAGCCAAACCCGCGCCCAGCTGGACAAGCTGGCCACGGCCAAAGACATTCCGATGCTGACGCTGCCGCGCTGAAACGACTGTCCTGACGCGCCTCAGACTTCGATCGCCCCACGGCGGATCTGATCGCGCTCCAAGCTCTCAAACAGCGCCTTGAAGTTGCCTTCGCCAAAGCCCTCGTCGGCTTTGCGCTGGATGAACTCAAAAAACACCGGCCCCAGCAAGGTCTGGCTGAAGATCTGCAGCAGCAAACGCTTTTCGCCGTTGGCGGTGGAGCCATCCATCAAGATGCCACGCGCCTGCAACTCGGGCACCGGTTCGCCGTGGCCGCTCAAGCGCTCTTCGAGCATCTCGTAGTAAATGTCGTTGGGTGCGGTCATGAGCGGAATGCCCGCCATCTGCAGCGCGTCGACACTTTTCAAAATGTCATCGGTCAAAAGCGCAATGTGCTGGATGCCCTCGCCATTGAACTGCATCAGGAACTCTTCGATCTGGCCCCCGGTCTTGCCCGACTCTTCATTCAGCGGGATGCGGATCAGGCCATCGGGCGCGGTCATGGCCCGGCTGGTGAGACCCGTGTATTCGCCCTTGATGTCGAAGTAACGGATCTCGCGGAAGTTGAAAATCTTCTCGTAGAAGCTGCCCCAAAACGCCATGCGGCCTTTGTACACGTTGTGCGTCAAGTGGTCGATGCGTTGGAAGCCATGGCCAGGCGGGTGGCGGTCCACGCCGTCGATGAATTCGAAGTCGATGTCGTAGATACTCTTGCCGTCTTCGTAACGGTCGATCAAATACAGCGGCGCACCGCCAATGCCCTTGATCGCGGGCAGGCGCAACTCCATCGGGCCGGTGGGCACATCCACCGGCTGTGCGCCCATCTCCAATGCACGGGCATAAGCTTTGTGCGAATCCTTCACGCGAAACGCCAAGGCACAGGCACAGGGGCCGTGCTCAGAGGCAAAGTAGCCGGCCAGGCTCTTGGGCTCGCGGTTGACGATGAAATTGATGTCGCCCTGACGGTAGAGCACCACGTCCTTGGACCGGTGCTTGGCCACCAGAGAAAAGCCCATTTTTTCAAACAAGGGCTCCAGCGTGTTGGCGACAGGGGAAGCGAACTCGACGAACTCGAAGCCGCACAGGCCCATGGGGTTGTCAAACAAATCAGCCATGAAAAATCTCCAGCAGTGAACCGGGCCATGCTGCTTTGTGCGCGTGGCCCGAATTGAAATCGGTCAAACAAAAAAGGATTTTTGTAGGTCGGACCTTCAGGTCCGACGTGGCACTTCTTGATCACCAACATGTCGGGGCTGAAGCCGCCGACCTACAAGGAAAAGTTCAGACCCACTGCGGCGGCGCGCAAGGCTTGCCCCGCGTGCTGCGCGCGAGGTGGATACCGACGATCAAGACTTGGATACTCATGGGAAAAGTGTCAACAACAGCCCAGCAGTTTGCCTGCATTTGGGCCATTCGTCCAGTTTAAACCGCTGGCTCAGGCGGCCAAACACAAAGCCCCGCAAAACGCATGCTTTGCGGGGCTTTGTGCGCTGCGACCACCAGGGCCGCAACAACATCAAGCGATTTTGAGCAAACGGGCCTGCCCATTGGGCTTCTTGGGCAAGGTCAGCAGCAAGACGCCGTTTTCGTACTTGGCCTGCGCGGCCGCCTGGTCCACATGCTCATCGAGCGTGAAGCTGCGCGACACGCTGCCGTAATAACGCTCGCTGCGGATGACTTTGGCGCCTTCCTTTTCTTCTTTTTCTTTTTTCACTTCAGCACTGAGCGACACCTGGTTGCCGTCCACAGACACCTTGATGTCGTCCTTGCTGACACCCGGAATTTCAGCTTTCACAAAGAAATTTTTGTCATCCTCTGACAGGTCAAGCCGCATCTGTGGCTCCCCCTCCAGCATGCGGTACGCCGGACGCATGGCAAAGCCTTTGAAAAAATCGTCTCCAAAAGGATCTCTCAATTCACTGAAAGGGTTAAAGCGTGTGAGGTTGCTCATGGTCATTTCTCCATTGGTTGAAAAACATCTGCACCCCTTGGGCTGCAACGTGTTCGAGCGTTGACGGGACGCATCGCCCGCGAGACGGGTGGCTCACCCAGCCCCATACGCACTGTCACGCTGGACGATCGGCCTGTCTGTTTATCAGCCCACACAGACAAGCCCCACCCAAAGCCTGCTAACCTGCAGCAACACAGCCATGAGGTCCAGATGACATCCCCAACTCACACCGTCACGCCCGCACCAAAGGACGATAGCCAGCAGCTTGAACTGCTGCGCCAGCACCGCCGTGCTCATCGGCAAAAACACGCCATCGTCCCGATGCTGACGGCCGAGCACCTGCAGATCGCGCCGCCCACACGCGGCCAATGGCTGGCCGACATCGTGGCCGCCACCGTGGGTTCGTGGCGCTTCATCATCATCCAGAGCACCGCCATCGTGGTCTGGATCGTGGGCAACGTCTTGAGCGGTGCAGCGGCTTGGGACCCCTACCCCTTCATCTTGCTGAACTTGCTGCTGTCGTTTCAGGCGGCCTACACCGCGCCAGCGATCATGATGAGCCAAAACCGCCAGTCCGAGATGGACCGGCGCCATGCGCAAAACGACTACGAAATCAACGTCAAAGCCGAACTGGAAATCGAACTCCTGCATGAAAAAATCGACATCATGAAAGAGCAGGAACTGCTGGTGCTGACCCAAGCCGTGCGCGAGCTGTCCGAACAAGTCAAAGTCCTGTCACAACGGCTGCCCAAGGCCCACTGAGCCCACTCAGGGCCACAAGCCACTGCGTCAAGCCGCTGCGTCGGCCAGCGAACAGACCACCGGCCAGCCTGGCCGCAACATGCAGCCACCGACTTACCGGAGCACGGCGCATGCACACCCCACCGATTCCTGTACAAATCACTTTTCTTCATCTGGACCCGTCCGAGGCGGTTGAAAGCCGCATCCGAGAGAAAGCCCAAAAACTGGGCAACGTAGCCTCAACCATCCAAAGCTGCAGCGTGACGCTGGAGCAGCGGCACCGCCACCACCAGGGCCCACAATTTCATGTGAGCATCAGCGTGAACCTGCCCGGACACACATTGGTGGCCAACCGTGAGCCCGAGGAAAACCCAGCCAACACCGATGTGTATGTGGCCTTGCGCGATGCCTTCAGCGCCATGCGCAGGCAGCTGCAAGCCCTGTCACAGCAACAGCAAGGCCTGGTCAAACACCACGCAGAAAAACCGCATGGCCACATCACCGAGATCTCGCCAGACAAGACCCATGGCCGCATCGAATCGGTGGATGGCCACTGGCTCTACTTCCATCGCAACAGCCTGATCGGGGCAGAACTCGATGCATTGACCGAAGGCACACCGGTGTACTTCGTCGAAGAGATGGGCGAAGAAGGCCCGCAAGCGAGCAGCGTTTACCCAGCGGGCAAACACCACATCACGCTGTGATGCACCCACCGTCAGCAGGCGCACAGAGCCCATCGCGGTACCGAATTAAGCTGACCAGACACCCTGCAACTTTCTATCAAGGCCTGTCATGAGCACCGCATTTCACCGATGGAGCGCCCTCTGCCTGATGGCGATCACCCTGAGCCTGTCTGCCTGTGGCTACAACCAGTTCCAAAGCGGCAACGAGCAAGTCAAGGCCAGCTGGTCCGAAGTCCTCAGCCAATACCAGCGCCGTGCCGACCTGATCCCCAACCTGGTCAATGTGGTCAAAGGCCAGGCCGACTTTGAGCAAAGCACCTTGCAAGCCGTCGTCCAGGCGCGGTCCAAAGCCACATCCATCCAGGCATCCCCTGAATTGGTGAACGACCCCCAGGCCTTCCAGAAATTCCAGCAAGCCCAAAAAGACCTGTCGGGCTCCTTGTCGCGTTTGCTGGTGGTCTCGGAAAACTACCCCGCCTTGCGGGCCAACCAGGGCTTCATGGACTTGCAGGCCCAGCTCGAAGGCACCGAAAACCGCATCGCCGTGGCCCGCAACCGTTACATCAAGGCTGTGCAGGACTACAACGTGACCGTGCATTCCTTTCCCTCCAACCTGACGGCCATGGCACTGGGTTACAAAGATAAACCCAACTTCACAGTGGAGAATGAAGCGGCCATCGCCCAACCACCTTCGGTCCATTTCGGGCCCCCAACGCCTGCGTCAAAGTGACCATGTGGCGGCGCGCACTCAGCCGGTTCATTTGGCTTGTCGCCTTGCTGAGCGGGGCGCTGTGCGCACAGGTGCCGGTGCCCCCATTGAGCGGCCATGTTGTCGACCAAACCCGCACACTCACAGCCGATCAAAAGCAAACGCTCGAACAAATCCTGAGTGAGCTGGAATCGCGCAAAGGCAGCCAGCTGGCGGTGCTGCTGGTGCCCAGCACGCAAGCCGAAACGATCGAGCAATACGCCCTGCGCGTGGCCGAGCGTTGGCAATTGGGTCGCAAAAAAGTCGACGACGGCGCGATTTTGCTGGTGGCCAAAAACGACCGCAGCGTGCGCATCGAGGTGGGCTACGGCCTGGAAGGCGCGCTGAACGACGCCACCAGCAAACGGATCATCGAAGAAGTCATCACGCCCCGCTTTCGGCAACAAGACTTCGCCGGAGGCCTGCAAGCCGGTGTGCAGCGCATGGTGCGGGTGATCGATGGCGAGCCCCTGCCCGCCCCCAGCATGGAGACCCCCACGGCGCCCTACATGGACATCACTTGGATCATCGTGGCCGGTGCTCTGCTCGGCTTTGTCTTGCGTGCCGTTCTGGGGCGCTTTCCTGGCGCGGTCATGACCGCCGCCATCGTCGGTGCTGTCACCTGGCTTTTGCTGGGCATCTTCTCCATGGCCCTGATGGCAGGTGGCATCACCTTGCTGACCACCTGGATCGGCCTGGCTGGCTTGCTGCGTGCCCGCTATGGCCGTGGTGGCCCGGGCGGCGGCTTCAAAGGCGGCGGTGGCGGTTTTGGCGGCGGCGGTGCATCGGGCAAATGGTGAGCAAGGTGGCGCTTTAACAAGATTTTTTAATGCGAAGAATGGATCGGTGATGTTCAAAAACCGTCTGGACGCTGCACGGCAATTGGCCAAAGCCTTGAAGGCCTACCAAGGTCAGCATCCCTTGGTCTTGGCCATTCCAAGAGGGGCGGTGCCCATGGCCTTGGTGCTTGCACGGCAACTGCATGGCCAGATGGATGTGGTGCTGGTGCACAAACTGCGTGCCCCCTGGATGCCGGAAGTGGCCATTGGGGCCGTCGACGAATATGGCGACACCTGTTTGACCGACCATGCCCAAGACCTGGGTGCCGACAGCCACTACATCCAAAAAGAAACCGCGATTCAGTTGCAAACACTGCAGCAAAGAAGGCGACAGTACACGGCGATACGCGCCCCCATCAGTCCGACCCACCGCACCGTGATTGTGGTGGACGATGGCTTGGCCACGGGGGCCACCATGGTTGCAGCGTTGAAAACCCTTCGACAAAAAAACCCCGCTCGGCTGGTGTGCGCCGTTCCTGTGGCCAGTGCCCAAGCGCTCGAATACGTCAAACCCTGGGCCGACGAGCTGGTGTGCCTGCTGGTGCCAGAGAACTTCCAGGGGGTCGGGCAGTTTTACGAAGATTTTCAGCCCGTCGAAGATGCAGCAGTGCTGCAGATGATGCGATCTGCAGCGCCACTCAAACCATGAAATCTTTGCGCCAACGCGCTTCGATGTCTTGCGCAGACAGTGACGTCAAATCCAGGGGATGCGTGGCCCGAATTGTCTTTTTCAAGGCGCCGTCCAAGTGCGCCATCAACTCGCCCAAAAAAGGATTGGAAGCAAAGATCTCCAGTTCTTGCCACTTGTCCATGACCATCGCCTGCTCCAAGTCCTTGGCCACGGCTTGGGCAAACACGGCGCGCTCGCGGTGCCGGGTGTCTGTGTGTGGCGCCAGGCCCGTGCGTCCAGCCATCGAATGCCCCGGCGGCGTACGCTCCAGATCACGGGCATGCATTTGGCCTTCGCCGTGCCACCAATCCTGAACCTCCACCCAAGGTTGCAACAAGCTGCGTCGTTCAAACAAACGCGCCAAGGACGAATTCGCCACCAAGATCGCATGACAGGGCACCATGGCATCCACCTCTCATAAAATGTGGATGGATTTTTCAGCGCCCGCCGCATGGGGTCAATTCACCGTCGGGTGTAGACATGGTGTCTAACGGCTTGGTGCCGCGTCACCGGCCCCCACATGGCGAACCAAGCCAAGTCCTCCACCCAGAAAGTCAAAGGTCCCCGATGCAACGCTGCCCCTGGTGCGAAGGCTTTGAGCTTTACCGCCACTACCACGACACCGAATGGGGCGTGCCCCTGCGCGATGACCGGGCCTTGTTCGAGCTGATCAACCTCGAAGGCGCACAGGCCGGACTGTCGTGGTCGACCGTCTTGAAAAAACGCGAGACCTACCGCCTCGCTTTTGACCAGTTTGACCCTGGAAAAATCGCCCGCTACGACGAGCACAAAGTCGCCCAGCTGCTGGCCGACCCAGGCATCGTGCGCAACCGACTGAAGGTGGCGGCCACCATTGGCAATGCCAAAGCCTATTTGGCCCTGCAAGCGAGCGGGCAAAGCTTCAGCGGCTTCGTGTGGCAATTCGTCGATGGTCAGCCCCTGCAGCACCAGCGCCGCAGCATGAGCGAGGTGCCCGCCCAAACACCGCAGTCCGACGCCATGAGCAAAGCCCTGCTCAAAGCTGGTTTCAAATTTGTGGGCTCCACCATTTGCTATGCCTTCATGCAAGCCTCAGGCATGGTCAACGACCACCTGGTCAGCTGCCACAGGCATGCACCTCTGAGCGCTGAGCGCTGAATCCCGAAGTCAAAATGCATGGGCCCTGCGCCATCGAAGCGCAGCAGGACGCAGCCTGATCTGATCGGCCTTGTTTCAGGCCCTTACAAAAAACTTCGGGCAAAACACGCGCAAACAGACGCCAGTCCACGGAATTGACAAATTCGTCACACCGCTTTTCGTAAACTGAACAGCTCTGCACACCGTACCCGTGCTGCGCAGCGCGTGGTGACAACATTTGAAAATTTCATGAAAAACCGCCATCTCCACAAAGCCGTCAGTGCCAGCTTGCTAGCCTTCATGGGCCTGTTCGCCAGCAGCACCTCCTTCGCGCAAATCTGCACCCGCGAATACGCCCCCGTGTGCGGCCAGGTTGCGGGCGAGCCCGCGCCCCGCACATTCCCCAACCGCTGCATGCTCGATGCGGCCAAAGCCACCTTTGTGTCGCAAGGAGAATGCATCACCATGTCCACGCCCAAGCCCGCGACGATGCCCATGCCCATGCCGATGCCCATGCCCGGCAGCGATGTGGACGCGCATGGCTGCAAAGGCTCTGCAGGCTTCCAATGGAACGAAGAGCTGAACCAATGCGTGCGCCCCTGGCTGAGCAGCGCCGTCACGCTGGAAGTGGCGCCCAAGCGCCGCAGCTGCACCGGCATGGTCGAGATGCAATGCCTCATGGTGCGAGAGCGTGAGCCCGGCCAAGCAGCCCCCCGATGGGAGCCCCTGTTTAGCAGCATCGCAGGCTTCACGCACGTGCCGGGCAAACACTACACCCTGCGCGTGCGCAAAGACAAAATTGAAAACCCGCCAGCCGATGCGCCCAGCATCACCTACACCTTGCTGAAGGTGGTGCGGTGACCTTGCGCATCCCCCCATGGCTGGCGCTGCTGGTCTGCACCATCGCCGGTTTTGTGGCGCTCTATTTGGGCTGGGGCCGGGCCTTTGTGGCCAATGACCGCTGCCTGGACGATGGCGGGCGCTACGAAGAACGCTGGGACACCTGCAACAAGTCCACCCAGACTTCACCCCGAACCACGTACAACGGCCCCACCTACATCGGCGAGCTGGATGGCCAAGACATCGAGCTGCAACTGCGCGACGACCTCCTGGGCTACCGGATGCTGGCCGACGGCCAACGCGTGATCGGCGACCTGAATACCGAACGCGGCCACGACCGCGACCCCAATGCCACGGTCTATGTACTCAACCCCTTGTCGGAGCACGACCGGCGGGTCCGATTCGTGGTTTCCAAAAACGCAGGCGTAGAAGAACTGGTGCTCCTCGGGCCCGATGGGGAACTTGAAACCACTCACTTGAAGAGTGTGAACAACTGATGGCGAATACGATATCGCAAGCTTGAAACGCGCCACCGCCAACACCAAAGCACCTGCGGGTGCTTTTTTCATGGGCAGGCATCGGCAGCCGCCCATGACCGGCAGCTGCCCGCTTGTCAGGTTTAAACCAAGGCCCGCTTCGCCGCCACACTGGCCCGAGCTGCGTGCAGTTTTTTGTAGCTGTCGAGCAAGCGCTGGTGCCGGTCCAGGGTTTCAAGCTGGAGGCTGGTGGGCGTGAGGCCATGAAAGCGCACGCTGCCGTCCACCGAGCCAATGGCCGCATCCATGCGCTCATCGCCGAACATGCGCCTGAAGTTCACCACGTAGTTTTCCAGGGCCAAGTCATCGTCCAGCGTCACCTCCAGCACCACGTTCAAGGCTTGGTAAAACAAGCGGCGCTCCACCGTGTTGTCGTTGTACTGCAAGAAAGCACCCACCAGTTCGTGGGCCTCTTCCAGCTGCTGCAAAGCCAGATGGATCAAGAGCTTGAGCTCCATCACCGTCAGCTGGCCCCACACCGTGTTGTCGTCGAACTCGATGCCAATCAGCGTGGCGATGTCGAGGTAATCGTCCAGCTCGTTGTTCTCCAACCGGTCCAACAAAGCCTCCAGCGCCTCGTCGTCCAGGCGGTGCAGGTTCAGCACATCGGCGCGGAACAAAAGCGCTTTGTTGGTGTTGTCCCAGATCAGGTCGTCGACCGGGTACACCTCGGAATAACCCGGCACCAGGATTCGACAGGCGGTGGCACCGAGTTGGTCGTGCACCGCCACATAAGCTTCTTTGCCCATGGCCTGCAAAATGCCGAACAGTGTGGCGGCCTCTTGCGCGGTGGCGTCCTCGCCCTCCCCGGCAAAGTCCCACGCCACAAATTCGTAGTCCGATTGCGCGCTGAAAAACCGCCACGAAACGATGCCACTGGAGTCGATGAAGTGCTCCACAAAGTTGTTGGGCTCGGTCACCGCGTTGCTGATGAAGGTGGGCGCGGGCAGGTCGTTGAGGCCCTCAAAACTGCGGCCCTGCAGCAGCTCGGTCAGGCTGCGCTCCAGCGCCACCTCCATACGCGGGTGTGCGCCAAAGGACGCGAACACACCGCCCGTGCGCGGGTTCATCAGGGTCACGCACATCACCGGGTAGACCCCGCCGAGCGACGCGTCTTTGACCAAGACCGGGAATCCCTGCGCTTCCAAAGCCTCGATGCCCGCCACGATGCCGGGGTACTTGGCCAGCACGGCTGGCGGCACGTCGGGCAAAGCCATTTCGCCTTCCAGAATCTCGCGCTTGACGGCGCGCTCAAAAATTTCTGACAGGCACTGCACCTGCGCTTCCACCAGGGTGTTGCCCGCGCTCATGCCGTTGCTCACGAACAGGTTTTCCACCAAGTTGGACGGAAAGTACACCACCTCACCGTCGGACTGGCGCACATAAGGCAGCGCACAAATGCCGCGCTCGGTGTTGCCCGAGTTGGTGTCGAACAGGTGCGAGGCCTTGAGCTCGCCATCAGGGTTGTAGATGGGCAGGCAGTGCGCGTCCAACAAGCCTTTGGGCAGCGCGTCGCGCTTGCCGGGCTGGAACCAGCGCTCTTTCGGGTCGTGCACAAAGTCGGCCTGCGCGATGTCTTCGCCAAAAAACACACCCGCGTAAAAGTGGTTGTTGTTCAGGCGCTCGATGTATTCACCCAGCGCCGAGGCCAAGGCGCTCTCTTTGGTCGAGCCCTTGCCGTTGGTGAAGCACATGGGCGAATGCGCGTCGCGGATGTGCAGCGACCACACGTTGGGCACCAGGTTGCGCCAGGACGCGATTTCGATCTTGATGCCCAAATCGGCCAAGACCCGCGTCATGTTGGCGATGGTCTGCTCCAGCGGCAAGTCCTTGCCCGTAATAAAGGTCTGCGCTTGCGCATCGGGGTTGAGGGTGAGCAAGGCCTGCGCATCGGCGTCGAGGTTGTCCACCGCTTCAACGATGAAGGTAGGGCCCGCTTGGATCGCCTTTTTGACCGTGCAACGGTCAATCGACCGCAAAATGCCCACGCGGTCCTTGTCGGACATGTCGGCCGGCAACTCCACCTGAATCTTGATGGTCTGCAGGTAGCGGTTGTCGGGGTCCACGATGTTGTTTTGCGACAGACGGATGTGCTCAGTAGAGATGCCGCGCGTCTCGCAATACAGCTTCACAAAATAAGCCGCACACAAAGCCGACGAGGCCAAAAAATAATCAAACGGCCCCGGCGCCGAGCCATCGCCCTTGTAACGAATGGGCTGATCGGCCAGCACGGTGAAGTCGTCAAACTTGGCCTCCAGGCGCAGTTTGTCGAGAAAATTGACTTTGATTTCCATGCTGTGGTTCCGGGCAATTGAGGCGTCCCAGCGGCTGACGTATCGATTGATTGGCGGCTGGGAAGGTGAACGAAGGTGCGTAGTTTGCCTGAGTGATGCATCACAGCGGTTTTTACTGAAATTGCACTCCACCAGAAAATAAGAATTTGTTACTTAATAATCCATTCTTATGGTCGATATGTGGCCAGTCTTGAGGCATTGCTGCCTCCAACACACTTACATAGTGTGAACAACTGATTACAATCACGATGTACACGATCAAACGCATGCCCGAGTTTGATGAGTGGCTGGCCAACCTCAGGGACGGCATGACACGCATCCGACTGACCCGACGGCTCGAAAAAGTCCAGCGCGGTTTGCTGGGCGATGTGGCCCCTGTGGGCGAAGGCGTCAGCGAAATGCGCGAGTTCTTTGGACCCGGCTGGCGCATGTATTACGTCGAGCGGGACGGCATGCTGATCTTGATGCTGGGCGGTGGCGACAAGTCCACGCAGTCAGACGACATCGCCCGTGCCATTGCATTGAGCCGAACCATCACGGAGTGATTGAGCATGACCCGAAAAATCAAAGCCGCCGACCTGCCCGACTTCGACATGGCCGAATACCTCAAGACCGATGAGGACGTGGCCAACTACCTGACGTTGGTGCTGGAAGAAAACGACCCCACCGAGCTGACCCACGCGCTGGGCACCATCGCCCGCGCACGCGGCATGACCGAAGTGGCCCGTGCCTCAGGGCTGACCCGCGAAGCGCTCTACAAAGCCCTGCGCCCTACTTCGCACCCGCGCTTTGACACGATTGCCCGCGTCTGCACAGCGCTGGGGGTGAAACTGGTGGCGCAACCCGTGCAGGCTTGAGTCGCCACACAGCCAACACCAGGGCACCGTCGGGTGCTTTTTCATTGACGGACGTCACCACAAACTCCCTTCAATGATTCAACTGCCCCCAAGCCTTCTCCAGCCGCTTGATGCTCACCGGCTGCGGGGTGCGCAGTTCTTGTGCGAAGAAGCTCACGCGCAGCTCTTCCAGTAGCCAGCGGAACTCCAGCATGCGGGCATCTTGGGCGCCTTTGCGTTCGGCCACCAGACGCCAATAGCGTTGCTCTTGGGGTTTCAGCTCCGTCAGGCGCTGGGCGTCGCGGGCGGGGTCGGCGCGGTATTTTTCCAGGCGCAGGGTGATGGCCTTGAGGTAGCGGGCGCAGTGCTGCAGCTGCGGCCACGGCGTGGTGGCCATGAAGTTTTTGGGCATCAGGCGTTGCAGTTGCTGCGTGCAGTCTGCCGTCGCGTCGGGGGCATTTTTGGTGTCTTTGATCTTGCGGGTGGCTGCGCCAAACTCCAGCAAGATGGTGCCCGCCAAGCGGGCCACTTCGTTGGCAATCAGGGTGAGGCGACCCCGGCCTTCTTCGATGCGGCGCTTGAAGGTTTGTTCGTCATTGGGCAGCGGGTCGAGCAAAAAGGCGCGGTCCAGCGCCACGTCGATGATCTGGGTTTTCAGCTCATCCGCCGTGCCCAGTGGCATGTAGGCCACGGCCATTTTTTGCAGGTCGGGGATGTTTTTCTCAAGGTACTTGAGCGCGTCTTTGATCTGCAGCGCAAACAGGCGGCGCAGGCCCGCACGGTTTTTGGTGGCGGCCACGTCGGGCTCGTCAAATACCTCGATGGTGACGGCGTCTTGCACGTCCACTAGGGCGGGGAAGCCGATCAAGGTCTGGCCGCCTTTGCTGATTTCCATCAGCTCGGGGAGTTCGCCAAAGGTCCAGGTGGTGTAGCGCTGGGGGGCCAGGGGCTTGGGTGCGGCGGCGGGTTTGGCTGTTGCGGGTGCGCGTTGGCTGGATTGCCGCGCTTCGCTCGCAATGACGGGAAATGGGTCCGCGTTATTTTGAGGGCCATTCGCAGGTGACGGACTGGCCGCGACTTTCAGCTGCGCCAGCGCCTGAAACGCGCCACGCGCTTTGGCGCCCAGCTCGCCTTTGAGCGCACCCAGGTTGCGGCCCATGCCCAGTTGGCGACCGTGTTCGTCGACCACGCACAGGTTCATGAACAGGTGCGGGCTGAGCATCTCGTGTTTGAAGTCGGTGCGCTTGATGTCCAGGCTGGTTTCGTCGCGGGCTTTTTTGAGCAGCACGTCGGTCAGCGACCCGGCACCAAACACCTCGGGCACCGACAGCTCAGCGGCCAGGCGCGTGGCCGACTCGGGCAGCGGCACAAAGCGGCTGCGCGGGCGCTGCGGTAGGCTTTTGAGAAGGGCCTGAATTTTGTCTTTGAGCAAACCGGGCACCAGCCATTCGCAACGGTCTTCGCTCACCTGGTTCAGCACAAACAGCGGCACCGTCACGGTGACGCCATCGCGGGCGTCGCCGGGTTCGTGCAGGTAGGTCGCCTGGCAGTCGGTGCCGCCCAGGCGAATGTGTTTGGGGAAGGCCTGCGTGGTGATGCCTGCGGCTTCGTGGCGCATCAGCTCTTCGCGGGTCAGCAGCAAGAGGCGCGGCTGCTTGGCGCTTTCGGCCCGGTACCAGTTTTCCAGCAGGCGGCCGCTGCACACGTCGGCGGGCAGTTGCTGGTCATAAAAAGCGTAGATCAGCTCGTCGTCCACCAAAACGTCTTGGCGGCGCGACTTGTGTTCCAGCTCTTCGACCTTGGCGATCATCTTATGGTTGGCGGCCAGGAACGGCAGCTTGGTCTCCCACTGGTCACCCACCAGCGCTTCGCGGATGAAGATCTCGCGTGCGCCGTGCATGTCCACCCGGCTGTAGGGGGTGCGGCGGCCGCTGTAGACCACCAGGCCATAGAGCGTGGCCCGCTCCAACGCCACCACTTCGGCGGATTTCTTTTCCCAATGCGGGTCAAGCAGTTGTTTCTTGAGCAAATGCGCGCCAACCTGCTCCAACCACTGTGGCTCAATCGCGGCAATGCCCCGGCCAAACAGGCGCGTGGTTTCCACCAGCTCGGCCACTACGATCCAGCGGCCCGGCTTTTTGCTCAGGTGCGCGCCGGGGTGCTTGTGGAACTTGATGCCACGTGCGCCCAAATAGGCTTCTTCGTCTTCGAGCTTGTAGCCCACGTTGCCCAGCAGGCCGGCCAGCATGGACAGGTGCAGCTGCTCGTAGCTCGCAGGCTGTGTGTTGATGCGCCACTTGTGCTCAGCCACCACCGTGAGCAGCTGGGTGTGCGTGTCACGCCACTCGCGCACTCGGCGGATGTTGATGAAGTTCTGGCGCAGCAGTTGTTCGTATTGGCGGTTGCTGAGTTTGTGGGTGGACGGGTTGGTGCGGCCCCCGTCATCGCGAGGAGCGGAGCGACGCGGCGATCCAGCCTGAAGACCACTGGATTGCCGCGCTTCGCTCGCAATGACGGATACACGGGGATGGGGTTCGCCGCCACGTGCGTCGTGAATCCACTTCCACAGTTTCAGGTAGCCGGTGAATTCGCTCTTGTCATCGTCAAACTTGGCGTGTTGCTGGTCGGCCTGGGCCTGCGCGTCCATGGGGCGGTCGCGCACGTCTTGCACACTCATGGCGCTGGCGATCACCAGTACTTCGTCGAGCGCTTCGCGGCCACGGGCTTCCAAAATCATGCGGCCGACGCGGGGGTCCAGCGGCAAGCGGGCCAGCTCTTTGCCAATGGGGGTGAGCTCGTTGTCGTCGTCCACTGCGCCCAGCTCGGCCAGCAATTGGTAGCCGTCGGTGATGGCGCGTTTGGATGGCGCTTCGATGAACGGGAAGTCTTCCACCACACCCAGGTGCAGGCTCTTCATGCGCAAGATCACGCCTGCCAAAGACGAGCGCAAAATTTCCGGATCGGTGAAGCGCGGGCGGCCTGCAAAGTCTTTGTCGTCGTACAGGCGAATGCAAATGCCGTTGGCCACGCGACCGCAACGACCGGCACGCTGGTTGGCTGCCGCCTGACTGATCGGCTCGACCATCAGCTGCTCGACCTTGCTGCGCAGGCTGTAGCGCTTGACCCGCGCCGTGCCTGCGTCGATCACGTAGCGGATACCCGGCACCGTCAATGAGGTTTCGGCCACGTTGGTGGCCAGCACGATGCGGCGGCCATTGGACGCTTCAAAAATCCGGTCTTGCTCAGCCTGCGACAGGCGGGCAAACAGCGGCAACACTTCGGCGTTGCGCGTGAGCGGCTGATGCGCCAAGTGCTTGCGCAGGTGGTCGGCGGCTTCGCGGATCTCGCGCTCGCCGGGCAAAAAGATCAGGATGTCGCCCCCTGCCCCGCCTTGCCAAAGTTCGTCCACGCCGTCGGCCATGGCCTCGTTCAGGCCGTAGTCACGCGTCTCTTCAAACGGGCGGTAACGCTGCTCCACCGGGAAGGTGCGGCCCGAGACCATGATGACCGGCGCCGGTCCGTGGCGCGAGGCAAAGTGTTTGGCAAATCGGTCAGCGTCGATCGTGGCCGAAGTGACGACGATTTTCAGGTCGGGGCGGCGCGGCAAGATTTGGCGCAGGTAGCCCAGCAAGAAGTCGATGTTCAGGCTGCGTTCGTGCGCCTCGTCGATGATGATGGTGTCATACGCTTGCAGCAGCGGATCGGTCTGGGTTTCGGCCAGCAAGATGCCATCGGTCATGAGCTTGACGGAGGCGTTTTTGCTCAAACGGTCTTGAAACCGCACCTTAAAACCCACCACTTCACCCAGCGGCGTCTTCAATTCCTCGGCAATGCGCTTGGCCACCGAGCTGGCCGCAATGCGCCGGGGCTGGGTGTGGCCGATCATGCGGGCGCGTTCACCGGGCTTGGCGTTCAGCTTGCCGCGCCCCAGCGCCAGCGCAATCTTGGGCAGCTGCGTGGTTTTGCCCGAGCCGGTTTCGCCGCAGACGATGATGACTTGGTGCTGGTCCATGGCGGCCATGATTTCGTCACGGCGGGCAGAGACCGGCAGGCCTTCGGGGAAGTCGATTTGGAGGGGGGTGTCGGACAAGGCGGAAACTTCTGTGAAAATCAATGCAAGAACAGCGGGGGATTATCCCAGTCCCGCGCACCCTGCCACTTTTGCAGCCGATTGCCCGCCCATGCCCACAGTCTTCAATTTCACTTTCGTGCCCTGGTTCCGGTCGGTGGCGCCCTACATCCACATGCACCGAGGCAAGACCTTTGTGGTGGGCATCGCGGGCGAGGCCATTGCGGCAGGCAAACTGGGCCTGATTGCACAAGACTTGGCGCTGATCCAGAGCATGGGCGTCAAGGTGGTACTGGTGCACGGCTTTCGCCCCCAGGTCAACGAGCAACTGGCGGCCAAGGGCCACACCCCCAAGTATTCGCACGGCATGCGCATCACCGACAGCGTGGCACTCGACTGCGCCCAAGAGGCTGCGGGCCAATTGCGTTATGAGATCGAAGCGGCCTTCAGCCAGGGCTTGCCCAACACGCCCATGGCGGGCTCCACGGTGCGGGTGATTTCGGGCAACTTCATCACGGCGCGGCCGGTGGGCATTGTGGACGGGGTGGACTTTCAGCACTCGGGTCTGGTGCGCAAGGTGGACGTGGACGGCATCATGCGCACGCTGGACATGGGCGCGATGGTGCTGTTGTCGCCCTTTGGCTTCTCGCCCACGGGCGAGGCCTTCAACCTGACCATGGAAGAAGTCGCCACCAGCGTGGCGGCCGAACTGCAGGCCGACAAGCTGATTTTTGTGACCGAGATTCCGGGCATTCGCATCCACCCGAACGAGCCGGCCAGCGAGGACAACCCGATCGACACCGAGCTGCCACTGGCCGCGGCCAAGAAGCTGCTGGCCGAGTCGCCCAACCCCACGCAGCCGACCGACTTGGCGTTTTATCTGCAGCACTGCGTGAAGGCTTGCGAAGAAGGCGTGGAGCGCAGCCACATCTTGCCCTTTGCGGTGGACGGCGCATTGTTGTTGGAGGTGTATGTGCACGACGGCATCGGCACGATGATCGTGGACGAGAAGCTCGAAGAACTGCGGGAAGCGACTTCCGACGATGTGGGTGGCATCTTGCAACTGATCGAGCCGTTTGAGAAAGACGGCACGCTGGTCAAGCGCGACCGCACCGAGATCGAACGCGACATTGACCACTACACCATCATCGACCACGACGGCGTGATCTTTGCCTGCGCAGCGCTCTACCCCTACCCCGAAGCCAAAACCGCAGAGATGGCGGCGCTGACCGTGTCGCCCCAATCGCAGGGCCAGGGCGACGGCGAGAAGGTGCTCAAACGTGTGGAGCAACGCGCCCGCGCCATGGGCCTGAAAAGCATTTTTGTGCTGACCACGCGCACCATGCACTGGTTCATCAAACGCGGTTTTGTGCAGGTCGACCCCGACTGGCTGCCCGAAGCGCGCAAACGCAAATACAACTGGGACCGCAAGAGCTTGGTGCTGGTCAAGAAGCTGTGATGTGGGGCAGGCGTTGTGCCTGCTCAGACATGGATACCGGATCAAGTCCGGCATGACAGGCTATCGCCGATGTTATGACCGGTGCCGCCCATCCGGCCCCCTGTGATCGCGAGCGTAGCGTGGCGATCCAGTCTTTGCGGCCCCTGCACACGCTGGATTGCCGCGTCGCTGCGCTCCTCGCAATGACACCCGTTGAATCAGCGGCTGCGCCAAGCCTGCACAGCGATCAGCAAGCCCATCAACGCAAATCCGACAAAAGCCAGGAACGACCAGTTGGCGATCGAGCCGCCGAGGAAAGTCCAATCCACCTTGGTGCAATCACCGCTGCCCTTGAAGATCATGGGGATGGCGCGGTTGATCGGGAAGTTCTCGACCATGCCGTAAAAATCACGGCCGCAGGTGACGATCTCGGGCGGGTACCACTGCAGCCAGCTTTGGCGTGCAGCCACAAAAGCGCCAAAACCAGCCATGAGCGCCAACAGCACGCCGATCAACGACATCGCGCCTGGCTTGCGCAAGCGTGAGCCCAGCAGCGCGATGAGCGTCACCCCAATGAGCGCATAGCGCTGCACGATGCACATGGGGCATGGGTTCAGACCCACCACGTGTTGCAAGTACAAGCCAAACGCCAGCATGCCAATGCACAACAGCGCAATGAGCGCCATACAGCGGTTCAAGGTGATGGAAAACAGTTTCATGGGGCTTTGCAAATGGAAACGGGAGCATTGTGCTCCCGTTGTGCTGGGCTGGTCGTGACGCAAGTCACAAAGCCATGGACTGGGCCTGAAATATCAGGCGTCGGCAAATGCCCGTTCGATCACAAAGGCGCCAGGGGTGCTGGTGTTGCCTTCGGCCAGGCCATGCTCTTCGCAGATGCGCTTGAGGTCCTTGAGCATGCCTGGGGAGCCGCAGATCATGACGCGGTCGGTTTCGGGGTTGAGCTTGGGCATGCCCAAGTCCGCGAACAGTTTGCCGTTTTCGATCAGGTCGGTCACGCGGCCCTGATTTTTGTAGGGCTCGCGGGTCACGGTGGGGTAATACAGCAACTGGTTCGTCACCATCTCGCCCAAGAACTCGTTGGCGGGCAGCTCTTGGGTGATGTAGTCGTGGTAGGCCAGCTCATTGACCTGGCGCACGCCGTGCACCAGGATGACTTTTTCGAAACGCTCGTAGGTTTCGGGGTCACGGATGATGCTCATGAAGGGGGCCAAGCCCGTGCCGGTGGACATCAGGTACAGGTTTTTGCCAGGCAAGAGGTAGTCGCACAGCAAGGTGCCGGTGGGCTTGCGGCCCACAACGATGGTGTCGCCCACCTGGATGTGCTGCAGCTTGGAGGTCAGCGGGCCGTCGGGCACCTTGATGCTCAAAAATTCGAGGTGTTCTTCGTAGTTGGCGCTGGCAATCGAGTAAGCGCGCAGCAGCGGTTTACCGCTTTCCTGACGCAGGCCGATCATGGTGAAGTGGCCATTCGAAAAGCGCAGGGCCTGGTCACGCGTGGTGGTGAAGCTGAACAGTCGGTCGGTCCAGTGGTGAACGCTCAGAACGCGTTCTTCGAGAAATGCACTCATGAAATCTTTTGGGTTGGGGGCCAGGACAAGAGTCCCATGGCCACAAAGGGGAGCTGAAAGCTTGCTACAGTTGGGCCTTGAAAGACGGCGAGAAAAGCCGATCTGTCGCAAAACAGGCCGTATTTTCCCCCGAACCGCTTACAACTGGAAATACTGAAATTTTATATCCGTATAACCAGAGCTTCTTAAGATAGATCAAGGCAGCAATCACCATGGCACGTACCGTTCAATGCATCAAACTCGGCACCGAAGCAGAGGGCCTGGATTTTCCGCCCTACCCCGGCGATTTGGGCAAACGCATTTGGGAAAGCGTGAGCAAGCAAGCCTGGGCCGATTGGCTCAAGCACCAGACCATGCTGGTCAATGAAAACCGCCTGAACCTGGCCGATCTGCGCGCCCGCCAATACCTGGCCCGCCAAATGGAAAACCATTTCTTTGGCTCTGGCGCTGACGCGGCACAAGGCTACGTACCCCCAGCAGCCAACTGATTTGGCTTCGCCCAGCGCAAACCCTGACGCCTTGAGCCACCCGCCACAGACACGCCACGCGCTGGTCATGGGTGCGGGTCTGTCCGGCTCCGCCGTAGCGCACAGCTTGGCCGTGCGCGGATGGGCCGTCACGGTCATCGACCAGGCGGGCGGTGTTGGCGCTGGTGCATCGGGTTTGCCTGCAGGTTTGGCCGCACCCCATGTCTCGCCCGACGACAACGTGCTGTCTCGCATCACGCGTGCGGGGGTTAGCGCCACGCTGCAACGCGCCCAGGCGCTGCTGCAAAGCGGCAACGACTGGGCCCTGACGGGTGTTCTGGAACACAACCTGGCCGGCAAACGCAAACTGCCCACGGCCGATCCGGGCTCCCCAGACAATGCGCTGGATGGCAGCAGCCCAGCCAGTGCAGCACAAATTGCGGCTGCAGGACTTGCGCCCGACACACCGGCGCTCTGGCACGGGCAGGCCGGCTGGATCAGGCCCCGGCAACTGGTGGCGGCGCAGCTGCAAACACCTGGCGTGCAGGTGCTCTGGCAACACAAAGCGCAAACCATTGAACGGCGCGGCGATCTGTGGACCGTGACCGATGCCCAAGGCCAGACCCTCGGCCAAGCCTCCTTGTTGGTGGTGGCCAGTGCCTTTGACAGCCTGGCTTTGCTGCAGCCCCTGCCCGGTTTTGCCGTGCCGCTGAACCCCTTGCGTGGCCAAATCAGTTTTGGCCACATGCACGATTTGAACGAGGCCCAGCGGCAGCTGCTGCCACCGTTCCCGGTCAACGGCCACGGCAGCTTCATCAGCAACGTGCCCACCCCGGACGGTCAGCCCGGCTGGTACATCGGCTCTACCTTCGAGCGCAACTGCGAACAAGCCCCTGTGCGTGAGGAAGACCACGCGGCCAACCAACTGCGCCTGGCCACCTTGCTGCCCGACTTGGGTGAGGCCATGCAAGACCAGTTTGGACCTGAGCATGTGCAGGGCTGGGCCGGTTTGCGCTGCACCCTGCCCAACCGCCTGCCCGCTGTGGGCCCCATCGACAGCGAAAGGCTGCCCGGCCTGTGGCTGTGCGCGGGCATGGGTGCACGAGGCATCAGCTTGGCGGTGCTGTGTGGTGAACTCTTGGCGGCTTGGCTCGAAAACGAAGCCCTGCCGTTGGCACCTTCACTGGCCAAGCATCTGGCGGCGGAACGCTATAAGAAGCACTGAACGACTTGCGCCTTGCTGTGCTGACATGCCGGCCCGCTCCCGTTGGGAGCTCTATTCCTCATGCCTCCTCGCACTTGATGAGCGGCCCATGCCAAGCTGTCACCCCGCACTGGATGCGGGGTCCATGCCACCCCGTCACCCCGCACTCGATGCAGGGTCCATGCCACCCCGTCACCCCGCACTTGATGCGGGGTCCATGCCCGAGCAAAGATGGATCCCGGGTCAAGCCCGGGATGACTAACTTTGGAGGGATGACGAACTGGCCAGGGATGACGAACTGATCTAGGATGACGAATGAGCCCGGGATGAGGGCTTTACTTCATCGCCTCGGCCGGGCGGCGCGACCTCACATACGCGTCGGTCGGCTGGTAGCTTTTGCCGTCGGCGTAGCGCCACTGGACCATGGTGCCCTTGCCGCCGCGCTGGTCGAGCTTGCCGACGTAGGCGCCCATGGTGGATTGCTGGTCAATCGCGCGGAACTCGGCCGGGCCAAACGGGGTGCTGAACTTCAAACCGCGCATGGCGGTGACCAGTTTTTCGTTGTCGGTCGAGTTGGCTTTCTTGATGCCTGCAAAGATGGCCTGCATGGTGGCGTAACCCACCACCGAGCCGACCTTGGGGTTCTCGTTGAACTTCTTGTAGTAGTTGGCCGCAAAGCTGGCGTGTTCTTTGTTGTCCAGCTGGTCCCAGGGGTAGCCGGTCACGATCCAGCCCTTGGGCGTTTCGTCTTTCAGCACTTCCAGGTATTCAGGCTCGCCCGACAGCAGCGACACCACGGGTGTCTTGGGGAACACATTGCGCTGGTTGCCTTCGCGCACCAGCTTGGCCAGGTCCGCGCCAAAGGTCACGTTGAAAATCGCGTCGGGCTTGCTGGCCATGGTGGCCGTCAGCGTGCTGCCCGCGTCGATCTTGCCTTGGGCGGGCCACTGCTCGCTGACAAACTCCACATCGGGGCGCTTGGCCTTGAGCAGCTCCTTGAAGCTGGCCACGGCACTTTGGCCATATTCGTAATTGGGCGCGATCGTGGCCCAGCGCTTAGCGGGCAGCTTGGCCGCTTCTTCGACCAGCATGGCCGCTTGCATGTAGGTGCTGGGGCGCAGGCGGAAGGTGTAGCGGTTGCCCTTGTCCCAGACGATGGCATCCGTGAGCGGCTCGCTGGCCACAAACAGGCGCTTGTTCTTGTGCGCGTGGTCGGCCAGGGCCAAGCCCACGTTGGACAAAAAGCCGCCGGCCAGCACGTCCACTTTTTCTTTGGAGCTCAGCTCGATGGCGTGGCGCAGGGCTTCTTCGGGCTTGCCCGCGTCGTCTCGGGCGATGACCTCGACCTTGCGGCCCAGCAGCCCGCCTTGGGCATTGATTTCTTCAACAGCCAGTTGCCAGCCTTGCTTGTAGGGCTGGGTGAACTGGGGGATGGCGGAATAGCTGTTGATTTCGCCAATTTTGATGGGGGTCTGGGCAAAGGCTGTGGAGGAGACGAGCACCAAGCCTGCGGTCATAAAGCGGTTCATAAGGGCCTAGGGGTTAGCGTTAAAAAACGTGACTTTACCAGCCGACTTCAACCCTGTCGCACCAGTGACATTCAACAAGATCGCGCGCATGTCGGATGAAACCCCTGATTGCACCCGGCCCCCGTGGCCTGCGCTTGACGAGGCGGTGTCGCCAACAGGCAGGCCATGTTGTGTAGTTTGCAAATAATGCGCAGATGAAACAAACCGACCTGTCCCGATTCCATGTGGCCTTGATCCTCGGCGGCGCTGCCGTGATGCTGAGTTTGGCCATGGGCATGCGCCAAAGCTTTGGCTTGCTGCAGCCCCACATGATCCGCGACATCGGGATCACGGCGGCCGATTTCTCGCTGGCCATTGCCATCCAGAACATCGTTTGGGGCGCCACGCAGCCCTTCATGGGCATCCTGGCCGACCGGCATGGGGCGCGCCCCGTGGCCTTGCTGGGGGTGACGATTTATGCCTTGGGGCTGGCCTTTGCCCTCACGGCGTCATCCGCTTGGGGCGTGACGCTGGGCATGGGCCTGTGTGTGGGCTTGGCGCTGTCGTGCACCGCATCCAACATCGCCATGAGCGTGACGGCCAAAGCCGTCTCGCCCCTGAAGCGCAGCATGGCCATGGGCTCGGTGTCTGCCTTGGGCTCTTTGGGGCTGACCTTGGCCTCGCCCATGGCGCAACACCTGATCAGCACAGCGGGCTGGCAAACCGCCGTGATCGGCTTTTTGGGCTTGGCCGCGGTCATGGTGCCAGCGGCCTTCATGGCCGGGCGTGCGGACCAGATTGAAGTGCCAGCCCCATTGGGCGTACAACAAACCGTGACCGAAGCCATTCGTGAAGCCTTGGGCCATCGCGGTTACCTGGTGTTGGCCATTGCCTTCTTTGTGTGCGGCTTGCAATTGGTCTTCATCACCACCCATTTGCCCACTTACCTGGACATCTGCGGCATGGACCCCAGCGTGGGCAGCACAGCCTTGGCGCTGGTGGGCTTGTTCAACGTGATGGGCTCGTACCTGTTCGGCTGGTTGGGCGGCAAGTATTCCAAACGCCTGCTGTTGGGCGGCATTTATGTGCTGCGCTCGGTCATCATCGCGGTGTATTTTCTGACGCCACCCACCCCCACCAGCACTTTGATCTTTGCCGCCGCCATGGGCACGCTGTGGTTGGGCGTGGTCCCCTTGGTCTCGGGTCTGGTGATCCATTTGTTTGGCCTTCGCTACATGGCCACTTTGTCGGGCGTGGCGTTTTTCAGCCACCAGGTGGGCTCCTTCATCGGCGCCTGGGGCGGTGGTTTGATTTACAACCGCCTGGGCAATTACGACCTGGCCTGGCAAGGCGCCGTGGCCATTGGCTTGTCGGCGGGCCTGTTTCAAATGACCATGAATGTGAAGCCTTCTGCCCGAATCCTGGCGGAACGGTCAGCCGCCGTGGGCGCTTGAACACGTTCTTATATCGATTTGACATATATCTACAACCAATAAATCGTTTGTTTTGGCATAAAGGACGTTTACAGTCCTGCCCATGGTTGATTTCGCTTATGTCTTTGCAGGTTTCTTCGTCGGCACCATCGTGGGTCTGACGGGCGTCGGTGGCGGCTCCTTGATGACGCCGCTGTTGATCTTTTTCTTCGGCGTGAAGCCCTACATGGCGGTCGGCACCGATTTGCTGTTTGCGGCCTTCACCAAGCTGGGCGGCACCGTCTCGTTTGCCCGCCAGCGCATCGTGCCTTGGCGTGTGGTGGGCTTGCTCAGCGCGGGCAGCATCCCGGCGTGTCTGGTGACTTTGGGCTTTTTGCACTGGGTGGGCCCAGCCTCTGCAGCGGTTCAGTCGCTGATGACCACGACCTTGGGCATCGCCTTGTTGTTGACGGCGGCAGCCATGCTTTACAAGGCGGTGCGTGGCAAACAAGTGCCCCGCCATCTGGCCGCAGCCGATGAGGCCCGTGCCAGCACACCCCGCCACTGGAGCCTGCCGGTGCTGTTTGGTGCGCTGATCGGCACCTTGGTCACCCTCACATCGGTTGGCGCGGGCGCGATTGGCGTCACCGTGCTGCTCTTGCTCTACCCCATGCTGCCCCTGCCCCGCATCGTGGCGGCCGACATCGCTTACGCCGTGCCCTTGACCCTGGTGGCAGGGCTGGGCCATGCATCCCTGGGCTCGGTGGACTGGCCATTGCTGGCCAAGCTGCTGGCGGGCTCGATTCCCGGCATCTGGCTGGGCTCGCGCCTGACGCACCACACGCCCGACCGCGTGATCCGCTCGCTGCTGTCCGTGCTGCTGGCATGGGCGGGCACCAAGTTGGTCTTGATCTGATTTTTTTGCATTGCCCTTGATATGTACCAGTACACCGATTTCGACAAAGCCTTTGTGCGCGCCCGCGCCGCAGAGTTCCGCGACCAGTTGGGTCGTTGGCAGACGGGTCAATTGACCGAAGACCAATTCCGCCCCCTGCGCCTGCAAAACGGCTGGTATGTGCAGCGCTACGCGCCCATGCTGCGCGTGGCGGTGCCCTATGGCGAAATCAACGCCGCCCAGATCAAGGTGTTGGCCCAAATCGCCCGCGAGTTCGACACGCCCGACGCCGCCTTGCTGGCCGAAGCCCAAGCCACCCAAGACAAAATCGCTGGACTGGCCCCCAAACTGACGACCAACTACGGCCACTTCACCACGCGCCAGAACGTGCAGTTCAACTGGATTCCGCTGGACAAATCGGCCGACGTGATGGAGCTGCTGGCCACCGTGAACATGCACGGCATCCAGACCAGCGGCAACTGCATCCGCAACACCACCACCGACGAGTTGGCCGGTGTGGCGGTGGACGAGATCGTGGACCCCCGCCCCTACGCCGAGCTGATCCGCCAATGGAGCACGCTGCACCCCGAGTTTGCGCACCTGCCGCGCAAGTTCAAGATCGCCATCACCGGCGCCACCGAAGACCGCGCCGCCATTGGTTGGCACGATGTGGGCTTGCAAGTGATTCACAACGCTGCGGGCGACGTGGGCTTCAAGGTGCTGGTCGGTGGCGGCATGGGCCGCACGCCGGTCAACGGTGTCGTGATCCGTGAGTTCTTGCCTTGGCAGGACATCATGAATTACCTCGAAGCCGTGGTGCGCGTCTACAACCGCTGGGGCCGCCGCGACAACAAGTACAAAGCCCGCATCAAGATTTTGGTCAAGGCCGAAGGCCAGCGCTACTTTGACGAAGTCGAGACCGAGTTCCGCGAAATCATCGAGCGCGACGGCGCGCCGCACACCCTGCTGCAAGCCGAACTCGACCGCGTGAAAGCCGGTTTTGTGGACCCTGCGCTGAACTTGCCTGAGAACACCGATGAGTGGCTCGCCCAAGCCGAAGCCGCTTTGAGCATCGAAGCAGCCAAGACGCCCGCCTTTGCCCGTTGGCTGGCGCGCAATGTACGCCCGCACCGCAACCCGCAGCTGCGCGCCGTGTCACTGTCGTTCAAGCGCCCGGGCTACGCCCCCGGTGACGCCACCGCCGAGCAGCTCGATGCCGCTGCCGCACTGGTCGAGAAATATTCGGCTGGCGAAGCCCGCGTTTCGCACACCCAAAACCTGCTGCTGCCCTGGGTGCGCCTGGACCAGCTGCACGCCCTGTGGCTCGAAGCCAAGGCGCTGGGCGTGGCCCAGCCCAACATCGGCCTCTTGACCGACATGATCGCCTGCCCCGGCGGCGACTACTGCGCACTGGCCAACGCCCGCTCCATCCCCACGGCCAGCGCCATCACCGAGCGCTACCAGGACCTGGACGAGCTGGAAGACCTGGGGCACATCGACTTCCACATCAGCGGCTGCATCAACTCCTGCGGTCACCACCACTCGGGCCACATCGGCATTTTGGGTGTCGACAAAGACGGCAAGGAGTGGTACCAGGTCACGCTGGGCGGCTCGGACGGCAAGGACCTGTCCGGCGCGGCCACACCTGGCAAGGTGGTCGGCCCGTCGTTCTCCTCTTTCGAGGTGCCCGATGTGATCGAAGCCATCTTGGAGACCTACAAGCAGCTGCGTGTGTCCACCGATAAGGGCCAGCAAGAAGCCTTCATCGAGACCCTGCGCCGTGTCGGCCAAGACCCGTTCAAAGCCGCCGCCAATGCAGCACGCCATCCAGCAGCAGACGCTGAAACCGTCTGAACGCAGGGAGAACACGATATGAAAATCATCACCACACAAGAACACCAGGCCACGGACAAGACCGGCGTGCTGGAATTGGCCAACGACCTGGACCCACGCACACTGGATCTCTCGGGCATCACCCGCATCGACTTGCAGTTCCCGGCTTTCACCGATGGCCGCGCCTACAGCCAGGCCTTTTTGCTGCGCCGCCGCCTGCGCTTTGCGGGCGAACTGCGCGCCACAGGCGACGTGCTGATCGACCAACTGGTGCAGATGCAGCGCACCGGCTTTGACGTGGCTGTGCTGAAAGAAGGCGTCGACGCCAGCGCCGCCCAGCGCCAGCTGGACCGCTACGCCGGTTTCTACCAAGGCTCGGCTGTGGAGACAAAACCTCATTTCGCACAGGCGGCCTGATGACTTCGTCCCTGATTTCTTCCCGCAACGCCCCGCTCAAAGCCACTGAGCAAAACGCCAAGGCCAGCCCTGACTTTGCCGCCAAGCTGGCCGAGACCCAGGCTTTGTTGCAACGTGCTGCCGCCGAGTTCACCCCGGTCACCCAAGCCTCCAGCTTGGGCGCCGAAGACGTGGTGATCACGCACCTGATCAACAGCCTGCAGCTCGACATCCCGGTGTTTGTGCTGGAGACCGGCGCACTGCACACCGAAACCCTCGCCCTGTTGGAGCGCACGCAGGCGCATTCGCGTGCGCCCATCCACGTGTTCCGCCCGGTGCAGGAGTCGGTGATCCAGTTTGTACGTGACAAAGGCCAGGACGCGATTTATAAGTCCATGGAACTGCGCAAAGAGTGCTGCGGCGTGCGGAAGATGGAGCCGCTGGCCCGCGCCCTGAAAGGCCAACGCGCCTGGATCACCGGTTTGCGCCAAGAACAATCCACCGCCCGCGCCGAGGTGCCGCTGCTGGACACCAGCGAAGAAGCCACCAAACACCTGGCCAAGTTCAACCCGCTGGCCAAGTGGAGCTGGGGCGACGTGTGGCACTACATCGCCGAAAACCAAGTGGACTACAACCCGCTACACGACCAGTTCTTCCCCAGCATCGGCTGTGCCCCTTGCACCCGCGCCATCAGCCTGGGCGAAGAGTTCCGCGCAGGCCGCTGGTGGTGGGAAGACGAGGCGGCCAAGGAGTGTGGGCTGCACGTCAAGAAATGATTTGGGGGAGTGATGTGTGGGGCGCGGCAGGCTCCTCAGAAGTCGCTTCGCGCCACACATCGTCGCCTCCCGCGCCCCACACATCAAGTCGATCACCCTTGGATATTTCTGACGCCGCCTTGACCAAATTTGAAGAGTAATCAACATGAACGCCATGACACAAACCGAGTTGCACACCCTGAGCAACAGCCACCTCGATGCGCTGGAAGAAGAAACCATCTTCATCCTGCGTGAAGTCGCCGCCGCCTTCGAGCGCCCCACCTTGCTGTTTTCGGGCGGCAAGGATTCGTTGGTCATGCTCAAGTGCGCCGAAAAAGCCTTCGGTGCTGGCCGCATCCCCTACCCACTGCTGATGATCGACACCGGGCACAACTTCAAGGAAGTGACCGATTTCCGTGACTCGCGTGCCAAAGAACTGGGCGCTGAGCTGATCGTGCGCAGCGTGGAAGACTCGATGAAGCGCGGCACCGTGCGCCTGGCCCACCCGGGCGAGAGCCGCAACGTGCACCAGTCGGTCACGCTGCTCGAAGCGATTGAAGAGTTCCGCTTTGACGCGCTGATCGGAGGGGCCCGCCGTGACGAAGAAAAAGCCCGCGCCAAGGAGCGCATCTTTTCGCACCGCGACAGCTTTGGCCAATGGCAACCCAAGGCCCAGCGCCCCGAGTTGTGGACCTTGTTCAACCATAAGCTGCAACCGGGCGAGCACTTCCGTGTGTTCCCCATCAGCAACTGGACCGAGCTGGACGTGTGGCAGTACATCGCCCGCGAAAACATCGCGCTGCCCTCGATTTACTACACCCACAAACGCGAGGTGGTGGATCGCCGGGGCCTCTTGGTTCCGGTGACCGAGTTGACACCTCCGAAGGACGGCGAGAAGGTCGAGATTCGTGACGTACGTTTCCGCACCGTGGGCGACATCACCTGCACCTGCCCGGTGGAAAGCGATGCAGCCACACCCGAGCAGATCGTGATCGAGACGCTGGCGGCCGATGTGAGCGAGCGCGGCGCCACGCGCATGGACGACAAGACGTCCGAGGCTTCGATGGAAAAGCGCAAAAAGGATGGCTACTTCTGAGAAACACCCATCCGTCATGGCGAGCGAAGCGTGGCCATCCAGCCTCTGTGCAAGGTCAAAGCCCCATGGATCGCCACGTCGCTTCGCTCCTCGCGATGACAGGCTTTAGCCAAACCTCACAGCCACTTTTATTCCGATCCAGGACAAAAACATGAAGACTCCAAATCAAGCCAGCGCCCTCAAATTCATCACCTGCGGCTCGGTCGACGACGGCAAAAGCACGCTGATTGGCCGCCTGCTGGTGGACACCAAGGCCGTGCTGCAAGACCACCTGGCGGGCGTGCAGCGCTCGGGTGAAACCGATCTGGCTTTGCTGACCGACGGCCTGAGCGCCGAGCGCGAGCAAGGCATCACCATCGATGTGGCTTACCGCTACTTCAACACCGAAGCGCGCAAATTCATCATTGGCGACGCGCCCGGCCACGAGCAGTACACCCGCAACATGGTCACCGCCGCATCGAGCGCCGATGCCGCGGTGGTGCTGGTCGACGCCATCAAGCTCGACTGGGCCAACCCCGAGCTGCAACTGCTGCCACAAACCCGCCGCCATTCGCTGCTGGTCAACCTGCTGCGCGTGCCTTCCATCGTGTTTGCCATCAACAAGCTCGATGCTGTGGCCGATGCGGCTGTGGCCTACAAGAACATCGCAGGCGCTTTGAACAAGTTCGCCCAGGAAGCTGGCATCCAGGTCACTTCCATGGTGCCCGTGTCGGCGCTCAAGGGCTGGAACGTGGTTGAGTCACAGCCTGACTGGTGCGGCTACACCGGCCCCAGCCTTTTGAGCATCCTCGAAGACCTGCCGGTCACCCCGGCCGAGACCGATGTGGCCTTCAGCTTCCCGGTGCAGTGGGTCGAAAAATTCCACGACTCCGGCGTGACCACCCAGGGCCGCCGCGTGTTCTGGGGCCGTGTGGCCACGGGCAGCATCGAGCCGGGCCAGACCGTCAAGGTTTTCCCCAGCGGCCAGACCGCCGTGGTCTCGCAAGTGCTGTCGGCCACCCGCCAGCCGCAAAACAAGGCCGCAGGCCACAGCGCGGGCATCGTGCTCGACCGTGAGGTGGACGTGTCCCGTGGTGACTGGCTGTTGGCTGCAGAGGGTTCGCCCGAAGGCCAACGCCAGCTCAACACCACCGTGGCCTGGATGGACGACGAGCCCCTGGTGGCCGGTCGCCTGTACTGGGCGCTGCACGGTCACCGCTGGGTCAAGGTCAAGGTGCAGCGCGTGGTGCACCGCCTGAACGTGAACACCCTGGCCGAAGAAGAGGCCACCGAGCTGGCGCCCAACGCCATCGGCCACGTGACCCTGGCCTTGCAAGAGCCGCTGGTCACCCTGCCCTTCGCCCAGTCACGCATCCTCGGCGCCCTGGTGCTGGTGGACACGGCCAGCCACAAGACGTCCGGGGCGGTGTTGGTCCATTGACGAAGCTTGTCGGGCTGAAGCCGCCCACCTGCCCTTCATTGCGCAGGTCGGTGGTTTGAGCCCCGACACAACAAGCCCCTGCTTCCGCCAATGTCCTTGATTCGCCATCAACCCCTTGCGCTGCAGGGCTGGCCCACGAATTGACCGGCGATCTCCCTTAAAATCAGCGTTTGCGCAAACCCGGCTGCTCATCCTCTTTATTCCGAGTCCATCATGACCCACGTTGTTTCCGAATCCTGTATCCAGTGCAAATACACCGACTGTGTGGACGTTTGCCCTGTGGATTGCTTCCGCGAAGGCCCCAACTTCCTGACCATCGACCCCGATGAATGCATCGACTGCGCCGTGTGCATCCCAGAGTGCCCCGTGAACGCCATCTATGCCGAAGAAGACCTGCCGGCCGACCAACAGCACATGACCCAGCTCAACGCCGAGCTGGCCTTGTTGCCCGGCTGGAAGAGCATCACCAAGCGCAAAGCCCCTCTGGCCACGGCTGACGAGTGGAAAGACAAGACCGGCAAGCTGGCCGAACTGGTCCGCTGAACCCCTCAGCTTTGACACGATGGCCGAATCTTTCGGCCATTTTTTTCTCAAGCCGCCACGCACACCATGACCACCCCCATCGACACCGAAGCGCTGGTCATTGGCGCAGGCCCCGTTGGCCTGTTTCAGGTGTTTCAGCTCGGCTTGCAAGGCATTCACTGCCAAGTGGTAGATGCCTTACCCCATGTGGGCGGCCAGTGCGCCGAGCTGTACCCATCCAAACCGATTTACGACATCCCGGGTATCCCGTTTTGCACCGGCAGCGAATTGGTCGCGCGTTTGCAGCAGCAGATCGCGCCTTTCAAGCCCACGCTGCATCTGGGCCAGCAAGTGAGCGCCATCGAACGCTTGCCTGACCAACGCCTGCAAGTCCAGACCGCATCCGGCAGCACATTCCGCACACAAACCCTGTTCATCGCAGCGGGCGTGGGCGCTTTTATGGCGCGGCAACTGGTGCTCGATGGCCTGAGCGCCTTTGAAGGCAAGCAGGTCTTTGCCGAACACCCACAACCCGAGCGCTGGGCGGGTCAACACCTGGTGGTGGCCGGTGACGGCGATTCGGCCTTGCAAGCCTGCCTGGCTGCCATTGAAGGCCCCCAAGCCGCCGCCAGCGTGAGCCTGCTGCACCGACGCGACCAATTCACAGCCGCCCCCGAGCTGGTGGCTCAAATGCGCGAAGGCTGTGCCGCTGGCCGCATGCGCTTTGTGGCCGGTCAACCCACCGGCTTGCGCACCGAAAATGGCCGCTTGCAGGCCTTGGAACTGCTCAACCCGCAGGGCGACAACGAGTGGCTGCCGCTGGACGTGCTGCAAACCTGCTTGGGTCTGTCGCCCAAGCTCGGGCCTGTGGCGCAATGGGGCCTGGCCATGGAGCGCAAACAACTGGTGGTGAACACCGAAAACTTCGCCACCTCCGAGCCCGGTATTTTTGCCGTGGGTGACATCAACACCTACCCTGGCAAAAAGAAGCTCATTCTGTGCGGCTTCCATGAAGCCACGCTGGCCGCCTTTGGTGCGGTGGCCTTGCTGCGGCCCGATGAAAAGACCCTGCTGCAGTACACGACAACGTCCACGCTGCTGCACAAGCGTCTGGGCATCGCCTAAAATACACACTGCGCCGCATGTTTGCGGCGCATTCGCTAGGGGTGTTGAAGTCCGTGAGGCCTTCGACTGAGAAAGTCCCTTTGAACCTGATTGAGGTAATCCTCGCGCAGGGAAGCTTGTCAAAAGAACGGTGCCGCCTTGGGTGCGCGCCATGTTCCCAGTCAGCCGACCTGCCATTGCGTTGAAGGAAACGTTGTGGCATTTTTTTCGCCCGTCTCTTGCCGGTCTACGGACCGTTTTGTTTTTCATGCCAGCCGAGTGGCCAGTGCTGTGGCCATGCTTGCTGGGGGCTTTGCCCACGCGCAAAGCCCCAACGAAATCACCATCACCGACACCGCCCCATCGCAAGTGAGCGGGTTTGGCGATGTGCCCTTGAGCAAAGCGCCATTCAGCGCCATCAGTTTTGATCGCCAGGTGCTGCAGGACGTGGGTGCACAACGTGTATCGGACGCCTTGCGCCTGGACGCCAGCGTGGCCGACAGCTACAACTCGCCGGCCTATTGGGACATGCTGAGCGTGCGCGGCTACACGCTGGACAACCGCTACAACTACCGCCGTGAAGGTTTGCCCATTTCGGCCGAAACCATGATCGGCATGGACAACAAGGAGCGCATCGAGCTGTTCAAAGGCACGAGCGGCATCCAGGCGGGCACCAGTGCACCGGGCGGTTTGGTCAACTACGTGGTCAAGCGTGCACCCAGCGGCAACGACGAAGTCATCCGCAGCGTGAGCGCCAGTTACGGGCCGGGCAAAAGCAGCAGCATCGGCTTGGACCTGGGCGGACGCTTTGGCAAGAACAAGGACTTTGGCTACCGTTTCAACGCGGCCTATGAAGACCTGAACCCCTACATCCGCAACACCCAAGGCCACCGCAACCTGGTCGCCCTGGCCATGGACTGGCGCATTTCACCCGACAGCAAGCTGGAGTGGGAGTTTGAACATAGCGAACGCCAGCAGATGGGTGTCAATGGCTACAGCTTGTTGGGCGACAAACTGCCGGCCCCCGTGGATGGCAAAACCAACCTGACTCGCCAAAGTTGGTCGGTGCCTGGTGCGTTTGCCGGCACCACGGGCTCTGTGCGCTTCAAGCAAAACCTGGGCGATGGTTGGCTCTGGACAACCAGCTATGGTGCGCAACGTTTGCGGACGGATGATCGGCTGACTTTTGCACAGGGGCATAACTGCTATGACACGGTCCCCAATGCACCCATGCTGTGCGACCGTTACAGCGCCAATGGCAAGTTCGATCTTTACGACTTTCGCAGCGACAACGAGCGCCGAAAAGTTGATGCATTGAAAACTGAGCTTTCGGGCAGCGCTTCGTGGGGGAACATCAGCCATGATTTCAATGCCTCGATCATGCGTTTCAGGTCGCTCGACCGCCTGCCACCGCTGCAAGCCTATAACTTGATTGGTGAGGGCAATACAACAGACGGATTCACCAGCGCCCCGGACCCAACACCGTCTTACCCCAACGTCAACCGCTCTGAATACAACACAGAATTGGCCCTGAGCGATCGCATCACATTGCCGACGGCAACCACCGTCTGGGTGGGCATGCGTCACACGCAGTACAACCGCCAAAGTTCTGAAAATGCGACCTGTGACGAGAACTACGTCTGCACCCCCGCACCGGGCACAAACCCTGCAGCAGTCAAAGGGCAAATCACCACACCTTGGCTTGCCCTCTCGCAACAGTTGACACCCTCACTGCAAGCCTATGCCAGTTATGGCCAAGGTGTTGAACTCCATGTCACGCCCAACAAGCCGACTTACATCAACGCGGGACAAGCACTTCCCGCTTTGCGCAGCAAACAATACGAATTGGGACTCAAGAGCCAAACAGCAACCTCACGCTGGCAAGCCACAGTCTTTGACATCAATCGGCCACAGTCGGCCGATGCCTGCAATGCAGATGGTGACATCTGCACGCGGCAAATTGACGGTCAAGCACACCACCGAGGTCTTGAACTGTCTGGTGGCTTGACGCACGGCCAGTGGAATGGCGATGTGAGCGCAGCCTGGATCGATGCCAAGCGACAGAAGGCCGAGATTGACCCGACCGTCAATGGACAAACCGCGCTGAATGTGCCGCGCATGACTTTGCGCGCCCTGGCTCAATACCGCTTCACCGAAATCCCTGGTCTGCGCGCCAGCCTGCGTGTGAGCCATGAAGGCGAACGCCGTGTGCTGGAAGACGGCAGCATCAATTTGCCTGCATGGACCACACTGGACCTTGCCGCCCACTACGACACGCGCATCGACGGCACCCGCACACAATGGACGCTGGCGATCGACAACGTGGCAGACCGCCATTACTGGCGTGAGTCACCCAAGCAATTTGGGCACTATTACCTCTACCCTGGCGCACCGCGAACCTTGCGTTTGGCCGTCAAAGCGAGCTTTTGAAATTGAGAACGCAAGTTTTTTTAAAAAACTCCATCCCCCTCTCAAAAGCATGAAAATATGACGCTATAATTTCGGTATTGTTCCTCAATAGCTCAGTCGGTAGAGCGCCGGACTGTTAATCCGTAGGTCCCTGGTTCGAGCCCAGGTTGAGGAGCCAAAAAAGACAAGCCTCTGCATTCACGTGCAGAGGCTTTTTCTTTGGCCTGTTCAAGGTCATGCGGCGCGTCCACTGCGTGACAGCGATGGCAGTTTGATTGCCCAATACTGCCCGCATGAAAATCTTCTTCTCCCCCACCTCCCCCTATGTTCGCAAGTGCATGGTCACCGCGCATGAAGTCGGCTTGGTCGACCAGTTGGAATTGCTCCCCGCCAGCGCACACCCCGTCACACGCGACCAGAACATCGTTACCAGCAACCCCTTGGGCAAAGTGCCGACCCTCGTCAACGATCAGGGGCTTGCCCTCTACGACAGCCGGGTCATCTGCGAATACCTCAATGAGCTCGGCCATGGTCATTTGCTGGCCAAAGAAGGCCCCCTGCGATGGGAGGCTTTGACCCTGCAATCGCTGGGGGACGGCATATTGGACGCAGCACTGCTCGCCCGCTACGAAAACCATGTTCGCCCCGAAGCGCTGCGCTGGGCCGATTGGGTCAAGGGCAAGCTGGACGCCATCCACACCTCTTTGGCGCAATTGAATCAGCATCCCGAATGGTTCGACCGTGATTTCAACCTCGGTTTGCTGACCATCGGCTGCGCACTTTGGTACCTTGATCTGCGGTATCCGGAGCTGAACTGGCGCCAGAACTATCCGGTGCTCTCCAAAGCGGCAGAGCCCATTCTGAACCGCGAATCCATGCAACAAACGTGGGCCCTGAAGTCTCTTCCGACCTGAAAGGATTCACAATGCAAGCCGCTTGGTACAGCCAAAATGGAGAAGCCAAATCTGTCCTGATCGTGGGGGAGCAAGCCACGCCGACACCCCACGCCGGGGAGGTCCGGGTCAAACTCCACACATCCGGGGTCAACCCGTCGGATGTCAAGTCACGCAAGGCCCGACCCATTTCAGACCCTTTGATCATTCCGCACAGCGATGGCGCGGGCGTGATCGATGCGGTGGGTGATGGCGTCTCCAGCGCCAGAGTGGGCGAACGTGTATGGGTCTGGAATGGCCAATGGCAGCGCCCTTTGGGTACAGCCTGCGAATACATCACCTTGCCAGCGGCCCAAGCTGTGTCTTTGCCCTCGCACATCGACGATGGTGCGGCCGCCTGTTTGGGCATCCCGGCCCTGACGGCTGTGCAAGCCGTCCATTTAGCCGGCGATGTTCACAAGAAAACCGTTCTGGTCACGGGCGCCTCTTCGGCAGTGGGCCACTACATCACCCAGCTGCTGACCTTGCAAGGCGCGCACGTGGTGGGCACCGTTGGCTCTGCAGCCAAAGCGGCGCATGCACAGTCTGCTGGGTGCAAAGACGTCATCTATTACAAAACAGAATCTGTGCCCCAACGCCTTCAGGAAATCACCCAAGGCGCTGGTGTTGACCTGATCATTGACATGGATTTCGCTACAACGAGTCAATTGATCTCCGCTGGTGCGCTCAAACCCCACGGCACCGTGGTTTGCTATGGCTCCAACAACCCTGGTGACGTTTCCATCAACTTCCGACCACTGCTGTGGGGTTCGATCACCCTGAAATTCTTTTTGGTGTATGACCTCACCCCTGAAGACCGACATGGGTGCGTCAAGGCATTGTGTGAATTGCTGAACACCGACACACTGAAACACACCATTGCGGCAACGTTCAAGCTCAAAGACATTGCTTTGGCCCATGAATCGGTAGAACAGGGCCAACTGATCGGCAACGTGGTGATCGACCTGCGGCTTTGATGCGAAGCAATTGATCAGCGCAATTCCCGTCACCAGCAAAAGGTTGGGCACAATTTCTACAATTTGAAAATGAACCCTTTTTTGAATGCGCTAGGCTTCCAATCTGCTTGGTGGATCTGCGTCGCTGGTGCAGGGTCTTGGCTAGAGATACCGGCTTTGATTTATTGCGCCGCGCTGATGTGCGCGCATCTTTACTGGTCCTGCCATCGATGGCAGGAGATCAAGCTGGCGGCATTGGTGATGTCAATGGGCATCGTGCTAGATTCTGGCCTTCAATATTTTGCAGTGATCGACTTTCACGGTTTGTCGGTGGGGCCGCTTGTACCGTTTTGGCTTTGGCTGCTATGGGCTTTGCTGGCCTTGACTTTGAACTCCTCGCTGAACTTTCTCAAAACCAAACCACTTGTACTGTCTTCTGTTTTGGGCCTGGTTTTCGGACCGCTGTCTTACTTCGCAGGCGCCTCGTTCGGCGCGGCATCCGTCGAGCGCTCCAGTACAAATTTCTGGGTCCTGGGCTTGGCCTGGATGCTCGCGATGCCTGCCATGGTCCATCAAGCGCAACGCATCTTGCCGGATGCCAAGAACCCCAAGCAAAGTGCGACCGACTGACGCAGCGCTATCAACACTGAGGCCTGGCTGCCCCTTCTCCAAGAAAACAAGAGCCCACATCTACGCGCCTCAAAACCCTACATCGTCGGATCTTGCTTCTGCTGAAACCCGCCCCGCTCGCACCAGTGAATTGACCGCGCTTGAAGAGACATCACGTCTTACTGATGCGGCACACAAATGAACAATGCCAAGGACGGAATGAAGAAGCTTGAAAATTTCCTTGTTCAGCGTCCAAAACCAAAGGTGACAAAACGGCCATTTTGGTCACTCACCGTCAATATTTTCGAATTCATGGGCCCAAACATTGGATCGGGTGACATGTTTTGTTCAAAATTGACATGAAAGGAAAAACGCTTCCTACAAAGTCTTTACACGGCCCGAGTGAAGTAGCCACAGCCCTTGATCGCCAAAAACAATTCCACCGATATAAACAATTAAACAGTATTGAAAAATTAATCACACCTTATAACTATAAAATTCGATAAAAAGTTAAAATTCTTTCGTCCTGTTTGATGGCGACTTAGAGATTTTTATGGAATTGATCACTCTCATTTGGCTTGTTGCGGCCACTGCATTCGCATGGCCGCACGACGAGATGGCTAGCCAACGGGTCACATTGCTGCCATCGGCAAATGGTGAAGCTGGTGCGGTGGTGGTCAGCACTGCTGGGATCGAACACCTATTGAACAAACCCTATGCAAGCTTGGATGTTATGCACAATGGGACTGCAATAGAGACCACGCGCTCCCCCTCAGAAGTCGATGCACGTTATGGTCTTTTGCTTCAGGCGCAGCCGCCAAGACCTCAAAGTTTTCAGCTTTATTTTGTCAATGGGTCAGACCGCCAATTAACAGTCGAGTCGGCACATGTCCTTGCGAGTCTGCAGGCTTACCTGCAATCGCGCCCATCGCCAGAAGTGACGGTGATTGGCCACACCGACCGAACCGGCCAAGCCGCTGGCAACGATGCCTTGTCACTGAAAAGAGCTCTGAGTGTGCGCGAGTTGATTCACAAGGCGGGCATTGCCACCGACAACATACCCGCGTTGGGTCGTGGCGCCAGAGAGCCGTTGATGACTGGCGATCAAGAACACTTGAATCGCCGCGTCGAAATCCACGTACGCTGAGCGGCAGTCCGAGGGAATATGAAACTGATCAAACAAATACTGATCACAGGCAGAGGACGTCCTGCAGCGATATTCATTTTGTTGTGGGCCTTGACGATGAACATCCTGACGGAGTTGCCGCCGTCTTGGCCGACCCTGCAAAAGCCGTGGAGCATGGTCACCACTTATTTCGGAACGCCCTTTGCATCGGCTCGCCATTTGCTGTTCGACGGTTATCAAAAAGAATACCCCAGACAGCCTCAATCGCAACCCGTGACCATCGTGGCCATTGATGAAAAGAGTCTGCAAGCTTTTGGACAATGGCCTTGGCCTCGGTACAGGCTGGCTCAGCTGATTGAAGCCATTGGCAAGCACAAGCCGGCAGCCGTGGGACTTGACCTGTACATGCCCGAGTTTGACCAAACCTCACCAGCACAAGTGGCCAAGGGATTGAAACCTGAACACCAAGCCCTGGCGGAGCAACTGCGCAGCTTGCCATCCAATGAACAAGTTCTTGCACAGTCATTTCGGCACGTACCAACGGTGCTCAGTGCGGCGGGCTTTGACCAACCGGCCTACACCACCACGGCTGGTATGCGAACGTGGCCCGTCAAACTCGATGGCGCAGACAAGCTGCCAGAATTTTCGCGACGCTTTGACCGAGTCCTGGCGAGCTTGCCAGAATTGCAAGCCGCGGCTCGCGGTCAAGCCCTGGTGAGCGTGGATCTGGAAAATGGACTGGTCCGGCACCTGCCATTGGTGATGAATTTGACCGATCAAGCCGTACCAAGCTTGGCACTTGAAATGTTTCGTGTAGCAACGGACTCTGCGGCCGTTCAGGTACAGATCAATCCTCGAGGCATCCAATCTGTTGGCGTCGCAGACTTGACTGTACCGACCCTGCCCAAAGGCGACATCCCCTTGCACTTTGCCCAACACAAGACAATGGCCACACGCTATGTGTCAGCCAGCGACGTGATTCAAGGACAAGTTGCACACCAAATGTTGTCTGGCAAATTGGTACTGGTTGGCTTGACCGGCTCGGGCCTGAGCGACATGCGTACCACTGCGCTGGGTGAAACCGTGCCTGGCATCGAAATCCAGGCACAACTGATTGAGTCCTTATTCGACGGCAGGATTCTGCAAAGGCCCTACTGGTTCAAATGGGCGGAGACCTTGGCTTTGCTGATCGTTGGAGGCGTTTTGATTTGGTATGTGCCACGCCCCCAATCGCTGCTATCCACTTACTTGCGCAAAGTACCCAAATCCAGCCTTTGGCTGACTTTGGCCACCAACGGTTTGATCATTTGGATCGGTTTCAAAATCTTTGCCCATACAGGCTTGCTGTTTGATGCGGCCTCTTTCTTCTTAATCATAAGCGCCGTCATGGGCAGTTTGGTATCCACCGTGCTGGCCGAGATTGACAACTTGAAAAAGTCTCAAGAGGACATGCGACCCGATGTAGTCGGATAAGAGCCCCACCAGATTGGCATTGCGTTGCATCGCTACGCTCATTCAACCACCTGTCCGCCCATTTTCAATACATTTTCATGACGGGATCAGAACATGAAAAACGCCCTCTTTTTAATCTGCTTGAGCTTGATTGCCATGGCAAGCGATTCGACCGAAATTGCTGGTACGGTCAAAACTGTCAAAGGTCAGGCCTATATTGAAAGAGCTGGCAAACACATTCCTGTCTCTGTGGGCTCCAGCCTCTACCCTTTTGACCGCCTAATCAGCGGCCCCAGCAGCAGTGTTGGCGTCACGTTGAGCGACAGCACCATGCTCACGGCAGGACCGAACTCCACGATCGAGCTGAACCAATATGCATTTGACAGAAACACCCGCGCAGGTCGCATGGACACATCGGTCAAGCGGGGAACAGTGGCTATTGTGTCTGGCCAAATTGCCAAGGCTAACCCGGAGCAAGTGGTCTTTCGAACGAGTACAGTGACATTGGGCGTCAGAGGTACTGAATTCATCATCGACGTAGATGCTGAAATAAAATCTGAAAAATGAAGCGGATAGGGCTATGACAGGACCAAACTGGTGTAAATTGTCATTCATGTCAATTTCACCGCGTCAACCCATAGCAATGCCTTTGAAACAACACCAACACGTCTCGACTGTATCGGTCGGGGATCTGGTTTTTTGAAGATGAACGCCATGGCTATGCACACCACCAAATGCCGCGCTCGCTGCGTCAGTCAAAGCATATTGTGGCTATGGCTCTGTCTGATGAGTCTGTCGGGTCATGCCCTGACCTTGGGCGATTTGGCTGTGCCATCAACCGCAGCGCCCCACTTTTCTGCAAGCTTTCCGTTTTCGGATGACAGACCGGTCAAATTGTCCGAGATGCAAGCGCGTGTGGCCACCCGCAGCGAATACGCACGGCTGGGCTTTCCAATGTCATCCGTGGTGCGTGAATTGCGCGTGCGCGTTGTGCCTGCGTCTGCAACCGTGGGATATGTCGAGCTCTACTCACCGTCACAGCTTTCGCAAAATCATTTCGATTTGCTCATATGGTCCAGCTATTTCGGACAAACGACCTTGACGCATTACCGCGTGGCGTTGAATGAGATGCCATTTCTGATCAAGGGCAAAGTGCTCAGTTCAACATCCGCACAATCGCCAACGCCCCGATCTGAAGTAGCGGCTACAGCGGTTGAAAAAACGAAAAAAAACCCCCGATCAAAAAAGACCCTCTCGCCCACTGTGGCCATAGATTCTGATGCCGTCACCCCAAGCGAAACAGAAGCGGCAGAAGACCCGGCCAACATCATCACGCCAGCCATTGAACAGGCTAATCCGACCCCTCTGGCTGCAGCCGTCAATGGCTCTACCAACGAAGCGCGCATGGCATCGGATACGAGTTCTACGGCATCCCACGTTTTACCCCCATTGATGGAGGCATTACCAGCGACGACCTTCACGCAGACGCAAGGCCAGTTCAACACGGTGGGCATGCTCCTGGTGGCTTCTCTTGTATTGTTTTTAATTGGTTTTCTCGCGGGGAGGCTGCGCAGTGGCCTGCGCATCCCAAAAACAGCCGCCAAGCCAATATCGATCGATAGCTTGGAGCCCACCAAACGTGATTTAGCACAACCTGCGCCCCGACCCAACCAATCACACGATACGGATTTTTACAGCGCCGCACCAGCCATGCACTTCGCACAACAAGCATCAAGCGAGCAGGGGGGCGTTCACGGAAGCACACATGAAATACTGCTTCCCCCAGTCATGCCAACGCATGTTGCACCGCACGCGGCCTTTTCGAGCAAGGCGGTGACGCGTGCGTCAGCCTCTGCTTTGCCCACACCAGGATTTGACAATCGCTCAGGCCGCAACAAAAAAACCGGCCACACAAAATCTGCGGGCAACGCCAACATTGATCTGGCCAAGATTTACCTGAGCATGGGTGACCCCAGTACGGCACTGATGATGTTGCGACAAGTGGCAGAACAAGGCTCAGATGCCGAAAAAGCCGCAGCAAAGCAGCTGATTAACGGCATAACTTGAGCCGTTGCCTGAGTCGCTTCAGACGATCACTATTTATTGCTTGATCTTGCGATATAGGGTCCGCAAAGTCACTCCGGCGATTTCGGCGGCCTTCTTTTTATCGCCGTCACAGAAGTCAATCAACTTCATGATGTAGTCTCGCTCTTGAGCCTTAAGCGCGGTGAAAGAATTAGCGCCTTCTATGTCAACCACTTCTGCGGCACGATCACCAGCTTGCCACATCGCGCCAGGCGAGGCCGAGTTGTAATGACGCGCCATGTAAGCCTGCCCATGCTTTTGACCAGCGATTTGAGCAGCCAAAAATTCATCATCGGCAACATCTTGGGCTGACAAGTTGTCCAGATCATCGTCTGGCACCTCTGTATTGGACTGGGTGCTGTGCGAGCTTTGATTCGTGTGCTTTGGCGCGAGAAAACTGGCAGATTGATGATTTTGATCATCGGACTGCGCGCGTGCGCCGCTCGCATTGGCCACATAACCCTTGAAATCAGGCAACATCGACCGGAGCGAACTTTTCTCAATCACGCGCTCTGATTTGCTGGACGGCGTTCCTGCATGAATGGACTGAATGACATGATGCTCCGAATAAACATCCGTCTCAAATGTGCCAACCAAGCGATGGATGATGTTGCGCAGCTCCAAAATATTGGCAGTGAATCTGTGGTGACACAAAACCTCCATCGCCTCTGGCGTGAGTTGTTTACCGGATGCAGTGGGCATCTCAAGCATGATTGAGCGCACCAGATCGGCGATATCGTCCCTTCGCTCGTTCAACGAAGGTGTACGGATCGTGAGCGTATTGATATGGTGCAACAAGTCATTGCGAAACTTGCCGTGCTCCACCATGGCCATTAGATCCTGGCTGGATGATGTGATCAAACGGAAATCACTGTTATAGGTGTCACTCGAATTAACCGGTGAATAAGTATTGCTCTCCACCAAACGCAAAAGCAAGGTCTGGCAAGCTGCTGGCAACTCCCCAACTTCATGCAAATACAGCGTACCGCCCTCAGCCAGCGCCACCGCACCTTGGCGCAGTTGGTGGTTATAAGGATTAAGCACCCCCAACATTTCCAGCTCAAACTTGCTTTCCTTGATGCCCAGACAATCAATCTGAACAAAGTTACCACCACTGCGCCCGCCTACGTTGTGCACCGTGGAAGCCGATTGGCGTTTGCCTGTTCCGACCTCACCCGCGAGCAATACCGGATCGTCCGATTGGCTGGCCAAATGCAAGCGACGTACAAAGCTGTGAAAAGCCGCACTGGTTGGACTTTTGTGAAGCGTCAGAGCTGATTGTTCAGATTGAAAGGTTGGCATAGTGATCGCATGTTGAAGTCAGTGACATTTTTGACACTGGCTTCAATTTTAAGACCATATGAAAACTTTTGAACAGTTAATATTTGCCAAATAATCTCTTAAATTACATTAAATTTAAATAATATAACAAATTAAATTAAAATAACCAAAAATCACACTTCCGAATGACATCATCATCCTTGACAATACCGCATCGATACTTTCTGACCCAGCAACAAATCACCCTGCAAACTGCGGTATTTGTGCACAAATTCCTTACCGCTTCGCAGATAACTCACATTGTCACTGTCGCCACAGGTCCACTCAATCACTTTTTGCCGAAGGTCCTTGCGAGCCTCAATAGTCAATTTTGAATAATTTACATTGAAAAAATACTCATAAATAATTGTGTTATCGACCCGTTTGAGCCCCTGCAGAGTGGTCATTTGATCAATCTTGGAAGGCATGCTCATGTTGATTTTTGTAAGCATTTTATCGATGGTTTTGTCGGTGCTTGTCGTCACGACCTTGGTCACGCTACGTCGAACATCGCTATCTACAAAGCCCCCCCAAAGTGCATCAATGCTGCCAGCGAAAGCAGGGATGCCGAGTCCACCGAAAAACGTAAAAACCAAAAGTGTCTTCAAAAGCATGGTCAGCAAGAAAAGTTGAAAAAGTTTGCTGTTATCGCAATTGATTCAGCAATAGACTATAAATTTTTGTTAATTTTATTACTAAATAACAGTTTCATTTGATGCTCCCTGAGCACTTGTGACAAGTTGTAACGAAGCTGTGAAAGTGCGGGAAGACGTAGCTATGTCAGGCGGCGCACCTGATCTGGGGGAACAGAAACGATATTTCCCCCCCACTTTGGCTTGACTGCAAATGAAGCTTGCTGGTTTTTTCGCAACAGAAAGTAGAATTTTTCAAACGAAAAAAAGCCTCCAGCTGTTTCCAGTTGGAGGCCTTTATACGATCAAATGGTCGGCGTGGCGGGATTCGAACTCGCGACCCCTTGCACCCCATGCAAGTGCGCTACCAGGCTGCGCTACACGCCGACTAGAAATGAATTATACCCTGAGAAATAGCCCTCACACACTCAGCAAAGCGCGAATATCCAAAAGCTCTCGTTGAAGGGAAGCGTAATCTGCCGCAGGGACATCCAGGTCAAACGAAGGCCTGTATGCAGACAGATCTGAAGCCTCTTCGTCCACCACATCTGTAGTGAACTCAGCATCTGGATCTGCAGGCAAACCACGTCTTCCCAGGCGATCCGCCTGCACCAGCTCTTGCAACTTGTTGCGTGCCCCACTGATGGTGAACCCTTGGTCGTACAACAGATCCCGAATGCGTCGGATCATCAGCACTTCGTGGTGCTGGTAGTAGCGCCGATTGCCTCGACGCTTGACCGGGCGCAACTGGGTAAATTCCTGCTCCCAATAGCGCAGCACATGGGGCTTAACGCCACACAACTCTCCCACTTCACCAATGGTGAAATAGCGTTTGGCAGGGATAGAGGGAAGCGGACTGTCCATGAACGACAATAAGTTACGTGGAAAACCTTGTAGCTTACTGCAACTTATGGACTCAAGTCCAGTCCATCTTGCAGGCGTTCAGCTTGACCACTTGTGACTCGATGGCGGTAGCAAGCAGAAAAGTTCTCATAGATGCCTCAAAACAGTTTCAATCCGAGCGCAATTCGTCTTTTGCGACTGCGCTAAAGAGCAGTATACGAACAGACAAAGTGACCTGCCCCTGACATGCCCGCTTCAGCTTGCTTGAGGAATCCGATGATCTACTCGTCGGTAAATTTTGTGGTCTTCATACCCGCCATTCTCCAAAATTAGCGGACTTTGTTCAATGGATTTGGTATGACTCAGAGGGGCAGATCACATGCGGATGACGGTTGGCATGTCCAATCGCTCGAATGCTGCCGCCAGCAATGAGCGCTTTAGGCAATAAAAAAGCGGTCCGAGTCTTGGACTCGCACCGCTTTCTTATTCAAGGAAAAAAGTGATTACTTCTTCTTGTTCACGGCTGCCTTGAATGCGGCGCCGGCAGTGAATTTAGGAACGGTTGCGGCTGCGATCTTCAGCTTCTCACCAGTGCGGGGGTTCTTACCGGCACGAGCAGCGCGCTTGGCGGCTTTGAAAGTGCCAAAACCGATCAATTGAACGTCTTGCTTTTTGGCAACGGTTTTGGTGATGATTTCAACCAATGCCGACACAGCACGGCCAGCAGCAGCTTTGGACAATTCGGTTTCTTTAGCCAGGGCTTCAATCAGTTCTGCTTTGTTCACGAGTTATCTCCTTAAAGGATGAGGTGGAAAACGTAATCATAAATCATGCCGAGCACAATTCTTCAAAATTGGAGAATTGCCATGGCAACTTATGAAAGCATCAGAGATATCAAACTGACTGAACAATAGAAAAAGCCCCGTAAATCATGATTTACGGGGCTTGAATCTGGTGGGCGATACATGGATCGAACATGTGACCCCTGCAGTGTGAATGCAGTGCTCTACCGCTGAGCTAATCGCCCTATCGCCTTGCAGCGTAGACCTAAATTATGGCATAAAAAATCAGCCTCTTTGAGTCGGCCAGAACAATTTTTGAACTCAATGGGCATTTGCCACAAGACGCCAGATGGTTTTACCTCCACTGGACTTGTCCATTTGAGCCAGTACGTCGTCATGTGCCGCCAGCTCTTGATCATTGGCGCTCAACACTGGCAAAACAAAACCGGTCAAATCCACTTGTACTGAAACTCCGGAGGCATCGGTGCTTGAATCTTGGCCCGCATCAATGAGCAAGGCCTCCTGGCCACGCGTCATGTTGATGTACACATCGGCCAGCAATTCGGCATCGAGCAAAGCGCCGTGCAAAGTGCGGCCGGAGTTGTCGACTTCCAGTCGGTCGCACAGCGCATCCAAGCTGTTGCGCTTGCCGGGGAACATTTCCTTGGCCATGGCCAGGGTGTCGATGACGCCGCTGACATAAGCCTTGAGCGGTTTCTTGCCCACGCGCTCGAGTTCTTTGTTCAAAAAGCCAATGTCAAACGCGGCGTTGTGAATGATGAGTTCCGCATCGCTGAGGTAGTCCAGAATTTCTTCCGTCAAGGCCGCAAACTTGGGCTTATCGCGCAAGAATTCGTTGCTGATGCCATGCACCTTGAGCGCGTCTTCGTGGCTGTCGCGCTCGGGGTTGAAATAGAAATGCAGGTTCTTGCCCGTGAGCTTGCGCGCATACAGCTCCACGCAACCGAGCTCGATGATGCGGTCGCCGCCTTCGGCTGACAGGCCGGTGGTTTCGGTGTCCAGAACGATTTGGCGCATGTCTGACCTCAGTGCAGCTCTTTGGCGTGGTTGATGGTGTAGCGAGGGATCTCGATCACCAGATCCTGCTTGGCCACAAAGGCCTGGCAACTCAAGCGCGAGTCTGGCTCCAAACCCCAAGCACGGTCGAGCAAGTCTTCTTCTGTTTCTTCCATCTCGTTGAGACTTCTGAACCCCTCTCGCACGATGACGTGGCAGGTGGTGCAGGCCGCGCTCATGTCGCAGGCATGTTCGATGTTGATTTTGTTGTCGAGCAGTGCTTCGCAGATGCTGGTGCCCGCAGGCGCCGTGATTTCTGCACCGTTGGGGCAGTACTCGGGGTGGGGCAGGATTTTGATGACGGGCATGGCGGTATGGTGGGTTACATCGACTGGATATTTTGGCCAGCCAGGGCTTTCTGGATGCTGTGGTTCATGCGTTCTGCGGCAAAGGCTTCAGTGCCTTTGGCCAGGGCCTGGGTGCAGTCTTCCAAGGCCTTGGCATCTTGTTCGGTTGGGACGGCCGCCTGCAAGGTGGCCATCAGGGCGTCGATGCTGGCACGCTCGGCATCGCTCAGCAATTGGCCATCGGCAGCCAAGGCGCTGCGGGTGGCCAACAGCATGCGGTCGGCGTCCACACGTGCCTCCACCAGCGCACGGGCTTTCATGTCGGCCTGGGCGGTGGTGAAGCTTTCTTGCAGCATGGTAGCGATCTGGTCGTCGCTCAAGCCATACGAAGGCTTGACGTCGATGCGCGCTTCCACGCCGCTGATTTGTTCTTTGGCCCCTACGCTGAGCAAGCCATCGGCATCCACCGTGAAGGTCACGCGGATGCGGGCTGCGCCTGCGGCCATGGGCGGGATGCCACGCAGCTCAAAGCGGGCCAGGCTGCGGCAGTCTTGCACCAAGTCACGCTCACCCTGCACCACATGCAGTGCCAGCGCGGTCTGACCATCTTGGTAGGTGGTGAAGTCTTGCGCCATGGCGGTGGGGATGGTCTGGTTGCGCGGGATAATGCGCTCGACCAAACCGCCCATGGTTTCGATGCCCAGCGACAGCGGGATCACATCGAGCAGCAGCAACTCGCCAGCGGCGTTGTTGCCCGCCAGTTGGTTGGCCTGGATGGCTGCGCCCAGGGCCACGACTTCGTCGGGGTTGAGGTTGTTGAGCGGCGCCTGGCCAAAAAAATCGGCCACGGCCTGCTGGATTTGCGGCATGCGGGTGGAGCCACCGACCATAACCACGCCTTGCACATCGTCCTTGGCCAGCTGCGCATCGCGCAGTGCTTTGCGCACGGCGGTCATGCAACGGGCCGTCAGGGCTTGGGTGGCTTGCTCAAAATCTGCACGGCTGATGGATGCCGACAAGCTGCCGGTGGACAAGACGGCATTCAGGGTGACCGCAGCGGCGGTGGTGAGCGCTTCTTTGGCGGCACGGGCAGCCGCTTTGAGCACGGTTTTGTCTTCGGCCGTGGTGGCTTGCAAGTCGGGCTGCTGGGCCATGGCAAAGTCGGCCAAGGCTTGATCGTAATCGTCGCCACCCAGGGCAGAGTCGCCACCGGTGGACAAGACCTCGAACACGCCTTGCGTCAGGCGCAAGATCGAAATATCAAAGGTGCCGCCACCCAAATCGAACACGGCATAAACGCCTTCGCTGGCGTTGTCGAGACCGTAGGCAATGGCCGCGGCGGTGGGTTCGTTGATCAGGCGCAGCACATTCAGGCCCGCCAGTTGCGCGGCGTCTTTGGTGGCTTGGCGCTGCGCGTCATCAAAGTAAGCGGGCACGGTGATGACCGCACCATACAAGTCGTCGTTGAAGGTGTCTTCAGCGCGGTAACGCAACGTGGCCAAGATTTCGGCACTGACTTCGACGGGCGACTTGGGGCCTTGCACCGTTTGAATGGACAGCATGCCCTGATCGCTGGCCGTGAACTCGTAAGGGAGTTTGCTGCGGTCGGTGATGTCTTGCAGGCCACGCCCCATGAAACGCTTGACCGAGGCAATCGTGTTGACCGGGTCGCTGGCGGCGGATTGCACCGCGTCAAAACCGATCTGGCGGCCTTGGCCGGGCATGAAGCGCACGACCGAAGGCAGGATCACCCGGCCGTCGTCGTCGGGCAGACATTCGGCCACGCCGTTGCGCACCGAAGCCACCAGCGAGTGCGTGGTGCCCAAATCGATGCCCACCGCAATGCGGCGCTGGTGCGGGTCGGGCGACTGGCCCGGTTCAGAAATCTGCAGTAACGCCATGGTCAATCAGGGGTGGTGTTCAAGTCGCCCACCTGCATGAGGCGCTGCGACCCGAGGGTCAGGTCAATCGGTCGAGTTTAGCGTTCACTTCTTGCGTGAAGCGCTCAATGAACATGAGCGCCCTCACCTGCCCCACGGCTTGCGCAGGGTCTTTATCCACATCGAGCAACTGGGCCAGCACTTGCTGCACACGACGCTGCTCGGCAGCCACCTCATCGGCCAGGGCTTCGAGGCCCTCGGCGCTGCTCGTGTCTTCCAGGTTTTCGCGCCATTCCATTTGCTGCATCAAGAATGCGGCGGGCATGGCTGTGTTGTTCTCGGCCTGCACCGGCGCACCTTGCAGCTCGCACAAATAGGCAGCGCGTTTGAGCGGGTCTTTCAAGCGCTGATACGCCTCATTGATGCGCACCGACCATTGCATGGCGATGCGCTGCGCTGCAGCGCCTTCTGCGGCAAAGCGGTCGGGGTGGGCTTCACGCTGCAAGGCCTTCCAGCGGGCGTCGAGCTGTGCGCGATCCTGTGCGTACTGCACCGGCACATCAAACAGCTCGAAGTCGTTGGCCTGGAGGCTGATCATAAAGTCACAGTCATGGCGAGCGAAGCGTGACCATCCATGCATGGATCGCCGCGTCGCTGCGCTCCTCGCGATGACGACAAGCTCATACGCGGAACGACTCCCCGCAACCGCAACGGTCACGCTCGTTGGGGTTGTTGAAGCGGAAACCTTCGTTCAGGCCTTCGCGCACAAAGTCGAGCTCTGTGCCGTCGATGTAAGCCAGGCTTTTCGGGTCCACCAGCACTTTGACGCCGTGGCCTTCAAAGACCACGTCTTCCGGGGCGATCTCGTCCACGTATTCCAGCTTGTAGGCCAGGCCCGAGCAGCCCGTGGTCTTGACGCCTAGGCGCACACCGACACCCGAGCCGCGTTTGGCCAGGTACCGGGTCACATGCCGAGCTGCGGCAGCAGACAGTGAGATGGCCATGTCAGTTCAGGTGTTTCTTTTTGTAGTCGTCCACGGCCGCCTTGATGGCGTCTTCGGCCAAGATGGAGCAGTGGATTTTGACCGGTGGCAGCGCCAGCTCTTCGGCAATCTGGCTGTTCTTCAAGGCCGCTGCTTCGTCCAGCGTCTTGCCCTTGACCCACTCAGTCACGAGTGAGCTGGAGGCGATGGCCGAGCCGCAGCCGTAGGTTTTGAAGCGTGCGTCTTCGATCACACCGGTTGTCGGGTTGACCTTGATCTGCAGCTTCATCACATCGCCGCAAGCCGGTGCACCGACCATGCCGGTGCCCACGTCTTCGTCGCCCTTGTCGAACGAGCCAACGTTGCGGGGGTTTTCGTAGTGGTCAACCACTTTTTCAGAATATGCCATGGTGTTTTCTCCGTGTTCAGGTCAGTGTCAACTCAGTGGGCAGCCCATTGAATGGTGCTCAAGTCGATGCCGTCTTTGTACATTTCCCACAAGGGGCTCAAATCGCGCAGCTTGGCCACGTTTTCGCGGATGGTTTTGATCGCGTAGTCGATCTCTTCCTCGGTGGTCCAGCGGCCAATCGTCATGCGCAAGCTGCTGTGGGCCAACTCGTCGCTGCGGCCCAAGGCCCGCAACACATAGCTGGGCTCCAGGCTGGCCGAAGTGCAAGCAGAACCCGACGACACCGCCAGGCCCTTGATGCCCATGATGAGGGACTCGCCCTCCACATAGTTGAAACTGATGTTGATGTTTTGCGGCACGCGCTGGGTGGCGTGACCGTTCAAAAACACCTGCTCCATGTCGCTCAGGCCCGCAATCAGGCGATCGTGCAGGGCACGCGCCTTGGCGTTGTCTTGCGCCATCTCCAGCTTGGCAATGCGGAACGCCTCGCCCATGCCCACGCACTGGTGGGTGGGCAAAGTGCCCGAACGCATGCCGCGCTCGTGACCGCCGCCGTGCATTTGCGCTTCGAGGCGAATGCGGGGCTTGCGGCGCACGTACAAAGCGCCAATGCCTTTGGGGCCGTAGGTTTTGTGCGAAGCCAAGCTCATCAGGTCAATGGGCAGCTGGGTCATGTCGATATCGACCTTGCCGGTGGCCTGGGCCGCATCGACGTGGAAGATGATGCCTTTTTCGCGGCACAGATTGCCAATCGCGGTCACGTCCTGGATCACGCCGATTTCGTTGTTCACGAACATCACGCTGATCAAAATGGTGTCAGGGCGAATCGCGGCCTTGAGCGCGTCCATGCTCAGCAAGCCATCGGCCTGCACATCAAGGTAAGTCACTTCAAAGCCTTGGCGCTCGAGCTCACGCATGGTGTCGAGCACGGCTTTGTGCTCGGTCTTGACGGTGATCAGGTGCTTGCCGCGCGACTTGTAGAACTGTGCTGCGCCCTTGATGGCCAGGTTGTTCGATTCGGTGGCACCGCTGGTCCAAACGATTTCGCGGGGGTCGGCACCGATCAGCTCGGCCACGTATTCACGGGCTTTTTCGACGGCGGCTTCGGCTTCCCAGCCCCAGGCGTGGCTGCGGGATGCAGGGTTGCCAAAGTGCTCGCGCAGCCAGGGCACGATGGCGTCCACCACGCGGGGATCGCAGGGATTGGTCGCGCCGTAATCGAGGTAAATGGGGAAATGTGGCGTGGTCATGTTGAAGACTTCTTTGGAATGTGATCAGGATTTGGCAAACACGGTGCCCAATTCAAAAACCGAATTGGGTCCGGTGACGCGGATGGGCTTGACCACCGGCATGGGCAAAATGGCGCGCTTGATGTTGGGCTTGTTCTCCACCACCAAGCCATTGGCCAACTGGTCTTCGACCAGTTTTTGCAGCGAAACAGAGTCGAGGAATTCGACCATTTTGGAGTTCAGCGAGGCCCACAGGTCGTGCGTCATGCAACGGGCATCGCCGCCGTGGCAATTTTCCTTGCCACCGCAATGCGTGGCATCGATGGGCTCGTCCACCGACAAGATGATGTCAGCCACGGTGATGTCACTGGCTTTGCGGCCCAAGGTGTAACCGCCGCCCGGGCCGCGGGTCGATTCCACCAGGTTGTGGCGGCGCAGCTTGCCGAACAACTGCTCCAGATAAGACAAAGAAATCTGTTGGCGCTGGCTAATCGCAGCCAGCGTCACAGGCCCGGCATCCTGGCGCAGAGCCAGATCGATCATGGCGGTGACGGCAAAACGGCCCTTGGTGGTCAAACGCATGGCAGGCTCCTGGAGTGTGTAAGACAGTCAAAATACAGCGGAAAACACTGATCCCGACTAAACGAGTCAAGTATACCGCAATCCCGATTAAATCGCTCGGGTTATAGGGGCATTCGAGCCACCACCGCCCTCACCTCAGTGCTTACCCACCAAGCGGTACACAAAGGCCCCCAAAAACGCCACGCCCACAGCACACAGGCTGAAGGCATAAGGCAGCCAACCTCTGTCCACGCCAAAAGACATGGCCAGCACGCCCGCAGACTGGCCAAAGAACAGCACACAAGCAAACAGCGTGACCGCCGTGCCGCGCGCATGTGGCGCCATTTGGGTGGCTTGCGTCTGCAAGGTGTTGTGCATCATGTAAAAACCGAAGCCGGTCATGAAACAACCCAGCATGCCCAGAGCCTGCTGGTGCGACCAGGCCAAGGTCATCAAGCCCAAGACGATCAAACTGGCGCCGGTGCGCACCAAGCCGCGCTCACCGCCCAGCCAACCCAGCCAACGGCGGGCCAGTTGGCTGTAGATCAAACCGCCCACACCGTATAGCATCATCACGGTGCCGGCAAACACCACGCTCATGTCGAACTGTTGGTGCAAATGTGTGGGGATGAACGCCATCGCGCCAAAAATCAAAGCACCTTCCACGATCGTGGCGCTCAGGACTTGCAGCACCCGGCGGTTGCGAAGCAACTCGAACGTGTTGGCAAATGCCCCCATGAAGCCCGTTGTGCTGGGTGCGGGGGCAGGCATGTTGCGAACTTCGCGCCATAAAAAAACAGACGCGGTGGCAAAGCACGCAGACACCACCACAAAAGCGGTGCGCCAGCCCAGGTTCTCGGCGGCAAAACCACCGAACCACAAGCCCACCATCATGCCGCTGACGGTGGCCCCCATCAGCCTGGCCAAGGTTTCCTGGCGACGCTCGTAAGCCACCTGGTCACCGATCCAGGCCAAGGTGAGCGGAATGATGCCTGCAGCCGCGGCCCCCATGAAGGCACGCATGACCACCAAGGACGTCAGACTTGGCGCCATGCTGGTGATGACGCTGAAGATGGCGCACGCCAATGCCGCCAATGAAATGACACGCAGCTTGCCGAACCGGTCACCCAAAGGGCCGTAAAACAACTGCATCACGCCGTAGGCCACGGCAAAGGCCGAAACCACACTTGAAGCCTCGCCGGTGGTGACCTGAAAATCCTGCCCCAGCACCACCAGCATCGGGTCGCACATGCGCATGGACACCATGCTGGCAAAGCCCGCCAGCGCCATGACCAACAAGCTGTTGCGCTCAGCCATGGTCGCGATGCTCATATCAGCCGTTCAGCTGCTGTTCCAGATCGTGCAAGACCTGGTAGCAAGGCAGAACCTGGGCGATCGAGCTGTTGGGCTCGCGGCCTTCTTGGATGGCGGCAAAGAATTCGCGGTCTTGCAGTTCGATGCCGTTCATCGACACGGCCACTTTGGACACGTCAATCTGCTCTTCCTTGCCGGTGAACAAGTCGTCGTAGCGGGCCAGGTAAGTGCCGGTGTCGCCGATGTAGCGGAAGTACGTGCCCAGTGGGCCATCGTTGTTGAACGACAAGCTCAGCGTGCAGATCGCGCCGTTGGCCGCTTGCAACTGGATGCTCATGTCCATGGCAATGCCCAAGGCGGGGTGGATCGGGCCTTGCACCGCGTTGGCTTTGACGATGGGGCTGCCGCATTGGTAAGCGAACAGGTCCACCGTGTGGGCCGCGTGGTGCCACAGCAGGTGGTCGGTCCAACTGCGGGCTTGGCCCAGCGCGTTCATGTTGGTGCGGCGGAAAAAGTAGGTCTGCACATCCATCTGCTGGATGTTGAACTCACCGGCCTTGATCTTGTGGTTGACCCACTGGTGGCTCGGGTTGAAGCGGCGGGTGTGGCCCACCATAGCCACCAAGCCCGTTTCCTTTTGGACGCGCAGGACTTCTTGGCCTTCTTTGTACACATCGCACAGCGGGATCTCGACCTGCACGTGCTTGCCCGCCTTCAGGCAAGCCAAGGTTTGGCTGGCGTGCATCTGGGTGGGGGTGCACAGGATGACGGCATCGACTTCTTTCAAAGCCAGCGATTCATTCAGGTCGGTGGTCACATGGCCAATGCCGTATTTGTCCGCCACCTCTTTGGTTTTGGCAAACTCGCGGCCGATCAAGGACACGACTTCCACACCGTCGATGTTTTTAATGCCGTCCAGGTGTTTGATGCCGAAGGCACCTGCGCCCGCCAGGGCGACTTTGATGGTTTTGCTCATGTTTTGTCCTCTTGTCTTTTCAGTTGTTCAGTTGTTCAGTTGTTCAGTTGTTCAGTTGTCATTCTTGCCATTTGGCGCCAGCCCTGCCGCAAAGTGTCATCCCGGGCTTGACCCGGGATCCATGGATTCCCGCGTTCGCGAGAATGACAGCACAGGGCTTCAGGTGTTCTCAAGAATCACGTGGCCTACCGCGGTATTGGATGCAGGCACATGGTAGAAGCGGTGACGCAGCTTGGGCGCGGGGCCACTTGCTTTGCCGCCCTCGATGTCGCTCATCGCGCCACGGGCGATCAGCCACATGACCAGCTCAATGCCTTCGCTGCCCGCTTCGCGCACGTAGTTGATGTGCGGTGTGGCGGCACAGGCCAACGGGTCATCGATCAGCTTATCCAACCACGCGTTGTCCCACTCGCGGTTGATCAGGCCAGCACGCGCGCCCTGCAGCTGGTGGCTCATGCCGCCTGTGCCCCAGATGTGCACATTGAGGTCTCCGTCGAAACTCTCGACCGCCTTGCGGATGGCTTGGCCCAGGTTGAAGCAGCGCTGGCCGCTGGGCACGGGGTACTGCACCACGTTCACGGCGAAGGGGATCACCGGGCAAGGCCAGGCGTCTTTGACCGGGTCTTTTTCGCCGCACATCAGCGACAAGGGCACCGTCAGGCCATGGTCCACGTCCATCTTGTTGACGATGGTCAGGTCAAAGTCTTGCTGGATGACCGACTGCGCGATGTGGCTGGCCAGCTCGGGGTGGCCTTTGACCACAGGCACTGGGCGCGGGCCCCAGCCTTCGTCGGCGGGCTTGTATTCAGCGGCGGTGCCGATGGCAAAGGTCGGGATCATGTCCAGGCTGAAAGCCGTGGCGTGGTCGTTGAAGACCAAAATGATGACGTCGGGCTTGTTGTCCTTCATCCATTGCTTGGAGAAGTCGTAACCCGCGAACAGCGGCTTCCAGTAGTCTTCTTGCGTTTTGCCCAAGTCCATGGCCGCGCCGATGGCGGGCACATGCGAGGTGAAAACAGATGCGGTGATTTTGGCCATGTGTTGTTCTCTTAAATCAATTGGGATCTGACCCCCATTAAGGTTTCTTGCCGGCTGCGCCTTGCGGTTGGTTCTGCGCTTGGGCATCGCCGTTTTCGCCGATGTAGCGGTTGCCTTCGACGCTGCGGCCGCCCTTGATCATCATGTTGCGGTATTCCTCTTCGGTCATGCCGGTCATGGAGCCCGCCATTTGCTGGAAGCTCTTGCCATCGGTCGCGCCGATTTTGGCGAGGAAGTAAATGTTGCCGCCGGTGCGCATGCACCAGTTCAGGTCACGCGCCATCACGGCCTGCTTTTGTTCTTCGGTCATGGCCCACTCGTCCAGATAGGCGCGTTCGTTGGCTTTGAAGCGCTCGCGGTTTTCTGCCTTCATGAGCGACATGCAAAACTGGTTGATCCAGTAGCCTTTGCGCGATTGCTCGGCGTCAAAAATGATGGTGCCGGGTACGTCGGTGTAGGGTTTGTCTAAAGCCATATTTTTCCTCAAAAGCTCACGGGTTCAAGAAGACTGGATCGCCACGTCGCTGCGCTCCTCGCGATGACAATGTCTGTGTCTGTGTCTGTGTCTGTGTCTGTGTCTGTGTCTTTGCGAGCGAAGCGCGGCAATCCAGCAACGACTTCACTTGACTTCTTCAGGCCAATACAAGCGCATCGGGTTGTCCACCAGCAGCTTCTTTTGCAGCTCGGCGGTCGGTGCGATGTGCGGGATGAAGTCCACCAGCAGGCCGTCGTCGGGCATGTGGTCCTTCAGGTTGGGGTGAGGCCAGTCGGTGCCCCACAACACGCGGTCGGGGAACTCTTCCACGATGCGTTTGGCAAACGGGATCACGTCTTGGTACGCGTTCTGTTCACCGTTCAAGGCCTTGGGGCCAGTCACCGACAAACGCTCAGGGCAAGACACTTTGCTCCACACATTGGTGTGCTCGCGCATGAATTTCTGGAACAGCGCAAACTGCGGACCGTCCACCGGCAGCGACACATCGGGGCGGCCCATGTGGTCCACCACCACGGTGGTGGGCAGCGCGGTGAAGAAATCCCACAGCTCGGGCAAATCGACCGCTTCGAAATAAATCACGACATGCCAGCCCCACTTGGCGATGCGGCTGGCGATTTCCATCAGCTCGTCTTTGGGCGTGAAGTCCACCAGGCGCTTGACGAAGTTGAAGCGCACACCACGCACACCGGCGTCGTGCATGGCCTGGATCTCCTGGTCGGTCACGCTGCGCTTGACGGTGGCCACGCCACGGGCCTTGCCGTTCGAGTTGAGCAAGGCATCGACCATGGCGCGGTTGTCGGCGCCGTGGCAGGTGGCTTGCACCACCACATTGCGCGCAAAGCCCAAGTGGTCACGCAGCGCGTACAGCTGGTGCTTGGACGCGTCGCAAGGCGTGTACTTGCGCTCCGGTGCATAAGGAAACTCGGCACCGGGGCCAAACACGTGGCAGTGCGCGTCCACCGCGCCAGCGGGCACCTGAAACTTCGGCTTGCTCGGGCCGGTGTACCAGTCCAGCCAGCCAGGGGTTTTTTCAAATTGCATGGTTGTTTCTCTCTTTGAATCTCTGGAATCAATCGGGTTTGATGTTGGCTTCGCGCACCAGTTTGTCGTAGCGCACGCGCTCAGATCGGATCAGCTGGGTGAACATCTCGGCACTGCCGGACACCACCTCGCCGCCCACGGCGTTCATGCGTTCGCGCACGTCCTTGGTCTGCAGGGCTTTTTGCACTTCGGCATGCAGCTTGGCCACGATGGGCTTGGGTGTGGCCGCTGGGGCCACCAGGCCGTACCAGACCGAAGCTTCAAAGCCGGGAAAGCCCGATTCGGCCATGGTGGGCACATCCGGGTAATTGGCGCTGCGGTTGGTGCTGAGCACGCCCAGCACCTTGAGCTTGCCGCTCTTCACATGGGGCAAGACCTCCAGCGCATTGACGGCCACCTGCGGCACTTGTCCGCCAATGGTGTCGGTGATGGCAGGCGAGCCGCCCCGGTAAGGGATGTGCTGCAAATCGATGCCCGCGGCCCGCGCCAAAAGCTCGATGGCCATGTGCGGCGTGGAGCCATTGCCTGGTGAGCCGTAAGCGATGCTGTTGGGCTTGCCCTTGGCGGCTTCGATCAGTTGCTTGACGTTGGCAAACGGCGCATTCGCGTTGGCCGCGATCACCACCGGCACGCGTCCGATCAGCGAGACGGCCACCAGGTCTTTCTCGGCGTCAAAGGGTTGCGGCTGGTACAGCGACATGTTGGCCGCCAGCGCATTGGCCGCCATCATCAGGGTGTAACCATCGGGCTCGGCGGTGATGACCGTCTTGACGGCGATGTTGGTGCCCGCGCCTGGCTTGTTCTCGACCACAAAGGCCTGACCCAAGCTGGTCTGCAGGCTCTGGCCAATGGTCCGCGCGACCACGTCCACCGCGCCACCTGCGGCATAACCCACCACGATCTTGACGGGCTTGCTGGGGTAGTTTTGAGCCAGCGCCGAGACGCACAAGCCCAGCGTGCCAAGCCAGATGGCCAAGTGTTTGCGAATCGTCATGTCTTGTTTCCTGTTGGGAGGGCGACGGCCACTTGCGTGGCCCTTTCTGTGGCGTTCAGTCGATGTACTTCAGACCCGCAGCCGCCAAAGGCTCGCGCATCTTGTACATGTCCAGGCCCAGCACGCCCGAGGCGAGCTTGGCGCGTTTTTCGCCTTCGTTGGCTTCGCGGGCCAAGGCGGTTTCCAGGGTTTTGGCAGCCATGGCTTGGGGCACACAGACCACACCGTCGTCATCGGCCACGATCACGTCGCCGGGGTGGACGATCATGCCCGCGCACACCACGGGGATGTTGACCGAGCCGACCGTGGCTTTGATCGTGCCCTTGCTGCTGATGGCCTTGCTCCAGACCGGGAACCCCATCTTGGTCAGCTCTTTCACATCGCGCACACCGGCGTCGATGATCAAAGCACGTGCGCCACGGGCCATGAAAGACGTGGCCAGCAGGTCGCCAAAGTAGCCGTCGGTGCACTCGGCGGTGATGGCCGCGACCACGATGTCGCCGGGCTGAATCTGCTCAGCGGCCACGTGCATCATCCAATTGTCACCGGGGTGCAGCAGCACCGTCACAGCGGTGCCAGACACCTGTGCGCCCGCATAGATGGGGCGCATGTAAGGCTTCATGAGGCCGACGCGGCCCATGGCTTCGTGCACGGTGGCCGAACCCAAAGCGGCCAGGTCGTCGGTGGCTGCGCGGTCCGCGCGGGTGATGTTGCGGTAAACAACGCCGAGTTCGTACATGTTCATTTCTCCTGGTTCAATTTGCAACGGTCATCCCCGACTTGATCGGGGATCCAGATCCATGGATGCCCGATCAAGTCGGGCATGACAAAAAAGAAACCCTCTCCAACGCTTGGGTTCACTGGCCTTTGGCCGTCAACTGGTCGTCCAGCCGCTTGAACACGCGACGGGCATTGCCTTCGTAGACCATGTAACGCTCTTCGTCGTTCAGGTTGGCCGTGGCTTGCACGTAGCGCTTGGTGTCGTCGTAGTAGTGGCCGGTCTCGGGATCGATGCCGCGCACCGCACCGATCATCTCGGATGCAAACAGGATGTTCTTGACCGGGATCACTTTGGTCAGCAGGTCGATGCCAGGCTGGTGGTACACGCAGGTGTCAAAGAAGATGTTGTTGAGCAGGTGCTCTGACAACAGAGGCTTCTTCAGCTCCTGCGCCAAGCCACGGAAGCGGCCCCAGTGGTAAGGCACCGCGCCGCCACCGTGCGGGATCAGGAATTTCAGCGTCGGAAAGTCCTTGAACAGATCGCTGGTCAGGCACTGCATGAAGGCGGTCGTGTCGGCGTTCAGGTAGTGCGCGCCGGTGGTGTGAAAGCAGCTGTTGCAGCTGGTCGAGACGTGGATCATCGCGGGGATGTCGTACTCCACCATCTTCTCGTAAATGGGGTACCAGGCCTTGTCGCTCAAGGGTGGCGAAGTCCAGTGGCCGCCCGATGGATCGGGGTTCAGGTTGATGCCGACGTTGCCGTATTGCTCCACGCACTTGACCAGCTCAGGAATGCAGGTCGCAGGGTCCACGCCGGGCGACTGGGGCAGCATGGCGGCAGGCACAAAGTTGTCGGGGAAGAGTTGCGCCACGCGGTAGCACAGCTCGTTGCAGATGGCGGCCCAGGTGGACGAGACATTGAAGTCGCCAATGTGGTGGGCCATGAAGCTGGCGCGCGGGCTGAAGATGGTGATGTCCGAGCCGCGCTCTTTCATCTTGGCCAGCTGGTTGGTTTCAATCGTTTCGCGCAGCTCGTCGTCGCTGATTTTGAGATCGGAGACTTTGGGCATGGACGCGAGGTCCTTGATGCCAGCAATCTGGCGGTTGCGCCACTCTTCCAGCGCCTTGGGGGCGGTGGTGTAGTGACCGTGTACGTCAATGATCAAGGGTTTCGTTTGGCTCATGTCGGTTTCCTGCGTTAATGGTGTCGTGGTCGGCGGCTTTAGCCCCGACGAAGAGATCAGAGCCTGGCATTTTGTCGGCTGCGTCATCCCGGCCTCTTTTTCTGTCATCCCGGCCTTGAGCCGGGATCCATTGCGCACTGCCGTTCTTTGCAAAGGGCTGTGGTGCAAACCGGATCCCGGGTCTTCGCCCGGGATGACAAAAGTTTTATGGCTGTTTGAACTTCATCGGGCCGGATCAATAAAGCCGCCGACCTACAGATCAAGCGACTGATTGTGCTCAATCACCTCTGCATCGCCCAGCCCCCGGCACATCTACCAGCTAGAACAAATTCGTATAACCAAGCCTTGGGTATGACAAAATCAACTCAACTGAAAGCATGGGTATGGACCTCAAACAGCTCGAATACTTTGTGCGCGTGGCCGAACTGGGCAGCTTCACCCGCGCCGCACAGGCCCTGAACATTGCGCAGCCCGCGCTCAGCCGCCAGGTGCGCCTGCTCGAAGTCGAGCTGCGGCAAAACCTGCTGGTGCGCAACGGGCGCGGCGCCACCCCCACCCAGGCCGGGCAGTTGCTGCTGGAGCATGGCCGGGGCATCCTGCACCAGGTCGAGCGGGCGCGTGAAGAACTGGGCCGGGTGCGCAGCGGCCTGTCCGGGCGCGTGGCGCTGGGCCTGCCGCCCAGCGTGGCGCGGGTGCTGACGGTGCCTTTGACCCGGGCCTTTCGCCAAAAAATGCCCGAAGCCCAGCTGTCCATCAGTGAAGGCCTGTCAAGCGCCATGCAAGAAAACCTGCAAAACGGCCGGCTCGACATCGCCGTGCTATACAACCCCAACCAGATGCCCGGCATCGAGCACACCCCGCTGGTACAAGAAGAGCTGCTGCTGGTGCAGCCACGACCACCAGGATTGCAAGAAGACCCTCCCCCGCCCGCCATCAGCTTGCAAGAAGTTGCCGCCCTGCCCTTGGTGATTCCCACGCGCCCCAACGCGATCCGCATGCATGTGGAGTCCGAAATGGCCGCGATTGGCTGCCGCCCCCTCATTGCGCTGGAGATCGACGGCGTGAGCGCCATCCTGGACCTGGTGGCCGACGGCGCGGGCTACGCCATCTTGCCGCGCAACGCCGTCATGCGCTCGGTGCGGCCTTCGGCGTTTTCGGTGCGACCCCTGTGCGATCCACCGCTGACCATTCAGCTCAACACCGCCGTCAGCTCGCTGAGGCCGACCACCTTGACCCAACAAGCCACTTTGGCGCTGATCACCGAAGTGGCTGAGCAGTGGCTTGCCCAGTAGGCCCGCGCTTTAACTCCGACTCACAGAATGATCAAAACGCGTGGTGCTGCAACACCAAAAGCACGCCGCTCAGGGTGAAGAAGGACACCACGGTGGTGAGCAGCAATGCCGCCGCGCTGATGGCGCCATGGCCGTGACGCTGGTTGAGGATGGTGAAGATGCCCAGCATGGGCAAGGCGCCCGACAGCAAAGCCGCTGTGCGCAAAGCCGGATCGGCCACTGGCACGACCCAACTCAGCACCAGGAACATCGCCAGCGGGTGCAAGAACAACTTGCCCAAGGTGATCTGCGTGACCGTGCCCTTGAGGCCTTCGGCCTTCAGCCCCACCAAAGAACCGCCGATCACAAACAGCGACAAGACCATGCTGGCTTGGGCGAACAAATTCACCGTGCGGGCCAGCGGTGCCGATAGCGCCAAGTCAAACCACGAAAACACAAATCCCCCCGTGATGCCCCAGATCATGGGGTTCTTGGCGAGGTTCTTGAGGGTTTGCACAATCACTTGCTTCCATTGGCCAGACGGGCCGCCTTGCGCATCGGCCACCGCCAGCAAGAAAGGAATCATCAGCAGGTTTTCCACCACCATGTTCAGCGCCAGCGCCACACCGGCCACCGGGCCCAGCGTCAAGAGCATGATGGGGTAGCCCACAAAACCGCTGTTGGGGCACGACATGCCCATGGCCATCATGCTGCTGTAGCTCAAGCTGTGGCCCTTGACTTTGCGCGCCCAAAAAAGGCCCAGAAGCGCTACAGCGAACGAGCCCAAGGCATAGGCCAGCAGGTAATGGCCATTGAGGATTTCACCAATTCGCCGCTGCGACAAGGCGTTGAACAGCAATGCGGGCAAGGCGAGGTTCAGGGTGAATTTTCCAAAGACCTGCATGTCGCTTTTGACAAACATGCCCTGACGTGTGAACACATAGCCCAGCGCAATGGCCAGGTAAATCGGGCCGGTGATGCCCAGGATGTGGAGGGTGGAATTCATGTGCGTAGGGCTTGGATGCGTTCACCCCTGGCGGGCGTTGCCCACGATTGTCCCGCAATCCCCGAACGCAGTTCAGCGCCTGCGGGGCAAAGCAGGCTCAAAGGTCGAGCACCAAGCGCGCCGTCTGGCTGCGGGAGCAGCAGACCATCATGCAATCGCCTTTTTCCTGCTCGTCGGGGGTCAGGTACATGTCCCAATGATCGGGCTTGCCCGCCACCACCTTGGTCAGGCAGGTGCCGCAAATGCCTTCCGAGCAGGAAAACGGCACGTCGTGCCCAGCGGCCTGCAAGACTTTGAGGATCGACTCGTCTTTGCTGACCTTCAGCGTCTGGCCGCTTTTTTGCAGCTGCACTTCAAAGCTGCCGTCGGCAGAGATGGGGGTTTGGGTGAGATCGGTCGCGCTCATGCGTTCACTTCCTGGTTTTGTTCTTCGGCCAAAAGGCGGTCGATGATGCGGCGCGACTGCACACCGCCCGAATCGATGTTGAGCATCAAAAGTTTGCGGTCTGGCCATTGGCTGATGTTGGCTTGTTGCAGCTGCAGCATCTCCATGTCTTCATTGAAGATGCCGCCCTGGCCTGCGCGGATTTTGTCGGTCAGCTCGCTGTCATGCGGCTTGAACTGGCGCGCCATGCCCCAGTGGTACCAGTGCGAGGTCTCGGTCTCGGGCGTGATGAAGTCCACCACCACGCTATAAGCCTTGTGCTCGTGGGCGGCGTCAAAGCCGCCTTTGCCCGCCAGCGCCACACCCACGTCGATCATGACGTGGCTGGGTGGGGTGAAGCGGCAGATCTGCCAGCGATCGACCTTGGCCTGCGGGTCCAGACCGTTGGCGCTCATGGCCATTTGCCAGAACGGCGGGGCCTGAATGCCTTGCATGTGGCGCTGCAAGATAACCTGATCGCCCTCCACTTTGGTCTCGCAAGGCGTCTCGTCGATCTCGGGCTGGCCAATGCTGTTGGCGTGCACATAGGTCTCGTGCGTCAGGTCCATCAGGTTGTCGATCATCAGGCGGTAATCGGCCTTAACGTGGTAAAGCCCGCCACCATAAGCCCAAGCCGGGTTGTCAAAGAACTCGAACACCGGCATTTGCGATTCGTCGGCCTTGGCTTGGTCGCCGGGCCAGACCCAGACAAAACCATAACGCTCGACCACGGCAAACGCTTTGATGGCCGGAAAGCCGCGCACGCGCTGGCCGGGCATCTGCACCGTTTTGCCATCCACGCCCATTTCAAGGCCGTGGTAGCCGCATTGCAAATGGCCTTTGCAGACCTTGCCCAGCGACAAGGGTGCACCACGGTGCGGGCAAAAGTCTTCAACCGCCGCGACCTTGCCGTCCGGGCCTTTGAAGAAGGCCATTTTTTCGTTGCAAATGGTGCGGCCCAGCGGCTTGTCGCCCAGGGCGTTCAGATCGGCCAGCGTGCAGGCCACATACCAGGTGTTTTTGATGAACATCTTGTCCTTCCTCTTCAATTCAAAGCTTGCGGGCCACGCCCAGCAGGCTGTCCAGCAGTGCGGGGTTCTCGCGCAGTGTGGCGGCATCACTGGTGTGCACCACGTTGCCGTGGTCCAGCACCACGGCGCGGTGGCTGATCTTCAAAATCGCTTGCGGGTGCTGCTCCACGATGATGGCCGACAGACCCTCTTCGCGGGTGACGCGTGCAATGGCGCGCAGCAGCTCTTCCACAATGATGGGTGCCAGACCTTCGAGTGGTTCGTCCAGCAAGAGCAAGCGCGGGTTGAGCACCAGCGCCCGGCCCACGGCCAGCATCTGTTGCTCACCGCCCGACAGCTGTGTGCCCAAGTTGGTCTTGCGCTCGGCCAGACGCGGAAACATCTCGTACACACGCTCGGGCGACCAAGCGCGGCTGCCCCGCGTGTTGCGACCGGGCCGCTCCACCGCCGTCAGGTTTTCGTGCACCGTGAGCGATTTGAAAATGTTGCGCTCTTGCGGCACCCAGCCAATGCCCGCAGCGGCCCGCTCGTGCGAAGGCAAAGTGTGCAGCGACTGGCCACCCAAAAAGATTTGGCCACCGTGCTGACGCGTGGCCCCGGCCAGCGTGTCCATCAGCGTGGTTTTGCCGGTGCCGTTGCGGCCCAGCAGCGCCAAGGTTTCGCCCTCGCCCAGCGAGAAGCTGATGTCGTTCAGCACCACGGCTTCGCCGTAACCGGCGCTCAGGTTTTCAACCTTCAACAATTCAGCCATGGACCACCTCCTCGCCATGCCCCAGATACACCGCCTTGACCTGCGGATCGGCCGCAATCGCTTCGGGCGTGCCCTCGGTCAGCACCGCGCCGTTGACCAGCACGGTGATGCGGTCGGCAAATTCAAACACCAAATCCATGTCGTGCTCAATCAGCAACACAGACACTTCGGCGGGCAGCGCCGCCACGGTCTGCAAGAGTTCTTCGCGCTCGCCCGCAGGCACACCGGCCACCGGTTCGTCGAGCAGCAGCACTTTGGGCTCGCAAGCCAGCGCAATCGCCATCTCCAGCAAACGGCGCTTGCCGTAAGCCAGGTGCTCGGTGCGCTGGTGCATCACTTCGGTCAAGCGAAACAGTTCCAGCAATTGCTCGCAACGCGCCACCACGGCGGCGTCTTGCCCCAGCTTTTGCCACCAGCGCCCACCCAGGCCGCGCTGCTGCGAAACCACCATGGCCAGCGTTTGCAAAGGCGTCATGCTGGCAAACAGTTGGTTGATCTGGAAGGTGCGCACCAAACCGCGCCGCACACGCTGGTGCGGGGCCAACTGGCTGATGTCTTCACCCAGTAATTCAATCCGGCCCGAAGTGGGCGGCAGCACCCCGGTGAACAAATTGATGAGCGTGGTTTTGCCCGCACCGTTGGGGCCGATCAGCGCGTGGCGTGCGCCCAAGCGCAGTTCCAAGTTCACGTTGTCGGTGGCAGTGATGCCGCCGAATTGTTTGACCAAGCCCTGGGCCTTCAACACAACGGGCTGATTCATGGCCGCTTGATTCATTGGGCACCGCCTTTCTGATCCGCCGCACGGCCAAACCACAGCCAAGGCCGAATCAAACGCTCACGCCCCACCATGACCAGCACCACCAAAAACAACCCAATCCAAAACGTCCAGTACTGCGGCGTGATGCCCGCGATCACGTCATGCATGAGCTTGAACACCACCGCGCCGACCACGCCGCCATAGAGCCAGCCCACACCGCCGATGACCAGCATCAGCATCACGTCGGCAGAACGCTCCAAAGCAAACACGTCGAGCGATGCAAAGCCTGTGGTCTGCGCCATCAAAGCGCCTGCCGCACCCGCCAAAGCCGCGGCCACGGTGTAGACCACGGCCAGGCGGTTGTGCACCGGAATGCCAATGGCCATGGCGCGCAGCGGGTTGTCGCGCACCGCCATGAGCGTGGCGCCCCAGGGCGAATTCACCCAACGGCGCGCCAGCACAAACAAAATCAACAGCACCGTCAGCGAATACCATGCGGCGGTCTGACCGTACAAATCAAATTCAAACCGGCCCAGCACCGGCCCCATCATCACGCCCTGCAAACCGTCCGAGCCACCCGTGAGCCAGTCCAGCTTGTTGGCCAGCTCCATCAAAATCAGCGCCATGCCCAGCGTGACCATGAGGCGCGTCAAATCCGTGCCGCGCAAGATGGTGAGTGAACACAAAGCGCCCAGCAGCGTGGCGCAGCCCATGCCAAACAGCAGACCCACCAGCGGGTCGGGCATCACATGCTTGGCAAACAAGGCCGAAGCGTAAGCGCCCAAGCCCAAAAACGCCGCATGCCCCAGCGACACGATGCCGGTGTAGCCCAGCACCAAGTCCAACGACACCGCGAACAAGGCGACGATGGCCACTTCGTTGACGATCAGCGCATGGCCCGGAAAGGCGAAGGGCATGACAAAGGCCAGCAACCACACCAGCGGCTCCCAGCCGCGCAGGCGGGCGGAGGACAAAAGTTGTTGACGAGCGTCCATAGGATGGTTCATATCATCGACCTCCCTTGCGCACAAACAGCCCTTGCGGACGCCAGATCAAAATCGCGATCATCAGTGAATAGACGATGAAGGAACCAAGCTTGGGCATGTAGTACTTGCCCGCCACATCGGCGATGCCCAAGAGCAGCGCCGCCCACAGCGGCCCGGTGATCGACGAGGTGCCGCCCACGGCCACCACGATCAAAAAGTACACCATGAATTTGAGCGGAAAGGTTGGGTCCAGACCCAGCACTTCAGCGCCCAGTGCCCCACCCAAACCGGCCAGGCCCGAGCCCATGGCAAAGGTGGCGGCAAAAATCAAATTCACGCGAATGCCCAAACCAGCGGCCACACGCGCATCGTCCACGCTGGCGCGCAAGCGGCTGCCAAAGCGGGTTTTGGCCAGCACAAACTGCAGGCCCACCGTGAGCGCCGCGCACACCGCAATGATGAAGAGGCGGTAGTGGCCCATGCCCAATTCAAAAACTTCGCCCGCCCACAATTCGGTGCGCCCCCGCAACCATTCGGGCAACTGCATGATCTGCTGCTGCGAGCCCATGAAGTAATCGACGCTCGACACCGACATGAAGGCCAGGCCAATCGAAAACAGCACCTGGTCCAGGTGCGGCTTCTTGTACATGTGGCGGTACAGCGTGCGCTCCATCACCGCGCCCAGCAAGGCCGTGGCGGCAAAGGCCAAAGGCAGGCACAAGAGAAATGGCACCTGAAAGCGCTGCATCAGCACCACCGTCAAATAGCCCCCGGCCATGGCAAAGGCGCCGTGCGCGAGGTTGATGAAATTCATCAAGCCCATGGTCACAGACAGGCCCACAGCCAGTATGAAAAGCAGCATGCCGTAGGCGATGCCGTCGAAGAGGATGGTCAACATGGTTCGTTGGCAGGGGTTCGCAGGGTCATTTCAAAAATCTGACTGAATTGCATGGACACTGGATTGCCACCTCGCTTCGCTCCTCGCAATGACAAACTCTTTGTCATTGCGAGCGAAGCGTGGCAATCCAGCCTCCCGGTCAAGCCAGCTTTACTTGGTCTTGCCCGGGTCTTTCACGTCCTTGAGGGTCGCGAATTCCTGGTTGTAGAGCTGGCCACCCACCTTCTCCACTTTGCGGATGTAGATGTTGTGCACCACGTCGCGGGTTTGCGCGTCGATGAACATCGGGCCACGGGGGCTTTCAAACACCTGACCTTTCATCGCTTCCAGCAAAGCTTCGCCGCCTGCACCTTTGCTGGCTTTGGCCGCTTCATAGATCACACGCATGCCGTCATAACCGCCCACGGCCATGAAGTTGGGGCGCAAGCCGTTGTTGGCTTTTTCAAAGGCGGCCACAAACTTCTTGTTCAAGGGCGAGTTGTGCGAGGCCGAATAGTGGTGCGAAGTGACCACGCCATTGGCCGCGTCGCCCATGCTGTTCAAGATGTCGTCGTCGGTGATGTCACCGGTGCCGATCAGCTTGATGCCGGCCTTGTCCAGGCCGCGCTCGGCAAACTGCTTCATCAGCGCAGCGCCTGCACCAGACGGCACAAACACATAAACAGCGTCGGGTTTCAGGTCACGCACTTTTTGCAAAAACGGCGCAAAGTCAGGATTGCGCATGGGCACACGCAAGGTGTCCAAGACCTGACCGCCGTTGAACAGCAACCGGTCCTTGAAGAACTTCTCGGCATCGATGCCCGGGCCGTAATCGGCCACCAGGGTCACGACTTTCTTGATGCCGTTGTTGGGTGCCCAGTCGGCAATGGCCACCGCTGCCTGGGGCAGCGTGAAGCTGGTGCGCACAATGAAGGGCGAGGCTTGTGTGATGGCGGAGGTGGCTGCGGCCATCACCACCATGGGTGTTTTGGACTGGGTGGCAATCGGGGCGGTCGCAAAGGCCAAAGGGGTCAAACCAAAGCCCGCGAGCACGCTGACTTTTTCATTGACCACCATCTCTTGCGCCAAGCGCTTGGTCACATCGGCAGCGCTGGTGTCGTCTTTGACGATCAGCTCGACTTTTTTACCGGCCACCATGTCACCGTTTTGGGCCATGTACAAGCGCGCAGCGGCTTCGATCTGTTTGCCGGTAGAGGCGAACGGACCGGTCATGGGCAAGATCAAACCGATCTTGAATTTCTCTTGGGCCATGGCCGTGGAAGCGGTCAAAGCCAGGGTGGCGCAAGCGATGGCGCTCAACAATTGACGTTTTTGCATGCTCTGTCTCCTCGTTAAAAAATGAAATCAGGAAGGTCTGATGAGTTGCACACCGGGCGTGCCCGATGCGGCGGGGTCGCGCAAAGCGACCTGCATGTTTTGGCGAGCAATGCGCGAGTGCTCGCGCATCAGGGCTTCGGCGCGGCCAGCCTCGCGACGCTCGATGGCGTCCAGCACCTGCCGATGCTGGTGCTGCGCCACCACCAAGGTGTCGCGGGCGTGGGCGTCGTTCACGTGCACGCCCACAAAGCCCGAGGCCGATGCAAAGGGCAAGCTCGATGCGCGTTCGATCTCGCGCGCCAACACGGCGCTGTCGGCCATCTCGGACAGCTGCTTGTGGAACTGGCCGTTCAAATCCACATAGGCCGAAAAAGTGTCGTCATTGAGGGCTGACGCTTGCAGCACCGCATCGATCTGGTCCAGGCAGGCGCGCGCTTGGCTGATCAAAGCAGCGCGCACACCGCGCTCGGCCGCCAAGCGTGCGGCCAAACCTTCGAGCGTGCCGCGCAGCTCGATCGCGTCGGCCACTTCGCGCTCAGAGAAAGTGCGCACCGCATAGCCGCCACCGGGCAGGGGCTCGAGCAAACCTTCTTGTTTGAGGTGCATCAGCGCGGCGCGGATGGGTGTGCGCGACATGCCCAGGCGCTCCACCAGCGCCAGCTCAGCAATGCGGGCACCCGAGGGCAATTCGCCCGCCAAAATCCACTCGCGCAGGCGCTGCTGGGCCTTGACGGCTTGCGAGCCGCCTTCTTCGGCCAAGTCGGAATCCACTGCGCGAACGGGTGATGTGCTCATGAATGGGTGGGTGTGAATTCGACGGATTAAACCACCAAGACCGTCACCCTTGTATACAGAAAACCCTTGAAACCCTGTTTTTTGCTCAAGATTTAAGCAGCATGAGCCTTTCCTGTATCCAAAGCGACAAGCCAGACCACGCAGCGACAATCAGCGGACTGGAAGAAAAGAACACGATGGATTTGCAATATCTGGAATTCGACTGCAGCGAAGACACCGAAGGCGTGGTCTGTTGGGACGCCTTGGCCCAACCCGCCGCCAGCCACACAGCGGCCTTGCTGCGCGAAGTGACCCAGCTGTTGAGCTGGGCCAACCGCTTCAGCCCACAAGGCGCCGGCCCACTGGACGAAGGGGCGGACTGGGACTTTGATTTGCAAATACAACTGCACCCGCCCCGCAGCCCGCACAGCACCCCCGCCCAAGCACACTGGCACGCCGCGCAACAAACGCTGGACATCCACCCCGCACCTGGCCCAGGCGATCGCGTGGAACTGAGCCTGAGCCTGAGCGGCACACCGGCCTTTGCCCAAGCGCTGCGAGAACACGCGAACGTGCCATGAGCGACACCCTCCACCATGCCAAGCGCCCTGCCCCGGTCAGCTTTGCACAGGCCCTGAAATTCTGGTTCTGGCTAGGCTGCGTCAGTTTTGGCGGCCCGGCGGGCCAGATCGCGCTGATGCATGAAGAGCTGGTGGTGCGCCGCCGCTGGATTTCAGAAAAGCGCTACCTGCACGCGCTGCACTACTGCATGCTGCTGCCCGGCCCCGAAGCGCAGCAACTGGCCACCTACACCGGATGGTTGATGCATGGCACACGCGGCGGCATCGCAGCCGGTGCCCTTTTTGTGCTGCCCAGTCTGGTGCTGTTGATTGGCCTGAGCTGGGCCTACACCGTGTGGGGCCAACACCCCTGGGGACAGGCGCTGCTGTGGGGCCTCAAGCCCGCCGTGACCGCTCTGGTGCTGCAAGCCGTGCACCGCATGGCCAAGCGCACGCTCAAAGCCCCGTGGCTGCGGGCGCTGGCGGTTGCATCGCTCTTGGGCACGCTGTGGGGCGTGTCCTTTCCGTGGATCATTGTGGGCGCGGCACTGAGTGGTTACGGGATGGCCCGTCGTTACCCCGTGTCCACCACATCGCACGGGGCAGCCAGCCCTGCACCCGACGCCCCCGCCTGGCTGAACGACGACACACCGCAGCCCGCGCACACCCATTACTGCCATGCCCGCCTGGTGCGCGCCCTGCTGCTGGGCGTGGGGCTTTGGGCACTCAGCTTGGGCTGCATCGCGCTGCTGCTGGGCACGGCCCACACGCTCACGCAGATGGGCGGCTTTTTCACACAAGCGGCCTTGCTGACTTTTGGCGGCGCTTATGCGGTGCTGCCCTTTGTGACGCAAGCGGCCGTCATGCAATACGGCTGGCTGAGCGCCACGCAAATGATGGACGGCCTGGCCCTGGGCGAAAGCACACCGGGGCCGCTCATCATCGTGGTGGCTTTTGTGGGCTTTATTGGCGGGCACAGTCAGGCCCTCTTGGGCCACCCTTTGCTGGGCGGCATCGCCGCGGCCTGCGTGGTGACCTGGTTCACCTTCTTGCCCTCGTTCGTGTTCATCCTGGCCGGTGGCCCGCTGGTGGAAGCCACACGCCACATGCCCACCCTGGCCGGGCCCTTGCAAGCCATCACCGCTGCAGTGATCGGCGTGGTGCTGCACCTGGCCGGCGTGTTTGCCTACGCCACCTGGTGGCCACAAGGCTGGCCACAAAGCCCCGACTACAGTGCCATCGCGCTCACGGCGGTGGCGGCGTGGCTGTTGATTGGCAAGCAGCGCAGCGTGATGCAGGTGTTGGCGCTGTGTGCGGGGGTGGGCTTGCTGGTGAGCTGGGTGCCGGGAAAATAGAAGGTCGTGGCCAGAAGCCAGCACTGTTTAATCTCGGTATGGACAGCAAGCTTCGCGGCTGCGACCTTCTCTCCCTCAAGGTCCGTGACATCACGCAAAGCGCGAATCAACCGTTAGGTAACTAGGCATCGAAGTTGATGACGCTCTTGAAATTTCCGAACAAAAAGTGATCTGATTCGGCAACATGCGCCGAACAAGCGCGTTTCAAATTCTTAAATTTTTACCAGATCTCAAATAGGCATTTCCTCATTGGGAATTTTGATATCGCCAAAAAGAGTGCGTGTAAAACGACGCAACCATTGATGCCCCGGATCGCGGTGCAAGCGGCTGTGCCAAAACTGGTGGATCGCACTCTCAGCCACCGGAATGGGCAAATCCCGCTTGATGAGGCCAAACGGCACCAGGGCACGGTCGGCAAAGCGCTCGGGCACGGTGGCCATCAGGTCCGAGTGGCTGAGCACATCGCCCAGCGCCACGTAGTGGGGCACCGTCAGGCGAAACTGTCGGTGTAATTTCTGGTTTTCCAAAGCCACATCCACCCGGCCATGCCCGGTTCCGGCGGCCACGATGCGCACATGCTCGGCCTGCGTGAAGCTGCTCAAGGTCAACTTGTTGCCAGCGGCCAGCGGGTGACCCTGGCGCATGAGGCAAATGTATTTTTGTCGGAACAAGGCCTGCTGAAAAAACCCCGCCTGCAACTGCGGCAACAAGCCCATGGCCAAATCGATGCGGCCGGTGGCCATGTCTTCTTTGAGTGAAGCCTGCGTCACGCTCACCACCTGCACAGTCACACCGGGCGCGGCACGCGTCAGGGCATCGACCAGCACGGGCAAGAAATACATTTCCCCCACATCGGTCATCGCCAAGGTGAAGCTGCGCGTGCTGGTCAAGGGATCAAAAGCAGCCCTCACATTCAGGGCCTGCTGCAAACCATCCAAAGCCATCGCCACCGGTTCGGCCAGCTGCAAGGCATAAGGCGTGGGCGTCATGCCGCCCTGTGTGTGCAAAAAAAGCTCGTCGCCCAAATGCGCCCGCAAGCGCCCCAGCGCGCTGCTGACTGCAGGCTGGCTCATGCCCAAGAGCGGGGCAATGACCGACACCCGCTTGTGGATCAAGAGGTGGTGGAACACGACCAACAAGTTCAAATCCAGTTTGGTGATGTCCATGCGATGTCACGCCCAATTTATTTGATTTTCAAATTTTGATTATATTAAAAATCCGATTTACTTAATAAGCAATTCTGCGCATGATGCACGTCAAGTTTTGACAAGGAGCCCTCATGCAGGAACACCCCATCCATTGGGAGACGCCCGGCACCAGCCGCGTGCCCTTTGCCGTCTACACCCATCAGGACAGCCACAAAAAAGAGCTGGAGCGCTTTTTCTACAAGAAGCACTGGAGCTATGTGGGCCTGGAGGCTGAGATCCCCAACCCCGGCGACTTCAAGCGCACGGCCATCGGCGAGCGTTCAGTCATCCTCACGCGCAGCCAGGACGGCCAGATCCACGTCGTTGAGAACGTCTGTGCACACCGGGGCATGGCCTTTTGCCGCGAGCGGCATGGCAACAAAAAAGAACTCGTGTGCCCTTACCACCAGTGGAGCTACGCGCTGGACGGCAAGCTGCAAGGCGTGCCTTTCAGGCGCGGTGTGCGCCAGGACGGCAAAGTCAACGGCGGCATGCCGGCCGATTTTGACCCCAAAGACCATGGCCTGAAATCACTCAAAGTGGCCAGCCGCAGCGGCGTGGTGTTCGCCTCATTTGACCACGATGTGGAGTCGCTCGAAGACTACATGGGGCCAACCATCCTGCGCTACTTCGATCGCCTGTTCAATGGCCGAAAGCTGACGATCCTAGGCTACAACCGCCAGCGCATTCCGGGCAACTGGAAGCTGATGCAGGAAAACATCAAGGACCCCTACCACCCCGGTTTGCTGCACACCTGGTTTGTGACCTTTGGGCTTTGGCGCGCCGACAACAAGTCGGAGCTGCGCATGGACGCGCACCACCGCCATGCGGCCATGATCTCCACACGCGGCACAGCCGGCCAGGCCACGGGCGACAAAGCCCAAGTGACACAGGTCAGCAGCTTCAAAGAAAGCATGCAGCTCAACGACCCGAGCTTTCTGGACATCGTGCCGGAGCCCTGGTGGCAACTGGGCGAACAAATGCCCACGGCGGTGATGATGACGCTGTTCCCCAGCGTGATCTTTCAGCAACAGGTCAACAGCGTGTCCACCCGCCACATCCAACCCGATGGCCATGGCGCGTTTGACTTTGTCTGGACGCACTTTGGCTTTGAAGACGACACCCCCGAGATGACCGAGCGCCGCTTGCGTCAGTCCAACCTGTTTGGCCCGGCAGGCTTTGTGTCGGCAGACGACGGCGAGGTGATCGAGTTCTCACAGCAAGCGTTTGAGTCCAAACCCGAGCACCGCATGCTGGTGGAGTTGGGCGGACGCGACGTGGGTGAGACGGACCACATGGTGACCGAAACGCTCATCCGGGGCATGTACGAATACTGGCGCAAAGTGATGGAGGATTGATCATGGTCGATATGCAAACCTGGTTCGGTATCCAGCAGCTTTATGCCGATTACGCCAGCGCCGTGGACAGCGGCAACTGGGACCTGTGGCCCGAATTCTTCACCGAGCAATGCGTCTACAAACTGCAACCGCGTGAAAACTTTGAGCGCGGCTTCCCGCTGTGCACGCTTTCTTTCACCAGCAAAGGCATGCTCAAAGACCGCGTGTACGGCATCCAGGAAACGCTGTACCACGACCCCTATTACCAGCGGCATGTGGTGGGCGCGCCCATCGTGCGCAAGGTCGAGGACGGCCGCATCCACAGCGAGGCCAACTACGCGGTGTTTCGCACCAAGCTCGACAAGGAAAGCACCGTGTACAACGTGGGCCGCTACATCGACACCATTGTGCAAACCCCCGATGGCTTCAAGTTCGCTGAGCGCATTTGCGTGTACGACAGCGAAATGATCCCCAACTCCATCATTTACCCCATCTGATCAAGAGCCCCCTATGAGCAACTGGATTGACGTGGCCGCCGAGGCCGATTTGTTTGAAGGCGCAGGCATCGCTGTGGCCCCCGAAGGCCAGGACATTGCGGTCTTCAAACTCGAAGACGGTGTTTACGCCATCAACAACCTGTGCAGCCATGGCAACGCCAAACTGTGCGATGGCTTTGTCGAAGGCCACAACGTGGAATGTCCCTTCCACCAGGCCATGTTTGATGTGCGTGATGGCTCCGTGAGCTGCGGCCCCGCCACGGAACCGGCCAAATCCTGGCCCGTCAAGATTGAAGATGGTCGGGTTTATCTGGATTTGGCCGTTTAACGATCGACCCGCACCATGACCCATGACATCTCGGTGGAGCCCAGTGGGCTGCGCTTTCTAGCTGGGGCCGACGAAACGCTTTTGAGCGCGGCCATCCGCCAAGGCATCGGCCTGCCCTATGGCTGCAAGGACGGCGCCTGCGGCTCCTGCAAATGCAAAAAGATTTCGGGCACCGTGGTGCACGGCCCCCACCAGGCCAAAGCCCTGAGCGACGAAGAAGAAGCCCAAGGCCTGGTGCTGACTTGCTGCGCCACCGCCCAAAGCGATGTGGTGCTCGAATCCAAACAAGTGACCGCCGAAGGCGGCCTGCCCGTCAAGAAGATGCCCGTGCGTGTGGTCAGCCTGGAGAAGAAATCGCACGACGTGATCATGCTCAAGCTGCAACTGCCCGCCAACGACGTGATGAAGTTCCACGCCGGGCAGTACATCGAATTTTTGTTGCGCGATGGTTCACGCCGCAGCTACAGCATGGCCAACGCGCCGCACACCCTCGAAGTGGCACCGCCCACGGTGGAGCTGCACATCCGCCACATGCCCGGCGGCAAGTTCACCGACCCGGTGTTCACCACCATGAAAGAAAAAGACATCCTGCGTGCCGAAGGCCCGTATGGCAGCTTTTACCTGCGTGAAGACAATGACAAGCCCATCGTGCTGCTGGCCTCGGGCACGGGCTTTGCGCCCATCAAGGCGCTGATCGAGCACATGCAGCACCGTGGCATCACCCGCCCGGCCACGCTGTACTGGGGCGGTCGCCGTCCGGCCGATCTGTACATGGCCGATTGGGTCGAAGCTCGCCTGGCCGAGATGCCCAATCTGAAATATGTGCCCGTGATCTCGAACGCCGAGGCCGAAGACCACTGGACCGGCCGCGCAGGCTTTGTGCACCAGGCCGTGTTGCAGGACTTCCCGGATCTGTCGGGCCATCAGGTCTATGCCTGCGGCGCCCCCATCGTGGTGGATTCGGCCAAGCGCGACTATGTGGCGCAAGGCGGTTTGCCTGAAGAAGAGTTCTACGCGGACTCCTTCACTTCCGCTGCTGATCAATAAACAGTCACTTGCTTGAAACAAGAACCCTCAAATTGGAAAGTTAGACGATGAACGATCTCGGACGCATCGAAGACCTGCCCCAAGACTATGTGCAGGACCTGCGCAATGTGAACCTGGTGCCCCTGTGGCCCAGCCTGCGCGGCGTGCTGCCGCCCAAGGTGCCCACACGCCAGACCCAGCCCACTTGCTGGGCTTACAAAGACATCAAGCCGCTCTTGCTCAAAGCGGGTGAGTTGACCCCGATCGAAAAAGCCGAGCGCCGCGTGCTGGTGCTGGCCAACCCCGGCCACGGCCTGGACAGGATGCAGGCCAGCGCCGCCATGTACTTGGGCATGCAATTGCTCATGCCCGGCGAGTGGGCGCCCAGCCACCGCCACACCCCCAACGCGGTGCGCATGGTGGTGGAAGGCGAAGGCGCATGGACCACCGTGGACGGCGAAAAATGCCCGATGAGCCGAGGCGATTTGATCCTCACGCCCACGGGCCTGTGGCACGAGCACGGCCATGACGGCACCGACCCGGTCATCTGGCTGGACGTGTTGGACTTGCCCTTGGTCTATTACATGGAAGCCAGCTACCACATCAACGGCGACCGCCAGACCGTGCAGCCTGGCCGCAGCGACCAGCAGTACGCACGTGGCGGCGTCGTGCCCAGCCATGTGTTTGATCGCAGCAAAAAGGCCTACCCCGTGCTGCGCTACGCCTGGAAAGATGCCAAAGCGGCTTTGGAGGCGCTGGCCGCTGACAACACCGGTCTGGAGCAGGTGCAAGTGACCTACACCAACCCCGAAACCGGTGGTGACGCTGAAAACATCCTGGGCTTTTACGCGCTGATGCTGCGCCCAGGCCAAAGCCTGCGCCTGCCTGCGCGGTCGCCTGCGCAGGTTTTCCACGTCATCGAAGGCGCGGTGCAGGCGCAAATCGTGGCCTGCACCTTCACGCTGGCCGAAGCCGACACCTGCTGCGCGCCCGGCTATGAGGCCGTGACGCTTAAAAACATGAAAGCCGATCAACCCGCCTTCATCTTCATCGCCGACGAATCGCCACTGCACCGCAAGCTGGGTGTGTACGAAAACCGCGGCTGACATGACGCACCACCGTCATCGCGAGGAGCGAAGGGACGTGGCGATCCAGCAATGGATTGCCACGCTTCGCTCGCAATGACGAATTCAAAAAATACAAACACTGAAACCTCTCAATGACCTCATACCTCTTCACCCCGCCCGCCGTTCAGTCCTTGCCCATTCGCGGCAAAACCGAGCGCTTCCCGATCAACCGCATCTTCTGCGTGGGCCGCAACTACCATGCGCACGCTGTCGAGATGGGCCGTCCGGTCGACAAGAGCGTTGAGCAAGCCTTCTACTTCACCAAGTCGCCCCAGACCCTGGTGGAAAGCGGCGCGACCGTGGCCTACCCTCCCCGCACCAACAACTACCACTTCGAGATGGAGCTGGTGCTGGCCATTGGCAAAGAAGGTTTCCGCGTGAGTGAAGCCAACGCGCATGAACTGGTGTATGGCTACGCCGCAGGTCTGGACATGACCCGCCGCGACCTGCAACTGGTGGCGCGCGACAAGGGCCGCCCCTGGGACACGGGCAAGGACATCGAGCAAGGCTCGGTCTGTACCGAGATCGTGCCCATGCCCGGCGTGGTGATCGAGAACGGCGCCATTGCCCTCGAAGTCAACGGCACGACCAAGCAATCGTCCGACGTGGACAAGCTGATCTGGAACATCCGCGAAATCATCGCGGACCTGTCGACTTACTACCACCTGCAACCCGGCGATTTGATTTACACCGGCACGCCCGAAGGCGTGGGTGCGGTGGTGACCGGTGACCAGATCACCGGCCGTGTCGAAGGCGTGGCCGAGGTGGCACTGACGATTGGCGCTGCGGAATAAGCAGGCCATGAACAGCCCCTTCTTTGTCACACGTGAGGAACGCGTCGCACTGGCGCGTCAACGTTATTTCGAAGAAGGCATTTTGCCAACGGGCGTGGTCAGCGAAGCGGTTTTTCAGTCCTGGACCCGCTGTCACCGCTCCAGCCAAAAGCCCCACGACAAGATCGAATTCCAACCGGTTTCGCTCAGCCGCAGCCAATTGGCATTGCAAAAAAACCGCACCCTGCATGAGGCCTGGCTCGATGAAATGCCAGCTTTGGGCAGTGCCTTGGGCTCGGCGCATTGCTCGGCCATCTTGACGGACGCCTCTGGCGTGCTGATTGGCGCAACCCCCTCTGCACACCTGACGCAAGGGATCATTCCGGTGGCCCACCGAATTGGCGTCAATTTGTCGGAAGAACATGTCGGCACCAGCGCGCCAGGCATCGTCGCCCGAACCGGCAAACAAGCGTCTGTGCTGGGGGCCGAGCATTACGCCAATGCGGTCAACACGATGTTTTGCACGGCCGCACCCATCCGCAACATTCAAGGCCAACTGGCGGGCATTCTGGACATTTCAAGCGAAGGTGTGCCCTTCAAATTCGACCCCGCCTCCGTGGTCGGTTTGTATGCCGCCTCCATCGAAAACCGTTTGCTGGTGGCGCAGTCGCAAGATTTGCTCATCGTCAAATTTCAATTTCTGCCAGCCATCATTGAGACCCCGATGGTCGCCATGCTGGGATTCGACCTGGCCGGCCAACTGGTCTGGCTCAACTCCGTGGCCAGCAATTTACTGGGCATGTCGGTCAACCCCGACGAGCGGGAAGCCTGCGCCACCGAGCACATCTTTGACACCCATTTTGGCCAACTGGCTTCCTTGGTCGGTCAGGGTTTTCAGTCGCAACGTCTGCGAAACGGATTGCATGTTTTCGTCACCTGCGAGCTGCGCAAACATGGCTTGCCGGTGGCTCAGACCAGCCCCCCAGCTGCGGGCAGCACACCCGCCGCCACGCCACCTGAGCCACAAGCCCCAGCCACGCACACGTTAGGCACACTTTCTGCGCCAGACTTGCATGAAGCCTATTTGCCGGCCGACAGCCTACGACAAGCCGATGCCGACCTGATTCGGAAGTGTCTGGCCGAACACAAAGGCAATGTGTCGCAGGCGGCCAAGCGATTGAAAGTGTCGCGCGGTCTGATTTACCGACGCCTAAAAGAGCTGGGCATCGATCCCGCCGACTACAAAAAATAATTTCTTCTGCAAAAGAAGAACCGCCGAGCGGGCGGGCCGTCAAGACGGCCGTGTTTTGCAGCCCCACAAAGCTGAAGGCTGACCCATTCCTGTCCTGACACCAAGAACCACTTTGCTGCGGGCATTGCAGGTATGAATTTGTTCCAAGACAGAACAAAAAAGGTGGGGGAAATCCCGACATACAAGGCTGTTGACGTGCCGCCTAAAGTCGCACCTGCGCTGGGCGAACGATGACCCGCCAGCACCAGCGAGTTGATCACGAAACCAGAATCACAGGAAGACAAATGAACCACCGCATTGACCCTATGGAAGCACAAAACGACACCCTGATGGAGCGCCTGGAGCGCGCCCTGATTGCAGGCCGCCTGAACCGGCGCGGTTTCATCCGAGCAGCCACGGCCGCAGGCTTTGGCTCGCTGGGCCTGAGCGCTCTGGCCGACGAACTCGATGCCATGCGTGCCAATCAAAACGAGCGCAGCACCAATTTGAAAGCGTCATACGACTATGTGGTGGTCGGTGCAGGCTCTGCAGCTTGCGCACTGGTTGGCCGTCTGGCCACGCGCAAAGATGCTTCAATTTTGATGATCGAAGCTGGTGACTGGGACACAGCACCTTCCGTGTTGGACCCCAGCGTGTGGTTCACCAATTTGGGCACCGAGCGTGACTGGGGTGATGTGGCAATCGCATCACCGCACACCAACAACCGAGCAATCCCCGAACACATGGGCCGCGTGGTTGGCGGTGGCAGCAGCATCAACGCCACCATCTGGGCTCGCCCCTTCAAAAATGATCTGGAGTTTTGGGCAAAGGCCAGTGGCGATAAGGCCTGGGGTTACGAGTCGGGCCTGGAGGTTTACCGCCGCATGGAAAACTGGCAAGGCAAACCCGATGCCCGTTACCGCGGCAAAAATGGCCCGGTGTGGTGCCAACCGGCGAACAACCCCCATCCTGTGGCCAATGGCTTGTTGCAGGCCTGCAAGACGCTGGGCTACCCCGTTTTGGACGATCAAAATGGTCAGCGTGAAGAAGGCGGCATCGGCTTCGCATTGATGAACCAGATCATCCGCGATGGCCGTCGTCAGAGCATGGCCCGCTCTTATTTGTACCCCGTGCTGTCGCGTCCCAACGTGACGGTGGTGGTCAACACGCATGTGGACAAACTGGCCCTGTCGGGCACCAAAGTGACCGGCGTGCACATCAACCGTGGCGGCACTCAAAGCGTGATTGGTGCCAACACCGAAGTCATCATTTGCTCGGGCGGCATCAACACACCCAAACTGCTCATGCTCAGCGGCATTGGTGACGATGTGCAGTTGCGCCAGCACGGCATCAAAACTGTGGTCAATTCGAAACAAGTGGGCAAGAATTTCCAGGACCACCTGCTGCACGGCGGTTGTATCTTTGAACCCAAAGAGCACATTCCCCACCGCAACAGCGCAGCCAATGCTGCGGGCTTCCTCAAGAGCCAATCGTCTTTGGCCTCACCCGACGTCAACATCGTTCAGATCGAGTTGCCCTACGCCTCTGACGTGGTGGCCAAACAATATTCGCCACCCGGCACCAGCTGGGCCTTGTGCGCCGGTCTGGTGGCCCCCAAGAGCCGTGGCGAGATCAAGCTGCGCTCGGCCGACCCCAAAGATCGCCCCATCGTTGATGCGCGTTTCCTGAGCCACCCGGATGACGTGAAAGCTTTGGCTTTTGGCATCGAAGTCAGCCGCGACATCGGCAACTCAGCCGCCATGAAAGATTTCGTCAAACGCGAAGTCGCTCCAGGCAAAAAACTCCAAGGCAAAGAAATGGAAGATTTCGTGCGCAATGGCGCGACGACCTATTTCCACCAATCCGGTACTTGCCGCATGGGCAAAGACAAAGAAGCTGTCGTGGACGCTCAACTGCGTGTGAATGGCTTTCAGGGCCTGCGCATTGCCGACAGTTCCATCATGCCGCGCATCGCATCGGTCGCCACCATGGCCACATGCGCTTTGATTGGTGAGCGCATGGCCGACATCCTCGCTCCTCGCAGCTGATATCGCACCCACCATGTTCAGTTATTTAAAAAATCTTTTTTCAACCCAAGAACCTCAAGCAGACAACATCATGAAATCCCAACTCCTCATCGACAACCAGTGGGTCAACGCTGAAAACGACGCTAAATTCGAGCGTCGTCACCCCGTCAACAATTCCCTGGTCACAGAAGCTTCTTCGGCCAGCGTTGCAGACGCCAAAAAGTCGGCCGAATCCGCACATGCTGCGTTCAAATCTTGGCGCAACTCCCCACCCAGCGAGCGCCGTCGCCTGCTGCTCAAAGCGGCTGACATCCTCGAATCCAAAACGCCTCAGTTCATCGAGGTGATGGCTTCTGAAGTGGGTGCATCGCCGCTGTGGGCAGGTTTCAACGTGCACTTGGCCGCCAACGTGTTCCGCGAAGCCGCATCGCTGGCCACGCAAATTCAGGGCGAAACCATTCCAACCGACAAACCCGGCGCGCTGTCCATGACGCTGCGTCAACCTGTGGGTGTCATCCTGAGCATCGTGCCTTGGAACGGCACCGTGGTGCTGGCTGCTCGCGCCATTGCTTACCCCTTGGTGTGCGGTAACACCGTGGTCTTCCGCGGATCCGAAGCCAGCCCCAAAACACACGCCCTGGTCGCCGAGGCCTTGGTGGAGGCAGGTTTTCCTGCCGGTGCTTTGAACTACCTGAGCAACTCGCCACAAAGCGCCCCCGAAGTGGTCGATGCCTTGATTGCCCACAAAGCCATCCGCCGCATCAACTTCACAGGCTCCACACGCGTGGGACGCATCGTGGCGGAAAAAGCCGCCAAGCAGCTCAAGCGTTGCCTGCTGGAATTGGGCGGTAAATCACCTTTGGTGTTGTTGGACGACGCCAATGTGGATGAGGCTGTGAAAGCTGCAGTCTTTGGCTCCTTCCTGTACCAGGGTCAAATTTGCATGTCCACCGAGCGCTTGATCGTGGACGAAAAAGTGGCCGATGAATTCGTTGCCAAATTTGCGGCACGCGCCAAAGAACTGCAAGGCGGTGATCCTGCCGTTAACCCCCAATGCATCATTGGCCCCATGATCAATGCCTCGTCGGGCACACGCATCAACGAAATGCTGCAAGACGCCTTGAACAAAGGCGCCAAACTGGTGTGCGGTGGTGTGGCCGATGGTGCCGTGATGCCAGCAACCATCCTGGACCATGTCACTTCAGACATGCAAATCTATGACCAGGAAACCTTTGGCCCCATCACGGTGGTGATTCGTGTCAAGACGACCCAGCAAGCCATCGACGTGGCCAACGACAGTGACTACGGCCTGTCTTCTGGTGTGTTCGGGCGTGACGTTAACCGCGCATTGGCAGTGGCCATGGAAATGGACTATGGCTCTGTCCACGTCAACGGCGCCACCGTGCAGAACGAGGCTCAAGCACCTTACGGCGGCACCAAAAACAGCGGCTATGGTCGCTTTGATGGCCGCGCAGTGGTGGATGAGTTCACAGAGCTCAAATGGGTCACCATCGAGCCTCATCAACAGCAATACCCGTTCTGATCAGACATCAGACATTGGCTTAAACGACTTCCATGGGCGGTCGTTTAAGCTGAGCACTGCCTTTGTGCAGCTAAGGGCACTTAAAGAAAATAAGTGCGGAAATCAAAAAAGCGGCTACATCATGGATGTGCCGCTTTTTTTGGGATTCATTTTTTAGAGACTCACCTGCCAAGGCAAGTGAAAGTGAAGCCTTGGATACGATAAGTTCATCGTGGAAGTCATCTCCACGATGCAAAGTCTTCACCCAAACCTAATCAATTGAACGATTCAATGCGTCTGAGTTCGAATTTCGCCTAACGCCAGAATGATTTTGGAATGCCAATCCGTTTTCAAGTTCAGTGGATGTGTGTTCCGCCGTTGACATCCAGCGTCGCGCCCGTCACGAAGCCTGCGAGATCAGAAGCAAGATACAAACAAGCACCCGCCATTTCCCGTGTCGATCCAATGCGTTTAAGCGGAATACCCTCCACAATGCCTTGAAGACGCTCTTGCGAGATGCCATCCAGCATGGGGGTATCAATCATCGCAGGGCAAATCGCGTTGGCACGAATGCCCAGTGCGCCAAATTCGCGGGCAATGCTTCTGGTCAGACTCAGCATGCCGCCCTTGGAGGCCGCATAGTGCGAACCACCCACAAGACCACCGCCACGTTGGGCCGCCAGAGATGCGACGTTCACGATATTGCCCGAACGCTGAGTTTTAAAAACTTCCAAAACACTTTGGCAAAGGAAGAATGCACCTTTGAGGTTGATGTCGAACATGAGATCAAGCTCTTTCTCATCGATCTCAAGAATCGGGCTAGATCGTACGATGCCCGCCGAATTGACCATGCAATCAATCCTGCCATGGCGTTGAACGACCTCCGCAATCAATGCATCACAGGCTTCTTTTTGACTGATATCGCATTGAATGCCATCTATAGAAATTGACCTCTGCAGTTTATTTTCAATCGATGTCTTGATCGAGCCCAACACGTCCGCATTCATGCTGACGTCCGTGACGACGACTTTGGCGCCGTGTTCAACAAACAATTCTGCAGTTGCATAGCCAATGCTGCGCAGTGATGCGGCGCCTGCAATGATGCAAACCTTATCCATCAGTAACATAGGTCAACAGTCCTTTTAAAAATCATTCATTCATTGAGGTTGGTAGCCTGCCAAAATCCAGTTTTGGACAGACACGTGTACGGGGCGCCAGTTCAACTCTTTTTTGGCCCGAACCGACCGGACTCGGCTGTTGCTTCCAAAGGTGAAAAGTGCCCTTGCAGCACCCCAGCGCTTGACGGCGTCATCTGCGTGGAGGTGCTCAATTTGAGGAATTGAAAATCGCCTTGATATGGCATCTGCCACATCACTGAAAGCTGCCTCACCGTTTTCAGCAAAATAAAAAGAACCCGCCGGTGCTTGCTCTGACACAGCAAGGTACAAGTTCACCAAGTCGTCGATGTGAATGTTCGACCAGGTATTCAAGCCTTTGCCCACAATCTGAACGGAGCCGACTTCAAGGGCATTCTTGACCAAGAATGGCACCTGAATGCTTTGCTTGTTGACGCCTGTTCCATGGCCGTAAATCAAACTGGGAATGATCACGGCGGAGTGAACGTTTTGCTTGGCAGCATCCATCACCCTCAAATCAATGTCGCGTCGCGCTTGCTTGCGGGGGTCTATTGCCAGGGATGTTTCCTCAGAAAAAATGACTTCGGAACAAAAATCACCGCGAGCGTCATCACCCACAATGCTCGTGCCACTGGTATGAATCAATCTTTTGCCTGATTGATTCAACCCCGAAATCAGCGCTTCCACCGCCCCTTGATGGTCGGCATTGGCGGTGTTGATGACCATGTCAGCCACAGAAGCTTCTTGCATCAACAAGCGTGAATCATCCAGCTCACCCATGACAGGGTCAATGCCATAAGACTTCAACTGCTCGGCACCGGCAGCACTGCGCGTCAGCCCTCTGACTTGATGCCCTCTTTTGATCAAAGCGGCTGCCACGGATCCACCGATGTATCCACCCGCACCCGTCACGAAAACTTTCATAGCATGGCTCTTAAAAAAACATCAGAGCATGAAAGTTGACAAGGCTGGAAAGGCTGCAATCACAATGACCCCAACCAGCAGAGCGGCGATGTAAGGCCAGATTGCAACGATCACGTCATCGGGTTTGGCGTCACCAATTCGGCATGCAATGTAAAAGCCAACGCCGATTGGCGGCATCATCAATCCAACGTTCATGGCGCAGACAATCACCATGGAGTAATGGATGTCATTGATGCCCAGTTTTTTGGCAATGGGGAACATGATCGGTGCCAGCAGCAACACTGCAGGCAAGCCTTCAAGAAGACATCCCAAAATCAAAAATACAAGCACTGTGACGGCCATAAAAGCCATCCAGCCCCCTGGCAAGGTGGTCAAGAACGAAGAGAGTTGCTGAACGATTCCACTTTGCGTGATCGCCCATGCCATGGCAGAAGCCGTTCCCAAAATGAGCAGAATGGCACCACTCAGAGCAGCGGTCTCCACCAACATGGCATAAGCACGCTTCCATCCAATGCCACCGTATAAAACCTGGCCAATCAACATGGCGTAAAGGACCGCGATGGTGGACACCTCGGTTGCCGTTGCGACGCCGCCGCCAACCGCACTGCGGATCAAAAATGGCAGCACAAGCGCAGGGGCTGCAATCAAGGCCAAACGTCCGATGACCTTGGCGCTGGGACGTTGAATGTTTCCTGTTTCTTCGTTGCGCGCCTTCCAGCGAGCTAGCACCAAAAGTGCCAGCAGCAGCACCATGGCCACAAAGAAGCCGCTCTCAAAGAGCCCTGCAATCGACACACCCGCCACAGAACCGAGCACGATCAAAACAATGCTGGGTGGAACAGTGTCAGCCATGGCAGCACCAGTTGCCAAAAGCGCCACCATTTCTGATTGCTTGTTGCCTCGTCTGCGCATCTCTGGGAAAAGTGCCGGAGCCACTGTGGCCATGTCCGAAACTTTGGAGCCTGAAATACCAGACACGATGAACAATGAAGCCAGCAGGACGTAAGACATGCCTGCTTTCACATGACCAATCAAGGAAGCCAGCAAATCAACAATGGCCTTGCCCATGCCTGTTGCATCCAGAATGCAACCCAGCAGCACAAATATGGGCACCGAAACCAGAACAATGTTGCCCATACCCTCATCAATTCGCCCAACAATCACCACCAGTGGCACATTGCCGGTGAATGCCAGATACGCCATCACGCCAATGCCGAAACAAAAGGCAATGGGCACTCCCGATACAAGACAGAGAATGACCAGACCGCACAAGAAAATCAAAATGTTGATCAAACCCAATTGGCTGAAATTGGGTGATAGCCAATTGCACGCCACAATGAATGCACCAACACCCACGACAGCGATGGACAAATTGGTTTTTGTCACGGTCTTCAAAGCATAAGCCGCAATGACAGCCAACATCAAAATCATGCCTGACGCTATGGCGATCACCCGAATACCGCTTGGTATTTCAAGCGCTGGCGATGTGACAATCCATTCACTTTCTACATGTTCAATGGCGGGGCCAATCAGCGCAATCAGAAATGCGCCCATAGCAGCCAACGCAAATGCATGAACAAGGCCACGCCAACGATCTGACATTCTGTCGACGAACATGGACAGGCGAAGATGCTCGTTGCGGTGCATGGCCAGTACCGCACCCAACATGGCCACCCAGATGAATGCAAATGAAACGGCCTCATCGATCCAACCCAGAGGTCGTGAAAACACATACCGCGCCATGACGCCACTGAAGAGCATCACCACAATGCTGACCATGAGTGCGGCGCAGGCTGCCTCAAGAGGAATCATCCATTTGGATAGCATGCGGTTGAACGCGGTCTCAGCAGGGGACAACTGAGGCCCCAGTTCGAGCGCCGAAGAAGGTGAATCCGGACTGTTCATATGTTTCAGTGGCAATGTGTATGTGTAAATCTCAACAGCAGCAGTGAAGCAGGCATACCGGAAAAATCCGATATGCCTGTCAGGTGCTAGATGCCAGACGCGAAAATGACGTCTTTTTTAAGCGAGCTTGCCGCTGTATTTCTCGAGCAAAGCCCAAGCTTCAGTACCAAACTTCTTCTGCCAATCAACGTAGTAGGTGGACTTTTGCAAAATGTCGCGGAATGGCTTGGTATCCACTTTATTGAACTGCATACCCTGACCTTTGAGTTTGGTCTCGAGTGTTGCGTTCAGCGCATCATGAGCGGCTCGTTGCTTCACAGCGTGCGCTTCAAAAATACGCGTAGCCAAGGCGCGCAGGTCTTCAGGCAAGGCGTTCCAGTTTCGCTTGTTACCCACCAAGGAGAAGTATTCCCACATGTGCGAGGTGTATGAGCAGTACTTTTGAACTTCATACAACTTGACCGCATCGATGGTGGGCAGTGCGTTTTCCTGGCCATCAACGACTTTGGTTTGCAGCGCGGTGTACAACTCGCCGATGGGCACCGATGCGGGCGCTGCGTCCAACGCTTTGAACATGGATGTCCACAAGGGCGTAGCAGGAACCCGAATCTTCATACCCACCATGTCTTTGGGTGATGTGATCGGTTTTGTCGAATGTGTGATCTGACGGAAGCCATGGTCAAAAGCTTTACCCACCTGCACCAGGTTGGCCTTGTCAAAAGCAGCTTTCATGTGTGCCCCCAGATCGCCGTCCATGGCTTTCCAGACCGTGGCGTAATCAGGGAACGCAAACGCGATGGAGTTGATGGCCGCAACGGGAATCAGATTGCCATAGATCGAACCTGCAGTGCACACAAAATCGATGGCACCGGAGCGAACTTGAGAGAGTGTGTCAGTGTCGCTGCCCAACTGGCCGCTGGAGTAGACATCAATGCTCAGTCGGCCGTTTGATTCTTTCAAGATCTCAGCGCAAGCCGCCTTCAAAGCAACGGGTGTCGGGTGGGTATCGGGCAGTGTGATGGCGATTTTCATACTGACCTTGTTGGCCGTCTGAGCCAGAACAATTCCAGGTACCATGGTGGTTGCAGATACGCCTGCGATAACCTTCAGAAGGTCTCGACGATTTGTACCTACAGAAGCCTGATTGATTTTCGAAGCGAATGACATTTTGTCTCCTTTGGTTATTGATTCAATTAAAAACATTCGGCTGGTGCACTTCAATGCAGTGGCCATCTGGGTCATACAAAAACACCTGATACCAGCCAGGAATGGCCCAGCATCCATAGTCCGCGTACTTGATGCCGAGTTCATCGCAGCGACGCATGAACCCCTTGATGTCGTCTGTACGGAAGCAGAAATGTCCATGCCCCATAGGGTTGACAAACTTCTTCATTTTGAATCCCGTTTCCAGGTCACGCTCTGACCAATGGAATTCAATGTCGCCATCCGTCAGGAAGTCCACTTTGCCTGTGTAAGCGCGATCTTCGCGTATGCCGCTCACCACGGTGTGCTCTTTGTCTGCAATCGTGCCCAGATCAAAAAGCGTTTTGTAAAACTTGCTCAGTCGCGACAAGTTGTCGGTACAGATGTTCATGTGATGGAACTTGAAATTCATCGCCATTTCCTTTCGTTCGGTTTGAGATGGAACCCCTTGACTCTTGTTCACGAGGTCACTTTTTCTGCGAGCCAAGTTCTCTTCCTCAACTCTGGGTATGAACGATATAGCAATTCATATGTGAATTCAATGATGCACAAGTGAATCTTTCTAAGGGTTATCCCTATATTTTTCCGCCTGAAACTGCAATTTGGACGCTTTTCAGAATTACCAATGAATGATAGGATTCACATATGAATTCAATATTGCCAAATCCAACACGTTTGATTGCCAGTCAGGAAGAAGTCGTGCGCACAGAAATATGCAGCGTCTCCTCTGTGCGCAGAGTCGCAGCCATGCTGGATTTAGAACCCGATGCTTTTGAGCTTGGGGCTGCTTTGCCCAGAGGTTGGCAGTTCCTGTTGATGGCCGCTGACACCAAGCGCTCGCAGCTCAGAGCAGATGGGTTTCCCGGCCTTGGTGTTCCTATGCCCGATATGGGCCTTCCACGATTGATGCTGGGAGGCCGAACGGTTGCGTACAAATCGGACATTCCCATCGGCACCGCTGTCACTCGTCGAAGTTGCATCCGCAACATCACTCAGAAAACCAATCAGTCAGGTCCATTGGCCATTGCGACCATTGAACATGAACTCACACTGACCGAATGCCAAACATTGGCTCTGGTTGAAACGCAAACCTACCTGCTGCTGCCTGCCAGCAAAGGTGGTTCAGCCGTTGGTGTGTCTAAGCACCCTGATGAGCTGACAGGCCAGTTTGTGAAAACAGTTGTGCCCGATGAAACGCTGATTTTTCAATATTCAGCGCTTGGCTTTAATTCGCACAAGATCCACATTGACCGCTCACACGCCCGCAATGTAGAAGGATTCCCTGACCTGGTTGTCAACGGTGGTCTTGCCACACTGCTGATGACAGAGTTTTTGCGTAACGACGTCAATGTTCACCCTGCTGGCATCAAGGTTCGCCACATTGCGCCTCTTTTCTGTGGAAGCCCCATCACCATGGTGGCCAAACAATTGGAGGGGAAGTGGCAAATCCAAGCCTATGACCACCGCTTCATCTTGGCCATTGATATGGAGGTAATTACCCATGAGCTTTAAGCCACTGAAAAATATCCGTGTGCTGGATTTGACCAGTGTCGTTGTCGGCCCAGTTTGTACATGGCGGCTCGGTCAGTACGGGGCGGAGATCATCAAAGTTGAAAATCCGGAAGGTGACCTCATGCGCGGGCTTGGCGGCCTCTCGCCTACAGGTCAACATTCGGGTGCTTACTTGCACTTGAACCGTGGCAAAAGAAATATCTGCCTTGACCTCAAGAAGCCGGGAGCCAAAGAAGTCATGGATCGCTTGATTGAGTCTGTTGATGTCATTGTGGCCAACATGCGCCCTCAAGCCCTGCAAAAACTGGGCATTGATGCGGACTCGATACGCAGTCGCTTTCCTGAAAAAATTTATTGCCTCATCACGGGCTATGGCACCGATGGCCCCTATGCAGGCCTTCCAACCTATGACAGCGTCGTCCAAGGTGTCACAGGCATGGCCGGATTGTTTTTGAAACGCGATGGCGCGCCAAACTATGTCCCCATGTTGATCTGCGATCACGTGGCAGGAGAAATCGCAGCTGGCTCCATTCTGGCCGCCGTTGTGGAATACCAATCTACTGGCAAGGGCTGCACGATTGAGGTCCCCATGTTTGAAACCATGGCTGGATTTGTCCTGCAAGAGCATCTGGCGCAACAAAGCTTTGACCCTCCCGTCGGACCCGCAGGTGACCTCAGACTGCTCAGTCCGCAAAACAAACCTGTTCAAACATCTGACGGATGGATTTCCTTCACGGTGAACACGGATTCTCAGGTTCGTGCCTTCCTGAATGCGACTGGCCGCAGCGACTTGCTCAACGATGCGCGGTTCAATTCAATATCCGCACGGGCAAAGAACGTTAAAGAATGGTTTGAAATCAGGGGCGCGCCGCTGACCCACATGACCACGGACGAATGGCTTGAGCTATTTCAAAAAGCAGACATTGCCGTTCAGCCCTGTCACACCCTGGAAACGCTACAACACGACAAGCATCTGAAGGCTGTCGGTTTGATCTCTCAAGAATCACACCCGACAGAGGGCACTGTTGCAGCCATTCGCGCTTCCATCAGAGTTGACGATGGCTACTTGGATGTGCGGTCTACGGCCCAACCCAAAGGGTGGGACTCAAAGCCACTGCTTGCTGAAATGGGCTTCGAACAAGAACAAATCGAAGCGATGCTGAATTCAGGCGCAGTCGTGGCATCTTCTTCCAAAACTTGAAAATCCAGAAAACCATGAATCGTCGTCATGTTTTACAAACGCTGGGCAGCTGCCTTACCTTTGGGTCCCTGCCTGTCTGGGCACAAGAGTTCCCCAGTCGCACTGTCAAAGTGATCATTCCATTTCCACCGGGTGGTCCAACAGATGTACTGGGGCGCATCGTGGCGCAAAAACTTTCTGAGCGCTTGGGCCAAAGCTTTGTCGTTGACAACAAACCGGGCGCGAGCGGCATGATCGGCGCTGACATGGTCGCCAAATCACAAGCAGATGGATATACCTTGCTGGTCAATGCTTCATTGCATGTGATCAACCCAAGCTTGTACGATAAAACCCGATACGACGCGATTGCAGACTTCACACCGCTGAGCAACCTTGCGGACGTTCCGCTTGTCCTGGTTGTCAACGCTCAAACGCCTGCACAAACTGTCAAAGAACTGATCGCTTGGGTGAAGTCATCCAAAACGCCTGTCAATTTTGCTTCGTCAGGGAACGCCACTGCGCCGCACTTGGCAGGTGAAGCATTCAAGGTGGCAACAGGCATTGAAAACATGCAGCACGTCCCTTACAAAGGGAGCGCCCCTGCACTCACGGACTTGCTCAGCGGACAAGTCCAGATGATGTTTGACTCCTTGCCATCGAGCCAACCTTTCATCAAATCGGGCGCATTGAAGGCCATCGCAGTCACCACACAAAAACGATCTTCGGCATTGCCCAATGTGCCGACCATCGCTGAAAGTGGCATCCCCGGCTTTAATTTCAGTACGTGGTACGGCATGTGGGCACCTAAGGCCATGCCACAAGCCATCGTTCAGAAACTGTCGAACGAAATTGCTCAGATCACACGCTTGCCGGAAGTACGCGACAGATTCTTGGCACTGGGTGCTGAACCTGTTGGTAATACAGCCGAAGAATTTGCGGCTTTCACCAAGTCTGAGCTGAATAAATGGGCTCGGGTTGTGAAACAGTCCGGCGCAAGGGTCGACTGATGGAATGACCACCCGGCGGTAAGCGTTCAGCCAAGCGTTGAACCTTTGCCGCCGCCTAGCCGCTCAGAAATGTTTCGAGCAGCAGCGCCCAAAGCTGCTGTAACTTCTGGAATCGACTTGCGTTTATTTTGATCAATGCGCTCAGAGTACGGAACCGTCAGTGCCGCCATGGCATGGCCTTGGGTATCCAGGATGGGAAAGCTGACTGCGTACAGCCCACGCACCTGCACACTGGGGACCGACTCGAAGCCGATCTTTCGAATGGATTCAAGAATGGCTTGGATCTGCGGATCCGATTGCTCAGGTTTTCGTTGAACTGATTCCTCGAGCCAAAGTTTGGTTGTTTCTTCATTTTGGAAGGCCAACAAAACCCGCCCGGACACTGAAATCAACACATCCAGCTCTGATCCTGTACGGACACTGAAACCCATGCCGCTGGGCGTATCCACCTTGGCCAGAACGACCTGTTTTCCCTGCGAATAAACGGTCAAATGACAAGACTGATCCAGTTCCATCGCGAGGCGTTTCATGATCGGAACGGCCTCAAACATCAATCGATGTGTAGGGGGGTTGATGTGCGCAAGCTCATACAACTTGGTTGTGATGATGTAAGTGTTGTCGTCAACTTGGCTGACATAGTTGCGCTCAACAAGGCACGCGACCATTCGATAGATTTCACCAACCGTTCGACCAAGACCTTGAGCGATCTCTTTTTGCGTCATGGGTCGCTCGCTGTGGCAAAGGATTTCCAATATATCCAAGCCTTTTTCCAATGCGGGTGCCGAATAACTGCGGCGCTCGCCTTCGCCCATGCTGCTTGGCAGCTCATCGATTTCCGACGTCACATCAACCTCACTTAAAAATTTATTTCCAACTGTTGAACATGATACCTATGAATAACCTCGTTCACATGTAAATCTCAATGGGGTTCTTCAGCAATCGACCAACGGCACTCAGCGATGCAACAAACGTCTTCACCCCGGGAAAATGGACTCCCATACATTGCCGCTTTGACTGTCATGTGAGGCACGAATTGGGGCCTGTTCCAACTTGCCGTTAGCGAAATTTCGATCTGGACTTTTCGGGCGTTCTCTTGAATCCCTGTGACCAGGATTGCGATCATTCAAGCCCCAAAAGAACCCTGCGTACCGTCATGAACTAACGTTTTGGTGATCGGCTACATTACTTTTTCCCAATGTGCTTGGGTAATAGTGCCTGATTTCAACTTGCACGAATTTGCCTGCGGCGGTTTCAGGCATCTCAACTTTCATGCTGCCCATCGTGACGATGATCACAAGCGCCCTGTTTTTCAATCAGCCGCTGGGGTCTGTGCAAGTTCTTGCAATCTTCAGCTCAGCCATGCGCCATGGCGCTCGTGCAGAGAAAAAACAATCCATGATTTTTACAACTGCTGGGGGAAGCAGGCGCTCAACGAGGTGTTCAATATCTGAACGGTCTTAATGTCCGCCCCAGATCTCGATACCACAAACACACGACCGACCACATTGGGTCAAATCCTGGCAGTGGTTTCCGTATAGCGCAATCCGCTCGCAGCTTTAAAGGAACGTTCAGTTTCGGACAGCAGTTATCAGCTGATGGCCGATGCCATTGATCTGACCATCACATTCCCCCTTCACTCCACCGTGATCCTCTCGTCCTTCACGATCTTGGCCATGGCCGGGATCTCGGCCTTGAGCCAGTTGCCAAACTCCGCCGTGCTCATGCCCGAGGGCTCTGCGCCCAGGGTGGTCAGGCGCTCGCGCACATCGGGCATGGCGGCGATGCGTTGCACTTCGGCGTGCAGTTTGTCGATCACGGCCTTCGGCGTGCCCGCCGGGGCCAGCAGGCCCTGAAAGCTCCCCGTCAAAAAGCCCGGCAGGCTTTCGGCCACGGTGGGCGTCTCTGGCGTTTGCGCGTTGCGCTTGGCACTCGAGATGGCGATCAGTTTGATCTTGCCCGCTTTCACATGCGGGTAGGTGGCAACCATGCCATTGAACATCACGTCCACCTGGCCGCCGATCAAATCGGTGATGGCTTGTGCGCCACCTTTGTAGGGCACATAGCCCCACTCAATGCCGTTGCGCTGCGCGTACATGACGCCTGCCAGGTGCGAGGCGCTGCCCATGCCTGCGGCCACCGCGTAGTTGAGCTTGCCCTTTTGCGCTTTGGCGTAGGCCACCAGCTCGGCCGGGGTGTTGGCGGGCACCTTGGTGCTCACGGCCAGCAGGTGCGGCGAATAGGCCACCATGGCCACCGGCGCAAAGTCGTTGGCCACGTTGAAGGGCAACTTGAACAAGGCCGGGCTGATGACAAGATTGCCCACATCCATCAGCACCAGGGTGTAGCCGTCCGCAGCCGACTTGGCCACCGCGTCGGCCCCCAGGTTGCCGCTGGAGCCGGGCTTGTTCTCAACCACCACGGGCTGGCCCCAGCTCTCGGTCATCTTCTGGCCCAGCATGCGGGCCAGCACGTCAGAGGTGCCACCCGCCGGGAACGGCACAACGATCTTGATGGGCTTGGTGGGGTATGCGGTTTGGGCGGCTACGGGCAAAGCGGCCAGTGCCAACAGTACAGGCACAGCCCAGTTGAACAGTCTTTTTTGCATGGCTTTCACTCCAAAAAACAAACCGTACCAGTAGCGGCCAGGCGGTGCCGCACCTAAGAGACAGTGCCACAGGCCACGGTTTGCGATCATCACTTTGCCTCTGTTGCCCAAGGGCATTGCCAGCAGAACGCCGGCCCTATTGAACTTTGAGCCGATCAACACCAGGAGACACAACGTGATGCGAAATTCCCAGATTCAAAATTGGCTGAAGTGGTCGCTCTGCGCGACCGCACTGGCTGCCAGCATGGGCAGCCAAGCGGCCGAGACTGTCAAGATCGGCTTTGTCGATCTGCTCTCTGGCCCCTTTGCCCTGACGGGCCAAAGCTCGCTCAAGCAACTGCGCGAAGTGGTCATCCAGCTCAACGCCAAAGCCGGACCCAAAGACCCGCAGTTCGAAATCGTTGATTTCGATAACAAAGGCTCGCCCCAAGAAAGCCTGAACGCCTTGAAAGCGGCCAACGACCGCGGTATCCGCTTCATCACGCAAGGGGGTGGCTCGGGGGTGGCTCTGGCGCTGGTGGACGCGCTCAACAAACTGGCCGAACGTGAGCCTGACCGCGCGACGGTCTACCTCAACTATTCCGCGATGGACCCGATGCTGACCAACGAGCGCTGCAGCTTCTGGCACTTCCGTTTCTACCCCTCTAGCGAGATGAAGATGGAGGCCTTGTCCACCTACATGCAAAGCCGCAAGGACATCAAGAAGGTGTACCTGATCAACCAGGACTACACGCACGGCAGGCAAGTGTCCAAAGCCGCCAAGGAATACCTGGCCCGCAAGCGGCCCGACATCCAGATCGTGGGCGACGACTTCATCCCGATTGCGCAAACGCGTGACTTTGCTTCCTATGTGGCCAAGATCGCCGCTTCGGGGGCCGACACCGTGATTACCTCCAACTGGGGCAGCGACCTGACGCTGATGTTCAAGTCGGCACGCGACTTTGGTCTGAACATCAACTACTTCACCCTGAACGCCAACAACCCCGGCACACCCGCACAGCTGGGCGCTTGGGGCGACGGTAAGGTCGGCGTGATCTGGAACTGGGTGCACAACGCCCCCACGCCCGAGCTGGAAAAAATCTATGTGGACTACAAGAAGAAATACAACGAAGACTTCATCTTTGCCGCCCACTGGAACACCATGAACATGCTGCGTGAAGCCATGCGCAAGGCCCAGTCCACCGATGCCAAGAAGGTCGCTTTCGCGCTGGAAGGCATGACTTACAAGAGCCCCATCGGTGAAGTGAAGATGCGCAAGAACGACCACCAGCTCGAAGCGCCGCTGTACCTGGGCATCTGGGCCAAAAAAGGCAGCAAAGGTGTGAAGTACGACGCCGAAAACACCGGCTACGGTTTCCGCACCGAAGTGACTTGGGACTCCTACATCAGCGCCCAACCCACTTCGTGCCAGATGAAGCGCCCCAGCTGATGAAAAAAAGCCCACCTGCTGCAAGGGCAGGTGGGCTGACTGGCCGAAGCTGGTTGACTGGGGGGGCTCAGTCCAGCTTGATGTTCGCCGCCTTGATGACCTGCGCCCACTTCTCGATTTCGGCTTTCTGGAAAGCCTGAACCTGTTCAGGCGTCAGGGTCGATGGCTGCATGCCCAGACCTTTGATGCGCTCTTGCATTTCGGGTGTCTGGATGATCTTCAAAATTTCGGCGTGCAGTTTGTCCACGATGGGCTTGGGTGTGCCTGCGGGGGCAAACAAGGCTTGCCAGGACACCACCTCAAAACCTTGTGTGCCGGGCCAGCCCGACTCGGCCACGGTGGGCACATCGGGCAGCGAGTCGCTCAGGCGCTTGGCCGAGGTCACGGCCAAGGCGCGCAGCTTGCCGCTCTGGATGTGGGCCCCTGCCACCACGGTGGTGTCGAACATGAAGTCCACCTGGCCGCTCATCACATCCTGGATGGCGGGTGCGCTGCCTTTGTAAGGCACGTGGGTGAATTTGACGCCGCCTTTGAACGCCAACAACTCTTGCGCCAAATGCTGCGATGTGCCGTTCCCCGCCGATGCGCCGGACAGTTTGCCGGGGTTGGCTTTGGCGGCGGTCAGCAAGTCTTTGAGTGTTTTGTAAGGGCTGTTGGCCGCCACCACCAACACCACCGGGTTGGTGCCATACAGGTAGACGGGCGTGAACGATTTGATCGGGTCATAGCCCAGCTTGGGGTACAGGCTCACGTTGATGGCGTGCGAGCTGATGGTGCCGCCCAGCAGGTTGTAGCCGTCGGCCGGAGCGCGTGCCGCGATCTCGGAGCCCACGCTGCCGCCCGCACCGCCTTTGTTTTCAATGACCAAGTTGGTGCCCAGCGCCGTACCCAGTTTTTGCGAGACCACACGGGCCAGGATGTCGGTGGTGCCACCGGCTGGAAAGGCGACCAGGTAGTTGATCGGCTTGGAGGGCCAAGGCGCTGCTTGGCTGAAGGCAGCGGGTGCCATGGCGGCAGCGGCGCAGGCCACGGCGGACTGGATGAATTGGCGGCGTTGTGTCATGGTGTGTCTCCTCGTTGTGATCAAGTGGTTCAGGTGATGGGTGCAGGATTGAACAGCACCAGGGCGTTGTGCAACTTCCACTGCTCGGCCCAGGTTTTGCGGCCACTGGCCACGTCCAGCATCATGCGGAACAGCTCCCAGCCGGCTTCTTCGATGGTGATCTCGCCGTCAGCGATGCGCCCGGCGTTCATGTCCATCAGGTCGTGCCAGCGGCGAGCCAGATCGGTACGGGTGGCCACCTTGACCACGGGGCAAGCCTGCAAGCCATAGGGTGTGCCGCGCCCGGTGGTGAACACGTGCACGTTCATGCCTGCGGCCAGCTGCAAGGTGCCGCAAATGAAATCGCTGGCGGGTGTGGCGGCAAACACGAGGCCTTTTTGGTCCGCCTTGAGCTTGTCACCCGGGGCCAGCACACTGGCAATGGCCGAGCTGCCGCTCTTGATGATGGAGCCCATGGCTTTTTCGGCGATGTTGGACAAGCCCCCCGCCTTGTTGCCCGGCGTGGTGTTGGCGGTGCGGTCCACACGGCCACGGTCGAGGTACTGGTCGTACCAAGCGAGTTCACGCACGATGTCATCGGCCACCTGGGGCGTGGCGGCGCGGCTGGTGAGTTGCTCCACCGCATCGCGCACTTCGGTGTTTTCCGAAAACATCACGGTGCCACCCGCACACACGATCAGGTCGGCCATGTAGCCCACGGCCGGGTTGGCCGTGACGCCTGAAAACGCGTCGCTGCCACCGCACTGCACACCCACCACCAGCGCGCTGGCTGGCACCGTTTGGCGGCGGCGGGCATTCAATCGCTCCAGGTGCGGGCGTGCACTTTGCACGATGTGCTCGATCATGGACATGAAGCCCACATGCGCATCGTCTTGCAGGCAGACCAGGTCAGGGCCTTGGTCTTTCTCGCGTGCATCATGGATCGGGAAGCTGCCTGCAGGGAGTAAACGATCAGGCTGCAGTTTTTCGCAACCCAAACTGACCACCATCACCTCGCCACCAAAGTTGGGGTTCAGGCTGATGTGGCGCAGGGTGCGGATCGGGATCTCGGCGCCAGGTGCGTCAATCGCCACGCCACAGCCATAAGTGTGTTCCAGCCCCACCACGCCATCGACCTGCGGAAACAGCGGCAACAACTCGCGCTCAATGCGCTCCACCGCCACCTTGACCACCCCGGCCACGCATTGCACCGTGGTGGTGATGGCCAGCAAATTGCGTGTGCCCACCGAACCGTCGGCGTTGACATAGCCTTCAAAGGTGAAGCCTTCCAGCGGGGCTTGCGGCGCGGGCTGGACGGTGGCCATGGGCAGGCCTTGCAGTTCGCGTGCTGGTGGAATGTCCAGCAAACGCTCGTGCACCCAGCTGCCCGCCGCAATGGCTTGGCGGGCATAGCCCACCGGCACGTTGTAGCGCAGCACGGCCTGGCCTTGGGCCAAGTCAACCAAGGCGACTTTGTGGCCTTGCGGCACCTTGTCGCGCAGGATCAAGCCTGCCGCAGGTCCTTCGGGCATGACGGTGCCCGCGGTCAGGCCGCCGTCGTTGGCGATGATGGCCACGTTGTCGGCCGGATGCATGCGGATCGCCAAAGGTGCGCGGGTAGAACTCATGAACAGGTCTTCATCACTTGAGCAAATTCGGCAGCCACAGTGTGAACTGCGGCACATAGGTCACCAGCAGCATGGCCAGGGTCAAAGCGCCGTAGAACGGCGCAATGGTGCGCATGACCTGCCCGACCGAGATGCCGCCAATCGCGCACCCCACAAACTGCACCGACCCGACAGGTGGCGTGTTCAGGCCCAGCGCGCAGTTGATCAGCAGCATGATGCCGAACTGCATCGGGTCCATGCCAAAGTGCATGGCGATCGGCATGAAGATCGGCGTGCAGATCAAGATGGTCGCGGCCATGTCGAGGAAGGTGCCCAGGATGAACAACAAGATGTTGATCATCAAAAAGATGACCCAAGGTTCGCTGCTGATTTTTTGCATCAGCGCACCGGTCATCTGTGGCACCTCATACAAGGCCATGAAGTAACCGAAGGCGTTGGAAATACCGATCAAGAGCAGCACCACGCCGGTGGTTTTGCAGGCCTTGGCGCAGGCCTTGAGAAAATTCTGAAAGGTCAAGGTTCGGTAAACGATCACCGTGACAAACAAGGCCCAGGCCACGGCAATGGAGGCCGACTCGGTGGCCGTGAATGCACCCGACAAGATGCCGCCCAAAATGATGACCACCACAAACAAGCCGGGCATGGCCGCGCCAAAGGACTTGAGCACTTCGAGCCAACCGGGGAAGTTGCCGTGGATCGGGTAACCGCGTCGTACCGCCACCCAATAGGCCGCACCCAAGTTGCACAGCGTCAAGATGATGGCGGGCACCAGGCCCGCCAAAATCAAACCCAGCACGCTCACAGACGCCAAGCCCGAAGCGGCCAGCGTGAAGATGATCATGTTGTGCGAAGTGGGCATGATGGCGCCCACCAGCGCAGCGTGCGTGGTCACGTTCACCGCGTAGTCGGCGTCGTACCCTTCTTTCTTCATGAGCGGGATCATGACCGAGCCCATGGCCGAGACATCGGCCAATGGCGATCCGGCCACGCCACCAAAAATGGTGCAACCGATCACGTTGCTCATGCCCAGACCGCCGCGCACATGGCCCACCAGGCTGTTGGCAAAGCGCACGATGCGGTCGGCAATGCCGCCGTAGAGCATCAACTCACCGGCGAACACAAAAAACGGGATGGCCAGGAAGGAGAACACCTGCATGCCGCCGACCATTTTCTGGAACACCATGGCCACTGGCAAACCGGCGGCGATGATGGTGGCCACCGAAGACAGGCCAATGGCAAAGGCCACCGGCACACCCAAAATCAACAAGAGCGTGAAGCTCAGCGCAAGGACGGTCAGTTCCATGGCATCAGTCCCAAACAGGTTCGACCACTTTGCCTTGCACGAGCGCAACAATGTGTTCAACGGAGAAAAGCAAGATCAAAGCGCCCGCAATGATCACCGGCACATAGTCGATGCCATCGGGCACGGGCAGCATGGGCTTTTTCTCGGCCCACTTGGCAGAGGCCCAGAGCCAGCCACCTTGCACCATCAAAAAACCAAACAAAGCCACCAGGGCGTGGATCAAAATTTCAATGCGGTGCTGCCACTTTTGGGGCAGCAAAACCACCAGAGACTCCAGGCCGATGTGGCCCGCATCGCGCACCCCCACGGCCAGGCCGAAAGCGGTGACAAAGAGCACGATCAACATGGCCAGTGCTTCGGCCCAGGTCGGCGTGTCGTTGAGCACATAGCGACCGATGACCTGCCACTGCACGCACAGGATCACGGCGATCAATCCGATCACGGCCAGGGCCAGACAGATCTTGGAGACGGTCGCACAAAATTTGGTGAACATGAAAAACTCCTGCCCCTGACACGATGTCAGGGGCACAGGGGATGCACAAAAGTTTCAGCCCATCACTTGGTGTCTTGGATGGCTTTGATCGCGCGCTTCATGTCGGGCGTGGTCATGAACTTGTCGTACACAGGGGCCATCACGGCTTGGAACGATTTCTTGTCCACTTCAACGATCTCGGCACCCGCAGCCTTGACGTTGGCCAAAGATTTGCTTTCGGCTTCGTCCCAAGCCTTGCGCTGCACAGCCACCGACTCTTTGGCCGCTTGGCGGATCATGGCTTGCTCGTTGGCAGGCAGTTTGTCCCACACCACTTTGGACATCACCAAAATCTCGGGCGCCATGGAGTGCTCTGTCTTGGAGTAAACCTTGACGGCTTCCACGTGCTTGGCGGTGTCAAACGAGGGGATGTTGTTTTCAGCGGCATCGATCAGGCCGGTCTTGAGGCCCGTGTACACCTCGCCATAAGGCATGGGCGTGGCGTTCGCACCCATGGCGCTGACCAATGCCACCCACAGGTCGGACTGCTGCACACGGATCTTCAAGCCCTTGGCATCGGCCACGTTTTTAATGGCCTTCTTGGCGTAGATGGAGCGTGCGCCGCTGTCATAAAAGGCCAGACCCACATAACCCACAGACTCGCAGCTCTTCAAGATTTCTGCGCCCACAGGGCCGTCCAGCGACTTGCGCATGTGGTCCACCGAGCGGAACAGGAAGGGCATGGTCGGCACCATGGTCATGGGGCAAACACCGTTCATCGGGGCGACGTTCACACGCACCAAATCCAGCGCGCCGATCTTGACCTGGTCGATGGTTTCTTTTTCAGAACCCAAAGCGCCTTTGTTGAAGACCTTGATCTTGTGCTTGCCACCCGACAACTTGTCGAGCACGGTGCTCATGTGCTTGACCGCCACCACGGTGGGGTAGTCATCCGAGTTGTGGATGTCGGCCGAGCGGAATTCGGTGGCTTGGGCGGACAAGGCCAAAGCGGCCGCGATGGCCATCAGGGAATGCTTGAGTTTCATGGTGTTGTCTCCAGGGTTAAGTTTTTGAAAAACACGTTACACACTTGCGGGAAAACGGGAAAACACAGGTTCGGGCAAACCACGCACGCCAGGCTGCAAGGCAATGACAGCGCCACTTTGGCCACGTGTGGCCTCGGTCGTCTGCGCCGGGATGATGGAGGTCACGAACATTTGATCGAGATCGGCCCCACCCAAAGCGCACATGGACGGCTTGGGCATGGGCACCGTGAGCGATTGGCGCCACTGCCCTTGCGCGTCGAATGCGTGGATCTGCCCGGCGTCGTTGCCGCAAATCCAATAATGGCCTTGCGCATCGACCGCCGCGCCATCGGGGCGACCGGGCCAGTCGTTCATGTCCACAAACAGTCGGCGATTCGTCAAAGTGCCGGTGGCCGCATCCAGATCAAAAGCCCAGATTTTTTGCACCTTGGGGTGCGAGTCCGACAAATACAGCGTGCGGCCATCGGGGCTGAGCCCCAAGCCATTGGGTGTGAGCAGGCCCGTGACGTGCGGGCCCGTGAGGCCCCGCTCGTCCAAACAATACAGACCACCCAAGTCAGAGGCCAAAGACATGTCCATCACCATGGTGCCCACCCACAAGCGGCCGCTGGCGTCACAACGCCCGTCGTTGAAGCGCATGCCGGAGGCAGGATGCTGGATGTGGGCCAGCCAAGTGATGTCCACCTGCCCACCCTCATGCAGCGTGACACGGGCAATGCCCGTTTCCATAGCGGCGATGAGTTGCCCCTCAACAACCGTGAGTGCAATGCAACCCACACGCTCAGGCATGTGCCAGGACTGCACAGGCGCCGTCGAGCCGGGTGCGGTGCAACGGATGAAGGCGCCTTCAATGTCCACCCACCACAAGCGATGGTGGCGCACATCCCAGACGGGGGACTCCCCTACGCGGTCTGGTGTGTCGGCGATGAGCTGGTATGGGTTCATGAAAAAAAGGTGCAAGTGGCGGCGATGTTCTGATACATTGGCTTCAAGTGCTTGATGTGATCAGTTGTCGTACAAGTTGATTGTGTGAGCCCCCTGTCGAAACTGGAATGCGTATTTACCCGATGAACACCCCGCAAGCCGCCCCCGAAAAACGCAAATCGCGCAGTCTGACCTTTGAGTTGGTCGATCAGCTGAGCGCCGAAATCCAGAATGGCACCCTGAGCAGCGGCCAAAAACTGCCCACTGAAGCGGCCATCATGGAACGCTTTGGCGTGAGCCGCACCGTGGTGCGCGAGGCGATTTCCAAACTGCAAGCCGCTGGGTTGGTGGAGACGCGCCACGGCATCGGCACCTTTGTGCTGGCGCAATCGGAGTCGCCATCATTTCGGGTGAATCCGGGCCAACTGAGCACCTTGCACGATGTGATTGCATTGCTGGAATTGCGCATCAGCATCGAGACCGAAGCCTCAGCCCTGGCCGCTGTGCGGCGCACCGAAGCCAATTTGCGCGTCATGCAAGAGGCGATGAGCGCGTTTTCGAGCGCCATCGAAGAAGGCCGAGACGCGATTGCTGCAGACTTTCAGTTTCACCACGAAATCGCCCGCGCCACGCAAAACAACCACTTCGCCGACATGATGAATTCGCTGGGATCGCAGTCGATTCCCCGCGCACGGCTGGAGACCACGCCCGTCGTCGATGCGACCCGATTGGCCTATTTGCGGCGGGTACACCAGGAGCACGAAAACATCCTGAACGCGATTGCCGCGCAAGACGCCGAATCGGCCCGCGCCGCCATGCGCACCCACCTGTCCAACAGCCGAGACCGGCACAAAAAAGGCGCCTCCAGCCACCACTGAAGCGGCTGACAAGGGTTAACACGCATCACACGATGCGGGTTTAAGTTGTACGATGTCTGTTAAATCCACAGCCATCACAACCATGTCCCAGCCTTCTTCCACCCCTGTCGTCACCCGCATGCAGGTGATCCCCGTGGCGGGCCACGACGGCATGCTGATGAACCTCAGCGGCGCGCACGGCCCCTTCTTCACCCGCAACATCGTCATCCTGACCGACTCCTCGGGCCACACCGGTGTGGGCGAAGTGCCCGGCGGCGAAAAAATCCGCCAGACGCTGGAAGACGCTCGTCCCTTGGTCGAAGGCCAGCCGATTGGCCAGTACAACGCGGCGCTGCAGGCCATGCGCCAGCAGTTTGCCGACCGCGACAGTGGTGGCCGGGGCCAGCAGACCTTTGACCTGCGCATCACGATCCATGCCGTCACCGCCGTGGAAAGCGCCCTGCTCGACCTGCTGGGCCAGCACCTGAACGTGCCGGTGTGCGCCCTGCTGGGCGAAGGCCAACAGCGCCAGCGCGTGCAAATGTTGGGCTACTTGTTTTATGTGGGTGACCGACAACAAACCGACCTGCCCTACCGCAGCGAGCCAGACCAAGCCGACGACTGGCTGCGCCTGCGCCACGAAAAAGCCATGACCGCCGACGCGGTGGTGCGCCTGGCCGAAGCGGCACAAGCGCGCTATGGCTTTCAGGACTTCAAGCTCAAAGGCGGCGTGCTGCGCGGCGAAGAAGAAGTCGAAGCCGTGGTGGCCCTGCACGAGCGCTTTCCCAAAGCGCGCATCACGCTCGACCCCAATGGCGGCTGGCTGCTCAAAGACGCGATTCGCCTGCTGCGCGACCACCGCAGCACCATGGCCTATGCCGAAGACCCTTGCGGTGCCGAAGGCGTGTTCTCCGGCCGCGAGGTGATGGCCGAATTCCGCCGCGCCACGGGCTTGCTCACAGCCACCAACATGGTCGCCACCGACTGGCGCGAGATGGCCCACAGCATCCAGCTGCAGTCGGTCGACATCCCGCTGGCCGACCCGCATTTCTGGACGTTGCAAGGCTCGGTGCGCGTGGCGCAGCTGTGCCAGATGTACGACTTGACTTGGGGCTCGCACTCCAACAACCACTTTGACATTTCGCTGGCCATGTTCACCCAGTGCGCCGCGGCGGCACCGGGCAAGGTCACGGCCATCGACACGCACTGGATCTGGCAAGACGGCCAGTTCCTGACCAAAGACCCGCTGCAAATCAAGGAAGGCTACGTCGATGTGCCCGCCAAACCCGGCCTGGGCATCGAGGTGGACATGGACGCGGTGATGAAAGCCAACCAGCTGTACCAGCAGCACGGCCTGGGCGCACGCGATGACGCCATCGCCATGCAGTACCTGATCCCTGGCTGGAAGTTCAACAACAAGATGCCTTGCATGGTGCGCTGAGCACCCGGGCGATTCACTCCAAAGAAGGACACATCATGAAACTCGGATTCATTGGCTTGGGCATCATGGGCGCGCCCATGGCCGGACATTTGCTGGCCGGTGGCCACGAGGTCTTTGCTTTTTCGCGCAGCGGCGTGCCCGCTGGCGTGCTCGAACAAGGCGCCAAAGCCTGCGCCAGCCCGGCCGAAGTCGCGCAACAAGCCGACATCATCTTCACCATGGTGCCCGACACCCCGCATGTTGAAGACGTGTTGTTTGGCCAGCAGGGTGTGGCCAAAGGCTTGAGCGCAGGCAAGACCGTGGTGGACATGAGCTCCATCTCGCCCATCGCCACCAAAGAGTTCGCCGCCAAGATCAACGCGCTGGGTTGCGACTACCTGGACGCGCCGGTCTCGGGCGGTGAAGTGGGCGCCAAGGCGGCCAGCCTGACCATCATGGTGGGCGGCTCGCAAGACACCTTCGACAAAGTGCAGCCCCTGTTTGCGCTGATGGGCAAGAACATCACCCTGATCGGCGACAACGGCAGCGGCCAGACCTGCAAAGTGGCCAACCAGATCATCGTGGCGCTCAACATCGAGGCCGTAGGCGAAGCCCTGCTGTTTGCCGCCAAAGCCGGTGCCGACCCCGCCAAAGTGCGCCAGGCCCTGATGGGCGGCCTGGCCACCAGCCGCATTCTGGAGCTGCATGGCGAGCGCATGATCAAGCGCACCTTCAACCCGGGTTTTCGCATCGAGCTGCACCAAAAAGACCTGAACCTGGCGCTGGAAGGCGCCAAGGCCATGGGCCTGAGCCTGCCCAACACCGCCAGCACCCAACAGCTGATGAGCAGCTGCGTGGCCAACGGCGGCGCAGGCTGGGACCACTCCGGCATCGTGCGCGCTCTTGAGATCGCCGCCAATTTCCAGATCAGCCCCACCCCCACACTTTGAGGAGCACCCCATGGACTTCCCCATCAACCGTTTCAAGCACGCCATCCTGAGCGGCCAAAAACAAATCGGCCTGTGGTCGCACCTGTGCAGCCCCATCAGCATCGAGATCCTGGCCCATTGCGGCTACGACTGGCTGCTGCTGGACATGGAGCACTCGCCCAACGAAGTGCCCGATGTGCTGGCCCAACTGCAGGCCATGCAAGGCGGCACGGCCACGCCCATCGTGCGCCCCCCGTGGAACGACATGGTGACCTTCAAGCGCCTGCTCGACATCGGCGTGCAAACGCTCTTGGTGCCCTACATCCAGACCGCCGAAGAAGCGCGCAACGCGGTGTCGTACACCCGCTACCCACCGCAAGGCGTGCGCGGTTACGCCGGTGCGCCCCGCGCCAGCCACTATGGCCGTGTCAAAGGCTATGCCCAGCGCAGCGCTGAAGAAATCTGCGTGCTGCTGCAGGTCGAGACCATTGAAGGCCTGAAAAACATTGAAGAAATTGCCAACGTGGAAGGTGTCGATGGCGTCTTCATCGGCCCCGGCGATTTGTCTGCGGCTTTGGGCCACTTGGGCAACCCCAAGCACCCCGAGGTGCTCAAGGTCATCGACGAGGCGATTGCCCGCATCCAAGCGTGCGGCAAGGCTGCCGGCATCTTGACGGGTGATGAAGCGCTGGCCAAACACTATGTGGCGCAAGGCTGCCTGTTTGTGGCCGTGGGGGCCGACCAGAACGTGCTGCGCGACAGCGCCCAAGCCTTGGCCGACCGTTTCAAAGACTGAACACACAGAACACCATGCTCAACCCACCCGCATCCCCCTTGAAGTTCCCACGCCTGCTGCTGACGGGCGCTGGCGGCAATCTGGGCAAAGAACTTCGCCCGCGGCTGAAAGCCTATTGCGAGGTGCTGCGCGTGAGCCACCGGCGCGACCTGGGCGCTGCGACCGCTGGCGAAGAGGTGCACACCGCTGCGCTGGAAGACGCCGAGCAGATGATGGCCTTGCTCGACGGCGTGAGCGCCGTGGTGCACATGGGCGGTGTGTCCACCGAGCAACCCTGGGCGCCCATCTTGGCGGGCAACATCGTGGGCATGGTCAACCTGTACGAAGCCGCACGCCTGAAAGGTGTCAAACGCATCGTGTTCGCCAGCTCCAACCACGTGACCGGCTTTTACCGGCAAGACGAAGTGGTCAACACCCGCATGCCGCCCAAGCCCGATGGTTTTTATGGCCTGTCCAAAGCCTTTGGCGAAGACCTGGCCCAGCTGTACTGGGACCGCTGGGGCATCGAGACGGTGAGCATCCGCATCGGCTCGTCTTTCAGCGAACCCAAAGACCGCCGCATGCTGGCCACCTACCTGAGCTACGATGACCTGGAGCGCCTGATCGTCGCGGCGCTCACCGCGCCTATCGTGGGCCACAGCATCATCTACGGCATGTCGGACAACCAGACCACCTGGTGGGACAACACCCATGCCAAGCACATCGGCTACCGACCGCAGGACTCGTCGGACGTGTTCCGCAGCGCGGTGGAAGCGCGCCAGCCGGTGATCGACACGAAGGACCCGGCGGCCATCTACCAAGGTGGTGCCTTTGTGAAAGCCACGCCGCACGGATAAGCACGGCTGCGCATGGGGTATCCTCCAGCCCGATAAGGAAACCCCATGAGCACCCTGCCCGCCTGCCCGAAATGCCACGACGAATACACCTACGAAGATGGCAACCTGTTGATCTGCCCCAGCTGCGGGCACGAATGGAACCCTGCCGAAGCCGCTGCCGCTGACGTGGCCAAGGTCTGGAAAGACGCCAACGGCAACGTGCTGCAAGACGGTGACACCGTCACCCTGGTCAAGGACTTGAAAATCAAAGGTTCCTCGTCGGTCGTCAAGGTCGGCACCAAGGTCAAGAACATCCGCCTGATCGAAGGCGACCATGACATCGACTGCAAGATCGAAGGCTTTGGCCCCATGCAGCTGAAAACCGAATTCGTCAAAAAAGCCTGACCCGGGCATGAGCGACGACAACCAGATCTACCTGCCCGAGAGCTTCACGGCGCTGTATGTGCCGCCCGGCAAGATCAAGCCCAGCATCGGCCACCGCGAGATGGCCGAGCGCTACGAGCTGTGCGAAGACCTCGCCAACTTGTTGACCGAAAAAGCGGCCAACATGCAGTTCACGCTGGGCATCACCGAAGAGTTGGTGCTGACGCAATGCGAGCTGGGCCTGTTGGCCGAGCCTGCGGTGGTCTCGCCCGTGGAAGCGCGTTGGGTGGTGTGCCGCTTGGGCGAACTGCTGAACTGGCCGATAGACCAGTTGCTGCAAAGCTCGCCGCCTACATCCCCTGTAACCTGACCCTGTGACCTGACCCTGGCCCTGTCGCCCAAGTCACCCGCTTGGCCAGCGCCAGCTGACAAGATGTGGGCATGAGTACACCCCACCACGATCTGCAGCGCATGCTGCACGGCCCCATCTTGCCCACCTTGCTGCGCCTGGCTGCACCCAATGTGCTGGCCATGGTCATGACGGTGCTGGTGGGCATTGCCGAGACCTATTACGTGGGCCGCCTGGGCACCGCGCCGCTGGCGGCCATGGCCCTGGTGTTTCCGTTTGCCATGCTCACCCAAATGATGTCGGCCGGCGCCATGGGCGGCGGCGTGTCCGCGGCCATCAGCCGGGCGCTGGGCGCATCGGACTTGCCCCGCGCCCAAACCCTGCTGCAGCATGCCTTGCTGATCGGCATCGGCGCGGGCTTGGTCTACAGCGCCATCTTCCTGATCTGGGGCCCCGGCTTTTACAGCGCACTGGGCGGCAAAGACGCCGTGCTGACCGAAGCCGTGCGCTATGCCCAGGTGCTGTTTGCGGGGGCGCTCTTCGTCTGGCTGATCAACACCCTGGCGTCTGTTGTGCGCGGCACCGGCAACATGCGGGTGCCTTCGGTGGCGCTGGTGGCCACCGCCGGTTTGCAAATCGTGCTGGGCGGCATGCTGTCGCTGGGCGCAGGCCCGATCCCGGCCATGGGCATGGTGGGCGTGGCCTGGGGCCACATCATCGCCACGGCCACGGGGGTGGTGTATTTCCTGTGGTACCTGACGAGTGGTCAAGGCCGCTTGAGCCTGAAGCTGCAAGCCTTTGAAATGCAGCGCAGCATGTTTGCCGACATCCTCAAGGTGGGCGCGGTGGCCTGTCTATCCCCGGTTCAGTCGGTGCTGGCCATTTTGATTTTCACCGGCATGCTGGCGCAACTGGGCACCGAAGCCCTGGCCGGTTACGGCATTGGCCAGCGGCTGGAGTTTTTGTTGATCCCGATCGCCTTTGGCATTGGCGTGGCATCGGTGCCCATGGTGGGCATGGCCATGGGCGCAGGCAACGCCGCCCGCGCACGGCGCGTGGCGTGGGTGGCCGGTGGCGTGTCGGCCTTCAACTTGGCCGTGATTGGCGCGGTGGTCACGCTGGCGCCCGAGTTGTGGGCCCGCTTGTTCTCGCAAGACCCGGTAGTGCTCGGCTATGCGCGGCAATACCTGGTCACGGCCGGGCCTGCGTTTCCCTTCTTTGGCCTGGGCCTGACGCTGTACTTTGCATCGCAAGGTGCAGGCCAGGTGATTGGCCCGGTGCTGGCGGGCACGGTGCGATTGCTGGTGGTCGCCGGTGCGGGTTACTGGCTGGCCCAACACCAAGGCACGGCCGACAGCTTTTATGGTTTGGTGGCCATCGCCATGGTGCTCTATGGCGCGGTCACGGCGTTGGCCGTGAAGGTCACGCCCTGGAACGCCCCCCGAAAAGCCTGAGGATGCTCCCCGCTCAGAAGGTATGCACCATCAACAGGCCAACCGACGTGCGGGTCACGACCGGCACCAGCAAGTACTTGTCGGTGGCCCAAGCCCCCAGCGCTGAACCCAAGGCGTGCCAGGCCATGTCCTTGATCTGGCTGTTGCGATTGGCGCCACGCGAGATTTCATAACTTTGCTCAAGCACCACCGCAGCCGTGCTCACGGCAAAGCCGATCCACGCACGGTTTTCCGATTCGCTGTAGATGTGGGTGATCGCTCCCGCCATCAGGGCACCGCCCGCAGCATGGCTCAACTCACTGGTCAAGCCGTCGTAGGCGTGGGTGTGGGCCGAGCAAAAGAACAGCGCGACGGCTAAAAGTCTTTTCATGGGCTTTCACCTTTTGGAAAATTCAAAAGGAAAGTCTAGGGCAAGCTGCACCGCATCAGAGGCTACGGGCCAAGTGAAACTTGACCCACGTCAACAAACAGTCATGCCCGGACAATGCGTGGGCAGGCGCGTCTTCATGCGGCTTTGTCCAGCCCCAGCAAACGCACCGCGTTGTCCTTCAAGATGCCCGGCATCACCTCGGGACGGAAACCGGCGACTTCAAAATCCTTCATCCAGCGCTCGGGCGTGATGAGCGGGTAGTCGCTGCCAAACAAAATGCGGTCTTTGAGCAGCGTGTTGGCGTACTGGATCAATTGTTTGGGAAAGTACTTGGGGCTCCAGCCCGACAGGTCGATCCAGACATTGGGCTTGTGCGTGGCCACGGACAAGGCCTCGTCTTGCCACGGGAAACTGGGGTGCGCCATGACGATTTGCATGTCGGGCCAGTCGATGGCCACATCGTCCAGGTGCATGGGGTTGCTGTAGGCCAGGCGCAGGCCGCCACCGCAGCGCATGCCCGAGCCAATGCCGCTGTGCCCGGTGTGAAAAATCGCGGGCAATTTGTATGCGTTGATGACCTCGTAGATCGGCCAGGCCATCTTGTCGTAAGGGTGGTAGCCCTGCACCGTGGGGTGGAACTTGAAGCCCTTGATGCCCTCTTCTTTGATCAGGCGTTCGGCCTCGCGGGCGCCCATCTTGCCCTTGTGCGGGTCGATGCTGGCGAAGGCAATCATCATGTCGCTGTTGTCGCGCGCCGCCTTGGCGATCTCTTCGTTGGGAATGCGTCGGCGGCCCAGCTGCGATTCGCTGTCGACGGTGAACATGACCAGACCGATCTTGCGCTCTCGGTAATAGGCCACGGTTTCTTCGATGGTCGGGCGGCGGTTGCTGCCAAAAAACTTGTCGGCGGCGCGGTCGTATTCCTCGCCGTAGTTGTCAAAGGGGTTCCAGCAGCTCACTTCGGCGTGGGTGTGGATGTCAATCGCGATCAGGTCTTGGTGTTTCATGGCTGGTGTGTCTCCATTGCAGTGGTGCTGACGATAGCCGATGCGGCGAAAACAGGCTGTAACTTGCAGGCGTTTGGCCGTTTTTGATGCCCAACCTAGGGAAATCCCCAAGAAAGAAACTGCATTGGCCTGCTCACAATATCGTTATCAATAATAACCTTCTTGACCTTTGGGTCAAGTCATTTGAGAGTCTCATCCGATGTCCCTGCAAAGCAATCCCATCCTTGACCGTGCCGCAGCGAATGGCGTTTCTCTGGAGATGCAAGGCGCTGTGGCCGTGGTGCGCCTGTGCCGCCCGGCCAAGCGCAATGCACTGAACGACAGCCTGATCGAAGCACTGCGCGATGTGTTCCAAAACCTGCCCCCAGAGGCTGGTGCGGCCGTCATCCACGGCGAAGGCGACCACTTCTGCGCCGGTCTGGATTTGTCTGAGCTGAAAGAGCGCGATGCCGGTGAAGGCATCCACCACTCGCGCGGCTGGCACGTGGCCCTGAACGCCGTTGAACAAGGCCGCGTGCCCGTGGTCGCGGCGCTGCACGGCGCGGTGGTCGGTGGCGGCTTGGAGCTGGCTTCCGCATCGCACATCCGCGTGGCCGACGAAAGCACTTTTTACGCGCTGCCCGAAGGCACACGCGGCATCTTTGTGGGCGGTGGCGGTTCGGTGCGTGTGCCCAAACTGATTGGCGCCGCCCGCATGACCGACATGATGCTGACCGGCCGCGTCTACAACGCGCAAGACGGCGAACGCGTGGGCTTTGCGCAATACCTGGTGCCCACCGGTACGGCTTTGACCAAGGCCATTGAGCTGGCCGCCCGCATTGCCACCAACGCGCCCCTGACCAACTTTGCCCTGACCCACGCCCTGCCCCGCATTGCCGAGCAGCCTGCAGACCACGGCCTGTTCACCGAAGCGCTGATGGCCTCCATCGCCCAGTCCGCGCCTGAAGCCAAAGCCCGTGTGCGTGCCTTCCTGGAAGGCAAGGCGGCCAAAGTGCAAAAAGCCAACTGAGCGCACGGCAGGAGACACCCCATGAACGCCCCTAAATTCCGCCCCCTGAAGTTCGGCGTGACCCGCGTCACGCTGCGCGATGGTGCACCCGGCACGCACTACCTCAAAGCCGATCAGGAACTGCAGCCCTTTGCCGAGCGCATGACCGACCGCCTGCAACACTGGGCGCAAACCAAGCCCGAGCACACATTCATGGCGCGCCGCGTCAAGCAAGCCGACGGCAGCACGGGCGACTGGAAGCACATCACCTACGCAGAGGCCTGGCAGACTGCCCGCAGCATTGCGCAAGGCCTGATCGACCGTGGCTTGAACGCCGAGCGCCCCGTGGTCATCTTGAGCGAGAACAGCCTGGAACATGCCCTGCTGGCCTTGGGCGCCATGGTGGCAGGCGTGCCCTTTGTGCCCACTTCGCCACCCTACTCGCTGGTCAGCGTCGACTACGACAAGCTCAAGCATGTGCTCAAAACCGTGACGCCGGGCATGGTGTTCGCCACCGACGCGCGCTATGCCAAAGCCATTGCCGCCACGGTGAGCGATGACATGGAAGTGGTGATGTGTGAAGGCGCGGTGGAAGGCCGCCAAGTGACCTCGTTCGAGAGCCTGTGCGCCACCACCGCCACGCCTGCGGTGGACGCCGCGATGGCCGCCACCGGCCCCGACACCATCGTCAAGTTTTTGTTCACCAGCGGCTCCACCAAGCTGCCCAAGGCGGTCATCAACACCCAGCGCCTGTGGTGCGCCAACCAGCAGCAGATGGCCCAGTCCATGCCTGTGCTGGCCGAAAAAGAACTGGTGTTGGTCGACTGGCTGCCCTGGAACCACACCTTCGGCGGCAACCACAACGTGGGCATGACGATCTACCACGGCGGCACGCTCTACATTGACGACGGCAAGCCCACCCCCGCCCTGATTGGCGAGACCCTGCGCAACCTGCGCGAGATCGCACCCACGGTCTACTTCAACGTGCCCACCGGCTTTGAAGCGATCGCCCACGCGATGAAAACCGACGACCAACTGCGCAAAACGCTGCTGTCGCGCGTTCAGATGTTCTTCTATGCCGGTGCCGCTTTGGCTCAACCCATTTGGGACAGCCTGTACGCATCGCAAGAACGCGAAATCGGCGAGCGCATCGTCATGGGCACGGGCTTGGGCATGACCGAGTCTGGCCCGTTCGGCATCTTCGTGACCAACCCCTTTGTGCAAGCCGGTGATTTGGGCGTGCCCACCCCTGGCCTCGAACTGAAGCTGGTGGACATGCAAGGCAAGACTGAGGTGCGTTACCGCGGCCCCAACGTGACGCCTGGCTACTGGCGCAACGCCGAAGAAACGGCAGGCGCCTTTGACGAAGAAGGCTTTTTCAAAACCGGCGACGCGGTCAAGTGGATCGACGAAACCGATGTGCATTTGGGTCTGAAGTTCGACGGCCGCATTGCCGAAGACTTCAAGCTGGCCACGGGCACCTTCGTGAGCGTGGGCCCTCTGCGCGGCAAGATCATCGCAGCCGGTGCGCCCTACATCCAGGACGCGGTGCTGACGGGCATCAACATGAAAGAAGTCGGCGCCATGATTTTCCCGACGCCTGCCGTGCGCGCCTTGAGCGGCTTGGGTGCCGACGTGCCTTTGTCCGAAGTGCTCGCCTCTGCCCCAGTGCTCGCCAAGTTCCAGGAAATCGTCAACGAACTGGCCAAGACTGGCACTGGCAGCGCCAACCGCATCGCCCGCCTGTGCCTGCTGAGCGAGCCGCCCACCATCGACAAGGGCGAGATCACCGACAAGGGCTCGATCAACCAGCGCTCGGTGCTCACGCACCGCGCCGACACCGTGGCGGCGCTGCACGCCGACACGCTGCACTACATCGTCAAACCCCAAACGTAACCCACTCACTGGCCATTACCCGAACGTCAATCACTCACAGGTCATCACCCAAACGTCAACCACTCACTTGTCATACCCGCGAACGCGGGTATCCATGCCTTCGCTGAACATGGATGCCCGATCAAGTCGGGCATGACAAAACCCTAGGAAAAACAATGACAGCCAAAGGATTTTTCAACGCGTTTGCCGATGTGTGGATGCACGAAGGTGTGCGCACGCCCATGGTGGACTATTGCGGCGCGCTGGGCCACATCTCGCCCACGGACCTCGGCATCAAAGCCGCCCGCGAAGCTTTGAAGCGCGCAGGCATCGCGCCCACCGAAATCGGCTCGGTCATCACCGGCAACATGGCCCCTGGCGACTTCGACCAATTCTTTCTGCCCCGCCACATTGGTCTGTATGCCGGTGTGCCGCAAGAAGTGCCGGCCATCATGACCCAGCGCATTTGCGGCACCGGCTTTGAGCTGTTCCGCCAGGCCGGTGAACAGATCGAAGCGGGCGTGTGCGAGGCCGCGCTGGTGGTCGGCACCGAGAGCATGACGCGCAACCCGATTGCCGCTTTTGACCACCGCACCGGCTTCAAGCTGGGCGCACCGGTGGGCTTCAAAGACTACATGTGGGAAGCCCTGAAAGACCCGGCCGCTGGCATCAACATGATCCAGACCGCCGAGAACCTGGCCAAGAAATACAACATCACCCGCGAAGAGGTGGACCAGTTCGCCAGCGACTCGTTTGCCAAGGCCGTGGCCGCGCAAGCCGCCGGTTTCCATGCGGGCGAGATCGTGCCCGTGGTCACCGAAAAGTTTGAACTCGAAGGCTACAAAGCCCGTGGCATCAAGCTGCAAGGCAAGGTCACCGAAGTGGCCACCGACACGCACCCCCGCATCTCGCCGCCTGAAGTGCTGGCCAAGCTCAAGTCGGTCTATGAAGGCGGTGTGCAGACCGGTGGCAACAGCTCGGCCTTGGTCGATGCGGCAGCGGCTTGTGTTGTCACCTCGGGCGCTTATGCCAAAGCCCAAGGCAAAAAGCCTCTGGCCCGCGTGGTGGCTGCCGCTGCCGTGGGTGTGCCACCCGAGATCATGGGCATTGGCCCCGCGCCCGCTATCCGCCTTCTGCTGGAACGCACAGGCCTGAAGCTGTCCGACATTGGCCGCTTTGAGATCAACGAAGCGCAAGGCGCGCAAACCCTGGCAGTGGGCCGCGAGCTGGGCCTCGACTTGGCCAAACTCAACGTGAATGGCGGCGCGATTGCGTTGGGCCACCCGCTGGCCGCGACGGGCGTGCGCCTGACGATCACGCTGGCGCGTGAACTGAAACGCAGCGGTTTGCGCTACGGCATCTCCAGCGCCTGCGTGGGCGGTGGGCAAGGCATTGCCTTGTTGATCGAGAACCCGGAAGGCACTGTGGCGTGATTGACCAATGGGTCATGGCGTCAAAAGGTGGGCACCCATCTTTATTTGTCGTCATTCCCGCGAACGCGGGAATCCATGCCTTCAATGCGCATGGATGCCCGATCAAGTCGGGCATGACAAAACCCCATTGAGATACAACAAAAAGGTACTGACATGAACATCCAAGGACAAGCAGCACTGGTCACCGGCGGTGGCTCCGGTTTGGGCGAGGCGACAGCACGTGAATTGGCCCGTTTGGGCGCCAAGGTCGCGGTGCTCGACCTCAACATGGACAACGCCGAGCGCGTGGCCAAGGACATCGACGCGCAATTTGGAAACGGCTGCGCCGTGGCCGTCAAATGCAATGTGAGCGATCCGGACAGCATGCAGCATGCCATCGAGGCCGCCGCCGCTGCCCATGGCCCCGCCCGCATCTTGATGCAGATCGCCGGCATTGGCTCGGCCAAGCGCGTGGTCGGCAAGGACGGCAACGCCGCGCCGCTGGAAGACTTTGCCAAGGTGATCAACGTCAACCTGATTGGCACTTACAACGCGGCGCGTTTGTTCTCGGCCGCCTGCGCCAAGCTCGAACCCATGGAAGACGGTGCCCGTGGCGTGATGGTCTTCACGGCATCGGTCGCGGCTTTTGACGGCCAAGTGGGCCAGCAGGCCTACAGCGCCTCCAAGGCCGGTGTGGCGGGCATGACGCTGCCCATGGCCCGTGATCTGGCGCAGCACGGCATTCGCGTGTGCACCATCGCCCCCGGCCTGTTCAAAACGCCTTTGATGGAAACCTTGCCCGAGCCCATCCAGCAATCGCTGGCGGCCAGCATCCCCTTCCCGGCACGTTTGGGCAAGCCCAGCGAGTTCGCCGAACTGGCCTGCCACATCGTCACCAACAACCACCTGAACGGCGAAACCATTCGTCTGGACGGCGCGCTGCGCATGGCCCCCCGCTGAAACCACCACGACATGCGTGCACCTCACACATTTGTCATACCCGCGCAGGCGGGTATCCATGCCTTCGATGCGCGTGGATGCCCGATCAAGTCGGGCATGACAAATGAAAAACCTGTTCACGCCAACCTAGAGACCCCAGATGAGTAAAACCGTTGTTTACGAAGTGCAAGTGATGTTCGGTGACTGCGATCCCGCAGGCATCGTCTTCTTCCCCAACTTCTCCAAATGGATGGACGCTTCGTCGCTGAACTTTTTCGTCAAGTGCGGCGTGCCGCCCTGGCGCGAGTTGGTCAAGACGCGCGGCATCATTGGCACGCCGCTCTTGGAGATCAACACCAAGTTCATCCGCCCCGCCACCTATGGCGAAACCCTCCAGGTGCACACCAGCGTGCAGGAGTGGCGCGAAAAGGTCATCGTGCACAAGCACGTGGTCATGCGGGGCGACACGGTCCTGTGCGAAGGCACCGAAGTGCGCGCCTTTTGCATCAAGCACCCCGAAGACCCGGACCGCATCAAGGCGATCCCGGTGCCTGAAGACATCAAGGCCTTGTGCAGCTGATCAGGGCATTGCCGCTGTTCAACTTTTCCGTTTTCCCCTAACCTGCGTTTTCCAACCACCCCTCCGAGGAGACAACCATGAAACTCAAGAAAACCCTGCTGGCTTTGGCCATCACCGCCGTGTCCAGCACCGCTGCACTGGCCGACATCAAAATCGGCGTGAGCCTGTCGCTGACCGGCCCCGGCTCCGGCCTGGGCATTCCGATGCAAAAACAGCTGCAACTGTTTCCCAAGACCCTGGGCGGTGAAAAAGTCCAGCTGATCATCTTGGACGATGCCACAGATCCCGGCAAAGGCGCTGCCAACGCACGACGCTTTGTGACCGAAGACAAGGTCGATCTGATTTTTGGCTCCTGCATCACCGCTGTGGCTGCTGCCATGACCGACATCGCTGCCGAAGCCGGCACCGTGCAAATCGCAGGATCCCCTGTGGGTGTGCCCCCCGGCAAAGACAAGTGGCTGTTCCGCCTGCCCCAGTCAAACACCGTGATGGGCCATGCCGTGGTCGAGCACATGAAAAAGCAAGGCGTCAAGACCGTTGGTTTCTTGGGCTACACCGACGCCTATGGCCAGCAGTGGCTGGACGCTGTCGGCCCCATGCTGGACAAAGCCGGCATCAAGTTGGTCGGCACCGAACGTTTTGCCCGTACGGACACCAGCGTGACGCCACAAGCCCTGAAATTGACCGCTGCCAATCCAGATGCGATGCTGGTCGTGGCTTCGGGCTCGGGTGCAGCCATGCCGCAAATGGGCTTGGTTGAGCGCGGCTACAAAGGCAAGGTTTACCAGACCCATGCCGCCGCCACGCCAGACCTGTCCCGCGTGGGCGGCAAATCGGTTGAAGGCACTTTTGTGGTGTCCGGCCCCGCACTGCTGGGTGACCAATTGGCTGACAGCCACCCCTCCAAGAAGCTGGCTCTGGACTTCGTGCAGAAGTTTGAAAAAGAGTTTGGTGCCAATTCGCGCAACCAGTTCGCAGGTCACTCATATGACTTCGAAATTGCGGTCGAAAAAGCCATTCCCATGGCCCTCAAGAAAGCCAAGCCTGGCACTGCCGAGTTCCGCTCTGCCGTGCGTGACAGCCTGGAAAACATGGGCCGCACCGTGTTCGCGCACGGCGTGATGAACTGGACACCCGCTGACCACTGGGGCTACACGCTCGAAACCGGCGTGATGACCAAAGTCGTGGACGGCAAGTTCAAAGTCGAATAAGCACTGACCACAGGTGCAGGGGACTCTCTTTGCGGGAGCCCGCCCCTGCCCACATTTGAACTGCTGCAGTGCCTCACAAAGCTGGGGGCACTGCAGCCATTCACACGGGCTTCTGCTGTTTTCCCCCCAAGGCTTCCCATGGACTTTTCCATCGCCAGCATCTTGCTGCTTGACGGTGTCACCAATGGTGCGATCTATGCCCTGCTCGGGCTGGCCACTGTGTTGGTGTTCACCGTCACCCGCGTGATTTTTATTCCCCAAGGCGAATTTGTCGCCTATGGCGCTCTCACCTTGGCCATGCTGCAAACCGGCAAAACGCCCGGCACCATCTGGTTGCTGCTGATCTTGGCTGGCGTGGCCGCCTTGATGGAGTTGGCGGAGCGCTGGCACCACCATGGCAAGCCTTTGCGAGCCCTGCGCTCGGCACTGAAACTGCTGGTCTTTCCCGTGATTGTCTCGATCGTGGGCATCTGGGCGGCCCCGCAAATGTTCCCGCTGTGGATGCAGGCCATTCTGAGCGTGGCCATCGTCACGGCCTTTGGGCCCTTGGTCTACCGCGTGGCTTATCAGTCACTCGAAGCGGCGACACCGCTGGTGCTGCTGATTGTTTCGGTGGGCGTGCACTTCGCCATGACCGGACTGGGTCTCTTGTTCTTTGGCGCAGAAGGCTTTCGCAATCCGCCATTTTGGGATGAGCGTTTCTCGCTGGGGCCCGTCACACTCTCAGGCCAAACCGTCATCATCTTTGGTGTGTCCTTGGCCTTGATTGTTTTGCTGTGGCTCTACTTCGAGCGTTCCTTGCGCGGCAAAGCCCTGCGCGCCACCGCCGTCAACCGCACCGGTGCTCGCCTGATGGGCATCTCCAGCCACACCTCGGGCCAGTTGACCTTCCTCATGGCCGCCCTCATTGGCGCGCTGTCGGGCCTGCTGATTGGCCCCACCACCACCGTGTTCTACGACTCGGGATTTCTGATTGGACTCAAGGGCTTTGTGGCTGCCGTGATCGGCGGCCTGGCCAGCTACCCCGGAGCGCTCGTGGGCGCACTGTTCGTGGGCATCGTGGAAGCATTTGGTGCTTTCTGGGCCAGCGCATTCAAGGAAGTGATCGTCTTCACGCTCATCTTGCCCATTCTCCTCGTGCGCTCTTTGCGCAGTGGCCACTCGGACGAGGAACACTGACATGAACAAACAAAAATTCTCCATCTGGCTGCTGGCCGCTGCGGTCCCGCTGATCGCCTTGGCCCCCCTGCCCGACTTCTGGATCGCCCAGCTCAACTACATCGGTTTGTATGCCCTCGTGGGCTTGGGTCTCGTCCTGCTCACAGGCATCGGCGGTCTCACGTCTTTTGGCCAAGCGGCTTTCGTGGGCATCGGCGCATACACCACCGCATGGCTCACGCTCAACACCGGCATGTCGCCTTGGTTGACCTTGTTCGTGGGCCTGTCGCTGACCGCCGTCAGCGCACTGATCGTGGGTTTCATCACGCTGCGCATGTCGGGTCACTACTTACCGCTGGCCACCATCGCCTGGGGGCTGGCCTTGTATTACCTCATGGGCAACCTGGATGCCTTGGGCAAATACGACGGCTTGCTGGGCCTCAAAAGTTTGTCCATCGGCGACCTCGACATTGGCCAAGGTCGGCTGTTCTTTGTGCTGACCTGGGCCATCTTGCTGGCCGGGGCCGTGGCCTTGCTCAACTTGCTGGACTCCCGACCAGGACGTGCGATTCGTTCCCTCAAGGGCGGCACGCAGATGGCCGAAGCCATGGGCATCAGCACCTTCCGCTACAAAGTCACCATCTTCGTGCTGGCCGCCTTGTTTGCTTGTGTTTCAGGCTGGCTGCTGGCGCATTTCCAGCGCACCGTGAACCCATCCGCCTTCGGTCTGAAAATGGGCATCGAATACCTGTTCATGGCGGTGATTGGTGGTGTGGGCCATGTGTGGGGCGCCATCGTGGGGGCAGGTCTGATCAAGCTGCTCGATGATTACTTGCAAGTGGCGCTGCCTGCCTTGATTGGCACCAGCGGCAGTTACGAAGTCATTGTGTTCGGCGTGGCCATGGTGCTGGTGCTCAAGTACCTGCCCGACGGCCTGTGGTCGGTGGTGGCCAAAAAGCTGCCACGCCCACCGCGTGCAGTCGACTGGCAAAACGCCGCCGACCTGCCCGCTCGCAGCAAACCCGCAGCAGGCGATGTGGTGCTCAAGGTCGACAAGATCCGTAAACAGTTTGGCGGCCTCACGGCGGTCAACGACATCAGCTTTGACATCAGCGCCGGCCAAATCGTCGGCTTGATCGGCCCCAACGGCGCAGGCAAATCCACCACCTTCAACCTGATCACCGGCGTGCTGTCCAAAACCAGTGGGCAAGTGCTGTTTCGGGGTGAAGACATCAGCGCCCTGCCCTCGCGCGAAATTTCTCGCCAGGGCATGGCCCGCACCTTCCAGCACGTCAAGATGATCCCCGACATGACCGTGCTCGAAAACGTGGCGCTGGGTGCCTACACCCGGGGCAGCAGTGGCGTGGTCTCGTCCATGCTGCGCACCAACCGAGCCGAAGAGCAGCGCATGATGAAAGAAGCCCAGCGCCAGTTGGAGCGCATCGGCATGGGTGCCTACCTGCACGAACAAGCTGGCAACCTGGCCATGGGCCCGCAACGCTTGATGGAAATCGCCCGTGCGCTGTGCTGCGATCCGGCGCTGCTGCTGCTGGACGAGCCCGCCGCCGGTCTGCGCCACAAGGAAAAACAGGGCCTGATCCAGGTGCTGCGCCAGCTGCAAGGCGAAGGCATGAGCATCTTGTTGGTCGAGCACGACATGGACCTGGTGATGGACGTCTGCGATCAACTGGTGGTGATGGAATTCGGCACGCTGCTCACTCGCGGCACCCCCGCCGAAGTGCAAGCCAACCCGGCCGTGCGCGCCGCTTACCTCGGAACGGAACACTGACATGGCAACCCCTCTCCTCAAAGTCACCGATCTGCGTGCGGGCTACGGCAAAGCCGAAGTGCTGCACGGCCTGAGCCTGGAAGCGGCCAAGGGCAGCGTGATCACCGTGATCGGCCCCAACGGTGCAGGCAAGTCCACTTTCTTGAACAGCCTGATGGGCATCCTGCCCGCCAAAGGACAGATCGAGTTTGATGGCCAGTCGATCACCGAGCTAACGCTCGAAGAGCGCGTCATGCAAGGCATTTCGCTGGTGCCCGAAAAGCGCGAACTGTTTGGCACCATGAGCGTAGAAGACAACCTGGTGCTGGGCGGCTACCGCCAGATGCGACTGGGCAACGCGCAGTGGCGCAGCCGCCTGGACGACGTGTTCGACCTGTTCCCCCGCCTGAAAGAGCGCCGTTTGCAAGAAGCTGGCACCCTGTCAGGGGGCGAGCGCCAGATGTTGGCCGTGGGCCGCTCGCTGATGTCACGCCCCTCGCTCTTGATGCTGGACGAGCCCAGCCTGGGCCTGGCCCCGCTGATCGTGAAAGAAATCTTCACCATCATCGAAACCCTGCGCCAAACCGGCGTGACCATCGTGCTGGTGGAACAAAACGCCCGCGCCGCGCTGGCTGTGGCCGACGATGGCTATGTGCTGGAGATGGGCGAAATTGGCCTGCACGGCAAAGCCGCCGATTTGGCCCAAGACCCCCGCGTGATCGACACCTATCTGGGTGCCGCCAAGAAATAAAGATTGCTGACATGAACGCCTACCAACCCCGCACCGACGACATGCAGTTTGTGTTGTCCCGCGTTTTGAACGCGCCTGCCCAACTGCAAGCCCTGCCCGCCTTTGCCGAGGTGGACCCTGAGCTGATGCAACAAGTGCTGGAAGAAGCTGGCAAGTTTGTGGGCGAAGTGATCGCCCCGCTCAACCGCGACGGCGACGAAATCGGCGCGCAGTGGAAAGACGGCGCGGTCACCATGCCGCCGGGCTTTAAGGATGCTTACCAGTCCTTTTGGCAATCGGGCTGGCCTGCGCTGGCCTCCAGCACCGAAGACGGCGGCCAAGGCCTGCCCAGCGTGCTCGAAGCCATGCTCTACGAAATGCTGTCGGCCGCCAACCATGGCTGGACCATGGCCCCCGGTCTGCTGCACGGCGCTTACGAATGCATCAAGCACCACGCCAGCGACGAAGTCAAAGCGCAATATTTGGAGAAAGTGGCCACCGGCGAATGGCTGGCCACCATGTGCCTGACCGAGCCGCATGCAGGCTCCGATTTGGGCTTGGCCCGGACCAAGGCCGTACCCCTGCCCGATGGCAACTACGCCGTCAGCGGCACCAAAATTTTCATCTCAGGTGGCGAGCACGACCTGAGCGACAACATCGTGCACCTGGTGCTAGCGCGCCTGCCCGATGCGCCGCCCGGCCCCAAAGGCCTGTCTCTGTTTTTGGTGCCCAAGTTTTACCCCGATGGTTCGCGCAGCCGCGTGCATTGCGACCGCATCGAAGAAAAAATGGGCCTGCACGGCAGCCCGACTTGCGTGATGCGTTTTGACGAAGCGGTCTCTTCCATAGTGGGCGAGCCCGGCAAGGGCTTGGGCGCGATGTTCGTGATGATGAACGCCGCCCGCCTGCATGTGGCCCTGCAAGGCATTGGCCTACTGGACGCCGCCTGGCAAAAGGCCGATGCCTACGCGCAAGAACGCCGCCAAATGCGTGCACCGGGCAAAGGCAAAAGCGCGGGGGAAGCGGACCTGATTGGCGAGCACCCTGCCATGCGCCGCATCCTCGACACGCAACGCGCTTGGGTCGATGCCGGTCGTGTGCTGGCCTACCGCACCGCGCTCGAACTCGATCTGATCAAACACAGCCCCGATGCCGCCACACAAGCCGCTGCCCAGCGCTGGTGCGCGCTGGTCACCCCGGTCATGAAATCGGTTTTCACCCACCAAGCCTTTCACGGCGGCAGCGACTGCTTGCAGGTGTTTGGCGGCCACGGTTATGTGCGCGAATGGGGCATCGAGCAAATCGTGCGCGACGCCCGCGTGGCCATGATCTACGAAGGCACCAACGAAATCCAGGCGATCGATTTGCTGGTGCGCAAGGTGCTGGCCGATGGCGGTCAAAGCATGAACGCTTTGCTGGACACCATCGCCGCGGACCTGCCCAAAGCGGCGAAAGCCAGCACCGCAGCTCTTGCCCGCATCCAGACCCTGCGCGCCGTGACCGAGCAGATCGTCAAGGCCGCGCCGCAAGACGCCGCTCTGGCCTTCCGCGTGGCGGACGACTACCTGCGCGCCGTGGCCCTGGTGCTGATGGACTGGGCCTGGCTGCGCATCGAGGCGGGTGTGGACGAGAGCACACCCAATGCCGACACACGCTGGAAAGCGCCCGCCAAAGCCCTGCGCAGCTGGGTGCTGCCCGAGTTCCAGATGCGCACCTTCATCATCGTGCAGCAGTGCACGGCTGCATCGGCCTGATCACCCGCCATGCCCAGCGCCAAAGACAACCCTGCTGCGCCCTCCAAAAGGGTTTCGCCACGCCGCACCGCCCAGACGGCCAAACCGGCCAAACCGGCGGTTGGCAGCGATGTGGCGGCCGTGGACAAAGTGGACACCTCCTACCTGCAATCGCTGATGGGCTACAACGCCCGGCGTGCAGCGCTGAGCATCATCGAGCTCTTCCTGGAACGGCTGGCTCCTTATGGCCTCAAGCCCGTGGACTTTTCGGTGATGACCACCATCCACCACAACCCCGGCGTGACCTCGCGCCAGCTGTGCGCCGCTTTGAACTTGCTGCCCCCTAACTTGGTGGGCCTGATCCAGTCGCTGGAGTCGCGCGGCCTGATCGAACGCAAACCCCACCCACACGATGGCCGTGCCGTGGGCCTGCACGCCACCGCCAAAGGCCAGACCCTGATGGTGCAGGCGGAACAAACCGCGTCAGATCTGGAGGTCGAAAAAACCACACGCCTGACGCCTGCACAACGCAAAACACTGCTCTCGTTGCTGCAAAAAATTTACCTCTGAGCCCAACCGTTCAACTCACCTTGCGTGGCCGACACCCGCCAAAAAACAAGGCGTGCCCACTTGCGCGGGCACGCCTTGCAACACTCAAGGCAGTGGTTTATCGGCCAGCAGAACGCTCAGCCAAATAGATGTCAATGCGGCGGTTGCGTGCACGGCCCGCTTCGCTGGCGTTATCGGCAATCGGCTCACGAGAGCCACGACCATCGATGGCCATGCGGTTGGCGCTCACCCCACGCGACACCAAATAATCACGCGCACTTTGCGCACGGTTGACCGAAAGCGGGTTGTTGATGGCGTCCCCACCGGTGTTGTCAGTGTGGCCCACGATGCGCACTTCCATGGAAGGCTGCTGGTTCAGGCCTTGTGCGAACTGGTCCAGGATCGGCATCAGGCGCGGCTGGATGTCATGGCGCCCAGTGGCAAACGAGATGTCGTTTGGAATGCTCAGTTTGAGCTGGTTGTCGGCCGTTTGCGTGACCACAGTGCCTGTGCCAGCCGTGGCCACTTCCATGGCGCGCTTTTTGTCTTCCATGTTCTTGGACCAGATGTAGCCGCCCAAAGCGCCCAAGCCGGCACCGATGGCCGAAGACTTGGCATCGCGGCCCAGCACCTGACCAGCCACTGCGCCAATCAAAGCACCTGTACCTGCGCCTTTTTGCTCAGAAGTTGCGGTGGCGCAACCGGACAACAAGATGGCCAAGCCGCACACCAAGGCGCCTGTGGCTTTCAGGGGAGTTGAAAGTGTCATGTGAAAAATCCTTTGTTTGTAGACGCTCTTAATTTACCGCGATCAACCCTGCCAAACCGTGATGCAAAGCACAAGCTTGCAACAAATTGCTTCCTTTTTTTGGGGGTGCGGTGTTATCAGCAAGCCGCTCTTGCGTGACAGCATGCAGCACAGGCCTCTGGCATGCTCTTTTCTATCTCAGCCATCCCTGCTACCCGCCATGAACCAAACTGCTTTGCCCACCGACCCTTCACAAGCCTGCCTGATCGGGCGCATGTGGCAAGCTGGCCTGGGGGCCACCCTTGTCAGCATCCATGATGGCCAAGTGTTCGATTTGTCTGGCTTGGCCCCCACCAGCAGCCAACTGCTCGAATTGCCGCAGACCGCCACGCAAGTGCGTCAGTTCATCGCCTCCGGCAAAGCGCCCGTGCTGGCCCAAACCGCCGATGTGCTGACCAACTCGCAAGCGCCGCAGCTGGATGCGTCGGCGCCTTGGTTCATGGCCCCTTGCGACCTGCAGGCCATCAAGGCTGCGGGCGTGACTTTTGTGGCCAGCATGCTGGAGCGGGTGATCGAAGAGCAAGCCCGTGGCGACGCCAGCAAGGCCGAGGCCGTGCGCCAGGCCGTGGTGGCCGTGATTGGCGACAACCTGCGCAGTGTCAAACCCGGCTCGCCCGAGTCGGCCAAGCTCAAAGAGGTGTTGCTGGCCCAGGGCATGTGGTCGCAATACCTGGAGGTGGGCATTGGTCCAGACGCCGAGATCTTCACCAAGTCGCAGCCCATGAGCGCCATCGGCACAGGGGCACTGGCGGGCATTCACCCCGGCAGCCAATGGAACAACCCCGAGCCCGAAATCGTGCTGGCCGTCAACTCGCGTGGCGAGGTGGTCGGTGCCAGCTTAGGCAACGACGTGAATCTGCGCGACTTTGAAGGCCGCAGCGCCCTGTTGCTGGGCAAGGCCAAGGACAACAACGCCAGCTGCGCGATCGGCCCCTTCATCCGTTTGTTCGACGCGCACTTTGGCATCGACGATGTGCGCCAGTGCGACCTGAGCCTGAAGGTGCAAGGCCCCGAGGGCTTTGTGATGCAAGGCAGCAGCTCCCTGAGCCAGATCAGCCGCGACCCACTCGACCTGGTGGGCCAGGCCATGGGCCCTTGCCACCAGTACCCGGACGGCATGATGCTGTTCTTGGGCACCATGTTTGCGCCCACGCAAGACCGGCATGGCCCGGGCCAGGGCTTTACCCATGTGGTGGGCGATGTGGTGAGCGTGTCCACCCCCAAGCTGGGCACTTTGACCAACACCATCACCACCTCGGACCAGGCCTCTGCCTGGGTCTATGGCATCAGCGCCTTGATGCGCGATCTAGCACGGCGGGGCCTGCTGGCATAATTTTGGGTTTACGCACGCAGCGAGGCCACCGTTTCAGGCCTCGCGCATTCACAGAAAGCTCACCATGAACACCACCCCATCCGGCCTGCAATACGAAGACACCGTCGTGGGCGAAGGCGCAGAAGCGACCAAAGGCCAGGACGTCACCGTGCACTACACCGGCTGGCTCTACAAGGACGGCCAGCAAGGCGCCAAGTTCGATTCGAGCCGCGACCGCCGTGACCCCTTCGTGTTCCCGCTGGGCGCAGGCATGGTCATCAAGGGTTGGGACGAAGGCGTGGCCGGCATGAAGGTCGGCGGTCAGCGCACCCTGATCATCCCTTCGGAGCTGGGCTATGGCGCTCGCGGCGCTGGCGGCGTGATCCCCCCGAACGCCACCTTGAAATTTGACGTGGAATTGTTGGCACTGAACTGAGCGCCAGGTCGGCACACGGCTGCCGTCAGGGTGTTTGATGCCAAGGCGTGTTGGGCCAGCTACCTGTACGGCCGCGCATTTCGTCCCGAAACGGCTCTGCGCGGCACGTTGAAACGACTCTTTCGCGTCAGGTCGGATCGCCCCTCGCATGTCACCCCGGACGTAGATCCGGGGTCCACTTGCGACCCGCGCCCCGATTTTTCATCAGCGACCTCTTGAAACCCCTTTCAGAACCCCTACTTGTATGGGGTTAATTTCTTTTTTGCGGACATTGTTCATGTCAGAAGCTACTCAAAACCCCGAAAACAAACCCTTGAGCGACGAAGAACTGGCGGCTGCGGCGGCCATGACCCCGACCGATCCACTGGCCGATCCACTGGCCGATGCGCAAGCCGAACTGGCCAACCTGAAGGCCCAAAACGCCGACTTGGCCGACCAGTACCTGCGCGCCCAGGCCGATGTGCAAAACGCCCGCCGCCGCGCTGACGAAGAGATCAGCAAGGCCCGCAAGTTTGCCGTCGAAGGTTTCGCCGACAGCCTGCTGCCCGTGCTGGACAGTCTGGAAGCCGGTTTGGCCATCCCCAACGCCACGCTGGAGCAGATCCGCGAAGGCTCTGAGGCCACCCTGCGCCAGCTGAAAAGCGCGCTGGAGCGCAACAAAGTGGTCGAGATCGCCCCGCCTGCAGGCACCAAGTTCGACCCGCACCACCACCAAGCCATCAGCGTGGTGCCGGCCGAGCAGGAAGCCAACACCGTGGTCAGCGTGTTGCAAAAGGGCTACCTGATCGCCGAGCGCGTGCTGCGTCCGGCGCTGGTGACGGTCACCGCGCCCAAATAAACGCAAGCGATTTAACGCCCAGTGTCACCCCGGACTTGATCCGGGGTCCATGACTTCAAGAAGATGGATGCCGGATCAAGTCCGGCATGACAAGTAAAAAACCTTTTTTGGCGTGTGGGGACTTGAAAAGTTTCCACCCCACCCCACCTGCAGAACATCTGCACTTTCACTGAATTTTGGAGAATCATCATGGGAAGAATCATCGGTATTGACTTGGGCACCACCAACTCGTGCGTGGCCATCATGGAAGGCAACACGACCAAAGTGATCGAGAACGCCGAAGGCGCTCGCACCACGCCTTCGATCATTGCGTACCAAGAAGACGGCGAAATTCTGGTCGGTGCCTCGGCCAAGCGCCAGGCGGTCACCAACCCCCGCAACACCTTGTACGCCGTCAAGCGTTTGATCGGCCGCAAGTTCGCCGAAAAAGAAGTGCAAAAAGACATCGACCTGATGCCTTACACCATCGCCAAAGCCGACAACGGCGACGCCTGGGTGGAAGTGCGCGGCCAGAAAATGGCCCCACCACAGATCAGCGCTGAGATCCTGCGCAAGATGAAGAAAACCGCCGAAGACTACCTCGGCGAAGAAGTGACCGAAGCCGTGATCACGGTGCCCGCGTACTTCAACGACGCCCAGCGCCAAGCCACCAAAGACGCTGGCCGCATCGCTGGCCTGGACGTCAAGCGCATCATCAACGAACCCACCGCCGCAGCTTTGGCTTTCGGTCTGGACAAGAATGAAAAGGGCGACCGCAAGATCGCCGTGTATGACCTGGGTGGCGGCACGTTCGACGTGTCCATCATCGAGATCGCCGACGTCGACGGTGAAAAGCAATTCGAAGTGTTGTCCACCAACGGTGACACCTTCCTGGGCGGCGAAGACTTCGACCAGCGCATCATCGACTTCATCATTGCCGAGTTCAAGAAAGAGTCCGGCGTCGATCTGGCCAAAGACGTGCTGGCCTTGCAGCGTCTGAAAGAAGCCGCCGAAAAGGCCAAGATCGAGCTGTCCAGCTCCGCATCGACCGACGTCAACCTGCCCTACATCACCGCTGACGCCACAGGCCCCAAGCACCTGAACGTCAAGCTGACCCGCGCCAAGCTGGAGCAGTTGGTGGAAGAGCTGATTGAGCGCACCATCGCCCCTTGCCGCATGGCCATCAAGGACGCTGGCGTGTCGGTCTCCGACATCCACGACGTGATCCTGGTCGGCGGCATGTCGCGCATGCCCAAGGTGCAAGAGAAAGTCAAAGAATTCTTTGGCCAGGAGCCACGCAAAGACGTGAACCCTGACGAAGCCGTGGCCGTGGGCGCTGCCATCCAGGGCCAGGTGCTCTCGGGCGACCGCAAGGACGTGCTGCTGCTGGACGTGACACCTTTGTCTTTGGGCATCGAGACCATGGGCGGTGTCATGACCAAGATGATCACCAAGAACACCACGATCCCCACCAAGTTCGCACAGACCTTCTCAACCGCTGAAGACAACCAGCCGGCCGTGACCATCAAGGTGTTCCAGGGCGAGCGCGAGATCGCTTCGGGCAACAAGGCGCTGGGTGAATTCAACCTCGAAGGCATCCCACCCGCAGCGCGTGGCACGCCCCAGATCGAAGTGTCTTTCGACATCGACGCCAACGGCATCTTGCACGTGGGCGCCAAAGACAAAGGCACCGGCAAGGAAAACAAGATCACCATCAAGGCCAATTCGGGCCTGTCGGAAGAAGAAATCCAGCAGATGGTGAAAGACGCCGAGCTGAACGCTGCCGAAGACAAGAAAAAACTCGAACTGGTGCAAGCACGCAACGCGGGCGAAGCCGCCGTGCACAGCGTCAAGAAGAGCCTGACCGAGCATGGCGACAAGATCGAAGCGGCTGAAAAAGAAGCCATCGAAGCCGCAGCCAAAGACCTGGAAGAAGTGTTGAAAGGCGAAGACAAAGACGCCATCGAAGCCAAGACAGAAGCCCTGATGACGGCCAGCCAGAAGCTGGGCGAGAAGGTCTATGCCGACATGCAAGCGCAGCAAGCCGCTGCGGGCGCAGGCGCCGAGCAAGCCAAACCACAAGACGACAACGTCGTGGACGCTGAAGTCAAGGAAGTCAAAAAGGGCTGATGCCCGTCTCCTGCTGCGGCCACTGGCCGCAGTCCCGCCGCGCAAGCTGATTCAGGTGACTGAATCGCCTTCGCGGCGTTCTTGTTCTAACGGTTTGATTCCCACATGGCCAAACGAGATTTTTACGAAGTGCTGGGCGTTGCCAAAAACGCCTCGGACGAAGACATCAAGAAGTCCTATCGCAAGCTGGCGATGAAGTTCCACCCTGACCGCAATCAGGGCGACGCAGCCAAGGACGCCGAAGCCAAGTTCAAAGAGGTCAAAGAGGCCTACGAGATGCTGTCGGACCCGCAAAAACGTGCGGCCTACGACCAGCACGGCCACGCCGGTGTGGACCCCAATATGCGTGGGGGTGCCGAAGGCTTTGGTGGTGGCTTCGGTGATGCGTTTGGCGACATCTTTGGCGACATCTTTGGTGGCCAAGGGCGTGGTGGCCGTGGCGGTGGCCGTCAGGTCTTCCGCGGGGCCGACCTGAGCTACGCGATGGAGATCACGCTTGAAGAAGCGGCCAACGGCAAGGACTCGCAGCTGCGCATCCCCGGCTGGGACGAGTGCGACACTTGTCACGGCAGCGGCGCCAAACCCGGCACCAGCGCCAAGACCTGTTCCACCTGCCACGGGCAAGGTCAGGTGCAGATGCGCCAGGGCTTTTTCAGCGTCCAGCAAACCTGCCCGCATTGCCGAGGCACCGGCAAGATCATCCCCGAGCCCTGCACCAGCTGCCACGGCCAGGGCAAGATCAAAAAACAAAAGACGCTGGAAGTCAAAATCCCGGCCGGTATCGACGACGGCATGCGCATCCGCAGCGCGGGCAACGGCGAGCCGGGTACGAATGGTGGCCCACCTGGCGACCTGTTCATCGAGATCCGCCTCAAGAAGCATTCGATTTTCGAGCGCGACGGCGACGACCTGCATTGCGCGGTGCCAATCAGCTTCAGCAAAGCCGCTTTGGGTGGCGAGATCGAAGTGCCCACACTGGGCGGCAAAGCGGCGATTGACATCCCCGAAGGCACGCAAACCGGCAAGCAGTTCCGCATCCGCGGCAAAGGCATCAAGGGCGTGCGCGGCAGCTACCCCGGCGATTTGTATTGCCACATCACCGTCGAGACCCCGGTCAAACTCACCGAGCACCAGAAAAAGCTGCTCAAGGAGTTCGAGGACTCGATCCAAAAAGGCGGCGGCAAACACCAGCCCTCCGGTGAAGGCTGGACCGACAAGCTCAAGGGCTTTTTCGGCGGGTGATCCGCGCATTCAAACTGCAAGGGATGGACCCCGGATCAAGTCCGGGGTGACAAACCAAGTCGACATCCCAACACGCTGTCCATTGCGTTTGTCATCCCGGCCTCCGAGCCGGGATCCATGACCCTCACCCCACGCTGTGCCCGCACAAAGGCTGTTTGACTCAGGTCAAACAGCCTTTGCTCTTTTGCGGCCACCATGCCAAGCATGAGCGCCACCATCACCTTCCTCGGCGGAGCCGACACCGTCACCGGCTCCAAATACCTGGTCGAGCACAAAGGAAAGCGCCTGCTGGTCGATTGCGGTCTGTTTCAGGGCTACAAACAACTGCGCCTGCGCAACTGGGGCCCACTGCCGGTAGCGCCCAGCCAGATCAACGCGGTGGTGCTGACCCACGCGCACTTGGACCACAGCGGGTATTTGCCACTGCTGGTCAAAAACGGCTTCCAAGGTCGGGTGCATGCCACTGCAGGCACCTGCGACCTGGCGGCCATCTTGCTGCCCGACAGTGGCCACATTCAAGAAGAAGACGCTTTCTTTGCCAACCGGCATGGCTTTTCCAAGCACGCGCCCGCCCTGCCCCTGTACACCAAGCAGGAAGCGATCAACAGCCTCAAGCAATTGCACGCCGAGCGCCAAGGCCAATGGTTCGAGCCCATCCAAGGCTGGAAAGCCCGCTTCCAACCCGCCGGGCACATCCTCGGTGCGGCGAGCTTGCTGCTGGATGTGGCCGGTCGGCGCATCTTGTTCTCGGGCGACTTGGGGCGCCCCGACGATCCACTGATGAACCCGCCCGAGCCCCCACCACAAGCGGACACCGTGCTGATCGAGTCCACCTATGGCGATCGCCAGCACCCCAAAGAAAAACTGTTCGCTGAACTCGGCCCCTTGCTGCACAAGCTGGCCGCACGGGGCGGTGTGGCGGTGGTGCCCGTGTTTGCCGTCGGGCGCGCACAAGCGGTGCTGCACACGATTGCGCAGCTCAAAGCCGCTGGTGAGATCCCGCACGGTTTGCCGATTTTTCTGGACAGCCCCATGGCCATCCACACCACCGCATTGTTTTCAAAACACCCGGGCGAGCACCGACTGAGCGAGCAGGAAGTGCGCCACATGGACCATGTGGCCACCATGCTGGAGACGCCCGAGCAATCGAAGTCTCTGGCCAAGCGGCATGGCCCCATGGTCATCCTGGCGGCCAGCGGCATGGCCACCGGTGGGCGCGTGCTGCACCACTTGGCGCAGTACGCGGGCGATCACCGCAACATGATCATCTTGACGGGCTACCAAGCACCGGGCACACGCGGCGCTTGGCTGGCCGGTGGTAGCCACACCATCCGCATCCATGCGCAGGATGTGGCGGTGCGGGCGGAAGTGATGCAGATCGAATCGGCTTCGGCCCATGCCGATGCCAACCAATTGCTCAGTTGGTTGCACAAAATGCCCAGTGCCCCCGGGCAAGTCTTTGTGGTGCACGGCGAGCGCGAAGCGTCCGACATGCTGCGCCAGCGCATCGAGCACGAGATCAAGTGGCGAGCGCTCGTGCCCGAACAGGGCTCGGTCTGGCCGCTGTAACAAGAGCGCATAGAACTTGCCCCTTGCAGGTCGGCGGCTTCAGCCCCGACATGCCGCCTTCGTCCAAACCACCCCTGTCGGACCTGAAGGTGCCGACGAGCCGCCAACAAATGGTCATGCCGGACTTGATCCGGTATCCATGAAGCTGCAGAGGGACCCCGGGTCTTCGCCCGGGGTGACATGGGGGCTCAAACGCATGTCGGAGCTAAAGCTCCGACCTACAGGAAGCGGTCGAGCAGTTTGCGCGAGTGTTTGTCCATGGCCGCCAGGTCGCGGATCATGTACTGCACGCCATCGGCGTCGTTGATCAGCAGCACGGTACCGGTCAGGCGGCGGATGTCTTCCTCGCCTTTGAGCAGAAACTGCGCAGTGCCGCGGTTGGTCACCACCGTCCAAGTGCTGGGCGTGGCAAAGCTGCTGACGCCTTCGAGCTTTTCAATCACCGGCAGAAACTCGCGCTCCGTCAGTGCTTGCATGACTTGGCTGCGCACATCTGTTGCCAATTGGGCCAGCTGGTCGATCCAGAGCAGTTCGTGGCCTTCGGCGTCCATGAGGGCCACACCACCGTCAGGGTCTGTGATGGGGTAGGCGCGAATGGCCGTCACGGGTGAATGGCGCGTGCCGTCGGCCAAGACCAAGGCCCAGAGGCCAAAGGCATCGCGTTGCAATTCGAATGCGTTCATGCGCTCACCTTTTGTTCTTCTGTGCTGCCGCCCAAAACCGCTTCGGCTTCGGCCTGGCGCTGCTGCGCTTCATAAAGGCGCCAGTACGCACCCTGCGCTTCGATCAGTTGGTCGTGCGAGCCCTCCTCCACGACCACGCCTTTGTCCATGACCACCAGGCGGTCAGCCTTGCGCAAGGTCGACAAACGGTGGGCAATGGCAATCGTGGTGCGGCCGCGCACCAGGTTGTCCAGGGCTCGCTGGATTTCTTTTTCGGTCTCGGTGTCCACCGCCGAAGTGGCTTCGTCCAGAATCAAAATGCGTGGGTTGATCAACAAGGCACGCGCAATGGAGATGCGCTGGCGCTCACCGCCCGACAAGCCCTGACCACGCTCACCCACCAGCGAGTCATAGCCCTGCGGCATGCGCAAGATGAACTCATGGGCATGGGCTGCGCGGGCTGCGGCCACGATGTCTTCACGGGTCGCCCCGGGTTTGCCGTAGGCGATGTTGTCGGCAATCGTGCCGAAGAACAGGAAGGGCTCTTGCAAGACCAAACCGATCTGGCTGCGGTAGTCGGCAATTTTGAGTTGGCGGATGTCGGTGCCATCGAGCTCGATCGCGCCTTCGGTCAGGTCATAAAAGCGGCAGATCAGGTTGACCAACGTGCTCTTGCCCGAGCCGCTGTGGCCCACCAGACCGATCATCTGACCGGGCTGGATGTCGAGGTTGAGCTGGCGGATGACGGCGCGGTTGCCGTAGCGGAAACCGGCGTCGCGCACCGTGATGCGGCCTTGCACGGGCGGCAGCGGCAAAGGGTTCACCGGCTCGGGCACGCTGGAGACGTGGTCCAGGATGTCGAAGATGCGCTTGGCGCCCGAAGCGGCTTTTTGGGTGTGCGAGACGATGCGGCTCATCGTGTCCAAACGGCCGTAAAACCGGCCGATGTAGGCCAGGAATGCGGTCAGTACACCCACCGTGATCTTGTCGTCCGAGACCAGCCAGATGCCAAAGCCCCAGACCACCAGCAAGCCCACTTCGGTCATCAGCGTGACCGTGGGCGAGAACAAGGCCCAGACACGGTTGAGGCGGTCGTTGACCATCAGGTTGTGGCGGTTGGCGTCCTTGAATCGGGTGGCTTCGCGGTCTTCCTGAGCAAAGGCCTTGACCACGCGAATGCCGGGAATCGTGTCGGCCAGCACATTGGTCACTTCGGCCCAGACGCGGTCGATCTTTTCGAAGCCGGTGCGCAAGCGCTCGCGCACCACATGGATCAGCCAGCCAATGAAAGGCAGCGGCAACAAGGTGACCATGGCCAAGGTGGGGTTGATGGTGAACAAAATGACCGCCGTCATCACAATCATCAGCACGTCGGTGGCAAAGTCCAGCAGGTGCAAGGACAAGAACACGTTGATGCGGTCGGTCTCGTTGCCGATGCGGGCAATCAAGTCGCCGGTGCGGCGATCGCCGAAATATTCCAAGGACAACTTGAGCAGGTGCTCATAAGTGGTGGTGCGCAGGTCCGCGCCGATGCGCTCGGACACCAGCGCCAGAATGTAGGTCTTGGCCCAGCCCAAGACCCAGGCGAGCAAAGCGGCGCCGAGCAGGCCCAGCAGGTACATGGACACCAAAGACGGATCGATCGGCGCACCGTTTTGGTAAGGGATCAGGATGTCGTCCATCAAGGGCATGGTCAGGTACGGCGGCACCAAGGTGGCCGCGGTCGATGCCAGCGTCAGGACAAAACCGCCCAGCAGGGACCGCTTGTAGGGCTTGGCAAAACGCCAGAGCTTGAGCAGGGTCCAGGTGGATGGGGGTGCCAGGTCTTCGCGGCCGCAGCTGGGGCATTCGTCATCGTCCTCGCGCATGACCGCCTGACACACCGGGCAGACCGAGACCGCCAAGGCTTTTTGCAGGGGACGGCCATCCCCTGCCAGCTGTGCCATCTGGTTTTCAAACTGGCTGACCCAGCGCGCTACGGTCGATTGCAGGCCCAAAGTGAAGCGCCAGACACCCAGCCGACCGCCAGGATGGGCCAGCTCCAAGGTCCCCACACCCGCGTGGTCACTCAGTTTCAGGCTCAAATCGGGCTGCAAAGGCCAGCTTTGCCAACTTTTTTCTGCATCACCGGGCGATAAAACCCGCCGATCGGTCAAAATAATGACATTTTTAGCAAAGAGCAGCTCGCCATCAAGGTCAACCTCCAACCAGGCTGAAACGTTTTCTTCTGATTGAAGATGCGAAGAAACCTCGGCCTGCCACGCATCCGGAACCACCGAGCGCGGCAAGACAGAAGAAAGTGTTGGAGTCATGAAGGTGAACCGCTAATAGCCCGGCATGCCCAATGGGCGAGCCGCAAAAAAAACAACCATTGATTTGGCCAAAGACTGCAACAAAATTGCCCATGAATTTTTTGAATCCTGAGCTTCTTGTCAACACTTTGGCCGCTACCTGATCAGCCGATCATTGTATCGCTGCACCCCCCATCCATGAGCGCCAAAAACATCCAATTCCTGCGCATGACTTATTTGCGCGGGCCCAACATCTGGACTTACCGCTCGGTCATCGAAGCACTGATCGATATCGGTGAACTGGAAGACTTCCCTTCAAATTTACTGCCCGGGTTCAACGACCGTCTCAAGGCTTGGTTGCCCCAGATGATCGAACACTACTGCACACCGGGTGTTTATGGCGGTTTCTTTCAGCGCCTGGACAACGGGACATGGGCGGGTCACATTCTTGAACACGTCAGCTTGGAGCTGCAAACCCGCGCCGGCATGTCCATGAGCTTTGGCAAGGCCCGCGAAGCTGGGCCTCGTGGTGTTTACAAAGTGGTCATCCGCACCGACCACGAAACCGTGGGCCGCACCTCGCTGGAAATGGCACGCGAGTTGATTCTGGCCGCCATCCACGACACCCCTTATGACGTGCCTAGCGCCATTGCCAAACTGACCGACCTGGTCGACAGCCTGTATGTGGGACCCAGCACCGCCAGCATTGTGGAGGCAGCTTACGAGCGCCGCGTACCCTACATCCGTCTGAACACGGGCAACTTGGTACAACTGGGACACGGCGTGAACCAGCGCCGCATTTGGACCGCCGAGACCGACCGCACCAGCGCCATTGCCGAAGGCATTTCCAAAGACAAGGACCTGACCAAGAACCTGCTGGCCATGTGCGGCGTGCCCGTGCCCGAAGGCCAGGTGGTGGACAGCCCTGCTGCGGCCTGGGCAGCTGCACAAGAGATCGGTCTGCCCGTGTGCGTCAAGCCCAGCGATGGCAACCGCGCACGCGGTGTATCGCTGGACCTGAGCAGCCAAGCCGACATCGAAGCCGCTTATGCCATCGCCTTGGAGCAAGGCAGCGAGGTCATCGTTGAGCGTTTCATCCGCGGCTCCGAGCACCGCCTGCTGGTGGTGGGCGACCGGATGGTGGCGGCCAGCCAAGGCGAAACCGCCAGCGTCATCGGTGACGGCCAACACACGGTACTTGAACTGGTTGACTTGCAAATCAACGCAGACCCCCGTCGCGGCAGCGATGGCAGCTTGCCGCTCGAGCTGGTCAAACTGCGCGAGAACAGCCCCGAAGTGCTTGAGCTGGCTCGCCAAGGCCTGACGCCCGACAGCGTGCCAGAAACCGGTCAGACCGTTCTGGTCAAGCGCACCGGCAACATGACCACCGACGTGACCGATGTGGTACACCCCGATGTGGCTGCACAAGCCGTGCTGGCCGCCCGCATGGTGGGCCTGGACATTGCGGGCGTGGACGTGGTCACCCCGGACATCCGCCAGCCCTTGGGCGACCAGGGCGTGGTGGTCGAAGTCAATGCAGGCCCCAGCTTGCTGATGCACCTGAACCCCGCTGTGGGCCAGCCCCGCCCCGTGGGCCAGGCCATCGCCGAGCACCTCATTCCTTCCAAGGAAAATGGCCGCATTCCATTGGTCGGACTGATAGGCGATGGCGATACCACGCGCAGTGCCAAGCTGATCGCCTGGCTCTTGCACTTGCAGGGCCTTTACACGGGCTTGGCCTGTGCGGACGGCCTGTACATGAACCAGCGCTGCCTGCAAACAAGCAAAGCCATGGACTTCGAGCAGGCCGAGCGCCTGCTGGTCAACCGCTCGGTACAAGCCGCGGTGTTTGAAAGCGATGCGCGCCGTCTGTTGACCCAAGGTCTGCCCTACGACCGCTGCCAAGTTGGCATCGTCACCAGCATGCCCAAGGCTGCGCCCCTGGAAGACCTGTACCCCGGCCCCGACGACAAAATGCCCAGTTACATCCGCACCCAGATCGACCTGGTGCTGAGCAACGGTTACGCCGTGCTCAATGCGGCCGACGAAGCGGTCGCCGATCTGGCGCAGTACAGCGACGGTGGGGTGATCCTGTATGCCCCAGACGAATTCGAAGCACGACTGAGTGCGCACCGCGCAGAAGGTGGTCGCGTGGGCTTTTGGCGTGACGGGCAATTGATCCTGGCCGAAGGCAGCAAGGAGCACGCCGTGCTGTCCATTCAGCGCCCGGCCGTGGCTCGCCTGCTCAAAACAGACACCCTCAGCCAAAGTGACATGCTGATTGCCGCTTGCGCCGCATGGGCCATGGACATGGGTGCCGACTTGATCCGTGCCGGCGTCAAGAGCTACGGCCAAACCTCTGCCGCCTGACGCGGCCCCAGAAGAACAACAGGAACCCATACCCATGGAAGTGTCCCGAATTCGCGCCCTGCGCGGCCCCAACTTGTGGAGCCGCCACACGGCCATTGAAGCCATCATCACCTGCACAACTGACGAGCAGGGGCTAAGTCCTCAACACCCGGTTGAGCAGCAATTGCGCCGCATTTTTCCAGAGGTGGGGCCTTTTCACAGCCTGCGCCCGGGCCAGACCATCACCATGGCCCATGCACTTGAAAAAGTGACTCTCGGTCTGCAAACGCAGGCCGGCTGCCCAGTCTCGTTCAGTCGGACCACGCCCACGCAAGAGCCGGGCGTGTACCAAGTGGTCATCGAATACTCCGAAGAGTCTGTTGGTCGACAGGCCCTGGAATTGGCAGAACAATTGTGCAAAGCGGCCATCGCAGGCATGGGTTTTGATCTGGAAGCGGCCATCGCCCAGCTTCATGAACTCGACGAAGATGTGCGCCTGGGCCCCTCAACTGGCGCCATCGTAGATGCAGCCGTCGCCCGAGGCGTGCCCATTCGACGCCTCACCGATGGCAGTCTGGTGCAATTCGGTTGGGGCGCCAAACAGCGCCGCATCCAGGCTGCTGAAATCGACTCCACCAGCGCCATTGCGGAATCGATTGCCCAGGACAAAGACCTGACCAAGAGCTTGCTGCATGCCGCTGGCGTGCCGGTGCCCATGGGCCGTCCTGCTCACAACATCGAAGAAGCTTGGGCCGTTGCCCAAGAAGTCGGTCTGCCCGTCGTGGTCAAACCCCAAGATGGCAACCAGGGCAAAGGCGTGTCGGTCAACATCACCGACCGCACAGCCTTCGATGCCGCCTATGCCACCGCCGTGCGTTATGGCGTGGTCATGGTCGAGAAATTCCTGCCCGGCCACGACTACCGTTTGCTGGTGGTGGGCAACAAGCTGGTGGCCGCTTCGCGCCGCGAACCGCCACTGGTGGTCGGTGATGGCAAGCACACCGTGCGCCAGTTGGTGGACCAGGTCAATGCCGACCCACGGCGGGGCACAGGCCACTCCACATCGCTGACCAAAATCCGTTTTGACGACATCGCGATTGGCCGCCTGCGCGAGCAGGGCATGGAGCCCGAATCGGTACCCGTCAAGGGCAGTCGCGTCATTTTGCGCAACAACGCCAACCTGTCGACCGGCGGAACAGCCACCGATGTGACCGACGACGTGCACCCCGAAGTGGCCGCCCGCGTGATCGAGGCCGCCCAGATGGTGGGCCTGGACATCTGCGGTGTGGACGTGGTGTGTGAATCCGTCATGCGCCCTCTGGAAGAGCAAAACGGCGGCATCGTGGAAGTCAATGCCGCCCCCGGACTGCGCATGCACATCAGCCCCTCTTATGGCAAGGGCCGTGACGTGGGCAAGGCCGTGATCGACCACATGTACCCCAACGGAGACAACGGCCGCGTGCCAGTGATTGCCGTGACCGGCACCAATGGCAAGACCACCACCGTGCGTCTGACTGCTCATCTGCTCAAGGCCCAGGGCCTGCGCGTGGGCATGACCAACACCGATGGCGTGTACGTCAACGGTCGCCAGACCGATTCTGGTGACTGCAGTGGCCCACGCAGTGCACGCAATGTGTTGATGCACCCCGATGTGGATGCCGCTGTGTTCGAGACCGCCCGTGGTGGCTTGCTGCGCGAAGGCTTGGCCTTTGACCGCTGCCAGGTGGCCATCGTCACCAACATGGGCGCTGGCGACCACCTGGGTTTGAACTACATCACCACGCTTGAAGACCTGTCGGTGCTCAAGCGCGTGATCGTGCTCAACGTGGCGCAAAGCGGCACTGCCGTGCTCAATGCAGCCGATCCGGCCGTGGTGTCCATGGCACACCATTGCCCCGGCGATGTGACCTTTTTTGCCCTCGACGGCAACCAGCCTGTGCTGGCGGCCCACCGAGCCCAAGGCAAGCGCGTGGTCTTCACCGATGACGGCGACATCGTGGCCCAAAAAGGCAAGCAAATTTTCCGCATCCCTTTGGCCAATGTACCGCTGACCCGCCAGGGCCAGATCGGCTTCCAAACCGAAAACGTGATGGCCGCTGTGGCCGCCGCCTGGGCCGTGAACGTGCCCTGGGACGCGATCGCCCAAGGCCTGGCGACCTTCATCAGTGACATCCAGGGCGTGCCCGGTCGCTTCAATATTTTTGACTACAAAGGCGCCACCCTCATCGCCGACTACGGCCACAACCCCGATGCCATCCAGGCACTGGTGCAGGCGGTGGACAACATGCCCGCCAAAAAACGGCTGGTGGTGATCAGCGGCGCAGGTGACCGGCGCGACCAGGACATCCGTGACCAAACCCAAATTCTGGGGGCGGCTTTCGACGATGTGCTGCTTTACCAGGACGCCTGCCAACGTGGCCGCGCCGACGGTGAGGTGCTCAAGCTCCTGCGCGAAGGTCTGCAAGGCGCCAAGCGCACCAGCCACGTCGAAGACATTCAGGGTGAGTTCAATGCCATCGACAAGGCATTGGCCCGACTGAAGGATGGTGACCTGTGCCTGATCCTGATCGACCAGGTGGAAGAGGCCTTGGCCTACATCACCGAAAAGGTCAAAGCCGCTGCTTGACGGCGCTCTGGCTGACGAATCAGGCAGCCAAATTGTTGATTCGCATGGCCAGCGCGACGCTGGTCATGAAGATCAATACCCACATGGCCCAGCGCTGCACATTGGGTTTGGGCTGCTCGACAAAATGGAACAACACGGCACCCGCGCCAATTGACAAGCCCAAAGAGGCCAGCATCCCTAAACCGTTAGGCCAAATCTGGCCGGGCCAATACGTGGTGACCCCGGCATTGACCAGCAGGCTCACCCCAAAGTGAATCACGAAGACGGAATACGAAATTCGGGAAAGGTACTGGACGCTGCGCTGCAAACTTGCAGGTATATGGCGTGGTTCAAACCAAGAAACTGGGGCCCCCGCCAGCAAGGCTGCAACCAGCCAGCACGTGACCAGACGCCAGCGCGGATCCAGCGCCAAGGCCACCAGACCCAGCAACAACAAAACCGCCCAAGCCTTGGCTGAGAAGGCTTGCACACGCAGATGATGCGCGAGCCAGCCCAGACCATAAGCCCCGCAAAAGAAGACCGCGTAATTGTCCAAGCTGTCCTGACCGCTCCACCACCACAGCGATGCTGCGGCCAACACCGTCCATAGACAGCGCTGCCACCCATCAGACGACAAGCCTGAGTAAACAGCCCCCAACTTCGAGCTCACGGCCACCAACAACAAGGCCAGCGCGTACAACTGGAAGTCGATGGCCACATACCAGACACCTGCAGACAAAGCCTCCAGCTCCAGCACGTGCTGGGCCAAGCCCACATGTGCCAGAGCCTGATGCCATGATGGCAAGGCCGACAACGAGTCATGTTGAAAGCCCGGACGAATGATTTCAGACACCAGCACCGTGACGCTCAAAGCCGCCAACAAGGGCAGTGACAATCGCAAGTAACGTCGCCAAAGCAGCGCAGCAGCGCTGCGTGCGCTCAAGTGGTCGAGCTTGGCCAGGCTCGCTGCCGTCAAAAATCCGCCGCACACCAAAAACATTTGAACCGCGAGGCGCGCACGGTCATAGAGCCATTCGATCAAACCAGGCCAGACCTGCATGAGCACATCCGACATGGGTCCATAAAAAGCCAAATGGTGCACGACGATGAGCACACAGCCAGAGGCTTTGAAAACATCGAGCAGCCAAGCCCGCCCGTTTGCAGGCAAAGGACTGGCTACCGTGGGCATCGACCGCGCAGAGATCAAAGCGCCAGACGGGCGCGAGCAGCTTGGTATTCGCGCTTGAATTGGGCCACGCGCTCAGCGGTACTGACCACGGCATGGATGGCGCCGATGCCTTGGCCGCAGCCCCAGATGTCTTTCCAGGCCTTTTTGGCATCGCCACCAAAATTCATCTTGCTCGGATCAGACTCGGGCAAGTTGTCAGGGTCCAGACCCGCGGCACGGATGGAAGGCGCCAGGTAGTTGCCGTGCACGCCGGTGAACAGGTTGCTGTAGACCACATCGTCGGAGTCGCAGTCCACGACGGCCTTTTTATAGTCTTCGGCAGCACGGGCCTCATGGGTGGCGATGAAGGCCGAGCCGATGTAGGCAAAGTCTGCCCCCATGGCTTGCGCCGCCAAGATGGCGTCACCCGTGGCGATCGAGCCCGACAAGGCCACCGGGCCGTCAAACCATTGGCGGATTTCCTGAATCAGGGCAAAGGGGCTTTTCACGCCCGCATGTCCGCCAGCACCTGCGGCCACGGCGATCAGGCCGTCTGCGCCCTTTTCGATCGCCTTGTGGGCAAACTTGTTGTTGATGATGTCGTGCAGCACCACACCGCCGTAGCTGTGAGCGGCCTGGTTGATCTCTTCACGCGCACCCAGCGAGGTGATGATGATCGGCACCTTGTACTTCACGCACATGGCCATGTCGTGCTCCAGGCGGTCGTTGCTCTTGTGCACGATCTGGTTGATCGCAAAGGGCGCAGCAGGTTTGTCGGGGTTGGCCTTGTTGTAGGCGGCCAGTGCTTCTGTGATTTCAATCAACCACTCTTCGAGTTGCGCTGCAGGACGTGCATTCAAAGCGGGCATGGAACCTACGATACCGGCCTTGCACTGCTCGATCACCAACTTGGGATTGCTGATGATGAACAAGGGCGATGCGATCGCAGGAAATGGCAGGTTCGCCAGAACGGGGGGCAGCTTGGACATGGGGTCTCCTGAAAATGATCGGTCTATTGTGAGAGGACAAACGCATCAAACGGTGTCGACGCCGGGACAGGAAATGGATTTCACCTGCTTCGGGCCCTTGCAGGGACGCCATTGAGAATCGCCAGCCCAAGGACCCAGTCTGTCATCCCGGGCGAAGACCCGGGATGCATGAGCGGTTTGATCTACAGAAATGGATGCCGGATCAAGTCCGGCATGACAAAGAGCGGCACTCGCCAAGCGATCAAAACGCGTCCAGCGCCAACTCGGTCACGCTGCCTGCACCTTCGACGATGCTGTCGCGGATACCGGGCACCTTGGACAGAATGTGGTCGGCATAGAAACGCGCTGTCGTGACCTTGCTGGCCATGAAAGCGGCGTCTTGGGCTTGCGCCTCGGGCGTCAGGGCCACCAACAAGGCACGGCCCATCTGCCAGCCCGCCATCAGGTTGCCGGTGAGCATGAGGTAAGGCACGCTGCCTGCAAACACGTCGTTGGGCTTGGCCTTGGTGTTGCCTGCCACGAAGTTGACCACGTCCACAAAGGCTTCGCGGGCGGCCTTCAAGCGGCGGGCCATGGCCAGCGCGTCTGCGTTGCCGGATGCCACCAGTTGCGCCTCGGTTTGGGCCACTTGATCGGCCAGGGCTTTGGCGGTTTGGCCACCGTCACGCGAGGTCTTGCGACCCACCAGGTCGTTGGCCTGGATGGCGGTGGTGCCTTCGTAAATGGTCAGGATCTTGGCATCGCGGTAGTACTGGGCGCAGCCGGTTTCTTCGATGAAGCCCATGCCGCCGTGCACCTGCACACCCAGGCTGGTGACTTCCAGGCTCATCTCGGTGCTGTAGCCCTTGACCAGCGGCACCATGAATTCATAGAAAGACTGGTTTTGCTTGCGCACTTCGGCATCGGGGTGGTGGTGCGCGGCGTCGTAGGCAGCGGCGGCGACCGAGGCCAGCGAACGGCAGCCTTCGGTGTAGGCGCGCATGGTCATCAGCATGCGGCGCACATCGGGGTGGTGAATGATGGGGCCAGCTGCCGGCAAGCTGCCGTCGACCGGGCGGCTTTGCACACGGTCGCGGGCGTATTGCACGGCATGCTGGTAAGCACGCTCGGCGATCGAGATGCCCTGCACGCCCACCGCATAGCGGGCGGCGTTCATCATGATGAACATGTACTCCAGGCCACGGTTTTCTTCGCCCACCAGGAAGCCGATGGCACCGCCGTGGTCGCCGTATTGCAGCACCGCTGTGGGGCTGGCCTTGATGCCCATCTTGTGTTCGATGGAGACGCAATGCACGTCGTTGCGCTCGCCCAATGAGCCATCGGCATTGACCATGAATTTGGGCACCACAAACAGGCTGATGCCCTTGACGCCTTCGGGCGCGCCCTGCACACGGGCCAACACCAGATGGATGATGTTCTCGGCCATGTCGTGCTCACCGTAGGTGATGTAAATCTTGGTGCCAAAGACTTTGTAGGTGCCGTCGGGCTGGGGTTCGGCGCGGGTGCGCACGGCAGCCAAGTCCGAGCCCGCTTGGGGTTCGGTCAGGTTCATGGTGCCGGTCCACTCACCCGAGATGAGTTTTTCGAGGTACTTGGCCTTCATGTCGTCCGAGCCGGCCGTGAGCAGCGCCTCGATGGCGCCGTCGGTCAGCATGGGGCACAGGGCAAAGCTCATGTTGGCCGAGTTGAGCATTTCGCCGCAAGCGGCGCCGATGGTTTTGGGCAGGCCCTGACCACCAAACTCGGCCGGGTGCTGCAGGCTTTGCCAGCCACCTTCGGTGAACTGTTTGTAGGCTTCCTTGAAGCCCGGTGTGGTTGTGACCTGGTTGCCGCTGTGGTGGAAAGACGGGTTCTTGTCGCCTTCCCAGTTCAGTGGCGCAATCACTTCCGTGTTGAGCTTGCCGCACTCTTCAAGCACCGCTTGCGCGGTTTCCAGACCGGCGTCTTCAAAACCGGGAATCTGCGCGATCTGGTCGATGCGGGCCAGGTGCTCGATGTTGAACAGCATGTCCTTGAGGGGGGCGGTGTAGCTCATGAAAGTCTCCGGTAAGTCTGTGTGAAATTACAAAAAAGGCATCGCGAACGATGCCTTTTGTGAGGTGCTGAAAAATCAGAGGGCCTGGGTCAATTCAGGCACAGCGGCAAACAAATCGGCTTCGAGGCCAAAGTCCGCCACGCTGAAGATCGGGGCTTCAGGGTCCTTGTTGATCGCCACGATCACTTTGGAATCCTTCATGCCGGCCAAGTGCTGGATCGCACCCGAGATGCCTGCGGCGATGTACAGCTGAGGTGCAACGATCTTGCCGGTTTGGCCCACTTGCAGGTCGTTGGCGGCGTAGCCTGCATCGACTGCGGCGCGGCTGGCGCCAATCGCTGCGCCCAGCTTGTCGGCCAAGGGCGTCATCACTTCGTTGAACTTTTCCGAACTGCCCAATGCGCGGCCACCGGAGACGATGATCTTGGCGGCGGTCAACTCGGGGCGGTCGTTCTTGGCGATCTCGCTGCGCGTGAAGCTGCTCTTGCCGCTGTCGGCTTGGGCGGCTGCGCTTTCAACGGCTGCTGCGCCACCGGTGGCGGCTGCAGCGTCAAAGCCTGTGGTGCGCACGGTGATGACTTTGGTGCCGTCGGTGCTTTGCACGGTGGCGATGGCGTTACCGGCGTAGATTGGGCGCTCGAAGGTGTCGGCCGAGATGACTTGGGTCACATCGCTGATTTGCGCTACATCGAGCTTGGCTGCCACGCGGGGGGCCACGTTTTTGCCAGCCGCAGTGGCTGGGAACAAGATGTGGCTGTAGTTGCCAGCGATGGCCAGCACCTGGGCTGCGACGTTCTCGGCCAAGCCGTGTGCCAGGGCTTCGCTGTCGGCGTGGATCACTTTGGCCACGCCTGCGATCTGGGCAGCAGCAGCGGCCGCAGCGCCTGCGTTGTGGCCAGCCACCAGCACGTGCACGTCACCACCGCAAGCGGCGGCAGCGGTCACGGTGTTCAGGGTCGCGCCTTTGATGGATGCGTTGTCGTGTTCTGCAATAACGAGGGAGGTCATGTTCTTCAGTCCTTAGATCACTTTGGCCACGTTCTTGAGCTTGTCCACCAGGGTGCCGACATCGGGCACCTTGATGCCGGCGCTGCGCTTGGCAGGCTCCATCACCTTGAGGGTCTTGATGCGGGGGGCCACATCGACGCCCAAGTCTTCCGGCTTGAAGTTGTCCAGCTGCTTTTTCTTGGCTTTCATGATGTTGGGCAGCGTCACATAACGCGGCTCGTTCAGGCGCAAGTCGGTGGTCACCACGGCAGGCAGGCTGATGGACAGCACTTCCAGACCGCCATCGATCTCGCGGGTCACCTGGGCTTTGCCGTCAACGATCTCGACCTTGGAGGCAAAAGTCGCTTGGGGCAAATCAGCCAAAGCCGCCAGCATCTGGCCGGTTTGGTTGCAGTCGTCGTCAATTGCTTGTTTGCCCAAAATGATCAGGCCGGGTTGCTCTTTGTCCACCAGCGCCTTGAGCAGCTTGGCCACTGCCAGGGGCTGCAGGTCCAGGTCAGCAGGGGTCTCGACCAAGATGCCGCGGTCTGCGCCGATGGCCATGGCGGTGCGCAGGGTTTCCTGGCACTGGGCCACGCCGCAAGACACGGCGATGACTTCGGTGGCAAAACCTTTTTCTTTCAGGCGAACAGCTTCTTCAACGGCAATCTCGTCAAAGGGGTTCATGCTCATCTTGACGTTGGCAATGTCCACACCGGAACCGTCGGACTTGACGCGCACTTTGACGTTGTAGTCCACCACCCGCTTCACGGGAACCAGAATTTTCATGAAAGCTTCTCCATTGAAAGATCAAAACCGTTGACGATCACATGCACGCCACTGAAAGAGTTGACGTTGACGTAAACGTCAATTGTGCATCAAAACACTTTGCAAGACGAGACATTATCGGTAAAAAAGCACGGTCGTTCGGGTTTTTTAATCCCTCGCGATGAATTTGGAAACATCCTACCCTCTGGAATTTCCCGACCAAGGAGTCGGGGAATCAGGGTAAGCATGGATTCAGTTCTGGGCAAAGAGCGATTAGATTATGTTTTGTAACCAATTTGATGGAGCATTCTGATGAAGAAAACCCTGATTTCCATGGCAGCTTTGGCCTTGACCAGCATCGCTGGCGTTGCACAAGCGCAAACCGTTTTGACGGTCTCCAGCTGGCTGCCCCCCACACACACCGCCAGCATGGCGCAAAAAGAGTGGTGCGATCTGCTGACAGAAAACACCAAAGGCCGCATCAAGTGCAACATGCTGCCGCGAGGCGTATCGCCTGCACCGGGCACTTATGACGCCATCAAAAACGGTTTGGCCGACCTGTCCTACACCGTCCATGGCTACACACCCGGCCGTTTTGTCATGACACAGATGACCGAGCTGCCTTTCTTGGGCAACAGCGCAGAGACCATCTCCGTGGCCTTGAGCCGCGTGTCTGGCAAAAACCCTGAATTCGCGGCGGAACACCAGGGCGTCAAAGTCCTGACCCTGTTCTCTCATGGTCCTGGCATTGTGTTCAACACCAAGCGCCCCATTGCCAAGACAGACGACCTGAGTGGCCTGAAGTTCCGCGTGGGCGGCGGTATGGTGAACGACATCTCCAAAACATTGGGCATGAACGCCACCTTGAAGCCCGCACCCGACTCCTATGAGTTGTTGTCCAGCGGTGTGATGGACGGCACCCTCTTCCCGGCCGAGTCCACCGAGTCGTTCCGCATCGACAAAATCATCAAGCACGCCACCACCTTCCCAGGTGGCCTGTACAACACCAGCTTCGTGTTCATGATGAACCAAGCCAAGTACGACAAATTGTCGGCCGAAGACAAAAAGGCAGTGGACGCCATTTCTGGCGAAACCGCAGCGCGCATCTTTGGCCGTGGCTGGGACAAAGTGGACCGCCGTGCTTTCGCGTTGATGCAAGTCAACGGCGTGCAAGTGACCAAGGCAGACGCCAAATTTGTGGCCGACATCAAATCCAAGACCGCCCCCTTGGAGCAAGGCTGGATCAAAGCAGCTGAAGCCAAAGGCCTGAAGAACCCGGCGAAAGTGCTCAGCGAATTCCGCGCAGAGATCGCCAAACTCGAAAAGTAAACCGGACCTTCACCCAGGCTGGTCGGCTGAACTAGACTTCAGCCCGCAGCGGTATCTGCCCTAACCGGTGGGTACCGCTTTTTTTCATGAAGGAATGATTTTGAAAAAACTATTGGAAACGGTCTGCGGCATTTTGGCCGGACTGGCGCTTTTTGCCATCATGGTGCTCACCTTCTTGGACGTGAGTGGTCGAAAAATGCTCAACCACTCCATCACCGGATCGCTGGAGTTGACCGAACTTTTGATGGTGGTGGTGATCTTTGGCGCCCTCCCCCTTGTCTCAGAGCGCGGTGAACATGTGGTGTTCGACTCTTTGGATGCACTCGTGCCCGATGCCCTGAAAAGAGTTCAAAGGGCCTTGGTGCATCTGCTGTGTGCGGCAGCCCTGATGGCGCTGGGCTGGCTGATGTGGCAAACCGGTACGGATTTCATGGCCAGTGGCGAAACCACCGCCCAACTCAAAATTTTGAAAGCGCCTTTCATTTACGGCATGGGCTTGCTGTGCGGCTTCACCGGCCTCATCCATCTGAGCCTGATGCTGCGCCCACTGGATCATGAAGAAACCGAAGGAGGCGCCCTGTGATTGAAGCCCTGATTGGATTTTCGGCCATTTTTGTTCTGGCCCTGTTGCGCATTCCCCTGGCCTTTTCAATGGGCCTGGTTGGCCTGGTGGGCATTGGCTTGACCCGCGGCTGGATCCCCGCCATGGCCAGCACCGCACAAGTGGTCTATGACACCGGTTTTGCCTACACCTTGTCGGTCATCCCCTTGTTCATCTTGATGGGCAACTTCGTGGCCCGTGCAGGTCTGGCGCACGAACTGTTTCACGCCGCCTACACCTTCATCGGTCACCGCCGTGGTGGTCTGGCGCATGCCACCATCGCTGCCTGTGCAGGTTTTGGTGCCATTTGTGGCTCGTCCATTGCCACCGCCGCCACCATGAGCAAAGTGGCCTACCCGTCCATGAAAAAACTGGGCTACAGCGACGCCATGTCCACCGGCGTGATCGCCGCCGGCGGCACTTTGGGCATCATGATTCCACCCTCAACCATCATGGTGATCTACGGCATCATCACCGAGACACACATTGGCAAACTGTTTGCTGCCGGCGTGATCCCTGGTGTGTTGACGGCTGCGCTGATGATGGTGGCCGTGGTCATCATGACCTCGCGCAACCCCGAGCACGCGCCCGCAGGCGAAAAGTTCAGTTGGTCCGAGCGCTGGGCAGCTTTGCGCGGCATCTGGGGCGTTTTGTTGCTGGTGGTCGTTGTCTTGGGCGGCATTTATGGCGGCTTTTTCACGGCCACAGAAGGCGCCGGCATGGGGGCCATGGGCGCGTTCTTGTTTGCGCTGGCCCGACGGGCCCTCAGCTGGAAAACATTGTTCCAGGTGCTGGTTGAATCGGCGCGAACCACCGCCATGCTGTTCACCTTGCTGATCGCTGCGACGATTTTTGCCAACTTCGTGAACTTCACCAGCATGCCCATGGAGCTCAAAGAATGGATCACCCATTTGGGCCTGTCGCCCATCATGATCGTGGCGGCCATGATGCTGATCTACATCCTCTTGGGCACGGTGATGGAAGAGCTCACCATGGTGCTGTTGACCATTCCACTGTTTTTCCCGATCGTGATTCAACTGGGCTTTGATCCGGTGTGGTTCGGCGTGCTGATCGTGATGGTCATTCAGATCGGCCTGATTTCACCCCCTGTGGGCATGAACCTGTTTGTGCTCAACACCTTGTTGCCCAAAGTCGGCTTGCTGACCATCTTCCGTGGCGTCTGGCCACTGGTGCTGGTGCTCATCGTCACCTTGGGCATTTTGTTGGCATTCCCCGGCCTGAGCCTGTGGCTGCCGTCCATGATGGATTGAACGAAAACATGCCCAAGAAAAAGGCTCGCCACAGGCGAGCCTTTTTTCTGACGCTCTCCAATTGGCATCAGGGGGGAGATTGCAGGTGCACCACACGCTGTGGATAAGGAATTTCGATCTGGTGTGCCTTCAGGGCTTTCAAGATGGCCAGATGAATGTCGGACTTCAAATTGAGCAAACCACTGGCAGGGTCTTCAAACCAATAACTGACCGTGAATTCCAGTCCATCAGCGCCAAAGGCTGACAAAGCGACAGAAGGGGCGGGATCAGCCAGGACACGCTCTTGTGACGAGCACGCCTGCAACAAAAGGCCGATGACCTGATCGACCGGTGAATCGTAGGCCACCAGCACAATCACTGTCTGTGCCAGTTTGGCGTCACTCAAGGTCATGTTCTCCACGCGCTGGGTGATCATCAACTCGTTGGGCACGATGGACTCACGGCCATTGGGCGATCGAATCACGGTGTAGCGGGCCTTGATGTCTGTGATCCGGCCTTCAAAGCCATCGACTTTGACCGTATCGCCAATGCGCACACTGCGCTCGGCCAGGATCACAAAACCACTGACGTAGTTGGCCGCGAGCTTTTGCAGACCGAAGCCAATGCCCACGCCAACAGCGCCGCCCAGCACCGACAAGGCCGTCAAATCAATGCCCACGGAAGACAGCGCCATCAGCAAGCCCACAAACATGAGCATGGCTCGCACGGTGTTGCTGATGACTTTGCGCAAGGACAAGTCACTGCCCGTGGCCGACTTGAGCAAGCGCGCTTCGATGGCCGCCGAAATCCACAACACCACGATCAGCACAGCACCGGCAGTCAATGCGCCTTCGATCAAAGTGCGCACCGAGACCAAGGTGCCTCCCAACTTCCAATGGATCTGGTCGAGCTCACCCAGCACCAAGGGCAAGATGCCCGTGACCCACAAAACCACACAAGCCCAAGCCAGCCACGAAATGGTGCGCTCCAACGCCCGCACAAAGACGGCACCGGAAAAAGCCACCTGGAGCACCTTCACCCCAAGGCGAATCACGGCCAAAGATGTGCAAACGGGCAGCAAAATATCAAACACGGCAAGCGGATGATCCTCTGTCAACAGCGTACGCGCCACAAAGGTCAGGCCCAGCAACAAGATGGGAAACAAGACCCCATCCACCAACTGGTGTCCCAGCAAAATCTTCAGCTCATGGCCGCGAAGCAAACGCCGCAAACCCCAAACCATGATCCAGGCCAAAAACAAACACAGGGCAAAGGCAGCCAATGCCTGCAATGACTCTGGGCGAGCCAAGGAGTCCAACCAGGCCATGGGATCGGCCACATGGACGGTTTTCAGATTCGCCATGAGGGATCCCTTTTCTCAATGAAGGCCTGAACGCCCTCTTGCGCCACCTCGTGCACCATGTTGCAAGCCATGGTTTGACCGGCCAACTGGTAGGCCGCCTCGATGCCCATCTCGCGCTGCGTGTAAAACAACTGCTTGCCCATGCGCACCGCTTCACGGGGTTTAGCCAGGATCGCATTCACCAATTCATCCACACGGGCATCCAGCTCCTGCGGTGGCGACACGCGATTGATCAAACCGCGCTGGCAAGCCTCATCGGCCGAAACAAAGCCGCCCGTGAGCAACATTTCCATGGCCTGTTTGGCGTGCATATTGCGCACCAGCGGCACGCTGGGTGTGGCGCAAAACAAGCCGACATCGATGCCATTGACGCCAAACTGAACGCCCTGCGCGGCCACCGCCAAATCACATTGCGCCACCAACTGGCAACCCGCCGCCGTCGCCACGCCTTGGACTCTGGCGATCACAGGCACGGGCAAGTTTTGAATGGACAGCATCATGCGCGTGCACTGGGCAAACAGCTTTTGGTAATACGCCAGCTCAGGCTGAGCACGCATTTCCTTGAGGTTGTGGCCTGCGCAAAAAGCTTTGCCTGTCGCCCCCAAGACCACGACACGCGCATCGGCGTCTTGCGCAATCTGATGGAACGCGCTTTGCAAGGCCTCCAGCATGGCCTCGCCCAGAGTGTTGAAGCTGGCGGGGCTGTTGAGGGTGAGTCGGTGCACGCCGCGCGCATCGCGCTCGTGCAGCAAGATGTTGGTGTTTTCAGCTGGTGAGTTCATGCACTCGATTGTGCACAAAGAAGGGCTGGCCTGCGGCAAGCTGGGCAGCCGCTCACACGTCCGCCAGAACCCTCAAATGCGCTTCCACGCTGCGGCTCAGAGCGCTGAGGCTGTAGCCGCCTTCCAGGCAACTGACGATGCGCCCCTGGGCATGGCGCAGGGCCACATCCTTGATGCGCTGGGTGATCCAAGCGTAGTCTTGCTCGACCAGGCCCATTTGCCCCATATCGTCTTCGCGGTGGGCATCAAAACCGGCACTGATGAAAATCAGCTCGGGCTTGTGCGCTTCCAGCCTGGGCATCCACATCATGTCGACCAGCTCGCGAATGTCCATGCCACGGGTGTAGGCCGGCACCGGCAAGTTCAGCAGATTGGATGCGGTCGATTGCGAGCCGCCCTCGGGGTAAAAAGGGTGCTGAAAAAAGCTGACCATCAAGATCCGCTCATCTCCGGCCACAATGTCTTCGGTGCCATTGCCGTGGTGCACATCAAAGTCGACAATCGCCACACGTTTCAGGCCGTGGCGCTCCACCGCGTGCTTGGCCGCAATGGCCACGTTGTTGAAAAAGCAAAAGCCCATGGCCTTGTCGCGGCAAGCGTGGTGGCCCGGCGGGCGGGTGGCGCAGAAGGCGTTTTCCAATTCGCCCGCCATGACGGCGTCTGTCGCCTCGATGGCCGCGCCCGCAGAAACCAAGGCGGCATCCCAGGTGTGCACGTTGATCGAGGTGTCCGAATCCAGCGCGGTATGGCTGGGGCCTCCGGCGGCCATGTCGTCGCGCAAGTTGTCACTCAAGCCACGCAGGGCGGCCACGTGCATGCGCCCATGGGCCAGCTCGATGTCGGCCAGTGCGGCCGGTCCCGCCTCGCGGCGCTGCAAAGCCATGTCCAGACCGGTGATCAACAAGCGGTCCTCAATGGCACTGAGCCGCTCGGGGCATTCGGGGTGGCCAGCGCCCATCTCGTGCTTCATGCACTGGGGGTGAGTGAAATAACCTGTAGCGCCCATACGGCTTGTCTTTCTGCCAAAGCGGAGTCCCTCGGGACTGTTGCTTTTCTTGAATTTTTCGAATTGATGGCCCAGCTTATCACGCGCCATCTTGCACAAGTCTGAGCCAAATCATGCCCGGCGGCCATTAAACTGCCTGCATGCATTTTGAAACGCCATTGCGCCATCCAAGTCTCAAACAACTGCCCCTCATCGGCGGCCTTTGCGCAGCCCTGTTTTTGACCTCGCCCCCAGCCTTGGCCCAAAAGGCCCCACACAACAGCACGCACGCCAAATCTGGCAAATCACACAACGCCAAACCCAGCACGAAGCACACAGGCTCCCCCCTCAGCGATGACATCCATGTGATGGCCTGGGCCCAGGAAGCGGCAGCACGCTTGCAACTGGACCCTTCGTGGCTGCAAAGAACAATGGCACACGCCCAACGCCTGCCCTTGGTGGAAAAACTGGTTCTGCCCCCCGCCTCACCCACGGCGAAAGACTGGTCTGCGTACAGCGCCCGCTTCATAGAGCCCACACGCATCCAAGCCGGCGCACGATTTTGGCGCAAACACCAAAGCACCCTTGAGAGGGCCGAACGGGAATTTGGCGTACCCGCCGCCATCGTGGTCGGCATCATCGGCGTAGAGACCCTGTATGGCCAAAACACCGGCAACTTCCGTTTGGTGGATGCACTGGGCACCTTGGCCTTTCATTTCCCGCAGGCTCACCCCCGTGCCACGGAAAGGCAGGCATTTTTCCGCAGCGAGCTGGAGCACTTTTTGGTACTGAGTGCGCGCAGCGGCGCAGACCCCTTGGCGATTCGCGGCAGCTATGCCGGTGCCATGGGCTTGCCACAGTTCATGCCATCCAGTTGGGCCAAATACGCGGTGGACTTTGACGGCGACGGCCGCATCGACCTGTTTGGCAGCACCGCAGATGCGATTGGCTCAGTGGCCAATTACTTCAAAGCCTTTCAATGGCGCACCGGCATGCCCACGCACTACCCGGTGAGCCTGAGCGCCCAAACCGACATGGACAGCCTGTTGGCACCCGACATCCTGCCCACCTTCAGCGTGGCCAGCTTCACCGCCAAAGGCGCAGGCCTGAATGGCGCGGCCTTGGCGCACCCCGGGCCCCTGGCTCTGATCGAACTGCGCAATGGCAGCAACGCCCCAAGCTATGTGGCGGGCACAGAAAACTTCTATGCGATCACCCGGTACAACTGGAGCAGCTACTACGCCATGGCGGTGATCGATCTGGCCGATGCGGTGGCGCGTGAAGTGCAAAGCAAGCCATGAACCCGCTGAACCCCAAAAAACTGCTGCTGACCAAGTGGACGGCGGTGAAACCCGTGGCCAAACAAAAGCACTTTTTGGTCAGCCGGGTGATCCAACCCGAGCAGCCCACCGATCCGATTGAGTTGGTGGAAATCGAAGCGGTTTTTTCAAAGGCAGCGCAAGTGATTGCTTGGCGTGAGCTGCAGGACGACAGCGTGTGGCGGCAGGGTTGGGTTTGATGGTCTTTGCAGATTGACAACACATTTTTTGGCGATAGCATCGTTGTATTGATCTACGGAAAGTTACCAATGATAAAAAAATTAAATATTTTAATTTACTGCATTACATTGACCGCATGTGCAAGCTCACCATTTCTTGCTAGTTCTTGGACTCGTGCAGGGGATCATCCATTGACAACTCAGTCAAATCTTAATCGATGCAGCGATGAAGCGTTAACTTTATACCCTCCCAGTTTTATAAAAAATCCTACGCAGATAATTAATGGTTCTACATACTGCTCTGGATCTTCCTCAAGTATTAATTGCCGAACCAATCCTTCAATAATTCTCGAAGGCAATACAGAAGATAGTAATCACTACAAAAGATTTGGACATGTGTATGGTTGCATGTCAAATATGGGTTACGCCAAGCGGTAATTTTAGTTATTCAACTTCATGAAATTCATAATAGCACTATTTTTAACAACCCTTTCAATATCGAGCTGGGCTTGGCCAACTTTGCAACTGTCATTTTCTGGAAATATTGTGAAACATGCCGGGCGATACGAGTCTTTCAATATTGATATATCAAGGATTCGAGGTTGGGACAAGTGCACATTTTGGCCTATAAAAGAAAAAGAACTTGATCGAGTGAGTGTGACCTGTTTCGCCAAAAGTGGGGTCGCTCTTGGTCTTGATTGCTATTCTGAAACAGCAATGCTCTTTCCCACCACTGATGATCCGAAAATTTGGCTTCACCTTGTCCTGCAATGTAAACCTTGAGATTGAATAGATTCTTGGCTGATTCGTAGATTCGAATATCTATAATCCAAATTCTAGGCCGAGTAAGAGGTAATTGAGATCGCGAATGGCATTATCAGGGAACTTTTGTCGGTTCACAGCTGAATTTTCGTGAATATTGATCTGACGCTGTGGTCAAGGTTGGCTGCTTGAGGTGTCCTCGCTGGCTCACGTGCTTGGCCATCAAATCAGCTAGAAAATTTTCGTCAAATTCCAGATGTTGATGACCAACCGCTTGATGATGTGTGGTGCTAGTGAATATTTTGCACATTTCTCTGCCAAGAACTAAGAGGCTGATGTATGCCAGTTGATCGAACTCTTTTTGATGAACCATTATCCGAATCACGTGCACCTAACTGGCGTTGCCCGCGTTGTAATGGTGGACACCTTCGACTTATGCCGGAAACATTGCATAAAAAGTTTAGTGGTGACACTAACCAAGCCTATAAAGAAGAGGCGTTTGACTATGACTGGATCATTACCAGATTCGTTGCAATCGTTAAATGTGATAACAATGAGTGTCAAGAAACATCGGTAGTTGCTGGTATCGGCAAAGTCATCGAAGTCCCTAATTGGGAAGCTCAAGAGATTGAATATGAAGACCGGTATTTCCCTACTTACGTTAACCCCTCCCCTCCCATTATTCCTCTGCCGAAAAAGTGTCCTGAGTCTGTAACAAACGAACTAAAAATCGCAGCTGTATCACTCTGGGGTGATGCAGCATCATCAGCGAATCACTTGAGATCAGCAGTTGAGCGTCTCCTTGATGTACTGAAAGTCCCCAAAACGAAAAAAGGAAAGAACGGGCGTGAAAGATTAAGTCTACACATGCGTATTGAAATTTTTGAAAAAAATCATCCTGAGCAAGGCCAAGCATTAAAAGCAGCTAAGTGGCTAGGTAATGCAGGCTCTCATGCTGGTGTGATTGAAAAAAAAGATGTCTTCAATATGTTCGATATCTTGGAGCGTGTACTTGAGGATATCTACGCTCCGCACACAAAAAATTTGGCAAAACTTATTGGCGCAGTCAATAAAGCGAAAGGGCCTGTTTGAGTTCAGTACATGGAATCCGCTGGATTTTTCTACAACGTGCTACTCAAGAATCAATCAAAATTTGGCCGCGACCCATCACAGCTATGCCTGTCGTCCCCAAAAGAATGGTGTACAAAGAAAGGCCAGTTCTTTCTTTAAGAAACCAAGGTTTTGATGCGGTTTTTCCGAATCACAAGGTTTGATTGGGATTGTTGGTCGGTCGCCCCTTGCCCTGCTGCTTGATCTGTTTGACCAAAGCTTTCTGACGCTTCTGGAAGTCTTTTTCGGTCTTGACGGCAGACTTGGCCAGCTCAGCCGAGTGTTTTAGCTTGTGCAGGCGGGCTTCTGGTGGGCTTAAGGGCTTGATGTGTTTGACGGGTTTGAATTCATAAAATCGCATCAAGTATTTATCAGCAGCACTGCGATTGACGTTTAAAACGACAACCACAGTGCATCAATCAGGCCATCACTTGCCAAAGCCCTCTCGAAGCTTGATGCTGGCCGCTTCGATCTGCGCATCCAACTCCCCTGCTTCCACGGCCTTCTTGACCAATTCAAGCGTTGGCACCAAGTCATCCACAGTGGCCATTTCGATGGATGACTTGCCCTTGGCCAGATCAATAACGCGACTGCCATAGCGAATGTTCATGGCCAACTTGCCATCCGTTGTGATCCACCACCATTGCCGAACTTTTTTGGGCAATTCAACGCTGCGGCTATTGCCCTCTTCATCGCGAACAGTCTTGAAGCGGCGCACTGTGTATGTGCCCCCAGCGCTTGTGGCTTTTGCAAGCTCGATCTGCTCCCAAATCTTCTTGCCCAACTTCAAACGGCGATGAACAGCGGGTGTCATTGCTTGGGATTTCTTAGCTGTGCTCAGCTTCAATGTTGTGAGTGCGGACATCAATTACTCCTGTGTGTTGTTGATGTCCACAACTTTATTTTCGGCATTATGGATTGAGCAACCGAGGCTGTTTGGTGTCCCATCAAGTTGGCGGGTTTCTGGTCATTTGAGCTTCAATGCGTTACTTCCCATTCTGTCTTGTTTAGTGGATCGCTTCGCGGACACATTCCATTCATAAGTGGCAGTAGCACTGAGCTTCAATCAGTTCACGCAACACCAGATCACCTCACACGACATCTGATCTGTCACATCACACATCTCACACATACATCTGCAAATCACAAGTCAAATTCCGTTACGAAAATCTCTATAAAGCTATATAAGAGAAAAAAGTAACGGTCATGTTTTATCGGGGGAATCAACACCCCTTGATGTTGCAGACATCTTGGCCTGTGTGGCCTTGCGTTGCCTGTATCGCTTTTGCTTTTCTGCTGGTGTCATGGCGATCTTGGTCTTCTTGCGAGGGGCCTTGTTCATGCAGGTTAAAGCAAAAGGACTGATCTGTTTGATCTGGGCACGTGCGTCAAAGAAATCCATCAATCCCATTGCGATCTCGTGATCGAGCACGAAGCAATGAACTGGCTTGCTGTTGCCATCAACACGCAGGGCACTGCGCATAAGGATTTGATAGAACATGTAGCTGCCAAATGCTCGTGCAATGAAGCCATCAACTTTTTCAGTCCAAAGACCGGCCGCTTCGGCTTGCTGTGTCAGAAAGGCCTTGAATGACCATCCGGGCTTGAGTGCAGTGTGTTGATTAGCCAGTCAAACTGAGCCAGTGTTTGCATCGAATATTGAGCCACTGGTTTTTAAAGAATTGGCTTATTCGGTTGTGGATAAGTTTAGCTGCTCGGTGCTTTTGCCCCCTTTCGTTTTG
>NZ_NERX01000006.1 GCF_003063335.1 Limnohabitans sp. MMS-10A-192 | reverse complement strand
AGCTGATTTGACCTGACCATAAAAAAACCCACCGTGTTGCCACGGTGGGTTTTTGACTTTTAAATCATCAACTGGCTTGCGCCAGCGGAGTGATTAGAAAGCGTGACGCACGCCAACAGATGTACGACCAAATTTCTGATCGGTCAGAGCAGCAACGTTTGCAGCGCCACCGATTTGCTGAGGGTTCACTGCACCGTTCATAGCACGAGCCTTGTCGTCGATGGACTCAGCACGGAAGTACACGGCAGTGCGCTTGCTCAGGTTGTAGTCAGCACCCAGTGCCACCAATTTGGACTTTTGACCGGAGTAAGTACCAGCATCAGCCTTCAATTCACCAACTTGCGCCATCAAAACAACGGCACCCATGGTGTAAGTACCAGACACGCTGAACGCTTTGCGATCAACGCTGTTAGATGCTGTTTTTTGTGTCTGGTAAAGACCAAAGACTTTGGCAGCGCCCAAGGCGTAGTTGGCACCCAATGTGTTGACAGTCAGGTCAGCACCAGTTGTTGAGGCGCCAGACGAGCTAGCAGCACCAACGCCCAAGCTGTCTTGCTTCAAATTGCTGAACGATGCAGCCAGAGGGCCGTTGGCATAGTTCACGCCGATTTCTTGAGTACCAATTTGGTCATAAGCACCCAGAGCACCGAAAGCGTTAGCTTGTGGGTTGAGACTGTTTGTTGCCGTTGGTGCAGGAGTGGAAGAAGTGGCTTTAGTTTGCTTGCCAGAGTAGTACAAAGAAGCTGTCAAACCGCTGAAAGATGGCGATACATACTTGATCGAGTTCTCTGCGCGAACAGCAGAAGCTGCTTGACCGTCATTGATGAACATGGTGCGGAAGCCTGAACCGATGGCGGTGCCGAAAGGCTGGCCAGTCAGGTAGGTGCCCAGCGTGTTGTAGTTCACGGCGCCAGCGTCGATGGAACCAAAGCCACCAGCCAGACCAACACGGATTTCACCGTTGCCGAAGGTACCTGCAGTGGAGTTGATGCTGCTTGCAACGGTACCAGCGTTAACGCTGGAGCCTGTGCCAGCGTTGCCCATGTTAGATGTAGTGTTCCAGTCGGTTTCCACGCGGAAGTTGGCCTTCAAGCCACCGCCCAGGTCTTCCGTACCGCGGAAGTTGATCTGGCTGGTTGAAGAACCGTTGCCGTTGATACCGTTGACAGTGTTGTCAGCGCCTTTGTAATTGATGGACTGAAAGCCAACGTCCATCACGCCGTCGATTTGAACGGAAGATTGAGCGAAAGCACCAGTGGCTGCCAATGTAGCCAGAGCGGCTAGCTTGACGGTGTATATCAAGGGCTGAATGTTAGATTTGTTATAAGCAATCTATATTCATGTAGCCATGAACCTTAAACCCCTTTTAGCCCCCCTTTGCGCAAGCTTGGGGGACTTTGTTCTTAAGCCGATGGCCTTTGTCGGACGGTCAGGCGAGTCGACGCTGGCTATCCTTGATGACAATCAACCGGTGTTTTATGTCTTGGGTCCGGAGGCTTATGCAGAATTGCTCCGTGCCAGGCCAATGCCTGAGAAGTCCCCAGAGCCGGAGGTGGTTGATTCGGTGCTGACGCAAGGCAGCATGCGCTTGAATCGTTTTGATGCCTTGGCGCAAAAGCTGCTGCTTCAAGAGCAGCAGCGTGTTTCGCGTGGTGAGTTAAGCAAAGCCTCGGTCGGTATTTTGCGTAACCGCCTGGATGCGCATGTTCTGCCATTTTTCAAATACATTCCGCCATCTCAGGTGACGGTGGCTCAGATGGAGACGTTTGTCCATCGATTGACGGAACATCAGCTGAGTTCAACCACTGTATCTCAGTACTTGGTGGTGGTGCGAAAGTTGCTCAAACTGGCAGTACGGCATGGCTTTTTGCGTGAGCTGCCCGAGATGCCCGAGGTCAAAGTGGCCAATCGGCCTCGGTCCATGTTGTCCTTGGTGGAGTACGGCGCTTTGATCAAGACGGCGCATCGGCTCGAGCGTCAGCAGACGTTGGCGCCAGAGCTCAAAAGCACAGGTGGTCATCGCGAACGGTTTTGGGTGGCGCCCCGCAACCGCTGCCTGCCACCCGACATGGCTTGGGCGATCCGCTTCATGGTCAATAGTTTTGTGCGTCCGGGTGACATTCGCCAACTCAAGCACAAGCACGTGCAGGTGGTGCGCAGCGAGAGCACGTATTTGCGACTGACCTTGCCTGAGACCAAAAAGCACGATGCGCCGGTGGTGACGCTGCGCCCTGCGGTGCAGGTGTATGAAGTGGCCTTGGCCCGCGCACAGGCCAAGGGGCTGGGTGGGCCTGATGATTATGTTTTCTTGCCCGGAGAAACTGACCGTGTGTACGCCTTGGCGGTGCTGGGCTTTTGGTTCAAGTGGGTCATGCGCGAGGCCGGTGTGGCCACGGTGGATGTCTTGGGGCGTGACCGCACCTTGTATTGCCTGCGGCACACGTCCATCATGTTCCGATTGCTTTATGGCCAGGGCATCGACATGCTGACTTTGGCGCGCAATGCCCGCACGTCGGTGCAGATGATCGAGCGCTTTTACGCGTCGGCGCTGGATGGGGAGATGAATGTCGCCATGTTGCAAAGCCGGCGGTCTCAAAAGGGGTAAGCTGCTGTCCGATAAATCAACCACAAGTCGCCAAGGAGAACCATGATCGATCGCCGTTGCCTCATCCAATTGGGCGCAGCCGCCCTTGGTGCGCCCTGGGCCGCTTACGCGCAAGACAAGTACCCGAGCAAGCCCATCACCTGGGTCTGTCCGTATGCAGCCGGTGGCAATGCAGACAACCGTTCGCGTCAGGTGGCCAAGGTCATGGGCGCTTTGATGGGGCAGTCCATCGTCATCGACAACAAGGCGGGCGCTGGCGGCAACATTGGTACCGAAGTCATTGCCAAGGCTCGGCCAGATGGCTACACGGTGGGCATGGGCAATTTTGCGCCGCTGGCGGTCAACCATGCTTTGTTCAAGAAGTTGAACTACAACCCCTTCACCGATTTGGTACCGATTTTTCTGATTGAAAAAGGGCCTTTGATTTTGATGGTGCGCAGTGACTCACCCTACAAATCGGTCAAGGACATCGTGGCAGCAGCCAAGGCGGCACCGGGCAAGCTCAGCTACGCGTCAGGCGGTATTGGCGGCACGCACCATTTGAGCGGCGCCTTGTTCGAGCACGCAGCCGGCATCGACATGATCCATGCGCCCTACAAGAGTGGCTCGGCGGGTGCAACGGACTTGATGGGCGGACAGGTGCACATGATGTTCGAGCAGATGTATTCGGCCATGCCCGCCATCAAGGGAGGCAAGCTGCGTGCCTTGGCCATCACCAGCAAAACCCGTTCGCCGTTGGCGCCTGACATTCCGACCATGGCCGAGCAGGGTTATCCGGAGGTCGAGGTGCTCAACTGGCAGGGCTTGATCGGCCCCAAGGGCATGCCTGCTGATGTGATCAAGCAGCTCAATGCGATCGGCAACAAGGCGCTGCAAGACCCGGACTTGAAAGAGAAGATCCTGAGCCAGGGCAACGAGGTGGGCGGCGGCACGCCCGAGCAGTTTGCCGCGCTGATCAAGGCCGAGGCGCCACGTTGGGCCAAGGTGGTGCTCGACGCGAAGATCGAGCCCGAATGATCTTTTGACAGCGCATGAAAAAAGACCTGGCTTGCCAGGTCTTTTGCTTTCGGGCGCTGTGCAGCTCAGGTGTAGCGCTTGTTGCGCAGGTTGTTTTTCATGTCGCGCAGGGTGGGCTGCAGCTCTTCGCCAATGCGCAGGGCCACGGTGGTGGCCAGGATGTCGATGATGAGCAGGTGCAAAAGACGCGAAACCATGGGGCTGTATTTGTCGTAGCCCTCTGGGTGGTCGGCCGTCAGGTGGATGTGCCCGGCGCTGGCCAGCGGCGAGCCACTGGCGGTGATGACTATTGTTGTGGCGCCTTGCTTTTTGGCGATGTCGCAGGCGTCCATCAGGTCGCGGGTGCGGCCCGAGTTGGAGATGATCACCGCGCAGTCACCGGGCTTGAGCATGGAGGCGCTCATGACCTGCATGTGGCCATCGCTGTAGGCGATGGCGTTCACACCCAGGCGGAAGAATTTGTGCTGCGCGTCTTGCGCCACGATGCCGGAGTTGCCCACGCCGTAAAACTCGATGCGGCGGTTGGTTTTTTGGGTGGAGGCCAAGGCTTGTGCCGCATGCTCCAGCGCAAAAGAACTCGCGTCGTTGCGGTACTTCAAAAAGGCCGCCACGGTGTTGTCGATGACCTTGACCGCGATGTCACTGGTCTTGTCGTCCACATCGACGCTGCGGTGAATGAAGGGCACGCCTTCGCTGACGCTACCGGCCAGCTTGAGCTTGAAGTCGGACAGGCCGTCGTAGCCCATGCTGCGGCAAAAGCGCACCACGGTGGGCTTGCTCACATGTGAGCGGTCGGCCAGTTCGGTCACGGGCAAGTTGGCAAAGGCCCTGGGGTCGGCCAGCACGAGCTTGCCCACACGTTGCTCGGCCGGGGCCAAGGAGGGCAAGGAGGCTTTGATTCGTTCGAGCATGGCGTGTCTCCGGGTGGTTTTTTAGGTTGTCATCGCGAGCGAAGCGCGGCGATCCAGTGTTTGCATCAAAGCTCTTCGCTCCAGCAAAACCCGTCGCGCGCAATCATGGCGCTCGAGGCGCTGGGGCCCCAGGTGCCTGCGGCGTAGGGGCGGGGGCCTACGGGGTCGGCGGTCCAGTGTTGCAAGATGGGTTCCACCCAGCGCCAGGCTTCTTCTTGTTCGTCACTGCGCACGAACAGGTTCAGGCGGCCGTCCAGCACGTCCAGCAGCAGGCGCTCGTAGGCGCCCACGCGTTCACTGCCAAAGCGTTTGTCAAAGTCCAGGTCCAGGTGCACGGGGCTCAAGGCGGCACCACCGCCTTGGCCGCGCTTGCTTTGGCCTTGGGCAAACAGGTGCAGCTCCAGCCCGTCTTTGGGTTGCAGGTGGATCACCAGCTTGTTGACCTGACCCACGGGGGTCTTGAAGATGTCGTGCGGCGTGGGGCGGAAGTTGATCTCGATGTGCGCTTCGCGCGAGGCCATGCGCTTTCCGGTGCGGATGTAAAACGGCACGCCCGCCCAGCGCCAGTTGGCGATCTCGGTGCGCAGGGCGACAAAGGTTTCGGTGTTGCTGCTGGGGCTCACGCCTTGCTCGTCACGGTAGGCCGGCACGGGGTGGCCGTCCACATTGCCCGCAGCGTATTGGCCGCGAATCACATGTTGGGTCAGCGTCTCGGGTGTCCAGCGTTTCAAGGCGCGCAGCACCTTGAGTTTTTCGTCGCGGATGGCGTCGGCGTGCGCGTTGATGGGTGGCTCCATGGCGATGGCGCACAGCAGTTGCAGCGCGTGGTTTTGCACCATGTCGCGCAGGGCGCCGGTGCTTTCATAAAAGCCGCCGCGCTTTTCCACACCCAGCTCTTCAGACATGGTGATCTGGATGTTGGCGATGTGCTCGCGCCGCCACAGTGGCTCGAACAGGGCGTTGCCAAAGCGCATGGCAAACAGGTTTTGCACACCGGGCTTGCCCAGGTAGTGGTCGATGCGGAAGATCTGCTGCTCTTTGAACACCTGGCCCACGGCGGTGTTGATGGCGCGGTTGGAGGCCAGGTCGTGGCCCAGCGGTTTTTCCAGCACGATGCGGGTCTTGGGCGTGTTCAGGCCGCTGGCGGCGAGCTGCTCGCAGACGGTGGTGAACAGGCTGGGCGCGGTGGACAGGTACATGACCACATGGTCGGTCTCGCGCTCGGCCAGGCGTGCAGCCAGCGCGGCGTAGGCTTCGGGTTTGGACAAGTCCATGCGCACGTAGCGCAGCAGGGCCGCAAAGCGGGCGAATTCTTCGCTGTTGGGGCGTTTTTCACCTTCAACTTGTTCAAAACGGGTTTGGATTTGCTGGCGGTATTGTTCGTCGCTCAGGTCATCGCGACCGACGCCGATGATGCGGCCGCCTTCGGGCAGCGAGCCGTGGCGGTAGGCCTGAAACAAAGCGGGCATGAGTTTGCGCCAGACCAGATCGCCCGTGCCGCCGAAGAAAACCAAATCAAAAGCCATGATGTTCTTGAGTTACATGAAAAATTGATTTGTAATGTAACTTTGTTTCACGGATAATTCAAGCTGGCGGCTGAAATAAATGCGAGATGCATTTGTGGATGCAGAAAAAGCCAAGGAATATGTCCCCCCCGCTTGACGCAGATGATGTCCCCCAGTGCCTGACGCAGAAGCTGACGCCCAGGCCTTGACCCAGATGCTGTCACTCCGGGCTTGATCCAGATGCTGTCACCCCGGGCTTGACCCGGGGTCCATGGTTTCGCAGCCATGGATGCCGGGTCAAGCCCGGCATGACAGGAAAATGGCGTCTGCGATCATTTGACCACCTCGCATGCCGTGCCCCTTTTTGAATTTGAGAATGACCTGTATGAACCAACTTGATGCGCTTAAAAAATTCACCACCGTGGTCGCGGACACCGGTGACTTCAAGCAATTGGCTCAATTCCAGCCGCAAGACGCGACGACCAACCCCTCCCTGATCTTGAAGGCGGTGCAAAAGCCCGAATACGCGCCCTTGCTGAATGAGGCGGTCGCCGCCCACCGTGGTCAGCCGATGGACGTGGTGATGGACCACCTGCTGGTGCGTTTTGGGTGCGAGATTTTGGCCACCATTCCCGGCCGTGTGTCCACCGAGGTGGATGCGCGTTTGAGCTTTGACACCGCGGCCACCGTGGCGCGTGCCCGCCGCATCATGGCCTTGTACGAAGCGCAGGGCATCCCGCGCGAGCGTGTGCTGATCAAGATCGCCTCGACCTGGGAAGGCATTCAAGCTGCGGCCGAGCTGGAGCGCGAAGGCATCCGCTGCAACCTGACACTGCTGTTCGCGTTCTGCCAAGCGGTGGCGTGCGGTCAGGCCAAGGTGCAACTGATTTCGCCCTTTGTGGGCCGCATTTACGACTGGTACAAAAAGACCGCAGGCGCCGCTTGGGACGAAGCGGCGAAAGCGGGTGCCAACGACCCCGGCGTGCAGTCGGTGCGGGCCATCTTCAACCATTACAAAAAGCATGGCATCGCCACCGAGGTGATGGGGGCGTCGTTCCGCAACATCGGTCAGATCACGGCGCTGGCTGGGTGCGATTTGTTGACCATCAGCCCTGAGTTGCTGGCGCAGTTGGCCGCGACCGAGGCCCCCTTGAGTTTGGCGTTGGATGCTGCTGCCGCTCAGGCGATGGATTTGCCAGAGGTCGCCTATGACGAAGCGTCGTTCCGTTTGGCGCTCAACGAAGACGCCATGGCCACGGAGAAGCTGGCCGAAGGCATTCGCGCGTTCTGCGCCGATGCCGTGAAACTTGAAGACCTGATGAAGAAGGCCTGAGATGCGTTGTGACAAGACTGCTGCCTGGAGCCAACTGCAGCAACATGCCGAGAGTTTTGCCGGATTTGATTTGCGCACGGCTTTTGCAGGCGATGCCACACGTGCGGCCCGTCTGAGCCAGTCCGCGCCGCATGTGTTTGCCGACTTGTCCAAGAACCACACCGACGCGGCCACCGAAGCCTTGCTGATGGAACTGGCCCGTCAAACAGGTTTGGCTGCGCACCGCGATGCGATGTTCCGTGGCGAGGCGATCAACCACACCGAAGACCGTGCCGTGATGCATTGGTTGCTGCGCCAGCCTGAAGGCTCCTTGACGGGCGATCTGGCGCAGCCACTGGCGTTGGTGCACGGCACGCTTGAGCCCATGCTGGCGTATGCCGAGCAGGTGCGGGCCGATGCGCAGATCACCGATATTGTGAACATTGGCATTGGCGGCTCGGACTTGGGCCCGCAGATGGCGGTGCTGGCGCTGCAAGACTTTGTGTTGTCGGGTAAGCGTTTTCACTTTGTGTCTAACGTCGATGGCCATGAATTGGCGGCTGTGCTCAAAGGCCTCAAGGCTGAGAGCACGCTGTTCCTGATCGCGTCCAAAACCTTCACCACCATCGAGACCATGACCAATGCGCGTTCGGCGCTGGGCTGGTTCCAGGCGCAAGGTGGCAGCGATGTGGCGCGGCACTTTGCAGCGCTCACCACCAACGTGGCCGCCGCAGCCGAGTTCGGCATCCGCACCACCTTCGGGTTTTGGGACTGGGTAGGTGGCCGGTATTCGATGTGGTCGGCCATTGGCTTGCCGGTGGCGATCGCCATTGGGGCGCAAGGCTTCAAAGACCTGCTGGCCGGTGCGCATGCGATGGATCAGCATTTCCAAACCGCGCCGCTGGAAGAAAACTTGCCTGTGCGCTTGGGATTGCTGGACGTTTGGTACCGCAACTTTTTGAACTACACCAGCCGCTCGATTGCGCCGTACCACAGCGCTTTGCGCCGGGTGCCGGCCTACCTGCAGCAGTTGGAGATGGAGAGCAATGGCAAGCGGGTGGACCGCAATGGCCAGGCTTTGTCTTACGGCACATCACCCGTGCTGTGGGGAGAGCCGGGCACCAACGGGCAACATGCTTATTTTCAGATGCTGCACCAGGGCACCGACATCGTGCCACTGGAGTTCATCGCGGTCAAAAAGCCCACACACAGCCTGAAAGACCACCACGAGCTGCTGCTGGCCAATGTGATCGCACAAGCTCAGGCGCTCATGCAAGGCAAGTCGGACGCAGGCGGGCACAAGCATTTCACCGGAAACCGGCCCAGCACCTTCTTGTTACTCGATGAACTCACGCCCACCAGCCTGGGGGCTTTGATCGCGCTGCAAGAACACCGCGTGTTTGTGAGCGGCTCGGTCTGGGGCATCAACAGCTTTGACCAGTGGGGCGTGGAGCTGGGCAAAGTGTTGGCCAAAGACATCCACGCACGCATCGTGTCAGGGGATGCATCGGGGCTGGACGCGTCGACCGCCGCCTTGTTGCAACGCGTGCGCAGCTGAAGGCGAGAGCGCTAAAGCCGCTGTGCTTTAAGTGATACCGAATGCTCAGGGGCCAGCGATAAACTGGCCCCATGACGCCTTCCATAGACCGCCTGCTGCAAAGCATTGATGCCAAGCGCGACGAGGTCGTTGCGCTCACGCAAGACCTGGTCCGCATCCCCACCATCAACCCGCCGGGCGATGCTTACGAAGCCTGCGCGCACCTGATTGGCGAGCGCCTGGCGCGCAAGGGTTTTGCGGTGGAATACGTGCGGGCCATCGGCGCACCCGGCGACAGCGACAGCCACCCGCGCACCAATGTGGTGGCGCGTTGGCAAGCGCCCCAGCCGGGTGAATGCGTGCATTTCAACAGCCACATCGACGTGGTCGAAGCCGGGCCCGGTTGGACCTATGAGCCCTTTGGCGGGCAAGTGGCCAATGGGCGCGTGTATGGCCGGGGCACTTGTGACATGAAGGGCGGCCTGGCCTCGAGCATCATCGCCTGCGAAGCCTTGATCGAGTCGGGCTTGCCCGTGTCTGGGGCGCTGGAGATCAGCGGCACGGTGGACGAAGAGTCGGGCGGTTTTGCCGGCGTGGGCTATTTGGCCGAGCGGGGCTACTTCAGCAAGCCACGTGTGCACCATGTGATCATCCCCGAGCCCTTGGGGGTGGACCGCATTTGCCTGGGGCACCGCGGCGTGTGGTGGGGCGAGGTGGAGACGCGTGGGCGCATCGCGCACGGCTCCATGCCCTTTTTGGGCGACAGCGCCATCAACCACATGAGCGCTTTCATCCATTTGCTCGAAACGCAATTGCAACCGCGCCTGCAGGGGCGCCACACGGCCGAGCCGGTGGAGCCACCGGGTGCACGCGTGAGCACGCTCAACATCAACAGCATCCACGGTGGCCAAGTGGAGCAGCGCTACAGCCTGGACGAGCGGGGCTGGCCGACAGGCGATTTGCCAGCGCCCGTGGTGGCGCACCTGTGCAAGGCGGTGCTGGACCGGCGTTTCATCGCCGAAGAAAACCTGGAGGCCGTCAAGCAAGAGATCGTGGACATGCTCGAAGAGCTCAAGCGCACACGCCCGGGCTTTGACTACGGCATCCGCGAGATCATGAGTTTTGTGCCGACCGCCACCCCCAAGGATGCGCCGGTGGTGGATGCCACCGCACGCGCCATTGCCCGGGTGCTGGGCCGTGAGCCCAGTTACATCGCCAGCCCGGGCACTTATGACCAAAAGCACATCGTGCGCAGCGGCAAGCTGCGTGACTGCATCGCCTATGGCCCCGGCATTCTGGATCTGGCGCACCAGCCCGACGAATATGTGGGCATCCAGGAACTGGTCGATTCGGCCAAGATCATGGCCTTGGCGGCGCTGCAATTGACGGGCCGGGGCACGCCTTAAGCGCCTGCTTGGGCGGGACACTGCAGCATCTGCGTGATGCACTGTTGCATCAGTTGTAACCGCAGGTTTGCTTTGAGAGACGATGTGGCATTAAATCCATTTTTATCAAAAAATAACACATAAATCTGTTTTTTGTGTTTATTTGCGTCCTTTAAAACTAATTCATTCCCGTAGAATACGCCGCTTACCGCCAAACTCAGACGCCGCGACGGGCCTGCTTGGTGTGTATTGAATGGCCAAGTTGGGGGCCTCCAAAAGAACAACCCCGGGAGTGTTTATGCAATTGATTTGGGTATCCGGGCCCACAGCCCGGGTGGTGGCGGTGTCCATCACAGCGCGCAAGGTCTTGGTTTCTGTGCTCGGCGTGGCCTTGGCTTTGTTGGTGCTCGGTTCCTTGTTTCAATTCATTGGCCTTCGTGTGGCTGTTGAATACGCTCCCTCGCTGGCCCAAAGCATGGGTGGGGTCACCAGCCAGGCCGAACAACTCAAGATCGAGGCGGAGTACCGCACCAAGCTCGAAGGGCTGCATGGCCAACTGACATCGGTCACCGATCGGTTACGCGACATTGAGGAACAGAAAAACAATTTCCTGAGTCGACTGGGCATTGAAAGTTTGATCTCCAGTGGTTCGCGTCGCAAGGCCGATACGGCAGGCGGGCGTGGCGGCCCTTTGAAAGCCCTGCCTTTTTGGCAGAACCGGGCAACGGATCTGAACAGCGAGCTGGAGATGACCGCTCAACAAATTCAGGACTTGGAGAAAACGCTGATCCAAAAACAAGACCAGTGGAAACGCGATCTGGCGAAGCTGACGCAATTGCCCACGGCCTTGCCTTTGACGCAGGAGTTTTCCATCACCAGTGGTTTTGGTGTGCGCGCCGACCCGATGAACCACCAGACCAGCATGCATGAAGGCATCGACTTTGTGGCGCCTGTGGGTACACCGATTCGTGCAACGGCGGATGGCCAGGTTTTGCGTTCAGGTCGTGCAGGCGCTTATGGCGAGATGATCGAAATTGAGCATGCCGATGGCTTTGTGTCCCGCTACGCCCATTTGAGCCGCCGCCATGTCAATGAAGGCGACAAAGTGGCGCACGGTCAACTGATTGGGCTGCTGGGCAACACGGGCCGCTCGACCGGCCCCCATTTGCACTATGAAGTGACTTATCAAGGGCGGGCCATGCACCCGGCCAAAGCTTTTGCGGCTTGGGCGCGTCAACGCCTGCAGCCTTGATGGAAGTTTGAATATTCAGAGGAGACCCACCATGTTCAGCATCAAGAAAAACAGCAACACCCCTTTGGTCAAGAGCCAAGAACGCTTTGATACCCTGATCGGTCGTCAGACTGAAATCCAGGGTACGTTACGTGTTGTGCAAAGTGTGCGCATCGATGGCAAGGTCATCGGCAACATCGAGGCCTCCAAAGAAAACGCCATCACGGTGGTGATCGGTCTGGAGGGCGAAGTTCAAGGTGATGTGATCGCCAGCCGAGTGATTGTGGCGGGCAAGGTGGCAGGCAACATCGATGCGCATGAGCGTGTGGAATTGATGGCCAGTGCCTTGGTGCAAGGCGATGTGAAATACGGCTCCATTGCTGTTGAGCACGGTGCCCGTTTGATGGGTCTATTGCTGCAGGTGGATGCTTCGAAGCCGCAGGTGCGCCAGGACCAAGCCCAAACTGCGATCACCAAAGCCAAGGCCACCGGCAAGTCCTGATCAGAAGCGCGTGGCTGGGGAGTTTGCAGTTTCCAGCAGTGAGCCATGAATAAACCGTGAAATTCATTATCATCACGGCATGACATTCTTAGCCATCGATGTGGGCAATACCCGTTTGAAATGGGCGTTGTACGACCGTCCGCACCCCCAAGCCCAATTGATGGCGCATGGTGCGGAGTTTCTGGAAAACATCGACCGCTTGTCGGATGGCCCTTGGGCCGATTTGCCGGTACCCGGGCGCATGCTGGGCTGTGTGGTGGCGGGTGACGCCATCAAGCGCCGCGTGCAGGAGCAAATGGAGTTGTGGGACTTCACCCCGCAGTGGGTCGTGCCCAGCCTCTCTGAGGCTGGCGTGACCAATGGCTACGACCATCCTTCGCGTTTGGGCTCGGACCGGTGGGTGGCCATGATCGGTGCCCGTCAGCGCATGCTGGCGCAAGGCCCGGCCAGGCCTTTGGTGGTGGTGATGGTCGGCACCGCAGTGACCGTTGAGGCCATCGATGCGGATGGGCGGTTCCTGGGCGGCTTGATCTTGCCGGGCCACGGCATCATGCTGCGCGCCCTGGAGTCCGGCACCGCCGGGCTGCATGTGCCCACCGGCGAGGTGCGGCCCTTTCCGACCAACACCAGCGATGCGCTGACCAGCGGCGGCACTTACGCGATTGCCGGCGCTTGCGAGCGCATGGTGCAGCACCTGCGCGAGCACACGGGACAAGAGCCCATGTGCGTGATGACCGGCGGCGCGGGCTGGAAGATGGCGCCCAGCATGTCGCTGCAGTTCGAGTTGGTGGACAACCTGATTTTTGATGGCCTGCTGGCCATGGCCGATCAGCGTTTCAACAAGGTCGACAAGCGCTGAGCAGACGTTTTCAGGGCGCGTTGTCGCTGTAGGCCGCGGTCAACGACTGCAGGTGCGCTTGCAGTTGTGGGCTGGCCATGTAGGGCGTCAGCAAGGCCAGCACGTGTTTGGCGCCTCGGCTCAAGGCCAGACTGGCACTGGCGGGCTCCAGCGCCTGGCGCGGGTTGCGCACGTATTCGTAGCTGAGCCAGTAGGTGGCCATCACCGACATGCTGGCCGAGAGCGTCTCGACGCTGTCGGGGTCGATGCGCATCAAGCCCGCAGCGGCCAACGATTCGAGCAATTGCCTGAATGCCTGTGTCTTGCGCTCAAGCACGGCATGGAAATGGGTTTCCAGATGGCGATTGCCCGACAAAAGGTTGTTCAGGTCGCGGTACAGGAAACGGTGGTTCCAGACCTGTTCAAACAGCGAATGCAAAAAGAACCAGGCATCTTCCACATCGTGCACATCGGCAGCCGCATCGAGCAGGCCCAGCATGGCGGCTTCGTAGCCGTCAAACAGGTGGTTGACCAGCGCGTCCTTGGAGGGGAAGTGGTAGTACAGATTGCCCGGACTGATGTTCAGCTCTGCCGAGATCAGCGTGGTCGAGACGTTGGGCTCACCAAATCGGTTGAACAGCTCCAGCGTGACCTCTGCGATGCGCTGGGCGGTGCGGCGTGGGGCTTTCTTGGCCATGCGGGTCGGCAGCGAAGGCTCAGGCTTTGCGCGGTGTGCGGCTGGCCTTGGGTTTGGCGACCGATTTGGCCGGGGCTTTTGCCGGTGCTTTCACAGCGGCTTTGCTGGCGGGCTTGACGGGTTTGACCGCAGCGGGCGATGCGCTGGCTTTGGCCAATTGGGCTTCCAGCTGGGCCACGCGTTCGGTCAAGGCTTGCAGGTCGTACAGCGTGGGCATGCCCAGGCGCTGCAGGGCTTTGGCCACACGGTCTTCAAACAGGTGTTCCAGGCGGTCCACGCGCACCGTGGCTTGTTGGCCAAAGTCGCTGGCCAGGTGGCTCAGGCGTTCGGTGGCGTCGTGCAGGCGCTGCTGGGCTTCGGCCTGGCTTTTGCGCTGAAAGGCCAGGCCGTCGTTGACCAGGGCCTCTATGGCTTTGCTGCCTTGCTCTTGCGCTTTGGCCATGGCACCCAGACCGGCCAGCCAGATTTGGTGGGTGGGGGCGGGGGCTGCAGTGTTGTCTGCTGCGGACTTGTCAGAGGCGGTAGATTTGGCCATGCGATAACTCCTGATGGAGTCCAGACTTTAACCTGAGCCGCCGCGCATTGCTTCTAAAATCTGCGCATCGGCTGCCCTGCGTGGCCACTTCACGGCACCGAGCCCCAGCGACAAGTCCGGGGCGCATTTCCTGGTTCAGGCTTTCATGAAAATTCTTCTTCTCGGCAAAAACGGCCAGGTCGGCTGGGAGCTGCAACGCAGCCTGGCCCCCTTGGGTGAACTGATCGCGCTGGACCGTCACAGCACCCCACTGTGCGGCGACTTGTCCAAGCCAGAAGCCTTGGCGCAAACCGTGCGCGATGTGCGCCCCGATGTGATCGTCAATGCCGCAGCCCACACCGCGGTGGACAAGGCCGAGTCCGAGCCCGATGTGGCCCGCACCTTGAACGCCGACGCGCCCGCAGCCTTGGCCCAGGCGGCGGCAGAAGTGGGGGCTTGGCTGGTGCATTACTCGACCGACTATGTGTTCAATGGTGAAGGCCAGACGCCTTGGCAAGAAAGCGATGCCACCGGCCCTTTGGGCGTGTACGGGCAGACCAAGCTCGAGGGCGAGCAAGCCATTGCGGCCAGTGGCTGCAAGCATTTGATTTTCCGCACCAGCTGGGTTTATGCCGCATGCGGCGGCAACTTTGCCCGCACCATGCTGCGCTTGGCACAAGAGCGTGAGCGCCTCACGGTGATCGACGACCAGCGCGGCGCCCCCACGGGTGCAGACCTGATCGCCGATGTGTCGGCGCATGCCATCCGTCAGGCCTTGGGCACGCAAGACGCCAGTCTGTCGGGCCTCTACCATCTGGTGGCCGCAGGCGAGACCAGCTGGCATGGCTATGCCGTGCATGCGATTGAGCGGGCGCGGCAGCTCAAGCCCGACGCCGCCTGGAAGGTGACCGAGATCGCGCCGGTGCCGACCTCGGCTTTCCCGACGCCGGCGCGCCGCCCTTTGAACTCGCGTTTGAACACGCAGCGTTTGCAGCAGGCCTTTGGCTTGACCTTGCCCGCCTGGCAGCAAGGCGTGGACCGTCTGCTGGCCGAGATGCTGTGAGCGCTGAAAACCGCCCATCGCTTGCGGCACAATCCTTTCACCTTTCGATGTACTTTGATACCTGACGCCACATGACCGACACCACTGCAGCGCCTTCTGTTTCCCCACGCGACCAAGCCCAGATCCTGGCGCAGGCCATGCCCTACATCCGCAAGTTCCACGGCAAGACGCTGGTCATCAAATACGGCGGCAACGCCATGACCGACCCGGCCCTGCAGCAAGCCTTTGCCGAAGACGTGGTGCTGCTCAAGCTGGTGGGCATGAACCCGGTGGTGGTGCACGGCGGCGGCCCGCAAATTGAAAACGCCCTGAGCCGTCTGGGCAAAAAAGGTGAGTTCATTCAGGGCATGCGCGTGACCGACGCCGAAACCATGGAGGTGGTCGAGTGGGTGCTGGGCGGCGAAGTGCAGCAAGACATCGTGGGCATGATCAACCGCGCAGGAGGCAAGGCCGTGGGCCTGACGGGCCGCGACGGCGCCATGATCCGTGCCAAGAAATTGCGTTTGATCGATGCACAAGACCCCGGCAAAGAGCTGGACGTCGGCCAAGTGGGCGACATCGTCAGCATCGACCCGTCCATCTTGAAGGCGCTGCAGGACGATGCTTTCATCCCGGTGGTGAGCCCCATCGGCTTTGGCGAGAACAACGAGAGCTACAACATCAACGCCGATGTGGTGGCCGCCAAGCTGGCCACGGTGCTGCAAGCCGAAAAGTTGCTGATGCTCACCAACATCCGTGGTGTGCTCGACAAAGAGGGCAACTTGCTCACCGAGCTGACACCCCACCGCATCGACGAGCTGTGCGCCGATGGCACCATCAGCGGCGGCATGATCCCCAAGATTGCCGGTGCATTGGATGCCGCCAAGAGCGGCGTGAACGCGGTTCACATCATTGACGGCCGCGTGCCCCACGCCATGCTGCTGGAAGTGTTGTCCGAGCAGGCCTTCGGCACCATGATCAAAAGCCGCTGAAAACGGGTTGACGACAAGAACAAATCGAAGGGGAGACATGTCCGAGCACGAAGACAACAACACCGAGGCGACCGAAGATGCGGCGCCCACACGCAAGCGCCCGCGTCCAGGTGAGCGACGTTTGCAGATACTGCAAACCCTGGCGGCCATGCTGGAGGCCCCCGGTGCCGAACGCGTGACCACCGCCGGGTTGGCGGCCAAGATCGGTGTGAGCGAAGCGGCTTTGTACCGCCACTTTGCGAGCAAGGCCCAGATGTTCGAAGCGCTGATCGACTTTGTGGACCAGTCGGTGATCGGTCTGATCCGGCAGGTCACGGACCGCGAGCCTGTGGGGCCCAACCAGGCCGCCCGCATCGTGGCTTTGCTCTTGCAGTTTGCCGAGAAGAACCCGGGCATGTGCCGCGTCATGACCGGTGACGCGCTGGTGCTGGAGCACGAGCGCTTGCAAGAGCGCATCAACCTGCTGTTTGACAAGATCGAATCGCAACTGCGCCAGTCGCTCAAGGGCTTGGCGTCCGACACGCCAACGGCTGACGCTCAGATCGCGGCGTCGGTGCTGGTGGCCTTCATGCAAGGGCGCTTGCAGCGCTTTGCCCGTTCGGGTTTCAAGCGGCTGCCGTCAGAGCATTTGCAAGCGGCGTTGGCTCGGATGCTGTAACTGGCCGCAGGCGGTACCCGCCCCAGTGCCGTCGTGACACTGGACCGGTGGTTTTCCTGCCGGGAAAAGTCCATCTGAGGACTTGGGTATTCTCCTGATAAGCAAGCATCCTGTTTCGCTTTATAGTGTTCAAGACCCTTATGCAATGTCCTTGTCTTGACTGGAGTATCCGATGAAGCGTCGTTCCCTTTTTGCTGTGGCCACATTGGCCGCTGCGCTGTTGACCCCCTTTGTTGCGCAAGCCCAGGGCAAGACCCTGCGCGTGGTGCCGCACGCCAACGTGACGATCCTGGACCCGATCTGGTCCACGGCGTTTGTCACGCGCAACCACGGCTACATGATTTACGACACCCTGTTCGGCACCGACCTGGCTGGCAAAGCCAAGCCCCAGATGGTGGACAAGTGGAACGTGAGTAAAGACAACTTGACCTGGACCTTCACGTTGCGCGACGGCCTGGAGTTCCACGACGGCAAAGCTGTGACCAGCGAAGACGTGGTGGCCTCCATCAAGCGCTGGTCCAGCCGCGACAGCTTTGGTGGCGTGCTGGCCAAGAGCGTGGACAGCTACGCCACGCCTGACGCCAAGACCTTTGTGATCAAGCTCAACAAGCCTTTTGGCGTGATGCTCGAAGCGCTGGGCAAGCCTTCTTCCAACGTGCTGTTCATCATGCCGGCGCGCATTGCCGCCACGCCCGGCAGCGAGCAGATCAAAGAGCACATTGGCTCAGGCCCCTACAAGTTTATGCCCGGCGAATACAAGCCTGGTGAGCGCCTGGTCTATGTGAAGAACGACAAATACAAGCCGCGTTCAGAAGCCCCTGACGGCACCACCGGCGGCAAGCAGGTGAACTTGGACCGCGTGGAGTGGGTCATCATCCGTGACCCGCAAACCCAGTTCAATGCGCTGGTGGCCGGTGAAGTCGACATCGTCGAGCAACCCACCTTCGAGCAATACGCTTCGCTCAAGGCCCAAAAAGACATCCAGCTGGTGGACGCCCAGCCTGCAGGCCTGCAGTTCATCCTGCGCTTCAACCACCTGCATGCGCCGTTCAACAACGTGAAGATCCGCCAGGCCGCCATGGTGGCACTGGGCCAAGAGGCACACCTCAAAACGCAGGTCGGTGCACCCGGCATGTACACCTTCTGCAAGAGCATGTACCCCTGCGGCACGCCCTTGGCCAGTGACAAGACCGGCATCTACACCGGCATGGCCGACCCCAAGAAAGCCGCTGAAATGCTCAAGGAAGCCGGCTACGACGGCACCCCTGTGGTGCTGATGCGCCCCACCGATCTGGCCGCGATCGCCAAACTGCCCTTGGTGGCCAAGCAGCAATTGGAAGCTGCGGGCTTCAAGGTGGACATGCAGCAAATGGACTGGGCCACCCTGGTGGCACGCCGCGCCAAGAAAGACGCACCGGCACAGGGCGGCTGGAACGCCTTCATGACCGCCTGGACAGCGGGCGACATCTTGAACCCCCTGACCATGGCCATGATGAATGCCGCGGGTGACAAAGGCTGGTTCGGCTGGCAAGACGACAAACAGATCGAAGAGCTGAAGGTCAAGTTTGCCCAGTCCACCACCGATGCGCAGAAAAAGCAGATCGCCGAGCAGATCCAGCTGCGCGCCATGGAGACCGCCACCCACGTGCCACTGGGCCAGTACTTCAACCCCGCAGCGCTGCGCAAAAACATCTCGGGCCTGGTGCCCGGCGGTGCGCAGGTGTACTGGAACATCAAGAAGAACTGACCGCTTTTGTGACCCCCCACAACAGCTGAAGTTCTATGCTGAGATTCCTGCTGCAGCGCCTGCTGGCGCTGATCCCCGTGCTGTTCACGGTGGCGATCATCGTGTTCCTGATCCTTCGGCTCACGCCGGGGGACCCGGCCGCCGTGATCGCGGGCAACAACGCCACCAACGAAGACATTGACCGCATCCGCGAGCAGCTGGGCCTGACCAAGCCCCTGCTCACGCAGTTCATGATCTGGCTGGGTGGGGTGCTGCAGGGCGATTTGGGTTATTCCTTTTACCTGGGAAAGCCCGTCACCGAGCTGATCGCCCAACGCATTGAGCCCACCTTGTCTCTGGCCGCTGGCACCATGGTGCTGGCCGTGCTGGTGGCGGTGCCGCTGGGCACCTTGGCCGCTTGGCGCATGGGCGGCTGGCTGGACCGCTTGCTGTCGGGCTTTGCGGTGGCCGGGTTCTCGGTGCCGGTGTTTGTGATCGGCTATGTGCTGATCTACATTTTTTCGATCCAACTGCAATGGTTGCCTGTGCAGGGTTACCGCCGCTTGTTCGGTGAGTTCTCACAAGGGGTGGGGGCCTGGGCTTACCAGCTGGTATTGCCCTGGTTGTCGTTGGCCACCATCTATGTGGCGCTCATCGCCCGGGTCACGCGCGCCAGCGTGTCCGAGGCCCTGACCGAAGACTACATCCGCACCGCCCGCGCCAAAGGCGTGACCGAGCAGGTGGTGCTGCTGCGCCACGCGCTGGCCAATGCGGCGGTGCCCATCGTCACCGTGATCGGCATTGGCATTGCTTTGCTCATTGGCGGCGTGGTGGTGACAGAGACGGTCTACGCCATCCCCGGCCTGGGTTCGCTCACGGTGGATGCGGTGCTCAACCGCGACTTTCCGGTTATCCAGGGCGTGGTGCTGTTTTTCAGCGTGCTGTACGTGGTGATCAATTTGTTGGTGGACTTGAGCTACCTCTGGCTCGACCCCCGGATCCGTTACTGATGAACACCATCTTTCGAAAACTTCTGGCGCACACCACCGTCCGTTTGGGCCTCGGTGTGCTGGGCCTGCTGATCCTGATCGCTTTGACGGCCCCTTGGCTGGGCACCGTGGACCCGGCGGCCATGGACTCGGCCAACATCAACACCGCCGCCGGTGTGGTCGGGCAGTTCGGTTTGCTGGACGGCACCAGCGTGGCCCACACCTTCTGGATGGGCTCAGACAACTTTGGCCGCGACATCTACAGCCGTGTGCTTTACGGCACCCGCGTGTCTTTGCTGGTGGGCTTGTTCACCGCCGTGGTGGCTTTGCTGGTAGGCGGCACTTTGGGCATGCTGGCCGGTTACTTCCGTGCGCTCGACATGGTGCTGATGCGCTTCATGGATGGCCTCATGGCCATCCCTGCGATCTTGCTGGCCATCGCGCTGGTGGCGGCCTTGGGGGCGCAGTTGTGGACGGTGGTGGTGGCGATCGCCATTCCAGAAATCCCGCGGGTCACGCGCCTGGTGCGCTCCTTGGTGCTGACTTTGCGCGAAGAGCCTTTTGTGGAAGCGGCCAAGGCCCTGGCCACGCCCACGCCGGTCATCTTGTTGCGCCACATCCTGCCCAACGCGATGGCCCCGCTGATCGTGCAAGGCACCTTCATCGCGGCCAGTGCGGTGCTGACCGAAGCCATCCTGAGCTTCCTCGGCCTGGGCCTGCCCGCCGACATCCCGACCTGGGGCAACATCATGGCCGAGGGCCGGGTGCAGTTCACCCAGTACCCGGGCAATGTGCTGTTCCCGGCGCTGTTCCTTGTGCCCACGGTGCTGGCCATCAACCTGCTGGGGGATGGCCTGCGCGATGTGCTGGACCCCAAATTCGCGAAGCGGAGCGGCACATGACGCAGGCTGTGTTGTCTATTCGTGGCCTGTCGGTCGCCTTGCCCACGGGCGGTGACCGAGCACACGCCATCACCGAGGTCTCGCTCGACATCCTGCCGGGCCAGACGCTGTGCGTGGTGGGCGAGTCCGGCTCGGGCAAATCCGTCATGGCCACCACCGTGATGGGCCTGCTGCCCAAAGAGCTTCGGTCTGTGGCAGGCGAGGTGTTGCTTCAGGGCGAGTCCTTGCTCAATGCTTCGACGCTGCGCCTGCGCCAGTTGCGCGGCAAGGCCATGGGCATGGTGTTTCAGGAGCCCATGACGGCCCTGAACCCGGTCATGACTTGCGGTGACCAGGTCGACGAGTTGCTGTCCACCCACACCGACTGGCCTGCCGAGCAGCGGCGTGCCGAAATCTTGCGGGTGTTCGAGCGCGTCAAACTGCCCGACCCGGCGCGCATGTTGCGCAGCTACCCGCACCAACTCAGTGGCGGTCAGCGTCAGCGCATCGTGATCGCGATGGCGGTGATCTTAAAGCCCGCATTGCTGATTTGTGACGAGCCGACCACCGCGCTCGACGTCACCACCCAAAAAGAAATTTTGCGATTGATCGCCGACCTGCAGCGCGAGCAGGGCAGTGCGGTGCTCTTCATCACCCACGACATGGGCGTGGTGGCCGAGATCGCTGACCAGGTGCTGGTCATGAACCAGGGCCAGGCGGTCGAGAGCGGCGACTGCGCGCAAGTGCTGCGCCGCCCCCGCGCCGAGTACACGCGCCAGCTGCTGGCCGCCGTGCCCGGCATGACGCCGCCACCTTCCAAACCCGAGCCCCAGGGGCCTGCTCTGCTGTCGGGCCAAGGTGTGGGCAAGACCTACATCAGCCACGACTGGCTGGGCCGCAGCCGACCCACCGCCGCCCTCATGGACGCGGCTGTGGCCGTGCGTGCTGGCGAGACGGTGGGCATCGTGGGCGAGTCGGGTTCGGGCAAGTCAACTTTTGCACGCTGCTTGATTCGATTGATCGACCCGACCGAAGGCCGGATTTTGTGGGACGCCGATGACGTGGCCCGCATGCCCGAGCGTCAGTTGCGCCCGCTGCGTCACCGTGTGCAGGTGGTGTTTCAAGACCCCAACCGTTCGCTGAACCCGCGCCGCACCGTGGGCCAGTCCATGGTCGAAGGCGCGATGAACTTTGGCCAGACCCGCGAACAAGCCGAAGCCTTGGCGGTGGAGCTGATGGCGCAGGTGCGCTTGCCGGTAGAGGCTTTGAAGCGCTACCCCAGCCAATTCAGCGGCGGCCAACGCCAACGCCTGGCCATTGCCCGTGCCTTGGCTTGCCGCCCCCAGGTGCTGGTGGCCGACGAGGCGGTGAGCGCGCTCGATGTGAGCGTGCAGGCACAAATCCTCAACCTCCTGCGCGAGGCGCAGTCTCGCTTGGGGCTGGGCCTGCTGTTCATCACGCACGACCTGCGCGTGGCCGCGCAGCTGTGCGACCGCGTGATCGTGATGCACCAAGGGCGCATCGTGGAGCAAGGCCGTACGAGCGACCTGTACGCGAACCCGCAGCAGGACTACACACGACGGCTGTTTGACGCTGCACCGGCCGCATTGCCACCCCTGGACTGAACACAAGAGACGCTGCATGACCCGCATCCTGATCGCTGGCTACCAGCACGAAACCAACACCTTTGCGCCCAGCCTGGCCGATTGGGCCGCCTTCAACACGGGCGAGAACTTTCCGGCCTTTGTGCGCGGGCAGGCCATGCAGGCTCAGCTCACGGGCATCAACATCCCGGTGGGCGGCTTCATCGACGCGGCCAAGCGCGAAGGCTGGCAGCTCGTGCCCTCGGCTTGGGCCGGGGCGACGCCTTCTTCGTATGTGACCCGCGACGCTTTTGAGCGCATCAGCGCCGCCATCCTCGAGGATGTGCGCGCAGCGATGGTGCAAGGGCTCGATGGGGTGTACCTCGACCTGCACGGCGCGGCCGTGGCCGAGCAGGCCGACGACAGCGAAGGCGAGCTGATCGCCCGCATCCGCGCAGTGGTCGGCCCGCATCTGCCCATCGTGGCGAGCTTGGACCTGCACGCCAACGTGACCGAGCGCATGCTGCGCTTGGCCGATGGCCTGGTGTCTTACCGCACTTATCCGCACATCGACATGGCCGACACCGGCGAGCGCGCTGCCGTGCTCATGCGCGAACACCTGCGTGCGGGCACCAAGCGACCGGTGCAGGCCAAGCGCTTGCCCTTTTTGATTCCGCTCAACGCGCAAAGCACCTGGATGCAACCGGCCCAGGGGCTCTACGAAACCCTGGCCAGCATCGAAGCCGAGACGGGCTGCATGCTGAGTTTTTGCATGGGTTTTCCGGCCTCGGACTTTGCCGAGTGCGGCCCTGTGGTGTGGGGCCATGGTGGCTCGGTGGAGTCTGCCGTGCAGCGCTTGTACGAGCGGGTGAGCGAGCCCGGCCAATGGCGCCCCGATGTGCTGCCCGCCCGCGAAGCGGTGGCCCAGGCCCTGTCGGTGGCCGAATCGGCCAGCGCCCCGGTGGTGGTGGCCGACACACAAGACAACCCCGGCGCAGGCGGTGACAGCAACACCACGGGCATGCTGCATGCGCTCTTGCAGCAAGGCGCTGGCAAGCGCTGGCCTGGTCAGGTGGCTTTGGGTTTGCTCTATGACCCGGCGGTGGCCCGCAAGGCCCACGAAGTGGGTGTGGGCGCCAGCCTCGATGTGGCCCTGGGCAAAGCTGTGCCCACGTTCACCGGGCAAGACAGCGACCCGCCCGTGCAAGGCCGCTTTGTGGTGCGTGCGCTGGGCGCAGACGATTGCGAACTCAAAGGCCCGATGATGACGGGCGTGAAGGTCCGCATTGGCCCTTGCGCTTGCCTTGAAATCGATGGCGTGCTGGTGGCGGTGGCCAGCGGCAAGATGCAGATGCTCGACCGCGAACTGTTCCGCGCCGTGGGCATCCAGCCCGAGCAGATGAAGCTGCTGGTGGTCAAAAGCTCCAACCATTTTCGCGCTGACTTCACACCCACTGCCAGCCGCGTGTTGGTGGCCAAGGCCGCTGGCCCCATGGCCGCCGACCCGGGGGACTTGCCCTGGAAAAAACTCAGCCCCCAAACCCGCACAAGACCTTGACACTTGTCCGTGACGCTCGGCCTTGACGGGCCTGGCGTGACCTCAACACCCCTTGGAGACCCGCATGAGCACCACCGACCTGACCCAATGCACCGCGCACGAACTTGTTCAGCTGTACCGCACCGGGCAGGCCAGCCCGGTGGAGGCCACGCAGGCGGTGCTCTCGCGCATCGATCGCATCAACCCCAAGATCAACGCGTTTTGCCTGGTGGATGCCAAAAGCGCCCTGGCCAGTGCCCGCGCCAGCGAGGCCCGCTGGCAAGCGCACCGCAGCACCGGTGCCCCCGTGGGGGAGCTCGATGGCGTGCCCACCAGCATCAAAGACCTGATCCTCACACAAGGCTGGCCCACCTTGCGCGGCAGCCGTACCGTTGACCCCCAGCAACCCTGGGATGTGGACGCCCCCGCCACAGCACGCCTGCGCGAAGCGGGTGCGGTGCTGCTGGGCAAAACCACCACGCCGGAGTTTGGTTGCAAGGGCGAAACCAATTCACCCGCCACCGGCATCACCCGCAACCCCTGGAATCTGAACCACACGCCCGGTGGTTCGTCGGGCGGCGCTGCAGCTGCTGTGGCCGCAGGTTTGGGGCCGCTGGCCGTGGGCACAGACGGTGCAGGCAGCGTGCGCATCCCGGCCGCGTTTTGCGGCAACGTGGGCCTCAAACCCAGCTTTGGCCGTGTGCCCGCTTACCCCTTGTCGCCGTTCGGCTCGGTGGCGCACCTGGGCCCGCACACCCTGAGCGTGCGCGATGCGGCGATGATGATGAATGTGCTCAAAAAGCCCGATGCCCGCGACTGGACATCTTTGCCGCCCGAGGCGAGCGACTACACCGTGGGCCTGGAAGACGGCATCCGGGGCCTGCGCATCGCGTATTCGCCCACGTTGGGTTATGCCCACAACGTCCACCCCGACATCGCGGCGGCGGTCGATCAGGCTGTGCAAAAACTCAAGGACCTGGGCGCCCATGTGGAGCAGGTGGACCCCGGTTTTGACGATCCGCTCGACATCACCACCGGCCTGTGGTTCCTTGGCGCTCACACCGTCTGGTCTGGCCTCAGCGCTGAGCAGCAGGCGGTGGCCGATCCTGACTTTCGGGCTGAAGCGCAATTGGGTGCGCAGCTCAGCGCACAGCAGATTCAGCAGCTCCACCAGCGCCGTGGCGTGCTGGGCTCGCACATGCGCCAGTTCATGCAGCGCTACGACCTCTTGGTCACGCCTTCGGTGTCGATTCCGGCTTTTGAGGCGCGGCCTGCAGGCACGGTGACGATGGACCCGGTCAGCATGCTGGGCTGGACCCCGTTCAGCTACCCCTTCAACCTGACGCAGCAGCCAGCCATCACCGTGCCCTGTGGTTTGACGAAGGCGGGCTTGCCCATGGGCCTGCAGATCGTGGGCCCGATGTTTGGCGATGCCTTGGTGCTGCGTGCAGCGCGGGCCTACGAGTCGGTGCAGCCGGTGGCGCGCCCCAGCATGGGCTGAGCCTGTCGCTGAGGGCTGTCACCAGTTCCACAGCGTCCCATCGTGCTGCAGCCGGTTCACCGGCAAATAAGCCCGCTGGTACGGGTACTTGGCGGCCAGCTTTTCGTCGATGTCCACCCCGTGGCCAGGTGATTCTCCGCAGTACATCATGCCGCGCTCAAAGCGGTAGTCGTGCGGGAAAACCGAGAGCATTTCTTCGCTGTGGGGCATGAACTCTTGCACACCAAAGTTGGGCACCCAGGTGTCAAAGTGCAGGGCCGCGCCCATGCACACGGGCGACAGGTCGGTCGCGCCGTGGCAGCCGGTGCGGACTTGGTACAGGCTGGCCAAGTCGGCGATTCGGCGCAGGTGGGTGATGCCGCCCGCGTGGACCACGGTGGTGCGGATGTAGTCGATCAGCTGTTTTTCGATCAGCGTCTTGCAGTCCCAGATGCTGTTGAAAATTTCACCCACCGCAATTGGCGTGGTGGTGTGGTGGCGTATCCACTGGAAGGCGTCCTGGTTTTCGGCCGGGGTCGGGTCTTCCATCCAGAACATGCGCACCGGCTCCAGCGCTTTGCCCAGTTCCCCTGCCTCGATGGGCGTTAGGCGGTGGTGCACGTCGTGCAGCAAATGGACGTCGGGGCCCACGGCTTCGCGCACGGCTTCAAACAGGCCGGGGGTGTGGCGCAAATACTTTTCGGTGCTCCAGTCGTGTTCGCTGGGCAAGTTGCCGTCGGCGGGCTCGTACATGCGGCTGGCACCATGGTGGCCACTCACGCCATAGACCTTGTTCAAGCCCGGCACGCCGCTTTGGGCGCGGATGGCCAGGTAGCCTTCTTCCTTGTGGCGCAAAACTTCGTCCACGGTTTCTGCCGTGTCGCGGCCGTTGGCGTGGCCGTAGACCATCACCCCGGTGCGGCTGCGCCCGCCCAGCAGTTGGTACAGCGGCATGTTCGCCATCTTGGCCTTGATGTCCCACAGCGCGGTGTCCACGGCTGCAATGGCGCTCATGGTCACCGGGCCACGCCGCCAGTACGCGCCTTTGTAGAGGTATTGCCAGATGTCTTCGATCTGCTGCGGGTCGCGCCCCATCAGGCATGGCAGAACATGGTCTTCGAGGTAGCTGACCACGGCCAGTTCGCGGCCGTTGAGCGTGGCGTCGCCCACGCCGTACACGCCCTGGTCGGTCTCGATTTTTAGGGTGACGAAGTTGCGGCCGGGGCTGCAGACGATGACGCGGGCGGCGGTGATTTTCATGGCTCAGACTTCCTGCTCAAGCAGTTGCTGGATGGCTGCATCCACACCGTGCTGCATGACTTGTTGGTGCCAGTGTGTGACGCGGGCGGTCCATGCGGCGTGGCCTGGCAAGTTGTTGCCCCACAGGTCTTCGCGGGCCAGCAGGGCGCGCACGCAGGCCTCGGGTTCGGTGCGTTGTGCAGCGCCAATGGCCATGAGGCTTTCAGCTTGCGGGTCGTTCAGGGCGTAGGCCTGGCCTTGCTCGTCCACGCTGAGCGTGTAGCGCAAGAAGACGGCTGCGGCCAGTGCGTGGTGTTCAAACGAAGCGCCTTGGGCCATTTGCCCCAGCACAGACGGAGGCCAACGCTGCGGAATTTTTTGTGAGCTGTCGGTGGCGATCTGGTGCACGCTGTGCTTGAGGTAAGGGTTGCCAAAGCGGGCGATCAGCGCGTCGCGGTACTCGGCCCAGTCGCTGCGAGAGAGGTGTGGCGAGACTTCTCGGCTCATCAGACGGTGCACAAAACTGCGGATGTGCGGCACACCGATGCAGCTGGCAATAAACGGCCTGCCGGTCACCGCGCCCATGAGCGCCATGGCCGAATGGCTGCCGTTGAGCATGCGCAGTTTGGCTTCTTCGTAGCTGTGCACATCACCCGTCACGCGCACTCCCGCGCTTTGCAGCAGGGCCGCGTCGGCCGGGTCGGCCAAGCGGTCTTCGATCACCCATTCCCAAAAGCCTTCGGTGCTCAGTGCGCATTGATCTTGAACGCCCAATGCCTCGTGTGCGGCGGCCATCACCTCGGGCGTGGCCGCAGGCACGATGCGGTCGACCATGCTGCACGGGAAGGCACAGTGCGCGTCCAGCCAGCGCAGCACGTCGGCGTCTTGTGCAGTAGCCGCTGCTTTCACCATGGCCTGCAGCTTGTGCCCGTTGCCTTGAAGGTTGTCGCACGAGGCGATGGTGATGCCGGGCAAGCCTGCTTGCTGGCGCATGCGCAAGCCGTCCAGCAGCAGTTGGGCGAGGGTGGGTGTGTAACCTTTTTCTGTGACGGTGAGCGTGACCCAGCGCGTGCTGGGCGCGGCGATGGCCTGCACCACCGCATCGCGTTCGGTCGCGGCAACATTCATGCGCCACAGCGCCCCGGGCACTTGCCATTGCACGCCTTGCCCGTCGGCCACGCGCACGGCATACAGGCCGTCTTGTGCGCGCAGCTGGTTCACCAGATCGGGCCGTGTCATGCCCACGCCGTGGATGCCCCAGCGCATGTCGCCACTGGCCAGCAGCTGGTCAAACACCATGGCCTGGTGGGCACGGTGAAAGGCACCCAGCCCCAAGTGCACCACGCCGGGGGCGTGGGCCGTGCGCTCATACGTGGGGGTGTGGATGGCAACGGGGAGCGCTGGCAGTGTGGCGGTAGAGAGGTTCATGGTGCAGGCCGGTGTGCTGGGTGGACTGAGGTCGGGGCTGTTGACAGAAGGTTGTCGTCACGGTGAATTTTTGTCATACCGGACTTGATCCGGTATCCATGGTCGTTGGAGGCATGGACCCCGGATCAAGTCCGGGGTGACAGAGATCAACCAATTCCGGGGTGACAGGGTCCCATCTATGTCATGGGTGACAGGTTTCCATCAATGTCAGGGGTGACGGGGGTCAATCAAGTCCGGGGAGATTGCTGCAATTTTTTCTCAGACGCCTCAATCTCTGCCCAGGTCGCGTCGTCGATCCAGATGCCGTTTTGCTCGCGGTCGGCGCGTGCCGTGCGTTCGGGCTCGCCCGCCAGCTTGACGCCATCGCTTCCGGGTGCATCGGGGCTTTGGCGCAGCCAGTCGGCAAAAGCCAGGGCTTCTTGCTCGAACGAGGCTTGCGTGCCCAGGCGCACCGGGTCGATCAGCATCGTCAGCATGCCGTTCAGCACAGCGCGTTGCTGGTCGGCTTCGCGGTGCCAAGTGCCGCTGCCAGTCAGCGCGCCACCCAGCAGTTCACAGGCCATGGCCATGCCAAAGCCCTTGTGGTCGCCAAAGGTCATGAGTGCGCCAAACAAACCATTGGACTGGGGCACCACCACCACGCCAGGGTCGGTGGTGGGGTGGCCGTGTTCATCGATCAAATAGCCGGGCGGCACTTGTTCGCCCTTGTTGTGGGCCACGCGCATCTTGCCTTGCGCCACTCGGCTGGTGGCAAAGTCGAGCACAAAGGGGGCGCGGCTGCCCATGGGCACGCCGATGCAGCAGGGGTTGGTGCCAAAACGGCCGTCGCCGCCACCAAAGGGGGCGACCACGGGGCGCGAGAGCACGTTGACAAAATGCACCGACACCAGGCCTTGCGCCACCGCCATCTCGGCAAAGTGGCCAATGCGGCCCAGGTGGTGTGAGCGGCTCAGGGCCACGGTGCACACACCGTGTTGCTTGGCGCGCTCAATGCCCATCTGCATGGCTTGCACGCCGGTGATCTGGCCGTAGCCGCGCTGGCCGTCCAGGTTCAGCAGCGGTCCGGTATCGAGCAGCACCTTCACGCCCGTGTTGGGACTCAGGCCGCCTTCGAGCACCGCGTCCACATAGCGCGGCACCATGCCCACGCCGTGCGAGTCATGCCCGCTCAGGTTGGCCATGACCAGGTTGTCGGCCACTTGCGCAGCTTCGGCCGGGGTGCTGCCCGCTTGTTCGATGATGCGGGCGACTTTGGTGCGCAGATCAGCAGCTTGAATGCATTGGCTCATGATGATCCTTATCGGTCGTTGGGTTTTTCTTGTCACCCCGGGGTTGAGCCTGGGGCTAGTCAGTTGTCACCCCCGGCTTGACCCGGGGTCCATCTTGGGTTTTTTTGGGGGGCGGTCGGTCAACATGGATCCCGGATCAAGTCCGGGATGACACATTGGAATCCGGGATGACAAATTGCAATCTGGGACGACAAATTGGAATCCGGGATGACAAATGGATGGTTGGGATGACAAGGGGAGGGCCCACATCCCATTCACATCACCGCGCCAACTTGCCACGGCACAAACTCGTTTTGGCCGTAACCGTGGCGCTCGCTCTTGGTGGGCTCTCCGGATGCTGCAGCCAAGATCATCTCGAAGATGCGCTGGCCCATCTCGGCGATGCTGACGCCGCCGTCCACGATCTCGCCGCAGTTGAGGTCCATGTCCTCTTCCTGCTTTTTCCAGAGCGCCGTGTTGGTCGAGAACTTGAGGCTGGGCGAAGGGGCGCAGCCATAGGCGCTGCCGCGCCCGGTGGTGAAGCAAATCAGGTTGGCACCGCCCGCGACCTGGCCCGTGGCGCTGACCGGGTCGTAGCCGGGCGTGTCCATGTAGACAAAGCCTTTGGCGGTGACCGGCTCGGCGTATTCGTACACCGCTTGCAGGTTGCTGGTGCCGCCCTTGGCCACTGCACCCAGTGACTTTTCGAGGATGGTGGTCAGGCCTCCGGCCTTGTTGCCGGGCGAGGGGTTGTTGTTCATCTCGCCGCCGTTGATGGCGGTGTAGTTCTCCCACCATCGGATGCGCTCGATCAGCTTGTGCGCCACTTCGGGCTTGACGGCGCGGCGTGTGAGCAAATGCTCGGCGCCATAAATTTCGGGGGTTTCGCTCAGGATGGCGGTGCCGCCGTGCTGCACCAGCAGGTCCACCGCCGCGCCCAGCGCCGGGTTGGCGCTGATGCCCGAATAACCGTCAGACCCGCCGCACTGCAAGCCCACCGTGATGTGCTCGGCACTGCATGGCTCGCGGGTGATGGCGTTGGCGCGTGGCAGCATTTCTTCGATCAAGGCAATGCCTTTTTCCACCGTGAGGCGCGTGCCGCCCGTGTCCTGGATGTTGAAGACCTTGAGCGTGTCGCCCTCGCGCAAGCTGCTGTGCGCCAGCCAGGTGTTGAGCTGGTTGGCTTCGCAACCCAGACCCACCACCACCACGCCCCAGAAGTTGGCGTGGGTGGCGTAACCGGCCAGCGTGCGCTCCAGCAGCTGGATGCCCAAGCCTTCGGTGTCCATGCCGCAGCCGGTGCCGTGTGTCAGTGCCACCACGCCGTCCACGTTCGGAAAGTTGGCCAGCGCTGCGGGGTTGTTGCGCTTGGAGAAGTGGTCGGCAATCGCGCGTGCCGCAGTGGCCGAACAGTTGACGCTGGAGAGCACGCCGATGTAATTGCGGGTGGCCACGCGGCCGTCGCTGCGCTTGTAGCCCATGAAGGTCGCTTGTTGGCGCACCGGCTCGGCTTTGACGTCTTGCCCGATGGCGTAGTCGCGCTCAAAGTTGCCTTTTTCAGCGCCCATGTTCAGGTTGTGCGTGTGCACATGTTCGCCGGGGGCAATGGCTTGTGAAGCGAAGCCAATGATCTGGTTGTAGCGGCGTACCGGTTCACCGGCCGTGATGGCGCGGGTGGCGATTTTGTGGCCGGGCGGAATCAGGCCGCGCACGGGCACGCCGTCCACGGCGGTGCCGCTCATGAGTTGGGCGCGGGCGATGACCACGTCATCGGCGGGGTGCAGGCGAATGAAAGCACTCATGACAAGACCTCAATAAAACTGCTTGGGCAACCACAGCACCAGGCTGGGCACATAGGTGATGACGATCAGGCTGCCCATCAGCGGGAACAGCCAAGGCAAGATGGCCATGGTGGTCCGCTCGACGCTGAGCTTGGCCACGCGGGCCAGCACGAACAGCACCATGCCCATGGGCGGGTGCAGCAGGCCGATCATCAGGTTCAGCACCATGACCAAACCGAAGTGCACCAGGTCGATGCCCAGCTGTTGGCAAATCGGCACCAGAATCGGCACGAGGATGGTGATGGCGGCAGTCGGCTCCAGGAAGCAGCCCACAAACAGCATCAGCGCATTGGCCAGCAGCAAGAAGACCCAAGGTTCTTGCGTGAAGCCCAAGACCCAGCTGGAGATGGCGGTGGTCACGCCTGTGGCAGTGAGCATCCAGCCAAAAATACTGGCTGCGGCCACGATGAACAGCACGGTGGCGGTGGTCTCTACGGTGTCCAGGCAGATCTTCACGAACATCTTGAAGTTGAGCGTGCGGTACCAAAAAAAGCCCAAGGCAATCGCCCAGACGCAAGCCGCAATCGCGCCTTCGGTGGGGGTGAACACGCCGGTGGTCATGCCGCCAATCAGGATGACCGGGGTCATGATGGGCAAGACGGCTTGAAAGTTGAAGAACTTGTCGGCAGCGAACAAAACGATCAAGGCCACAAACACCGTGATCTGAGGCGGCGTGCCCATGGCGGTCACCAACCACCAAATGGACAAGGGCCAGCCCACCACCACAGCGGTTTCGGCCAGGGCCTTGATGACTTTGGGCCACTCGAATTTGACGTCGGCACCCCAGCCGTTTTTGTGGGCAAAAAAGGCCACGGTGAGCATCATCAACAGCGCCATCAACACGCCCGGCAAGATGCCTGCCAAGAACAAGGCCCCGACCGAGACGTTGGCCATCATGCCGTAGATCACAAAGGGCAAGCTCGGCGGAATGATGGGCCCCAGCGTGGCCGATGCGGCCGTGACGCCCACCGCAAACTCGGTGCTGTAACCATGGTCTTTCATGGCCTTGATCTCGATGGTGCCCAGGCCCGCAGCGTCGGCAATGGCCGTGCCGCTCATGCCCGCAAATACCACCGAGCCCACCACGTTGACGTGACCTAAGCCGCCCTTGAGCCAGCCCACCAAGGCCAGCGCATAGTTGTAGATGCGGTTGGTGATGCCCGCGTTGTTCATCAGGTTACCGGCCAGAATGAAGAAGGGCACGGCCAGCAGTGGAAAGCTGTCGATGCCCGAGACCATGCGGTGGATGACCACAAAGGGCGGCGAGCTTTCGACAAAAAACAGATACAGCAAGGATGCACCCGCCATGGCAATGGCCACCGGGATGCCGCCGCTCATGAGGATGAGAAAAAGGATCTTCAGCATGGAGAACTTTCTAAGGGCGTTTCAGCGGTCGGACATTTCGGATTCGGGGCGTTGCAGCACGGTGTAGCCGCGTTGCCAATGCACTTTGGCCACCCACATGGCGCGCAGGCACATGGCGGCAAAACCGGCCATCACCACGCCATAGATCAAGTTCATGGGCAAATCGATGATGGTCATCTTGTAGCTGCCCAGTTTTTCCATCATCTGGCCTGTCAGCACGGTGGCGGCGCCAAAGAAGGCAATGCGCATCACATCCACCACGGTGCCCATGGCGCGTGACATCCAGTCCGGCATGAAGCGGTAAAAGAAATCCACCTGAATGTGGTTGTTCTTGGCCACCCCAATCGTGGCCCCGGTGAACACCGTGGCGATCAATAAATAGCGTGCGATTTCTTCGGTCCACGACGCCGAGTTGTTCATCACATAGCGTGTGAAGAATTGGTAAAACACCGTCAGGCCCAAAGCCCAGAAGAAAGCCAGTGCCACCCAGGCTTCGATGGGGGTGCCTGACAAATCCACTTCGTCATCGGTGGCATGAAACTGGCCATCGTCCCCCATGACTTTGGGCAGGGCGTCGAGGTCGGGGAGGTTGCTCATGGGAAATCCTTGAATTCGGGAAATGCCGCAGGTCGGGCGGTGTCGGCCCGACCTGCGCAGCCTGATGGCTTATTTGGCGGCTTGGATTTTGTCGAAGTCAGACTGTGTGAAGCCCATGGAGGTCAGGGGCTTGTTTTTCAGGACGGCGTCCTGGAAAGACTTGCGGTCCACCTGCACGATCTGCAGGCCCTTTTTCTTGAACTCGTCGACCAACTCGGCCTCACGTGCCTTGATCTTGCCGGTGGCGCGCACAGCGGCTTCTTGCGTCACGTCGGTGAACATTTTCTTTTCGGCGTCGCTGAGCTTGTTCCACAGGTGCGGTGCAATTTGTGTGGTCAAACCGTCCACGATGTGGCCCGTCATCATGATGGCCTTTTGCACTTCAAAGAACTTCTTGGCTTCGATGGTGGTCAAGGGGTTTTCTTGCGCCTCGACGGTGCCGTTTTGCAAGGCCAAATACACCTCGGCAAAAGCAATCGGGGTGGGGTTGGCGCCGCAAGCTTCAGGCGTGGCGCGGTAGGCCGGCACATCGGGCACGCGGATCTTGATGCCTTTCATGCCCGCGCAGTTGGTGAAGGCTTTTTGGGCTGTGGTGTGGCGTGCACCGTAGTAGGTGTAGGCCGTGACCTGGATGCCGGTTTTGCTTCGGAATTCGTTGACCATTTCCTGGAACACGGGGCTCTTGGAATAAGCGATCAGGTGGTCGCCATCGCGGAAGATGAAGGGGTAGTAGGCAATGCCAAAGCGCGGGTAGGTGCGGGCCGCAAAAGAGGGGCCGCTGATGATCATGTCCACCGTGCCCAGGGTCAGGCCTTGGTTGATGTCGGTTTCTTTGCCCAGTGTGGAGGCGGGGAAGACCTGGATGTCGAACTTGCCGTTGCTGCGCTTTTTGATTTCTTCGGCGGCCCAGACCGATTCGGTGTGGTACGGCTCGGAGGTTTCGTAAACGTGGGCCCACTTGATTTTTTGCTGGGCCATGGCGCTGGTGCTGAGCAGCAGCGTGCCCACGGCCATGGCACCGACGGCGGCCAGGGTTTTCAATGCGAATCGTTTGCTCATCTTTGTCTCCTCTTTGGGGTTTGAAATTTGCTGACGCGGGAACAGAAAAACCACCCTAACGGGCGGGTGCGCGGCGCCAGCTCGCGCTGTATCTTTTGTGGGCTTGTTTCAGGTGCTTTTGCATGGCCTTGCGAGCTGCCGAGGCGTCGTGCGCTTCAATGGCGTGCAGCACGGCCTGGTGTTCGGCGATGGCGGCTTGCCAGGACTCGGGGTGTTCAAAGTAATCGCCCAGCCGCTCGAACAAAGGGCCATTGCGGGCGAGCCAAAAGCGTTGCACGGTGTCCAACAAAACGCTGTTGCCACAGGCCTTGGCGATGGCTTCGTGAAAGGCCTCATCGCCCCAGCGGGGCACTTCGTCTTGTGCGGCTTCGAGCGCCATTTTTTGCAGAGCTGCGCGGATGGCTTGCAAGTCTTTTTTCTGGGCGTTGTTGGCGGCCAGCGCGGCCACCTCGGACTCCACGAGGATGCGGGCGCTCATCACTTCGAGAGGACCCCATTGGGTCGGTGTGTCTGTTGCTCGGCTGCTGACGGAGCGCTTGGGGCGTGTGGTGCTTTGCACGTAAATGCCCGAACCGGTGCGCACTTCGATCATGCCTTCGACTTCGAGCGCGATCAGCGCTTCGCGCACCGAGGGGCGGCTCACGCCCAGTTGCGCGGCCAGGTCGCGCTCGGCCGGCAAACGAGAACCCACCGCGAATTCGCCTGAGGCCATCAGTTGCCGAAGTTGCTCGGCAATCTGGCGGTAAAGGCGCTGGGGTTCAAGGCTTGGGGCGGTCATGCGAGGGATCAGGGATAACGTGAATTGGAGAATTGGTCAGACCAGTTGCACAATCATCACATGTTCAGATTTGACCGGTCAAGCCATTTCGAATCCGCACAAACCCGCATGGATGTGTGGGCTGCGGCAGACCTTGCGCATGCGGCAAATCGTTCGCTTGTGTTTTGGTTGGCCCCTTGTCTTGTTCTTTGAGCCGAGTTGCGCATGCCCCCAGTCACCATTGACCGCGTGAGCCTTCGGCAAGTCAATTTGCCGCCCAAGGTTTTGCGCACCGACGCCATCCAGTCCTTTGTGACGCAAGAAACGATTTTGCTCACGCTGCACTGCAGCGACGGCATTGACGCCACGGGCTACGCCTACACGATTGGCACGGGCGGCTCATCGGTCATTGCTTTGCTCAAGGACCACTTGGCGCCGCGCCTCATTGGGCGTGATCCGGTCATGGTTGAGGCAATCTGGAAAGACTTGTTTTTTCACACCCACGCCACCGCTGTGGGGGCCATGACCAGCTTGGCACTCGCCTGTGTGGACACGGCCTTGTGGGACTGGCGTGCGCAAAGCCAGGGCCTGCCGCTGTGGCGCTTGCTGGGCGGGGCGCAAGCGCGCGTGCCGCTCTACACCACCGAAGGCGGTTGGTTGCACCTGTCGCCGCAGGCGCTGGTGGACCAAACGCTGGAGGCGCAAGCCCAAGGCTTCAAGGGCGCCAAGATCAAAATCGGCCGCCCGCATGTGAGCGAAGACGTGGCGCGCCTCTCTGCCGTGCGCGATGCGGTGGGACCAGGCTTTGAGCTGATGACCGACGCCAACCAAGGCTTCAACCGCGCAGAAGTCGTGCGCCGTGCGCGTGCTTTTGATGGGCTGGGTCTGGCCTGGATCGAAGAGCCCCTGCCCGCCGAAGACGTGTCGGGCCACCGCCAGTTGCGCGAGCACACCACCATCCCCGTGGCGGTGGGCGAATCGATGTACCACCCGATGCAGTTCCGCGAATATTTGGAGCAGGGCGCGTGCTCGATCGTGCAGCCCGACGTGGCACGCATCGGCGGCATCACGCCTTGGATCAAAACCGCGCACTTGGCCGAAACTTTTGACGTGGCGGTGTGCCCGCACTTTTTGATGGAGTTGCATGTGAGCCTGTGTGCGGCCGTGCCCAACGCCACTTGGGTGGAATACATCCCGCAGCTTGACGACATCACCACCTCGCGCATGCAGGTGCAGGACGGTTATGCCTTGCCACCCGAAACGCCTGGCTTGGGCATTGCCTGGGACTGGGCGGCCATTCAACAACGACAAACGACCCACATGGAGATCCAAGCATCATGAGACTCAAAGGAAAAATCGCGCTGGTGACTGCTGCCGGTCAAGGCATTGGCCAGGCTGCTGCGCTGGCCATGGCCGCTGAAGGTGCGACCGTGTACGCCACGGATGTGAATGCCGAATTGCTCAAGTCGTATGAGGGTGTGGCCAACGTGCACACCGCCGTGCTGAATGTGCTCGACAAATCGGCCATTGCCGCGCAGGTGGCCAGCCTCACGCGCATCGACATCATCTTCAATTGCGCGGGCTTTGTGCACAACGGCAACATTGAATTGGCCACCGACGACGATTGGGAATTTGCCTTCAACCTGAACGTACGTTCGCAGTTCTGGATGATCCAGGCGGCCATTCCCAAAATGGTCGCGCAGTTTGAAAAAGACGGTCACGGCGGCAGCATCATCAACATGGCCAGCGTGTGCTCCAGCGTCAAGGGCCTACCCAACCGTTTCATTTACGGCACCAGCAAGGCGGCGGTGATTGGCCTGACCAAAAGCGTGGCCGCCGACTATGTGCGCCAGGGCATCCGTTGCAACTGCATCTGCCCCGGCACGGTGGACACGCCTTCGCTGCAAGACCGCATCAACAGCTACGCCGACCCGGTGCAGGCGCGCAAGGACTTCATCAACCGCCAGCCCATGGGGCGGCTGGCGCAGGCGGCAGAGATTGCGCCCATCGTGACCTTTCTCGCATCCGACGAATCCATTTTCGCCACGGGCAATGCCTACATGGTCGACGGTGGCATGACCATTTGATCTCCTCAGAAAGACACACATGAACTTGCTTGACATGAAAGGCCGCCACGCGGTCATCACCGGTGCTGCCACCGGCTTGGGATTTGCCATTGCGCAGCGCATGCTGGCTTCGGGTGCACGGGTGACGATCTGGGACCGCGATGTGGCAGGCATGGCGGCCGCTGCAGAGCAGCTGCGCAAGGGCCAGCTGGGTGCCGTGGTCAACACGGTGCAGGTTGATGTGGCCGACCACGCCTCGGTGGTGAATGCCACGGCGCAAACGGTGGCGCTGGCCGGTGTGGATGTGCTGGTCAACAGCGCCGGCATCACTGGCCCCAACGTCAAGGTGTGGGATTACCCTCTGGACGCCTGGAAGCAGGTGTTCGATGTGAACGTGCATGGCTTGTTCCACTGCTGCCGCGAACTGAGCGCCCACATGAAGGCGCGCAACTACGGTCGCATCGTCAACATCGCCTCGGTGGCAGGCAAGGACGGCAACCCCAATGCCAGCGCTTACAGCGCGAGCAAGGCGGCGGTGATTGGCCTGACCAAATCGCTGGGCAAAGAGCTGGCCGACACCGGTGTGCGTGTGAACTGTGTCACCCCTGCGGCTGTGAAGACGGCGATCTTTGATCAAATGACGCCCGAGCACATCCAGTTCATGCTCTCTAAAATCCCGATGGCCCGCTTTGGCGAGCCCGAAGAAGTCGCCGCCATGGTGACTTGGTTGAGCACCGAAGAATGTTCCTTCTCCACCGGCGCGGTCTTTGACCTGTCCGGTGGCCGTTCCACGTATTGATTCTGTTCCAGCATTGAAAGGTATTTATGAAACTCGTTCGTTATGGCCAACCCGGCAAAGAAAAACCCGGCCTGATCGACGCCGACGGCCGTTTGCGCGACCTGAGCAGCGTGGTCAAAGACATCACGCCTGAGTTGCTGAACGACAAGGCCTTGGCCAAACTGGCCAAGGTCAAGACCGACAAGCTGCCTTTGGTGCGTGGCAAAAAGCGTTTTGGCACGCCCATCTCATCGACCAGCAAGTTCATCGCCATCGGCCTGAACTACGCCGACCACGCGGCCGAATCGGGCATGCCGATTCCCAAAGAGCCCATCGTGTTCACCAAGGCGATCTCCTGCATTCAAGGCGCAGACGACGACGTGATGCTGCCCAAGGGCTCCAAAAAGTCTGACTGGGAAGTCGAGCTGGGCATCGTGATCGGCACCCGTGCCCGTTACGTGACCCAAAAAGAAGCCCTCAACCATGTGGCCGGTTACTGCGTGGTCAACGACGTGAGCGAGCGCGAATACCAGCTGGAGTTGGGCGGCAGCTGGGACAAGGGCAAGGGTTGCGACACCTTCGGCCCCGTGGGTCCTTGGTTGGTCACACGCGACGAAGTGCCCAACCCACAAGCCCTGGGCATGTGGCTGGACGTGAACGGCGTGCGCTACCAGACTGGCAACACCAAGACCATGATCTTTGGCGTGGCCAAGTTGGTCAGCTATGTGAGCCAGTTCATGACCCTGGAGCCCGGCGACATCATCACCACCGGCACCCCTCCGGGCGTGGGCATGGGCGTCAAGGTGGACGGCAAGCCCGCACCGGTGTATCTCAAGCGCGGCGATGTGATGCGTTTGGGCATTGAAGGCCTGGGTGAGCAAACCCAGAAAGTGGTCGCGTTCAAGGCCTGAGTTTGCTCGGCATGGGCTGAGCGACACCGATGGACCCCGGGTCTTCACCCGGGGTGACCCACAAGTGCTGTCATCCCGGACTTGCTCCGGGAGCCGCTTTCCCTCGTGAGCGCCAGTGACGGCCCTCCCGATTTACCCTGAACGCTTCAGGGCTTCCCGGATTTGCATTGGTTTTGGTGCAAAATAGAACGACCGTTCTATTTTCATCCGCCATGACCGATCGCAAACCTCCTTCCAAAGTTCAACGCCTGCCGGTGCCTGAAACCGGTCGCCGTGTCTTGATCAAGGGCCAGCAAACCAAGGCCGTGATCATCGATGCCGCTTTGGGGCTGGCTTCGCAAATTGGCCTCGAAGGCCTGTCGATCGGCGCGCTGGCCGAAGTCACGGGCATGAGCAAGTCGGGCGTGTTTGCCCACTTTGGCTCCCGCGAAGAACTGCAAATTTCCGTCATCCGCGAATACCACGACCGCTTTGAAGCCGAAGTGTTTTATGCGGCCATGCAAAAGCCTCGGGGTGTGCCGCGTCTGCAGGCCATGTTTGACAACTGGATGGTGCAGACCTCGGCCGAGATCGATTCGGGCTGCATCTACATCAGCGGTGCGGTGGAGTTTGACGACCGCACGGGGCCTGTGCGCGATGCGCTGGCCTCGTCGGTGGCCACCTGGCAAACCGCCTTGCGCCGCGCTGTGGAGCTGGCGCAGGCCGAAGGCCAGCTCAGCCGCCAGGCCGATGCCCACCAGATCGCTTTCGAGATCCATGGCCTGATTCTGGCGCTGCATTACGAAGCCCGTTTTTTGCGCAACCCGGCCGCCACCGGGCGTGCACGCCAGGGCTTTTCGCACATCCTCTCTCGCTACGCCGTGGCCCCCGATACGTCCGTACCGCCTGCGGCCAAGGCGCGCCGCAAAACCCGCGCCGATTGATTTTCAATTTCTCCAGGAGTCTCACATGCCCGTTTACAACCCGCCCCTTCGTGACATGCAATTCGTCTTGCATGAATTGTTCAACGTCAGTGCCGAGCTCAAGGCCTTGCCCAAGCACGCCGAGACCGACGCCGACACCATCAATGCGGTGCTCGAAGAAGGTGGCAAGTTCGCGGCCGAGGTGGTCTTTCCCCTCAACATTTCTGGCGACACCCAAGGCTGCACGCTCAACCGCGACACGCACGAGGTCAAGGCGCCCGATGGTTTCAAAGCCGCTTACGCGCAGTACGTGGCCGGTGGCTGGCCCTCGCTCAGCTGCGACCCTCAGTTCGGTGGTCAGGGCTTGCCCTTTGTGGTCAACCAGTGTTTTTACGAAATGCTCAACTCGGCCAACCAAGCTTGGACCATGTACCCCGGCTTGTCGCACGGCGCTTACGAAGCCCTGCACGCGCACGGCACGCCTGAGCAAAAAGCCTTGTTCCTGCCCAAGCTGACCAGCGGCGAGTGGACCGGCACCATGTGCTTGACCGAGCCACATTGCGGCACCGATCTGGGCCTCCTGCGCACCAAGGCCGAGCCACAGGCCGATGGTACTTACCGCATCACCGGTCAAAAGATTTTCATCAGCGCGGGCGAACACGACCTGGCCGCCAACATCGTGCACTTGGTGCTGGCCCGCTTGCCCGACGCGCCGCCCGGCAGCAAAGGCATCAGCCTGTTCCTGGTGCCCAAGTTCAAAGTGGCGGCGGACGGCAGCGTGGGTGAGCGCAACGGCATTTACTGCGGCGGTCTGGAGCACAAGATGGGCATCCACGGCAATGCCACCTGCCAGATGGTGCTCGACGAGGCGGTGGGCACCATGGTGGGCCAGCCCAACAAAGGCTTGGCCGCGATGTTTGTGATGATGAACGCCGCTCGCTTGGGTGTCGGCAACCAGTCGCTGGGCCTGACCGAGGTGGCTTACCAAAACGCGCTGGCCTATGCCAAAGACCGCGTGCAGATGCGCTCGCTCACCGGTGTGAAGGCGCCTGGCAAACCCGCCGATCCGATCATCGTGCACCCCGATGTGCGCCGCATGCTGATGACGGCCAAGGCCTATGCCGAGGGCGGTCGTGCCTTGGCTTGCTACTGCGCCTTGCTGCTCGACAAAGAACTCAACCACCCCGACGAAGCCGTGCGGGCCGAGGCCGCTGAAGTCGTGGCTCTGCTCACGCCCATCGTTAAGGCCTTCACCACCGACAACGCCTGGCAAGCCACCACCGAATGCCAGCAGGTGTTTGGCGGTCACGGCTACATCAAGGAGTGGGGCATGGAGCAGTTCGTGCGCGATGCCCGCATCAACATGATCTACGAAGGCACCAACACCATCCAGTCGCTCGACCTGCTGGGCCGCAAGGTGCTGGGCAACCAGGGTGCATCGCTCAAAAAGTTTGGCAAGTTGGTCGAGCAACTGGTCAAAGCCGAAATGGCCAACGAAGCCATGGGCGAGTTCATCCGACCGCTGGCCGACCTGGGCCAAAAGCTCACCCAACTCACCGGCGAGGTGGGCATGAAGGCCATGAGCAATGCCGACGAAGTGGGCGCTGCTGCGGTGGACTACCTGCGCGTGGTGGGGCATTTGGTGATGGGGTACTTCTGGGCCCGCTCGGCGCAGATTGCCCTCCAAAAACTGGCCGAGGCCGAAGAAGAGGCGCAGCGCCCCGATCCCTTCTACCAGGCCAAGCTGCAGACGGCGCGTTTTTACTTCACCCGTTTGATGCCTGAAACCTCCAGCCTGATGCGCCGCATCCGTGCGGGCAGCGAGGTGCTGATGGACACCGACGCCGCTCTGGCATGATCCGCTCAACAAGGAACACTGTCATGAAAAACACCCTCCGCACGGCCACGATGCTCGTCACCAGCTTGCTGGCACTGGCTGCCCAAGCCAGCAGCCCTGTGGGCCGTTGGCACACCATCGACGACAAAACCGGTGAGACCAAAAGCGTGGTCACCATCGAAGATGCGGGCGGTGTGCTGCGCGGCAAGGTCAGCCAGATTTTGCGCAAGGGGGCCGACCCCGCCGCCAAATGCGACAAATGCGCCGATGACCGCAAAGACCAAACCATCCTGGGCATGGAAATCATCCGGGGCGTGAAGAAGTCTTCAGGCAACGACTACTGGGAAGGTGGCGAGATCCTCGACCCGGAAGAGGGCAAGCTGTACCGCGTGCGACTGACGCCGGTCGAGGGCGGCGCGAAACTGCAAGTGCGCGGTTTCCTCGGCCCCTTCTGGCGCAACCAGTTGTGGGTCAAGGCGCCCTGATCCTGTTTCCCTTCACATCCGCCGCCCATTGGGGCGGCCTTTTCATTTTTGAGACGAGGCCACCATGTCTGACATCCTGACCCACATCGACGCAGGGGTGATGACCATCACCTTCAACCGTCTGGACAAAAAGAACTCCATCACCTCCACCATGTATGCGGCCATGGCCGATGCCGTGGCGCAAGCGGCTGCCGATGCGTCGGTGCGCGTGGTGCTGTTTCAGGGCCATGAAAGCATCTTCAGTGCGGGCAACGACATTGGCGACTTTCTGAACCAGCCGCCCTCTACCCATGAGTCGCCGGTGTTCCGCTTCCTGCGCGGCATCGCCACCTTTGAAAAACCTTTGCTGGCTGCAGTCGCCGGCCCTGCGGTGGGCATCGGCACCACCATGCTCTTCCATTGCGACTTGGTCTACGCCGGTGACAACGCCGCGTTTTCCATGCCTTTTGTGAACTTGGGTCTGTGCCCCGAAGCGGCATCGAGCGTGCTGGCGCCGCGCATGTTCGGTTACCACCGCGCCGCCGAAGCGCTGCTGATGGGCGAGCCCTTTTTTGCCGAAGCAGCGCAAGAAGTCGGCTTGGTCAACCGCGTGGTGCCGCCCACCGAGGTCAATGGCTATGCCCAGGCCCAAGCCCGCAAACTGGCGGGCAAGCCTTTGTCGTCGCTGATCGAGACCAAGCGCCTGATGAAGGGTGGCTACCAGCAGGAAGTTTTGGCCAAGATGGACGAAGAGGGCCAAAGCTTTGGCCGCATGCTGCGCGAACCCGCTGCGCGCGAGGCTTTTGGCGCTTTCATGGAAAAGCGCAAGCCGGATTTTTCCAAGCTGTGATGCCTGTTCATCGCTGAGCGAGTGTCCGACCTGAAGGCGCATACCTGCAAATGCCCAGCGTCGGCACTTGGCCGCCTGTCGATAAAATCACCCGATGTCCAACCGTACCCCCACTCCCGTCGTCCTTGAGCCTGAATACATCGAAGGCTTTCGCCAGATCTACGAAGAAAAAATCGTCTTCAACAAGACCCTGGGTCTGAAACTGGTGACGGTCACGCCCGACGCGGTGGAGGCCCGCATCGACATGCGGCCCGAGCTGGTGGGGCACTATGCCTACAACCGCATCCATGGCGGCGTGATCAGCGCGGTGCTGGACGCCATCGGCAGTGCGGCGGTGATGGCGGCACTGGCGGCCAAGCACATGGACGAGACGCCCGCCAAGCGCCTGGAACGCTTTGCCAAGCTGGGCACCATCGATTTGCGTGTGGACTATTTGCGCCCGGGCATTGGCGAGTACTTCACCGTGCATGCCAACGCGCTGCGTGTGGGCTCGCGTGTGGGTTCTTCGCGCATGGAGTTTCGCGGCCCGGATGGCACCTTGATGTCCACCGGCGCGGCGGCTTACATCGTCTCTTGAGCGTTCATTCCGATGGCACAGGGCAGGGCTTGCCCTGGCTGTCGATGGCCACATAGGTCAGTCGCGCTTCGGTCACTTTGATGTACTGACCTTGCAGCGCAAAGCGCTCCGCAAACACTTCCACCTGCACGGTGACCGAGGTGCGGCCCACCTTCACGATGCGGGCAAAGAACGACAGGATGTCGCCCACTTTGACCGCTTGCTTGAAGATGAACTCGTTGACCGCCACGGTGGCGATGCGGCCCCTGACGCGCCGAGCGGGCAAGACGGCACCGGCCAAGTCCACCTGGGCCATGACCCAGCCCCCGAAGATGTCGCCACTGGCGTTGCAGTCGGCCGGCATGGGGATGACTTTGAGCACCAGCTCCTGGTCTGTGGGTAAAGCGACGGTTTGGGGGCGGGGGGCTTCAGACATGGGCACAATCGAATGGTTGCAGATTCACTGGATTGTCCTTTATGCGCCACCACGGCGAAACCACCCCTTCGGCGCCAGCCGCCTCGCGTTCGGGCGATTGGCAAACCTTGTCCCGCTTGTTGCCTTATTTGTGGCAATACAAATGGCGTGTCCTCGTCGCATTGGCTTTGATGGTCGGCGCCAAGTTGGCCAACGTCAGCGTGCCCTTGCTGCTCAAGGAGCTGATCGATGCGATGAGCCTCAAGCCTGGCAATCCGACCGTTGTGCTGTTGGTGCCCGCCAGCTTGCTGCTGGGATATGGCGCTTTGCGCCTCATGACCTCGGCCTTCACCGAGTTGCGCGAGCTGGTGTTTGCCAAAGCCACGCAGGGCGCGGCCCGCAGCATTGCGCTGCAAACCTTTGAGCACCTGCACGCTTTGAGCTTGCGCTTTCACCTGGCCCGTCAAACCGGTGGCATGACGCGCGACATCGAGCGCGGCGTGCGCGGCATCGAGTCGCTGATTTCCTATTCGCTGTACAGCATCGTTCCCACCTTGATCGAGGTGACCCTGGTCTTGAGCATTTTGGCCGTGAAGTTCGATGTCTGGTTTGCCTGGATCACGGTGGCGGCTTTGGGCCTGTACATCTTTTTCACGGTGCGCATCACCGAATGGCGCACCCAGTTCCGCAAACAGGCCAACGAGTTCGATTCGGCCGCCCACACCAAGGCGGTGGATTCTTTGCTCAATTACGAGACGGTGAAGTATTTCGGCAACGAAGCGTTTGAAGCCAAGCGCTACGACGAAAGCCTGGAGCGCCTGCGCCGCTCGCGCTTGAAGGCTCAGACCTCGCTGAGCCTGCTCAACACCGGGCAGCAACTGATCATCGCCACCGCTTTGGTGGCCATGCTCTGGCGTGCCACGCAAGGCGTGGTCGATGGGCGCATGACACTGGGTGACTTGGTCATGATCAACGCATTCATGATCCAGCTGTACATCCCGCTGAACTTCCTGGGGGTGCTCTATCGGGAGATCAAACAAAGCCTGACCGATCTGGACAAGATGTTCACGCTGATGGACCGTGAACGGGAAATTGCTGACGTGCCCGGCGCTTTGCCGCTGGCCTTGGTGGGGGCGCCCGCTGTGGTGTTTGACCATGTCTCGTTTGCCTACGAAAGCGACCGCCCCATCTTGCAGGACATCAGCTTCGAGATCCCTGCTGGCAAGACGGTGGCCGTGGTGGGGCCATCGGGTTCGGGCAAGTCCACCCTGGCGCGTTTGATGTTCCGTTTTTACGATGTGCAGCAAGGCACCATCCGCATGGCCGGGCAAGACATCAAGCAGGTGACCCAGGCCAGCGTGCGCCAGGCTTTGGGCATCGTGCCGCAAGACACGGTGCTGTTCAACGACACGGTGGCCTACAATATCGCCTACGGCCGCCCCGGCGCCAACCAGGCCGAGATCGAGGGCGCTGCCCGCGCGGCCCGCATCCACGACTTCATCGCGTCCACGCCCAAGGGCTACCAGACCTCGGTGGGTGAGCGGGGCTTGAAACTCTCGGGCGGCGAAAAACAGCGCGTGGCGATTGCCCGCACTTTGCTCAAAGACCCACCGATCCTGGTGTTTGACGAGGCCACCTCGGCGCTGGACTCGGCCAATGAACGCGCCATCCAAGCCGAGCTGGCCGGTGTGTCGCAGAACAAGACCACTTTGGTGATCGCGCACCGCTTGTCCACCGTGGTCGATGCGCACGAGATTTTGGTGATGGAAGCCGGACGCATCATTGAGCGCGGCAACCACGCCGCCTTGCTGGCGCTGCAGGGGCGTTACGCCAGCATGTGGGCCTTGCAGCAGTCGGCCGATTGAAGCTTTTCATCACACCATAATCGCAGCATGGAAACCAAATGGCTTGAAGACTTTGTGAGCCTGGCCGAAACCCGCAGTTTCAGCCGCTCGGCGCAGTTGCGGCATGTGACGCAGCCGGCGTTCTCGCGGCGCATCCAGTCGCTCGAAGCTTGGGCCGGCGTGGACCTGGTGGACCGCAGCTCTTACCCCACCACGCTCACCCCGGCGGGTGACACCTTGTATGCGCAAGCGCTGGAGATGCTCCAGTCCTTGCAAAACACCCGCGCCATGCTGCGCGGTCATGATGCCGCGGGGCAAGACTTCATCGAATTCGCGCTGCCCCACACGTTGGCGTTCACTTTTTTTCCAGCCTGGGTGGCTGGTTTGCGGGCAGGCTTTGGCCCGATCAAAAGCCGCGTGATTGCCCTGAACGTGCACGATGCGGCCATGCGCCTGATCGAAGGCGGTTGCGATGTGCTGATCGCTTACCACCACCCCTCTCAGCCTTTGCAGATCGACGCCGAGCGTTACGACATGGTGGTCCTTGGCCAAGAGGTGATCGCGCCTTATGTGAAGGTCGGCTCGGACGGCCAGCCGGTGTGGCATTTGCCGGGAGCCACCCATCGGCCCTTGCCCTATCTGGGTTACGCGCCCGGCGCATACCTGGGCGGGGTCACCGACTGGATCTTGAAGCAGGCGGGCACCCCCATTCACCTGGACCGGGTGTATGAAACCGACATGGCCGAGGGCCTGAAGGTCATGGCTTTGGAAGGGCATGGCATCGCTTTTTTGCCGCAAAGCGCGGTTAAAAAAGAGCTTCAGTCGGGCGCTTTGATTGAAGTTGTCTTGCCCGACTGCAAGTCCTTGGCCTTGACGATGGAAGTGCGTGCGTACCGTGAAAAGTCGGGCGTGCGCCACCACCCCAAAAAGACAGCGCAAGAGCTTTGGTCGTATTTGAAACAGGCGGCCAGCCAGCCTCTTGTGGCGTGATGCGGCCATTTCGCATGGGGAACACCCTGATGGCCGTCTGACGGCGGGCTGACTATAGTAGGATCGACTCAAACGACAGGCACAGATCGTGCTCATTGATGATTGTTTGAGGGTCATGTACCAAGTCGGTGCGTGATCGAATTTTCGCCCTTGGCGAGCCTTTTGGAGAACCTGATGAAAAAACAACTGATTGCTGTGGCCGTGGCCGCATTGGCCTGCATGGGCGCTCAAGCTGACACCATTGCCAAAGTCAAAGCCTCCGGCGCCATCACCATGGGTGTGCGCGATTCGTCGGGTGCTTTGTCCTACACCTTGGGTGATGGCAAGTACGCTGGTTTCCACTACGAAATCTGCCAGCGCATCATTGGCAATGTGGAAAAAGCCGTGGGCAAAAAAGTCGACGTGAAGTTCCAGTCGGTGACGTCGCAAAACCGCATTCCGCTGGTGCAAAACGGCACGGTGGACATCGAGTGCGGCTCGACCACCAACAACACGGCACGTCAGAAAGACGTGGCTTTTGTGGTCACCACGTACGTGGAAGAAGTCCGCATTGCTGTGAAAGCGGCTTCGGGCATCACTTCGATTGCACAACTCAAAGACAAGAACGTGGCCACCACCACCGGCACCACTTCTGTGCAATTGCTGCGCAAGCATGAGCGTGCCAACGGCGTGGACTTCAAGGAAGTCTTTGGCAAGGACCACGCGGACAGCTTCTTGCTGCTCGATTCCGGTCGTGCTGACGCGTTCGTGATGGACGGTTCGATCCTGGCTGGCAACATCGCCAACGCCAAGAATCCCGCTGATTTCAAGATCGTTGGCGAAGTGCTGGCCGTGGAGCCCATTGCCATCATGATCCGCAAGGACGATCCCGCATTCAAGAAATTGGCCGACGACACGGTGCGCGATTTGGTCAAGAGCGGCGACATGGCCAAGTTGTGGGACAAGTGGTTCCTGCAACCCATCCCACCCAAGAACGTCAAGATCGGTCTGGCACTGAGCGAAAGCACCAAAAACGCTTGGACCAACCTGAACGACAAGCCTGCTGAAGACTACGCCAAGAAGTAAGCCTTCCATGCGTTGAGCAAACCCCGCCGGGGATGACTTGGGCGGGGTTTCTTTTTGGGCGATCGGATCGTCGGTTTGTGGGAGTTGAAAAATGACATGGGATTGGCAGGTTTTTCTGCAGGACGACGGCAGCGGCCGCACCTATCTGGAATGGATGCTTGAAGCCTGGCGCTGGACGCTGGCGGTGGCGGCCAGTTCCTGGCTGGTGGCGATGGTGGTGGGCGCCGTGGTGGGCACCTTGCGCACCTTGCCTGGGCGCCCAGTGGTGGCGGCCTTGGCCAATGCGTGGGTGGAGCTGTTTCGCAACATTCCGCTTTTGGTGCAGATTTTCCTGTGGTACTTCGTCGTGCCCAAAATGTTTCCGGCTTTTCAGCAAGTGCCCGGCTTCTTGCTGGTGGTGTTTGGCTTGGGCTTTTTCACCTCGGCGCGCATTGCCGAGCAGTTTCGTGCGGGCATTCAGGCCTTGCCCAAAGGCCAGCGCTATGCGGCCATGGCGATGGGTTTCACCACGGCGCAGTCTTACCGCTACGTGATCTTGCCCATGGCGTTTCGCATCATCTTGCCGCCGCTGACCAGCGAGTCGATGAACCTGCTGAAGAACTCTTCCGTGGCCTTTGCCGTGTCGATCGCCGAACTCACCATGTTCGCCATGCAAGCACAAGAAGAAACATCGCGCGGCATCGAGGTGTACCTGGCGGTGACGGCGTTGTACGCGGTGTCGGCCTTCGCGGTGAACCGTGTGTTTGCGCTGATCGAGAAAAAAATGCGCGTCCCCGGTTTCATTGTGTCTGGCGCAACGGGAGGGCACTGAGATGTTGGGTCTTGATTTTTCTTACTTCGACCTGGAAGTGCTGCGCAAGTTTGTCCTGGGCGGTTTGCTGTTCAGCGTGCAACTGACCATCACGGCCACGATCGGTGGCGTGATCTTCGGCACCTTGCTGGCTTTGATGCGTTTGTCGGGCACGAAGCTGTTGACCATACCGGCCACGTTCTACGTCAATGGCATGCGTTCAGTGCCGCTGGTGATGGTGATCCTGTGGTTCTATTTGTTGATGCCGTTTGTCATCGGACGGCCCATTGGTGCCGAGTGGTCGGCCATCATCACCTTCGTCGCTTTTGAAGCGGCGTACTTCAGTGAAATCATGCGTGCGGGCATCCAGTCGATCCCGCGTGGGCAGGTGTTCGCCGGGCAGGCCCTGGGCATGAGCTATGGCCAGAACATGCGCCTGGTGATCTTGCCGCAGGCCTTTCGCAACATGCTGCCGGTGCTGCTGACGCAGACCATCATCTTGTTTCAGGACACTTCGCTGGTGTATGCGATTGGTGCTTATGACCTGCTCAAGGGCTTCACCAATGCAGGCAAGATTTATGGCCGCTCCGAAGAAGCCTACATCCTGGCCGCGCTGGTGTATTTCGTGATTTGTTTTGCACTGTCCTGGAGCGTCAAACGCCTGCAGGCCAAGATTGCCATCGTGCGCTGAGGCACGTGCTGAATTGGGGAAAAGAAAATGATTGAAATCAAAAATGTCTCGAAGTGGTACGGCCCGGTGCAGGTGCTCAACGACTGCTCGGTGAGCATCAACAAAGGCGATGTGGTGGTGGTCTGCGGTCCTTCGGGCTCCGGCAAGTCCACCCTGATCAAAACCGTCAACGCGCTGGAGCCTTTCCAGAAAGGCGAGATCACAGTCGACGGCGTGCCCTTGCACGACCCGAACACCGACTTGCCCAAACTGCGCTCGCGTGTGGGCATGGTGTTCCAAAGCTTCGAGCTGTTCCCGCACCTGTCGGTCACGGAAAACCTGACGATTGCCCAGGTCAAGGTATTGGGACGCAACCTGGACGATGCCAAAGTGCGGGGTCTGAAAATGCTGGACCGTGTGGGCCTGCTGGCCCACAAGGACAAGTTTCCCGGTCAGCTCTCGGGTGGCCAGCAGCAACGCGTGGCGATTGCCCGCGCCTTGTCGATGGACCCGATGGTGATGCTGTTTGACGAGCCAACCTCGGCGCTCGACCCCGAGATGGTGGGCGAGGTGCTCGACGTCATGGTGCAGCTGGCCCACGAAGGCATGACCATGATGGTGGTGACCCACGAAATGGGCTTTGCCCGCAAGGTGGCCAACCGCGTGATCTTCATCGATGTGGGTGGCCGCATTCTGGAAGACTGCTCCAAAGACGAGTTCTTCAACCACCCGGAAAACCGCCAGCCGCGAACCAAAGACTTTCTGAACAAAATTCTGCAGCACTGATCTAGTTTTGTGGGTCGACGGCTTCTGCCTCGACCGGCTGCATCAATGGGGTCTGACCCCAATTAATTCCCCCAATTAACTCCCGAGTTCTGGCTGAAGTCCGTTGCCCGGGATTGCGCCCGGCAGCACACTCACTTTCTTTGATTTGCTCACCCAACCACCACCCGGTTTCTTGGGCGTTTTCAGCCAGCCTCCCTGCTTGCTTTGGGCAGTTCACCACGAGCGCATACACCTGAGGTGGGGTCAGGGGTTGGGGCGATTTGGCGAGCTTGCGAGTTATGAGCCCCAGCCCCTGACCCCACCTCAGGCACCAAAGGCTGAAAAGCCAGACCCGCAGGTTTGAGACAATACGCCCCATGACCCAAGAACTCACCATCACCCGCCCTGACGACTGGCACCTGCATGTGCGCGATGGCGCCGCCCTGAATGTGGTCGTGCCCCACACCGCTGCGCAGTTTGGCCGCGCCATCATCATGCCCAACCTCAAGCCACCGGTGACCACGGCCGAGCAAGCGCTGGCCTACAAGGCGCGCATTCAGGCGGCAGTCCCCCAAGGGATGACGTTTGAGCCCTTGATGACCCTGTACCTGACTGACAACCTGAACCCCGCAGAAATCGCCCGCGCCAAAGCGGCAGGCGTGGTGGCTTGCAAGCTCTACCCGGCCGGGGCCACCACCAACAGCGACGCGGGCGTGACCGACCTGCGCAAGATCTACCCCGTGCTCGAGGCCATGCAGCGCGAAGGCGTGCTCTTGCTGGTGCACGGTGAAGTGACTTCACAAGACATCGACCTGTTCGACCGCGAAGCCGTCTTCATCGAGCAGCAGCTCAAACCGCTGCGCCGCGATTTTCCGGGCTTGAAGATCGTGATGGAACACATCACCACGAAGGAAGCCGCGCAATACGTGGCCGAGAGCGACGACCTGTTGGGCGCGACCATCACCGCGCACCACCTGCTGTACAACCGCAACGCCATCTTCACTGGCGGCATTCGCCCGCATTACTACTGCCTGCCTGTGCTCAAACGCGAAACCCACCGGTTGGCGCTGGTGCAAGCGGCCACCGGCGGCAACCGCAAGTTTTTTCTGGGCACCGACAGCGCGCCACACCCGGCGCACCTCAAGGAACACGCCACGGGCTGTGCGGGCTGCTACACCGCCCACGCCGCCATCGAGATGTACGCCGAGGCCTTTGATGCCGCCGGTGCGCTGGGCCAACTCGAAGCCTTTGCCAGCTTCAACGGTGCTGACTTCTATGGCTTGCCGCGCAACAGCGGCACCATCACGCTTCGCCGCGAAAGCTGGACGCCTGCTGAGAACTTTGCCTTTGGCGAGGCCGAACTCAAACCCCTGCGCTCGGGCGAGAGCTTGCCGTGGCGACTGGTGAGCGCCTGAACCCGAACCGCCCTGGCTGCCGGTGTGAGCCGGCCACGGCCCTGGGCGTGGCCGATATCGACTGGAATGCGCCCTGGCTGGCCGACTGGCGAGCGGTGGGCGAGCCCATCGCGCAACGCGTGGGGGCAGGATGTCCGCAGTCGCAGGCCTTGAGCGAGGTCGGCCTGGCCCCGGTGGGCTTTGTGCCGCAAGCCGATTTGCCCGAAGGTCAGGCCTACGAAGACTTCATCTACGCCCGCGGCCAAGTGCCCACGCGTGAAGGCTTGCACGACTTTTTCAACGCTTTGTGCTGGATGCATTTCCCGCTGGCCAAAAAGCGGCTCAACCAGTTGCAGGCCGCAGAAATTGCCCGCGCCGGGGTTGGGCAAGTGCGCGGCCCGGTGCGCGATGCGGCCACGGTGTTTGATGAGAACGCTTTGCTGATTCAGGCCCCGGATGGGGTGTGGGACGCCTTGACGGCACACCGTTGGCAAGACGCCATGGTCGCTTGCCGTGCGCAATGGGCGCATGTGCGTTTGTGGACCTTTGGCCATGCCGCGCTTGAAAAACTGGTGCAGCCCTACAAATCGATCACCGTTCATTTGTGGCGTGTGCCGCATGCGGTGGACGCCGCGGGCCTGGATGCCTGGCTGGCACAAGACCTGACGACCGAGAAGTTGGCCACCAAGCCGTTCAGTCCACTGCCGGTTTTGGGTGTGCCCGGCTGGTGGGCGCCCAATGAGGCACCCGATTTTTACGAGGACGTGGGGGTATTTCGACCCCGTCGCCTGCGCACCAAGCTGGAAAAACCGTACGCCATTCAGGAAATCGGCCCGGCCGCTTGATTTTGGGCTTTGAGCCCCTAACATTCGCAACATCGCCCTGACTTGAAGGGCGTCAAAGGGATCTGGAATGAAACGTATTTTTCTGTTTGTTTTGACCAACATCGCCGTCGTCGCTGTGCTGGGCATCGTGGCCAGCTTGCTGGGCGTGAACCGCTACTTGACTGCCAACGGCCTGAACTTGGGCGCTTTGCTGGGCTATGCCCTGGTGATGGGCTTCGGTGGCGCCATCATTTCCTTGCTGATCAGCAAGCCCATGGCCAAGTGGACCTCAGGCGTGCGCGTGATCGATCAACCCCAAAACGCCGACGAAGCCTGGATCGTGGACACGGTGCGCAAGCTGGCCGACAAAGCCGGCATCGGCATGCCCGAAGTCGGCATTTTTGAAGGCGATCCCAACGCGTTCGCTACAGGCGCTTTCCGTGACTCGGCGCTGGTGGCGGTGTCCACCGGCTTGCTGCAAAACATGACGCACGAAGAAATCGAGGCCGTGATCGCTCACGAAGTGGCCCACGTGGCCAACGGCGACATGGTCACCATGACCTTGATCCAGGGCGTGATGAACACCTTCGTGGTGTTCCTGTCGCGCGTGATCGGTTATGCGGTGGACAGCTTCCTGCGCAAGGGCGACGACGAGCGCAGTGGCCCCGGCATCGGCTACATGGTGACCACCATCGTGCTGGACATCGTTTTGGGCTTTGCTGCGGCCATCGTGGTGGCCTGGTTCAGCCGTCAGCGCGAGTTCCGCGCCGATGCCGGTGCCGCCCAGCTCATGGGGCGCAAGCAGCCCATGATCAATGCGCTGGCCCGCTTGGGCGGTGTGCACACCGCCGAGCTGCCCAAGAGCGTGGCGGCCATGGGCATTGCCGGTGGCATTGGCCAGTTGTTCAGCACACACCCTCCGATTGAAGAGCGCATCGCCGCTTTGCAAAGCAGCCAGCACTGATTGGCTTGGCCCTCATCCAAGGGCGCTACAGTTTCAAGGGCTCCACAGTTTCAAGGGCTGTCACCCTGTACTTGATTGATCCCCTCTGTCACCCCGGACTTGATCCGGGGTCCAAGTTATTTCAGCATTGCGCTGACTGGATACCGCATCGAGTGCGGTATGACAAAAATAAGCCTTCAATCCCGTGTTTCAGATGACTGCAGGCCGGGGTAACCCAAGCGACTGATGTCATCAGTGCTTGTGCCTAAGATGGCTCTGTGATTCATCTTCTTTCCTTGGGGCTTGCATGAAACATCGCAAGCCCTTTTTTTCGGCACCGCAGCGCGCTGCCATCGCCCACCGCCGTGGGTTGCGCCTTTTGGCCAGTTGGCCAGCTGCTGTGCGTGGCATGCTTTGGATGGTCGCCGGTGGCATCCTGTTTTCCTTGCTCAACACCGTGGCGCGTGGGCTGTCGATGCAGCTCGATGCCTACGAAACCCAATTCTTGCGTTACCTCATGGGCATGCTGGTCATGCTGCCCTGGGTGGTGCGCGATGGCTGGCAAGCCTACAAGCCCGTCAACATCCAAGGCCAGTTCTGGCGGGGTGCTGTGCACACGCTGGGTTTGATTTTGTGGTTCACCGCTTTGCCGCAAATTCCCTTGGCCGACATGACGGCGATCGGTTTCACCGGGCCGATTTTCATCATGCTGGGGGCCGCCTGGTTTTTGGGCGAGACCATGCGGCGCGATCGCTGGATCGCCGCCATGATCGGCTTTGCGGGTGTGCTGGTGGTGGTTTTGCCCAAGATGTCCGGCACGGGTGGCTGGTACAACCTGGTCATGCTGGCGTCTGCACCGGTCTTTGCAGCTTCGTTTTTGATCACCAAGGCGCTCACCCGTTACGAAAAACCCGGCGTGATCGTGCTGTGGCAAGCCATCACCGTGACCGTGCTGAGTTTGCCCATGGCCTTGCCGCATTGGCAAGCACCGACGCTGTGGCAATGGTTTGGTTTTTTCTTGACGGGCGTGTTCGGCACCTTGGCGCACTACTGCCTGACGCGGGCCTTTGCCATTGCCGACATCTCGGCCACACAGTCCTTGCGCTTTCTGGACTTGGTCTGGGCGTCCATGTTGGGCTGGTTGATTTTTGGCGATGTGCCCAGCCAATCGACCTGGTTGGGGGCCGCGGTCATCTTGGGCGCCACGGTGTGGATTGCGCGTCGTGAAGGGCGCAGGCCCGTGGCGATCCCCGACTGAAGCCTCAGTCGTTGGAGATGCCCGAGGCCACATGGCCTGCGGGCACATGGCGAGCGGCCGACTCGATGTGACCGGTCTGGTCGTCAAAGAAGAAATCCGGTTCGAACTCGCGCAGAAACTCGCCTTTGGGCAATCCGCCCAAAAACATGGCTTCATCCACTTCGATGTTCCAGTCCATCAGGGTGCGGATGGCGCGTTCATGCGCAGGCGCGCTGCGCGCCGTGACCAGCGCTGTGCGGATGCGCATGGCCGGTGTGCCCTCTTGTTGCAGGCGATGCAAGGCGGCCAACAGGGGCTTGAAAGGGCCGGCCAGCAAGGGTTGAGCCGCTTTGTCGCTTTCGTGTTTTTGAAAGGCCGACAGCCCTTCGGCTTGAAACACCCGCTCGGCTTCGTCGGAAAACAGCACCGCATCACCGTCAAAAGCGATGCGCACCTCGTGCGGATGCGCTTCAGAGGCCAGTGCCGAGTGCGGGTAGACCTGCGCTGCCGGTACGCCTGCGCCCAAGGCAGCGCGCACATCGGACAGGTGGGTGGACAAAAACAGGTTCGCGTTCAATGGCTTGAGGTAACGCCAGGGGGATTGGCCCCGTGTGAAGCTGCCGCGCTGGATGGGCAGGTCGTAGTGCTTGGCCGAGCGGAACACCCGCATGCCCGAGACCGGGTCATTGCGCGAGAGGATCACCACTTCCACGCGTTGGGCATCGGCATCGTTGAATGCGAGCAGTTTGCGCACCAGAGAAAAAGCCACGCCAGGCCGGGCCGGCGCTTCCAGCCGATCGAGTTGCAGCTTCATGTAGGCGCGGTCATCGCCTTGCTCGAAGACCTTGTTTTCTTCCTCGAAATCGAACAAGGCCCGCGAAGAAATCGCAACGACCAGCTGACCTTCTAACGATGCAGGCATGTGGGCTTTCTTCGGGTCACTTGACCCATTGGTTCAGTTCCATGATGGGCATCAGCACGGCCAGCACGATCAGCATGACCATGCCGCCCATGGCGACGATCAGCAAAGGCTCCAGGATGGTGGCCAGCGCCATGGCGCGGCGTTGCACATCGGCGGACAGTTGCTGGGCGGCCCGTTGCAGCATCAGGGGCAGCTGACCGGTTTGTTCGCCCAGTTTGGCAAACATGCTCAGCAGACCCGGAAACCGTGCGTGCTGGGCCAAGGCCGTGCCCAAGGGTGCGCCTTCGCGCACGCGCACCAGTGCTTCGAGCGCGTCAGCACGCAGGGCCTGGTTGGACAAGGTGTCGCCAGCGGCCTGCAAGGCTTTGAGGATGGGCACGCCTGCTGCCGTGAGCATGGCCAGGGTGGACGCAAAACGGGCGCTGTTGTAGCCCCGCGCCAGTCGCCCGACGAGGGGCAGGCGCAGCCAGGCGGCGTCAAACTGCAAACGAAACGCGGTTTGACGCAAGGCCAGGCGAAAGCCTGCGATGCCAGCGGTCGCGGTGATCAACATCAGCCAGCCCCATTGCCGCACCAGGTCGCTCAGGCTGAGCATGGCCACGGTCAGCATGGGCAGTCGCCGTTGGGTGCCTGCAAACACCCCGGCCACCTGCGGCACCACCGACGTGACCAAAAAGATGACGATGGCCAGTGCCACCAGACAGACAATGGCCGGATACAGGGCCGCGCCCAGCAGTTTGGCGCGCAGGGCCTGGTGCTCTTCGAGGTCATTGGCCAGTTGCTCGAGCACCAAGCCCAAGTGCCCACTTTGCTCGCCTGCTGCGATCACGGCGCGGTCGATCGCGGGAAATTCCGAGGGGTGTTGTGCCAGTGCACTGCCCAAGCTGCTGCCTGAATTGACTTCGGCGCGGATCGCGGCCACCAGCAGGCGCTGCCGGTCGTCGTCCGCCTCGTCGGCCAACGCGGCCAGGGCACGCTCGATGGGCAGGCCGCTGCCCACCAAGCCCGCGAGTTGACGGGTCCAGACGGCGCGCTGGCTGGCGCTGAAGGCGCGTGAGCGGCCCACGGGCCGTTGCCACCACGGCAAATGCTGGGCCTGGGCATCGGCGGACGAGCCCGCAATGGCCTCGACCGACAGGGGAACGAGCGATTGCGCACGCAATTGGCTGCGTGCGGCTTTGACGCTGTCGGCTTCGATCACGCCTTTGCGCGAGGCGCCATCGGCTTGCAGGGCTTCAAATCGGTAGGCAGGCATGGGCGCTCAATGGTCGAAATACACCACACCCAACTGACCCGAATAGGTCCAGTGTGTGGGCGAAGACACGGTGGTCGGAAAGACCGGCTGGATCGTGCGTTGGGCGCCAAGTTGGCTGAAAAAGCCCCAATGCCGCGACAGTTTGTGCCGGTAGGCCAGCTGGGTGCCGAGACCGCCCCAACCCGCGCCTTGGTGTGTGACGCCCTGCGGGGTCCGGTTTTGCTGCGTTTGCCAGTGCGAGGCACTGCCCCAGATCATCGACTGGCTGAGCATCAAGGTGCTGTTTTCCGTCAAGGGTTTGCGGTAAGTCAGCACGGGAGACAAGGTGGTGCCGTCGCCTCGCATGAACACGTCTTGTGTGGCGATCAGGCCGACCGACCAGCGGTTGGGCAGGCGGTAGTCCAGCCCGGCTTTGGCACGCAAGGTTTTGCGGCCGGCTTTGACGGCGTCAAAGTGGCTGTCGTTGTCGAGGTTGATGATGCTGCCCGACAGCGAAACGCTCCACTTGGAGTCCTGTCGCACGTCATAGGTGAGGTTGCTGTCTTGCAGCACCTGACCGAAGCGGTGCCAGTCTGTGCCATCGGTTTGCCCGATGCGCCAGCGCCCGTAGCGCAGGCCCAGGCTGGGGCGCAGCTTCATGCTGCCCGGATGGCTGAGGTTGGCAATTTCGGTGCGCAGCCCCAGGCTGTAAGTCCAGGGGGAGGGCGCGGGGGCTTCTGCCTCTGGCACGGTGATGCTGGGGTGCTCTTGCGCCGGAGCACTCAAAGCCGCACAACACACCACGCTACACAGCGCACGCAACCAAGCGTTGCGCCAGCGGGACGGTGTGTGGGTTTGGCGCATGCAGGTTCGCTCCAGCCTGGCTGCTCAATCGCGCGTGACGCGCAGCAGTTCTTCGGCGCTGGTGATGCCGGCATCAACCAAGCGCTGACCATCTTCGCGCATCAGCACCATGCCTTGGCGCAAGGCCGTGGCACGCACATCGGCCTCGGCGGCGCCTTGGTGGATTTGCGCCCGAATGTCCTCGGAGGCCACCAACAGCTCGAAGATGCCGGTGCGACCGGCATAGCCCGTATGTCCACAGGCATCGCATCCCTGGCCCGCGCAGGCCTTGCAGCGCTGGCGCACCAGGCGCTGGGCCAGCACACCCAGCAGCGATGAACTCAACAAGAAGGGCTCCACGCCCATGTCGGTCAGCCGGGTGATGGCGCTGGCCGCGTCGTTGGTGTGCAGCGTGGCGAGCACCAGGTGGCCGGTGAGCGAGGCCTGTATGGCGATTTGTGCGGTTTCAAAATCGCGGATCTCGCCGATCATGATCACGTCCGGGTCTTGCCGCAGGATGGCGCGCAGGGCTTTGGCAAAAGTCAAATCGATTTTGGCGTTGACCTGGGTTTGGCCCACGCCCGACAGCTCGTACTCGATCGGGTCTTCCACCGTCATGATGTTGTTGTGCGCCGCGTCCAATCTTTGCAGCGCGGCATACAGCGAGGTGGTTTTGCCCGAGCCGGTGGGGCCGGTGACCAGCAAGATGCCGTGCGGCTGCGCAATGAGTTGCTCCACTTGCTGCAGCACCCGGCCTTGCATGCCCACGGCTTCCAGTGTCAATCGCGCTTCGCTTTTGTCGAGCAGGCGCAGCACAGCGCGCTCGCCGTGGGCGCTGGGCAAAGTCGAGACGCGCACGTCCACCGCTTTGCTGCCCAGGCGCAGGCTGATGCGGCCGTCTTGTGGCAAACGTTTTTCGGCGATGTCGAGTTCGGCCATGATTTTCAGGCGCGAGATCAATGCGGCATGCAGCGCCCGGTTCGGTTGTACAACTTCGCGCAAGGTGCCGTCTATGCGAAAACGCACACTCGAATGGCGCTCATACGGCTCGATGTGGATGTCGCTGGCCCCATCGCGTGCCGCCTGCGTGAGCAAAGCGTTGAGCATGCGGATGATGGGCGCGTCGTCGCTGGCTTCAAGCAGGTCTTCAACGGCGGGCAACTCCTGCATCATGCGCGAGAGGTCGGCATCTGATTCGACCTCATTGACCACGGCAGCGGCCGTGGAGGCGCCGTGCGCCTGCCCACCGGCATAGGCTCTGTGGATGCGCTCTTGCACATCGGCCGGTGTGGTGTGCTGGATGTTCAGACCTTGAGGGCCGTATTTGCGTGTGACCTCGGACAAGGCCGAGCGATCACTGTCGCTGCACAACCACAAAGTCAGGCCTTGTGCGCCCGCCTCCAGCAGCAGCCGGTGGCTGCGGGCGAAGGTGTAGGGCAGAGGGTGGGCGGCTCGCATGGCTCAGGGCTTGGTGGTGGCAGGGACCACAGGGGTCAGGGCGGGCAAGGTGGCGGCGCCCTCGATCGGCATGGCGGAGGTGGCCGTCGGTTGGTTGCCCAGCTGGTTCAAGCGCATTTGCTCGTAGCGGCCCAAAGACAGGGCTTCGGTGGACGCGCCATCGCGCACCACCACGGGTCGCAAGAACACCATCAGATTGGTTTTCTTGCGGCTGCGGGTTTCGGCTTTGAACAGGTTGCCCAAGATGGGGATGTCACCGAAGCCGGGCACTTTTTCCTGGCTGCTGCTGGTGTCGTCTTGCAGCAAACCACCCAACACCACGATAGAGCCGTCTTCGACCAGCACGCTCGATTCGATGGAGCGTTTGTTGGTGATCAGGCCCGAGGTGCTGGAGCTCTTGCTGTCGATGCTGCTGACCTCCTGGAAGATCTGCATTTTCACCGTGCCGCTTTCGCTGATCTGCGGTTTCACGCGCAAGGTCAGGCCCACGTCCTTGCGTTCGATGGTCTGGAAGGGGTTGACCGCGCCGCTGGCGCTGTTGTTGGCCGTGTATTGGCCTGTGACAAAGGGCACGTTTTGGCCGATCACGATCTTCGCTTCTTCGTTGTCCAGGGTCAGCAAATTGGGCGTGGACAGGATGTTGGCGTCGCCATTGGTTTGCAAAAAGCGGGCCAGAGCGCCCAGCGCCAAAACGCCATTGCGTTGTTGGCCTGCGGCGATGTTGAAGCCAGGTGATGCAGCGTAGGTGCCCTGGGCGGCATTGGCGGCCAGCGTCAACAAATTGGTGCCGCCCACTGAAAAGTTGGTGCCCATCACCCCCACGGTGTTGCTGCCTGTGCCGGTGCCGCTCATCCATTGCACGCCAAACTCTGCAGCCTTGTCAGCGCTGACTTCGGCGATCAGGCTTTCCACAAAGACCTGCGCGCGGCGTTGGTCGAGCATGTCGATCACGCTGCGCAGCTGGCGGTATTGCGGCTCGGGCGCGGTGATGATCAGCGCGTTGGTGGCCGGGTCGGCCTGGATCTGCCCGCCGGTGGACGGCTGGCTGTTCGTGCTGCTGCCTGGCACGCCCGCTGTGTTGGGCGTGGCTTGCACCGCCATGCTGGCATTGGCGCTGCCCGAGGTGCCCATGGCGCTGTTGCTGATGGCTGCGCGCAAGGTGGTGGCCAGTTTGGTGGCGTCTGCGTTTTTCAGGTAGACCACATGGATGTTGCCGCTGGCTGCGTTGGCACCGCTGGCGTTGGGCTGGTCAAGTTGTTCGATCAGGCTGCGCGTCAGGGCCAGTTTGGCCGGGTTGGCGGCGCGCACGATGAGCGCGTTGGTGCGGGTTTCAGCCAGCACCGTGGTTTTGAAGCCGCTGTCGGTCAAGCCTGGAGTCGCCGCAGTCCCGCCTGCAACGCCGGAGGCCGCACCTGAGTCGATCAGGCGTTGCACCATGGTGGCCATGTCGGCGGCGATGCCGTGTTTCAGGCGGATCACTTCCACACCGGTGGCGTTGGACACGTCCAGGGCGGCAATGATGCGGCCCAGGCGCTGCAGGTTGTCGCCGTAATCGGTGATGACCAGCGCATTGGTGCCCGGGTTCACGTTGATGGTGTTGTTGGGGCTGATCAGTGGGCGCAGCACCGGCACCAGGTTGTTGGCGCTCTCGTGGTTCAGACGAAAGATTTGCGTGACCACCTGCCCGCTGCTGGCCCCTACGGCGCCGGCCGATACCGTGCCGCTTTGCAGTTTGGCTTCGGCTTCGGGCAAGACGGTGTACAGACCCGAAGATTCAATCAGGGCAAAGCCTTGCGTGCGCAATTGGGTGGCAAACAAGTGCAGGGCTTGTGCAGGCGGCACGGCCACTTGGCTGGACAGCGACATGGTGCCTTTGACGCGGGGATCGACCACCACGTTGTGCCCCGACAAGCTGGCCAGCGTGCGGGCCACGGCCTCGATGTCGGCATTCACAAAGTTCAGCGTGATCGGCTCTTTGCTTTTGGTGCCCGGCTTGCCCGGTGCGTTTTGAGCGCTCACCAGCGAGGTGCCGCCCAGCGCAAGCCATACGGCACAGGTGATGACCGACAGTCGGCTCGATTGGAGGAGTGTGTTCAGTGTGTGCATGGGTTCATCCCAAAGAAAGCAGGCTGCGCGTGCCTTGACGGCGGCCGATGATGTTCAGCAAGTTGGACAGGGCGGCTTCGGCGCCTTCGTCGGCATGCGCTTCGCCCGAAAAACGCAGCCGCGAGCCGACCCATTGGCCTTGGCCTTGCAGTTGCAGAGGGCCTTGCAGGGTGCTCAACTGCAACTCGGGTGTGGCGGTGCCTTCAGGCGTGCCGCGCACTTGCACGCGGTAACTGCCCATGGGTTTGAGGGTGCTCAGGCGTGAAGACATGCCTTGCGCTTGCAGCTCTGCCAGGCCTTGCATTTGCAGGCGACCTGCGGCCCATTGCAGTTGCAAGGATTCGGTGCGCAATTGCAGCTGGCCTTCGGCTTGCAGGGTGTTCCAGGGGGCGCCCAGGCCCGTCAGCCACGCAGCAGGCCAGCGTGACTGGTGGTTGTCCAGTTTCACGCGCAGCAGGGACCAGCCTGCATACAGCATCGCTTGGGCAGGCTGGTCCATGCAGCAGTCGGCTTGCAGTTGGATTTGCAAGTTCATCCAGCCTGGCTTGATGCGCCAGTTCAAGCGACTAGGCAGGGTTTGTGCATCCAGGCTGCCCGTACCGCCGTTGAGCGTGATGTGGGCCGAGCCTTGCCAGACGGTGCCCCGGGGGCTGTTCAGCTGCACTTGGCCTTGTGAGGCCTGGCCGACTGCCCAGGACAGCCAACGTGCGGGTGCCCACAGCAAGCAGGCCAGCAAGCTGCCCAGCAATGCGCCAGCCACGGCAAAGCGCCAAGTGGCGCTGGATGCGTGGTGGTTGACTGGGCGGGTTTTCATGGCGCTGTGTTCACGGCAGGCTCAGGAGCAAGGTGCCGCTCCACGCCACACCGGGCGCGGTGGCGCTGGCGGGCGTTTGTTGCAATTGGGCTTGCACGGGGCGGACATGCGCATGTTCGCGGGCTTGACTCAGCCAGAGGGCCAGAGCCTGGGCGGGTGCAGCGTCCACAGTCAGTTGTATTTGTTCGGCCTGCATTTGCAGTTTGGCCTTGGGGCCCAAGTCCGAGATGTGGGCTTGTAACCATTGCGTGGCATCTGCCCGTGTGGTGGCTTGCGAAGATGTCAGCCGTTTGGCCTCAGCTTGCCATTGCTGCATCTGCTGGCTTTGCTGATCCAGAGCAGTTTGTTGTGCGGCAGCTGCTTGCCAAGTGCGCATGGCAGGGGCTATGCCCACTGTCCACAGGGTGACCAAGCCGATCAACCATGCGGCTGTTTGCAGCAAAAGGCGCTCGCGCAAGCTGCGTTGTTGCCACATTTGATGGGCTGCGCTTTGCAATTTGAGGAGGGGAGAAGTCATGGCGGGCTGCCTGTAAGGCGCATGAGCCAGTTGTCACCTTCAGCCTGAAGCTGATAGCCCTGCGGGCCCAGTTGTTGCTGGATGGTTTGTTGGTCTTTGGCCGTGAGCGGCCAGCCGATCGGCCGCAACTGTCCTGCTTGGTAGCGCCATTGGGGTGGGGCTGCAACGTGGGTTGGCAAGGCCTGGCCGAGGGCTGACAACATGGCTTCAAGATCGCCAGGCGCCAAGGCGCTCGAGTTTTGGCGCAGACGGTCCACTTGCTGTTTCATTTGCAAAGGTGCATCGATCACCACACGGGTCTGGGGAAATGTCTCTCGCAGGATCTGAGTCCATGACGCTTGTTGCGCCTGCCAGTTTGAGCGTGTTTTCCAGGCCCAAACGTTCAGGCCCGCCAGTTGGCTGACCAACAGGGCGGCCACCCCCCAGCGAGCCCATCGCCATTGAGGGTGTTGCCACAGTTCGTGAGCCATGCGTTGCGCCGTTTTCAGCAGGCGTGCACGGGCATCGGTTTGAAATTCAAATTGGGCCAGATCCCAGCCATTTGACAGCGCGGCCAGCCAGTGCTGTGCGGGCGCTGTCAAGCGCGGTTGCATCTGCAATGTTCGGGAGACCAGCCCGATCACGGCTGGCTCAGCTTCGATGCTGGCCGTTTGCAGTTCATCGGCGCGCAGATCGAGCTCGCCCATTTTGACGCTGGACAAGGGCACCCCCCAGACGCCCCGATCGACTTGCCGCAGCCAAAGCCAACCGTCGTGTTCATCACCAGTGGCGGTGATCTCCAAGGTGGCGCTGTCGGGCGTGAATTCCGGCACGATGCGGTGCACGGTCAGACCCGCTGTTTCGAGTGCATGCAGGTGCGCTTGGAGCCAGAGTTTGTCGCACACGGCAACCCAGTTGCGGGTGGCGCTTTGCCAGTCGGGCGGCAAGGCCATGTGCAATTGGCCGGGCTCGTCGAGCACCCGCTCTTCCAACAGGCCGTGCAAAGCCGCTTGCAGGCTGCCCTTTTGCTTGTGCAAGCCGCTGGGCAGTTCCACCGCATGCCAGGACATGGCGCTTGCAGGCAACATCACCACGCATTCTGTGCTGCGCTGTGCGGGGGGCAGCAAGCTGGCGCTGGCCCATTGAAAACTCGGGGGTGCCATTGGCGCATCGGCTTGAACCCAAGCGTGCAAGTAGCTTGATTGGGCCTGAGGCATTCCGAGGGGCAGTTGCAGGATCAGTGTGCGCATGTGTGGTTCATTGTAGGGGCGCCACAGGGGCGATCCATGGGGAGCGCACACGCCACAACATGCGCACCTGGGTGCCTTCCCGTTTGACCAGTGCCAGCTCTTGCTGCACGACACGGTCGATGCGCATGCGGCCATGGATTTCAAAGTAATTGCTCTGGACGCTGTGGCGCTTGTCGTCGAGTCGTCTGCCCAAAGGGCCCAGGGCTTGGCGGGCGGCGTCCAGACTGCTCCAGTGCGCACGCTCACGCTGGCTCACCCATTGCCGGGCGCCCGCCAGGTCAAGCCCGGGCACGCAGGCCATGAGGACTTCGGCGGGTGCCGTGTTGAGGTTGATGGGCGTGGGCTCGGGCAGCACGGTGATGAAGTGGTCGAGCACAGAAAGGGTTCTTGGGCTCAGGCCCAGCCAGACCAGTTGTGCGCTGCGGTGGGGCATCAGGGGACCTGTTGCTGTAGGTTTTCCCGTGGGCGATGTGCTGGCGTTGGTCAGTGCAAGAGGCAACTGACGAGCCAGGCTCTCCAGTTCGCTCAATGGCAAGCTCAGGCGTTCAAACAGCCGCACCCAAATCGCCAGTTCGGGTACGGAAATCTTGCCGTTGTCCACGAGGTTGCGCACATTCAAGCGCGATTGTGCATCGTTGATGTAGCCCGATAAAAACACGTCGGCGTCGCCTTCTTGCCATTTCTGATCTTGCGACAAAAAGGTGGACAACTTCGATTCCTGGACTGGCAAAGCCCAAGGCTCACCCAGGTGGTCGACCATGCCGCCTTGTTGAGCGCGGGCGTCTTCTTGCAGGATCAGTCGTGTCCAGTCCATGGCGCCGGTCATCATCCAAGCGGTTTGGCTGCGACTGCGCTCTGCCGACTCGATTTCGACTTGTCGCCATTGCTGCCACAAGGCGGCACTGGTCAGGGTGGCCACCAAGGCCACGGTCAGCATGGCCACCAGCAAGGCTGCGCCTTTTTGCGCCTTCATGTCGCACCACCTGACAAGGTGGGGCGCACCCAATCCAGCGTCAGTGTGCCTGCGCCGACAGGCCCTTGGGGCAGGGTCAGAATCAGGCGCACAGCATCGGGTGTGCTGCCGGGCATGGGGGCAGGCGAGGCGTTGCCGGTATTGACCGCATCGCTGGACAAAGGGTTGGTCCAGCTGCCGCCACGGTGGACGAAGATTTGCCAGGCTGCCATCGGGTGGATCTGCACTTGGCCGTTGCGTGTGGCCTCGGTCGAGGTCTGCCCCCATTGTCCGGCCAGTGCCCAGGCGTTTTGCCAGTCAGAGCGCAAGGTCATGGGGGTGGATTGCCAACGTTGCCAGTCGCCGCCGCCTGTGCGGGCAGGGTTGCCCCGCCAAGTCCATGCCACCACCTGGATGGCTTCATCGGAGGCGTTGGCGCGGCGGGTTAGGCGCAAGACTTGACCATCCCAGTCCCAGCTGGACGTGCCTGGCAGCTCGCTCATTTGGTCCAGATCGGTTTGCCATTGGGCCAGACCTGCTTGCAGGGTGCGAATGTCGTCGGCACGGCTTTGCATGCCGCTTTGCGCGCGCAGCATGCCATCGAGCCCACGCCAGGCCATGAGCGACATGAGCGCCATCACGCTGATGGCCACCAGCACCTCGATCAGGGTGAATCCATGCGACTTGGCCGGGCGAACAAAGCGCCGCCATCCGGTGTTAGCGCAGTGCCTGTGTTTGGGGTTCATCAGTTGCGCCCCATCACCGTCGAGACCTGCAGTACAAATTCCCCTTGACTGAGCACCCTGGCATCCACCCGCCGGAAGTTGGGGTTTGGTGTGGTTTTGACCTGCATCTCCACCTGCATGGCCCGTCCAGCTTGCGTGCATTCCACCTGGCTGTTGCCTGTGTCGGGCAGCTGTCTGCGCAGGCGCAAGCGGATCAGTTCGTTGTCGGCGCACATCTGGCCCAACATGCTCAAAGTCTGCCGGTCTGCGTTGCGACTGAGTGAGCCCGTGGCCTTGAGTCCTGCCAGCAAGGCCACAGCCACAATGCCCAGCGCGACCAGGACTTCGATCAAGGTGAAACCTCGCGCGGACGTGCGGGTCATGGGCTTGTCCATCCAGGGCTGCGTTGCACACGAAACGGCCTGAGCCCATCGCTGCTGATCCAGAGGGTGAGCGATGGCCCTTGGGCCGGTGTGAGTGCGATGCTTTGCGGTGGAATCATCGGCTCAGGCCCCAACACCACAGGCTGGCTGGATGTGGCGCGGGTGGTCTCGCTGAGCCATCTTTGGGGCAGACCCGGGGGCGGCAGGCCTTCGAACACGAAGCCCGTCGGTGTGCTTCGCCAGACCACGGGCAGGCCACTGGCGCGGGCTTGCGCACGTGCGGTTTCCAGCAGCGCGGTCAGGCGCGTGGCATCCCTCTCCAGGGCGCTGTCGGCGCTGTCGCGCAGGGACAGGCTCACGCCCGCTGTGGCGATGGCGATGAGCGCCACCACCACCAGCAATTCCAGCAGGGTGAAGCCTTGGGCTGCAGGGGGGCTGTGCCGCTTATTGCCAGCTGCCGATGTCCGCATTGTTGCCCTCGCCGCCGGCTTGACCGTCAGCCCCAAAGGACAGCACATCCACCTCGCCTTTGATGCCGGGATTCATGTACTGGTAAGCGCGGCCCCATGGGTCGTTGGGCAGTTTGTCCAGGTAAGGCTTCCAGTTGCCGGGCACAGGCTCGGTGGCTGGTTTGGTGATCAATGCTTTCAGGCCCTGCTCGCTGCTGGGGAAGCGCTGGTTGTCCAGTTTGTAGAGTTTGAGCGCTTGCATCAGGTTACCCACATCGGTGCGGGCGGCGGTGATGCGAGCATCGTCAGCCCGGCCCAGGACGTTGGGTACGATCAATGCCGCCAAAACGCCGATGATGGCCAGCACCACCATCAGTTCGATCAGGGTGAAGCCGCGCTGGCGACGTGAGCGGTGAGACAGTGAGTTTTGCATGGCATCCATCATAATCTGCGCATGACCTCCATTCGCCACTTGAGCGCTCTTCGGCTGAGCCTTGCCCCCTTGCTGACGGGCTTGCTTTGGTGTGCTGCCGCACTGGGCGCGGGCTATTGGTTTTGGCATCTCCCCTTCGCATCGGCATCGTCGAGTGTGTCGACCCCATTGGCGCCCAACGAGACTTCAGTGCCTGCGGTCGGGCAATTGCCCCGAGCGTTGGGTGTGAGCGCGGCCAATGTGACGGCTGAAACAGATGCCCCTCGAGTTCAGTTGGTGGGGGTCATTGCCAGTCTTTCAGGGCAGGGCAGCGCCTTGATCGCCCTGGATGGTCAGGCGCCCAAGCCCTATCGTGTGGGGCAAGCCGTGGGCGAAGGCTTGGTTTTGCAGAGCCTCAGTCCCAAGCGAGCCCTGTTAGGGGCAAGCATGACAGGCCCCACTTTGCGGGATATTTCATTGCGCCAGGGTGCAACGCCCTGAGCCTTTGCCTGCTGGGCCGCAGGCCTGCGTGCAGTTCAATTCTTGATCATCGCCATACCGTGTGATTGACCGGTCGGCCTGCTTGTCGCGGCCAGAGGCATCACGCGCCCCTTTTTGGTTTGAAGGGGTATTCTTTTGAAGTAAGTCAAAAATCTGAGATACTGACAAAAAAGTATAAATTTTTAATTAAAATAAATTTAAAAGGGTGGTTATGCGTTTGGGGTTTGTTCGGCGGTTTTGTCAACTGTGGAGGTTGCCTTTCGCTCGTGCAGAAATGTTGCTGGTCTGCTTGGTGCTGATCGGTGGGACCTCGTTTCTTTTTGGCTTGTTGGTTGAACTGCCGTACGACGCTGCCTTGAATTTTCGCCTGAGTATTTTCTTGGCGCTGTGCCTGCCATTCGTTTATTGGCCCAGGTGCTACGAAGTGGTCGCCAATTTGTTGATCGGTTCGAGCCTGTTGACCATCTTTTTGATTGCGGCACAAACCGGCGGTATCAATTCAGTGACGCTGATGTGGCCCACCGCTTTGTCTGTCGTCGCTTTGCTCTTGATCGGACTGCGAGGAACAATTTTCTGGTTTTGCATGACCCTTGCATGCTTTTTGGCCTTGCATTACCTCACCGTCAACCATTGGATCTCCGGCAGCAATGCACATGTTTTTGACCATTACAACTGGGGTTTTCTGACGGTTTCAGTGCTGACCCTTTTGTTGATGGTGGGTGTACAGATGTATGACTATTTGCATTCCTTGCAAATGCGTCAACTGCAAGAGAGCAATCTTCAACTGAAGAGCACGCATGAGGCCTTGGTCCACATTCAGAATCTGCGCGATGAATTTGTGGCTTCTGTCGGACATGAGCTGAGAACGCCCATGAATGCCATTCTCGGTTTTAACGGCGTATTGCGCGATCAGATGGGACGTGATTCCAGCATGATCCCGACAGTCGATCACATCCATGATGCAACGCATCAGTTGCTGGGTCTGGTCAACGATGTCCTGGATTTTTCGCAACTACAAGCTGGAAAAATGCAATTGCACCCCAGCCCTTGCGATGTGACAGCGCTTCTGGAGCAGACCAGTGCGCCTTGGCAGTTGGCGGCCAAACTCAAAGGGATTGAGTTGATGCTGCTGGCTGCAAACGACTTCCCGGCGCGAATTTTGCTCGACGATAAAAAGTTCAAAAAAATCGTGGACAACTTGCTGGGCAACGCCATCAAATTCACGGCATCGGGTGCGGTGGTCCTGAAGTGGGGGCGTCAAGGGCCGTGGCTGAGAGTGGAGGTCAGTGATACAGGGCGTGGCATAGCCGAGAACATGCAAAGTCGAATTTTCAAAAGATTTGAGCGCGCAGACCTTGAGACCAACCGGAAATATGGCGGAACGGGGTTGGGCTTGGCCATTTGTGACGGCTTGGTCAATCTCCATGGTGGAACCATTGGGGTGAGCAGTCATGAAGGGTTCGGTTCGACCTTCTGGCTTCAAATACCGTTGCAAGAGGTGACCGCCGGTTCATCTTTGACGGCAACCGACGATGAGGTTCGAGCCATCCCCTCGGATACCGCGTTTCGTTTGCTGCTGGTGGATGACAACCAAATCAATTTGATGGTGGCCGAAATCCAATTGGCAAAAGCTTGGCCTCAAATCGACATCGTCAGTTGTTTGAGTGCCACAGAGGCGCTCAAAGCCGTTGAGCATTCCTGCTTTGATGTCGCTTTGGTGGACATGGTCATGCCGGACATTGACGGCATTGAGCTGACGGGTCGTTTGCGCGCGCATGGTAAGGCTGCTGTGGCGCAGATGCCCATCATCGCCTTTACGGCCAATGTGGAGTCGCATGAACGCCATCGTTGCTTCGATGCGGGTATGTGTGATGTGCTGACCAAGCCCATGGATGAGAAATTGATGGTGTCCATCATTTCACGAGCTTTACGCCAGCGTTATCCCGAGAGGTGCTTATGAAGACGCCTGGACAAAATGCTTTCATTCAGGCATTTCTGCCTTGGATGCCTGAGGCGTTCAGGACAGGAAAGAATCCTTATGTTTATGTGCTCGCATTGGCCTTGATTGGCCTCATGCTTGTTTATGCCGTGGTGAACCCTTATTCCAATGGCTGTCTTTATCCTTTGTTATATGCGTGTGCACTGATCGCGTTGATGGTGGGGGGCACTCATGGCCTGTCGATCCATCTGGGCATTCATCTGGCCTCGTTTCTAGGCTTGATCCTTTTCTTGTACGGCGTCTCGCAAACCGGGGGGATTTATTCGCCACAGCTGACTTGGTCTCTGGTGTTGCCTCTCACGCCTTTTTTTGTGATCAGTCGTCTCGCTGGCTATGCTTGGTTATTGATCACCTTGGCTGCTCAAATGGCTGTAGGGCTCATGACCCCGCATGGGTGGGTGTTTGAACCATTGGATTTGTCGAACGGCTACGCGTACACGTCTTTGGTGACTTATCTCGTGCTGACTGTGTTTCTGACGGTCGTGCCTGTTCTTTATGAGTGGATGAGCCGAGATGCTTTGAAAATCACGCAGCAACACAACGAGGCGTTGACGCAAAAGCGTTTTGAGTTGGAGCACATCTCCAAGATGCGGGAGCAATTCATCTCGACCATCAGCCACGAATTGCGAACGCCCATGAACGCCATCATGGGTTTCACGGCTTTATTGACCGCACATTTTCAGGACCATCCGGGTTTGCTCAAAATCCTCAAGCACTCAGAGCACTCGGCAGAGCACTTGATGACCGTCATCAACGACATCCTGGATTACTCCCAATTGCACACAGGGCGCTTGTCAGCGCATGCGGAGAAGTTCGAGTTGCGCGAGCTTGTTCACTATGCTTTCGAGTTGTTTTCTTTGCGGCTTGAAGACGGCGCAGTCGAATATGCTTGTGATGTTGCCGATGACGTACCCCAGTGGGTTTTGACCGATCGGCATCGCTTGATGCAAATCCTTGTCAATTTGTTGGGCAATGCGATCAAGTTCACTCACCAAGGACATGTCCATCTGCGGGTGGAGCAATGCAGTCAAGGCGTTCGCTTTTCTGTGGAAGACAGCGGCATTGGCATCACCGATGCGCAAAAACCGAAAATCTTCCAGAGATACAGCCAAGCCGATGAAACCATCCAGCAGCGGTTTGGCGGCAATGGACTGGGCTTGTCAATTTCCAAAAAATTGACGGAGCTGCTCGGCGGTGAGATGGGCTTTGACAGCACGCTTGGCGTGGGCTCGACGTTCTGGTTTGACTTGCCTTTGCTGGAACAGGGCGCTCCGCTGCGCACGGAACTTTCGCCGTTGCACAACACCATTGCTTCAGCAGGCCATGTCTGGCGGTTTTTGGTTGTGGATGACCATTTGGTCAACCGTCTTTTGGTCAAGCAGGTGTTGATGAATGCTTGGCCTTTTTGTGAGGTATTGGAGGCGGAAAATGGCGCACAAGCCATTCGTCAACTTGAGGCTCAGAAAGTCGATCTGGTGTTCATGGACATGGTCATGCCTGTGATGGATGGGACCGAAGCGACGCGTGTGATCAGGGCCAGAGCGCTGGGTGGTCAAGAGTTGGAGATCATTGGTTTGACAGCCAACGTCAATCTGGTTGATTTGGAAGTTTTTCGTGCGGCAGGTTTGAACGACGTCATTCTCAAGCCATTTCAAGCGAATGTCTTGCTTGCATCCATTGACCGGGTTTTGAAATCAAAAATGAATTTGAGTGACAACGCGACTTGATTCTCAGACTCCGGCTGCAGGTGTGCTCATCCACAGGACACCAACCCTCATGCGGGGATGGGTGCACACGCGATCTTTGATGCGTGTTGCCCGCCTTGCCCTGAGCATCAACTGCGCAAAAACATCCGGTATGCCGGATTGAGCGTCTCTTCCGCGTACGGATACCCCAACGCATCCAGGAACTTGGCAAAGGCCTTGTCGTCCTTGGGTGGCACTTGCAGGCCGACCAGGATGCGTCCGTAGTCGGCGCCCTGGTTGCGGTAGTGGAACAAGCTGATGTTCCAGCCCGGGCGCATCAGGCTCAGGAACTTGAGCAAGGCGCCGGGACGCTCGGGGAACACAAAGCGCAGCAGGCGCTCGTCTTGCGATAAGGCGGAATGGCCGCCCACCATGTGGCGGATGTGTTCTTTGGCCAGGTCGTCGTGGGTCAGGTCGATGGCCGCAAATTTTTGTTTGTTGAAGTTGGCGGTGATCTTGGTGCTCTCGCCTTTGCCATGCGTGCTCAGGCCCAGGAACACATGGGCCTTGTCGGCATCGCTCATGCGGTAGTTGAACTCGGTCACATTGCGCGGGCCGCCAGGCAGGCTGCCGATCAGTTCCAGAAAGCGCTTGAAGCTGCCGCGCTCTTCGGGAATCGTGACCGCAAACAAGGCTTCTTTTTCTTCGCCCACGTCGGCACGTTCGGCCACAAAGCGCAAGCGGTCAAAGTTCATGTTGGCGCCGCACAAGATCGCGGCGTAGGTTTCGCCCTTCGTTTTGTGTTGGGCCACGTATTGTTTGATCGCGGCCACGGCCAGCGCGCCTGCGGGCTCCACGATCGAGCGGGTGTCCACAAAAATGTCCTTGATGGCGGCGCAGACCGCATCGGTGTCCACGGTCATGTATTCGTCGACCAAGGCCCGCGAGACGCGGAAGGTTTCTTCGCCCACCAGCTTGACGGCGGTGCCGTCCGAGAACAGGCCCACATCGGGCAAGGTCACACGCTTTTTGGCGTTGACCGACTGGATCATGGCGTCCGAGTCGTTCATCTGCACACCGATGACTTTGACTTCGGGGCGCACGGCTTTGATGTAGTTGGCCACGCCGCTGATCAGACCGCCGCCGCCGATGGCGACAAACACCGCATCGAGTGGGCCCTGGTGCTGGCGCAACATTTCCATGGCGATGGTCCCTTGACCGGCAATCACGTCCGGATCGTCAAAGGGGTGCACAAAGGTCAGGCCTTGCTTCTTTTCGAGCAGCACCGAGTGGTTGTAGGCGTCCGAATAACTGTCACCAAACAGCACCACTTCGCCGCCTAGGCCTTTGACCGCATCGATCTTCACTTGCGGTGTGGTGGTGGGCATCACGATCACGGCGCGGGTGCCCAGCTTGCTGGCGCTGAGCGCCACGCCCTGGGCGTGGTTGCCTGCCGAGGCGCAGATCACGCCCTTCTTGAGCTGCTCAGGCGTCAGGTGTGCCATCTTGTTGTACGCGCCGCGCAGCTTGAAGCTGAAGACAGGCTGCTGGTCTTCGCGCTTGAGCAGCACCTTGTTGTGCAGGCGGCGGGACAGGTTTTTGGCGGTCTCCAGCGCCGACTCGGTCGCCACGTCATAGACCTTGGCGTTGAGGATTTTCTTGAGGTAGTCGGCAGGTTTGAGGTGTTTGGTCATCGCAGGCGGCATGCGGCACAAGGGCGCAGCATTCAATCAGTGTGACCCTGATGATAACGGGCCAAAAAAAATGCCCCGATCCTTGCGGTTCGGGGCAAATCCACCTTTTCGGAGGGTGGAGGAGACAAAAGGTGCATGCAAAAAAGCACGCATGTTCGAAATTGTAGCGGTGTTTTTGTTGCATTGCAGCAAGTTGGCGCGCTCAAATTGCAAAAACATGTAAAGCCAGTGCGGGAAATCCGTTTACGATCCATGCCCAATGCTTTGTCGGACGTCGTTCGCAAGGCGCTCAGCACAAGGAAAACAACATGGATTGCACAGTCACCTGGACCGGCGCGGCCGGAACCCGCTCAGGCATGGGCTTTTTGGCCGAAACCGGCTCGGGCCATGTCATCGCCATGGACGGCGCACCGGACGCCGCCAAACCTGAAAACGGGGGCCAGAATCTGGCGCCCCGTCCGATGGAAACGCTGCTCGCCGGGACTGGTGGTTGCACGGCGTATGACGTGGTCTTGATCCTCAAGCGCGGTCGCCACGATGTGCGTGGCTGCAGCGTCAAGCTGAGCAGCGAACGCGCCGAAGTGGACCCCAAGGTGTTCACCAAGATCAACATGCACTTCACCATCACCGGCAAAGGCGTACCGGCCAGCGCGGTGGAGCGTGCCATCGCCATGAGCCACGAGAAGTACTGCTCGGCCAGCATCATGTTGGGCAAAACCGCAGACATCACCACCAGCTTCGACATCGTCGAAGCCTGAGTGCGGATGCCCCACCGAGCGGGAGGGGCTCAGTGTGTGTGGCCGCGGTGGTCGTTGACTGCAGCAGGTCTTGCAGGTGTGTGGGCGACGGGCGCGGCAGCCTGGCTCACTTCAACCTTGCCGCGCATGCCGGCTTCGTAGTGGCCCGGAATCAGGCATGCCATTTCCACCGTTCCTGCGGCAGTGAAACGCACCACCAACTCGCCTGTTTGGCCGGCGGCCACGGTGATTTCCACGCCCTGTCCGTGTTCGTGATGACCATCGTTGCTGGCGCCGGCAGCCAGCTTCATGCCTTGCGCGTGGGCTGCAATTTCTTGCGCGCTGCCCAGCACCATTTCATGGGCGGTTGCGCCTGCGTTGTGCACCACAAAGCGGATGGTCTCGCCCGCTTGCACGGCAATCGATGAAGGGCTAAAGCGCATCTGGTCGTCCATGCGCACCGCGATGCTGCGTGTCACCACCAGGGCTTGCAGTGCTGTCTCATGGCTTGTGGCGTCTGTGGTTTCGCCGTGGCTGTGGCCGGTGGCTGCCCAGTCGGGGTGGCCTTGCAGCCATTGCGACGCGCCATAGCTGCCAGCGCTCACCAGAGCGCCCAGCACCAGCACATAAACCGTTGCAGCGCGTTGCCATGCACGGCGTGCACTCAAGGCCAAGGCCAGCACGGACACGATGAAGCCCAGTGGCACCACCCAGGCACTGCGGGCCGGGGAGTCCGGAAAGTGCTGTAGACCGCCGGTGAAAAAGCCCAAACCGATTGACAGCAAGGAGCCCAGCACCAGGGTTTGAAGCAGGCTGGTGCGTTCGGTGGTGCCCTTGGGCCCGGTCAGTCGGTGTTCCAGCCAGGCGCCCAGCACGAACAGCACGATGCCAATTGCCGCTGTCCAGAGCGAGCGCTCGCCGCTGAAAAAGCCGTGGTTGACGGCCCCTGAAATGAAACTGATGCCCGAGTACTTGAGCAGCATCGCGCCGTGCTGGTGTTGAAAGGATGCAGTGGTCATGTCGTCTCCAATCCATGAAGTGTACGGACAAGAAAAAAGCCCCACGATTTCTCGTGGGGCTTTGGCGTCTGGATCCCGGATCGCGTCCGGGATGACAGGCAGGGGCTTGTTACATGCCCATGCCGCCCATACCACCCATGCCGCCCATACCACCCATGTCGGGCATACCGCCAGCAGCTTCGTCTTTCGGAGCTTCGGACACCATGCACTCGGTGGTGAGCATCAAAGAAGCCACAGAAGCGGCGTTCTGCAAAGCAGTACGGGTCACTTTTGTAGGATCCAGAATACCCATTTCGATCATGTCACCGTAGGTGTCGTTGGCAGCGTTGAAGCCGTAGTTGCCTTTGCCAGCCAACACAGCGTTCACCACCACCGATGGCTCGCCACCGGCGTTGTACACGATCTCGCGCAGAGGCGCTTCGATGGCTTTCAACACCAGTTTGATACCGGCGTCTTGGTCAGCGTTGTCGCCTTTGATGGTGCCAGCCGTTTGACGAGCACGCAGCAGAGCCACGCCGCCACCAGCCACGATGCCTTCTTCCACAGCAGCGCGAGTGGCGTGCAGGGCGTCTTCCACGCGGGCTTTTTTCTCTTTCATTTCGACTTCGGTGGCAGCGCCGACCTTGATCACGGCCACACCGCCAGCCAACTTGGCCACGCGCTCTTGCAGCTTCTCGCGGTCGTAGTCAGACGTGGCTTCTTCGATTTGCACGCGAACTTGTTTGACGCGGGCTTCGATGTCGCCAGCTGCACCAGCGCCGTCGATGATGATGGTGTTTTCCTTGCCCACTTCGATGCGCTTGGCTTGGCCCAGATCGGCCAAAGTCACTTTTTCGAGGGTCAGGCCGACTTCTTCAGCGATCACTTTGCCGCCGGTCAAGATGGCGATGTCTTCCAACATGGCTTTGCGACGATCGCCAAAGCCTGGAGCCTTGACAGCCACGACCTTCAAGATGCCACGGATGGTGTTGACCACCAAAGTGGCCAAGGCTTCGCCTTCGACTTCTTCGGCAATGATCAACAGAGGACGGCCAGCTTTGGCAACAGCTTCCAGTGTGGGCAGCAGATCGCGGATGTTGCTGATCTTCTTGTCGAACAACAACACGAAGGGGTTGTCCAACAAAGCGGCTTGCTTTTCTGGGTTGTTGATGAAGTAAGGCGACAGGTAGCCGCGGTCGAATTGCATGCCTTCCACAACGTCGAGTTCGTTGTTCAAAGACTTGCCGTCTTCCACAGTGATCACGCCTTCTTTGCCCACTTTGTCCATGGCGTTGGCGATGATCTCGCCGATGCTGGTGTCAGAGTTGGCAGAGATCGAACCGACTTGGGCGATTTCTTTGCTGGTGGTGGTGGCTTTGGTGGCCTTCTTCAGCTCTTCGATCAGGGCTGTAACAGCCTTGTCGATGCCGCGCTTCAGATCCATCGGGTTCATGCCCGCGGCCACGTACTTCATGCCTTCGCGGACGATGGCTTGAGCCAAAACGGTGGCAGTCGTTGTGCCGTCGCCAGCGTTGTCAGAAGTCTTGGAAGCGACTTCCTTGACCATCTGTGCGCCCATGTTTTGCAGCTTGTCTTTGAGTTCGATTTCCTTGGCCACGGACACACCGTCCTTGGTCACGGTGGGGGCGCCGAACGAGCGCTCCAGAACCACGTTACGACCCTTTGGGCCCAAAGTCACTTTGACCGCGTTGGCCAAAATGTTCACGCCTTCAACCATGCGTGCGCGGGCTTCGCCGCCGAAAATTACGTCTTTTGCTGCCATGTGAATAGCTCCTGAATGTATTTAAAAAGTGAGAAAGTGCGACTTATTCGACAACGGCGAACAGGTCTTCTTCTTTCATGACCAACAGCTCATCGCCACCGACCTTGACGGTCTGGCCGCTGTACTTGCCGAACAACACGCGGTCGCCGACTTTCACGCTCAGGGCTTTGGTCTCGCCTTTGTCGTTGGTCTTGCCTGGGCCGACGGCCAAGACTTCACCTTGATCAGGCTTTTCTGCAGCCGAGTCGGGGATCACGATGCCCGAGGCTGTTTTGGTTTCGCTTTCGATACGCTTGACGATCACGCGATCGCCCAAAGGACGCAGTTTCATGGAATCTCCTGGATTTGAAACAAGTTTTTAAAACGAAAGCACCGAATAAGTGCTCATTGACTCTGAGGAGGGGTATTGTTAGCACTCAACTCCATCGAGTGCTAATGATAAGGCCTTTTGAGCGCATTTCAAGGGGTTCGCTGTTTGGCAGGGCTCTGAATCTGAACCGGCTGAGCAGGGGTGCTCAGGGTGGGTGTCGATGTGGGGTGGAGCGCCTGAGTCTGATGCGGGTGGTGCTCGGTGGTGCCCAGCAAATAGCCAAATACCAGGTCGGGGCTGATGTCGCTGGGCACCTGTGACACATGGCTGGCGTTTCGCAAAGCGCTGCCAGGGGGCATGGCGCTGCTGTTGTAAATGATGATGTGCGCGTCGCGAGCCGTCGTCTCTTGCAGGTGCATGGGCGCATCATGGACCCAGGCGATGCGGGCATCGATGAACAGCGCGCTGATGGGGCGTTGAATCCCCATCAGGTCCAGGGGCTGTGTGATCACTTTCACCTCAGACCACTGGCTCAGTTGTGTGAGTGTGCTCGTGATCTGGTCGCTCGCATGCAAGATGCAAATCATCGCAGATGCTGCTGGCGTGGGGGGGCTGGCAAAACCCCGCGTTTGGCAAAACTGCTGGAGTGATGCCGACAAAATCCGCCGATGGCCGCCCTGGGTCACAAACGCTTGGAGTGCACCGGTTTCGACCATGCGTTGCACGGTTCCCACGGACAGCCCCAGGTACTTGGCGACCTCGCTGGTGCTGAAGTAAGTGGGGGACAGTTTGTCGTTTTTCATGTGGCTTCCTCGGTGCGTGGGTGGAAATGATGTCTTTGAAGCATTTACCTGTTTTGATGATATGGAGCCTTGGCGCCTTGGTGTGGGTGTGGAACCGGTAGTTCGCCGTCTAAAACCGGTAGATGGCGCTTGGCGAGCAAGCTTGGTCGGTGTGATGTCCGGACCCGTGTCAGTTCAGGGCAAAATCACCCCATGTTGAGATGGTTTCGTTTCTTTTCGCTTTGGCCTTTGTGGGCCCTGCATGCCATGGGCTGGCTGGGCGGCTGGCTGGCGTGGGCTTTGTCGCCCACTTACCGTCGCCGATTTTTGGACAACGTTCGCCAGGCTGGCTTGGGTTGGCGTTGCATTTTGGGCGCTGTGGGCCAAGCCGGTCGCATGTCGGCCGAGTTGCCCCGTTTGTGGCTGGGGCGCCCTGCGCCCTTGCAATGGGCCGAGGACCAAGCCGCTGTGGATGCCTATGCCTCGGGCAAAGGCGTGTTGTTTTTGACACCCCACATGGGCTGTTTTGAAATCACGGCGCAGGCTTTGGCGATGCGCTTCGGTGGACAGTACGGGCCGTTGACAGTGCTGTATCGCCCTGCGCGCCATGCGGGCCTGGGTGAGGTGATGGAGCAGGCACGCAATCGCCCTGGGCTGGAGGCTGTACCGACCACCTTGGCAGGCGTGCGTCAGATGATCAAGGCCCTGCGTGCAGGCCATGCCGTAGGTTTGCTGCCCGACCAGGTGCCGCCTGAAGGCATGGGCCAATGGGCGCCGTTTTTTGGAAAGCCCGCTTACACCATGACCTTGGCGGCCCGATTGGCGGCGCAAACGGGCGCACGTGTGGTTCTGATCTGGGGTGAGCGGTTGAGTTGGGGCCGTGGTTACTTGGTGCACACGCAATCCATGGGACACGATTTGTCGGCCGATATGGATGTGGCTGTGGTGCAAATCAACCAGGCCATGGAGCGCGTGATTTTGAGCTGCCCCCAACAATACCTCTGGGGTTATGCCCGGTACAAATCGCCCAGGCAGGACGCATGATTTCTTTTTTCATCGCCTGCATGCGTTGGATGTCCAGCTGGCCCTTGTCGCGGGTGCGAGCCGTCGGCAGTGCCTTGGGTTGGCTGCTGTGGTGCACGGCGCGCTCACGCCGTCATATCGTGCTGACCAATTTGCGGCTGTGCATGCCGGGTGTCAGCCATGCCGAGCGCCTGGCCTTGGCACGTGCGCATTTTCGACTGGTCGGCCAGTCCTTGATGGACCGAGCCTGGTTGTGGCATGCCCCTGAATCGGTGGTGCGTTCCCGCTTGCGTTGGTGTGGTGGGCCGCAGGCTCTGGATGCTGCCCAGCCCGTGGTGATGTTCGCGCCCCATTTTGTGGGCCTCGATGCAGGTGGCACGGCGGTGGCCATGCATGCCAAGCAGCCTGTAGCGTTTATCTATGTGACCCAAAGCAATCCGCAGTTGGACGCATGGGTCAGGCAAGGCCGCGAGCGCTGGGGCAGTGTCAAGCCGTATTTCCGTCATGAAGGCATTCGAAAAATCATCGTGGGCCTCAAGCGCGGCGAGCGACTGCACTTGTCGCCCGACATGGATTTGGGACCGGAAGATTCTATTTTTGTGCCCTTCATGGGGGTGAATGCGGCCACGGTGCCATCGCTTTCGCGCATGGCCAAACTGGTGGGTGCGAAGGTGGTGCCAGTGATCACGCGGCTGACTGCGCAGGGCTATGACGTCGAAGTGGGCGAGCCTTGGGTCAACTTTCCCAGTGATGACGCTCAGGCCGACACCGCTCGCATGAACGAGTTGCTGGCACGGTACATTGCGGTGGACCCGGCCCAATACTACTGGGTGCACAAGCGCTTCAAGACCCGGCCTGAAGGCGAGCCCGGTCTTTATTGAGCGGGCGTCAAGAAGCGGCTGATTTCTGCGATCACGCGTTGGGCGTCTTCATGCACCACCCAGTGCGTCGCGTTGTCAATCGGCACAATTTTCAAATCCGGGATGTGCTGCTCCAGACCTTGGCTCAGGCCAGGCCCCAAAGCGATGTCGTCTTGTGCCCACAGCACCAGTGTGGGCACATCAACGCGCAGGATCTCGGGGGGCAGCACCATGCCGGAGATCAAGTCCTCGGTTTCTGAGGCCGGCCGCAGAGGTGATGCGCGGTAGTAATTCAAGCTCCCGTCCAGTCCTTGGCGCCAGACATGGCGATAGCGCGCCTCCATCTCCGGGGTAAGCCATGGCGCGGCTTTGGCCGCCAGGCTGTGCGTGCCGCCCAGTTGAGCGTCGTCACCCCGCAAAAAACCAAACAGCTGGGCAAAGTCGTCGGCGGCCAGTTGTGCTGCTGCATCGGCTTGCACCAGAAAAAGCATGTATGCACTGGCCGCTTGTTGGACGGGATCATTTTGCAAGGCCTTCAGGAAGGGGCCTGGATGCGGCGAATTGATGATCACCAGTTGGCGCAGGCGATTTGGGTGCACGTTGGCCACACTCCAAGCCACCGCGCCGCCCCAATCATGGGCCACCAATGCGGCCAAGGGCTGATCGGGACCGCATTCGGCGTCGATCAGGGCCGCGATGTCCTGCACCAGAAATTTGGCGCGGTAGTCTTTCACATCGGTGGGCGCGCTGGAGTGTTCGTAGCCGCGCATATTGGGTGCCACGCATCGGTAGCCACCGTTTTCCGGCCGCGAAAAGTGTTCGAGCAGCTCGTCCCACACAAACGCAGCTTCCGGGAATCCATGCAAGAACATCAACACGGGGCGGCCTGTGTCGCCGCAAGCCCTGCAACTGAGGGTGATGCCGTGGGGCAGCGCTTGCTGCCAAGTTTGGATGCTGGGATTCAAAAGGGGATCACTCCATGCCATGAAGCGATCCGCTGTGATCCTGCTCAGATCACTCGTCCAGCGCTTCGGGTTCGTCTTCAGGGGGCTCGGCAGGGGCGGCAGCCGGTGCACCGTCTTTCGGGTGCGTCCAGTCCCACAGCAGCTGAGCCACATCGTCCACGCCCTGTTTTTTCAGGGCCGAGAAGAGTTTGACCTCACCGCCGCCCGCTTGCAGTCGCGCGATCGACAAGGCTTTGGCCTGCTCGGCGCGGGTGAGCTTGTCGGCCTTGGTCAGGATGATCAGGAACTTCAGGCCTTGCTCCACCCGCGGACGGATGACTTCCAGCAGGATGTCGTCCAGCTCGGTCAGACCGTGGCGCGGGTCGCACATCATGACGATGCCCATCAGGTTTTCGCGGCTGACCAGGTAATTGGCCATGACCTGTTGCCAGCGCAGCTTGTCCATCTTGGCCACAGCGGCATAGCCGTAGCCCGGCAAGTCGGCCAGCACAGCGTCGGTGATGCCCTGTTTGCCCAGTGCAAACAGGTTGATGTGCTGGGTGCGGCCGGGTTTTTTGGAGGCAAAAGCCAGTTGCTTTTGCTGCGTCAGGGTGTTGATGCAGGTGGATTTGCCGGCATTGGAACGGCCCACAAAGGCGATCTCGGGGGTGTCCAGCGCGGGCAAATGGTGCAGTTGCGCGGCGGTGGTCAGAAAACGGGCCGTGTGCATCCAGCCCATGGGCGTCACAGCGGCGGGGGCCGCTGCTGTAGCTTTGGGGGAGGGGGTTGAGGCGCGGGGGCTGGAGCTCATAAATAGGGGGACCTTGGGTCGTCAGGAAACTGACGCAGACCTCATTGTAGAATCCTTGGGTTTTGCGCCCCTTCTTCCAACCCTTTGGACGACGCCCATGAAGTCAATTGTTTCCGTTCTGATGTCTGCCACCCTGTCCGTTGTTGTGGCGGGTTCTGCATTGGCTGCCGGCCCTGCGCCTGCTGCCGCCAAGCCTGATCTGGCCAAAGGTGAAGCCGCTTTTGCGATGTGTGTGGCTTGCCACGCCGCCGATGGCAATTCGACCACGCCGGTCAACCCCAAGCTGTCTCAGCAGCACCCCGAATACCTGATCAAGCAATTGAATGAATTCAAATCGGGCAAACGCGCCAATGCCGTGATGAGCGGCATGGTCGCTGGCCTGAGCGATGCGGACATGACCAACATCAGCTACTGGCTCGCCTCCAAGCAAGCCAAGCCCGGCTTTGCCAAGGACAAGGACACCGTGGCCTTGGGCGAGCGCATCTACCGCGGTGGCATTCCAGACCGTCAGATCGCCGCTTGCGCCAGCTGCCACTCGCCCAATGGCGCCGGCATGCCTGCCCAGTACCCCCGTGTTTCGGGTCAGCATGCTGACTACACGGCCGCGCAATTGGTCCAATTCCGCGATGGCGTTCGCAAGAACAGCATCCAGATGACCCAGGTCGCGGCCAAGATGAACGACCGTGAAATCAAGGCTGTGTCCGACTACATGGCCGGTCTGCGCTGAACGCTTGGGCCTCGGGGCTTGTCCCCGGTGGTGATGGGGCCTTCGGCCTCCCTACCTGAGGCTCGGTCACAATCGGTCACCCGGCTGTGCATTTGAACTGACAAGGCCGGTTTTCCGGCCTTTGTCGTTTCTGGCCCTTTCTTCTTTTTCTGTGGCGCGCTGCCCGCATTTCTGCACCATGACCATCGATTTCTCCAGCACCGAATCCGAACGTGGCACTCCTCGCTGGCAAGCCGTGATGGAGTTGCTGTCGTCGATGCGTTTTGCGATTTCGCTGTTGACCATCATTTGCATCGCATCGGTCATCGGCACGGTGCTCAAGCAAAACGAGCCATCTGGCAATTACATCAACCAGTTCGGGCCTTTCTGGGCCGAGGTGTTCGCCTCGCTCAAGTTGCATTCGGTCTACAGCGCCTGGTGGTTCTTGCTGATCCTGGCTTTCTTGGTGATCAGCACCAGTTTGTGCATTGCCCGCAACACCCCCAAGATCCTGACGGACCTGAAGTCCTACAAGGAAAACATCCGCGAGCAAAGCCTCAAGGCCTTCCATCACAAAGCCGAAGGCGTTTTGAATGAAACGCCCGAAGCCGCGGCGCATCGCCTGGGCCAGTTGCTGGCCACCGGCGGCTGGAAGGTGAAATTGCAGTCGCGTGACACGGCCCAGGGGCAAGGCTGGATGATCGCGGCCAAAACCGGAGCGGCCAATAAACTGGGTTACATCGCTGCGCATTCGGCCATCGTGCTGGTGTGCGTGGGCGGCTTGCTCGATGGCGATTTGATGGTGCGTGCCCAGATGTGGTTCGGCGGCAAAGCCATTTACAACGGCGGTGGCTTGATCGCCGATGTCCCCGCGCAGCACCGCTTGTCAGAGCGCAATCCGGCATTTCGTGGCAACTTGATGGTGGCCGAGAACACCGCGTCCAGCACCGCCATCCTGAGCCAGTCCGATGGCATCTTGTTGCAAGAGTTGCCTTTTACGGTCGAGCTCAAGAAATTCATTGTCGAGTACTACTCGACCGGTATGCCCAAGTTGTTTGCCAGCGACATCGTGATCCACGACAAAGCCACGGGCGCCAAGCAAGACGCCCGTGTCGAAGTGAACCATCCGGCCAATTACAAAGGGATCGAAATTTACCAGTCCAGCTTTGACGATGGTGGCTCCACCGTCAAACTTCAGGCGGTCCCCATGTCGGCGGCCACAGCACCTTTCGACGTGGAAGGCGTCATTGGCAGCAGCACCGATTTGAGCAACGGCAAAGACAAAATGCGCCTGGAGTTCACCGGTCTGCGCGTGATCAACGTCGAGAACATGGCGGGCAGTGCTGCCCAGGGCGTCGATGTGCGCAAGGTGGATTTGCGCAGCGCGATCGACCAACGCATGGGCGCTGGACACAAAACCAGCGAAACCAAAGAGTTGCGCAATGTGGGGCCGAGCGTCAGCTATAAGCTGCGCGATGGTGCGGGGCAGGCGCGTGAATACAACAACTACATGGCGCCGGTGGACACGGGCGATGGCGTGCCAGTGTTCTTGCTGGGCATGCGAGAGAACCCCAGCGAGCCTTACCGGTACCTGCGTCCACCTGCAGACGAGAACGGCGAGCTGACGGGGTTCATCCGTTTGCGCGCGGCCTTGGCCGATGCCGCTTTGCGTGAACGTGCGGTGCAGCGTTATGCCCTCAAGGCGGTGGATCCGCAACGCCCAGACCTCAGTCGCCAATTGGCCGATTCGGCGGCACGCGCTTTGGGCTTGTTTGCCGGTTTGGAAAAGGTCAAAGGTCAGCAAGTCGCGGGCCTGCAGGCCTTGTCGGATTTTCTGGAAACCAATGTGCCCGAGGCTGAGCGTGCCCGTGCTGGTGAAATGTTTGTGCGCATCTTGAATGGCGCCTTGCTCGAGCTTGACACGGTGGCCCGCGAACAGACCCGCGCCAAGCCCTTGCCCTCAGACAAGATCCAAGGCTTCATGGCCCAGTCGGTGCTGGCGCTCAGTGATGCGCCTTTCTACCCGGCACCCATGACCTTCATGCTCAAGGACTTCAAGCATGTCCAGGCGAGTGTTTTTCAGGTGGCCAGAGCCCCCGGCAAAAACGTGGTTTATCTGGGCTGTCTCTTCCTGATTTTGGGCGTTTTTGCGATGCTCTACGTGCGTGAGCGTCGCCTGTGGGTCTGGCTGTCTGCGCAAGGCGATGGGGCGCATGCCAGTTTGGCCTTGTCGTCCAACCGCCAGACCATGGACCTTGACCGTGAATTTGACCAATTGGCCACCCGTTTGCTAGGCCGTCCAGAGAGTATGAAATGACTTCGACAGTGACTTTGAATCCGGGCTATTTTTCCCGCCGCAGCTTGGCCGATTGGGGCTTTGCCCTGTTGGCCGTGCTGGGCGTGGCGTGGGCTTTTTCGCGCTACAGCCAAGCGATGGATGTGTACGAACAAGGCATTCTGCTGGCCAGCGTGCCCGCTGCTGTGGCGCTGGCCTGGTTTTGGCGATCCACCCGCACACTGATGCTGGCGGTGGCCGTCTTGTCCTTGCTGGCGATCTATGCCTACCAAGGCGATCTGGCCCGTGCCGAGCAGGTCTTCTGGCTCAAATATTTCCTGTCCAGCCAGTCGGCCATTTTGTGGATGAGCATGGTGTTTTTCATCAGCACCGTGTTTTATTGGGCGGGCATGTTCACCAAAGGGCAAGGGCATTCACTGGAAACCCTGGGCTCTCGCATGGCTTGGCTGGGCGTGGCGCTGGCGCTGATCGGCACCATGGTGCGTTGGTATGAAAGCTATTTGCTCGGCCCAGACATTGGCCACATCCCGGTGAGCAATCTGTACGAAGTCTTCGTCATGTTTTGCTGGATGACCACGGGCTTTTACCTGTACTACGAAGACCATTACCAAACCCGTGCTTTGGGTGCGTTCGTGATGCTGGTGGTCAGCGCGGCCGTGGGCTTTTTGCTGTGGTACACCCTGGTACGCGAAGCACATGCCATCCAACCGCTGGTGCCCGCGCTCAAAAGCTGGTGGATGAAGCTGCATGTGCCTGCCAACTTCATTGGTTATGGCACTTTTGCACTGGCTGCGATGGTGGCTTTTGCTTACCTGATCAAGCAGCAGGCCCACGAAACCCGCTGGCACAAGCTGACCCCCATCTGGTTGTTGGGTGTGGCGTTGTGTTTTGTGCCGATCGCCTTCCGTGTGCGTGTGGCGGCCGAGGCGGGGGGTAGCTACTGGCTGGGTTATGCCGCTGTTTCCGTGTTGATCATTGCCGGCATCTTGTTGGGTCGCCGCCGCATTGCCGAAAAGTTGCCCGCACTCGAGGTGTTGGACGACGTGATGTACAAGTCCATCGCGGTTGGTTTCGCTTTCTTCACGATTGCCACCGTGCTGGGTGCCTTGTGGGCGGCTGAAGCCTGGGGCGGCTACTGGAGCTGGGATCCCAAGGAAACCTGGGCCCTGATCGTTTGGCTGAATTACGCCGCCTGGCTGCACATGCGCCTCATGAAGGGCTTGCGTGGCACGGTGGCCGCATGGTGGGCCTTGGCGGGCCTGGCGGTGACCACTTTCGCCTTCTTGGGGGTGAACATGTTCCTGAGTGGTTTGCACAGCTACGGGACGCTGTAAAGGCGTTCAGCAGCACCACGAAAAAAGGCCCCCTGTGTAAACAGTGGGCCTTTTTTCATGCTGCGCTTGCGTTTTAACCCGTCGTTGAGGCCTGCGTGGGCAGCAGCTGCAAACCGCGCTCAATGGCTTGCAGCAACTGCTGTGTGCTGAAGGGCTTCCACAGAAAATCGACAGCCGTGGATGATTGTGCCGCCGTGGTTTCGTGTGGCTGGCATTCTCCGCTCATGAAAATGACCGGGAACTTCAGGCCTTGAGCCTGTAAACGCTTGTGCAATTCCAAGCCACTCATGCCCGGCATGCGTACATCCAAAATGAGAAGTCGCGGTGCTTGTGGGACTTCGGCTTGAAGAAATGCTGCGGCGCTTTCATGGGTACGCACCTCAAAGCCGTGGCTTTTGAGCACCAGCGTCAACATTCTCCGAATGTCCGGGTTGTCGTCGACGACTTCAATGAGGGCAGTTTGGGTCACGGCTAAATCAATAAAATCAACAAAAATGGATTGTATAAGTAAATTTCAGGATTCAGTAAGTTTTAGCCAAAGCTGAACCACGGCGCCTGTGCTTTTGGCGGACGGTTGGTTGCCGATGACGGTCTGCCCATCCCACATGCGGACCATGCTTTGGGTCAACAGCAAGCCCAAACCCATGCCGTGCGGTTTGGTGGTTTGAATGGGGGCGTCCAGTTGCGCCAAAAGCTCGTCGCTGAAGCCGGGGCCGTTGTCTTCAATTTGCAGGACAAGCCAGTTTTTGTCGTCCTTGATCTGCGAGAACACGCTCACCTTGATTTCAGGTTGAATGGTGGCCTTGCTTTCCAGCGCATCCAATGAGTTGCCCACGGTGTTGAAGACGATGCGTTGCAACATCACCTCGTTGGACATCGCCAGGTCATTTTCAGCCAACTGGTTGCGGTAAGTCAGAGTGATCTTGCGCTGATGGGCTTCGGCTCTCAATATGGGCAAGATCGGCTGCAGTGCCAAATGCGGGCTGATGGCACAAACGTGGTCTTGTCCCTGAACCATCAAGCGGCGCAGATGGCTGACCATTTCTCCGGCTTTGCTGGACAGGGTTTGCAAATCATGGATGCTGCCCAGCAATTGGTTGGCGCTTTTGCCGGGGGTGGCCTGGGTTTGCAGCTCGAACAGGCCAAATTCCAAGGCCTGCAGTGGCTGGCTGATGTCGTGCACCAGCATGGCCGAGAACGACGACAAGCTGCTGATGGCAGAAACACGGGCGTTGACCATCATCAATTGATCGCGCTCCTTGACCAGCTGCTGCGACTCCTGGGCCAGCATCTCTGCGGCCAGTTGCTTGGCTTCCACTTCGCGGGTTTTGAGGCGCATTTTGTCCAGCACATAACCCCAGTAGCCAAACGAAATCAAGATCAGGGTCAGGACCGTGCTCAACACCAGAAAATTGCTGTTCCAGGTGAATGCAGCGACCTGGAATGAGGCTGGTGGTGCGCCTGAAGCGATCATGCCCAGCCGCAGCAGGTGACCGGACATCAGCAGCAGCAAGGCAGTGATGATCAGGTAAAGGCTGCGGGTATGGTGGCGCTGGATCAGGCGGTAAGACAGGACAGTGGCAGCAGCGGCAAACAACAAGAACATGCTGGACAGGCTCACCAAGCCCCAGGTGGGGTACAAGCCCTTGAATGTGATGACGCTGAAATATGCCCCCCCAAACATCACGCACACCCCCAGAATCCACCAGGGTCTGCGTGAGCTGTAAAGGTCGCGGGCCAAGGCCTCCAGCATCAGCAAGTTGGATGCCAAATAGAACACGGCCAGCAAGATGACGTTGGTGTCGCTGTAGGCCAAGGTATTGCGGGCAGACAGCGAAAACCCCACGCTGTAGCAAGCCACGCCAGCCAACCAGATGCGAGCAGGGCTGTCTCGGTAGCCTGACAGCATGGCCCATGTGCCCAATGGCAGCACAGTGTGCAGGGCAATCACAATCAGTGCCAGTAATTCGTGGGCCGGATGTATCAACAAGGCAGTGCTTTCTGACAGAGGCTGCAAGGGGCAAGGGAAATCGGCACAATGCAAAAGTCTTGAATTGTTCAAGGAAAGTTCACATGATCATCCGTTCCAACAACGCTGGATTTGCCCATGCCGTTGCCAGTGAAATCACCCCGCAGGGCGTCTACCTTTCCCGCAGAAGCATCATACGCGGCATGGCGCTCGGTGCAGCTGGCTTGGGCTTGTCGGACTGGGTGGGGCGCGAAGCATGGGCGCAAACCATTCGTCCGGGGGCTTTGCCTGCCATGAGCTTTGTACCCTCCACGGCGGCCGGTGCGGTGGTGATGGACAAGCCCACGGCCTACAAAGACGCGACCACCTACAACAATTTCTACGAATTTGGCACCGACAAGTCCGATCCGGCTCGCCGGGCGAGTACTTTGAAGACGGATCCTTGGAGTGTCGAGATCGAAGGTTTGGTGAAAAAACCGGGCCGCTACGCGCTGGAAGACTTGATGAAGTGGGGCGCGATGGAAGAGCGCATTTACCGACTGCGCTGTGTGGAGGGTTGGTCCATGGTTATTCCCTGGGTGGGTTATTCGCTGGCGGATTTGATTCGCCGTGTGGAACCGCAACCGGGTGCCAAGTTTGTGGAGTTCGTGACCCAGGCTGACCCCAAGACCATGCCCGGTGTGCGTGGCGGCGCGCTGGATTGGCCCTATGTCGAGGGCTTGCGCATGGACGAAGCCATGCACCCGCTGACCTTGCTGGCGTTTGGCATGTACGGAGAAGTCATGCCCAAGCAAAACGGCGCGCCGCTGCGCCTGGTGGTGCCCTGGAAATATGGTTTCAAGAGCGGCAAAAGCTTGGTCAAGATTCGTTTTACCGACAAGCAACCCGTATCGTCTTGGGAAAAAGCCGCGCCACAAGAATATGGGTTTTATTCGAACGTGAACCCCTTGGTGGATCACCCCCGCTGGAGCCAGGCCACCGAGCGCCGCATTGGTGAAGACGGCTTGCTTGCCAAAAAGCGCAAAACGCTGATGTTCAACGGCTACGAAGCCCAGGTGGGTCAGCTGTATGCGGGCATGGATTTGAAGAAATTCTTCTGATGCCCGTGTGGGGTCGAAAACTGCTGCTCACGCGCCCTGCGTGGTGGTTGGTGTTGTGCCTGGGTTTGATGCCCTTGTTGCATCTGGTCTGGCTCACTTGGCAGGATGGCTTGGGGGCCAATCCGGCCGAGTATTTGATTCGAGCCACGGGCGACTGGACCTTGCGGGGCTTGTGTCTGGGGCTGGCCATCACCCCCGTGCGGGTGCAATGGGGTTGGCCAGAGCTGGCCCGGTTTCGTCGCCTGCTGGGTTTGTTGACGTATTTGTACGCCTGCCTGCACCTGACGTGTTATGTCCTGTTTGACATGGGCTTGGATCTGCAAGAGATCGCCCTGGATGTGCTCAAGCGTCCCTTCATTTGGGTGGGCTTGTGTGCCTGGCTGCTGCTGAGCGTGATGGCAGCCACTTCATTCAACCGTGCGGTGCGTTGGCTCGGCGGTATGCGGTGGAGAGCGCTGCACCGCGTGGTGTACGGCGTGGCGGTCTTGGCGGTGTTGCATTTCTGTTGGATGCGTGCAGCCAAAAGCAACTTCAACGAGGTGCTGGTGTATGCCTTGGTGCTGGCGGCACTCTTGGCCTGGCGGCTTCAGCGTGCTTGGCCAAAGCGCCGTCCTGCGGCATAGCCCGCTTCAACGCCCTGAACGGGCACGCCAGGCGTTGAGCCTGGAGCGCGGACCACGCTGGCCCAAATAGCCGGGTGCGACACCGGCTGCACTGCTGGCCTGGATGCCCAAGTCTTTCAAGCCAGGCCATTGCCCCGATGCGACGTTGTCCACCTTCATGGAGGCCAGGTTGTCGCGGCTCATCAAGGGCTCGCCAGGGGCCAGCTCCATGAACACCGCCTGCAGCCAGCCCATCCAGGCAGGCAGGGGCAGCACAGGGCGGCCTTGGCCACCCCGGATGCCCGCCCACTGACCGGATCGGTGCACCAGCTCGCCCAGGCTCATCACATCGGGTCCGGCCAGTTCGTAGGTTTGACCGATGGTGCGGCTGTCTTTCAGACAGCTCACCACCGCCCTGGCCACATCGCCCACCCAGACGGGCTGAAAGCGGGTGGCCGAACCCGCCAGCGGCATGAAGGGCAGCACGGTTTGCAAGTCGGCAAACAGGTTCAGGAATTGGTCGTCTGCGCCAAAAATCACGCTGGGTCGCAACACCGTCAGGTCCAGCCTGGCGTTGCGCAGGACGGTCTCGCCTTGTGCCTTGCTGCGTTGGTAAAGCGATGGCCCTTGCGCATCGGCGCCCAAGGCACTGATGTGCACCAGACGCTTCACGCCTGCATGTGCCATGGCCTCGGCCAGCAGGCCAGGCAAACGCACGTGCACTTGTTCAAAGCGTTTTTCATCGCCATGCAAGACCGCCACCAGATTGACCACGGCATCGTGACCCGGCATCAAACGGGCCAGGTCGCTGGCGCTGTGCACAGAGGCTTCCACCACAGTGAGGCCAGGCAAGTTTTGAATGGCTGCGGCCCGGGTCGCCCGGCGTGTGGGCACGGTGACGCGCCAGCCCAGACGGGCCAGCTGTTCGCACACTTGCCGACCGACAAAACCCGTGCCACCCAAAACCAGAATGCGCGGGGGATGGTTCATGGCTGGCTCTGGGCGGCTTGGCTCAGCCACTGTGTGGCCAGCTCCACCCAATAGGTGCCGCCCAGAGGGATCAGGTCGTCGTTGAAGTCGTAACTGGGGTTGTGCAGCGTGCAGGGGCCGCTGCCGTGGCCCATCTCGCGGTGGGCACCGTCACCGTTGCTGATGAACACATAGGCCCCGGGTTTGGCCTGCAGCATGTAAGAGAAATCTTCCGCGCCCATGGTGGGCTCTTGCACCAGCACATTCGCCTCGCCCACGATGCCGCTCATGACTTGGCGTGCAAAGTTGGCTTCGGCGGCGCTGTTGATGGTGGGTGGGTAATTGCGCTCGAATTCGAATTCGCATTCCGCCTCAAAGGCGGCGCAAATCGACTCGGCGACTTGCTTCATCCGCGACTCGATCAGGTCCAGCACCTCGATGCTGAAAGTGCGCACCGTGCCTTGCAGCTCGCACGAATCGGGCACCACGTTGGTGGCTTGGCCCGCGTGGATCATGGTGACCGAAATCACACCCGCGTCCACCGGCTTTTTGTTGCGGGTGATGATGGTCTGAAAGCCCTGCACCATTTGGCAGGCGATCGGCACCGGGTCGATGCCGTTGTGTGGCAGCGCGGCGTGGCTGCCTTTGCCGCGGATGGTGATCTTGAATTCGTTGCTCGACGCCATCACCGGCCCTGCGCTGACGGCAAAGGTGCCTACGGGTGCGCCGGGCCAGTTGTGCATGCCGAACACGGCTTGCATCGGGAACTTGTCGAACATGCCGTCCTTGATCATCTCGCGGGCACCGCCGCCGCCTTCTTCTGCGGGCTGGAAGATCAGATACACCGTGCCGTCAAAGTCGCGGTGCTTGGCAAAATGCTTGGCCGCTGCCAACAGCATGGCGGTGTGGCCGTCATGGCCGCAGGCGTGCATCTTGCCGTGGTGCCGACTGGCGTGTGCAAAGGTGTTGAACTCCTGCATGGGCAAGGCATCCATGTCGGCGCGCAGGCCAATGCCGTGCCCGCAAGCGCCGCCGTCACGCCCATGCACGATGCCCACCACGCCGGTGGTGCCCATGCCTCGGTGAATGGGGATGCCCCAGTCGATCAGCTGTTGGGCGACCACGTCGGCGGTGCGCACTTCTTCAAAAGACAGTTCGGGGTGGGCGTGGATGTCTTTGCGGATGGCTGAGATGCTGGCCGCGTCGTGGAGGATGGCGTCGATGAGCTTCATGCAGACAGTCTAGCGAGACTTTGGGACACTTGCCATCACCCCTGCGTCTTTGGGGGGCTTGTGCCGCAGCCGATGGGGGGCTTCGGTCACAATGGCTCACTGGAATTGCTTGTTCTCTCAAAACCATGACCACTGCCGACCCTGCTCAGACCGTGGTGCGAGGCGCTTGCCCGCACGATTGCCCAGACACCTGCGCCTTGCTGACCACGGTGGAAAACGGCCGAGCGGTGCGCGTGCAGGGCAACCCCGCGCACGCCGCGACCGACGGGGTCTTGTGCACCAAGGTCTCGCGGTATGCCGAACGCACCTACCACCCTGAACGGGTGTTGCAACCTTTGAGGCGTGTGGGCCCCAAGGGCACAGGCCAGTTTGAGCCGGTCGGCTGGGACGAGGCGCTGGACGAGATCGCCGCCCGCCTGAAAACCATCGCGGCGCGCGATCCGCAGGCCATCTTGCCCTACAGCTATGCGGGCACCATGGGCCTGGTGCAAAGTGAATCGATCGCGGCGCGGTTTTTTCACCAGTTGGGCGCTTCCTTGCTGGACCGCACGATTTGTGCATCGGCCGGGGCCGAAGGCCTCACGCAGACGCTGGGCAACAAGGTCGGCATGCCGGTGCGCATGTTTGCCGAGTCCAAACTGATCGTGATTTGGGGCAGCAATTCGATCGGCAGCAACCTGCATTTCTGGCGCATCGCGCAAGAAGCCAAACGTCAGGGCGCCAAGCTGGTGTGCATTGACCCGCGCAAGAGCGAAACGGCCGACAAATGCCACGAGCACATCGCCATTCGGCCCGGCACAGATGCGGCACTGGCCTTGGCGCTGATGCATGAGTTGATCGTCAATGACTGGCTCGATCAGGACTACATCGACCGCCACACCCTGGGTTGGGAGGGGCTGCGTGAACGCGCCCTGCAGTGGTCGCCCGAGCGAGCGGCCGAGGTGTGTGGTGTGCCTTCAGCCCAAATCCGGCAGCTGGCGCGCGATTGGGGCACCACCCCGGCCGCAGCGATCCGATTGAACTACGGCATGCAGCGTGTGCGCGGTGGCGGCAATGCCGTGCGTGCCGTGGCGTGCCTGCCAGCACTGACGGGCGCATGGCGACACCGCGGCGGCGGCGTGCTCATGAGCAGCTCGGGCCATTTCCCAGTGCGGCGTGCGGCTTTGCAGCGGCCCGATTTGCTGGGCCAGCGGCGTCCGCGCACCATCAACATGTCCACCATCGGAGATGATTTGCTGCGCCCCGCTTCTGCGGAGTTTGGTCCGCAGATCGAGGCCTTGATTGTCTACAACAGCAACCCGGTGGCGGTCGCCCCCGAGTCGGGCAAGGTGGTGCAAGGCTTTGGCCGCGAAGACCTGTTCACCGTGGTGCTGGAACACTTTCAGACCGATACGGCCGACCATGCCGACTTCATCTTGCCTGCCACCACGCAGCTGGAGCACTGGGACATCCACACCAGCTATGGCCACACCGATGTCTTGCTCAACCGCCCGGCCATTGCGCCCGTGGGGCAGGCGCGCACCAACACCGACATCTTCAGGGCACTGGCTCAGCGCATGGGTTTTGACGATCCGTGTTTTGCTCAGAGCGACGAAAGCCTGTGCCGCAGCGCCATCGGCGATGCGGAGGACTTCGAGCAGTTGCTGGCGCATGGTTTTGCGTCCTTGCCTGTGCCCGATGCGCCCTTTGCGCAAGGCGGTTTCCCGACGCCTTCAGGGCGATGCGAATTTTTCAGTCAGCGCTTGGTGGACCAGGGGCTGGACGGCTGGCCAGACCATGTGCCCAACTACGAAGTGCCGCAAGCCGGTGGGCGCTACCCGCTGGCGATGATTTCGCCACCGGCGCGGAACTTCCTGAATTCAACTTTTGTGAACGTGCAAAGCCTGCGCGACATCGAAGCCGAACCCGTGTTGGAGATGCACCCGCAAGACGCGGCCGAGCGTGGCATTGCCGATGGTGCGGTGGTGCGCGTGTTCAACGACCGGGGCACTTACCACTGCAAGGCCCGCATCAACCAGCGGGCGCGTTCGGGCGTGGTCAATGGCCTGGGCATCTGGTGGCGCAAGCTGGGGCTGAACGGCACCAACGTCAACGAACTGACCAGCCAGCACCTGACCGATCTGGGGCGAGCGCCCGTGTTTTACGACTGCCTGGTGCAGGTGGCCTTGCTGGACTCAGCGGCCCAGTCGGCATAAAAAAGGGGCTGAAATTTCAGCCCCTTTGTGCATGGTAGCCTCAGGAGATCAGTCGACCAGCTGCTCCAGCGCGAAGGTGTCGAACGCCGATTCGCGTTGGCGGATCAGGTGGGTTTTTGTGCCGTCCACCAAGACTTCTGCGGCGCGGCCACGGGTGTTGTAGTTGCTGGCCATGCTCATGCAGTAAGCGCCCGCCGACAGCACGGCCAGAACGTCACCGGCTTGCACCAGCAGCTGGCGGTCGCGGCCGATCCAGTCGCCGCTCTCGCACACAGGGCCGACCACGTCATACACCGTGCCTTCGCCGGCCTGCGCTGTGACGGGCACGATTTGGTGGAAGGCCTGGTACATGGCCGGGCGTGGCAGATCGTTCATGGCCGCATCGACGATGCAGAAGTTCTTTTGCTCACCGGGCTTGAGGTACAGCACCTCGGTCAGGCACACGCCTGCATTGCCCACCAGCGAGCGGCCCGGCTCGATCATCAGCTGGCGCTGGCCGTAGCCGCGTGCGTCCAGCTTGGCCAGCAACTGCGCCCACAGTGCATCGGCCTCGGGTGGGGTATCGCCGTTGTAGTTGATGCCCAGACCGCCGCCAAAGTCGATGTGGTGGATGGCAATGCCCGCCGCTTCGATCTCGGCCACCAAATCCAGCACGCGGTCCATGGCGTCCAGGTAAGGCGTCATTTCGGTGATCTGCGAGCCGATGTGGCAATCGATGCCCACGACCTGCAAGCCCGGCAGGCTGGCCGCGTGGCGGTAGGCGCGCAAAGCGTCTTCGTGGGCGATGCCGAATTTGTTGCCTTTCAGACCTGTGGAGATGTAGGGGTGGGTCTTGGGGTCCACGTTGGGGTTCACGCGCAGGCTGACCGGGGCTTTGAGGCCCATCGACGCGGCCACATCGCTCAGCACATCGAGTTCGGCTTCGCTTTCGACGTTGAAGCAACCAATGCCCACTTTCAGGGCTTGCTTCATCTCGGCGCGGGTTTTGCCAACACCCGAGAAAATCACCTTGGCCGGGTCACCGCCAGCGGCCAGCACACGGGCCAGTTCACCTGCTGACACGATGTCAAAACCGCAACCGGCATTGGCAAACACTTGCAGTACGGCCAGGCTGGAATTGGCCTTCATCGCATAGCAAATTTGGGCTTGGCGTCCGGCAAAGCCCCGCTGGTAGGCCGCCAAGGCCGACAGCATGGCGGCTTTGGAATACACAAACAGTGGGGTGCCATGCGCGCGGGCCAGGTCAGACAGGCGAACGCCTTCGACCATGAGCTCACTGCCTTGGTAAGCGATGTGGGGTTGGCCGGGCAAGGCGAGGGCGTTGGATGTGGCGGTCATGGTTTCAAAAAGGAGGCGGAAGGGGTGGTGTCGTTGTCGGCGTCTGGCATGGCCGTCCGTTCTGCCGCAGGCGCAGTCCCGGAAGCATTGGATGGACGGTTTGTTCGTTGCGGCGCGGTGTGCCAGGGATTGAGACTTTGCGGCAAGGTGGCACGCCCGGCCGAGGCAGGCGTGTCGGGCAATTTGAGCGGGCCTTTTTGGCCGCATGCGCTCAACACGACCGCACAACCGACAAGGGCAAGCGTGGTGACTAGAATCTTCGGTACCTTCAACATGCAGCGATTGTAATGACCGACCTTGAATTCATGGACCAAGCCGAGCGCCTGCTCGCTGGCGTAGAGATTTGTTGCGATCGCCTGAACGACGACACCGATGCCGACATCGACAACCAGCGTGTTGGCGGCATGGTCACTTTGACCTTTGCCAACCGCAGCCAGATCGTCATCAATTTGCAAAAACCCCTGCACGAAGTGTGGTTGGCGGCCCGTTGCGGCGGCTTTCATTACCGCTTTGATGGCCAAGCCTGGCAGGACACCAAGGGTCAAGGCGAATTTTGGACCAGCCTGACGCGTTATGCATCAGACCAGTCTGGTTTGAGACTCGCATTCAGCGCCTGAGGCGTTCACGGTCAGCGCAAGCGCCCTGCCCCACAGGATGCCAACGGCTCAGTTGCGGAAAAGATCGAGGATTCGGTTCTTTTCTTCGCCGGGTGGCAATGCGGCAGGTTTCGCGGCGGTGCCTTCACTGCCGACACCCAAGGTGGTGACGCTGCCATTTCGGGCCAGTTCTTCAAACAACCAATCCCCGCCAACATTGATCAAACCTTCGGGGACGACTGGTGCCGAGATCGGGATGGTCCTCAGTGCAGTTTCCATGAAGTTGATCCAAACGGGCAGGCTCAAGCCGCCGCCAGTTTCGCGGTCGCCGAGTTTTTTTGGGGTGTCGTAGCCGATCCAGACTACTGCGGCGAGGTTGGGCTGGTAGCCTGCAAACCAGGCATCCATGGAGTCGTTGGTGGTTCCGGTTTTGCCGTAAATGTCGCTGCGTTTGAGTGTGGCTTGCGCGCGTGCTGCCGTGCCAGAGCGGGTGACTTCTTGCAACAAGCTGGTCATGACAAATGCGTTGCGTGCCGGAATGGCTCGTTGAGCTTCATCCGGTTGTGTTGGTGCAGGGCTTTCGACCAAGGCGCGGTCTTTGTAATCGGCGATACGGGTGATCAAATGAGGTTGCATCCGGTAGCCACCGTTGGCAAATACGGCATAGCCGCTGACCAACTGCATCGGTGTCACCGATCCCGCACCCAAAGCCATGGTCAGGTAGGGAGGGTGTTTCTCTTCGTCAAAGCCAAAGCGCCCGATCCAGTCCTGAGCATTGCGCGTGCCCACCGACTGCAAAATTCGGATAGAAATCATGTTCTTCGATTTGGCCAGACCTCTGCGCAGGGTCATGGGTCCTTCAAACGTGCCGTCGTAATTTTTGGGCTCCCAAGGTTGGCCGCCAGTCACGCCGGCATCAAAGAACATGGGGGCATCGTTGATCACGGTGGCTGGCGAAAAACCTTTTTCCAAGGCTGCAGAATAGATGAACGGTTTGAAACTTGAGCCCGGTTGGCGCCAGGCCTGGGTCACGTGGTTGAATTTGTTTTTGGCAAAGTCAAACCCGCCGACCAGTGCCCGGATCGCTCCGGTTTGAGGGGTGACGGCCACAAAAGCGCCTTCTACTTCTGGCAACTGGGTGATTTCCCAGCCCACTTTGGGTAATTGAGAAATCCGGATGATTGCACCTCTGCGCACTTGCTTCGCAGGAGCCGCTTTCTCGGACAGACCAGACTGGGCAGGCTTGAGACCTTCGCCAGTGATGGTGATTTGTTCGCCGTTTTGGCGTACCACCACCACTTTGCGTGGGGACGCTTCGAGCACCACCGCAGACATGACATCACCGTTGTCAGGGTGATCTTCCAGTGCGTCATCGATGACGTCTTCCATTTGTTTGGGATCTTCGGGCAGATCCACGAACTTTTCAGGGCCACGGTAAATCTGGCGTCGCTCGAAGTCCATGATGCCTTGACGCAATGCCTTGTAGGCAGCCATTTGCTCGGTAGACTGAATCGTGGTGTAAACGTTCAAACCGCGGGTATAGGTGTCTTGACCATATTGAGCAAAGACCATTTGGCGCACGGTTTCCGCCACATATTCGGCATGCAAAGTCCGTTTGTCGCCTGAGGTGCGCAATGCCAAGGGTTCCGCTTTGGCCGTTTTGGCTTGTTCTGCAGTGATGTACCCGTTCTCTTCCATGCGCTCGATGATGTAGAGCTGGCGCGATCGGGCGCGCTTTGGGTTGCTGATCGGGTTGTAGGCCGAAGGCGCTTTGGGCAATCCAGCCAGCATCGCTGCTTCAGCGATGGTGATCTCTCGCAGTGACTTGCCAAAATAAGTTTCAGCAGCCGACGCGAAACCATAAGCCCGATTGCCCAAGAAGATCTGGTTCATGTAGATCTCAAGGATTTGGTCCTTGCTCAGCATGTGCTCGAGCTTGTAGGTCAGCAAAATTTCATAAATTTTGCGGGTGTAGGTTTTTTCGGATGACAGGTACACATTGCGTGCGACCTGCATGGTGATGGTGGATGCCCCCTGGCTCTTGACCCGACCGATGTTCGCAATGCCTGCCCGCAGGATGCCTAAATAATCGACGCCACCGTGTTGGTAAAAGCGGTTGTCTTCAATGGCCAGCACTGCATTTTTCATGACATCTGGGATGTCCTTGATCGGTGTGAGGTGGCGGCGCTCTTCACCGAACTCGCCCATCAACTGGTTGTCTGCCGTGTAAATTCGCAAGGGCAATTTGGGCTTGTAATCTGCGAGATCCGAAATATCCGGCAGGTTAGGGTAGGCCACGACCATGGCCACACCAACGACCAGCAAGAGGGCCAGCAGACCCGCCACCATGATCCCAAGACCCCATAAAACGATCTTCATCAACCATGAAGCCACTGAGGCAGACTTCAAAGGGTGGCTGGCGTGTTCGGATTTGTGATCGGTTTTGTCTTGGATTGTCATAGGGGCATCGGCAGGGCAAGCCGGTTGGCCACCTCGTTGCATTATAAAAATCTTGGGCCGCTTGGGTGGGTTTGTTTTGTAAAAGTGAATTCTTTGGATTGAAAAAATATTGTGTCAATTTGCTTTCCCTGCTACAAAAGACACCGTAGAGGGCCAGTAAGGCCCCGTCAGGGAGGCCCGTGATGCAAGCTTTGAAATGGTTATGGCCAAGGATAGGCGCTCGTTCTGTTCGTTTGGCGTGGGGTCTGACCCCTGCCGGGACATCTTGGGCCTTGGTCGGCTTGGCGCGTGTCAGTCCGGGTTTGGCGCGTGTGCATGCTTCAACCATTTTGCAAGGCCCGGCAGATGCGGGCTTGCTTGATTCGTCTTGGTTGAGTCCGGCTTTGGCCGAGATGGGGCGTGGACGGCGGCTGGCACGTCACAGGCTGTGCATGAGCATGTCCGCTCCCGATTTGGTGACCGGCGAGTTCAGTGGCCCGGCAAATTTGTCCTCCGATGGTTGGCCTGCCGAGGTTCAGTTGGAGGTGGCCCAAGCCCTTGGCTTGCCGCCTCAAGAAGTGAATTTCGATTTTCATTCGGAACCCGGCAATGTTGATGGGGGTGTGAGGCTTCGCTGGGCTGGCTGTCCGAGGTTACGTGTATCCGAGTACCAACGCTGGAGTGCAGGTGCAGGCTGGCAGTTGGTCAGCGTCGAGCCCGCAAGCGATGCTGCTCAGCGTGCCGCCAATGCCTTGGTGGGTGGTTTACCCCGTTTGCTGCAGCAGGCGCCTCAGGATTGGCAGTTTCGCTTGAACCTTGAGCGTGAACCGATGAAGTCAGATGGAGCCGGTCAACAGGCGTCTCGAACTGCCGCAGGACTTTTGGAGGCCTTGGCGACCCCTGTCGGGCCTCGGCTGGTGGCTGCAGGATTGGCTCTGAAAGCGTGGCTCTGAGATGGTCGGCCTGAATTTATTGCGTTTCCCAACACTGGAGCGCCAGCAACAATCAAGGCGGCGGTGGCTGTTCATCGGGGCGGGGCTTGTTCTGGGTGGTGTGTTGGCTGCAGGCGGTTTGTCGGTGCTGGCTGGACAAACTGAGCAGTTGAAGTTGCAGACACAGAAGGTTCAAAACCAATTGGCTGAGAGCAAACGTGCGGCGCAAACACGCCAACAGCAGCAGATGGACCTGCAACTGGTCGGTCAGCAGTTGCGGCAACTGACGCACTTGAAATCGCAACAAGAAGCTTGGGTTGAAATGCAAAGCAGCCTGCTGGATGTGATCCCGGGTCAGGGTGTCCGGTTACAACGGTTGCAAGTGGAAGCAGGGCGTATAGACCTGCAGGGCCATGCGGCGCATGTGCCGGCCATGAGCCTTGTTGCACAAATGCTGGCTGAGCGCTGGGGCACCCCGCTGCACTTGCAAAGTGTGGAGACCGGTGGGGCTGCCACTGGGGCGTCCGCGTTCTCGTTTGCCTGGCAAGGCCAATGGTCGGCGTTGGACCTGGGCCCGGGACCATCCCGCAAAGGCCAGCCATGACTGCCCGGTTCTCTCCAGTTTTCAGTGCAGAGGCATGGAGCCGTGTTCAGCGTGGGGTTGTGCGTCAAATGCGGCGATGGGTTTGGGGCCTTGGCGGACTTGTATGGGGCGCTGGTGGTGTGTTCTGGTTGGCCAGTGAGGTCTGGGATGCGCATGACCTGGCGCAGCAGGCCTTGGCTCAGGCCCAGTCGCAGTGGCAAGTCCAGGTCCAGACCCAGACCCAGACCCAGACGGTGTCTTCTTCACAACGCGAGCGGCCTGAGTGGCTTGTTGATGAAGCACTTTGGGGTCGCCTGCCCAGCAGACTGCCCACAGACCTCGCTTCAGGGCTTCAGCAGGCCTTGCAGCAGCACGGATTGACCGTCCTGTCTTTGCGTGCCATGCCAGAGGTTCCAATGGGACCGTTGCAAAGTCAAACGCTGGCCTTGCGCTTGAATGGCCATTTTGCCGATTGGGTGCGTGGCTGGAAGGCCTTGGCTGCATCCGGACCTGTGCTGACGATCGAGCGCATGAGCGTTGTGCCGTTGACGCAGATCCAAGGTGTTCAGTTGGATCTGGTCTTGCGCGTCTGGTTCAACCCTGCCTCTGCGGGCGATGTGGCCTTGCCTGCATGGCCGTCCAGCAGGGCTTGGGCAAAGTCCGGTGACGCTGATGCAGATTCGCGGCCGCTTGTCTTTGCGTTGGCCGCAGAGGCTGATTCAGCCTCCTCAGTCACCCGGACGTCAGCACCGCAGGCGTCTGTGTTGACAGATGACCCCATGACTTGGCCAGTGGAGCGCATCCGTTTGCTGGGCACTTGGCATGCCAGCGGAAGTTGGCAAGCGGTGCTCAGTGCAGGTGGCGTGTGGGTGCCTGTGCGGCTGGGGCAGCGCATGTCGCGCGAAGGTCATCAGGTGCATGCGATCCGCCGTGATGCGGTTGTATTGGGCACGGCGCAGGGGCAAAAAATCGAACTCAATGTGTCAGGAGGTGGGCGATGAGACATGAACATTGGTCATGGGCGGCTTGTGCACTGGTGGTCGGTTGGTCAACTGCGAGCTGGGCACAATCGCCGTCCCCTGTCATCGATCTGGATGGTGCCCATCCGGTCGTTCGTTCGGCAGTCACCGCAGATGGGGCGCCCATCAGCCTGAACTTCCAGAACATCGATATCCGTGCCTTGTTGCAGGTGTTCGCCGAATTCACAGGGCTGAATTTGGTGGTGTCTGATGCAGTCAGTGGCCAGATCTCCGTGAGACTGCTGGATGTGCCTTGGGTTCAGGCTTTGGGCGTTGTCCTGGAATCCAAAGGCTTGGCCTCACGCCGTGAGGGCAAAGTGATGTGGGTGGCCCCCAGGGATGAGTGGACTTCGCGTGAGAAAAAACACCTGGAGGCACAGACGGCGCTCGAATCGGTGAGTCCTTTGCAGATGCTGTCACTGCGCTTGAAATACGCCCGAGCCACCGAAGTGGTGCAACGGTTGTCCGGTACGGCAGGCGCTGGCACCCCTGTTGCGCGATGGCTCAGTCCTCGGGGAACGGCGCTGGCAGAACCTCGGACCAATCAGCTGTTCATACTGGATGTGCCAAGTCGTTTGGCCGAAGTGGGGCAGATGATTCAGAAATTGGATGTGCCTGTTCGACAGGTTTTGATCGAAGCACAAATCGTCGAAGCCGACGACCAGTTTGGCCAATCGCTGGGGGTGCGTTTGGGCTTGGGTTCAGCTGGACGGATGGGCAACAAGAACTTGAATTTGGGGGCAAGCAACGCCACCACAGGTGCAGGGGTGGTCACTGGTCATCAAGTGAATCTTCCTGCGGGCAGTGCCGGGCAGACGCTGAATGTGCCATCGGCTTTTGCGGTTTCCCTGTTCAATGCAGCGGCGGACCAGTTCATCAACGTGGAAATTTCCGCACTGGAGGCCGATGGTCGCGGCAAGGTGGTGTCGCGCCCCAGGGTGATCACGGCAGACCAGACCAAGGCCCTGATTGAACAGGGTACGGAGTTGCCTTACCAAATGTCGTCCGGCATTGGCGTGACAGCCATCACTTTTCGCAAGGCCAATCTCAAGCTCGAGGTCACGCCGCAAATCACGCCAGAGGGGGCGGTGGTGCTCGATGTAGATGTGAACCGGGACAGCGTCGGCCAGCTCACCCCAGCAGGTTATGCCATCAACACCAAGCACGTCAAAACCCAGGTGCAAGTGGACAATGGCGGCACGGTGGTACTGGGCGGCATTTACGAAGATGCCGAGCGCAACGACGAAGCCAAAGTGCCAGGCTTGGGTGATGTGCCCGGACTGGGGTGGCTGTTCAAAAACCGCAACCAAACGCGGCGCAAATCGGAGCTGCTGATTTTCCTCACACCGCGTGTGGTGACGGACGTGGCCACTGCGCCAGCGCTTTGACGCGCGCTGTCTGGGGGCTGCTGTCGGGTCGAATACACTTGGTGCCTCTGTTCGGGCGGCCCATTTGTCGCGGTGCTGTCCCGAGTTTTTGTGTGAGATTTCCCTTTGAGCATCATCTTCGTGGGCCTTCCGGGCTCGGGCAAAACCACCATCGGCAGGCAATTGGCTCGCCGTTTGGGCCTGCCTTTTGTGGATTCCGACCATGTGATTGAAGACCGTTTGGGTTGTTCGATCAGGGAATTCTTCGCCCGCGAAGGGGAAGACAGCTTCCGCGATGTGGAGCAGCAAGTGCTGGATGATCTGAGCCAGCATCACCAAGGCGTGCTGGCCACGGGCGGGGGCTCGGTTTTGCGCGAAGTCAACCGCCGCCATCTGCACGACCGTGGCCATGTCATTTACCTGCGCTCTGCGCCGGAAGACGTTTACCGCCGGGTGCGTCACGACACCGGCCGCCCCTTGCTGCAGGTGGACGACCCGATGGGGCGCCTGCGGGCACTGTACGAAGCCCGTGATCCGCTGTACCGCGCCACCGCACACCATGTCATCGACACCGGCCGCCCCTCGGTGTCCACCTTGGTCAACATGATCATCATGCAACTCGAGTTGTCGGGCCAGTTGCCTGCACAGCCAGAGAGCCCTGCATCTCAAGTTACACGCTGAGCAGACCACCAAAGCCCTACACTTGAGGGCTATGTCCGAGTCCACCATTTCCCTTGAGCAGGTCGCCATTTCGCTGGACGACCGCAGTTACGACATCCACATTGGCCAGCGCCTGCTGGGCCGCGCTGAGACTTGGGCCGGTTTGCCCAAGGCCCAGACGGCCATGATCGTGACCAACGACACCATTGCGCCGCTGTACGAAGCTGCTTTGCGCGCCGCCATCAGCCCGCTTTACAAGCAAGTCCACACCGTGGTGCTGCCGGACGGCGAGGCGCACAAAGACTGGCAGACCTTGAACCTGATTTTTGACGCGCTTTTGTCCAAGGGCTGCGACCGCAAGACGGTGCTGTTTGCGTTGGGCGGTGGCGTGATCGGTGACATGACCGGCTTTGCTGCGGCCAGCTACATGCGCGGCGTGCCCTTTGTGCAGGTGCCGACCACGCTGCTGTCGCAGGTGGACTCCTCGGTGGGCGGCAAAACCGCCATCAACCACCCGCTGGGCAAGAACATGATCGGCGCGTTCTACCAGCCGGTGCGGGTGATTTGCGATCTGAACACCCTGACCACTTTGCCTCGGCGCGAGCTGAGTGCGGGCCTTGCCGAAGTCATCAAGTACGGCCCGATCGCCGACATGGCGTTTTTTGATTGGATCGAGGCCAACATCGACGCGCTGATGGCGCAAGATCCGGCCGCGCTGGCGCACGCCGTCAAGCGCAGCTGCGAAATCAAGGCCTGGGTCGTCGGCCAGGACGAACGCGAAGCGGGCCTGCGCGCCATCCTCAACTTTGGCCACACCTTTGGCCATGCCATCGAGGCGGGTTTGGGCTTTGGCGTCTGGCTGCATGGCGAGGCTGTGGGCTGTGGCATGGTCATGGCGGCCGAGTTGTCGCACCGTCTGGGCAAGGTCGATGCCGCTTTTGTGGCACGCCTCAAAGCCCTGATTGAACGCGCGGGCTTGCCAGTGCGTGCGCCGCTCATCGATGCGAGCGACAACGCCGGGCACTACATCGCCCACATGCGCCTTGATAAAAAAGCCGAAGCCGGCGACATCAAGTTCGTTGTGATCGACGGTCCTGGTCAAGCCACCGTGTGCGGTGCGCCCGATGACATGGTGCGCGATGTGATCCATGCTTGCTGTGCCTGAAGTTTTGAACGCCACCGGCTTGGCACCCTGGGCCAGCCACCCTTCGCAAACCCGTGGCCGACGCCATGCCGAGCCGCCCGCACCCACGCGCAATGCCTACCAAAGGGACCGCGACCGCATCGTGCACTCGACGGCCTTTCGGCGGCTGGTCTACAAAACGCAGGTGTTTCTGAACCACGAAGGTGATTTGTTCCGCACGCGTCTCACGCATTCGCTGGAGGTGGCGCAGCTGGGCCGATCGATTGCCCGGGTGCTGGGCTTGAACGAAGACCTGGTCGAGGCGATCGCGTTGGCACATGACTTGGGCCACACGCCATTTGGCCATGCCGGGCAGGATGCGCTGCACGAATGCATGGCCGAGCAAGGCGGGTTTGAGCACAATTTGCAAAGTCTGCGCGTGGTCGATGCGCTGGAAGAGCGCTATCCCGCTTTTGATGGCCTCAACCTGAGCTTTGAAACGCGTGAGGGCATTCTCAAGCACTGCTCGCGGGTCAACGCCGAAGCCATCGAAGCCCAAGAGCCCGGGGGGATCGCGCAGCGTTTTCTGGACCGAACGCAGCCGAGTTTGGAGGCGCAGTTGTGCAATCTGGCCGATGCGATCGCCTACAACGCCCACGACATCGACGACGGGGTGCGCTCGGGATTGCTCTCGCTGGACCAGATGCACGAAGTTCCCCTGTTTGACCATTATTTGCAGCAGTCGCTGGCCGAGCATCCGCAACTGCGTGACAAGCCTCGGCGTTGGCTTTACGAGAGCACACGCCGCATGCTCAGTGAGCAGGTTTATGACGTGATCGACACCACGCGTGCGGCGATTGCTGCAGCCGGTATTCAGACAGCCGATGAGGCGCGACTGGCCGGGTCATTGGTGCGCTTTTCTGACGAGATGAAGACGCGCAGCTCCGAGCTCAAGAAATTTTTGTTTGCGAGTTTGTACCGACATCCACAGGTCACACAGATCATGGGGCAGGCGCAGCAGGCCGTGCGTGAATTGTTTGAGGCGTACCTCTCGCAGCCTCAGGAGATGCGCGCCGAATTCGCGGCCCGCGAAGACCGTCACCGCGCGGTGGCTGACTACATCGCGGGCATGACCGATCGCTTTGCGCTGCGTGAACATGAACGCCTCACAGGGCGCAAGTTGTTGTGAACGGCCTTGGGGGGCTGATCCATGGTGATGGCTTCTTCTAAACACAGCGCTTGGCTGGTCGTCGCGGCTGGCGGCGTGGCCGCCTTGCAGGTGGGCAAGTTGCCGCCCGCTTTACCGGCCTTGCAGGCCGAGCTGGGGCTCACGCTGGTGCAGTCGGGTTTTTTGTTGTCCACCGTGCAGGTGGCGGGTTTGAGCCTGGCCGTGTTCATTGGACTTTTGGCCGATGGCATGGGGCTCAAGCGCAGCATGGTGCGCGGCCTGTGCCTGCTGGCGCTGGCCAGCGGCCTGGGCGGCTTTGCCACCTCGGTCACGGCACTGCTCGTCTTGCGCGCCATTGAGGGCCTGGGCTTTTTGCTGGTGGCGCTGCCTGCGCCCGCCTTGATTCGCCGCCTGGTCCCGCCTGTGCAGCTGCCCGGCATGTTGGGTGTGTGGGGCGCCTACATGCCCACCGGCACCGCGCTGGCGCTGTTGCTGGGGCCCTTGTTCATTCCGGCTTGGGGTTGGGGCGCCTGGTGGTGGCTGTTTGCAGCGGTGTCGCTGGCCATGGCGCTTTGGCTTTACCGGGCCGTGCCTGCAGACCCTGCTGTCCAGGCAGCCCATGCAGGGCAGGGCGCATGGCGCCGTTTGCGTTTGACCTTGGGCACACCCGGCCCCTGGCTGGTGGCGCTCACTTTTGGCATGTATTCGGGCCAGTGGCTGGCGGTGGTGGGTTTTCTGCCATCCATCTACGCGGCGGCGGGCGTCAGCGGCGCGTTGCTGGGCGTGCTCACGGCCTTGGCCGCTGCCGTCAACATGGCAGGCAACATGGCTTCGGGCCGCTTGCTGCAACGCAGCTGGGCGCCACGCTCGACCTTGTGGCTGGGCTTTGGCGCCATGGCGTTGGGCAGCACGCTGGCTTTTGCCACCTTCACCGATGCTTGGCCTTGGCTGCGTTTTGCCGGGGTTCTTTTGTTTTCGGGTGTGGGCGGTTTGGTGCCGGGCACTTTGTTCAGCCTGGCGGTGCGCCTGGCGCCGGGCGAGCAGCAGGTCGCCACCACCGTGGGCTGGGTGCAGCAGATGTCGGCATTGGGTCAGTTTGTGGGGCCGCCCGTGGTGGCCGCTGTGGCGGCGCGTGCGGGCGGTTGGCAGTTCACGCCGCTGGTCACCGTGGGCTGCTGCGTGGTGGGTGCGGGGTTGGCTTGGTTGGCTGGGCGCTTGTTGGCGCGCCAAGGCGTCAGAGCAGGCTTCTGAGGGGTTGCGCCGCACAGGCACAATCGACGCATGACCGAGATTTCTCCCACACCACACATCGAAATTGCCGACACCGTGCGCTGGCTGGAGCGCGCCGTGATCGGCCTGAACCTTTGCCCCTTTGCCAAGGCCCCGCACGTCAAAGGCCAGATCCATTACGCCGTCAGCGAAGCCAAAGGTCTCGAAGGCCTGCGTGACGAACTGATCGAACAACTCCAGGCGTTGGCCGTTCTGCCTGCCGAAGAGCGAGAGACCGTGCTGCTGATCGTGCCGCAGATGCTGCGCGATTTTTTGGAGTTCAACGACTTTCTGGATGAAGCCGATGCGGTGTTGCAAGAGCTCGACTTGGAAGGTGAATTTCAGATCGCGAGTTTTCACCCGGACTTCCAGTTTGCGGACACCGAGCCGGACGACATCACCAACTTCACCAACCGCTCGCCTTACCCCACGCTGCACCTGATCCGCGAAGCCAGCATCGACCGGGCGGTCGAAGCGTTCCCTGAAGCCGAGATGATTTACGAAACGAATATGGCGACGATGGAAAAGCTGGGGCTGGATGGCTGGAAGGAACTGGATGTGGGGCCCACGCCATGAAGAAAAAAACACAGGCTATTGACAGCCAGGCCTTGCCGCCCGAAGTGCGCCCTGGTCAATCGGTCGAGCTGCTCAAGCAACTGCACATCCTCACCCGCGACGGCAAGCTCAACCAGGACTCGCGCCGCAAGCTCAAGCAGGTTTACCACCTGTTCCAATTCATCGAAAAACTGCTGCTGGAGCTGCCCGCCAGCGACAGCGGCCCCACGTTGGCCGACCACGGCGCGGGCAAGTCCTACCTGGGTTTCATCATTTACGACCTGTTTTTCAAAGCGCTGGGTCGGGGCACGATTTATGGCATTGAGACCCGCAGTGAGCTGGTGGCGTCGTCACAAGCGCTGGCCGAGCGGCTGCACTTTGAGCGCATGCGGTTTTTGAATGTGAGCGTGGCCGAGTCGACGCAAAGCGCCGAGCTGCCCGAGCAGATCGACGTGGTCACCGCGCTGCACGCTTGCGACACCGCGACCGACGATGCCATCGCCTTTGGCCTTCAAAAGAAAGCCCAATACATGGTGTTGGTGCCTTGCTGCCAGGCCGAGCTGGCCCGGGCCCTCAACCAGAACAAGGCGCTGAACCTGCAGCGCACGCCTCTGGCCGAACTCTGGCGCCACCCCCTGCACACGCGCGAAGTGGGCAGCCAACTCACCAACGTGCTGCGCTGCCTGTACCTGGAGTCACAGGGCTACGCCGTCACTGTGACCGAGCTGGTGGGTTGGGAGCACTCGATGAAGAACGAGCTGATTTTGGCCAAGTACACCGGGCAGAAAAAGCGTTCAGCTGCGGAACGCTTACAAGCGCTGCTCAAAGAGTTTGGACTGGAAGCCATGCTCAAGCACCGTTATCCAGCCCTGGATGTGTCGCCCGTCTGAGTGGAGAGTCACTCTGCTTCGATTTTCGCGTCACGAATCGCCTTTGCCCATTTGACGGTTTCGGCCTTGTTGCGCTGGGCCAGGGCTTCTGGGGTGCCGGGGGCGGTTTCAAAACCAATGGCTGCGAACTTCTCTTGGATGTCTTTGTCGTTGGCTGCGGCGTTCAGGGCCTTGTTCAGCTTGGCGATCACGTCGGCAGGGGTGCCCGCCGGTGCGAACATCGCAAAGTAGGCGATCAGTTCGTAGTCTTTCAGGCCCAGGGCTTCGTTCACGGTGGGCAGCTCGGGGATGGCCTTGGAGCGCTGCATGGATGTGACGGCCAGGCCGCGGATCTTGCCCGCTTTGACTTGCGGCAATGTCACCGCAAAGTCGGCGGAGAACAAATTCACTTGCCCGCCGATCAAGTCGGTCATGGCCGCAGGCCCGCTCTTGTAGGGCACATGCGTCATTTGGATGCCCGACATGCTCATCAGCACTTCGGTTGAGACGCGTTGCGATGTGCTGGCGCTGGCAAAGGTGAGCTGTGTCGGTTTGGCCTTCGCCAAGGCGACCAGCTCCTTGAGGTTTTTGGCGGGCACGTCGTTGTTGACCGTGATGATCAGGGGCACCGATCCCATGTAGCCAATGGGCGCAAAAGCCGTGTCCTGGTCGTAGGGCAGCTTTTTCATCAGGCTCTTGAGTGCGGCATTGGTGCTGTTGGTGCCGACCATCAGGGTGTAGCCATCGGGTGCGGCTTTGGCCACGGCGTCGGCACCCAACATGCCGTTCACGCCGGCCTTGTTCTCGATGATGATGGGCTGACCCAGTTGCTCGGACATTTTCTGCACAAAGGCGCGGCCGATCTGGTCGGTGGCGCTGCCCGCCGCAAAAGGCACGATGGCCTTGATGGGTTTGCTCGGGTAGCTTTGCGCGTGGGCTGTGGCGGTGGCCAGCAGCGCAGCGGTCAGCAAGGTGGCGAGATGGATGGTCTTCATGGGTCGTTCCTGGTTCAAGGGTCTGGGCTTATTCAATCACAAGGCTCAGCAGTTTGGCACTCAGGCATTTCCCGTGGGCGTCCAGTGCCAGCGAACGGGTCACGCCGCCGCCCAAGGCCTGGTGCATGACGAAGTTGAGCGCGCCCAGCTGGGGCAGGCTGTAGCGTTCGACCGGGCCGTGCACGATGCCTGCATAGTGCTGGCGCACTCGCTCAGGCGTGAGCGCTTTTTCGAGCAGGGCAAAGTCTTTGGGGTCGTAGGCAATCACCGACAGGGTGGAGCGGTTGCCCTTGTCTCCGGTGCGGGTGTGGGCGATGTCGCGCAGCAGCATGTCAGAGTCCTTCGGTGTTGAGCAGCGCGGTGCGCGTGTGCACCGCGCTGCGGGGCATCAGCACGGCCGCAGCGGCGATGACTTCGCGCACCGAGTGCGTGGCGCCACCGCCGCCCGCCGGGCCGTTGAGGTAAAGCGCTTCAACTTCATGCGCCACGTGCTGAGCCTCACGCTGCGTGGGCACGCGCAGCGCCACGCGGGCGCGCACTTCGGCCGGTTCTGTGTGTGTGATCGGTTCGCCCGCGATGGCGTTGACGCCGATCAGGTCATAGCGGCCTTCGTGCTGTGCGTAGCCTGCATCGGCCAGCCGCGTGCGCACCAGATCGAGCGCCAGTTGCCCGCGTGCCAGTGCGCCCGGGCCTGCGTAAGAGATTTGTCCCTCGCCGATGAAGCCATCGCGGTAACCCAGGGTGACTTTCAGCGTCTCGGTGCGTGGGCTGCCGTTGCCGCCCGTGACCTGCACGCGGTCAGGGCCGATCTGCGTGAGCTGCACCTGTGAAAAATCGGCCACCACATCGGGCTGCAGATAGCGTGCGGGGTTTTCGATTTCGTAGAGCAATTGTTCGGTGCACGTGGCCACCGTGACGCAACCGCCCGAGCCCGTCACCTTGGTGATGACGGCATCGCCCGAGGCGCTGACCTCGGCCAGCGGAAAGCCCAGCCGGGCCATGTGGGGTACGTCCTTGAAACCCGGGTCGGCAAAGTAGCCACCGGTGATCTGCGCCGCGCATTCGAGCAAATGCCCGACCAGCACGCCTTTGCCCAGGCGCGCCCAGTCGTCCAGCGCCCAGCCAAAGTGGTGGATCAAGGGCGCGAGGAACAGGGCAGGGTCGGCCACGCGGCCGGTGATGATGACGTGGGCGTCGGTCTGCAAGGCGGGCAGCAAGGCCTCAGCGCCCAGATAGGCGTTGGCCGAGATCAGCTGCGGCTGCAGGTCGGCCAGGGTTTGGCTCGATTCAAGCACGGGCAGCGAAAGGTGGCCTGCCGTCAGCGTGGTCAGCACATCGTCGCCCAGCACCACAGCCACCTTGACCTGCCGCAGACCCAGCTCGCGCGCGATGGCCAGCACCGCGTGCCCGGCTTGCAAAGGGTTGGCTGCGCCCATGTTGCTGATGATGCGGGTGCCGTTGTCCATACAGGGTTTGAGCACTGCCCGCATGCGATCGGCCAGCATGGGGTCAAAGCCGCGATCGGGATGCTGGCTGCGTTCGAGCTGAGCCAGCGCAATCGTGCGCTCAGCCAAGCATTCAAAAACCAGATAGTCCAGCTGCCCCTTCTCGGCCAGCTCCACCGCAGGCGGGATGCGGTCGCCCGCGTAGCCCGCTCCCGTGCCGATGCGTAAAGTTCTTGAGTTCATGCGCTGAGCCTAAAGCCAAAAACCATCGGTGTCAGTCACGAGCATGGCGTTTTGATTTAATTGGGGTCAGAGTCCAATTAAACTGTTTCTTTTGACCGTTCCTCGCAACCAATGGCCCGCCAACCCCGCCTCACCGTCGCCGCTTATCCGCACCACGTCATCCAGCGCGGCAATGACCGCCAGGCCATCGTGCGTGATGACGCTGACCGGGAAAAAATGCTGACGCTGCTGGGTGAGCAAGCGGCGATTTTCAAAGTGGCCATTCATGCGTACGTGATCATGGACAACCATTTCCATTTGCTGGCCACGCCTGAAACGGATGAAGGTGTACCCAAACTCATGCAAGCCGTGGGGCGCAGTTATGTGCGTTACTTCAATTTGCGCCATCAGCGGACCGGCACTTTGTGGGAAGGCCGTTACCGCAGCAATTTGATTGAGAGTGAGCGCTATCTTTTGGCTTGCATGGTCTACATCGATCTGAACCCGGTGCGTGCCGGCATGGTGGCGCAGGCGGCCGACTTCAAATGGTCCAGCCACAGGCACTGTATTGGGCAGGTGAGCGACAAATTGGTGACGCCACACGCCCTGTTTTGGGGCCTGGGCAATACGCCATTTGCGCGTGAAGCGGCCTACCTCGAACTGGTTCACACAGGGTTGGCGGCATCGGAAAAAGACCAACTCACCAAAAGTGCCTTGTCGGGATGGGCCATGGGTTCCCCCCAGTTTGTGCAAGAGTTGCAGCAGTCCACGCCGCGCAGGCTCTTGCCAGCCAGGGCGGGACGGCCTTTCAAAAAGACAGAGTGATGAATCTGTCCCCAATTAATCTCAACCGAAAAAGAAATTCAAATTAATTGGGATCTGACCCCAATTAATTGTCTTGGCATGGTTGCTGCAGTGCAGTAAACTCGTCCCCCTGCGTAAAAACCCTAGGAGTGCGCCATGTCCACGGCAGCCGATAAAGAACATTTCCAATCCACCGGTCTGTATGACCCGGCCAATGAACACGATGCATGTGGTGTCGGTTTTGTCGCGCACATCAAAGGTCACAAGACCCATGCGATCGTGACGCAGGCCCTCAAGATTCTTGAAAACCTGGACCACCGGGGTGCTGTGGGTGCCGACGCGCTCATGGGCGATGGTGCCGGTATCCTGATCCAGCTGCCCGACGCGTTGTACCGCGAAGAGATGGCCAAGCAGGGCATCAACCTGCCGCCTTTCGGTGAGTACGGCGTGGGCATGGTCTTTCTGCCCAAGGAACACGCTTCACGCATGGCCTGCGAGCAAGAGTTGGAACGCGCTGTCAAGGCCGAAGGCCAGGTGGTGCTCGGCTGGCGCGATGTGCCGGTCAACCGCGAGATGCCCATGTCGCCCCGCGTGCGCGAAAAAGAGCCGATCATGCGCCAGATCTTCATCGGCCGCGGCGCCGATGTGATCGTGCAAGACGCGCTGGAGCGCAAGCTGTACGTGATCCGCAAGACCGCCAGCGCCGCCATCCAGGCGCTGAACCTGACGCACAGCAACGAGTACTACATCCCCAGCATGTCCAGCCGCACCGCGGTCTACAAGGGCCTGCTGTTGGCTGATCAAGTGGGCACCTACTATCTGGACTTGCAAGACGAGCGTTGCGTTTCGGCTCTGGGCCTGGTGCACCAGCGCTTCTCCACCAACACCTTCCCCGAGTGGCCATTGGCCCACCCTTACCGCTATGTGGCGCACAACGGCGAGATCAACACCGTCAAGGGCAACTACAACTGGATGAAGGCCCGCGAAGGCGTGATGTCTTCGCCCGTGCTGGCTGCTGACCTGCAAAAGCTCTACCCCATCAGCTTCGCCGGTCAGTCCGACACCGCCACTTTTGACAACTGCCTGGAATTGCTGACGATGGCGGGCTACCCCATCAGCCAGGCCGTGATGATGATGATTCCCGAGCCGTGGGAACAGCACACCACCATGGACGAGCGCCGCAAGGCCTTCTACGAATACCACGCTGCGATGCTCGAGCCATGGGATGGCCCCGCATCGATCGTGTTCACCGACGGCCGCCAGATTGGCGCCACGTTGGACCGCAACGGCCTGCGCCCTTCGCGCTACATCATCACCGACGACGACATGGTCATCATGGGTTCGGAAACCGGCGTTCTGCCGATCCCCGAAAGCAAGATCGTGCGCAAATGGCGTCTGCAGCCCGGCAAGATGTTCCTGATCGATCTGGAACAAGGCCGCATGATCAACGACGAAGAGTTGAAGGCCGGTTTGGCCAGCGCCAAGCCTTACAAGCAGTGGATCGAGAACCTGCGCATCAAGCTCGACGACGTGGCCGCTGCCCCAGTGCAAGCGCCCGCTGCTGATGTGGCTTTGCTCGACCTGCAACAAGCCTTTGGCACCACACAAGAAGACATCAAGTTCTTGCTGGCCCCCATGGCCTCTGCCGGTGAAGAAGCCATTGGCTCCATGGGCAACGACAGCCCGCTGGCCGTGCTGTCCGACAAGAACAAGCCGCTGTACAACTACTTCAAGCAGTTGTTCGCGCAAGTGACCAACCCGCCGATCGACCCGATCCGCGAAGCGATCGTGATGTCGCTGGTGTCCTTCATCGGCCCCAAGCCGAACCTGTTGGACATCAACCAGGTTAACCCACCGATGCGTCTGGAAGTCAGCCAGCCGATCCTGGACTTCGCCGACATGGCCAAGCTGCGCAACATCGAGCAAGCCACCAAGGGCAAGTTCAAGAGCGCCACGCTGGACATCACCTACCCCGCGATGTGGGGCCGCGAAGGCGTGGAAGCCAAGCTGGCCTCGCTGTGCGCTGAAGCCGTGGACGCCATCAAAGGCGGCCACAACATCCTGATCATCAGCGACCGTGGCGTGAACGCCACCCAAGTGGCTGTGCCCGCACTGCTGGCCCTGTCGGCCATCCACCAGCACTTGGTGACCGAAGGCCTGCGCACGACGGCTGGCTTGGTGGTCGAAACGGGTACCGCCCGCGAAGTGCACCACTTTGCCGTGTTGGCAGGTTTTGGTGCCGAAGCTGTGCACCCCTACCTGGCCATGGAAACCCTGGCCGCTTTGCACAAAGAGCTGCCCGGCGATTTGTCGGCAGAGAAGGCCATCTACAACTACGTCAAGGCGATCGGCAAGGGCCTGTCCAAGATCATGTCCAAGATGGGCGTGTCGACCTACATGTCCTACTGCGGTGCGCAGTTGTTTGAAGCCATTGGCATCAACACCGAAACCATCAACAAGTACTTCACCGGCACGCCCAGCCGCGTGGGCGGCATCGGCGTGTTTGAAATCGCCGAAGAAGCCTTCCGCATGCACGCCGCAGCCTTTGGTGACGATCCTGTGCTGGCCACCATGCTGGACGCGGGTGGTGAATACGCTTGGCGTGCCCGTGGCGAAGAACACATGTGGACCCCTGACGCGATCGCGAAGTTGCAGCACTCCACCCGTGCCAACAACTTCAGCACCTACAAGGAATACGCGCAGATCATCAACGACCAAAGCAAGCGCCACATGACGCTGCGCGGTCTGTTCGAGTTCAAGATCGACCCTTCCAAGGCCATCCCGCTGGAGCAGGTCGAGCCTGCGGCCGAGATCGTCAAGCGTTTCGCCACCGGCGCGATGTCGCTGGGTTCGATCTCCACCGAAGCGCACGCCACTTTGGCCGTGGCCATGAACCGCATCGGCGGCAAGAGCAACACCGGCGAAGGCGGTGAAGACGCCAACCGTTACCGCAACGAACTCAAGGGCATCCCGATCAAATTGGGCGACTCTTTGAAGAGCGTGATCGGCGAAGCCAACGTCGAAGTGGACCTGCCTTTGCTGGCCGGTGACTCGCTGCGTTCGCGCATCAAGCAAGTCGCTTCGGGCCGTTTCGGTGTCACTGCCGAATACCTGTCCAGCGCTGACCAGATCCAGATCAAGATGGCCCAAGGCGCCAAGCCCGGTGAAGGTGGCCAGCTGCCCGGCGGCAAGGTCTCCGAATACATCGGCAAGCTGCGCCACTCGGTGCCCGGTGTGGGCCTGATTTCGCCACCACCACACCACGACATCTACTCGATCGAGGACTTGGCCCAGCTGATCCACGACCTGAAGAACGTCGCGCCGCACAGCGACATCAGCGTCAAGCTCGTGTCTGAAATCGGCGTCGGCACGATTGCTGCCGGTGTGGCCAAGTGCAAGGCCGACCACGTCGTGATCGCCGGTCACGACGGTGGCACGGGCGCTTCGCCTTGGTCCTCGGTCAAGCACGCGGGCTCGCCTTGGGAAATCGGTTTGGCCGAAACCCAGCAGACCCTGGTGCTCAACGGCCTGCGTGGACGCATCCGTGTGCAGGCCGATGGCCAGATGAAGACCGGCCGCGACGTCGCCATTGGCGCCTTGCTGGGCGCGGATGAATTCGGCTTTGCCACCGCTCCGCTGGTGGTCGAGGGCTGCATCATGATGCGCAAGTGCCACCTGAACACCTGCCCCGTGGGCGTGGCCACACAGGACCCCGCCCTGCGCAAGAAGTTCACCGGCAAGCCTGAGCACGTCGTGAACTACTTCTTCTTCATCGCTGAAGAAGTGCGTCAGATCATGGCCCAGCTGGGCATTGCCAAATTTGACGACCTGGTGGGCCGTGCCGATCTGCTCGACATGCGTGCTGGCGTGAGCCACTGGAAGGCCCGCGGTCTGGACTTCGGCCGCTTGCTGGCCGTGCCGCAAGTCACGATGGACGCCGACGTGCGCCACGTGCAAACCCAAGACCACGGTCTGGCCAAGGCCTTGGACAATGTGCTGATCGCCAAGAGCCGCGCTGCCATCGACAAGGGCGAAAAAGTGCAGTTCATGGAAGCTGCCCGCAACGTGAACCGCTCGGTCGGTGCCATGTTGTCCGGCGCGGTGACCAAGGTGCACCCCGAAGGTCTGCCTGACGACACCATCCGCATCCAGCTCGAAGGCACAGGCGGTCAGTCGTTTGGCGCTTTCTTGTGCAACGGCATCACGCTGTACCTGATCGGCGAAGCCAACGACTACACCGGCAAGGGCTTGTCGGGTGGCCGCGTGGTGGTGCGCCCGAGCCTGGACTTCCGTGGCGTGGCCTCGCAAAACATCATCGTGGGCAACACCGTCATGTACGGTGCGACCACCGGTGAGGCCTTCTTCGCTGGCGTGGCTGGCGAGCGTTTCGCTGTGCGCCTGTCGGGTGCCACGGCGGTGGTCGAGGGCACGGGCGACCACGGTTGTGAATACATGACCGGCGGCACGGTGGCCGTGCTGGGCAAGACCGGCCGCAACTTTGGCGCGGGCATGAGCGGTGGTATCGCTTATGTCTACGACGAAGACGGCGAGTTCGCTTCGCGCTGCAACACCGCCATGGTCAGCATGGAAAAGGTGCTGTCGGTGGCCGAGCAGGAAGCACAGATTGACCGCAATGTCTGGCACCGTGACCAAGCTGACGAAGCGCAGCTGAAGAAACTGCTGGAAGACCATGTCAAGTGGACCGGCAGCCAGCGCGCCCGCGAGTTGCTGGACAACTGGGCCACGGCCCGCGCCAAGTTCGTGAAGGTGTTCCCGAACGAATACAAGCGTGCTCTGGGTGAAATCAACGCCCGCAAAGCAGCCAAGGCCGCAAAGCCTGTGGCCGCCTGAGCCCCAAGTCAAGAATCGAAGGAAACATCATGGGAAAAGTCACAGGCTTCATGGAATTTGAGCGCATCGAAGAGGGCTACAAGCCCGTCACCGAGCGTTTGAAAAACTACGGCGAATTCGTGATCGGTCTGACCGAAGAGCAAGCCAAAACCCAGGGCGCACGTTGCATGGACTGCGGTACACCGTTTTGCAACAACGGCTGCCCCGTCAACAACATCATCCCGGACTTCAACGACCTCGTGTACCACGGCGACTGGAAGAACGCGATCGAGGTGCTGCACAGCACCAACAACTTCCCCGAGTTCACCGGCCGCATCTGCCCCGCACCTTGCGAAGCCGCTTGCGTGGTCAACTTCAACGGCGACGCCGTGGGCATCAAGTCGATCGAGCACGCCATCATCGACCGCGCCTGGGCCGAAGGCTGGGTCACACCCCGTCCCGCCAAAGTCAAGACGGGCAAGAAAGTCGCCGTGATCGGCGCAGGCCCTGCAGGCCTGGCCGCTGCGCAGCAGCTGGCCCGCGCTGGCCACGACGTGACCTTGTTCGAAAAGAACGACCGCGTCGGTGGTTTGCTGCGTTACGGCATCCCTGACTTCAAGATGGAGAAAACGCACATCGACCGCCGCGTCAAGCAGCTCGAAGCCGAAGGCGTGAAGATCCGCACCAGCGTGCTGGTGGGCGAATGGCCAAAAGACTCCAAGGTCACCAACTGGGCCAAGGAAACCGTCAGCGCCGAGCAGCTCAAGAAAGACTTCGACGCCGTGCTGCTCACCGGCGGCTCCGAGCAGTCACGTGACCTGCCCGTGCCCGGCCGCGAGCTGGACGGTGTGCACTTTGCGATGGAGTTCCTGCCCCAGCAAAACAAGGTCAACGCGGGCGACAAGCTCAAGGGCCAACTGCGTGCGGACGGCAAAAACGTCATCGTGATCGGCGGCGGCGATACCGGCAGCGACTGCGTGGGCACCAGCACACGCCACGGTGCTGTCAGCGTGACCCAGTTCGAGGTGATGCCCGAGCCACCCGAAAAAGAAAACAAGCTGATGGTCTGGCCCTACTGGCCCATGAAGCTGCGCACCAGCTCCAGCCACGACGAGAGTGCCGAAAAAGGCCTGTTGCAACGTGAGTTCGCCATTTCCACCAAAGAGTTCATCGGTGAAAAAGGCAAGCTCACCGGCCTGAAGACCGTGCATGTCGAGTTCAAAGACGGCAAGATGGTCGAAGTGCCCGGCACCGAGAAAGAATACAAAGCCGACATGGTTTTGCTGGCCATGGGCTTCACCAACCCGGTCGCCACCGTGCTCGACGCCTTCGGCATCGACAAAGACGCCCGTGGCAACGCCAAAGCCAGCACCGACTTCACAGGCGGCTACGCCACCAACGTGAACAAAGTGTTCGCCGCCGGTGACATGCGCCGTGGCCAGTCTTTGGTCGTGTGGGCCATCCGTGAAGGCCGTCAAGCCGCACGCGCGGTGGACGAGTTCCTGATGGGGCAAAGCGACTTGCCCCGTTGAGGCCATTTCGTTCTAGGTACAATCCCTAGAACACCAAGGTTTACATTGTGTTCACTTTGGTTCGCTAAGATCACAAGAGCCGGTTTTCCCGGCTCTTGCTTTTTCATGAATACGCCCAATCCATCCACCCTCGTTGAACTGCGTGACCTGAGCTTTGGCTACGGTGAGCGTTTGATTTTGAAAAATCTGAGTTTCAAAATCCCGCGCGGCCAAGTCACGGCCCTGATGGGTGTCTCGGGTGGTGGCAAGACCACCGTGCTTCGCCTCATTGGTGGGCAAATCCGGGCGCAGCAGGGACAAATGCTGCTGGATGGCCATGATGTGGGCCGCATGCAGCAAACCGAGCTGTACGCCGCACGCCGTCGCATGGGCATGTTGTTCCAGTTTGGTGCCTTGTTCACCGACATGAGCGTGTTCGACAACGTGGCGTTCCCCTTGCGGGAGCACACGACTTTGTCGGAGGACCTGATCCGCGACATCGTGCTCATGAAGCTCGATGCGGTGGGTTTGCGTGGCGCACGGGATCTGAAACCGTCCGAAATTTCCGGTGGCATGAGCCGCCGTGTGGCCTTGGCACGCGCCATTGCGCTCGATCCCGACCTGATCATGTACGACGAGCCCTTTGCGGGTCTGGATCCGATTTCCTTGGGCACAGCGGCGCGTTTGATTCGCCGCCTGAACGACAGCTTGGGCATCACCAGCGTGATCGTCTCGCACGATGTGACCGAAACCTTCGAGATCGCCGACCATGTGGTGATCTTGGCCAATGGCGGCCTGGCCGCGCAAGGCACGCCTGCTGAGTTGCGTGCGAGCACCGACCCCCTGATCCACCAGTTTGTGCATGCGCTCAGCGATGGGCCTGTGCCTTTCCACTACCCCGCACCGACCGCTGCCGAAGATTACGACCGGAGGTCTGCATGAATGTGATCCAGATGCTGGGTGCATTGGGCGCGGCCACCCGTGAGGCCTTGGCCGATTGGGGCTTTGGCGCCCGTTTGTTTTTCAAGCTGCTCAAGATGTCGGGGGCGGCGCTCAAGCGCTTTGGCTTGGTGCGTGACCAGGTGCATTTTTTGGGCAACTATTCGCTGGCCATCATCACGGTGTCGGGTTTGTTTGTGGGCTTCGTGCTCAGCTTGCAGGGTTACTACACCTTGCAGCGCTATGGCTCGGCAGAGGCTTTGGGTTTGCTGGTCGCACTCAGTCTGGTGCGTGAATTGGGTCCCGTGGTTGCGGCCCTTTTGTACGCAGGCCGCGCCGGTGCATCGCTCACGGCCGAGATCGGTTTGATGCGCGCGGGTGAGCAGCTCACCGCATTGGAGATGATGGCCGTTGATCCGGTGCAACGCATTTTGGCGCCCCGCTTCATGGGCGGCGTGATCGCTTTGCCTTTGCTCACGGCAGTGTTCAGCGCCGTCGGTATTTTCGGTGGCTATGTGGTGGGGGTGCTGCTCATCGGTGTCGATGCGGGCTCGTTCTGGAGCCAGATGCAAGGTGGCGTGGATGTGTTCAAGGATGTTGGCAACGGCATCGTCAAGAGCATTGTGTTCGGTGTGGCCGTGACCTTCATCGCCTTGTTGCAAGGTTATGTGGCCAAGCCCACCCCCGAGGGGGTGGCCAGTGCCACCACCCGCAGTGTGGTGGTTTCTTCTTTGTCGGTTTTGGGTCTGGACTTCATCCTCACCGCGATGATGTTCAGCATTTGAGGAGGACGACATGCAGCGTTCAAAAAATGATATTTGGGTGGGTTTGTTTGTCTTGCTGGGCGCAGTGGCCGTGCTGTTTCTGGCGCTCAAGTCGGCCAATTTGCTGAGCTTGAATTTCCGTTCGGACTACGAAGTCAGCGCCAAATTCGACAACATCGGTGGCCTCAAGCCGGGTGCTGCCGTCAAGAGCGCAGGCGTGGTGGTGGGTCGTGTCAAGACCATTGCCTTCGATGGTGAGTCTTTCCAGGCCAAAGTCATTTTGGCTTTGCAATCGGAAAACCAATTTCCTCAAGACAGCTCGCTCAAGATCCTCACCAGCGGCCTGTTGGGTGAGCAGTACCTCGACATTGCGCCCGGCGCCGATGAAAAGAACCTAGCTGCAGGCGACAAGATCGGTTCCACACAGTCGGCGGTGATCCTGGAAAACCTGATCAGCCAGTTTCTTTACAGCCAAGCTGAAAAACCCAAGACGGAAGGCAGCAAGCCATGAGTCCAGAGATGAAGCGCTGGCTTGCAGGCTTGGCTGCGGTCGCGTTGTTGTCCTTGCAAGGTTGTGCCAGCGTCAAGAGCGCTGATGCACGCGATCCATGGGAGTCGATGAACCGCAGCGTTTACAACTTCAACGATGCCGTCGACACGCTGGCCATCAAACCCGTTGCACAAATTTATGTGAATGTGGTTCCCAGTTTTGTGCGAACCGGTTTGCACAATGTCGTGAGCAATTTGGGCGATGTCTGGTCCATGGCCAACAGTGCCATGCAGTTGAAAGGCCAGCATGCGGCAGAGAGCTTCATGCGTGTGACGGTGAACACCGTGTTTGGCTTGGGTGGCTTGCTCGACATTGCGACAGAAATGCGTCTGGAGCGGCACAAGGAAGATTTTGGACAAACCTTGGGCCATTGGGGTGTGAAGCCGGGGCCCTATGTGGTGCTGCCCATCTTGGGGCCTTCGACCTTGCGTGACGGTCTGACATTCCCTGTGGATTACCAAGGCGATGCAACGCGTCAGTTCAGCGATCAAGCCACGCGCAGCAGCCTGACCGCCGTTCGCATCGTGGACGTGCGTGCCAGTTTGCTCAAAACCGTGGACACGGTCAAAGAAGCCTCACTCGATCCTTACTCGTTTGTTCGCGACGCCTATTTGCAAAAGCGGGAAAACGATGTGTATGACGGCAACCCGCCGTCCAGTTTTGATTACAGCGATGTCGATGCTCAGTGAGTGCATTTGGCCTCGTTACAGTTGCTCACAAGCGCTTGTTCAATCGCCCTTATAGTTTCCGCATGAAGAATTCAATTGCCCTCTTTTCATTGAACCGCCGCCAGATTTTGGGTGCGGCCTTCGCAGCTGCTGTGATGTCATCGACCGGTGCCGCTTGGGCCGCCGATGAGGCCGCTGAAGTGTTCATCAAACGCATCACCAATGAAACGCTGGACATCATCAAAGCCGACAAAGCCCTGCGCAATGGCGATGTGAACAAATTGACGCAACTGGTCGATGACAAGCTCATGCCGCATGTGAACTTCCGCCGCATGACGTCTTTGGCGACCGGCCCTGCTTGGCGCAAAGCCACGCCCGAGCAGCAAAAACGCTTGCAAGACGAATTCAAAATTTTGTTGGTCCGCACCTATGCCGGCGCACTCAGTCAGGTCAGCGACCAGGTGGTGGTGGTCAAGCCCTTGCGTGGTGGACAGGAAGACAAGAACTTGGTGGTCAATACCGAGGTGCGCGGCAAGGGCGATCCGATCCAGCTCGATTACCGTCTGGAAAAAACACCAGGCGAAGGTGCTGGTTGGATGATTTTTGACCTGAACGTGCTCGGCGTTTGGTTGATCGAGAACTACCGCACCCAATTCACCAAGGAAATCAATGCAGGCGGCATTGATGCGCTGATCGCCAGTCTGGCGGCGCGCAACAAGTCCAATGCCCGCAATTCTTGATCCACGCTGGAGTCGAGACCATGAATGCTTTGAAGTTGCCGCCCAGTTTGATGCATGAGCAAGCCGATGCGTGCTTGTCACAGTGGATCCGTCAGCTTCAATCGCAAGCGTCTGAGCCAGAGCCCGTGTTGGTCGACGCCTCCGCGCTCAGCGACTTTGACTCGTCGGCCTTGGCTGTTTTGTTGGGCTTGCGTCGTGTGGCAAAGGCCCAAGGGCGTTCGGTCTTGGTCGAGGGCATGTCGGCCCGTTTGAGCGAATTGGCCACTTTGTACGGCGTGCTCGACCTTTTGCAGCCTGCCTGAGCTTGTTTTGGGGTCAAATCCCCTCTCTTTTTGCCTTGTTCCAGGCCATTGAGCCGCCTTCATGTGGGCCAGCACTTAAAATAAGCCCCTCCCATGTCTGCGCTCTCATTTCAAACCGTCTCGAAAACCTACCCTGCCAAACAGGCGGGCGCTGCCGCATTCCGTGCGCTCGATCAGGTCAGCTTTGAAGTTGAAGAGGGCGAGTTCTTTGGTTTGCTGGGCCCCAATGGCGCTGGCAAGACCACCTTGATCAGCATCCTGGCAGGCTTGACCCGTGCCAGCCAAGGGCAGGTTCTGGTGCATGGCCACAATGTGCAGAGCGATTACGCAGCCGCACGCCGCTTGTTGGGTGTGGTCCCGCAAGAGCTGGTGTTTGACCCTTTTTTCACCGTCCGCGAATCCCTGAAAATCCAGTCGGGTTATTTCGGCGTCAAGAAAAACGACGCTTGGATTGACGAGCTGCTCGACAGCCTGGGCTTGACCGACAAAGCCCATGCCAACATGCGCCAGCTCTCGGGCGGCATGAAGCGGCGTGTGCTGGTGGCGCAGGCCTTGGTGCACAAGCCGCGTGTGATTGTTCTGGACGAGCCCACGGCGGGCGTGGACGTTGAACTGCGTCAAACACTTTGGCAGTTCATTGCCAAACTCAACAAACAAGGCCACACCGTCTTGTTGACCACCCACTACCTCGAAGAGGCCGAGGCCTTGTGCGGCCGCATCGCCATGCTCAAGCGCGGCGAGATGGTGGCGCTGGAGAAAACATCGGTCTTGCTCAAGTCCGCCACCAGCCAGGTGCTGCGCTTCAAGCTCGATGGCGAGTTGCCCACTGCGGTGGCTGCTGTGGCGCGTGTCACAGGCCGCATCGTGCAGGTCCCTGTCAACAATGCGCTGGACATTGAGACCTGCCTGAACACGGTGCGATCAGCGGGTCTGGTGGCCGAAGACGTCGAGATTCGCCAGGCCGATCTGGAAGACGTGTTCCTCGAAGTGATGAACCGCAACCAGTCTGGAGCCAAGAAATGACAGGTTGGCAAACCCTGCTTTACAAAGAAGTCCTGCGCTTTTGGAAAGTCGCTTTTCAGACCATCGCAGCGCCGGTGTTGACCTCTGTGCTCTACATGCTGATCTTCGGCCATGTGCTCGAAGACCACGTCAAGGTGTACGACCAGGTGGCCTACACCTCGTTCTTGCTGCCGGGTCTCATCATGATGGGTGTGTTGCAAAACGCCTTTGCCAACAGCTCGTCCAGCCTGGTGCAAAGCAAGATCATGGGCAACCTCGTGTTTTTGTTGCTCACCCCCCTGTCGCACCGCAGCTGGTTTGTGGCCTATGTGGGCTCTTCGGTGGTGCGTGGCCTGGCCGTGGGCCTGGGCGTGTTCGTCATCACCGGCTGGATGGTCAATATCCAGTTCGTCTACCCCTTGTGGATTTTGGCTTTTGCCATCATGGGCGCGGCCATGATGGGGGCTTTGGGGGTCATTGCCGGTCTTTGGGCTGAGAAGTTTGACCAGATGGCCGCTTTCCAGAACTTCATCATCATGCCCATGACCTTTTTGTCGGGCGTGTTTTATTCCATCCATTCGCTGCCCGCTTTCTGGCAGCAGCTGAGCCACCTCAACCCGTTTTTCTACATGATCGACGGTTTCCGTTACGGCTTTTTTGGACAGAGCGATGTGTCGCCCTGGACAAGCCTGGGCGTGGTGGCCACGGCCTTGGCCCTGGTCAGTGGCGTGACCCTTCACCTTTTGCGCACCGGCTACAAGATCCGGAGCTGAACACCATGAATGCAGAGCAACTTCGTTCCATCATCGCTGCCGGTCTGGCCTGTACGCACCTGGAGGTCGATGGGGACGGGCGCCACTGGAGCGCGGTGGTCGTGTCCGAAGCATTTACAGGACTGCGTCTGATCGCGCGCCACCAAAAGGTGTATGCGACCTTGGGTCAAAAAATCCAGACCGACGAGGTGCATGCCTTGTCGATGAAAACCTACACCCCCGCCGAATGGGCGGCATTGCCTCGCTGAGCTTGACAAGAACATGGATAAACTGAAAATTCGCGGCGGCAATCGCCTCCACGGCGTGCTGGATGTGGCCGGCGCTAAAAATGCAGCCTTGCCTGAGTTGTGCGCCGCCTTGCTCAGCGCCGAGCCGGTCACCTTGGTCAATGTGCCGCGCCTGCAGGACGTGGCCACCATGCTCAAGCTGATCCGCAACATGGGTGTGACGGCAGAGCACCATGAAGACGGTCGCGTCACACTTGACGCGGGTGGTTTGAACAACCCTGAAGCACCTTATGAGCTCGTGAAAACCATGCGCGCTTCGGTGCTGGCACTGGGCCCCTTGCTTGCCCGTTTTGGCCGGGCCAAGGTGTCCTTGCCCGGTGGTTGCGCCATCGGTTCGCGCCCAGTGGACCAGCACCTCAAGGGCTTGCAGGCCATGGGCGCCGAAATCACGGTCGAACATGGTTACATGCTGGCCAGCTTGCCTGCAGGCCGCACGCGTCTCAAGGGGGCCCACATCACGACAGACATGGTCACCGTGACCGGCACTGAAAACTTCATGATGGCTGCGGCTTTGGCCGAGGGCGAGACGGTGCTCGAAAACGCAGCGCAGGAGCCCGAAATCACCGACTTGGCCGAGATGCTCATCAAGATGGGAGCCAAGATCGAAGGCCACGGCACCAGCAAGATCCGCATCCAGGGTATAGAGCGCTTGCACGGTTGCGAGCACCAGGTGGTGGCCGATCGGATTGAAGCCGGTACTTTTTTGTGTGCGGTGGCAGCCACGGGTGGTGACGTGGTCTTGCGCCATGGCCGAGCTGACCATCTGGACGCGGTCATCGACAAACTGCGTGATGCGGGTGCGACCATCGAAGCAGGGGCCGATTTCATCCGCGTGAAGTCCGAAGGCCGTTTGAAGGCCCAGAGCTTTCGCACCACCGAATACCCAGGCTTTCCGACCGATATGCAGGCGCAGTTCATGGCGCTGAACTGCATCTCGCAAGGCGCGAGCAAAGTGACCGAAACCATTTTCGAAAACCGCTTCATGCACGTCAACGAGCTGGTGCGCCTGGGTGCGCACATCCAGATCGACGGCAAGGTGTCGGTGATCGAAGGGGTGGAAAAGCTCTCAGGCGCCACTGTGATGGCGACCGACTTGCGTGCATCGGCGAGCCTCGTGATCGCCGGGCTCGTGGCCGAAGGTGAAACCATCGTCGACCGCATCTACCACTTGGACCGCGGCTATGACCGCATGGAAGCCAAACTCCGCGCCGTGGGCGCCGACATCGAAAGAGTGAAATGATCACGCTGGCCCTGTCCAAAGGACGCATCTTTGACGAAACCTTGCCGCTGCTCAAAGCCGCAGGCATCGAGGTGCTGGAAGACCCCGAGAAATCCCGCAAGCTGATCTTGCCCACCAACCAGGCCAATGTGCGCGTGGTGCTGGTGCGCGCCAGCGACGTGCCCACTTATGTGGAATACGGTGGCGCCGACCTGGGTGTGACCGGGCTCGATACCCTGATCGAGCACGGCGGCCAAGGCCTGTATCAGCCGCTGGACCTGAACATCGCCAAATGCCGCATGAGCGTGGCGGTGCGTGCCGACTACGACTACGCCGCGCAGGTGCGCACGGGCGCGCGCCTGAAGGTGGCGACCAAATACACCACGATTGCCCGCGACTTCTTTGCCACCAAGGGTGTGCACGTGGACATGATCAAGCTCTACGGCAGCATGGAACTGGCCCCTCTCACAGGGCTGGCCGACGCCATCGTCGACTTGGTGTCCACCGGCAACACGCTCAAGGCCAACCATTTGGTTGAAGTCGAACGCATCATGGACATCAGCTCGCGCTTGGTCGTGAACCAGGCCGCGCTCAAACTCAAGCAAGCACCGATCCGCGCCATCATCGACGCCTTTGCGGGCGCGGTGAAGAAAGACTGAACAACATGGGCCTGCAAGCCAAACCTTTGCAACTGAACACGGCGGATGCCGGTTTTGAAGCGGCCTTTGCGGCCCGCCTGCATTGGTCTGCTGACACCGACGCCGCCATCGAGCAGCGCGTGGCCGACATCCTGGCCGATGTGCAACAGCGCGGCGACGCGGCTGTGCTCGAGTACACCCAGCGTTTTGACAGCCTGCAAGCCGTCGACGTGAAGGCCTTGGAGATCACCCAAGCCGAGCTGCAAGCCGCTTTGGACAGCCTGCCCGCCGTGCAGCGCGAAGCCCTGCAAGCGGCCGCCGCCCGTGTGCGCAAGTACCACGAAGCGCAAAAGAAAGCATCGGGCGAAAGCTGGTCTTACCGCGACGAAGACGGCACCTTGCTCGGGCAAAAAGTCACGCCACTCGACCGCGTGGGCATTTACGTGCCCGGTGGCAAAGCCGCTTACCCCTCGTCGGTGTTGATGAACGCGATTCCGGCCCATGTGGCGGGTGTGCAAGGAATCATCATGGTCGTGCCCACGCCCAACGGTGTGCGCAACCCGCTGGTGCTGGCCGCCGCCTGTGTCGCGGGCGTGAGCCGTGCCTTCACCGTGGGTGGTGCGCAAGCCGTGGCGGCGCTGGCCTATGGCACGGCCACCATCCCCAAAGTGGACAAAATCACCGGCCCGGGCAACGCCTATGTGGCCAGCGCCAAAAAGCGCGTCTTTGGCACCGTGGGCATCGACATGATCGCTGGCCCATCTGAAATTCTGGTGCTGGCCGACGGCACCACACCCGCCGACTGGGTGGCGATGGACCTCTTTAGCCAGGCCGAGCATGACGAGCTGGCGCAAAGCATTTTGCTGTGTCCTGATGCTGCCTACATTGCCGAAGTGCAAGCTGCCATTGACCGCTTGCTGCCCGAGATGCCGCGCCGCGAGATCATCGCCAAATCGCTCAACGACCGGGGCGCTTTGATCCTGACCCGCGACATGGCAGAAGCCTGCGCCATCAGCAACCGCATCGCGCCCGAGCACCTCGAAGTCTCCAGCCGCGACCCGCACCGCTGGGAGCCGCTGCTGCGCCACGCGGGGGCCATCTTCTTGGGCGCGTTCACCAGCGAATCGCTGGGCGACTACTGCGCTGGCCCCAACCACGTGCTGCCCACCAGCGGCACGGCGCGCTTCTCGTCGCCGCTGGGCGTTTATGACTTTCAAAAGCGCAGCAGCCTGATTGAGGTGAGCGAAGCGGGTGCACAGCCACTGGGCCACATTGCCGCCGAGCTGGCTTATGGCGAAGGCCTGCAAGCCCACGCCCGCGCCGCCGAACTCCGTTTGAACCCTGTGCCCCCGATGCGAGACCCGAAATGAGCAACGTCAGCCCCCAACTCATGCAACGCATCCGCCAAGACGTGCAGTCCATGCACGCGTACGCCATCCAGGATTCGGTGGGCATGGTCAAGCTCGACGCGATGGAGAACCCGCACCGTCTGCCCGCCGATTTGCAAAAGTCATTGGGCGAGCGACTGGGCGCTTTGGCCTTGAACCGCTACCCCGATGGCCGTGTGAATGACCTGCGCCATGCGCTGACAAGTTACGCAGGCATGCCCGAAGGCTTTGACATCATGCTGGGCAACGGCTCGGACGAATTGATCTCTTTGTTGGCCATGGCCTGCGATGTGCCCGGCGCTTCCATCCTGTCGCCTTTGCCGGGCTTTGTCATGTATGCCATGAGCGCCCAGTTGCAAGGCTTGGCTTTCCACGGCGTGCCGCTCACGGCCGACTTTGAGCTCGACGAAGCCGCCATGCTGGCCGCCATTGCCGAGCACAAGCCGTCCATCGTCTACCTGGCTTACCCCAACAACCCCACAGGCAACCTCTGGAGCGACGACACGATCGAAAAGATCGTGCAGGCCCAGGGCGCGCAAGGCGGCCTGGTGGTCATGGACGAGGCCTACCAGCCTTTTGCCAGCAAGAGCTACATGGACCGCATCACGCGCCACTCGCACGTTTTGCTCATGCGCACGCTGAGCAAGTTTGGCCTGGCCGGTGTGCGCTTGGGCTACATGGTGGGCCCCAAGGCTTTGGTGGCCGAGATCGACAAGGTGCGCCCGCCCTACAACATCAGCGTGCTCAATTACGAGTGCGCCCTGTTTGCGCTGGAGCATGCCGAGGTGTTTGCCGCGCAAGCCAAAGAACTGCGCGAGCAGCGTGCCCGCCTCTTGAAAGAGCTGGCCGCCTTGCCCGGCGTGCAGCCTTTCCCCAGCGAAGCCAACATGATCCTGGCCCGCGTGCCCGATGCGGCCAAAACCTTTGAAGGTTTGAAGTCGCACAAAGTGCTGATCAAGAACGTTTCTAAAATGCACCCACTGCTGGCCAACTGCTTGCGCCTGACGGTCGGCACCGCCGCAGAAAACGACCAACTCCTTGCCGCTTTGAAAGTCTCCTTATGAACCGCACAGCAAATGTGACCCGCAAGACGGCCGAGACGAACATCCGCGTCGCCATCAACCTGGACGGCACGGGGCAAGCCAAATTGGCCAGCGGCATCGGTTTTCTGGACCACATGCTCGACCAGATCGCCCGCCACGGTTTGATCGATTTGGACATCGCTTGCGAAGGCGACCTGCACATCGACGGCCACCACACGGTGGAAGACATCGGCATCACCTTGGGCCAAGCCTTTGCTCAGGCCATTGGCGACAAAAAAGGCATCCGCCGTTATGGCCATGCCTATGTGCCGCTCGATGAAGCTTTGAGCCGCGTGGTGGTGGACTTTTCCGGTCGCCCCGGTCTGCACATGGATGTGAACTTCACCTCTGGCTCATTGGGCTCGCTTGACACCCAGCTGGTGTACGAGTTCTTCCAGGGCTTTGTGAACCATGCCCTGTGCACGCTGCATATTGACAACCTCAAGGGTGTGAATGCGCACCACCAGTGCGAGACCATCTTCAAGGCCTTCGCACGAGCCATTCGCGCTGCGCTTGAACTCGATTCCCGCTCGGCGGGTGTGATCCCTTCCACCAAAGGCAGCCTCTGACATGAGCGTCAATCGCGTTGCAGTGGTGGACTACGGCATGGGCAACTTGCGCAGTGTGGCGCAGGCGGTGATCCATGCGGCTTCCAGTGTGGACCATGCCGAAGTGACGGTCACGTCGGACCCGCAAGTGGTGCGTGATGCGCACCGCGTGGTCTTGCCAGGGCAGGGCGCCATGCCCGACTGCATGCGCGAGCTGCGCGAGTCAGGCCTTCTGGACGCTGTGCTTGAAGCCGCCGCCAGCAAGCCCCTGTTTGGCGTGTGCGTGGGCATGCAAATGCTGCTGGACCACAGTGCAGAAGGCGATACGCCCGGTCTGGGTTTGATCCCCGGTGATGTCATCAAATTTGATCTGGCCGGCCGCACCCAACCCGATGGCACCCGCTACAAAGTGCCGCAGATGGGCTGGAACCAAGTTTGGCAAGCCACGCCTGCCCACCCGCTGTGGCAAGGCATCGAAGACGGCAGCTGGTACTATTTTGTGCACAGCTTTTATGCCCAGGTGGCCAACCCGGCGCACAGCGCGGCAGAAACCGATTACGGTGGCCGCTTTGCTTGCGCCATTGCCCGTGACAATATTTTTGCCACCCAGTTTCACCCTGAAAAAAGCGCGGCCCAGGGCTTGGCGCTGTTTCGCAATTTCCTCCACTGGCAGCCTTGATCCAAGGCTTGCTGATTTTTTTCACCTGCATTTAACTCGCCATGATTCTGATCCCCGCCATTGACCTCAAAGACGGCCACTGCGTTCGCCTCAAGCAAGGCGATATGGACCAAGCCACAACGTTCGGGGAAGACCCCGCTGCCATGGCGCGCACTTGGCTCGAAAAAGGCGCTCGCCGCTTGCACTTGGTGGATCTGAACGGTGCCTTCGCGGGCAAGCCGCAAAACTTCGGCGCCATCAAGTCCATCCTCAAGGCCGTGGGCGACGACATCCCGGTGCAGCTGGGCGGCGGCATCCGCGATCTGGACACGATTGAAAAATACATCGACAGCGGTTTGCAGTACGTGATCATTGGCACCGCTGCGGTGAAGAACCCCGGCTTTTTGAAAGACGCCTGCACCGCCTTTGGCGGCCACATCATCGTGGGCCTGGATGCCAAGGACGGCAAAGTGGCCACCGACGGCTGGAGCAAGCTCACCGGTCACGAAGTGGTGGATCTGGCCAAGAAGTTCGAAGACTGGGGCGTCGAGTCCATCATTTACACCGACATCGGCCGCGACGGCATGCTGAGCGGCATCAACATCGATGCCACCGTCAAGCTGGCCCAAGCCTTGACCATCCCCGTGATTGCATCGGGCGGCCTGTCCAACATGGCCGACATCGAGCAGCTGTGCGCGGTGGAGGGCGAGGGCGTCGAAGGTGTGATCTGTGGCCGTGCGGTGTATTCCGGCGACCTGGACTTTGCGCTGGCACAGCAACGCGCCGACGAGCTGAACGGCTGAACATGAGCACAGGCGCCACCAGCCGCGATGTGCTGTTCGCGGGACTGCCTGCCACCGAGTTGCAATTGCCCAATGGTGATCGGGTGGTCGTGGCGCACCACGGTGCCCATGTGTTGTCCTGGGTGGCAGGAGGCCGTGAGCGTCTGTACCTGAGTCCTCAAAGCGTGATGGATGGTCAGGCGGCCATTCGCGGCGGTATTCCCGTGTGTTTTCCCCAATTCAACCAACGCGGTGATTTGCCCAAACATGGTTTTGCACGCAACCAATCGTGGACGGTCAAACCCGCGCGACTGGAAGCCGACCAGGCCCATCTGGTGCTGGCGCTGGACGACAGCGCCGCCACACGCCAATGGTGGGACCAGTCCTTTGAAGCGCTGTTGCTGATCGAATTGACGCCTGGCGCATTGCAGGTGGACTTGGCGGTGCGCAACACCGACAGCCAGCCGCTCAGTTTCACCGGGGCCTTGCACACGTATTTCGCGGTCAGTGACGTGGCGCAGGCCCGATTGTTCGGCCTGGGTGGTCAGGCCGAATGGGATGCGGTCAAAGACCGTCACGCCACGGCTGCGCCCGAGTTGCGCTTTGTCGGCGAGTTTGACCGCGTCTACGCCGCCGCCCCGCAAGGCTACGAACTGCAAGACGGCCCACACACCCTGTCGATCGAGCAAGACATGGATTGGGCCCAGACCGTGGTCTGGAACCCGGGTGCTGCCAAATGCGCAGCCCTTGCCGACATGCCTGCCGACGGCTGGCAACACATGCTGTGCGTGGAGGCGGCGCAGGTGTATGAACCCGTCTGCATTGCGCCGGGCGATTTCTGGCAGGGCGCACAACGCCTGCGCGTGCTCTGATTTTTTGAAAAGATAGCTTCCCATGCTGGCCAAACGAATCATTCCCTGCCTTGACGTGACCGGTGGTCGCGTGGTCAAGGGTGTCAACTTTGTCGAACTGCGCGATGCTGGAGACCCGGTTGAAATCGCAGCCCGCTACAACGAGCAAGGCGCAGACGAACTCACGTTCTTGGACATCACCGCCACCAGCGACGGCCGCGACGTGATCCTGCACATCATCGAAGCCGTGGCCAGCCAGGTGTTCATCCCGCTCACCGTGGGCGGGGGAGTGCGCACCGTCGAAGACGTGCGTCGCTTGCTCAACGCAGGCGCCGACAAAACCAGCTTCAACTCGGCTGCGATTGCCAACCCGCAAGTCATCCGAGAAGCCTCGGCCAAATACGGCGCGCAGTGCATCGTGGTCGCCATTGACGCCAAGCGCCGCACGCTTGACGACGAACAGCGCATCGGCACCCATGGTTTGCCCATGGGTCCCGGCTGGGACGTGTACAGCCACGGAGGCCGCAAAAACGTAGGCTTGGACGCGGTGGCCTGGGCCACCCAAATGGCCGAACACGGCGCAGGCGAAATCCTGCTGACCAGCATGGACCGCGACGGCACCAAAAGCGGCTTTGACCTGCAACTGACCCGCGCCGTGAGCGACGCCGTCAGCGTGCCTGTGATTGCATCTGGCGGCGTGGGCAACCTCGACCACTTGGCCGACGGCGTGAGCATTGGCGGCGCCGACGCCGTGCTGGCGGCCAGCATCTTTCATTACGGTGAATACACCGTCCAACAAGCCAAGCAACGCATGCGTGAGCGCGGCATAACGGTCAGGTTGTGAACATGAACTGGCTCGATCAAATCCAATGGGACGACAAAGGCTTGGTGCCTGTCATCGCCCAGGAAAAAGACACTGGCGACGTGATGATGTTCGCGTGGATGAACCGCGAGGCGCTGCAAAAAACGGCCGAGCTCAAGCGGGCGGTGTATTTCAGCCGTTCGCGCAACAAGCTCTGGTTCAAGGGCGAGGAGTCCGGCCATGTGCAGACGGTGCATGACATCCGCATCGATTGCGACAACGATGTGGTCTTGCTCAAAATCACCCAGCTGGGGCACGAGCCGGGCATCGCTTGCCACACGGGCCGCCACAGCTGCTTTTTCCAGAGCTTGCAGTCCGATGGCTGGCACGCGACCGACCCGGTCCTGAAGGACCCTGAAACCATTTACAAGTAAGCCCATGAGCGCACCCAATTCATCCGATACGCTGGCCCGTTTGGCGGCCATCATCGAAAGCCGCAAAGCGGCCAACGGCGGCGATCCCGAAAAAAGCTATGTCGCCCGCTTGCTGCACAAAGGCCCAGACGCCTTTTTGAAGAAAATTGGCGAAGAAGCCACCGAAACCGTCATGGCCGCCAAGGATGTTGACCACGGAGGCGATGCATCCAAGCTGGTCTATGAAGTGGCCGATCTGTGGTTCCACAGCATGATCGCGCTGGCGCATTACGGTTTGACCCCCGCGGATGTGGTCAACGAGCTGGCTCGCCGCGAGGGCCTGAGTGGCCTCGAAGAAAAAGCCCTGCGCAAAGCGCAAGCACGCGAAGCCGCAGGCGAGTAAGCTGCAGCCATGAACACACCATCGTCCGACGACAACAACCTGACCGTCAGTTGGGTCAGCTACATCCTGCACTTGATCGTGGCTGTCAGTGCGGTGACCCCGGGTGGGCAAATGGGACCGGCATTGTTGGTGGTCGCCTTGGTCATTGATCTGGTTAAAAAGGGCGATGTCACGGGTTGGGAGGCCAGCCATTTCAGCTTCCGCATTCGCACCGTGCTTTGGGCGGCAGTGTTGTACCTCATCACGGTGCCTTTGTGGTTTTTCTTTTTGTTCCCCGGCTGGGTGGCTTGGGGGCTGATTTCCATCTGGTTTTTGTACAGGATTGTTCTGGGCATGGTGCGCCTGAATGCGCAACGCCCTGTGACCGAGTGATCCGAAAGTGTGTGAACGATGAGCGATTCGAACTGTATTTTTTGCAAAATCATCGCGGGGCAGATCCCTTCGCGCAAAGTGCATGAAGACGAGCATGTCTTTGCTTTCCATGACATTTCGCCCTGGGCGCCTGTGCACTTCCTGATCATCCCGAAGCTGCATGTGCCTTCGATGGCCCATTTGACGCCTGAGCATCAAGCCCTGATGGGCCACATGATGACTTTGGTGCCCAAATTGGCGCTGCAAGAGGGCTGCAAGCCTTACCCAGAGGGCGGATACCGAGTTGTGCTCAATACCGGGGCTGAAGGTGGTCAGGAAGTTCATCACTTGCACATGCATGTGATGGGTGGGCCTCGCCCTTGGCTCAAGGGCTGAGACCCCGGTTTACGTATTCAATTCCCGACTTGATCAAGGTCGTTCAGATTCGTGGGGTGTCTCCCCTTAGAATTCAACAAACATTAGGAGTTTTCCATGGGTTCTTTTTCCATTTGGCATTGGTTGATCGTCTTGCTCATCGTGGTCATGGTCTTTGGCACTAAAAAGCTCAAGAACATGGGCTCAGACTTGGGCGGTGCCGTCAAAGGCTTCAAGGATGGCATGAAAGATGGTGGTGCATCTGCTGCAGACGACAAGTCGGTGGCCGCACCGGCAGTGGCTGAAAAAGCCACCATTGACGTTGAAGCCAAGACCAAGTCTTGATCGCTTGAAACAACGAATGCGCTGCTGTGCTTGACTTAGGCATCTCCAAAATGGCGCTGATCGGGGTGGTGGCGTTGATCGTCATCGGCCCCGAAAAGCTGCCCAAGGTCGCGCGCACTCTGGGGGCCTTGATCGGAAAAGCCCAGCGGTATGTGTCTGACGTGAAAGCCGAGGTCAATCGGTCCATGGACCTTGAAGAGCTCAAAAAGATGAAGGAGACGATGGAGACCGCCGCCCGTGATGTCGAGCAGTCGGTTCAGACCACCGCTTCTGAATTTGAAAAAGATTGGGCAGAAACCACGGCTGGCTTGGCCAGTGAATTGCCTGAACTGGAGTCGCCGCCACCCAGTTACAAACATCCGGACAAAAATTGGCGTCTCAAGCGTGGCGCTGTACCTCAGTGGTACAAGGCGCGCTCGGGTGTGCGCACCAAGGCGCTCTCTGGTGCGGCCCGCGTGGCGCGCTACAGGCCCAAGTCTCTCAACACTTTGTGACGGGTGTGCCCCTTTGGGGCAGGCCGTCCAATCCATTGCCCTATGTCCGACACCAACCCTCAAGACGAACTCTCTGGTTCTGAACAGCCCTTCGTTGCCCATCTCATTGAACTGCGGGATCGACTGGTTCGTGCGGTCGCTGCGATAGCTGTGGCTGCTGCGGTGTTGGCTATTTTTCCCGGCCCGGGTGAGTTGTACGATATTTTGGCCCAACCACTGGTGGCGCACTTGCCCAAAGGGGCCACCTTGATCGCCACTTCGGTGATCTCTCCGTTCATGGTGCCCCTGAAGATCATGTTGATGGCCGCCTTTTTGCTGGCCTTGCCGGTGGTGCTGTACCAGGTGTGGGCTTTTGTGGCGCCTGGCTTGTATGCCCATGAAAAAAAGTTGGTTCTCCCTTTGGTGGTTTCCAGCACGCTCTTGTTCTTGATCGGTGTTGCGTTTTGCTATTTCTTCGTCTTTGGACAAGTCTTTGCGTTCATCCAGGGCTTTGCACCGAAGAGCATCACCGCCGCGCCTGACATTGAGGCCTATCTGAGTTTTGTGCTCACCATGTTCTTGGCCTTTGGTCTGGCTTTTGAAGTGCCTGTGGCCGTGGTGGTCCTGGCCCGCATGGGCGTGGTGACTGTGCAAAAACTCAAGGACTTTCGGGGCTATTTCGTGGTGCTGGCTTTTGTGATCGCTGCCGTGGTCACGCCGCCCGATGTGGTGTCCCAACTGGCCTTGGCCATTCCCATGTGCTTGCTGTATGAACTGGGCATTTGGGCGGCGCAGATTTTCATCAAGCACACCCAGGCGCCCGAAGAGGCTGAAGAAGCCAAAGCTTGATTTGAGCGACGGATGTCATGAAAAAAGGGAGCGTGAGCTCCCTTTTTTGCGCCTGTTGGGGTCCGATGTCAGCGGTTGGGTTTGCGTTGTGTGGGGCGCTCGGTGGGCGTCAGGCGCAAGACCAGTTCACCATGCCGGCGCCAGACCTTCACATCGGTGGCGCTGCCCGGTTGCAAGTTGGCCACTTGCGTCAGCAGCTCCGACACATTGCCCACGTTCTGGCCTCCGACTTGAACGATCACGTCACCAGGGCGGATGCCAGCTTTGGCCGCGGGACCGTTTTGCAACACGCCAGTGATGACCACGCCTTGCGGCAAGGCCTGCTTGCCAGCAGCGGGCAACTGGAAGCTCTCGGCCAATTCGGGCGTCAGGTCCTGGGGCTCCACGCCGATCCAGCCGCGTGAGACTTTGCCATTTTTGAGCAGGTCTTGCATGACTTGCTGTGCGGTGGACACGGGAATGGCAAAGCCAATGCCCATGTTGCCGCCAGAGCGAGAATAAATCGCGGTGTTGATGCCCATCAGATGGCCATGCACATCGACCAATGCGCCACCTGAATTGCCAGGGTTGATGGCCGCGTCGGTCTGGATGAAGTTCTCGAAGGTGTTGATGCCCAGTTGACTGCGTCCCAGTGCGCTGACGATGCCCGATGTCACGGTCTGGCCCACGCCAAAGGGATTGCCAATGGCCAGCACCACGTCGCCGACTTGCAAATCCTGGGGTTGGCCGAGCACGATGACCGGCAATTTGTCGAGCTGGATTTTCAGCAGCGCCAAATCGGTGTCCGGGTCGGTGCCGATCACTTTGGCCGCTGCACGTCGGCCGTCCGCCAAAATGACCTCGATATCGTCAGCGTCTTCGACCACATGGTTGTTGGTCAGGATATGGCCTTCGGGGCTGACGATCACGCCGCTGCCCAGACCGCCTGTGTTCTCTTCCGTGTCACCCTCGAAAAAGCGCGACCATGGATCGGTGTTGCGCGATGTGCGGTTTTTGCTGGTGCTGATGCTGACCACTGCGGGTGATGCTTTTTGGGCTGGAGCACTCAGGCTGCCGGCGGCGCGACTCAAGGGCGAGCCAGCGGGCGCTTGCAACAGCGTCATGCCGTCGGCCGAGCGTTGCGCGCTGCGCAGCCATTCGGGCTTGAGTGTGGCCACCACAAACCAGGCGGCCAACAAGACGGTGACCCACTGAGAGAAAAAGAGCCAATAACGTTTCATGCAAGCGATTGTCCTTGATCTTTTCCTGTGCGTGTTCAGAAGGTGTCAGGTCCAGACCGCCTTGGGCCACAATAGAAGCCATTGCCAAGAGATGCTCACATGACCGATGCCAAAACCCTGGGCCTGGCGCTGGATGCGCTGCTGGAGCCGGACAAGTTCAAAGATTACGGCCCCAATGGCCTTCAGGTCGAGGGCGACCGCGAGGTGCGCCTGCTGGTCAGCGGTGTGACCGCCAGCCGGGCCCTTATCGAGGCCGCCATCGAGGCGAACGCCGATGCCATTTTGGTCCACCATGGTTTGTTTTGGCGTGGGCAGGATGGCCGAGTGACTGGCTGGATGCGGGAGCGACTGCGCTTGCTGCTGGCACATGGCATCCATCTTTTCGCGTACCACTTGCCTTTGGATGCGCATGCGGAATTGGGCAACAACGCACAATTGGGGCGCCTGTTGGGCTTGCAGTCAGACGGACGCTTTGGTGAGCAAAATCTTGGATTTATCGGCCAGGGCGATCAAACTTGGGACACAGCCCAGAGCCTGGCCGATCACGTGGCGCGGGTGTTGGGGCGGCAGGTGACTTGTGTCTCTGGCTCCGAGCGTCCAATTCGCAGAATCGCTTGGTGCACCGGTGGCGCGCAAGGCTACTTTGAATCGGCCATGGCGGCGGGGGCCGATGCATTCATCACCGGGGAAATCTCCGAGCCGCAAGCCCATTTGGCGCGAGAGTCCGGTGTGGCCTTTTTGGCCTGCGGGCACCACGCCAGCGAACGGTATGGTGCGGCAGCCGTGGGCGCGCGCATCGCCCAGGACCTGGGGTTGGCCCACCAATTCATCGAAATCGATAACCCCGCTTGATGGGGTGGACCGACATGACGCTACTGCCTTTGGCCATCACCCCGGGCGATCCGTGTGGGATCGGCCCTGAAATCATCGCCCGCGCATGGCGTGATGCGCCCTCTGCAACGCGCCACTGTTTTGTGGCAGGCGATGTGGGCGTGATGCGCCGAGCCATGGCTTTGGTGCAAGCGGCACCGGCTTTCGCGGTGTGCGAAATCGACAGCCCGGCACAAGCCTTGACCGTGCCGCCCCGTTGCTTGCCGGTGCTGCAGGTGGTGCCCACAGCGCCTGCCCTGCCTTGGGGGCTGGTGGATGCGCGTGCGGGTCAGTTGGCTGGTGAGGCCGTCTTGTGGGCCACGCGTGCTGCCTTGCGTGGCGAGGTGGCGGGGCTGGTGACTGCGCCCTTGCACAAGGAGGCTTTGCATGCCGCGGGTGCCCCTTATGACCAGTATCCCGGGCACACCGAATTGCTGCAGGCCGAAGCCGCTCGGCATGCGGGCGTATCGCTGGCGCAGATGCCGGTGCGGATGATGCTGGCCAATGAGGAGTTGCGCACGGTACTGGTCAGCATCCATGTGTCCTTGCGCGAAGCATTGGATGCGATCACGTTTGAGCGTGTCTTGCAGACCTTGCGCATCAGCCATGTGTCGCTGTCGCGGGTGTTGGGACGCGCACCACGCATGGCGGTGGCGGGCGTGAACCCCCATGCAGGGGAGGGCGGCTTGTTTGGCCGCGAAGAAATTGAAGTGTTGCACCCGGCCCTCGAACAAGCTCGCGCCGAAGGCCTGGATGTGCATGGGCCCTATGCCCCAGACACCGTCTTCATGCGGGCACGGCGGCAAGCCGATGGCCGCCGCGAGTTCGATGTGGTGATCGCGATGTACCACGACCAGGGCTTGATCCCGGTCAAGTATTTGGGGGTGGAGCAGGGTGTGAACGTGACCTTGGGCTTGCCACTGGTCAGGACCAGTCCTGACCACGGCACCGCCATGGATCTGGCGGGTCGCGCCGTGGCCGATGCCAGCAGCATGGTCCAGGCCATCCGCATGGCCTGGCAGCTGGTCAGCGGTGTTCGCTGACCGCGCGGTGCATCAAGCTTTGTTCTTGAGGCTGTCGCGGATTTCGCGCAACAACAAAACATCTTCAGGCGTGATGGCTTCGGATGGCGCTGCGTCCACTGGTTTGGATGCCACCATTTTGTTCATTTGACGGATCATCACAAAGATGATGAAAGCCAGAATGATGAAGTTCAGTGCAACCGTGATGAAACTGCCGTAGGCGAAGACTGCCCCCATTTTTTTGGCTTCAAGCAGGGACAGGCCTGCTGCTTGTCCTGCCAATCCCAGGTAATAGTTGGAAAAGTCGAGCCCTCCAAAGGCCTTGCTGACCAGCGGCATGATCAGATCGCCAACGGCGGAGTCGACAATTTTGCCAAAGGCGCCTCCGATGATCACGCCGACCGCGAGGTCCATGACGTTGCCCTTCACGGCGAAAGATTTGAACTCTTGGAAAAATGACATGGAAATCCCCTTTAGAAAATGTGGATCATAAAGTTTATTATTTTCCAAGGTCCAATGGTGTGGGCTCAAGCTTTGTAAGTCGGTAGCCTGTTTCACTCCGCTACAATCCCGGGTTGACCCCGATAACGACTCGCTAGAGGAATCCCATGAGTGACACCCCAGTCGACAGCAGCAAGCGGACGTGGCTGATTGCCTCCACTTGCGCAGGCGCCGTAGGCGCTGGCTTTGTGGCCACCCCCTTCGTCAGCAGCTTCCAACCCTCCGAACGTGCTAAAGCCGCTGGCGCAGCCGTCGAAGTGGACATCTCCGCCCTCAAAACGGGTGAGAAGCTCACTGTCGAGTGGCGCGGCAAACCAGTTTGGATCATGAAGCGCTCGCCTGAGCAACTCGAATCCTTGAAAAAGGTCGAGGGCAGTCTGGCCGACCCGACATCCAGTCGCAATGCTTACCCCACGCCTGAATACGCCAAGAACGGTCACCGTTCGATCAAGCCTGAAATCATGGTGGCTGTGGGTATTTGTACCCACTTGGGCTGCTCGCCTGGAGACAAATTTGCAACCGGTGCCCAGCCCTCGCTGCCGGATGACTGGCAGGGTGGTTTCCTCTGCGCATGCCATGGTTCGACGTTCGACCTCGCTGGTCGCGTTTTCAAGAACAAGCCTGCCCCTGACAACCTCGAAGTGCCTCCGCACATGTACCTGTCTGACACCAAGTTGCTCATTGGTGAAGACAAGAAGGCCTGATGGAGAACGACATGGCTGAATTCAAAGAAATTTCCCCAAACGCCCCCGCTGGCGAAAAACTGCTCAACTGGGTGGACAACCGCTTCCCCGCTTCCAAGCTGTACAAGGAGCATTTGAGCGAATATTACGCACCGAAGAACTTCAACTTCTGGTACATGTTTGGCTCTTTGTCCCTGTTGGTGTTGGTCATCCAGATCGTCACCGGGATTTTCCTGGTCATGCATTACAAGCCTGATGCGGCTGTGGCTTTTGCCTCTGTCGAATACATCATGCGCGATGTGCCTTGGGGCTGGTTGATCCGCTACATGCACTCCACAGGCGCTTCAGCTTTCTTTGTGGTGGTGTACCTGCACATGTTCCGTGGCCTGATGTACGGCAGCTACCGCAAGCCGCGCGAGCTGGTCTGGATCTTTGGCTGCGCGATCTTCCTGTGCCTGATGGCCGAAGCCTTCATGGGCTACCTGCTGCCATGGGGCCAGATGTCCTACTGGGGCGCTCAGGTGATCGTGAACCTGTTCTCGGCCATTCCTTTCATCGGTCCAGATCTGGCTTTGCTGATCCGTGGCGATTTCGTGGTGGGCGATGCCACCTTGAACCGCTTCTTCAGCTTCCACGTGATTGCTGTGCCTTTGGTCTTGCTGGGCCTGGTGGTGGCGCACATCATCGCCCTGCACGAAGTGGGCTCCAACAACCCCGATGGCGTCGAAATCAAGGGCCCCAACGCCCCCAAAGATGCTCAAGGTCACCCACTGGACGGTATTCCTTTCCACCCCTACTACTCTGTGCACGACATTTTTGCAGTGAGCCTGTTCCTCATGGTGTTCTCTGCGATCGTGTTCTTTGCGCCTGAGTTTGGTGGCTACTTCCTCGAGTACAACAACTTCATTCCGGCCGATCCGCTGACCACACCGTTGCACATCGCACCTGTCTGGTACTTCACGCCCTTCTATTCCATGCTGCGTGCCATCACCAGTGAGATGATGTATGCCTTGATCGCTTGCGTGGTCATTGGTGCTGTCCTGGCTGTGGCCAAAGGCAAGCTGCCACAGTTGCTCAAGGGCGCTGTGATCGGTGCTGCGGTGGTGGTTTCCGCCATGATGCTGGCCATCGATGCCAAGTTCTGGGGTGTGGTCGTCATGGGTGGCGCTGTTGTCATCCTGTTCTTCTTGCCATGGCTGGACAACAGCCCCGTCAAGTCGATCCGCTACCGTCCTGACTGGCACAAATACCTGTACGCCGTGTTCGTGGTCAACTTCCTGATCCTGGGCTACTTGGGTGTGCAGCCTCCATCGCCTATTGGTGAGCGTGTCTCTCAAGTCGGTTCCTTGTTTTATTTCGGCTTCTTCCTGTTGATGCCTTGGTGGAGCAAGCTGGGTACGCCCAAGCCCGTTCCTGACCGCGTGACCTTCACGCCTCACTGAGATCACGGAGATTCAAGAACATGAAAAACATCAAGAAACTCGCGTTGGGCTTTGTGATGGCCCTCGGATTAGTCACAGGTGCACAGGCTTCCGGTGGTGACACCATCGCTTGGGACAAGGCGCCCTCCAAAACCAATGATCTGGCCGCTTTGCAAAATGGCGCCAAGTTGTTCGTCAACTATTGCCTGAACTGCCACTCAGCCGCTTTCATGCGTTACAACCGCTTGAAAGACATCGGTTTGACCGAGCAGCAAATCAAGGACAACTTGTTGTTCGCCTCCACCAAGGTGGGTGACACCATGAAGGCCGCGATCGATCCGCTGCAAGCCAAGGAATGGTTCGGCAAGAACCCACCTGACCTGACCTTGATGGCGCGTTCGCGTTCGGGCCATGGCGGTACGGGTGCAGACTACCTCTACACCTACTTGCGCACCTACTACCGTGACGCGACCAAGCCAACCGGCTGGAATAACTTGGCTTATCCCAACGTGGGTATGCCCAATCCCCTGTGGGAGTTGCAAGGTGAGCGTCAACCGGTGTACGAAGAAAAAGAAGAGCATGGCCATACTGTGCAAATCTTCAAGGGCTGGAAGCAAGCCAAACCTGGCACGATGACACCTCAGCAGTACGATACCGCCGTGGGTGATCTGGTCAGCTACATGCAGTGGATGGCCGAGCCAGCACAGAACAGCCGTGTGCGCATTGGCGTGTGGGTGCTGTTGTTCCTGGCGTGTTTCACCTTCATCGCCTGGCGCTTGAATGCCGCTTATTGGAAAGACATCAAGTAATTGATCTTCCACCCGGTCTTTGAGCCGGGTCTTGTGGAGTGGTGGGCCTTTGTGGCCTCCCACTCTTTTTGATTTTTTGAGGAGCTTCCCGCCATGATGGTGCTTTATTCCGGAACCACTTGCCCTTTTTCACACCGCTGCCGCTTTGTGTTGTTTGAAAAAGGGATGGACTTCGAGATCCGTGATGTGGACCTCTACAACAAGCCCGAAGACATCAATGTGATGAACCCCTACGGCCAGGTGCCCATCCTGGTTGAGCGGGACCTCATCCTGTACGAGTCGAACATCATCAACGAGTACATCGATGAGCGTTTCCCTCATCCGCAATTGATGCCTGGCGACCCGGTCGATCGCGCACGTGTTCGTTTGTTTTTGCTGAACTTTGAAAAAGAGTTGTTTGCCCACGTGGTCACACTGGAAAACCGCACCCTCAAAGGCAACGACAAGGCACTGGAGAAGGCACGCGCTCACATCCGTGATCGCCTGACCCAGTTGGCCCCCGTGTTCCTGAAAAACAAGTTCATGCTGGGTGACAACTTCTCGATGCTCGACGTGGCCATTGCGCCGCTGCTGTGGCGTCTGGACTACTACGGCATCGAGCTGAGCAAGAACGCAGCACCTTTGCTCAAGTACGCCGAGCGCATTTTCTCGCGTCCGGCCTACATCGAAGCACTGACCCCCTCCGAGAAAGTCATGCGCAAGTAATTGCCTGTGAGGACCGACATGTTCAGCGATACCGAACTGCCATCGACCCGCCCGTATTTGATTCGGGCTCTGTATGAGTGGTGCTCCGAGAACGGCTTCACGCCCTATGTGGCGGTCAAGGTCGATGGCTCGGTGCAGGTGCCGCGCGAATATGTGCAAGGTGGCGAGATCGTCCTGAATGTCAGCATGGACGCCACCAGCTCGCTCAAGCTGGGCAATGAGTTCATTGAATTCAAAGCCCGGTTTGGCGGCAAGCCGCGCGACATCATGGTGCCCATTCACCGTGTGATGGCCATCTATGCCCGTGAAAATGGTCAAGGCATGGCGTTCCCGGTCAGTGATGAAGAGACAACGCCAGCCAGCTTGACGGCAGTGGACAAGCCCGGCGTCGATGGCGCTGATGGCGAACCCACGCCTCCACCGGTTTCGGGTCGTCCCGCTTTGACGCGGATAAAGTAAAAAATTACGCGGGCTCAGCCAAAGTGCTGTACTTCGCGCGTTAGAATCTAGCCCGTGCCGCTTTAGCTCAGTTGGTAGAGCACCCGCCTTGTAAGCGGTAGGTCGTCAGTTCGAATCCGACAAGCGGCACCACAATCAAAAAGCCCCTGATCGCAAGATCAGGGGCTTTTTCTTTGGGGTGGATGATCAAAGGCTCCGGTTTTGAACCTTGATGCGGATGGCGCTCACATGCAGGCCCTTCTGGTTCAAATGCGCCTGCAGCGCTGGCGTCATTTGGCGCAATTTGGCGGCAACAGCATTGGAGCTGACCAGCAGACACCAAGAGCCTTCTTCAATCGGGCCTGCCTGAACACTGGCCCTCAAAGGAGCAGGCAAGAGGCTGCGGATGGCCAGCAGGCGTTCGGATGATTCGCGCACACGGCTGGCCAGCAGTGCAAAAGTGGGCGACTCTTGCACAGCTTGTTGCAGGGGGATGGGGTGGTGGCGTCTTTGCATGGTGAACCGAGGCCAAAGCATTATCACGCACGGCCTGATCGCAGGCGCGGCCCCTACTCTGAAGGAGTGCCCATCAGAGGCTAAAATGATTCATTGGCCTGGCAGGGCCACGTCATGATGCGCAAGACTTGAATTCTTGGGCTGTGACTTCAATTGAACCTTTTAACTTGACAGGACAGACGGTCTGTTCCTCAGCCCCAAGCTGAAGGTGGATCTCGTAGACATGGCCATCCCATTCCTCACCAAAATTTTCGGCAGCCGCAACGATCGTCTGCTCAAGCAATACCGCAAAACGGTGGAGCGCATCAATGCCCTGGAAGCCGGTCTCGAAGGTCTGAGTGACGACGAGCTGCGCGCCAAGACCGAAAGCTTCAAGCAACGCGTGGCCGCTGGCGAAACGCTCGATGCCTTGTTGCCCGAAGCTTTTGCGGTGGTGCGTGAAGGCTCCAAGCGCGTCATGAAGATGCGTCACTTCGATGTGCAATTGGTCGGCGGTATCGCACTGCACAACGGCAAGGTCGCCGAGATGCGCACGGGTGAAGGCAAGACGCTCACATCCACTTTGCCTGCTTATTTGAACGCCTTGGCAGGCCGCGGCGTGCACGTGGTCACCGTGAACGATTACCTGGCCAGCCGCGATGCGCAGTGGATGGGCAAGCTGTTCAATTTTCTAGGTCTGTCGGTGGGTATCAACTTGGCGCAGATGTCCCGCGAGGAAAAGCAGGCCGCTTACAACTCGGACATCACCTACGGCACCAACAACGAATACGGCTTTGATTACCTGCGCGACAACATGGTCTATGAAGCACAAGACCGTGTGCAGCGCCCGCTGAACTACGCCATCATCGATGAGGTCGACTCGATCCTGATCGACGAAGCCCGCACACCACTGATCATCAGCGGGCAAGCCGAAGACCACACCGCCACCTATTTGGCGATGAAGCAGGTCATCCCGATGCTCAAGCGCCAGGAAGGTGAAGCCGATCCCCGCACGGGCGAAGGCATCATCACACCCGGTGACTTCACCGTGGACGAAAAATCACACCAGGTGTTTCTGACCGAAGACGGTCATGAAAAAGCCGAAGCCGTGCTGGCCCAACTGGGCTTGATCCCGGAAGGCGCGAGCCTTTACGACCCGGCCAACATCACCTTGATGCACCACCTGAATGCTGCGCTGCGCGCGCAACACCTGTACCACCGCGACCAGCACTATGTGGTGCAAGACGGAGAAGTGGTGATCGTGGACGAATTCACGGGCCGCTTGATGAGCGGTCGCCGCTGGAGCGATGGCCTGCACCAGGCCGTGGAAGCCAAGGAAGGCGTGCAGATCCAGGCCGAGAACCAGACCATGGCCTCGATCACCTTCCAGAACTATTTCCGCCTGTACAACAAAATCGGCGGCATGACCGGTACGGCCGACACCGAGGCTTATGAGTTCCAGGAAATTTACGGTCTGGAGACCGTGGTCATCCCGCCACACCGCAAGAGCCAGCGCGAAGACCAGCTTGACCGCGTCTACAAGACCTCCGATGAACGTTACACCGCCGCCATCACAGACATCCGTGAATGCCACGAGCGCGGCCAACCTGTGCTGGTGGGCACCACCTCGATCGAGAATTCGGAGCTGATCTCGCAATTGCTCACGCAAGCGAAATTGCCGCACCAGGTGCTCAACGCCAAGCAGCACGCCCGCGAAGCCGACATCGTGGCGCAAGCCGGTCGTCCGGCCATGATCACGATCGCCACCAACATGGCCGGTCGTGGCACCGACATCGTGCTGGGTGGCAACATCGAAAAAGATGTGCAGGCCATCGAAGCCGACGAGTCCTTGTCCGAAGCCGATCGCCAAGCCAAAGTCGCCGCCTTGCGCGAACAATGGAAACTGACACATGAGCAAGTCAAAGCCAACGGCGGCTTGCGCATCATCGCCACCGAGCGCCACGAGTCACGCCGCATCGACAACCAGTTGCGTGGTCGTTCGGGCCGCCAGGGTGACCCCGGTTCTTCGCGCTTTTATTTGAGTCTGGACGATCCGCTGATGCGCATCTTTGCGGGCGACCGCGTGCGCGCCATCATGGACCGTCTGAAGATGCCAGAAGGCGAAGCCATCGAAGCGGGCATCGTGACCCGCAGCATCGAAAGCGCCCAGCGCAAGGTCGAGTCGCGCAACTTTGACATCCGCAAGCAATTGCTCGAATACGACGATGTCTCGAACGACCAGCGCAAGGTGATCTACCAGCAGCGCAACGACATCCTCGACGCGCAAGACATGGAAAGCCAAATCGCCTCACTGCGCGAAGGCTGCTTCACCGACTTGGTTCGCCAGTACGTGCCCGCCGAAACGGTGGAAGAGCAGTGGGACCTGGCCGCTCTTGAAAAAGTACTGGCCGATGAATGGCAACTGCCTTTGAACCTGCGTGAAAAAGTGCAGGCCTCCAACGCCATCACCGACGAAGAGATTCTGGAGACCGTGGTGGCTGCGGCCCACGCCCAGTTCCAGGCCAAGCTCGACCAGGTGGGCGCGGTCAACTTCACGCCGTTTGAACGCATGGTTCTGCTGCAAAGCATCGACACGCACTGGCGCGAACACCTGAGCGCGCTGGACTACCTGCGCCAAGGTATCCACCTGCGCGGTTATGCCCAAAAGCAACCCAAGCAGGAATACAAGCGCGAAGCCTTCGAACTGTTTGGCCAATTGCTGGACTCGGTCAAAAACGAAGTCACCCGCACCCTGATGTTGGTGCGCGTCGAGTCCGAAGCCCAGATTGAGCAAGCCGCGCATGACATCGAAGAGCGTGCCGAGCACATCAGCAACGTGACCTACAGCGCACCCGACGAATCGGGCGAGCCACAAACCGTCGCCGCAGCCGGTCAGCAGGACTGGGGCCTGGTGGGCCGCAACGATCCTTGCCCTTGCGGCAGTGGCAAAAAATACAAGCAATGCCACGGCAAGCTGGCCTGAGCATGTCTCAGCTGACAAAACGGGCTTCGGCCCGTTTTGTTTGTGGACTTTGATTTCATCTCCATTTTTGAAAGATCACCATGCCCGTGAATCTGCCTCAGATCGATCCCGCCCAATTGCACGCCGTTGCCGGTGTGCGTTGGGGCATTGCCGAAGTCGGCGTGCGCAAAGCCCATCGCAAGGACCTGAGCGTCATGCTGCTGGACGCAGGCGCCAGCGTGGCGGGGGTCTTCACCAGCAACCGCTATTGCGCAGCACCTGTGCAGCTGTGCCGTGAGCATCTGGCGCAAGGCAGCGCGGTGCGCGCTTTGGTCATCAACACCGGCAACGCCAACGCGGGCACCGGCGCCCCGGGCCTGGCCCATGCGCGCCAGACCTGCGAGGCTTTGGCCAGTTTGTTGCAATGCGCGCCTGCGCAGATCCTGCCGTTTTCGACCGGCGTGATCATGGAGCCGCTGCCGGTGGACCGCATCGTCGCCGGTTTGCCTGCTGCATTGGCCGACGCACAAGCGGCCCACTGGGCGCAAGCCGCCGAAGGCATCATGACCACCGACACCCAGCCCAAAGCGGCCAGCGTGCAGGTGCAGGTGGGTGGCAAGACCGTCAACATCACCGGCATCAGCAAGGGCGCGGGCATGATCCGCCCGAACATGGCGACCATGCTCGGCTTTGTGGCCACCGATGCGAACATCGATCCGGCCTTGTTGCCCGCCTTGGTCAAAACCTTGGCCGATGGGTCTTTCAACCGCATCACCATCGATGGCGACACCTCGACCAACGACTCCTTCATGCTGATTGCCACGCATCAGGCCGGTCACGCGCAGATCACCTCGCTGGACAGCGCGGACGGCCAGGCCTTGGCGAAGGGCCTGATGCAAGTGGCCCGCCAGTTGGCCCATGCCATCGTGCGCGATGGCGAAGGCGCCACCAAGTTCATCACAGTGCAGGTCGAAGGCGGCCGCACCGGCGAAGAGTGCCGCCTGGTGGCCTATGCCATCGCCCATTCGCCCTTGGTCAAAACCGCTTTCTTCGCCAGCGACCCCAACCTGGGCCGCATTCTGGCGGCGGTCGGTTATGCCGGCATTGCCGATCTGGACCAGGGCCTGATCGAGTTGCACCTCGATGATGTGCATGTGGTCTCGCAAGGCGGACGCCGCCCCGAGTACCGCGAAGAAGACGGCCAGCGCGTCATGAAGGGCAGCGAGATCACCGTGCGTGTGGGCCTGGGCCGCGGCAACGCCACCGACACGGTCTGGACCTGCGATCTGAGCCACGAGTACGTCACCATCAACGCGGATTACCGTTCATGAGCCAAACGCTGGAACAACTGCTGGCCAAAGTCAGCCAACTGGTGGACCGCATCGAATCGGTCTTGCCGCAACCCTTGTCCGCACCCGACTGGTCGCAAGCGATTGCCTGGCGTTACCGCAAGCGCTCGTCCGGTCACGGCGTGCTGGAGCCAGTGCGCCACGTGGCGGCCATGACGCTCGATGACCTCAAGGAAATCGACCAACAAAAAGAAAAACTGCAACGCAACACCGAGCAGTTCGTCAACGGTCGCCCAGCCAACAACGTGCTGCTGACCGGTGCGCGTGGCACCGGCAAATCCTCGCTCATCAAGGCGTGTTTGAACTCGTATGCCTCGCAAGGCTTGCGCCTGATCGAAGTGGACAAGGCCGATCTGACCGACTTGCCCGACATCATCGAAGTGGTCGCTTCGCGCCCTGAGAAGTTCATGGTCTATTGCGATGACCTGAGCTTTGAAGACGGCGAGCCTGGCTACAAGGCGCTCAAGTCCATCCTGGACGGCACGGTGGCGGCGTCCACCCCCAATGTGCTGATCTGCGCCACCAGCAACCGCCGCCATTTGCTGCCCGAGTACATGAGCGAGAACCTCACCTACAAACACACCGATGACGGTGAAGTGCACCCTGGTGAAGGCGTGGAAGAAAAAATCTCCTTGTCCGAACGCTTTGGTTTGTGGATCAGTTTCTACCCCTTCTCGCAAGACGAGTACCTGCACATCGCCGCGCAATGGCTGGGCAGCTTGGGTGCGACGCCTGCACAAATCGAAGCTGCCCGTGCCGACGCTTTGTTGTGGGCGCTGGAGCGCGGCTCGCGCAGCGGCCGTGTGGCCTACCAGTTCGCCCGCGACTACATGGGCCGTCAGGCGCTCGCATGAGCAGCTTGTTGGTGGCCGACGGCGAGCGCCAGCGCGAAGGCGGTAGCGACCGTCCCGTGGTCGACGTGGCCGTGGGCGTGCTCATGCAGGCCGATGGCCAGTTCTTGTTGACCTCGCGCCCCGAAGGCAAGGTCTATGCGGGCTACTGGGAGTTCCCCGGCGGCAAGCTCGAGGCCGGTGAAACGGTCGAAGAGGCCTTGCGCCGTGAGCTGCAGGAAGAGCTGGGCATCGTGATCGGTGCCGCGCAGATCTGGAAAACCCAGATGGTGGACTACCCGCACGCCTTGGTGCGGCTGCACTTTTGCAAAGTGTGGGACTGGCAGGGTGAATTGCAAATGCGCGAAGCGCAATCTCACGCTTGGCAGCAACTGCCAGTGGACGTGGTGCCGGTGTTGCCGGGCACCATCCCTGTGCTGACCTGGCTGGCCCAAGAGCGCCAGTTCAGCGGCGCCACGCACCGCTGAAAATCAGTCCTTGGTTGCGTGCCTTTGCACGCAGTCGATGTAGGCCGCACCATCGGGCATGCGGCCGGCGCGTTGGCTTTCATAGACCATGCGGCCCAGGCACTCCATGGCCTGGTGGTGGGCGTCGTGCAGTGAGTTGAGTTTGTGCGTCAGCAACTCCACCGCCTGGCGAATGCCACGTGGCTGGTCTATGCTGCATTGCTCGCTGATCGACAGGTGCATGGACAAATGCAAAAACGGGTTTTCCTTGTTAGGGTCCACTTTGAGCATGCTGGCCAGCGCGGCGTCCACATTCGCCAGTTCGGCGTGGTACTCAGGGTGCTCGTCGATCCATTGGCTCACCAGCATTTCCATCGGCTCCAGCGGGGCCGCTGTTTTGGCCTTGGCGTAAACGCCACAAAAAAATCGCCGCACATCGGCTTGTGAAGGTTGAATCAGCATGGGGTCGATTGTCCTTCATGTTGCCCTTTGTGGGCTGGTGGGCTGGGGTCAGGGGCTGGGGTTCAGAGGCGCTTCGCTTTGCCACATCACCCCAGCCCCTGACCCCAACCCACCAGCGTGGGCAAGGGGCAAATCAAGCCTGCGATCGAGCAAGGGGCCTGTGCGGCGCTGTTCGGGCGATGTGGCAAAGCGAAGCGCCTCTGAGCCCGGGCAGCGCCGCGCAGGCCCCTTGCGGATTCAAGCCCTAGAATGACTTCAGCATACGCATCAAACATGCAATAAAATGCATGCAACCCTAACCTGGAGACTCAAAACATGAACCAAGCCTACATTTGCGACGCCATCCGTACCCCCTTCGGCCGTTACGGTGGCGCTTTGAGCAGCGTGCGCACCGACGACCTGGGGGCTGTGCCCCTGCGCGCCCTGATGGCCCGCAACCCCAATGTGGACTGGGCTGCCGTGACCGACGTGCTGTACGGCAACGCCAACCAAGCCGGTGAAGACAACCGCAACGTGGCCCACATGAGCAGCTTGCTGGCCGGTTTGCCCATCGACGTACCTGGCGCCACGATCAACCGCCTGTGCGGCTCGGGCCTGGACGCCGTGGGCACGGCAGCCCGCGCCATCAAGGCCGGTGAAGCCGGTTTGATGATCGCCGGTGGTGTGGAAAGCATGAGCCGCGCCCCGTTTGTGATGCCCAAGGCCGAGAGCGCCTTCAGCCGCGCCAACGCCGTGTACGACACCACCATTGGCTGGCGCTTTGTGAACAAGCTGATGAAGGCGCAATATGGCGTCGACTCGATGCCCGAGACCGCAGAAAACGTCGCGACCGATTACAAGATCGAACGCGAAGCGCAAGACCTGATGGCCTACAACAGCCAGCTGCGCGCCGTGGCCGCCATCCAAGCCGGTCACCTGGCCCGTGAAATTGTGGGCGTGAGCATCCCCCAGAAAAAGGGCGATGCCATCCTTGTGGACACCGACGAACACCCCCGCGCCACCAGCCTCGAAGCGCTGGCCAAGCTCAAAGGTGTGGTGCGCCCGGACGGCACCGTGACCGCAGGCAACGCTTCGGGCGTGAACGACGGCGCTTGCGCCTTGCTGCTGGCCGATGAGGCCACCGCCGCCAAAAATGGTTTGACGCCGAAGGCGCGCGTGGTGGGCATGGCCACCGCCGGTGTGGCCCCCCGCATCATGGGCATTGGCCCCGCGCCTGCCACGCTCAAAGTGTTGGCCCAAACCGGTCTGACGCTGGACCAGATCGATGTGATCGAGCTGAACGAAGCCTTTGCCGCACAAGGCCTGGCCGTGCTGCGCATGCTGGGCTTGAAGGACGATGACGCCCGCGTGAACGCCTGGGGTGGCGCGATCGCACTGGGTCACCCCCTGGGTGCTTCAGGTGCGCGCCTGGCCACCACCGCCATCAACCGCTTGCACAGCACCGGCGGCCGTTATGCGCTGTGCACCATGTGCATCGGCGTGGGTCAGGGCATTGCGCTGATCCTTGAACGCGTCTGAACCTGAGGCGGCAGCCAGTGCGCTGCCGCTGGGTCAAGTGCGCATCAGCAGGGCCCGATCGCTGATCACTGGGCCTCGATCTTGCGTTCGGTCACGATGCGGCTGAGCTGACGGATCTCGCTGTCCACGCGGTTTCGGAATTCTGCAGGCGTGCTCGCCTGCGGGTGACCGCCCCAGTCGGTCAGGCGTTGCTTCACCGCAGGCAGCTCCAGCACTGCGCGCAGTTCGCGGTTGAGCCGATCGAGCACGGCTGGCGGTGTGCCTTTGGTGCCCGCAACACCCAGCCATGAGTCGAACACCACCCCTGGAAAACTGTCCGCCACAGAAGGCACGCCCGGCAGGGCGTTCTGTCCTGCTGGTGCGGTGGTCGCGAGCACGCGTACCCGGCTGTCCTTGAACAGCGGCGCTGTGGTGGTCATGGTGTCGATCATCACGTCCACCCGACCGGCCAGCAGCTCCATCATCGGCGCCGTGCCGCCCTTGAAAGGCACATGCGTGGCCACACCGCCGCTTTCGGCCATCAGCCATTCGCCAAACAAATGCATGGCCGTGCCCACGCCCACCGAGGTGTAGGTGTAGCGGTTGGGCTCGCTTTTCACGCGCTGGATGAAATCACGGAACGAGGTGATCGGCGAGTTCGGTTTGACCGACAAGGTCAGCGGGTAGGTGGTGACGGTGGAGACCCAGGCGAAGTCATTGACCGGATCGAAGGGCAGGTTCTTTTTCATCGCGGCATTGCTCGAATGCCCGCTGGGCAGCAGCACCAGCGTGTAGCCGTCGGGCGTGGCTTTGGCCACCGCATCGGCGGCGATGTTGCCGCCTGCACCTGCCCGGTTCTCTACCACCACGGGCTGGCCCAGCCGTTCGCCCAGTGGCGTGGCGATCAAGCGCGCCACCATGTCGCTGCTGCCGCCTGGCGCAAAGCCCACCAACAGCTTGATGGGCCGCGTGGGCCAAGCGTCCTGCGCGTGTGCTGCGCCCAAGCTGGCCATCAGGCCCAGGGCCAGAACCCATGAGCGGCCCAGCGTGTGGCCAAGGCGGCTGAGAGGGGAATGAATCGTGGAACTGTTCATCGGGCGTTCTCCTGAAAAGGGATGTGGGTCTGATGGGACGAGAACATGTGACGGGTCATGCTGATGAGGATCGTGGTCTTACGAGGGCACCGAGACAATCTTGCACACCGCCACCGCGGTGGCCACTTCCTTGCCGTCCTGCAGCAATGTGCCCATCGCATGGCAGACATCGCGGCCACGGCGCAGCATGCGCGCTTCGCCCTGCAGCGTGCCCACCTGCGCCGGGCGCAGGAAGGACACGTTCAGGTTGAGTGTGGCCACGCCTTGCCCTGCAGCCAGGGTGGCATCCACCAAGCTGGCCGTGAGGTCATCGAGCATGGCGCTCAGCATGCCGCCTTGCACGGTGCCCGCTGGGTTGCGGAAACCCGCCTGCGCTTCGTAGTTGGCACTCAGGCTGCCAGCGGCCGCGTCCACCGCAATGATCCGGCTGCCCAGCAGCGTGAGCACTGGCGCAGGGGGCGTTTCGCCGCGCAACATGCGGCTGAAATAGCCTTGGGCATCGGCCGTTGAAAACGCCTCTTGGCTCATGCGTCGTCGCGGATGCCGTTGCGCAGCGTGCCGATCGCGTCCACCACGATCTCGCACACATCACCGGGTTTCATGAAGATCTGCGGCGTGCGCTTGTTGCCCACGCCACCGGGAGTTCCGGTCACGATCACGTCGCCGGGCGACAGCGGGATGAAGGTCGAGATGTAGGCGATCTGGCGCGGGATGCTGTGGATCATCTTGTCGGTGGTGGTGTCTTGCAACACCTGGCCGTTGAGCACAGTTTGCAGGCGCATCACTTGTGCAGGCGCGATCTCGTCGCTGGTGACCATCCAGGGGCCAAAGCCTCCGGTTTTGTAGAAGTTCTTGCCGGGTGTCCACTGCGAGGTGGCGATTTGCCAGTCGCGCACCGAGCCATCGTTGTAGCAACTGTAGCCCGCAATGTGGTCCCAGGCGTTTTCTTCTTGGATACGGCGGCCGCCCTTGCCAATGATCACGGCAATCTCGGCTTCATAGTCCAGGCGGTGCGACTCGGGCGGGCGCACGATGTCCTGGCCGTGCGCGACCTGCGAGTCGGCCAGGCGCAAAAAGATCACCGGCGTTTCGGTCACTTCGCGGCCGGTTTCGCGCACGTGCTCGCCGTAGTTCAAGCCGATGCAAAAAATCTGGCCCGGGTTGGGGATCACGGGCAAGAGTTGCAGTTGCGAGAACTTGTGCGTGGGCGGGTTAGCCTTGGCTGCCTCGGCTGCTGCGCCAAACAGGTTTTTGGCGATCAGGGTTTTCAGGTCGGGCGCTTGTGCGCCCAGGATTGGGGTCAGGTCGAGCACGTCGTCGCCGTTCACGACGCCGTAGGAGGGCACGCCCTGGTTCAGGAAGCTGATGAGTTTCATGGTCTGGCTTTCAGGTGAGTCAAAAAAGGAAAAAGCTCAGCTCAGCCGCGCGGAAATTTCTTGCGCGGCCCGCTGGATGAGGGGGGTGAGTTTGCTGCGGTCGATCACGGCCATGCGTTGCACGCTGGTCACGAGCGAGAGGGCGGCGATCACGCTGCCATCGGCTTGGTGCAACGGCACGGCCACAGCGGCCAGATTGGATTCGAGTTCGCCCTCGGAGAAGTAGTGGCCGTTTTTGCGGATTTGACTGAAGTAGCGGCGAAACGCCGACCAATCGCTCGGCAAGCCTGCGGCGGCAATGTCTTCGGTGTGGCTGTCGAACAATTTGTGCAAGGCGGGGGGCGTCCAGCCCGCCAGGATGACTTTGGGCGCAGCCCCTTGAAACAAGGGGCGCGGGCGTCCACGGCCATAACTCAGACTGGCCGGCATGGAGCCCAGTTCGCGGTGGGTGTCGAGCAATTGGTTGCCATGCATGCTGGAGACGACACAGTCAAAACCGGTCTGGGCCACCAGCTCTTTCATGAAGGGGATGCCGCATTGCAGCACCGGGTCGGCCTGACGTATCAAGTGGTCCAGCACGACGATGCGAGGCCCGAGCGCAAATTGGGCATCGCTGCCGCGCCGCAGCAGGCCTGCATCGCTGAGGGTCTTGAGGTAGCGGTAGCTGGTGGGCAGTGAAACGCCCAGCGTCTCGCTGATGTCCTCGGCGCTCCAGTGCAGGCGCTGGTCGGAGAACAGGTCGAGCACGCTGAGCATGCGGGCGAGGCTGGTGTCGGTTTTTTCTGCTTTATCGGTCATGGTGTGGCAGTTCAACAGCCGTGGGCCAAGGCTGCCGCAACGGGCAGCAAGGCACTGAGTCGATCAAGTTCGGCACTGTTTTGGGCCACACCCAAGACGTAGCGGTCAGGGCGCAGCAGCACGGCACGCACGCCTTGCTGTTCGAGCCAGGCTTTGACCTCGGGCTCGCGCGCAGGCACGGTGACCACGCCTTGCGCCTGCCAACGTTCGCGGGTGTCATCGCTGACGGCGGCCAACACGGTGTCCTCGCCCAAGACAGCAAAGTTCAAGCCCAACAACGTGTCCAGCAGGCAGCCATTGGCCAGCGTGGGTTGCGGGAAGACCTGTGCCACAGCTGCCTGCTCACCTTGCCAGACGCCAGGGCCCAGGCGCGGCGCCGGGAACTGGAAGATCTCGGGCTGACCGGCTTTGAACTTGGCATCGCGTTCGAGAGCCGCCTGCGGGTCGGTGGTCTGGATGATGTCGCCCAGCTTGACGGCCAGGTCGATGAAGGCCTGCACATGCGGGGAGCGTTCGCTTTCGTAGGTGTCCAGCAACGCATCGTCTGCACGGCCGCGCAGCACGGCGTTGAGCTTCCAGGCCAGGTTGGACACATCGCGGATGGCCGCACACATGCCCTGTCCCAGGAAGGGCGGCGTCTGGTGCGCCGCGTCACCGGCCAGCATCAAGCGGCCTTGGCGCCAGCCCTCGGCGATCACCGAGTGGAAGGTGTAGATCACGGCGCGTTCGATGTCGGCTTGGCTTGGCGTGACCCATTTGCGCACCAGCTTCCACAGGGTTTCGGGCTGGACCATTTCCTCGGGTTTGTCACCGGGCATGAGCATGATTTCCCAGCGGCGGCGGTTGCCGGTCACGTTGCAATACGTCATGGGGCGTGCCGGGTCGCAGTGTTGCACCGTGTGGTCAGGCAGGCCGGGGACGTCGGTTTTGAGCCGCACATCGAACACCAGCCAGGGCTGGTGCAGGCCCAGATCGCGCATGCGGGTGCCCAGCACTTTGCGCACCATGGACCGTGCGCCGTCGCAGCCGACCACATAGCGGGCCTGCACGGCTTGGGTGTTGCCGCTTTGCAGGTCTTTCACCTGCAGGGTGGCGAGTTCGGTGCCGTCTTCAAGCGATGTGACCTCATGGCTTGTGCGCACCTGCACTTGCGCAAAGCGCTGCAGGCCGCTTCGCAGCACGGCTTCGAGCTCGGGTTGGTGAAAGTAGTGGTTGGTGGCGCAGCCATGCGGGCCGCGTTCCTGGGTGCCCGCGCGGATCAGCAAGGTCTCACCCGCGGCGTTGTTGAAGTACATGCCCTTGAGGCCCGGGCGCGAGATGGTCTCGACCTGTGGGCGCAGACCAGCGGTCTCGAACACGCGCATGGTTTCACCGTCGAAATGGATGGCGCGGGGCAGGGGGTAGATCTCGGCCTCGCGCTCAAGCACCAGCACCGACAGGCCGTATTGCCCCAGCAAGTTGGCCAGTGTGGCACCTGCAGGCCCGTAGCCGATGATGGCGACGTCAAACACCGTCTGGTTCATGCCTTGTACCCCATGAGCGCTTGCATTTCCGTGATCCACTGAGTGCGGCTGCGGAATTTGGGTCGGCTGCGTGCCAAGGCTTCGGCGGCAGCCATGACGGCTTCATCGCTTTGGTCCAGATCGATCGGCTCGCGAAGAGGTTGCTCGCAGTACCAGGGCATGTCCAGAAACACCTCCAGTCGATTACCTTCTGGGTCGCGAAAGTAGATCGACACCGCATTGCCGTGGGTGGCGCAGACCAGATCGCTCACATCGGGGTCGGCGGTCACCCGGTCACGCACCGTGCGCAGTGTGGCCAGGTCGGGTACGCGCAGCGAAATCTGGTTGATCACGCTGAACGACAGGTCTGTAGGACGGCCCGTAGCCAGCACGATCTGGTGGTGTTCGCAAGGATCCCGGCTGAGGAACACCAGTTGCACGGGCCCTAAGTCGCCGCGGTCGGTTTCAAAGAAGCACATCACCTCTTTGTAAAAGCGGGCCATGCGTTCGAGGTCACGCACATAGAAGCCCATGTGGCTGAAAGACAGGGAATTTTTCTGACCAAGAGGGTTCGACATGCTCACTCCATTTGCGAAATTTGCATTGATTCTATTTTGATTGATGAATAAAAAACTAATGGTTTATCCCATGGTGATAATTTATTTGATTTGAAAGAATGCTGCCAGACCCTATGGTCTTGACCATCCACAAACAGGAGACACTCGCATGAATTGCACCACCCGCCGCATGGGCCTGGCCACTTTGGCCTTGGCTTTGTTCAGTGCCTTGCCCGCCATGGCCCAGGACTATCCGATCAAGCCGATCAAGATCATTGCCCCTTTCCCCGTGGGCACAGGCCCGGACGCCAACACCCGCGAAATTGCGCTGGAGTTGTCCAAAGCCCTGGGGCAATCGGTGGTGGTGGAAAACCGTCCGGGCGCATCCACCATGATTGGCATGGAAGCCGGTGCCAAAGCCACACCCGACGGCTACACATTGGTGATGGGTTCGACCACCTCGATGTCGGTGTTGCCCTACACCTATGGCGCCAAGGTGCCTTACAAAGTGGAGCGCGACTTTGTGCCCATCAGCGTTGTCGGGCTGTTGAACACGGCCCTGACAGCCCATCCGAGCGTGCCCGAGAAAAATGCGAAGGAGCTGATCGAGCGTCTGAAAAAGCAGCCGGGCTCGTTGACGGCGGCCACATCGGGTGTGGGCAGCTACTCCCATCTGGCCGGTGAGTGGTTCGCCTCGAACGCCGGGGTCAAGATCGATTTTGTGCCCTACAACACCTCGAGCCCTTATGCAGATTTGGTCGCAGGGCAAGTTAACGTGATTTTTGACGCCTTGCCCGCTGCCATTGGCAACGTCCGGGCGGGCAAGCTCAAAATTTTGGCGCTGACGGGCAAGACGCGTCACCCCAACTTCCCGGATGTGCCCACCTTTGCTGAGGCGGGATTGCCAGACTACAGCCCCACCGCCTGGATCGGTTTGTTTGCGCCTGCTGGCACACCTGCCGCCGTGGTGGCCAAACTGGGCGAGGCCATGCAAAAAGCCACCGCGCAGAATCCCGAGTTGATCGCTAAATGGCGTTCTTACGGCGGTGACTTGAAGGGGCAGACTTCGGCCGAATTTGCAGCCTTTCTCAAACAAGACGATGCCCTGTGGGGCCCAGCCATTCGCAAGGCCGGCGTGAAGCTGGACTGAGCGCAAGAAGACCCGGCGGCGTCACATCCAGACGATCGGGACGGTGAGGGGCTGTGGGGGCCTGCGGCATGACTGACAGCGCAAGTTGAGCGGTTTCATGCTGAGGGGCCCCGCTCGAACATCAAAATGGAATCAATCAAATGAGCGCATTGATCGCTGAAGAGCAACGCCGCCAAGCCATGCTGAACGGTGACATCGCGGCCCTGGATGGGCTGCTGTCCGATGGTTTGGTCTACGTGCATTCCACTGGGGCGCGCGATAGCAAGACCACCTATCTGGCCAAATTGGCCAGTGGCAGCTTGAAGTACCTGAGCTTGTCTTTTGAAGACTTGCAAGTGCATGCGGCAGGCTTGGGACATGTGGTGACCGGACGCATGTCGGCCGATGTCAGCAAAGACGGTCAGTCCAAGGCGGTGCGCAGCTTGTTCATGACGGTGTGGATGCCCGAGTCTGGCGCAGAGGGGCCGCAAGGCCTGCGAATGCTGGCACACCAGGGCACGCCTTGTCCCGCTTGATCGCTATCGGCAAATCCCCCATGCATTTCTGCGGACATGCCAGCTTGGTACATACTTGCATGCATGACCCTCAACGCTTTTGAAGTGCAAACATGATCGACAAGATAGCTTTAAGCATGGCCGATGCACTGGGGCCGGTGGCCGATGGCTCGACGGTGCTCATTGGTGGATTTGGCACCGCAGGTATTCCCAATGAATTGATAGACGGCTTGATCGCGCAAGGCGCCAAGGGCCTCACCGTGGTCAACAACAACGCTGGCAATGGCGACACTGGTCTGGCTGCTTTGCTCAAGGCCGGCTGCGTGCGCAAGATCATCTGCAGTTTTCCGAGGCAGACCGATTCGCATGTCTTCGACAGTTTGTACCGCAGTGGTCAGATCGAGCTGGAACTCGTGCCGCAGGGCAATTTGGCCGAGCGCCTGCGCGCTGCGGGCGCGGGCATTGGCGCTTTCTTCACGCCCACCGGTTTTGGCACCGAGCTGGCACGTGGCAAGGAAACCCGTGAAATCCAAGGGCGCCAGTATGTGCTCGAATATCCGATCTACGGTGATCTGGCACTGATCAAGGCCGAGCGTGGTGACCGTTGGGGCAACCTGACTTACCGCAAGGCGGCGCGCAATTTCGGACCTGTGATGGCCACAGCGGCCAAGCACACGGTGGCCACGGTGCACGAGGTGGTGCCGCTGGGCGCGCTGGACCCTGAAACCATCGTGACGCCGGGCATCCATGTGAGCCGTGTGTTGCAGATCGAACGTGTGGCCACCCAGGGTGGCGGATTCAAGAAAGCGGCCTGATGAACATGAACACTTCTTACCAACGCCGCAGCAAGGATGAACTGGCCAGGCGCGTGGCGCAAGACATCCACGATGGCGCTTGTGTGAACCTGGGCATCGGCATGCCCACGCTGGTGGCCAACCACATCCCGGCGGGGCGTGAGGTCATTTTGCACAGCGAAAACGGCATTCTGGGCATGGGCCCGGCACCCGCCGATGGCGAGGATGATTACGACCTCATCAATGCCGGTAAACAGCCCGTGACCTTGTTGCCGGGTGGCGCATTTTTTCACCATGCCGACAGCTTTGCCATGATGCGCGGCGGGCATCTCGACATTTGCGTGCTGGGTGCTTTTCAGGTTTCGGCCACAGGCGATTTGGCCAACTGGAGCACGGGCGAGGCCGGGGCCATTCCGGCTGTCGGCGGCGCGATGGACCTGGCGGTTGGGGCCAAGCAAACCTGGGTGATGATGGACCTGCTGACGAAGGCAGGCGAGAGCAAGTTGGTGCAGACCTGTACCTACCCCCTGACCGCGATTGGCTGCGTCAAACGCGTTTACACCGACTTGGCAACACTGGCATGCACCCCACAAGGCTTGAAGCTGGTGGACAAGGTGGATGGCCTGGATTTGGCCCAGTTGCAGCAATTGGTAGGACTGCCCATTTCTGAATGAGGCAGTCTGGCGTGGTTGGCAGTGCGCTGAAGATGGACACGTTTTAAGCGTCAGGCCACCAGCCCCTTCGGGGGCTTTTTTGCGCCTGCTCGAATTCTTCGGTGCTGAGCTCGATCTCCATGCGCAAAAGCGCTGCGCCCATGGCTTTGCCCAGGTTGTCCAGCCGCAGATTGCGCGCACCGCCGCCTTGCAGGGCGCCATGCAGCACCAGCTTGATGGCCAGGATGTTGGGCAGCGGCCAGACATCGACATGGCCGGGCAACCAGGGCGCAAAGTGTGCTTGCACTTTGGCGGCCGTCACCTCGCGTTCGAGGATGCGGTAGCCCGCTTCGTTCCAGGCGAACAGGCCGAAGTCCACCCAGTCGGCTTTGTCGCCGCTGCGGGCGTGGGCCAGTTGCACCAAGGGGATGCGCAGTGTTGTGCTCATGGCTGCACCTCCAGCATGTCAACGCGCGCGTGTACGTGCTCACGCGCAATCAAGGTCGGCCAGATGCCCAGCAGCTCGCTGGTGTTGTTCAGGCCCTGAAATCCACAGGTGTAAGCCGGGCCGCTCAAGGCCATCCACGGGAACAGCCGGCCAAAGCCATCGGCTGCGGCTTTGCTCGGCGTGCGCAGCACCATGCGCACCCAGATCTCGTTGCGTTGATTGAGCTCGGCGGCGGCAGGCAAGGGGGCCAAGGCCCCGTGGGCCGAGTTCAGGCCGGGGTATTCCACAAACAATTCGTCGAAAGGAATTTTCCTCTCGCGCAATTGCTCGCGGATGATGCGCTCAGCCGCTTGCACTTTGTCCCAGGCGTCGGGCCATGAGAAGCCCCAGGTGATCTCAGCCTTGAAGCCATCCTTGAAGCCCGCCACCACCTTGAGCTGGTCGGTGGGGGGCGTGCCTTGTGCGCCGGTCAAACGCACACGGTGCTGGCCTTCGTCGTGCAACTGGATCTGGCCCATGTCGAGCACCACATCGGGTGAAAAATACGCGTGCGGGTTATGCACTTCGTACAGCAGTTGTTGGCGCACGGTGTCAAAGTTCACCAGCCCACCTGTGTCCGGGGCCTTGGTGATGATGGCCGTGCCATCGGCAAACACTTCGGCGATGGGGTAGCCGATGTGGCCCAGATCCGGGATGCTTTGCCAGTGGCCTTGGTCGCCAAAATTGCCGCCGCTGCCCTGGCCCGAGCATTCCAGCAAATGCCCCACCGTCAGGCCTTGAGCCAGGCGGTTGAAGTCTTCTGGCGTGCGGGCATCGCCCAGCTTCCAGCCCAGGCCATGCACCAAAGGGCCGAGGAACAAAGCCGCATCGGCCACGCGCCCGGTGATCACGATGTCGGCGCCTTGCGCCAGCGCATCCACGATGGGTTGCGCACCGAGGTAGGCGTTGCCAAACACCAAGCGCTCGCGCACGCTGCTCACTTCTGCGCCATGCATCATGTGGTCAAAGCGCGCTTGCGCATCTTGCAAGAGGTGCAGCACATCGTCGCCTGAGACCACGGCAATGCGTGGGTGCCAGCCTTTGGCGGCCAGTGCGGTGCGCACGGCCTGCGCCGCGCCCATGGGGTTCAGGCCGCCCGCGTTGCAGACGAACTTCACGCCGCGCGATTGCATCAAAGGCCACAGGCGCATGAGCATGGGGATCACGTCGCGGGCATAACCCAATGAGGGGTCGCGTTGTCGGTCTTTTTGCAAGATGGCCAGCGTGAGTTCGGCCAGGTGGTCGCTGGCGATGTAGTGCACATCGCCGCGCTCAATGCTGGCGACCACAGGCTCCCAGTTGTCGCCATAAAAGCCCAGGCCAGAACCAATGCGTATGGATGTTGTCATGCGTCGATCTTGCTGCCATGCGCGTGACGTTGGATGGGGGACAACCCCTAGCGAAAGTCTCGTGAAAGACATACATAATCGCACGACCGTTCGCAAATGCTGTTACCCGAACCTCGGGCTCCATCGCAGCAGATGCATGACGACAGAAGTACAAAAAAGGAGACAAGCGTGCAAGTGCTGCAACTGCTTATCAGCGGTGTGGCTCAGGGCTGTATCTATGGACTCATTGCCCTGGGTTTCGTGCTGATTTACAAGGCCACCGAAACGGTGAGCTTTGCCCAGGGCGACCTGATGATGGTCGGCGCCTTCGCGGGTTTGGCTGCCATGACCTGGATGGGTTTCCCATTCTGGCTTTCGGTGCCTGCGGCCATTGTGGCCATGGGCATTTTTGGCGTGTTGCTCGAGCGCCTGGTCATCCGGCCCATCTTGGGGCAACCGGCTTTTTCGATTGTCATGCTCACCATCGGGGTGGGCTATGTGCTGCGCGGCCTGATCACCATGATCCCCGATGTGGGCACCGACACCCACACCATGCCCGTGCCTTATGCCGGGCAGGTCTTGCAAATGGGCGGGCTCGTGGTGGCGGCTGAGCAGTTGGTGGTGATTGCGTTCACCACCGTGCTGTGCCTGGGCTTGTTTGCCATGTTCAAGTACAGCAAGCTGGGCATCGCCATGCAGGCCTCCTCGCAAAACCAGCTGGCGGCCTACTACATGGGCATTCCGGTGCAAAGTCTCAATGGCTTGGTGTGGGGCCTGGCCGCAGGTGTGGCGGCGGTGGCGGGTTTGCTGCTGGCGCCCATCACTTTTGTGCACGCCAACATGGGCTTCATTGGCCTGAAAGCATTTCCTGCAGCCGTGGTGGGTGGCTTCGGCAGTCTGCCCGGCGCCATCGTCGGTGGTCTGGTGATCGGCGTCGTGGAGTCGTTGTCCGGTTTCTATTTGCCCGAAGGTGTGAAAGACATTGCGCCTTACATCGTGGTCTTGCTCATGCTGGTGCTCAAGCCCAATGGCTTGTTCGGCGAAACACTGCGCAAGAAAGTCTGAGGCCCGAGCATGCGATTCATTTTCAAAACCCAATACAACCAGGACATCACGCTGGCCAAGCACGGCGGCCATGTCTTTTGGTACAGCTTGCTGGCGCTGTTCCTGATCGCCGCCCCCTGGGTGGTGGCTGAATATTGGCTGGCGCAATTGACCTTTGTGTTGATCTACGCGGTGGTGGGCTTGGGCCTGATGCTGCTGGCCGGTTTCACCGGTTTGTTCTCCATGGGGCATGCGGCCTTTTTGGGCGTGGGCGCCTACACCGAAGCGGTGATGGTCAATGCCGGGGTGCCCTTTCCCTTGGCCTTGATTTGCGCAGGTTTGTTCTCCGCCATCGCGGGTGTCATCGTGGGCTTGCCTGCGCTGCGCGTCAAAGGCATTTACCTGGGCATGGCCACGCTGTCGTTTGGCTTCATCGTCGAAGAAGGCATTGCCCGTTGGGAACACATGACCGGCGGCAACGCTGGCCTGAGTGTCAATCCACCGGCCATGATGGGCTGGACACTGGACAGCACCGAGTCTTTCTATTACCTCTGCTTGGTGGTGACCGTAGGCGCTACGCTGGCCATCCTCAACTTGCTGCGTTCGTCTACCGGTCGGGCTTTTGTGGCCATCCGCGACTCGGAGATCTCGGCGCAAAGCATGGGCATTCACCTGGCCCGCTACAAGACTTTGTCGTTCGCTTTGTCGGCCGCGCTGGCGGGCATTGGCGGCGCTCTGTATGCGCACAAGATCCAGTTCCTCTCGCCAGACCAGTTCAACATCATCCAGTCGATCGACTTGCTCTTGATGGTGGTGATCGGTGGTTTGGGCTCGGTGCATGGTGCGTTTTTGGGTGCGATCTTTTTGATCGTCATGCCGCAGCTGATTGCCATGGGCAAAGACTTTTTGCCTGCCGCCATTGGCGGTGCCACCGGCCTGCAAGGCACGGTCTACGGCATTGTGCTGATCGCCTTTGTGTTGTTTGAACCCATGGGCTTGTACGGTCGCTGGCTCAAGGTGCGCACCTGGTTCCAGCTGTTCCCGTTCTACCGCCGTGGCATGTTCAAACGCCAGAAATCCTTCCAGAAGTCGGACCGCCTCAAATGAACGACGACATCCTCCTTTCTGCTCAGAACCTGAGCGTCCGCTTTGGCGGTGTGCTCGCCGTCAACAACGTCAGCTTCGACGTCAAGCGCGGCGAAGTCTTCACCCTGATCGGCCCCAACGGCGCGGGCAAAACCACGGTGTTCAACCTGATCAGCCGCATCTACACGCCCACCACGGGCACGATCGACTACGCAGGCCCCGAGGGCACGCTGCGCCTGACCGACCAGCCAGCGCACAACATTGCTGGCCTGGGCATCGCGCGCACGTTTCAAAACATCGAGTTGTTCGAGCACGCCACCGTGCTGCAAAACCTGTTGATCGGTCGCCACACGCACCGCAAAACCGGTTTGTGGAGCGAGATGTTTTTCAGCAGCAAAACCCGTGCTGCCGAAATCGAAGCGCGTGAAAAGGTCGAAGAAGTCATCGACTTCCTGGATCTGCAACACCACCGCGATTCCATGGTCGCAGGCTTGCCCTACGGCGTGCGCAAAGTGGTCGAGTTGGCCCGCGCCCTGTGCACCGAGCCCAAGCTGCTTTTGCTGGACGAGCCTTCTTCGGGCCTGAACGTCGAAGAAACCGAAGACATGGCCTTCTGGATTTCCGACATCCAACACGAGTTGGGCATTTCGGTGCTGATGGTCGAACACGACATGGGCCTGGTTTCCAAAGTGTCTGACCGCGTGCTGGCCATGAGCCAGGGCCAGGAGCTGGCCACCGGCACGCCCAGCCAGGTGCAAAGCGATCCCGGCGTCATCGAGGCTTATCTGGGTTCGGTGGACGATGTGTCTGCGCTGCGCCGCGAAAACCACAAAGCGGAGGCCGCATGAACACCGCCGTGAACGAAGACAACATCGTCCTCAAACTGCTCAACGTGGAAAGCGCCTATGGCCCGATCAAGGCCATCCGGGGCGTGAGCTTGCAGGTCAAAAAAGGCGAGATCGCCACCGTGCTCGGCTCCAATGGTGCGGGCAAGACCACCATCCTCAAAACCATCAGCGGCATCATCGACCCGCGCAAAGGCTCGGTCGAATTCAAAGGCCAGAACATCACCGCCATGGACCCGGCGCACATCGTGCAACGCGGTCTGATGCATGTGCCCGAAGGCCGCGAGGTGTTCCCGCTGCTGTCGATCCGCGACAACCTGCTGATGGGTGCTTTCACCCGCAACGACCGCGATGGTGTGGCCCGCGACATGGAAGTGGTGTTCAACTACTTCCCCATCTTGCGCGAGCGTGCCGCGCAAGACGCGGGCTTGCTCTCGGGCGGTCAGCAGCAAATGCTGGCGATCAGCCGGGCCCTCATGGCCAACCCTGATCTGATCTTGCTGGATGAACCCAGCTTGGGCCTGAGCCCGAAGCTGACCAAAGAGATTTTCGAGATCGTGGTGCGTATCAACCGCGAGCGCGGCACCACCATCTTGCTGGTCGAGCAAAACGCCAACATGGCGCTCAATGCCTCGGACTACGGCTATGTGCTGGAAAACGGCCGCATCGTGATGGAAGACAGCTGTGCCCGCTTGCGCGAAAAGGACGACATCAAGGAGTTCTACCTGGGCATGAAGGAAGAAGGCGTGCGCGCTGACCGCCGCTGGAAAAAGAAGAAAACCTGGAGATAAGAGATGAGCAACCTCTGGGACGTCTCGGGCATTGCGCCCAACAAAAATATTGTCATGGCGGGTGAAACCATTCCCGCGATTTTCTGGAACGCCGTGGCCGCCCGTGGCCCCAATGTGTGGATGCGCCAAAAAGAACTGGGCATCTGGCGCAGCTGGACCTGGAACGAAACCGCTCAGGCCGTGCGCGAGATTGGCCACGGCCTGATGTCCTTGGGATTTGAGGCCCACCACACCGCGTCCATTTTGTCCAACACCAACATCGAATGGGTCTTGTGCGACCTCGCGGTGCTGAGTGCTGGCGGCGTGGCCAACGGCATCTACCCCACCGACGCCGCAGATCAGGTGCATTACCTGAGCGAAGACTCGGGCACATCCGTGCTGTTTGTCGAAGACGACGAGCAACTGGACAAAGCGCTGGCCGTGCGCGACAAATTGCCGCTGCTCAAAAAGATCGTCGTGTTCGACATGGACGGTCTGCGCGAGTTCCATGACCCGCAGGTCATCAGCCTGGATGACTTGCGCGCCTTGGGCCGTGAGCACCTGAAAGCCCATCCCGACATGCTGGTGCAGCGCACGCAGGCCTGCCGCGCCGAAGACCTGGCCATTTTGGTCTACACCTCGGGCACCACCGGCAAGCCCAAGGGCGCCATGCACAACCACCGGGGCCTGGTGCACAGCGTGCGCGGCTACAACACGCTGATCGCGCGTGACGAGACCGACGAGTGCATGTGTTTCTTGCCCTTGTGCCACATTGCCGAACGCATGGGCGGCGAGTATTTCTCGCTCTACACCGGTGCCAAACTCAATTTTGTCGAGAACCCCGAAACCGTGCCCGAGAACGTGCGCGAGATCGCGCCCACCGTGTTCACCGGTGTGCCGCGCGTGTGGGAGAAGTTTTATTCCGGCGTGATGATCGCGCTCAAAGAGGCGGGCGGTTTTCAGCAAGCTGTTTATGGCTGGGCCATTGGCGTGGGCCAGCAGGTGGCCGAGTTGGTGTTGGCGCGCAAGCCTGTGCCTGCGCACCTGAAGGCGCGCTTTCATGTGGCGCGCTGGCTGGCACTGAACAATGTGCGCAAGATGATCGGCATCCACCGCGCCCGCTTTCTGGTCACGGGGGCTGCACCCATCTCGCCCGATCTGGTGCGCTGGTATCTGGCATTGGGCCTGCCCATGCTGGAAGTCTGGGGCATGACCGAAACCTGTGGCGCTGCCACCGGCGTGCCTGCCGACCACATCAAGCCCGGCTCCATTGGCCCTGCCGCCGACTTCAACGAAGTGCGTCTGGACCCGGTGACCGGTGAGATCCTGGTGCGCGGCATCAACGTCTTCATGGGCTACCTGAACCTGCCCGAGAAAACAGCTGAGACCATTGACGCGGACGGCTGGCTGCACACCGGCGACGTGGGTGTGGTCGACGAGGAAGGGTTTTTCCGCATCACCGATCGGATGAAAGACATCATCATCACGGCAGGGGGCAAGAACATCACCCCGAGCGAGCTGGAAAACGAAATGAAATTCTCGCCCTACATCACCGACGCGGTGGTCATTGGCGACAAACGGGCTTACCTCACAGTGATCATCATGATCGATCAGGAAAACGTGGAGAAATACGCACAGGACAACGATGTGCCTTTCTCCAACTACGCCAGCCTGACCCGCGCTGCCGAGGTACAAGACCTGATCCAAAACGAGCTCGAGCGCGTCAACAAGAAATTTGCACGCGTCGAACAGATCAAGAAATTCTGGCTGCTGGAGACGCAACTCACGGCCGAAGACGAAGAGCTGACCCCCACCATGAAGCTCAAGCGCAAACTGGTTCAACAAAAGTACGCGCCACAAATTGAAGCGATGTACCGCTGACCGATTCACCTTTCACTTACAACAGGAGACAAGCCCCATGAAAATCCAACTCAGTCTGATCGCCGCGGCGATGGCACTGGCCGCAGGCAGCGCCTCGGCCCAAACGCAAGGCGTGAGCAAAAACGAAATCGTCATCGGCTCCATCCAGGACTTGTCCGGCCCCTTGGCCGGCTTTGGCAAACAAGTGCGTCTGGGCATGATGCTGCGTGTGGACGAAGTCAACGAGCAAGGCGGCATCAATGGCCGCAAGGTCAAGCTCTTGGTGGAAGACTCGGGTTATGACCCGCGTCGCGCTGTGCTGGCTGCACAAAAACTGGTCAACCAAGACAAGATCTTTGCCATGGTGGCCCACATCGGCACCGCGCAGAACATGGCCGCCATGCCTGTGCAGTTCCAGAAGAACGTGGTCAACTTCTTCCCCGTGACCGCAGCGCGTGAAATGTACGAGCCCTTCCACAAGCTCAAGTACTCGTTCGCCGCCACGTATTACGACCAGATGCGCCAGGCCGTGCCAACCCTGATCAAGGAAAAAGGCGCCAAGCAAATTTGTGCGATGTACCAGGACGATGAATTCGGTCTGGAAGTCTTCCGCGGTGCGGAAGCCGGCTTGAAGGAAGCCGGCCTGCAGTTCGCTGAAGTCACCACCTACAAGCGCGGCGCGACCGACTTTGCATCGCAGATGCAAAAGCTGGCCTCCGCCAAGTGCGACTTCGTGGTCATGGGCACCATCATCCGTGAGACGATTGGCGGCATCGCCACCGCACGTCGTCTGGGATTCAACCCCACTTTCGTCGGTTCGAGCGCGGCATACACCGACTTGATCCACAAGTTGGGTGGCCCCGCCATGAATGGCTTCTATGCCACCATGACTTCACAGCACCCCTATCTGGACGAGGCCTCGCAGCCCATCCGCTTCTGGGCCAACAAGTACAAAACCATGTTCAACGAAGACCCCACCGTCTTCTCGGCCTATGGCTACGGCGCCGTGGATTCGTACTTGCGTGCGGTTGAAAAAGCCGGTGCCAACCTGACCACCGAAACCTTCATCAAAGCCATGGACACCATGAAGATTCCTTCGGACATCTTCGGCAGCCCCGAGATGACGTTCAGCCCCACCAAGCGTTTGGGCAACAACATCTCGCGCATGTCGCAGATCCAGGAAGGTCGCTGGAAAGTTGTGGCCGACTACCCCAAGGCCAAGTGATCGATGCAGCGCAAGCTGCATGAAAAAAACCGCCAGCGCCTGCAAGGGCCTGGCGGTTTTTTCTTGGATGCTTCAAATGCCCAGTTGCTTGGCCGCCAGCTCTTTCATGATCTCTTCGGCCCCGCCGCCGATCATCATCACCTTGACTTCGCGGTAAACCCGCTCGCTCACGGTGCCGCGCATGAAGCCCATGCCGCCCAGCAGTTGCACGGCGGCGTCGGCGCAAAACTGCATGGTCTGGGTGGCGTGGTTTTTCAGCAGGCACACCTGCGCCACCCACTCGGCACCGGTCTGGCCTGCATCGGCCTGCTGCGTCACGGAATCCACCCAAGCTTGCGTGGACGAGATGCGCATTTGCATGTCCATCAACTTGTGGCGGATCGCCTGCCGCTCGATCAGGGCCGCACCAAAGGTCTGGCGCTGGCGTGCCCAGTCCAGCGCTTCGTCAAAACAAGCCTGCGCAAAGCCCAGCGCCATGGCCGACATGGCCAGGCGCTCGCCATTGAAATTGCCCATGATCATCTTGAAGCCCGCGCCTTCTTCGCCCAGGCGGTAGCGCTGGGGCACGCGCACGCCGTCAAAGTGCAGTTGCGCGGTGTCCGAGCTGTGCCAGCCCATCTTGTGCAATCGTGTGCGTGTGATGCCGGGCGTGCCTGCAGGCACCACGACCATCGAGATGCCGCTGGCCCCCTTGCTGGTCGGGTCGGTGCGCACGGCCAGCGTGATCCAGTCGGCGCGCAGGCCTGAGGTGATGAAGACTTTTTCGCCGTCGATCACATAGTCGGCCCCATCGGCGCGGGCGGTGGTGCGAAGGCTGGCAACGTCCGAGCCGCCACCGGGCTCGGTGATGGCCAGCGCCGCGATGCGCTCGCCGCGCAGCACGGGTGGCACCACTTCGGCTTGCAACTCGGCGCTGCCATGCGCCATGACCGGCGGCAAGCCGATGTTGTGTGAAAACAAGCTGGCCATCACGCCGCCGCTGCCGCCGTGACGCGCCAGGGTTTGCGACAGCATGTTGCGTGCGCGCCAAGGTGCGGGCGTGCCGCCCAGGTGTTCGGGGTAGCCCAGGCCCAGCAGGCCCAGCGCGGCGGCTTGCTTGTAGAGGCTGCGGTCAAATTGACCGGCTTCTTCCCACGCGGGTACATGTGGGGCGATGGCTTGTTTGGCAAAGCGCTCCACCGTGGCTTGCAGGCTTTGCAGGTCTTCCGTTGTGAACTCAGTTGTGAAATCAGCGGTGTTCATGCGGCGTCCTTCCATTGCACCAGCACTTGGCCGGGGCCCACTTGTTGGCCGACGCTGGCCGAGAGGCTGTGCACCACCGCATCGCGTGGGGCGCACAAAATGTGCTCCAACTTCATCGACTCGATCACCAGCACGGCATCGCCTTGTTTGACTGATTGGCCTTCTTGCACATGCAGCGCGATCAATTTGCCGTTGAAGGGTGCCCGCAGCGACTGCGCCGCTTGGGCACTCGCCCCTGTGCTGGGGGCGCTGTGGCTTTGGTCGGTGAGCCACAGCTCAAAACATTCGGGGCCTTGCAGTTGCACATGCCAGCGCTGGACCGCACCCGTGCAGGCCACTGCATGGGCTTGCCAGTGCTTGCCGTTCAGCGCGATGTGCAGCAGATCGTCGCTGCGTTGTACGCGTGCCTCGTGCGTGGCATCTCCAGTTTCAATGCGCACTTGTTCCCGACCCAGCTCCTGCAAGCGCAGCGACAAGACCTCTTCACCCAGGCCCATGCGCACAGGCCGCTTGAAGGGGCAGGGCATCGCGGCGGCGGGTGATTGCTGTGCATAGAGCACAGCCAGCACGGCCACGGTGCGAGCGTCGTCCGTGGCTTGCAGACATTCGCGCACTGTGTCGGCTTGTTCGGCCAAAAACGGAATCAAAGCCTCGCCTGCAGCAAACGTGGGGTGTTGCAAACAAGCGGCCAAAAACGCCCGGTTGGTGGGCAAGCCCAGCAGCGTGGTCTGGTTCAGGCCTGCGCACAATTTGTCGATGGCCTCGCTGCGTGTGGGCGCGTGCGCAATCAATTTGCCCAGCATCGAATCGTAGTGCGGCGTGACCACCGCGCCTGCGTGCAGCGCATGGTCAAAGCGCAAGCCCTCAGGTGCTGCAAAGGCTTGCACGGTGCCGGTCTGCGGCGTGAAGTGTTCGTCTTCAGCGCACAGGCGCACTTCGATGGCATGGCCTTGCAGCTGCACATCGGCTTGCGCCAACGGCAGCGGCTCGCCGCGTGCGATGCGCAGTTGCCATTCCACCAAATCGAGCCCCGTGAGCATCTCGGTCACCGGGTGCTCCACCTGCAGCCTGGTGTTCATCTCCATGAGATAAAACGGTTTGTCCGCTTGGGCTTCGTCCAGCAAAAACTCCACCGTGCCCGCGCCCACATAGCCCGCCGATTGCGCCAGTGCGATGGCCGCTTGCCCCAGTTGCTCGCGCAGCGCAGGCATCACAGCCGGGCTGGGCGATTCTTCGATGATCTTTTGATGCCGCCGCTGCACCGAGCAATCGCGCTCACCCAGGTGGATGCAGTGGCCGTGCGCGTCGGCCATGATTTGCACCTCGATGTGGCGGGGGCGCAGCAAGGCGCGCTCCATCAACAAGTCGCCGTTGCCGAACCCGGCCAGCGCTTCAGAGTGGGCGCTTTGCAGCGCGGGCAGCAGTTGCGCCATGTCGGTCACCAGGCGCATGCCGCGCCCGCCGCCCCCGGCCACGGCTTTCACCATGAGCGGCAAACCCAGCTGCTGCGCTTGTGCAGTGAAGGTGGCGTCACTTTGGTCTGCGCCAAAGTAGCCCGGCAGCCAGGGCACGCCGTGCGTCATGGCCAATGCTTTCGCGGCCGATTTGCTGCCCAGTGCCCGGATGGCCGTGGGTGGTGGCCCGACCCAAGTCAGGCCCGCGTCGATCACCGCTTGCGCAAACTCGGCGTTTTCGCTCAAAAAACCATAACCCGGGTGCACCGCATCGGCCCCGGTGGCCTTGGCGGCTGCCAGCAGTTTGTCGATGCGCAAATACGAGTCAGCGGACAGCGTGCCACCCAAAGCGACGGCGGTGTCGGCTTCTTGCACATGCAAGGCTTCGCGGTCGGCGTCTGAATAAACGGCCACCGTCTGAATGCCCATGTGGCGGGCGGTGCGGATCACCCGGCGGGCGATCTCGCCCCGGTTGGCGATCAGCAGGCGGGTGACCTTATTGGGCAAAGTGGTGGACAAGGTCGAGGTCATGCGGAGTCCTTGCCAGAAAGTGTCCAAGGTGCAGGCTGTTTGCGTGCAAACGCGGCCAGGCCTTGCGCGGCTTCGGCGCTGCGCAGGCCTTGGGCAAATGCTTGGGCCGCCGCATCGCGCAAATCAGGCACTGGGCCACGCAGCTGCCGCAGCAGTTGTTTGGTGCTGGCCACCGCGCCGGGGGCAGCGCGCATGAGGCGCGTCAGTGTTTTTTGCCACGCTGCATCGCTGTCCTGTTCGATCACCTCGTTGACCAAGCCCACTTGCAGCGCTTGCGCTGCGGTGTAGCTCAGGCCTTGCAGCAGGCACTGGCGTGCGGCGCTTTCGCCAAGGCGTTGCCACACAAACGGCGCAATCTGCGCTGGTGGCAAGCCCAGGGTGACTTCGGGGGTGCCCAGCACCGAGCGGGCTGTGGCCACCACATGGTCGGCGCAGCACACCAGGCCAAAACCGCCGCCCATGGCCGCACCGTCCACCCGGCACACCAGCAGCTGGGGCAGGGCACTCAGGGCGTGCAGCAAGTCGCCAAAGCCACGGTTCATGGCCAGCAGCGGGTCGGTTTCACCAGTCTGCAAAGGTTGACCGATCAGGCTGGCAAAGCCGCCCAAACTGCCCCCCGCGCAAAAGGCACCGCCCGCACCGGTCAGCACCACGAAGCGCAGCGAGGGGTCTTGCGCCGCACGCCCACAGGCTTGCAGCAAGCCGTCCACCACCGCGTCGCTCAGGGCGTTGCGTGTGGCCGGGTCGTTCATCGTCCAGGTCTCGACCGCGCCCTGGCGCTCGATCAACAAAGTGCTCATGCTTGTGGCCGCTTGGCAATGCCCATCATCTTGGACAGGATGCCCAGCATCACCTCGTCGGCCCCGCCGCCAATGGAGGCCAGACGGCCATCGCGGTACATGCGCGAGACTTTGTTCTCCCAAGTGAAACCCATGCCGCCCCAAAACTGCAAGCAGGTGTCGGGCACGGTGCGGTTCAAGCGGCCCGCTTTGAGCTTGGCCATGGTCGCCCACTCGGTCACGTCTTCACCGGCGATGTAGTGCTCGCAGGCCTGGTAGGTTAGAGCCCGCAGGCATTCCACATCGGCCTTGAGTTCGGCCAGCTTGAATTGCACCCACTGCTGGTCGGCCAGTGTGCTGCCAAACAGCTTGCGTTCTTGCGCCCACTCCACCGTCCACTGGATGCAGTTGGTCAGCGACTGCAGCGTGCTGGCCGCGCACCACAGGCGCTCTTCCTGGAACTGCTGCATCTGGTAGATGAAGCCCTGGCCCTCGGCCCCGATGCGGTAGCGCTGCGGCACGCGCACTTCGTCAAAATAAATCAGGCCTGTGTCGCTGCTGTTCATGCCGATCTTTTTGATCTTCTTGCCCACCTCGATGCCGGGCAACAGCTTGCCGTTTTCCCGCATGGGCACCATGACCAGGCTCTTGTTCTTGTGGATGGGACCTTCGCCGGTGTTGACCAGCATGCACATCCAGTCGGCCTGCAGGCTGTTGGTGATCCACATTTTTTGGCCACTGATCACGTAGTCTTCGCCGTCCTTGCGCGCCACGGTCTTGATGCCCGCCACATCGCTGCCTGCACCGGGCTCGCTCACGCCGATGCAGCCGACCATGTCACCCGCAATCGCGGGGGCCAAAAACTGCGCACGCAATTCGTCGCTGCCAAATCGGGCGAGCGCGGGTGTGGCCATGTCGGTTTGCACGCCAATCGCCATGGGAATGCCGCCGCAGTCGATGTGGCCCAGGGCTTCGGCCATGGCCATGCTGTAGGAATAGTCCAGCCCCGCCCCGCCAAAGGCTTCGGGTTTGGTCAGGCCCAGCAGGCCCAAATTGCCCATCTTCTTGAAGACCTCATGCGCCGGAAAAATCTCGGCCGCCTCCCACTCGTCCACATGGGGGTTGATCTCGGCTTCGATGAAACGCTTGAGCGTGTTCTGGATCTCGCGGTGTTCGTGGGTGTATTGCATGGGGTGTCTCCTGGTGCGTGGGGTGTTTATGGAACTGTCTTGCCGGGGATGATGCAGAGGCCTGTCATGCCGGGCTTGATCCGGCATGCATGTGTGAAGGGGGATGGGCCCCGGGTCAAGCCCGGGGCGACAGAAGGCGAAGTCAATCCCGGGGTGACAGAGAAGAGTGTTGTGTGCGGGGTGACACAGAAACTTGTCATGCCGGACTTGATCCGGCATCCATGCGTGAAGGGGGATGGACCCCGGGTCAAGCCCGGGGTGACAGAAGGGGAAGTCAAGCCTGGGGTGACAAGGGAAGGTGTCATGCCTGGGGTGACGACGGAGGGTGGCGTGCGCGAAATTTCAGGCATGAAACATCCTCACATGCGAGCCACGCCAAACGTCATGGCGCGGGCTTGACGGGCTGCAGCTTCCAAGCAGGTGTCCAGACAAAAGCTCAGCACGCTGCGGGTGTCGCGCGGGTCGATCACACCGTCATCCAGCACCAGGCCGCTGGTGTAGAAAGCATCGGCCTGCGCTTCAAACAAGGCCACGATCTTGTCGAACTGGGCCTGCATTTTGTCGGGGTCGGGCGTGATGCCTTTGCGGGCCATGCCGGCTTCGGCCACGATCTGCATGGTGCGGGCGGCTTGCTCGCCGCCCATCACCGCTGTCTTGGCCCCCGGCCAGCTGAACAAAAAGCGCGGCGCATAACCTCGCCCGCACATGCCGTAATTGCCCGCGCCAAACGAGGCCCCGCACTGGATGGTGATTTGCGGCACGGTGGCGCTGGTCACGGCTTGGATCATCTTGGAGCCGTGCTTGATCATGCCGCCTTGCTCGCTGTCTTTGCCCACCATGTAGCCGGTGGTGTTTTGCAGATAGACGATGGGGTGACCCAGTTGGCACATCCACTGGATGAAGTGCGTGGCCTTGTTGGCCCCGGCCACATCGATGGGGCCGTTGTTGCTGATGATGCCCACCGAATGCCCGCCGATGCGGGCCTGCGCACACACCGTGGCCGCGCCAAACAGCGGTTTGAACTCCAGAAAATCCGAGTCGTCCACCAAGCGCAAGATGACTTCGCGCATGTCGATGGGTTCGCGGTGGTGGGCGGGCATCAGGCCCAGCAGTTCTTCGGCGTCCAGGCGCGGGGGCTTGGCATCTTTGCGCGTGCTGTGCGCTGGCCAATCCCAACGCGCCACCACATCGCGGGCCGTGCCCAGCGCGTGGCGGTCGTCTTCGCACAGGTATTCACCCAAGCCCGAGACGCTGGTGTGCATCTCGGCCCCGCCCAGATCTTCTTCGGTCGCCACTTCACCGGTGGCGGCTTTGAGCAAAGGGGGCCCCGCCAGAAAGGCGCGCGACCTGCCGCGCACCATGATCACGGTGTCACTCAGCCCCGGCATGTAGGCCCCGCCTGCGGTGCCCGAGCCGTGTTGCACGGTGAGCACCGGCAGGCCCGCCGCCGACAAGCGCGCCAGGTTGCGAAACAAGCTGCCCCCCAGCACAAAGCCCTCGACCTTGTACTGCATCAGGTTGGCCCCGGCGCTTTCGACCAGGTGCACAAACGGCAATTTGTTTTCCAGGGCCAGCTCTTGCACGCGCAAGATTTTTTCAAGGCCCCGCGCCTGAATCGCCCCGGCTTCGATGCCCGAGTCACTGGCCACCACCATGCAGCGCATACCACTGATGAAGCCAATGCCCGCGATCATGCCGCCGCCGGGCACCGACTTGGCCGGATCGGGGGTGTCTTGCATGAAGCCCGCCAGCGCGCACAGCGGCAAAAACGGTGCGCCGGGGTCCAGCAGCAAGGCCACACGTTCACGCGGCAGCAACTGCCCGCGTTTGTCGAAGACTGGTTTGGATTGGGCCGAGGCAAGCGCTGCGCGCTCTTGCAAGGCCTGCCACTGCGCCAAGCGGGCCAGTGCGGCCTCGCGCCGCTGCTGGGCCACGGGGCTGTGCGGGTTCCAGGTGGATTCGAAATTCATTGGAAAACCTTGGGGGTCACGGCGCGGTGAAAGCCGTCAAAGGGTTTGACGGCATCGCGTGTTTGCACATCGGGCTTGGCCACGGCCTGCTGCCAGCCCATGCGCATTTGCGGGCGCGCACCGTCCACGCGCAGCACCGTGCCGCTCACAAAGCTGGCCGCAGGCGAGAGCAAAAACACAATCGCTGCGGATGTTTCGGCCTCGGTGCCAAAGCGGCCTTGCGGCACCGTGTTGCGCATCTCGCGCAGCATGGGGCCAGCCTCAGGCGGGTAGTGGTCCATGCCGCTGCTGGCGATGTAGCCGGGGGCCACGGCGTTCACACGCACGCCCTGCGCTGCCCATTCGAGCGCGGCCGTTTCAGTAAAGCTGACCATGCCCGCCCGTGCCGCGCCGCTGTGGCCCATGCCCGGCATCGAGCCCCACATGTCGGCCACGATGTTGACCACCGCGCCGCCGTGCTGTTGCATGCTTTGGTTGAAGCACTCACGCGCCACCAAAAAGCCGCCGGTGAGGTTGGTGTCGATGACGGCTTGCCAGCCTTTGGCGCTGGTCTTGGCCAAGGGCGAGATGTATTGACCGCCCGCGTTGTTGACCAAGCCGTGAATGCGGCCGTGCTGCTGCACCACCTGCGCGACCATGGCTTTCACATCGTCTTCGCGCCGGATGTCGCAGCTGTGCCAACTGGCTTGACCGCCGTCGCCCGTGATCTCTTGCGCGGTGGCGGTCAGCTTGTCGGGGTTGCGGCCCACCAGCACGACGTGTGCGCCCAGGCTGGCCAGCTCGTGCGCGGTGCAGCGGCCAATGCCCGAGCCGCCGCCGGTGACCAGGATGACTTGCCCGCTGAGGAGCCCGGGGGAAAAGACCGATCGGTAAGGGGCTGCAGGGGGCGAGGTGTTCATGCGGTGTCTCGTAAAAAAAGTTGCAGGGCGGTGTCGGTCAAGTCGTCCAGCGAAGCTCGCTTGGCCTTGCCGCTTTGGCGCGGGGCTTCGTACCACTGCACCGACCAATTCAGGGCGCCAAAAATCATCAGCCGCGCGAGACCCACCGGCGCTTGCAATTGGCCGCTGTCTTGCAGGGCTTGCAGCACCGGTATCCAGGCGGCTTCGTAATCGTCTTTGAGTTCGGTGATGGTCTTGCGTTGTGCAGGCGCCAGCGAACGCCATTCGTAGAGCATCACCGGGATGAAGTCGCTGTCGGGGCCGAGCAGCACATCGAAGTGGTGACGGATCAGGCTGCGCAGGCGTTCGCGCGCGCTTTGTGTGGGTGTGGCTTGACCGCAGGCGGCCAGCTGGCGAGCGATGGCCTGCTTCATGCCTTCGACCATCACGGCCAGCAAGAGGTCTTGCTTGTTGCCAAAGTGGTAGAAGGGCGAGCCTGACTGCATGCCGACTTTGGCCGCGATCTCGCGTGTGCTGGTCGCGTCGTAGCCTTGCAGCTTGAACAGCTGCGCCGCCGCCGAGATCAGCGCCTGACGGCGGTTGCCATCGTCGCGCTCATGCTCGGTTTTACGCGGCCGACCACGGGCACGCTTGGGCGCAACAAGGGTAGGGGCGCTGATCATTTTTGAGGTGTCATGCCGGACTTGATCCGGCATCCATGTGCGTTGGGGGATGGACCCCGGGTCAAGCCCGGGGTGACAGCTGAAGGGTGTGGCACGGGGTAGTGGCTCAGCGCCCCGCCAAACCCATGCTGCGTGAGATCACTTCTTTCATGATCTCGTTGGTGCCGCCGTAGATGCGTTGCACGCGGGCGTCCGCATAGGCGCGGGTGATGGGGTATTCCCACATGTAGCCGTAGCCGCCGTGCAGCTGCACGCATTCGTCCATCACCTTGCATTGCAAATCCGAGCACCAGTACTTGGCCATGCTGGCTGTGGCCGTGTCGAGTTTGTCTTGCAGCAACAGTTCAGAGCACTTGTCCACAAACACACGGGCAACTTGTACCTCGGTTTGCAGCTCGGCCAAGGTGTAGCGGGTGTTTTGGTAGTTGCCCACGGCCTGGCCAAACACCTTGCGGTCTTTCACGTATTGCACCGTCCAGTCGATGGCCGCTTGCGCTGCGGCAATGCCGCCAATCGCGATCTGCAGGCGCTCCCAAGGCAGTTGCTCCATCAGGCAAATGAAGCCCTTGCCCTGCATGGCTGCGCCGCCCAGCAGCTGGTCGGCACTGACCTTGACGTTGTCAAAGAACAGCTCAGACGTGTCTTGCGCTTTCAGGCCCAGCTTCTTCAAGCGCTTGCCTTTTTCAAACCCTGGCGTGCCACGCTCGATGAGAAACAAGCTGGTGCCTTTGGCCCCGGCAGCCGGGTCAGTCTTGGCCACCAAAATCACCAAGTCGGCATGCCAGCCGTTGGTGATGAAAGTCTTGCTGCCGTTGATGAGGTAAGTGCCATCGGGCTGCAAGAGCGCGGTGGTTTTGACGCCTTGCAGGTCGGAGCCCGCAGCGGGCTCGCTCATGGCAATCGCGCCTACCATCTCGCCAGTGGCCAGCTTGGGCAGGTACTTTTGCTTTTGTGCTTCGGTGCCGTAATGCAGGATGTAGGGGGCCACGATCTCGCTGTGCAGGCCGTAGCCAATGCCACTGAAACCGGCGCGGGAGAGTTCCTCCATCTGCACCACCGAATACAGCTTATCGGCATCCGAGCCGCCATAGGCTTCGGGCAGCGTCATGCACAAAAAGCCGTTTTCTCCGGCCTTGTCCCACACGGCGCGGTCCACATAGCCTTGCTCTTCCCAGGCCTCGTGGTGGGGGGCGATTTCCTTGTCCATGAAGCGGCGAAAGCTGTCGCGAAAGGCTTCGTGGTCGGCGTTGAAAAGTGTGCGTTCAATCATGGTGTCACCTATAAGACTTCAGAGTTGGTATTTATACAAAGCGTTTGCTTGGTAAAAGTCTATACTGATTGACGCATCCCGCAAACACCGGGCAAACACCTTGATGACCCCCAGGAGACAGCATGAGCGAAGCATTTGTTTATGACGCCATACGCACACCGCGTGGCAAAGGCAAAAAAGACGGCAGCCTGCACGAAGTCAAGCCCATCAGCTTGCTGTCGGGCGTGTTGCGCGAGCTGCAAAGCCGCAACCAGTTCGACACTGCAGCGGTGGACGACGTGGTCATGGGCGTGGTCTCGCCGATTGGCGAACAGGGCTCGGTGATCCCCAAAGTGGCTGCGCTGGCGGCAGGCTGGGACTGGCGCTGCTCGGGCGTGCAGCTCAACCGCTTTTGCGCCTCGGGCTTGGAAGCGGTCAACATGGCCGCCATGAAAGTGCGCAGCGGTTGGGAAGACCTGGTCGTGGCTGGCGGCCTGGAAAGCATGAGCCGCGTGCCGATTGGCTCGGACGGTGGTGCCTGGGCGCAAGACCCCGAGACCAACAGCGCCACGCTGTTTGTGCCGCAAGGCATTGGCGCTGACCTGATCGCCACCATGAGCGGCTTCAGCCGCCACGATGTCGACGCCTTCGCGGTTGAGTCGCAAAAGCGCGCCACGGCTGCGCGTGCGGCGGGCTATTTCGATGGCTCGGTCGTTCCGGTCAAAGACAAGCTGGGTCAGGTCATCCTAGCGCAAGACGAATTCATCAAGCCGAGCACCACGGTGGAAACACTGGGCGGCCTCAAAGCCTCGTTTGAGCAACTGGGCGCGATGGGCTTTGACGCGGTGGCTTTGCAGCGCTACCCGCAGGTCGAGCGCATCCACCATGTGCACCACGCAGGCAACTCGTCGGGCATCGTGGACGGCGCAGCGGCTGTGCTGATCGGCTCAGAGGCCGCAGGTAAAACCCACGGCCTCACGCCGCGTGCGCGCATCGTGTCGGTGGCCTTGTCGGGCGCTGATCCGACCATCATGCTGACGGGCCCCATGCCCGCAGCGCGGAAGGCGCTGGCCAAGGCGGGCCTCACGATTGACCAGATCGATTTGTTCGAGATCAACGAGGCGTTTGCCGCCGTGCCCATGAAGTTCATGCAAGAGATGGGCGTGCCGCACGACAAGGTGAACGTGAATGGTGGCGCGATTGCCATGGGTCACCCCCTGGGGGCCACGGGCGCGATGATCATGGGCATCTTGATCGACGAGCTGCACCGCCGCAAGCTGCGTTACGGCATGGCCACTTTGTGTGTGGGCGGCGGCATGGGCATCGCCACCATCGTTGAACGCGTTTGATCGGGGAAAGAGCACCATGAGCAACATCATTTTGAAAACACTGCGCTACGAACTGGCGGACGGCATCGCCACCATCACCTTTGACGAGCAGGGCTCGCCGGTCAACACCATGTGCCTGCAATGGCAGGCCGACTTGACTCAGGCGGCTGAGCAGGTTGCCAAAGACAAGGCGTCTTTAAAAGGAATCATCTTGGCCTCGGCCAAGTCCACCTTCTTTGCAGGGGCCGACCTCAAAGGCGTGATGCGCTCGCAAGCCTCGGACGGCCCGCGTGTCTTTGCCGAGATCGAAGGCATCAAGAAAGCTTTTCGCACCATCGAGACGTTGGGCGTGCCCGTGGTCAGTTGCCTCAACGGCACGGCGCTGGGCGGTGGCTGGGAAGTGGCACTGATCGGCCACCACCGCATCGCCACGGCCAACCCCAAAACACAATTTGGTCTGCCCGAAGTCACGCTGGGCTTGATTCCCGGTGGTGGTGGCATCACCAAAATGACGCGCCAACTGGGCCTGATGGCCGCGCAGCCCTATGTGCTGGAGAGCAAACTCTTTGGCCCCGAAGAAGCCCAAAAGCTGGGCCTGGTGCACGAGATCGTGGCCACTGACGACCAACTGCGCCCCCGCGCTTTGGCGCACATCGCGGCAAGCCAGGGCCAGCCCGAAGCGGCCCAGCACCTGTGGGACCGCAAGGACTACAAAATGCCCGGTGGCACGCCGAGCAACCCCAAGATTGCGGGCATGCTGAGCGTGGCCCCGGCCGTACTCAAGCAAAAAACACGCGGCCTTTACCCTGCCCCAGAAGCGGCGCTGGCCGCCATGGTCGAAGGTGCGATGGTGGACTTTGACACCGCCATGCGCATCGAAAGCCGTTACCTCGCCGGTCTCATGACCAGCCAGGTGGCGCGCAACATGATCAACACCTTCTTCTTCAACATGAACAGCATCAAGGGTGGCCAAAGCCGCCCCAAGGCTGCGCCGCGCTACAAGCCGCAAAAGGTGGGCATTTTGGGCGCGGGCATGATGGGCTCGGGCATTGCGTATTCACAAGCCAGCCGGGGCATCGCCACCGTGCTCAAAGACGTGAGCGTTGAAGCCGCAGAAAAAGGCAAGGCCTACAGCCACAAGCTCACACAAAAGCGCGTGGACAAAGGCCGCATGACGGCGGACAAACAAGCGGCCTTGTTGTCATTGATCCAACCCACCGCCAGCGCCGCAGACCTGAAGGGCTGCGACCTGATCATCGAGGCTGTGTTTGAAAATCGCGAACTCAAAGCCAAGGTCACGCAAGAGGCCGAGCCCATGCTGGCCGAAGGCGGCTTCTTTGCCAGCAACACCTCCACCTTGCCCATCAGCGGCTTGGCCACGGCCAGCGCCAACGCCAACAAATTCGTCGGCATCCACTTCTTCAGCCCTGTGGACAAGATGCAGTTGGTGGAGATCATTCGCGGCGCACAGACCGACGACGAAACCATCGCCCGTGCGTACGACTATGTGCAGGCGCTGGGCAAGCTGCCCATCGTGGTGAACGACTCGCGCGGCTTTTACACCAGCCGCACCTTTGGCACCTTTGTGATGGAAGGCGCGGCCATGCTGGGCGAGGGCATTCCCGCCCCCGTGATCGAAAACCTGGCCATGCAAGTGGGCATGCCGGTCGGCCCCTTGGCCGTGCTGGACGAAACCGCGCTGTCGCTGTCGGTGCATGTGCTGGACCAAACCCGTGAAGACTTTGCCAAAGAAGGCAAAACCCACACCGCCACGCCCGGCGAGTTGTTCGTCGAGCGCATGGTCAAAGAACTCAATCGCCCCGGCCGCGCCGCAGGCGGTGGTTTTTACGACTACCCCGCTGGCCAAAAGAAAGTGCTGTGGCCCGAGCTGAAAACCCGCTTTGAAAAAGCCGACGTGGTCTACAGCCAGCAAGACATCAAAGACCGCCTGCTGTACCGCCAAGCCGTGGAGACGGCACGCTGCCTGCAAGAAGGCGTGCTGACCTCGGTGCACGACGGCAACATCGGCTCGATCTTCGGCATCGGCTTTCCGGCCTGGACGGGTGGTGCGCTGCAGTTCATCTATGGCCAAGGTGTGGATGCGTTCGCCAAGCGCTGTGCTGAATTGGCGGCGTTGTATGGCGCGGGGTTTGTGCTGACGGCGGAAGTCATCAACAGCTTGAAGCAGCATCAGCCGGTGTATTGAGTTGATCCCATGCAGAGGCGTTCATGCCTTTGCATGGGATTGGTCATGCGATACGCGTTGGTTTGTCCACAGCTTTTTGAAGGGCTTTGCCCAGCGCGCGGAAATATTCCTCAGCGATCGGGGTCAGCACCAGATACTTGGTTCGGTGGTCGTTGTCGCGGTTTTCAGTCGTCAACAATGCCATGCTCTTGAGACGGCTCAGTTTCTTGTGCAAGGTAGATGGCGAGGCCAAGTGTGACAGTTCAATGGCTTCACTGACGGTCATGGGTTGGTGCGCTTGTTGCTTCAGCACTATTTCCTCGAGCAAAAGCGCTTCAACCGGACTCAGCGCCACACCGGCTGGCAAGGTGTTCACCGATTGGCGCAATTTCAAGAATCGGTAATACAAGGTTTCAGTCGCTGCGGCGTTCATCGGGACGGCCCTGATCGTGATTGTGGGGGCGTCCAGCGTTTTCCCGATGGGCACAGGGTTGTCATGGTTTCTGTCCTCATGTTTCAGGGGCGCTCGGCCAGCAGGTCGGCCACGCTGACGTTCAGATAGTTGGCCAGCTTCAGAAGGGTTTCCAGGCTGGGGTTGGTTTTGGCTCTTTCGATCTTGCTCATCATGGTTCGGTCAATGCCCGCTTCCCAAGCGCCGCGCTCTTGAGACACCGGCTTGGCGGGTGGAATGGCTTTGAGGGCGCGGTAATGCCGCACATTGGCCGCGAGATCGTCGCGGAGACTTTGGGTGGTTTTGCTGCGAACAACTGGCATGGTGCAAGTGTTCTTTTTAGTAGGCTTGAAAGCTACAGTCCATCCACCCACGGATATAAAAGCCACGGCATTTGATCTGTATCTTGTGATTCACCGGTTCAAAAGCTTCAAGATTCATGAGGCACCTGATCGCATCTGGCGCAGGGTTCGGCTGCACCCCCCTCCGCGATGAAAGCTCAACGATCTGCGGCCTTGACGCGCACCCCAGCGATCACGCCCGCCACCAGCAGCGCAATCCCGGCCAGCGTGAGGGGCGCTGGCCACTGCCCGCGCAGCATGAAGGCGTAGGCCAATGCGGCCAGCGTTTCAAACACGATGAGTTGCCCCGCCAGTGCGGTGGGCAGGCGCTGGCTGGCGGCGTTCCAGCACAGGGTGCCCAGCCATGAGGCGAACAGGCCGATGGCCATCATGAGGCCGATGAATTCGAGCGGGCGCGGACCCAGGGGCATGGGGAACGACGCTTCGGTCAGCCCTTGCCACATCCAGAACAGCCCATAACCCATGAGCGCCAAGGGCAGGGTGGCCAAGCCCTGTGCGGTGGCCCACACGCGGGGGTTGCGCTCGGGGTGGCCGCGCAGCCAGTCGGCGTTTTTGAGCGGGTACCAAGTCCAGCAGGCCACGGCCCCGACCGCCAGCACAGCGCCTGTGATGTAGCGGCCCGTGTCGGCCTGCGGGTTTTGCAGCAGAGCGGTCCATTCGACATGGTTGACACAGGCAATGCCCAGCAAAATCAGCGCCAACGGCGGACCCAGTTTCAGCCACGGAAAGCGTCCGTCGCGTTGGTGGTTGAGCAGGTTGGCCGAGACCGCAATCACCACCGGCAGCGTGCCGATGACCATGGTGGTCAGCGCGCCGCCTGCGCGTTGGATGGCGCTGGACAGGAACAGGTAATACAGCACGTTGCCAATGGCCGCCAGGCGCAAAGCGGCCAGCCAGTCGGCGCGCGTCAGGCGTCGCAACTCGGTGCGGTCAAGAAAAGCCAGGGGCAGTGCGATCACGCCAAACGCGAGGTAACGGCCAAAGGTGTGCAAGGCCGCTGGGTAGTCGGGCAGCATCAGCGGGCCCACGAACACCAGGCCCCACATCATGCCGGCGGCCAGAGAAAAGAAGACGCCTGCCCACATGGGTGATATCAGGTGCGCCAGGCCGGCAGTCGCCAGTTGCGCCAGACGGCCAGCACGCGCAAGCCCACCGTCACGGTCAGGCAGGCCAGCAGGGCCAGCCAGCCCGGCGCGTCGAATTGCCAGAGCGCCACATAGACCCAGCCCCCGGCAAAAGCGCAGACCGCATAAGGGCGGTGGTCCTTGAAGGCGGTGGGGATTTCGTTGCACACCATGTCGCGCAGCACGCCGCCAAACACACCGGTGATCAAACCCATCAGCACCGCCACCACGCCCGGCATGAGCGCTTGCAGGGCGTGGTGCACGCCCGTGGCGGTGAACAGGCCCAGGCCCAAGGCATCGGGCCAGAGGATGGCTTTTTCGGTCACTTCAAAATGGCGTTGGCGCATGAACAGCATGGCCAGCACGCACAGCAGCATGACGCTCCACAGCACTTCGACGTGTTGCACCCAAAAGAAGGGGCGCTGGTCCAGCAGCAAGTCGCGCAAGGTGCCGCCACCAAAGGCGGCCAAAAAAGCCACCACGCACACGCCGACCGCATCGAGCCGTTTGCGCGCAGCCTCCATCAGGCCCGACAGCGCAAAGGCGGCGGTGGCCGACAGTTCGACCAGCAAGCGCAGGGTCTCGCCCCAGTGTTGAATGCCATTCATGTGGCCAATTATCGACCAGAGGCTGGGTGCAGACCTGACGGTAGAGGCGATTTGACCCTTGGGTCAATGGCGCGCGGTGGGGTCTGTTCCTAGCATGGAGGGGTGAAACACCTTGCCCTTGATACTGCCGCGCCCTTGCCCCATTGGCCCGGTCCGGGTCTGGACCGCTGGACGCATGCCCAGCTGTCGCCTTGGACGCTGGGGGTCTCGACCGCATCGCTGCGCATGGCCTTTGACGATTGGCTCACGCACTTGGCCTTCAACCCGGCCGAGCAACTCGATCTGGCGCAAAAAGCGCTGCAAGGCGCGCAGCAGATCGCCGATTACGCCACGCGGGCGCACCAAACGGATTGCGCGCCCTGCATCGAGCCCATGGTGCATGACACACGCTTTGTGCACCCGAGCTGGCAAACCTGGCCTTTCAACCTGATGAGCCAAAGCTTCTTGCTCACGCAGCAATGGTGGCAGTGCGCCAGCACCGGCGTGCGCGGGGTCGAGCCGCACCACGAGTCGGTGGTCACCTTCACCCTGCGGCAAATCTTGGACACGGTGTCGCCCGCCAACTTTGTGCTGAGCAACCCGGAGGTGCTGGAGCGCACCGCCAAAACCGCAGGCGCCAATTTGCGTCAGGGTTTTCAAAACTGGCTGGAAGACCTGCAGGCCCTGCGCACCAACAGCCCACCCAAGGGCGCTGAGGCCTACCGCGTCGGGCGCGATGTGGCGGTCACCCCCGGTCAGGTGATTTACCGTAACCATTTGATCGAGCTGATCCAGTACACCCCCACCACCGCGCAGGTGCGGCCCGAGCCGGTGCTGGTGGTGCCGTCCTGGATCATGAAGTACTACGTGCTGGACTTGTCGCCGCACAACTCGCTGATCAAACACCTGGTCGATCAGGGCCACATCGTGTTCGCCATGTCCTGGGCCAACCCGCAGTCCGAAGACCGTGACCTGGACATGGACGACTACCTGCACATGGGGGTGATGGACGCGCTGGAGGTGATCAGCACCGTGCTGCCGCAAGCCCGTGTGCACGCCTTGGGCTATTGCCTGGGTGGCACCTTGCTCACGATTGCCGCTGCCGCCATGGCGCGCGATGGCGATGACCGCCTGGCCACCGTGAGCTTGCTGGCGGCGCAAACCGATTTCACCGAACCGGGTGAGCTGCAGCTGTTCATCGACGACAGCCAGGTCGCGCACCTGGAAGACACCATGTGGGACAAGGGCTATCTGGACAGCCGTCAGATGGCCGGGGCCTTCCAGCTGATGAACTCCACCGACCTGATTTGGTCGCGTTTGCTCAAAGACTATTTGCTGGGCGAGCGGGCACCCATCAGCGATTTGATGGCTTGGAACGCCGACGGCACGCGCCTGCCTTACAGCATGCACACCGAGTATTTGCGCCGCATGTTTTTGCACAACGACTTGGCCAATGGGCGTTATCCGGTGCGCGGCAAGCCGGTGGCCTTGACCGCGATCCAGTGCCCCATCTATGCCGTGGGCACCGTGCGCGACCACGTGGCCCCTTGGCGCTCGGTGCACAAGCTGCATTTGCTGACCCATGTGGACACCACCTTTGTGCTGACATCCGGTGGGCACAACGTGGGCATCGTCAACCCGCCCGGTGTGGCCGGACGCAGCTTTCAGGCCCTGACGCGCCCGCACGATGGCCCTTACCTCGATCCGGAGGCTTGGTTGCAGACAGCCCCTCACCACGAAGGGTCTTGGTGGCCGCATTGGGTGCAGTGGCTGCAAGCCCATTCGGGCCCCAAGCGTGCGCCACCGCCCATGGGGGCGCCCGATGCGGGCTTGGTGCCTCTGTGCGATGCGCCCGGGACCTATGTCCTGCAAACATGAAGGACGTCAGATGGACCAGCCCAACCACCCCTTTCACGAGCTGTTTGCTCAGCTGGGCTTGCCTTGCGATGCAGCGGGCATTGCCGGGTTCTTGAAAACCCACCGGCCCTTGGCGGGGCACATTGCCTTGCCCGATGCGCCGTTTTGGACAGCTGCACAAGCGGCATTCCTGCGCGAGACCTTGTTGCAGGACACCGACTGGTCGCAGCGCGTGGACCAGCTCAGCCAGGCGCTGCGTGGCCAGTGACCGTGCGGACCGACACATTCGCAAATTAGAATGACACGGTGCACCAAAACGTTTTCATCGCCAGCATTCGCCAAGGGGTCGTGATCGTCCTCATGGCTTTGCTCGCCTTGGCGCCTTTTCTGCATGGGCACCTTGGGGCCTCGCATGTGAGTGGTTTTCATGTCGACGGCCTTGACTTGAGCCACAGCGCGCAAGGCGCCGAAGCACTGGCCGAAGCACCGGCGCTGGTGTCGGCCCATGCCGCATCGGAAGAAGAATCACCGGCGCTCGGGGTGTCGGTCTCTTTGCCGCAGACGGGCGATGACGTGCAGCTGGCCACGGCCATTGTCGGTTTTTTGCTGTGGGTTTGGCTGGCCGAAAAAGTGCTCGCCCACCGTGTGCGCCGCATGCCCCCATGGCCCGCATCTGCGCCAAGCACTTACCCGCCCGGCTGGCCACCGCCCGCTTTGGCGCCCCCGCTTTGATCCTTGTCTGAACCGTCGGCCTGTGCGCCGATGCGGCGCACCGCTGGGCGGTGATTTTCCTTCTTGCTTTTTCTCAGGAGAGTCGGTCATGACAGGACTGCTCAAAACCATTTTGTTCGTGGGTGCGGTGGGCTCGGCTGCGGCCTGGGCGCAAGTGCCTGCCGAGTTGTTGCTCGACGCGCAGCAAAAAGCGGCGCTGGGTGTGCGCGTGGCGCCCGTGCAGGCGGCGCAAGCGGGCGCCTTGCTGGCTTCGGCCACGGTGTCGGTGCCGCCAGGCCGCGAGGTGACGGTGGCCGCGCCCTATGCGGGCGTCATCACCCGCATCGATGTGGGGCTGGGCGATGCCGTCAAAGCCGGATCGGCCCTGGCCCAGTGGAGCAGTCCGCAACTGGCCGATACACGGCGTCAGATGCGCGAGGCGCAGCTGGATGTGCAAAACGCCCAGGCCGCGCTGACGCGTGACCAGTCCATGCTGGCCGACGGCATCATCCCGGCGGCGCGGCTGCAGATCAGCCAGAACAAATTCCATGCTGCGCAAGCCGCGCTGCAAGCCAAGCAAGCCGAGCTGCGCTCATCGGGCGCGGGCGTGGGCGGCGCCGATTACGCCGGGGCCAGTTTGACCGCGCCATTGGACGGCAGGCTGGTGCAGTCGCTGGTCACGGTGGGGCAGCGGGTGGACGCGGGCATGCCTTTGTTCAAAGTGGCTGACACGCGTCAACTGCAATTGGACTTGGTGCTCTCGCCCGAGAAGGCGGCCCAGCTCAAAGTGGGCGACGCGGTGAGCGTGCCTTCGCGCCAGGCCAAAGCGGTGCTGGTGGGCGTGAGCCGCGCGGTGGACGCCACGCAGCAAGCGCAGGCGCGTGCCCGGGTGACCGAGGCGGGCAGCCTGAACGCAGGCGAAGTGCTGCCCGTGCAATTGCACCCGGCCCGCACCAGCACACAAGCGGCCTGGCAATTGCCCGCGCGCGCCGTGATCAGTCACCAGGCGCAAAGCTGGGTGTTTGTGGCCAGCGCCAAGGGCTTTGTGCCCACGCCGGTCAAAGTCTTGTCGAGCAACGACGAGCAAACGGTGGTGAGCGGTGCCTTGAGCGAGAAGAACCAAGTGGCCGTGACGGGCCTGGCTTCCTTGCGCGCCTTGCTGCAAAAGGATGAATGAGCATGGACGCCATGATCCGCTGGGCGCTGCGTTACCGCCTACTCACCCTTTTGCTGGCTGTCATCCTGACTTTGGCGGGCCTGCAGGCCTGGCAACAACTGCCGATTGACGCTTTCCCCGACATCTCGCCGACCCAGGCCAAGATCATCCTGAAGATCCCGGGCATGACGCCCGAAGAGGTCGAGCAGCGTGTGGTCAAGCCGATCGAGCAAGAGCTGCTCAGCATCCCGAAAAAGCGCATGGTGCGCTCGGTCTCCAAATACGGCATCGCCGACATCACACTCGACTTTGACGAAGGCGTGGACATTTACTGGGCGCGCCAACAGGTGTCTGAACGGCTGAACGGCGTCATGGGCGACTTGCCTGCTGGCGTGAGCGGGGGCTTGGCACCCATCACCACGCCGCTGTCCGAGCTGTACATGTTCACGGTGGAGGGCGAGAACTTTTCGCTGGCCGACAAGCGCCGTGCGCTGGACTGGACCATACGCCCCGAACTGCGCACGATTGCGGGCGTGGCCGAAGTCAACGCCCTGGGCGGCGAGGTGCAGACCTTTGAAGTGCTGCCCAAAACCGAACGCATGGCCGCCTTGGGTGTGAGCATGGCCAGCCTGCGCGAGGCCCTGGCCGACAACAACAGCAACGACGGCGCAGGCCGCATGACGGCGGGCGAAGAGTCGCTGGTGGTGCGCGTCGAAGGCGCGGTCAAAACCCTGGACGATCTGCGCGCCATCCGCATTGAGCAGCCGCGCTCGGGCCAGAAAATTTTGCTCGACGATGTGGCCGTGGTGCGCCACGGTGCGCTCACCCGCTATGGCGCGGTGACGCAAGACGGGCGCGGCGAAGCGGTCGAGGGCCTGGTGCTGGGCTTGCGCGGCGTGAATGCCCGTGAGTTGGTCGATGCGATTGACCTGAAGATTCGCGATGTGCAAAAGCGCTTGCCCGAGGGCATGACGGTCAAGACCTTTTACAACCGGGGCGAGCTGGTCACGCGCGCGGCCAACACCGTGATCAAAGCCTTGGCCGAAGCGGCGGTGCTGGTCTGCGTGGTGCTCTACGTTTTCTTGGGCGGCCTGCGGCCCGCGCTGGTGGTGGCGGTGTCGCTGCCGCTGTCTTTGCTGGCCACTTTTTTGCTCATGCGCTACACCGGTATCACCGCCAACCTGATGAGCCTGGGCGGTCTGGCGATCGCGCTGGGCATGCTGGTCGATGCCTCGGTGGTGGTGGTGGAAAACGTGGAAACCCAGCTGGCCCATGCGCCGCCGGGCCACGATGTGAGCATGACCGATCGCGTGCTGCACGCGGTGCGCGAAGTGCTCAAGCCGGTGGGGGCGGGCGTGCTCATCATTTGCGTGGTGTTCCTGCCCCTGCTGACCTTGCAGGGGCTGGAGGGCAAGCTGTTCGCCCCCGTTGCCGTGACCATCATCATGGCCTTGTCGGCTTCGCTGGTGCTGGCGTTCACGGTGGTGCCTGCGCTGGCGTCGTTGGTGCTCAAGCCGCAAACCGCGCACGAGCCTTGGGTGATGGTCAAGCTGCTGCGCACCTATGTGAAATGGCGCGACGCCAGCTGGCGGCACCCACGCTGGTTGGTGGGTGTGGCGCTGGCTTCGCTGGTGCTGGCAGGCGGTCTGTACACGCAAATTGGCAAGACCTTCATGCCCACCTTGGACGAAGGCGACATCCTGGTGCAGCTGCAAAAAATCCCGTCCATCTCGCTCGAAGCCTCGCTCGAGATCGACACCCGTGTGCAGCAAGCCATCTTGGCCAAGGTGCCCGAGGTGCAGGCCGTGATCGCGCGCGCAGGTGCGGACGAGTTGGGCCTGGACCCGATGGGCCTGAACGAGACCGACAGCTTTTTGGTGCTCAAACCCAAGAGCGCCTGGCGCGGCAGCAAGGAGGACATCATCGCCTCCCTGCGCGAAGTGCTCGAAGGGTTTCCGGGCCTGGTGTATGGCTTCACGCAGCCGATTGAGATGCGCATCTCGGAAATGCTCACGGGCACGCGTGGCGATGTGGCGATCAAGCTGTTTGGTGTGGACTTGGCGCAGCTGGGCAAGTCCGCCCAGCAAGTGGCCGAGGCCGTGCGCAAGATCGACGGCGCTGCCGAAGTGATCGCGCCCAAGGCTGAAGGCATGCAGTACCTGAGCGTGGCCGTGAACCGCCACACGGTGGGCCAGTCGGGCATGAGCGTGGCCTCGGTGCAGCAGGCTTTGCGCCAACAGCTCGAAGGCGAAACCGTGGGCCATGTGCTGGACCGGGGCATCCGCACCGCGCTCACTTTGCGGGGCAACGACGTGGTGCGCAACAGCCCCGAGGCCTTTCGCAACCTGCCGATCACCGCGCCCGATGGCCGTGCTTGGCCAGCCAGCGCTTTGGCCGACATCCGCGTGGTGGACGGCCCGATCCGCATCGACCACGAACTGAGCCAGCGGCTGACCACGATCCAGGTCTCGGTCGAAGGGCGCGACTTGACCGGCTTTGTGGCCGATGCCCAGCAAGCGGTGGCTGCGCTGGGACTGCCCAAAGACATCCAGATCGTTTGGGGCGGCCAGTTTGAAAACCAGCAACGTGCCGCTGCGCGCCTGAGCGTGGTGATCCCGGCGGCGATGGGCCTGATCTTTTTGATCCTCACCTTCACTTTCGGCTCGGTGGTGCAGGCGGGCATCATCTTTTTGAACATCCCGTTTGCGCTGGTGGGGGGCGTGGTGGCGCTGGCCATCTCGGGGCAATACCTGTCGGTGCCGGCCTCGGTGGGCTTCATCGCCTTGCTGGGCATTGCGGTGCTCAACGGCGTGGTGATGGTCACGCATTTCAACGAGCGCCTGCAAACCGGCGAAGCGCTGGCACAAGTGGTGCGCTTGGGCGCGGAGCGTCGCTTGCGGCCAGTGCTGATGACGGCGCTCATCACGGCGTTGGGCATGATCCCGCTGCTGTTTGCCACGGGCCCGGGCTCCGAGATCCAAAAGCCCCTGGCCATTGTGGTCACGGGCGGGTTGGTCAGCGCGACCTTGTTGACCTTGCTGTTGTTGCCTTTGATTTTTGAACGTTGGGGCGCTTTGAACAGCCTGGCCGATGTGTGGGCGCAAATCCGTGGGCGTCAGCCTCAGTCCAAAGACAGGAGCACCTCATGAAAACCAAACGCTGGATCGCGTTGATCGCAGGCACGCTGTGCATCACTGCACAGGCGCAAGAAGCGCTGGCGGTGTGGCTGCCCCCGGCCGATCAGGTGCAGGCCATCGTCAAAGCCAGCTACGGCATTTTGGCGGCGCAGTCGCAGCAAGCCGCGCAGCTGCAAAGGGCGCGTGCCACCGAGGTGGGGCCGGGTGAGTTCAACCTGCGCATGAGCCAGCAAAGCCGCCGGGCGATCGACCCGGGTGGCCGCTTCAACGAGCAGCTGCTCAGCCTGGAGCGGCCGGTGCGCCTGTGGGGCAAGGCCGGGCTGGATGCCCAGCTGGCCGAGCAAAGCCGCAAAGCGGCCAGCATCGGTTATGCCGACGCGCTGCACGAAGCCAGCCGTGAGCTGATGCGCCAATGGTTTGAACTGCACAAGCTGGCGCTGGCACGCGAGGGCGCCGCAGCGCAGGCCGCTTTGTCGCAAGCGCTGAACCGACAGGCCCAGCTGCGCTTGAAGCAAGGCGACATCTCGCAACTGGACGCCAGCCTGGCGCAAGCCGAGCTGCAACGTGCGCAGTCGGCCGTGGCGGTCTCGCAAGCGCAGTGGGCAGCGGCTTGGGCCCAGGTGCAAAAGCGTTACCCCGGCTTGCCCGAACCGGCTTGGCCGACAGCGCAGGGCGATGTCCCCGAGTTGCCCGCCATGCAGCCGCTCATGCAGGAATTTTTGCAAAACCACCACGAGCTGAACCTGCGCCGCGCCGAAGTGCAAGGCCTGCGTTTGCAAGCCGAGCGCATGGACCGCGAGCGCTGGCCCGATCCGGTGTTGGGCGTGTATGCCGCGCGAGAGAGGGCCGGTGCCGAAAGCATCGTGGGCGTGTCGGTGGGCGTGGCCTTGAGCGGCTCAGCCCGGCAGGCGCACGCCGCCGCGGCCCTGGCCGAGGCGAACCGCTTGGAAGCGCAAACGCAGCAATTGGCGCTGGACTTGGGCGCCGCCTTTGAGGCCCGTTGGTTGGGTTTGAGCTTGCAAAGACAAGCCGTGACCGGCTTGCAGGCGGCCGCGCAAACGCAGGCCCAAGCGGTGCAGCAATCGCTCAAGGCCTTTGCCATGGGCGAGCACAGCATGACCGAGCTGATCCAGAACCGCCGCCTGGCGCAAGAGAGCCTGCGCGAGAGCCAAAAGCTGCAATTGGAGCTGGCCGAGAGCTGGGCCCTGATGAACCTGGACCTGCACCGGATCTGGGACTTCGACGAGTGAAGCGCCAAGGCCGGTGCGCGTGCACCGGCCGCAGGCTTTCAGACCGACACAGACCCTCTCAGCCCTTTTCGTACCAGCCCTTGCTCTGGTTGACCACGCGCACCACCAGCAGCATCACCGGCACCTCGATGAGCACGCCCACCACCGTGGCCAGCGCCGCACCCGAGTGGAAGCCAAACAGGCTGATGGCCGCAGCCACCGCCAGCTCGAAAAAGTTGGATGCACCGATCAGTGCCGAGGGACAGGCGATCTCGTGCTTTTCGCCCAAGGCACGGTTCAGGCCATAGGCCAGCGCTGAGTTGAACAAGACCTGGATCAAGATGGGCACCGCCAGCAGCGCGATCACCAGGGGTTGCTGCAAGATGGCCTCGCCCTGGAAGGCAAAAAGCAAAACCAGCGTGGCCAGCAAGGCCGCGATGGACCAAGGGCCCATGCGCTGCATGGCCGCCTCAAATGCGGCCTGACCCCGGCGCAGCAGTTGGCGGCGCCACCCTTGCGCCAGCAGCACCGGGATCACGATGTACAGCACGACCGATGTGAGCAAGGTGTCCCACGGCACGGTGATGGCCGACATGCCCAGCAGCAGACCCACCAGCGGTGCAAAAGCGAACACCATGATGCTGTCGTTGAGCGCCACTTGCGACAGGGTGAACAGCGGGTTGCCATTCGTCAGGCGGCTCCACACAAACACCATGGCGGTGCAGGGCGCAGCGGCCAGCAAGATGAGGCCAGCGATGTAGCTGTCCAGCTGGTCAGCGGGCAAGTAGGGCGCGAACAGGTGGCGGATGAAAATCCAGCCCAGCAGCGCCATCGAGAACGGCTTGACCAGCCAGTTGACGAACAAGGTCACGCCAATGCCGCGCACATGCTGGCGCACCTGGCCCAGCGCGGCAAAGTCCACCTTGACCAGCATGGGGATGACCATCACCCAGATCAGCAAGCCCACGGGCAGGTTGACCTTGGCGAACTCCATGCCGCCGACCGCCTGAAAGATCGCTGGGAAAAGTTGGCCGAGCGCGATGCCGACCACGATGCACAGAAAAACCCAGAGGGTGAGAAAGCGTTCAAAGACGTTCATGGCACTTCTTTCAGTTGGCGCAGATGCGCTCGAGTTCAGCCTGCAGTTGGGCCGCGTTCAACGTGTCCATTGGCAATTGCAGCAGCTGCAGCATGCGGTAGCCAATTGCTTGGCGCGTCAGCTCAAAGGCTTGGCGCTTGCCCTCGTCACCGCCCAAGGCGTTGGACGGATCGGGGTAGCCCCAGTGCACTTTGACCGGGCTGCCAGGCCAGTAAGGGCAGGTCTCGGCAGCGGCGCTGTCGCAAACGGTGATGACGATGTGCATCTCGGGTGCGTCAGGCGCGGTGAATTCATCCCAGCTTTTGCTGCGGTAGCCGCTGGTGTCTATGCCCGCATGGCTCAAGGCTTCGAGTGCAAAGGGGTTGAGCCGACCGCTGGGCGCACTGCCTGCGCTGAAAGCGCGGACGTCTTGGCCCAGTTGCCGGGCCCAGTGGTTGAGCATGCCTTCAGACAAGACGCTGCGGGCGGAGTTGTGGGTGCACAAAATGAGGACGTTGGTGGTCATGGTGGTGCTCCTTATTGTTGGCCAATGCGCTGGGCGTGGGTTTGCAAAGAGAGTCGGTCCAGGCTGTCAAATGGCAAGGCCATGAACAACTCGATCCTTCGTTTGAGTGTGTAGGCCGCGTCGCGGAAGTTCTTTTCGACCTCTGCTGTGGACTGTGCGGGCATGTCGCCTGGATCGGCAACACCCCAGTGCGCACTGACGGGCTGTCCGGGCCAGACGGGGCAGACTTCGCCAGCAGCGCGGTCACACACGGTGAATATGAAGTCCAGCACTGGTGCATTGGCTTGGCTGAATTCGGCCCAGCTTTTGCTGCGCACCCCCAGTGTGGGGACTTCCAGGCTGGCGAGAGTGGCCAAGGCTTTTGGGTTGACTGCGCCGTTGGGCATGCTGCCTGCTGAAAAAGCGTGGAAACGGCCTGCGCCCAGATGATTCATCAGACATTCGGCCATCACGGAGCGTACCGAGTTGCCGGTGCAAACGAAAAGAACGTTGTAAACAGGGTGTGTCATGGCGCTTCAGCAGCAAGAGGAAGAAGAGGCGGGGCCGCAGCAGGCCGAGGTGGCTGAGGCGGGTTTGGCCGTTGGTGATGCGCAGCAGGCAGAGCCGGACGCATTGACGGCTTGGTTTTCGTTGAAGACCGGGATATTGCCCAAGGTGTGGAAGTGTTCCCAGGCGATGCCTTGTGGATCGGTGATCCAGTGCTTGTCGCTTTGGGCGTAGCAGCAGGAGGTTTCGCCTTCATCGATCATGCGCATGTCAGCGTTGTTGGCTTGGACTTTCAGCTGCACAAGCTCTTCGGAAGTGTCAGTCTGGAAACCCAGGTGATCCAAGCCAGGTTTCCCGCCGCGCGTCGAGATGGCAAAGTTCACTCGTGGATCGTCAAGCATCCATTTGGCGTAATCGGTTTCTAAGCGAGTGGGTGGGGCCGAGAACAGGCGTTCGTAAAACGCAACGCTTGCGCTCAGGTCCTCGACCCGAATATGGACATGGAATCTTTTCATGGTGGTTCTTTTCAGCAGGGACAAGCGGTGGCTGGCTCGGCAAGGCAAGCCTCACCTTGGCAGCAGTTTTGGGTCAGGTAGGCGAGCAGGCCGTTCATGTGCGCGTATTGCGCGCGGTAAATCAGATGGCGGCCGCTGCGCTCTTGCGAGATCAGATCGGCGTTGAGCAGCTCTTTCAGATGGAAAGACAGGGTGGCCGCAGGCACACCCAGGCCTTCGGCCATGACGGCAGGGGTCAAGCCCTGTGCGCCCGTGACCACCAGCGCGCGAAACAGTTGCAAGCGGTGCGGTTGGGCCAGTGCGGCCAAGGCTTTGATGACTTGTTTTTCTTCCATACTTCGACTTTATTGGAAATGTGTGTCAATTGTATGACTCAAACCCGACGCAGCGGCTGAGATGCCGCATCTCTGTAAATTTGCAGTGAACCTGCCTTTCAACACCGAGCACTTCTTCTATCTGGTCTCTGTGCCAGCGGTGCTGTTGCTGGGCATCAGCAAGAGCGGTCTTGGCGCGGGGCTGGGCTGGGCTCATTGGCTGTGCCAATGATGGCCTTGGCGGTGTCGGTGCCTCGGGCAGCGGCGATCTTGATGCCGGTGCTTTTTGTCATGGATGCGTTGGGCATAGCCGACTTCAGAAAAGACCTAGACAAGCGCTTGCTGCGTTTCATGCTGCCCATTGTCCTGTGCTGCATCTTGATTGGCACCATGCTTTTCAAATACTTGGATGCGCAACTTTGCAAGCTCTTTGGTGCTCTTGCCCTTGGCTCCCTTGCGGGTGTGGATGGGCATGCGTATTGAGCCTGCCTTGTTTTATCGGTTGGTGTTTGTCGGCATGTTCTTCACGGGCTGCAAGCTTTTGTTGGCTGGGTTTCATTGATCTGTTGATGTTGTCCCGCAATACAAACCCAAACCGTGCGGGCCTGTTCGTTTATGAATGTTGATGAAAATTTGATGAATTCATATTTTTTAATCCTATAAACAATAGCCGAGAAATTTCACGCATTGGTCATTTTCGTTGTTTCAATCAAGCCACTTCCAATCAGCAAGTTGGAATGAATGCACAGGAATTTGCATGACAAATTTATTTTGACATTCAGCATTTGAAACAACTGGAAATATTCATCATGAAAAAACTCTATTGGCCATGGTTGTTATGGCCGCCACTGCTGCCCTGACCAAAGTTCCGTGCCCCTGTACGGTATCGCTGAAGTGGCTTGCAACAACTCCGTCGTCACCAACAGTGTTGGCGTCAAAACCGAAACCCACGACTTCATCACCAACGGTTTGTCTGCCAGCTGTGTGGGTTTCAAAGGTGAGCGCGAGATTGCAAGCGGTTTGAAAGCCAATTTCGTGATGGAATTTGAAGTCGATCCTTGCACGGAAACTCAAGCCATCAAGATACGTACGGGCATTGTGGGCCTGAGTGGTGGCTGGGGCGACGCGATATTTGGTCGTCGCAATGCCCTGATCAAAGATAGCGAATACACCTTCGACGTCAATATGGCTCCCACAGCTGCAGGTTACTTGGGTAACTATGCCCGTGATTCGCAGGCTTTTTTTTGAATTACGTCAACGGGTCGTTGGCTGTGAAATTTGGTGCAGAAACAGTCAAAAACACCCTCAAAGACATCAAGTTCGGAGGTGTGAGTACCCCAACTCTTTACTCCGTAGCCAAAGCCACCGCTGTTGACGTTTTCAAGAATGATGCACTGGGCGCTTCTTGCGATTTGGGCATGGCAGCGGTGACCTGGCGGTGCAGTACCCCGACGGCCACATCAAGATCAAGGACCGCAGTAAGGACATCATCATTTCGGGCAGCGAGAACTTCTCGTCCATCGAAGTGGAAGACGTGCTGTACCGTCAGCCAGCCGTGCTGGCTGCGGCCGTGATGGCCAAGCCCGATGCGGGCTGGGGCGTGACGCCTTGTGCCTTTGTGGAGCTAAGGCCGATGCCCAGGCCACAGCCGAGCAGATCGTGGCGTACTGTAAGCAACACTTGGCGGGCTTCAAGGTACCGCGTGCGGTGGTGTTTGGTGAGTTGCCTAAGACGAGAACCGACAAAATTCAGAAGTTTGAATTGCGCAAGCAGGCGGGGTCGGCAGAGGCCATCAGCGTTTGAACGAAAAAAAGGAGGCACCTTGCAAGGGCCTCCTTCACCTTGGAGAGCACCGGCCGCCCTGTTGGGCGGTGGTGCGTCAGACCGATCAGAAGTCGTAGCGCATGCCGATGGACACGCCAGAGGTGGTTTTGCCGTTGGTACCAGCGCTAGGTGCGGCCGTACGACCTTCTTTCCAAGGCACCAGCTTCACAGCAGTGCCGTTGTCCAAGCTGGCATAGCTGGCGTAAAAACGCAGGGCCTTGTCATAGCGGTATTCGGCACCCAGGGTGTACATGCTGGCGTCCGAGTTGGCCGCGTTGGCCTTGCGGTCCATGTAGTGACCCTTGAGGGCCACGGTGGGGGTGATCATGTATTCCAAGCCGAGACCGGTCACGTCGGCGCCCACGTCCTTTCCGCCGCTGGTCGTGTCATCTGTTTGGTAGAAGCCCATCACACGCAGCTCAGGTGTCAGCTTGTAGCTGATGGCGGCGCGTGTGGCTTCGCGCTTGCCGGTGGTGGCGGTGCCAGCACCGTAGTTCTCGAAAGCCAGAGTGGCCTCCAGACCGCCGGCTTTGTAGCCCAAAGAGGCGCTTGTCGCGTCTTCTTTGTTTTCCACAGCGCCGGTATTGGTCGCGCTGGTGCCGGAGTGGAAGGAATACGCCACCTTGGCTTGGAAGCCGTTCATCACGGGCGACTGGTACTCGAGCATGTTGTTCAGGCGCTCGTCGAACTTGGCATCACCCACGCGTGTCAGGTTACGCATATCACCCAGCTGCTCACCAAACAGGTTGAAGGGTTCGCGTGCTGTCTTGAAAGGGGTGTCGAACTTGCCTGCGCGCACAGTACCGAAATCGCCCTGCAAGCCAGCAAAGGTGTCGCGTGAGGCCAAGCGGTTGTTCGTGTCATCTTTGCTGTTGCTCAGATTGATTTGAATTTCCTGTTCGATTTGCCAGATACCGGTCAGGTTGCCGATTTTCTTGCTGCCTTTGAAGCCCAGACGCGAAGCGTTGCTGGACAGGTTGTTGCGCTTGTAGTTGGCGCCGTCGTCCAACTGGTCGACCGAGAAGCTGGCGCGACCGTAGATTTCAAGCAGGCCGTCGGCTTTGACTTCGGCTTGTGCCAAGGGGGCCATGGCCAAAAGGGTGGCTGTGGCGATGAAGGTTTTTGAGAATTTCATTGTTCAGACTCCATGTAAAGAACAAACGGAGTTTGGGGTGTCAAGGTGACAAAAAGATGAAATTCAAATGAAGATTTGATGACGCGCTTGGTCGCAGGTCATGTCATGGCCACATCAATCGATGTCGAAAGCACAGGTGGAAAATTGGCCTGTTTTATGGTCGGAAAAATAGCGTTGAAGTGTTTCCTTGACGGTGCGAAAGGCCAACTCGTTCCACGGGATCTCGGCTTCGGAGAACAAACGCGCTTTCATCGTTTCGTGGCTCGGGTCAAATTGGTCGCTGGTCAGGTGAGCCAGGTCGTACAGGCGGACTTGCCCGACGCTGGGCACGCTCATGACGGTGAAAAAGTCTTTCATGATGAACTGTGATCCGGCTTCTTCAATGGTCTTGTGGGCAGCGCCTTGTGAGGCGGACTCGCCCAACTCCATGAAGCCAGTTGGCAAGGTCCATTTGCCTTTACGCGGCTCGATGTTGCGCTTGCACAGCAAGACTTTGTCGCCCAGTTGCGGTACGGTACCGACCACGTTGAGCGGGTTTTCGTAGTGAACCGTGTGGAAGACTGTGCAGATGGCGCGGTCACGGGTGTCGCCGTCATCGGGCTAGCGCCGAGCAACGGGGCGCCGCATTGCCGACTGTGTCCAATGGTGCAGTCAAACATCGTGGGTGCTTTGTGGGTAGGAAGCGATTCGAGTCTAACCATTTCCCTGCAGAAAAAAGCCTCCAGGGTCTTGAACCGTGGAGGCTTTGTTTTTGGTGCGCCCAGCATGGGCGCACACCTGCGGGCGCAAGTCTCGCTGCGAGCTGGTCACAGTGAGCTTGAGTGTTGCGCAACTGCGTGAGGATGACCGAGCGTGGGAAGGAAGAGCAGAGCATAAATTGCGAGTCGATGAATAAGATCCGCATTGAAGGCGCTGTCAAGCAGGGCGAAAGGGCCGATGACCACGAATCTATTGTGACCAAGGCGAAGTGGCGTAGATGCGGCGGAAAGTGCGATGAAGGTGTGCGACCCTTACCTGGGGAGATCTCGCTTTGTTTCTGAAAGGAAGACGGCTTTGCCGGAGCTAGAAGTCAGCAGAGGTCGTAGTAGCTGCAAGCCGGGGCCGCTGAGGCCAAAAGGGCAAAGGCGAAGGACCGAACGTTGTTGTTGTCATTCAGACAATGTGGACGCGCGATGCAATGCCTGATCCGTGAGCCGAACAGCATGGAGTGCTTATGCAGCGAGGAGTTGTTCTTCAGCCGCAAATCTGCGAAGAAGACTTCTGTAAAGAGGGACTTGCCGCAATAAGCCGGTCATCACATTGGTTAGCACATCCATGCGAACTACCAGATTGAATTGCTGAAAAATGATGCCAATGTCAGTACGCAAATTCCGGATGCGCGGGCCCAGATGGCCAGATTTCTGGAGAGTATTGCCGAAGACTTCAAATTCGCTGGTGAGGCCGTCGAGTCGTTCCAGACCACAAGGACTGCCCAAAAGTGTCGATTTTCCAGATCCTGATGCGCCGAGCAGCCTTACGCATTCGCCAGCTTCAATGTTCAGATTGAGGCCATCCAGTGCTTTGCTGGATCTTTTGAATAACTTCGTCGCATTGAAGGCTCGAATACCTGATGGTGTGACATGCATATCCATGATATTGCAGATGCAGTGTGAATCTGGTTTGAAAAATTTATGACACTTCATCCGCTCACCATCATTTGACTGTCACAAAGATTTCGTGCTGGTTGTGCAACATGCACTCATGCATGAAATTCAAGGGACGATTTTGGACTTCTACCCTCAGGGCGTTGATCGACTTTATGTTGGTGAGCCTGTCACGCAGTTGGAACACGCACGGCAATGTGGTCGTCTGGCAGAAAAATCTGGCGCAAGTGCCGCACTGCAGTTGGCCAGTTGGTTGCATGATTTGGGACATTTTTGGGTGAATAGCCCTGAAACTCCAAGCTTGCGTGGAGAGGATGATCGCCATGAAGTAGTGGCAGCGGACATTTTGGCGCCGCTATTTGGACAGGCTGTTGCGGAGCCTGTCCGCTGGCATGTTCAGGCCAAACGGTATTTGGTGACAACGACCCCTTCTAATCCGAATAAGCTTTCAGCGGATTCGATCAGAAGCTTGAATTTGCAAGGGGTTGCTATGTCGGTTCAAGAGTTGGCGGATTTTGAGCGTTTGCCCTATTTCAAGGATGCTTTGAAGTTGCGTGTATGTGACGATCTGGGTAAGAAGAAATCTTGGTTTGAAGACAGTAGCGAGGATGCTTTGATGTGACGACAAAACTTGATGTTTTTGCATCGTCATGAAAATTTCATGAGTCCGACTTTCGGGTGTCACATGCCTATTTGATCATTAGAAAAATGATTAAAAGGAGTGTTCTCATGAAAGAGTTGCCCAGCCCCACCTTCGCGCTGTCCCCCTTGAATTTGCCCAGGGGGTCACTTCATCCGGCGCAGTCCAACTCCGCTGTTGATTTCCTGCCTCGCCGCGCCCAAAGCGGTATTGAGGTCAGTTGGGCAAAGCATCAAGACGAGGTCCGTGAAGCGCAGCGACTGAGGTTTGACATCTTTGGCACCGAAATGGGGGCGCGTCTGTCCACCAAGGTGCCCGGTCATGACATCGACTTGTTCGATGATTACTGCGAACACCTGCTGGTGCGCGAATCAGCCACTGGCCAGGTGATTGGCACCTACCGCGTGCTGACGCCCGAGCAGGCCAAACGCGCCGGCAGCACCTACAGCGACACCGAGTTTGACCTGACCCGTTTGCGCAACCTGCGCAGCCGCATGGTCGAGCTGGGCCGCAGCTGTGTGCATGCCGATCACCGACAAGGCGGCGTGATCATGGCCCTGTGGGGTGCCTTGTTTGAATTCATGGAGCGCAACCGCCTGGATGTGATGATCGGTTGCGCGAGCATTCCGATGCTGCACAACGGCATCGTCACCGGCAACGCAGCAGCCAGTATCTGGCACCAACTGCGCGAAACGCATCTGGCGCCCATTCAATTCCACGTGCGTCCCCGATTGCCATTGCCCGTGGAAGAGTTGGAGCACGACCTGTCGATCGAGCCGCCTGCGCTGATCAAAGGTTATTTGCGCTTGGGTGCGAAAATTTTGGGCGCTCCTGCATGGGACCCAGATTTCAACACGGCCGACTTGCCCATGATGATGCAAACTGCCGATATCCCCGCACGGTATCGCCGCCATTTTTCCGGGAGCGTTTGATGCGCATGCCCGTCGCAGACCTGCAAACAGCCTTGTTGTTTGAGGCGCCGCCGATGGCCACCAGTCCGCTGACTGGCGCTGTGGCCGGTGTACCTGCCCACCTTGTGGCCCTACCAGAAGATGACGAATCGCCCGCAGACCGCCCCCGGTTGCGGGCGATTTTTATTTCTGACCTGCACATCGGAACCCCTGGATTTCAGGCCTATGCTTTGTTGGATTTTTTGAAGCACCACCGGTGTGAAACGCTGTACTTGGTGGGTGACATCGTTGATGGTTGGCAATTGCGTCGCCGTTGGTTTTGGCCTCAAAGTCACAACGATGTGGTGCAGAAGTTACTCCGCCGTGCCCGCAAGGGCTGCCGTGTCATTTATGTGCCAGGCAACCACGACGAGTTTGCGCGGCACTTTGTGGGGCATGCCTTTGGCGGCGTCGAGGTGGTTCATGACACGGTGCACACCACGGCGACAGGCCTCAAATTGTGGGTCATTCACGGTGACCATTTCGATGGTGTGATCCAGTGCGCCAAGTGGCTGGCTTACGTCGGGGACTGGCTGTATGAATTGACCCTGAAGCTCAATCGCTACCTCAACAGTTGGCGTGCCCGCATGGGATTGGGCTATTGGTCTTTGTCGGCCTATTTGAAACTCAAAGTCAAGAAAGCCGTCAACTTCATCAGCGACTTTGAAGTCGCTGTGGCACAAGAAGCCAAGCGCCGTGGCTATGACGGTGCCGTGTGCGGTCACATTCACCACGCCGAGATCCGTGACGTCAATGGGATCTTGTATTGCAACGATGGCGATTGGGTCGAAAGCCGCACAGCGCTGGTCGAGCACATGGATGGCCGTTTGGAGATCATCCATTGGGGCGCAGGCGAGGCTGTGACGGTGCGCGAGATGAACGCTGTGGAGGCTTTGGCATGAAGTTGGCGTTGATCACCGATGCATGGCATCCGCAAGTCAATGGCGTGGTCACCACGCTGCACGAGCTGGTGGCTGCCTTGGCCCCACTGGGTGTGCAAGTCGAGGTGATCCACCCTGGGCTGTTTGAAAACAAACCCTGTCCGGGCTACAAAGGCATCGATTTGGCCGTGCGCCCTGCCAAGCACTTGGCCGAAATGCTTGACCAGATGCAACCCGAAGCGATCCACCTCGCCACCGAAGGGCCGCTGGGCTGGGCCGGACGTCGTTATTGCCTCAAACGCCGCCTGGCATTCACCACGGCGTTTCACACCAAGTTCCCTGAAATCCTGAATGCCGCCTTGCGTGTGCCCTTGTCTTGGGGCTATGCCTTGTTCCGTCACTTTCACCGTCCCTCTTCGGGCGTGATGGTGCCTACCCAAGGCGTGCTGGACATGCTCAAAGCACGAGGCTTTGAACATCTCAAACCCTGGACGCATGGCGTGGACTTGGCTTTGTTTCAATACCACGACAAGCCGCTGGACTTGCCTGCATTGGCGCATTTGCCCAGGCCCCTGTCTTTGTTTGTGGGCCGCGTGTCCTATGAAAAAAACATCGAGGCCTTCTTGTCTATGAAGCTGCCTGGCACCCGCATCGTGTGCGGGGTGGGCCCTTTGGAGGACAGTTTGCGACAACGCTTTCCCGATGTGGTGTGGATGGGCGTTTTGCCCCGCACCGAGTTGGCCCAGATATATGCCGCCAGCGATGTGTTCGTGTTCCCGTCCAAAAACGAGACCTTCGGTTTGGTCATGCTTGAAGCCATGGCTTGCGGCACGCCCGTGGCCGCCTACCCGGTGGATGGCCCCTTGCAGGTCTTGGGGGCAGACGCAGGCGGCGTGATGGGCGGTGTCTTGCACGAAGACCTGAACCAGGCCGTGGCCCAAGCCCTGCGCATCCCGCGTGCCGAGGCCCGTGGCCGGTCCACGCACTTTGACTGGCCTCAGACGGCCAAAAGCTTTGCTGCTCACTTGGTCAATGTGCATCAACGCACCGAGGTCGGACGCGAGGCGTTCACATAATTGTCATCAAAATGACTTGAATGGTTCTTAGGATCAGACTGCATTGAGATGACAAAAAAAATCATGAGTTCTGAATCCTTCAAAAGTCAAAGCAACAAAGCGCCATCGTCCTTGCTGGACCGTGACCTGAGCATTCTGGCTTTCAACGAGCGGGTTCTCGATTGGGCGCACCGCCCCGATGTGCCCTTGTTGGAGCGTTTGCGCTATTTGTGCATCGTCTCGTCCAACTTGGACGAATTTTTCGAGGTCCGGGCTGAACCCCATGTGATGGGCGCCTTGCAAGGCCTGCGCACCGGGCCTTACACACAAAACAGTTTGTCGGCCATCACCGAGCATGCCAATGCCATGGTGGCGCGCCAGTACGCCCTGTACAACGACGATTTGCTGCCCGCTTTGGAACGGCAGGGTTTTCGCATCCTGTCTCATGGTGATCGAAACGCCGAGCAGCGCCGCTGGGTGCGCAGTTATTTCCAGCGCGAAGTCCAGCCCTTGCTGGTCCCGGTGGGGCTCGATCCCGCACACCCCTTCCCGCAGGTGGCCAACAAGTCTTTGAACTTCATCGTTCAGCTCTCGGGCAAAGATGCCTTTGGCCGTTCCAATGAAATTGCCATTGTCAAAGTACCGCGCGTTTTGCCGCGCTTGATACCGCTGCCGGCCAAATTGTGTGGCGGTGCGACGTCGTTTGTGCTCTTGTCCAGCGTGATCCGTGCGCATTTGGCCGAGTTGTTTCCGGGCCGTGGGGTGGGGCAGTTCTCGCAATTCCGTGTGACGCGCCATTCCGATCTGGCGGTGGACGAAGACGATGTCGGCAATCTGCGCACCGCTTTGCGTCAGGGCCTGCAACACCGCAACTACGGCCAAGCCGTTCGCCTGGAGGTGTCGTCGGATTGCTCCTTGCGCTTGGCCGAGTTTTTGCGCAAAGAATTCCAGTTGCCCGAGTTGTCGGTATTCCGTGTCAACGGGCCTGTGAACTTGGTGCGTTTGATGCAACTGATCGATCTGGCGCAGGCGCCCCAATTGCTGTTTCCGCCTTACAAAGCGAGCTTTCCGCAGCAACTGCCTGCGCACGGCTCGATCCTGTCGCGCTTGCGCGAGGGCGATGTGCTCATTCACCAACCCTTTGAGAGCTTTGACGGTGTACTGGCTTTTTTGCGCGAAGCGGTGTCAGACCCGAACGTGCTGGCCATCAAGCAAACCATTTACCGAACGGGCAGCGATCCGGCCATGATCGATCTGCTGCGTGAGGCTGTGCGTCAGGGCAAGGAAGTCACGGCGGTGGTGGAGCTCAAGGCCCGCTTTGACGAAGAGGCCAACATCAACTGGGCCGAACAACTCGAATCGATTGGTGCGCAGGTGGTCTATGGTGTGGTGGGCCTCAAGACCCACGCCAAGATGCTCTTGGTCACCCGTCGCGAAGGTCGCAGCTTGCGCCGTTATGGCCATTTGTCCACAGGCAACTACAACCCGCGCACGGCCAGGCTGTACACCGACATCAGCTACCTGACGGCCGACCCTGCCATCACCCTGGACATGGACCAGCTGTTCGGTCATCTGGCCAGCCAGAGCAGCTTGCCCAAGATGAAGCGCTTGCTGGTGGCACCGTTCACGCTGCATGCCGACATGCTCTCGCGCATCCGCGCCGCAGGCACGGCAGCGGCTGCAGGTCGGGGTGGTCGCATTGTTTTGAAGATGAATTCACTGACCGATGTGCCTTTGGTTGAGGCCCTGATGGCTGCAGGCCAGCAAGGCGCCCAGATCGACTTGATCATTCGCGGGGCCTGCATGTTGCCCGCCGGTGTGCCCGGTGTGAGCGAAAACATCCGGGTGCGATCGGTCATTGGCCGCTTCCTCGAACATTCGCGCGTGTTTTATTTCCGCGCGGGCGAGACGGAGTCTTTGTACCTGTCGAGTGCCGACTGGATGAGCCGCAACATGATGCGCCGCGTCGAGTTGGCCTGGCCTGTGGATGACCCGGTTTTGCTCCAGCGCATCATTGATGAGTGTCTGCTGGCTTATTTGCACGACAGCAAAGACGCTTGGGACCTGGCACCCGATGGTCGTTACCACCGTGTGGGTCTGAATGCCACGGGGCATGGCGCACAAAACGCCTTGATGGCGCGTTACAGCGCCGCCCCCTCGCAGGAGTGAGCATGGACTTGATCTTGTGGCGACATGCGGAAGCCCACGATGCCGAGCCGGGGCAAGACGATATGCAAAGGGCTTTGACCACACGGGGCGAAAAGCATGCTGCTCGGATGGCGGTATGGCTCGATCGTCAGCTGCCCGATGGTGTGAGGATTTTCAGCAGCCCTGCTGTGCGGACCGAACAAACGGTGCGTGCTTTGGGGCGTCGGTACAAAGTGCGCGATGCCCTGTCGCCAGGGGCATCGGTAGAGGATTTGTTGGAAACCGCAGGCTGGCCCCACGCCAAATACCCGGTGGTGTTGGTGGGGCACCAGCCATCGCTGGGTGCGGTGGCTTCCCGACTGCTGCAGATGGTGGACACACCATGCCCTGTTCGCAAGGGGGCCGTCTGGTGGCTGCGCAGCCGCCAGCGCGAGGGCGTCAACCAGACGGTGATCATGTCGGTCACCGTGCCCGATCGGCTCTGAACCTTCAAGCTTTGCTGGGGCGGCCTGTTTTTACCGTAGGGATGGCGGCCAGCGCTTTCTTGAAGCTGGCGTCTGGCAAGCCCGAAATGATTTGCAGCCCGGCGCGGATCAATTCGCTTTTCTTGATCTCGACGCCCAAGGTCATTGCGCGTTTTTTCATGTCGGCGATTTGCGTGAATTCGGTTTTAGGGATGGTGAAGCTGTCGCGCACGACTTTCACTTTTTTCTCTTTGACCGGTTTGGTTTTGGCTGCTTGAGGCTTGGTCACAGCGGGCTTGGCTGGGCTTGGTTTGACTGCAGCTTTGCGTGGTGCTTTGGCAGGTGCTGCCTTGGATGCCGCTTGGGGCGCGCGTGGCGTCGTTGCCAGCTTGGCTTTAGGTGCTGTACGCTGCGCTTTTTTGGCGGGTGCTTTGGCCACAGGTTTGGCGACTGGGTTTGCGGCCTTGCTGGGTGCAGCTGGCTGGTTTGTTGCGGGCGAAGTAGTCATGTGGTTTCCTTTAAAAAAACGGTGCATACAGTTTATACCGTTGGTGAAAGAAAATCAATGACTGCGCAGTCTAAGTCTGTTCGGTCGCGCTTCTTAGAGGACTTGTACCTTGAGTTCCCAGCCAGTTTTGAACCAGGCGACGCTTTCTTCGCTCAGCAAATGAGCCGATTGTGGCCATTGTTCTGCCCATGGCGCGCCGAGCTTGAGCCTGGCGGTTCGCCTTGTCGCGTCCACACTCAGCTCGATCGACGAGGTGTCTGGCTCGCGGCGGGCATGGCACAGGATCACGCTCATGCGCAAGGCCATGAGCTGCTGGACAAACAGGGGGTCTTGCAAGGGCGCATCGAGCTTGCGAAGCTTGCCGCGGTGGCCGAGCACCAGCTGACTCAGGCGGTGCAATTCGTCGATCGTGAAGCCCGGCATGTCGGTGTTGTCCAGAATGTAGGCGCCGTGCTTGTGGTAATCGCTGTGAGCGATGCGCATGCCCACTTCGTGCAACTGCGCTGCCCAATGCACTTTGCGCAAATGGCGCGCTGTTTCCGTGTCATCGCCGTCTTGGCCCAGCATGTTGGTCAACAGGGTTTGTGCCGTGCGCGAGACGCGTTCGGCCTGCATGAGGTCAGAACCAAAACGTTGTGTGAGCCAGTCCACCATGTGCGAGCGCACATCGTCATGTGGGCTTTCGCGGTCAAGCAGGTCGTACAAGGCGCCGTGGCGCAGGGCGCCTTGAGCGGCGACCATCTCGTCAATCTGCAGCAGATCAAAAACGGCACGCAGCACGGCCAGGCCACCACCGATGACCGGTCGACGGTCTTCTTTGATGCCTTCAATTTTGAGGTACTCAGGTTTTTGCGCCTTGAGCAGTTTGTCTTTGAGCCAGTCGAGCCCATCGCGCGTGATCAAGCCTTCAGGCCAGCCCGCCAGGGCCAGCACGTCGGCCACCGCGCCCACGGTGCCGGAGGAGCCGTAACAGGTGTCCCAACTTGAGCGGGAGTAGTGGATCTGCGCCTCGTCCAGAATGGCTTTGGCCGCGATCTCGGCAGCCCTGAAGGCTGAATGGGTCCATTGCCCATCCGGGAAGTACTTCATCGACCAAGCCACGCTGCCCACCCGGTAGGACTCTAGCGTTTTCGCTTGGGCGTTTTGGCCCAGGATCAATTCGGTCGAGCGCCCACCTATGTCCACCACTAGGCGGCGTTCAGCCGACTGGGGCAAGAGGTGTGACACGCCCAGGTAAATCAGGCGCGCTTCTTCGCGTCCAGCGATGACTTCGATCGGGAAACCCAGAATGTCTTTGGCTTTGGCCAGGAAGACCTCACGGTTGCGCGCCTCACGCATGGTCTGGGTGGCCACCGCACGCACTTGGCTGGCTTGAAAGCCTGCGATGCGTTCGGCAAAGCGGGCCAGGCAGTCCCAACCGCGCTGCATGGCGGCTTCGCTCAAGTTGCGCTCGGCATCCAGGCCATTGCCTTGGCGCACGGTTTCCTTGATGTATTCCACGCGCCTGAGGTGTCCCGCCTCCAGTTGACCGATTTCCAGACGGAAACTGTTGGAGCCAAGGTCAATGGCGGCGAAAAGGGACTTGGTTTGCATGGTGCGAATCGGTGACAGCAGTGGCACGGATTATGTGACGGATATTTGAATTTTTGATGACAAGCAGTTTTCACCGTGAAGATTCCAAGAGGCCCATCGATGCGCGCCAAGCGTGAGTCAAGTCGGGACAGTGCCCAGTTCCTTCGATCAGGTTCAACACCATTTGCATGTCCTGCGCACGGCCCCAGGCGATTTGTTTTTTTCTGACGCGCTTGAGCTGTGCTTGCCATTTTTTGTTGGGTTGGCTCGCCAGCAGACTCTCCAGCGCATGCCGCTCTTGTTTGAGCAGAATGCGGCATCGGTGCTGTCGCTCAGGCGTGAAGGGATGCCTTTGGGACTTGATCTTGCGATGCAAACGCCGCAGCCTGTGTTGGGCCCATTTTTCGAAGGATTTGCGCCGAACCTTCAAGGTGACACTGTCCAGGCGTTTCATCCAGGTGCGCAGTTGCTGGAACCTGGCCGTGGTGCGCGGTCTTGCTATTTCCTTGGCCAAATCATGCCGCGCCAGTTGACGATCCTGGTGCAGTTGCTGCACCAGGCCTGCCCACTCGTGGGTGCCCGCATCCGGGTGGGCTTGGCGCCAGGCGGGCAGGGTGCATTCCAGTGCCACATCCAGATTGCGCAGCTGCCCCGTCAGGTGCCACAAAGTTTGAAGCGCATCGTTGTGGCGGTGAGGCGGTTCAGGTAGCAGGGGCCTGTAAAACTTCAAAAGGGATTTTTGACGCCGCCACGCCACCCGTGCCTGGTGCAAGGTTTCTGTTTGCCGGGTCTGCGTCCAGGTCAGGAGCAAAGACCGGGTGTCTTGCAGCGAGGTCCGCAGCAGGTGCTTCACAAACCACCAGGCTTGTTGCTCGGGGTTGGGCAGCAGGTTTTGAACGGCCCGGCTTCTGGCCCTTGTGGTGCGCGGCATGGGTCACCTCATTTTGAAATCGGCCAGGTCCAGCTTCGGTCTGGGCATCACCAAGGACATGCCCTGCAGGGTGTGCACCAGCAGTTCGGCCACCAACAGATCGCGGTAAGGCTTCGAATCGGCGGGCACCACATACCAAGGCGCTTCGTCGCTGCAGGTCGCTTGCATGGCGTTTTCGTACGCGTGCATGTAGGCACGCCAGTGCCGGCGGTCTTCAAAGTCAGAAGCCTGGACTTTCCAGTGTTTCAAAGGGTCGTCCAGCCGGGCTTGCAGGCGCTTTTTCTGTTCGTGTTTGGAGATGTGCAAATAGCATTTGACGACCGCAACGCCACTGTCGTGTAGCAAGGCTTCAAAGTGCCGGATGTGGTGGTGTCTTTTTTCGCACAGGGACCGCTGCAGGGTGCCCTGCACAACGGGCACCAGCACATCTTCGTAATGGCTGCGGTTGAAAATCACCATCTCCCCCAGTGCCGGGGTTTTGGCATGGATGCGCCAAAGGAAATCGTGCTGTTGTTCCAGCGCCAGGGGCACGCCAAAAGCCTCGGCCCGCACGCCCAAGGGGCTGATGTGTGCAAAGACACTGCGGATACAGCCGTCTTTGCCTGCGGTGTCCATGCCTTGCAGCACCAAGAGCAATGCCCGTGTTTTGCAGGCATGAAGCGTGGCTTGCAGCCGGTTGAGCTGGTCTGCCAGTTCGGCCATGCGAACGGGCCACAGTGGCTTTTCGGCCTCCGTGTGCGCGGCGGGCAAAGTGGGTCTGTCGGACAAATTCACAGGGTGTCCGGCGGACACGCGCCAGTCGGACCAGTCGATTTGGCTCATGCGTTTTCTCCTTGTCAAAGTGGTCCGATGGTGCTGGCGAGCCACAGCCTGGCCCATGCGCCCAGCCACACTGCTGCGATCACCAGCAGCAGACCGGGCAGGATCAAGACTGCAAAGGCTTTGCCACCAGCACCGATGGCGACGGCGGACTTGCTCAGGCTGTTGGTGCTGACGGCCAACAAAATGGCCAGCTGTGCTTGGGGCAGTGAGGCGTGACCTTGGTGGACCAAGCTGCTCATGGAGGCCACGCTGGAGTGCGCGTCCACCAGGCCTGCGAGCATGCTGGCGATGAGCACACCGGGTTCGCCCAGCCAGTGGTTCAAGGCGGCGGTCATGACGGTGATGCTGAGCACCGCCAGGCTGAGGATCAGGGTGGTCTTGTGCTCAAAGGCATGCCCCCTCAGGTCCAGATTCGGTGGCATGCATTCCGGTTCATGGGCTTTGTACAGCCACAGCGCATAAAGACCCGCCGTGCAGCAGCCCAGGCCGATGGGCAAAAGCATGTATGGCAACAGGCTGGGCAAAAAGAGGGCCAGCAACAAGCCCAGCTGCACCATGGTCGAGACCGTGGACAGCACCGCGCCCATGGCGGCGGCATGCAGCACGTGTGGCTCGCGTTGGGCGGCCTGGCCCATGGTCAAGATGGTGGCCGTGCTGGAGATGAAACCACCGGCAAAACCGGTCAGGGCCATGCCAGCCCGCATGCCCAATATGCGTTTGGCCATGTAGCCCAAGGCGCTGATGCTCATGACCGCGACCACAAAGCGCGCCAGGTCATGCGGGTTGATGGCTTGAAAAGGGCCCGTGTCATGGTCTGGGCTCAGCGGCAGCAAGATCATGGCCGCTGCCAGGAAAATGATCACGTCTTTGAGTTCTTGTTCGGTGATGACCTGGTGCACAAAGCGGTGCATTTCTTCACGCGCGGCCAAGATGGCCGCCAGGGCGATGCCCATGATGGCAGCCAATTCAGGGGATGCGCCCGACAGTGCGCCCAGCAGACAGGTCAGCAAAATGGCGACTTCCGAGGTCAGGCCCGGATCGTGTTGCCTCGATTGCTGGTAAGCGCTCATGGTCAGGGCGCCCAGGGTCAGCAAAGCCGCGCTCACCAACCACGGCGCGTCCAGACTTTGCGCTGCAAAGCCCAGCATCGCCGCCCCCGTGAAGGTCCGGATGCCAGCGGAACGGCGGTGGGGACCGCTGCCTTTGTGGCGCTCTCTTTCCGTGCCAACCAGCAGACCGATGCCCAATGCCACAGAAAGCGGGATGAGTGCTGCAGGGTCGGCGAGCGTCAGCATGACATGTTTTGAATCCAAAAATACGCAAAGGCTTGGGCCGTGGACCGGGGTGCTCGGCAGATAAGGCCATCATGGCGATGATCGCCCTTGGCTTCCGTGCGCTGAAACACAGCCGTTTTTTGTTTGACACATTCTTGTCACAATCGACCGTTAAATTCGATTCCATGAATGAAAGGGCGGTCAAATTCCTGACCCCCTGACTTTTGATGACCCTGAACCAGGAGTTGATATGTTGAAAATGAAATCCGTGATTGCCGCCGTGGGCTTGAGCGTTTTGGCCGCCACCAGCTGGGCTGCCGACATCACCGGCGCTGGCGCCACCTTCCCCTACCCCATGTACGCCAAATGGGCGGAGGCTTACAAGGCCGCCACGGGCACAGGCTTGAACTACCAATCGATTGGTTCTTCGGGCGGTCTGAAACAAATCCGTGCCAAAACGGTGACATTTGGTGCTTCTGACGCCCCTGTGTCAGGTGCTGATCTGGACAAAGACGGCATGGTGCAGTTCCCAGCCATCATTGGCGGCACGGTGCCTGTGGTCAATCTGGAAGGTTTCAAGCCAGGCGAGCTGCGCATCAGCGGCCCCGTGTTGGCTGAGATTTACTTGGGTGCGATCACCAAATGGAACGATGCCAAGCTGGCAGCTCTGAACCCCGGCAAGAAGTTGCCTGATCAGGCCATCACTGTTGTGCACCGCGCAGACGGCTCCGGCACCACGTTCAACTTCACCGACTACCTGACGTCCATCAGCAAAGACTGGGCCGACAAAGTGGGCAAGGGCGCTGCGGTCAAGTGGCCAGCGGACTCTTCTGTGGGCGGCAAGGGCAACGAAGGTGTGGCCGCCAACGTGAACCGCGTCAAAGGCGCTGTGGGTTACGTGGAATACGCCTACGTCAAGAAAAACAACATGAATTTCTTGCAACTGCTCAATGCCTCCGGCAAATACGTCAGCCCCGATGATGTGACCTTTGCGGCTGCCGCTGCAGGCGCTGACTGGTTCAGCGTGCCTGGCATGGGTGTGTCGATGGTCAACGCCAAGGGCAATGACAGCTGGCCCATCAGCACCGCATCGTTCATCTTGATGTACAAGAAACCCACCGACAAAGCCTCTTCGGATGAAGTTCTGAAGTTCTTTGACTGGGCTTTCAAGAATGGCAAGAAGATGGCCGCTGACCTGGACTATGTGCCACTGCCTGACAGCTTGACTGCTCAGATCCGCAGCAAGGTCTGGACCGAGATCAAGTGATTTTTTGGGGGAGTCGGGCTTCCGACTTCCGGGCCCCTCACCTTCCAGGGTGAGGGGTTTTTGTTCAAATGGGTGTCTACCATGCAGTTGTCACAAGGAATACAAATGGACCCGATCGAAAAGGCCAGCCACGCGCCCGATCACAACATGCTGTCCGTCGTGAAGCGTCAACGCATTCAGGATTTCTTTTTTCACAAGATCACACTGAGCTTTTCGCTGCTGGTCTTGTTTGCCCTGATGGGCATCATCATTTCCTTGCTGATCAATGCCTGGCCGGCATTGGCCAAATTCGGTTTCCAGTTCATCTGGCGTGTCGAGTGGGACATCGTCAATGAAGAGTTTGGCGCCGCGATTGCCATCTTCGGTACTTTGGTCAGCGCATTGATCGCCTTGCTGATTGCCGTGCCCTTGTCATTTGGCATTGCCTTGTTTCTGACCGAGACCTGCCCGACTTATTTGCGCCGCCCCTTGGGCACGGCCATTGAATTGTTGGCGGCTGTGCCTTCCATCATTTACGGCATGTTTGGTTTGTTCATCTTTGCGCCCTTGTTTGCCGAATATGGCCAACCCGCTTTGCAGTCCACCTTGGGCAAGATGCCCATCATCGGCAGCCTGTTTGGCGGGGCCATGAACGGCGTGGGCATTTTGGCTGCGGGCATTGTGCTGGCGTTCATGATCGTGCCCTTCATTGCGGCGGTGATGCGCGACGTGTTTGAGATCGTGCCGCCCATCTTGCGCGAGTCGGCTTATGGCCTGGGTTGCACTACCTGGGAGGTCGTGCGCAGCATCGTCTTGCCTTACACCCAAAAGGGTGTGATCGGCGGTGTCATGTTGGGCTTGGGCCGTGCGTTGGGCGAGACCATGGCAGTGACTTTCGTGATTGGCAATTCGCAGCGCCTGAGCGCTTCCTTGTTTTCGCCCGGTACCACCATCGCGTCGACCTTGGCCAACGAGTTTGGCGAAGCGGCGGACTTTCACTTGTCCACCTTGTTCGCATTGGGCTTCTTGCTGTTCGTGATCACCTTCATCGTCTTGAGCATTGCCAAGATCATGTTGATCCGCGCAGAAAAAGCCAAGGGCACCAAGACTTGATGCCTCGCACTGGAGAAATACGATGGATCTGAAAATTTACAAACGCAGACAAGTGGCCAACCGGATCGGTTTGACTTTGTCTTTGACGGCGATGGGCTTGGGCCTGTTCGTCTTGCTGTGGATCTTGTTTGTGCTGCTGTCCAATGGCTTGGCTGCGCTCGATTGGGCCATGTTCACGCAATCCACGCCGGCCCCCGGTTCCGAAGGCGGTGGCTTGGCCAATGCCATCGTGGGCAGCTTGATGATGGTGCTGGTGACGGCTTTTGTGAGCACACCCATTGGCATCTTCGCCGGAGTGTACCTGGCCGAATATGGTGATCAGAGCAAAACCGCAGAGCTCACCCGCTTTGTGACCGACATCATGTTGTCGGCGCCTTCGATCGTTTTGGGCTTGTTTGTCTATGCGGTTTTGGTGGCGCAGGTGCAGCACTTTTCGGGCTGGGCCGGGTCCTTGGCCTTGTCACTGATCGCTGTGCCTGTGGTGGTGCGCACCACCGAAAACATGCTGCGCCTGGTGCCCGGCAGCTTGCGTGAAGCGGCCTTTGCCTTGGGTGCGCCGCGCTGGAAAGTGGCCACCTTCATCACCTTGCGCGCAGCCAAGTCGGGTGTCATGACGGGTTTGTTGCTGGCGCTGGCCCGCATCAGCGGCGAGACGGCACCGTTGCTGTTCACCGCGCTGAACAACCAATTCTTCTCCACCAACATGAATGCGCCCATGGCCAACTTGCCTGTGGTGATTTTCCAGTTCGCCATGAGCCCTTACGACAACTGGGTGCGCCTGGCCTGGGGTGGTGCCTTGCTGATCACCTTGACAGTTTTGATCCTGAACATCTTGGCCCGCGTGTTTTTCCGCGAAAAAGCCCAAGGCTAATCTTTTTGAATGGATGGAATTTCCAATGCCTACAACGCAAAACCTGCCATTGAAAAATGCGATTGAAATTCGCAACTTGAACTTTTTTTATGGCGCCTTCAAGGGCTTGAAGAACGTCAACCTGGACATCGCCGAAAACAAGGTCACCGCTTTCATCGGCCCTTCGGGTTGCGGCAAGTCCACCTTGCTGCGCACGCTCAACCGCATGTACAGCCTCTACCCCGGTCAGCGCGCCGAGGGCGAGATCAATTTTTATGGTCAGAACATTCTGGAAGCCAAGCAAGACCTGAACTTGCTGCGCGCCCGAGTGGGCATGGTGTTCCAAAAACCCACGCCGTTCCCGATGTCGATCTACGACAACATCGCATTTGGCATCCGCTTGTATGAAAAGCTCAGCCGCTCCGAGATGGACGAGCGCGTGGAATGGGCGCTGACCAAGGCGGCGATCTGGACAGAGGTCAAAGACAAACTCGGCCAAAGCGGCCTGTCCTTGTCGGGTGGTCAGCAGCAGCGCTTGTGCATTGCGCGCACCGTGGCGGTCAAGCCCTCGGTCATCTTGCTGGACGAGCCCACCTCGGCGCTGGACCCCATTTCGACCGCCAAGGTGGAAGAGTTGGTGAGCGAGCTGAAGAAAGACCACACCGTGGCGATCGTGACCCACAACATGCAGCAAGCAGCGCGTGTGTCGGATTTCACGGCCTACATGTACTTGGGTGAGTTGATGGAGTTTGGTCAGACCGAACAGATCTTCATGAAGCCCGCCCGCCAGGAAACCGAAGACTACATCACCGGCCGTTTCGGCTGATCAGGAGCAAAACATGGATAAGCACATTTCAAGTCAATTCGATGCCGACCTGACCAACGTGTCCTCACGCGTTTTGGAGTTGGGTGGTTTGGTGGAGTCGCAAACCCGCCACGCGGTCTATGCGCTGGCCCAGTTCAGTGCAGAAGTCGCCAATCAGGTGATCGCCACAGAGAAACAAGTCAACACCATGGAGGTGGAGATCGATGCCGAGCTGGCCTCCATCATTGCCCGCCGTCAACCCACAGCGCGTGATTTGCGCTTGTTGATGGCGATCTCCAAGATCACCGGCAACCTGGAGCGCGCGGGTGATGAGGCCGAGCGCATTGCGCGCATGGTCAAGCAAATTCTCGATCAGGGCAGCCCACGCAATTTGCCATCGTCCGAGTTGCGCATCGCCTCCGATCTGGCATCCGGTTTGCTGCGCAAGTCGCTCGATGCCTTTGCACGTTTGGATGTCAACACCGCGCTGGTGATCCTCAAAGAAGACGATTTGATCGACGCCGAGTTCAACGGTTTTGTGCGCAAACTGGTCACCTACATGATGGAAGACCCACGCACGATCTCGGCCAGTCTGGACTTGCTGTTTGTCGCCAAAGCCATCGAGCGCATCGGTGACCACGCCAAGAACATCGCCGAGTTTGTGATTTATGTGGTCAAGGGTGCCGATGTGCGCCACACCGCTTTGTCGGACATTGAACAAGCCGTCAAATGAGAAGCCTGCCCAGAATTCTGATTGTCGAAGACGAGTCGGCGATTGCGGAACTCATCTCGGTGAACTTGCGCCACAACGGCTTTCAGCCGGTGTGGGCCATGGATGCAGAGTCCGCGCAGCGTGAACTCGACGAGATCTTGCCCGATGTGATTTTGCTGGACTGGATGTTGCCCGGTGAAAGTGGCTTGGCGTTGGCGCGCAAATGGCGCTCGGCAGTCCGCACAAAGGGCGTTCCTATTTTGATGATCACAGCCCGAGGTGACGAGGCCGACCGCGTGGCGGGGCTCGATGCGGGGGCTGACGACTACATCGTCAAACCATTCTCACCGCGTGAATTGTTGGCTCGCATCCGCGCTGTCTTGCGCCGCAGGGTGCCTGAATCGGTTGGTGGGCTGCTCAAAGTGGCCGATTTACAGCTGGATTCTGAAACCTACCGTGTGAGCTGGCAAGACAAGCCCCTGAAGGTTGGTCCGACCGAATTCAAACTCCTGCAATATCTGATGCGCTTTCCAGAACGTGTGCACACACGTGGCATGTTGCTCGACAAAATCTGGGGTGACCACGTTTTCATTGAAGAGCGCACGGTGGATGTCCATGTCAAACGCTTGCGAGAATCACTGGGAGATGCAGGAAGCTTGGTGGAAACAGTGCGAGGAGCTGGTTATCGGTTGACATCTAACCCCACTGCTTGATGTCTAATATCTTTCATGCTAGTCATCGTATTTGAATTTTTCTCGTGGGCTGTGGTGGCTGCCATCTTGGGTGGTTGGTTGGCGGGTTTGGTCGGTGCTTTGGTTTTTGCCTTTGGCGCTGCAACGGCTCACATCTGTCTGTTGGCTTGGCGCAGCAACCGATTGTTGAACTGGCTGTGTAGAACTGGGTTAAACAATCCCTTGAAATGGTCGGGTGTTTGGCTGGAGATCGGCCAACGCATCCAAAGGCTTTTGCTGCAGCGTGAGAAAGCCACTGAGGACCTTGAGCAAAGGCTCAAGGACTTTTTGCAAGCCATTCAGGCATCACCCAATGGTGTGATCCTGCTCGATTCTGAAGCGCGCATCGAATGGTGCAACGACACAGGTGCTGTTCACCTGGGTTTGGACATTCAACGAGACTATCTGCAGCACATTGTGCATTTGGTACGTGATCCCGTTTTTTCCAAATACTATGCGCAGGACACACACACAGCGGAAGCGGTCATTGATGGTCGTGCTGCCACGTTGTCCAAAAACATCAAGTTGTCGGTGCAGTTGCATGCCTATGGTGAGGGCCGCCAATTACTGCTCACGCGCGACATCACCACCATGGCACAAGCCGATGCCATGCGCCGAGATTTTGTTGCCAATGTGTCACATGAAATTCGAACGCCACTGACCGTGATGAGCGGGTTCGTCGAAACCATGCAAGCCATCCCTTTGGAAGAGGATGAGCGACAGCGCTATTTACAGATGATGGCGGTGCAAGCGGAGCGCATGCAATCGCTGGTGGCCGATTTGTTGACTTTGTCGCAACTCGAAGGCGGCATGCCCCCCCGCGTGCAAGACAAGATTTCTTTGCCTGAATTGATGGGGCAAGTTCAATCTGATGCCATGGCTTTGTCGGCTGTCTTGTCTGGTCAAGACAGTGAACAACTGTCACCCGTCCATGTTTTTAAATTTGATCCGATTGAAAACTGGTCGATGATGGGCGCGAGATCAGAGATCTTGAGCGCTGTGTCCAACCTGGTCAGCAATGCAGTGCGTTACACACCAGCGGGTGGTCGTATCTGTGCGCGGTGGTACTGTGAAGCTGACGATCTTTGCTTTTCAGTGTCCGACAGTGGACCCGGCATTGCCGCAGAGCACTTGCCCCGTTTGTCCGAGCGCTTCTACCGTGTGGACCGCAGTCGCTCTCGCGAAACCGGGGGTACCGGATTGGGCTTGGCCATTACCAAACATGTGGCGCAACGCCATGGCGGTGAGCTGCGCATTGAAAGCCAAGTTGGCAACGGTTCTACTTTTTCGTTGGTCTTTCCAATCTCGCGCCTTTTGCTGACGCAGTGAGTCAAATTGCGAGGTCTTTTTTCATGCAATTGACTTTCTTCTGACTTCAGGATTTCACGAAGCGCCTTCAACATCAAGCTCAATATGGAGGTTGAGCGATGCGTGTCACAGTCATAGGTTCTGGTTATGTGGGTTTGGTGACAGGCGCCTGCCTGTCCGACTTGGGTTTCAAGGTGGTGTGCCTTGACAAAGACGAAGAAAAAATCAGGGCTTTGCAAGAAGGCGGCGTACCCATCTATGAGCCAGGCCTCAAAGAATTGTTGGCCCGTAACCGTGCCGATGGCCGAATCCGTTTCACCACCGATGCCAACGATGCCATCGAACATGGCGACATTCTGTTCATTGCTGTAGGCACCCCCGCCACGGAGGATGGTTCGGCCGATTTGGGTCACGTCTTGTCGGTTGCCTCCATGATTGGGCGCAACCTAAAAGGTTTCAAACTGGTGGTCAACAAATCCACCGTGCCCGTCGGCACCGCAGACCGCGTGCGAGCTGCCATCACGCACGAGCTGGCGCACCGTGGCATGCCCACGCATGTGTTCGACGTGATCTCCAACCCCGAGTTCCTCAAAGAAGGCGCGGCCATTGATGACTTCATGCGCCCAGACCGCATCGTGGTGGGCATCGACGAAGGCATTCACCATGCCAAGAGCCAGCGCATGATGGGTGACTTGTACGCCAGCTTCAACCGCCACCATTCACGCACGGTCTGGATGGATGTGCGCAGCGCAGAGCTCACCAAATATGCAGCCAACGCCATGTTGGCCACGCGCATCTCTTTCATGAACGAAATTGCCAATTTGGCCGACAAACTGGGCGCTGATGTTGACCACATCCGCCGTGGCATCGGCGCCGACAACCGCATTGGCTATAGCTTCTTGTATGCAGGTTGTGGTTATGGTGGCAGCTGCTTCCCGAAAGACACCCAAGCCCTGGTCAGCACGGCGCAGGCACATGGCATGGGCATGGATGTGGTCCGCGCGACCGAGGTGGTCAATGAGCGCCAAAAGACATTGCTGGTGGATCGCCTGGTTCAGCGCCTGGGCGCCGATCTGACAGGCCGCAAAATCGCAGTCTGGGGTCTGGCCTTCAAACCCAACACCGATGACATGCGCGAAGCGCCCAGTCGCATCGTGATTGCGCAGCTGCTTGAGCGTGGTGCGCAGGTTTCGGCGTATGACCCTGTGGCTGAACATGAAGCCATGAAAGCATTGCAGTCCGATTTGCTTGGCCGTGAAGAATGGCTGTCTCGCCTGGAAATGGTCAAACACGACATGGATGCACTCGAGGGTGCCGACGCCTTGCTGATCCTCACCGAGTGGAAGAACTTCCACAACCCGGACTTCGAGGCCATGAAAGCCAGCATGCGCCACGCCAACATCTTCGACGGACGCAACTTGTACAACCCCGACGCCTTGCAAGAATTGGGCATCGCCTACCAAGGCGTGGGCCGACGCAACGCCCTAGCCATCGCATCGGTGACTGAGCCAGCGTGACACCTGGCGGCAACACCCGCGTGGGCCAAGGGGCGCGTGAGGCTATGCCCAAAGGCTTTTATTTTCTGATCGGTGCTCAATTTGCTTCAGGACTGGCCGACAACGCGCTGCTGATCCTGGGCATCTTCATCTTGACAGAGCAAGGCTATGCCCCCTGGTGGGCACCCTTTTTGAAGTTCTCGCTCAACCTGTCTTATGTCTTGCTGGCCTCTGTGGTGGGCTCTTTGTCAGACGCCTTGCCCAAGGGCCGTGTTATGGCCCGGATGAACGCCCTCAAAGTGGCCGGATTGGTCTTGATGCTGACAGGTCTGCATCCCGTGTTGGCGTTTGCTGTGATTGGCCTGGCAGCATCGGTCTATGCCCCTGCCAAATACGGCTTGGTCACCGAAACGGTACCGCCATCTTTGCTGGTGCGAGCCAACGCCTGGCTCGAAGTGTCTGTGGTGATGTCTGTGGTGTTGGGCATTGCGCTGGGCGGAGCCTTGGTGGGCTGGTCGCAAGCGGTGGGGGGCCGCACACCCGTGCACCAAATTTTGTCCGGCGTGTTCATGCGCACCGACACCTGGAATGCGTGCGCCGTGGTCGGGGCCATTTACCTTGCAGCCAGCATCCTCAATGCCCGGCTCAAGCACCTGAGTGTGGGGCAGGTGATGGTGCCGTTGCGCTGGCAAGCGCTGCACTGGCGGCACTTTTGGAAAGACAATCTCATCTTGTGGGAAGACCGCTTGGGCGGCATCTCTTTGTATGTGACTACCTTGTATTGGGGAGTGGGCGCGGTCATGCAGTTTGCCGTGCTGGCTTGGGCGCAAGAATCATTGGGCCTGCCTCTGCAGCAAGGGGCTTATTTGCAAGCCCTCGTGGCGGTGGGTGTAGTCTTGGGGGCCTGGCTGGCGGGGCGGATTTTCAAACTCCATTCAGCCAAACAAGCGTTGCCCTGGGGACTGAGCCTGGTCATCTTGTTGCCCACCCTGGCCATGACCACGCACATCGCGCTGGCCATCCCTTTGTTGCTGTGCGCAGGGGCGGCCGGTGGCATGCTGCTGGTGCCCATGAACGCCTTGCTGCAACACCGTGGCCGTCAAGTCTTGAGTTCAGGGCGTTCCATTGCTGTGCAAGGCTTCAATGAAAATCTGAGCGTGTTGGTGCTGTTGGGTGCCTACTCTGCCATGCTGGCCCTGCAAGTGTCCTTGCTCAGCATCATGTTCTTGCTGGCGCTCATGCTCTTGCTGGGCATGTGGCCCATGTGCCGCATCCTCTGGCGCAAACGCTCAATTAATGCGTAGGAGCCGCGCCCAGCGCGCGATGGGTTGTGGTGCGCCAGTAATCGCGCACGGGGTGCTGCTGCTACAAAGCCAGGTGCTCCTCTCAGAATAGATGTCCCGTAGGAGCCGGGCCCTGCGCGCGCTGGGTTGTGGTGCGCCAGTAATCACGCACGGGGTGCTGCTCCTACAAAGCCAGGTGCTGCTCTCAGAATAGATGTCCCGTAGGAGCCGCGCCCTGCGCGCGCTGGGTTGTGGTGCGCCAGCAATCGCGCACAGGGTGCTGCTCACACACTCAGCTGTCCCCAAGCTCAGCTCGTCCAGGCATCTAGCGTATTGGTGAATTCATCAATTTGTCACCATGAGTGATCAAAATTCCACCTATTGTCAAATTTTCATAATTTGAAGCGCTGTTTTTTGGCGCGACTGAATCCATTTCAAACAGCGTTCAAGTATGTCCATCCACAAGCTCGTTGGTTTTCTCGCATTGATCGGTGCTTGCCTGCTGACCGGTTGCGGCGGTGGTGGCGGTGCATCAGACACACCGACTGCATCCACCAGAGACGGTTATGTGTACATGGCCGGCGGCTTCGTCGAGGGCTTGACCTACAAAACTGAAACCCAATCAGGCATCACAGGCCCGCGCGGTCAGTTCAAATACCAAACGGGTGAGACGGTGATTTTCAAAGTGGGTAATCAAACATTGACGCCCTACAAAATAAAGTTGAATGCGCCGTGGCCCTTGAAACACTTTGAAATCCTGAACACGCGAAACCCCAATGCCACCGTGATCCAAAACCTCAGTGCCCTGTTGCACATGCTTGACGAGGATGGTGATATTTCCAATGGCATCAAGCTCAGCGCAGGTAAATTGGCTGTGGCCAATCGCGTCAGTGATGACCTGCAGGCTGAAACCTATCTCGGTGCCTTGGGGGCAGAAGCCGCGCAAGCACAAATTGCTTTTCCAAATTTGGGCACGGTGCTGGCGCTGTCAACCGCAAAGATGAAAGTGGACAACGTGTCCGTTGCACCCTATGCATTTGGTTCGGCCAGCTTCAATGAATTCAATTCTGTTGTCACGCTTTCCGCCGCGGGCAGTGCCGATGCCAACTCCGACACCCTGACGTACAGCTGGACCATAGACTCACGCCCAAAAACCAGCAACGCCGTCATTGTTAACCCCGCTAGCAGTTCACCCACCTTGGTCGTGGATGCATTTGACGAGCCTTTCATCTTTCGTTTAACCGTCAGTGACTCTGTTGATCCAACGAAAGCGCTGACTTCCGTCACCCAAGTCACAGCCACAGTCGCACGCAACCCGATTGCCGGCATTTACACCCAGACGGTGGATGCCAATACCCGGCAATTGGTGGTGATCACAGACACCAGCGAAATTTGGGGCTATGCGTTGTCCAACTCGGCCAATCGCGCCCGCAGGTTCTCAGGCCCCATCGCGCGTTCAAGCGACAGCTTGCCTCTCTTCACGGCAGCACCAGTGACCTACCAAACTACACAGCTGTGTACAAACGCTTGTGCTGACCGCATCGATCTAACGGCCAATTTCTCATCGCCACGAAGCATTGCCATTACCAATGATTGGGCGAACAGCTTCTTGTTTGACACAGTGGGATCAATTCAACTGGCTGCTGCAAATATCTCAGACAAAGCCATGCTTATCTCCAACTTTGCAGGCACCTACCGTGAAAAAGATTCAGCGCCTGACAGCAAGGACTGGAAGATCACGGCCAAAGGCGAATTCAACTTATATAAGAACCTGAACAACAAAGCCACCTTGTGTGCCATCGGGCAAATCGGTATGGACAAAGATGGGCAAGTGCTCAACCGTCAAGGATTTGTCACGCGACATGCCATACCTGTCAGTATCGAGTTCAAAGACGAGTGCGATGAAAATTTCGATGCGGGTACGACCTCTTCGGGTTACTTCTTCCCTGACCCGACTTTGGGCAATGCCGGATTCAGCTTCTTGGGTAAAAACGCATCAGGCTCGCGCATGTTCCTGCGCCACTTCATCAAGCAATAAGCGCTGTTCATACTGAATGGGCCATGCCCCATCGCGCACGGGGTGCTGCTCCCACGAAGTCAGGTGCTGCGCCCATAAGAGATGACCCGTAGGAGCCGCGCCCTGCGCGCGATGGTGTTTGTGATGCGCCGGTAATCGCGCACGGGGTGCTGCTCCCACAAAGCCAGGTGCTGCTCCTAAAGAGTGAGTGCGATTGGACTGTCATGCATGTGTCATGGGAAAGTCGTACCTGCGTCACGTGACGTATTTAGCATTTCTATCAATTGTGTGCGCTCGCACATCACTTTTGACACCCACATTGATTGAATGCCGAAATGACCACCTTTGATAAATCCTCAAACGCAGACAAGTCTTTCAAACAGGTGGCCAATGGCCTGCACGCTGTGCCTGAAAAATCGCCGCCCGCACCGGCTGCGCGCACAGCAATAACCGATGTGGAAATCCCTGCTCTCAAAGCCAGAAGCCTGCGGGAAAAGACGCAAGACGAAGAGCAAGAACAATTCGAAGCCGATGCTGCGGCTGTTCTGGACAGCACCGCCATGGCTTGGGCGCCAACAGCGCAATCGTCCGATGTAATCTTGGCACAAGCTGGTGCAGCCGACGGCGCACGCACAGCCAGCGACGCAGCGGGCGCCAACAGCGGCATGAAAAACATCGACTGGGGCGTTGCTTCCAACCCTTCGCCCGCCGCATCAGGCCTTGCCAGCATGTGGTCCGGCGCAGCGTTGTTGGGGGGGCTTTTGGTCGCTGGTTTGGGCGGCGGGGGGGGGAGCAAAAGCGATACCAAAGCGCCAGCTGAGACTGCCTTGAAATTAACCGTCCAAGACGGACTGATTGCCGGCGCCAAGGTCTATCGCGATGTGAAAGACGATCAGCACTTGGTGGGCACGACTGACGCCAATGGTCAATTGGTCTTGAGCAAAGCCTTGACCGGATCTGGCGTTCTGATTGCCGTGGGCGGCACCAACATCGACACGGGTCTGGCCAACACACTGGATCTGAAAATTTCATTCAGTGCAGGCGTCAGCGCATCCACTGTCATGACCCCCGTCACCACGTTGGTCACAGCACTGCTGGACAGCGGGGTTGCCAGCATTGCCGCAGCCGAAACGGCCGTCAAGCAATTGCTGGGTTTATCCATGCAACTGAACCTGAGCACTTACGATCCGATGGATGCCGCCAATGCAGGCAGCGCCGACGCGCTGGCCCTGCGCAAAGCCGGTGCCCAAATCGTGCAGTTGGCCACCCAATTGCCCAACGCGGATCAGTTTTTTACCGCGCTGGCCAAAGAAGTCAAAACTGCTGACAGCTGGGGCGCCATGGTGCAGGACGAAGGATTTGTGAGCACCCTCTTGGCCGACCAATTGTCTCAACTGTCTGATGAGCAACGTGCCGAGTTGACCGCCAGCATCGTGCAAGATTTGACGGCGCTGGGTGCTGTCAAAACAGCAGGCAGCTTGAGCGCTGTGCAGCTGAACGCAGCGCAACTCACCGTGGATCTGTACCAAGACACTGGTACGGACCGCGCGACCCAAACTGACCACATCACCACCAATGCCCAGTTGGCCATTCGCGGCTACAACACGGGCGCAGGCTACGACAGCATCGAAATTTCCTTGGATCTGGGCAAGACCTGGAAGACTTTTGAACAAGCCCAATTCACCCCAAATGGCAGTGTGCAAGACATCACTGTCATGGTCCGTCAGGCGGGTTTGACAGCCACTCAGAGCGATCCATTGACCTTTACCTGGGTCAGCCAAGCTGCGCAAGCACCACAGCTGAGTTTGATCGATGACACCGGCACATCGGGCAGCGATGGCATCACCAGCAACTCGCAAATCACACTGGGGCAGGTGAGCAATCCGGCCATTGTGGTGGGCAACCAAACATTCCAGGCTCAGCTCGAGTACAGCCTCAATGGCGATGACTTCCTGCCCATCCCGGAGGGTGGCCTTTTCAACGGCTTGCAAGGCGTCCTGCCCGACGGTCACTACGACCTACAAGTTCGCGCTTATTACCCCGGCCTGGCGCTGGAGTCCAATCCAGCCCGACTGAGCTTCACGCTCGACACCGAAGCCATGGTGCCCCAAGGCTATGCCATCACTGCGGTTGAGGGTTCATTCCAAGATCCTGACAGCACAGACCGCGTTTTCAGCGCACAGGGTGCCAGCAGCGTGCTGTTCACACTGAACCAAGCGCCCGAGGCGGGCGCTACCGTGACATTGACCATCGGACAGCATAGCTTCGATGTCCTCCCGGACGCCAATGGCATCTGGCAAGCCAGCATCCCTGTCGAAGACCTGCAGCCAGGTACACAGACTCTGAGCATTCACATCGTTGATGCTGCGGGTAACACGGCCAGCGCAGACATGCCTGCGTTCATTTTTGACAACGAGGCCTACGCTTATGTGGTGGGCCAAGATGCAGACGGCTTCGAGATCGTGGCGGCACCCGACCAAATTGCCACCTTGGCACTTGAGAGCGATAGCTTCCTGCAGGACAACGTGACCAACGTCACTTTGCCTGTATTTGAAGGCACGGCAGAGGCGGATGCCGTGATCACCCTGAGCATCGACGGCAACACCATCGGCACAGGCCGGGCCAACGAAGCAGGCGCCTGGCGCATAGCGGCCACAGCAGTGCTTGAAGAAGGTGAATACATCCCTGTGGTGACGGTCACTGACGTGGCAGGTAATGTGAGCGATGAATTTGAAGGCGCAGCTTTCACCATCGTCACCACCAAGCCGGAAAGCAGCGACGTCATGCTGACAGATGTGGACCCCAGTTCTGATGAAGAGCTTTTGGCCCTGATCGAAGAAGTGGGTTTGGATATTTCTGCTTTGACGGCCCCATACACCGATTCGGCTGCTGTCTCGGCTGCAGGCATCACATTCGAGCTCACCAGTTTGGACACGGGTTCAGACAACGCCGATGGCATCACCATGTTCCCTCTGCCGCGCATCAACGGCACGGTCAGTGGTTCTGGTGACCTCCTTGTGTTTGTCTCACTGCGCGATATCAGCACGGATGTCGAACCCACAGAGCTTGTGAAATTTGCCCCCATCACTGCGGTGGACGGTGAATGGTCGGTGCAGGTGACGCAGCCTTTGGGCGCTGAGGGTGAAAGCCACACCTATGTCCCTTACATCACCGTCATGGACGGCGCGGGCAACATCACCCGCACCACCGGCGCACCCATCGTCATCGACCGCCAGGCGCCCGAAGAGGCCACGGCCGAACTGGTGCACGACGAAGACAACGACACCGGCATTGACGCAACCGACGGCCTCACGGCCAATTTTCAGCCCATGCTGCAAGGCACTGCAGAAGCCGGTGCCACCGTGGTGATCGATGTGATGGCCGATGGGACTTTGGTTTACACAGCCACGGTTGAGAGTGATGGCACTTGGACGGTTCAAGTCGAAGACGATTTGCCGGAAGGCGAGTGGACACCGCAGATCACTGTGATTGACCTGGCGGGTAATGTCAGCGCGCCGATCGATGCTGAAGTGTCATTCACGGTCGATGCAACCCCTCCTGATGCACCGGCATTCAACGCGTTTGGCGACACCGAGGGCAACGGCGCAGTCACCTTGGATGATGCAATAGTGACGAAGAACAACGCGCCGACGCTGTCGGGCACGGCCGAAGAGGGCTCATTTGTGACGGTGACGGTGGGTGACTGGGTGAGCGAGCCGATCGAGGCGGTGGGAGGCGAGTGGTCGATCACGGTGGACGAGTTGGCCGATGGGGAATACACGCCCGAGGTGGTGGCGGTGGACGCGGCTGGCAACGAAAGCGAAGCGGTGCTGGGCGAGACGTTCAAGGTCTTGACCTTGCCACCTGATGTGGGCAACTTGAGCGTAGGCCTCAAGCACGACAGCGCCAGCGACACGGGCTTGGATGCCGAAGACAACATCACCAACAGCGCTGAGCTGCAGATCGAGGGCACTGCGCCTGAAGGCATGCGCGTGGTGGTGGAGCTGGACGGTACGGTGTACGGTCTGGACGAAGAAATCATTGCAGACGCTGATGGCAACTGGTCGGTGACGATCACCGATTTGCCCGAGGGTGAGTACACCCCGGTGGCGCGTTTGGTGGACGTGGTGGGCAACGAGAGCGAGAACGTGGAGGGCACGCCCTTCACGGTGGACTTGACGCCGCCAGAGGACGTGACGGCCAATCTGACGCACGACGAAGCCAACGACACGGGCACGGATGCCGAGGACAACATCACCAACAACGTGGCGCCCATGATCAGCGGCACGGCCGAGGCTGGTGCGTTGGTGACGGTGACGGTGGGTGACTGGATGACCGACGAGCCGGTGCAAGTGGGCGAAGACGGCACATGGTCTGTGACGGTGGGCGTGGACCTGGAAGACGGTGAATATGCGCCTGTAGTGACGGTGGCAGATGTGGCGGGCAACTTGCTGGAAGAATTTGAAGGTGAGACCTTCACCGTTAAAACGACGATCGAAGCGCCAGCGATGAACGCGTTTGGCGACACCGAGGGCAACGATACGGGCGCCTTGACGGACGACTTTGTGACGTCGAACAACGCGCCGACGCTGTCGGGCACGGCCGAAGAGGGCTCATTTGTGACGGTGACGGTGGGTGACTGGGTGAGCGAGCCGATCGAGGCGGTGGGAGGCGAGTGGTCGATCACGGTGGACGAGTTGGCCGATGGGGAATACACGCCCGAGGTGGTGGCGGTGGACGCGGCTGGCAACGAAAGCGAAGCGGTGACAGGTGAGACCTTCACGGTGGACACCGAAATGAGCGAAGAGCCCACTTTGGCTGAGTTTTCGGACATTGATGGCAACGAAACGGGCGTCAGCTTGACCGACCGCATCACCAACAACGTGGCCCCCGTGTTCGAAGGCCAAGCCGAAGCATTGGCATGGGTCACACTGGTCATCCAGCAACAAGATGACAACAGTGACTGGACTGTGGTGCAAGAGATGGACCCGATCCAAGCCGACGACACAGGGTATTGGACCGCATCGCTCAACGAAGATTTGCTGGACGGAACCTACAGGGCCGTCGTCAAAGCGGCCGATATGGCAGGCAACGAAAGTGCGGAAGTTCAAGGTCCAAGCTTCACGGTGGACACCCTTGCGCCTGTTTTGCCCCAGCAATTGACGCCGCACATTGTGTCCATCAACACATCCATGAACTACCAGCCAACTGCTGGTGCGGGTGTGCATGTCGTTTCGATGGAAGACGCCACAGGCACCTTGCCTGAGGGCTTGACCATTGACGATGCCAGCTACCAACTGACAGGCTTGACTGAGGTTGCCGGATTCACTTGGCTCAGCGCCATCATGGCGGATGAGGCGGGCAACGAATCTGCCTTGCCGGTGTATCAGCCCTTGATTTTTGTGAGCGACATTCGACCCACTACGCAAACCATCAACCACACCAGCGCGGCTGCTGCCAAGCTTTACCAAGGCACAAACGGTGACGATGTGGGCTTCTCCTTGTTCAAGGCGCCAGGCGATGTCTTGCTGACCAAAGAAGGCGATGACCTGGTGACGGTGTCCAGTGCCGATGGCCTGGGCTTTGCCTATGTGGACGGTGGTGCTGGTGTTGACACCATGAAATTCACGGTGGCTGACATCGCCATGGACTTTTCGCAGTTCAACAACTCTGGCACAGGCCAGTTGTTGAAAGATTTCGAAATTTTCCAGTTCACAGGCAGGGATGCCAGCGTGAGCATCAGTGCCCAAGACATATTTGGTTTGTCCAGTCAGGTTTTTGGAGCCAACTTTGTTTACAACCTGCGCATCGACGGTGCCAGTGGCAACCAATCGGCCAGCCTCACGGACCTGGAGGCGCGGACCAAAATTGTGACCGACCGTGACGGCTACGAAGAAGAAGTGAACGAAACCTTTGATGCGACCGGCAGTCAAAGCAACTCTGGCAAGTACCACAAGTACTCCGGTTTCTTCACGGATGAACTGGAGGTTGACCGCTTGGTCACACTGCTCATCGACAAGAGCTTTGTGGTCTAAGCGCTGCAGCAATGTTGGGACAACTTGCCCGTCGTTGCCTGCTGATGCTGGTCTTGGTCCCCATGGGGGCCCAGGCCCAAGTCAGCAGCGACCCCTTGATGGAGTACGGCGGCATCGTCAGCCGCCAGGTCATCACCAGCATGGGCCAGTTGTTTCACTCTAAATTTGTCGAACTTTGGAATACCAAAGAAGGATTCGACAAATTTAATATTCTTGTCAAAGAACGACCGTACGCTCGTGGGGGATCAGAGATCTTGGTGATCTCTGACGATGCGGTTTTGTTTCGCCGAGGCTTGCCCCGCGATTGGCGCACGCTCTTGGGCATGAGTGCCGAAGCTGTGGACATTGCTTTCGCCCGCGCCTCTGAAATTGAAGTGGACCGATTGCTTTTCAAAGACCCTGATCTGGCCCAATCGGGCTGGTGATCGCCAAGACCTGCACAAAAAGTTCAATATGAAAAAAATACTTTCTTGCCACTGGCGCCTGACATGGCTCACCTTGACGCTGTTGTCCTTGAGTGCCACAGCGTCTGAGCTTCGCTACTACCCGGTCAACCCGACTTTCGGTGGCAATCCGCTCAACTCGACGGGCTTGCAAGCCAACGCCAGTGCACAAAATGATTACAAAGCGCCTGTGGTTGCACCCCAAACGGCCTTGCAAAAATTCACGACAAACATTGAAAACGCCATCATCAGCAAGCTGCAAACTGCTGCGATCAATGGCTTGTTTGACGCCAAGGGCAACTTCAACCCCGAGATGGGCACCAACATCAAGGCAGGCAATTTTCAGATCCAAATCACCACCGACCCGGCCACGGGTGGGCTGACCTTGGTGACCACCGATGTCACCAGCGGGCAATCCACCTCCATCAACATAAACGCCCTCGGGGGCCTGCAATGAAGCGCCAAACGAGTCCAAACACGTCGCGTGCATGGACGCGTCTGGCCACAGCCAGCCTGGTTTTGTTGACAGGGTGCAGTCAAATCCCTTTGACGCCGCCCAGCGTGGTGCCCCCTGCCGCAACCCGAGCCGATGCGGTCCTGACGCCTGGCAACCGCATCACGCGTGAACTGGTTCGCCTGCCTGACCCCAAATACCGCATCCCGGTTGGCGTGTATGCCTTTCGCGACATGTCCGGCCAGTTCAAACCGCAGCCTGACAGCAACTTGTCCAACGCTGTGACCCAGGGCGCAGGTGCCTTGCTGGTCAAAGCCTTGCTCGATTCCAACTGGTTTATTCCCATTGAACGCGAAGGTCTGCAAAACCTCTTGACCGAGCGTCGCATTGCCCGCGCCATCGAATCGCCGGGCGATCAAAACCGCAGTCAAATCAATTACCCGCAACTGGTACCAGCCTGGTTCATCATAGAAGGCGGCATCACTGGTTACGAGCAAAACGTGCGCACCGGTGGCGAAGGCGCCAACTTGCTGGGCGTTGGAGCCGACATCAAATACCAAATTGACCAGGTCACGGTCAACCTGCGAAGTGTGGACGTGCGATCAGGCCAAGTCATCAACAGTGTGTTGGTCACCAAAACCATTTACTCTCATTCGCTCAATGGCAGCATTTACCGCTATGTGGCTTATAAGCAGTTGTTGCAAGCCGAAGGCGGCTTCAGCTCCAACGAGCCCAGCCAATTGGCCGTCAAAGAGGCCATCGAGAGTGCGGTGATCCACCTGATTGTGCAAGGCGCACGCGACAAAGCCTGGTACTTGCGCAACGAATTTGACTGGTCGCACCCCACGGTACAGGCTTATTTGCGCGAAGCCGATGGTGTTTTGATCGGCAATGAAGGTTCGCCCATCCAGTCTTCGCGTCCAGGCAATGTGATGATCTTGCCGACACCACAGCCCCAATCGGCGCGCCCTGCACCTGCACCTGCGGCCAGCACACGGCCAGCAGCTTCTGCCGGTGCACCCGCTGTTGCAACGCCACGCACATCAGCTGCTCCAGCTCCAACGGTGGAGCCCATCAAAGAAGTCAGCGAAGTCAAGAAAGCGCCAGAGACTAAAAAGCCAGCGTCGCCAGCCAAAGCCGAATCACCCAAGCGCCCTGAAAGCGCAGACAAACCTTTGGCCCCCGCCAGCTTGCCGCCCCTGCTGCCTAATAACTTAGAGCCCGTGGAGACACCGTCTTTGCCGCCCATGCCGCCTGCCAGCGAAGAGGGTGACAAGCTCATGTCCAACCCCATGCCTCTGAACGTGAGCCAGGCAGCAGGTTCAGCCACCAAAAGCAAAACCTCTTTGCGCTGAGTTTTGTGGCAATCGACGCTTGATCCATAGTCCAAGCGGACTGTTTGTTTTTGGTGGTTTTGTCAAAACCGACTTTCACAATCCAACTTGACCTCGCCAATGGAAGTTCCATTGTCAACCGGTGGGGGCAATAACCCAATTTTTCATTCTCTTCAAGGATTTAACATGAACTTCAAGAAAATCGCCCTCGTTGTGGCCATGGCTTCTTCTTTTGCCGCTCACGCTGAGCTGGTAATGACGGATTTCCAAGATACCGCTTTCTTTGCAGATGGTGCTCAAGCCGCCGTTTACGAAGACTTCTTGGCTGCCGCACCAGAAGGCAACATTGCCTATGTTTTTCAAACCAACGGCGAAGCCGAAGCAGGCAGCGTGGCATTTGTCTCGCAAACTGACGGTGGCAACTACGCCGCTGTGGTTCAGTCGGGCATGGGTGCATTGGCATTCGTGAAGCAAGTCGGTGGTGCCGCCGTCAACCGTGCGATGGTTTTCCAAAATGAAACTGGCGATGTGGCACGTACAACCACCTTGTCGGATGCATCCTCGGTGGATACTTTGGCTGCCACAGAATTGGCTACCAAAACCCTTTCCGTTGATGGTAATGCTGCATTGATCTCTCAAGTTGCAGGCGAAGAAGAAAACAGCGCCTTCATCTACCAGAGCGGCACAGCCAACTTCGCTGCCATTTCACAAACCAACAACGGCGTTGCCAACCAGGCCTACATCACCCAAGTGGGTGCTGGTAGCCTTGCTTTCATCTCTCAAAAGTAATTTGGGTTGATCCCAGGCCAGCTTTGATTCACATGGCTGGCTTGGGTGATTTGCTTGAAAATTCCTTAGGGCACCTATGAAGAAGCTAATTTTTGGATTGCTCACCCTTCTTGCGGTGGGGAGCAGCATGGCTTTAGATTTGGACTTGAGCGATAACCCAGACATTGCGTCTGGTGCTTTTGATCTGGATACGCAATACAACGGTGTCAGCTCATTTGGCAATGGCAATGTCGCTGGAATTTATCAGGTCAACAACGACGATGCTGATTTGGTCAACAAAGCTGAGATCCAGCAAGTTGATGGCTTGAACAACTTGGCCATGATCTGGCAAAGTGGTTTCAGCAACGAGGCACACATTTTCCAGACAGAAGGTGAAAACAACGTTGCCAGACTTTTGCAAATCGGCTCTGGTCACTATGCTCACCTCACTCAAAGTGGTGGTATCGACAACATCATGACGGTGACAATGCTGGGTGAGTCTGCGATTATCAATGCGACTCAATTAGATGCTGTTTCGAACGTGTTGAGTGTTGTGTTGAATTCTGGCTCGAATTTGAACATTACCCAAAGTGGTGAAGGCAACACCTTCTCTACCGTCATGGCGCCTAACACCAGCATGGTGGTGAGACAGACAGGACAGTGATGCTCAAACTAATCCAAGTTTGTATTTCAGCGACCCTTTGCGGGGTCGCTTTTTCTTTGGCGCAAGCCCAAACTGTTTCGTCACCTTCACCTGTCAGCTTTCAAGCTGGCTTGCAAGCTGCGCAGTCAGGCGATGCGCTGCAGGCGCTGCGGCATTTCCAGGTGCTGGCGGCGCAGGGTCATGACGCGGCCCAGTACAACCTGGGGCTGATGTATTTGAATGGTTTGGGTGTGCCTGTGAGTGCCGTGCAAGCGCGGTATTGGTTGGGGCAAGCGGCGGGGCAGGGATATGTTAAGGCTCAGGTGGTGTTGGAGAAGTTGCCATAAGGTCGGCGTCTTCGCGCGCTGGGCGCGGCTCCTACAAGCGAGATATCGTGCGCGGGGGGGGCGCCACCCACCTGATGCGGTTTTTAGTAGTTAATTGTTTTTTGTGGGTTTTGTCATTTAGTTTTCGCATCAAAGGTGCAAGATTGTCAAAAACCGGGCTGACAAAGTGTTGCGCAATAGCGCGTATGTCCTCCCTTTTTCAACCCCACCGCCCGCGTAGATGACCTCAACTCAATCAGCTCGTTATGCCCTTTTTACAGGTCAGTACAGAGTGGCCTTTGTCCTGCTGCTGCTCGCCCCATTCAGCGCCCTGTCGGCCGACTTCACCCTCAAACAACTGCTCGAAATCGGTGCCGATCGGCACCCCAGCGTCTTGCAAGCCCGCAGCCAAGCCCAAGCGGCGGGTTTTGATGTCGAATCGGCCCAGTGGGGGCGCTTTCCCACCGTCAGCACCCAACTGCGCTCGGACACCAACCTCAACCAAA
>NZ_NERX01000005.1 GCF_003063335.1 Limnohabitans sp. MMS-10A-192 | reverse complement strand
TTGAAATAGGGGCTCTCATCATGCGCGTGACATTTTTTTTATGCCGACTTCATCGCAACTCTTTCCGCTACACAGGCCGGATTTCCGACGCAGGTCGGCATAACCAGGACATCGGCGTAATGAACCTTATGCCGATGTCGGCATAAGGCGCATACGGTGCGCGGCACCTTTGCCGGAGCCTTTAAAAAGAAACTTGGACTGGAGATCACCTCCAGCAAAGCCGATGGCAGCGAGCGGACTTACCGCATCACCACAAATTGAGATAAGCCATGACATCCATGACCATCACCATTGAACGCATGCCTCGCACCCTGCAATTTGAGGGCAATGCCATTGAGGTTGAGGAGTTGAGCGTTCGCCTGCCATTTGCCCGCAAACCTGCCGACCTCAGCGAGGTGGGCGGCGAAGGCAACTACAAAGTGTTTGTGACCGAGACCCGGGAGATGACCCCTGCGGAGTTCGATAGCTTTTCCTGCCAACTGCTCAAGTCACGCGACTGGCTCAGTGGCAAGGGTGGCTACCTTGCGGACGGCAGGCTTTGCGTTGAGATCCGTGCCACCTGCAGGCCAACGTTGTACGTCGACCCCTCCGGCGGTAATTACGTTCGTTATGTTGCGGCCATATTTATGTGCACAGATCACCACGCCACTTGACTCTCAGAGGAGGCAAAGGCAATCGTGCGCACATAATTTCCGACATTGCGTCACAAGGTGCTCAGAAAGGTCATCACAGACTTGTTTGACCCTCTCTTGCTTGAGGGTTTGGGCAGCGACTCAATATTCACACTGGCCAGGGCTTTGGCCTTCATTTCAAGATCTACCTCGGCATAGATGTGAGTGGTATCAATTGAGACATGCCCCAACCAGGCACGGATGGTATTGATGTCTACGCCTGCTCGAAGTAGATGAACGGCTGTTGTGTGTCGGATGGTGTGTGGACTTACACGTGTGCATTTCAGTGGCTTTTGATTTCCAAGGGCCAGCGCAGCATAAGTTGTGACCAGTCGATGGATCCCAAACCGTGTCATTGGATCGCCTGTTCGACCAAGGAATACACGATCCTTGCCATCTCGGTCAGAAATCAACGGCTTAAGTGCTGCCACCGTCAAGGGCCAAAGGGGGCACAACCTCAACTTGTTGCCTTTGCCAAGAATGCGGACACAAGGTGATGTACCCACTTGTACGCAATCGATGGTGAGACCTGCGGCCTCATCAGCACGAGCCCCACTGTTGTACAGGAACAGTAGCAAGGCATAGTCCCGTGCACCCTGGCCTGTAGATCTGAGCGGTTGATTCAACAACGCATCCATCTCAGGTTTGTCCAGATAGCCGATCATTGGCTTGGCCGATTTTTTGAACGGAATTGACCTTACCTCTGCACACCACGAAACATGTTCTGGCGAGCGCATCCCGATAAATTTTGCAAGGGAATGAATGGCGCCCAAGCGCTGATTTCTTGTCGCGACACTGCAATTTCTGACCGATTCGATTGTTTCCAGGAAGGATCTAATGACACCAGGCGAGATATCAAAGACGTTCAGACGGTCAACTGATTTGCGCATCTTGGTGCCTGCAAATGGCAATAGCAATGACAAGGTGTCGCGATAGCTGATTTGGGTGTTGTGCGACAGATTCCTTTCAGCCACCAAATGCTCAAGCAGAAATCGACGAACCCACGGGCCGAGGAGGTTGAGATCACGCATGATCGACCTCCATTTCGGCGTACACAGCAAACCTGAGACTTGCCTCCTCCAGGAGTTCTGGAGTCATCGTCAAATAACGCTGTGTGGATTTAATTTTGATGTGGCCGAGATACGTCGCCAAATGGGGAAGGAGACGTTGTACATCCTCGTTAGATCGATACCAGTGAATGACTCTGTGCACTGCAGCAGTGTGACGGAGGTCATGTAATCGCGGTGGTTTTTTTTCACCCGGTGGGGCACCTATTCTTGCAGCGTTTCTAACCTGAACAAACCAATCGTTGACCTGCCTGTACCCAAGAGCAGAACCAGATCGGATGGCAAATACAGCTGAATCCACTCCGTCTGGCATTGGAAGAGAATTTCGTCGGATTATGTGGTGCTTGAGCTCCTCTGAAACCCTTTCACCCAGTGGGACCAGCCGCGTTTTGTAGAACTTGGTATCACGTACTGTGATGATTTTTTCAGCAAGATTGATGTCCGAAATCTTCAGCGACAAAGCTTCACTGACACGAAGTCCCGTGCCATACAACAAGATCAGAAGCGACTTCAGAGAAGATGCTTGCAATGGACAGCACGGATTGTTGATGACCACTGTGGCATCAAGTAATCGTTGAATCTCTTCAGTCGAGTAAACATGCGGCGTCAGCGATGGCGGCAATGCCGGGATATCGCTCGGCAGTGGTGCCTTGTCAACATATCCACGAGCTATGGCATATCGGTACAGTCCATTCAAGAGTTTGTATTTTAGGTACCAAGAGTTGCTAATTGAGCCAGATCCCATGAGGAATTTGGACACTGATTTAGGTGAGACCCTCTTGAATTCACAGTCGCCCACTGTCTTTGCGAATTGGTAAAGCGTGCGCTCAGCGCTTTCCAATCTGACACCGACCGATCGACGCGACACGAGATAGCAGCTGATGACTTGAGAGACTTTCATGACAAGTCTCCCAGATCAAATGCCGCGACTTCACGTAATGCCCTCACATCTGTCTTGGCATACACCCTGGTTGCAGATGCACTCTGGTGACCAAGGTGATCACCAATTTCATTTAGATTGAACCCCTCTGAGAGCAGCCTGACGGCACATGCGTGACGGAGTGAATGTGGACCTGATCGCTTGATTGATACGCCAAGTTCTTTGATTCTGCGATGTACTGTTGTACTCAATCCCGCTCGAGATATCGGAGATAGTGGGGCTGCAAATCGAATAAAAACTTCTGGGCATTCGACTGCAGGTCGAACGGTACTGATGTACTGATCTAAAGCGTCTGCCACAGAGGCGATCAGTGGATAGATCTGCGGTCTTCGATTCTTGGCGCGCTGAATCAACAGTGTTGAATTTTTTCGATCAATTTGATCGAGACGCAAGGAAGCGACCTCACATGTTCGCAACCCATAAATGGCCATCAGCATCATGATGGCCCGATCTCGAATGTCATTCGACGCGCCGGAATCCGCATTTGTCAGTAGACGCCGGACGTCGGGCCATTCAAGTGCTGAAGGCAACCCTTCATCCCTGTAAATTCGAGGGCGATCAATCAGTGTGGGTAGACGAGCATCACATTTTCCCGTGGATGCAGCATGTCGCAGAAAGACCCGCAGCATGGTGACTATGTATGCGGATGAGGTTCTCCCCCAGTTTTTACCCATTTCCACGAAATAAGCGTCGATGTCATGGATGTTGATCTGTGAGAATTTTTTTCCCCTGCCACCATACCAACAAAGAAATGATGTCAGTCGTTCTGTCCACTGCTCGATTGTCGAAGAGGACAGACCTCGTTCGTCGCGCATCCAAGATACGTAGCTTTCAAGCTCCTCGATGAAAAATTTCGGATTCTCTGGCTCTACCAGCCAGCCAAGAAATCGGAGCCATGGCTGACTGCATTTTTTCACTCCATAAATTGCACCAGGGCTCGGATTGCTTTCCGTGACAAGACCGACAATTTCATCAAATCGCTGTCGATCCATGCCATTTCGATCGCTGATTCGCATGTGGTTGGCAAATCGCAAAAGTGCCTGGCCTTTGACCTGCAAGGTGACACGCGTGCTTCCCGTCGAATGACAGTGCTGTAGATAGCGCTCACGTTCCTGAGCGAATAAACCATCGCGCTGCCTCTGAATGGCATATTGCTTGGCGTATAGGTAGTCAAACATGGCAAGTCTCCAAAAGTTGGTGGACCTGCCAGCTGAACGCTGAAATTATGTTGTGTCAAGACACGGGTTGGAGATGCCCTTTCTAGTGAGAAACCAATCTTGGATCACATAAATATGGCCGCAACATAACGGGCGTTATGTTGACGTCAACATAACGCCCGCTACGTTGCCAGACTCGGTTAAATTAGTTTCCAACAAAGCAGATCAGGCAACCTGGTCTGCTACCTCTTTGTCAAACTGCGCTTTGATGATGTCGTAGATCATCCAATCTTTGCGTTGCTCACCCACCTTGGCGTTGTGCACACGTCCCAGGCAGACCTGAATCCAAACCTTAAAAACCTGTGCTTTAGACTGACCTCGCAGTCCCTTCACCATCTGCTTGGCCTGTTCATTTTTTTGTTCGCTCATCGTGTTCCTGTTCCAGTACTAACTTGCACTTAAACCATTCACGCTCTAAGCAAACAGGAAGCCAAGTTACTTCTTAAATACTTGCCATCACAGTGGCGTTTCAGCCACTTGAAGCGCGGACATTGCTGGACCAAGGTCGTCAAACTTCGCTTGGTCAGCCTGACGTACCGCTTGTTTGCCACTGAAGTCCTGCCAGCGTTTGACGATCACGTCCACATACTTGGGATCGAGCTCAATGAGCCGGGCACGACGACCCGACTTTTCACAGGCGATCAGGGTAGTGCCAGAGCCGCCAAACGGGTCCAGCACGATGTCTCGTGTTTTACTGCTGTTGCGTACCGTACGCTCCATCAATTCCACCGGCTTCATGGTCGGGTGCAAATCGTTCTTGTGTGGCTTCTTGATGTGCCACACATCACCCTGGTCGCGTGCACCGCACCAGTAATGCTGAGCACCGTCTTTCCAGCCGTAGAGGATGGGCTCGTACTGGCGCTGGTAATCCGCGCGGCCCATGGTGAAGGTGTTCTTGGCCCAGATGATGAAGGTGGACCACTTGCCCCCTGCGGCGCGAAACGCAGCCTGCAAGGTATCGAGTTCGGATGAACTCATGGCGATGTAGACCGCACCCTTGGTGACGTCCAGGATGTTTTGACATGCCGACTGCAAGAACGCTCCAAAGTCAGCGCCCATGTTGTCGTTCAGGATGGGACGGTCCTTGCCGCGCATCTTGTCCTTGGCCGTGTTGGCGTAGTTGACGTTGTAGGGTGGATCGGTGGCAGTCATGTCCACCAGTTCATCGCCCAGCAGCGCCTTGTAATCTTCTGCCTTGGTGGCATCGCCACACAGCAGCTTGTGCTCGCCAAGGACCCAGATGTCGCCGGTTTTGGAGACGGCTGTCTCGGCCACCTCGGGTGCCTGGTCTTCGTCGGTCAGGCCATCGTTGCTGGGATCGCCCGCAATGAGTTTGTCCCACTCTTCGGCGGTAAAGCCGGTGAGGCCCAGATCAAAGCCAGCTTCCTGCAACTCGGCCAGTTCAAGGCCCAGCAGGTCATCATCCCAGGAGGCGTTCTCACCGATCTTGTTGTCGGCCAAGATCAGCGCCTTGCGCTGGATCTCGGTCAGGTGTTCCATGGCCACGACGGGCACCTCGGACATGCCGAGCTTGCGGGCAGCAAGCAGTCGGCCGTGACCGGCGATGACGTTGTTTTGTCCGTCCACCAGGATGGGGGCACCCCAGCCAAACTCGGTGATGCTGGCCGCGATCTGTGCCACATGGGCGTCCGAGTGCAGCTTGGCATTTCGGGCGTAAGGGATCAGGGACTCAATCGGCCGGTATTGGATTTTGATGGTGGGCTTCATGCTGCTTCGGAAACGAAAAAGCCCGCGAGAGAAATGCTCGTCGCGGGCTGTTGAATGGGGGTGGCTGCAAGACACATCTCTCGCAACCGTAGACAAAATGTAAGCGAAATTCCGGTAAAACGCGACACGCTCAAATCCGCGTTTTCTCCGCAACAGCCCGCAGGAACACGCATAACTTGTATCTGGCACGCAACTACCTGCAACTACCTCACCAAACTTCCCTGCACTAGGTTGCTGGCCACGATGTACATGGCAATTTCCCATCGGCGCTGGGCAGTGCGTGGTGCACAGCCGAAGCGTTTGCCGATGTCGTACCAGCGGTAACGTGCCGCCCGCATCCACACCAGGTGGCGCTGCTCGACCTCGAGCCACTGGACCCAGCCCATGACCTCGAGCATGCAGTCCACCTCGGCGGGGGTGGGTGGAAACCGGTAGACCGGGGCATCGTCACTGGCCATACGCTCGTAATCGGTTCGCACAATGGTGGGCCAGACGTTGAAGTGACCCTGCACCCGAACCGGCGGGAGTTTGTGGGCCGTGCGTGAGGCCTGGATGAAATAGTCGGCGACCTCGTCCGCCGACCAGCCGCCTCGTGGTGTGGGTATGGCCATCTCACACCTCCTGCGTGTCAATGGCCCAATGCAAGAGCGCCAGCGCATCGGCCTCGTTGTCATCGGTAACCGGGTGGCCAAGCTGGCGCATGGCTGCAATCACTTCGTCCTTGCCAGCGTTGCCTTTGCCGGTGGCGTGCTTTTTGATCGTGCCAACAGGGACGCCCTGGTAGGCGATGTTGTGGTGCTCGCACCAGGTGGTAAGCGTGGCCATCAGGCCGCCATAGACATGGGCTGCGTCCACCCCTGCGTGACGACGTACTTCCTCGAAATACACGGCATGGATGTCGGTGGCCAGCGCTTTGATCTCGGTGAGCCAGCGTTTAAAACGCAGGTAACGCATACCGCCGCCTTCAAACCGCTGTGGTTTGAAGCTGGCAAAGCCGTGCGCGATCTGGCCGTCTTTGGATCTCAGTGCCCAACCGGTCGTCGTTCCAAGATCGATGGCCAGTACCACCACCCGGTTTCCCGGCAACGGTGTATCGACCGATGAAACACTCCGACGTAGGTCAGAGGGAACCACAGGTCCCTCTCCTACGTAGTAGGAGGGGAGTTTTCTCCAACTGGATTTTTCATGAAAACCCAGCATCCATGCGGGTTTGCGGCCAGTTGGCAAGTTGGCAGCGTTGCCAACTGCCAACTTTGTCAACTTACGCGTAAGTGGTTGATTTATATGGGAATGAAGTTGGCAAGGGTCTGCCAACTGAATCCAGTTGGCAAAAAGTGGGGTCCAGTTGGCAAAACTTTTGCCAACTTGTTTGCGCAAACTCTTGCGGGTTCCTGCGTACGCCTGCGGGTCCATGCTAGCCGTTGCTAACGGATAGCCATTGTGGGTATTTGCAGGTTGGTGCGGGTTAATGCGGGCGTATGACAACGCTGCACTTATGCGGGTTCTATCTTGGCAAATCGTGTTCATTCTTGCTCCTGCGGGTCGTTGCTAATTTCTTGGTAAACCCACACATCCGGGTTTTCGACGGGCATCGCGGCCCCGGATTGCGGGCATTTGTAGTGGGTTGGAAGCACCCCGAGCGGGCGCAGTGGCAGCTCGCCGGTGTCTGGTTCGGGCTCGCCTGTGTGCGTGTTCAGGACCATGCCCTCCACGCACAGGTAGCCAAACTTGGAGCGCCCAATCGAGGGCAGTCCGTAGTCCGTGCTGTTGCGGAAAAACTTGATGTAGCCCTGCGTGGACAGGGCCGAGATCCGCTCCCGGATGGTGCGCTCGCCGCCCAGACCGGCCTTGCCCTCAAAAGACTCGGCCAGTTGGTTGGCGGTGTAGCAGCGCCCCAGGGCGGCCTCCTCGAACAGGATCTGCAGGATGGCATCGCGCTTGCGACTGCGCTCGGCATCGAGCCGTTCGCCGTATTCCTTGGACACCAGCCTGTCGTTCACATCGACCTCGTGCCACTGGCCGTCCATCTTGTCGACGAACTTGGTCTCAATGGCCGGACCGTTGCGCAGCTCGTAGATCAGGTGGCGCGTGGATTGCGCCTCGTCGGGGCGAAACAGCAGCATCCCCGACGAGTAGTAGCCGCGCAGGCTGCCCGCCCCTGCCAGGGCCTGAAACGGGTCTTCCTCAAACTGGCGCTTGCCCAGCTTTTTGGTGTGGTGCGCCAGGATCACGCCGGCCTCGGGGTTGACTGCCTGGCGAATACGCTCCACGCGCTGCGACAAGAAGTACAGCATGGCGCCGTTGTCGTTTTCACCACCGGCGTCACCGCCGTCAAACACGTTGCGGATCGGGTCAATCACGAGGATGTCGGGGCTCAAGCCGTTGAAGGCGGCCACCATGGCCGGGATGACCTGCGCCAGCCCGTCGTCGTCCAGAATCAAGCGCAGCTGCGGCGTGGCCATGAAGTTGGTGCGTGCCAGGCTGAGGTGCTGTGGCGAGAGACGAATGCCCTTCACCCGCTCGCGCAGGTAGTGGTACTGCACCTCGGCTTGCAGGTAGAACACCCGCAGCGGGCGGGGTGGGCGCATCCCTAAAAACGCGGCCCCAGCGGCCATGTGGGTGAGCCAGGCCAGCAGGAAGTCGCTTTTACCCACCTTGGGCGCACCGCCAAACACCAGCAAACCGCCCGGGGTCAGCACGCGCGGCTCGATCAAATCTTCGGGCAGTGGCGAGTCATCGTCGAGCAACGCGCCCAGCGTGAAGGTCGGCACCATGGGCGCTGCCGCTTTGATGACCCGGCGCTCGGCCTGCGCGATGAAGGCGGCACTGTTAAAGCCTTCCAGCACCGCGTCGGCGGCGTCCCACTTGAGCGGCTTGTCAGCAGGTGGCACCAGGATCGCCACCGACCGACAGCCCACGGCTGCGCAGGCACGGGCAGCGCTCTCGGCGTAGTCCCAGCCCGGCGCATCGCGGTCGGGCCAGATCAGCACATCTTTGTTCTTGAGCGCGGACCAGTCGGTTTTGTCCACCGGTGCTTTGGCCCCGTTCATGGCAGTGGTGGCCACGATGCCTGCGCCAATCAGGGCATCGGCGCACTTTTCGCCCTCGACCAGGATCACGGTACGGGCCGTCATCAATGCTGGCAGGCTGTAAAGCGGGCGCGGATCTGGAGCACGCCACATCCGCGCGCGCACATCCCACGGCCTGAACTCCTTGCCAGTTGGTGGGTCGTAGCGGTAGACACAGGCGATCAGTTCGCCATCGAGCCCGACGTAATCCCACTTGGCGGTGTAGGGGCCGAGTTCATCCATCGGGATCGAACGCATGTCGCGCCTCCCCCCGTGGTCCACGGGCGGCGCAAAGCCAAGCCACTGCCGGATTTCATCGGCGATGCGCGGAAAGTCCTGCTGGGTCGACAGCCCCCGTGACTTGGCCCAGGCTGCGATCAGGTCGCCGCCATCGTCATCAGCGAAATCCTTCCACAGCCCGCGCCGAGGACCATCAAGCTCGACAACCAGACTCTTGCCCGGCGCGCCGTCAATGTCACCCACATAAAACTTGTTGCCGCGAATGCGGCCACTGGGAAACAGGTACAGCAGCACAGACTCGAGCCGGTCCAACAGACCATCACGCAGCGCCTGCGTGTCAGCCGCTGTTTCCAGCCTTTGTTCGGGGGCGTTGTTGTAGTCCAGCCAGACGATGTTTCCAGCCGTCATTGAGTCCCCCAGCAGCGGTCCTGCCAAGCGCAGAACTTGCACTCAATGTGGGTAGGTGTGGTGGCAAAGCGCGGCAAGACCTCGCTTGCACTGGTGGCAGTGATCACGCGCACAGCTCGGTCGGACATGCGCTGCGCCAGCCCGCCGTCAAAGGGCAGCAACTCGAACCAGATTTCCTGGGTGTCTTTGTTGATGGCGGTGAAAAGCGCCGGGTTGGCAGAGATGCCCGGAATGCTGGCTTCCATGTAGGCCTGGTAGACCGCAACCTGTGCGGCATAGACCGGCTTGGACTTGGCCACCCCGAGTTTGACGGTGTCGCGCCAGGACTTGTCGTTCATGGTCTTGAACTCCCAGAGCGCCGGGTAGCTCACGCCCAGGTCAGCAGGCCCGGTGTTCAAGATCCCGTCGACGTGACCACGGATCCGTCCACCTGCCACCGAGAAGCCAAACTGACCCCCTTGGACTTTTCGCGTGTACAGGTCAAACCCCGCCATGCGCAGCCAGCGGATGGCCAGGTCTTCCAGCGTGTGGCCTACCTCAAAGATGCGCAGCAAGCGGCCTGAAAAATCACGGCCGTCGTCCACCGGTGTGTGCGTGTACTCGTATTGCAGCGCGCGCTCGCATGAAACGCCCAAGCGCGACGCGCCCAGGTAGTCGCGCGGCGTCTGGCCAGCGCGCTCGCGGGTCAATGCTGCATCAATGAGCTGGCTGATCTGTTCCTGAATTTTGGGGCGGGCGTTGAAGTCCAGCATCACACACGACCCTTCTGCAAGCTCAGGCGCTCTTGCAAAAACGACCGGTCGCGTGCGGCCATGCGTTCGTGCTCAGCCGTCATCTGGCCTTGGTAGGCCGTGACCACGACATCAATCAGTGTCAGCACCTCAATGCGGCTGTAACTGGCCAGCGGGCGGTCCATGCCGATGCCGCTCACGAACTCGCCCAGTGGTTGCAGGCACGCGCCCATGGCGGTGGTTTCCATTTCACTTGGATTAATCATTTGTCCCTCCGTCTTATTCATGAGTGTTGAGAAGGCGTTTTGGCAGCGGCGAGAGCAAAACACCCATTTGTCTGAATAGCGACCGGGGTCGCTTCGTTTGAGGCTGGGGTTAAACCAGCCGTAGCCTTTGGCCTGGCGGGCACAGACCGCGCACTTCAAGCCGCCTCCAAAACATGGGGGTAGCTGCTGTGGCTGGTGGCGCTGCCGTGATGCGCGTCATTGGCAGCGGTGACCAAACGCTGAATCTCTTTGCGGTTGAACTGAAACGACAACAAAGCGGAAGCCTGGTAGCGCGTCATGCCGAAATCGGTCCGCATCGCCTCTGGCAGGTAGACCAGTTGCTTGACCGTGGGCGGCTCGTTGAGCCAGCGCCTGGTCTTGTGCGCCGAGTCAGCCGACTCGTGGTCGTTGAGCCAGTCATCAGCGCGCGCCATGCACACGGTGCGCTCGCCCACAGCCAGCAAAGTGGGACGCAGCGACTTGGCTCCACCGATGGCATGCCAGCGGCCGTTCAGGAAAAACACGCCGCCCCAAGCCGTAAAGCCCGTAGCCATCAAGGCGTCGTCAGCGCCAAACAGATCGCACCACCGGAAATTCGAGCGCTTGAGCAAGTCGATTTCACTCATGATGAAATCCGAGAGTGCGCCGATGTCTTCTGGCTGGCGCACCCAGACATAGCCGCAGAGCGGGCACTCCATGCAAGACAGCGGCACGGATGCGTCGCACTCCGGACACTCTTTGGTGGGTGCTTCTCCCTCATGCGTGTGGCCATCGAGGTTGACCTCTTGCTCCAGCGCACCATGCATCAGACTGGCCGTGCCGAAATCCAGCACTACACAATCGGACTTGATAACGCCGGGAAACTCCTGCGGGTCCACCGTGCGCAGACCACGCCCAACCATCTGAATGAAGGTGGACTTGTAGGAGCTCGGGCGAAGCAACACCACACAAGACGTGGGTGTGTAGTCGTAGCCCTCGGTGAGCACCGCCACATTGACCACCACCTGGGCGCTGCCGGTCTCAAATGCTTGCAGCCTTGTTTGGCGTTCAACCGGCGACAGCTCGCCATGGATCAGCACGGACGACACACCGGAAGCCACAAACGCCTCGCAAACACTTTGCGCGTGGGCCACGGTGGAACAAAAAACGATGGTCTTGCGGTCTGCCGCTTTTTGCTTCCAGTGCGCAATCACGGCGTCAGTGATCAGCGATTTGTTGAGAATCGTGGCCACCTGCTCCATGTCGAAGTCGATCGCTGTACGGCGCACGTTCTGCAATGCTTCCTGCGCACCGACATCAATCACAAAGGTTCGCGGTGAGACCAGATGGCCGCTTGCGATCATCTCGCCCAGACTGATCTGGTCGGCCACGTTGGAGAACACCTCGCGCAGGCCCTTGCCGTCACCCCGGTTAGGCGTAGCGGTCAGGCCGCAGATGGCAGCCTTGGGATTCTTGGCCAACACCTGGTCAATGACCACCCGGTAGCTGGGCGAGGACGCGTGGTGCGCCTCATCGATGACCAGCAAATCAAGCGTGGGCATCTGCGCAAGGTTCATGGGCCGCGAGAGGGTTTGCACCATCGCAAAGGTGGCATCACCCGCCCAGGATTTTTCCTGGGCATCAAAGACCGAGGTGCTCAAGCCCGGATTGACGCGGGCGAACTTGGCCCGGTTCTGACCCGTAAGTTCGGTGCGGTGTGCCAGCACGCAGGCCTTGGCATCCGGCTCAGACAACATCTTGCCGACCACCGCCGACAACATGATGGTCTTACCAGACCCGGTGGGTGCGACAGCCAGCGTGTTGCCATGCAGAGCGAGCGCGTCCAGGGTGCGTTGGACCAGCAGGGATTGGCGGGGTCGAAGCATCATGGCTGTGACCTCCGCTTACTGCGCCCAGCTCGGACGACCGGGAACCGGCGCACGACCTGTGGCTTGGGCATAGGCGTTGGCTGCGGGCGCAGCACTGACCGGAGCAGGCGCTCGCGGTGCACCCATGGCAGCGGCGTAGTCCTTGTTGTCAGGCGTCACTGCCGCCTTGATGACCGCCTTGTCCTGGCCGTTCTGGTCTTTGTCCCAGTCCACCTTGCCCAGGAACTCAATGCCATCCAGATCCGCAAAGCCGCTGATACGCCGGGCGTTCTGGGCGGCCTGGCTGTTGTCACCCGGCTGGACGTTGCGCGCCGAGTTCAGGATGGCCTTCACCATGGTACGGCCCATGTTGGCCCACTCAGGTCCCTTTGGACTGTGCAGACCAATGAGTGACCACATCTTGCGTCGCGCAAACTCACCATCGGTCACCACGAATTCGCAGTTGAGATACACCGAGCCGGTGGTGCTGCTTCGGGTGGCATAACCGCCGGTCCAGCCTTGTGAGGCGTCATCGAAGCCGCCGGGTTTGATGGTCATGCGCACGCGCACCAGCGTGCCTTTGGGGATCAGGTCGAAAGAGGTTTGTTCAGACGCGGAATTGAAATCGAAGTAAGTCATGTTCAGGACTCCTGAGTGGGGTTGAAGGAAGTGGGGTCGAAGCTGGTGTCTGTGCTTGTCTCAGTTGAGGTGCGGGCTTCTGGCAAAGCAGGAACACTGCTGGCGGGCCGTGCAAAGTCGAGCCGCTCTGGTGCGGGCTTGGCCGGGCCAGCAATCTTTTCCATGAGGCGGCCCAGGTCGGGCTCCTCAATGGCGTCCAGGCGACCCGAGCGGTCTTTGGCCGGATAGCCCCAGTTGTTGAGCGTGTGGCAGACAAAAGCGCGGTAGCTGCTACCGTCATCACCCTTGAGCTCGGTCAGCGTGACCACCTCATCGACGATGCCGGGCAACTCCAGTCCGGTTTTGGAGCCATCAACCTGCAGAGAAAATACGCGGCGGTTGAAGTCGTCCAGCGCTTCGTTCAGGATGCCGACGAACCACACGTTCTTGCGCCGGGTGTGCTGCAAGTGAGTCAGCCAGCCGATCATTTCTTGACCCATCAAGCCGTAAGCACCCCGGCTATCAGGCTTGCCGGTTTTTTCTGAAAAGGCTTGGGGCTGACCTTTGCACCACTGCAGGCACAGACGACCGGCCACGGTGATCGAGTCCACGAACACGGTGTCGTACTTGTCCATGGAGGAGGACTCACCGAAACGCTGGCACACCGCATCAAAGTGCGCCTGGCTGTAGGGCTGGTCATCGCGCAGCGCCGGGTTGGGGCCGCCAATGAAGACGGCAAAGTCGCGGCACTCCTGCCATGTGCGTGGGCGCACCGTGTCACCTGCCCAGCCTTCGACTGCGAGGTCGCCCGCTTCCAGGTCAAAGAACAAAGTGGCGCTGGGTTTGAGGGTCCACAGCTGCGAGGTTTTGCCGATGCCGCTTTTGCCGACGAGTACGCCTTTGACGCCACGGCGTTCGGCCAGGCGCTGGTCAGCGGTGATGATGGGAAGGCTCATTTGTTTTCTCCTTGAAGTGCGAGACGAAAACCCGGCTTGCCGGTTTTGAGGGTGCGGGCCGCAGAGAACGAACTCTTGAGCGATTCGGGCCACGCGTTGAACTTGGTTTCCGAGACGCGGTAGCTGATCTCGACGTACTCGGCCGGGTTGTCGCCGTTGGCGGCAATGCGCTGCGTGATGTCAGCGAGGCGGGCCTGGTCCCACTCGATCTTTTTGGGAAGATCAGCAGTGATGTGCACGCGGCCGTCATCGAAATGAACTACGCCGGTGTCTTTGCCTGCAGCCAGACGCAGTTGGTGGGCTTGCGCTGAGTACTTCAAATCCAGCGCCCGGTCGATGTGCTCGACGATGGTCTTGGCCATCACCAAAAAATCGGCCGCGTTGTTTTTGAGCTGGAACAGCGACTCGGCGGATTGCTCAGCCAATGCGCCCACGGGGATGGACAAAATTTGATCGGGATGATCAAGCGGTAACGTGCTCATGCTGCACCTCCCACTGCACTGGAGGTGCTTTGGCGCAAGCTGTCGGACTCGAATGCTTCGATGTCTTCGACGCGGTACAGCACGCGGCCCTGTATCTTCATGAAGACCGGACCGATGCCGTCGCTGCGCCATCTTTCTAGCGTCGCTTCAGCGACGTCCCAGCGCTCTGCTAACTGGGTTTGGTTGAGGTGCTTGACCTTTTCTGCGGATTGCAATTGAATCTCCTTGGTGTTGAAAAAACCCCGGTTTTTTGAAGCTCGTTTGCCTCGCTAACCAGTGAGATGAATTTCAACAATCGGGATTCCTCAAACCGATCCTCAGACTCCTCAGCAGCATTCCTCAAATGCGTTTCGTGCGGACAAAATGCAAAAAACCCGGGCTCGTACTGGTGAGCGCCGGGTTTTAGGTGGGCCTGCGGGCTGGTGCAGGTTGCAGTGACTCAGGTCAGCCAGTCACGGTCTTCCTCTGGTATTTGCAAGGCGTAAACGCCGTCACCGGACTGGTACTTGATGAATTGCTTGTAGACCACCGGAATTCGTTCAAACACCTTGCTTGGCGAAAACGAATCGGCTTGTGATCTGCATGCTGTACGCAATGCATCACGGTCCATCTCACGATCAAAATCGTCCATCAGCGCCAGCAATAAATCTTTCTGCCGTGGCTCCAGCGCATAGTCAACGCCATCCACGCGCGCCTTGCTCTCAGTGCGAACCAGGCGCAGGGTAGTTCGAAACTGGGTGTCCTCAACCGGAGCGGCAACTGGCACGGTAATACGGTCGTTGAAGAACTCAAACTTGCTTTGCGAGATGCGTGCCACGTCACTGAGGTGGACCACATCAAACCCTATCAGGGGCGAGCCCTCGGGCAGTGGCAAAGCGCTGCTGGTGATCACCTTTGCAGACTTGTGCGCCTGGTCCTGCCTGATAGTTTCCACCAACCGCTGCGCCACCCTGTGGTCATGCAGGTGGCGAGCAAAGTACCAGGTCAGCGGCTTGCCGCGCACCGGCTCCGTGACCCCGATACGCCAGGCTATCTCGGTGGCAACTTCTTTCTTGGCGCTGGGCTGGGTCCCCAACCCAAGCATCAGCCGGTCGATGAACTTGGGCAAGCTCACCTTGTAGGTTTCTTGCAATAGCCTCGGGCTGGTGACTTCGCCGCATTCATCGCACGAGAGCAGGATGTTTTCATGGGCGAGATCACGAGCGACGCGCGCCAGTTCCACACCACACTCAGGGCAGGTCACGTGCGAGAGTGACGCGCCAACCACGAGCAGGCGTTCACGCAACAAATCTCGTCCGGCGTTCCCATATTCACCACCCAACAGAGTCATGCCGTTGACCTCGGGCTTTTCTCGCTCAAGGAGTTGGCACAACACGCTGGTGGCACTGATTTGCGCAAGACTCACGCCGCAACCTCTTCTGCTTCGATCACGTTCAACGAACGCAATACAGCAAGTGCTGTGGGCTGATTTTTATCAGCCAGGTTTTTGATGGTCGAAGAGCCCGTGGCGGAGATATCAAAGCTGAAGTGTCCGGCCTTGCGGCTTTCGGTAGCCAGTGTGTAGACAATGACCGAGGCACTGCTCATGTTGTATTCCGACTCGAAGGAGTGATGCACTTTGAGTCCCGTCAGCGCCAGCCGGATTGCATCGTCCTGGTCTTTGGCCGATGGTGCTTCCACCTGAAACGAAATGCCGGTGCGTCCCATGGGCGTGAAGCGTGCCCGGCGCAGGCGAACTTTTTCAACGCCGTAGGCAGACCAGTCCTCAAACGGCTCCATCAAGCCGTCGCGCAAGGCGTTGAGTTTGTAGCGTGTCTTCTCAATTTCTTCTGGCTTGATGGCTGTCTCCACCACATGCTTGCCAAAGAGCTCAAGCACCGCGCCATGATTTTTGGCACCACCCTTGACCACGGTTTCAATGAAGCCAGTCGACGGCTGGTACACCAACGCAGTCTCCAGCGCGATGCGGGTGTTGATGCGCTTGAAACTATTCTCGGAAAAATGTGCGATCGCCGTGACGGGGCCTTCGATGTAAATGGTCAGTTGCACGCTACCGTCGGCGGCCCGTTTGCTGACCTCAATGTGAGTGCCATCGCCACCGCCCACGCTCTTGTAAAGCTTGGCCACCTCGTGGCAAAAGGCATCGAGTTTGATGCGGTCTTGCATTGGGTCGAGCCCAGGCTGGATGCGGTGTTTTTTCCAGTACTTGCCATTGGATTTGGCCTGAAAGGCAATGTGCATTTCAGCGTTGCGAAATGCGGTGTCCCGAAAGGTCAACATCCACAGAGACTGCTCGCGGGCATCGCGGCTGGCAAATGCCTCCTGCACCTCGCGATCACCAGCGCATGAGGTCTGAAACTCTTGGATGGAGAGATCGTTGGACATCAGGTGTGCGCGGCGCAAGTCGTCGTGCCAGAGGTGCAACTTGTATTCAACCGACTCGCGCTCGGCTTGCGTCATCTCTGCACCCTGCATAGTTGCATCAAGCAACGCGACTGCTTCATTGACCACGGTGGGCAGCAGTTCCTGCGCCAGGCTCCAGTCAATGGCCAGGCTCTGGCCCAGGGGATGCGCGTCGGTGAATTCGCGCAGGGTTGGCATCGAGATGTGACGCAGGAAATGTGCAGGGTTGAATATTTTCATTGTTGGTTTGCCTCATGTGTATTTGCGCACAAGGCCAACCAAAACCCCAAAAATCTCAAGTTTGCCGCTGGGCCGGATGGTGGGGAAATCCGGGTTGGCGGGAAGCAGGTGATATCCGTCTTTGTCTCGTCCAAGTGTTTTCAGTGTGAATTCATCATCAACGACCGCGACCACCACTTCTCCGGGGTTGGCCTGGCTGCGCCGCTCGACCACAGCCAGATCTCCGCTGTGGATCCCGGCATTGATCATTGAGTCGCCTTTGACCCGCACCAGCACCGTGTTGGCTGGCCGGGCGATCAAAAATCGGTCCAGCGTCATCTGCTCGCCACCCTCGTCTGCTGTTGGCAGGGGCATGCCAGCGGCAACCGGCAGGTTGGCAATTGAGCGGTCAAAGAATCGATCGGTCGGGGACCAGTCGCCATCAGAGGTGCGCTCCAGCATGCCCGCAGCCTCCAGCCGCTCCAGCACCTTTTTGATACCGGACTTGGAGGCGAACCCCAGGAGCGACATCAGCCTGGTGTACGAGGGCAACACCCGGTGTTGGGCGTAATAGTCCTGCAGGGTGGCCAGGTGTTCGAGATCGTTGATTGTTTTCTTCACGGAATCATTGTAGAGAACGATCGTTCACTTTGCAATGATCTTGTGTCTTCAATCGCAAAAAACCTTTTTTACGATGATTTCAGGCGTTAACCCGCAGGAACCCGCACTAACCCACACCAGCCCGCAACTCCCTGCTGGCCTTGGAAGCAGCCCTTAAAGACAATTTTGGCTAAACAAGTTTGTCAACACGGAACGCTACCCAATGAGCCTAAAAAACAGCATTAACCACCTCCCGCCTGAGCGCATGACACCTGAGCAGCGTCGGCTGGAGATCGCCGCCATCCTCGCAAAGGGCCTAGTCCGGCTGCGCCAGTCAAACCCGGTCAAGCGTCAGATACCTGCCACTGAGCGCAAAGTTTTACTTGGCTTCTCTGGTGACCAGAGCGTTCATACAGACCTCATCAACAAATGAACGAGGTTCACATGAAAACAAGCAAAACGCCCGCAACCGCACCCCGGACTGCGGTGGCCCAGGTGCATGAACTGCCCAACCTGCCTTTTCCCGAGATCAAAGCCCTGTGGCGAAAACTGTTTGGCGGTGAAACACCCACCCACAACCGGCAGTTTCTGGAGCGCCAGCTTGCCTACAAACTTCAGGAGGTCGAATTCCGCAAGGTCGACCCGGGGCTGCTGGAGCGCAACAACAAGAAGATCGCCTCGCTGATTGCCACCGGCAAGCTCAGAAGACGCGACCGGGATTTCCACCCCACGCCCGGCACACTGTTTACCCGCGAGTACCACGGCAAGGTGCACCAGGTGATCGCCACGGCAGACGGCCAGTACGAATTTGAAGGTCGCCCTTACCGAAGCCTCTCGATGATTGCGCGAGAGATCACCAGCAGCCGCTGGTCCGGGCCTGTCTTTTTTGGACTCAAGGACTACGCCGCCAAATCCTCCGCCAAGAAAGGTGGCTCCAAATGAGCGAAGTGTTGAAACGCCGCATGCGCTGCGCGGTCTACACCCGCAAGTCCAGCGAGGAAGGACTGGACCAGGAATACAACTCGATTGATGCCCAGCGCGATGCTGGGCACGCCTACATCGCCAGCCAGCGCGCCGAGGGCTGGATCGCGGTCGCCGACGACTACGACGACCCGGCTTTCTCCGGCGGCAACATGGAGCGGCCCGCACTCAAGCGACTGATGGCCGACATTGAGGCCGGAAAAATTGACGTGATCGTGATTTACAAGATCGACCGGCTGACTCGCAGCCTGGCTGACTTCTCCAAGATGGTCGAAGTGTTTGAACGCCAGGGCGTGTCCTTTGTGTCTGTCACCCAGCAATTCAACACGACCACGTCCATGGGCCGACTGATGCTCAACGTGCTGCTGTCCTTTGCCCAATTCGAGCGCGAGGTGACTGGCGAGCGGATCAGGGACAAGATTGCCGCCAGCAAGCGCAAGGGGATGTGGATGGGCGGCATCCCACCGATTGGCTATGACGTTGCCAACCGGCGTCTGATTCCCAATGAGGCCGAAGCCAAGACGATTGCGCACATTTTTCAGCGATTTGTGGAACTGGGCTCGACCACCAAACTGGTCAAAGAATTACGGCTGGATGGTGTGACCTCCAAAGCCTGGACTACTCAGGACGGTCGAGTCCGGGAGGGCAAGCCGATCGACAAGGGGCTGATTTACAAGGTACTGAACAACCGCACCTACCTGGGCGAGTTGCGTCACAAGGAGCTTTGGTATCAGGCGGAGCACCCGCCGATCATCACGAAGTCCATTTGGGACGATGTCCACGCGATCCTCAGCACGAATGGACGTGTGCGGGCCACCACGACCAGAGCCAAGACGCAGTACCTCCTCAAAGGTATCGTCTTTGGCAGCGACGGCCGCGCGATGTCACCATTCCAAACCGCCAAACAAAACGGTCGCCGCTACCGGTACTACGTGCCCCAACGCGACATCAAGGAGCACGCCGGTGCATCGGGCCTGCCCCGCATGCCAGCTGCGGAGCTGGAGTCGGCGGTACTGGAGCAACTGAGGGGTCATTTGCGCTCACCGGATGTGGTCAGAGATGTCCTGCCGCAGGCCCAGAAATACGACCCTACGCTGGATGAGGCGATCGTCACCGTAGCCATGAAGCGGCTTGATGATGTCTGGGACCAGTTGTTCCCTGCAGAGCAGATGCGGATTGTGCGGTTGCTGGTTCGCCAGGTGAATGTCTCGCCCAACAACATGTCGATGGATTTGCATCCCACAGGTATCCAGCGACTGGTGCTTGAGTTGCATCACAAGAAACTGCAACCCGAGCCAGCCACGGAATTGGCAGCGGAGGCAATGGCATGAGCGAGATTCAAATCAGATCGACAGGCACTACGGAAGTGATTCAATCCAGCGACGGCCGGATCACACTGTCGGTACCGATTCAGATCAAGCGCCGCAGTGGGCGCAAACAAATGACGCTGCCTAACGGGCAATCAGGTCAGCCGGGCAAACTGCTACGGCCGTGGGACGTGGCGGCCACACCGCTGCAACTGGCGCTGGCCAGGGGCCACAGGTGGCTGGCCATGCTGGAGTCCGGCAAGGTAAAGAACCTGACTGAAATTGCGGCGCTGGAGGGAGTCGACAACAGCTACGTCAGCCGGATGGTGAACCTGACAACGCTGGCACCGGACATCGTCGAGGCGATTCTGGAGGACGTGCTGCCAGATCACCTGACGCTGTTTGATCTTGCGGTGGACCCGCCTGCGCTTTGGGAGGAGCAGCGGTTACGGATTTGGTGAGGCGGAGACTGTAAAAGAATAGTCATGGCGACTGACTTCAATGCAGCGAAAGCAGTCGTCCGCATAAAACAGCTGACCGTCTGCTACCGGCCAAAAGCAGCCGTTCCCGTTTGTCACTCGCTCGTTTGCCGCCTTCGTAAGTCGCATGTCGCTTGGTGGACACTTTGAACCCATCCCAGGGTCCGAACGAAGGTTTGCCATGGATCGCCCGGCGCGTGAACCGAATAGATCTCGGAATTTGCAACGTTGAGTAGCAGCCAGTGAAACCAGGAATGGCCACTGCGGTTCGACCAGGAAGTCGTGAGACTCTATGCTAAGTCCCAAGACGTCCTGCAAAGCCTTACACACTATTGATAAGTGTGTTTGCGCCAGGAGTTCTACTATTTCGTACGGACCTCCTGCAGCGTCTGGATGGCAGCTGCAGGAAGTCCGCACAGGAGGCGTCTGCCGTCGCCAACCGACAAACCCCAAGGCTCAGCCTGAAAACTACTGGAGACATATCATGAGCAACGCGACCAAAGTGGCATCCGAACCTGGAGTTGGAACCCGCAAGCTGTTTGAGAACGATAAGGTCATCGTCTGGGACTTCGTGCTTCCCGTAGGCGCGGAGACACCCGTCCACACCCATGACCACTCCTATATGTGGTTCGCGGTGCAAGGCGCACCGCTGCAGATCTACGATGAACACGGCAACGACGTGGGACTCTTCCCGGTACCCACGAACGGGGTCTTCGAGCTTAAGGTCCAGGACGGGACCATCGAGGTCATGTCCGAGATCGGTAAGGGCGCAAAGGTGCCGGCAAGGCACAAGGCCAAGAACGTCGGCAAGGAAGACTACAGAGAGATCTTGGTCGAGTGGAAATAAGCTTTCGGTCATGACCGTTCGCCGCTGGCCAACCTGGCCGGCGGTGAGGCGGTAGGGCTCTGCGTTCACATGATCTCCAGGATCCTGCGGTACTTGCTCGGGGCGAATCCCTGCATACCAACGAAGAAGCGTGTGAAGTTGCCCGCGGTATCGAAGCCAAGGTCGAAGGCAATGTCCTGCAGCTTGACGTCACGCTGCGCAAGGCTGAGCAAACCCGACTCCATCTTGAGCATGTTCACGAACAGCGCTGGGGACATTCCGGTCGACTTCTTGAAGAGCCGAAAGAACTGGGGTCGCGACAGCCCGGTCGCTGAGGCCATTGCGTCTGGACTCATGCCCGCATCATGGTCACTGAGCATGTGGTCGACGAGCTTTCTGATGCGTGCGTCGAAGCCCAATTCACCACGCTCGCCGGCGAAATGCAGCAGGTTCTGCGGTGGTGAGATCGTCAGCACCTCGCAGAATACGGCAGCAATCAGCAACTCCATCTCCCGCATGCTCGGCGGAATGTGCTGAGTCAGAGCATCAACCACGTCGTCCCGGGTCTGGGCCAGCCGCCGCGTCAAGGTATCGACCGGTCGCGCGAAGAACTTCGGGTGCGCGCTGTGCGCGAAGCGTCGATCCAGTTCCTTGAGCCATTGCGGCTGGAGGTAGAACGCGAGCAGGACGGTTTTCTCATTCGTCTCGCGGTGGTTGTAAAAGTGCGGCTCCCAAGCGTTGATCATCAGCGCACTCTGAGCCGTGACCGAGTACTCTTTGCCGTTGATCCCGAACTGGATGTCGGCTCCGCCGATCTTGAAAACGATATGACAGTCTCGATGCGCATGGAGCACCATCGAGTGGTCAAGGCGAACGAGCACGACCCGTCCGAAGGGGCCGTGGATGATGCGTAGCGGGTCTGACATCAGAATTCCTTTAAGCGAGTCATGCCTGCCATCTGAGGTGTGGCCTACGCCGTGAACTGCTCTTGCGAACGCTGGACGTCGTCCTCCACGGCCCACCCCACCAGAGCGGTGCAGACCTGGTAGCAGATGCACACCTCATTGATGCTGACAGCCTTGCGGAAGAATCTCTAGTTCTTACCCGCTGTCTGCAGCGCATATATACCTGAATATCCCGCTGAGAAATCCGGCGGTAATTCAATGATTCCAGTTTCCACGCGTGCATGAGTAGCCGGCTCGCCCCTGACCATCTGGTTGCGATGGATGCTGTCTACAACGGGTGCGGTATAGGCGAATGAGTCAGCAGCGGCGTACTGAATGATGTAGGTCGTGCGCAAGGTGTCCGAGCGATTTTGACTGGAGCCGTGCACTGCGAGGCCGTGATGTGCCACCACATCTCCCACATCCAGCTCATTGTCGACTACGTTCTCAAAGTCTTCCCGCGTCATCGTGTGGTTGCAATTGAGTTTATAGATGCCGTTTTCCCAATGACTGCGCGGCCCCAACTTGTGGCTGCCGGGGATCGTCTGAAGGCAGCCATTGATGGCGCGGGACGGATTCAAAGGTACGCTCAGAGCGACAAGATTGGTGTTGGTGTGAGGAAACACCGGCCAGTCCTGATGCCAGCCAATCTCTGCACCTCCATGAGGCAGTTTGAAATTGATCTTCGAGTGGTAAAACTTGACCGCTCCACCAAGCAGGTCTGCGGCGATGTCACCCAGGATCGAATCGAAAGCGGCTTCAACATACACCGAATCTAGTTCGGTTGGGCTGGAGATACGCCTGATACGTGGCGCAAGGGCGGTATGCGCAGGCTCTAGGTCGTAATGTTTTGACTTTTGCTGGAGTGATCGGCCCTCATCGTACAGTCGCTCAGTGGTCGCGATCAGCCTCGCAAGCAATTTGGGATCAAGTACCTGACGGAGATTGAGATAACCCGTATCGCGGTAGTCCCCGATCTGCTCAAGGGAAAGGATGCGTTGACGGCGGGTATTCATCTGGCTTCCTGCGTCGAGCTTGTAAGCGGGAAAATATGGTCGCTTCCCTTGATGAGTGGTTTTGTATTGGTTGACCGTACGTAGTCAGGACGTGGGTTGGGAACGTCGTTGCACCGGTTTGATACCGGGTTGTAGACCACATAAATCGCCCAACGATTGTGCTGGGACAAGTTATGCCCCGAGGCGTGCAGAATATTGCAGTCAAAGAACACCACGGTGCCGGGCTTGCCAGTGATCGCCACCGGTGCGGGGCTGCGAGCCATGATTTCTAGCAGCTTGTCCTTCGGCGTCACATAAAACTTGTAGCCCGTAGCGTCGTTGAATTCTGGCTCTAGATTGCCCTCTTTGTGGCTGCCCGGAATGAAGTACAAGCACCCGTTCATTTCTGTTGGCTCGTCCAGCATGACCAACGCTGTAGTTGGACGTGCCTCAGGCATGCCATCTCGCTTCCAAGTTCCGTAGTCCTGGTGCCACGCCCACACCGAACCGTCAATGGCGGTCTTCAAATTGCATTTGGTGTGATGGATGTAGAGCTCCTGCTCGGAAAGCAGATCCTGTGCGGGCTCGAGCATACGTGAAGTACGCGAGACGGCATGAAACACCGGTGAACCTGTAGGGCCGTCTTGCTCGTGGACCTGATAGATAGTTTTGGCAATATTGCTTCCCTTTTCCCGCACCAAGTGATCGGTGTCGATCACTTGAATTCGCTCAAGCTCGGCCCTCATGGCCGCTACTTCAGGGGCAGAAAAAAGGCCATCAAGGGTGAGAAATCCATCACGGCGGTAGGTTTCGATCTGCAGATGGGTGAGGCGCACTGGCAAACTCCTTAAACAGGAGTTCATGGTATGCGACTGGTATGCCAGTTGTCAAGTGCGGGTAATCAGGGTCCTGTGGGCGAAACCGAAAAGATCATCAATCAACCGATCACTTGCCTCGGCAGCTTTGTCAGATTTGCCGGAGGCCATCGCACGTGCAAGGGCCACGTGCAGACGCAGTGTCGCGTTGACTTGATCATGGTGATGGTAGAACCAGAAACGCCGTGAGGCCGAGTGCAGAGCGGACACGGCCGCAGCAGCCACAATGTTCCGAGCGCTGTGTGCTGACTGCCTGTTCATTTCGTTGTCCCATTTCAGGAATGCTACAAGGTCGTCAGACTTCACAGCAGTCTCCATGTTCTGAGCAATGGCAGCCATGGTCTCGCGCTCTGCCAGAGTGGCACGCGTAGCTGCAGATCGAGCAATAAGGCGGTCGAGTTCGCGCCGTGTCTCTAGGATTTGGAGTTGATGACCCACGTCGACGGCGGTGACCACCACACCGCGACGGGGCAAGATCTGAACAAGATGTTCGCGCGCCAGACGCTGCAAGGCTTCACGGATCGGCGTATGCCCAATGCCGATGCGTTCGCTGAGCATGGCCTCAGACACCACGCTGCCCGGCGCGAGTTCAAGAGTCACGATCATCTCTTCAATGAGGCGATAAGCTTCCTCGTTGAGTGAGGGCGGCACTTGGCTAGGAGTAGGCGATTTCGAGAGTACGCGAGGTCGACTGGTCATAATCAATATGGTGCCACAAGAAAATCCCCGACACTACAACTCACGAGGCATTTAGGATGGTGGCACGACCGCTTTGAGTCAGTATTAGCCATCTCGCCAATATAAAAGGATCGTCATCACCTCGAAGCGATCCAGAGCTTTGCAACTGTCAGCTGATCAGATTAAACCGGTCAGCGGACGAAGCAGTGACTACTGAGTTCGAGTGCCTGCTTCTGAGTTGAAGCCAAGAAGTTACTGTCGGATACGACCGACCGCTATCGCTGTATCTGAGTCAGGGGCTGGTTCACCGTGAAGACCGCTTTGGGTCGGCCTCTGCCAATCGGCAGAATTTCTGCAAGGTCTGCTTCCAGCCTTAAACAGTCATTGCCTCAGCCCACCAAAGCGACAAAAAAACCTCTTAATTCGTCCGCGCGTAACCCGTTGATTTATATAGGGGTGACGGGCGCGCCTTCCGGACTTCGGCCTGCGCTGGGTGGGGTGGGTCGGAGAGAGAATGTGCAAACGGAGAGTAAAACCTGCCGGTTACTGGCAGAAATGGCTCTCTCCGCAGTCCGCAAGAACCCGCAGGAACCCGCGCAAACACGCGGTAGTAGGCAAAAAAAAGCCAACCCCGAAGGGTTGGTTTTTCCTTTATTGGTGGAGCTGGGGGGATTTGAACCCCCGTCCATAAGTCTTTTTCGTACAGTTCTACATGTGTAGTCGTCTGATTTGAGTCTCGCCAAATGAACCGCGCAGCGACACGCTGAACACCCAGCCAGTACCCTTTTTTCTCACACCACCCCAAGGTACCCGAGGTGATGCCAGCCCATATGTTTTACCTTGCAGCCAGGACTTTGGGAGCTTTAACACCCCCATCACCCTAACCCAGCCTATCGGCCAACTGTTGCAAGGCTCACCGGATTAAGCGGCGAGTGCGAAACGTTCGTCGTTTGCAGTTAGTTTTTTTTCCGAAGATTAACGAGGATCAGAACCTCGACATGCCCTGCCACGCGTCCGAACCCATGTCGAAACCAGTGCAGCCCCTGAGTTTCCTATTTTAGGCCTGCTTGAGCGATTTCAAGAGGTCCAGCGGAGAATCAATGTGCAAATGGGCATTCCAGCGTGAAATATCGGCCTGCGCACCCAAATAACCGTAGGTGGCAGCCACTGTGCCCATGCCTGCGGCAAGGCCTGCGACGATGTCGCGTTCGTCATCGCCCACATACACGCAACGGGCAGGATCAATCCTCAAGCGACGAGCCGCCTCGAACAAGGGCTCTGGGTGAGGTTTGGCGTGCGGCGTGGTGTTGCCGCTGACAATCGCGCGCGCCGTGGCAAACAAGGGCATGGCGGCGGTCAGCGGGTCGGTGAAGCGGCTGGACTTGTTGGTCACCACGCCCCATGCCAAGCCTTGCGCCACCAGCGCATTGACCATGTCCACCACGCCATCAAAAATGCGGGTGCGCTCGGTCATGCAGTTTTCATAGTTGACGAAGAATTCTTCTTTCATCGCCTCGAAATCGGGATGCTCGGGCGTCATGCCAAAACCCAAGCCAATCATGCCGCGGGCGCCTGCACCGGCCATGGGGCGGTAGTGCTCCAAGGGCAAAGAGGGCAAGCCACGGGCCACGCGCATTTTGTCTACGGCTGCACCCAAGTCAGGGGCGCTGTCAATGAGCGTGCCATCCAGATCAAACAAGACAGCTTCAACATTCTTGAACATGCTCTTCAAGCCTTTCGGCATGCCATCAAATAATTCACACTGGTGTCATGGCTGAGCCAGTAGCGGCGTGTGAACGGGTTGTATTCCATGCCCTTGAAGCCCTGGATATCCAAGCCGGCATCACGGGCCCAAGTGGACAACTCACTGGGTTTGATCATCCGGGCAAATTCGTGCGTGCCTTTGGGCAAGAGCTTGAGGATGTATTCCGCGCCCACGATGGCAAACAGGAAAGATTTGGGGTTCCGGTTGAGGGTCGAGAAAAACACCCAGCCACCAGGCTTGACCATTTGCACACAGGCTTTGACGACCGAGGCCGGATCAGGCACGTGTTCCAACATTTCCATGCAAGTGACCACGTCAAATTGGGCGGCTTGTTCTGCCGCCAAAGCTTCAGCACTGATTTCGCGGTATTGAACGCCCGTCGTGCCGGCTTCCAGCGCATGCAATTGCGCCACTTTGAGCGATTTGGTCGCCAGGTCGATGCCTGTGACTTGCGCACCTTTGCGTGCCATGGCATCGGCCAAGATACCGCCACCGCAACCCACATCCACCACTTTCAGACCCGACAAAGGCACTTGGTTGTTGATCCACTCCAGACGCAGGGGGTTGATCTGGTGCAAAGGGCGGAATTCACTCTCGGGGTCCCACCAACGGTGGGCCAGATCAGAAAACTTGGCCAATTCGGCCGGATCGACGTTGTGTGCTGCTTGAGTCATGGGAGGAGATTGTGATGCAAGTGCCACATGTGCTTGTGCCGCAGACATAAAAAAAGCCCCATCGCTGGGGCTTTTTGGAATCCTTGGGAAGGATTACTTGTTGGCGCGGGTACCCACCACTTCGATTTCCACGCGGCGGTTTTTAGCACGGCCGGCAGAAGTCTTGTTGTCAGCAACGGGCTGCTTCTCGCCTTTGCCTTCGGTGTAAACGCGGTTTTTCTCGATGCCCTTGGACACCAAGTAGGCCTTCACAGCGTCAGCGCGCTTGACAGACAATTTCTGGTTGTAGCTGTCGCCACCCACGGAGTCGGTGTGACCCACAGCGATGATGACTTCCAGGTTGATGCCTTTGACTTTGCCAACCAGATCGTCCAGCTTGGCTTTGCCTTCTTTCTTCAACACAGCTTTGTCGAAGTCGAAGAACGCGTCAGCAGCGTAAGTCACTTTGGTTGCTGCAGCGGGGGCTGGAGCAGGTGCTGGAGCAGCTTTAGGAGCTGGAGCAGCCACAGGAGCTGGTGCTGGTGCTGGAGCAGCTTTAGGAGCCACGATGGCGCCGTCGCAACCGGCAGCTGCAGTAGCAGGTGTCCAGTTGGCATCGCGCCAGCACAGTTCTTGGTTGCTGTTTTTCCAGATCAGGTCGCCGGAGCCATTGCGCCAGTTGTCCACAGATTGAGCACCTGCGGCCGTTGCGAGAGCTGCGGCTGCAAACATCATTGCCACTTTGTTGAGTTTCTTCATGGTCTTCCTCTTGAGGGATTAAGCCGCAGACTCGCTGCGAAAAAAGAACGTTACAGATGACCGTCACCTGTAGCGCTGACATTTATTGTGCCATAGACATTCAAGGGTGCCGTTAATTGGGTCGCAACCTTGACAACCTATTACAAATTTGCAAACAAAGTTGTTGCATTCTTGCGACACCCTATTGCACCTAAAATGTTAGGTTCAATTCGCGTCACCCATCACCCCTCTATATATGACCCAGTTCGCCAAAGAAACACTGCCCATCAGTCTGGAAGAGGAAATGCGGCGCAGCTACCTCGATTACGCGATGAGCGTGATCGTGGGTCGCGCCCTGCCCGATGCCCGTGACGGCCTCAAACCTGTGCACCGCCGCGCCTTGTTCGCCATGCACGAGTTGAACAACGACTGGAACAGACCCTACAAAAAATCGGCCCGTATCGTGGGTGACGTGATCGGTAAGTACCACCCCCACGGTGACCAGTCGGTGTACGACACCATCGTGCGCATGGCGCAAGACTTTTCCATGCGCCACATGCTGGTGGACGGCCAGGGCAACTTCGGCTCGGTCGACGGCGACAACGCGGCCGCCATGCGTTACACCGAAATCCGATTGGCCAAGATCGCGCACGAGATGCTGGGCGACATCGACAAAGAAACCGTTGACTTCGGCCCCAACTACGACGGTTCGGAAAAAGAACCCTTGGTGCTGCCCTCGCGCCTGCCCAACTTGCTGATCAACGGCTCGGGCGGTATCGCCGTGGGCATGGCCACCAACATCCCACCACACAACCTCAACGAGGTGGTGGACGCTTGCCTGCATTTGCTGCGCAACCCGGAAGCGTCCATTGACGAGTTGATGGAAATCATCCCGGCACCCGACTTTCCGACTGCCGGCATCATCTACGGCATCACCGGTGTCAAGGACGGTTACCGCACAGGCCGTGGCCGCGTGGTCATGCGCGCCAAGTGCCACTTTGAAGACATCGACAAAGGCCAGCGCCAATCGATCATCGTGGACGAGCTGCCCTACCAGGTCAACAAGAAGTCCCTGCTCGAGCGCATCGCCGAGCTGGTGCACGAAAAGAAGATCGAAGGCATCAGCCACATCCAGGACGAATCCGACAAGTCCGGCATGCGGGTGGTGATCGAGCTCAAGCGCGGTGAAGTGCCCGAAGTGGTGCTGAACAACCTGTACAAACAGACCCAGCTGCAAGACACCTTTGGCATGAACATGGTCGCCCTGATCGATGGGCAACCCAAGCTGTGCAACCTGAAAGACCTGATCCAGGTCTTCTTGCAGCACCGCCGCGAAGTGGTGACACGCCGCACCGTGTTCGAGCTGCGCAAAGCGCGTGACCGTGGCCATGTGCTCGAAGGCCTCGCGGTGGCACTTGCCAACATCGACGATTTCATTGCGATCATCCGCAACGCCCCGACGCCACCTGTGGCCAAGGCCGAGCTGATGACTCGCGCCTGGGACAGCCAGATGGTGCGCACCATGCTGACCCGCGCCCGCGACGATGGCTCGACCATCAACGCCGACGATTACCGCCCAGAGGGTTTGGAGCGCGAATACGGTCTGGGCCAGGACGGCCTGTACCGCCTGTCCGACACGCAAGCGCAAGAAATCTTGCAAATGCGTCTGCAACGCCTGACCGGTCTGGAACAAGACAAGATCGTGGCGGAATACAAAGAAGTCATGTCGGTCATCGAAGACCTGCTGGACATTCTGGCCAAGCCCGAACGCGTCTCGACCATCATCGGCGACGAGCTGGGCACCGTGCGCCAAGAATTTGGCCAAACCAAAATCGGCGCTCGCCGCAGCCAGATTGAGCACAGCGCGCAAGACCTGTCGACCGAAGACCTGATCACGCCCACCGACATGGTGGTGACACTCTCGCACAGCGGCTACATCAAGAGCCAACCCTTATCTGAATACCGCGCCCAAAAGCGCGGTGGCCGTGGCAAACAAGCGGCCGCCACCAAAGAAGACGACTGGATCGACCAGCTCTTCATTGCCAACACACACGACTACCTGCTGTGCTTCTCCAACCGGGGCCGTTTGTACTGGCTCAAGGTCTGGGAAGTGCCTGCCGGTTCACGCGGCTCTCGCGGTCGTCCCATCGTCAACATGTTCCCGCTGCAAGAAGGCGAGAAAATCAACGTGGTGCTGGCCTTGACCGGTGAAGCACGCACCTTCCCTGAAAACCAGTATGTTTTCATGGGCACGTCCATGGGCACGGTCAAGAAGACCTCGCTGGACGAATTCAGCAACCCCCGCAAGGGCGGCATCATCGCCGTGAATCTGGACGAAGGCGACTATTTGATCGGCGCCGCCCTGACCGACGGCAAGCATGACGTGATGCTGTTCAGCGACGGCGGCAAGGCTGTGCGTTTTGACGAGAACGATGTGCGCCCGCTGGGCCGCAGCGCCCGCGGTGTGCGCGGCATGATGATCGAAGAAGGCCAGAGCGTGATCGCCATGCTGGTGGCCGAAGACGAAACGCAAAGCGTGTTGACCGCCACTGAGAACGGCTACGGCAAGCGCACAAGCATCGTCGAATACACCCGTCACGGCCGTGGCACCAAGGGCATGATCGCCATCCAGCAAAGCGAGCGCAACGGCAAAGTCGTCGCCGCCACCCTGGTGCATGCCGACGACGAGATCATGCTGATCACCGACACCGGCGTCTTGGTGCGCACCCGCGTGGCCGAGATCCGCGAACTGGGCCGTGCCACACAAGGCGTGACCCTGATCAACCTGGACGAAGGCGCCAAGCTGTCGGGCCTGCAACGCATTGTCGAAAACGATGCCAATGCAAACGACGGCGAAACCGACGCTCAAGACAGCACAGACGACAACACCCCAGCAGCGGAATAAGGCATGAGCCGAGCATTCAATTTCTCGGCCGGTCCGGCCGTCATGCCCGAAGAGGTCTTGCAACAAGCCGCCGCAGAAATGCTCGACTGGCATGATGCACAAGGCCGTTCCTCTGGCATGAGCGTGATGGAGATGAGCCACCGTGGCAAAGAATTCATCAGCATCTGCGAGCAAGCCGAAGCCGACCTGCGCGAACTGCTGGCCGTGCCTGCGAACTTCAAGATCCTGTTCATGCAAGGCGGCGGCTTGGCTGAGAACGCCATCGTGCCGATGAACCTGTCGCAAGGCGGGGCCATGGACTTTGTGCTGACAGGCAGCTGGAGCCAAAAATCTCTCAAGGAAGCGGGCAAGTACGGCACGGCGCGTGTCGCCGCATCGGCCCAGGCCGATGGCTTCACCTCCCTGCCCTCGCCCGCAAGCTGGCACATCGGCGCAGACAGCCGCTATGTGCACATCTGCGGCAACGAGACCATCCACGGCGTGGAATTTCATGAACTGCCTGACCTGAAAGCTTTGGGTTGCGATGCGCCTTTGGTCGTGGACTTTTCATCGCACGTGGCCTCGCGCCCGGTGGACTGGTCGCGTGTGGGCCTGGCCTTTGGCGGTGCGCAAAAAAACCTCGGGCCGGCTGGCCTGACCCTGGTCATCGTGCGCGAAGACCTGATCGGCCATGCCCTGCCGCATTGCCCCAGCGCTTTTGACTACAAGCTGGTGGCCGACAACCAGTCCATGTACAACACGCCGCCCACCTACAGCATTTACATCGCGGGTCTGGTGTTCCAGTGGCTCAAAAAGCATGGCGGCATCGCCGCCATGGAGCAACGCAACATCGCCAAAGCCCAGCTGCTGTACGACTGCCTAGACAACTCTGCGCTGTATGTGAACAAAGTTGACAAGGCCTGTCGCTCGCGCATGAACGTGCCCTTCTTCCTGCGCGATGAATCACGCAACGACGCCTTCCTGGCAGGGGCCAAAGCACGCGGCTTGCTGCAGCTCAAGGGCCACAAATCGGTCGGTGGCATGCGTGCCAGCATCTACAACGCCATGCCTCTTGAAGGTGTGCAAGCGCTGGTGAGCTACCTGCGCGAATTTGAAAAAACACAGGCTTAACGCCCTCAGGACCATGAGCCAACAACCTATCCAGTCCGAAGCGCTGGGCGCTTTGCGGGTGCAAATCGACTCGCTGGACAAGCAACTGCTGCAACTGCTGAACGACCGCGCCAAAGTGGCAGAAAAAGTCGGCGAAATCAAACGCGCCGAAGGCTCGCCCTTCTATCGTCCCGACCGCGTGGCGCAGGTCATCGACAAGATCACCCAAGCCAACCCCGGCCCGCTCAAGAACGAGCATGTGGCCTCCATTTGGCGCGAGATCATGTCGGCCTGCCTGGCCCTCGAAGCGCCACAGCGCGTGGCCGTACTCGGCCCGCAAGGCACGTTTTGCGAACAAGCCGCGATTGAGTTTTTTGGCAGCGCCGCCAACCTGATTTATTGCGCCAACTTCGACGAGGTCTTCCACGCCACTGCGGCTGGCTCCGCCCAATACGGCGTGGTGGGCATGGAAAACTCCACCGAAGGCGTGGTGGCCCGTTCGCTCGATTTGTTCTTGCGCTCGCCCGTGCATGTGGTGGGCGAAGTCAGCTTGCAAGTGCGCTTCAATCTGCTGCGCCAACTCAATTCAGACGCAGGCATCGAAGTCGTCATGGCCCACCCTCAGGCCTTGGCCCAGTGTCAAGGTTGGCTGTCCAAGCACCTGCCACACGTGGAGCGCCGCGCGGTGTCGAGTAACGCCGAAGGCGCCCGCTTGGCCGCCTCCAACCCCGCCTGGGCCGCTTTGGCCAGCGAACGCGCCGCCAGCCAGTTTGGCTTGCACATCGTGCACCACGCCATCCAGGACGAGGCCTTTAACCGCACGCGCTTCGCGGTGATTGCCTTGCCACAAACGCTGGCCACCCCACCCGCCTCGGGCAAAGACTGCACCAGCCTGGTGGTGTCGGTGCCCAACCGCCCGGGGGCTGTGCACGATTTGTTGGTGCCGCTCAAGAACAACGGCGTGTCCATGACCCGCTTTGAGTCGCGCCCGGCCAAATCGGGCCAGTGGGAGTACTACTTCTACATCGACTTGCAAGGCCACATCAGCGAACCGCATGTGGCTGCGGCCCTGCAAGAGCTGCAAGGCCTGTGCGCCTTCTACAAGGTCTTGGGTTCCTACCCGGTTTCCGAATGACATTCCAGCGGCTTGCCTTGATCGGCTGCGGCCTGATGGGCGGCTCGTTTGCGCTCGCTTTGCGCAAGGCCGGTCTGGTGCAAACCATCGCTGGCTTCAGCGCCTCTGAAAAAACCCGCCAACGCGCTGTCGAACTGGAAGTCATCGACCAAGCCTGCACCAGCGTGGCTGAAGCCGTGCAAGGCGCAGACTTGGTGCTGCTGGCCGTGCCCGTGGGCGCGATGCACAGCAGCTTTGCCGCCATGCGCGACGTGCTGGCGCCAAGTGCCTTGCTGATGGATGTGGGCTCCACCAAATGCGATGTGATTGCCGCAGCACTTGCCACCTTGGGCGACCGCCTGAGCTGCTTTGTGCCCGCCCACCCGATCGCGGGCAAAGAGGTCGCGGGCATCGAGCATGCCGAGGCCGCGCTGTACCAAGACCGCCGCACCATCCTCACGCCGCTGCCAAAAACCGGCATCCACAAAATGCAGGCTGCACACGATGTGTGGACCGCCATCGGCAGCCACGTGAGCAACATGACGCCCGAAGCACACGACGCCACCTTTGCAGCCGTCAGCCACCTGCCCCACATGCTGGCTTTTGCCGCTGTGAACGCTTTGACGACGCAGTCACAAGGGGCTGCGTTTTTGGAAATGGCAGGCCCGGGCTTCAGAGACTTCTCACGCATTGCCGCCTCAGATGCCTCAGTGTGGCGCGACATTTTGAGCGCCAACCACGCCGAAGTGCTCACACAAGTGACGCACTTCCGTGCGGCATTGGGCCAATTTGAAACCGCCTTGAAACAAGGCGACACCGCCGCGCTGCAACACCTGATTCAACAAGCCAGCGACGTGCGCTCGGCCTGGACACTGCAAGCGGGCAACGCTTGCAACAAAGCCTCAGAAGACTGAACGATGTTCTCCACCGCCTTCCTCGACCTTCCTGCGCTGCAAGGCGCGTCCGGCACCGTCACCCTGCCTGGCTCCAAAAGCATTTCCAACCGCGTGTTGCTGCTCTCGGCCTTGTGCCAAGGCACCACGGTGGTCCACGACCTGCTGGACTCGGACGACACCCGCGTGATGCTGGCCGCGCTGCGCCAACTGGGCTGCGGCGTAGAGGTGGCAGGCACCACAGTGACCATCACCGGTCTGGGCGGTCGCGCTTGGCCTGCCGAGGCGATCGAGTTTTTCATGGGCAATGCGGGCACGGCCATGCGCCCACTGACGGCCGCGTTGGCCGTGCAAGGCGGCGACTTCACGCTCAAGGGCGTGCCCCGCATGCACGAGCGCCCCATTGGTGATCTGGTGGACGCGCTGCGCGAACTCGGTTGCGCCATCGACTACCTGGGCAACGAGGGCTACCCGCCCCTGCGCATTGGCCAGCCAAAGCTGCAACTCGACAAGCCCATCCCCGTGCGCGGCGATGTGTCCAGCCAGTTCCTGACCGCTTTGCTGATGGCGTTACCGTTGGCCGCGCAGGACCGTGCGATCACCATCGAAGTGGTGGGTGAACTCATCAGCAAGCCCTACATCGAAATCACACTCAACCTGCTGGCGCGCTACGGCATTGCGGTGGAACGCCAAGGCTGGGAACGTTTTGTCATCCCTGCGGGCAGCCGCTACCAGTCACCGGGCACGATCCACGTCGAAGCCGATGCATCCTCGGCCAGCTACTTCATCGCACTGGGCGCCATCGCCAAAGGTGACGGCATCCGCATCCAGGGCGTGGGCGCAGACTCCATCCAGGGCGACATCCGCTTCATGGACGCCGCCGCCCAAATGGGCGCCAAAATCACCAGCGGCCCCAACTGGCTCGAAATCCAGCGCGGTGCCTGGCCGCTCAAAGGCATCACGCTCGACTGCAACCACATCCCCGACGCCGCCATGACGCTGGCCGTGATGGCGCTGTACGCCGACGGCCCGACCACGCTGCGCAACATCGCCAGCTGGCGCGTGAAGGAAACCGACCGCATCGTGGCCATGGCCACCGAAAGCCGCAAGCTCGGCGCCACCGTCGAAGAAGGCCCGGATTGGATCACCATCCACCCCCTTCCCGCCGCAAAATGGCAACGTGCCAGCATCCACACCTACGACGACCACCGCGTGGCCATGTGCTTTTCGCTGGCCGCGTTCAACGCCGACCAGGTGCCGGTGCGCATCGAAGACCCCAAGTGCGTGGCCAAGACCTTCCCCGATTACTTCGAGGCCCTGTTCTCGGTGGCGCACACCAGCGCCCAGAACATCCCGGTGATTTGCATCGACGGCCCCACCGCCTCGGGCAAGGGCACGCTGGCCAGCCGCGTGGCGGCCGCTTTGGGCTACCACTACCTGGACTCGGGCGCGCTCTACCGCGTGACCGCCCACGCAGCTTTGCAAGCGGGTCTCACTCTGGAGGCCGCCGATGAAGCGAAGATCGCCGATCTCGCCCGCCGCTTGCCCGTGCGCTTTGAGGGCGAGCAAGTGCTGCTCGACAACGTGGACGTGACCGATGCCATCCGCAGCGAGCAAGGCGGCATGAACGCCTCCAAGGTGTCCGTCTTGCCCGCCGTGCGCGAGGCCTTGGTCGATCTGCAGCACAGCTTCCAGCGCCTGCCGGGCCTCTTGGCCGATGGCCGCGACATGGGCACCGTGATCTTCCCCAACGCCCCTTTGAAGGTGTTTTTGACCGCCAGCGCCGCCCAAAGGGCCGAAAGACGGCATAAGCAATTGATTTCTAAGGGTTTTTCGGCTAATATCGACAGTCTTCGCGCCGATCTGGAGGCGCGCGATGCACGGGACATGTCCCGCAGCGTGGCGCCCCTCCAAGCTGCGCAAGATGCCTTGCAACTGGACAACTCGTCCTTGTCCATCGAAGCTTCGGTGGATCAGGTCCTGAGCTGGTGGCAAGGCAGGCAGGTTTTTGGCGCATGACTTTGCGCCGTACACCCGCCAACAGCCCGCTGAACGCGGGCTGATTTTCAGGTTCCACGCCGCTCCTCTCGTGCAGCTTGCACATCGGCAGCGTGGATTTTGCTAACCAACCGCGGTTCACACCGCAAACCAATCGCCACTGCAGCTCCTGGAAACGACGCATACCGCGTTCGTCAGTCCTGTTGGTGGATGAGGAAATCACATGTCTGAATCTTTTGCCGCCCTCTTTGAGGAATCCCTGCAACGTACCGAAATGCGCCCTGGTGAAGTCATCACCGCTGAAGTGGTGCGCATCGAACACAACTTCGTGGTTGTCAACGCTGGCCTCAAGTCCGAGTCCTACGTGCCCCTCGAAGAGTTCAAGAACGACCAGGGTGAAGTCGAAGTCCAGGTCGGCGACTTTGTGTCCGTGGCCATCGGCTCCATCGAAAACGGCTACGGCGACACCATCTTGTCCCGTGACACCGCCAAGCGTCTGGCTTCCTGGATGTCTTTGGAAAAAGCCCTGGAATCCGGCGAGTTCGTCACTGGCGTGACCAGCGGCAAAGTCAAAGGTGGCCTGACCGTTTTGGTCAACGGCATCCGCGCTTTCTTGCCCGGCTCTTTGGTCGACACACGTCCTACCAAAGACCTGTCACCCTATGAGAACAAGACCCTGGAATTCAAGGTCATCAAGCTCGACCGCAAGCGCAACAACGTCGTGTTGTCTCGCCGTGCCGTGGTGGAAGCCTCCATGGGCGAAGAGCGCGCCAAACTGATGGAAACCCTGCGCGAAGGCTCCATCGTCAATGGCGTGGTCAAGAACATCACTGAATACGGTGCGTTCGTGGACCTGGGCGGCATCGACGGCCTGTTGCACATCACCGACATGGCATGGCGCCGTGTCCGTCACCCATCCGAAGTGGTGACGGCTGGTCAGGAAATCACCGCCAAGATCCTGAAGTTCGACACCGAGAAAAACCGCGTGTCCTTGGGTCTGAAGCAAATGGGCGACGACCCATGGATGGGCGTGAACCGCCGCTACCCACAAAGCACCCGCATGTTCGGCAAGATCACCAACATCGCCGACTACGGCGCGTTTGTGGAACTCGAGCCAGGCATCGAAGGTTTGGTGCACGTGTCCGAAATGGACTGGACCAACAAGAACGTTGCGCCTTCCAAGATCGTTGCTTTGGGTGACGAAGTCGAAGTCATGGTCCTCGAGATCGACGAAGACAAGCGCCGCATCAGCTTGGGCATGAAGCAGTGCCGTGCCAACCCATGGCAAGAGTTCGCTCAGAACACCAAGCGCGGCGACCGCGTCAAGGGCCCGATCAAGTCGATCACCGACTTCGGCGTGTTCGTGGGCTTGGCTGCCGGCATCGACGGCCTGGTGCACTTGTCTGACCTGTCCTGGAACGAGTCTGGCGAAAACGCCGTGCGCGAATTCAAGAAGGGTCAAGAAGTTGAGGCCTTGGTCTTGGCTGTGGACGTGGACCGCGAGCGCATCAGCTTGGGCATCAAACAGCTCGACTCCGATCCTTTCACCACCTTCACATCCATCAACGACAAAGGCCAGACCGTCACCGGTAAGGTCAAGACTGTGGATGCCAAGGGCGCTGAAATCGACCTGGGCGAAGACATCGTGGGTTACCTGCGCGTGTCCGAAATCTCGCGTGACCGCGTGGAAGACGCCAGCCATGTGCTGAAAGTCGGCGACGAAGTGACTGCTGTGGTGGTGAACGTGGATCGCAAGACCCGCAACATCCAGTTGTCGATCAAAGCCAAAGACCAAGCTGACCAGCAAGAAGCCATGGCTTCGCTGTCGCAACAGTCTTCGCGTGAAAACGCTGGCACCACCAGCCTGGGCGCACTGCTGCGCGCCAAGTTGGACAACAACTGATCGTTGTTGAACTGAAAGACAGCTGCTGTCTGTAAAGCCTGCCCCTGTGATGGGGGCAGGCTTTTTTCAGACCTCTGCAGATGACTTGAAAATAAGAAGAACTCCATGACACGCTCTGATCTGGTTGAAGAATTGGCCGCGCGCTACGCGCAGTTGACCCACCGTGACGCCGAACTGGCCGTCAAAACGGTGCTGGATGCCATGAGCGATGCCTTGGTGCGCGGGCACCGCATCGAAATTCGCGGCTTTGGCAGCTTTTCGATCAACCGCCGCCCACCCCGCATCGGTCGCAATCCGCGCTCGGGCGAAAGCGTTGAGATCCCTGAAAAACGGGTGCCCCATTTCAAACCCGGCAAAGCCTTGCGTGAGGCTGTAGATGCCGGCACTGCTGCGGCTACCGCCAAGAACAAAACCTGATCGGTCAAGCACCGCACACACGCAAACATGCCGGTCTTGAGGCCCATTAGAATGTTTGCAGCTTCCCGAGGTTCCCCATGAAACGTCTGCTTCGCCTGCTTCAGTGGCTGCTGAAAGCAGCGGTTTTTTTCACCCTCTTTGCATTCGCGCTGAACAACCAGCAAGAAACGCGTGTCAATTTCTTTTTTGGCACCTCTTGGCAAGCCCCCACCGTGTTGGTGGTGCTGTCAGCGTTCGCTCTGGGCGTGGTGATTGGCGTGCTGGGCATGGTGCCTCGCTGGTGGCGCCACCGCCAGGCGGCCCAACAAAATACCAAGACAAGCCCTGAAGCAACACCTTCGCCCGAGACACCGCATGGAACTTGACCTGACCTGGATTTTGCTGGGCTTGCCCATGGCTTTTGGCCTGGGCTGGCTGGCTTCGCGCCTGGACCTGCGCCAGCTGCGCATCGCCAACCGCCAAGCACCGCGCGCCTATTTCAAGGGCCTCAATTACCTGCTCAATGAGCAGCAGGACCAGGCCATCGACGCCTTCATCGAAGCCGTCCAGAACGACCCCGACACCTCGGAATTGCACTTCGCCCTGGGCAACTTGTTTCGCCGTCGCGGCGAGTACGACCGTGCCGTGCGCGTGCACGAACACCTGCTGTCTCGTGCCGACTTGAGCAACGCCGATCGCCAGCGCGCACAACACGGTTTGGCACTCGATTACCTGAAAGCCGGTCTGCTCGATCGGGCCGAAGAAGCTTTGCGCAAACTCGAGGGAACAACGTATGAAGGTCAAGCCCGTCTGGCTCGCTTGGCCATTTACGAACGTTCACGCGAGTGGCCCGAAGCCACGCTGGTGGCACAACTGCTTGAAAAATCAGGGGAAGCCAACTTCAGCGTGCGCATGGCGCACTACCAATGCGAGCTGGCAAGGGAGGCTGTACAGCAAGGCGACTCAGCCAAAGCCCTGCAACTGCTGCAAGGCGCCATCATCGATTCACCCGACGCACCCCGTCCACGGATTTTGTTGGGCCAACTGCAACTGGCCCAAGGCCAGAGCCATGCTGCTTTTGAAACACTGAAGACGCTGTTTGAGAAAACAGATGCCTCGGCCCCCCTGGCAGCCAGCAGCTTGGCCAAAGCCGCCCAAGCGGCCCATTTGAGCGCGACCGCATTCCATGTTCTGGAGGCGCATTACGCCAAACAACCTTGCATCGATGTGCTCGAAGCCATGGCCAGCTTGGAAACTGCAGAACCATCCGGTCAAGCGGCATCGCATCAACGGTACCTGGACCATTTGCAAAAGCACGCATCCTTGATGGCAGCCTCGCGTTGGCTCAATGGGCAAGCGCAGCCAGACCCCCTGCCTGCGCCCGTTCAAAAAGCATTGGAGCAAGCCACGCGTCCCTTGGCCCGTTACCGCTGTGCGGCCTGTGGCTTTGAAGCCAAAGAGCATTTCTGGCATTGCCCCGGTTGCCAGGCTTGGGACAGCTACCCGCCGCGACGCGTCGAAGAACTTTGAGACCACCGCTTGTAACATTTTGTTTCAAGCGAGCTTTCCAAAAACTTTACCCGCTCACGCCCAGGCCAGAAAATTGCCCTGTCTTGCAAACAACTGGTTCACCAGTACAGGGGAGGGGCATCGCATGATCCCAAAAATAACTGCCGTGCTGGTGACCGGTTTGTTTGCCGGACTTGGCTGGGCACAGATCGAACTGAACCAAGCCTCAGAAATTGACCTGGACGGTCTCCAAGGCGTGGGTCCAAGCCTGACACGACAAGTGCTCAATGAGCGTCAAAAAGGCGCGTTCACAGATTGGGCAGATGTCATGCAGCGCATCAAGGGCATCGGCCCCAAAAAAGCAGACAGTTTGTCTGCGCAAGGGCTGAGGGTACAGGGCCAGTTGTACACGCCTTCAGCACCAACCTCAGCGCCAGCCACTACGACACCCAAGCCCCAATAAATGGCTTGCTGCCACACCCGCGGTGGCCTGCTGTTGAAGTCGACACCGGAGGGCACCCGTCAAACGGCGCCAAATCCCCCGCCACCCGGTGTGTGGATCTCAAACACATCGCCCGCCTGCATCTCCACTTGGCCAATGTGACCCAGCTCTTGCACGCTGCCATCGGCGCGAACCACGCGGTTGATGCCCGGCAGGCCACTGTGCCCACCCGCCATGCCAAAGGCCGGATGGATGCGCCCGTTGGACAAAATGCCCGCCGTCATCGGCTCCAGAAAACGCATACTCCGCACGCCGCCATCGCCACCGTGCCAGCGCCCCGCGCCGCCTGAGCCCTGGCGGATCGCGTAACTTTCCAGCCGCACCGGAAAGCGGAACTCCAGCACCTCGGGGTCCGTGAGGCGTGAATTGGTCATGTGGGTTTGCACCACCGAGGTGCCGTCAAAACCGCCCACCAGCTGGCCTTGCGCGTCATAGCGGCCCCCCGCCCCACTGCCGCCCGAAATGGTTTCGTAATACTGCACGCGGGCATTGCCGAAGGTGAAGTTGTTCATGGTCGGCTGGCTGCCCGCCATCACACCCAATGCGCCAAACAGCGCATTGGTGATGCAGGTCGAGGTTTCCACATTGCCCGCCACCACCGAAGCGGGTGGGTTGGGGTTGAGCATGGAGCCCTTTGGAATGATGACCTTGAGCGGTTTCAAGCAACCCGCGTTCAGCGGGATGTCGTCATCCACCAAGCTGCGGAACACGTAGAGCACAGCGGCCATGCACACGGCACGGGGCGCGTTGAAGTTGTTGGGCAACTGAGCGCTGGTGCCCGTGAAATCGATCTCGGCCGTGCGATCTTGCGCATTCACACGCACCGCCACCTGGATCTGCGCCCCGTTGTCGAGCGGCAAAGTGAATTGCCCATCTTTGAGGCGTGTGATGACGCGGCGCACCGATTCTTCGGCGTTGTCTTGCACATGGCGCATGTAGGCCTGCACCACATCCAGACCAAACTGCTCCACCATGCGGCGCAGCTCCTGCACGCCTTTTTCGTTGGCGGCAATTTGTGCCTTCAAATCGGCCATGTTCTGCTGCGGGTTGCGCGAGGGGTATTCACCGCTTTGCAGCAGCGCCACCATCTCGGCCTCGCGCAGGTGACCCGCATCGACCAATTTGAAGTTGTCGATCTGCACACCCTCTTCTTCGATGCGCGTGGAAAACGGCGGCATGGAGCCCGGCGTCAAACCGCCCACATCGGCGTGGTGCCCGCGTGAGCCCACGTAAAACACCGGCTCGGCATGGCCTTCCAGATACACCGGCGTGATCACGGTGATGTCGGGCAAATGCGTGCCGCCGTGGTACGGGTCGTTCAGCACAAACACATCGCCCGGCTGCATACGGCCCTTGTTCTCGTGAATGACGGTCTGGATGCTCTCGCCCATGGAGCCCAAATGCACCGGCATGTGCGGTGCGTTGGCGATCAAATGCCCCTCGGCGCTGAACAGCGCACACGAAAAGTCCAGCCGCTCTTTGATGTTGACCGAGTAAGCCGTGTTTTGCAGCTGCAGCCCCATTTGCTCGGCGATGTTCATGAACAGGTTGTTGAACACCTCCAGCAGCACCGGGTCGGCCTGCGTGCCTGCGGCGTGTTGCACTGCCCGCGCTTGCACGCGCACCAGCAGCAAATGGTCCAGAGCCGTGAGGCGCGCTTGCCAACCGGCTTCCACCACGGTGGTGGCATTTTTCTCGGCAATGATGGCGGGGCCGTCGATCACGTCGCCGGGGCGCATGTCTTCTCGCACCACCAGCGCGGCACCCTGCCACTTGGCCACGCCTTGCGCGTTGGCGGCGTACACCTGCACCGTATCGCGGCGCGGCACATCGCGTTGCGGGTGCACGGCCAGCACCGCCTCTTCGGGGGCATCGCCGGGCAGCACCGCCTCGACCGACACGGCCTCGACCACCAAGGCTTTGCCCTGCATCAAAAAGGCAAAGCGCTGACGGTACGCCGCCTCAAACCCGGCCACCAACTGGGCTTGATCACCCCATGGCACGACCAGCGCCGAGTCGGTGCCTTCGTAGCGCAAATGCGCGCGTTGGCGCAGCTCGATGCGGTCGGCACCTCCGACATCCACGCCCATTTGCGCCAGCAAGGCTTGGCGCGAGGTCTCGCCCAAAGCCTGCAGGCGCTCGGCCATGAAGGGCATGGCCGCAGCGTCCAGACGCCGCTCAATGGATTCTTCGCGCATCACGTTCTGGTCGGCCAGGCCCATGCCGTAAGCCGACAAGACACCCGCCAGCGGGTGCACCAGCACCTGCGACATGCCCAGGGCATCGGCCACCAGACAAGCGTGCTGCCCGCCCGCGCCACCAAAGCACTGCAGGGTGTAACGCGTCACGTCGTAACCCCGCGCCACCGAGATTTTCTTGATCGCGTTGGCCATCTGTTGCACCGCGATCTGGATGAAGCCATGCGCCACGTCTTCGGCCGCTCGCCCGGTTTGTGCGGCCAGCTGATCAAAATGCCCGCGCACCACCTCAGCGTCCAACGGCTGGTTCGCCTCGGGGCCGAACACCGAAGGGAAAAACCTGGGCTGCACCTTGCCCACCATCACGTTCGCATCGGTCACGGCCAGCGGCCCACCTCGGCGGTAGCTGGCGGGCCCCGGGTTGGCCCCCGCGCTTTGTGGCCCCACCCGAAAGCGCGCACCGTCATAGGCCAGCAAAGACCCGCCACCTGCGGCCACCGTGTGGATGCTCATCATCGGCGCGCGCATGCGCACCCCCGCCACTTGCGTTTCAAACTCGCGCTCGAACTGCCCGGCAAAGTGCGACACATCGGTGGACGTGCCACCCATGTCAAAGCCAATCACCTTGTCGTGCCCCGCCAGCTGCGCCGTGCGGGCCATGCCCACAATGCCGCCCGCCGGGCCGCTCAAAATCGCGTCCTTGCCCGCAAACACCTGCGCGTCCGTGAGACCACCCGAAGACTGCATGAACATCAGCTTCACACCCGGCATCTCGCTGGCCACCTGGTTCACATAGCGCCCCAAAATCGGTGACAAATACGCATCCACCACCGTGGTGTCACCCCGACTGACCAGCTTCATCATCGGGCTGGTCTGGTGCGAGGTGCTGACCTGCGTGAAACCCTCCTCACGCGCCAGGCGCGCAGCGGCCAGCTCATGCGCCGTGTGCCGCCAGCCGTGCATGAACACGATGGCCACCGAGCGCACACCTTGCTGGTGCGAATGCTTCAATTGGGTGCGCAAATGCGCCTCATCAAGCGGCTGCAACACTTCGCCGTCCACCGTCACGCGCTCCTGTGCCTCCACCACCGCGCTGTAGAGCAACTCGGGCAAAACAATCTGACGGTCAAACAAACGCGGACGGTTTTGGTAGGCGATGCGCAGCGCATCGCCAAAGCCCTGCGTGGTGACCAGTAGCGTCGCCTCGCCCTTGCGCTCCAGCAGCGCGTTGGTGGCCACCGTGGTGCCCATCTTCACGCACTCGACCAGTTCGGGCGTGACCGGCTCGCCAGCTTGGAGGCCCAGCAAATGGCGAATGCCAGCCACCGCCGCATCACGGTACTGCTCGGGGTTTTCAGAGAGCAGCTTGTGCGTGACCAAAGTGCCGTCGGGCCGCTTGCCGACCACGTCGGTGAAGGTGCCGCCCCGGTCAATCCAGAATTGCCAACGGTTTTTGCATGCGGGTGTGAGGATAGGTTCTGTCATAAGTCACTCAACAATCAGAATAAATTGATCCGATCCAATGAAGTTAAAACATCGTTGGCGTGCGCGTGTTTGTCATCCGACTTTTTTCTTTGTCATCTGACTTTTTCCTTTGTCATCCCGGGCGAAGACCAGGGATCCAGTGTTGACCGCTGCCCTTTGCAAAAGTCGGCTGTGTGCTCTGGATCCCGGCTCAAGGCCGGGATGACAAAGAGATGGGCCGGTATGACAAAGAGAGGGGCCAGGATGACAAAGAGACAGCCAGGATGAGAAAGAGCGGGCTGGCTGGTGCATGGAATTTTCAAATTGCCCATGGCCGTATCCATCAAGGCCGAGGTCACAAAGAAGCCGCGGCACGCGCCGCTTGGTCGTACATGCCCGAGAGCACACGCAGCAACCGGGCCAACTCGCCAATGTCACGGTTCAGGCCATCGTCGGCCTTCAGGGCATCGATCAGGCAGCTTTCGCGGATTTCGCGGTAGCGCTGCACATAGGCGCGCCCTTCATCGGTCGCCGCATAGGTCACATCCTTGCCATTTTTTTGAGACATCACCACGCCCAAACCTTGCAGTTTTTTCAGGGCGTAATTCACCAGATGCGTGTCTTCGATGTTCATGATGAAACAGATGTCGGCCAGGCGCTTGTCGCGGGCGCGGTGCGTCACATGGTGCAGCACCAGCACATCCAACGGCGTCAAATCTTTCAGGCCTGCGGCGGCCATGCAGTGGATGATCCAGCGGTGAAAGGCGTTGCCCGCCACAATCAGGCCGAACTCGAACTCGCTCATCTCGGCGCTGTCGGGCGAGACCAAGTGGGCCGAAGAGACGATGGGGTTGGCGGCTTTGTTGGGGGCTGTATTTTTGCTGGGCATGGGCACACGCTTTCTGGGCACTGGAGGGAAAGTCTAGTCGCCATCATGACAATTTGCCAACAATTTGTTGACATTAAGGGAAATCACCGATCCCAAGCACGGGGCAACATGCCTACAGTGAACAACAGCCGACGCACCACCCGCGTGCACATCACGGGCACAGCTTTTGCTGTGCTTCTTGGCTTGGTCCCATCTACTCAGGAGTTTTCATGAAACGTCGCGCCCTCCACCTCAGCCTGCTGGCTGGCTTGCTCGCCCTCTCCGGTTTCGTCTCGGCCCAAACCAAATGGGACCTGCCTGCCGCTTACCCGGCCAGCAACTTCCACTCGCTGAACCTCGCTCAGTTCGCCACCGACGTGGACAAGGCCTCGGGCGGCAAGCTCAAGATCACGGTGCACGCCAACGCCTCGCTGTTCAAAGCGCCTGAAATCAAGCGCGCCGTGCAAGGTGGTCAGGCCCAGGCCGGTGAGATTTTGTTGGCCAACTTCAGCAACGAATGGCCCATCTACGCGGCCGACGGCCTGCCCTTTTTGGCCGACAGCTACGACGAAGGCATGAAGCTCTACAAAGCGCAAAAGCCACTGATGGAGAAGAAACTGGCCGAACAAGGCATGGTGCTGCTGTACTCGGTGGCCTGGCCCCCTCAAGGCATTTACAGCAAGAAGCCGCTCAACAGCGCCGCCGACCTCAAGGGCATCAAGTGGCGCTCCTACAGCCCGTCCACTGCACGCATTGCAGAACTGGTGGGTGCACAGCCTGTGACCGTGCAAGCGGCTGAATTCACCCAAGCTCTCGCCACCGGCGTGGTCGAGTCGACCATGACCTCGGGCGCGACCGGTGTGGACAGCAAGCTCTACGAACACCTCAAGTACTACTACGACGTGCAGGCTTGGCTGCCCAAGAACGCGGTGATCGCCAACAAGAAGGCTTTTGATGCGCTCGACAAGCCCACACAAGACGCCGTGATGAAGGCCGCCGCCGACGCTGAAAGCCGTGGCTGGAGCGAGTCGCGCAAAGTCAACGACACGACGCTGGCCACCCTCAAGGCCAACGGCATGACCGTGACCGCCCCATCGGCCCAGCTGAAAGCCGACATGGCCAAAGTGGGTGACACCATGCTCAAGGAATGGCTGGAGAAATCTGGTGCCGAGGGCAAAGCCTTGGTCGATGCCTACAACAAGAAATAAGCCCGCATGAGCACCAGCAGCACAGCCAGCGCCAGCTTTGGTCGGCGCTTTTTGAACGGTTTGTACCTCTTAGGAGGCAACCTGGCCGCCCTGTGCGTGCTGGCCATTTTGGTCTTGATGATCGCCGCATCGGTCGGTCGCGTGTTCGAGTGGCGCGTGTCCTGGGTCAACGACATCGTGGCCTGGCTGTGTGCGGCGGCGGCCTTTTTGGGCATGGCCTACAGCTTCCGCAACGGCGACTTTGTGCGGGTGACGCTGGTGCTTGAATCGGTGTCTGCGCCTGTGCGCCGCTGGCTGGAGTTGATCTCGCTTTCGGTGGCCGCCGTGGCCATTGGCTACCTGGGCTACTGGGCAGCGCGCTTCACCTGGGAGAGCTACGAGTTCAACGACATCGCGGGCAATATGGTGGCGATCCCGATCTGGATTCCACAAATGAGCTTTGTCATCGGCTCGGCCATTTTGGTGATCGCCGTGCTCGACGAGTGCGTGTGCGTGTTCCGGGGCGGCAAGCCCAGTTATGTGGCGCGTGTCGAAGAACGGCACGCCCGTGGTGATTTTTCTGAGGAATTGTGATGGGCCTGCTGGAAATCGGAGGCCTGCTCCTCTTTTTGATGTTGTTGATGCTCAGCGGCGGCGTGTGGATCGCCATGACGCTGGCCATTGTGGGCTGGGTCGGCCAGGCGTTTTTCACCAACACCCTGCCCGGCAAGAACCTGTTTTCCTCGTTCTGGGAAACCTCGGCCAGCTGGGAACTCGCAGCCTTGCCCATGTTCATCTGGATGGGCGAAATTTTGTACCGCACCAAGCTGTCCGAGCAGATGTTCGACGGCCTTTCGCCCTGGCTGTCCAAGGTGCCGGGCCGCCTGATGCACACCACCATTTTGGGTTGCGGCATTTTCGGCTCGGTTTCGGGCTCGTCTGCCGCCACCTGCGCCACGATCGCCAAAGTGGCCCTGCCCGAGTTGGAAAAGCGCGGCTACGACCGCAACATCGCCCTGGGCTCTCTGGCCGCTGCGGGCGGTTTGGGCATCTTGATTCCGCCGTCCATCACCATGGTGGTCTACGCCGTGGCGGCTGACGCCAGCGTGATCCGCTTGTTCCTCGCTGGCTTCTTGCCCGGCTTTTTGCTGATGGGCCTGTTCTCGGGCTACATCATCTGGTGGAGCCTGCGCAACCCCGACAAAGTGCCCCCACCCGAAGCGCCGACCACCTTCATGGAAAAAATGCGACGCTCGGGCAGCTTGATCCCATGTGGTTTGTTGATCGTGTTCATCGTCTGGGTGCTGGTGGCGGGCATCGCCACCGCCACCGAATGCGCGGCTTACGGCGTGCTGGGTTCGTTGGCGATTGCAGCCGCCGGGCGCAGCCTCACTTGGCAGAATTTTTGGCAAGGCCTGGTGGGCGCCACGCGGGTGAGCTGCATGATCATGTTCATCCTGGCGGGCGCGGCCTTCTTGACCAAGACCATGGCCTTCACCGGCATCCCGCGTGAGCTGGCCGAGTTTGTGCACAGCATGAACCTCTCGCCCTTTGGCCTGATCGGCGTGCTGGTGGTGGTGTATTTGATTTTGGGTACAGCGCTCGACGGCATCTCGATGATCGTGCTGACCAGCGCGGTGGTGTTGCCCATGATCCAGAAAGCCGGTTTCGATCTGGTCTGGTTCGGCATCTTCATCATCATGCTGGTCGAGATCGCCGAAATCACGCCGCCTGTGGGCTTCAACCTGTTCGTGCTGCAAAACATGACCGGCATCGACAGCAACCGCATTGCCAAGGTGACCGTGCCATTTTTCGTTTGCATGATTGTGGGCATTGTGTTGATCACGGTCTTCCCGTCCATCGTCACCAGCGTGCCCGATCTCTTGATGGGCGTGGCCCAGTAAAACCGCCCGCCCACTCCGGTAAGATGCCGCGCTGGCCCCTGTGGCATGAAAGAGTGACGGATGTTCAAAAATGTGATGGTTTACCGCATCGGCGAGGGCTTTGCCCCCACGCTCGCCGATGTGCAAGCGGCGCTGGAGCCCGCCCAGTTTGTTGAGTGCGGCGCCAGCCAGGAGAAATCCGTCGGCTGGATCCCCCCCCGAGGTGAGGCCTACGGTCCGCTGATCGAATCGGTGGGCGGTCAATGGATCGTCAAGCTGATGATCGAGTCCAAGGCCGTGCCCGGCAATGTGGTGCGCCGCAGAGCCGACGAGCGCATCGCCGAAATCGAAGCGGCCACCGGCCGCAAACCCGGCAAAAAAGAAAAGCGCGACATCATGGACGATGTGCTGATGTCGCTGCTGCCCCAAGCTTTTGCGCGCCAGTCCACAGTCATCGTGTGGATGGACCTGGAAAACCGCCGCCTGGTGCTCAACGCAGGCAGCCAAGGCAAGGCAGACGAAGTCATGTCGGCGCTGATGAATGTGTTGGCTGGCCTGTCGGTCTCACTGATCCAGACCGTGACCTCGCCCCAAGCCGCCATGACCCAGTGGCTGCTGGCCCCCACCGAAGACGAGTGGCCCGCCGACCTCACGGTGGAGCGCGAAACCGTGCTCAAGTCCACCGGTGAAGACGCGGCCAGCGTGCGCTTCACCCGCCACCACCTGGCCAACGACGATGTGCGCAAGCACGTGATGGAAGGCAAGCTGCCCACACAGCTGGCCCTGAGCTGGGACGGTCGCGTGGGCTTTGTTTTGACCGAGACCTTGCAGCTGAAAAAAGTGCAGTTCCTCGACGGCGTCATGGACGAGTCAGGTACCGACAAGAACGAAGACCGTTTCGATGGCGACGTCGCCCTGTCCACCGGCTTGCTCGGCCCCTTGCTGGACAGCCTGATCGAAGCGCTGGGTGGCGAGATGGAATTGGGCGCAGAGGCGGCACCCACATCACCAACCGTCACCACCGAAGCGGCTGACGACGACCCGCCTTTTTGAGCACCACTGACCAGGAGTGAACATGCCCTCTGTGATCGCGATTTGTCTGGGTGCCTGTGTGGGCGCTTTGTCACGCTGGCAGCTGGGCTTGTGGCTCAACCCTGGCGCGGCCAGTGCGGGGCTCATGCCCTGGGGCACCTTGGCCGCCAACTTGATCGGCGGTTATCTGGTAGGCGTGTGTGTGGGCGTCTTTCAGCAATTGCCCGACCTCGATCCAGTTTGGCGTCTGGCACTGGTCACGGGCTTTTTAGGCGCATTGACCACCTTTTCCAGCTTCTCGGCCGAAGTGGTGGCCATGCTGCAACAAGGACGCTACGCCTTTGCGGCAGGTACAGCATCGGTGCACCTGTTTGGCTCTTTGGCCTTGACGGTTTTGGGCATCAAAACAGTGACGCTATTCTGGGCGCGTTGAAGCCAGCCAGACCCGTGCGCGACACCGTTGCTGCACTTATTTGCCAGCGTTCGGGAAGAACAGCTGCTCGCCACCGATTTTGTATTCGCTGATGTTTGTCTGACCTGCAGGCGAAATGATCCAGTCCACAAACTTCTGCGCATCAGCCTGCTTGACGTGCGCATGCTTGGCGGGGTTGACCACCATCACGCCGTACTGGTTGAACAAGCGGTTGTCGCCCTCCACCAAAACGGCCAAATCGGCGCGGTTCTTGAAGTTGAGCCAGGTGGCACGGTCGGCCAACACATAGCCGCCTGAAGACGCTGCGATGTTCAAAGCCGGGCCCATGCCGCAGCCGCATTCCTTGTAGCCGCTGCCTTTTTTGTCCGCCAGATTGGCCATTTTCCAAAAACGCAGCTCGGCCGCATGCGTGCCGCTCTTGTCACCACGCGAGACAAAGGGCGCATTGCCTGCAGACAACTTGCTCAAAGCCGCCACGATGTCTTTGCCTTTGGTGCCTGCCGGGTCGGCCTTGGGGCCAATCAGCACAAAGTCGTTGTACATCACAGGCAAGCGCTTGAGGCCAAAGCCATCGGCCACGAACTTTTCTTCGGCCACTTGGTCGTGCACAAACACCACGTCAGCGTCACCGCGACGCGCCATGTCCAGCGCTTGACCCGTGCCCAGCGCCACCACTTTCACGTCCAGCCCACTGGCTTTTTTGAAGGCGGGCAGCAAGTGCGCGAACAAGCCCGATTGCTCGGTCGAAGTGGTGGACGACATCACGATCGATTGGGCTTGCGCCCAGACCGAGGTGGTGGCCAAAACGGCGCACACCAAAGCGCGACGGGTCATGGAAGTTTTGAAAGTCATGAAAGTTCTCCTTGAACAAAAGCATGGGCTGCCGGGCTGCGCTTGGACAGCTCGGCGGCATTGAAAAAATCATCAACAGGCAAGTCCGCTTCGATGCGACCACCCTGCAAATAGAGCACTCGACTGGCCAGGCGCTTGACCTGACCCAAGTTGTGACTGGCCCAGATCAAGGTCATGCGGCCATCGGCACCGTCCGTGAATTCAGCAATCAAGTTCTCCACTTCGCGCTTGGCATGTGGATCCAGGCTGGCGGTCGGCTCGTCCAGCAGCAGCACCTGAGGCTGGCGCGCCCAAGCTCGGGCGAGAGCCAGGCGCTGTTGCTGCCCACCCGACAGTTGGCGCCCCCCTTGGTGAGCCACACCCGTCAAACCGACTCGCTGCAAAGCCACAACCGCACGGGCCTTGGCTTGGGCCCACGACAAGCCCTGTCCACGGTCGAGCCAAAGCGCCAGCGCCACATTGTTCAGCGCCGAAGTGCGCAAAACGTGGGGCTTTTGAAACAACATGGCCTGACGCAACTCAGGATGCCAATGAATTTGCCCTTGGTGGGCCGGCAACAGGCCATGCAATGCACGCAGCAAAGTGCTCTTGCCCGAGCCATTCGAGCCCACAAGGGCCACGCGCTCACCCGGCTGGATCTGCACATCGATGCCATGCAGCACAGGGCTCGCCCCCAACTGCACACTCACCCCGTCCATTTGCACTGCGGCTCGCGCCCTTGTCATGTGACCCATCCTTTAGGGGTGTTCACGACTTGCCCTTGCCTGAATTCGGCCCACCGACGTACGGCCAGGACGAGCAAATTCAACAAGAGCACCACCCCCAACAAAACCAGCCCGAGCCCCAAGGCCAAGGGCAAGTCACCCTTGCTGGTCTCCAGCGCAATGGCCGTGGTCATGACACGGGTGAAGCCATCGATATTGCCCCCCACAATCATCACCGCCCCCACTTCGGAAATAGCACGGCCGAAAGCCGCAACGCCGATGGTCAGCAAGGCATAGCGCTCATCCCAGGCCAGCAGCACACCACGCAAACGAGGCCCGGCCCCCAGTGAAGCCCATTGTTCGCCGTGCTGGCGCTCCACATCCTCCACGACCTGACGGGTCAAAGCCGTGACCACCGGCAGCACCAAGACAAACTGGGCAAGAACCATGGCCTTGAAACTGAACATCCAACCCAAAAAGCCCAAAGGCCCGGTTCGTGACAACAGCAAATACACCACCAACCCCACCACAACCGAGGGCAATGCCAGCAAAGTGTTCAGTCCGATGAGCACCGCACCACGCCCGGCAAACCTGGCCACAGCCAGCCATGCGCCCAACAAAACACCCACGCCATACCCCAGCAAGCAAGCCGTGGCACTGACGGCGACAGACCGCCAGACCACCGCCCACAGGCCTGGATCCAGAGAAATGATGAGGTCGAACGCCGCCAAGGCGCTGTCGGTAAACGTATTCATAAAACAGCCTTGGATGCTATAGGAGCAATACGGCTTGGCCGTAAGGGATGTCCGCTATGAATTCAATTGCATACGCCAGACAGCCCCCTCAGATCACACCCGTTTTGATTCAGGCAAACTCCAAGCTGTGCGACACATTGATATTTCCTACAACTGGAGCCCCAACTCCAGTCCTGCGTTACTGCAAAACCAGACCTCACCGCTGCGCAACCCTTTGATGGATTTGCTACAGGCTGTGCGCAGTGCGGGCTCGATTTCGGCTGCAGCCAAAACAATGGGCTTGTCCTACCGCCATGTTTGGGGCGAACTCAAACGCTGGGAAGATGTGCTCAGCCAACCGCTCATCATTTGGGAAAAAGGCCAAGCCGCACAGCTGACCGAATTTGCCGACAAGCTCCTATGGGCCGAACGACAGGCACAAGCGAGGCTGACGCCCCAAATCAACGCTTTGCAAGCAGAGCTGGAAAAAACCTTTGCAGTGGCATTTGACCCCGACAGCCATTTGCTGACGCTGTATGCCAGCCATGACGATGGTTTGCTTGGCCTGCAAAACCATTGCGCCAGACAATCGCTGCACTTGGACATGCGGTTTTGCGGCAGTGTCGATGCGATTCGCGCACTCAACGAGGGACGTTGCATGGTGGCAGGCTTTCATGCACCGGTTGAGCCTGACAGCGATTCGCTGGTGGCGCGCACTTACCGTCCCCTGCTCAAAAGAGGCCAGCACAAGCTGATCAGCTTCGCCAGACGCGATCAAGGTCTGATGGTCCGCCCGGGCAATCCCCGCCAGCTCACCTCCTGGCAAGACATGACACGCCCGGATGTTCGCATCGTCAACCGTGCACTGGGCACGGGCACAAGGCTGCTGCTGGACCAATGGTTGCAAAGTCACGGCCTGTCGGGCTCGGCCATCCGCGGCTACGAACACGAAGAAAGCTCTCACGCAGGTGTGGCCGCCTGCGTGGCTGCAGGCCGTGCCGATGTTGGATTGGGCATCGCCTCAGCCGCACGCGCACAAAACCTCGACTTCGTGCCTTTGACTCAAGAAAACTACTGGCTCGTTTGCCTCAAAAGCGCCCTCGATACGCCGCCCATCGGGCAACTGCTGTCGGTGCTGCAGTCACAGCCCTGGCAACAACAAATCAACCAGTTGGCCGGCTACCAGGCGCCCGCGGACTGTGGGCAGATCCAATCCTTGAAGCTTCGCTTGCCATGGTGGAATTGATGTCGGGCGATCGGCCATACGTAGTACCACGTAGGCACGCCAAGCCAAGCTCGGAATTGAGGAGATTTAATTTCAAAGTGAGCAAATATCAGGCAAATATCGGTCGAGCCACAGACCTTCATTGTTAACATCGACAGGATTTGCCAAGTCTGCCCCTGAGGCATGGCTTTGTGCTTTTTTTATCTTGGTTAATTTGGAGACAATTTTGTCGACATTGCTTAAATTCGCCTTTGGTATCGATTGGCTCAACGACCGACTCGGTCGCCTGGCCACCTGGACCGTCTTGCTGGCAGCCCTCATCAGCGCGGGCAACGCCTTTGTGCGTTACGGCATTGACTGGAGCTCCAACGGCCTGCTCGAAATCCAGTGGTACCTGTTTGCCTGGATGGTCATGGTCGGTGCACCTTATGTCCTCAAAGTCAACGAACATGTGCGCGTGGACTTGGTCTACGGCAAGCTAACCGGCAACCGACCTGTTTACGTGGACATCTTTGGCATCGTGTTCTTCCTGATGCCGGTCATGGGTTTTCTGGCCTGGTTGTCGTTTCCTTACTTTTGGAACACGTTGGTGACGGGTGAGCACAGCAGCAACGCAGGCGGTCTGATCCGATGGCCCGCCACTTTGGCCATGCCCCTGGGCTTTGCGCTGGTCTTGCTGCAAGGCCTGGCTGAGTTGATCAAGCGGGTGGCCTTCCTGCGGGGCCAATACGCCATGGACACCCACTATGAAAAACCACTGCAGTGAGCGGTAACGCCACAACTGCTCTAAGACTCGCTGCAAGGAAATAAAAATGCAAATGGAAAATTTTGCGCCCATCATGTTTGTGGGCTTGGTGTTCGTGATGCTGATCGGCTTTCCGGTCGCCTTCTCTTTGGCCGCGCTGGGCCTGGCCAGCGGTTTCTTCGCCATCGAAATGGGCTGGTTCCCCACTGCTTTTCTGGGCAATTTGCCCATCTCGATCTTTTCGATCCTGAACAATGACCTGCTGCTGGCCATCCCCTTCTTCACCTTCATGGGCACCATCCTTGAAAAGTGCGGACTGGCCGAAGACATGCTGGACGCCATGGGCCAATTGTTTGGCCCCATCAAAGGCGGCCTGGGCTACTCGGTCATCATCGTGGGCTTCATCTTGGGGGCCATCACCGGCACCGTGGCCGGTCAAGTGATCGCCATGGCACTGATTTCACTGCCCGTCATGCTGCGCTACGGCTACAACACCCGTTACGCCACAGGCGTGCTGGCGGCGTCCGGCACCATCACCCAACTCGTGCCACCGTCACTCGTGTTGGTGGTGCTGGCCGACCAATTGGGTCGCCCTGTGGGTGACATGTACAAAGGCGCCTGGGGCCCCTCGCTGATGCAGATCGCCATGTTCGCGATCTACACCTACGCACTGGGTGTGTTCAAGCCCGAATACGTCCCCGGCGTGCCCAAAGAAGCCCGCACCCTGAACGGCTGGCCGCTGTGGCGCAAGTGCCTCAAAGGCATCATCCCCTCCGCTGTCTTGATCTTCACCGTGCTGGGCTCCATGGGCGGCTTGCCTTTCCAGGACCGCGCGATTGCCACACCCACCGAAGCCGGTGCCATGGGCGTGGTTGGCGCCTTGATTTTGGCAGCCATGCACAAACGCCTGACTCCAAAGCTGCTGTGGGAAGCCATGCACGGCACCATGCGCCTGACGGCCATGGTCGTGTTCATCCTGATCGGCTCGCGCGTGTTCAGCCTGGTCTTCCAGGGCGTGGACGGTGCCAAGTGGGTGGAGCATCTGCTGTCCGGCTTGCCGGGCGGCCAGGTGGGCTTTCTGATCGTGGTGAACGTCTTTGTTTTCTTCCTTGCCTTCTTCCTCGACTTCTTCGAGATCGCCTTCATCATCGTGCCCATGCTGGCGCCTGTGGCCGACAAAATGGGCATCGATCTGATCTGGTTTGGCGTGCTGCTGTGCGTGAACCTGCAGACCAGCTTCATGCACCCGCCGTTTGGTTTTGCGCTGTTCTATTTGCGCGGCATTGCCGACACCATGTTCAAGGAAAAACGGATTGCCGAACCCATCAAGACCAACGATATCTACATGGGCTCCATCCCTTGGGTGATCATGCAAATCCTGCTGGTCGTGATCGTGATCTTTGTGCCCCAGTCGGTCACCGCCTTCCTGGACAAGCCCCAAGTCATTGACATGAACTCTGTTGTGCTGGAGGCCGCCCCGGCTCCCGACGATGCACCACCACCCGATGCCAATGCCAATCCGCAAGCCCAGGATGATCCGATGAAGGACATACCCGGCGCCAGCGACAAGAAGTAAATCTGGTCATTGACAAGCACCTCGCCAGCACAGCTGCGAGGTGCTTTTTTCTTTCCCAAGCCCCCAAATGTCCTCTGCAGAACACCCCGTGCCAGCACAACCTCTGCCCTACCCCTATCAAGCACCGGCGCAAGCCATGTCGGCATCGGCGTTCGGACCCGTCTTCAAAGCCATCGCCTGGTTCATTGTGCTGGCTTTGCTGGTCTGGTTCTGGCGGCTGGACATGGCATGGCTGTCTCGACAAGGCGCTTGGTGCGGCGTGGTCTGGGCCATGCTGTGCTTCATTGTTTGGCACATTCAGCGCAGCCGCATCCAACTGGACCATGAAGCGATTGAGCAAAGCTGGATGTGGCAGCGCCGCGTCGCGTTGCGTGAATTGGCCTACGTGAAAATCATGCGCATCCGCGGCCTGGAGCATCTGGTGGCACCCCGCATCTATGTGCGCAACCTGGGCGGCACATTCACTTTCTTTTACTGCCACGACCGCGCCATGCTCGAAGAATTCACGCGCTTGGCCCAGGCGCTGCGCCAGCACGAACAACGGGTATAAAAAAACCCGCCGGGCTTGCGCACGGCGGGTGGTTTCAGCGGGCTGAAAAAGCTCAGAGCTTTTGAGCCTGCATGAAGCTGTCGAAACGGGCTTCACCGAAACGGAACCACCAGTTTTGCTCAGCGCGGAACTTGGAGTAGTCGTCATAGACTTTCTTCCAGTTCGGGTTCTTGGCGCTCAACTCGGCATAAACCTCTTGTGAGTGCTTGAAGGCCACGTCCATCATGTCCTTGGGGAAAGGCAGGACCTTGGTCTTCTGAGCAGCCAACTGCTTCAAAGCACCTGGGTTGTGTGCATCGTAGCGGGCCTGGATCTCGATGTGGGCCACAGCAGAAGCGGCTTCCACGATGGCTTTGTTCTCAGGCGACAGCGCGTCATAAGCCTTCTGGTTGACCATCAAAGTCAACTGAGGGCCACCTTCCCACCAGCCTGGGTAGTAATAGAACGGCGCCACTTTGTTCAGGCCCAGTTTCAGATCGTCATAAGGTCCGATCCACTCGGCGGCATCGATGGTGCCTTTTTCCAGCGACTGGTAAATCTCACCAGCGGGAATGTTCTGGGGCACCACGCCCATGCGCTCGAGCACTTTGCCAGCAAAGCCACCCACGCGGAACTTCAGGCCCTTGAGGTCAGCAGCCGATTTGATTTCCTTGCGGAACCAGCCACCCATTTGGGTGCCCGTGTTGCCCATCGCGAAGTTCACGATGTTGTACTTGGCATAGTGCTCGCGCATCAGCTTCATGCCGTTGCCTTCGAACATCCACGCCGTCATCTGGCGGCTGTTCAGGCCGAAAGGAATGGCGCAATCCAGGGCGAAAGTCTCGTCCTTGCCGAAGAAGTAGTAAGGCGCGGTGTGTGCGCATTCCACGGTGCCGTTTTGCACGCCGTCGAGCACGCCGAAAGCGGGCATCAACTCACCAGCTGCGTGGGTGGTGATCTCGAACTTGCCGCCGCTCATCTCCTTGACCTTCTTGGCGAAGACTTCAGAGCCGCCAAACAAGGTGTCCAAAGACTTGGGGAAGCTCGAAGCCAGGCGCCAGCGAATGGCGGCTTGCGCATGCACAGCAGGCGCGATGCCTGTAGCCAAAACACCAGCGATACCGGCATTTTTCAGAATGGAACGACGATCCATGGAATAACTCCTCATTGAAAAATAAACATGCCCCAGACTGCGGAGCATGGACTTATTGGGGTCGGTCTATTCTAGAAAGATCCAGAGCCTGTTCAGGCTCGGGTTTACCCTTTTTGTCAGATTTCGCCCCACGAACACCCCAAGCCTTGAAAGTCATTTGACTTTCATCAATGGGCCTCAGCCAAGCGCATCAGGCAAAACGCTTTCGGATCGACGCTTCCATGCCCGCCGCATCCAGTCCTTGCGCTGCCAACAGTTGGGCATGGTCGCCGTGCTCGATGAACACATCGGGCAAACCCAAATGCAGCACAGGCCGCACCAGACCCAGCTGCTGCAAGGCTTCGGCCACGGCGCTGCCTGCGCCGCCCATGATGCTGCCTTCTTCCACCGTCACCAGTTGGGCGTGGTCCTGGGCCACCTTCGCCAGCATCTCAGTGTCCAGCGGCTTGACCCAGCGCATGTTGACCACCGTGGCATTCAAGGCTTCGGCGGCCTTCAAGGCCGGGGCCAGCAAGGTGCCAAACGCGAGGATGGCGATGCCTTGGCCCTGACGGCGGATCTCGGCTTTGCCAAAAGGCAAAGCGTTCAAATCGGCATCGGGCACCGCGCCCACCCCCGCGCCACGCGGATAGCGCACCGCCACCGGATGGTTCTGGGCATAAGCCGTGCTCAGCAGCTGGCGGCATTCGCGCTCGTCGGCCGGGCAAGCCAGGCTCATGTTGGGGATGCAGCGGATGAAAGCGATGTCGTACGCGCCCGCATGGGTCGCGCCATCGGCACCGACAAGTCCTGCGCGGTCGATCGCGAACACCACCGGCAAATTCTGCAGCGCCACATCGTGGATCAGCTGGTCATAAGCGCGCTGCAAGAAGGTGGAGTAAATCGCCACCACCGGCTTGAGGCCTTCGCAGGCCATGCCCGCAGCGAAGGTGACGGCGTGCTGCTCGGCAATGCCCACGTCGTAATAACGATCGGGAAACCGGCGGTGGAACTCCACCATGCCCGAGCCCTCGCGCATGGCGGGGGTGATGCCCACCAAGCGCTTGTCTTGCTGCGCCATGTCGCACAGCCACTGACCAAACACCTGGGTGAAGGTGGTTTTGGCCGGTGTGGTCGATGGCACCAGGCCAACCGCGGGGTCGAACTTGCCGGGGCCATGGTAGGCCACCGGATCGGCCTCGGCCAGCTTGTAGCCCTGGCCTTTTTTGGTGACCACATGCAAAAACTGCGGGCCATCGAGGTGCTTGATGTTTTCCAGCGTCGGGATCAGCGATTCGAGATCGTGCCCGTCGATCGGGCCGATGTAGTTGAAGCCGAATTTTTCGAACAGCGTGGCGGGCACCACCATGCCCTTGGCATGCTCTTCGAGGCGCTTGGCCAGCTCAAACAGCGGCGGCGCGTTCTTGAGCACGTTCTTGCCCACATTTTTGGCGGCCGAATAAAACTTGCCGCTCATCAGCTGCGCCAGATAGCGGTTCAAAGCCCCCACCGGCGGGCTGATCGACATGTCGTTGTCGTTCAGGATCACCAGCAGCTTGCACTCTTCGACGCCCGCGTTGTTGAGCGCCTCAAACGCCATGCCCGCGGTCATCGCGCCATCGCCGATCACGGCGATCGAGTGGCGCGATTCGCCCTTTTGGCGGGCGGCCAGTGCCATGCCCAAGGCCGCCGAAATGCTGGTGGACGAATGGCCCACGCCAAAGGTGTCGTACGCGCTCTCGTCACGGCGCGGAAAGCCCGACAAACCGTTCAGCTGGCGCAAGCTGGGCATGCGCTCACGACGGCCCGTGAGGATTTTGTGCGGGTAAGTCTGATGCCCCACGTCCCAGACGATGCGGTCTTCGGGCGTGTTGAACACATAGTGCAAGGCCACCGTCAGCTCCACCGTGCCCAGGTTCGAGCTCAGGTGGCCCCCGGTCTTGGAGACGTTGTCGAGCACACAGGCCCGCAGCTCTTGCGCGAGGGCGGGCAAATCGGTGCGCGACAACTGGCGCAAATCGGCCGGAGACTGGATGGCGGGAAGGAATTCGGTCATGGCATCAATGGGTTCGCTGGACCACCATGTCGCACAGGCCGCGCAAAGCGGCCAGGCGTTCGGCGGGCAAGCCGGTATCTTGCAAAGCTTGTGCAGCCTCGGCCGCCAGCTGGTCGGCCAGGCGCTGCGCGGGCTCCAGGCCCATCAGCGCCACATAAGTGGGTTTGTCGGCAGCGGCGTCTTTGCCCGCCGTCTTGCCCAAGGTGGCCGAGTCGGCCGTCACATCCAGGATGTCATCGACCACCTGGAAGGCCAGGCCCATGGCCTCGCCAAACTGCTGCAAAGCCGACTGGGCTGCGGGCGACACATCGCTGCCGCAGGCCGCACCCATCTGCACACTGCACAACAACAAAGCACCGGTTTTGAGGCGGTGCATCTGGCGCAGCTGCGCCTCGGTCAAGCGCTGGCCCACACTGGCCAGATCGATCGCCTGGCCACCGGCCATGCCCTGGTAACCCGATGCACGGGCCAACAAGCCCACACAAGCGGCCTGCACAGAAGCGCTCACGCTGCCGTCTTCGGGGGTGAGGAATTCAAAGGCCAAGGTCTGCAAAGCGTCCCCGGCCAACAAAGCCTGGGCCTCGCCAAACTGCACATGCACCGTGGGCTTGCCCCGGCGCAGCACATCGTTGTCCATGCACGGCATGTCGTCGTGCACCAAAGAATAAGCATGGATCAGCTCAATGGCGCAGGCCGCACGCAAGGCCGCTGCCATGTCGCCACCCACCGCCTCGGCGGTGGCCAGCACCAGCAAGGGGCGCAGGCGCTTGCCGCCGTCCAGCACCGCGTAGCGCATGGCCTGGCCCAAATCGGCGGGCGACTGTGCGGCGATGCCATCGGTCAAAGCCGCTTCCACACGCGCCAGATGCGGCTGCATCCAGGCTTTCAAATCAAACAGTGTGCTCATGCGCCCGTCCAGGGTTTGAGTTGGCCGTTGTCCAAGACCTTGATCTGGTCTTCCACCGCCTTGAGCTTGTCGCGGCAAAAACCGAGCAAGCTGGCACCGCGCTGGTAACCCGTGAGCAACTGGTCCAAAGGCATCTGCCCCGACTCCAGCTGGGCCACCAACTGCTCCAGCTCGGACAAAGCCGCCTCATAAGTGGCCGGCAAGTCCTGCACGGCGTCTGAAGTCTCGGTTTTGGAAGCCTTGGGCATGGGTGGTCCGCGCAAAAAGACTGATTTTAGGCGCTTCCCCTGAGCCAAACTGACAGCCATGCACGCCTCAAGGACAAATCAAGGCCCAGCCGCCAACACGGCTCTGCCATGGCGAGCACGGCACGCCAACCCCCTCAAGGTACAATCACGGGTTCCCCGGCAGGCCTGTTCCTGCCGTTTTTTGCGCCCAAATCGCAGGATTTGGCGCTTTGTCCCTGCCCCTTCATAGGGGGAGTCTCTAGGTCAGGTCACCCATGTCTGATTTAAGTCTTCAACTGCAGCAGGCCGCAAGCCAACTACCAGTTTCCACTTATTTCGATGAGGCGCTGTTCCAGCGCGAATTGAAAACGCTCTTCCAGCAAGGCCCCCGCTACGTGGGCCACCAACTGGCAGTGCCCAACCCGGGCGACTACTACGCCCTGCCCCACGAGGGCGAAGGCCGCGCCTTGGTGCGCAACGCCCAAGGCGGGGTGGAGCTCGTCTCCAACGTCTGCCGCCACCGCCAGGCCGTCATGTTGAACGGCCGGGGCAACCTGGCCACACAGCAAAAAGGCAGCGCGGGCGGCAACATCGTCTGCCCCCTGCACCGCTGGACCTACGCGCCCAACGGGCAACTGCTGGGCGCACCGCACTTCTCGCACGACCCCTGCCTGAACCTGAACAACTACAAGTTGCAAGAGTGGAACGGCCTGCTGTTTGAAGACAACGGCCGCAGCATCGCTGCCGACCTGGCCGGCATGGGCCCGCGCAGCCAACTGGACTTTTCGGGCTACGCGCTCGACCGCGTCGAGCTGCACGAATGCAACTACAACTGGAAGACCTTCATCGAGGTCTATCTGGAGGACTACCACGTCGGCCCCTTCCACCCGGGGCTGGGCCAGTTCGTCACCTGCGACGACCTGAGCTGGGAGTTCAAGGAACACTATTCGGTGCAAACCGTGGGCGTCTCGGGCGGCTTTGGCCAGCCCGGCTCCGACACCTACAAAAAGTGGCACGAAGTGCTGCTGAAATACCGCAACGGCCAATTGCCCGAGCGCGGCGCGATCTGGTTGACCTATTACCCGCACATCATGGTCGAGTGGTACCCGCATGTGCTGACCGTGTCGACCCTGCACCCGATCAGCCCCAGCAAAACGCTGAACATGGTCGAGTTCTACTACCCGGAAGAGATCGTCGCCTTTGAGCGCGAATTCGTCGAAGCCCAGCAAGCGGCCTACATGGAAACCTGCATCGAGGACGACGAGATCGCCGAGCGCATGGACGCGGGCCGCAAAGCCCTGCTGGCACGCGGCGACAACGAAGTGGGTCCTTACCAAAGCCCCATGGAAGACGGCATGCAGCACTTCCACGAGTGGTACCGCCGCCAGATGAACACGCGCTGAGCCGACTGCCCCGATGCAAGCCTCCTGGATGATCCTGGCGTCGCTGTTCTTTGCGACCATGAGCGTGTGCATCAAGTTCGCAGCCAGCCACTTCAACACCTTTGAGCTGGTCTTCTACCGAGGCCTGATCGGCATGGTCGTCATGGCCAGCCTGTGCCGGGCACAGGGCGTGTCCATCCGCACGCCCGTGCCGCTGATGCACGTCTGGCGCTCGGTCATCGGCGTCACTTCACTGTCCGCCTGGTTCTACGCCATTGCCCACCTGCCCCTGGCCACCGCCATGACGCTCAACTACATGAGCGGCGTCTGGGTGGCAGCCTTTTTGGTAGGCGGCACCTTGGTCATGGGCCGCCTGCAAGACGCCAGCCGCCAAGGCCCCGTGGTGCTCACGGTGCTGACGGGTTTTGCCGGGGTGATCATGATCTTGCGCCCCACCATCGAACAAAACCAGCTGTTTGCCGGCGTGATCGGCTTGCTCTCGGGCCTGGGCGCAGCATTGGCCTACATGCAGGTGGCGGCTCTGGGCCGCATGGGCGAGCCCGAGTCGCGCACCGTGTTTTATTTCTCGATCGGCACCACCATCGTGGGCGGCACGGCCATGCTGTTCACCGGCGCCAGCGACTGGGTCTGGCCGCATGCGCTGTGGCTGCTGCCCATTGGCCTGCTGGCCGCATTGGGCCAGCTGTGCATGACCAAGGCCTACACCCGGGGCGCCACCATGCTGGTGGCCAATTTGCAATATTCGGGCATTGTGTTTGCCGCGCTGTACGGCTTGTTCTTGTTTGGCGACCTGATCCCGCTGATTGGCTGGACCGGCATGGCCTTGATCATCGCCAGTGGTATCGCCGCCACCGCCCTGCGCAAACGCGCCCTGCCCCAAGCCCCCGCTGAAGAACACTGACACAGGAGATTGACCATGTACCCCTTGCTGATCACCGCCGCCCAATTGCAAGCCTTGAAGCAGTCAGGCCAGAACTTGGCCGTGCTCGACTGCAGCTCGGACCTGATGAAGCCCGAGACGGCCGACAGCATGTTCGAGTCAGAGCACATTGCCGGTGCCCTGCAAGCGCACCTGGACCGCAACCTCAGTGCCCACCATGACGCAGACGCCGTCAATGGCGGCCGCCACCCCTTGCCCGCCCGCGAAAAAGTGGCCGCCTGGTTGGGCAGCCAAGGCATTGGCAACGACACCCAGGTCGTGGTGTACGACCGCCAAGCCGGCAACTACTGCGGCCGCCTGTGGTGGATGCTCAAATGGCTGGGGCATGACGCCGTGGCCGTGCTCGACGGCGGCCTGCAAGGCTGGAAAGCCGCTGGCGGCGCTGTGGCTTCAGGCCCCGCCCAAGCGGCTGGTACAGCCGTCAACTTTGCCGTCAAAACGCCCCTGCGTCAGTTGGTGATGATCGACAGCGTGGTGGAACAACTCGGCCGCCCCACACAAACCGTGGTCGATGCCCGTGGCGCCCCGCGCTACCGTGGCGAGGTCGAGCCGCTGGACCCAATTGCGGGCCACATTCCCGGCGCACTCAACCGCCCCTTCACCGACAACTTCACACCCGAAGGCTTCTTCAAAAGCGCCGACGTGCTCAAGGCCGAATGGGACAGCGTGTTGGCTGGCCGCAGCGCCAGCACCGTGGTGCACCACTGCGGCAGCGGCGTGAGCGCCGTGCCCAACCTGATCGCCATGGAGCTGGCGGGCTATGGCCCCACAGCCCTTTATGCGGGCAGCTGGAGCGAATGGAGCCGCACCCCCGGCCTGCCCTGCGCCCAAGGCTGAACGACCGGCTTTTGAGCGGCTCAGCCCCGGTGGGCCAACAGGCTCACCGCCATGACCATGGCCATGCCGCCCACCAGCCAAATGATTTGCGCGGCCGTCTCTTTGGCGCTCAGGCGCTTTTGCAACTGCGGAATCAAATCGGCCAGCGCCACATAAATGAAGCTGCTGCTGGCCACCACCAAAAAGTAAGGCAAGGCGCCGTGCAAGGCATCGACCAGCACATAGCCCAAGGCCCCACCCAAAGCCGTGATGGCCCCGGCCATCGACACCTTGAGCACCGCCGCCTGGCGGTTGCTGCTGCCTTGGCGCAAAACCACCAAGTCGCCCATGTGGTGCGGCACCTCGTGGGCCAGCACGGCCAATGCAGCGATCACGCCCAACTGCAAATCGGCCATGAAGGCCGACGCAATCAAAATGCCATCGCCAAAGCAATGCACGCTGTCGCCTGCCAGCACCGCCCAATGACCCGCTGAGCGCTCACCGCCGTGGGCATGGCCCGCATGGTCGTGGTGGGCATGGCCCGCATGGTCGTGGTGGGCATGCCCTGAATGGTCATGGTCGTGGTGCCCGTGGTGGTGCTCATGCCCGTGGTGCCACAGCTCGGCCTTGTCGAGCAAAAAGAAAAACACCAAGCCCAAAAGCAGCGTCAAAAACAGCGCATGCGGCCCCACATCGGACTCGAACGCCTCGGGCAGCAAATGCAAAAACGCCGTGGCCAGCAAAGCCCCTGCGGCCAAACTCAGCATGTGCTGCGTGTAACGGCTGATCACGCCAAAGCTCAGCCAGGCCGCCAACCAAACACTGCCGATACCGGCCACCAAGGTGCCGATCAAAATTGCCAATAGAGTCATTTTTCCATCCGGGGTGATCCACACACCCCCAAAACAAACCGCCCCAAAGGGCGGTTTTTCATCCATTCATCAAGCCACGCCTTGCCGCTTGAGCCAGGCCAGCAAACGCTGCCAACCGTCCTCGGCTGCCGCTTGGCGGTAGCTGGGCCGGTAGTCGGCATGAAACGCGTGGGGGGCCTCAGGATAAACCACAAACTCGCTGGCTTTGCCAGCGGCCGTGCCCTTGGCCAGCTCGGCTTTCATCTTATCAAGCGTGTCAAGGGGAATACCGGTATCTGCCGCACCATACAGGCCCAGCACCGGCGCCTTGATGTTGGCGGCCAGCGCCACAGGGTGCTGCGGCGTCTGGGGCGTGGCGGCCCCCACCAAACGGCCATACCAAGCCACAGCGGCCTTGAGCTTGGGCTGGTGCGCGGCATACAGCCAAGTGATGCGGCCACCCCAGCAAAACCCGGTGATCGCCAGCTTGTCGGTGTTGCCGCCGTTGGCTGCGGCCCAAGCCACGGTGGCGTCCAGGTCGCCCATCACCTGCGCATCGGGCACCTTGGCAATGATTTCGGACTGCAGCTTGGCCAACTCGCCGTATTCGCTCGGATCGCCCTGTCGCACAAACAGCTCGGGCGCAATGGCCAAATAACCGGCCTGCGCCAAGCGGCGCGTCACATCGGCGATGTACTCGTGCACGCCAAAGATTTCCGAAATCACCAAGACCACCGGCAAATGGGTCTTGCCCGCTGGGGCACTGCGAAAAGCCGGCATCTTGAAACCATTCACATCGATGGTCACCTCGCCCGTGACCAAGCCGGTCGATGGCGTCTTGATGGCCGTCTGCGCCATCACCGTGCCCGCCGCAGCGGCATAACCCACCCCCAAAGCCAGCTGCAAAGCTTGGCGGCGCGTGCTGCCGTCAAACGAACTTTTGCCCAGCAAAGCTTGGGCATCCTGAATCAGATCGTGGTTCACAAGGGACTCCTTGAATAGGGGAAAGGCGGGATCTTTGCACAAATCATTTGATCCCGCACCGCCTGAGCCAATGTCCTCCTGGAAGGCCTCAGCAAATGTCATCCCGCACCGCCTCGGTAAATGTCATCCCGGACTTGATCCGGGATCCAGGATTCACAACCGGCATTCTCAAAAGAGCGCTGCCCAGTGGATCCCGGGTCTTCGCCCGGGATGACAAAAAGGGTCTTCGCCCGGGATGACAAAAAGGGTGTTCCCCCGGGATGACAAGAAAAGAAGCCCAGATCAAGGACTGCCAAACCCATACCGCGCAAACACAGCCTGTGCGCTGGGCGCGAGCAAGGCGTCGGCAAAGGCCTGTGCGGCCGGGTGGGTGCCACGGCGCACGGTGAGGCCGTAGTCTGCGGACACCTGCAAATTGGGCGGCACCGCCACGATCTTCAGGCGGGGCACCTCTTGTTGGGCAGACACCGCGTTGGTGCAATAGGTCAAGAAAACATCGGCCTGTCCTTGGTCCATGACCCAAGCGTAAGTGCCGCGACCTGCCGGGGGCTTGGGCGAACTGGGGCCTCCCGTCAGCTGCAAAGCCTTGCGCTCCAGCGTGGCGTAAGCGCCAGCGCTGACCGCATCGGCCCTGCGAAACAGCGCCCAGGCGTAGTCACCGGCCGGGTCGGCCTTGGGGGTGCTGGTGCCCACACGCACCGCCGGATCGAGCAAAGCGCCCAGCAAACGCTCGGGCGTGAGGTTGAGGTTCGCTTGGGTGATCGCACACAGTTGGTTGCGCACAAACACGCGTGGCGGGCTCCAACTGCCGGCGTCGGCCAGCTTTTGCGGGTGCCCCATGTCGGCCGAGGCAAAGACCTGGGCCGCTTCGCCCTTTTCGATGCGCTCGCGCAGCAGCCCCGAGGCCGCAAAAGACAAGTTCAGTTTTTGGCCGGTGCGGGCCTCATGCGCCTTGGCGATGTCGGTCATCGCCTCGCGCAAGCTGCCAGCGGCCACCACGGCAATGGGGTCAGCACTCAAAGGCATTGGGGGCGTGGCGCAAGCCGTGAGCCAGCAAGTGGCCATCAGCGCAGTGATTGATCGCATGGTGTTGGAGGGTCATGGGGTTTGAAGGAAAGCTCAGGCATGTTACCCAGCCCCATGGCCCGTGCCATGCGTACAGACGCGTAGGTAATCCTTTGCATAGAGCCAGACGCTGCGAGCTGGCAGTGCGCCCGCCTGTGGGCAGACCGCCTGACCACCCCGTTACAACCGCAGCGCTACAAGAGGCCGGAAAGAGAATACTTTAAGTTACGATCCAAACTCACTTTATGAGTACCAAATGGGTCTTAATTGAAACGAAATCAAATCCAGAGCATTGCAATTCAGCAAAACCTGGGCCGACGCCTGCAACGAAGACAGCGAAGCCAAGCCCTTTTGGATCGACTTCTTTGAAATCTTTGGCATCACCAACAAACGCGTTGCCACCTTCGAGCTGAACGTCAAAAAGCTCGGCGGAGCGCAAGGCTTTGTGGATTTGTTTTGGCCCGGCGTGCTGTTGGTGGAGCACAAGTCTCGCGGCAAAAGCCTCGACGACGCGGTGGACCAAGCCATTGGCTACCTGCACAACCTGCCCGAGCGCGACCTGCCCCAGCTGGTGGTGGTCTGCGACTTTGCCCGCTTTCGGGTGCGGCGCCTGGCCACGGGCGAGACGGTCGAGTTTGAGCTTCAGCACCTGCACAAACACGTCAAGCTCTTTGGCCTGCTGGCGGGCTACAAGGTGCAAGACATCCAGGCCGAAGACCCGGTCAACATCAAGGCGGCTGAGCGCATGGGCCGCCTGCACGACGCACTGAAAGCCAGCGGCTACAGCGGCCATGCGCTGGAGGTGCTGCTGGTGCGCCTGCTGTTTTGCCTGTTTGCCGACGACACCGGCATCTTTCAGCCCGCGCAATCGTTCCGCGACTTTGTTGAAGAACGCACCGCGCCCGACGGCTCGGACCTGGGGCCGCGCTTGGGGCAACTGTTTCAGGTGCTCAACACGCACGAAGGCCAACGCAGCAAAAACATCGACGAGCAGCTGGGCAAGTTTGCCTACATCAACGGCCGTCTGTTTGAAGAAACCCTGCCCATGGCCGACTTCAGCACCGCCATGCGCGAAGCCCTGCTGGACGCCTGTGCGCTCGACTGGTCGGCCATCAGCCCCGCCATCTTTGGCAGCTTGTTCCAAAGCATCATGGACGAGAAGGCCCGCCGCAACCTGGGGGCGCACTACACGTCTGAGGCCAACATCCTCAAGCTCATCAAGCCGCTGTTTCTGGACGAACTGCACGCCGAGTTTGAACGCGTGAAGGGCAACCGCAACAAGCTGTTTGAGTTTCACAAAAAGCTGCGGCAACTGACGTTTTTTGACCCCGCCTGCGGGTGCGGCAACTTCTTGGTCATCAGCTACCGCGAACTGCGCGAGCTGGAGCTGAAAGTGCTGCGGGCCGACCACGAACTGAGCGCCCACAAAGGCCAGCTGACGGTGGACGTGCATGCCCTGATTGGCGTGAACGTGGACCAGTTTTACGGCATCGAGATCGAAGAGTTTCCGGCGCAAATTGCGCAAGTGGCCCTGTGGCTGGTGGACCACCAAATGAACCTGCGCGTGAGCGTGGAGTTTGGCCTGTACTTTGCGCGCATCCCGCTCAAAAGCTCACCCGGCATCCGTCACGCCAACGCGCTGCGGCTGGACTGGAACGAGGTGCTGCCTGCGGAGCGGTGCAGCTATGTGTTGGGCAACCCGCCGTTCATCGGCAAGAAAGAACAAACGCCACAACAAAAGGCTGACTTTGAGCCTGTGATGAGCGGCATCAAGGGCTTTGGTGTTCTGGATTTTGTGGCGGCTTGGTACGTCAAATCAGCCCAGTACTTGCGAAGCGTTGAGTCGCAAGATGGACCACGCGTGGCCTTCGTGTCCACCAACAGCATCACCCAAGGTGAACAAGTAGGCGTGCTGTGGTCCTGGATGTTGGCACAGGGCATTCACATTCAGTTTGCACACCGTACCTTTTCGTGGTCAAACGAAGCCAAAGGCAATGCAGCTGTGCATTGCGTGATCATCGGTTTTGGTTTGTGCAACCGCAGCGACAAAACTATTTTTGAATACGCGGACATCAAAGGCGAGCCGTTGGCTGTGCCTGCAAAAAATATCAATCCGTATTTGGTGGACGCAAATAACGTTGCACTCAGCAAAAGAAGCACGCCAATTTGCAATGTGCCAGAAATGCAATACGGGAGCATGGCGAATGACGATGGTCATTTGTTGCTCGATAGCAAGGAAAAGGAGCAGCTAGCAAGCACGCACCCCGAAGTACTTCATCTCATTCGCCCATTTATGGGTGGGCAAGAGTTTCTAAACGCTGAACTACGTTGGTGTTTGTGGCTTACGGATGCAAACCCAAGTCTCATTAAATCGACGCCAACGATTCTTGAACGAATTAACTCTGTAAAAAAATTTAGATCCCAAAGTAATCGCGAAGCAACAAAAAAGCTGGCTGAGACACCATCACTGTTTGGAGAGATCCGACAGCCTAATTCAAGCTACTTATTTCTGCCGAAAGTATCGTCAGAGAACCGTAAATACTTGCCAATCGGTTTCATGTCTCCCGATGTAATTGCCAACGGTAGTTCGCTCATAGTCCCTGGCGCTGGACTTTTAGAAATGGGAGTACTTCAGTCTGCGATGCATATGAGTTGGCTTCGTTCGGTTTGCGGTCGAATGAAGAGCGACTACCAATACTCAGCAAGCAATGTTTACAACAACTACCCTTGGCCCGGCTTCGCTGGCGAACCACTCAGCGACAAACACCGCAACGCAATCGAACAAGCCGCGCAATGCGTCCTCGACGCTCGCGCCCAATTTGCAGACGCGTCCCTCGCCGACCTGTACGACCCACTGACCATGCCCCCGGCCCTGCTCAAGGCCCACCAAAAACTAGACACCGCCGTAGACGCCGCCTACCAACCCAGCGGCGGCAAAAAGACCTACGCCTCCGACGCCGAACGCGCGGCTTTCCTGTTTGAGCTGTACCAACGAATCACCAGCTTGCTGCCCGCGACAGCCGCTAAGAAAACACGCAAACCCAAATCCATAGAGGCCTAGTAGGTATGTCTTTGCCCACGATAAGACCGTAAGAGAAAATTTCCGAAGGAATAAGTATGAAGACAGAAGAACGTCCAGCGCTCACACAGATAGAAATTCAAACCCAGTCAGAACCCGTGCAAGTAAGTGTCAGGGCAGGCAGGCCAGTATTTATTTTGGGACGCAATGGCACAGGCAAGTCTGCTCTAGTCAATTCGCTTGCTGCAAATTGGAATGGAAAGGTCATCTACATGCCAGGGTCACGACCGAGCTATTTCGATCACGAAAGTCTTTCGATGACACCGGCAAGTCGCCGTCAATTCACTGCCAACCAAAAACACTATGACTCCCAGCCAGAAAAAAGATGGAAACCCATAGAAGGTACAGCTACCAACGAGAAGGCGATTCATGATCTTCAGGCGGCTGAGACTCAGTACAAACTCGATGCCGCAAACCAAATAAAGGCCGAGGGATCGAGTTCCGTTGCGATCACTCGACTCCAAACTGATAACTCACCGTTGGACGTCGTAAATTCGTTGCTAGCTCAGGCAAATCTGACAGTACAGCTTAAGGTTGCTGATGGTGAATTAAGGGCGATACGGGGCGACACGCTGTACAGCTATGCACGAATGTCAGATGGTGAGCGGTCTGCACTAGTTATTGCAGCCGAGGTAGTAGCAGCAAAACCAGGTATGGTCTTCTTGCTGGACGAGCCAGAGCTTCACCTGCACTCCTCAATCGTTGTTGCTCTTATAAAGGCACTGATACTGCAACGGCCTGACTGTGGCTTTGTAGTCTGTACCCACCAACTTGATTTGCCTGCAGCAGTTAAAGGGGGCGAAATAGTTCTTGTGCGCGACTGCGTTTGGAAAGAGGAAAAAATCGTCTCTTGGGATGTCGATGTCATCCATGATTCAGAGCAAATTCCAGAATGGCTGTGGATTGACGTAATTGGTGCGCGACGCAAAATTTTATTTATTGAAGGAAATAACAAGACTAGCTTGGATCAACCTTTATATGCGCTTCTTTTCCCAAAAGTTTCTTTACGACCTTGTGAGAGTTGCAAAGACGTTATGAGAGCAGTTAAGGGCCTTCGAGATATCGAAGAAGTACACCGAGCAAAAGCGTTTGGTCTTATCGATCATGATGGCATGTCTCCAGAACAGATGAGTAAGTTTGAGGATGATGGTGTCTATCCGCTGCCGATCTTCGCTGTTGAAAGCCTGATCTACTCTTTGGAAGCCCAAACCGCTGTCGCAATAAAGCAAGCAGAGATATCTGGCATCGATCCTCAGGAAATGCTGAATGCAGCAAAGGACATAGCGATTGAATCACTCAAGGGACAAGGGACGAAAGAGCATTTAGCAAGCCGCGTTGCTGAGCGGCAGATGCGTGACCAACTACTTTCACAGATCCCCACACGTCAACAGTTGATAGCGAACGATTGTGACGATTTAAACATTCCCGTTAAATCGCCATACCCAGATGAGCTTGCGCGCCTTACAGCGTTTGTTGACATATCTGACATTCATGGAATTGTTAGCAGGTACCCGGTTCGCGACTCTGGCGTTCTTAATGGCATTGTCAAAGGTCTACGCTTTAATAGTCGCGACGACTATGAGAGAGCTGCGCTGCGACGCATTGGTTTGGACGCCAACCTGAGAGATGCTTTGAAGCAAAAGTTGGGGAAACTTGCAGCACAACTTGAATGACCGCATAGACGAATCGCCCACTGACTAAAGCTTGCTCCGTTCGCGGGTCATGCCCACGTTCATGCGGCGGATGTCAGAAAGGAAGCCGATCTCGCCTTGGGGGTTGCTACGCTTCAGAGTGATGGCAATGATGTCGCGTTCTTGGCCCTGAAACGAATCGACGGTGCCCACGCTGAGCCTGCGTTGCAGCAGCTGGTCATGCAGCCGTCAAAGGCTCCATGCGCACCACTGCACGCGCACCCACGGCACTGGCAAAGCGTTGGACTGTTCGCATGGATGGCGTGCCCCTGCCACTTTCGATGCGTGCTACCACGCTTTGGGTCGTGCCCATGCGTGCGGCCACATCGCCTTGCGTCAGGCCCGCTTTCATACGCGCTGCAATCAGTTCGCGGGCCAGCTCAAACTCGGGCGCTTGTGCGTCATAGGCTTGGCGAACGGCGGGGCTGGCCAGCAGTCCGGGCTGTACGGTAACCCCCCACTCCCTTCACATAAGTCAACAACTCCACAAAAAACGGATGCCTGCAAAGCGTGGACGAGTCGCCCACCAGCAGCAGCTTGCGCCGTGCGCGGGTCATGCCCACGTTCATTCGGCGGATGTCGGACAGGAAGCCGATCTCGCCTTGGGGGTTGCTGCGTGTCAAGGTGATGGCAATGATGTCGCGCTCTTGGCCCTGAAACGAATCGACGGTGCCCACGCTGAGCCTGCGTTGCAGCAGCAAACCATTGAGCACTTCGCTGTCTTCGATGGCGTCTTTTAGATAGTTGATTTGGGCGCGGTACGGTGCAATGACGCCGATGCTCAGCGGGCGCTGGTCGTGTTCACCAAGTTCATCTTCGTCGTAGGGCGCCAGCAGCTGCGCCAGGCGCTCCAGCAGCAAGTGGGCTTCTTCGGGGTTGGCGGTTGAACGGCTTTCGGGAATGGCCACTTCTTGATAAGAGCAGCCCGCCGTGTCGATGAATTCCACCGGCAGGTCGGGTGCAAAACGCAAGTCATAAGCCTCCAGGCCCGCGTGGCGCACGCTGGCGTGCGGCACCAGTTGGCCGCCATAAAACTTCTCGGAGCTGAAGCCCATGATCTGCTCGTGCATGCGGTATTGCGTAGTCAGCATGCGGGCCGTGTTGGGTTGGCGCTGGATGCACTTTTCAAACAGGGTTTCGCGCAGGCCTTCGCGGGCGGCTTGTTCGCTTTTCACGGTGGGCGGCAGCTGGTGGTGGTCGCCCGCCAACACAATGCGCTGGCCCTTGGCAATGGGTATCCAGCAACCTGGCTCCAGGGCTTGGGCGGCTTCGTCGATGAAGACGGTCTCAAAGCTCAGGTGGCGCATGTGGCGGTGGCTGGCGCCCACCAGCGTGCAGGTGATGACCTGCACCGATTCGAGCACGTCCTCGGTCATGAAGCGCTCCAAATCGTCGGCGGCTTGGCGCAGCGTGCGGGCTTCTTCGCGCAGCTGTTGGCGGTGCTGTCGCCCCTCAAAACCAAAATGGCGGACGCCTTCTTTGGCCAGCTCACTGGCCGTGACTCGGTGCTGCTCAGCGGTTTGGCGCATGGCGTGCATCTTGGCGTAGCTGGGGTGGGCCATCACTCCGGCGTCGAGCGTGTGCTTGAGCAGCAGGTCCGACACGCGGCTGGGGTTGCCCATGCGGATCACGTTCACACCGCGCTCGGCCAGTTTTTCGGTCAGCAGGTCCACGGCGGTGTTGGAAGGGGCGCACACCAGCACGCGCCGCTCACGCCGGATGGTTTCCAAAATGGCCTGCACCAGCGTGGTGGTTTTGCCCGTGCCGGGCGGGCCGTGGATGATGGCCACGTCTTGCGCCGCAATCACATGGCGCACCGCCACCAGCTGCGAGTCATTGAGCGCACTGGGGTAAAACAGGTCGTCGGCTTTGGGCTCGCGGTAGCTGGCCTGCCGCACGCCCAGCAGCACGTCGCGCAGTTCGGCCAAGCGGTTGCCGTGTGCGCCAATGACGTCGTTCAAGGCTTGGTGCATCTCGCGGTAGCTGACCTCGTCAAAGGTCAAGTCAATGCCTAACGTGCTTCCGTTGTGGGTGCTGCCGTTTGGGTTGTTGCCATTAATCACCCAGTCGGGCAGCTCTTCTTTGGTGGTGGCCAGCACCAGCTTGTTGCGCCGCACACTGGTCACCACGCCGCTCAGCACGGGCCGGTCAGGCCCCGAGTAGCCGGGCGCATTGCTGAACACACAAGCGTTTTTGCCCACCTGAAACAAGTGCAGGTCTTGCCGATGCGCAGGCCGCTCCAGCTCCAAGACCACCTTGCCCCCAAAACCAATGTCTTCTTGGGTGATGGTGACGGGGTACCAAGTCAAGCCGCGCCGACGGCGCTCTTTGATGCTGGCACTGGCGTTTTTGAGCTTGAACTGCGCCTGGTCTTCCTTTTGCTCCAGTTGCATGAGGGTGCGCACATGGCGTAACTCATGTTGAACGTCACGTTCGAAAGCGTGTGGAACGGTGCAAGGGGCGGCGGGGGTGGGGTCTTGGTCAGCCAAAGGGAATGGGATCGAGAGGCTGCAAGGACTTGAGCGCGCTCGGGATTGGAGGATGGGGGGGACTCTAACTGAATTGGCCTGGGCACCAGATGCAAGCCCTATCATTCCCCCTCATGCCCTCCCCCATCCTCTATTCCTTCCGCCGCTGCCCCTACGCCATGCGTGCGCGGCTGGCTTTGTTGGTCAGTGGCGTGGCTTATGAGCACCGCGAGGTGGTACTCAAGAACAAACCCGCGTCGATGCTGGCTTTGTCGCCCAAGGGCACGGTGCCGGTGTTGTGGCTGCCTGCCGATTCGCAGGTGATCGATCAGAGCCTGGACATCATGCTGTGGGCCTTGCGCCAGCACGATCCGCAGGGCTGGTTGCCCGCAGCTGCCGACGAGGCCGATGTGCTGCGCTGGATTGCGCTCAGCGATGGGCCTTTCAAGCAACACCTGGACCGCTACAAATACCCGCAGCGATCAGGCCTGGCCAGTGGCGTGGCCGACCGCGACTTGGGTGCGCAGTGGCTGGCGCAGCTGGATGCGCGTTTGCAGCAGCAGGCCTTTTTGGCCGGTGCGCGTTGGGGTTTTCTGGACGCGGCGCTGGCGCCGTTTGTGCGGCAGTTTGCGCACACCGACCCAGTCTGGTTTGCCGCGCAGCCTTGGCCGCGCTTGATCGTCTGGCTGGCCGCTTTTGAGGGCTCTGAGGCTTATGCGCAGGTCATGGCCAAGCACCCGGCTTGGCAAGATCCGGTGGCTTGATTCACTGCCGCGCTGTGCGGTTGTTGGGTGACACCGCGCCGGGGTGTCGGGTGCGCCAGGGGTTGATGTCCAAGCCGCCACATGCCAATGCGGATGCTTTTGTGCACGACCAAGTCCGTAGGAATGTGATGTCATTCACAGGCCGATGCACTTGTGGACTAAAGCACAGTCAAGCAGGCCATCATTCAATAAAATTTGCCCTTGGACAGGTGACATGCGTTGCAGCACTAGCCTTATTCGAATTTTAAAAAGGCATCCAAGTGCCTGCTACTTCAGGGGTTTGAATGACCAAAAATTCTTGTGTTTCACTGACCGAGTCGACGCGCGATAAGACCCAAACATTCTGGCCAGATGAGCCGATCCAGGTGTCTATCATCAGTGATGCTCTGGCTTTAGCCACGCAATGGACCCAAGATCAAGCGCAGCATTCACTGGAAAAATTAACCCCTCGCGAAGAACAAGTGCTGAAGATGGTGGGTGACGGCTACTCCAGTACCCAGATAGGTTTGAAGCTCGGCATCGCAGGTCAAACTGTCAACACACATGTCAAGAACATTTTTCGCAAGCTCAAAGTAAGAACCCGTGCACAGGCCATTTTTACTGCCTATGAATGCGGACTTCATTAAGTCAAATCGAAAGTATGTCGCCTATCGCCACACAGCAGGTAGCAGGTCGTATAAGGCAGTGGGCTCACGCCTGAGCCAAAAAGGCGCGGCTGGCTTGAGTTGCTGGGGAGCTTGCGTTGTCAAGTCAATGTCTTTCAGTTGCTGCATCCACGCGATATTGATTTGACCATCCGGACTGGGATTGGCATAAATCAGTTGCAGCATTTTTTCAGCCTGGGCGTTGCCCAGACTGGCTGCCAACCGGTACAGGCGCATGGCTTCGGTGAAGTTGGCCGGTACCCCTTGCCCACTGTGCAAGCGTCTGGCTTGTATGAGCAAAGCGGCTGAATCCTGGCCGCTGGAAGATCTGGACAGCGCCTGGTCTGGGTGAGGGCTGTTGCGCATGCGTTCGGACACGATTTTGGCATTGCTGGCCGCCACGCTCGATCGCGAGGCCGCCGCCTGAAAATGTGCCAAAGACTCAGCCATGCGGTTGTTGGAAGCGCTGACAATCCCCAATTCGATGTGGGCTTGGACATCGCCTTTGCTTGCGGCTTCGAGCAGCAACGCTGTATTGGACAACTGCGCGTTGGTGCTTTGTGGCTCGGGTTGACTTGAGGGCGTGCCGTTGCGTTCAGGGGTCATCTGGACGGGTGCCTTCAGGGACAGTGCCAGCCACTCCAAATAGATTGCGCGCGGCGCATTAACCTTTCGCAAAATGTTGATCGACGATTGCGCTGCCTCTGGATCTGAAGGGGCCGTGCATCCTTCCAGAGCGCACCAGGCCAAGCCAGCATGCGCAAGAGCAAGGCCTTTGTGCGCGGCAAGTTCAAACCACTTTTGTGCTTGTGCCTGGTTCATAGGCATGGCAATTCCATGCAGTGACAACAGGCCAAGAGTCCACGCGGCCTCTGCTGCCGACATCTTGGGGTCGACTTTTTTATTGGACGCAGCGGGTGGGGTCTTGTCTAAAGCCAAAGACTGCAGACGTGCCACTTGGCGTGCTTGCGCTGCGGAGGGTGTTCCCGTGATGTTGCGGGGTGCAGTGGGTTTGACCTCGCGCAGCAAAGGGTTGGCATCCAAAGGGGGCGGACTGACCGCATGCGTTGCGGCCATCAGTGCCGTGGCCTGTGCGCCGCCGCGGACCTCCACCACCTTGTCTTGTGCCTGCGTGAGTTGACCGCCGCACATGAGCAGGCCCACCACTGGCCAGCACCATGACAGCCGACTGTGCACGGGGCATACAACACGCGCGTGCAATTTGAGAATATGCATATTGGGTTCCATGGGTTCACTTGGCTCGTTCACCGCTTTGTGCTGGCCGCTGCTGAAGGCGCTGCTGTCGCAGATGACGTTGTTGGTGCCTTGCGTGCGCTCACATCCCATGTCACCGTGGCCGATGTGTAGCCTTCTGTACCCAGCGCGCGGTTGTACAAGGCCAGTACATCTGGCAAATCACGGATGCCTGTGAGGGGTCTCAGTGCTGGACCGTTCAAGGGCTCTGACAATTCGTTGCTGACATCTTTGTCTGTGGCCATGCAAAGAAGGCCTTCGGTACCCGCACCGGATGTTTCGATCACATAACCAGGATTTGGACTCATCCAGTCGGGCAGCCGGATGGCTTGGTTTGCGGAAATTTGGGCTTGTGGCGTCACGGGGTTGGGCAACAAACGCATGACTTGGCCAGAAGCGTTGGACAAATAGCAAGCCAGGTGTGATTGACGTGAAACGGTCAGCGACAAGAAAACCTGTTCGCCCACTTCAAATTGTTTGCGCCCCATCAGGATGTTTTCAATTTGCAAGTCGATGCTGCGCGGAAGCTCATTGACGCCGTACACTTTTTCCGAGATGGTGGGCGAAAGCTTTTCATTGGCACTCAAGGCTTTCGGATCGGCCGAGGTCGACAACCAGCCATAACGAATGAGTTGCCCCTGTGCATTAAGAGCTACATAGTCGCGCAATGCTCGTTCATAGGTGCTGAAATCGACGGTGCCTGTCACGACCATGCCGTTGTCGGCTTGGAACTTTGATAAGGCCGTGCGAAATGTCGTCAAGGAAGGGGGCTGCACGTTGCTCGAGGACAGATAGCCTTTGCTGACCAGCGATTGACGAATCAAAGCTTCGTGGATCCCGATGTTGCCCTCGTCGTACCAGTCTCTCAGTTGTCGCTGAAAATTCGGGTGGGTTTGCTCCATGGTGAGGCATTGCCAATACGGCACGCGGGCCCATTTCCCGGTCAACTCGATCATCGCCAGTTCAACCAATGTGCGAACCGCAGCACCAGATCCCTGTGCATAGTCTCGTCCGACGTTGAATTGCCAACCGTAATCGCGGATGCGACCCGCCAGGTCCAGGCCCTGACCACCATTGCTGATGATCACTTCGTTGGCTGAGTCCAGTCCAGGGATCATGGTGCGGGTGCGAAAGTCGCCCAAATGCAATTCCAAACCGATGATGGTCACTGTTCTGTTTTGGCTGTAGCCGGTTTCAAAACGTGCGCCAGAGGTGCCAGCATCGAAACGGTTGTTCAAAACGTTTTGATCCACAAATGCCACCGATCCTGAAACGTAGAGGGCCGGTCGCTGCAGTTGGATCTGGTTATTGTTCAGCAAAATATTGGTCAAGTTCTGAACGGTGTCTTGCCTGGCAATGTCCACCTCGTAGTCCACATAACGGAATGCGTTGGACAGTCGCGACATCTGCAGCAGCGCCGTGATCACCATGTCTTTGGTCGCAACAGGTACGCGTGTGGAAAAGTCTGGAATCTGCTTGCTCGTGATCAATGTCGTGGGGATTTGCGCGTCCCGCATCAACCGATCCATGCACTGCAATGAATCTGAAAAACTCGACATGGATCGCATGGGCCTTTGCGTGGGCCTGTCGGCAGCATGACCGTAACTTTGAAAAGCCGCGTCCTTTCGTGCATCCATGGGGGTGCTGCATGCCGTCAACGCAAGAATTAGCATCATCAACAGGGCGTGTCCTGCGCGTTTTTTGAGCAAGTCGCACAAAGTCAGATGGGGTGTGCTGAAGGTCATGACGGTTACCAGAGAGGGAGGGGGCGTACGACAGACACCCCAAATTGACATCGAAGGATTCATCGACGCAAGCAGAAGTTCACCTGCAGATGTTGACCAAATCACCTCGAAGGACGACCACTTGGGGGTCGTTTTGAGGGCCATAACGGCCCGACGAAAGTCCGGTGGTGTTGGTATTGCTGCCTACATCTTGTGTGCAGACTTTTTTCAAACCATCATTGGTGGTCGAAGTCACCACGGATTCGTCGGTGATGATGCCGGTGGTATCAGCTGAAAATGCCTTGGCTTGAAACCTGGCCAATTTGGCTTGCACCCACCCAGGTATTTCTTGTGAAGCGCTCATGACAGTGGATTTTTGTGCATTGTTCAGCGGCAGCATGTTGTAGCTAACTCGCTGCTGTAGAACAACTGGATCCTCACCAGGTGCCAACTGCGCTTGAGCGGGCAAAGCGATCCACAGCACGGTGGCCTGGGTCACAAAGATCAACAGAGCTTGTGTTTTCATGATGTTCTTCCGAGTCAAAAATGGTGACTGCCGCAAGCGGCAGCCACCCCTGCATCAACGTGCAGATCGATCAGTCGGTACAGCTCAGGCAATTGCTGTTAGACGAAAGGTTTTGCAAGGCCTTGCCGCCCCAACTGGCTTTGTTGATCACGGCGGAGTCTTTGATGTACGCCACTTGGTAGGTCGAAGAATTCAGACCGGAATGACCAATGTTGGAGGCGATGTTTTGTTCTGCCTGGCCACCAAGGCCGCTGTTCATGATCATTGAGTTTTTGGCCATGACCAATTGCAGTTCTGTGCCGTTGGGTGTGAAGCTGCCCACATTGGATGCCAGGTTTTGCTGTGCGCTACCGCCATTGCCAAACGCGCTGTTGATCACGGCGGTATTGACGAGCATCGTCGCTTGCATGGTGGGGTTGTTTTGCTGTGCGCTTCCACCGTTTCCGGAACCATGACCGGAGCCTTGGTTGCCCGAATCGGCGAATGCGGTGGTGGCGAGTGTTGCCAAGAGGATCAGTGTGAATTTTTTCATGATGATGTCCTTGATAAATGAAGTGAAGTGATGCCATCGGCATTTGCTTTTGGCCTTGTGGATTCATTCAATGAAGTCAACGAAATTTCAATTCGCCAACCTTCCTTCACGAATCCGCTTGCAGTGTCTTTCTTGGTCAATGGATTGACAATTCCGTGTACTGAGTAACTCAACGTGGTTACATCGAAGGATCTAAGCAACTTGCCTTTCGATGACAAGCAACGCGAGACCGATTGCCCCAATTCCAAGGGCCTGTTCGCATCATCGAGCCCATCCCTTCGCCCAAGGCCGCGCCGTTAAAACGCGCCTTGGCACAGGTGGGTTACGAGCGAGTCAAAGAAATAGAAAAACCCGAACTGGCCAGTGCCCACGCCCCCGCCCGTGAGTTGTTCCAGGCCAAAGGTTGCCCTCAAGCTGGATCGAAAAACGGCGGCGCTCCATCTCCGTGCGCGGGGAACTGACTGACGAGCGGAAAGCGCGGGGCGTGGCTGAGCACCATTGCAGGCAATGCGCGTATGACAATTTCCATGGGCACAGAGCGCAAAGCGCCCACATCATCAGCTTTTTTCCAGATCGCCCGCTTGGGCAGAGGCAGGCAATCCGAAGACCCGGTCAAAGCACCAGGTGAAGGCGATGGCATAAAAGAAAAAGAAGGCCAGCAGTCCCAAATTGGCCACCAAGGCAGCGATGAGCGAAATGTCCAGCCACAGCGACATGACGGGCACAAGAATGATGACCAAGCCGCCTTCAAAACCCGCCCCGTGGGCCAGCCGCCTGGCAAAAGAGCGGCCCCGCACCGATTGGCGCGACTCCCAACGCTCAAACAGCCAGTTGAAGACGTAGTTCCACGTCAGTGCAATGCTCGACAACACAACCGCCAGGCCGAATGTGGAGGCGGTGGACTTGTCAAAAGCCAAGCTCAACACGGGCCCGACCACGGCGATGGCCATGGCCTCGTACAAAAGGGCTTGGACAACGCGGCGGGTGGTGGGGGTCATCTTGGGGAACGGGGTGAATGCCTTCACTGCCGCGCCGTGCGTACATTGGGCGGCACCGCGCCCGGTGCGCTGGTGCGCCAGGGGTTGATGTCCAGGCCGCCGCGCCGGGTGTAGCGGGCGTACACCGTCAGCTTGGTGGGTTTGCAGCGCGTCCAGATGTCCATGAAGATGCGCTCGACGCATTGCTCATGGAATTCGTTGTGGTTGCGAAAGCTCACGATGTATTGCAGCAAGCCCGCTTGGTCGATCTGTGGGCCGCTGTAGGTGATTTGCACGCTGCCCCAGTCGGGCTGGCCGGTGACCAGGCAGTTGCTTTTAAGCAAGTGGCTGACCAGGGTTTCGCTGACCGGTGCTTCGTCGGCGGTGGCGCTGAGCAGGTCTGGCGCGGGTTGGTAGCGGCTGCACTCGATGTCCATGCGGTCAAGGTTCAGACCGTCCATTTCATGCACGGGCTCGGCGTCAAACATCTCAGGCATGAGGAGCTTGACGCCCACGCTGGCTTGCACCGCGCTGCCGTGCCAGATGGCGGCGCTGATGTCGCGGCGGATGCGGTCGCGCACTTCGTCGGCGCTGTCGATGCGGGTGTTGTTGAAGCTGTTGAGGTACAGCTTGAAGGATTTGCTCTCCACAATGTGCGTGCTCTCGGCCGGCACGGTGATGTGGGCCAGCGCCACTTGCGGCTTGCCTTTGGTGTTGAGCCAGGACAGCTCAAACGCGGTCCACAGGTCGGCCCCAAAAAACACGGGCTGCGCGGTGATGCCGATCTCGGCTCGCTTGGTGGCTCGCGGGATGGGGAACAGCAAGCTCGCGTCGTACTGGTCCACATAGGCGCTGGACTTGCCCAGCTGCGATTGTTCGGGGGTGTTGTTGGGGGTGCTCATGCTTGCAATTTGCGGCGGAAGACCAAGCGGTCGGGTTCAGACACGGCGGCGTCGTACGCGTAGCCTTCGAGGTCAAACTTCAACAAACCAGCGGGCTGGGTGATTTTGTTTTGCACCGCATAGCGGGCCATCAGGCCGCGGGCGCGTTTGGCGTTGAAGCTGATGATTTTGTATTTGCCGCCTTTGAAGTCTTCAAACACGCATTCGATCACGCGGGCCTGGAGCGTTTTGCGGTCCACCGCCTTGAAGTATTCCTGCGAGGCCAGGTTGACGATGACGGGCGTTTTGTCTGCGGCCAGGCGTTCGTTCAAATGCTCGGCAATTTGCGGGCCCCAGAATTTGTAGAGGTTGCTGCCTTTGTCGGTCTGCAGCGTGGTGCCCATCTCCAGGCGGTAGGGCTGCATCCAGTCCAGCGGGCGCAAGACGCCGTACAGGCCGCTCAAAATGCACACATGGTTTTGCGCCCAGTCCAGCTCTTTGGCATTCAGGGTTTTGGCGTCCAGGCCTTCGTACACATCGCCGTTGAAGGCGAGCACGGCTTGCTTGGAATTGTTGGCGCTGAACTTCGGGCGCCAAGCTTCATAGCGGGCCACGTTCAGCGCCGAGAGCGCGTCCGACAAGTCCATCAGCTCGGCAATTTGCTGAGGCGACTTTTGGCGCAGCACCTCGATCAGGGCCTGCGATTGCGGCACAAACTGCGGCAGCGTGTGCGGCACATCGCCTGCGGGGGTTTCGTAATCCAGCGATTTGGCGGGTGACAATAAAAAGAGCATGGCGAGAACTTCAGTTCGTGGAGTTTTTTCGGTTGGCCGCAGTGCCGGGCACAGCGCGCTCGGTCAAGCGGCCTGAGACGTATTTGTGCAAGACGCTGGCGATCAGGGTTTGGTAGGGGATACCTTCTTCCAGCGCTTTGGTCTGGATGTCAGACAGGTCACCCGAAGACAGGCGGATGTTGACGCGCCGGTCCTTGATGGAAGTGGCTCGCGCAGCCGCTTTGAATCGGGCCAACTCGCTTTTGCTGGCCACGGACTTGAGCTGCCCCTTGTCAAACAAATCGAGCAGTTCGGCTTCTTCACGGTCAATCTTGGACATCGTCTTCACCTTGCTTCAAATAATCACGGGTGGCCTTGCGGCTGGGGATCACGGTTTTGAGAAAGAAATGGTCTTCATCTTCCACAAAAGGCACCAAGTAGGCATAGCCTGCGTGCGCCACCACCAAAATGCGCTGGCCCGGGTACTGGGCGGCATTGGGGTGCTCCAGGATGTCCAACAAGCCCTGCCCCTCAATGGCCACGACCATGCTTTCAAAAGAAACACCCCGCTCGGATTGGAGCCAGTTGTTTTTGTCGGCGTTCCAGCGCATGGGTTTCATGGGCTTATCTTAGCCGATGTGTGCTTTTTGTCATCACACTTCATCCTTCACCTTGCCAGTTGCTGGGGATATAGCTCGAACACCCGCATGCTGACAACGCGACAATCGAGCCCATGTTGGACCTTCTTTACCGTGACGATCACTTGGCCATCGTGCACAAGCCCGCAGGCTGGCTGGTGCATCGCACCCCGCTGGACAAGGGTGAAACGCGCTTTGTGCTGCAAGCCCTGCGCGACCAGATCGGCCAACACGTCTGGCCGGTGCATCGGCTGGACAAGGGCACCAGCGGCGTGCTGGTCTTTGCCCTGAGCGCCGAGGTGGCCCGCACGCTGGGCCAGGCGTTTGAAACCGGCGAGGGCCTGCACAAGACTTACCGCGCCATTGTGCGGGGCTGGCCTTTGGACCAAGGCTTGATTGACCACCCCTTGAAGCGCATGCCCGACGACATGCGCTCTGAGCGCGAGGAAGTGCAGCCCGCGCAGACGCGCTACGAAACCCTGCGACGAGGCGAGCTGCCCATTGCGCAAGGCGACTTTGCCACCCTGCGCTGGGCCGAGGTGCAGCTGCAACCCCTGACCGGCCGCCGCCACCAACTGCGCCGCCACATGAAGCACATCGCCCACCCCATCATTGGTGACGCCACGCATGGCAAAGGCCCACTCAACCGCGCCGTGGCCGAGCACCTGGGCCTGCAGCGGCTGTGGCTGCACGCGCTGCACCTGGACCTGCCACACCCGGTGAGCGGCCAACTGTTGCACGTGGCATCGCCCTTGCCCAGCGAGTGGCCGCTGTGGGGCGCTTTTGCCGCTGACAGTGATGCATGCAAAGGCATGGGCCCCGGATCAAGTCCGGGGTGACAAAAGAGATTGAAACGTCAGTGACAAAGGAGAGCGAGACGTCAATGACAAAGGAGAGTGAAACGTCATCCCGGGCTTGACCCGGGATCCATGGCTGCAAGGGAGATGGACCCCGGATCACGTCCGGGGTGACAAAGGGGGTAAATCAAGTCAGGGTTGACAGGGGTCATGTCGCCCAACGGATAAGCATCCTCGCCGTTTTCCATAAGATTCAGGTTTTAGTCCGTCATCGCGAGCGAACTTAACCCCGTCATCGCGAGCGAAGCGTGGCGATCCAGTCTCTGTGCATGCCCGTACAACTGGATTGCCGCGCTTCGCTCGCAGTGACAAGTACTTTCCAACCGACTGTTTCCATGAGCCTGCTTTTCACCCCCTTCACCTTCGACGCCCCCAGCGGCCCCCTCACCTTGCCCAACCGCATCGTCGTGGCGCCCATGTGCCAGTACTCGGCTGTGGATGGCCTGGCGACCGACTGGCACCTGACGCATTGGACCAATATGCTCAACAGCGGCGCGGGCTTGTTCACCATCGAGGCCACTGCGGTGTCGGCTGTGGGCCGCATCAGCCCCGGCTGCCTGGGCCTGTGGGACGATGCCACGCAAGCGGCATTCGCGGACAAGTTGGACCGCGCCCGCAGCCAAGCGCCGCAGGTGCCGGTGTGCATTCAGATCAGCCACGCGGGGCGCAAGGCGTCGAGCGCTGCTCCGTGGCACGGCGGCATGCTGATTGCCCCCGAGGACGGCGGCTGGCCCACCGTGGCGCCCAGCGCCCTGCCCCACTTGCCACAAGAAGCAGCCCCCACCGAGTTGAGCCTGGCCGACTTGGCGCAAATCAAGGCCGATTTTGTGAACACCGCACGCCGCAGCCAGGCTTTGGGCATTGAGGCCGCAGAGCTGCACGCCGCGCACGGTTATTTGCTGCACCAGTTCTTGTCGCCTTTGTCGAACCAGCGCACCGCCGCGTATGGTGGCTCGTTTGAGAACCGCATCCGCTTCCCGCTGGAGGTGTTCAAAGCCGTGCGCGAAGCCTTTGGCGGCACGCTGGGCATGCGCATTTCGGGCACCGATTGGGTCGATGGCGGCTGGACGATCGACGAGACCTGCGAGCTGTCGGTTTTGCTCAAAGCAGCCGGTGCGCAGTTTGTGCACATCTCTTCGGGCGGTGTGTCGCCCTTGCAAAAAATCACGCTGGGCCCGGAGTACCAGGTGCATTTGGCCAAAGCCGTCAAAGAGCGCTCAGGGCTGACCACGTTTGCCGTGGGCCTGATCACCGAGCCCGCCCAGGCCGAAGCCGTGCTGCAGCGCGGTGACGCCGACTTGGTCGCGCTGGCCCGTTCGTTCTTGTACAAACCGCGCTGGGGCTGGGAAGCCGCCGTGGCCTTGGGCGGCACCGTCGACGCGCAGCACCAGTATTGGCGCAGCCTGCCCCGCGAAGCGAAAAACATTTTCAACGACGCCAAGATCGGCATGCGCTGATTGAGCACCCCCTGCAAAAAAGAGAGAGAGACAAAAATGAACACACGTCGCAAATTGACCCGCTTGCTGGCCCTGGCCAGCCTGTGTGCCCCCATGGCCCTGATGGCGCAGGCCTTCCCCAGCAAGCCGATCAGTCTGGTGGTGCCGGTGCCGCCGGGCGGCCTGGTGGACACCTCGGCCCGCCTGATTTCCGAGCCTTTGGGCCGCCTGATCGGCCAATCCGTTGTGGTTGAAAACAAGGGCGGCGCCAGCGGCAACTTGGCTTACCAACAAGTGGCCAAGGCGCCCAAGGATGGTCATACGCTGTTGGTGTCGTACTCGGGCTACCACGTGGCCAATCCGATCTTGATGAGCAAGCTGCCTTGGGAGCTGAAAGACCTGACGCCCGTGGGCCTGATCACCGTGGCCACCAACGTGGTGGCGGTGCACCCTTCGGTGCCGGTGAGCAACATGAAAGAGTTCATCGCCTACGTGAAACAAAACCCGGGCAAGCTGAACTACGCCTCGCAAGGCAATGGCTCGGTCTCGCACATCGGCACCGAAATTTTTAAACAGCAAACCGGTGTGGACTTGGTGCATGTGCCCTACAAAGGCTCGGGCCAGGCCATTGCCGACGTGTTGGGCGGTCAAGTGCAGGTGTTCATGACCACACCACCTTCGGTGATGCAACACATCCAGGCGGGCAAGCTCAAAGCCTTGGCCGTGACCGGCAAAAAGCGCCACGCGGGCATGCCCCAAGTGCCCACCATGGCCGAAGCGGGTTACCCCAACTTTGACCTCGAGTCATGGGTGGCGCTGTACGCCCCGGCTGGCACACCGGCTGCAACCATCAACCAGTTGGCCGATGCCGTGAAACGCAGCCTGGACTTGCCCGAGAGCAAGCAGCGCGCCGACGTGGCGGGCATCGAGGTGCGCTTTGTGGCTCCAGCCGAGATGACCAAGCTGCTCGATCGCGACATCGCCGACTGGACGCAGGCCATCAAGGCGGCCCACATCAAGTTGGATTGAGGTCGCCCGCCAGGCTGGCCAAGGTCGGCGCGGGCATGTCCATGTGCGCGGGGTAATGCGTGTGGTCGCAGCCCAGGCGCACACCCGCACCAGCTTGGACAAAGGCGGCCATGGCCGCGTCCAGCTCGAAACGCAAAAAGTGCACCGCTGAGGTTTTGGTGGCGGTGTCACGCACCTGGTCTTCGTCGGCGATGGCGTAAATCCGGGGGTGACCCTCCACCTCGACAAACACCCGGCCGGCCACCCCGATCAGCTTGGCCAGCTCGCGCTGGCGCTCGTGGGCGTCGGGGTACTCCAGCATCAAAGTCGCCTTCCAGTTGCCACCGTCGGGCACCAAGGGCGCATAGGCGGCAATCTCGTGCAGGATGCCGTCCTCTTCAAAGATCCTTTCGATGCGCAGCATCTCCTGAATCTGGTAGCGCACGGTGGCTTCGTTTTCGAATTGCACCCGCAAATGCTCGCCCAGTTGCACGCTGCGCAGCTGGCGCAGGGCGATGAGTTCGGCTTGATGCACTTTGCGCCAGCGGGCGTAGGCCTCCAGCGACATCAGGTTCTCGGGGGTGATGTTTCCGTGCAGGTCCATGGGCTGCGCTCAGTCTTGCAGGCTGTCGATGGCTTTTTGGTAGCGGTTGGCGTGCGAGCGCTCCGCCTTGGCCAGGATCTCGAACCAGTCGGCAATCTCGTCGAAACCTTCGTCGCGGGCGGTCTTGGCCATGCCGGGGTACATGTCGGTGTATTCGTGGATTTCGCCCGCCGCTGCCGACGCCAGGTTGAGCGCAGTGGTGCCGATCGGCAAACCGGTGATCGGGTCACCGGCCTGGGCCAGAAAGTCCATGTGGCCATGCGCGTGGCCGGTTTCGCCATCGGCGGTGGAGCGGAACAGGGCCGCCACGTCGCTCAGGCCTTCGATGTCGGCCTGGTTGGCAAAGTACAGATAACGGCGGTTGGCTTGCGCCTCTTCCGAAAAAGCCTGTTTCAGGCATTGTTCGGTGCGCGATCCTTTGAGGGTGGCCATGTGCTTCTCCTGAGAGGAATGAGGGGACTTTTCGGGTCTGGACAAACAGGCGGCGCCGGTCAGTGCCAACGCCTGTGCCGTGATTGTCCGCCCAGAAGCCGCCCGGGGCAGACCTGAGGGCTACAAAAGTTAAAATCATGGCCATTCGACTTGTGTCGCCCCCATCGGCCGCCATGAAGCGGCCGACCTTCTTTTTCAAAGATCCCCATGAGCAACGCACCCGCCACCCCGGTCCAACAGCCCGGCCTTGAGAGCCTGTCCAAATCGTTTGAACCCGCCGCCCTGGAAGCCCATTGGGGCCCCGAATGGGAAAAGCGCGGTTACGGCGTGGCCGGTTTCCGTGGCACCCAGGCCGCCAAAGATGGCGCACCGGCCTTTGCCATTCAGCTGCCCCCACCCAACGTGACCGGCACCCTGCACATGGGCCACGCCTTCAACCAGACCATCATGGACTCGTTGACCCGCTACCACCGTATGCTGGGCCACAACACGGCCTGGATTCCGGGCACCGACCACGCGGGCATTGCCACGCAAATCGTGGTGGAGCGCCAGCTGCAGGCCAAAGGCATCAGCCGCCACGACATGGGCCCCACACCTGCCGAAGCCCGCAAAAACTTTGTGGCCAAGGTCTGGGAGTGGAAAGAAGAGTCCGGCAGCACCATCACCAGCCAGATGCGCCGCATGGGCGACAGCGTGGACTGGAGCCGCGAATACTTCACGATGGACCCCAAGCTGTCCAAGACCGTGACCGAAACCTTTGTGCAGTTGTACGAGCAAGGCCTGATTTACCGTGGCAAGCGCTTGGTGAACTGGGACCCGGTGCTGATGAGCGCGGTGTCGGACCTCGAAGTCGAGAGCGAAGAAGAAGACGGCTCGATGTGGCACATTCGCTATGACTTGGCCGATGGCAGCGGTTCATTGACCGTCGCCACCACCCGCCCCGAAACCCTGCTGGGCGACGTGGCCGTGATGGTGCACCCCGAAGACGAGCGCTACAGCGCCCTGATCGGCAAGCAAGTCAACCTGCCTTTGTGTGGCCGCACCATCCCGGTGATCGCAGACGACTACGTGGACAAAGCATTCGGCACGGGCGTGGTCAAGGTCACGCCAGCGCACGACACCAACGACTACCAAGTCGGCCAGCGCCACAAACTGGAGATGATTTGCGTGCTGAACCTGGACGCAACCATCAACAACAATGCACCCGAAAAATACCGGGGCCTGGACCGCTTTGTGGCCCGCAAGGCCGTGGTGGCGGATCTGGAAGCCGCAGGCGCTTTGGTCGAAGTGAAGAAGCACAAGCTCATGGTGCCGCGTTGCGCCCGCACCGGCCAGGTGATCGAGCCCATGCTGACCGACCAGTGGTTCGTGGCCATGAACCAGGTGGGCCAAGGCGATGCCACCGGCAAGAGCATCGCGCAAAAAGCCATTGATGCGGTGCAGTCTGGCGAAGTCAGCTTTGTGCCCGAGAACTGGGTCAACACCTACAACCAATGGATGAACAACATCCAGGACTGGTGCATCTCGCGCCAGCTGTGGTGGGGCCACCAGATCCCGGCGTGGTACGACGAAGACGGCAAGGTGTATGTGGCCCGCAATGAGGCGGAAGCACAAGCCAAAGCCCCTGGCAAAACCCTCAAGCGTGACGAAGACGTGTTGGACACTTGGTACTCGTCAGCACTGGTGCCTTTCAGCACCATGGGCTGGCCCGAGAAGACGCCCGACTACGACCTGTACCTGCCTTCCTCCGTGTTGGTGACCGGCTACGACATCATCTTCTTCTGGGTCGCCCGGATGATCATGATGACCACGCACTTCACGGGCAAAGTGCCGTTCAAACACGTCTACATCCACGGCCTGGTGCTCGACGCGCAAGGCAAGAAGATGAGCAAGTCCGAGGGCAACGTGCTGGACCCCGTCGACCTGATCGACGGTATCACCTTGGAGCCTTTGCTCGACAAACGCACCCAAGGCCTGCGCAAGCCCGAAACCGCGCCCAAGGTGCGCAAGCAGACCGAAAAAGAATTCCCCGAAGGCATTCCGGCCTACGGCGCGGACGCTTTGCGCTTTACGTTTGCAGCACTCGCGTCATTGGGCCGCAGCATCAACTTTGACAGCAAACGCTGCGAGGGCTACCGCAACTTCTGCAACAAGCTGTGGAACGCCACCCGCTTTGTGCTGATGAACTGCGAAGGCCAGGACTGCGGCCTGAAAGAGCACACCAAAGCCGAGTGCGAAGTGGGCGGCCCGGTGCACGGCTACCTGGCCTTCAGCCAGGCCGACCGCTGGATCAGCTCGCAGCTGCAACGCGTCGAGGCCGACGTGGCCAAGGGCTTTGCCGAGTACCGCCTGGACAACGTGGCCAACACGATCTATGACTTCGTCTGGAACGAGTTCTGCGACTGGTACCTCGAAATCGCCAAGGTGCAAATCAACACCGGCGACGACGCGCAAAAACGCGCCACGCGCCGCACCCTGATCCGCACGCTCGAAACCATCATGCGCCTGGCGCACCCCATCATCCCCTTCATCACCGAAGAGCTCTGGCAAAAAGTGTCGGTGGTGGCAGGTCGCCCAGGCGAGTCGGTCAGCATCGCGGCCTACCCCGTGAGCCAGCCCGAGCGCATCGACACCGCCGCTGAAGCCCATGTGGCCAAGCTCAAGACCTTGGTGGACGCTTGCCGCAACCTGCGCGGCGAGATGAACGTCTCGCCCGCCACCCGCATGCCCATGTATGTGTTGGGCGACACCGCCTTCATGCAAAGCGTGGCGCCGGTGTTGCAATCGCTGGCCAAGCTCAGTGAAGTCAAAGTCTTTGAGACCGAAGCCGAGTGGATTGCGGCCGCACAAGCCGCGCCCGTGGCCGTGGTGGGTGAAGCGCGCCTGTGCCTGTTCATGGAAGTGGACGTGGCGGCTGAAAAGATCCGCTTGACCAAGGAGGCCACGCGCCTGGAAGGCGAGATCACCAAGGCCAACGGCAAGCTGAGCAATGAAGCCTTTGTGGCCAAGGCACCGCCAGCGGTCATCGAGCAAGAGAAAAAACGCGTGGCCGACTTCACCGCCACCGTTGAAAAAATCCGCCAGCAATTGCAACGTCTGGGCTGAACCGCCCCGTCAAGTCAGAGGAAAAGACCATGAGCCACAACGTCATCCGCAAAGCCGTCTTCCCCGTCGCGGGCCTGGGCACCCGCTTTTTGCCCGCCACCAAAGCCGCGCCCAAAGAGATGCTGCCCGTGGTGGACAAGCCGCTGATCCAGTACGCGGTGGAAGAGGCTTATGCGGCGGGCGTGCGCCACATGATTTTTGTGACGGGCCGCAGCAAGCGCGCCATCGAAGACCATTTCGACACGGCCTATGAGCTCGAGACAGAACTCGAAGCCGCGCACAAGGAAGAGTTGCTGGCCTTGGTGCGCTCGGTACAACCGGATGACATGGTCTGTGCCTATGTGCGCCAAAACCGTATGCTGGGCCTGGGCCACGCGGTGCTGTGTGCCGAGCCTTTGGTGGGCAATGAGCCTTTTGCCGTGCTGCTGGCCGATGACCTGATGGTCAACCAAGGCAGTTCCGTTTTGTCGCAAATGGTGGACGCTTACACCAAGCAAGGCCGGTCGGTCTTGGCCGTGCAGGAAGTGCCACTCGACCAGGTCAAGCGCTACGGCATCGTGGCCGGTGAGTCGGCTGGCAAACAACTGATCCGCGTCGAACAGATCGTGGAAAAACCCAGCCCCGACAAGGCGCCTTCACGCATGGGTGTGGCGGGCCGCTACATCCTGACGCCAGGCATTTTTGACGAGATCCGCAACCAGCCCACGGGCGTGGGCGGCGAGATCCAGCTGACCGACGCGATCGCACGCCTGATGCAACGCGAAGCCGTTTACGCCTTCCAGTACGAAGGCAAGCGTTACGACTGCGGCAGCAAGGAAGGCTTCTTGGAAGCGACCGTGGAGCTGGCTTTGCAGCACCCACAGGTGGGCGCGTCCTTTCGCGAATACCTCAAAGGCCTGAGCCTTTGAAAAGACTCAGCGGCGTTTGAGCCCAAACACAAACGCCGACTCGGTCTTCTCCTGCAGAACCAACTCGTTGCCGGTCTGTCTGGCAAAGGCTTCAAAGTCACGCCACGAACCTGGATCGGTCGCGATGACCTTGAGCACCTGACCCGTTGTCATGTCGTTCAAGGCCTTCTTGGCCTTCAAAATGGGCAAGGGGCAGTTCAGGCCGCTGGTGTCTATTTCTTTGTCAATCTGCATCATGCGTCCTGATTTTGTTCTTGGCTTTGCGCGGCACGCTCTTCCCATGTCATGAACTTGGGCTCGATGCCAATGGTGCGCAGCCAGTCGCCCAAAGCGTAGCCGGTGCCTGCGGGCCAGCAGATCAGATCCTTGAAATCAAACATCTTGTGCTCGGCCAACTCGGGCGACAAACGCACCTCGCCTTCGGCCACGGCATGGTAGGCAATGATCACCTGGTTCATGCGCTGGAAGTCGTACACACCGATCAGCTTGAGCGACTGAACCTGCAAGTTGGTTTCTTCAGCAATCTCGCGTGTGATGCCTTCTTCGGGCGTTTCGCCCGCTTCCATGAAACCGGTGATCAAGGCAAAGCGCCGACCGGGCCAGGCCGCGTTGCGGGCCAGCAAGATCTGATCGCCCACCTGCACAATGCCGGCCAGCACGGGCGTGGGATTGTTCCAGTGCGTGAAGTCGCAGGCGGTGCAACGCAGGCGCATGACCTCGCCGCCGTCTTCCATCTGGGTCAGCCAAGACAGAGGGGTTGCACACTGAGGGCAAAAACGAAATTCAGCCATGGTTCATCCTGGGTTCAGGCGGGAAAAACGCCTGTAGACAAGTAGCGATCACCGCGATCGCACACGATGAACACAATGGTGGCGTTTTGTACGGTTTTCGCAATCTCCTGGGCGACCCAGCAAGCGCCTGCGGCCGAGATGCCCGCAAAGATGCCTTCGGTACGGGCCATTTGTCGGCAGGTTTCTTCGGCATCGCTTTGGCTGACATAGACCAGCTCGTCCACGCCCGCCGGATCGTAAATTTTGGGCAGGTATTCTTGCGGCCACTTGCGGATGCCCGGAATGCGCGAGCCCTCGCTGGGCTGCGCGCCAATGATGCGGATGGCCGGGTTCTTTTCTTTCAAATAGCGAGACACGCCGGTGATCGTGCCGGTGGTGCCCATGGCGCTCACGAAATGGGTGATCTTGCCGCCGGTCTGCTCCCAGATTTCAGGGCCGGTGGTTTCGTAATGGATGCGCGGGTTGTCGGGGTTGGCAAACTGGTCCAGGATGCGGCCCTTGCCTTGCGCAGCCATGTTGTCGGCCAAATCACGGGCGTACTCCATGCCGCCGCTCTTGGGCGTGAGGATCAGCTCGGCGCCAAAGGCCTTCATGGTCTGGGCGCGTTCGATCGACAGGTCCTCGGGCATGATCAAAATCATGCGGTAGCCCCTGATGGCCGCAGCCATGGCCAGCGCGATGCCGGTGTTGCCCGATGTGGCCTCGATCAAGGTGTCGCCAGGCTTGATCTCGCCGCGTTCTTCGGCCCGGCGAATCATCGACAAAGCTGGACGGTCCTTCACGGAGCCTGCGGGGTTGTTGCCTTCGAGCTTGCCCAAAATCACATTGCCCTTGGGGCCCATGTCACCCGCTCCCAAACGTTGCAATGCAACCAGGGGGGTCTTGCCGATGGCGTCTTCAATGGTGGGATAAATCATGGCCGTACTTTGCCATAAGTCGGGTGCCCGCTGTGCGGCAACACACTGAAGCCCTGGCAAAGCTTTCTTATCTTCGAAGCACTGGTGACCTGCGTGAGGTGGCCAGCTCGAAATACTTCCAAAGAAAGAGGTTGATATGAAAGTCAAACAAGCATGCATGGCTGCCCTGGTTTTGTCTGCGGCTGCGGCCCAGGCGCAGTGGTATGGCGAAATTGGTGCCACCCCCTTGTCCGTCAAAGGCACCGTGGAAGGCAACACCCTCAAAGCCCAGCCAACCATGATCGGCATCGTGGCAGGTTATGAGTTCCATCCCAATCTGGCGGTAGAAGGGATGTTGGGCACCAACGCGAATTCGGACACCATCAGCCTCAATGGCACCGAGGTTCCCGGCACCAGCTTGAAGGTGAACCGTGCCTATGGTCTTTTCATCAAGCCTAAGGTCATGCTGTCGCCTGATTGGGAACTGTTTGGCCGTCTGGGCGTGGTCGAAAACAAGACGACCGGCCAAGTCGGCAGTTATTCCATCACGGACACAGACCACGACGTGGCCTATGGCGCAGGACTGAGCTATTACTTTGACAAGACCACCTATGGCTCGCTGAGCTACACCAACTTTTACGACAAACAGGGCACCAGAACCCAGGGGACGACGTTGAGTGTGGGCATGAAGTTCTGATTTTTTGAGCCGGGCGCAGCCAAGCACCCGAAAAATGTGCCATAATTTGCGTCTTCACAAATACCTGCCCGGGTGGTGAAATTGGTAGACTCAGGGGACTCAAAATCCCCCGCCGCAAGGCGTGCCGGTTCGAGTCCGGCCCCGGGCACCATCTTTGGAAACCCAGCAACCATGCGGGTTCCAAGCGAATCAAGGCCAACCTTCACGGGTTGGCCTTTTTTCTTGTCTGAAGCTCTTACAGACTGTTTACAGACTGGAGTACAAGGTATTGCAATGTTCTTGACCCCACAACTCACTGAATTAAGCAGTTGCGCTTCGCAGTAAGTGGGAGACCCACGTTCTGAAACCATCTTCTCAAAGTTTGAAGCCGCCTCAAAATCCGAGGCGAGTCACTATCTGCCAGGCAGTTGTCATCGGCATGTTCGTTCAGTAGGGCCGTTAAAGGCTGGGAGTAGACCATCGCTGCTAGCATATGACAGGCCGAGGCTGCCCGTTAGCAGACATCAGTCGAACTAGACGTGGCGTATGGACGTAGACGGTTGCTTGTCGAAATATGACCGCACGGTGGTAACGTACCGAACCTAAGCAGGGAGCACTTACATGACACCCGTAGAGGGAGCCACGATCTTTCAAAAATTCAGTGAGGCGGTCAAAGACCTACCGGCATGGATCTTCTCCGCTTTTGCAACAACCGCTGCGGTTTTGCTCTTCGTCCCGCTCGCCAACGCGGAGCTGCCGATGGAATACCGACCATGGCTGGTCATCAGTCTCGTTCTGTTCGGCGTTCTTGCCATATTTAAGTGGGTCGTAGTCGTATTAAGGGCTTGGAGGGCATTCCAGGCTGAAGCGCGAGTGCGCAAGACCTTTCATCTCACGCCCATTGCGCAGCAGTGCCACTGGAGCGTATCTAAGCAAGCTGACGGGTCGATGGTCACGCAGATAGTCGCGAACTTCGCTGTGAAGAATCAGAGCTCTTCACCTGTTGGGCTCGTCGGGGTAAGAGTCATCAAGCCAAAGATCAAGGGCGATGTTCTACACGATGACATATTGGTTCGCCAGCAGCACGGGCGTATGTACGGTACTGCGCAGGTGTCAGATTACCGCATCGCTCCCGGCACAACGCTCCCAGGCCAAGCAATGGTGATGATTCGAGGGGAGCCGGGCGGATCAAGGGAACGAGACCTTGATGTAACGCTCGGAATCAAGGATGAAGACGGAAATGAGCAGCGAGTGGCCGTGCTTTGTTGGGGAGTGAAGAACGCGAAACCGTCTGATGATCCCATCCCCGTAGAAGCCTTGTACAGCATCACTGACCCAATAGAGAAAGACGTGGCCGCCGTGCTACAGGCTGAGATGGTTCGGTACGAGAAGAACAACAGATCACGAGGCGGCTTTGGCAGCTTTTACATGACATACGACGGCCGTTCGGATCTTCAGATACCTGGCGATAGCTGGGTGATGAACACTGCCCGGAACCAAGAAATTTCGGAAACCGCCGAGCAGAACGTGATCAGGTCGGATAGCCTGGATGCTCTGTTGACCATTTACTCCCGGCTTGAAACGTCCGATGAACGCGAGCGCTATACCAACGTGCTATTGAGTCGGCTGCACGAAGATCGGGGGTACGCGAGGGTCGCCTATTTGATCGTGATGGCGCTCTGGAAGGTGGGGCTGCTCGGCGCGGCACTGGACGCTGCAATGTTCGGCCTGCCCGAAGATGATCAGCGGACTTTCGGAATGAGCAACGTCTTAATGCTGCTCAACGCGATGCTGCGATTTCAACACTTCCAGTTCACTAATGATGAGCTGGACACCATTGAGCGCTTCATCCAAACCAGCGGCGAACATACGTTTCGCATCCCTCAAAAGATCTCTGCCATTCGGGCATGCCGCATCATTAAGACGGCCGGTTAGGCGCGTGTGGACTTGTCCGCTCACTTATGCCAGCGACTACGGTTAACGGCATCGCGAAGCGGAAGTTAAGCAAATCGGCAGAGACGTGACAACTGCAGCTCCCGCCTGGCATGTCGTGAGTGTCATTTTGCGATACGAAGCCTTTCGGAACCCGGTCGGCTTACCCGCCTAGGCCGCCACCGGCCGCTTGAAGGCGGAAAGGGCCATGGCGTTCTCAATATCGGTCTTGAATTGCCTAAGCATTTGCAAGACCTCCTCAGCCAGTTTGGCCCAGTCCTCCTTTGCCACGTCAATGTATTCACCGTGGGCTATCGTGTTGCGGCGCTTCAAAAGGCTTTCGTCGATGAAGTGCGTCTTCGCTTCGTATGGCGCAGTCTCGAACCCCACCGCGTGAAGAATGTTCTCGAACACCGATGCGCTAAGGTTGGATTCCGTGTTGATGGCTGTGTCGATCTTCAACTTTGACTTTTCGTCCAGACCGTCCCGAAGAAAGTCAATGAGCGTGGCGTTAACGTGAGACTGCTTCGATTGCTGGACATCATATAAGGCTTTCTTGAAGCCGAGCACTACGAAGCAAGTCTTCAACTCCGAGTAGCAGAGACCCTGGTTGTTGACATAAGTTACATAGCCCGTTGCCGCGGATTTTATGAATCCTTCCCAATGCGCGTAGAGAAGCGCGACGGACGCGCGCACCAGAGTTTGTTCTGAGATGAAGACGGAGCTCTTTACCGCGGCTTTGAGAGTGGATATTTCTTTGATGCGCCAGCTCAACTCTGCGTCCAGGAAATCCTGGAGCTGGTTTTGGGTTTGCAGCCGTTTCATGGCGCGAAGAACGCTTGGCCTATAGGGAGCAGGTTCGTTAGGCGGGTCGTCCCCTGCCAAAGTCCCTCTGATGATTGTGAAGCGCCTGAGGACGAACTACCTCCACCACCTCCTCCGCAGGCAGCAAGAAAGGACAAGGTAAAAGCCCCCAACCATGACTTTATTGACTTCATTTGATTCTCCTAGGTTACATAATCTACGTTATTCGTAGAGCATGATACACTCAAATCTACGAAACTCGAAGGGTGAGTCAACTGCGCCCTTCTCCATCCACCAACGCATCGGTATTCGCACGCCGACTGCGTCAGGCAAGGCTGCGCATGGGTATTGCTCAAGACAAGTTGGGGGTCCTGATAGGACTCGATGAAACGGTGTCCAGTGCCCGCATGAGTCGCTATGAAAGCGGTGTGCACGAACCACCGATCAAGACTGCCCGGGACATCGCCCATGCACTCGGCGTACCGCTTGGATACCTGTACTGTGACGATGACCGCTTGGCCGAGATCATCATGGCTGCAAGCGAGTTGCCTGCCTCCGATCAGGAACAACTGCTCCAATCCCTGCGGACACGGCTGGGGCAGTTGAAATCAGCATCACCTCGAAAAGAGTGAGCTCCCGGTCATTCTTCAGGCAGAATCAGCATCCGTACTCGGTACAGCCACTGCGTGTACCGATAGAGCCTGTATAGGGATTGAAGTTGCCGCTGGTGCCGTAATTGTTCAGTGTTGAACTGTCCGGGGTCGTCCGGTGGTATCCCTGAACATAGGAACCGCTGTTTGTGACATGAGGCTGTACGTAGGTGGAGGTGGAGCTGCTGCTGGAGCCAGTGCCACTGTATGTACTGGTTGTAGCTCCTCCTCGATAGTGCCCCTCCACAAGCGTCCCGTTGGAACGAAAGTGAGGCTGGACATACGTTTGAGCGTAGGCTCCGAACGAGAAAGCAAGCAAGCAAAGGGCGATAAATTTCATGTGAAACTCCTTAGGTAGATGTTCTTTCTGCAGAGCCAACTGCTTGCAGTGAACGAATCATCTGGGAGTTGCACCTCAGAAAAACATGTTCCCCGGAAATGTTTAGATCAATTGCGCCAGGGTCCGCCGGCAGTGCTCGGACACAGCTTTCAGTCCTTGTGCTTTAGTCACCTCCTCAAGCCTTTGCTTGAGCAAAGCAGGCATGTGAACTCGCGTCCCTTCGCCAGCCTTTCCATGCTGGCGAATAAACTCACTTCGACGCGCAGGGAGTACCCGAGGGGGAGACTTTTTTATTGACAAATCATCGCCTTGATAGGGCCGACAATGGGAAAACCTAATTTCACCCGCCTCGTATGCAACCGAAATATCTTGCGTTGCCTTGCGCTTGGGGTGCCAGCTTCCTTCAGCAGTCCACAGCTCATATCGGACGCGCCCGTACACATACAGCAAGAGGCTGTTGCGTATGACATCACTCTTGGTCAGTTCGTGATATTCCGCCAGCTCATCGATTTTCTCCTCCAGCTCTTCAGGCAAATGCACTGTCAGGGACGCATCGTCCACACGCAGCTTTGCACCATCGACGTCAGGCAGCGCAACCGATACGGCCTGTGGATTAAGAATTCCCAACAGATGATTCAATACCAGCTGCCCACACTTTTGACTCAGATCGGTCACATTGGGCACTGCCACTCCCTCAAGCAAGTCGACGGTAGGCTTCAAAAGCTGTAGGTTCAGTACAGACGTGTCCAATCCCCGCGTCCCTTGCTGCGGCTGAAGGTGGTGAGCAGTCAACTGAGCCAATGCATAGTCGTTCATACCACCCCCAACAAGCGCTTCAGTTCAGAGACCGGCCAAGCAAGACGTCCATTAAGTCGGATAGGACGCAAGGGCCCATTCTCGCTGCATGCCCAGCCCCGGAGGGTTTGAGGCTTACGGTTGAGGTGAAGTGCGGCATCTGCAGTGGGCAGCGCGTAACGAGATTCTTGATCCAGCGGTTGGAGATTGGATTCATTGGTGACCATGTTTCGGAGCATTTGTTTGTTGCGATGGTCCTCATCATCGGGGCGCAATACGGGGGGAGCGTCAATCCGCAACCCGTTGCGGGCGTCCAAAGCCTTGTACTGAAAGGCTTTTCAATCAACAGACGCAAGGGGTTGCGGTCTATTAGCGACGTTTACCCAGTCCTGAAAAAGGACTCGCACTTTTGGGGGCTGGTTCATTCCGAGATCTAAATTGGGCTAGAAGACGACGCACCAATGCTCCAGAGATTTCAAAGTGCTCGGCCGTCTTTTTCTCCGTATGCTTTGCTCGATAATTTTGGAGCTCTAAAAGCCTCTCATCTGTCCAGCGCTTTTCACTTCGGACTTTTGGCTTACTGCCTACCGATGAAGATGTGTGTCCTTGCGAGGCGATGTTCATGATCATCAAACTTTCCTGGCTCGCCCAACCGAACCACTCAGCTTCAAACCCTAGTGCTTCTGCCCATTGAATGAAAAAATTTGGACTTTGCCTACTTTCAGTGTCATGGACTGATGAATACCAGCGTTGAGATATGCACAGCAACATCTCTTTGCGAAGACTGAATTGCATCCGTTTCAGTCTTTCCAGCTGATCGAGTGCAGAATCTTGATCCAACTCGATTTTTCTTAAAAATTCCTGTTCCTCATCTCCTAAACCCCATTCTCTTGAGTCTTCTACTGCGGTTAACAGCATACTCTTAGGCTGTCCTGGAGCATGCGTATGCGGTAGAGAAAATGTAGTCGTCCAATCTGCAAAAAAACCGGCTGCTTCAATGATTGGAGATATTCCGTTTGCTTCAGAGGAATGTGGGCTGGTCCATTTGATTGAACTTCTAGCTGGATCAATTCCAGCCAAAATAGCTAATGCTTCTTTGGGGGTCCAAGTTTCACGCTCAAGCCATCTGCCCAGGCTCGAATAGTTAAGTACATCCCTGATCCGCTGATTTCGGGCGTCCAAAGCTACCCATTCAGTAGCAGCTGCGGACAAATCTTGCAGCTTGATACGACCAGCTCTGTAGTCGACAACCTCCCCAGTCTCCTTTGTTAATTCAATCAGTTCAGGACGACCTAGTTGATTATTGATTGCATCAACTGAGGCAAGGAGTTCATTAAAGTGCTTTGCGTCAAGACTGGCTTTCATCTACAGCTCCTGGCTCTTTACCGCCACTCGCCCCTGTTGTAGCAAATCTCGCAATTGTGGTTAAGAGGGCCATCAAAAGGGGCGGTGGCTACTTAATGGTCTGTTGTCCCGTGTGATCAGTGCAGCCATTCCGTTGCAACCAGTCTGACTGCAACGTCACTGCAGTCATCATAGCTGGAAGCATAATTCTGCTGAGGCAGTTTCCTCAAAGAACGAAATCACTGATCAGCAATTCGTGACGAAATTTGAATCACACTGGCGCTGGCCTCTGTGAGAAATCGGTACAGCGTCTCCAAGGCTTCCAGCTTTTGCGGAGCGTAATCATGTCCGTCATAGCTTGCCGCTTGCACCCCTGTCACACCATGGCTCAGCAAGTGCCCCCGGATTTCTTGGCTGACGCGCAGACTGGCCAATGCAGTCTCCACGCCAGAACGGATGCGCTTGGCCTGAAACTGACCCGCAGGTTTGTCGGTCGGGACCCACTCCAGTCCAGTGGCGGCATCTTTGGCCCAATCCGCAATCGCTTTGGCGCTCACGGGTGACGCGCCACCATCCACAGACAAAGGGAACTCGCCAGGGTTCAGTGCCAGCAAAGTATTCAAGGCCTCCCGGGCGGAAGGCAGCAGCGGGATGGTGTGCGGCCTTGCGCCTCGGCCTGTGCGCCCTTTGGCATCCAGCAGGGTGATAGCGCCCTCGCCCACGTTGGGCCTGACTAACTGGCGCAGTTGCTCGATGCGCTGGCCACCTGTCAACAAATGAAGTCGCAACACGGCCCCCCGAACACCTTGCAGAGGTTCAATGGCTTGCCAGTACTGGCGCAGGTGCACGGGCATCAACGGGTTTTTGTCGGGCACCAGCTTGATGGCCACGGTTTCAGCGGCTGGATTGTGTTGAACCCCGTAGCTCTTGAAATGCACGGGCACCAGCAGGCTCAGTTTGGATGTGCGCGCCATCTCAAAGGCAGCGCGGCAGTAACTTCGCAGCTTTCCGGCGGTGCGCTCTTTCCCGGCTTCACGCAGACCACGCAGCAAGTCAGCCACCTGTTCCGCGGTCACCAGTGCGGCGGCAGTGTTGGCCAGCTTTGGGGCGCCATCCATTAGGTGCAGTTTGACCATGCCCCGCACTTTCGCGTGCGAAGTCTTGCCCTGGCGCTCCAATTCGTTGGCGTAATCGGCCATCAGTGCCCCAAAGGTGAATTTTGCGGCGCGTTCTATTTCGGCCTTGGCTTGCTCTTTGGCCGACCGCTCCAACGCCTCGCCTGCCCTTGGGTCGATGCCTTGCTCAGCCAATCCACGCAAGCGGTGAGCTTCTTTCCTTGCCACATCCAACCCCACAGCGGGCCACTCGCCCAGCGCACGGGTGAACAGCTTGCCCTTGATGCGGGTCTCAAACTGCCAATGTTTTCCCCCGGCTTTGGTCACGCGCAGGCGCAAGCCCTTCTTGTCGCTGTCTTTCAGCAAAACGAAGCCCACGCCATCAGGGCAGGCAGAACGCTCCAGCAGGCCATGCGTCAGGTCGTGGGCGGCGGTGTAGTCAATTGCGGCTGTTTTGCTGGGTCTTGCCATGATTGCCTCTTAGCTTTTACAGACTGTTTACAGACTGATCCCCTCAATAAAGGGGCATTCCAATCAACATTTGCGGCTGTAACTTTGTCCAAAATATCGGCGTAAGTTGTTGATTTATATAGATTATATCCACACCAATCAACATAGCAAAATAAATAAATCAGGGGACTCAAAATCCCCCGCCGCAAGGCGTGCCGGTTCGAGTCCGGCCCCGGGCACCATCTTTGGAAACCCAGCAACCATGCGGGTCCCAAGCGAATCAAGGCCAACCTTCACGGGTTGGCCTTTTTTTTGGTCGCTTCAGCGGCGCATGGCCTCTTCCAGCAGCGTTTGGTATTGCCCACGGATATGGGGCGCCACCACCTTGGGGTAGACCGGGATGAATTGATACCGATCCCCCTGCCCCAGAAACCCTTCGACCCACGCACCGCACATGACACCGTCTTCGCGCAAAGGGGCGGCTTGGCTGGGCCATGCTGCGTGCAGTTGTTTCACCGCCTCCGATCGGCGCTGCGCTGCTGCTGCCAGCACGCCAGGATCGCTGGGCGAGGGCTGCTCTTTCAGATAGACATCGGTCAGCACGTCCACGCCTTTGGAAAACCTGGGGCCTTTGCCTGGATCATTTGAAAATGCTTGCGCCAAAACGCTGAAGATGGCGGCGCAATGCATGGCCTGTCCCGCCAAGCGGCTCTCTTGCGCAGACATGGCGTTGGAAATGCCAGGCATCACGACCAAGAAGCCCAGAGCCAGACTTGTGACGTTTTTTTTCATCGCTTTCCTTCCTTGTGAGGGTCAAACATCGCTCAAAGAGTTCAAGCCAATTGCGCTGCGCTGGCCCGACACAGAATCCCAATATATCTACAATCGCTTATATTAATCCCACAGGAACTGATACAGCGATGCAAAAACTTCTTCTCCTTATTGTGATGGCGGTCCTCACCGCGTGTTCATCGGCCAGCGATGTGGACAAAGTTTCACTGGAGCAAGCACGCACTGATCACGAAGCGGGAAAGATCACCCTGATCGACATTCGCGAATCACCCGAGCACCGCACAGGTGTAGCCCAGGGTGCTGTGCTGCTGCCCATGAGCGAGCTCTCGCGCAAACTGAACTTGATCCCACAAACGACGGACAAGCCTGTCCTGTTGATTTGTAACACCCAAAATCGCTCGAAAGCCACACTCACCGAACTGAAAAAACGCGGCTATCAAAACATCCGCTATGTAGAAGGCGGGATGAGCCAATGGGCAGCCAAAGGATGGCCCTTGGTGGCCCCACAACCCTGAACCCAGGAGAAGACCATGGATGCGTTGAAAAACTATTGGCCCATGTTGGCGCTGGCCCTTTGGCTGGGCTACAAATGGTGGAATGCCAGACGTGTGATGCGTTTGTTGCCTCAACTCAAACAAGAAGGCGCCACCTTGGTGGATGTGCGGTCTGCCTCAGAGTTTGCCTCGGGCAATGCGCCTGGCACCATCAACATTCCGCTCCACGAATTGGGCTCTCGTTTGGCTGAAGTCCCGCGCACAGGCCCAGTGGTGGTGGGCTGTGCCAGCGGCAGTCGCAGCGGGATGGCCAAATTGGTGTTGAAGAAAAACGGTTACGCCAAAGTGCACAACATCGGGGCTTGGCGCAATTTCATGGGCTGAACAGGGCCCATAACGCCAGCCAATCGGGCTGGCGTTGCATCGCATCAACGCGGCGGTCCGAAGTCCAGGTTGTTGCAGGCTTCGCACTCGTCCTGAAAAACGCCCAGCTTCACCAGCAAGGCATGAACTTCACAGCCGAGGCAATAGCCAAGCACCGCTTCTAACCACATGAAGCCCAAACACACCCAGACCATCACCAAGGGCAACCAGCGCGGCAAATATTGCTCGGTCGTTGGCAGCACTGCAGATTGAAAGATGAAGTTGATGGCCGCGGCGAATTTTTCGGGGTGAAAAAACACCAAACAAACACTGATCATGGACGCGCCAATGGTCCATGCAAATCTTTTGGGCGCCAAAGGTTTCCACACGGGGCGTGCACGACGGGCCAGAAATGTGGACAGCCAGATGGTGGGCGACAGATAAGCCGTTTTGACACTCATGCCGGCCAGCATTTCAAACAAGGCATAAAACAGCAGCCATGTCTGAACGGTGTAGTCATAGGTTCTGCGCACGGCCTCGACCATGTAAAGAATGCGGTTGTCAAAGTCGAGCTCGAAGGTGTCTTTGATCACCTCGCCAGTCACGATCCAGCGGCTGCCGTACACGATGTCCCACAGCGTGAAAGCCATGAAGATCGGAATGGCCAGCATGATGCCCGCACGGATGCGCACGGCGGTGTCGTTGATGAAAGGCGTGACATCGTCACGGCTTCTGAACCAAAGCAAGGACCAGGAATTGCCTGCTGTCATGCCATTCGTATCTGCCATTTGTCTCCCCTTTTTTATGAAAAATCAGAACGCTTCTTTTTCTGCTTCCAGGTAAGCCAGGCTGATGTATTTGCCGATGTTGCCTTCAAAGCCCTGCATGGTCTTGGCACGGGATGTCACACGCACGTCTTTGAGCACCATGCTGCGCGCCTCTGACTCCGACTTGCCGTCCTTGACCGCTTGCAGACAAGGCTCCCAGATGCCCGCCATGAACTCGCCATAGGTCTTGAGCAAATCTTGACTGCCTTGACCATGGCCCGGCACCCAGAGCTGATCGCCTGTTGCCGCCGTGAGGGCTTGGTAGTACTTGAATGTGCCCGGATAAGAGCCTTCGTCCATGTTGGCGATGCGGTTGGCCATGGCGATGTCGCCCACGGCCGTGAGTTTGTCTTGCACCACCTCCACACACAGGTCCGATGGCGTGTGGGCGTTACCGTAATGGTGCATGCGGAATGTCACATCACCGATTTGGATCACCTGGCCATGCTTGACGGCTGTGTTGGGCAAGACCACTTCGGTGCCCAAGGTGGACTGGTTGGTCCACCGTTCCATGAGGCCGCGCCAAAGGTTGCCTTCTGCCCCCTTGAGCTTGTCGATCGTGCTTTGCAGGGCATAGATCGGCAACTGTTGGCCATAGGCTTTGACAAAGGCGTGGTTACCCAGCCAGTGATCGCCGTGATAGTGGCTGTTGAACACCGCAACGACCGGCTTATCGGTCACTTTTCGGATCATGCGGATGGCCATCTGTCCGATTTGAAGCGATGCCCCTGAGTCGATCACGACCACGCCCGCCGAGGTCACCACGAAGATGACGTTGGACATCATGCCGCGGTTTTCCGGGGTGGGAAAACCATCCGGCGAAAAGATCATCCAGACATGTGCTGACAATTGCTTGGCTGGGATATCACCGACCGGCGGGCCTTCGATGAAGTCCTGTGCTTGTTGCGCCAACAAACGGGCTTCTGGCCAAAGTGCTACCCCAGCGCACACAGCACTGGCGGCCAACATATGTCTACGTTTCATGCGTCATCACCTTTCAAAGCCAAGTTGATCTGCAAACCGGTTGCAGATCAACTCCCTGCATCTCCCCATCAGGCCACGTAGCCCTGATTGGGCAAGCCACCTGTGATCTTGGGCGCATTGAGCTTGCGCGGCTTGACACGGCCACCGGGCTGCGTCTTGAGCCAAGTCTCCACGACTTCCCACACTTGCTTGTTGCCTTGGTTGCGGGCTTCTTCGGCCACGGGCGCCCAACCGGCCACCTTGTATTTTTTGCCCGCGTCGATCAATTGCCCATTCAGGCGCATGTCGCCAATCCGTGTACCCATCTTGCCCAGCGGATTGCAGCTGTAGCTCAAGCCACCCACGCGCACCATGTCGCCACCTTGTTGGTAGTAAGGGTCGGGGTTGAAGAGGTTGTCGCACACGTCTTCGAGGACGGTCTTGATGGTCTCGCCGGTCATCTCGGTCACGGTGGCGTACGAGTAAGTGGTGGCCGTCATGTCGAGCAGCCACTCGCGTGTGATGGCCTGGCCCGGCAAGAGCGATGTGCCCCAGCGAAAGCCTGGCGAGAACGCGATCTCGGCCCCTTGCACATCCAGCAAAGCATCGACCAGCAATTGGTCGCCCGTGCCATTGAAGTTGCCACGGCGGTAGAGCAAGCCTTCCGAGATGCCCAGCTTTTCGGACAGCTTGGCTTCATAGGGTGCGCGGATCTTGGTGATCAGGGCGTCCATCTCTTTGTCGGCGGGCAGCATGTTCGAGAACACGGGCAACAGCTTGTAGCGGAAATCGCTGACCTTTTTGTCTTTGACATCGAAGTCGAGCACCCCCAGGAACTTGCCATTGGAGCCTGCATTGGTGACGATGGTTTTGCCGCCTTTGTTGGACACCAGGGTAGCCACAGGCATGCCGTCGTGTGTGTGACCGCCCATGATGGCGTCGATGCCGCTCACGCGGCTGGCCATTTTCAGGTCCACGTCCATGCCGTTGTGGCTGATGACGACGACGACCTGCGCACCTTTGCCGCGGGCTTCGTCCACCATCTTTTGCATGTTGTCGTCCTGGATGCCAAAGGCCCAGTCGGCCACCATGTAGCGGGGGTTGGCAATAGGCGTGTAAGGGAAAGCCTGGCCGATGATGGCGCAAGGCACACCGTTGATCTCACGGATCACATAGGGCTTGAAGACTGGATCGCCAAAGTCGTTGGTCTTGATGTTTTGCGCGACAAAGTCCACCTTGCCCGCAAAGTCTTTCTCGACGATTTCTTTGACACGCTCCATGCCCAGCGTGAACTCCCAGTGGCCGGTCATGACGTCCACGCCCAGCAACTTGCAGGCGTCGACCATGTCTTGACCATTGGTCCACAAACAGGTGCCCGAACCTTGCCAGGTGTCACCACCGTCCAGCAACAATGCGCCTGGACGGCTGGCCTTCATGCGCTTGACCAGCGTGGCCAGGTGCGCGAAACCGCCGACCTTGCCGTAGCGGTTGGCCGCTTTTTCGTAGTCCAGATACGTCAGCGCGTGCGCCTCGGCTGAACCAGGGCGGATCTTGGCCACTTTGAGCAAGTGCTCCCCCACCAAATGCGGCAAATTGCCCTGCATGGAGCCAATGCCCATGTTGATGCTGGGCTCACGGAAATAAATGGGCTTGAGCTGCGCGTGGCAATCGGTCATGTGCAAGAAAGACACATTGCCGAATTTGGGGATGTCATAAAGGCCGTTGGCTGCTGTGGTGGCACTGGCTTCTGAAAACTTGCCCATGCTCATGCCGGCCATGGTGCCGGCGCCCATCACTTGGATAAATTCGCGTTTGGTCAGGTTCATATTTGCACTCACTGATGTATTGGAAGCAAAAAAACCCGGACGTGCCGGGTTTTCAAGGCGTCACTGGTTGACGGGTGATTTGGTATCGAGCAACAAGCCGACAATGTGGCGAACCTGTGTCTCATCCAAGATGCCCATGTGACCTGCGCGAGGCATGTTGGAACAGGCGTTGTAGGCCTTGGCGTTCCAGATCTTGCCCCAGGTGTATTCCACGATGGCTTTGGTGGCTGGGCTGTTGGGGTCGGTCACGCCACGGATCTTGCCGTAGTTGTAGAGGCTGGGCCCAATCGTGCCGAAGGAAATCTCTTCCTTGCTGATCTGATGGCAGTTGTAGCAGTTGCCACCATTCACGTCGCCTGCTTTGTCTGTCCAGGTCAGGCCGCGACCGCTTTGGGCGATTTTTTCGCCCTCTTTCCAGTCACCGATGAACTTGCCGTCCGAGGGCCACTTGATGGCTTTCAGATTCATCTCTTCAATGGCCTTGGCCGTTTTTTCGTCCAGTGGCTTGCCCGCCACATCGGCATCACTGCAAGCGCGGTTGGTCTCGTCGGTGGCCGTGATGCGTTCGACTTTCACATGACTTTGGTCACGGAAAGAAGCTTTCACGATTTTGTCTGTCAACGTGTTCAGCTCAGCCAAGGAAGGACCGGATGCGCAACCTGCGGCCACCAAAGCGGCAGCCACGCTGGCCAAAACGAGTTGGGTCTTTTTGTTCATGAAGGTCTCCTGTTTCAACGCTTGATGGCCGGGGCAACTGAGGCTGCGCCCTTGGCATTCACGCCCAAGTAGGTAGCCAAGGCAACGGTCGCATCGCTGGCAAAGCCGGGGTAGGGAAAGCGCTGCTGGCGGTAGCAGTCGTTCAAGCGCAATTGCATGCTCCACATTTGACCATTCGACACACGGTAGGCGGGCCAAGCGGCAAAGCCGACGCCGTCACCCGGGTTCTTGGTCAGCATGGGCAAGTCTTGCAAGCGAATGCGCTTGCCTTCTTCGCCATGGCAGGATGCGCATGAGAAGTCATGAGGACCACCGCGCTGAAAGAACAGGCGCTTGCCCACTTCATAGAAGATTTTTTCTTGCGGGTGAGCTTGTGACAAATTGAATCGCAGGCCCTTGGACTCGGCCGAGATCCAGGTGGCCAAGGCCGTGACATTGGCCATCTCGCCACGACCAAATGCAGTCTTTGAAATTTCGGCGGCATTGAAGCCTTGCAGGGTTTCCATGCAGGTCACCAAACGCGACTCGAGGTCTTGCATCTTCTGGGTGTCTGCAAAGTAGCGGGGCAACTCAACGAAAGCCCCTTTGACCACGCCAGGGCCTTTGCCCAGGTCGCACTTTTCAAGAGAAGCGTTTTTGGGACCGCGAACTTTTTTCCAGAGGTCTTCACCTTTGGCCTCAAAAAGCTCAGCGGGGTTGCCGTCTTGCAGCATGGCACGGTATTCGTCAATGCCTTGGCTGGCGGTTTTCTGGGCCATGGCCGGCACCATGCAAAGGGCCAAAGCCGCTGCAATGGAGAGTGTTGATGCTTTTATCATTGTCACCTCTGTTGAAATTCTTGAAACGAAAAAAGGGTGAAGCCCAGAAAACTTCACCCCTTTGAGCACGCGAATGCTATCAGGACACAGTCGCTTCGTCTGTGCGGGTATCGCCCTTGTTGTCTTTCCAAGTCACAGCGACTTTGTCGCCCGCCTTGGCACCCTTGATGGCAAATTGCATGAAGGGGTTCTTGGACACGGCTGGGCCCCATTCAGCGGCCAGCACTTGCTTGCCGTTCAAAGTGGCGGTGACTTCCTGGATATACCAAGCGGGGACCAGTTTGCCGGCGGCGTCTTTGCGCTGACCGGATTCCATCTCGTGGCTCATGAGAACACGGACAGTGGCTTTGTCGCCGGAGGCTTGGGCACGAATGCGCATTGGATCTGCCATTTTTTTCTCCTAATCTTTCAATGATTCTGTTGAAAAGCAATTGAGCGATTAACCGCCGCAACCGCCCAAAGTGACTTTGACTTCCTTCTTGGCGAAGAAAGCCTTGCCGTCGGCCATGATGGCCACAGCGTAAACGTCAGACGACTGGCCCATCTTGGCGCGGGTCGCAAAGTTGGCTTCAACAGCATCGCTCACGTGGAACATGGCCACCAAAGCTGCAGGGTTCTTTTCGACCAGGATCAACAATTGTTTGACGCCAGCCAAAGTAGTGCTGGCACCCAAGGGCACCACGGCTCCGTTTTCAGCGATGTCCGGACCGGTGATGGTCACATCCTTGCTTTCGGCCAGGCTGGCAGCGCCATAGGCCTTGGCTGCATCCTGAACGGATTTGGCATCAAAGCCGGCTTTGTTGAAAGCAGCGTGGGCGAACTGAGGAAAGCCAGCCGACGCCAGCAAGCCGGCAACAACAGCACTTTGCTTGAGTGTCTCGCGACGAGTTTGCATCTGAAATCTCCTTGATGATTGAATGATGCTAGTGAAATTGGTTCAGCAACACTACGGGAGTATCCCGCATTACTTGCTGGCCCCCTTGGAAATCCATTCGGCAATTTTCTTGGCGTCTGCATCAGGCAGAGTCTGTTGGGGCATCGGGATAGAACCCCAGACACCCGAACCACCGGCCTTGATTTTGCCAACCAAATAGTCAATCTTGCCTGAGTGCTTCTTGGCAATCTCATTGAAGCCTGGGCCAACCACTTTCTTGTCTACACCATGGCAAGCGGTACAACTGTATTTGTTCAGCAAGGCGATGGCTGCTTTGGCCTCGGCGTTTTCTGGCTTGGCTGGCGCTGCCGCAACAGGGGCTGCAACAACAGGCATGCCGGCCTTGGCTTCTGGCTTGGTGGTGTCCACCCCGTGCTGCTGGCCCACCAGGCGGTTTTGTTCCGCGAGGTTACCGTGCGCGTTGCGGGCGAAGTCGGGCAAGAAGGACGCCAATTTGGGCTCAGGCGTGCAATCTTTCATGCAGATTTTGTTATCGGTATCTGGCTTTTTAACGCCACCAAATTCCTTGCCGGGCCACATGGCGTGCTGGGTCGTCATGCCGTTGCGATTGGGCATGCGGTTTTGCACGTCAGCGATGTTTTTGTCCGACAGCACGAAGTCATCAGGCACCACATTGCCCAAGTTCAACAAGAACGCCGTCACCGCATAGACTTCTTCTGTCGTCAAAGACTTCGGAGCGGTCCATGGCATGGCGCGGTTGATGTAGTCCCACAAAGTCGACACCGTCGCCACCTTCATGATGGTGGTGCGGCCTGGATAGTCCGAGCGATTCAAATTGGCCACGCGGCCTGTCTTGACGTCTTCGGCGGTGGTGCCACCAATCAGCGGACTGAACACCTCACCAGACTCACCGAACACGCCGTGGCAGTGGGCGCATTTGCTTTCCCACACGTCTTGGCCTTTGGCCACAGAACCCGAACCTGCAGGCAATCCTTTGAAGTCCGGACGCACATCAATGTCCCACTTGGCGACTTCTTTGGGCGTGGCATCACGACCCACACCAGGATATTTGGTCGCTTGCGCAGAAGCCAAACCTGCCACCGCCAGCAAGGCGGCAGTCAAAACGGCATTACGAAACCTGGACATTTTTCACCTCACCGTTTTCCTGAACCAACCACGACTGGATGGCGTTGTTGTGATAAATCGAGCGCGTTCCGCGAACACCGCGCAACTGCTGGTATGTGGGTTGCACATGACCTGTTTCGTCTTGAGCACGGCTTTGGATGATGGCGGGCTTGCCATCCCAGACCCAGTCCAGATTGAAACGCGTCAAAGCTTTGGAGAGCACTGGCGTTTCCAGACGTGCCTGACGCCAGTTTCGACCGCCGTCTGTGGACACGTCCACACGCTTGATCTTGCCTTTGCCCGACCAGGCCAGGCCAGTGATGTTGTAAAAACCCTTGTCCAGCAAAACCTGGCCGCCAGAGGGCGTGGTCACAACGCTCTTGACTTCCTGGATGTTGGTGTACTGACGGTGCAAGCCACCGGGCTGCAAATCGATGTAGTGAATCGCTTCGTCTTTGGCGGCGTAAGGCTTGTCGCCCACTTCAATGCGGCGCAGGTACTTGACCCAGCTCACGCCCTGCACGCCCGGCACGACCAAGCGCAAGGGGTAGCCATTTTCCGGGCGCAGCATTTCACCGTTCTGCCCATAAGCCACCAGAACTTCGCCAGAAGTGATCAAGCTCATCGGGATGGTGCGCGTCATGGACGAGCCATCTCCGCCTTCGGCCAGAATGAACTTGCCGTTTTTCAAGTCAGCACCAGCCAATTCCAAAAGAGTGATCAAGGGTACGCCCGTGAACTCGCTGCACGACAACATGCCGTGGGTGTATTGCACCGTGGGGACAGCCACATTGCCCCAATCGACAGCGGTGTTGGCACCGCATTCGATGAAGTGAAAGCGCGACACCGATGGCAAACGCATGATCTCGTCCATGGTGAACACCATGTTCTTTTTGACCATGCCGTTGATCATGAAGCGGTGCTTGGACGGATCGATGTCCCACCAGCCTTGGTGGTGACGCTCGAAATGCAAGCCACTGGGTGTCACGATACCGAACAAGGATTGCAAGGGTGCAAACGACACCGAGGCCTGCGTGGTCTGTGTCAGACCCGGGCTCTGACGACGTTGCAAGTTGGCTTCAAATTTGGAAGGCTTGCCGTAACCTTCAACCGCCACGCCCTGCCCCAGATTGGTCGCATGCTCAGGCAAGTTCAAGATGTTGGGGTCGCCGCCTTCAGTCGGCACAGGGTTGCCCTGGGCCATGGCCATGGGGGCAGCTGCACCGGCAGCCGCCGCTGCAAAAGCGTTGCGAATGAAATCGCGGCGGCCTTTTTTGCCTTCGGCATAAACCTCTTTGATGCCAGTTTGGGTCAGGAAGTTCTCCGGTGCTTTTTGCACCCTCCCTGAGTTGATGTTGTCTTCTTTCACACAAACTCCTCGTTTTGAGTTGTCAATTCACGGCCACGTCGGTGGCGACTTGTGTACACACCGCACGGCAAACCACCACAGCTGTCTCGTCTGCAATCCGATAAAACATTTGAGCACCTTGGCGACGTTTACCCAAAACGCCTGATCTGTACATGATGTTCAGATGTTGGGACATATTGGGTTGCGCCACATCAATGCTCTCGAGCAATTGCCCGACATTTTTCTCACCCTGACACAGCTGGCTGATGATGCGCAGACGAATCGGCGTGGACAGTACGGCAAACAACTCTGCCGCCTTGTCGAAAACCTCATCAACCTCATCGCTCATGCACTGCTTGCCATTAAGTTCGTATATTCGGATGTGCGAATATATACGATAAATGATGAATCTGAACCAGGGATTACAGGGGCAACAGCAACTGATCAGGATAAACCCTGATCAGTTGCACCTGCGGACTCAATAGCGGTAGCTCAGCAACATCTGATAGTTGGTCTGGCTGTGGCTGATGGTCAAAGGCATCTGCCCCGATGAATTGACGACCGTCACAGTCGGCGCATGGGACATCGCAGCATCCACGCTGACCGACTTGCTGAGCTTGTAGCCAAAACCTGCGGTGTAGTGGTTCTTCACAATCGCCGGAAACAAGGGATTGACGGTGCCGTCAGGAATGGGGTTCGATGCATGGTTGTAGCCCGCACGCAAGGTCCAGACGTCATCCAATTGGTAGGCACCACCCAAGGCCACAACCGTTTGGTCTTTCCAGTTTTGAGGCATGGTGAAGTTGACATTGCCCCCCATGGTGGCGCTGTCGTAGCGCATGGAAAAACCCTTCATCACACTTGACCAACCGAGGCGCTTGACATCTGCTGCCACCAACAACTTGGGGCTGGCTTGCCATGCCAGGCCCACTGTGGTGGATGCCGGCATCTGGAAGTTGATCACCGAAATTTTTCCGGTATCGGAAAAAGCCCCTTGCCCCATGTCCGGCGCACTCATGCTAGCACCGGTCGCCGCTGTCGTCATGTCACTGAGGCTGGTCTTGAGATGATGACTCACGCCCAGTGACAGATCTTTGCTTGCTTGAAAGACCAGTCCTAACTTACCAGTCCAACCAGCGCCTTTGGCTGCACCCGTGTATTTATTGGAATTACTGAAATCAATACGTGCCCAAGGAGCTCCAGCCAGCATTGGGGCAGCCATAGCAATATTGCCCGAACCACCCGTGACCATGCCACCCAACTGTGCACCACTGGCGGCCATCTTCATGTCCAAGCTGGCCCATGAATAGTCGAGAGAGGCGCCAATATTCAACTGCTCATTGACCTTCAAGGCCACCGGGAAAATCACGCGCCCCACTGCCAACTCGGAACGCACGTCCTTGCCGCTTTGCATGGCCAAGAACGTGTCAGCGCCGTATTCAGTACCCATCCCACCTTGACCAAAAACACCCACACCCCAGGTCATGCGGTCGTCTTTGCGAACCCAGCCCATGGCGGGCATGACATAAGAAGTTCCGCTGGACGATGCCGTCGGCATGCCGGTCATGCTGGATTTGACGTTGGGTCCCAAAACACCCAACGCCACATCCAGGCGAGAACCATTGGCCCCCAATTGCAAAGTAGCGGGGTTGTTCATCATGGCCGCCGTGCCATTGTCAAACGCCGTGGCAGCGCCGCCCATGGCCAGCGATTGCGGGCCATAGCCCTCCATCAACATGCCGTTGGTGGCATGTGCCGACAAAGAAGCCAACAGCAGAGCCGATGCAGTAACCGTTGCGCGCAGTGTGTGTGTCGTTTTCATGTTTTGTCTCCTCGTGTTTTTAAATCAGAACTCGCCCTTGGAGCCACGCTCCATCATTTCCCAGATGGTGTCGCGCACAGCGCGGGCCTCTTCCTTCAGGGGGGATGGCAACTGACGCCCCATCTTGACCATCATGTCCATGTTGAGGGTGTACATCCACAGGCCGTCTTCTTTCTCCACCAAGGAAATTCGGCAAGGCAAATACGCGGCCATGTGCGGGCTGAAGTCCACCATGCGGCGAGCGGTGGTAGGGGTGCAGAACGAGTACACCGTCAGCAGTTTTTGTTTTTGGCCGGTGCGTGCTTCCAGCTCTTTCGACAAAGGCAAGGTGCCCACGTCTTTCATGTTGCGCTCGGTGGCCACTTGCTTGAGCACTTGCTCAACTTCATTGGCGGTCACACCGGCCTTGACTTTGCGCTCCCAGGTGGTGGCCACTGCGATGTCGCCATTGCCATCAACCCAGCGGTCCCACATGCGACCAGCCTCTGCAGCAGCGCCTGTCTCGAGCTTGCCCATCGTGCTGATGGTGCCGCAGCCGGTCAACCAGACCGAACTGGCCAAAACGCCCCACTTCACCCAGGTCCAAGATTTGCGCATGTGTATCTCCTTCAGATTTGCTGCAATCAAACGTGGTGTCACTGCCCACGCACGGACACCGTTTGATACAAATCATCAGGGATATCGCCAAAAGCTAATATAGGAAATACCCTATATAAGCAAAGGTTTATTTAAATTTGTAGTGCTCTCGGTTCAAAACAGCAGCCACCGCATTGACCTCTTCAGGAAACATGCCCATGTTGAGTTCTGTGTTGCATTGCTCGACCATGCCGCGCAACAAACCGGCCGTGTTGATGCGTCCCTTGGGCTTGTAAATGGCACTGCCATCACCGGGAACTTTGGAGGCATGGCATTCCACGCATTTGTTTTCTGCGATCAGCTTTTGCCCCAACTTGAGGTCTGCATCTTTGAAAATCGAGGGCTGGGCGTGCGCGGTCATCGACAGCAACAACAGTGGGCCCACAAGCCAGGAAGTCTTGATCACGTTCATACTTTCTATCCCCAAAAAAAACCGCTCCCGAGTCGCCCCGGAAGCGGAAGGATAAAGCCACGAGTACCAGTCGGGCTTTTCAATTTTTCATCCAATTGCAAGCAATTGGAGTGGACATCACTTGGCGCCAGCCAGGATCCAGGCGGCCAAGGTGTTGGCATCTGCATCACTCAAAGCAGCTTGTGCAGGCATGGGGATCGGACCCCACTTGCCAGAGCCACCTGCTTTGATGCTCTTGGCCAGATTGGCTGCAGCGTCTTTTTGACCCGCATATTTCTTAGCGACATCTTGGTAGGCAGGGCCCACCACTTTTTTGTCAACGCCATGGCATGCCATGCAAGCGTTCTTCTTGGCCAGATCCAAATTGGCGAAAGCGGGTGCAGCGAAAGCAGCAGAGGCCGCAATGAGTACAGAAATCAATTTCATGGGAGCTCCTTGTGTTGAATATCAATGGCGACTAATTTAACGCATAAATCAGCTTCGGGGTTGACGAAATGCATCCCAAAAAATCAGTGCTTTCACTGATTCAGCCTGGTTTTTAATCAAATGAGGGTTGCTCTGGCTTGACCACCGGCTTACCAGCGGCCAGCCAAGCATCAAAACCCCCGGCAATCGATTTGACACGCAAATAACCCATGGCTTGCATGCTCTGCGCGGCCAGCGCAGCTCGGCCACTGGTCTTGCAATACAACACCACGTTGATGTCTCGCGCAGCCAAGGCGGGCGTTGCACTGAGTTTGAACTCCAGCAAGCCGCGAGGCATCAAAACTGCGCCAGCCAAGTGGCCAGCGGCAAATTCATCGGCTTCACGCACGTCAATCAACACATCGGCTTCCCTGATGGCTTGTTCAGCGTCTTTCAATGCGATTTCTTGTGTACAGCTTTTGGCATCGGCCACCAAATCATGTGCGGTTTTCATGGGGATTCCTTCAATGTTGGGGGAGGTGATGTGGCTTTCAGGTGGGCGTCCATGCCACCTTAGGCTTTCCATTCAGCGTAGCCTCCTTGCAGGATGCGAACATTTTCCCATCCTGCGAAGCAAACGCACATTGTTCATCTTAAACTCCATAAGTTTTCACGAATATACTCAATTCTGACGCCCACACGCAAAAATCACACCCTCTCCACCATGACGGCATTCAACAACCCACGCCACACTTGGAACCAACGTTTTGCCACCGAGCAATACATCTTTGGGGAAGAACCCAATGCCTATTTGCGCAGCCAATCGGCACACCTGCAAGCAGGTTCCGCTTTGGCAGTTGCTGATGGTGAGGGGCGCAACGGTCTGTGGCTGGCTGAGCAAGGCCTGAACGTAGATGCTTTTGATTTTTCTGAAAATGCGATCCAAAAAGCACGCCTGTTGGCCGAGCGACGCTCGCAGTCGGTCAATTGGCGTTGCTGCGATTGGCAGTCATTTGACTGGGCAAATGCTCGTTATGCCAATGTCATCGGCATCTTCTTTCAATTTGCCGCCCCCCAAGATCGCACAGCACTGTTTGCCAAGATGGACAAAAGCCTCAAGTCCGGCGGCACCCTGATCATTCAGGGCTACACAGCAGCTCAACTGAAGTTCAATACGGGCGGGCCAGGCAAGCTGGACCACATGTATGACGAAGCCATGATGCGCGAGGCTTTTGTCGATTACGACATCATCGATTTGCAGACCTATGAAGCGCAGATTGACGAAGGCACGGCCCACAAAGGCATGTCAGGGCTGCTGGGCCTGACTGCGAGAAAGCGCTGAAACCCCAGCCAGTGCCGTTCAGATCATCAGCATTTTTTCGTCCAGTATTTCATACCGGCGTCCCTGCTTGTCGCAGGCTTTCAGAGCACCATCACGCACCAAGCCAGAAATTTCACGGCTGACGGTTTCCAGCTTGAGATCGAGCATCGCCCCCATGTCGTCGCGCGCAAAAAAAGCGGTGAAACGGGGCTCTTCAGGCTCTCGCATTTTCAAGGCCAGGCTCGCCACACGCTGACGTGCAGTACCGAAATTCAGTTCAGCCAACCAATCGTCGGCATCTTTCAAGGCTTGCTGCCACTTTTGCATCAAGCGCAAATGCAAACGGGGAGAGTTCGCAGACAGATGGTTGATGACCGACAAAGGAATTCGACAAACACTGACATCCACCATGGCAACGGCTTCGCTGTCATAGCGGCCGGTCACCAAGGCCTCCAGCCCAATCACATCGCCAGGACGCAAAACCCGAACAATCCGCTCACGACCATCCACGGTGGCACGCACCAACTTGACGGTGCCCTTTCTCAGCGTGAACACACCTTGCGCTGATTGACCTTCAGAGTACAAGATGGCGTCTGACTGAAAGCTCAGGTCATCAATGGGCGTGTGCATGTCGCTGAAGTCTTGCTCATTGAGATCGGCAAACAACACCATGTCTCGGATGCCGCAACTGCGGCAATCCGAGGTGCCTTGCCAAGCGGAATCAATGCGAATTGGAATCATGGCTAATTGTTAAGTAGGCGAGTAGCTTTTGACAGCACACAAAGAACTCGCTCAAAGCGCCTGCCGAGCCTTGAGCAATCGCTCTTCCAGATAGGGTCCATAAAAGTCGGGCAGGTAACCGCCCTCCATTCTCTCTGCAACTTCTTTACCACCTGGACCGAAAAACAGCAAAGTCGGGGCAACAGAGATGCGCCACTGCTTGATCAATTGATCGTGCGTGGTCGCACGTCCTTGGAAATCCAGAACACCCTGAACACTGCGCATGTCCAGCTGCACGATGGGCGTTCCTGCTTTTTGCATGGGCACCAAATGGCTGCTGCGGGCAATACGGCAAAAGGCACAGCCCTCCAAGCTCACCATGACGATCAGGGCTTGCTTTTGCTGCAAAGCCTTGGCCAATTCAATCTGCAGGGAGGGGGGAGATGGCAAAAGGGCTGGCATGACCGATTGGGCGCCCCCAACTTGGGCCCACGCCAAAGTCACCAGCCCCAAAAACTGGCGACGGTGCGAGGCGAAGTACAAAATGGGCTCTTTCATGAATACCGATCAAAAAACCAGGAAAATACACAATGTATTGTCAATCAGTTTAGGCAAGACGAAATATAAGCAATTATCAAATTATTGGAGATCAATGTGAATCTTGCAAGCCTGCTGGAAACCTGGGGAGACGCCAATGTGCTGGCCGCAGGCGGCGCGATCATCGGCTTGGTGTTTGGTTTTGCGGCCCAACGTACACGTTTTTGCGCCCGTGCCGCAGTCCTGGAATGCTGTGAAGGCCAGGCTGGCGAGCGCCTGAGCGTCTGGCTCCTGGCTTTTGGTGCCTGCTTAATGGGTGTACAAATCCTGGTGGCCTTAGGCTGGCTTCAACCTTCGGTCAGCCGTTTCATCGCGCAGCCGGGCAGCATATCCGGGGCCGTGTTGGGAGGCTTGTGCTTTGGTGCCGGCATGATTTTGACGCGCGGCTGCGCCAGTCGTTTGTTGGTGCTGTCGGCCAATGGCAATTTGCGCGCCCTGCTGTCTGGTTTGGTGTTTGCCGTCACGGTACAAGCCACGATTGGCGGTTGGTTGGCGCCCTTGCGCAGCACATTGAGCCAGTTGTGGCCCGTGGACGGCGGGGCATCGCGCGATTTGTTGGTCCTCAGCGGGATGGGTTCGGTGGGTGGCTTGATTCTTTCGACCTTGGTTTTTGTCGTTGGCCTGGCGTTCTTCATGCGCCACCACGCGGGTCGCTGGGCCTTGGGCTTGGGCGCGACAGTGACTGGCCTGACCATCGCGATGGGCTGGGGGCTCACACAGGCCGTTGCAGGCGCATCGTTTGAACCGGTGGCGGTACAAAGCCTGAGCTTCAGCGGCCCCTCCGCCGAGTGGTTGATGCGGGTCCTGTCCACGGCCAACGCGGCCAGTTGGGGTTTTGACACCGGCGTGCTGCCCGGTGCCTTTGTGGGCTCCTTGATCGGGGCTTTGCTCGGTCGTGACTTCAAATTTGAAGGCTTCAAGACCGAGAACAAGCTGGGGCATTACTTGTCCGGGGCAATATTGATGGGCTTTGGTGCGGTCCTCGCTGGTGGCTGCACGGTCGGTGCCGGCATGACCGGTGGTGCGATTTTTGCACTGACCGCTTGGCTCACACTGATCGGCATCTGGATCGGCGCAGGCATGGCCTGGCGTCTGAGCAAGGGCATGGGCTGGGTGGTCTGAGTTCGCTTCTTGACCTCCATCAACGCCTAGAACGACTTCGGGCTTAGGATATACATCATTCAACAATGATGTAAATGGAGATTGCCATGCCCATGGCTCAATGGCTGGAAGCCTACGGAAACCCCACGGTGCTCGCCACGGGTGGCGCGGTGATCGGCGGCTTGTTTGGATTTTTTGCCCAGCGCTCGAGATTTTGCTTGCGAGCGGCAGTGATCGAATTCTGGCACCGACGTTTTGGCGACAAGCTTTCAGTTTGGTTGCTGGCCTTTGCCTCTGCTGTGATCACCGTACAGCTCATGGTCTTGATGGGCTGGCTGGATACCAACAACGCACGCCAAATCTCTGCCACCGGCAGCCTGTCCGGTGCACTCATCGGTGGCTTGACCTTCGGCATTGGCATGGTCATGACCCGCGGCTGCGCCAGCCGACTGCTGGTGCTGTCGGCCAATGGCAATTTGCGAGCCCTGCTGTCGGGCCTGATATTTGCTGTCACGGCCCAATCAGCACTCTCAGGCGTTTTGTCGCCTTTGCGCCTGGCGATCAGCAGTTGGTGGACCATCCCTGGCGGTGCAGCGCGCGACCTGCTGGCCATCACAGGTCTGGGACACGGAGCGGGCTTGGCCATGGGCGGCGTGTGGCTCATCGCCGCCCTGTATTTTTCATGGCGCTCACCTCAGCGCAGTTTATGGATGTGGGTGGGGGGTATCGGCACGGGACTGATGGTCGCCGCTGCTTGGGGGTTTAGCCAGTGGGTGGCGCGAGAGTCATTTGATCCGGTGCAAATTCAGGGCTTGACCTTCAGTGGCCCTTCTGCCGAATGGTTGATGCGGGTGGTGCAATGGCCTTGGCCACCGATCGGCTTTGAATTCGGTCTGATGCCAGGCGTTTTCCTGGGCTCTTTGATCGGTGCGCTGATCGGCAAAGACTGGAAGCTGGAAGGCTTCACCGATGGTTACAGCATGCGCCGCTACATCGGCGGCGCGATTTTGATGGGATTCGGCTCCATGCTGGCTGGCGGCTGCGCTGTCGGAGCAGGCGTCACTGGCGGTGCCATTTTTGCCCTGACCGCATGGGTTAGCCTGGTAGGCATGTGGGCAGGAGCGGGCCTGACCGACCGTTGGCTGGATGGCGGCACATCGGCCGGCACCAAGCCATCGCAGCCAATGCCCCTTTCAGGATTTACCGCACCCTGAGACTGAGCACCGTCATTTGCCGCTCAGGTACTCCGCCACAGCCGCCATTTCCAGCGGCGTCATCTTGCTGACGATGGCGTGCATCACGGCGTTGTCATTGGTGCGTTCGCGCTTGTTGAACTGTTGCAACTGCGTGGCGATGTAGTCTGCATACTGACCAGCAAGGCGAGGTAAAGCCGTTGTCCCTTTGGCTTCCGCCCCATGACAACTGGCGCAAGCGGCCAGACCGCTGTACTTGTTGCCCTGGTGGTAGATGTACTTGCCAACGGCCGCCAGACCCTGGTCTTTGGCAGGCTCCACGGCAACGGCTTGTTTCTCAAAAAATTTACCCAAAGCCACCATCTCATCGGCTGTCAACTTGGCCACCATGTCAGCCATGGCTGTGCTCTTGCGCTTGCCACTTTTGAAGTTCTCGAGCTGCTTGGCGGTGTATTCCCAGTGCTGACCGGCCAGACGCGGGAACACTTCACTGGACGATTCACCCTCTGCGCCGTGGCAAACAAAGCAAACTCCACCCACGATTTTTTTGGCGCGCGCTTCATCCGCCTGGGCCATGGCTGAATTGCCCAGCGCCGCAAAACCCAGCAGCAAAGCTGCTTGCAACAGGCGGCGGGATGTGACTGTTTTTTTCATGATGTACCTCGACTTGCAAAAATGGCCGTAAAAAAACGCCGCGAGTCTGGCGACTGCGGCGTTTTCCGATTGAACCTCACGCCAGCGTATCGGCCCAAATGTTACGCGACCAAGCGTGGGCATAGCGGCCCTCCAATTCGTTGGCTGCGCTGGACACACCACCGGAGCCCGGCACCGTCAGCATGGTTTTCTTTTCCGCATCGTAGCGGTGCACGCTGGCCACGTGGACCACGTCTTCCGAGCTGACAAAGCTGTAGCAGGTGTTGTTGTAAATCGGCATGGGATTGACCTCTTTGCCCATCAACAAAGCGATCACCGCTGCAGCGCAGGTTTTGCCGTGTTGGTTGGCCATGTGGCCAGACTTGGGCATACCCGGGGCAATCTGGATCGAGTCGCCAAGCACATGGACGTTTTTTGCAGCCTTTGACTCGAAAGTCAGGAAGTCGACCTCGCACCAGCGCTTGTTGGCAGTAGCCAGACCTGCGTTGACGGCGATGTCACCCGCACGCATTTCAGGAATGACGTTGAGCACACTGGCCTTGATGTCGTCGTTGAATTCAAACTTCAAGGTGTTGGCGGCGGCGTCCACATCGGTCACACGGTGTTTGCCACGGTATTCGACGATGCCTTTGTAACGCTCGGCCCAAGCCTTCTTGAACAAGGGACCTTTCGATGTCACGTCGTCGTTGGCATCCAAAATCAGCACCTTGCTCTTGGGCTTGGCCTTGGTGAAATATTCAGCCACCTGGCAAGCGCGCTCGTAGGGGCCGGGCGGGCAGCGGTAAGGCGCCAAAGGGATCGACATGGCGAACACACCGCCATCAGGCATGGCTTCGAGTTGCTTGCGCAGCGTGACGGTCTGCTCGCCCGCTTTCCAAGCGTGCATGACTTTGTCTTTGGCACCTGCCTTGGCCATGCCAGGCAAGGTTTCCCACATGAAGTCCACGCCGGGCGAGACGATCAAGCGGTCATAAGCCAGCTCGGTGCCACCGGCCAGCTTGACGATGCGCTTTTCCGCATCAATGGTGTTGACGCGGTCCTTGATGATGTTCACACCGTGGCGCTTGGTCAGGTTGTCATAGGGGGTGGTGATCTCGGCGATGGTCTTGCTGCCGCCAATCACCAAGTTGGAGATGGGGCAGGAAATGAACGCATCGTTGGGCTCCACCAAGGTGACCTGAATTTTGTGCTCAGACCACATGCGCAGGTATTTGGCCGCCGTAGCGCCGGCATAGCCACCGCCAATGACCACCACTTTGGGGCCGCTGCCGCCACCCACTGTGGCACAACCCGAAACCAAACCCATGGCTCCCAGTGCGGAACCTGTCTGCAAAAAATGACGACGTTGCATGGCTGTTTTCCTTATTTCTTTTGGGCGGCAAAGTAGCCAGCGATGGCGACGATCTGCTCGTCGGAATAGCCCTTGGACAGCTGGTGCATGATGGTGGCGGGCTTGCGACCCGTCTTGAAATCCAGCATTTTCTTGACCATGTCGTCCTTGTTGGCACCGGCCAACGACTCCATGCCCGGCTGGGCGCGCCCATCGGTGCCATGACAAGCCGAACAAGAGGCCGCCATGCTGCGCACGTGAAGCGGATCAACCTGGGCTTGCGCCAGGCCAGACAGTGCCAGCAGCGCAGTGGCGCTCAAAGCGTGTTGAATTTTCATGAAAACTCCTCAAAAAACGGATTGATGACGGTCCTCATGAACCATCACGGGCGCAGATAAACAAAGCCTTCTTTGGCTTGCAGTTTGGCCACTTCAGCAACACCCGAAGGAACCACCTTGGCTTCCATCTGGACCTTGTCTGCTGAGATTTTGCGCGAGACCAATGTGTTGTTGCACACACGGAACTCCACCCCTTTGCCCACCAGATCGCTCACGCTGCCTGCAAAGGGTTGGTCCATCTGATTGGTTGCACCATCCAGAAGAAAATCAATTCCCAAGCCGTGGGTCACCACCACAATCTTGACTGTCGGGTCTGCATTGAGGTGATTGCGAATGTTGCCAATCGCGCGTGAGGCTTGGGGAATGCCTTCACTCAAGTGGTAAACCACCTTGATTTGCGCCATGCTCAAAGTGCAAGCCAACAAACCTGAAATCAATAATAACCAACGCTTCATTCGTGTCTCCTGATGGACTGATATTAGCGGCTCATCCTACATGGGCACGACAGTGAAAACCCGACTCGAAACTGACGCTCAACTTTCAAGATCGGTTTGTTGACACACTGCACGGCAAATGTTGACGATGTTGTTGTTGACGATCCTGTAGTAGATCTGAACGCCTTCTCGGCGTTTGTCCAATACCCCTGCCAAATAAAGCGTGTTCAAGTGCTGTGACATATTGGGCTGTGTCGTATCAATCTCCGTGAGCAATTCACCGACATTTTTCTCGCCGCTGCACAAGCAGCTGATGATCCTCAAGCGCATGGGTGCCGACATGACGCGAAAAACCTCTGCAGCTTTTTCGATTTGCTCATCCGAAACGGCAATGGACTGGTCCCCAGCAGATTTATGGGTCATTTTGACCATAGAACTTCCCGTCTTATTTCAGAATTGAAGTGTGATTGTCACCCAAAACACATTGGCAGATTTTGTCGCACAACTATTTGAGCGCAATCAAGGCGCCCCTGCGGCATAGGGATAACCCTGACTCAACCATTGATGCAAATCAAGTCAAAACAAGGCCTACAAAGTCAGGATCCCTTGATTCTCAACTTTTTGAACAATGACCATGAAAAGCATTTCAGCTTGGCTCTTAGGAATTGGTTTTGCAGGCGCTGCCTTTGGCCAAGCCGCCATCATTCCCGTAGGGACAGCCTTGAACATTTTTGACAACCAGAAATCCGTTGTCGTGAAAACCACCAAAGGCCCGGTTGAAATCACCCGTGTCATGACCGTGGCTGCCAAAAACGGCGGCACCTTGCAGCCCTTGGTCCCCGTCGCAGGCGTTCACCCCGTCGGTGAGATCGAAATTTTGGAAGCCCTGAGTGACCGCAACGCCTTGGTCGTGGACATGCGGGACACCAACGACCGCGTCAAAGGCACCATCCCGGGCTCCGTAGGCATCCCCTACACAGAGGTGGCCTCGCGTCTGAGCGAATTGGGTTGCAAAAAAACGGGCAGCCAATGGAACTGCACCGAGGCCAAGAAAATTTTTGCATTCTGCAATGGACCCGTCTGTCCACAAAGCCCCATGGCCATTCGTGCCATGACACGAGAGGGCTTTCCGGCCGACAAAATTTATTACTACCGCGGCGGCATGCTCGACTGGGATGTACTCGGCTTGACCATGGTGAAAGACGAATTCTGAGCACCCGCAGTGTGGATCTGAAAAGAAAACGGCCTTGTCCATGAACTGATCGCGAGCAGCTGGGCGCTCTGAGCAAAGGGCCTGTTCCAAGACATCCAGCGCGATGTGCCTGGCATCAATCGATGCCTGCGCTCCAGCGGTCATCCCAGGTTTTCTCGATCTGACGGCGATCTCGCTTGGTGGGGCGTCCCTGCTCGATGCTCAGCGCTGGCTCGCGCGACAAGCGGTTCATTTCGGCCAGTTTTTGCCGCTGCGCCAGGCTTTCGGCGGTTTCCTCGTAAAGCAATTGCGCCACCGGCGCTGGACCCCGCACGCCACTGATGCCTTTGACCAAGACGGTGCGCTCCACCTGGCCTTGGCGCATGCGCACGGTGTCACCCGGTTTGACTTCGCGCGAGGCCTTGGCGTCCTGGCCATTGATCTGCACACGGTTCTTGCCGATCTCGTCGCTGGCGATGCTGCGGGTCTTGAAGAACCGCGCCGCCCACAGCCATTTGTCAATGCGCAGCGAATCCATATCAGCTGACGAACAAGGTCGTTTGCGGACTCAAGCCGTCGCGCACATGCGGATAACGCAGCTTGAGCCGCAGCTCCTGCTTCATGCGGGTGTTGTCCAACCTGCGCGATTCGTTCATGAAGCTCAGCAACATCAGCGGCAAGGCGGTGTTGGCGTCATGACGCGAAATGCGCGGCGGCTTGGGCAAACCATACAAACCGGCCGCCAGATCAAAGTAGTCGCCCATCTTCAAGTCGGTGTCGTCGTTCACATTGACCACCCGCTGCGGCTTGCCTCGCCACAAGGCGGCCGCGCAAGCGCGGGCCAGGTCGGTCGCGTGGATGTGGTTGGTGTACACGTCTTCTTTGGCCACCAGCACTGGCGTGCCTTTGAGCAAACGCCCGCGCGGCGTGCCGCCTTCGCGGTCGGCCGCATAAATGCCAGGAATGCGCAAAACGCTCACCCGCACACCGCTGCGGCCCAAAAACCGCATGGCCATCTCGGCGTCCACACGGCGCTGGGCACGGGGCGTGTGCGGCTTGACGGCATGCGACTCGCTGACGCGTTCGCCAGCACAGTCGCCGTATACGCCGGTGGTCGAGCCATAAACCAACACCTGCGGCAGCGTGCGTAAACGCAGCACACGGCCCAAGGCCTGGGTACGGGGATCGTGCTCCCAGTCACCCCGGCGCTCACTGGGCGGCGGGGCCAGATGAATCACCCGGTGCGCAATACCCGCCAAGCGGCGAAGGCTCGCGGCATCGTCCAGATCGCCCTGCAAAGGGGTGATGCCACAAGCGCGCAGCAAACGCACACGTTCGGGCGACGAAGTCAGCGCCATCAGGCGCACACGCTGGCTTTGCGGCGCACCCAACTGGCCTGCGGTGCGCAAGCCGACATCGCCACAACCCACGATCAGGACACGCTGACGGCGAAATCGGGCGGGCAGTGCGCCCAAGGGAGTTTGGTTTGAAGGCAAAATCAGAGGTTCCGGGTGATATGCAACCCCTCAAGGATACCGAAAAGATGAGCTTCCAAATTTCCGTGCAGCCCAGCGGCCGCAGCTTCACCGCCGATGTCAACGAAACCCTGCTCACAGCAGGCATCCGCCAAGGCATCGGCCTGCCCTATGGTTGCAAGGACGGCGCCTGCGGTTCGTGCAAATGCAAAAAGATTTCGGGCACCGTGGTGCACGGGCCCCACCAGGCCAAAGCCCTGAGCGACGAAGAAGAAGCCCAAGGCCTGGTGCTGACTTGCTGCGCCACCGCCCAAAGCGATGTGGTGCTCGAATCGAAACAAGTGACGGCTGAAGGCGGCCTGCCCGTCAAGAAGATGCCGGTGCGTGTGGTGAGTCTCGAGAAGAAATCGCACGATGTGATCGTGCTGAAACTCCAATTGCCCGCCAACGACGTGATGAAGTTTCACGCCGGTCAGTACATCGAGTTCTTGCTGCGCGATGGTTCGCGCCGCAGCTACAGCATGGCCAATGCACCGCACACATTGGAGATGGCACCGCCCACGGTGGAGCTGCACATCCGCCACATGCCCGGCGGCAAGTTCACCGACCCGGTGTTCACCACCATGAAGGAAAAAGACATCCTGCGCGCCGAAGGCCCGTATGGCAGCTTTTACCTGCGCGAAGACAACGACAAGCCCATCGTGCTGCTGGCTTCGGGCACGGGCTTTGCGCCCATCAAGGCGCTGATCGAGCACATGCAGCACCGCGGCATCACCCGCCCGGCCACGCTGTATTGGGGCGGTCGCCGTCCGGCCGATCTGTACATGGCCGATTGGGTCGAAGCTCGCCTGGCCGAGATGCCCAATCTGCGCTACGTGCCCGTGATCTCCAACGCCGAGGCCGAAGACCAATGGACAGGCCGTACCGGCTTTGTGCACCAAGCTGTGCTTCAGGACTTCCCCGATCTGTCGGGCCATCAGGTCTATGCCTGCGGCGCCCCCATCGTGGTGGATTCGGCCAAGCGCGACTACGTGGCGCAAGGCGGTTTGCCTGAGGAAGAGTTCTACGCAGACTCGTTCACGTCTGAGGCCGATAAAGCCAAGGCCTGAAGCGTGCAGCGCCGTGACTTTTGCCTGAGCGCCGCGGCTTGCGGTCTGACGACCGCAGCCTGGGCCCAAGGCAAGCCGATCCGGCTCATCGTGCCTTATGCGCCCGGCGGACCCATCGATGTCACAGCACGAGCCTTGGCCGAGCGCGTGAAAGACAGCTTGGGCACGGTGATCATCGAGAACCGCCCTGGCGCGGGTGGCAATCTGGGCGCTGATCTGGTGGCCAAAGCGGCACCCGATGGCCTGACGATTGGCATTGCGGCCACCGCCACCCACGCCATCAACCCTTGGCTGTTTGCCAAGATGCCTTATGACGCGGCCCGCGACTTTGCGCCCATCACGCAAATGCTGCGCGTGCCCAATGTGCTGGTGATGAACGCCGACACCGCACAACGCCTGAAGATCAACACCTTGGCCGATTTGGTGGCCTATGCCAAAGCCAACCCCGCCAAGCTGAACTTTGGCTCGGGTGGCAACGGCAGCGCGGGGCATTTGGCGGGTGAAATGTTCAAGCGCGCGGCGGGCATTTTTGCGGTGCACATCCCCTACAGCGGCGGCAACCCGGCCCAGCTGGCCTTGCTGTCAGGCCAGGTCGACTTCAACTTCGACAACCTGGCCACGGCGGCCGCCAACATCAAAGCGGGTCGACTCAAAGCCCTGGCGGTGACCACCACCCAGCGCAGCAACGCCCTGCCCGATATTCCAAGCATGAGCGAGACCCTGAAAGACTTTGCGATCGACACCTGGTGGGGTCTGGTGGCGCCTGCGGCCACGCCGCGTGAGGTGGTGGATCGGCTGAACAAGGCTTTTGTGGCCGCGCTGCAAACCCCCGAAACCAAAACACGCTTTGCCCAACTGATGGCCGAACCCGTGGGCAACACGCCTGAGCAGTTTGGGGCCTTCATGAAGAAGGAGCTGACACGCTACGAAACAGTGGTCAAGGCCAGCGGCGCGCGGGTGGACTGAGCCAAAATTCACTCGCGGTTTTTGCGGTCATACCGGACTTGATCCGGTATCCATGCCCCCGGACGTGCTGACGAGATGGTTCCCGGATCAAGTCCGGGGTGACAAAGGGTCTGAAATCACTCGCCCAAATAGGCTGCGCGCACCTTGGGGTCTTCGAGCATGTCTTTGCCCACGCCGGTCATGGTGATGAGGCCAGAATCCATCACATAACCACGGTCGGCAATCGCCAGCGCACGGCTGGCGTTTTGCTCAACCAACATCACGGTGACACCTTGCGCATACACATCGCGCACCACCTCAAAGATCTTGTCGACCATGATGGGTGACAAGCCCATGGACGGCTCATCGAGCAAGAGCACCTTGGGACGGCTCATCAGGGCGCGACCCATGGCCAGCATCTGCTGCTCGCCACCGGACATGGTGCCCGCCAGCTGGTCCTTGCGCTCACGCAAACGCGGGAAGATGGTGAACATCTTCTCGATGTCGTCGGCAATGCCTGCGGCGTCCGAGCGGATGTACGCGCCCATTTGCAGGTTTTCGGTGATGGTCATGCGGGTGAACACGCCTCGGCCTTCGGGCACCATGGCCAAGCCTTGCTTGACCAGATCCCAAGGGCCTTGGCCCTTGATGCTTTTGCCCAAGTACTCGATGTCACCGACTTGCAAAGGCAAGGTGCCGGTGATGGCTTTCATGGTGGTGGTTTTGCCTGCGCCGTTGGAGCCGATCAGCGAGACCAACTCACCCTCGCGCACTTCGAGGCTCACGCCCTTGACCGCTTGAATGCCGCCGTAGCCGACTTGCAGGTCTTTGACTTTCAAAAGGATGTCGGCCATCTCAGTGTCCTCCCGTGCCCAGATAGGCTTCAATCACTTTTTCGTTCTTCTGCACATCGGCCGGCGTGCCTTCGGCGATCTGTTTGCCGTAGTCGAGCACCGTGACGCGGTCACACAAGCCCATGACGAGCTTCACATCGTGCTCGATCAGCAAGATGGTGCGGTTGTCTTTGCGGATGCGGTCAATCAATTCGCGCAATTGCACTTTCTCGGTCGCGTTCATGCCCGCGGCCGGTTCGTCCAGCGCAATCAGCTGCGGGTCGGTCGCCAAGGCGCGAGCGATTTCCAGTCGGCGCTGGTCGCCATACGACAAAGTGCGCGCCTTGAAGTCGGCGTATTTGCCAATGCCCACATAGTCGAGCAGCTCTTGGGCACGCTTTGCAATGGCGGCTTCTTCGGCCTTGAAACCGGGTGTGCGGAAGATGGCACCCAGCAAGCCCGAATGGGTGCGCACATGGCGCCCCACCATCACGTTTTCGAGCGCGGTCATTTCGGCAAACAAACGGATGTTCTGAAAAGTGCGGGCAATGCCGGCCTTGGCCACTTCGTGCACCGCCGTGGGCTGGTAGGGCTTGCCTGCCAGCTCAAAGGTACCGCTGTCAGGGGTGTACAGGCCTGTGATCACATTGAAAAAGGTGGTCTTGCCCGCACCGTTGGGACCGATCAGGCCATAGACCTGACCGCGCTGGATGGTCATGCCCACATCGGTGAGCGCTTGCAAACCGCCAAAACGTTTGGAAATGCCTGCAACCTGGAGAACAGTATCTTGTGTCATGTGCGGGTCTTTCATTTCGTCTTGAGCGCTTTGCCGTGCTCTGGCGATGGCCACAGGCCACGCGGACGCATCAACATGATCACGATCATGGCCAGCGCCACCAGCAACTGGCGCAAGATGGATGCATCCAAACGGCCATCGGTCAGTGCCTGCAAAGGCCCAGCCACGTAGCGCAAGACCTCTGGCAAGGCCGACAACAAAACAGCGCCCAAAATCACACCGGGCAAATGGCCAAGGCCCCCCAGCACCACCATGGCCACGATCATCACCGACTCCATCAGGCTGAAAGATTCGGGCGAGATGAAGCCCTGAAAGCCCGCGAACATGGCACCGGACACCCCACCGAAAGTGGCCCCCATGCCAAAAGCCAGCAGCTTCAAGTTGCGGGTGTTCAGGCCCATGGCTTTGGCGGCGATTTCGTCTTCACGAATCGCCATCCAGGCGCGGCCGATGCGCGAAAACTCCAGGCGGTGCGAGATCAAGATGGCCACCAGCACCAGACTCAGGAACAGGTAGTAGTACAACGAGACCGAAGAGATTTCGAAGTCACCGACCATCAGCTTCTTGCCCAAATTGATGCCAAAAACCGAGATCGGATCGATCTGATCCAAGCCCTTGGGGCCATTGGTGATGTTGACCGGGTGGTCCAGGTTGTTCATGAACACCCGGATGATTTCACCGAAACCCAGCGTCACGATGGCCAGGTAGTCGCCCCGCAATTTGAGCGTGGGCGCACCCAGCAACATGCCAAACAAGCCCGCCAATGCGGCCCCCACCGGCACGATCAACCAGATCGGCATGTGCATGCCCGCAGGGAACACGGCGGCGATCCATTCGAAGGTGTTGGTCAGGTGCGGTGAAGACAGCAGGCCATACATGTAGGCCCCCACCGCGAAGAACGCGACGTAACCCAGGTCGAGCAAACCGGCGTAACCGACCACGATGTTCAGGCCCAGCGCCAGCAGGATGTAGAGCAAGGCCATGTCGGCGATGCGCACCCAGGCGTTGCCAAAGCCTTGCAGGATGAGCGGCAGCACGATCAGCGCCACCCCCACCAAGATGAATTGAAGTGTTTTGTTGTTTTTCATGACAGCGGTCCCTTCGATCAAGCGCGGTCTGCCACGCGTTCACCCATCAGGCCAGAGGGGCGCAGGGTCAACACAATGATGAGGACGATGAATGCAAAGATGTCGGTGTAGTGGCTGCCCAGCACACCGCCGGTGAGCTGACCGATGTAGCCCGAGCCTATGGCCTCGATCAGGCCCAGCAAGATGCCACCGACCACCGCCCCTGACAAATTGCCAATGCCGCCAAACACAGCCGCAGTGAAGGCTTTGAGACCGGGCAAAAAGCCCATGGCGTGCTGCGCCGTGCCGTAATTCGAGGCATACATCACACCCGCAATGGCCGCCAGGATGGCGCCGATCACGAAGGTGGCAGAAATCACCATGTCGGGCTTGACGCCCATGAGCCCAGCCACGCGGGGGTTCTCGGCCGTGGCCCGCATGGCGCGCCCCAGACGCGTGTAGTTGACCAACCACATGAGCACCGCCAATGACACCGCCGTCACGCCCAAAATCATGATCTGGGTGGGGGTGATCACCGCACCGCCCACATGGATGGGGGTGCTGGACAGCAAAGTGGGATACGCCTTGTAGTTGGGCTTCCAGATGATCATGGCCAAGGTCTGCAGCAAGATGCTCATGCCAATCGCCGTGATCAGGGGCGCCAGCTTGGGGCTGTTGCGCAAGGGGCGGTAGGCCACTTTCTCAATCGTGAAGTTGAGCGCGACGGCCACCACGCAGGCAATCAAGGTCGCCAGGATCAGGATCAGCCAACCCGGCGCCCAGGGCATGGCGCCCTGCATCATGCCAATGGCCGACCAGCTCGTCAGAGCACCCACCATCAGCACTTCACCGTGCGCAAAGTTGATCAGGTTGATGATGCCGTACACCATGGTGTAGCCCAAGGCCACCAAGGCGTACATGCTGCCCATGACCAGGCCGTTGATGACCTGCTGCAAGAAGACGTCCATTTTTTCTCTCCGAATGTGGACCCGGTCTTGCCGAGTCGCGCCACGAATGGCTTTTGAATACCCAGACGCACCTTTTGGGTGATTCCAAATACATAGCAAAAACCCCGCCAATGGTGCTTTTTTCGCTGGCGGGGTTGAAGAATTGTAGAGAAGGCGGGATGCCGACCGCCTTGGATTTGCTCAGGAATTACCCTGTGGCTGAATTTCGTTTTCGCAGTTCTTCCAGTTTGTCGGCGATTTTGATTTCCAAGCCCCGGCGCACGGGCCGGTAAAAGCCGGGATCAGGCATGCCTTCGGGCAGGTAACGCTCCCCAGCGGCAAAGCCGTCTTCTTCGTCATGGGCGTAACGGTAGCCTTTGCCGTAATCCAGCTGTTTCATGAGCTGGGTGGGGGCATTGCGCAAATGCATGGGCACGGGGCGTGTGCCGTCTTTCTTGACGAAGGCTTTGGCCTCGTTGAAGGCCTTGTAGGCCGCATTCGATTTGGGGGCCATGGCCAGATAGATCACGCACTGGGCCAGTGTCAGCTCACCCTCAGGGCTGCCCAAACGCTCGTACACATCGGCCGCATCCAGCGCCAGACGCAAAGCGCGGGGATCGGCCAAACCGACGTCTTCACTGGCCATGCGGATCAAGCGCCGCGCCATGTAGCGCGGATCGGCACCGCCATCGAGCATGCGCACGAACCAATACAGTGCGGCATCGGGGTCCGAGCCACGCACCGATTTGTGCAAGGCGCTGATGGTGTCGTAGAACTGCTCGCCGCCTTTGTCGTAGCGGCGCATGCGCTCGCCAAGCACCCGCAGCAACCAGGCATCGGTGACCGGGTCGATCTTTTCGCGGGTGGCCGCCATCGACAAGGTCTCCAGCGTGTTGAGCAGGCGCCGGGCATCGCCATCGGCATAGGCCAACAAACGGGCCAGGGCATCGGGCTCGATCGCCGGAACCGCTTGGATGCCTTGGGCACGCAAGACGATGTTTTTCAAATCGTCTTCGGTCAAGGACTGCAAGACATACACGGCCGCCCGCGAGAGCAAGGCCGAATTGACCTCGAACGATGGGTTCTCGGTGGTGGCGCCGATGAAGGTGAAGAGGCCACTTTCAACGTGGGGCAAGAAGGCGTCTTGCTGGCTCTTGTTGAAGCGGTGGACCTCATCGACAAACATGATGGTGCGCTGCGGGTGCAGGCCAGTGCGTGCCGCTTGTGCTTTGTCGACGGCCTCACGGATGTCCTTGACACCGCCCAGCACCGCACTGATGCTCAAGAACTGGGCATCAAAGGCGTCGGCCATCAAGCGGGCGATCGTGGTCTTGCCGACACCCGGAGGCCCCCACAAAATGCAGCTGTGCGGCTGCCCCGACTCAAAGGCCAAACGCAGGGCCATGCCCTCGCCCAGCAAATGTTGTTGACCGATCACCTCACCCAAATTGCGCGGGCGCAGGCGTTCGGCCAAAGGGGCCTGGGGCGAAAGTGGCACGACCGTCATCGCTTGCCTGCACGCTTCAAGGTCGAATCACATCGGCACCGGCGGGTGCCTTGAACACAAAGCTGGATGCGGGCAAAGCAGGATTGAGCTCGAACGCAGAAAAACTCAACAGCGAGCGCTGACCCAGGCTGTCCTGCACATCGAGCACGGCCAACTCCACCCCTTTGTCCGTTGTGCGCAAGCCCACCCGCACCGACTGGATTTGACCGTCGGTTTTTTGAGGCGTCGCACGGACCCATTGCAGACCATCGCGATCGGGCTCTGTTTTGAAGCTGAAATCGGCTTTGAGACCTTCCAGGTCTGTGGCCGCCGTCAACAAAGCAACGGGCGTAGAGCCCAACACTTGCGCCTGGTTGCGCGCCGTCACTTGGTTCAAGTCCACATCGTGCATCCAAACCGTCTGGCCATCGGCCACCAGCGTTTGCACAAAGGGCTTGCGGTAATCAAAGCGGAATTTGCCGGGACGCTGAAACTCAAAGCTGCCGCTGGAAGTCTTGCTGCGACCAAGCTGCCCTTGCCGCGCTGGCGAGGTGACCACCTGAGTGAACTGCGCACGGCCACTGCGTGTTTGCTTGATGAACTGCGACAAGGCATCCAGCCCGTCGGCATGGGCCTGTGCAGACAAACCCACCCCCATGCAAAACAGCAAGCTGGCAAGCAGCCCATGACGACGTGAAAATTTCATGTGTCTCACTCTGCCCGGGCGGGCACCAGAATTTCGCGTTGACCACTGCCACTCATGGCACTGACAAGGCCCGCTTTTTCCATGTCTTCCACCAAGCGCGCGGCGCGGTTGTAGCCAATCTTCAAATGGCGTTGCACCAAGGAGATGCTGGCCTTGCGGTTCTTGAGCACCACTTCGACCGCTTGGTCGTACATCGGGTCTTTCTCGGCGTTGTCGCCTTCGCCCAACATGCCGCCATCGTCATCCACGGTGCCGCCTTCGAGCACACCCTCGATGTAATCGGGCTCGCCCTGGCTCTTGAGGTAGCTGACCACGCGGTGCACTTCTTCGTCGCTCACAAACGCGCCATGCACGCGGATCGGGAAACCCGTGCCCGAGGGCATGTACAACATGTCGCCCATGCCCAGCAGCGCCTCGGCACCCATCTGGTCGAGGATGGTGCGGCTGTCGATCTTGCTGGACACTTGGAAGGCGATGCGGGTCGGGATGTTGGCCTTGATCAAACCCGTGATCACATCCACACTGGGGCGCTGCGTGGCCAAGATCAAATGGATGCCGGCGGCGCGGGCTTTTTGCGCCAAGCGGGCGATCAGCTCTTCGATCTTCTTGCCCACCACCATCATCAAGTCGGCCAACTCGTCGATCACCACCACAATGTGCGGCAAACGCTTGAGCGGTTCTGGATCGTCCGGGGTCAGGCTGAAGGGGTTGTAGATGAACTCCTCGCGGGCCGTGGCGTCGTCGATTTTCTGGTTGTACCCCGCCAGATTGCGCACGCCCATCTTGCTCATCAACTTGTAGCGTTTTTCCATCTCGGCCACACACCAGTTCAGGCCGTGCGCGGCCTGGCGCATGTCGGTCACCACCGGGGCCAACAAATGTGGAATGCCTTCGTAGACCGACATCTCCAGCATCTTGGGGTCGATCATCAACAAGCGCACATCGCGCGCTTCGGCCTTGTACAGCAGCGACAGGATCATGGCGTTGATCCCCACCGACTTGCCCGAACCGGTGGTACCGGCCACCAGCACGTGCGGCATCTTGGCCAGATCGGCCACCACCGGGTTGCCAATGATGTCCTTGCCCAAGCCCATGGTCAGCATGGACTTGGCTTCGTTGTAAATCTGCGAACCCAGGATTTCGCTGAGCTTGATCGACTGGCGTTTGGCATTGGGCAACTCCAGCGCCATGAAGTTTTTGCCTGGGATGGTCTCGATCACGCGGATGGACACCAAGCTCAGTGAACGGGCCAGGTCCTTGGCCAGGTTGACGATCTGCGAGCCTTTGACGCCGGTATCCGGTTCGATCTCGTAACGCGTGATCACGGGCCCGGGGGCCGCTGCCACCACCCGCACCTTGACGCCAAAATCGGAGAGCTTCTTCTCGATCAAACGGCTGGTCATCTCCAGCGTCTCAGGCGATACCGTTTCCTGACGAGCCGTCAGGGCATCGAGCAAGTCCACCTGCGGCAGCTTGCTGTCAGGCAACTCATTGAACAAGGGTTTTTGGCGTTCCTTGACCACACGTTCGCTGCGCGGCACTGCGGTCACCGCAGGTTCAATGACCATCGGTGGCACAGGCGGCGCAGGTACGGGCACGGGCGCCAGATCCAGCTGCCCTTCAGGCGCTTGCAAATGGGGTGCATCCAGGTCCCACTGGGGCTCGACAGGCTGCATGGACAAGACCTGCTCGCGTTCGCGCAGCGCTTGCTGACCCAAGGCAAAGTCTTCTTCGATCTCTTTCTTGGCATGGCGCGAGCGAATCAAACGGTCAATGCGCTCGCCAATGCTCTCGGCCAGCTGGCCCCATGAAAATTTGAACACCATGGCCAAGCCGATGACACCCAGCACCAAGCCCACCAAGCCCGAGCCTGTGAAACCCAGCCACTGCATGCTCAGACGGCCCAATTGATAACCCAAGATGCCGCCGCTGTGACCTGGCAAATTCGACTCCCAGCGGTACAGACGGGTCCACTCCAAACTGGCACTGGCAGACATGAGCAACATCAAACCCAACCAGAACACCCAAGCCCTGCGTTGCAAAGTGAATGCCTCTGCCGATTCGGATGCGCCAGTGTTGCCCAGCCAACGCGCCAAACCCGACAGCCATGCTCGCAAGCCTGCGGCAAAACACCACCAGACGGAATAACCCGAAATGAAGAACGCCAAGTCGGCAAACAAAGCCCCCGAACGCCCCATCCAATTGCGCGTGACGCCACCTGCGCCTGATGTTGACCACGCAGGATCCTGAGCTTGGTAGCTGAGCAAAGCCAACAGACACAGCAGCAGCACACCTGCGCCGAGCAAAAGACTGATCTCTTGGGCAAAACGAGCCCAAAAATTTTGCGGCTCGGCCTCCTCGTCTGCGGAGGAAGTCGAATGGGTCAGAGTATGCAAAGAATAGGTCATAACTTAAGTTGCAAGCTTACCCGATCAAAGGACCAGATTCCCCTGTCGCCCTCTGCCTTTGCCAGCTTCTTACAATAAGGAATACGCGATGCTTGGCATCCTCATTCTCATCACCCGATTGGCAGACCATGTCTACTTCTACCCAACACGCCCAAGTTCTGATCCTCGGCTCCGGCCCTGCAGGCTACACCGCTGCCGTGTACGCTGCCCGTGCCAACCTCAAGCCCCTGCTGATCACCGGCATGGCCCAAGGGGGTCAACTCATGACCACCACCGAAGTGGACAACTGGCCCGCCGACGTGAACGGCGTGCAAGGCCCCGAGCTGATGCAGCGCTTTCAGGAACACGCCGAGCGCTTCAAGACCCAGATCGTTTTTGACCACATCCACACCGTTAAGCTGGAGCAGCGCCCCTTCACCCTGATCGGTGACAGCGGCACCTACACCTGCGACAGCCTGATCATCGCCACCGGCGCTTCGGCCAAATACTTGGGCCTGCCCTCCGAAACCGCCTTCATGGGCCGTGGCGTGAGCGGCTGCGCCACCTGCGACGGTTTCTTTTACCGCGAACAGCTGTGCTGCGTGGTGGGCGGTGGCAACACGGCCGTCGAGGAAGCCCTGTACCTGTCCAACATCGCCAGCAAGGTGTACCTGATCCACCGCCGCGACAAATTCAAGGCCGAACCCATCCTGGTGGACAAGCTGATGGACAAGGTTGCCGCCGGCAAGATCGTGCTCAAGACCTTCCAGACGCTGGAAGAAGTATTGGGCGACGACACTGGCGTGACCGGCGTGCGCCTGAAAAGCACGGTGGACGGCAGCTTGGAGGACGTCGAGCTCAAAGGCTGCTTCATCGCCATTGGCCACTCGCCCAACACCGACATCTTCCAGGGCCAGCTGGAGCTGGAAAACGGCTACATCGTGACCCAAGGTGGCCTGAAGGGTTTTGCCACCCAAACTTCGGTGCCCGGCGTGTTCGCTGCGGGCGATGTGCAGGACCACGTTTACCGCCAGGCCATCACCAGTGCCGGTACGGGCTGCATGGCCGCCCTGGATGCCCAACGCTTCCTGGAACAGAACCAGGCCTGATTTCTGGTTATAATTCAAGGCTTTGCTGGATCTGCCCCGACTTTTCGCCGGGGATCACAGGGCCAGCGATCTGGGATACCGCCACCCATCTTGGCGAGGTGAGGCTGGAACGCCAGGCCCCGTGCAAATCTGCATGAGACCCATCGGCACCGGCTGTTTTAAAAGTATCGGAGTGTCCACATGGCACGCGTTTGCGACGTAACGGGCAAAGGCCCAATGACGGGAAACAACGTTTCCCACGCCAACAACAAAACCAAGCGCCGGTTCCTGCCGAACCTGCAATACCGTCGTTTCTGGGTTGAAACAGAAAACCGTTGGGTGCGTCTGCGCGTTTCCAGCGCTGCTCTGCGCCTGATCGACAAAAACGGCATCGATGCCGTGCTCGCAGACCTGCGCGCACGCGGTCAAGCCTAAACCCAGAACATTAGGAGTCATCTACCATGGCAACCAAAGGCGGACGCGAAAAAATCAAGCTGGAATCCACAGCTGGCACTGGTCACTTCTACACGACCAGCAAGAACAAGAAAACCATGCCCGAGAAAATGTCGATCATGAAGTTCGACCCCAAAGCTCGCAAGCACGTTGAATACAAGGAAATCAAGCTGAAGTGATTCGGCCTGAGCCTTGCAACAAAAAACCCGCCTCTGGCGGGTTTTTTGTTGGCTGATGCAGCTCTCGGGTCACCAGGTCAATGGAAATGGACCCCGGGTCAAGCCCGGGGTGACAAGCCCAAGAAGTCAAGCCCGAGAAGACCAAGCCAACAGGCTCTGCCCGGCGAGGAAAATCCAAGAGGCCAGCCCAGCGTAGACAGTACAAGAAGTCTGTCATCCCGGACTACGATCCGGGATCCATTCACCTCACAGACATGGCAAAGGGCCGCGGACTGGACCCCGGATCAAGCCCGGGGTGACATGATGGGTCCCAACAAAAAAGGACCCGAAGGTCCTTTGTCGTGGTGTTTTCAACGCCTCAAGCGGTTTGACGCACCGCGCGCAGCTTGACCGAGAAGTCACGCAAAGTGGCGATGCCACTCTCTTCGGCGCGGCGGCACCAAGCTTGCAAGTCTGCGGCCAGTTGCTCGCGTGAATGCGAGGTGTTCAGCCAGATCTGGCTGAGCTCTTCACGCATCTGCACCATCTTGTCGAGCACGGGGCTCGCGGCGCGGGCCTGCTTGAGTTGGTCTTGCGCCTCGGCGGGCACTTTGGCGGCATCGCGGTGCAGCCAGCGCTTGGCCGCTTGCAGCACATTGGCGTCCAGCTTCAATTTTTCGGCTTCTTGCTGCATCACCGTGCGCACATTGCGGGCATAACCGGCCATCACCTCGTAACGGTTGGCGATCAAGGCTTCCAGCGTCTTTTCATCGGCCACGGGGCGGATGTCACCGTAAGCCAGACGAGGCACTGTTTTCTTGACGGTGGCCAGCCCCATGATTTCGAGGGCGCGGATGTAAGCCCAACCCAGATCGAATTCGTAAGGCTTGACCGACAGCTTGGCCGATGTGGGGTAGGTGTGGTGGTTGTTGTGCAACTCTTCGCCACCAATCAAGATACCCCAGGGCGAGATGTTGGTGCTGGCGTCGTGCGCCTCGAAATTGCGGTAACCCCAGTAGTGGGCGGCGCCGTTGATGATGCCAGCCGCCGTGATCGGGATCCAGGCCATTTGAACCGCCCAGATGCTCAGGCCAATGAAACCGAACAGGGCCACATCGATGATCAGCATCAAAGCCACACCCTGCCACGAAAAGCGGGTGTAGAGATTGCGCTCGATCCAGTCATCGGGTGTGCCATGACCATAACGCTTCATGGTGTCCAGGTTCTTGGATTCCTTGCGGTAGAGCTCGGCACCAGTGAACAGCACGGTCTTGATGCCGTACACATGGGGGCTGTGCGGGTCTTCGGCTTGCTCGCACTTGGCGTGGTGCTTGCGGTGGATCGCGGCCCATTCCTTGGTCACCTGGCCAGTGGTCAGCCACAGCCAGAAACGGAAGAAGTGCGAAGGAATCGCATGAAGGTCCAGTGCACGGTGCGCCTGGTGGCGGTGCAGGAAAATCGTCACGCTGGCGATGGTGATGTGGGTCAGGCCCAAGGTCACCAAGACGATTTGCCACCACGAGAGGTCAAACAAACCGTGACCCATCCACTGGATCAAAGCATCTAGAAAAGCCGAATCAGGCAACAACATGCAGGTATCTTTCTACGAACGCCTGTTTTCAGGCAATCTTTCGATTTTAAGTTTTTCAGGCCAAAAAGGACAGTTCTTTCGCGCCAGCTGACGCATGAAAGAGCTCCAAATGATCACTTTCGAGTCCAGACTGCGGCAAAGAAACCATCTGTGCCATGGCGGTGTGGCCACAGGCGGAGGAAATCGCCGCCTGTTCGCGTCCCGTCTTCATCCACCGAAACCGCTGGGGCGCACAAGCCCTCGGCACCCGGCACCTTCAGGCGCTCGAGCTCTTGGGCTGCGTTGAGGGGCACAAAGTCCGGATTGGCGGCACTGAAGGCTTGCGCAATCAACTCGTTTTCTTCGGGCAACACGCTGCAGGTGGCGTACACCAAGCGGCCGCCCGACTTGACCATGCGCGAAGCGCTTTGCAAGATGGCCAACTGCTTTTCGGTCAACTCCTGCACAGCTTGGGGCTTTTGGCGCCATTTCAAGTCAGGGTTGCGGCGCAAGGTGCCCAAACCTGAGCACGGTGCGTCGACCAGCACGCGGTCGATCTTGCCGGCCAAGCGCTTGACGCGGTCATCGCGCTCGTGCGCAATGGCGGCCGGGTGCACGTTGGACAGGCCACTGCGCGCCATGCGCGGCTTGAGCGCGTCCAGGCGGTGTCCGGACACGTCAAACGCATACAGGCGACCGGTGCTGCGCATGGACGCGCCCAGCGCCAGCGTTTTACCGCCCGCACCGGCGCAAAAGTCCACCACCATCTCACCCCGGTGGGCATCCACCAGCAAGGCCAGCAGCTGCGAGCCTTCGTCTTGCACCTCGATGGCGCCACGGGTGAAGGCATCGGTCTTTTGCAGAGCGGGCTTGCCCTCTAGGCGCAAACCCCAAGGCGAATACGGCGTGGGTTTGGAAGGGATGCCCGCCTGGGCCAATTCTTTTTGGATGTCGCTGCGCTTGGCCTGGAAAGTGTTCACGCGCAAGTCCAGCGTGCCGGGCTGCTGCAGGTTCTCGGCCAAGGCCCAGAAGTCCTCGCCCAGCTGGTCTTGCAGCGCTTTGGCCATCCACTCGGGCAAGTTGTGGCGGTGCGGGGCCATCAGGGCATCGGCGGGAATGGCGTCACAGGTGGCCAGCCATTGCTTTTCGGTGTCGTTCAAGGCTGCGGCCAAAAAGTCGCGGGGGCCGAAGAAACCCAAAATGGCCAGCTTGCGCTCTTTGGGGCCGGAGCCCGAGCGGGCCAGCTGCTCGAACAGCAGTTTTTTGCGCAGCACCGCAAATGCGGTTTCGGCCAAGGTCGCACGCTCGCGCGGGCCCAGCGAGCGGTGTTCACGGAAATAGCGCGACACCACAGCGTCGGCGGGATGTTCAAATTGGAGAACCAGCCTGACCAGATCGGCGCAGGCGTCTAAAAGGGCTTTTGGATGCATGGGGCGTATTGTCCCACCCTTGTCCCTTTGGAATGCACCACCCCAGGAAACACATGTCCGAAGAAACCTTGCCTCCCTTGATCGAAACCCCCAAAGGCCTCTACAAGCACTACAAAGGCGGCATGTACCGCGTGCTGGGCACCGTGCGCCACAGCGAAGACCTGCAGCCCATGACGCTTTACCAGGCGCTGTATGGCGAACAAGGCCTGTGGGTCAGGCCTGCGGCCATGTTTGCCGATGTGGCCGAGTTCAACGGCAAGGTGCAGCCGCGCTTCGAACGCTTGGGCGATTAAGCCAGGAATTTCGCCACAGCACGCGGGTAAATCAGGTGCTCTTGGGTGAGCACACGAGCTGCCAGCACCGCGGCCGTGTCACCCGCCAGCACCGGCACCACCGCTTGATCGAGGATCGGGCCGTGGTCCAGATCTGCCGTCACCTGGTGCACCGTGGCACCGGCAAACTTGCAGCCCGCGTCGATGGCCCGCTGGTGTGTGTTCAGTCCCGGAAAAGCAGGCAACAAAGACGGGTGGATGTTAAGCAAGCGCCCGGCGTAGTGCGCCACGAAACCCGGCGTCAGGATGCGCATGAAGCCGGCCAAGACCAGCAGACTGGGCGCGAACTGGTCAATCTGCGCCATCAAGGCCGCGTCGAATGCTTCACGGCTGGCAAACGCTTTGTGGTCCAGCACAGCGGTGGCAATGCCATGTTCTTGGGCCAAGGCCAGGCCAGGGGCATCGGCCTTGTTGCTGACCACAGCGGCCACCCGGACATGCAGGCGATCCGCCCAACGCTCTTGCTCGGCCGCACGGACGATGGCCGCCATGTTGGAGCCCGAGCCGGAAATCAAAATGACAATGTTTTTCATGTGTGCGCGGATTATCCCTGCACACCCCCTGCAAACCCTTGTTTGTCGCTCCTAAGACAGGAAAGCACGGCTGGCGCGTGATAAAAAGCACGGTCGTTTGATTTTGTTTGCACAGCGCTACAAAGAACACTTACCCCAACGGAGAAATTCCCCCATGGATTTGGCATTCACCCCCGAAGAACTCGCGTTCCGCGACGAGATCCGCACTTGGGTCAAGGCAAACTTGCCCGCCGACATTTCACAAAAAGTGCACAGCGCCATGCGCCTGACGCGTGAGGACATGCAGCGCTGGGCCAAAATTTTGGGCAAAAAAGGCTGGCTGGGCTGGGGCTGGCCCACGCAGTTTGGCGGCCCCGGCTGGACCGCCGTGCAAAAGCATTTGTTCGAAGAAGAATGTGCCTTGGCTGGCGCCCCCCGCGTGGTGCCCTTTGGCCCCGTGATGGTGGCCCCGGTGATCATGGCTTTTGGCAATGCCGAGCAACAACAACGCTTTTTGCCCGGCATCGCCAGCGGCGAGGTCTGGTGGAGCCAGGGTTACAGCGAACCGGGCTCTGGCTCTGACTTGGCGTCCCTCAAAACCCGCGCCGAGCGTGTGGGCGACAAATACATCGTCAACGGCCAAAAAACCTGGACCACTCTGGGTCAATACGGCGAGTGGATCTTCTGCCTGGTGCGCACCAGCACCGAAGGCAAGCCACAAACCGGCATCTCTTTCTTGCTGATCGACATGAAGTCGCCCGGCATCACCGTGCGCCCCATCAAGCTGTTGGATGGCGAATGCGAAGTCAACGAAGTCTGGTTTGACAACGTCGAAGTGCCTGCCGAAAACCTGATCGGTGAAGAAAACAAAGGCTGGAACTACGCCAAGCACCTGCTGGCCCACGAGCGCACCAACATCGCCGACGTGAACCGCGCCAAGCGCGAACTCGAACGCTTAAAGCGCATCGCCAAAGCCGAAGGCGTTTACGACGACATGCGCTTCCGTGACGAAATCGCCAAGCTCGAAGTCGACATCGTGGCCCTGGAAATGCTGGTGCTGCGTGTTTTGTCGGCCGAAAAGTCCGGCAAAAACTCGCTCGACATCGCCGGTCTCCTGAAGATCAAGGGCAGCGAAATCCAGCAACGCTACACCGAGCTGATGATGCAAGCCGCAGGCCCCTTTGCCCTGCCCTTCATCTTCGAAGCCATGGACGCCGGCTGGCAAGGCAACTTCCCTGGTGGTGTGGTAGCCAACGCGCCGCTGGCCGCCAACTACTTCAACATGCGCAAGACCACCATTTACGGCGGCAGCAACGAAGTGCAACGCAACATCGTCGCCCAGACAGTTCTGGGTTAAGGAGACACACATGGATTTCGATTTTTCTGACGACCAAGAACAACTGCGCGATGCGGTGCGCAAATGGGTGGACAAGGGCTATGACTTTGACCGCCGCCGCGCCATCGTGGCTGCGGGTGGCTTTGACCGTGCCGCGTATGGCGAAATGGCCGAGCTGGGCCTGACGGGCCTTTATGTGAGCGAAGAGCACGGCGGTATGGGCATGGGCCCCACCGAAGCCATGGTCACCATGGAAGAACTCGGCCGCGGCATCGTGCTCGAACCCCTCACCCAGACCCTGATCTGCAGCGCCACGCTGCAAACACACGCCCCGGCAGCCCTGCAAGCCGCATGGTTGCCGCGCATGGCGGCAGGCGAAGCCATCGTCGTGCTGGCGCAGCAAGAACGCGGTGCACGTTACCAATTGGGCCGATGCGCCGCCCAGGCCAGCGAGTCGGGCGGCACATGGACCGTGAGCGGCACCAAGAGCGTGGTGGCCGTGGGCGACCAGGCAGATGCCTTTGTCGTACCCGCCACCGTGAATGGCCAAATCGCTTTGTTTTTGGTCGAGCGCAGCGCCAGCGGCGTGAATACCCAGGCTTACATCACCCAAGACGGCTCACGCGCCGCCGAAGTGGTGTTGAACAAGGCCGCCGCCCAGCTCATCACCCTGAACGGCCTGACCGCTTTGGAAGAAGCCGTGGACATCGGCATTGCTTGCACCTGCGCCGAAGCCGTGGGCGTGATGGACCAGACCTTGGCCATCACCGTGGACTACATGAACACCCGCAAGCAGTTCGGTGTGAACATCGCCAGCTTCCAGGCCCTGCGCCACCGCGTGGCCGACATGAAGATGCAGCTGGAGTTGGGCCGCTCGATGAGCTACTACGCCAGCCTGAAGTTGCACGCGCCTGCCGACGAACGCCGCCGCGCCTTGGCCCGTGCCAAGTACCAGCTGGGCGTGTCCATGCGCTTCGTTGGCCAACAAGCGGTGCAATTGCACGGCGGCATTGCCGTCACGGACGAGTACATCGTGAGCCACTACTTCAAGAAATTGACGCAGCTGGACATGACCTTTGGCGACACCTTGCACCAGCTGGGCGAAGTGTCGGCCCGCATGCAGGAGACGGCAGGCGTCTTCGCTTGAAGGTCTGCTGACCCCATCAACAAGGGCGCCGCAAGGCGCCCTTGTTCATTCTGGCTGCCGCACCCGCAAAAAAGAAGCAAATCTCGGCAGGCCTGAGGGCGTGCGGTCACGGTAACGGTAGGTCACCCAAGCCCCCACGGGCGGCGGATCGCGCCGCAGGGCGTCGCTCAGACCCGAACCCAATGCAAAACGCTGGCCTTGCGGCGTCTCCAGCAACAGCGCACCCGTCAAGCCTTCAAAACGTCCTTTACCCGCTTGGTAGCCCAGTACCCGCCCTTCTTCATCGGGCTCTGGCTTGAGCTTGAACAAGGCATCTGTTCGGCCCGATTGCCACACCGCATCGGCACGGTGCAAGACCAGGCCTTCACCGCCTTGGCTCACCACGTCGTGCAAGCGCGCCTGCAGTGCCGCCGCATCCTCCAAGCTGCTGTGTGGCACCGCTTGCAACCACGACAGCTTGGCGGCCGACACGGCTTGCGTGAGCACACCCACACGCTGGGCAAAAGTCTCGGTCAGCCCCATGGCGTCAAACACCAGGTATTTCAGGCTGCGCCATTCGGCATCGTCGGGCACGGTTTTGCGCACAGCACCCGAGACACGGTCAAATTGCCCACGGCCCATCCACAGCTCGCCATCCAGCGGCAAAGGTGGCAAGGCGGCTAAAAACCACGCGGGTGCTGCGATCATGCGGCCGCTGCGAAAACGCAAATGCTTACCGTCCCACACGGCGCGAACGCCATCGAACTTTTCGCTGACCAGAAATCCTTGCGGTGAACGACCGGAAGGCCAGGCCTGCGCGAGTTGAACCGACTCACCAGCGGCCAGTGCAGGCGGCGCCCACCACGCGCCGCCCAGCAAACTGCAGATGACGTTCCGCCGCGAGACGAGCGGCGTGCCCATTTTTTCATGGCTGTGCATGATGAAGTCCCCCCTGATCGCGCTGGTCAGTTCAGTCCGCGCTTTGTTTTTTTCAGGAAGTGATGATGCGGCGCTTTGGCCGCGTCTGCAAGCGCCAGCAGCTCAAACCAGCAAGCGCGAGGTTTTGGGCACATGCGCCATCAAGAACGCCATCTGGTCACTCAAGATGCGGCGGTTGCGCAAGATGAAGTCCTCCCACAGGCTGGGGACATAGGGCGCATAGAGCAAAGGCATATTGGCCTGCTCGGGCGTGCGGCTGCTTTTGCGGTGGTTGCACGAGCGGCAGGCGGTGACCACGTTCATCCAGTGGTCCGGGCCTTTTTGCGCCAAGGGCACGATGTGCTCGCGGGTCAGTTCTGCCTCATGGAAATGCCCACCGCAATAAGCGCAGACATTGCGGTCACGCACAAAGAGTTTGGGGTTGGTCAGGCCCGGGCGCATGTCAAACGGGTTGATGCGCGGCACGCCCTGGGTGCCGATGATGCTGTTCACGGTGATGATGGATTGCTCGCCCGTGATGGCATTGTGGCCACCGCGATACACCGCCACTTGCCGGCCCGCTTCCCAGCGCACCTCGTCGGCGGCGTAGTGGGTGACCGCTTGCTCCAGCGTAATCCACGACTGGGGCAGCCCTTGGGCAGAGAGTTTCAAGACCTTCACACACAACTCCTGACAACAGATGCAAGCACTGAAAAGGATGGGGACTGTCTCGGTCCAGACAAGCCCGGCACGGTGGCGGGCTTGAGCGGATCGGGCTCAGTCACAATATACCCTTTGAATTTCTCAAAACCATGACAAAGGGCAAAAGCCTCAAGTCGTGGACTCCAGGACCCCCAAGCGCCATGAAGGTTTTTCGCGGTTTTCATCACCCAGAGCTGGCCCCCGCCTGCGCCCTGACCATTGGCAATTTCGATGGCGTGCACCGGGGCCACCAGGCCATGCTGGCGCTCTTGCGCAGCGAAGCGGCCCACCGGGGCGTGCCCAGCTGCGTGATGACCTTCGAGCCACACCCCCGCGACTACTTCGCCAAGGCACTCAACAAGCCCGAACTGGCCCCGGCCCGCATCGCCACCTTGCGCGACAAGCTGCAGGAGCTGGAGCGATGTGGCGTGGACCAGGTCGTGGTGCTGCCCTTTGACGCTCGCCTCGCCAGCCAGTCCCCCGAAGACTTCATCCAGCAGGTGCTGGTGCGCGGCCTGGGTGTGCGCTATGTGCTGGTGGGTGACGATTTCCGCTTTGGCGCCAAACGGGCGGGCGACTACGCCATGCTCGACGCTGCAGGCCAGCGCTTGGGCTTTGACGTGGCCCGCATGAACAGCTATGAGGTGCGCGGCCTGCGCGTGTCCAGCTCGGCGGTGCGCGAAGCCTTGGCCAAAGGCGACCTGCCCGCGGTGCAAGCCCTGCTGGGTCGCCCCTACAGCATCAGCGGCCATGTGGTGCACGGGCGCAAGCTCGGGCGCGAACTGGCCGCCACAACCGAAGGCGCGGGCGATGGCTTTCGCACCCTGAATCTGCGCTTTGCGCACTGGAAGCCCGCGGCCAGCGGCATCTTTGTGGTGCAGGTGCACGGCCTGGCCGAGCAGCCCTTGCGCGGGGTGGCCAACCTGGGCATACGCCCCTCCATAGACCCGAACGACGTCAACGGCGGGCGGGTGCTGCTGGAGACCCACGCCTTCGACTGGCCCAAGCATCTGGGGGCCGAGGGGGGCTACGGTAAAATCATCCGCGTGGATCTGCTGCACAAACTACACGACGAGCTCAAATACGACGGTCTGGACGCCCTGACAAAAGGCATCGCCCAAGACTGTGACGACGCGCACGCCTGGTTTGCCTTGCGCCACAGCGAGACCCACCGCCAGACCACCCGCGACCGAATTTGACGCTCCGGCCCTCGTTTGCTGCCTTCGACAGGCTCAGGGCAAACGGAACCACGGCCCAGCCCTCTCCTCTTACTCTCCGAACGGTCCGCCGCTCGGGCTGAGCTTGTCGAAGCCCTCTCGACTTGAAGCACCATGACCGACAAAGACCAGAACCCCGACACCCGCATCAACATGATGGACACCCCGTTCCCGATGCGCGGCGACCTGCCCAAGCGCGAGCCGGGCTGGGTCAAAGACTGGAACGAAGGTGGCCTGTACAAAAAGCTGCGTGCCGCCCGCCAGGGTGCCCCACTGTTCGTGCTGCACGACGGCCCGCCCTACGCCAACGGCAAGCTGCACATCGGCCACGCGCTGAACAAAGTGCTCAAAGACATGATCGTCAAATCCAAGCAGCTGGCTGGCTTTGACGCGCAATACATCCCCGGCTGGGACTGCCACGGCCTGCCGATCGAAAACGCGATTGAAAAACTGCACGGCCGCAACCTGAGCCGCGACGACATGCAGGCCAAAAGCCGCGCCTTTGCCACCGAGCAGATCAACCAACAGCGCGAAGACTTCAAGCGCCTGGGCGTGCTGGGCGACTGGGAGCGCCCTTACCGCACCATGGACTTCGCCAACGAGGCCGGTGAAATCCGCGCCTTCAAGCGCGTGATCGAGCGCGGCTTTGTCTACCGTGGCCTCAAACCCGTGTACTGGTGCTTCGACTGCGGCTCGTCGCTGGCCGAATTTGAGATCGAATACGCCGACAAAAAGAGCGACACGCTGGACGTGGCCTTTGAAGCCAACGACAACGCCGCATTGGCTGCCGCCTTCGGCCTGCCCAAGCTGCCCGGCGAAGGCAGCAAAAAAGCCTTCGCCGTCATCTGGACCACCACCGCCTGGACCATTCCTGCCAACCAGGCCCTGAACGCCCACCCCGAACTGGAATACGCCTTGGTGGACACGCCGCGCGGCGTGCTGCTGCTGGCCGCCAGCCTGGTCGAGAAATGCCTGGAGCGCTACAAACTTGAAGGTTCTGTGATCGCCACCGCTGTGGGTGAGAAACTGCGCGGCTTGGTATTCCGTCACCCGCTGTACGACGCGGTGGCCGAAGGCGAAGGCGGTGAGTACTGCTACCGCCGCACATCGCCCCTGTACCTCGCCGACTACGTGACCGCCACCGACGGCACGGGCATCGTGCACTCGGCCCCCGCTTACGGCGTGGACGACTTCAACTCCTGCGTGGCCCATGGCCTGAAATACGACGACATCCTGAACCCCGTGCAAGGCAATGGCGTGTATGCGCCCGAGCTGCCCTTCTTTGGTGGCCAGCACATCTGGAAAGCCTGCGCCCGCGTGATCGAGGTGCTGGGACAAAGCGACCGCCTGATGTCCACCGTGGAAATCACCCACAGCTACCCGCACTGCTGGCGTCACAAGACCCCCGTGATCTACCGCGCGGCCGCTCAGTGGTTTGTGCGCATGGACGAGGGCGAGGGCGTCTTCACCAAGGACAAGGCCCCCAAGACCCTGCGCCAGCTGGCGCTGGACGCCATCGACCAAACCCAGTTCTACCCCGAGAACGGCAAATCGCGTCTGCGCGACATGATCGCCAACCGCCCCGACTGGTGCATCTCGCGCCAGCGCTCTTGGGGCGTGCCGGTGCCCTTCTTCCTGCACAAGGACAGCGGCGAGCTGCACCCGCGCACCATGGAGATCCTGGACCAAGCCGCTGACATCGTTGAAAAAGGCGGCATCGAGGCCTGGAGCCGCGTCACGGTGGAAGACATCTTGGGTGCGACCGACGCGCCCAGCTACACCAAGAGCACCGACATTCTGGAAGTCTGGTTCGACTCCGGCTCCACCTTCCAGCACGTGCTGCGCGGCAGCCACAAAGACGCATACGGTGTACCGCCCTTCCACGCCGAGGGTTCAGAGGCCGACCTGTACCTCGAAGGCCACGACCAGCACCGCGGCTGGTTCCACAGCTCGCTGCTGCTGGGCTGCGCCCTCTACGACCGTGCCCCTTACCGGGGTCTGCTGACCCACGGCTTTGCCACCGACGGCCAGGGCCGCAAGATGAGCAAATCGTTGGGCAACACCGTCGAGCCGCAAACCATCACCTCCAAAATGGGCGCTGAAATCGTGCGCCTGTGGGTGGCCTCGACCGACTACTCGGGCGACCTCAACATCGACGACAAGATCCTCGCCCGCGTGGTGGATGCCTACCGCCGCATCCGCAACACGCTGCGCTTCTTGCTGGCCAACGTGAGCGACTTTGACCCGGCCACCGACACCGTGCCCGACGACCAGCTGCTGGAGATCGACCGCTTTGCCCTGGCCCGTGCGGCCCAGCTGCAAGCGGACATCCGCGCCCACTTTGACGCGTACGAATTCCACCCGGTGGTCAGCAAGCTGCAGGTGTACTGCTCGGAAGACCTGGGTGCGTTCTATCTGGACGTGCTCAAAGACCGCCTGTACACCACCGCGCCCAAATCGCTGGCCCGCCGCAGCGCACAGACTGCGCTGTACCGCATCACCCACGGCATGCTGCGCTGGATGGCACCGTTCTTGTCCTTCACCGCTGAAGAGGCCTGGAGCAGCTTCGGCAGCTCCGAATCCATCTTCTTGGAGCAATTCAGCGACTTTGGTGCCACCGACGCTGCACTGCTGGCCAAGTGGGGTCGCATCCGCGAGATCCGCGACTTGGTCAACAAGGACATCGAAGTGGTCCGCGCAGCAGGCCAAGTGGGCGCATCCCTGCAAGCCGAAATCACCCTGACGGCACCTGCAGATGACCACGCCCTGCTGTCCAGCCTGGGCGCAGACATCAAGTTTGTGTTCATCACCTCCAAAGTGACGCTGCAAGCAGGCGATGTTTTGGCCGTGCAAGTGGCGGCCAGCCAGGCCGTCAAGTGCGAGCGCTGCTGGCACTACGCAGACGATGTGGGCCATGACGCCGCACACCCCACCATTTGCGGTCGCTGCGTCAGCAACCTGCATGGCGAGGGTGAAACCCGCCAGGTCGCCTGACCCTCAAGGAAGCACGCATGGCCAGCTCGAAAAAATTTGCCAAAGGCGGCGCCCGTCCAAACCTGTGGGTCTGGCTGGGCATGGCGCTTTTGGTGCTGCTGATCGACCAGTTCACCAAGGTCTTGGTGCTGGGCGCTTTCCAGCTTGGCGACAGCACGCCGGTGACCTCGTTTTTCAACCTGGTGCGGGTGCACAACCACGGCGCGGCGTTTTCCTTCCTGGCCGCTGCGGGCGGCTGGCAACGCTGGTTTTTCACCGGCATTGGCGTGGTCGCGGCCCTGTTCATGCTGTGGATGCTGCGCTCGCATGCCGGCCAAACGCTGTTTTGCCTGGCCATCTCGCTCATCCTGGGCGGCGCTGTGGGCAACGTGATCGACCGCCTGCTGCACGGCTACGTGGTCGACTTCCTCGACTTCTTCTGGGGCAGCTGGCACTTCCCCGCCTTCAACGTGGCCGACAGCGCCATCACACTGGGTGCAGGCTTGTTGATCCTCGACGAAATTTTGCGGGTGCGGCGCGGGCGTTGACCGTCAAATGGTCATGGGCTGTGCCTGATGACCATGAGCCCACCTGATCCCCTGAACTCAGGTAAGCTCTTCCCCCTGATTGAAAAAACGGAGACACCCATGCCTGGCTTGTTGCCCCACATCGACCCTGACGGTCTGCTCGAATTTTCGGTGGTCTACACCGACCGCGCCTTGAACCACATGTCCAAGCGCTTTGGCGGCGTGATGACCGACATCTCGCGCATGCTCAAGAACGTTTATGGTGCCCACTCGGTGGCGCTGGTGCCTGGCAGCGGCACCTTTGGCATGGAGTCGGTGGCCCGCCAATTCGCCACGAACCAACACGTCATGGTGATCCGCAACGGCTGGTTCAGCTTCCGCTGGACACAAATCTTTGACATGGGCCAGATCCCCAAGAGCCACAGCGTGCTCAAGGCCCGCCGCATCGCGGCTGGCTCGCAAGCGGCCTGGGCGCCTGCGCCGATTGAAGAAGTCAAAGCCGCCATTGCCGCTGAAAAGCCCGCGCTGGTGTTTGCACCACACGTGGAAACCGCCGCCGGCATGATCTTGCCCGACGATTACCTCAAGGCTGTGGCCGATGCCGTGCACGCTGTGGGCGGTTTGCTGGTGCTGGACTGCATTGCCTCGGGTGCCATGTGGGTCGACATGCAAGCCACCGGCGTGGACTTGCTGATCAGCGCGCCGCAAAAAGGCTGGAGCAGCTCGCCTTGCTGCGCCATGGTCATGATGAGCGAGCGTGCTCGCCAAGCGATTGACGGCACCACCAGCACCACCTTCGCCATGGACCTGAAAAAATGGCTGCAAGTGATGGAAACCTACGAAGGCGGTGGCCACATGTACCACACCACCTTGCCCACCGATGCTTTGCTGCGCCTGCAAGAAGCCATGCTGGAAACCGAAGCCTATGGTTTTGCCAAAGTGCGCGAAGAACAAATGGCGCTGGGCCGCCAGGTTCGCTCATTGCTGTTGGAGCACGGCTTCCCAAGCGTGGCTGCACCCGGCTTTGAAGCACCTGGCGTGGTCGTGAGTTACACCACCGACCCCGAGATCCAAAGCAGCAAAAAGTTCCTGGCCCTGGGCTTGCAAACCGCCGCAGGCGTGCCGCTGCAGTGCGATGAACCGGCCGACTTCCGCACCTTCCGCATGGGGTTGTTCGGCTTGGACAAATGGCACGAGGTTCCCCGCACTCTGCAAATCCTGAGTGATGCGCTGGAGACCATCGCGCCCAAGGCCAAGCTGGCTGCGTGATCTGACGCGCTGAGCGCCCAGAAAAAAACCGCTGCCCTTGAGGGTCAGCGGTTTTTTTCATTCAGCGACGTGTGAATGGGCATTCGGCGCCGAAGCGCCGACGCCCAAGGCTCACAACGTGATGATGGTGCAACCCGTGGTTTTGCGCGCTTCCAAAGCGATGTGCGCGTCCTGGATTTGTGCCAGCGGGAAGGTCTGGTCGATGTGGATCTTGACCTTGCCGCTGGTCACGGCTTCGAACAAATCGTCGGCCATCTCTTGCGTGCTTTCGCGCGTGGTGATGTGGCTGAACAAAGTCTGGCGCGTCACATAGATCGAACCCTTGGGGCCGAGGATGCCCGGTGCAAACGGTGCCACGGCACCGGATGCGTTGCCAAAGCTGGCCATCAGGCCAAACGGGGCCAGGCAGTCGAGCGACTTGTCCCAGGTGTCTTTGCCCACCGAGTCGTACACCACTTTGACGCCCTTGCCGCCGGTGATCTCTTTGACCTTGGCCTGGAAGTCATCGGTCGAGTAGTTGATGCAGAACTCCGCGCCATTGGCCAAGGCCAGCGCGCATTTGGCATCACTGCCTGCGGTGCCAATCAGGCGCAAGCCCAGGGCCTTGGCCCACTGGCTGGCGATCAGGCCCACGCCACCGGCTGCGGCATGGAACAGCACAAAGTCACCGGCTTTGAGGCCGCCCTGGGGCAGCGTGCGCTTGAGCAAATATTGCGCTGTCAGGCCCTTGAGCATCATGGCCGCACCGGTCTCGAACGAGATCGCATCGGGCAGCTTGCACACGCACTTGGCGGGCATCACGCGCACTTCGCAGTAGCTGCCGGGCGGCTGGCTGGCATACGCTGCGCGGTCGCCCACCTTGAGGTGTGACACGCCCTCACCAACAGCTTCGACCACGCCCGAGGCTTCCATGCCCAGCTTGAGCGGCATGGGCAAGGTGTACAGGCCACTGCGCTGGTACACGTCAATGAAGTTCAGACCAATGGCCTTGTGGCGGATGCGGATCTCACCGGGGCCGGGTTCGCCGACGGTCACATCGACCAATTTCATGACTTCGGGACCACCGTTCTGGTCGATCTGAACTGCAAGGCTCATGGCATTCTCCTGAAAGGGTAAAAACAAACGATGCGTGACTGTGCCACGAATTGCATGCCCGACAAGCGCACATGGACAGCTTGGCGACAACGGGAAAACCCGAATACCGATACAGTCGCCGCATGTCTCAAAAACTCTCTCCCGTCACGGCCTTGCTGTTGACTGTGCCGCCACTGCTTTGGGCGGGCAATGCCGTCGTGGGGCGCATGGTGAATACCTTGGTGCCCCCCATCACGCTGAATTTCTTGCGCTGGGCTGTGGCCTTCGTGATCTTGCTGCCTTTGGCCGCTTGGGTTTTGCGCTCGGGCAGCGGCTTGTGGGCGCATTGGCGGCGCTTTGCGCTGCTCAGCCTCTTGGGCGTGGGCTGCTACAACGCCTTGCAATACCTGGCCTTGCAAACATCGACACCACTGAACGTGACCCTGGTGGCCGCCAGCGGGCCCGTGTGGATGCTGGCCATCGGCGCATTGTTTTTTCAGGCGCCTGTGCGTCGTGCGCAAATCCAAGGCGCCGTGTTGTCCATTCTGGGTGTGCTGGTGGTGCTGTCACGGGGCGATTGGGCTCAGCTGATGGCCGTGCGACTGGTGGTGGGCGACTTGTTCATCTTGCTGGCCACCGCCTGTTGGTCTTGGTACAGCTGGCTGCTCAGCCGCAAAGACGAGCCCGAAGCCATCCGACAGAACTGGGCCGCCTTCTTGCTGGCGCAAGTGGTTTTTGGACTGGGGTGGTCCGGTTTGTTTGCTGGCATGGAGTGGGGCTTGACCGATGCCCACATCACCTGGGGCTGGCCTTTGGTGAGCGCCCTCGCCTTTGTGGCCGTGGGCCCTGCGGTGCTGGCCTACCGCTGCTGGGGGCTGGGCATCCAGCAAGCCGGTCCTGCTGTGGCCGGTTTCTTTGCCAACCTCACGCCCTTGTTTGCAGCCATCTTTTCGGCCGCCTTTTTGGGCGAGTTACCGCACCTTTACCACGCACTGGCGTTTGCACTGATCATTGGCGGAATCTGGGTGTCGTCAAGGCAGCGCTGAAACCCGCGGTGCCATGTCATCCCCGGCAAAGACCCAGGGGCCGAATGCGACATATCACCCCGGGCGAAGACCCGGGGCCGAATGCCTGATGTCACCCCGGGCGAAGACCCGGGGTCCATCTCAATCTACCGGCTTAGAAACTGCCCGGGTACGCGCCCCCATCGGCCAACACGTTCTGGCCCGTCATGTAAGCCGCATGCTGGCTGCACAAGAAGGCACAAATCGCACCGAACTCCTGAGGGTTGCCATAGCGCCCGGCGGGAATCTGCGCTTGCTGGATGGCGCGCATTTCTTCCACGGTTTTGCCCTGCTTTTGCGCCATCGCAGGCAGCGTGGCGCGGATGCGATCGGTGTCGAATTTGCCGGGCAACAGGTTGTTGATGGTCACGCCCTGGCCTGCAATCTTGCTGCGCGAGGCGCCTGCCACAAAGCCCGTGAGGCCGCTGCGTGCACCGTTGGACAAGCCCAGCACATCGATGGGCGCCTTCACAGCGCTGGAGGTGATGTTGACGATGCGGCCAAAGCCGCGTGCGGCCATGCCGTCCACCGTGGCTTTGATCAGTTCAATCGGGGTGAGCATGTTGCCGTCGATGGCCTTGATCCAGGCGTCGCGGTCCCAGTCGCGGAAGTCGCCAGGGGGTGGGCCGCCTGCGTTGGTGACCACGATGTCGTAGTCCTTGCCGGGGCCACCGGCCACGTTCCAGATGGCTTCGCGGCCCGCTGGGGTGGTGATGTCTTGTGCCACCGCGATCAATTTCACCTTGCCGCCTGTTTCGGCACGCAAGTCGTCGACGGCCTTGTCCAGCACCTCAGCGCCCCGCGCCACCATGACCACGTTCACGCCTTCGAGCGCCAAGGCGCGTGCGCAACCCCAGCCCAAGCCTTTGCTCGCGCCACCCACCAAAGCCCATTTGCCTGCAATGCCCAGATCCATTTTGTTCTCCTGAAAATCAATTGCTGCGGCCCGCTGGCCGCGTCACAAAAAACACACCACTGACCACCAAAGCGGTGCCAGCGATGACCCACACATTGAAGGGCTCATCCAAAATCAGAACGCCCATCAAAATCGTCGACATGGGGCCGATCATGCCCGTCTGCGCCGTCAGGCCCGGGCCAATGCGCTCAATCGCCATCATGACCAGCAGCACCGGCAAAGCGGTGCAGGCCGTGGCGTTGAGCAGCGACAGCCACAGCACCGGCTCGGCCACTTGCGCAGCGGCCCAGGGCCGCAGCAGTGCAAACTGCAACAAGCAAAAAAAGCAAGCGGCCGAAGAGGCCAGCCCGGCCAGCCGCAAAGAACCCAAGCGTTGCACCATCTGGCCGCTGTAGGTCAGGTAAACGGCATAGGTGAATGCGCTGGAGAACACCAAAAAGGCCCCCAGGGCGGCATGCGTGCCGGCCAGGCTGACTTCATGCCCGAACACCAGCAAAACACCCGAGTAACTGATGGCCATGGCCATGCCCTGGCGGGTGCTGATGCGCTTTTTGAACAAGAACCAACCCAGCACCAGCACCAGCGTGGGGTTGAGGTACAGGATCAAGCGCTCCAGCGAAGCGCTGATGAACTCCAGGCCCCAAAAGTCCAAAAAGCTCGACAAGTAATAACCGCTGAAACCCAAGCCGATCACACCCAGCCAGTCGCGCCCAGTCAACGCGGCCTTGCCCCGCCCTGCCCACCAGGCCATCAGCAAAAACATGGGCAGCGCAAACAGCATGCGGTACATCAAAAGCGTGACCGCATCCACGCCATGGCGGTAGGCCAGTTTGACGATGATGGCCTTGCCACTGAAGGCGATGGCACCGGTCGCCGCCAGGATCAAACCAGCGGAGGCTTTGTGCGGCTGTGCCTGCACCATCAAAAGCCCACCGCCTGCCCGTCCCGGCGCGGGTCGCTGGCGGCCATGTAACCCTCCACACCCGGATCGCCCATGCGCCAGATGAATTGGCCAGCGCCAAAGTCCTGGTAGGAGTCGTTGATGATGTCGAGCTGGTGACCGCGCTCGGTCAGTGCTTGCACGGTCTGGGCGTTCATCGCGGCTTCCACGTTGATGTTCAGGCCCGTGTTGTAGCGCCAGCGCGGCGCATCGCAAGCGGCCTGCGGGTTCTGCTTGTAGTCCAACATGCGCACCAGCGTTTGCATATGACCCTGGGGCTGCATGTTGGCGCCCATCACACCGTAGCTCATGACGGGTTGGCCGTTTTGGGTCAGGAAAGCAGGGATGATGGTCTGAAATGGGCGCTTACCGGGCATCACCAAGTTGGCCGTGTTGGGCCCCTTCGCGTTGGTGCTGAAGCCATGGCCGCGATTTTGCAAACTGATGCCATAGGTCGGCTCCACACAACCGGAGCCAAAACCCATGAAATTGCTCTGGATGAAGCTGACCATCATGCCGTTTTCGTCAGCCGCCGTGAGATAAATCGTGCCGCCCTTGACCGGGTTGCCCGCCTGGAAGTTTTGCGCCTTCTTCATGTCGATGAGCTTGGCACGGCTGGCCAGGTAAGCCGGGTCAAGCATCTGCTCAGGCGTGACCTCCATGTAGCGCGGATCGGCCACATAGCGGTACACATCGGCAAACGCCAGCTTCATGGCTTCGATCTGCAGGTGCTGCGAATCGACCCCGTCCACCGCGTGGCTGGCCAGGTCAAAGTTGGACAAGATGCCCAGCGCGATCAAGGCGGCGATGCCCTGCCCGTTGGGCGGGATTTCGTGCAGGGTATAGCCCCGGTAGTCTTGCGCAATCGGCTTGACCCACTCTGGCTTGAAGTCGGCCAAGTCTTTGGCGGTGATGCTGCCACCGTTGTCTTTGGCAAAACGCTCAATCGCTTCGGCGATCTCGCCACCGTACAAGGCTTGACCTTTGGTGGCGGCGATGGCTTTGAGACCTCGCGCCGCGTTCTTGAACTGGAACAACTCGCCCACCTCGGGCGCACGGCCCCAAGGCAAAAAGCTCTGCGCAAAGCCCGGCTGCGATTGCAGCTCGGGTGTGGCCGCCGCCCATTTTTGTTGCACCACCACTGGCACCAGATAACCGCGCTCGGCCACCTCGATGGCGGGCTCCAGCAAGTCGGCAAAAGGCAGCTTGCCGAAACGCTCGCTCATGGCCACCCAGCCTGCGACGGCGCCTGGCACGGTGACCGAGTCCATGCCGCGCTTCGGAGGCGCGACCGCATCCGCGCCATATTTGCGGTGAAAGTATTCGGGCGTCCAAGTCGATGGCGCAGGGCCCGAAGCATTGAGCCCATGCAGCTGTTGCCCATCCCAAAGAATGGCAAAAGCATCGGAGCCCAGACCGCAGCTCACAGGCTCGGTCAAGGTGATCACGGCCGCAGCGGCGATGGCGGCATCGACCGCGTTGCCGCCTTTGAGCATCATGCGCAGGCCCGCTTGCGCCGCCAAGGGGTGTGAGGTCGACACCACATTGCGGGCAAACAAAGGCAAGCGTGTGCTGGTGTAAGGGTATTGGTTGTGAAACTGCATATCAGTCCGTAAGTCGCCAAAAATTCGTGGCCCAAGGCCAGCCAATCCTTGATTTTGTCAGAGGCGGCAAACCCTGGTGCTAGCAGAGGTGACACGGGGGCCGCCATGAAAAACGGCCTCGCGAGGAGGCCGTTGGGATCAAGAAGACAAGCAGGGCTCAGTCTTCCACGAATGCTTCTTCGCGTTTGGATTTGATCGATGGCAAAGCCACAATGATCAGCAACAAAACAGCGGCAGCCAACAAACCGGCCGACAAAGGACGTGTCACAAACACACTCCAGTCACCACGCGAGAGCAACATGGCACGGCGCAGATTCTCTTCCATCATCGGGCCCAGAATGAAGCCCAACAGCAAAGGCGCTGGCTCCATGCCCAACTTGATGAAGGTGTAACCGATCACACCGAACATGGCCACCATCCAGATGTCCCAGGTGTTGTTGTTGGTCGAGTACACACCGATCGCGCAAAACAGCACGATGGCCGGGAACAACCAGCGGTAAGGCACGGTGAGCAACTTGATCCAAATGCCGATCAAAGGCAGGTTCAAAATCACCAACATGGCATTGCCAATCCACATCGATGCGATCAGACCCCAGAACAACTCGGGGTTGCTGGTCATCACTTGCGGGCCGGGCTGAATGTTGTGGATGGTCATGGCACCCACCATCAAAGCCATCACGGCGTTGGGCGGAATGCCCAAGGTCAGCAAAGGAATGAAGGATGTCTGCGAAGCCGAGTTGTTGGCCGACTCAGGGGACGCCACGCCACGGATGTTGCCTTGACCAAAAGGCACTTCGCCCGGACGCAACTTGGTTTTCTTCTCAATGGTGTAGGCCGCAAAAGCTGCCAGCAAAGCACCGCCACCAGGCAAGATACCCAGAGCAGAGCCCAGCGCCGTGCCGCGCAAGACGGCAGGCACCATGTTCTTCAAATCTTCAACTGTGGGCATCAGACCCGTCACTTTGGCGGTGAAGACTTCGCGCTCATCTTCAGGCTTGGACAAGTTGGAGATGATCTCGCCGTAGCCAAAAACGCCCATGGCGATGACGATGAAACCCACGCCGTCTGTCAGCTCAGGAATATCAAAGCTGAAACGAGCCACACCGGAATTCACGTCGGTACCAATCAAGCCCATCAACAGGCCCAGCACAATCATGCCAACCGCTTTGATCAGCGACCCTGAAGCCAGCACCACGGCGCCAATCAGGCCCAAGATCATCAGGGAGAAGTACTCGGCGGGGCCAAACTTGAACGCCACCTCGGTCAGAGGCGCCGCAAATGCAGCCAAGATGAGGGTACCTACGCAGCCAGCGAAAAACGAACCCAAACCCGCCGCAGCCAATGCAGGACCTGCACGACCTTTGCGAGCCATCTGGTAGCCGTCGATCATGGTCACCACCGATGAAGCTTCACCGGGCAGGTTGACCAAAATGGCCGTGGTAGATCCACCGTACTGTGCACCGTAATAAATACCGGCCAGCATGATCAGCGCAGCCACAGGGGGCAGCGCATAAGTAGCTGGCAGCAGCATGGCGATGGTGGCCACAGGCCCCACACCAGGCAACACACCGATCAGCGTGCCCAACAGGCAGCCAATGAACGCATAAATCAGGTTCTGAAAGGTGAAAGCCACCCCAAAACCCAGTGCCAAGTTGTCAAACAATTCCATGTTCTGTTACTCCTCAACCGGTGATGAATGTGGGCCAAACGGGAAACTGCAACTTGAGCAGCAACACGAAAGCGGCATAGCTGCCGATGGACAGAACGCTGGACAAAACCAGGACTTCCTTGAGGTTGAAGGTCTCACCCGCAAGGCTGACAACGATGGTGGTGCCAAAGATGGCCATGATCAGACCCATGGCCGGGACACCCAAGCTGGGCAAGCCGCCCAACAAGACGCCAAACAACAAGTTGCCAGCGATGATGAAAAACAAAGGCTTCCACGCCCATTTGCCAATCTTTTCGCCGTCTTGTGTCTCGACCGTTAAGGCCTTGAACATCACAAAGCCACCGATCACGGCCAGCAAGATGCCCAATAACATGGGGAAGTAACCTGGCCCCATGCGGGCGCCAGAACCGATGCTGTAATTTGTAGCGCCATATGCAAAAGCTGCACCCGCTACTGTAAAAAGCAGACCTGAAAAAAAGTCTTTTTGACTCTTGATGTTCACGACATATCTCCTCTGATTGAGTTGGCATGATTTTGCGTGAAGATGCACTGCGGATGGATGTGGGTTACACCTATGTCCCCATCATGAGAAAACCATGGTTTACCCTTATTTCATGCGGCTTGGCGCACCATGAGTGTGCGCCACGGCTTCATTTGCTCAGCGGCTTGAACACCCTGAGCCATTTGGGTGCAGGCAGACCCCATTTGTCCTGAATGCGTTCGGCAGCCGCCAGCAACTCTTCGCGCTTGGGTCGGCTGCTGGTGCGCTGGGCCAGCACGATCGCATTGCCTTCGCGGGTGGGTTTGAAGGCCCACACCGCGTCTTCGCCAAAAGCCGCGCAAATCTTCTCGACGCTGGCCGGGTAGCTGGACGAGCGGCCAAACAGGTTGACCGTCATCACGCCTTGCGGGCTGAGCAGATCGCGGCAGTGGCGGTAAAAGTCGGGCGTGTCGAGCACGGGCGCGGCCGCGTGTTCGTCGTACAAATCCACCTGCAGCGCATCGACGGTGCCACGCCATTCGTCAGACTGGATTTCCAGCGCCGCATCGGCCAGCACCACGCGCAAACGTTCATCGTCTGGCGGCAAACGGAACCAGCCACGACACGCATGGAGCACACCCGGGTTGAGCTCGATGGCGGTGGTGGTCATCTTGAGCTTTTTGTAGCAAAACTTGGTGATGGTGCCTGCGCCCAAGCCCAGCTGCATGGCGTGCGCACCTTTGACTTCGTCGTGCGGAAAAAACAGCAGCCAGCCGAACATGCGCTGCACATACTCCAGCTCAATGTCGTAAGGCCTGTCCAGAAACATGGAGCCCTGAATCCACTCGGTGCCCAAGTGCAGGTAACGGATTTCGCCGTCTTCAGAAAAATTGACTTCGGGCAGTTCGATTGCTTTTTTTCGGCTCATGCCATCATTCCATGGGTGTTCATCACCGCCTGCCAGGCGCTGAGTTTTTGTTCAAAAGTCCACGACGCATTGGCCGGACTGGTCGATGGTAGGCGATGAAGCGTCACGCGCTCGGCCAAACCCGCGCTGAGCAGCGCTTTTTCGACCGCTTTGGCGTGTCTGAAACTCTCGCCGCCGTTGTGCAAGATGCCGCGCAACTGGGGGCAACGCCCAAGCAGAGCCGGAAAATCATTCAGCTGCGCATGGCGGATCGCACTGTCCAGACTGCCTTCGCGCTCGCAATGCGCATACACATCCCACACACCCACGCCTTGGGCCAGCAAGCATTGGCAGCGCTGGCCGTAATCGCCGTCTACAGGCCAAGGGGCATCGGGCCACAGCGCCAGCATGATGCGCCAGAAATGGTTTTTCGGGTGCGCGTAATACTGCTGCGACTGCAAAGACTTCACACTGGGGAAACTGCCCAACACCAAGACCCGGGTGTGGGCATGCACCAAGGGCGGCAAACCCTGCAAACGTTCGGGCTGTTGAGCATCGTTGGACAACCTCATCCCCCCGTCAAAGACAAGGCCGACAGCTTGGGCAAAACCCGCAGGGCATTGCTTGTGCTGGCTTGCGCGAGATCGTGGAGCGCCAGCCCACGCAAATCCGCCAGCACCTGCGCAATGCGCGGCAACTCAGCCGGACTGTTGCGGCCTTGCGCCTGGCCCAGCGCCCGCTGCTCAGCCGTCTGGTACAGCCAATGCGGCGGCATGTCGGGCGCATCGGTTTCCAGCACCAAAGCCGCAAGCGGCAAATCGCACGCCAATCGGCGCAATTGCAAAGCCCGCTCGTAAGTGAGCGCACCGCCAAAGCCCAACGCAAAACCCATCGCCACAAAATGCCCGGCCTGCTGCGCACTGCCATTGAAGGCGTGCGCGATGCCAGACACCACCGGGCATTGGCGCAGGCCTTTGAGCAAGAGGTCGGCCGATCGGCGCACATGCAAGATCACCGGCAATTGATGTTTTTGCGCCAGCATCAATTGGGCGGTGTAGAACCGCCACTGCCGCTCGCGCATGGCGGGCTCGCACAAGGCAGGCACAAAAAAATCCAGCCCGATCTCGCCCACCGCCACCAAGCGCGGGTCGCCCTGGCGCTCGGTCAAGGCCCGGTCCAACGCCAGCAAGTCTTCTTCACTGGCCTGCGGCACATACAAAGGGTGAATGCCCAGGGCATAGGCATCGCCTTGCTGGGCCGCCAGCTGCGCCACGGCCGACCAATGCGAGCGCTCCACCGCCGGGATCACAGACAGCGCCACACCTTGTGCGCGGGCCTGCGCCCGAACCGCACCACGGTCGGCGTCAAACTCCGCCGCGTCCAGGTGGCAATGGGTGTCGATCCACATCGCAGCTCAAACAGCTGGCTGCAACACGCCTTTGACCAGATGCAATTGCCGGTCGCAGCGGGCCGCCAAGGCCTGGTCGTGCGTGACCACCACAAAAGCAGTGCCGCGCTCGCGCGCCAATTGCAGCATCAGCGCGAACACACCATCGGCCGTCTCGCGGTCCAGATTGCCGGTGGGTTCATCGGCCAGCACACAAGCCGGATCGTTGACCAGCGCCCGGGCCAAGGCCACGCGCTGGCGCTCGCCGCCCGACAGCTCGGCTGGCCGGTGGTGCACGCGATCGGCCAGCCCCACGCGGGCCAACCACTGCGCCGCCACGGCGGCAGCCTGGGCGCGGTCTTGGCGGCGGATCCACAAGGGCATGGCCACGTTGTCCAGCGCGCTGAACTCGGGCAAGAGGTGGTGGAACTGGTAGACAAAACCCAGGTAACGGTTGCGCCACTGGCCTTGCTCGGCCGCGCTGAGCGCTGAGAGCAATTGGCCCTGCAGCTGCACGCTGCCTTGCGTGGGCGCGTCCAGCCCGCCCAGCAAATGCAAGAGCGTGCTCTTGCCCGAGCCCGAAGCGCCCACAATCGCCAAGGTTTGCCCCGCATGGACTTCCAGGTCCACGCCCTGCAACACGGTCACATCCAGACGGCCTTCGGTGAAGCGCTTGGTCAGGCCCTGGGCTTGCAAGACAGTTTTATTCATAACGCAGCGCCTCGGCAGGGTTGACCTGGCTGGCGCGCCAGCTGGGGTAGAGCGTGGCCACAAAAGCCAACACCAAAGAGATCAACGCGATCGGCACGATGTCGCTGGCCAGTGGCTCGCTGGGCATGCGGCTGATCAGGTAAATGTCGCGCGGCAAGAAGCTGGCGTTGAACAGTTTTTCCAGCGCGGGCACGATCACATCGATGTTGAAGGCCACCAACAAGCCCAAGAGCAAACCGCTCATGGTGCCGATCACGCCCACCGTGGCGCCCTGCACCACAAAGATGCCCATGATGCTGCGCGGGCTGGCGCCCAAAGTGCGCAAGATGGCGATGTCGGCCCGTTTGTCGGTCACCGTCATCACCAAGGTGCTGACCAGGTTGAACGCGGCCACCGCCACGATCAACGTGAGGATGATGAACATCATGCGTTTTTCAACCTGCACGGCGGCAAACCAGGTCTTGTTTTGCTGCGTCCAGTCGCGCACCCAAAAGCGCGCGCCCAATTGCAGCTGCAAGTCCCGCGCCACAGCGCGGGCTTCGTGCAAGTCCTTGAGTTTCAAGCGGATGCCGCTGGGGCCTTCCAGGCGGAACATCCGCGCTGCATCGTCCACATGCATCATGGCCAAGGTGGCGTCGTATTCGTAATGCCCGGAATGGAACAGGCCGACCACATTCATCTGCTTCATGCGTGGCACCACACCCGCTGGCGTGACCTGCCCCGACGGCGAAACCAAAGTCACCGGATCGCCCACCTGCACACCCAGCCCCTGCGCCAGATCGGTCCCCAACACCAGGCCGAACTGACCGGGCAGCAAACGCAGCAAGGCGGCACCCTGCGCGTCCGAATTCAGGTCCGTCACCTCTGGCTCCAGCGCCGGATCGATGCCACGCACCAGCACGCCCTTCATGTCTTCACCCCGCGCCAGCAAAGCCTGCGCGGTGATGAAAGGCGCGGCACCCAACACCTGCGGGTGGGCCTTGAGGTGGCGCAGCAAAGCGGGCAAGTCCTGCACCGCCCCGCCGTCGGCGGCATAAACCTCTATGTGAGAGACCACACCCAGCATGCGGTCGCGCACCTCTTTTTGAAAGCCGTTCATCACGCTCAGCACGATGATCAGCGCCGCCACACCGAGGCCAATGCCCATCATGGACACCCCGGAAATGAAAGAAATGAAGCCATTGCGCCGCGTGGCGCGGCCTGCGCGGGTGTAACGCCAGCCCAGTACGAGTTCGTAGGGAATGTTTTTGAAAAAAGCCATAGGCCGCTATTGTGACCAATCGCAGTTGGGGCTTTTCAACGGCTGGCTTTGTCCAGCGCCTGGTCGATGTCCCACAAGATGTCGTCCAGATTCTCCAAGCCCACCGAAATGCGCACCATGTCGGGCGGCACGCCCGCAGCCAGTTGCTGAGCTTCATCGAGTTGGCGGTGCGTGGTGCTGGCCGGATGGCTGATCAGGGTGCGGGTGTCGCCGATGTTGACCAAGTGGCTCATGAACTGGGCCGACTCGATGAAGGTCACGCCCTGCGCCAAACCGCCTTTCACGCCAAACGACAGCAAGCCCGACGCGCCGCGCATCTGGCGCTGCATCAGGGCGTGCTGCGGGTGGTCGGGCAAGCCGGGGTAATTGACCCAGGCCACACGCGGGTCGGCCTGCAAAAACTTCGCCACGCCCAAAGCGTTGTCGCAATGCTTTTGCATGCGCAGCGGCAGGGTCTCGACGCCTTGCAAAATTTGCCAGGCGCTCATGGGGCTGAGCGCTGCGCCAAACACGCGCAGGCTCTCCATGCGGCAGCGCATGGTGAAGCCAAAGTCGCCAAAGGTCTCGTAAAACTTCACGCCGTGGTAGCCCTTGGACGGTTCGGTCATGCCCGGAAACTTGCCGTTGTCCCACGGGAATTTGCCGCCTTCAACCACCACGCCACCCAGCGTGGTGCCGTGGCCCGCCAGGTATTTGGTGGCCGAATGCACCACGATGTCGGCCCCCAGCAACAGCGGCTGGCAAAGCAGTGGGCTGGGCACAGTGTTGTCGATGATGAGCGGCACGCCATGTGCGTGGGCCACCTCGGCCACGGCGGCGATGTCCAGCACCACCATGCTCGGGTTGCCCAGGCTTTCGGCATACACCGCACGCGTGTTGGGTCGCATGGCGGCGGCAAAGGCTTCAGGCTTGGTCGCGTCCACAAACGTCGTTTCAATGCCGAATTTGGCCAGGCTCACGGCCAGCATGGTGACCGAGCCGCCGTACAAAGCCCCAGCGGCCACCACATGGTCGCCCGCTTGCAAGATGGTCATGAGCGCCATGGTTTCGGCCGCCATGCCGGATGCGCTGGCTACGGCAGCGCGCCCGCCTTCGAGCGCGGCCACACGCTCTTCGAGCACTGCCACCGTGGGGTTGCTCAAGCGCGAATACACATTGCCAAAGGTTTGCAGGTTAAAAAGCGAGGCCGCGTGCTCGGCGCTGTCAAACACGAAGCTGCTGGTTTGGTAAATCGGCAAGGCGCGTGCGCCCGTGGCCGCGTCGGGGATTTGCCCGGCGTGGATGGCCAGGGTTTCGGGGTGGAATTGGCGGTCGGTCATGGTGTTGGGGTCATCAATTTGTTTTAAGTGGCAAGGGGAAAGAAGCCTTCACACCAGCCGCCGCGCCGAGATGATGCCGGTGTTCACGCCCACCCAGTTCAGGCCGCCAAACAGACGGGCGTGTTCGATCTTCACGCAGCGGTTGGTGACGGAATCCATGCCCGCCTGCCGGGCCAGCGCATCGGCCTCGGGGTTGGCCACGCCCAGTTGTTGCCACAGGCACTTGGCACCGATCTGCACCGCTTGCTCGGCAATCGGCAGCACGTCTTCGGCGCGGCGAAACACGTCAACCATGTCCACATTGAAAGGGATGTCGCCCAGGCTGGCGTAACAGGTCTCGCCCAGCACCGGCTTGCCCGCATAGCGCGGGTTCACGGGCACGATCTTGAAACCGTGCGACTGCATGTACTTGGCCGCAAAGTAGCTCGGTCGGTGCCATTCAGCCGACAAGCCCACCACGGCGATGGTGGGGCATGTTTTGAGGATGCGCCGCAGCGCGTGCAAATCGTTGTGCATGGAGATCCTTCTTTTTGTTCAATACTGCGCCTGCCCACTGCGCTTCATTTGCCGCGAGGCCCAGGTGGCACACAGCGACAGCACGGCGCACACCGCCATCACGCCCAAGTAGTGGCCGCTGTGGTCAAACACCGCACCGGCCAACACAGGCCCCAGCAAGTTCCCCAGAGCCGCGCCGCTGTAGAGCGTGCCCACCACGCTGGCCACCGATTTTCCGCCAAAGTAGTCCATGCAAATGGCGGGCAAGAGCGACACGATGGCGCCATAACTCAGGCCAAACCACAGCGCAAACACCACCAGCAGCCCCTGCCCGCCTGCTGCACCCCACAGCACATACGACGCGCCCATGGACATCTGCATCAGCACCAGCGTCTGCGCCCGCCCCAGCCGGTCGGCCAACAGGCCGATGGCAAAGCGTCCGACCAGACTGCCCACACCGATCAGGCCGACCAGGCCCACGGCAAAGGCTTCGCCCAAGCCCAGATCACGCGCCGAGGCCGACACATGGGCAAATGGAATGAACATCACCGGCGAGGCCAACACCGTGGCCAAGTACAGCCAGCGAAACGTGGGGCTGCGCAAGGTCTCGCGCAAGCTCAGGCCAGAGGACGAGCCACCTGCACCCGAGGACGGGGCAGCAGGTGCGCGCCGCAACAAAGCCGCCGCCAGCAGGCCCAGCACCAGCACGCCCAGTGCCAGCACCTGCATCGCCTCGCGCCAGGGCATGGGGCCAATGGCCATGGCCACCAGCACCGGCACCAGCAAAGTGCCCGCGCCCACGCCCGAACTGGCAATGCCCCCGGCCAAACCGCGCCGGGTGGTGAACCAGGGCTGCACGCTGGCAATCGACGGGGTGTAGACCAGGGCAATGCCCAGGCCCACCAGCAGGCCGTAACTCACGTACACCGCCAACAAAGACGTGGCCCAACTGGTGGCCAGCAAGCCCAGTGCAATCAAAGCCATGCCGGCCGAGCACACGATGCGCGGGCCAAAACGGTCGGCCAACATGCCGCCGCCAGCGCCCATCACAAAATACACAAAGCCAGAGAGGCCAAAAATCCAGGACACATCGGCCCGCTGCGCCGAAAACTCGGCTGCAAACGATTCAAAAAACGCCGCGAACGAATACGACACCCCAAAGATCAGCGCCAGGCACACAAACGTGGCCCAAACCACCACCCAGGCGTAGGGGGTTTCTTTCATGCGGTCTCCTGTCTTTGGGTTTTGAGGGTCATTGTGCCTTTGAACAGCCCCCTCAGCCTGCCAGGCCGTTCAGGGGCCTGCGACAATCAGGCCCCATGCACCTGATCATTCCCTACGCCGCCAGCCACGCCCTAGCAGGTCCAGAGGCCTTGGCCGATTTGCAGTTGCCCCATTTACAAACCTTGCTGGCGGTTTTGCAGCGCCAGCCTGTGCAGCAAGACAGCGAGGACACGCCACTGCACATGCCGCACGAACGCTTGCACGCCCAAGCTTTGGGCTGGAACGATGGGCTTGCCGCCCTGCCATGGGCCGCTTGGCAAACCACGCAAACGGGCACGACACCACAGGCCTGGATGACGCCTTGCCATTGGCAGATCGGCATGGACCAAGTGGTCATGCTCGACCCGGCCAGCCTGTTCCTGTCGGACGATGAATCGCAGCAATTGCTGCAGGCCATGCAGCCGTTTTTGCAAGAAGACGGTTTGCAGGTCACCTGGCACAGCGCACTCAAGTGGCATGTTCAGGGTGCGATGCTGACGGACCTGGCCTGCGCATCGCTCGACCGGGTGATCGGCCAAAACATCAAGCGCTGGATACCCGAGAGTCCCGCCGCGCGCCCCTTGCAGCGCCTGCAAAGCGAGATGCAAATGCTGCTGTACAACCACCCGGTGAACAATGCCCGCGATGCACGCAGGCAGATCTCGGTCAATTCCTTCTGGCTGCATGGCGCGGGCACACTGCCGACGGCTGCAGCCCCTGCCCGGCACGTGGCGTTGCCCGAAGCCCTGCGCCACAGCGCCTTGCGCGGCGATGTGCAGGCTTGGCGGCAAGCCTGGCAAGGGCTTGACGCCACCGCCGTGGCCGATTTGCTCACGCACTTCAAAGCCACAGGCCAGGCGACGCTCAGCCTGTGCAGCGAACACGCGGCCCAAACCTATGAGGCCGCCCCCGCCGCCTGGCACCAACGCATCACGCGACTGTTCAACAAGACCACACCTGCAGCGGCACTGGCCGCCCTGATCACCCCATGAATTTGCTCACCCGAGATGTGCCCCCCCGCAGCGCCTGGGCGCTGGAACAAGCGGGCATCCACCCCTTGCTGGCCCGCCTGTATGCCGCCCGTGGCGTGCAGTCCAAAGATGAACTCGACGATGCGCTGAACCTGTTACTGCCCCCGGCCGGCATGCTGGGCACCACAGAAGCCGCCAAATTGCTGGCCGATGCCATGGCGCACAACAAACGCTTGTGCATCGTGGCCGACTACGACTGCGATGGCGCGACCGCCTGCGCCGTAGGCGTGCGCGGTTTGCGCATGCTGGGCGCCCAGAACGTGAGTTATCTGGTGCCCGACCGGGTGGTGGATGGTTATGGCCTCACGCCCCCGATTGCCGAGCGCGTGCACCAACAAGGCGCAGATGTCTTGATCACCGTAGACAACGGCATCGCCAGCGTGGCGGGCGTGCAAGCGGCACAGTCGCTGGGCCTGCAGGTGCTGGTCACCGACCACCATTTGCCGGGCAACGAACTGCCCACGGCAGAAGTGATCGTCAACCCCAACCAGCCCGGCTGCAGCTTCACCAGCAAGTCCATCGCGGGTGTAGGCGTCATGTTTTACGTGCTGCTGGCCCTGCGCGCCGAGTTGCGCCAGCGCGGCGTGTTTGACGCGAGCACCCAGCCGCGCCTGGACGCACTGCTGCCCTTGGTGGCACTGGGCACCGTGGCCGACGTGGTCAAGCTCGACGCCAACAACCGCCGCCTGGTGGCGCAAGGTCTGCGCCGGGTGCGGGCAGGCGCTCTGCCTCCGGGCATGTCGGCGCTCATGCGCGCAGCGGGCCGCGAAACGGCCAAGGCCACCACTTTTGACTTTGGTTTTGCACTGGGGCCACGCATCAACGCGGCAGGTCGGCTGGCCGACATGACGCTGGGCATCGAGTGCCTGCTGACCGATGATGCAGGCCGCGCCGACGAGCTGGCCCGGCAGCTGGACGCGATCAACCGCGAACGCCGCGTGATCGAGGGCGACATGCGCGAGATGGCGATGGAGATGGCCGAATCGTTGTTTGACGAAGGCGACGAGCCACCGCCCGCCATTTGTGTGTTCGACCCGGACTTTCACGAAGGCGTGGTGGGCATCGTGGCCTCGCGGATCAAGGACAAACTGCACCGCCCCACCTTTGTGTTCGCGGCCAGCAGCGCGCCGGGCAAGGAACACGAACTCAAGGGCTCAGGCCGCTCGATCGCGGGATTCCATTTGCGCGATGCGCTCGATCTGGTGGCCAAACGCGCACCGGGCGTGCTGCTGCGCTTTGGTGGGCATGCCATGGCGGCGGGTTGCACCATTGCCGAAGAACACCTCGATGTGTTTGAAGAAACCCTGAACCAGGTGGCCATGGAATGGCTGGACGCTGCCACGCTGCAACGCCGCCTGGAAACCGACGGGCCGCTGCCTGCCGAATACCGCCGGGTGGATTTGGTGGAGATGCTGCACCACGAGGTCTGGGGCCAGGGCTTTGCGCCGCCCGTGTTTTGTGAAGAGATTGAAATCGTGTCGCAACGCTTGGTGGGCGAAAAACACCTGTCGCTCAAGATGAAGCACCAAGGCCAACCGGTGGACGGCATCTGGTTTGGCCGCACAGAGCCCTTACCGTCCAAAGTGAAGCTGGCTTACCGGCTGGATGCCGACGAATGGCAAGGCCAAAAGCGCGTGCGCTTTTTGGTGGAAGGCGCGGAAGACTGATCAGTCCGCGCTGGAGAGCTTGAACTCCAGCGCATTGAGCACAGGTGCCGACACCAGGCCCGACACATCACCCCCGAGCTTGGCGATTTCGCGCACCAAGGTGCTGCTGATGTGTTGCACGTTGGCGCTGGTGTGCAAAAACACGGTGTCCACATCGGGGGCCAGATGGCGGTTCATGCCCGACATCTGGGTTTCGTAGTCGTAATCGGTGACCGAGCGCAGACCACGCACGATCACTTGCGCCTGTTGGGCGCGCACGAAATCCACAATCAGGCCATCAAAAGGCACGGCTTTGACGTTGGGGCAATCGTTCAGGGCAGACTGCGCCAGGTGCAAGCGCTCGTCCAGGCTGAACAAGGTTTTCTTGTGGTGGGCGGTGGCCACCGCGATGATGACCTGATCGAACATCCGGGCCGCACGGCGCACCACGTCTTCATGGCCCAGTGTGAGCGGGTCGAAGGTGCCAGAGTAAACAGCGATCACGGGGTGTTGCATGGTGGGTCCTCGGTTCAGTCTGCACAAATTATGCAGTGCGTTTATGCCGTGCGCTGCAGCAAATGGGCATGCACCGCACCGGCCTCGAGGTGACGCTCGACCTTCAGGCCCCAAACACCCAAAGCTTCATCGGTCCAGGCCACGGGCGCTTCCAGATACACCCAGCCCCCCACCGGCACGGCGGCTGAGGCGGCTTTGAGCGCCGATTCAAACCAGGGGCCATCAAACGGCGGATCGATGAACACCAAGTCCACACTGCCCGCAGGCAAGCGCTGCAAAGCGGCGATGGCGTCTGCGCGCTGCACCTGGACCATGCCCGCCTGCAAGCGCAGCACATGGGTTTGCAAGGCGCTCACCAAGGCAGGGTCTTGCTCCAACATCAGCACATGGGCCGCACCACGCGAAGCGGCCTCCAAGCCCAACGCGCCGGTGCCGGCAAAGGCATCCACGCAGCGCCAGTCGCTCAGGTCTTGACCCAGCCAGTTGAACAAGGTTTCGCGCACGCGGTCGGGCGTGGGGCGCAGCCCGGGTTTGTCGATGACTTTGAGGCGTGTGCGGCGCCATTGGCCACCGATGATGCGCACTTCGTGTGCGGCATGGCCTTTGGGCTTGCCTGCTTGGGCTGAAGGGGGCGCGGACGCACGCGCGGCCTGGCGCGGCGCAGAAGAAACTTTGGATGAACGCATGGGGCCAAGTGTAAAGGCCCGCTTGCGGCCCTTGCGACACGCGGGCACGCGCCAACGACACCCACCAACAAAGAAGCCTGCACAGGTGCAGGCTTCTCGTGGGGTGAAGCGCTGGCCGGACAAACTGTCCGGCTGGCGGGTATCACTTGCCTTGTGGCAGTTTGGCGTCGACTTTGGCAGCGGCTTTGTCGGCCATTTTTTCTGCGGCAGGGGCCACTTTGCTTTCAGCGGAGGCTGGTGCCGCTTTCGCTTCGGCCTTGTGGGCTGCTTTCTTTTCGGCTTTCGCAGCTTTGGCCTGGGCCTTCGCTTGTGCCTTGGCATCTTTCATTTCGGCCTTGGCAGCAGGTGCTACGGCGGCTGCGGGTGCAGCAGCTGTCGCAGGCGCAGCGGGGGCTTGGGCGAATGCACCGGCAGCGAAGAAACCGGCGATCAGGGTGGCGAGCAGCTTGTTCATGAGAAGAGTCCTTCTTTCAGTTTTCAGTCCAACACCTTGTTGGACTTGCAACTACAACGCGGCCCGTCTGCGCCCTGATGACCCAAATGCCGGGCCAGTTGTAACGGCATGTGTGTTGTGTGCGATCCACTCACGCCGCGCGGTGGACTGGACGCTCATGACTTGCGTCAAACAAATCGCACATCGCACTTGGCGCAGCCGCCCATGCTGCCTACAGTGAAACCATTCACTGAATGGATAAACCATGAGCCACAACCCATCTGAAGCCCCCATCACCCATTTTTCCAATTGCCATGTGGGCATCTTTGCCCAGCTCGATCGCATGGGCGATTTGCCCGCGCTGCTGGGGCCTGCCGCGCAGGCGCGCAAAATTGCCGAGCAGTCTCTGGCCTTCTTCAGCACAGGCATGTACACCCACCACAGCGAAGAAGAAAAAGACCTGTTCACGGCCGTGCGCGCCAGCGCTCAGGCAGGCGCTGAACGCATGAAGGTGGACGCCCTGATCGAACAACTCACACAGGACCACCGCAGCCTGGAAAAGATTTGGGAATCGCTGGAGCCCAGTTTGCGCAAAGTCGCCAAAGGACAGGACGCCATGCTGGACGTGAGCGCCCTGCAGGCCATGGTCCAGCGCTACCAGGCCCACGCCAAACTGGAAGAACAAGCCTTCCTGCCGCTGGCGCAAAGCATCTTGGGTCGCAACGACAACCACATGGCAGCGCTGGGGCTGACCTTGCACATGCGCCACGTGCCGCCTTTTGCGGCGCACATCTGAAACCTCAGGGCTGCGCGCCCAGCACCACCGTGACCATGCGCTCGGGTTGCAGCACCCGGGCCATGGCGCGGCGCACATCGTCGGCGCTCACCCGATCGACCTGTACCGTCCAGGTGTCCAGATAGTTCAGCGGCAAACGGTTCCACGCGATGTTGGCCACGTTGTCGAGCAGCTTGCGGTTGCTGTCGATGCGCAAGGCAAAGCCACCAACCAGATTGGCCTTGGCCGCTTGCAACTCGGCTTCGGTGGGGCCGTCCTTGACGAAGGTCTGCACCACCTCTTGCGCCACGGCGATGGCCTGCGCCGCTTGGTCTGGCCTTGTTTGCAGGCCCACCGTGAAGGCCCCCGCATGCAGCCCCGGCGCGAAATAGCTGTACACGCTGTAACTCAGGCCCCGCTTTTCTCGCACCTGCTCGGTCAGGCGTGACACGAAACCGCCACCGCCCAAAATGTGGTTGCCCACCAGCATGGGGAAAAAGTCCGGATCGTTGCGCTTGTAGCCGGGCTGACCCATCAGCACATGGGCCTGTGCGGAATCGAAAGGCACATTCACCGCTTGCGCGGCTTTCAAGGGCTGCACTTCAGCCACTGGCGGCATGTCCTGGCAAGCCGACATGGCCGGCCACAAGGCCAGCAAGCGCTTGACCAGCGCGTCAACTTGGGCGCGCGACAAATCACCCACCACGCTGACCGATGCATTGCAGGTGCGCAAAGCTCGGGCGTGCAAGGCTTTCAGGTCAGCGGCCCCGATGCGCGACAAGGATTCGGGCGTGGTTTTGTAGCCGTAGGGATGGCTGCCATAGACGGCCGAGGCGTAGCTGTTTTGCACCACCGTGCCAGGCTGCGTCAAAGACTCGCGGATGGCGGCGGACAAACGTTCACGGTCACGCCCCCATATCGCTTCAGGAAAGGCCGGATGCGCCATTTGACGGGCCGCTAGAGCCACCGCCTTGTCCAGCAAGTCCGGGTAGCTCAGGCTGCGCAGCGAGAAACTCAAACGGTCTGCGCCAGCCCCGGCGCCAAAGCTGGCCCCCAGATCGGCCCAGGCTTCACCCAACTGGTTTTCGTCCATGGCCCGGGCATAGGGGCCTGTGCCTTTGGGATCGGCGCGCAAGCCACTGGCCATTTGTCCGGCCATGACCGAGGCCAGGCCCGCCTGCGCGGCCGGATCGCGCCGGCTGCCAGCGTCCAGATCGATTTGCACATCGACCATCGGGATGGCATGGCTTTCCACCAGGTAAACACGGGCTCCGTTGGGCTGGGTCCAATGCTGGATGGGCAAGGCCGCTTGTGCCCACGTGGCTGCCAGCAAGGCAGCGCCCACACACGCTTGATGCAACATGTTCTTGACTTTCATGACCGCCCCTTCAGTGCCGCGCACCGGCAGCGGGCTTGCGTTTGACTTGGCCCGACAGGGGCTGTGGACGCAAAACCGCCACGGTGAGGCTGTCGTCACCAAAATACTTTTGCGCCACCGCCTGCACTTGCGCCGCGGTGACCCGGCGCAGACGCGCCATCAATTGTTCTCCGTGATCGGGCGGCAAGCCCAGCGTCCAGGCCACACCCAGTTCGCGGGCCTGGTTGAAGACCGAGTCGAGTTTGTAGATTTCGCTGGCGACCCACTGGGTCTTGACGCGCTGCAGCTCGCTTTCGGCCACGCCTTCTTTGGCCACCTTTTGCACTTGCGCGCGCAAGGCGGCTTCCAGCGCCTCGGTGGTCTGGCCTTTGGCAGGCACACCTTCGAGGTAGAAAAATTGTGGCCCGCGCCCCATCAGGCCGTTGTAAGCGCCAACGCTGTCGGCCAGGCGCTGCTCACCTTGGGTCAAAGCGCGCTCCAGGCGGGCGCCGCTGTAACCGTCCAGCACAGCCGCCAGCACCGTGAGGGCCAGGGCATCGTCGTGCTCGGCAGAGGGCTGCAAACTGGCCAAGCGAGGCACTTTGAAAGCCAGCGCCACATACGACTGCTCGGCCGGGGCCTTGAATTCAAAGCGGCGCAGGCCTTGCTGCGCAGGCTCTTGCTGGGGCTTGCGATCGGCCACGCTGCGCGCGGAGATCACGCCGTAATATTGGTCGGCCAAGGCTTTGACCTGCACAGGGTCCACATCTCCGGCCACGACCACGACCGCATTGCCGGGCACATACCAGCGGCGGTAAAAATCACGGGCATCTTGTGCCGTCATGGCCTCCAGATCGCTCATCCAGCCCACGATCGGGCGGCGATAAGGCGATGCAGACAAAGCGGTGGCCGCCAGCATTTCGTGCAGCAAGGCACGGGGGTTGTCTTCGGTGCGCAAGCGGCGCTCTTCCTTGACGACCTCCAGCTCTTTGGCAAATTCCGCATCGGGCCACTGGTTGTTGGCAAAGCGGTCCGACTCCAGACGCATCACCGCCTCCAGCTGGTGCGCAGGGATCTGCTGAAAGTAACCCGTGTAGTCCTTGGAGGTGAACGCGTTTTCACGCCCGCCCAAAGCCGCCACACGCCGCGAAAACTCACCTGCCGCCAAATTGGGCGTACCTTTGAAGAGCATGTGCTCCAGCACATGGGCCACGCCGCTGGTGCCATCCACCTCGTCCATGGAGCCCACCCGCAACCACACCATGTGCACGGCCGTGGGTGCCCGGCGATCGGGCTTGACCCACAAGGTCATGCCATTGGCCAAGGTGTAGGTGTGCACTTGCGCTGCAGGCTTCACCATTGCGGCCTGGGCCGCAGGGGCCTGCGACCAGGTGGTCAAAGGCACACTCCAAAGCACGGCCAGACAAGAAATTCCCAAGAGAAAGTTCGGTTTCATAGAATGCATGATCCTTGAAATCCAGACCATGTTCAGTTTCTTCCGCAAAAAATCCCCGCCAGAGCCGGCGAAATCCGCCCCAACCGCCGCAAACAAGGCCAGCGCCAGCACGCCTGCTGCGGTGCCCGCGCCTGAAGCCCCCGCCCGCCAGGGCTGGCTGGACCGCCTGAAAAACGGTCTGCGCAAGACGGGCTCCAACATCGCCACGGTGTTCACGGGCACGCGCATCGACGACGAACTCTACGAAGAGCTCGAAACCGCCTTGCTGATGGCCGACACCGGTGTCAAAGCGACCGAACACCTGCTGCAAGACTTGAAACGCCGCGTCAAGGAAGCCAAGGCCACCGAGCCCGCGCAGGTCAAAGGCCTGCTGGCCGAGGCCATCGCCGACTTGCTGCGGGTCTTGCAAAAGCCCCTCGAAATTGGCGCCCACCACCCCACGGTGATCATGGTGGCTGGCGTCAACGGGGCGGGCAAAACCACCTCGATCGGCAAACTCACCAAACACCTGGCCGATGGCGGCCAAAGCGTCTTGCTGGCCGCAGCCGACACCTTCCGTGCAGCAGCGCGTGAACAGTTGGCCGTCTGGGCCGACCGCAACACGGTAGAGATCGTCAGCCAGGAAGGCGGCGACCCGGCGGCCGTGAGCTTTGATGCCGTGACCGCAGGCCGCGCGCGCGGACGCGATGTGGTGCTGGTGGACACAGCAGGCCGCCTGCCCACCCAGCTGCACCTGATGGAAGAGCTGAAAAAAATCAAGCGTGTGGTGCAAAAGGCCGAGGCCACGGCACCGCACGAGGTGCTGCTGGTGATTGACGGCAACACCGGACAGAACGCCTTGGCCCAAGTGAAAGCTTTTGACGACACACTGGGCCTGACGGGCCTGATCGTGACCAAACTGGACGGCACGGCCAAGGGTGGCGTGTTGTGCGCCATCGCCCGCGAAAAACCCATCCCGGTGTATTTCATCGGTGTGGGCGAAAAACTGGAAGACCTTGAAACTTTTGACGCCAGCGAATTCGCGCAGGCCTTGCTGAGCTGAAGCCATGACCACCGCCCGGCTGAACTCGCCGGGCCACAAGCTGGCCGCCTTCGCCCGCCACGGCGTTGACCAAGCCGCCGTGCTGGGCCGCGCCCCCTCAGGCCTGCTGATGGCGCATTGAACGCTCTACCTGTTACACCTGCTCACGGCTTCTGTGTTTCAGGTATTAGCACTCACCCACAGGGAGTGCTAATATGTATGGATTGAAAGGAGTTCTGGTATGACTACTCAAACCATTTCCCCGGCCACCGCGGTGACACTGAGCAATCCATGGGCCGTGGTGCCCTCGCTGGGTCACCTGGACGCGTACATCTCTGCGGTCAACCGCATGCCCATGCTCACCCTCGAGGAAGAGCAAGAAGCCGCCCGCCAACTCAAAGCCAACGACGATTTGGAAGCTGCCCGCAAGCTGGTGCTCTCGCACCTGCGTCTGGTGGTGTCCGTGTCGCGCCAATACCTGGGCTACGGTCTGCCACACGGCGACCTGATCCAGGAAGGCAATGTGGGCCTGATGAAGGCCGTCAAGCGTTTCGACCCCGACCAAGGCGTGCGCCTGGTCAGCTACGCACTGCACTGGATAAAGGCCGAAATCCACGAGTACATCCTGAAAAACTGGCGCATGGTCAAGGTCGCCACGACCAAGGCCCAGCGCAAGCTGTTTTTCAACCTGCGCTCCATGAAGCAAGGCTTCAAGGCCGAAGCCGAAGAAGGCACGCACCGCGACACCTTGACGCCCGAGCAGGTCGATTCGATGGCGCACAGCCTGAATGTCAAGCGCGAAGAAGTCATCGAGATGGAAATGCGCATGTCCGGCGGCGATGTGCTGCTCGACCCCGCACCATCCGACGATGGCGAGCAGGCTTTTGGCCCCATTGCGTACTTGGCCGATGGCAGCCACGAACCCACCGCCATGATCGAAGCACACCAGCGCGACGTGATGGCCAGCGATGGCCTGGCTGCTGCGCTGAACGCGCTGGACGAACGCAGCCGCCGCATCGTGGAAGAGCGCTGGCTCAAGGTCAACGACAACGGCTCAGGTGGCATGACGCTGCACGACCTGGCAGCCGAGTACGGCGTGAGTGCCGAGCGCATCCGCCAGATCGAAGTGGCGGCCATGAAGAAGATGAAAAAGGCGCTTGTCGAGTTCGCATAAAACCCGATGACCCTGAATCACCGTACCCGGCCATGGCCGGGTATTTTTTTTGGTGTAACGCCCATGCGGTCGTCTTTGCAAAGGGTTCAGGCGTCTGCGCTAAAGTGGCAGCTGTTGAGATGTTTTGGAGATCCCCTGATGCGCTTGCACACCCTGCCCTTTCTTTCCCGCCGTTCCTTGTTGAGCGCTGCGGCCCTGGCCTTCGGTCTGGTCACTGCCGTGGCGCAGGCCGCTGGCGAGTGGCCCAGCCAGCCCCTCAAGCTGGTGGTTGGCTTTCCGGCTGGCTCCAGCCCCGATTTGACAGCGCGCGCACTGGCCGAACCCTTGGGCAAGGCCTTGGGGCAAACCGTGATCGTTGAAAACAAGGTGGGCGCAGGCGGCAACATCGCTGCCGACTTTGTGGCGAAGTCCACCGATGGGCACACCGTGGGTTTGATGATCAACGGCAACATGACGATTGCCCGCATCCTCAATCCCAAAGTGCCTTACGACCCTTTGAAGGATCTTGCACCGGTGAGCCTGATCGGCACCGCCCCCCTGCTGCTGGCTGCACCGGCCAATGCCCCAGGCAGCACACCCGCCCAATGGCTGGCAGATGCCCGCCAAGCTGGCAACAAGCTGAGCTATGGCTCTCCAGGCGTGGGCACCGTGGCGCATCTGGGCATGGAGTTGCTCAAGGCGCAAACGGGCATTGACCCGGTGCATGTGCCCTACCCTGGTAACCCACAAATCATGAACGCCATGATGGGTGGTCAAGTCCAGTTATCGCTGCTGCCACCCGCCATGGCCCTGACACAGGTGCGCGCCGGCAAGCTGCGCGCCATCGGAACCACCAGCACCGGCCGCAGCACGCTGGCACCCGATGTGAGCAGCCTCGCCGAGATCGGTGTCAAGAATTACCAGCTGGAGATCTGGAACGCCGTGGCTGCGCCAGCGTCAATGCCGTCTGCCGTGCTGAACAAACTGTCGGCGACCGTGAGCGAGATCGTGCGTTCACCCGAGATGCGTGCGCGTTTGTTCCAGCAAGGCTGGCAGGTGGTGGGTTCATCGCCCGAGGGTTTGCGCAACCGCATTCAGGCCGATACCAAGGCACTGGGCGACATCATCGTGCGCCAGAAAATTCAGATCAATTGATCCGATCCGGGGCGCCAGCGCCCCGACAGTCACCTGACGTCACTTGAGCAAGATCTTGACGTCTTCGGCCAAGGCCGCTGCGCCGCTGCCATAACGGTTGTACAAGCGGACCCGACCTTGCGGGTCGAAGGTGAAGCTGCCTGCAGAGTGGTCCATGGTGTAACTGGTGGGCGTTTTGCCTTCGACCTTCTTGTAGTAAATCTTGAAGTCTTTGGTGACCTTGGGCAATTGCTCCAAGGTTGGACGCAAAGCCACAAAATTCGGATCAAAGTTGGCCATGTAGGCCTTGAGCAGCTCGGCCGTGTCGCGCTCAGGGTCCACCGTGATGAACACGCCTTGCAGCCGCTCACCGTCCTTGCCCAGCAGGCGTTTGACCTCGGCCAGCTCCTGCATGGAGGTCGGACACACATCGGGGCATTGGGTGTAACCAAAAAACACAATCACGGCCTTGCCAGCAAAGTCCTTGAGCGTGCGGACCTGACCATTGTGGTCTGCCAGTTCCCAGCCTTGGGCATAGTCAGCGCCTGTGATGTCCACGCCGCGGAACGCAGGCTTGTCCTGGCCGCAACCGCTCAGAGCCAGCACAGCTGTGAGCGCGAATCCGCCGAGCAATTGACGTTTGTTCATGGGTACTCAGAAAAGGTAGTGGTCCACCAAGAGCGCCGCGAACAAGGCGCTGAGGTGAATCAAGGAGAAGCGGAAAGTCTTGCGGGCCAATTCGTCAGAATAAGCACGGAACAAGGCCACGGCATACGCGATGAAGCCGATGCTCAAGACCACCGCCACGATCAGGTAGAGCCAGGAACTCATGCCGTACACAAAAGGCATCAGGCATGCGGCCATCAAAACCACCGTGTACAAGAGGATCTGCAAACGGGTGAATTCGTTACCGTGCGTCACGGGCAGCATGGGCAGGCCCGACTTGCGGTAGTCCTCGACGCGGTAAAGCGCCAGCGCCCAAAAGTGCGGCGGGGTCCACAAAAAGATGATCAAAAACAAGATCAGCGCTTCCGGGCCCACATCGCCGGTCATGGCGGCCCAGCCCAGCACCGGCGGCATGGCGCCGCTGGCGCCACCGATCACGATGTTTTGCGGCGTGAGCGGTTTCAGGATCACGGTGTAGATGATGGCGTAGCCCACAAAGGTGGCAAAGGTCAGCCACATGGTCAACGGGTTGACCATCAGGTACAAAATGGCCGAGCCCACCGCACACAGGGCAGCAGAAAACAACAAGGCCTGACGGTCGCTCAGCTCGCCTTTGGCGGTGGGACGCCAAGCGGTGCGCTTCATTTTCGCATCGATGGTTTTTTCAACCAGGCAGTTGAAAGCCGCCGCCGCTGCGGCCACCAACCAGATGCCTAGGCAAGCCCAAAAACCCAACAACACCTCCGGTAAACGTGGCACGCCAGGCACGGCCAGCACCATGCCGATCAGTGCACAAAAAACGATCAGTTGAATGACACGGGGTTTGGTCAGCGCGTTGTATTGGCGCCAGACGGAGGGAGAAGCAGTCGCAGCAGTCATGCAGCAGGCCTTGTGTCAAAAGAAGAACGCTCACCTGCGTCGGTGCGCGGTGAACTCACAGAAATATCTGAACGGCTGATGCCCAGCGCCCAGGTCAACACCAACACCAGGGCCGATGCCCCGCCGGTGTGCAACACCGCGGCCACCAAAGGCCAGTCCAACACCACATTGCTCAGGCCCGTGGCCAACTGCAATGCGGACAAAATCAACAAGGCTTGCGCCAAGCGCTGCATGCCTGCAACCCGACGCAGACGCCAGCCCACACTGATGAGCACCGCCAACACAAGCCAAGCTGCACTGCGGTGGATGAAGTGGATGGTGGTCAAAGCCGCAAAAGGCAAGACCTGCCCCTCCACGGTGTGGCCCAGATCGCGCCACAGCGCGAAGCCCTGCCAATTGAGCGCGGGCACCCAAGTGCCGTTGCAAGACGGAAAGCCTGTGCACGCAAGCACCGCGTAGTTGGTGCTCACCCAGCCGCCCAAAGCAATTTGCAGCCAAAGCAAGCCAAAGGCCAGCCACAGCCCACGGCGCAGTGCAGGTGACACCGCAAGGCTTTGCCAACCGTCATACCGCAGCGCCTGAGCGGCCAGCAAAGCCAGCAAGCCGATGCCAAACAGCAAATGCAAAGTCACGATGGCGGGAAACAGTTTCATGGTGACCGTCAAGGCACCGAAAGCGCCTTGCAGGCAGACCCACAGCAAAGTGAACGTAGGCCAACCGGGGTTCACGGCTTGCGCTGGGTCTCGACGGCGCTGGCGCCAGGTCATCACCGCCAAGCTCAGGATCAAAACCCCCACACCTGTGGCCAGGTAGCGGTGCACCATCTCGACCCATGCCTTGCCATGCGTGACAGGGCCTGTGGGCATGGCCGATTGCGCCGCCTCGATGTGCAGCTGCGCACCCACCGGCGTGGCACTGCCATAGCAGCCTGGCCAATCGGGGCAGCCCAGGCCCGAGTCGGTCAGGCGGGTGAAGGCACCAAACAAGATCAGATCGAAGGTCAGGAACAGGGTCAGCATGGTCAGGGCTTGCAGGCGCCGCCCTGCAGACGCATGGCGATGGCGCAAAACCCACCACGCCAAGGGCAGCACAGCCAATGCCAGTCCGACACCCATCACTTGCAAGATGGGGTTGAGGTTGTACAGGTCCACCGTGCTCATGTGCATCACCGGCCAGCTTGATCCCAGAAGGCTGAGGCACGCATCAAACGGTCCAAATCCTTCTTGGCTTTGGAGGCGCCCGCCACATCCATGTGCGCTGGAAAGCGCATCATGAAATGACCCATGGGGTCGATCACATACAAATGGTCTTCTACCGAACGACCTTCAGCGGGACTCAGCCAAGTTTTCACAACATCTGGCATTACGCGAAGCACGTGGGCCTGGTTCAAGGCGGGCAGCAAAGTAGCGTCCACCGGCGCGTCATCTGTGAGTACCCAGACACGCTCTAGCCTGTCCTTTTCCTTGCCCATGATTTCGCGCAATTGCCGCTGAAAATAGAGGTTCTGTTTGCAGGCCTCTGCACAAATTGCAGAACTCACCGAGACCAGCAACCACTGGCCTTTCAAGGTGGACAAAGTGACTTCTTGCCCTTGCAGATTGAGCGCACGAGCGGTCGGCAGGTCAACCTGTGGCGTGATCAACTCGCCGTAATGCCGACGGGCCTCGGGTCGGACCACGTAATAAGTGAAATACGAAGCGATGACAGGCGCAGCACAGGCCAACAAAAGTGCCAGCATTTTCCAGCGGCCTGAATGGGTGCGCTGCGCATCTGCTTGCGCGACATCAGCTGGCAGCGGCAAAGCATGCACGGTCATGCCCAAAGGTACATCAGACAATTCGTTTTTTTCTACGTGCTTGGACAATTTGAAACCAGACATAAAGTGATGCGATCAGGGCGCAAAGCCCGAACCATTGAAAAGCATATCCTTGGTGTTTTTCCACACCCGACGCCACCACAGGCCAATCACGCGCAAGCCCCTCGGAAACTGCGCCCGTTTGGATCAGTGTGAAACCCTTCAGATCCAAACCAGTTTGCTGTCGAAAAGCGTCAAAGTCTAGATTTTGCCGTATGGCACCGGCTTCCACCCCGCCGAAATCGTACAGCCGTGACGGCCAAGGGGCCAATATCCCAGTGACTTCGACCGTCCCCTCGGGCGTCTGCGTCAAAGGCAGTGCTTGTCTGTCATTGAAATCCCGTGGTGCCCAACCACGCTGCACCAGAACGACAGTGTCTGCTGAATCGAGCTGCATCGGCGTCATGACGTAAAAGCCAGCACGCCCGTTCATCTGTCGGTTTTCCAGGTACACCGTGTGCGCTTTGAGCCATCGTCCCCTGAGCACCATTGGTCGGTGCATCAGAGCGTTCAACTCTGTGGGCGAGATGGATGCGGAGAGACTGCGTCCATCGAGTACCGTCATGGCGCCGCGCTCGTCTTTGGCGGCCTGCAGCGCCAACTTTTCGGACCCACGGCCGACTTGCCACATACCCAAGGAAAAGGTCAAAGCCATCCCCAACGCGGCAGCGGCAAAAATCAAAATGCTTTGGAAAGACGCTCGGGACAGACTCATCGGATAATGTTGCTCATGAAAATACTGGTTGCACTCGCTTTTTTGGCCATCTTGGCCAGCCTCGTCTCCGCCCTGATCTACATGATGCGCAGCGGCACCCCGCGACAAGAGGGGGAGCCAGCGCGCAAAGGCAGCATGGCCACCGCTTTGGCACTGAGGGTTGGCTTGTCGATTGTGCTCTTTATCTGTGTATTGATTTCATGGAAGATGGGATGGATTCAACCCACGGGCATTCCTGCTGGCGCCTGATACATTGAGGACTCAGCAACAAAAAAGCGCCCTGGGGCGCTTTTTTGTTGAGGCTGGAAGGCCTTACATCCAATAAACCAGGATGTACAGACCCAACCAGACCACGTCCACGAAGTGCCAATACCAAGCAGCGCCCTCGAAACCGAAGTGACGCTCAGGCGTGAAGTGGCCTTTTTGCAAACGCAAGGTAATGAACAAGAGCATCAACATGCCCACGAACACGTGGAAACCGTGGAAACCGGTCAACATGTAGAAGGTTGAGCCGTAAATGCCCGAGGACATCTTCAAATTCATGTCATTCCATGCATGTGCGTACTCATAGCCCTGCACAAACAGGAAAACAATACCCAGCAGCACAGTCATCCACATGAACTTGATGGTTTTACTGCGTTCACCATGTTGCATAGCGTGGTGAGCAATGGTCAAGGTCACGCCTGAGGTCAGCAGCAAAGCCGTGTTGATGGTGGGCAGCCAAAACGGGCCCATCGTTTGGAAGGGCTCGACAATGCCCGCAGGAGAAGTGGTCGCACCTGCAACCATGCTTGGCCAAACCGCTTTGAAGTCTGGCCAGAGCAATGCGTTTTCAAGGCTGCCCAGTGCAGGCACCGAGTGGGAACGAGCCCACCACAAAGCGGTGAAAAACGCACCGAAGAACATCACTTCAGAGAAGATGAACCAGGTCATGCTCCAGCGGTAAGACAGGTCGATCTTGCGACCGTATTGACCACCTTCGCTTTCAGCGATGGATTCTTTGAACCATTGGTACAAAACCGTCAACCACCAAATCAGGCCGAAAAACAGCGCGTACATGCCCCAGCCTGAGCCGTTGATCCATTGGCCTGCGCCCAGGATCACGAAGAACAAACCGATGGCGGCCATCACAGGGTGACGCGACTCATGGGGTACGAAGTAATAAGGCGTAGTGCCGTGTGCGGTGGAACTCATACTGACTCCTGCTCTCTTTTCTAAATCGAATATTGGGGTTTACAGACCCGTGGGTTGAACCACGACCCAATTGACCAAGGCAATCAACCCCAGTACAAACAACAAAGCAGCTGCAATGCCCACACCCATGATGTGAAAGGGATTGAGCTTCTCAATATCTTTTTGGTAATCCGAATTTTTGCGAACACCAATGAATGACCACAACACAGCCTGAACAGTGCGGATCAAGGAGCCCTTGCGCTGTTCGGTCATGAACCCGCTCCCGGCTTTTGATCCAGCACAGCCGCCACAGGCGCAGCCGGCGTCTTACCACCAACTTCAAAGAAGGTGTAGGACAACGTGATCGTGGTCACGTCTTTGGACAACTTGGGGTCGATCACGAAAGCCACAGGCCAACGTTTCTTTTCCCCGGGCTCCAGGGTGTACTGGTTGAAACAGAAACACTCGAGCTTGTTGAAATGGCTGGCGGCCTGATGCGGTGCGTAGCTGGGGATGGCCTGAGCCGCCATCCGGCGATTCTGGACATTCTGGAACTCGTACATCACGGTATTGAGCTCGCCCGGGTGCACCTGGATCGAGCGTTTTTCCGGCTTGAAATCCCAAGGGCCACGTGCATTCGCATCAAATTCGACCGTGATGGTGCGGCTCAAATCAACTTGCGTGTTGGTTGGTAATTTGACCTGAGAACCCGCTGTGCCATTTCCGGGCACCATGCGCTCGGAAAGGGACAGAATGTTGATCCCGGTCATCTCACAAATGTGCTTGTAAATCGGAATCAGTGCGTAGCCGAAGCAGAACATCCCAGCGGTCACAACCACCAGCTTGCCCACCATCTTCAGGTTTTCACTGCGCAGGTTCATCAGATCAACTCAGCGTTGCAACAAGACCAGCTTGGCCACAAAACCGACCAGGATGGCCAATGCCACCGTGGCCAAAATCAGGCCCAGGCGCACATTGCTTTTCTTTTGTTCAGGTGTCATGGCCATGGTCGAATCAACCAATCACGCGGGTCGCTGTGGCGTCCAGCTTGGGAGGATTCTCAAATGTGTGGAATGGGGCAGGCGATGGCACTTCCCACTCCAGGCCTTCTGCTGCTTCCCAGGGTTTCTGAGGCGCTTTCTCGCCTTGACCACGCATGGCAGGCACCACGATGAACAAGAAGAAGTAAACCTGAGCAAAACCGAAGAAGAAGGCACCTACGGATGCGATCATGTTGAAGTCGGTGAACTGCATGGGGTAGTCGGCATAACGACGTGGCATGCCCGCCAGACCCAAGAAGTGCATGGGGAAGAAGGTGACGTTGAAAGAAATCAGCGACCACCAGAAATGCAGTTTGCCGCGGCCTTCGCTGTACATCACACCGGTCCACTTGGGAGCCCAGTAGTAGAAACCAGCAAATAAAGCGAACAAGGAACCGGCCACCAACACATAGTGGAAGTGGGCGACCACGTAGTAGGTGTCCTGCATCTGGATGTCGATGGGTGCTACCGACAAAATCAGACCGGTGAAACCGCCCATGGTGAACACGAAGATGAAACCCACTGCAAACAACATGGGGGTTTCAAAGGTCATGGAACCGCGCCACATGGTGGCGATCCAGTTGAAGATCTTCACAGCCGTAGGCACCGCGATCAACATCGTGGCGTACATGAAGAACAACTGACCGGTCACAGGCATGCCGGTGGTGAACATGTGGTGCGCCCACACGATGAACGACAAAATCGCGATCGAAGAAGTGGCGTAGACCATCGAGGCGTAGCCGAACAGTTTTTTGCGCGAGAAAGCGGGCACGATCTGGCTGATGATGCCGAAGGCCGGCAAGATCATGATGTACACCTCGGGGTGACCGAAGAACCAGAAGATGTGCTGGTACATGACCGGATCACCACCACCAGCGGGGTTGAAGAAGCTGGTACCGAAGTGACGGTCAGTCAAAGTCATGGTGATCGCGCCAGCCAAAACAGGCATCACGGCGATCAGCAAGTAAGCGGTGATCAACCAAGTCCATGCGAACATGGGCATCTTCATCAAGGTCATGCCAGGCGCGCGCATGTTCAGGATGGTCACGATGATGTTGATCGAACCCATGATGGACGAAGCACCCAGGATGTGCATGGCGAAAATACCAGCATCCATGGAAGGACCCATTTGCAGAGTCAGGGGTGCGTACAGGGTCCAGCCAGCAGCAGGCGCGCCGCCAGGCATGAAGAACGAACCCACCAGCATCAACGCTGCGGGGATCATCAGCCAGAAGCTGAAGTTGTTCATGCGGGCAAAGGCCATGTCGGAGGCGCCCACTTGCAAAGGCAGCATCCAGTTCGCAAAGCCCACAAAGGCGGGCATGATCGCGCCGAACACCATGATGATGCCGTGCATGGTGGTGAATTGGTTGAACAACTCAGGGTTGACGATCTGCAGGCCAGGCTGGAACAGCTCGGCGCGGATCAACAAAGCCAACACGCCACCTACCATGAGCATGGCAAAGCTGAACAGGAGGTACAGGGTACCAATGTCTTTGTGGTTGGTCGCGTAGACCCAGCGACGCCAGCCCGCAGGTGCGTGCCCGTGGTCGTCGTGGGCATGATCGTGATGGTCGAGAACGGCACTCATCTTGATTTCCTCTTATTTAATGCGGTACTGACTTACTTGCGTGCGGCCAACACTTCGGCTGGTTGCACGATCTGCCCGGTCTTGTTGGACCAGTTGTTTTTGGTGTACGTGATCACTGCAGCGATCTCGGTATCCGACAATTGCTTCCATGCAGGCATGGTTCCATTGTTTTGACCGTTGAGCAAGACAGCAATTTGTTTGGCCTTATCGGCATCCAGAACAACAGCTGCGCCATCCAATGCCTTGATCGGACCAGCGCCCTTGCCGTTGGCTTGGTGGCAGGCGGCACAGTTGGCGGCATACACTTTTTCGCCACGCTTGGCCAAATCATCCAAGGCCCAGACTTTGGCTGGATCATCGGCTTTGGCCGCTTGTTTTTTCTTCTCGGCATCTACCCAAGCGGTGTAGTCAGCAGCAGACAGCACTTTCACGTGGATGGGCATGTAAGCGTGCTCTTTGCCGCACAACTCAGCGCATTGGCCGTAGAAATCACCCGTCTTTTCGGCACGAAACCAAGTGTCACGCACAAAACCGGGGATCGCGTCTTGCTTGATGCCAAAAGCAGGCACCATGAAGGCGTGAATCACGTCGTTGGCGGTGGTGATGACACGCACTTTTTGACCAACGGGAACAACCAAAGGATTGTCCACTTTGAGCAGGTAGTTATCGCCTTCTGGCTTGCCTGCATTGGACATGGCGCGCTGCGTGGAGTCCAAGGTAGAGATATAGCTCAGACCTTCACCTTGACCCTTGATGTAGTCATAACCCCATTTCCACTGGTAGCCAGTGACTTTCACGGTCAAGTCGGCGTTGGTGGTGTCTTTCTGGGCCACGAGCACTTTGGTCGCAGGCAAGGCCATCAAAATCACGATCAGGAATGGTGCGGCAGTCCACAAAATTTCGACCGTCACAGACTCACTGAACGTCGCAGGCTTGTGGCCCACCGACTTACGATGCTTCCAGATGGAATAGAACATCACCGAGAAAACAGCGATGAATACCACGGTACAGATGATCAACATCATCCAATGCAACCAATGTTGCTCTTCAGCGATTTTGGTCACTGGCGCTGCAAAGTTCAGCTGGTTGACCGCAGGGCCGCCCGGCAAATCATTGACAGCGTGGGCTGCAGTGGCCAGCCATGCGCCCGCGAAGATGCCCGCGCGCGACAGCAGCGAAGCCAATTTGTTGGAAATGATCTTCATAGTTCTCACTAACTTCCAAGTCTCTGTTGAACCCACACCAGTGGCAACCCCAGGCAACCGCCTGAAACGCCACAGGCCTTACGCAGTACGCAAGGCCCTTCTGATTTCTCGCGCCAGCACTTGCCGGAGCTCCGGGCGTACAAAACGCCCCACCTGCACCGAACGACCCTGGCCTGACAACTCGATCAGACTGCGGTCACCCGATTCAGGCTCGACCCTCACCCATTGACGCGCAAACTCTGCCCGCTCGCGGCGGCCTGCGGTTTCCAGCTCAACGACCAAATTAGGCCCTTGCAATGAAATCCACTCACCATCGGTTGCATGACGGGCATAGGCCAAAAAAGCCACTCCCACCAACATGAGCTCCAAACCGGCAAACGTCAGGACCAGCGCAACCCCCTGCACCCAGAAGAATAAGCCAATACCCAACGAAACCGCACACAAGGAACCGTAAAACCACCCCAACTGGGCTGGTGTTACCGAGCAATTGCGCCTGAGCCGCCAATCAATGGAAGGCCCGGACACCTGTGCGAACTGGTAAACCGGATTTGACATGCGTCAACTTTCAATAACCTAACGCGCCCAAGGGCACGCACTTTGGCTAAATAGCCTCGAATTTTAACCGAGTTACAGGAAGGTTTTGATAAAAATCAAAGCCAATGCAAGAAGTCAGATCAGCGCCGGAGCATCTGGCGCATTTGAGCGAGACCGATTTCAGTTTCGGGTGTCACTTTGGCTCGTGGCATGGGCTTGAGCGCATGACCATACACAATCTCAAAGCTCAAAGACAAGCGCCCTGCCTCCTCTGGCTTGGCCAAGGCCATCAATGCATCGAACAGTTGTTGGCGCCAACGTCGACCGCGCAGGCCAGCGAACCGCTGGGTATTCAGATTGCGGCCCAACTCGCGCAACTCGGCCAGCAAACGCTCGGGCGTTTCATAGGTCAAGGTGATGCGTTCCATGTCCATGACGGGCTCGGCAAAGCCTGCCTGCACCAGCATGTCGCCCCAATCGTGCATATCCGTGAATTCGTGTGCAGGCTGGGGCCACCCCTGATGGGCGTACATCGCACGCAATTCGCGCAATGTGTCCGGACCGAAACAGGAAAACATCAAAAAACCATCCACGGCCAAGGCCCTGTGCCAGCTTTGAAGCAGCTCTTGCGGCTGGGCAGACGCATGCAACTGCATGTTGGCCCACACCATCTGAACCGAACCCTCCGGCGGCAGCCCATGGTGAACGCGTGGGCCAGTCCAACGGGCAGCTTGCCACCAAGAAGCCTTCAAGGCAGCTTGCGCGGCATCGGCCTGTGACTTGCAAGCACTCGTCAACCAAACCTCCGCTCGGTTGTAGCGCTGCTGCAAAGCCTGGTGTGCCTGCAGGCCACCGCGCAGCGGCTCCCAGTGCGCCCACTGCTGTGGCTGCAGCTTGATGAAATCCAGGCGCTCCTGCATGCGAGAGGCGACCTCCTCGTGCAGCCAAGGAGAAGCTGCGCTCGCAGCAGGCAGCCCAGCCCAGCGAGCTGCTGCAACAGGATCAAGTGAAGGAGGACGTTCGGGTGCAGACATGGGCAAAGCCAACAAGAAATCAAACCTGAAATCACAAAGCCGTGTCAGACAAGGCGCTTGTGAACAGGACGGTGGCCGAAGTATATTGACCAAATGGGATGGAAGCTGTTCAGGGGGATGGCACCGCCGCCAGTCTTCCAAAAGCCCGGTGGGGTTTGGCGCTGGCTGCCCAGCCGATGTGCGGTGTGCCGCAACTGGCCACATGCGCCCTTGTGCGAAGACTGCATCAGCCACTTTGCACAACCCATGCCGCGGTGCAGCACCTGCGCACTGCCACTGCCCGCCAATGCAACAACACAGCTACAACGCTGCGGCGCCTGTTTGCGATCACCGCCTCCACTGGACCTGTGCCTGACCGCAACCGCCTATGCATGGCCATGGACCGATTTGATCGCCCAGCTGAAGTTTCACCAACAAGCCGGTTGGGCCAGGCCCTTGGGGCAGCTGATGATGAGCGCCCCTTGGGTCGAAGACACCCTGACCCAAGCGGACCGGGTGCTGCCCATCCCACTGTCCGCCGAACGTTTGGCAGAACGGGGCTACAACCAATCCCTGCTGCTGGCGCGCCAACTCTCGGCATCCAAAACAGCGCCGGGACTGCTGCTGCGAACACGCCACACCCCCGCACAACGCACCCTGCCCCGAGCAGAAAGGCTGGCCAATTTGACCGGCGCTTTCGCGATCGACCCTTTGAGGATTTCGGAAATTCGCGGTCAAAGACTCGTCTTGGTCGACGATGTCATGACCAGCGGCGCTTCACTGCACACGGCCGCACAAGTTTTGCGCCAAGCCGGCGCTGCCCACATCAGCGCCGTGGTGCTGGCCCGCACCGAGGCCGACGAGGCTTGATGACCGCCCGCGATCAACGGGCACAATACCGGCCATGTTTCATATCGTCCTGGTCGAACCCGAAATCCCGCCCAACACGGGCAACGTCATCCGCCTGGCGGCCAACACCGGCTGCACTCTGCACTTGATTGAGCCACTGGGCTTCTCAATGGACGACAAGCACATGCGCCGGGCAGGCCTGGACTACCACGAGTACGCTGCCTTGCGCCGTCACGAAAATTGGGAAGCTTTCTTGGCCAGCGAGCAACCCGCTGCCGATCGCATGTTTGCGCTGACCACCAAGGGCAGCCGCGTGGCGCACACGGTGGCGTTTCAGCCCGGTGACTGGCTGGTGTTTGGCGCCGAAACGCGCGGCCTGTCACCCGAATTGCGCGAGACTTTCCCGCTGGCCCAGCGCATCAAACTGCCCATGCGCGAAGGCCAGCGCAGCCTGAACCTGTCCAACGCCGTGGCCGTGACGGTGTTTGAGGCCTGGCGGCAAAACGGCTTTGGCGGCGCGCTCTTGGACGCGCCCCAAGCTCAAAGGTAAAGACGCGCCAGCGATTCGGCCACGCACACGGGCTTGTCGCTGCCCTCGCGCTCGATCGTCACATTCCACTGCACCTGCAGTCCGCCCTCAATGGGGGTGGCCGAATGCAAATGCAGGTGGCCCCGCAAACGGCTGCCCACCAGCACGGGCGCCATGAAACGGACCTTGTTCAGGCCATAGTTGACACCCATGCGGGTCTCGGCCACTTCAACGGTCTTGTCAAAAAACTGCGGCAACAAAGACAGCGTCAAAAAGCCATGCGCAATAGGGCCGCCAAACGGGCCTTGCTTGGCACGCTCCACATCGACGTGGATCCATTGGTGGTCTCCGGTCGCATCGGCGAACTGGTTGACTTGTTGCTGGGTGATCTCCACCCATTCGGTGGTGGCCACGTCCTGGCCAACGCAGGCGGCCAGATCGGCCATGGTTTGAAAGGTTTTCATGCCAGCCACTTTAGTCAGGCCTGCGCTTTCAGGCTGTCCAAGCTGTGACAGCGGCTTGGCGCCTGCCGGGGCTTGCAGCTGTTGGAGTTGCTGGCGCAGTTGTTCCAACTGGTCGCGGTAATTTTGGGCATCGCCGTAATCCACAAACCCGCTGTAATGGGGATGCGCCTGCAAAACCCGTCGGGCATGTTTGATGGGGCACCAGTACTGCTCGGTCAAGCCCACCACTTCGCGGGCATAAGCGATCAAGCCGTTGCCATACGAGCAATACGCGCAGTTGATTTTTTCCAGCACGTTCAAATAGGCCAGATGCGTGCGGTCAAACACAAAATAGTCTGAACGCTTGACGCGTGGCATGCGGTACAGCGGAAAGCACACCCACTGGTACAGCGTCACAAAAGCATCGAGCAGCAGCATCGGAAAGAGCACCGGGTAAATGAAGGGCACGCTCAGGACGTGCCGCCAGTCAGCGGTGAGGACATAGCGCAAAACGCCTTCCTTGAAGCGCCTTTGCTGCGCGAGGACTTCGGCTTCAAACCGCACCTTGCGGTTTTCAAAATCCGCTTGCAACTGCTGGCGCCGCTGCTGAAACTCTTGCTCGATCTGCGCCTCCAGCGCCCGGATGCGCTTGACAAATTCACCGATGTTGTCGTCCATGGTCGTCCTTTCAATACCGGTCCGCTGAAGGCATGCATTTTCATGACTTGGGTCAATCCAGGCCACTGCGCCTTGCGGCACATTGGCGGATACCCCGCCATGACACAGAACCACCTTAACACCCTTGAGGGCCTGAGCACAACGCAAGCGGCCACGCGCCTGGCCGAAGACGGTCCCAACGACATCACGCAAGCGCCTCGCCGCTCTTTGCCAAAGCGCTTGCTGGACATGCTGCGCCAACCCATGTTCACTCTGCTGGTGGCCGCCGCTGTGCTCTACATGGTGCTGGGTGACTTGACAGAAGGCCTCACGCTGGCCGTGTTTGTGCTCGCGGTGCTGGTCCTGACTTTTTACCAAGAAGGCAAGTCCGAAGCCGCCATCCAGGCGCTGCGCGACTTGACGCAAGCGCAGGCCCAAGTGATCCGCTCGGGCCAAAAACTGCAAGTGCCTGCGCGCGAGGTGGTCACGGGCGACTTGCTGGTCTTGTCCGAAGGCGACCGCGTGGCCGCCGATGGGCAACTGCTCAGCGCCAACAACTTGCAAATCGACGAATCGCTGTTGACCGGCGAATCGGTGCCCGTCAACAAATCCACCGACGCACAGGACAAGGCGGTCCATGCAGGCAGCTTCGTCGTGCGCGGTCAAGGCATGGCCCGGGTCACTGCCACCGGCCAGCGCAGCCAGATCGGGCGCATCGGCCAATCGCTCAATCAGCTGACATCGGGCACCACACCCCTGCAGGCGCAAACCGCGCAGCTGGTGCAAAGGCTGGCGGTCATCGTGCTTTTCCTGTGCATTGCCATGGTGCTCACGCTGGGCTTGCGCTCGGGCCAGTGGATACCGGCTTTGCTGTCGGGCATTGCCCTGGCCATGGCCATCTTGCCCGAAGAATACCCGGTGGTGCTCACCATCTTTCCGGCGCTGGGCGCACACCGCCTGACGCGTGAAGGCGTGCTGACCCGGCGCATCAATGCCATCGAAACACTGGGGGCCACCACGGTGCTGTGCACCGACAAAACAGGCACGCTGACCCAAAACCGCATGACCGTGACAGCGCTGGCGGTCGGGCCGGCCAACGCACCACTGATCACGTCCTTGGCCCTACCGGCGTCTTCATTGCCTGAGGCTTTTCATGCGCTTTTGGAGCACGCGATTTTGGCCAGCGCACCAGAGCCCTTTGACCCGATGGAGATGGCCTTTCACACCTCAGGGCAAAACCATCTGGCGCAAACCCCGCACCTGCACGGCGACGACTGGCGACTGGTGCAAAGCTACGCCCTGAGCCCGCAACTCAAAGCCATGTCACACGTCTGGCAATTCGACGATGGTCTGGACCGCGTGGTGTCCGCCAAAGGCGCGCCCGAAGCCGTGATGGACCTGTGCCACCTGAGCGAGGCCGATCGGCAAGCCTGGTCCCACACCATCGACCGCATGGCCGCACAAGGCCTGCGCGTCTTGGCCGTGGCACAAAGCCAATTTGAAGGCAATGACTGGCCCGAAACAGCCCACGCCTTCGCCTTTGAATGGTTGGGCCTGATTGGCCTGACCGACCCCTTGCGGCCCGAGATCCCGCAAGCCATGGCCGAATGCCAGTCTGCTGGCATTCGCGTCATCATGATCACGGGCGACTACCCCGCCACCGCACAAGTGATCGCACAGCAAGCCGGTTTGCCGCCCGGCCAGACCTTGACCGGCGATGCACTCGATCAGCTCAGCGACGAAGCCCTGCATGCCTTGCTGCCCCAGGTCAGCGTGTGCGCCCGCATCTCGCCGCATCAAAAGCTGCGCATCGTGCAAGCCCTGCAAGCACACGGCGAAGTGGTGACCATGACCGGTGATGGGGTCAACGATGCCCCTGCCCTGCAGGCGGCGCATGTGGGCGTGGCCATGGGCCTGCGCGGCACCGATGTGGCCCGCGAAGCCGCCGACCTGGTGCTGGTGGACGACAACTTTGCATCGATCGTGCGGGGCATCCGCGTGGGGCGCCGCATCTTTGGCAACCTGCAAAAGTCCATGCGCTACATCTTTGCCATCCACATCCCGATCGCCGGCATCGCGCTCACCCCCATGGTGATGGCTTGGCCCGCCCTGATGCTGCCGCTGCATGTGGCTTTGCTGGAGTTGATCATCGATCCGGCCTGCTCCATCGCCTTTGAAAATGAACCCGCCGATGCGGACGTGATGCAGCGCCCACCCCGCGACACCCGCGCCGCGCTGTTTGGCGCGAAAGACATCGCTTTGGCTTCGGCGCAAGGCCTGCTGGTCCTGGCTTGCGTGGGTTTGAGCTACGCCTGGGCCAAGGGCTGGCTCCACGGCGGGGCCACACCCGCATGGAGCGAAGCACAAACCCGCGCCATGGTCTTCGTCACCCTGGTCTTGGGCTATGCCGCGCTGATCATGGTCAACCGCGCACCACCGGGCCAATTTTTGGCCAGCCTGCGCGTGCCCAATCCAACGGCCTGGGGTGTGATCTTGCTGGCCTGGGGGTTGGTGGTGTTGGGCATGCAGTGGCCGTGGTTGGCCATGGCCCTCAAGTTTGAGCCCTTGTCGGTTTGGCCGTGGGCCATCGCACTGGGCTCGGGAGGGCTCAGCCTCTTGGCGATCGTGAGCCTGCATTGGCTCTTGGCCCAGCACCGGGCCCGTCGGGCTTGAATGGAAAACGCCCTGACCAGGGAAGCTGGTCAGGGCGTCATGGATGCAGAACGCTCAGTGGCTTTTCGCCGTTACGTCGGGTTCAGCGTAAATGGTGCCGCCAAACTTCAAAGCCGAATGTTCACGCTTGGACTGGAGCAAGGGGTAAAACATCTGGTGGTACCAGCGCTCCTGGCCAAACAACTTGTCATCGATCAAACCCACCTTGGCGGGGTATTGGCGTGTGATGTGGGCGCTGCCAAACAAGATGTCCCAAAAGAACAGCAGGTTGCCAAAGTTGCCTTTGTAGTGACCGATGCCATCGTTGTTGGTGATGGCGTGGTGCGCCCAATGCGTGGCCGGTGTCGAGATGGTGCGCTCCAACACCCACATGAGCGGACGCAAAGCACGGATGCGGTACAGCGGCTCGTCCCAACGCCATGCACAGTGGGCACCCAGAATCACAAACAACTTGACCGCGATGTACAGGGCATAGACCATGCCGCCAAAACCCAGGAACAGCAATGCACCGGCAAACCAGAGCCCGGGCATCATCAGGTAATAAAAGAAGTTGTTGCGGAAGGTCACGCGGATGCTCATGTACTCGGCCGAGTGGTGCGCGCGGTGCAGGGGCCACAAAAATGGCGAGTGCGACAGGCGGTGCCACCAATACTGCGTCATGTCGTCAAAGATCAAGAGCACACCCACCATGCCCCACCAGGGCATGTCGGCCAAGACACCTTTGAATTCAGGAAAAAATGCATGTCCGAGCTTGGAGGTCACCAAAATGGCCAGCGGCTGCGTGACCGCCAGAACACTCAGGAACATCAGCACTTCAAGCTTGGTGTCATTGGTGGTGGCATTGACGTTGTGCTTGTAGCGTCGGCTCACGAACTCCATCGTGGCAAAGCCCAGGATGGTGCAAATCACCAAGGCGTTCTGAATTTGGGTGGCGGTCATCAACTGTTTCCTTTTGTAGTTTTTCGTTGCCTATCGTCTTAACAAACGGATTTGAAAAAGATAACCAATTAATGCCTAAAGAACCATACGGGTAATCCCAGAGTCTTCCACGTGTCATCCCTTTGTGAAAACCACCAGCAATGATCTGGATCAAACCACTTTATGTGCTCAGATAACGCTTGCGCCAAAACACCCAGGCCAAACCCACGGCCACCGCCAGCATGAACAGCTCCGTCAAGAAAAGGCCCTCCTCGGAATGCAAGATCGGAAAGTTTTCAAAGTTCATGCCAAAAAAGCCCGTGATCAGATTCAAGGGCAAAAAGATCGCGGTGAGCACGGTCAGCGTTCGCATGATTTCATTGGTGCGATTGCTTTGCGCATTGAAATGCATCTGAACGGCTGTCTCTGCACTCTGCTCCAAACGGCCCACATGGTGAACCACCCTCTCAATGTGCTCCAAAACGTCTCGACTACGGACCCGGAGCATTTCAAGGTTTTCATGCGTCGATGTGTCGCTGACCTGCCATGTGTCCAACGCCTCAATCCAGTCCTTGATCGCAGCACGCTGGTCTTCACACACCTCGTCCAGATAGTGCAAAGTCAGTCGAGCATTGAGCAAGTCGCTCCAATTGTTGAAGCGTGCATGGGGATTGATCAATTCGCTTTGCCAGTGGTCCAACTGCCGAGTCAACTCACGTCGTAAATCCAGATAGCCATCCACCACGCTGCTGACCATGCGCAGCATCAGGTCGGCCGGACTGACCGGCAATCGGTGCACCGCTTGGGCCGGGGCCATCTGCGCCGCATTCAGCAAGCGGCTGGCAAACACCGTGCGCACCGCGCAATCGGTCGGGTGCACCGAAATCACAACCCGGTCAAACACCAAGAAAGCCACCGGACTGGTGTCGATCTTTCGCAAGATGCTCGGGCCTGCTTTGCGGTTTTCCTGATGCAAGACCTCGCCAGGCTTGGACAAATCGGTTTCAGAGCGCCCACGCGCCAAACGCCGGAACACCAACAAATCGTAGTCCGAGGTGTAGTCGTAGTGCGATGGCAGTTGGTTGTTCAGCACATCCTGCAGATGCAGCTCATAGACCTCCACCCCACAGGCGTCTTGCAACCACGTTTGAATCTGCGCTTGCAGCAACTCGAATTCACGCCTGGCAAAGGCCATCCAGACAAAACCTTGTACGGGCAAGGTTCCGGGTAAGCGATCTTCTTCGCTGACATGGTGGGTTTGGATGTTAAAAACACGCATCGTTGGCTTTGTGTTGGGCAACGACACGTTGCCCTGATTGCCTGATGCTGCAGCACAGTCATGAAAGTGTCATGACAATTTCGCCTCGATCATTTTTGAATGTCATCAAATTGACACCGTGCCATGACAGAGTGATTTCAATATTTTTGAAGCACTGCGTATGACCAACCCTACAAGCATCAACGAAGCGCAAATGCGCCAATTGCGCGAAGACCTGCTCGACAGCCTGGATGAAGAACTCGAAATGGAGTTGGATGATCGACTGACCAACAACCTGACATCGAGCTCTGAAATGGCCAGCGAACGCGTGCAGTATTTCCGTGAGCTGTTGCGTCTGCAATCGGAATTGGTCATGTTGCAAGACTGGGTCGTCCATACCGGCCACCGCATGGTGATCCTGTTTGAAGGCCGTGATGCCGCCGGCAAAGGCGGCGTGATCAAGCGCATCACCCAGCGCCTGAACCCTCGCGTGTGCCGCGTGGCCGCCCTGCCAGCACCCAACGACCGTGAAAAAACCCAGTGGTACTTCCAGCGCTACATCTCGCATTTGCCCGCCGCCGGTGAAATCGTGCTGTTTGACCGCAGCTGGTACAACCGAGCAGGAGTTGAACGGGTCATGGGGTTTTGCAACGACGAGGAATACGAAGAATTCTTCCGATCCGTGCCCGAGTTCGAGAAGATGCTGGTGCGCAGCGGCATTCAGTTGGTGAAGTATTGGTTTTCCATAACCGACGACGAACAACATGCCCGCTTTTTGGGTCGCATCCACGACCCGCTCAAACAGTGGAAATTGAGCCCCATGGACCTGGAGAGCCGCCGCCGCTGGGAAGACTACACCCGCGCCAAGGAGACCATGATCGAGCGCACCCACATTCCCGAAGCCCCATGGTGGGTGGTGCAAGCCGTGGACAAGAAAAAAGCCCGGCTCAACTGCATCGACCACCTGCTGGGCCAAGTGCCTTATCACGAGATCGAACACACCCAAGTCAATTTGCCCGGACGCGTGCGCAACCCGGACTACATCCGTCACCCGGTCCCGCAAGACATGATCGTTCCAGAGAAATACTGACACCAACGCCCTTCTGCGGTCATACCCTCTTCAACAAGGCCTGCCCCATGCGGATGGGCTGACCGGTGACCACTGCGTCCACCCACTCAAAACCCGGTGGCACAAACAACAAAATGGTCGAGCCGTGCTCGAACCAACCCATCTCCTGCCCTTTGCTGTAATGCACATCGCAAGAGATTTCGTTGGGGCCTTTGTAACGCAGGTTGAGCAAAACATCGAGCGCATGAAAGCGCATGCTGGCCACCAGCACCGCCGCCACGGGCACCAACAACATCGGCGTGCCATCGCTCAATTTCATGTGCAACAAGGCCCGCTCGTTTTTGCAAAAAAGCTCGCGCACACGCTTCAACGCAATCGGGTTGACGTTCCATGTGTCACCCGAGATGTACGTCACATGCTCCAACTGCGCATCCATCGGCGCATGAAAGCGGTGGTACATGCTGCTTGTCAAGCGCATGGTCACAAACTTGCCCCCTTCCAGCAAGTCTGGCCACTTATGCCCCATCGCTGATTCGCCAAGCAAAGAAGGCAAGCTGTACGGAAAGCCTTTGGCCTGGAAAACCAGCCCTTGGCGAATTTCACCGCAAGCGCCAATGATGGCGTCACAGGGCGACGTCAGCACCGACACATCCGGGTCCACCGGACGCGCTCCGGGCTTTAACTCGCGGGTGAAACACGCATGCAGACTGGCAAATTCTTTTTGCCGCGCCTCTCTCAAGTCCAAATCGGTGAACAAGCGCCACACCGCGATGGACGCTTTGGCAATCCACGGGTTTCGAATTTGGCTCCACCACCCCATGAGCCGCGTCAAGGTGATGCGCGGAATGCGGTTGGTCAACAAAAAGTTCAGGTCTTCTTGCAACAGCCATTTTTGGAAATGTTTTTGAATCTTCATACGTTTGTCACTCAAATTGAATAAAAAGAAATTTCATTGACACAAGGACATCAACCGTGAACTCCACATGGATCAGTTTGGGCGCTTTGGCAGCTTTGGCGCCAGCCATTCGGCAACGTATCCAGTTGTCGCGCGCCAAGCACCGCTCTTTGGCTGGGCACTCGCGCATGGCCAAACGCTTGGCACGCTGGTTGCCAGGCTACAGCTTTGATGAAAACCAATTTTTTGGCTGCGACGGTGCCCCCGCATCGGTTCAAGCCACGCGCCGTGCTGCATTTTTTGAGCTCGCTCAAACCCTGCAAACACGCCACCGCTTGAGCATCGAGGCCACCGCGCAAGCCCGTGACAACATCTCCGACATGCAATTCATCGCGGCATACCGGGTGCCGTTTCAGTTCAGCCCACTGGTGCGCGAACATTTGAAAGTCGGCTCCTTTTTGCAATCGGCCCAAGGGGTTCAAGTCACCGATCTGGATGGCGAGGTCTTCTACGACCTCACGGGCTCTTACGGCGTGAACGTGTTTGGTGCTGACTTCTACAAAAGAACCATGGCCGAAGGCCTGGCCAGAACACAGGCCCTTGGCCCTGTTCTGGGCTCGTACCACCCTTGCGTGGCCAGCAATGCCGAGCGGCTCAAAGCCATCTCGGGCATGGACGAAGTGTCTTTCCACATGTCGGGCACCGAAGCCGTCATGCAAGCAGTACGCCTGGCGCGTTACCACACACGGCGCAAAAACATCGTGCGCTTTTGTGGCGCTTACCACGGCTGGTGGGAAGACGTGCAACCCGGCCCCGGCAACCCCATGCCCCCGCGCGAGACCTACACGCTGAGCGACATGAACGAACGCAGCCTCGATGTCTTGCGCACCCGCAAAGACATCGCCTGTGTGCTGGTCAACCCCTTGCAGGCTCTGCACCCCAATGCCAATGCCCCCGGCGATTCGACCCTGGTCGACAGCAGCCGACGCGCTGCTTACGACCGCGAGGCTTACACCGCATGGCTGCACCAACTGCGCCAAGTCTGCACCGAGCGCGGCATCGTGTTGATCTTTGACGAAGTCTTTCTGGGCTTTCGGCTGGCCGCAGGCGGCGCGCAAGCTTACTTTGGCGTGCAAGCCGACATGGTCACCTATGGCAAAACATTGGGCGGCGGCTTCCCGGTGGGAGTGGTCTGTGGCAAACAACGATGGATGCACCGCTTTGATGCCAAGCGCCCTGCAGACATCTGCTTTGCACGCGGCACATTCAATGCCCACCCGGCAGTGATGGGTGCGATGTCGGCATTTCTGGACCAACTGGAAACACCCGAGATCACCCAGCTTTATGAAGGATTGGATGACACCTGGAATGCCCGCGCCAAGCTTTTCAACGAGACCATGCAAGCGCACGCCATCCCCTTGCAGGCGGCCAACATGTCGAGCGTCTGGACGCTGTTTTACACGCAGCCCAGCCGCTACAACTGGATGCTGCAGTACTACCTGAGACTGCATGGTTTGGCGCTGAGTTGGGTGGGCACGGGGCGTTTGATTTTCAGCCTCAACTATGGCGATGCCGACTTTGAAGCGGTGCTGCAAAAGTTTGTTCAGGCCTGTCAGCAGATGCAACAGGATGGCTGGTGGTGGCACACACCAGAGATGAGCAACAAAGCCATTCGCCGACAAATCCTGAAAGAAACCTTGTTCCGTTGAGTTAAAAAAACGTCAGGGCTCTCGCCCTGACGTTTATTGTGGTGTTGTGCTTCATCCAGAGCGACTTCAAAGCGAAGTGCGCATCTCGACATGTTCAAACCGCTGACCTTTGAGCAACTGGAAAGGGGCTTTGTGGTACAGGTAAATGTCATGAAAAGGATCGGTCAAGATCTTGGTCATCCAAACCAGGCCCGTCTGAACATCCTTGATAAAGAACAAATGCGTCGTGCGGAACAACAAGGCCGCCACACCCAAGTACAGCCAGGCATAACCCACCGCATGCAAGAAGCCAGCGAAGTCATCGTGCACAGGCAGCAAGCCCAGCAAACCAGGCTTCAGATAAATGGCCAAGGGCAGCAAGGCCCAGGCGCTGAGCAACACCACCTTGCGACGCAAGTTGTAGCCCACCTTGATCTCTTCTTTGTGATCTTGGGTCGCCTGGTTCACATGGTCATAACCCAATGGTTCAAAGAAAAAGTGGCCCGATTGGCGTGAGGTCATCGAGACCAGCCAAGCGATCAAGGCGGCCACCGCAGGATCGATGAACAACATGCCATAAGCCACCACAAAACTCATGGCGCTGAGCAAGTGCAGCGACTGGTTAATGCGGCAGTGGTGGTAGTAGCGGTGGTCATCCCAGCGCTGCGTCCGCAGCTCTTTGAAAAAATCTTTCACTGAATCCCCTCAGAGTTATTTAACGAATGGATCATCAATAAAAAATATGAAATTTCAGTGACAAAGTTCACTGACATACCTTCTAAATATTTATCTCAAAAAATTGTCATTTGTCATCATTTTGTTAAATGTCAGGGTCACGATGAAGGCCATGTCACACACCGATCAAGATGCCATCTGGGTTGAAAATTTTGAACCTGCACAACAACCACTACGCATTGCCGTGGTCACTGAAACATGGCCACCCGAAGTCAATGGCGTTGCTCTCACGCTGTCCAAACTGGTTCATCATTTGAGGATCAAGGACCACACGATCCAACTGATACGCCCACGCCAAGACAAATACGACATCGGCGATGACAAGCTTGGCTGGACTGAATTGCTGCTGCGCGGCTTACCAATCCCCAAATACCCACAACTCAAACTCGGCCTGCCCAGCAAAAAAGCTCTGATCAAAGCCTGGATCCAGAAACGACCCGATCTGGTGCACATCGCCACAGAAGGGCCACTGGGCTGGTCAGCATTGCAAGCAGCCACTTTGCTTCGCTTGCCGGTGACCTCCGACTTTCGCACCAACTTTCACAGTTACAGCAAGCACTACGGGGTAGGTTGGCTGAGCAAGCCGATCGTGGCTTATTTGCGCAAGTTTCACAACCGAACCGCCAGGACCATGGTGCCCACACAGTCACTCAGAGTGCAACTGGAAGCCTCTGGCTTCCAAAAGCTCTGTGTCATTGCACGCGGTGTGGATACAAAACTGTTTCATCCGGGACAACGCAGCCAAAGCCTGCGTGACAGCTGGAGCGCGGATGCCAAAGACATCGTATTGCTGTCAGTCGGTCGCTTGGCCGCCGAGAAAAATCTGGACCTGATCGTCAACACCTACACCAGCCTGCTTCAAAGCGGCCGCAAGGTCAAATTGGTGTTCGCAGGTGACGGCCCCTACCGTGCTTACCTGCAGAGCAAATGTCCCGACGCAATTTTCACCGGCATGTGCAGCCATGAAGAACTGGCCACCGTCTATGCCAGCTCAGACCTGTTCTTGTTCCCCAGCTTGACGGAAACCTTTGGCAACGTCACGCTGGAAGCATTGGCCTGTGGTACGCCCGTGCTGGCATTCGATTGCGCAGCAGCAGGTGAATGGGTCATTGAAGGTCAAAACGGATGGCTGATCAATGGCGAGGATGATAAACGCTACGTCCTCAAAGCCCTGGACATCTGCAAAGACAAGAAAACGCTTGAAAAAGCACGGCAATTCACCGCCGCCAGCGTTGCCAATCTCGACTGGCATGCCATAGCCGATCAAGTCGAACACATTTTTCGCGAGACCATCGAAGCCTCGAACATCAAAGCCTACGAGGCATGAATGCAGAGCACGCTCAGGGTGCTTGGCCAAAAATCCAATCGGCATAGCGTGGCAAATCCTTGAACTGAGCGTAGTCAGATCCAAAAAACGTCATCAACGGCTTTTGTTCTGACAAACTGTGAAAGCCCACAATGCCTTTGCCATCTTCAGACCGAACCACGCCCCAGGCCTTGTTGCCGGTCATGGGGTCTACCTCAATCTGTCGCAAATGACGGATCACCAATTTGGGAAAGCGTGGATCGCGCAACAAATCTTCCATTCTGGAGGGCATGGACGGTCGCCCACCTTGTCCCAATCTTGCGTAACTCGCCAATGCAGCATCCATGCGCGAGCCAATCTCCAACAACTGCAACTCAGCCAAACGACGCTGACCAAACAATCCCAACTGCAACTGAGAAGCGGCCACCAAGCTGATGACCGCCAACGCCAGCAGCAGCATCAAAAAAGCGTAACCTCGATTCGTACTTTTCATAATTGATCGAAAGTCACGCCCAAACGGTTTTTACCCGGTGCGGCACTGCGCAAATCAAACACCTTGCCTTTGATGCCCTCTTTGGGAGGCACGATCACCCATGCTGTTCGGCTGTCCAGAATCGGATCGTTGGGTAGATCTTTCAGATACTGACTTTGTACCAATTCATCCAACGAGTCGGGATACCGTCCGACATCCGAGTAAAACTTGTCCAGTGTCTCACGCGTCAAACGCAGGTTTTCCACTAAGATGGTTTCTTTGGCCGTGTCCACGCTCGAAAAAAACCGAGGCACAGCCAAGGTCAACAACATCGAGATGATTGCCAGCACCACCAACAATTCAATCAGCGTGAAGCCATCGGATTTTTTGCGCGGTTTTTTGTTGAAATTTTTCACACATCACCACCATCTGTAGGCAATGCCGTTCAAACCAGTTTTGCTGGACAGCGAATACACATCGTAGACATCGGCACCTTCACGCGGCTCACCCGCTTCGCTTTCATAACTGCGCTTGCCCCAAGTGTCGGCGGCAGGCAACTCGGCATTGGCGTTCATGGGATCGCGGGGTAATTTGCGCAAAAAATACTTTTTGCCTTTGGCTTTCTCATCGCGAAACATCACCCCATCGGCCAGCACATCCAAATTGGGCGGATAGCCAGAAATCTCACCCGCAGGCTCCATGATTTCGCCCGCTTCACTCGATTGTTTGTAGGCATCGATCGCCTGCCGGATCTCCTTGAGCGCAGAACGCAACTCGGCCTCTTTCGATCGCTGAACCGTCACCTGCACCACCGGCACCACCAAAAAAGACAAGGTGGCGATGATGGCCAAGGTCACCAACAATTCAATGAGGGTGAATCCTCGCGCTCTATTAAGGCGCATCGTCCTTGCCCTCGTTGGCGTCTGTAGCCTTCTCACCAATTGGCGACAGCGTCCGACTGCTCGTCCCCACACCGACAGGTGCAGCGGGTACAAGCCTTCTGGGAGCAGCAGGTGGGGCAGAGGTGGATGCCGAAGCGGGTGCAGGTGTTGATGCAGAAGACACCGACGACGACGAGCCCTCCTGCCTCAAGCGCGACTCGGGCCCGCTTGGGAACTCCAACTCCACGTTGTCGCGCAAAATCGAATGGCGCACCAAACGCGGCGTGATGGACAAAATGATCTCTGTCTTCTTGGACTGGTCTCTGCTGGCGCCGAACAATTTTCCAAACACCGGCAACTCACCCGCACCCGGAATTTTCTTGACCGAGTCACGGTCTTCATCGCTGATCAAGCCAGCCAACACCTGCGTTTCGCCATCCTTCAAACGCAATGTGGTGGTGGCATTGCGCGTGCCAAACGAATACGCCACCGTGCCCAATTTGGTGGTCTGCGAGCCCGAAATCGTGCTCACTTCCATCGACACCTTGATGCTGATGTCACTGCCCCGGTAAATCACCGGTTCCACATCCAGCTTCAAACCCACATCCACATAGGTCACGTTCTCGGCAAAACCGCCCGTGGGCGAAGTGGTCACGGTCACCACAGGCACACGGTCACCGATCATGACCTTGGCCTTCTCCTTGTTGACCACCCGGATGCGCGGATTCGCCAATACATTCACGTTGTCGTTTTGCTCACCCAAATTCAAGGTCAGGTTGCCCAATTGCGCACCCGTGGTGTCGCTGTTCAAATTACGCAAACCCCTCAAAGTCAAACTGGTGGCACCCTCACCCGCCAAAGGCGTCAAGCTCAGACTCTCCGGCCAGCCCACGCCCAGTTGCAGCAACTTGCTTCGGCTGACCTCCAAAATCTCCAACTCCAGCATGACCTCCGCTTCTGGCACGTCGTACAAGCGCACCAGCTTCTCGATCACTTTGATGGCAGCGGGCGTATCGCGCACCACCAACAAATTCAGCTTGTCGTCCACCACCGGCTCACGCCCTTTGAACAAGGTCTTGATCGCCGCCGCCACAAACTTCGCATCGGCATAGGCCATCGGGAACATGCGCACCGTCAGCTCTTGATAATCCTTCAACTTGGCCACAGTGGCCGGAAAAATCAACACCGTGTTCGCATTGGACACCTGCATGTCCAGCTGATTGGCCGTCAGCAACAAAGTCAAAGCCGTCTCAACCGTGCCATCGCGCAAAGTGATCGAGGCCTTCAAATCAGGCTTGTTCAGTTCCTTGTCGAAAATGAAGTTCAAACCCGAAGAGCGAGACAAAGCGTCAAAAATTTGACGCAAAGGCGCTTCGCGGAACTCCAAACTGGTGGGTTTGCGAAACGCCGCACCCAACACATCCTCTTGGGCAGTGGGTGCCAGTTTCAAGCTGGCCTCTTGGTGTGCGCTCAGGGCCTCGGTGTGATCGGGCTGTTGAGACAACATGCTTTTGGTCAAAGCCAGCACCTGCGACCAGTCACCGGACTGCTTGGCCAAACGCAAGTTTTGCAACTTCAGCGCCAGTCCTTTTTGAATCGCCACTTGATCCAGCCCCTGCTTGACCACACCGTTGGCCGCATCCATCGCCTGCGCCTGCTTGTAAGCCTGTTCGGCCGCATCCAGACGCCCGGCCTTGTGCATTCGCTCGCCTTGGCGAAGCAAGGCCTGCATGGCGCGCTCTTTGGCCGTGCGGTACACCAGCTTGAACTCGGTGTTGGACGGGTTCTTTTCTACCGCCTCTTGCAATTGGCTCAAGCCCTCTGAAATTTTGTTGTCTTGCAACAATCGCTTGCCTTCGTTGAATTGCCAGTAGCCTGCACAACCCGAAAGGCTCAGAACCCCAAGCAATGCGCCCAACAGCAAGCCCGTGCGCCCATGTCGGCCCAAGGCCACCCCTAAAAATTTGCTCATTTGAATGCTCCAATGTTCACGGTCTGCACCTCGTTCAAAGGCAAATACGTCACGGACAAAAGCGGGGGTTCAATGCGGTCAATGCGGTACTTGCCATCCAGCACCTGGTCTTTTTTCGCGACCCGCGTCTCTTCCCCCAAGGTCAAATACACCCACCATTCCCCCTGCGAGGACTGCTGGCCCAAATACGCATAGGGCCAAGGCGGCGCTTTGGGCGGCTCCACTTTGGTCACCACCTTGGGCGGTGGCGGGTTCCACGATTGCGGATAAAAAATCGGCGGCTCTTTCTCTGCCAATTCAGTGGCCAAAGCCTCATCCACAGATTTGTAAGGTGCTGCCCGTGGCTTGAGCGCGGTCAAAGTCGTCTCGGACCCAGCCCGCTTGTCCGCCACCCGGGCAGAGGCGCCGGCCTTGCTCGCCGGGCGGACCACCGCCTCAGCCACTCCCCCATCTCCCTCTTCATCTGGACCCATCACCGACAAGCCGACCGTCACGCCCAAGGCCAACAGCAAAATCCATGTCCGCAAGTTCATGGCGCGCCCTCCTTGGCCAGCAGCACGCCCTGCGCGGGATAGGCCAGGTGCAAGGTCATCGTCAAGCTCGACTCCAGTTCGCCTGAAGCCACGCCCTCGCGCCGCAAACTCAATTCGTCCAGACTGGCAAAAGGCAGCTCCAACAAGCTTTGCTCGACGAAGGTCCGAATTTGCAAATACGAGCCCACCAAGGGCAAGCGCACACGATAGCGGCACAAACGCGTGGCCGCCTCACAACTGAGCTTGTACTCACCCGTCACTGCCGGCATCTCCAGCGTTTGCGACAAACTCAACAAAGTGCCCACATGCGACTCGACCTCCGCCAGCTCGCCCAGCACCGACTGAAACGCCAAGCTCGGTTCAGCTGCAGGGGCCGCTTCCACATCAGTCGGCACAGGCGCTTGGGCCATTTGTTGGCGCAAAGTCTGCAAGTCCTGGTTTTGCGCAGCCCATTGCCACTGGGCCTTGGGCAGCAAACCCCACCAGACCACCATGGCGGCCACGCACACAGCGCCCATCAAAAGCCACAAGGGGTTGATCGATTGCAATGCGCGCTCCATGACCACGCGCTGAACGGCAGGCGACTTCATCGCGCGCCCGCCTCTGGCTGCCAATAGGCAGAAAACTCGAAGCGGTAAGGCTTGTTCGGATCGGTCTGGCTCATCTGGTGCACGCTCAACTCCACCGAAGTCAACAAAGGCTGCGCCTTCATCTGTGACATGAAGCGCAACATCTCTTGCGCATTTTTGGCCTCCGCCACACCCCTGATGCGGTCATTGGTCGAATCCAAACGCAGCTCCAGCAAAGCCACCCGGCCCTTGCGCGTGGTCTCCAGCGTTTCCAGCAAATCCATCCAAGGCTGGTTCAGCTGCCGAATGACGAGCTGCGAAGCCTTGAACTGCTCTGGCGTCAGCTTGGGCGCCACGGCCACACGCGGGGCCTGGCGCGCCTGCGTCTTGAGCAACTGCGCGCGCTCTTGCTCCAGGCGCAAGCCATCGTGCTCGACCGCCCGCCACTGCCCCCAGCCCACCAGCAGCGCCAAAGCGGCCAGCAAGAGCAGCAGCCACAAACGCCACCCAGCGCGGTACAGCCAAAACACCACACCGCGCTCGGCAAAATCCAAGTCCAGTTGTTTCATGGCTGCACCCTCCACACGCCGAGCACATCCGCCACATCGCCCAGTCGGTGCCATTGCAAACCCTGCGTTTGCGGCAGTGCCCCGGTGCCCATCCATCCCATGCGTTCGGGCATGGCCAGGCCCTGTCGCCTGAACGCCTGCGCAAGCATGTCCTCACACTGGCCAGTCGGCAAACTGTTCAAAGCCAAAGGCCAATGCCTGACCGCACACACCTGACCTTGGCGTGACAAAACCAAATGGCTGCCCTGCGGCTGCACCAGCAAGACCGCTTCGTCCTCGAGCACCTGGCCTGCCACATGGTTCCAAACCACAGCCCACTGCGGCACGCACGAGGCCAAGGCCAAGCGCTGCGCCGACAGCAAATCGCGCAGCGCCTGCACATCCGATTGCAGCACCGCACAAGCCCAATAAGGCGCGTCTTGCAGCGGCGCCATCACCACCTTCAGCGGCTGCGTCAGCTCAAACACCTCTTGCAAACGCATGGCCGTGTAGGCTTGCACATCCTGCCAACGCTCGGCGTTTTGCAAAGGGGCCACTTGCGCGGCATACAACCAGCTGTCGTCCAAGCTCACCCGCACAGGCCGAAACCGCACAGGCGGCGAGGCCAAAAAAGAAGCCAAAGCCGCCAAGCGAACGGCGCCTTGCAAGGGGCTGTCCAAGTCCATCTGCGCCACGCATTGCGCAGGCCCTTTGCCCCAGGCCGGCCGGCGCACCCAGCGAAAGGCGCTGGCCGACAACACCAGTTCCCAGCGGGTTGTGAACATGTCAAGCATTCAAGGTCACCCTGCCCACTTCGGCCAAGGTGGTTTCCCCACGTTGGGCCATGGCCATGGCGGCTTCGCGCAGGGTGCGCGTCCCCGTCCTGCGCGCCTGTTCTTTGATGGCGCGGATCGGTGCGCGGTCAATGATCAACTCGCGGATCTCGTCGGTCAACAACAAGACCTCGGCAATCGCCCGGCGGCCTTTGTAGCCTGTGCCCCGGCAGTCACCGCAACCCGTGCCGGCGCGAAACTGCCAGTTCGGCACATCTTCTGGGGCGATGCGCAACAAATCCAGCTCTTGCGCGCTGGGTACATAGGGCGCTGCGCAGTGCGGGCAATTGCAGCGCAGCAAGCGTTGCGCCCAAATGCCATTGAGCGCCGAGACAAAAGAATACGGGTCAATGCCCATGTGCGTGAAGCGCCCCAGCACATCAAACACGTTGTTGGCGTGTACCGTGGTCAGCACCAGGTGACCGGTCAAAGCCGACTGCACCGCGATCTCGGCCGTCTCGTTGTCGCGGATCTCACCCACCATGATCTTGTCCGGGTCATGCCGCAAGATCGAGCGCAAACCCTTGGCAAAAGTCAGGCCCTTTTTCTCATTCACCGGGATCTGCAAGATGCCTGGCAACTGGTACTCCACCGGGTCTTCGATCGTGATGATCTTGCTCTTGCCGTCGTGAATTTCGGTCAGCGCGCCATACAAGGTGGTGGTTTTGCCCGAGCCCGTCGGCCCCGTCACCAACAACATGCCATAGGGCTCCGAGGCCAAGCGCCGCAAAGTCACCAAAGCCGCCTCGTCAAAACCCAGCGCCTCCAGCGTCAATGCGCCGTACGACTCGATCATGGCCCGTTTGTCCAACACGCGGATCACCGCGTCCTCGCCATGGATGCTGGGCATCACCGACAATCGCATGTCAATGTCTCGCCCGCCTGAATCCACCGTGAAACTGCCGTCTTGCGGAATTCGGCGCTCGGCAATGTCCAGCTCGGCCAGCACTTTCAAGCGCGAGATCACATGCTCTGCAGTCTCCACGCCGGCCACACTCAGCGCATGGTCCAGCACACCGTCAATGCGGAACTTCACCTCCATGCCCCCCGGCGTGGACTCGATGTGGATGTCTGACGCCGTCACCTTCAGCGCGTCGTACAGCACCGAGTTGACCAGCCTCACCGCCGGGCTGGCCGACTCGCTCAAACCCGCCAAAGACAAGACCGCTGCAGGCTTGCTCTCGCGGGCATAACTGCCGCCCTCGATGCCCATGCCATCGGTCGCGCGTGCGCCCTCTTCCTTGCGCGAAAGGTAGGCCAAGATGTCTTCGGGCAAGGCCAAGGCGTAGTGCACCGCCCCGCCCGCGCTGCGCTCCATCCAGCTTTGCAAGGCCAAGTCCAGCGGGTCGCTGATCACCGCCCACAAGCGGCCTTCATCGCGCAAGACAATCCCTTTGCGCTTGATCGCCTTGGTCAAGGGCAACACATCGAACGCATCCGACAGCGCCAACATCTGCGCCGTCTCCATCACCGGATAGTCAAACTGCGCGGCCATCCAGCCTAAGGCCTGCCGTGGCTCCAGCCGAGTTTGCGCCGCCACTTCGTCCACCAGCGCGCGCCCAGCCGCCAAAGCGCTGGCGCGCCAAGCGCTCAAATTCTGCAAGTCCTGCGCTGTCCTGTCGGGAGTTGGCGTGCTCATCAAAAGCTCCCGGCCAAATCAAAAATTGGCATGTACAGCAAGATCACAATCACCCCCACAACCAAACCGATGGCCGTCATCAACAAAGGCTCAAAGCTGCGCATGAAACGGTCAATCCATTGGGTGATTTCTTCGTCGTAAAAAAGCGCCGACTGCGTGAGCATCTTGCCCAAATCGCCGGTGCGCTCGCCCACCATCAGCAAACGTTGCGAGATCGGTGTCGTCAAGGCCACCGACTCAAATGCCGCCGACAAAGACACGCCCGACTCGATGTCGTGCCGCGCCCTCGCCAACTTGTTTTGCACATCCATCGACACCACGCTGGCCACCACCTCCATGGCTTTGACCAAGGCAATACCACCTTGGAGCAACATGCCCATGGTCATGTAAAGGCGGGACAACTCGTAAATGCGCACGCGCTCGCCAATCTGCGGCAGCTTGGCCAAAATCACCACCCAACCGCCGTTTTTCCGAATGCGCTGCCACAGCCAAACCAAGCTGCCCGCCACGCCCGCCAAGGCCAGCAACAACCAAGACGTGTGCTCAGCCGCAAAGCGCCCCCACGACAGCATCAGCGCCGACATGAAGGGCAACTCGCGTCCGGCCCCTTGATACACCTCGGCAAATTTGGGCACCACATAGACCATCAAAAACAAACTCACCAGCAAACCCACGCTGATCAAAATGCCCGGGTAAATCGAGGCGCTGATCACCTTGCTGCGCACCGCCTCCAGCCGCTTTTGGTAGTCCACATAACGCTGCAAAGCCTGCGGCAAATCGCTGGTGCCCTCGGCCGCCCGCACCACCCCGATGTAGAGCACCGGAAACACCGCCTCTTGCGCTTGCAAGGCCACCGAAAAGCGTTTGCCCGTGCGCAAGTCGTGCAGCAATTTCTCAAACACCTGACGCCGCGCTGCGTCGGTTTCTTTCTCGCTCAAGGCCTCGGTCGACTCCACAATGCCCAAGCCAGCATTCAGCAGCGCCAGCAGCTCCTGGCTGAACAGCAACACCGAAAAATCCAGCCGGCCCACGCCCAGCCAGCGCTGCAAGTTCAGGGCCCCGCCACTTTCAGCTTGGATCGAAATTGCCCGCAAACCCAATTGCGTGAGTTGGTCCCGCGCGCGCTCCAAGTCGTGAGCCTCCAACACCTGATCCACAATCAGCTGCTGCGCATTGATCACCCGGGCGCGGAACTTCAAAGCCAGACTCAGTTGGTGATGTCAGCGTCTTCAGACGAGCCGCCGCGCTGCCCATCTTTGCCCAAAGACTGGATCTGAAAATCGCCATTGCCCACCGGGAAGGTGTAGAGGTATTTGCGCCCCCATGGGTCTGGTGGCACACCTTTTTTCAGGTAAGGGCCATTCCAGCCCTTGGCCGAATCGGGCTGCGTGGTCAAAGCGGCCAAGCCTTCGTCGTTGCTAGGGTAGCGCCCGACATCCAGACGAAAGGTGTCCATGGCCTTGGCCAAGGCTTCGATCTGGGCTTTGGCCGTAGTGGCCTCTGATTTGCCCAGTTGCGCAAAATACTTGGGGCCCACATAAGACGCCAACATGCCGATGATGACGATCACCACCAGCAACTCCAGCAAGGTGAAACCCGCTTCGCGTCGGCGAGACTTCAAACCAAGGCCTAGATAACAGGACGGCGCAATGCGATGGGCAAGCATGTGAAATTCGGGCTTTCAACCCGAAGCTGAACAAGCATCCACGGGTATTAAAAAAACGAGCAGTTGGCGCAGACACGCCACGCAATCAAACTGCTCAAAACCCTCAATATATGCACGGACGGTGACAATTTTGTGAAATTTGTCACTTATTGACCCGGCCTTTTGCACTCAGCTGTTTGCACACAATCGCGCACAGGGTGCTGCTCCTGCAACACCATACATGTCCATGTGGGAGATGCGCCCTGCGCGCGATGGTTTTGGGTTTGCTTGCAATCGCGCACGGGGTGCGGCTCCTACAACGCAATGGTGGGAGCCGCGCCCCGCGCGCGATCCGCATCTTTGAGGGAGTCGCGCCCCGCGCGCGATGGGCGTGGAACACGCCCTGCAAACCATCACTGGACCTTATTGCTCACCCGCAAGCCCTGCAGCTTGTCGCGCTCTTGGGCGCTGTCGTTTTCTAACTTCACGGTGCCCAGCTGCGTGAAAACACCACCCCGCAGCAAATAAGCCGACTTGTAGGCCTGCTCGTAGCGTGACAACAAATCGGTGTTGATCTGGTAAAGACTCTGGTTGTAGTTCTCGCACTGCACCAACTGCTTGGACTTGGCCAGCAAGTTGTCCTGCGACACCTGCACATTGCTTTGCTGCTGACGCGCTTGGGCTGCGGCGGCCAGCTGCTGTTCTGCGGCTTGGACTTTGAGCTGCGCCAGCTCATCGCTCAAACGCTGCTTTTCATCTTGCAAAGCCGCCAACTCTTTTTGCACCGACCTCAATTTGGCGGTCGATGCCGACTTCAAGCGCGAGGCATCGTCTTGCGCCTTCTTCAAGTCGTCTTGTACCTGCGTTTTCTCGGCCGTCAAACGGTTTTTCTCTTGCTCCAGCGACTGCGCCTTTTGCTGGGCGCGTTGCAAGGCCTTGGCTGCTTTGTCATCGGCAGCCATGGCCGAAGCCGACAGCAGCATCAAACTGGCCAGGCAAAGGTTCGAAAGTGTGCGCATGTCATATCACCTCAAAAACGGGCGTTCAAGTCCAGCTGCAAAATGTCGCTGGAGAACTTGGTGGTTTTGCCCGGTGCAAAAGGATCGATCTGGTTGGCCGACAACCAACGGGCCGTGACCCAGGTGTTGTTGTACAAACCATAGCTGGTCTGCAAAATCCAGCCCTTGTTGTTGGTGCCACCCAAGCCGAAATCCGAATTGGTGAAGGCATCCAACACAGCATCGCTGCCCAGGTAACGGTAAGCCAGCGAAGCGTTCCACTGGCCCTTTTGGTGGACTTGTGAAGGGCCAAAAGCCGTGCGCAGCATGTAGCCGGAATCTTTGCCATCGACCAATTCGTAACCGGTGCGCTCTTTGATCTTGTTCTTGTCAAATCCGAGGTTCTTCACAAAGTCAGCCGTCAACACCACGGGCTGACCCAGCAAGTGGTTCAGGCTCAAAGATGTGATCAAGTTCAAGATCTTGAATTCCGACGCCAAACCCAAGGTTGTTGCCGTGTCCAGCTGAGAGTTCACGCGGAACAAGGTGTTGCCACGTTGACGCAAAGCACTGCCGTATTCATAACGCGCCGCGTAGTCTGGGCGAGTCAAACGAGCCTCTTCAGTCTCGCGTGATGCGGTGATACCTTGGTAGCTGTAAAGAGCCAATCCCATCTTGAACTCATCGCGGTTGGCCATTTTGAAAGCATTGCCCAACTGCAAACCCACCATGCTGCGCGAATTGCTCGTGCCTGGCTTGTTCTCGGTCAGCGGGAAGTAGCCAGCCGACGCAAAACCCTCGCCGCCGCTCCACTTTTGCTTGCCTGCCACGGTAAATCCCTCAAAGCCCAAGTCATCGGCATACACCAAGTCGGTGGAATAAAAGGGATTGGCCATGCGACCGGCGGTCACGCCCCAAGCGGCATCGGGTTTGACCTGCACATAGGCACGGTCCAGCACCACCGCGTATTTGTTAAACGACTGCCCCATAGTCTGGTTGGTCGATGTGGGGCTGCCGGTGCTGCTGCCCGTAGTCAAACGCACACCCGCAATGACCTGCTCGGACACCTTGGCGCCCACACCCAATCGGGCACGCACACGGGAACGGTCGAAATTTTCTTGGGTATTGGTATTGGGCAAACCACCGGTGTTGTTCAGCGCCAAGTCGGCAGCGCGTGTGAAGTCACCACCACGAAAACCATAGCCTGGCTCGGTGTTGTCTTGACCCAAGCTCGCAGACTCAACCCGCGCCCGCAAATCACCCTCGAAAGTAAAGCGCCCCAGCCACTCCGGATAAGCATCAGGTTGACCCCAGCGCTCAGACTTGGCTTGACGCAGCACCTCACCCTTGATCTGCTCGCGCATTTCCTGGCGGACCGACTCAGGCACATAAGGCACACGCACCACACGCTTGCCGTCAGCGGTCGTTTCAGGCTTTGCAGCCGCGGTGGGGGCCGGTGCAGCACCTGCCTGGGCCTGCTTCATCATGGCGGCCGCTTTCTCGCGGGTCAGCAGACCGCTTTCTACCAAGGTGTTGATGAGCGCTTGCGTGGTGGCACGCAACTGCTGCAACTCTTCAGCCGCAGTTTGAGCCTGCACCGCAGGGCTCAATGCTGCACCCAAAGCCATAGCCAACGCCGACACTTTCAAATTCAAAACAGTTTTTTTCATCATCACATTCCTTGTTTCATTCGTAGGGGTTCAGCCACTCATCGGCCTGTAGATATGCGCAAACGAATCGGCTGAGGCATCTTTTCGGGCGGGCCGGCACTGAAAGCCGTGGCCGCCGCAATGGCTTTGTTCAGCAACCCATCAAGTTCTTTGTCGCCAGTACCTTGGATTACATCGAAACGGCCAATGCTGCCGTCGCGGTTGACCCATACCTGCACCTCAGCCTTGTAAGCCATCTCGCGCAAATCCTTGTTGCGCGTCAGCTGCCGTTGCAACTCGCCCTTGATCAAATTGGCGTAATAGCTGAACGCGTTGAAGCCCCCACCCGCAGAGGCGGGCCCTTTGCCCACATTGGACAAGTCTTCGCTGCTGATCTTGCCGGCCGAGAAAGCACTGGGCCCATCGCCCGCAGGACCGTCCATCTTCAAATCGGCAGACGGCGCCGGTGGCGCCATCTTGGGCTGCTCCATCGGAGGCGGCTTGTTCAGATCCTTCGGCGGCTCCGGCTTTTTCTCTTCCTTGGGCGGCGGCGGTGGGGGCGGTGGTGTGGTCGGTATCAAGCTGATCTTGGGCGCCTTGCGCGGTTTGTCATCGATCTTTGAGACAAAGGAATACACCCCCCAGGCCATCAATGCCAGCACGGCAGCACCCGCTGCGATCAAGCCCATGTTGCGACGTGAGATGTTCACCTTAGGTTCCAATCCGGGCCGTCACCAAGCCCACGTTGCTGATCTTCAATTCGGCTGCCAAGTCCACGATCTCCATGACCTTTTCGTAATGCGCCTGCGGATCACCCTTGACCATGATGGGCGCGTCTGGGTCTTTGGCCACCGCTGCTGCCAAGCGTGAGCTGAGCTCGGGCAGCGTGATCGGCGCACCATTGAGCAGCAAACTGCCATTGGGCAAGATCTGAATGATGCGTACCTCTTTTTGCACCGTGCTGGGCTTGTTGCTGGGCTTGGGCAAATTGATCTTCAGCCCCTGCACCGAGGCGGTGGTCATGATGATGAAAATCACCAAGAGCACATACGCCAAATCCAACATCGGCGTGACGTTGATCGTGTCGTAGGGTTTGGTTTCGGTTTGTGCTTTCATGTCTTGCCCTGCTTCATTTCGCGCGGCCCGTGGCCAAACCGATGTCGGTGATGTCCACTTTCTTCAAAATCTCCAGCACCTGCATCACTTTGGCGTATTGCGTGCGGGCATCGCCCTTGACCACGATCGACTGCTCCGGATTACTCCGCTTCATCTCCGTCAGGCGTTGCTCCAATTGCTCGGCAGTCACGGGATACGTGTCCAAGAACATGTCCCCCGCCTGCGAGATGGTCACCGCCTTCACACCCTTTTTGGCCAAGTTGTCGATCACCTTGGTCTTGGGCAAATCCACCTTCACGCCTTGCACCGACGCCGTGGTCATGATGATGAAAATCACCAAGAGCACGTACGCCAGATCCAGCATCGGCGTGACGTTGATGTCGTCGTAGGGCGCGTTTTCTTCTTGAACTTGCACAGCAAACCCTTGTGTCAGTCGTTGTGCAATTCAGCAGAACGGGTCAGGAACTCGTCGGCAAACACCGCCAAGTCCGAGCTGATGTTCTTGATCTTGATGGCAAACCAGTTATAGGCAAACAGCGCTGGAATCGCCACCGCCAAACCCGCCACCGTGGCCACCAGCGCCGCCGCAATACCTGGCGCAATCGCGTTCACGTTCACGTCACCCGCTGCCGCAATGGCCGCAAAGGTGATCATCACGCCCACCACCGTGCCCAGCAAACCCAAGAAAGGGCCACCTGAGATCGCAATCGTCAGCAACACAATGCCGCTGTTCAAGCGTTGGCTCACGCGCAACATCAAGGCGTCCAGCGTCGCGCGGATCGAGTCCACCGCCGCGCTGGTCAACCCATGCGCCTGGCCTTTTTCGTCCTGCATCTTGAAACGAACAGCAATCTCCCCCAAGCCCAATTCAAAGGCCTCCAGCAATGGTGAATTCTTCACAGCCGCCATGTCTTTCAGGGCTGCGCCTTGGGCACTGCCAGGCTGCAACATTTGCACCGCGTGCTCTTTGTAGTAGGCCAAAAACGCGGCATTCGATTTTTCGTAGCGCGACAGCAACACCGTCTTGGAGTACATCACCCAGATGCTCAAGATCAGCATCACACCCAGCAAGGCGATCACCACCCAACCGTCGATCGTCACCGCACCAATCAAGATCGCAAAGTAGGCCACTTCAGCCTCGGCACCCTCGCCCGAATCAAATCCCAACATCAGGCTGTCGGCCACTTGAGTCGAGACAAAGGCCTTGATGTAGGCCGGCGTGCGCGGCACATTGGCCAGCGTCACCGCGTCCAGCTCACCGCGCAAACCATTGCCCAGCACCAGATCGCCTGTGACGTCCGACATGTTCAGCGCCGCCTCCCCCAAGGCATTACCGTCCACAAAGAACTGCACCTTGCCACCGGCATACACCACCGCCAAATGCTGCCAAATGCCTGCCTGCAACTTGCCAGAGGCGGCTGCCGCTGCACCGCCAAAGCGCACCGTCGGCACACCGGCTGCCACGTCGACACTCAAACTGCCCAGGCTCAGCAAGCTGGCCTTGTCCAGGCTGTCAGGCTTGACCCAAGCGGTCATCGTCCAACCGGATGATGGCTTGAGCGCCAAACTCGCCGAGGCAGGCACCACCACACGCGCCGCGCCATTGAAAGCCATGGCGCCGCCAATCGGGCCATTGGCCACCGCCACGCCCGTGGCGTCTTTGGCATGGTTGGCGTTGCCCGTGGCGTCTTTGACACCGCCTTCATCCGAAAAGTTCAACACCAGCACCTGAGACTCGTCGTACACCAACTTGCTCTCATCGCCCGCCTTGGCGCCCTTGTTGCCCCAACGAACCATCAGCGAATCCGACTTCGCTTTGGCTTTCAACTTGGGCAGCTTCACCCACACCACGGCCAACTCGTTGGCCGCATCAAACTTTTCAATGTGGTAGGCCAGTGGCGTCTTGTTGTCGGCCGCAAAAAAGCGCAAATCCGAGCCGTCGGATTTGGCTTCCGAGAAGTTGAAATTGCCGCTGTGCAAGCGCACCAGAACCGGCAACACGCTCACATCTTGGTCAATCTCAACGCCCGTCGTGGTCGTGTCAAAAGACAGTTTCTTACCGTGTTCCCAATCGTCTGCGCTGGCCAACATGGGCAGCAACAATACAGAGGCCAGCAAGGCCGAAATGCCATATTTCAATATTTTCATAACAGTTCACCACCCAAAAGTTTCAATCAATCAATTCATCCTGGCGTTCATTTGCGTGGTGACTTGTCAGTCACCTCACCACTTGAATCACCACTGCTTTTCTTTTTCTTTTTGCCGTCGCCTTCCTCGCCATCCTCATCGGCCGAAGCCTCCGAGCCATAGCCCACCACATCGACCGACAAGGTCAAGCTCTGAGCCGCCGTGGCCGTCGCTGCACGCGAAGCATCTGGCGTGGCGCTGGTATTGCTGGCAGCGGCCGGCGCAGGGGCTGCGCCACTGTCCACCACCACCGCACCCGCCACTCCCCCAGCTGCAGAAATGTTGTTCGAGTTCAACACCACGGCCGCCTCAATCTGCACCTTGCCCGTTGAGCGCACACCCGCATCGCCCGCATCAAAAATACCGCGCGGTGCCAAGGCCACCACGTCACTGGCTGCTTGCTTGTCCGATGTTTGAAGCGTTGCAATGCCCGATCCCGAAATGGAGCCTGAAATATCGATCTTGGTGTTGCCACTGGCATCGGTCGTCAGCAGAGGCGGCGGCGCCGACGAAGCCGTCTTGCTGCCCCGTCCCGCGTCGATGTTGCCGTACTGCGAAATCATGGTGATGTCGCCACCGCCCAGCGTGAAGACGCGGCCTTGGTTGACGATGAAGTCCTGCCCCACCAGCACCCGGATCTCTCCGCCACGCACCGTGAAAATGCCGTTTTCAGACGCCGCCTTGCTCTGCAAATAAAACGGGATGCTCGACAAACCCGCCACCACCGAGCCCTTGGGCGCCATCAAGTCCAAAGCGCCCCCCTGCTCGGTTTTGAACTGGCTGCCGTACACCAAAATGTTGCCGCCCTTGAGCGTGTTGACGGCATAGCGGTCGGCAATCGCTTTGTCAAACGCAGCCAAGCCATCTTTGGCCGCATCGACCACACCGTCCACAAAGGCCGCTGATTTTTTCTCCAGCGCCACCGGTGTGGTCGCTGCATCTGCTTCGGGCAAGCTGGCACCGGCCAGGGCCATGATCGCAGCGCCACCATCTGGCAAATACGCGTTGTCCAGATTTCCGCGCGTCACCACACCTTTGCTGTTGCCCAGATCGATGTCGCGCCCAGCCACCAGGGCCAAAAGGCCCTGACCCGTGACCACATGCTTGACCGGGTTTTCTTTGTCCGGGTCGGTGCTGTCCACCACATCGCGGCCCGCCATCACCCAAGTCTCATCGGTGCTGCGGTTGTGCTGAACCGCAAAACCCAGATTGCGCACATCGCGGCCCGCCAAAATTTCAGCTTTTTTAGGCAAATTCAACAAAGCCGTGCCATAAGACCGGTCTGTCGATGGCGGCGCCTCGGCGAGCACATCGCCCTCCAGCGCCACCAAACGCACCGACTGCGCATCGGCCGCATGCAACTGCCCTGGCGTATGACCGGCCAGAGTGTTGTTGCGTCGGCCTGCCAACAAATTCAGCAGGGGCGCATCCATGGTCATTGGCGCGATGGGCAAAGACACGGCAGCCGGGTCATGGTCCAACATCACCAAGCCACTGTACAAGGGACCATAAGCGGCCAGACTCACCGAGCCTTTGGCCATCAATTCCAGCTGGCCCGCGGCTGCTGCAGCCAAACCCATGCCGTCTTGCACCCGCACATCACCGCCCAAGGCCACCGCCTTGACTTGACCAGGTGCCAACACATACATCGGGTTGAGCAGCTGCCCCACAGCGTCATAACTGGGCAATTCAGCGCTCAAATTGGCCAGCAACAAACCGTTGTTGGTCAGCGTCACACCGCCGCCCACAGCCGTCATGCGCACACCGCTGCTGGCGCCATAGCTCATGAAGGCGCTGGACTGCGTGACCTCCTTCAGGTTCGTGAGGTTCTGCCGCACCAGCGTAGGGTTGTAAACCGCCTCAACGCCCACACTGCGCCCGGCCGTCACATCCGCCGTGCCATCGCCCAAAGCCAGAACCGGCTTGAGTGCGGTGTACACATCCACCGCATCGCCATTGGCATCCAGCTGCTCGGGCGCCATCACATCAAAGCCCTTGAGCGATCCAGCCGCAATGTTTTGCCCAGCACGCAGGGTCAAGCTGCCCTTTTGCGCGTAATACTGACCGCCCAAAATGTCCTGGCCCGCATTCACACGCAAGTTGCCGCCGCCTTGCTCCACAAAACGACTCGCCTGCACCACGCCATCTGACCCTGCAGCCATGTAGGCATTGCTGGCGACACTCGCCAACACATCCTTGACCGAACCACCCGCGCGGATCTGAACATCTCCGCCAGCCAAAGTGGCAATGCCTGTACCCAAATAATCAGGACGCGCCCACCAAGCGGTGTTCGCACCATCAAACACCCGCGTCACACCGTCTTCAGCCAAACGGCTGCTGCCCTGTCGGAACAACCAATCGTTGACCAACTGCGGCACCACAGCGCCTTGCACGTCCTGCCCGGCCTCAATGCGAATCGCCCCACCTTGGCGGCCAAATGCGGCGGGTGTCAGTGTGTTGTCGCCGTACACAGAATTACGTTCGTTCTGTGGCAAGGCAAAGCCACTGCCTGTCAAATCGCCCGCATAACCAGCGGTGTAAACAGCGGCACCATAGCTCCGGTCCAAAGACGCATCGCCGTCCGGGTCGCGCCAAACCGCCGAGCCCAGCACCACGCTGCGGCCTGCAGCCACATCGATGCTGCCCGTGCCCGTGCGCACCAAGGCCACCGGCACATCGCCTTCAAGCACCGGCCGGGCATATTGCAGCGACACATCACCTGCACCCTGCAACGTCTGTGTTGGTTTGGCTGCCGACACATCAGCCCCCCCCACCAAGCGCATATTCCAGGACTTGAGTGAACTGTCCAACGCCCACAGCGGCATGGCAAATCCGTTGTTCACGAAGCCATCGCTGATCGATCCCTGCACATTCAAATGGCCTTGCGCACGCAAAGTCAAGGCACCGGCTTCGCCTTCCATGCGCCAGGTGTTCAGGTCCCAGCCGCGCTCAGACACATTCACCGCTTGCTCGTTGACCGACACCGTCAGATCACCCGCCGACCGAACCTCAATGCCCGGCGTCAAACGCAAACCACTGGGGGCCTGCAAACGCGCCAGAACGCCAGAGCGCCCCCACATGAAGCGCGTGGCGTCCCCAGCCATCTTGCCGGCACTGCCCGCATTCAAATTGCTGTCTGAATCGGCCAACTCGCTGATGCTTTCCGCCTGGTAGGTTTTGACCGCCTCGATCACCGTATCGCGACTGCCCGTCACGGTGGTCTTGAACTGCGCCACCGCCACATCGCTGTCGTTGGCCGTGCGGGGGGCGCGCAAAGTCACCGTACCGTTTTGTCCTGATCCCAAACCCGACACATCCATCTTCGAGCCCGCTTGCATCGAAATACTCGCGCCCTTGTCGGTCGCTGCGGGTGCCAAACCGTCCGCATTGGACACACCCAACACCACCGCACCGCCATCGCCTGCAGAGCCTGCATCGGTCTGCGCTGCTTGGGTCGCATTTGCACGCAACACGGCGGTTGAGGCCAAGGTCAATTGGCCCTGCTTGCCTGACGCCTGCGCCTGACTGGCGTACAAATCAATCCGTCCGCCTTGGGCACCACGGGCATCCAGTTCACCGGCCACCGTCAAATTACCCTGGTCCACCGCGACCGAAATCGCATGCGCCTGCATGCGCCCGCTGGCGCTCAGCGTCACATCGCCCTGGCGCACACGCACCTCGCGCGAGGCGGTCATGCCGGCCGCATTCAATTTGGCGTTCAAGGCATCAAATGCCGCCGCATTCTCGATCTGACCCACATACAGACTGAAGCTGCCCTGCAAAGGCGCACGGGCCAGCCCACTGTCTGCGGCAACTTCGGCCGCGCCTTTCAATTGCCCAAGCAGGTTGAAGGCGCCTTTTTGCGTGTTGGCCGCCGTCACTTGCAAGCTGCCCGCATCGGCGCCTTGAGCGCTCACATCCACCACCGACTGAGCCGACAGCGTCACCGCAGCGGCACCGCCGTCCAGCACCACGCTGCCCGCCGGCGTGTACGCGTGGCCACTGCCAAAGTTCTTGGTCACGCCATGCACATCCAGCTGACCGGTGCCCACCGTGACGCCCGTGGTCGCCTCACCCGATGCCTGCACCACAATGCGGCCCGAGGGGGCAGACACCATCGTGTCAATGCCCACATTGCGCCCCTGCAAAGTCCAGGCGCCGCCCAAGCCCAGCGCCTGGGCAGACGCTGCACGGTCATTGCCCTGCAGCTTCAAATCACCGCCTGCCGTCAGCACGGCCGCCGCGCCATCCAGCGTGGCCAAACGCGAGGCCGACACCGTCACCGCGCCGGCGGACTGCAACTGCCCGTCAGCCGCTGTGGCCACCACATCGCCCTGCGACTGCAGTGACACTTGGTCAAAACCCAACACATCCAGACGGCCCGCGCCCAGCAGCACTTGTTTGGCATTGACCGTCAGACTTCCAGCCATGGGCTTGGGGTCGTGGGCTGCCCCATCGGCAGCACCGGCCAAAGTCACCACGTCGGCGTTCAGCGTCAAACTTTGGCCATGGCCTTCCAGAGCAGGGGCGCTGACCGTCAAATTTTTCAAAGAACCCGTGCCCACCGTCACAGCATCAGAACCATTGCCATACACACCGATGCCGCCATCGCTGCGCAAAGTCAAGCTGTCCAGACGGTTCAGCATGGCCAGGTTGGCGCCTTTCAGGCTGGCCACACCGGCCACATCGGGGGCGCTGTCGCCCAGTGTGATTTGCGGCGCACTCAGGCCCAAATCAGCACCCCGGCTCAAATTCAAACCGCCTTGCAAGCGCATGCCCACCGCCGCTTCCAGCCAGGCCGAACCGGTCGCGCCCAAGCTGGCACCGCTGGCCAGATCCACGCGCCCTTGCGCAGCGGGCAAGCCGGCCTCGCGGGTCACGGTCAGGCCTTTGGCCGCACTCAGCGCCACCAAGGCACCATCTTGTCGGCTATCGGCAGCATCCAACCACAAGGGTTGCACCGGGTGGCTCACCGTGCCGGTGGCTTGTACCTGCGCCAGCCCCGTCACTTCCAGGCTGTTGCGGGCCGCCAGCAACCACTCTGGGCCTTGCAATGCCTGCGCACTGTTGTTCAATCGCAGCGTATCGGCGGTGGCCTGCACATGCACCCCATCGGCTGCCCATGTGCGCTGTCCACCCAAGAGCACACTCTCAGCCCCCAAGCCCATCAACTCGCTGGCCAAGACCTGAACTTTCTGGGACGGGTTGTTGCTCTTGTAGCTGATCACATCAAGGTTGGGTGCAGAGACATCGGCCGTACCGCGCTGGCCTTGGGCCGCGCCCAAGCGGGTCTCGCCTTGCAAGCTCAAAGATGAAGCCATTTGCGCGCTCTGCGCTGCCAAGACCTGAATACTCAAATGACCCGCATCAGCAGGCAAGGCAGGGTCGCTCACGCCTTTGCGCACGGCCTCGGCCTGGAAGTAATCGTCCGCGCTGTACAGCTTGAATTCGCTGCTCTTGGCAATCACCTCGGCTGGCAAAACCCTGAAACCAGAGGTGCGAGTATCCCCACGCCCATCCGTGCTGTTGCTTCGGTAACCCGACACGGTGTAAGACCCGTCCTGGTTTTTCACATTGCTGCCCGCGCTCATGTCACGCAAGCCCGATTGGGCTTGCACCGCAAAACCACCTGGCAACAAAGCGTAGTGACCGGGCAGCAAGGTGTAGGTGCCCGCCGCCAAGCCTGGCACGCCTGAAAAATACACCTGATCACCCACGCGCAAACCAGCCGTGCCCTCGTACACATCGAGCGGTGCCACCGGCGCGCTAAAGCCTGGCAAGACCGCAAAAGACTTTTGCAAAATGTCTTGCGAGCCCCCTGGACCCGGCACAAAGTCATAGGTCTTGACTTGACCACCACCGCTCAAGTCCAGCACCGCCCCGGCCTGCTGCTGCACCACAGGCGCTTGGACTTCGATGGTTTTGCTGGGCAAACGCAACTCGCCCAACGCCGCATTGGGCGCATAGCTGCTGGTCAGTTTCAGCTCTTTGCTGTTGGCCAGGGTGTAAGTCCAATCGGTGCCATTGGTCATGCGACCCAACAGCACAGGCGTGGCCGCGTTACCCGCCACCGAGGTCACACTGCCGGGCGTGAACACCACCGACTCGTTGGCCAACAGCCGGATCTGCCCTTGCGGCGCCAAGAATCGCCCACCCTGCTCAATCTGGTCGGCACGCACGATGACCACACCAGCGGCCGACAAGACCGGGCCAGCACTGCCCGGCTGACCTGAAATACTCACACGGCTGGGCTGCGCATCGGCATGCAGCGCCAGCTCAAACTGCGTCAATGTGCTGGGGTAAATTTGCTGCGCCTTGATGTTCAGGGCATGACCCGTTTCCAGCCGCCCCGTCAAGGCAGCGGCCCCTGGTGCGCTCACATCGTCTGGGCTCAGGCCCACCAAGCGAATGTCGCCCGTGGCCTGCAAATTCACCTGGCCAAAGCCTTGCGTCGCCATTTGGCCTTGCAAGTCCAGCGTGGTGGCCTGCACCGTCAAGCTGGCGGTGCCATCTGCGGCCAAGCCTGCGTTGTCTTGGTAACGCGCATCGTTGTTGCCCAAACTCACATAAGGGGCGGCCAAACGGGCCGACTGCGTGCCTTCAGCGGCCACCAATTGCGGGGCATCCAGGGTCAGCGAAGACGCCAAGGCCACATTCAAACCATCGCCCAGCGCGATCTGGTTTTGGCTTTTCACGGCCAGGCGTGTGACACCGCTTGCAGACAAATCACGCACCGGCACATAGGCCTTGCCATTCAAATCGTCAGGCATGCCAGACAACTGATTGACCAGTTGGACCACCCGATCCGGCTCCCCTTGAGCAAGCTGTGTGGGGCTGTCCAAGGTCACGCTCAGACCAGCGCCTTGGGCCGTGCCACCCGCATGGCCTTGCAGCGTGCTGCCCTGCCAAATACCCTGACTGCTGCGAATGTCCACCGTACCCGCATTGCTGTGTACCACTCGGGGATCGGTCAACACACCCAGGCTTTTGAGCTGCACTGCGCGCTCGGTCTGGCCGCCATTCACAGCCAACACCGAGCCCGTATCCAAGCGCACCGTACCCGTGTTGCCGTTGATGCGGATGCTGCCGCCGTCCAGCACCTCGCCCGTTGCCAAACCTGTGCCTTCCACCCATACACGGGCAGCGGTGCCTGACACGTCGATGCGGGCATCCTTGGAGACATGAATTTGGCTGGGCAACAAGCTCGAGTCCAGCGACAGATTGACCTGACCGGCCGGCACTTGCAAGCGTCCATCCACCGCAACACCATTGGTGGCCGACAGATTCAACACCGAAGGCTTGCTGGCATCGGCACCCGGGTCCAGCGCCAGCAGCGCGCCTGCGCCCACCTGTACGCGACCCAAAGCATTCTCGGCTTCGCTCAGGTTGGCACTGCTGGCCCGCAGGCTCAAGCTGCTGCCTGGCCGCACGGCCACGCCGCTGGCGCCAACCAAAGGCAGTTGTACCAAGCTGGCCACATCGCCCATGGCCGAAGATGATTTTTGCACCGCGTCCAGCGGTAACTGCCATTGCTCAGGACTCATGGCCAGTTGCGTGCCCGGCATCATGGTCAGATTGCCATTGGCCGTCAAACTCACCGCCGCAAAACCGCCTTGCTTGAGGAATTCAGGGCTCAGCACCAGGTCACCCGCTGCCTGGGCACTTTGGGCGGCATCGCCTTTCAGCCCTACCCACACGTTGCGACCGGCCAAAGTCAACCTGCCGCCTGATTTGAGGCCATAGCCCGCGAGCTCAATGCCGTCACCCAACCTCAAAGCCGTGTCCAGCGTGTTCAAGCCCGACCGTGAAGTCAGGCTGATGCTGCCTGCATCGCCCGCCGTCACTTTGCCGTTGGTGCCCATCCAGGCGCCACCCGACACGTCCACCGCTACACCGTCATCCAAACGCACCCGGTTTCCAGACAAAGACAAACTGCCACCCTTGATGGCATAGGACGGCAATGCAGCGCTCAGGCCATCGCCTTGGGCAGCCACCCAGGCCGCGTCATTGACCCAGCGCCCTGCCAAATCAAAATCCACCCCGGGTGCGACGTTGACATTCAAACCCGATACCGTGACCGAACCACCTGCCGAATTGACCGAGCCCCCGAACAGTGCTTGCTGTGAAAATCCGCCCCACTGCACATCGCCCGGCGTGCTCACCTTCACTTGCGTCATGGCGGGCAAGTTCAAATCGGTCTGCACCGCGACCGGCCCTTGCAGACTCAGGTTGAAGCTGCGAAAGCCTTGGTCCTTCGCCAAGCCCTGCACGTCCAGACCGCTCATCCCGTCTGCCTTGTTCAGCAAAAACTGACGGTCATCGCGCCCGGCGACATCCATCACGCCCAGGGTCAGTGCGGCGCCCTTGGGTGCGTCCGATGCAGCCAAATTGCGTTGGTTCACGCCTGGCGACACTTGGCCTTGCAAAGTGCCCTCCAGCGCGAACTTGGGCGCGGAGATCGACACGCTGCCCGCATTCATACCTTGGCGGTAGCCCGCCTCAAAATTGCTGGAGCTGTTGTCCAGATTCACCAAGCTGGCGTAGGCCAAATTGGCAGGGGCCGTCTCAAAGTCATACAGCTTGCCCGCCAAGCTCAGCTTGGTGGTGTTCACATGGCCAGCTTGGTAGTCGAGTGATCCGCCCGACACATTCACCTTGCTGCCCGCCTGCAACTGCACCTGCCCCTCAGCGCTGATGCTGACCGCACCGCCCGTGGCCGTGAACTCGCCCACCGTGACCGCTTGTTGGTCCACATAGCCTTGCACATTGGCCAGCGTGACCGTGCTGGCTTTGCGCAGGTCCAGTTGCACGCTTTGCCCGCGCAAGCTCGAATTGCGCAACAACAAGTTGTCGGCCAGCTCACCACCGCGCAGCTCGGCGGTGATGACGTTGCTTTCCATGGCCTTTTGCACACCGGCGCTGCCCGAGACATCGATCTCGCTGCCCGGCATCAACACAACGCGGCTGGCATTGGCCACAGCCACACTCGAGGCTGGATTGTCTTTGGCCAGCACGCTCACATTGCCCCCGGCGGCCCGCACCAAGCTGCCCGATTCGAGCACGATGCTTTGCCCAGCCAATTGCACCTCAGATGCCTTGTAACCCGCACTCTTGATGGCTGTGGCTGTGTCTTGCACGTCAGGCGTGATCAGGTGCTGGCTGCCTGTGCCCAGCAAAAGTTGCCCACCCGATTGCGCCATGGCCGGCGATTCGGCGCTTTGCTTGATGGCGTTGTCTTGGGCCTTCAAATAAATGGAGCCGTTCAAGCTGACCGAGGTGTTGGCCGAGACCAGACCCAGCTGGTTGACGATGCGGCCCACCATCGTGGCATTGCCGTGCTTGACATCCACACTGCCCAAGGCCTCGTTGCTGGCTGTGGGTTTGAAATCTTGTTGCCCCGCCAACGCGGCCAGGTCTTGGCTGCCCACCTCCACCAACAAACCACGCATGGCTGCGTTGCTGGGCGCCGCCAAAAACACACGTGTTCCCGCTGCCAAGGCCACCTGGCCATCGGGCGCGCTCAGCTTGCCAGCGTTGCTGACCGTGGGGGCCGCCAACAAAATGAAACCATTTTTGGCTGCCGTGATGGCCGCTTGCTGCAGCACACCACCTTCGGCATCGCCCTGCACCACCACCGCACCGGGCAAACGGCCCAATGTGCTGTCGGCTTGCATTTGCGCCTGCACCGAGGGCGACAACAAACCATCCATGAAGCGCTGGTCATCGATCTTCAAGCTGCTGGCCACCAGCGCGTTCACGTCCACCGTGGCGGTTTTGGAAAACACAATGCCATTGGGGTTGTAGATGTACACCTGCCCGTTGGACTTGAGCATGCCGTCGATCGTGGTGCGGTTGTTGATCGCACCGCCAGTCACTTGGTTCAACACCCTGTCGGTGTTGTTGACCATGTTGAAGGTCAAGCGGGCGTCTTTGCCCACATCCAGGCTGTTCCAGTTGAGCACCGTGGCGGGGCCCTTGAGGTTGACCTGCGCGGCTTGGCCGTTGACCACATAGTCTGGCCGCTGGCCCTTTTGCAGCCAGTTGGCCGCCGGCACGGGCAAGGTGCCTGCGGGCAAAGACTGCGCATGGCCTAAAGATGCTGACAAACAACCTGCGGCCATCAAAGCCAAGACGCTGGGGCGCAAAACCAAATGGTGGGCGGCAAAACGGGACATGGCAAAACCGGACATCGCTCAAAACTCCAACAACATGCGGGCATGCAAACGCCGCTGACCACGGCGCGTACCGCCCCCTGCTGCATCACCATCGCGAAGGGCTTGTGCGGCATCCAGGCCCAAGCCCATGCCACGCGGGCCTTGCATGCGCATGCCTGCGCCCACACCCCACAAGGTGGTTTTGGCCCACTGCCCCAATGCAGGATTCAAGGTTTGCAACCAAGTCGCTTCGGTGAAGGCCAGCGCTTGCCAGCGCCAGGCGCTGCCTGCAATCGTTTCGCGTGTCCAAGGGCTGGTCCACTCCACAGAAAGGTGCGTACCCTGGTCGCCCACACGTTCGTTTTCCATATAGCCGCGCACCGAGTCCACACCGCCGGCAAACAACTGCTCGCCGCTCATCAGCGGGCCTGTGGCCAACTGACCATCCCACTTGGTGGCCAGGGTAGATTTACCCAGCGCCGTGCTCCATTGCCAGCCCCAGCGCAGCGCTGCGAAGCTGGCCGATGCGCCCGGGCGCTTGGCATTAAAAGCCGCATCGCTGTTGCCCAGCACGCCGCGCGCACCCAGCAAAGTGCTCACATCCACCACCATGGGCTGCGGCTCGTGCTGCAAACCCACCCAGCGGTAAGACAGGCCCAGCGGCACATAGGTGATGGGTACTTGCGCAGACTCAGTGTCCAGTAGCTTGGTGGTGCCGCGCATCTGCCGGTGGTCCAGGCTGAACGATGCGGTTTGCATCACGCCCGCCGGGCTGGTCAGGGGCAGGCTGTAGCGCAAGCCCACAATGTCGGTATTGCCCACCACGCCCATATCGCCTTGGGTGATGCGCACATTCATGTTGCTGCGCGAGCTGGCCAGATAGGCGCTGAAGGCCTCGCCCTGCACGCCGGTGGGCCAACTGTAATTGGCCGACACGCTGCGAACTTGGCGCGCGTCTTCGGGGGTGGCTTGCAAGTTCAGGCCTACGCTGTGGCCACGGGCCCACAAGTCGTCATAGCGCAAGGCCGCTGCCAAGCGCGTGGGCAAGGTGTTCATGCTCTGGCGGTTGTTCAATTCCACACTGCCGTGCACGGCCGACTGGTCATCCACATCCAGTTGCACATCCACCGTGCCCGGCTCGCGCCCGGCCTTGAGCACGGGCGAGACCTTCACATCGGCCCGGCGGTTGATCTCGGCCAGCTGGGTTTGCAGTTGCGCGAAATTGGGCACACTGCCCACCTTGGCCGCAGGCAACTCGGACGCGATGCGGCTGGGCGCGTTGAACTGGGCCCCCAGCACACGTACATCACCCACAGGCGCTTCCACCACTTGCAAGCGCACCACACCGCCGTCCACTTTTTGTTCAGGGATCAGCACCTGCACCGACAGGTAGCCGGCGTCTTGGTAACGCTGCAACAGGGCTGCACGGGCGGCATCCACATCGCCCAGGGCGCGGGCTTCGCCCAAATAGGGCGTCACAGCTTGTTCGATGGCCAAGTCGGGCAACAAACTGTTGCCCAGCACCTCGTATTCGAGGATGTCAAAGCGCGGCTGCGTTTGTGCACCCGCAGGACTGCCCAAACCCAGAAGCAAGGCCAAAAACAACACGGCCCATGGGCCAGATGAACGAGATTCCCTGAGCATAAAAATTCTTTTGAGAGCGCGCTGTGTTGCCATGACACGATTTGACACACCCACTGTGGCAATCATTTGACAAAACCAATAATTTCTTCAATAACAACAAAAATATCCGCCATGAAAAACAGCCCCGAAGGGCTGTTTGGAAAGTACAGGCCTGCATCAGCACAGGCCCCACTCACCCTTTGAATCAATACTTGTTCAAAGGCAAGTAGTTGTTGCCACCACGTGTCCAAGGGGTGTTCTTGGCTGCGTCGGTAGAGCCGATGTAGGCCATGCCAGTCAGGTCTGCTGCTGGGTCTTTCAAACCATTCACGATGGCAGCATAGATGCCCGAATAGTCACCAGCCAGCTTGACAGACTTGATGGTCTGGAATTCCATGGCAAAGCTATAGCCGTTCTTCAAGGCAGTACGGTACTTGCTGTCCAATGTGCCATCGCCTTTGAAGTCAGGGCTGATGCCGTCCAACTTGACCCAGAAGGCGTTTTGAGCGGCACGGTTGGCACCAAATTTGGTAGCGCTGTTGTCCAAGGAAGCGACGCCAATCGACAGACCAGTTGAATCACCGCGGATTGCAGTGATCAAGTCACCCGTACCAGAGTGGGTCTTGACGAGCACGCCTTCGGTCACACCAGCAGTGTTGGTGATTTCGGAACCGGCCATGTTGAAGGCTGCGATTGACAAAGCTGTGGTCAAGCCGTTGACAGGGGCTTTGCCGACATATGCAGATTGACCAGCAAAGCGGATCTGTGTGGAAGCTTGTGTACCCGAAGAGGCTGGGCGGCGGTGCAAAGTCAAAGTACCGGTCAGGCCCAGGTCGGCAGCAGCAGTCACCTTACCAGTCATCAAAGCGGTGTAATCAACAGTGCTGATATTGGGCTGGCAAGCGGCAGTAGCCGTGTTGTCTTGGCAATCTGCAGCCATGCGACCAGCAGCGATGTCACGTGCTTGCAGTGCTTTGTACATGTTGGTGTTGACCAACACGCCGAAGCCTTGCATGGCAATGGTTTCAGATGGGAAAGCCTTGGGGTCCCACTTGGCAATCATGCCAGGGGTAGCTTCAGAAGGACGAACATCGGAGAAAGCCATGTGAGCGACTTTTTGCTTGTCCACGCCCCAAGCGGTCTTGAAGTCGGCGATGCGTGTAGCAGCCAAAGTCACCACTGGCGCCAAAGCAGACACGGTATTCACAGTCACATCAGCATCGGGCATGGAAGTGCCGGCCTTTTGAGCTGCAGCAGTGTGCAACTGGATGGTCTTGTATTCTTGCTGGTCAACGCCGCCTTCGATAGAACCTGTCTTCAAGCCGGTCAAAAGCTGGTTCACACCGGCCATAGAGCCGTTGGTGCTGTTGTAAATCACCGCAACGCGTTTTCCAGCCCAAGTGGTACCTGTAGCACCGTAGCCGTAGTAAGCCAATGCATTGGAGTTACCGGACAAGTTGATGGTGACAAATGGCTTGCTCTTGTCGAAAATTTTGCCGTCTGTGGTCATGGTGGCGGTCACGGCACCTTTTACAGCAGATGCGCCAGCAGAGTAAAAAGTGATCTCAGGAGCGCAGGTCTTGAGCAAGGTCACGCCGTCAGCAGCAGCTGCTGCAACGTTGCAAGAGGGTGTCACGGCGGCAAAAGCGCTGGCACCACAGAAAGCCACGCAAGCGGCTGCAATCATCTTCATGTTCATATTTACCTCGAAGAAAAGTTGGAAAAATTTTCAGGTCCGCTCAGCCCAAGCCTTGCGGTACGCATGACGCCCATCACCGAAATGGTCAACCTTCATTTCTGTTTTGATGTCACGGCGTAATTGTGTTTTTTGTTTTTTACAGCTTTGCGGTTTTTGAGCCTTATCGACTAGCCCGAGCGGACTATGCAAAGGCGCAGAGATGTCATAAGGGGCGTCTCCGCGTTCATCGCGCGCGGGGCGCGGCTCCCACAGTGGGATGGTGGCTGGGCTTGTGGGAGCAGCACCCTGTGCGCGATTTTCTGGTGGAGCGCATGCCTTATCGCGCGCAGGGCACGGCTCCTACAGGGGTGCGACGTAGGAGCAGCACCCTGTGCGCGATTTGTCCCCCGAGGGATTCACAGCACCTAAGCTTTTGGCTAACCTGCCCCTCGAAGGGAGAGCCAAAAATGGACGACACACAGCCGCATTCACACCGCTTGCGCACGGGCCGCTTTTCGCAGGCGGCGCAGGTGTACTTGGTGACGGTGGTCACCCTCAACCGAAAACCCATCTTTGCTGACTTTGCCGCGGCGCGCGCACTGATCCAGACCCTTAAGACCGAGAGCGATTTACAGCGCGCCACTACGCTGGCCTATGTGGTCATGCCTGATCACCTGCATTGGCTCATGCAACTGCATGAAGGCGCGCAACTGACCCGCTGTGTGCGCGACGTCAAGTCGGTCACCACACATCGGCTGGGCATGCCGCTGTGGCAGAGGGGCTTTCACGACCATGCTGTGCGCCACGAAGAAGACCTGCAGGCCTTGGCCCGGTATGTGGTGGCCAATCCCGTGCGAGCGGGCTTGGTGGCGAGGACGGGTTTATATCCGCATTGGGATGCGGTTTGGGTTTGAGGGTGCATGGTGCCCGCGCAAGCAATCGCGCGCGGGGCGCAGCTCCCACAGGCGATTTTTGTGGGAGCTGCACCCCGTGCGCGATGCTCCCTGTATTTGTGGGAGCCGCACCCTGTGCGCGATTGCTGGTGTTGCAAAAACTCATCGCGCGCAGGGCGCTGCTCCCACATTTGCCTGACTCGCGCGCGGGGCGCTGCTCCTGCAGAAAACGTGCCTACTTTTGCGCCACAGCCTGCACGCGGTTGTTCACCTTCAGGCGTTGAAATATTTTTTGGAGATGGTTTTTGACCGTGAATGGGCTGATGTCCATGATGGCGCCGATTTCGTGGTTGGTCTTGCCCTGGCGCACCCATTGCATGATTTCAATTTGTCTTGCTGTGAGCACTTGCCCCTCGAATGTAGGGTCCTCCAAGAGGTCTTGCGCGGGCGTTTGCCCAGAGGCAACACGGCTCAAAGCGGCTTGAATAGAAGGCACAATCCAACCCCATTGCAAGGACTCCTTGTCTTGCAGTTGTGCACCGAGCAAGGCAAAACTGAGGCGGTGAAATCCCGGCAATGCGCCAGTATCGGCAAACCAGATGCCCCCCAGCTTGAGGGCCACCACGGCCTTGCTCAGTGCTGGCGCAATGGGTTGCTCACTGCGACCTTTGGCGTCGATGTAGAGCTTGCGCATGCCCAGCTTGCGACTTTCCTGAATCAGCAAGGACAACAAGCCGTGGTGCGGGTCAATCAGGGCATTTATCACCTGGCCTTTCAAGGGCTGGCTGTGCAAGCAGTCTGACAACACCCATTGAGACTGGCTGTCGGCCACACTGAACAACATGACGTCGTGCGGCAAATAAGCCCACAAGGGGCCTTGAGACCACATGAACATATCGGACAAGTTCTCGACGCTTTGGCAAGCGGTGATGGCCTCTCCAAAATACTCCAGCGTGCGCTCGGACACCATCAAAGACATGGCTCAGTCCAATGCATCGGCGCCATCGGCCGCAGACGGGTTGTAGCAATACCCCATGGAGCGCACGGTCTCCAAACACGGCGGGTGGCCGGCCTTGTCGAGCTTGCGGCGCAGCCGCGTGACCACCGTGTCGATGTTGCGGTCCGACACATCGCTGTGCGGGCCATGCAAGATGTCCAGCAATTTGTCACGCGTAAACACCTGCTGCGGTTTGGCCATCAATGTTGCCAACAAGGCCAACTCGTCTTTTTGCAAATCGATGCGCACACCCTGCACCGTGGCCACTTGCTTGGCAGGGTAAACCGCCAGGCCATCGATTTCAATGCGCTCATGCGCTGCCGCTTCAGCATTGAAACGGCGGATTTTGGACTTGACACGCGCCAACAATTCGCGCGCATGAAAGGGCTTGCCCACAAAGTCGTCCACGCCAGCTTCAAACGCCTTGAGCTTGTCTTCTTCGCTGCTGCGCGCCGACACCATGATGATGGGTAAGCGGTTTTGCTCGCGGCTGCGCAAGGTTTTGACGAACTCCAGCCCCGACTGGCCCGGCATGTTCCAGTCCACCAGCACCAAGTCGGGCTCAAGACGCTCGAGCATTTTGAGCGCAGCGGCCACATGCTCAGCCTGATAGATGTCATAACCCGCACGAGACAGGTTGACCCGCAGCAACTCTTGGATGCTGGGCTCGTCTTCCACAATCAAAATTTTGCTGGTCATGGGTTCTGGCAAGGGGGTGAGCTGCATAGCCACCCATCAGTGAATCAGTTGAGTGTCAGTTTGAATGATTCATGCGAAAACTAAATGACAAAAACAACAATATCGACATTAAATCTTGTAGGAGCCGCGCCCCGCTCGCGAAATGTATTTCTGGTCCACTATCAATCGTGCCCAGGGTCCTGCTCCCACACAGAGCGCCCCCCGAAAATCGCGCACTGGGTGCTGCTCCTGCACAGTGGCACCCTGTAGGAGCCGCGCCCTGCGCGCGATAGCGAACCGTGCTTCAGCGTTCGCCCAGAGACTGACTGAAGGTTTTGACGATCGGTTTGGTCAGGTACTGGAAGACGGTGCGCTGGCCGGTTTTGACTTCGATGGTGGCGGTCATGCCAGGTTGGATTTCGAGCTTTTCGTTGGGGCGCCCGCTGAACTGGCGGCCGGTGGTGCGCACTTGGGCGCGGTAATAGGGTTGCTCGCCTTGGCGCAGGTCTTCGCTCAGGGTGTCTGCGCTGATGTAGGTGAGCTTGCCTGAGAGTTCGCCGTAGACGGTGTAATCGTAGGCGTCGATCTTGACGCGCACGTCTTGCCCGGGTTTGAGGAAGGCGATGTCGGCGGGCGAGACTTTGGCCTGGATGACGAGGTCGTCTTCGAGCGGGACGATTTGCATGACTTCTTCACCAGGGCGGATCACGCCGCCCAAGGTGGTGATGCGCACGTTTTTGACGACGCCGTGCACGGGGGCACGCAGCTCGGTCAGCTCGAGCTGGCTTTTGCGTTGGGCCATGTTTTGCTGCACGCCGGCCAGGTCTTCTTGGGCTTTGCCCAGCTCGGCTTGGGCGTCCTGGAAGTATTTGTTGCGCTTGTTGGTGGCTTGCGATTTGAGCTCGGCCACTTGGCGTTGCAGGCGCAGGATGTCGGTTTGGCTGACGTCGCCGGTTTTGAGCAGGGGCTGCGTCATGGCCAGTTCTTTTTCAACCAGCGCGATCATGCCGTCCAGGGCCGAGATGTCTTCACGAATGGCCGACTGGCGCTTTTTGAAGAGCATGCTTTGGCTCTCTTTGAACTCGGGGTAGTTTTTGAGTTCGGGCGGGAATTTCAGCTCGGTGCCCAACACTTCGGCTTGCAAGCGCGCCACGGTGGCGGCCAGGCCAGCGGCTTTGGCGCGGGCTTCGAGGTAGCTGGTTTCAAAGCGGACGCGCTCAAACTGGAGCAAGACTTGCCCGGCATCGACGGTGTCGCCTTCTTTGACCAGCAAGTCGGCAATGGTGCCGCCTTCTTGTGACTGGATGATTTGCGTTTTGGAGCTGGCGATGACCGAGCCGGGGGCGCGGGTGATTTGGTCCAGGCTGGCCCACAGTGACCACAGCACAAAGATGAGCAGGGTGAAGAATGTGATCCAGACCGTCAGGCGCAGGCCACCGACCTTGAAGGGCGCTGCGGGCGCAAAGCGCGGGTTGGTGGCAGCGGTGCGGTGTTTGAATACCCAGAACAGGTTCATGCTTTGGCCTCGGCGGGGGCAGATGGGTTGGCTTCGGAGGCGGCGCCACGCAGACGGGCGAGCACGGCATCGCGGGGGCCATCGAGCACGATGCGGCCTTTGTCGAGCACGATCACGCGGTTGACATAGGCCAGCAGTGCGGGTTTGTGGGTGACAACGACCAGCAGCGACTCGGGGGCGAGTTCGTTGAAGAGGTGGTGCATGACACGGTTTTCGAGCTGCGCGTCCATGGAGGCGGTGGGCTCGTCGAGCAGCATGATGCGCGGTTGTTGCAGCAGCATACGCGTGATGCCCACCAGCTGGCGTTGGCCGCCCGAGAGGCCTTTGCCGCCTTCGGAGATTTCCAACTCCATGCCTTTGGGGTGGTTCTGGATGACTTGGTCCAGACCGGTCATGGCGGCGGCGCGCAGGA
>NZ_NERX01000004.1 GCF_003063335.1 Limnohabitans sp. MMS-10A-192 | reverse complement strand
AAACAGCTTCCACAGGCCCTTGGATCTTTTTGACAAAAGCGCGGGCCAAGCCCGAACTGATGGCCCAAAAGAGCAAAAGGTGCAACACCACCACCAGCCCCAGCCCAATCAGGTGCTTGGTCGGCTTGCGTTGCCGGCTGGCGTAATCGTCCATTGTTTCTTTTCTCCTTGTTTTGAGTTTCATTCAATGCAATCGTTTGCATGATACCTGCGTTTCCCATTCTTCAACACCTAGGGAAAACACCGATCAATGAATTTTGGACTTGTCGAATCGCTTGTTGCTCTATATGCACACTAGGGAAAGTCCTAATATTTAGTGATTTCTCGAGTGAAAACACCCAGGTCATGCGACCTCCAAACCGCCACCACCAAAAAAACATTTATTGCAATCGTTTTCATAGATTTGCAAAATACGCTACATCCAAGCTGTGATCACGACACGTGACACTCATGGATCATCATCTGCAACAATCCATTTTTGGTTTTGCAATCGTTTCAATGTTCTGGAGACCCTTCTATGAAGAAGCAAAAAATCGCCACACAAACCAAAGTGGCCGCTGCCGCTGCGCTGGCAGTATTTCAGTTGAGCGTTGCACACGCTCAAGCCAACAACGACGCGCTCAAACTCGATGAGGTTGTCGTGACCGGCTCCGCCACTGGCGGCAGCAAAATGAAACAAAGCTTGTCCATCAGCACACTGGATTCCGAGCAACTGACTAACACCGTAGCCAGCAGCTCCGCTGATTTGCTGCGCTCGGTCCCTGGTGTACGTGCTGAATCCAGCGGCGGCGAAGGAAACGCCAACGTCACCGTTCGTGGCGTTCCAATTTCGGCCGGCGGTTCGCGTTATGTCCAATTCCAAGAAGATGGCTTGCCTGTTCTTCAAATGGGCGACTTCAACTTCGTGACCCCCGACATGTTCCTGCGCTCCTCCTTGGGCACAGACGGTCTTGAAGTCGTTCGTGGCGGCTCAGCCTCAACCATGGCCACAAACGCACCTGGCGGCATCATCAACTTCATCAGCAAAACAGGCGATGTGGAAGGTGGAACCATTTCCGCAACCACCAATGTCAGCGGCCCCAGCCAGCGCCGTGTCGACTTTGGCTACGGCAAAGCCACTTCAGACACCTCCTCCGTTTACCTGAGCGGTTTTGTTCGCTCCGGCGAAGGCCCACGCGACACGCATGGCGTGAACATGGAGTCGGGTGGCCAATTCAAGGCGTCCTTCAACAAGGACCTGGGCGGCGGCAACAGCGTCAAACTGCATGCAAAACTCTTGGATGACAAAACACCCACATTGATGGCGTCGCCTGTCAACACCGTCAATGGCCAAATCGTGGCGCTGCCCGGCGTAGACCCACGTACGTTCTCCCCCTATGCGTCGAACCTACCTGCCATCTCTCAATATGGCATGCACGGCGGCGCTGCCAGCATGAACGAAGGTCTGCGCTCCAAATCCACCGCCATTGGGTCCGAGATCAACCTGAACTTGGGTGATGGCTGGACATTGAATGACAAATTCCGTATCTCCAACAACAGTGGCGGCTTCAATGGCATCATGCCCGGCAACTATGCTGACAACGCATTGCCAGCATCGGGTGCAAGCAGCTACACGGCTCTCTTTCTGGGTGCCAAATTCAACGATGTGGGCTTGGCTGTTAACGACTTGAAACTGAGCAAAAAACACGCACTGCAAGATGGTGCCAAGCTGACCACGACCGCCGGCGTGTTTGCTTCAAGCCAAAAGCTGGACATTGATTGGGAAATCGGTGGATTCAATGCGCCATTGGTTCCTGCTGCGAACTCCACCTACGGCAGCTACACATCTTGGTACAAGCGCCACATCAATCAAACCTACAACACCGTCTCCCCATATGCAGCCCTGAACTGGGAAAAGGGTGCGTGGGTTCTGGATGGTAGCGTGCGCATGGACCGTCAATCTGTCACGGGAACATACAACGCCAATGGCGATTCCTTGGGTGCACGTGGTGTCGACTACAAGTCCAACTTCAACGCCTACTCATTCGGCGCCAACTACAACCTTGACAAAAATACCGCCTTGTTTGCTCGCATCAGCGATGGCGCATCGTTCAACAGCGACCGAGTTCTCTTCCAGGAGAGCACGAGCAAATGCGGATTGACCTGCTTTGTTGGCAAAACCGTTCCCGTCAACGAAGTCAAGCAATACGAAGCCGGTGTCAAAAACAAAAACGGCAACCTGAGCACGTTTGTGACTTTCTTCTTGGCCAAGACAGACGAGTCCAACTATGACCTCACCACCGGCACAACATCTTTCACCAAATACAGCGCCAAAGGTGTTGAATTGGAAGCTGGCTACCGCATGGGTGCTTTTCGCATCAATGGCGGCTTGACTCTGACAGATGCCGAAGTCACCAGCAGCAACAATGCAGCCTATGTTGGCAAAGCACCTAATCGCCAAGCGAAAGCCATCTACCAGTTGAGCCCAACATACAAGTTTGGCGACACCACGGTGGGGGCTGCGGTGATCGGCACGACAAGCTCTAAAGACGCTCAGACTGTTTCAGGCTTGGAAGCCACCCTGCCGGCTTACACCTACGTCAATGCCTTCGCAGCACATGAGTTGAACAAGTCGACCACCTTGACGCTGAGCGTGAACAACTTGACCAACACTTTGGGTTACACCGAAGTCAACAACGAACGCTCTGCTGCTCGTTCGATCACAGGTCGTACCGTCAAAGTGGGTGTGAAATACAACTTCTAAGTTGACGCAATGGGCATCTTCTGGTGCCCGTTCTTCAACTTACAACTTGTTCCAAACCGCCTTCGGGCGGTTTTTTTCTTTCAAAGGCTTCAGACCCTGAATCGATGAAGGCGTACTCCCGGTCATAAGGCCAAAACTGAACTGACTTGTAGCGAAGCATGAAAAAAGCCAGTCAGTGATCTGACTGGCTTTTTTCTTTGGTTGGTGCTTTAAAGCTTCACCGCAGTTCAAATACCACCTGTTCATCTGCAGTGAGGCCATGGACTATGCGCCCTGATCGGGTTGCCAAATCCACTTCCAAACGGGCGTATGCAGAACCGTTTTGCCAATTCAATGTCAAGAGGTGTGCCGCAGGTGCTGAGCTGCTGAATGCGCAACCAAAAGCTGGGTGGGTATTCCGCATGCACATCAGATCAAGCAGGCGCTTGACGACTGGCTTGTTCAGATCACTCAGCACTTCTTCGCGCGTGTAGTAGTGGCGGTTGATGTCTCGTCCTACCTTGGTGGCATCCAACAGATCCATGTCGTTTTCACCCGCCAGCAAGCCCACGTAGTAGACCTGCGGAATGCCTGGCACAAAGAACTGAATCGCTCGCGCCACCAGGTAGGCTGCTTCATTGCGACCCAAGGCATCAAAGAATGTGCAGTTGACTTGGTACAAGTCCAGATTGGATGCAGCCGCGCCGGTCGCCTGGCGGCTTTGGTTGTTCGAGTTGCGGTGCATGCGCTCGACCAACTCGTCCAGTTCATGTGGTGGCACCAGGCCCGGGTTGTTGGCTCGATCGGTGGCATCTGCGCCGATGTCGATGATGCCGATGCCGTCGTGCGTATCGAGAACCGTCACTGCGTTGTTGGGACGTTGTGCAATCCAGTCCAGCAGCGGGCCGCTGCGCCCAAACTCCAGTGCGTGCAAGACCAAGGGGGGCAAAGCGAAGTCATACACCCAGTCCACCTGCTTGGCGATCTCCATCTGGCGTTTGTAGTACGAGTGGATCTCGACCAGCACCTCCAAGCCCAGCTCACGGCCACGCTGCGCGAAGGCTTTGATGAACTCAAAGGTCTCTGGCATCATGAAGCAGTTCGTACCGGCTTTCTTGATGGCATAACCTACCGCATCCAAGCGCACCATGGTGACGCCGCTTTGCGAGAGCTTTTGCAATATCGACTCCAAATAGGCCTTGCCCGCTGGCGTGTGCACATCAATGTCAATTTGCTGGGGTGTGAAGGTGGTCCAGAGCAAACGGCGTTCGCCATTGGCCAATGTGGTCACCGTGAAGGGCATGCCCGGACGTGGGCGGTAGACTGCCAGCAAGTCCTTTTCAGTAGCACCGTTTGGGAAGACCGATTCCATCGTGAGAAACAGTCCGTCGTATTCAGAAGCACTGCCCTTCTGCGAATAATCAAGGAACTGCGGCGACTCAGAAGACATGTGGTTGACGATCACATCCGCCATCACGCCCATCTTCGTAGACAGGCTTGCAATGTCTTCCCAGTCTCCCACGCGGTCGTCCACGCGTGTGTGGTCAATGGGGTCAAACCCCGCATCGGCACCATCAATTTTGTGAAAGAACGGCAGCAAGTGGACGCCGCCTACAGCCCCCATCAACGGTCCAGTCAAGAGCTCCTGGAGGTCCTTCAAGGTCTTGCCGCCAAAGCGGTCGACATAGGTGATCAATTGAACTTCGTTACGCATTTTTCTGAGACGTCAATTTCAAAATACAAGTCATGCAAGCCGCTTCACGCTGTGCTTGCTTTTTTTTCGGCAGGCACTTTCACCCGCAAAGTGGCCAGTGCCGCCAACACGAGCAAACCACCGGCCAGCACCAGCACGTTCCGCGGATCTCCGCCCAAAATGGGGTGATAAATCAGAGGCAAGGTCACGCCCTGAATGAGCATCGGAATGACAATGAACATGTTGAAAATGCCCATGTAAACGCCTGTTCTCTCTGCTGGAATGCTGCTGGCCAACATCACATAAGGATTACCCATGATGCTGGCCCAACCCAGACCAACGCCAATCATGGGGAGGAACAAGAGTGCTTGGTTGTGGATTTGGGGGATGGTCATCATGCACAGACCTGCAGCCACCAGGCACAGCGCATGCATTTTTCCAGCGCCCCAGCGGCGCGTGAATGGCACCATGGCCAGTGCGGCCACAAATGCCACCGCGTTGTAAAAGCCACCGATCTGACCATTGACCAACACCGCATCTCGGAAGCCCATACTGGTAGGGTCCGATGTATCAAACAGATTGCGTGCGATCGCATAAGTCACGTATTGCCAGTAACACATCATGGCGTACCACTGGAACAGCTTCATCCACGCCAGCTGCCGCATGGCTTGTGGCATGTCTTTGATTGCATCCACAATTTCTTTGAGGGTGCTGAGCCAGCCTTGCTGCTTGACTTTTAACGCGGCGATTTCTTGGGATGACAAGGGCAACTCTGGCACTTTCCAGATAGACCAGACGATGGTAGATGCAGACAGCAATGCGCCAATGATGAAAGCCACCTGTGTGATTTGCGGAATGTGATTCCCGCCCACCGCATCCTTGTTCATGCCCATCCACACCATGATGGAGGGCGCTAGGTACGACAGTGTTTGAGCCAGTCCAGTGAAAGCGCTTTGCGTCAAATACCCCAATGCATGTTGGTCCTTGGGCAGACGATCACTCACATAGGCGCGATAGGGCTCCATAGTGATGTTGTTGGCGGCATCCAGAATCCAAAGCAAACTCGCAGCCATCCACAGCGCTGAGCTGTATGGCATCGCCAACAAAGAGAGCGAGCACAGCACTGCACCGATGAAAAAGTACGGTGTGCGCCGGCCCCAACGTGATGTGGTCCTGTCGCTCATGGCCCCAACTATGGGTTGCACCAACAAGCCAGTGACAGGTCCAGCCAATGCAAGCAATGGCAAAGATGCCTCGTCTGCACCCAAATAACTGTAGATCGGGCTCATATTGCTTTGCTGCAGGCCAAAGCTGAATTGCAAGCCCAAAAAGCCGACATTCATTTGCACGATCTGTGAGATCGACAAAGTGGGCGGTGATGTTCTGATGGATGTCATCGGTCTTTGAAATGAAGGCGCTGCACATTGCAGCAAAACGCTGTGCCCCAATTTATCCGACTTTGCAATCGATTGCAATAGGGTTTTTACCTGTCGTGCAAAGCAGCGGGCTTCTTCGAGGGAATATTGTTTTTGCTGCTGCTCAGCGAGCGAGGATCGTCCACAACGCAGCCAACTCTACAGCCGTGACATCACCGCTCACCTTCGCCAATTGCTGGCGCGCTGCAGCTTTTTGATCCGATTGAATCAGGCTGATGGCGTCATGCAATCGAACCTCGTGCTCTCGGCGAAGACCGCCCGACTCAATCGCTTTGACGTAGGCCAAATGCGCAGAGGACCAGTTTTGGCGCGAGAAATAAACATCGCCTACGGCAGCCCAAGATGCACCGTCTTTGGCCGACTTCTCAAGTTGCACAAACAAGGCATCGTCTTCCCGGAGTTTCTTCTGCGCATCCGTTCGCAACTTGGTATGCACAGCAGAATCGGCGCCCTTACCCAAAATACCCGCATCAAAGCCCTTGTTGAGAACACGGATCGCCTCAGCTGGCAAACCCGCTTTCAAAGCCAATGCGGCCATTTCCATGTATTCGGCCGCATCTTCCATGTTGTCCGTTTGCTCCAACAAACGGTACAAGTCCAACTCCAATCGAGCGTTCAAGCCGACTTGTTGCGACATACGTCCGAGTACTTCTGCCCAATAAGCCTTGCTGGGGTAGTTCGACAACAACTGCTTGAGGGTATTCACATACCCGACATCGTCCTTCAGCTGGCGATAACTGATGGCCAAAGTGCGCAGCTCTGGTTCAGGTGTTTTCTTAGCGGTCGAAGCATCCAATCGAATTTTCTCAAGGACCACCTTCACGACCTCTGCGTGTTGACCAGAGGCAGCCAAGGACTGGACCATCGCCAAATGCACGGATGGATTGCTGCCTCCTTCTTGCAAGTATTGCCGCGACCATTTAACAACACGGGCAGGGTCCTTCAATTGCAGGGAGGCATTGATCAATGACTCCAGCAAAGGCCGCTTGTCGGTTTGAGGCACATCGCTTGAACCCACCAAGGATTCCAACGCCTCGACAGCGGCATCCCATTTCTGGACACGCAGCGCAGCCACCGCTTGCGTGCGCATGACCATGCTCTTTTCAAGCGATGTGAGTTGGGGAACCGCCAAAGCGTCACGCAACAAACCTAAGGCTTGTTCGTTCTGGTTGCTCTTGAGTGCCTCTTGCGCCGCGGCCAAAGGCTTGATCACTTCGTAGCGCATACCGCCCTGCGCCATGGCAGAACCGACCATCAGGCCCACCGCACCGACCAACACACTCAACTGTTGCAAATACTTGTTCATGATGCACCTTGGGGTCATGGTTAAAAGTGATGAGATTGTCTTGAATAAAGACAGCAAAATCGATTTCAAGTTGGCCATGTAACCAAAATGAATCTTTCACACAACCCGCCGCAGGCGCGCAACCGCAGCATCTGAAACCACCAAAGCTGCCAGCCGCCTCACATGCCAGAGGTTCATTCATTTTGAAAGCCCTCCAGGCACGTCACCCCGGGCGAAGACCTGAGGTTCCATCCCGAAACCCTCACACGCATGTCACCCCGGGCGAAGACCCGGGGTCCAGGCTTTCAGAACAGCGGGTTCCCGCATCCAGTGCGGGATGACAAAGCGAAAGCAGAGGGGATTTCTGGCGTTTTGATCAACCCGCTTTGCGCGCCCGCCAGGCGCCAAACACGGCGATCAAACCCGGCACCAAAATCAAAGCCCAAATGATTTTGGACAAGTGCGTTTGCACAAACGGCAAGTTCCCAAACAGGTAACCGGCCAGGGTCAAACCCACCACCCAAATAACACCGCCCACCACATTGAACAGCGTGAACTTGCTGCGCGTCATCTCGGCCACACCGGCCACAAAAGGCACAAAGGTGCGGATGAAGGGCATGAAGCGCGCCAGGATGATGGTGATGCCGCCGTACTTTTCGTAAAAAGCGTTGGCCTGCATGAAGGCCTGGCGGTTGAAAAAGCGGGAGTTCTCCCATTTGAAAACCTTGGGGCCAAAGTAGCGGCCAATGCTGTAGTTCGTCTGGTCGCCCAAAATGGCTGCAGCCAACAACAGGGCCATGGTCAAGGGCAGGTTCAGCAAGTCGGCACCGCACAGCGCGCCGACGATGAACAGCAGCGAATCGCCCGGCAAGAACGGCATGATCACCAGGCCGGTCTCCACAAAAATGATCGCGAACAAGAGCGCGTAAACCCAAGCGCCGTGTTGGCCCACAAAGGCCTCCAGGTAACGGTCGACGTGGAGGATGAAATCGAGGAGTTGCAAAAGGATGTCCATCCCGTGATTATCCCTGCCCAAGCCCTAAAATCAGGCGGTGACCTCCCAACAAAGCCCGGCGACCGCGCGCCGCCCCATCCGCGAACTCCCCGATGAACTGATCAGCCAGATCGCCGCAGGCGAGGTGGTCGAGCGCCCTGCCTCGGTCGTGCGCGAGCTGGTGGACAACGCCATGGACGCGGGCGCGCAAAGCATCACGCTGCGCCTGATGGGTGGCGGCACACGGCTGATTTCGGTCGAAGACGACGGCGGCGGCATTGCCCCGGACGAGCTGGCCACGGCACTCAAACGCCACGCCACCAGCAAGATCGGCAACCTCGATGAGCTGGAATCGGTGATGACCATGGGCTTTCGGGGCGAGGCGCTCGCGGCCATCAATTCGGTGTCCGAACTCACCTTGCTCTCGCGCATGGACGGCCAACCCACCGCCTTTGCGCTGGACGGCCGCACAGGCGAGATACGCCCAGCGGCCCGCGCTGTGGGCACCACGGTCGAGGTCAAGGAGTTGTTTTTCTCAACCCCTGCCCGCCGCAAATTTTTGAAAAGCGACAGCACAGAGCTGGCGCATTGCATCGAAGCCGTGCGCCGCCACGCCCTGGCCCGCCCCGACGTGGGCTTTGCCATCTGGCACGAAGGCAAGCTGGTCGAGCAGTGGCGCGTACACCCTGGCGCGGCAGGCCTGGAGCAGCGCCTGGCCGATGTGCTGGGCGAAGAGTTCGTGGCGCAATCCATTGCGGTGGAGTACAACGCCGGGCCGCTCAAGGTGGTCGGCCGCGCCGGTCTGCCCGATGCCGCCCGCTCACGCCCCGATCACCAGTTTGCCTATGTGAACGGCCGCTTTGTGCGTGACAAAGTGGTCATGCACGGTGCGCGCAGCGCCTATGAAGACGTGCTGCACGGCCACAAGCAACCGGCCTATGCGCTGTTCATGCAAATCGACCCCACGCTGGTGGATGTGAATGTGCACCCCACCAAGATCGAGGTGCGTTTTCGAGACAGCCGCGCGGTGCATCAGGCGGTGCGTCATGCCATCGAAAACGCACTGGCCGCGCCGCGTTCGCAAAACCTGAGCGATTCAGCCACAGAGGCCAAGGCCGACTTCGACCTGAAAGCGCCCGCCGCCAAGATCCTGCCCGAGTCGGCCAGCTGGCAGCAAGGCGGCATGGCTTTCGAGCGCCCTGGCCCATCGACCTTTTCTGCACCCAGCTACAAGCCCGCAGACTTTGTGCGGCCCCGCGTGGACGGCGAGCAGGCCATGGCCGACCTCAAAGCACTGTGGAACCCGCCCGAGCCCCGACAAGAAGCACACGACTCGGACGCACCGCGCTGGTCCGCACCTGCGCCATCGTTGAATGCCAACACAGCGGCGTCTGCCCTGCCCGCGCCCATTGCCGAACCCACCCAAGCCCTGCCAGAAGGCGATTGGCCACTGGGCCGCGCTGTGGCGCAGCTGCACGGCGTCTACATCCTGGCCGAAAACAAGCAAGGTCTGGTGGTGGTGGACATGCACGCCGCGCACGAGCGCATCGTGTACGAGCGCCTGAAAAACCAGCTCAACACCGCCGATAGCGAAGGCCCGCGCATCGCCAGCCAACCGCTGCTGATCCCCGCCACCTTTGCCGCCAATCCGACCGAGGTGGCCACGGCCGAGGCCTGCGCCGAAGCGCTGGAACAACTGGGCCTGGAAATCTCGCCCCTGTCGGCCAAGACCCTGGCCGTGCGCGCCGTGCCCACCAGCCTGGCGCAAGGCGATGCGGTCGAGTTGGCCCGCAGCGTGCTGGCCGAGCTGGCCCAACACGACGCGAGCACCGTGGTACAACGCGCCCAAAACGAGATTTTGGCCACAATGGCCTGCCACGGCGCGGTGCGCGCCAACCGGCGCCTCACACTCGACGAAATGAACGCCCTGCTGCGCCAGATGGAAGAGACCGAACGCTCCGACCAATGCAACCACGGCCGCCCCACCTGGCGGCAAATGAGCATGCGCGATCTGGACGCCTTGTTTCTGCGAGGCCGTTGATGCACCGTCACTTTGTTGTTGTGTTGCTGGCCCTCTTGCTGGGCCTGCAAGCGGTCACGACCGACTTGTACCTGCCCACCTTGCCCGCGATTCGCGACAGCCTGGGGACCAGCATGGGCGAGATCCAGCTGACTTTGACCGCACTGCTGCTGGCCTTTGGCATTTCGCAACTGGTCTGGGGGCCCATGTCTGACCGCTTTGGGCGCAGACCTGTTTTGTTGTGGGGCATGAGCGCTTATGTGCTGGCCTCACTGGCATGTGTGGCCGCGCCCGGCATTGATTGGTTGATCGCGGCGCGCGCAGTTCAAGGCATCGCCATGGGGGCAGCCGTCATGGCGGCACGCGCCATTGTGCGCGACCTGTATCCGCCGCACGAGGGTGCCCAAGTCATGTCCCAAGCGCTCACAGGCTTGGGTGTGATTGCATGCACCTGCGCCCCGGTGGGCGGCCTGCTCAGCGACTGGGTCGGCTGGCGCTACGCTTTGTTTTCCGTGACCTTGTTTGGTCTGCTCACCTTGGGCCTGTTGCTTTGGGGCTACCGCGAAACCCTGCCGCAACGCCGCATGGACGCGCTGCAGTGGCGCTCCTTGTGGCAATCGAACGTGGAGATTTTTCGCCATCCGGTGTTCCTCACCTGGTGTGCCCTGTCCTCGGCGTCTTACCTGGGCTTGTTCACCTTTTTGGCCACCTCGTCTTTCGTCTTCACGCAACAACTGGGCTACAGCAAAACCACCTACGGCCTGCTGATGCTCACCATGTCCTTGTCCTACATCGTGGGCACTTTTTGGGGACGCTGGATGTTGCGACGCACCAGCATCCACCGCACGGTGGGCTTGGCCGCCGTGCTGTCGGTGCTGGGTGGCGCGCTGCTGACGCTACTGGCCCACCTGGGTGTAGGGCAGGCTTGGTACGGCGGTTGGGCTGTGATGCTGCCGGTGTACTGCTACATGTTTGCCCATGGCGTGCACCAGCCTTGTGGACAAAGCGCAGCGGTCGCCCCCTTCCCGTTCAAAGCGGGCACGGCCTCTGCACTCAACGGATTTCTGATGATGTTGGGCGCCTTCTTCATGGGCGATTGGCTCGGGCGCAACATGGACGTGCCGGTCTTCGCCTTGGCGCACGGCATGCTGGTTTGGAGCACGCTGTTGGCCATTGTGGCCTGGACTGCGGTGCAACGCCATGGCCGTCCACTGACGCTGGAAGCCGCATGAGCCAAAGCCCTCAAACGATCGATGCGATCGCCATCGTTGGGCCCACGGCCAGCGGCAAAACCGCTGCGGCCCTGGCCTTGGCGCAAGCCCTGCAGGCGCAAGGCGGTGCCGAGATCATCAGCGTGGACTCGGCCCTGGTGTACCGGGGCATGGACATTGGCACCGCCAAACCCAGCCGCGAAGAACTGGCCGCCGTGCCACACCACCTGATCGACACCATCGACCCCTTGCAAAACTACAGCGCCGCTGAATTTGCGCGAGATGCGACTCGACTCATCGGCGAGATCCGTGCACGAGGCCGCATGCCGCTGCTGGTGGGCGGCACCATGCTCTACCTCAAAGCCCTGCTCGAAGGCCTGAACGACATCCCCGCCGCCGACCCGCAGGTGCGCGAAGCCATTCAGGCCCGCGCCGAACAAGTGGGCTGGCCCGCCCTCCACGCCGAGCTGATGCTGGTGGACCCTGTGACCGCCGCCCGCCTGGCCCCCGGCGACAGCCAGCGTGTGGGCCGCGCTTTGGAAGTGTGGACCGCCACCGGCCATACCTTGTCTTCCTTTCACCAAAGCGCCAAAGCCACAGCGCCCGATTGGCACATCCCGGTGCTGAGCCTAGAGCCACTGAAGCGGAGCTGGCTGCACCAGCGCATTGCCCAGCGCTTTGAGCTGATGATGGCGCAAGGCTTCATCCATGAGGTGCACCAGCTGCGTGCCCGGGGTGACTTGAACCCCGACCTGCCCTCGATGCGCTGTGTGGGCTACCGCCAGGCCTGGCAAGGGCTGGACGAAGGCTGGAGCGAAAAAGACATCGCAGAGCGCGGCATCTTTGCCACGAGACAACTGGCCAAACGCCAGATCACCTGGCTGCGCAGTATGGACTCGCGCCATGTGATCGCGGCCGATGCACCGGATGCTTTGGCGCAGGTGCTGAAAACGGCACTGAACGCCCTCTCTCACACAAAGTGACAAGCAATCTGCAGGTCGGCGGCTTCAGCCCCAACACGGGCCAGTCCAGTTGCGCAGACTGTCGTCGCTGAAACTCCGCCCTGCAGGAGCACTTCACTCTTGCGAACGGCGTGAGGCTTTCAACTTGGACTGAATGGCTTTGCCCTGCAAGCGCCGCTGCACCGCGCCATAACTGGGTTTGGTGGCCTTGCGGGCTTTGGGCGCTTTGGCAAATTGGTCGAGCAGTTCGTACAGCCGCGTCCAAGCATCCTGGCGGTTGGCCTCTTGCGTGCGGTAACGCTGGGCCTTGATGATGAGCACGCCTTCTTGCGACAAGCGGCTGTCGCCCGACTGGAGCCAGCGCGCCTTCACAGCTTCGGGCAAGGACGAGCTGGCCACATCGAAACGCAGCTGGATGGCGGTGGAGACTTTGTTGACGTTTTGCCCGCCCGGGCCTTGGGCGCGGATGGCGGTCAGTTCAACTTCGGCCTCGTGAATGTGCAGGGTGTTCATGGACTGCAGCGAGTATGCCGCAGAGGCTGCGACTGGGTGGTCATGAAGACCACACAGCTTTACTGCAGCGGCTCTTTCAAGGCATCCGGCACAGGGAGCGGCATGACGTCGATGCCTTCGTCCAGCAAGGCTTCGGTTTCTTCGCGCGTGGCCTGACCACGGATGTTGCGCTCTTCGCGTTCGCCATAGTGGATCTTGCGGGCTTCTTCGGCAAATTGGGTGCCCACATCTTCGGTGTTGGCCATGACGTGGCGCACCATGTGCAGCAAGGCCGCTTGCATTTGCGCCAGGGGTTGGGCCGTGGCTGCGGCAGTCTTGGCGGGCGCGGCGCTCGGGGCAGCGGCCTCTGGCGCTGCAGGCGTTTGGACTGGCTCTGTGCCATGGCCCAGGTTCAGGCGCGGTGCTGACAGCATTTTGGTGATCTCGCTGTCGTTGCACATGGGGCATGTGACGAGGCCCCGCGCACGTTGCGCGTCGTAGTCGTCTTGCGAGCCGAACCAGCCTTCGAAGCTGTGGCCCTGACGGCACTGGAGGTCAAGGACTTTCATGCGGAATGTTCAGGTGGCGCTTTGCCAAGTCAGCGGCCATGCGCCTGACAGGACATTCTGCAACCAAAGCGCGCCAGTGAGGGTTTTGGCGTCGGTCACCAGACCTTGCTGGCACCAGGCCATCAGTTCTTCGGGTGTGGCGGTGAACACGTCCAGAAACTCCTCCGAGTCCAGCTGGCGTTCACCCAGTGTGAGGTCTCGCGCAAACCAGATCTCGATCACTTCTGTGGAATAGGCGATCACCGGGTGAAGCACGCCCGCTTTGGCCCATTCACGGGCACGGTAACCGGTCTCCTCCATCAGCTCGCGCTGCGCGCACAGCCAAGGGTCTTCGCCTGCGTCCAGTTTTCCTGCCGGGAACTCGATCATGACCTGCCCCACCGGGTAGCGGAACTGGCGCTCCAGCACCAAGCGCAGGCTGCCATCGGGCATTTGCAGCATGGGGATCACCATCACTGCACCGGGGTGAATCACGTATTCACGGGTGGCCAAGCCTTGGTTGGGCAGACGGACCGTGTCCCGAAATGCATGCAGGAAGTGGCCATGCAGCAACTCTTCCTGCGAAACGCGGTGCTCGATCAGATGATCGTCAGACATGAGGGAACTCAGTGCAAACCGACAGCGCTCAATGCTGGCGGTGCATCAGGTAACGGTAGACGAAACCTGGAAAGGCCAAGGTCACAAACATGGTGCCGGTGATGGCATAAAACTCCCAGCCTTGGGGAGCAATTTGGCCACCGTGGTTTTCCAGCGCCAAGCCCACAGCGCCGACCACAAAATACAGCAGCACCAACTCAGCCAGCCGGATGGCCAGTGATTTGGTGCTGCGAGAGGGTCCGACCAGCAAGATGCGCTGGTTGGCAAAAGGCAAGTTGGCGGCCAGCAATGCCAGCGCGATCAAGATGCCGATTTGCCAGGACGTGGACATGCTTGAAAACTCAGACGGCCAACATGCGGGCGACAGCGTCGGCGCACAAAGCCATCAGCGCGCCAGGCGCCATGCCCAGCACCAGGACCAGCAAACCATTCATGGACAGCACGACACGCACATCGGCATCGGCCGAGACGGTGGTGGCCGTCACGGGCTCGTCAAAGTACATGACCTTGACGACACGCAGGTAGTAGAAGGCGCCGATCAAGGACATGATCACGGCAAAGATCGCCAGACCGATGTAGAAACCTTGACCCGAAGCCACCAGGGATTGCAACACGGCCAGCTTGGCATAGAAGCCAACCATGGGCGGGATACCGGCCAGAGAGAACAGGCAAACAGCCATCACACCGGCGTACAGCGGGCTGCGCTGGTTCAGGCCGGCCAGGTCGGAAATCTCTTCGCTCTCGAACCCTTGACGGGCCAGCAGCATGATGATGCCGAAGCTGGCCAAGGTGGTCAGCACATAGCCGACGATGTAGAACATGGCCGAGCTGTAGGCGTTGGCCGCCAAGGTGGTCTGGCCGTTGATCACGCCAGCGACGAAACCCAGCAGGACAAAACCCATTTGCGCGATGGTCGAGAAAGCCAGCATGCGCTTGAGGTTGGTCTGCGCGATCGCAGCCAGGTTACCGATCAGCAAGGAGCCAATCGCCAGGAAGGACAACATTTGCTGCCAGTCGAAGGCCAAAGGCAGCAGGCCTTCGACCAGCAAGCGGATCATGATGCCGAACGCCGCCAGCTTGGGCGCGCCACCGATCAGCAACGTGGCGGCTGTGGGGGCACCTTGGTAAACGTCAGGGATCCACATGTGGAAAGGCACGGCACCGATCTTGAAAGCCAGACCGGCCACGATGAAGACCAAGCCAAACACCAGCACTTGGTGGTTGACGTGACCCGAAGCGATCGCCTTGAGCACAGCGGCCAGCTCCAGGCTGCCGGTCGCGCCATACATCATGGACATGCCGTACAGCAAGAAACCCGAAGCCATCGCGCCTAGCACGAAATATTTCATGGCTGCCTCTGTGGCCTGAGCATTGTCACGACGCAGGGCCACCAGCGCGTAGCTCGACAAGGTCAGCAATTCAAGGCCCAAGTAAATGACCAGGAAGTTTTGACCGGAAATCATCACGCTCATGCCCAGCAAGGCAAACATGCTCAGGCTGAACAACTCACCGCCGCGCAGCATGTCGCGGTCAGCCGCGTAGGGGCGCGAGTACACCAAGGTCACCATCACGGCGATCGAGGCAAAGCACTTGAGCCAATGGCCCATCGGATCGCTGACCACCAGGTGGCCAAAGCCATACAGGGTCTGACCGGCGTCGGCGTACATGGCGTTGAGCCAGGCCACGCCACCCAAAGACAACAATGTCAAGGCGTAGGTGGCGGTGCGCTTGGGGCTCTTCACGAACAGGTCGGCCAGCGCGATCACGCAAGCCATGACCAGCAACACGATTTCAGGATAGATCGTCATCCAGCTGGTGGTGTCCATCATCATTCTTTCTTTTCTTCAGTTCAGTACTGAATGTTCATTGGGGCAATTTGGACAGGGCCACGTGCTTGAGCAAGTCGGCCACCGAGGTATCCATCACGTCGGTGAATGGCTTGGGGTACAGGCCCATGTAGAGCACGGCAATGGCCAGCAAAGCCATGACCAGGAATTCACGGCTGTTGATGTCCGTCAGTTCCTTGACGTCGTCGTTGGCCACAGGACCGAGGTAAACGCGCTTGAACATCCACAGGGTATAGGCGGCGCCAAAGATCAGTGCCGAAGCCGCCAGTGCGCCGATCCAGAAGTTGAACTTCACGGCACCCAGGATCACCATCCACTCGCCCACGAAACCGGCTGTGCCCGGCAGACCACAATTGGCCATGGAGAACAGCAAGGCAAAAGCTGCAAACTTGGGCATGGTGTTGACCACGCCGCCATAGCTGGCGATCTCACGCGAGTGAACGCGGTCATACAAAACACCGATCGACAGGAACATGGCCGCCGACACGAAGCCGTGAGCGATCATCTGAACGATGCCACCAGACACGCCCAGCGGGTTGAAGATGAAAAAGCCCAAGGTCACAAAGCCCATGTGTGCGACCGATGAATAAGCCACCAGCTTTTTCATGTCTTGTTGCACCATCGCAACCAAGCCCACATAGACCACGGCAACCAAGGACAGCACGATCATGAAAGTGCCCCACTCGTGCGCAGCGTCCGGTGCGATGGGCATCGAGAAACGCAGGAAGCCATAAGCACCGAGCTTGAGCATGATGGCGGCCAGCACAGCCGAGCCACCGGTGGGCGCTTCGACGTGAACGTCTGGCAACCAGGTGTGGAAAGGCCACATGGGAACTTTCACGGCAAAAGCGGCAAAGAAGGCGAAGAACAGCAAGGTCTGAACACTGCCGGCCAACGGCAGTTTGTGCCAGGCCAGGATGTCAAAACTTCCGTTCGATGCGGTGTACAGGTAGATGAGCGCGATCAGCGTCAGCAGTGAACCCATCAGGGTGTACAAGAAGAACTTGAATGCAGCGTAGATCTTGTTCGGACCACCCCAGATACCGATGATCAGGTACATCGGGATCAGCGTAGCTTCAAAGAAGACGTAGAACAACATCCCGTCGAGGGCACTGAACACACCGATCATCAGACCCGAGAGGATCAGGAAAGCCGCCATGTACTGGTTGACTTTGCGGGTGATGACTTCCCAGCCTGCAATGACCACGATCACATTGATGAAGGCAGTCAACAACACGAACCACAGCGAAATGCCATCCACACCCAGGTGGTAGTGCACATTGAAGCGCTCGATCCAGGTGTATTTTTCGACAAACTGCATGGCCGACGTGCCGAGCTCAAAGCCCTTGTAAAGCGGCAAAGTGACCAGAAAACTGACGACGGAGCCGACCAAAGCCACCCAGCGCACAGCGCGGGCTTGGCTGTCACGACCGATGGCCAGCAAGATGACACCGAAAACAATCGGTGTCCAGATGGCAAGGCTTAACAATCCCATTTTGATATCGTCCTCTAAACCGTTAAGCGAGCCAGACGAAATACGTCATCAGCGCGAACACACCCAGGATCATGACCAGGGCATAGTGGTACAGGTAGCCCGACTGGAAGCGGCGAACGGCTCCAGAAATCAGGCCCACCACTTTCCATGAACCGTTGACCACCAGGCCATCGATCAAAGCGCGGTCGCCCACTTTCCACAAACCGGTGCCGAGCATGCGTGCGCCACGGGCCAGGATGTTTTCGTTGATCCAGTCCAGGAAATACTTGTTCTCGAGGATGACGATCACGGGACGCAAAACACGTGCGAAGAATGCAGGCACTTTGGGGTTGACGAGGTACATGTACCAGGACACCACCACACCGGCCAAGGCCAGCCAGAAAGGCGCCGTGCTCAAGGCGTGCACCGCCATGGCCACGGGGCCGTGGAACATCTCGGCCATTTCTTTCATGGCGGGGTGCTTCTCGGCGTTCACGAAGATCACGTCTTTGAAGAACTCGCCGTAGAGCATGGGCTCGATCGCCATGAAACCGATCACCACCGAAGGAATCGCCAGCAAGACCAAGGGCACCGTGACGACCCATGGGGATTCGTGCGGTTCGTGATGGTCGTCGTGGCCATGACCGTGGTCGTCGTGACCATGGTGGGCATCCGGATTCTGGTCGTAGCGCTCCTTGCCGTGGAAGACCAGGAAGTACATGCGGAACGAATAGAAAGCGGTCACGAAGACACCGGCCAGCACAGCGAAGTTGGCAAAGCCCGCAGCGGCCAGATGGCTCTCATGCACGGCTTCGATGATGCTGTCCTTCGAGTAGAAGCCCGAGAAGAACGGCGTACCGATCAAAGCCAGCGAGCCCAGCAGCGAGGTGATCCAGGTGATGGGCATGTACTTGCGCACGCCGCCCATCCAACGGATGTCCTGGTTGTGGTGCATGCCCATGATGACGGAGCCAGCCCCCAAGAACAGCAAAGCCTTGAAGAACGCGTGCGTCATCAGGTGGAACACTGCGACCGAATAAGCCGATGCGCCCAGCGCCACGGTCATGTAACCGAGCTGCGACAAAGTGGAGTAAGCCACCACGCGCTTGATGTCATTCTGGATGATGCCCAGAAAGCCCATGAACAGCGCTGTGATCGAGCCGATCACCATGATGAAGTTCAAGGCGGTGTCCGACTGTTCAAACAGCGGCGACATGCGGGCCACCATGAAGATGCCGGCAGTCACCATGGTCGCGGCGTGGATCAGCGCCGAGATGGGCGTTGGGCCTTCCATCGAATCAGGCAGCCACACGTGCAGCGGGAACTGGGCCGACTTGCCCATCGCACCGATGAACAGGCAAATGCAGATCACGGTCACCAGCATCCAGTCGGTGCCAGGGAATGTGAGTGCGCCCAGCTCGGCCGTCTTGGCAAAGGCTTCGGCGTAGTTGAGCGTGCCGGCATAAGCCGCGATCAGGCCAATGCCCAAAATGAAGCCGAAGTCACCCACACGGTTGACCAAAAAGGCCTTCATGTTGGCAAAAATGGCGGTGGGCTTGTTGAACCAGAAACCGATCAGCAGGTAAGACACCAGGCCCACGGCTTCCCAGCCGAAGAACAGCTGCAGCATGTTGTTGCTCATGACGAGCATCAGCATGGAGAAGGTGAACAGCGAGATGTAGGCGAAGAAACGGTTGTAGCCTTCGTCTTCTTCCATGTAGCCAATGGTGTAGATGTGCACCATCAGCGACACAAAGGTCACCACGCACATCATCATGGCCGTGAGGCTGTCGATCAAAAAGCCCACTTCCATTTTGAGGCCACCCACCACCATCCAGGTGTAGAGGGTCTCATTGAAACGGGCACCGTCGATCACGCTCTTGAGCGTCATGGCCGACAGAATGAAAGCCACCAGCACGCCCAAAATGGTCAGGGTGTGCGACAGGCGACGGCCAATCCAGTTGCCACCGAATTGCGTACCAAAGATACCGGCCAGTGCCGAGCCCACCAGGGGCGCGAGCGGCACAACCAGCAGCGTGCTTGCGTTGAGGGTTTGACTCATATTCTTATTAACCCTTGAGCGAATTGAGTTCGTCCACGTTGATGCTGTTCTTGTTGCGGAACAACAGCACGAGGATGGCCAAGCCGATGGCCGATTCAGCAGCCGCCACCGTGAGGATGAAGAACACGAACACTTGGCCGTGCATGTCACCCAGGTAGTGCGAGAAAGCCACAAAGTTCATGTTCACGGCCAGCAACATCAATTCGATGGCCATGAGCAAGACGATCAGGTTCTTGCGGTTCAAGAAAATGCCGATCACGGCCAATGCAAAGAGCATGGCGCCGAGCGACAAGAAATGTCCGAGGGTCAAGGCCATCATTTGTTCTCCTGTGCAGCTTCGGGTGCCACGGGGGCTGGGGCTGCCTGGGTGGCCGCCACTTTGACGACCTTCATGCGGTCAGCCGCACGCACTCGAACCTGAATCGAGGGGTTGATCGCCTTGCTGTCCTTGCGCTCACGCAAAGTCAGGGCAATCGCCGCCACCATGGCCACCAGCAAGATCGACGCAGCGATCTGGATGGGCATCAGGTATTCGGTGTACAGCAAGATGCCCAGGGCTTTGCTGTTGGACACGGGTGCCGCACCGGCAACCAACGCCACCGCCTTGGGCACCTCGGACAAACGGAAACCGCTCATCAGGACTGCGCCCATTTCAAGGGCCACGATGGCCCCCAAAGTGGCAGCCAAAGGAAAGTTTTTCCAAAAGCCCTGACGCAGTGTGTCGACGTTGATGTCCAGCATCATCACCACGAACAGGAAAAGCACCATCACCGCACCCAGATAAACCAGCACCAAAGTGATGGCCAGGAATTCGGCATTGAGCAGCAGCCAGATGGCTGAGGCCTGGGAAAAGGCCAACATGAGGTACAGCACAGCGTGCACAGGGTTGCGCGCCGTCACCACCCGGAAGGCTGAAAACATCAGCACCACCGAGAAGAGGTAGAAGAAACCGGTCTTGACGTCCATAGGTCTGTCTTTTTAAATGTTCAGGACTGAGCCACGTTCAACGGTAAGGAGCATCGGCCGCTTTGGCAGCAGCAATCTCTTTTTCGTAACGGTCGCCCACGGCCAGCAACATGTCTTTGGTGAAGTACAGGTCGCCACGCTTTTCGCCGTGGTACTCGAAAATCTGCGTCTCGACGATGGAGTCCACCGGGCAGCTTTCTTCGCAAAAGCCACAGAAGATGCACTTGGTCAGATCGATGTCGTAGCGTGTCGTGCGGCGCGAGCCGTCTTCGCGCTGGCCCGCCTCGATGGTGATGGCCATCGCGGGACAAACGGCTTCGCACAGCTTGCAGGCGATGCAGCGCTCTTCACCGTTGTCATAACGGCGCAGGGCGTGCAGGCCACGGAAACGTGGCGACAGCGGTGTTTTTTCTTCCGGAAACTGCACCGTCACCTTGCGGGCGAAAGCGTAGCGACCGGTCAGGGCCATGCCCTTGAACAACTCCACGAGCATGAAGCTCTTGAGGAAGTCCTTGATGGAGAAAGAAGATGTCATGGTGGTCATGTTCTGTACACCGCTCATTTCCAGATGTTCCAGGGTGAGAACAGCCAAGCGCCCACCACCAGCAGCCACACCAAGGTGACCGGAATGAAAATCTTCCAGCCCAGACGCATGATCTGGTCATAACGGAAGCGCGGGAATGTGGCACGGATCCAGATGAACATGGACACGACCAGGAAAGTTTTCAGGCCCAACCAGATCCAGCCGGGGATCATGTTGAACAAGGCGCTGTCGATGGGCGACAACCAGCCGCCCAGGAACATGATCACGGCCAGGATGGACACGAGCCACATGCTGGCGTATTCGGCCAGGAAGAAGATCGCAAAGCCCATGCCCGAGTACTCGACCATGTGACCGGCCACGATTTCGGCTTCGCCTTCCACCACGTCAAAGGGGTGACGGTTGGTTTCGGCCACACCCGAGATCAGGTACACCAAGAAAATCGGCAACAAAGGCAACCAGTTCCAAGACAGGAAATTCAGACCCATGCGGGCCATGCTGCCTTTGTCTTGGGCCAACACGATATCGGTCAGGTTCATGCTGCCCGAAACCATCAGGACGACCAGGAAGCAAAAGCCCATGGCAATCTCATAGCTGACCATTTGGGCCGATGCACGCAAAGCACCCAAGAAGGCGTACTTGGAGTTCGATGCCCAGCCCGCGATGATCACGCCGTAGACCTCGATCGAGGTGATGGCCATCACCAGCAACAAGCCAGCGTTCAAGTTGGTCAAAGCGACTTCAGGGCCAAAGGGAATCGCCACCCAGGCGGCCAAAGCCGGCATGATGGCCATGATCGGGCCCAGACGGAACAGGCCCATGCTGGCCGCAGTCGGGTTGATCAACTCCTTGGTCAGCAGCTTGAGCGCATCCGCGATCGGCTGCAACAAGCCCATGGGGCCCACGCGGTTGGGGCCGTGGCGCACTTGCATGAAGCCCAGCAGCTTGCGCTCCCAAAGGGTGAGGTAAGCCACAGCGCCCATCAGCGGCGCCAGGATGGCCACGATCTTGAGCAAGATCCACAGCACTGGCCAGACCAAGGTGGCCCACCAAGTGGCGGCAACCAGGTTCAGGCCGCCGTTGTACAGAGCGTCAATCATGCTGTCACCTCCTGGCGAGCGTCGGCAGTCAACTGCAGCGAAGGTGCGCGGCGCACGATGCCATCGAGTTGATAAATGGCAGCCACAGCAGGTGTACCGGCCGCAGCAGCCAGGTTGATCGCAGCACGTGTGGCGTTGGATGCCACCAATGGCTTGGCCGTGGCACGGGCCAGCACGTCTTGCGAGGTCTCAAAAGACACGCCCGGCACGTCCAGCAAATTGGCCAGCACGCGCAGCACTTTCCAGGCTGGACGGGTTTCGGCCAGAGGCTTGACCACAGCGTGGAAGCTTTGCAGGCGGCCTTCGGCATTGACGAAGGAGCCCGATGTCTCGGTGAACGGTGCGATCGGCAACAACACATCGCTGAAAGCCATGTTGGCTTTGAATGGGCTGAGTGTGACGACCATCTCGGCCTGGACCAGAGCCTGAGCAGCAGCACTGCCTGCAGCGCTGTCGAACTCGGGTTCGGTGTTCAGCAAGAGGGCGGCCTTCAAACCACCGGTCAGCATTTGGCCAGCGTGCTTGCCGCCGGTTTGCGGCTGAGCACCGACCCACTGCGCACCCACGGTGTTGGCAGACTCGGTCAGGTAACCCACGGTCGCGCCGGTTTGCTCGGCGATCCAGTTGGCCAGGGCCAGCAGGCTCGATGCATTGGCATGGTGCGCTGCGGCGTTGCCCAGCAACACGGCCTTGCGCTCGCCGCCCAGCAAAGACTTGGCGATGGCTTGGGCTTGCGCGGTGGCGTTGCCAGCCACAGGAGCGGCAACGCCCTTCTCTGCGGCAATCGCTGCGGCCACATCGGCCAGGGCTTGCGCCCAGCCCGATGCGTCGGCCAACACAGCTTGTGCCACGGGCATGGCCCAGGCATCGGCGTGGCTGAATGCAGCTTGCGAGGTGATGACGTTCAGCTGAGCGCCGTGGCGCACAGCGTGGCGCACGCGCAAAGCGAACAAAGGGTGGTCCTTGCGCAGGTTGGAACCCACGACCAGCACGCGCTGCAATGTGGACAGCGATGCAATCGATGTGCCCAAAGTGCGCACGCCTTCGGCAGCGCCAAACTCGGCGTTGCGCAGGCGGTAATCGATGTTGTCCGAACCCAAGCCGCGCACCAAAGCGCCAGCCAGGTACAACTCTTCAACCGTGCTTTGAGGGCTCACCAGTGCGCCGATGCTGTTGGCACCGTGGTCACGCTGGATGTTCTTCAGGCCATTGGCCACGTACTCCAAAGCGGTCTGCCAGTCGACTTCTTTCCACTCGCCGCCTTGCTTGAGCATCGGCTGTGTCAAACGCTCGGCACCGTTCAAGGCCTCATACGAGAACCGGTCGCGGTCGGCGATCCAGCACTCGTTGACGTCTTCGTTTTCCAAGGGCACGACGCGCATGACCTGGTTGTTCTTGACCTGAACGATCAGATTGGCACCCGAAGAGTCGTGTGCAGCAATCGACTTGCGGCGCGACAACTCCCAAGTGCGGGCGTGGTACCGGAAGGGCTTGCTGGTCAAGGCACCCACGGGGCAAATGTCGATCATGTTGCCCGAGAGTTCGGAGTCGATGGTCTTGCCCAGGAAAGTCTCGATCTCGGCGTGTTCGCCGCGGTGGGACATGCCCAGTTCCATTTGTCCAGCCACTTCCTGACCAAAGCGCACGCAACGTGTGCAGTGGATGCAGCGGCTCATCTCTTCCATGGAGATCAGTGGACCGGCTTCCTTGTGGAAGACCACGCGCTTTTCTTCTTCATAGCGCGAGGTGCTGCCGCCGTAACCCACAGCCAAGTCTTGCAACTGGCACTCACCGCCTTGGTCGCAGATGGGGCAATCCAGCGGATGATTGATCAGCAAAAACTCCATGACCGACTTTTGAGCCGCAATGGCCTTGTCGCTCTTGGTGCGCACGATCATGCCTTGCGTGACCGGTGTGGCACATGCGGGCATGGGCTTGGGGGCTTTTTCAACTTCAACCAAGCACATGCGGCAGTTGGCCGCAATCGAGAGTTTCTTGTGGTAGCAGAAATGGGGGATGTAGGTGCCTGCTTTTTCAGCGGCATGCATCAACATGCTGCCTTCGGCAACTTCCACTTTCTGACCGTCGAGTTCTATTTCAACCATGGGTCTTCACCGTTGTTGCGTCGGCACCGACCAGAGAGGTCTTGTGCTCGATGAGGTGTACAAATTCGTGACGGAAATGCTTGAGCATGCCGCGCACCGGCATGGCCGCTGCGTCGCCCAAGGCGCAAATCGTGCGGCCCATGATGTTGCCGGCCACGCTGTCGAGCATCTCGATGTCGCTGGCTCGGCCCTGGCCGTGCTCAATGCGGTCCACCATGCGCCACAGCCAGCCTGTGCCTTCGCGGCAAGGAGTGCACTGACCGCATGATTCGTGGGAGTAGAAGTAAGACAGTCGCGCCAAAGCCTTAACCATGCAGCGCGTGTCGTCCATCACGATCACCGCACCCGAACCCAACATCGAACCGCCCTCTTTGGCGATGCTGTCGTAGTCCATGGTGAGCTTCATCATCAACTCAGCGGGAATGACGGGCGACGACGAGCCGCCAGGGATCACCGCCTTGAGTTGGCGACCACCGCGCACGCCACCGGCGAGTTCGAGCAGCTTGGCAAACGGCGTGCCCATGGGCACTTCGTAGTTGCCGGGACGCTCCACGTCACCACTGACCGAGAAGATCTTGGTGCCGCCGTTGTTGGGCTTGCCGCATTCGAGGTAGGCCTGACCACCATTGCGGATGATCCAGGGCACTGCCGCGAAGGTCTCGGTGTTGTTGATGGTGGTGGGCTTGCCGTACAGGCCAAAGCTGGCAGGAAACGGTGGCTTGAAACGGGGCTGGCCTTTTTTGCCTTCCAGCGACTCGAGCAAAGCGGTTTCTTCGCCGCAGATGTAAGCGCCAAAACCGTGCGAGGCGTGCAACTGGAAGCTGAAGGTGCTGCCCAGGATGTTGTCGCCCAAATAGCCTGCAGCGCGAGCTTCTTCGAGGGCCGCTTCAAAGCGCTCGTAGGTGTGGAAAATTTCGCCGTGGATGTAGTTGTAACCCACGCTGATGCCCATGGCATAAGCGGCGATGATCATGCCTTCGATCACCGTGTGCGGGTTGTACTCCATGATGTCGCGGTCTTTGCATGTGCCCGGCTCGCCTTCGTCCGAGTTGCAGACCAGGTACTTTTGGCCCGGGAACTGGCGGGGCATGAAGCTCCACTTCAGACCCGTGGGGAAACCCGCGCCGCCGCGACCGCGCAAACCGGATTCCTTCACGGTCGCGATCACCTGGTCTTGGGTGAGGCCTTCGCCGCCGTCTTTGCCCAAGATCTTGCGCAAGGCCGCATAGCCGCCGCGACCTTCATAGTCTTTGATGCTCCAGTTCGAGCCATTCAGACCCGCGTAAATTTGCGGGTTGATGTGGCGGTCGTGGAAGCAAGTCTCCTCGCCCGTGGCCTGGAATTGGTTCAATACTTGTTGGACGTTCATCAGACGGCCTCCGCTTTCTTGAGGCTGTCGACCAACTGATCCAGTTTGTCGTGGCTCATGAAGCTGCACATGTGGCGGTCATTGACCAGCAGCACCGGCGCGTCAGCGCAAGCGCCTTGGCACTCGCTGGGCTGCAGGGTGAACAGGCCGTCTGCGGTAGTTTCGCCCGCATGCACGCCCAATTTGTGCTCCAGGTGCTCCAGGGCTTTTTGGCCACCACGCAGCTGGCAAGGGAGGTTCGTGCAGACGTTCAGCTTGAACTTGCCCACCGGCTTTTGGTTGTACATGTTGTAGAAGGTGGTGACTTCGTGCACGGCCATCACGGGCATGCCCAAGACTTCGGCCACGACTTGCTCACTGTCGGGGCTCACCCAACCAAGTTCTTGCTGCACGATCGACAGGCAGGCCATGACAGCCGACTGCTTTTGATCCGCAGGGAACTTGGCAACTTCACGCGCAAAGCGTGCTTTGGTTGACTCAGAGATCATCGGTCAATCTCTCCAAAAACGATGTCCATGGTCCCGATGATCGCGACCGCATCGGCCAGCATGTGGCCACGGGCCATTTCATCGAGGGTAGCCAAATGGGCAAAGCCCGGGGCACGAATTTTGAGGCGGTAAGGCTTGTTGGCCCCATCGCTCACCATGTAAATGCCGAACTCACCTTTGGGGTGTTCGACAGCGGCATAGGCCTCGCCTTCAGGCACATGGAAACCTTCGGTGAAGAGCTTGAAGTGGTGGATCAAGTCTTCCATGTTGGATTTCATGCCTTCACGCGAAGGCGGTGCAATCTTGTGGTTGTCGGTGATGACCGGGCCGGGGTTGGCACGCAACCACTTGACGCACTGCTGGATGATGCGGTTCGATTCGCGCATCTCCTGCACGCGCACCAGATAACGGTCGTAGCTGTCACCGGTCTTGCCGACTGGCACATCGAACTCGACTTTGTCGTACGCGTCGTAGGGCTGCTTCTTGCGCAAGTCCCAAGCGAAGCCGGAGCCGCGCAACATGGGGCCGGTCATGCCCAGGTTCAGGGCGCGCTCAGGTGGCACCACGCCGATACCGACCGTGCGCTGTTTCCAGATGCGGTTGTCGGTCAGCAGGGTTTCGTATTCGTCCACGCACTTGGGGAAACGCTGCGTGAAGTCGTCGATGAAGTCGAGCAAGGAACCGCTGCGGTTCTTGTTGAGCTGCTCGATGGCCTTGGCGTTCTTGATCTTGCTGACCTGGTACTGCGGCATGCTGTCAGGCAGATCGCGGTATACACCACCGGGACGGAAATAGGCTGCGTGCATGCGCGCGCCGGACACGGCCTCGTACATGTCAAACAAATCTTCACGTTCACGGAAGGTGTAGATCAGGATGGTGGAGCTGCCGCAGTCGTTGCCGTGGGAGCCGAGCCACATGAGGTGGTTCAGAACACGGGTGATCTCGGAGAACATCACGCGGATGTACTGCGCGCGCATGGGCACTTCCAGACCCAGCATCTTCTCGATGGCCAGGCAGTAGGCGTGCTCGTTGCACATCATCGACACGTAGTCCAGGCGGTCCATATAGGGCAGCGACTGGATGTAGGTCTTGTGCTCGGCCAGCTTTTCGGTGGCGCGGTGCAACAAGCCGATGTGGGGATCAGCGCGTTGCACGACCTCGCCGTCGAGCTCCAGCACCAAGCGCAGCACACCGTGTGCTGCAGGGTGCTGGGGACCGAAGTTCAGGGTGTAATTTTTGATTTCGGCCATATCAGTTCAGGCCTCCGTAGTTCTCTTCACGGATGATGCGGGGTGTGATTTCACGGGGCTCGATGCTCACGGGCTCGTACACCACACGCTTGCGTTCGGCGTCGTAACGCATTTCGACATGGCCCGACAGCGGGAAGTCTTTGCGGAACGGGTGACCGATGAAGCCGTAGTCGGTCAGGATGCGGCGCAGGTCGTTGTGACCTTCGAACACAATGCCAAACAAGTCAAAGGCTTCGCGCTCGTACCAGTTGGCAGAGTTCCACAAATCGTTGACCGAAGCCACCAAAGGCAGATCGTCATCAGGGCACAGCACCTTGACGCGCACGCGCTGGTTGAGGCTGACCGACAGCAAGTGCACGGTCACGCCGAAACGCGGGCCGTCGGTGCCGACTTCGCGGTAAGCGGAATAGTCCACACCCGCCAAGTCGATCAGTTGTTCAAATTTGCACCCTGCTGCATCGCGCAGGGTTTGCATCACGCTCAGGTAATGGGCTGCGTTGACATGCACTGTCACTTCGCCCAGAGCGATGGTGATGCGGGCAACGCGCTCACCCAGCGCAGCGGCCAGGGTGTCTTGCAGGTCTTCGGGGCGAATGGCGAAATCGGTCATCGTCGTCTTCCCCTCAAACACGCGCAATGGTGTGTGTGCGGCGGATCTTCTGCTGCAATTGGATGATGCCGTAGATCAAGGCTTCGGCCGTGGGCGGGCAACCTGGCACATACACGTCCACCGGCACCACGCGGTCGCAACCCCGCACCACCGAATAGCTGTAGTGGTAGTAACCACCGCCGTTGGCGCACGAACCCATCGAGATGACCCAGCGCGGCTCAGACATCTGGTCGTAGACCTTGCGCAAGGCAGGCGCCATCTTGTTGCACAGCGTGCCGGCCACGATCATCAGATCGGACTGGCGGGGACTGGCGCGAAAAACCTCGGCGCCAAAGCGACCGAGGTCATAACGGGCTGCAGCTGCATGCATCATTTCGACCGCGCAGCAAGCCAGACCAAATGTCATGGGCCAGAGCGAGCCGGTCTTGGCCCAGTTCACCACCGAGTCGTAACTCGTGGTGATGAACCCTTCTTTCATCACGCCTTCAATCATTTTTTATCCTCAAGCAGGCTGAATGCTGTTGTCAATGCGGACCATCATTCCCAGTCCAGGGCGCCTTTTTTCCATTCGTAGACAAAGCCCACGACCAGAATGGCCAAGAAAATCACCACGGCCACAAAGCCAGCGACACCGACTTCCTTGAGCGCAACCGCCCAGGGAAACAGGAAGGCGATTTCCAGATCGAACAAGATGAACAAAATGGCCACCAGGTAGTAGCGCACATCGAACTTCATGCGGGCGTCTTCGAAGGCCTCGAAGCCGCATTCATAAGGGGAGTTTTTTTCCGCGTCAGGTCGGTTGGGGCCGAGGATGTAACCCAAAACCTGGGGAATGATGCCGACAGCGATGCCGACCAAAATGAACAAGAGAATGGGGAGGTATTGGTCGAGGTTCATCTTGAGACTGACGGTATTACCGAATGAAGAGCCCAGGCCTTGAGCCCGGGCTTTTCTGATTGTCTGGTGCCGTCGGCGAGACTCGAACTCGCACAGCTTTCGCCACTACCCCCTCAAGATAGCGTGTCTACCAATTTCACCACGACGGCGGGATGCATTGTCCAGATGGCTTGAGGAAAGCATGTCGCCACACTTTTTGCTCTCCGAACAATCCCGAATTCTACTCTGAAAACAGGGTCATTTCCCTGTCAAATCTCGGAAATTTGTGCACAGCAACAAAGCTGAGCTGAAGCTTACTTGGCAGGTGCTGCCGGTGCGTTGCCAGGAATCTGCGAGGCGGTGCTGTTGTCCGCCGCGGGCGCTGCAGGCGCACTCACAGCCGCGCCTTCGAGCACACTGCCGGATGCCGCTGCCGGACGGTTGTTACCTAGATACGCCAGGAGCAATGTGCAGACAAAGAAAACACCAGCCAGCACAGCCGTTGTGCGCGACAGGAAGTTGGCGCCACCGGTAGCGCCAAACAAGCTGCCCGAACCGCCGCTGCCAAAAGCCGCACCCATGTCTGCGCCTTTGCCATGCTGCACCAGGATCAAGCCGATCATGGCCAAAGCAGACATCATTTGCACCACCAAAATCACGGTCATCAAAAAGCTCATCTTTTTCTCTCCAAAATCAATCTTCAAAATCTCAGCGGGACGCTGAATTCAAAATAGTCAAAAAATCATCCGCCTGCAAGGCCGCGCCCCCCACCAAGCCACCATCTATATCGGGCTGTGCCAGCAAGGTCGCCGCATTCACGGCATTCATGCTGCCGCCATACAGGATGGCAATCCGATCAGCTTGCGAACTGGCCGCCTGCAGCTGCTTGCGCAGCAAAGCGTGAACAGCCTGTGCCTGCTCAGGCGCAGCGGTCACGCCCGTACCAATCGCCCAGACAGGCTCATAAGCCACCACGATCTCACTGATGCAATGCCCATTGGCATGGATCACAGCAGCCAATTGGCGCTTGACCACGGCTTCGGTTTGGCCTGCTTCGCGCTCGGCCTGCGTTTCACCCACACACACAATGGGGGTGATCCCAGCTGACAGGGCACGCTGCGCCTTGACGGCCACCAACGCATCGGTTTCCGAATGGTATTGGCGACGTTCTGAATGACCAACGATGCAGTAACGCACCCCAAAGTCGTGCAACATGCTGGCTGACACTTCGCCGGTGTAGGCCCCTGCTTCATGGGCCGACACATCTTGCGCCCCCCAGGCCACAGGCGAGCCGGCCAAAAGTGTTTGCATCTGCGCCAAATAAGGCGCAGGCACACACACCGCAGCACGGCATGTCACACCGGACAACCCCGATTGAATGGCTTCCAGCAAGGCTGAATTGGTGCGCAGGCCACCATTCATCTTCCAGTTGCCAACAATCAGTTTGCTTTTCATGCCGGCATCCAAGTCAGAACAATCTTGCCCACGTGTTGGTTGGATTCCATCAGGGCATGCGCCTGCGCTGCACCAGAGGACAAACCACCACCGGCTTGTGTCGCAACAAACACGCTGTGAATCACCGGTTTGATGCGTCCCGATGCCAGAGCAGGCCACACGTTTTCGCGCAAAGCGCGAGCGATGGCCCCCTTGAATTCGATGGAACGTGGACGCAAGGTAGAGCCTGTGATGGTCAAGCGACGGCGCAAAACCAGGCCTGCGTTGAAGCCACTGTCCAGACCGCCTTGTACCGCGATGATGACCAAGCGACCGTCTTCGGCCAAAGCTTCGACCTCACGCGCCACATAGTCGCCAGCGACCATGTCCAAAATCACATCCACGCCTGCCCCGCCGGTCAGGCGCTTGGCCTCGGCGACGAAATCGTGGGTTTTGTAGTTGATGGCGTGGTCCGCACCCAATGCCAAGCAGGCTTGGCATTTGTCGTCCGATCCCGCCGTCACGATCACGGTGGCCCCTGCGGCCTTGGCCATCTGGATGGCCGTGACGCCAATACCGCTGGAGCCGCCTTGAATGAGCAAGGTCTCGCCCGCTTGCAGATGCCCGCGGTCAAACACATTGCTCCAGACGGTGAAGAAAGTCTCCGGCAGAGAAGCCGCTTCGATGTCGGTCAAGCCCTTGGGCACAGGCAGGCACTGGGCCACCGGTGCCACACAAAGCTCGGCGTAACCGCCACCAGCCACCAAAGCACATACCCGATCGCCCACAGAAAAACCGGATGCGGCCATGGCCAGGGCATCGCCCGCCATCACCACACCGGCCACTTCCAGGCCCGGAATGTCCGAAGCACCGGGCGGCACAGGGTACAGGCCTTTACGTTGCAAGACATCGGGACGATTGACCCCGCTGGCTGACACGCGGATGAGCAACTCCCCTGCCCCGGCAACCGGGTCAGGGCATTGTGCAGGCACCAGCACCTCGGGGGCGCCAGGACTTTGAATTTCAATGACGTTCATGAAGCAATGCTCGGTTGGAATCCAGAACGGGTGACCTCCGGGCCACCCGCAGCCCTTGATCAGCCCTGTGCAGGACGGTCCAACAAAGCCTTCATCGACAACTTGATGCGGCCTTTTTCGTCGGTTTCCATGACCTTGACTTTGACGATCTGGCCTTCGCTCAGGTAGTCAGACACTTTCTCAACGCGCTCGTGGGCGATCTGGCTGATGTGCAACAGGCCGTCTTTGCCAGGCAACAGGTTGATCAAGGCACCGAAGTCCAAGATCTTCGTGACTGGGCCTTCGTAGACCTTGCCGATTTCGACTTCGGCAGTGATCTGCTCGATGCGCTTCTTGGCGATCTCGGCCTTCTCGCCGTCGGTGGCCGCGATGGTGATCGTGCCGTCTTCAGCGATGTTGATCTGGCAACCGGTTTCTTCGGTCAGCGCACGGATGGTGGCGCCGCCTTTGCCGATCACATCACGGATCTTCTCGGGGTTGATCTTCATGGTGAAGAGCTTGGGCGCGAAATCCGACACTTCGGTGTTGGCCGTGCTCATCGCTTCTTGCATCTTGCCCAGAATGTGCATGCGGGCTTCTTTGGCTTGGGCCAAAGCGACTTGCATGATTTCTTTGGTGATGCCCTGGATCTTGATGTCCATCTGCAAAGCGGTGATGCCGTTGGTGGTACCGGCCACTTTGAAGTCCATGTCACCCAGGTGGTCTTCGTCACCCAAGATGTCGGTCAACACCGCGAAGCGGTTGTCTTCCTTGATCAGGCCCATGGCGATACCTGCCACGTGGGCTTTCATCGGCACACCGGCGTCCATCATCGACAAGCAGCCGCCGCAGACCGAAGCCATGGACGAAGAACCGTTCGATTCGGTGATCTCGGACACCACACGCAGGGTGTAGGGGAACTCTTCTTTGGTCGGTAACACAGCGGCCAAAGCACGCTTGGCCAAACGGCCGTGGCCGATTTCGCGGCGCTTGGTCGAGCCCATGCGGCCCACTTCGCCAGTGGCAAAGGGAGGCATGTTGTAGTGGAACATGAAGCGGTCTTCGAACTCGCCAGCCAAAGCGTCAATGCGCTGTGCATCGCGCTCGGTACCCAGGGTGGTGATCACCAAAGCCTGGGTTTCGCCACGTGTGAACAGGGCCGAGCCGTGTGTGCGGGGCAGCACGCTGTTGCGGATTTCGATGGGGCGCACGGTGCGTGTGTCGCGACCGTCGATGCGGGGCTCACCGGCCAAAATCTGGCTGCGCACGATGCGCGCTTCGATTTCGAACATCAGGCCGTCGAGCTTGACGCTGTCAAAGGCCACGCCCTCTTCAGCCAAAGCCACTTTGACCGAAGCGTAGGCTTCACGGCAAGCGTGTGTACGGGCTTGCTTGTTGCGGATTTGGTAAGCAGCGCGCAGTTTTTCTTCTGCCAAAGAAGCCAGCTTGGCTTCGAAAGCCGTGTCGCGGGCAGGCGCTTGCCAGTCCCACACAGGCTTGCCAGCTTCGCGCACCAGCTCGTGGATCGCGTTGATGGCGATCGCCGATTGCTCGTGACCGTACACCACACCACCCAGCATGATTTCTTCGGACAGTTGTTGGGCTTCGGATTCGACCATCAGCACAGCGGCTTCTGTACCAGCAACCACCAAGTCCATCACGCTGTCTTTGCGCTGGGTCTGGCCAGGGTTGAGCACGTATTCACCGTTGATGTAACCCACGCGGGCAGCGCCGATGGGGCCGTTGAATGGGATGCCCGAGATGGACAAAGCGGCAGACACGGCGATCATCGCGGCGATGTCGGCGTCCACTTCAGGGTTCAAAGACACGGTGTGGATGACCACGTGCACATCGTTGTAGAAACCTTCGGGGAACAGAGGACGGATCGGGCGATCGATCAGGCGGCTGGTCAGGGTCTCGTGCTCGCTGGGCTTGGCTTCACGCTTGAAGAAGCTGCCGGGGATCTTGCCCGCAGCGTAAGTCTTCTCGATGTAATCGACCGTGAGGGGGAAGAAGTCTTGACCGGCTTTGGCGATCTTGGAACCCACGACGGTGGCCAGCACCACAGTGCCTTCCATGTCGAGCAGCACGGCGCCGCCGGCTTGGCGAGCGACTTCGCCGGTTTCCATCTTGACCGTGTGCTGGCCCCATTGGAAAGTTTTGGTGACTTTATTGAAAATAGACATGTTCAGAACTCCTGAAAACAAAAGCGCATGAGGCTGCACTGTGGGCCCGGAAGTTGACGCTCTGAACTCGATGCCATTCCACAAAACCTTGAATTGAAAGCCTTGTGGAATGACACAGCGCGGGTTCTTTGTGACAAATTCCGACTGAAAAAAAGAATAAAGCGCCTGAGCTAGTGAACTAACTCAGGCGCTTTTCATCTGGAGAGACGATTACTTACGCAGGCCAAGCTTGGCGATCAGCGCAACGTAACGGTCAGCATCACGGGACTTGAGGTAATCCAACAGTTTGCGGCGACGGCTCACCATGCGCAGCAGACCGCGGCGACCGTGATGGTCTTTGGCGTGTGTTTTGAAGTGAGGTGTGAGCTCGTTGATACGGGCTGTGAGCAAAGCCACTTGGACTTCTGGGGACCCAGTGTCGTTGGCAGCACGTGCGTTGGCCTTGACGACCTCGGCCTTGATTGAAGATGCAATCATGGTATTTCCTTGTTTTTCGCCGGATTCTTGAGGAATTTCAGCGGGTTAATGACTTGCGCCAACGGCCGGAAAAGCTATTGGCGTGCGCTTTGCAAATCGCAAAACAGGCGGATTATAGCCCGTAATCGCTCACCCTGGACTTGATCCTGCACCAGTCTCCCCGGACCGCACCCCCCTTATCACCCCCCTTATCACCCCCCTTATCACGCCCGCCCCCTTGTCACCCCGGACTTGATCCGGGGTCCATGCAGCTGCACTGGATGCCGGGTCAAGCCCGGCATGACAAGCTGCACCCGAAAATGGCATTCAAAGGGTTTTCACCCTGCAAGTTCACAAGACAAATCCCTAAAGTGAAGGCAAAGGAGCCATTTGCATGAAATTGTCTTTCACTCAAACTTTGTCCAGCGCCCTGCTGATCGGTTTATCAGTCTTGCACGGCCCCAGCGCCATGGCCCAGACCTACCCCGCCAAGCCCATTCGGCTGGTGGTCACCTTCCCTGCAGGCGGCGCGCCCGACATTTTGGCCCGGCTCTTCAGCGAAAAAGCCCAGCTGGGCCAGCCGGTCGTCATCGACAACAAACCCGGCGCGGGCGGCAACATCGGGGCCGACATCGTGGCCAAATCACCAGGCGACGGCTACACCCTGGTCATGGGCACCGTGGGCACGCACTCGATCAACGGGGCGCTGTACGACAAGATGCCCTACGACATGGTGAAGAACTTTTCCCCCATCTCGCTCGTCGCCTCGGCCCCCAACCTGCTGGTGGTCAACAACGACCTGCCCGTCAAAAGCGTGCCCGAGCTGATTGCCTACATGAAGGCCAACCCCAACAAATTGTCGTTTGGCTCGCCTGGCACCGGCACCTCGGTGCACGTCTCGGGTGAATTGTTCAAGTCCATGACCGGCACCAGCATGACGCATGTGCCCTACAAAGGCCGCCAATTTGCCATCCCCGACCTGGTGGGCGGCAGCATCCAGCTCATGTTCGACAACATGCCCTCGGCCCTGCCCATGGCCCGCGAAGGCAAAATCCGCGCTCTGGCGCAAACCACCGCCAAACGATCCCCCGCCGCCCCCGATGTGCCCACCATGGCTGAATTTGTGCCCGGCTTCGAAGCCACCACCTGGTTCGCCATGTTCGCTCCGGCCAACGTGCCCAAGCCGGTCATCGACAAACTTAATGCTGAAGTCGTGCGCGTGTTCCGCCTGCCTGAAGTTCAAGATCGCCTGAAAACCCTGGGCCTGGATCCCGTGCTGTCCACCCCCGAAGAACTGGCCCGATACCAGGCGGTGGAAATCACCAAATGGGCTAAGGTGGTCAAAGAGTCCGGCGCCAAGGCGGAATGACCCCGGCCCTGAGGCTCAAGCGGCAGCCAGCCAGGCCTTGAGCCGCTCCACCCCCTGTGCCAGCCGGCTCAGGTCTTTCGACGCAAAGCACCAGCGCAGCCAGCCTGCGGCCTCGGGGGCGAAGGCTTCGCCGGGGCCCAGACCCAAGCCAGCTTCGGCCACCAGCCGTTTGGCGGTGGCGACCGAATCGAGATGGCCTTCGAGTTTGAAAAACGCGTACATGCCGCCTTTGGCCGGGGCCAGCTGAACGCCAGGCACGGCCTGCAACAGCGGCACCAGCGTGTCGCGGCAAGCTTTCAGGTGAGCCACCACGCGGGGCGTGATGTCGGCGGTGTTTTGCAAAGCCACCACACCGGCCCGTTGGGTGAAGACCGAGGCACACGAGGTGTTGAACTCGATCAGCTTACCCATGTGGTGTGTCATCGCCTCGGGCATGACCAGCCAACCCAAGCGCCAGCCGGTCATCAAGAAGCTTTTGGAAAAACTGTGCACCACGACCAGGCGGTCGTCGGGCTCGGCCACATCCAAAAATGAAGGCGCGCAGCCGTTGGCCGTGTCTGCTTCGTAATACAGGCGCTCGTACACCTCGTCGGCCAACACCCAGGTGCCGGTGGCGCGGCAGTGCGCCAGGATCTCGGCTTGCTCGGCGCGGCTGAGCGTCCAACCCGTGGGGTTGTTGGGCGAGTTGACGATGAGCATGCGGGTGGCGGGCGTGATGGCGGCTTTGAGCGCGGCCATGTCGAGCTGCCATTGGCCGTTCACCGGGCGCAGGGCCACGCATTTCAAATCGGCGCCCATCACCAGGGCTTGTGCCGTCAAGTTGGGCCACACGGGGGTGATGGCGACGACTTCGTCACCGGCGTCGATCAGGGCTTGAGCGGCCAGCATCAGGGCATTCACCCCGCCTGAGGTGATGGCGATGCGGGCGGTGCTTATGGGGCCATGCAAGGCCGACATGTAATCCGACACGGCCTGGCGCAGCTCGGGCAGGCCCAGGTTGTGGGAATAGAACGTCTCGCCCTTTTGCATGGAATCGATGGCGGCTTGGCGCACCACATCGGGCGTGACTTCGTCGGACTCGCCAAACCAGAAGGCCAGCACATCGGGGCGGCCCATGCCCGCGTTGGCCACTTCGCGGATGCGGGACTCTTCCAGATCGAGCACGGTCTGGCGCATGAAAGATGTTGAATGACTCATGCAGTGATCCTAACGTCTTGCGCCCTGTCCATCACCAAGCGCTTGCGAAATTGAACCGCTTGACTATCATGGACAGCACAAAAAACAGGGAGGAAAACATGCGCAAACGTTGGGTATCGGCATGTGTGGGCAGCCTCGGATTGAGCCTGTGCCTGAGTGTGATGCCACTGGCCGCTAAGGACTTCACAGCCACCAGTGGGACGGAAAAAATCACCAAGCCCAAAAAAGTCAAAGCACCCAAAATGCCCCACGACAGAAGCGGTTCAGAGAACAGCGCCCAACGCGACAAACGCTTGTTGCGCGAATGTCGGGGGCGGCCCAATGCGGGTGCCTGCGAAGGCTACGCCAACTGAGCTGGCCTGCGGGTGATCAGGTCCACCACTGCCGCAAGCCGCTAACCCGCACGCTGGGCCGTGCAATGGCCGCTTCGAGCAGCCCGGCCTGGGCTTCGATCAGGGTGAACTGTTCGCGGGCGCGGGTGATGCCGGTGTAGACCAGCTCGCGCGAGAGCACTTCTGCGCCGCCAGGCGGCAACACCAGTGCGGTGTGCAAAAACTCCGAGCCCTGGCTTTTGTGCACCGTCATGGCAAAAGCCGTTTCCACATGCGCCAGCCGCGTCACGCTGACCGAGCGCAGCTGATCGCCATCGAGGAACCAGGCCTTGAGCTGTCCTTGGGGGTTGGGCAGGACCACGCCCACATCGCCGTTGAACACACCCAGCTGGGTGTCGTTGCGCGTGACCATGACCGGGCGACCGGCAAACCATTCACCTTGGGGCTTGAGCCATCCTTGATCGGCCAGCGCTTTTTGCACCGATGCATTCAAGCCCTCGGTGCCCCACTCGCCCTGACGCACGGCGCACAGCAGACGAAAGCGGTCAAAGGCCTGCAAGACCGCTTGCACCCAGACTTCGTGCGCGCCCTCGCCAGGGCCACGGGCCATGCAGGCCAGGTAATCGGCATAAGAGGGCTTGCCGCTCAAGCCCCGCGCCAGATCGCTCACGGCCAAAGGACTCAACGCCTGCTGCGCACACAAAGGCTGCGTGCCTGCGCCAGCATCAGCGCCTTGCAGCACCTGGCTTGCAGCGGCCGCATCACCCCGGTTGACGGCCAAAGCGAGCTGGCCAATCGGGCCGCCAAAACGGCGGCTTTCGCGCAGCATCACGGTTTGCTGGGCCAAAGGCGGCGCTGACGAGCCAGCGGCCAGATACGCCGCACCCAGCGCCTGCCCGGCCACAGTCTGCACAAACTGGGCCGTGTCGGTGCTGTAGTGGCCTTGCGCCGCGTCGCGGCACAAATCGCCCAGCACCGCACCGGCCTCGACCGAGGCCAGCTGGTCCTTGTCGCCCAGCAGCACCAAGCGCGCATGCGGCGGCAAGGCTTGCAGCAAAGCGTCCATCATTTCCAGGTGCACCATCGAGGCTTCGTCCACGATGAGCACGTCCACATCGAGCGGCTGGGCCGCATGGTGGCGGAACTGGCGCGAATCGGGCCGCGCACCCAACAGCGAATGCAAGGTGCGCGCAGGCCCCATGCGCTCGACCAGCGCTTTGAGGTCCAGCCCCGCATCGGCGGGCACCGTCATGTCCTGCAGTGCTTTGTCGATGGATTGCTTCAAACGCGCGGCGGCTTTGCCGGTGGGCGCGGCCAGCGCCACGCGCAAGGGGCTGACCGTGTCGTGCAACGCCAGCAACAAAGCCAGCAAGCGGGCTGCGGTGTAGGTCTTGCCCGTGCCCGGCCCGCCGGTGATCACCGACAAGCGGGCACGCAAGGCCACAGCGCAGGCCATTTTTTGCCAATCGATCTCGACCGCTGTTACATCGGCCGGTGCAACATCGCGCGGTGCAAAAAAGCGGTCCAACCAGGCCCGCGCAGGGACCTCGGCCACCGGCAGGGGTTCGCAGGCGCGGTGCAGCAGGCCCTGCCCCACCCGCTGCTCGTAAGCGGCATAGCGGCGCAGGTACAAAAGCGGTGCATCGGCCGTGCCGCCCAGCACCAGGGGCTGCCCCGCATCGGGGGCACCGGGTGCGCGCAGGCAGGCGGCCTGCAATTGCGCACGCCAGGCGCTCACATCGGCGGGCAATTGCGCCCACAAGGCCTTGAGCCCCATCAGGCCATCGGCCCACAGCGCAGGCCAGCCCAACAGGTCCAGCGGCGCATCGCTCAAGGCCGCCACCGACAAACAGGTGTGGCCTCGCCCTTCCATCTGCGCCAGCACGGCAGCGGCCACCAGCACCGCCGCTGGGGCTTGCGGGTCCAGCCGGTGCAATTGCTCGGCCAAGGCACTGTCCAGGCGGCGCAGCAAGCCTTGGTCGGCCCAGTGGTGCAGCCACTGCAAAGCCTGCGCAGCACTCAGGGTTTGTGCAGGCAGGTCCTGCAGCCAATCCATCTGGGCCGCAGGCACCACCAGGGCGCGGGGGTTTTTGCGCACGTTCATGCGACCTCCTTGGGGGTCAACATGGCGTCCAGCGCATCGAGCAAAGCCACCGGCGCGGGCAAGGTGCAGCAGCCTCCTGCCGGCCCGTCGATGCCACGCAAAAACAAATACACCGCGCCGCCCAATTGCTGCGCCGGGTCATAGGCCTGGCCCAAACGGGCACGCAGCAAGCGGTGCAGCGCCAGCATGTACAGCGCCGCCTGCACCTCGTAGCGGTGGTGCGCCATGGCCTGGTCCAGCGCTTGCGCGGTGTAGGCCGCATCATGAGTGCCCAGGTGGTTGGATTTGTAGTCCAGCACCCAGTAGCGCCCCTCGTGCTCGAACACCAGATCGGCAAAGCCCATCAACATGCCGTGCAATTGCGCATCGGGCAGCTGCGGACGGCTCACACCGGGCAGCAAATGCTGCTGGCACAGCGCGTCGATTTCCTGCGCGTGCAAGCGCTCGGCAGGCAACCAAAATTCCATCTCGGGCAACAAGGTGCCCAGCGCATTCAATGCAGTCTCGGGCCCACGCAGCGGCTGGGCCACCACACGGCTGAGCCACTGCAGCACCTCGGGGGCCTGCGCTGCATAGCCTGCGCGTTCGCAGCGTTTGAGCAGCCGCTCCGCCAAGGGCGTGCCGGGCTGCAAGGCGAAGTTTTCGGCGGCCAACCATTCGAGCTGGTCGTGTAAGAAATTGCCCGCACTGGGGCCCCGTGCAAAACCATGCCAGGCCTGCGCAACGGGCGTGCTGGGCCACAGCAGGGCGTCCACGGCAGGTTCGTCGTCGGCCGGGCGCGGCGTGGCCATGTCCAGCCCGGTGTGCGCCAGCGGCTGCGAAGACAAGTCCCGCGTCAAGCGCGAAAAGCTGGCAATGGTCCAGCGCTTGTCGATGACGGCGGTGCTGTGCAGCGCATCGCGCAGGGCGGCCTGTTGTTCGGTGCGTTGCCAACAGGTCAAGGGCACTTCTGGCGGAGCTAGCGCGAGCTGCACCGACAGGGGCTGACCTTGCGCATTCGTTTCCAACGCCTGCCACCGGCTGGCCCAGTCGCTGGCCTCCAGCGCTTGGCCGCCGCTGAGCAAATGGCCCGCTGCGCTGTCGTGGTTCACACAGGTTTTACCGTTGCCGCGTTTGACCGCGCTCCAGCCCAGCCACAAAGCATGCCGCGCACGGGTCAGGGCCACGTACCACAGGCGCAGGTCTTCGCGTAAACGATCATGATCAGCGCCCTTGGCATCGGTCTTGTCAAAAGCCAGCGTCCAGCGGCGCTCGCCTTGGGCATCGCTCACTTGCAGCACAGCGGCCTTGTCGGCTGTCACCACGCGGTGGCTGTGCGCAAAGGGCAGGCAGACCACGGGGTACTCCAGACCCTTGCTCTTGTGGATGGTGATGACTTTGACCAGGTCTTCATCGCTTTCCAGCCGCACGGTCTGCTCTTCGTTCTCGCTGGCACTGCCGTCCAGCGCCTCGTCGATCTGCTGGGCCAGCCAGCGGATCAGGGCTTGCTCACCGTCCAGCTGCTGGCTGGCCGCTTGCAGCAACTCGGCCAGGTGCAGCACATTGGTCAGGCGGCGCTCGCCATCGGGCTGGCCACGCCAACGCCCGGCCAGCTGCAGCACATGCAGCGACTGGCGCAGCATGGCCAGCACGCCCTGGCTTTGCCAGGTCTGGTGCAGCTCGCGCATCTGCTCGGCACGCTGGTCCAGCAATTCGTCTTGCGTGGCCAGATCGTGCAACTCGTCCAGGCTCAGGCCCACGGTGCGTGTGCCCAAGGCGGCACGCACGCGGCGCATGTCTTGCGGCTCGGCCACCCCGCGCAACCACAAGCACAGGTCTTGCGCTTCGTCGCTGGCAAACACCGAGTCGCGGTCGGACAGGTAGACCGAGGCCACGCCACGCGCACGCAGCGCGTCGCGCACGGCCGCGGCCTCCACACCGGTGCGCACCAGCACCGCGATGTCTTTGGGTTTGAGCGGGGTGTCGCCTTTTTGCGGATCGACAAAGCGCGCCTGCGGATCGCTCAGCCAAGCCACGATCTGCTCGGCACACAGGGCCGACAAATGCGCGCGCGCATCGCGCTGGCTGCGCAGTGTGTCATCGTGCACCACGGTCATGGCGTGGATCGGGCCGGTGCTGCTGGTCAGCACTTCGGCGCGGCCCTTGGCGTCCACGCTCTGGAAAGGCAAGGGGTCGTCTGCGCCCTGGCGGTAACCAAAGGCGTCGGGCGGGATCTCGAACCAGCGGTTGACCACATCGACCACCGCTTGGGTGGACCGGAAGTTGGTGCCCAGCACATGGTGGCGGCCTTGCGTGGCGCGGCGAGCGGCCAGGTAGCTCTGGATGTCTGCGCCTCGGAAACCATAGATCGATTGCTTGGGGTCACCGATCAAGAGCAGCGCCGTGTCTGGCCGGTTCTCGGCCGTGCGGTAAATGCGGTCAAACAAGCGGAACTGCAGCGGCGAGGTGTCCTGGAACTCGTCGATCATCGCCACCGGGAACTGCTCGCGCAGGCGCTGGGCCAGGCGCTCCCCCGCCTCGGGATCGGCCAGCGCCACATCCAGGCGCTGCAGCATGTCGGCAAAGCCAAACAGACCGCCGCGGCGCTTGAGCTCGGCCATGCGTTGCTGCACATGCTGGCGGGCGTGCAAACGGGCGATCTGCGTCGGGTCTGGCAAGGCCAGCAAAGCGGCCTGCAAATCGGCATAGGCCTGGCTTTCTGGCGGCAGCTGCACCGCGTCTTCACCGGGCTTGCGGCAAGCGAGCAAGCCATCGGGGGTGAAGCGCTCCCAGCCGGTTTTCATGTCGGCTTGCAGGGTTTGCGCATCGGCCGGGCTTTGCGCCCAGGCCTTGAGCACGCCCAGCCATGCCGCACAGTTTTTATAGCTCAGCTTGCGGCCATCCCAGCTCGCCTTGTGATGCGCCAGCTGCGCCTCGATCCAACCCAGCAAGTTGTCGGCCTTGACATCCCAGCCCTGCTTGAGCGCCTGCAGTTGCGCAGCGCGTTCGGCCTGTGCCGCGCCGAACACCTGCGCCAGCGTACCGGGTTCAGCATCGGCCAAGGGCACGGCCATCAGGGCGCGCATGTCCTTGTCGAGGGCGGCCACATCGCGCCAGATGCCTTGCACCTGTGCCACGCCGGTGGTGGACATGGGGTAGAGCTGTTGACGCCAATAGTCCTGCACGGCTTCCAGGCGCAGCGCGGCTTCGTCGCCGACCAGGTTTTCTTCAAACAGGTTGCCGCTGTCAAAAGCGTGTTCGCGCAGCATGCGCTGGCACCAGGCGTCGATGGTGTACACGGCCGCATCGTCCATGGCCTGCGCGGCCAGCGCCAGGCGGTAAGCCGCTTGTTCGCGCTTCGGGCCTTCGGGGTATTCGGCCATCAGGCTGTTCAGGAAATCATCTTCGACAGTCAAGAGACCACGGAACACCTGGGCGGCCTCGGTCAGGCGCGCACGGATGCGGTCCGACAGCTCCCGCGTGGCGGCGCGGGTGAAGGTCATCACCAGCACATCTTGCGGCAGCATGGGGCGCACGGGCGCGGTGCCACCTTCTGTGTCCTGTGTCCCGTGGCCCAGCACCAGGCGCACATACAGCGCGGCAATCGTCCAGGTCTTGCCGGTGCCAGCGCTCGCCTCGATCAGATGGCTGCCGCGCAGCGGAAAGGTGCTGGCATTCAGGGCGTGTGCGGTGCTCATGCCTGCTCCTCGGCGTCATCGCCACTGTCGGCATTGGGCAAGGGCTCGATCACGATGTCTGCGGCCCAGGCTTGCAAGGGCGCATAAACCGCGTCGGCCAGGCGCTCGAACGCGCCAGTGTCCAGCAAGGACTGCAGCGTGGGGTAGGTGCGTGCCAGCGCCGGGTCTTCGCCCAGAGCGCCGCGTTTGAAGTCGCTGCCCTCATAAGCATCGGCCAGCGCGTTGCGGTTGTCCTTGTCTTTGAGCCACTGCAGCGCCAAGCCGGGCGGCAAAGGCAAGGGCCAACGCATGCCCTCGACCCAGGTGTCCAGCAAAACCTGCAACTGGGCACGGGCCTGCTCGGGGTCTTGCGGGGGCACGCGCAGCACGGCGTTACGCCCCACCACCACACAAGGCAAGGGCTGGTGCATGGCGGCAGCCGCCAAAGAAAGCAGCCAAATGTCGATCAGTTTGTCGGGGTAGGCCTGTGGCGTTTTGGGCAGCAAGTTGGCCAGCTTGCTGGCACGCAGGGTGAGCGAAAGCGCCCCGCCCTCTCCCCACAAGAGGCCGCTGAGTGCGTCTTGCAAATGCACGTTCGGTGGATCGTTCGGTGTGGCCTGCGCCTGCGGCAGATCGACCAAGAGGCGCTCGGCCACTTCGGGGTAGGCCAGGCGCTCTTGCAAGGCGGCGCCCAGCAGGGTTTGCAGCTGGTGACTGAGCTTTTGGGCTTCGAGCACACCCACACCGGCCAAGGGCAAGGCCCCGGCCTGGCGCAGGCGCTGCACCACGCGCTGCGCGTGCGCGGGCAGCTCATCCAAGCTCAGGTCGGTGGGCACATGCGCCAGCTCGTGGTCCAGCAGCTGGTACAGGTCCAGCCCGCCCAGGCCAAACAGTTCTTCGTCGTGCAGCGCGCTGCGCTCGTCGTCCAGATGGACTTGCAAACGCTCTCGAAAAAACGCGCCTACAGGCTTGCGCAGAAAGCGCGCCAGCTGGGTGAGCGTGATGACCGGAGTGCCGGTGGCGGACTGCAGAGGTGGCAACAAGACTGGATCGCCGCGTCGGTGCGCTCCTCGCGATGACGGCTTGGAGGCTTCGTCGTCGTGGGCGCCTTTTTTCTCGTCATCGCGAGCGAAGCGTGGCGATCCAGTCTGCGCTGCCCGCCACTCCTTGGCATAGGTATGCAGCGCACTGCCCTCTTCAAAATAAGCCCGGCTGAAGGGCTGCAGCGGGTGCACCGTGGTCAGGCGCTGGGCGTGACCCTGGCCCCAAAGCGCATCGATCTCGTCGCGCAATTGCGACACCAGCACCGAGGGCGGTTGTTCGCTGTTGTCGCGCACGCTGCGGCCGCTCCAGCTGACGTACAGCACGCGCCGCGCCGACAGCAGGGCTTCGAGCATGAGCTGGCGGTCGTCGTCGCGGCGCGAGCGGTCGCCGGGCCGGGCCATGCCGGGCAGGCCCAGCAAATCAAAATCGGCAAGCGGGCTACGGCGCGGGTAGTCGCCGTCGTTCATGCCCAGCAGGCACACCATCTGAAACGGGATCGCCCGCATGGGCATGAGCGTGCAGAAGGTCACGCCTCCGGCGCGAAAGCGTTGCTCCAGCTTGGGCACCTTGAGCGCTTCCAGCCAGGCCGAGCGGGCCACGGCCAAGGGCACGGCCTCTGCAAAATCGGCCTGCTCAGCCGCCTTGCCCCAGTCGTTCAGGGCCTGGTCCAGCGCCGACAGGGCATTGCGGTCGGTGTCGTCCTGCGGCTTGAACAGCGCCGCCAGCAAAGCCCGCCCGCGCTCGGCCCATTGCGCAGGGCTGGCCGCTGTGGCACTGCTCTGCCACCAATCCATCAGCGCCTGCAGCAAATGCGCCAACGCACCGGCCAGCTCGGCGTCAAGCCCACCGACTTCCGGGTACGGGTCAGGGCCTGAAGCAGCTGGCGGCATCGGGTCCGCTCCGCAGGCGTAACCCATCAACATGCGTTGCACGCCAAACAGGGCCGAGTTGTCTTCGCCACAAGCGGCCAGGCCCAGGCCTTGGCGGTGCTGGGCCGACAAGCCCCAGCGGATGCCCGAGCCCGCCATCCAGCGGGTGAGCGTGGGCAATTGTTCGGGCTTGACGCCAAAGCGGGCCGCCAATGCGGGCACTTCGAGCAGCTCCACCAACTCGCTCATGCGGCCACGCTGCTGCGGCAGGGCCAGCAGCCACTCCACCGCGTGGATCAAGGGGCTGTTGGCTTGCGCGCCCAGGTCGGCGATGTCAAAGGGGATGAAGCGGGCATCGCCCCGCTTGTATTGGCCAAACACGGCGCGGATCGCCGGGGCCATCACCTCGATGTCGGGCACCATGACCACCACGTCGCGCGGCGAGACCTCCGGCATCTGGTGGAACCATTGCAGCAACTGGTCGTGCAGCACTTCCAGCTCGCGCACCGGGCTGTGCGCCACCTGAAACACCACCGAGCGGTCATCGGCTTGCAGCGGGGCATCCACCGCGTCTTGTGCCGATTTCAGGTCGCGGATGCGGTTTTGCAATTGCGTGAGCAAGCCCGTGGCATCGGCCCCCGGCGCATCGTCGAACAAATCGAGCTTGACGCCGGGCACGGCTTCTTGCGCGGCCTGCACATCGTCGAACGCATCGAGCTGGCGGATGAAGTCGCGCCCTTGCCGGCCCCAGGCGGCCAGCAAGGCGGGCGTATGCCAATGCATTTGCGCCAAGGGCGTCTCGGACAGCGATTCTTTTTTGTAGCCATGACGCCTGCGCTCAGCCCGCAGCCATTCGCGCCCGTCCATGATGTCGCCCCAGTGGTACTGGCAGGGGTTGGGCACGGCCAGCAGCACCTGGCTGTGCGCGGCCAGCGCCGCCAGCATGTCCAGCAGCTGGCCAGGCATGTGGCTCATGCCAAACACCGACACGCGCCGCGCCACCGGGCTGGCCAGCGCCTCGCCCGAGCGCAAGCGGGCCAGCGCCCGCACATGCAAGGCCGGGCGCGTGGCCTGGCGTTCGGCCTCGTTCAGCGTGGCCAGCACGCGGCGCCACAGCGCGGCTTGCCACAGCTGGTCGGCGGGCAAGTCCGCCTGCCCTGCGGCTTGGCGCAACACGTCGCGGCCAGCGGCCCAGTCGTCAAGCCAGTCAGGCCGGTAAATTTGGTACTGGTCAAACAGGTCGGCCAGGCGGCTGGCCAGTTGCAGTAAGCGGTCGGGCTCATCGCCCCGCAAAAACCCCGCCACCGGCTGGAACACCGCATCGCCCATGCATTGGGGCAACAAAGCCATCAAGCGCCAGGTCATGGGCAGTTTGTCGAGCGGCGAGTCGGGCGGCACATTCTGCGCGCCCAGCACCTGCCGGTAGGTGCGCCACAAAAAGCGCGATGGCAGCTCCACCCGCGTGGCCGCGCACACGCCGCCCTGCTGGGCCAGCGCCATCTTAATCCACTCGGCCATGCCATTGCTTTGCACCAGCACCACCTCGGGCTCCAGCGGCCCCAAAGGCTGACGCGACAGCCAGCCCGACAGGGTTTCGGCCAACACCTCGGAGCGGTGGCTGTGCAGGGCAATGAAGCCCGAAGGAATGGCAGAAACGGACATGCGGAGGGGTCAGGCGATCAGGCTGGGAATACGACAAGAATAGCCGCAATCTTGCCCCGCGCCGGGCTCAAGGCACGAGCCACGGGCGCCCCGTTTTTTGCCCATTTTTTAAGCACAACGCGCCACACCAGGCAGGATGCGGCTTGGCGCAGTTGTTCATGGACTTATCCACAGCTTTGGGCACGGTCTGTGGGGAAAGTTGGACCACATCCACGCAACAGCCCAACCCTGCGCCGCCGTGGACCACTGTCACCCCGGACTCGATCCGGGGTCCATAGAGGCTGAAGAATGGATCCCGCATCCAGTGCGGGATGACAAACACCAAATGCATCACGCATCCATTGTGGGATGACAAATCCCCAATGCATCGCCTGACACGGGCTCAGTTGGCTTTGGTCTGAAACAGCTGTCATCGTCATGACTGGTCATGCCCGAAACCCGCACTACAGTGCAGGCATGACGCATTTTTACGAACCCCGCCTGGGCCACGGCCTGAAACACGATCCTTTCAACGCCATCGTCGGCCCGCGCCCGATCGGTTGGGTGTCGAGCCGCAATGCCAGCGGGGGGCTCAATCTGGCGCCCTACAGTTTTTTCAGCGCTTTCAACTACGTGCCGCCGCTGATTGGCTTTTCCAGCATTGGTCGCAAGGACACGCTGAACAACATCGAGGCCACCGGCGAGTTTGTCTGGAACCTGGTCACGCGGCCCTTGACCGAGGCGATGAACAAGACCTGCGATGCGGTGCCGCCGGAGGTCAGCGAGTTCGATGTGGCAGGCCTCACCCCGCAAGCGTCACGCATCGTCAGCGTGCCCCGCGTGGCCGAAAGCCCGGTCAGCTTCGAGTGCAAATGCACCCAGATCCTGCAGATGGAAGGCATCGATGGCCAAAAGGTCAACACCTGGATGATCTTTGGCCAGGTGGTGGGCGTGCACATCGATGAGCGATTGCTCAAGGACGGCATTTACGACACAGCCAACGCCCAGCACGTTTTGCGCGCTGGTGGGCCGGCGGACTATTTCACCATCGGGCCTGAGCAGTTGTTCAAGCTCTACCGGCCCGAAAGCTGGCAGGGCACGCTGCCCAAAAAGTAAAGCACCCGCTGCTCAGGCCTTGTTGGCTTGGCCAGCGTCGTGCACCAGTTGCGCGATCTCGGTGGGGCCCAACAACTGCAGCGGGTGTTGCTGCGCCAAGGCCACAGCGGCTGGGCTGAAGGACCCCAAACTCATGCAGCTGCACGAGAAGGCCTCTTGGCTCTCAACAGCGGCCAACAGTTCACGCAAGGGCTCGGCCCCCACGCTGGCGGCTTTCCAGCGTTTGGCGCTGACCAAGGTGATGCGGCCGTTTTTCTCAATCTTAAAATCTGCGGGGCCATTGTTCAGCGGGCGAACCTCAAAACCTTGCTTGCGCAAAGCGGTTTCGACCACGGCCGCAAATTCGCGCCAGGCCATGGCTCGGGCCTGCCCTGTGAGCGCGTCGATGCGATCGTTTGACAGTGCGTTTCTTTGCCGCCAGGCGGCCATGACGCCGATGACCAAAAACGGAAAGCCGCCCAGCATGCCCGCTGTTTTGTAGGCATCGGGCAACAAGGCACCGGCCGCCAAGGCCACCGCCAGCATCACCACAAAGCTCACCCACCATGGGGCGCGCAACAAGGTCGCGAACAGCGACTTTTCAGACATTTTCAATTTCATGGTCAGCTCAAATGAGGTTTACCGCAACACCCCACTGCAACTTCAGCTTGGCCACGGCACGCCAGTGTAGTAGGCCGCGCGACAGGCCCCATTGCCCCTGCGTGCTAAAGTGAATTCAACGTCACTTGCGCAGGTTTCAACCATGACCCATTCTCACGACCCCAGCCCCACACACGAGCACACCGAGACCGACTGGAAGCACGATGGCGTGCGCGTGGTGCCAGGCGATCAGCTGGACGGCAACGTGCCCTCCACCCCCGGCATGGACCGCAAAGCGGCCATCAACTTTGCCCGCGTCGGCGCCCAAAAACTTTGGGCCGGCACGGTGCACATCCACCCCAATGCCAAAACAGGTGCACACCACCATGGGCCTTTGGAGAGCGTGATCTATGTGGTCAAGGGCCGCGCCCGCATGCGCTGGGGCAATGCACTGGAGTTCACCGCCGAAGCTGGACCGGGTGATTTCATTTACGTGCCGCCCTATGTGCCGCATCAGGAAATCAATGCCAGCGCAGACGAAACGCTCGAATGCGTGCTGTGCCGCAGCGACGGCCAGGCGGTGGCGGTCAACATGGACATCGAGCCCGCCGAAAAACCAGAGACCGTGCTCTGGATCGACCCCACCCATCCGCAAGGCGGGGTCTGAACACTGCCCTTCACGCGGGCTCTGTGCGTCTCACCCGGCCAGGCGGCCGGGTGTTTTCGTGAGCGCCAATCAGTCCAGCGTCACGCCGGCATTCTTGACGACTTGGCCCAGGCGAATGGACTCTTTGCGGATCAACTCACCAAACTGCTGAGACGTGCCGCCCACCACCGGCGTGCCGATGGCTTCCCACTTTTTCTTGAATTCGGCGTCGTTGAAAATCGCGTTCAACGTGGTGTTGAGCTTTTGCACGATGGGCGCAGGGGTGCCCGCACGCACCGCGATGCCGTGCCAGCCCGTGATCTCATAACCGGCAATGCCCGCTTCCATCATGGTCGGCACATTGGGCAGCGAGGGGTGGCGCTTGGCCGAGGTCACCGCCAAAGGCTTGAGCTTGCCGCCCTGGATGTGCGGCAGTGAGCTGCCCAAGATGTCGAACATCACCTGCACCTGACCGCCGATCAAGTCGTTGAGTGCGGGGCCCGCGCCACGGTAAGGGATGTGCGAGATGTTGGTGTTGACTTGGGTGTTGAAAATCTCGCCGGCCAAATGCTGGGGCGTGCCGTTGCCCGCCGAGGCGAAGGCCAATTTGCTGTCGGGCTTTTGCGCCAGGGCAACCAGTTCCTTGACGTTGTTCACTGGCACGCTGGGGTGCACTTCCAGCACCAAGGGGAAGGACGAGATCTGGATCACAGGGGCCAGATCGGTCATGGGCACAAAGGGCATGCTGCGGTACAGCGTGGGGTTCACGGCCATGGGGCCGCTGGCGGCCAGCAGCATGGTGTAGCCGTCCGCTGGCGCTTGCTTGGCCACTTCGGCGCTGCCCAGGTTGCCGCCTGCGCCGCCTTTGTTGTCCACGATCACGGTGACGCCCAGGCGCGTGCTCAATTCACTTTGCAGCATGCGCGCCATCAGGTCGGTCGGGCCGCCCGGTGGGTAAGGCACCACAAAGCGGATGGTTTTGCTGGGGTAGTTGTCCTGGGCCAGCGCGGGCAATGCGGTGGCACCCAAAAGGGCCGCTGAGAGTGCTGCGACGAAAGTGCTGCGTTTCATGGTGTTGTCTCCTGTAGAAATGGGAAAGCTCAAGCGGCAAAAAAAGCTTCACGCGCTTGGGCTGCGGTGTAAAGGCTGCGACCCAGCACGCGGGCCGAGTCGGCGATCTGACGCACCAAGGCGGCGTTGTCCGGGGCCACTTGGCCGTTGTTGAGCAAGAGGTTGTTTTCAAAACCCACCCGCGCATGGCCGCCCAAGGCCACAGCGGTGGTGGCGCAAGCGTGCTCGCCTGCGCCAAAGGCGCACATGGACCAGGGCTCGGTACCGGTGTGGGCCATCACAAAAGGCAAGAGGTCTTTGGCCTCCGAGGTCTGGCCTACCGAATAACGGCCCAGCACAAACAAGAGCGACCAAGGCGCATCGGGGATCACGCCTTGCGCCCGCAGGGCTTGCCAGCGCTGCAGGTCGGCCACGTCGTACACGATGACTTGGGTCATCACACGCTCTTTGGCCAACCAGCCAAAGAACTGGGCCAGACCGGCCTCGCCGATCTCGGGCTGGTCCACTTCGCGCAGACCCACCGACACGGCTTCGGGCTTGAGCGCGGTGACCATGGCGATTTGCTCAGGCGCCTTGTACACACGCGCCGCTTCGCTGGTGATCTGGATGATGAGTTCATCCCCCACCGCCGCCTTGACCGCTTGCTGCGCATCGCGGTAGCCCTGCACGTCGAGGCTGTGGCGGCCCTCTGCGTCGCGGATGTGCATGTGGATCATGGCCGCACCGGCATCCAGGCACTGCTTGGCGGTTTTCCCCAGCTCCGTTGCAGTGATGGGCAGGGCCGCGTGGTCAGGGCGCTGCTTGTAGGCGCCATTGGGCGCGACGGTGATCAGCAGAGGATGCGAAAAAACAGCCATGGGTTTGCCTTGTCAAAAACGGGGGGAGGACATCAATCGTGGGGAATCAATCAAGCGGGTTCAGCGGCGGCAGCTCAGAGGCCAGCAAATCCAGGCCCTGGCGCAGCAAGCGGTCGTAGCGCTCGCGCTCGGCCTTTTGGGTTTCGGGCGTCCAGGTAAAAAAGCCCTGCCCCGTCTTCATGCCCAGGTCACCCCGAGCCACGCGCTCTTGCAACACGCGGGCGGGCTCGGCGTTCACCGCCAAGCTGGGGTACATGCTGGCGGCGGCGGCGGTATGCACTTCCAGACCGGCATGGTCACGTTGCATGACCGGGCCAGCGGCCAAAAACCGAAAGCCAAACCCAAAGCGCACGGCCGCGTCCACGTCTTCGGGCGAGGCCACGCCTTCGTCGATCAGGGCGAAGGCTTCACGCGCCAGAGCGTGCTGCATGCGGTTGGCCAAAAAGCCGGGCTTGTCCTTGCGCACCAACACCGGCACGCTGCCGCAGCCGCGCATGAAGTCGCACAGTTGTTCGGCTTGCTGCAAGTCGGACTGGGGGCCGAGCACCACCTCCACGAGCGGCACCAAATGCGCGGGCATGAAAAAGTGCAGACCCAACATGCGCTCGGCCGTGGGCAAGCCCTGGGCAATGGCGCTGATCGGGAAGCTGGAGCTGTTGCTGCACAGCAGGGTCTCGGGCGCGGCCAGTTGCGCCAAGCGCGCAAACAGGGTTTGCTTGAGCGGCAGCTTTTCTGGAATGCACTCGATCAAAAGGCTCACACCGGGCCAGCTCACATCGCTCAGGTCGGCCACGGCTTGGACTCGCTCGGTGCGGTGCGCCATGCCCAAAGGCTCCAGGTTGTGGCGCACGTGTGCGGCCAGTGCTTGGCGCTTGGCCGCATCGGGCTCGATGACGGTGACCTGGCTGCCACCACGGGCCAGCACGATGGCCACGTCCATGCCCATGGTGCCGCCGCCGACGACCACGGTGCGGGCTTGTGAAGGGTGTGAAGAAATCATGAAACGCGCATTTGTCTATGAGAATGCGCCGAGTCTAGGAAGGCCCCATTGCCTCGTCCAGCCGTTTTTTTCTATAAACTGATCTGTAATGCATATCAATTGGACACCCCGCGATCTGGACATCTTTCTGGTGCTGGCCGAAACCGGTAGTTTCAGGCGCACGGCAGCGCAAGTGCATTTGTCGCAATCGGCGGTGTCGGGTGTGATTGCCCGGCTTGAAGATGCGCTGGGCACCCGCCTGTTTGACCGCACCACACGCAGCGTGCACCTGACGGCCGCAGGCCAGGTGTTCGTGGAACAAGCCAAACTGCTCAACGCCCAAACCCACGAGGCCGTGCAACGCGTGCTGCACATCACGCAAATCCAGTCGGGCAAAGTGAGCCTGGCGGCCCTGCCCTCGCTGGCGGCCACGGTGGTGCCGCGCGTGATGGCCCGCTATGCCGAGCAACACCCGGAGATTGCGCTGCAATTGCACGACACCTTGTCTGGCCCTGCTTTTGACCTGGTGCGCGCAGGCACGGTGGACTTTGCGCTCACAGCGGCCAACCCCGACTACGCAGACCTGGACTACACGCCTTTGTCGGCCGATGGTTTTGTCTTGCTGATTCCCTTGAACCACCGCCTGGCCAAAGGCAAAACCCCTTTGAACTGGCTGCAGGTGGCCGAACTGACGCACATCTCGATGCCGCTGCCCGCCAGCGTTCGCCAGTACGCCAATGCGGCTTTCATCGAACACCGCATCGCCTTTCAGCCGCGCTACGAAGTCGAGCACATCGCCACCATCCACGCCATGGTCAAAGCCGGCCTGGGCGTGGCCGCTCTGCCCGAGCTGGCTGCGGCCTTTGTGCAGCAAGAAGGCGTGCTCACCCGCCGCCTGACGGGCCCGGACATCCAGCGCCCGCTGGGCGTGGTCACCCGCCGAAACCGCAGCCTGTCACCGGCCGCGCAAGAGATGGTGCGCATGCTGCGGCAAGAGACCACGGCCTTGCTGCCGTGAAATCGCCAAGCCACACCTTTGACCTCAAAATCCATTCTTTCCCGCAAAGTTCCCCAATGACACCAGCAACAGCCCGACTCTGCGACTTGGCACAAGCCGATGTGTCCACCATCATCGCCATGGCCTGGCAGGACGACACGCCATTCGAGGCCATTGCCGCGCAGTTTGGGCTGAGCGAGCCAGCGGTGATTGAATTGATGCGCGGGTCGCTCAAAACACGGTCGTTCCGGGTTTGGCGCATGCGGGTGCGCGGCCGTACGGCCAAACACCAAACCCGTCAAATCAGCGCCCAAGGAGATCAGGACAAGGTGAGCCCAGGTGACTTGCTCAAGCAAGCTTTGAGCGAAGCGCAGGAGACGTTTCCTTTGCCGCCATCGCCTCTGAGCCGCGAATCTCTGCGCTGAAATCCTCGGCGTGCTGAACGCCGGTCAGCAAAGCAGCAGGGTTTTCAAACCCCGAAGGGCTGGGCAAGATCGACTCCAAGACCATGAGCACGTTCTGCAAACGCGGGTCGTTGGCATGTGCATCGTCGGTGGTGTCGTTGATGCAAAAAAATTCCAACGCTCCAAACTCGGCCACCAGCGCCTGCAGTTGTGCGTCTTGATCGGCCTCGCCCGTCGAGACATACCGGTGGCGGTAAGGCCGCACACTGGCCACGCCATGCGCCAAGGCCCAGCGCAACACAAAGTCCGAGACGATGGTGGGCTTGTCCCAGCTGCGAAACACGGTGGACCGCACGGCGGCAAACAACTCGGGCGCCGTGTCCTCGAGCTCCAGCAAGATGGACTTGAGCATGGGTCGGGGTGAATGCGCAAAGGTGCGGAAGGTGCTTTGGTACAGCGGGTCTTGCTCGCGCAAGGCCGCTTTGCCCGATCGGGCTTTGTCGCTCAGCCACTGGATGGACAGGCGGCAAGCGTTTTCCAGCGAGGTGGCGTCCATGCGCATGGCTTCGTCGGTGACTTCCGGGTCGTCCGACCACGTGACATGAAAGCCGCCGGGATGGAACCAGTCATCCAGGCGCACCGGCGCGCCAAAAAACACGTCGTCGTTCAAATAGAAATAGCGTTCAGACAAACCGGGGATGTGGTGAATCCAGGACTCGATGTGCCCCGAATCAAAGGTGGGCAAGGACGCTTCGGGCATCAGGTCACGGTGGTCCACCAGCGTCAACCGGTCCGAGGGGCGCAGCCAATCGGGGGCCTGGGCGTCGGTGACGATGTACACATGGCCGTGGTCGGGGAAAAACTTCTCCAGCGCGCGCAGGCTGTAACGCAGCTCGTGGTTGTCGCGAAAACGGCCCTCCACATTGCTGTAGCGCGCCATGGCTGCGCTGGAGTCATGGGCCAGCTGCTGCAAAGCCGTCTGGCGCTTGGCACGCCAATTCGAATCGTTGCCGTCGACCCACAGATAAACGATGTCGATGGGCGAATCTGGGGCTTGGTAGTCTTGGTTTTGCGGCACCGGTGGAGTCTAGCAGCGGGGCCAAGGGGCTGGGCAATACCCCTGCAGTGGCCATGGCGCGGGTTGATCGGGTCTATCGCCCGCGTCACGTAAATTCGGAAATGGCCTCTTGCAGCTCGAACAGTTCGGTGATGGCTTGGCCAAATGAGCGGGTGCAGGCGATTTGTTTTTTAGGCGAGTTCATGGGCTGCAGGTCGAGTGCGGGCTAGCTGCCGTGTTCGCGCAGCTGGGCTGCGCCCATTTTGATGCCCAGTGCTTTGGCCACGTCAGAGCAGGCAATGGCGCAGCCGTCGTTGTTGGAGAGGACGACGAGCGGGCGGTATTGCCGCCAGGGCTAGAAAACGCGTTCGCAGCTGCAGTAGAAGTTGTTGCAGTCGATGAGGGTGAGTTGAGGTTTGGGGGTGGGCATGGGGTCGCCGGATTGTGTATGGATGAACCGTATATCGAGGCGATCAGGCTGTGGCGGACAAAGCTGGTTTGTAGCTAATTTGGGGGCATTTTGTCGCTATAGTTGGAAGCTTCTGCTGTGCCAGTGGGTACGGGAGGGTAATTGCAAGGGCCGGGTGCCGAGGTTGAATTGAAACCCATGGCGCAAGGCGATTGCAACGATTTCAACAAAAAGCTGTGTGGACGCGGACCGGGGTTTTGCACTGTGTTGACGGACATGTACGTTCATCGTGTGACCGTCATGCGGACTGCCATGAAAGGCTCTGGCGCCCACGACGCTTCCAAATTCGTACCAACCTGAAGTTTTGCGAAATCGGGTTGGTATTGATTTGGGCAGTTGCAACAATGTATGACTATGAAAAACCTGATTCGATTTGTAGTGCTTTGCCTGTTGGGTTGGGGAAGTGCTTGCGCCCAGAGTAATTTGCCTGCTTGTCAGGGTAGTGATGTAACTAGGTGGCGTAATTGCTTTGGTACTGTCGCCTTTTCTGATGGCGGTATATTTGTTGGTGAGGTCAAGGATGGGAACAACCGCAGCGGGAAAGGTATTTACACCTATGCTAATGGCGATAAATATATTGGTGATTTTTCTTATGGCAACCGCAACGGGCAAGGTACTCTATATGCCCCAAACGGCTCAATCGTTAATCAAGGTATTTGGGCTAACAATAACTTTGTCAGCTCTGCACCAGTACAGCAAGCAGCCACACCCAACAGAGAAATAGAAAGACTTCGTGCAGAAGCAGAAGAAGCTAAACGCAAACAAGCACAAGCCGAAGCAGAACTGAGACTTGCTCAACAGCAAGCCACACAAACAACACCCATTTCGCCAACCACGACCCCATCAGCAGTCCCTACGGGTAAGCGTGTCGCGCTGGTCGTTGGGAATAAAAACTACAAAGTCCGCCCACTCGCCAACCCGCTGAACGATGCAGATGACATGTCTCGCTCACTGCGCACCAGTGGGTTTGAGGTGATTGACCTCAGAGACGCAACACTCCAACAGATGCGTTCAGCTGTTCGCCAGTTCGGTGACAAACTCCTGAGCTCCGATGTTGGCTTGGTTTATTACTCTGGGCATGGTGTGGAGGTCAAGGGCCGTAACTACTTCATTCCAGTCAATGCAGACATACAGCGTGAAGATGAGATTACCGACCAAGGACTGGATGTGTCCTTGGTCTTGGAGAAAATGAGCACCGCAGGCAAGGGCGTCAACATCCTCATCGTTGATGCTTGCCGGGATGACCCCTTTGGCCGGAGCTTTCGCTCAGCATCAAGGGGTCTTGCGCAGATGGATGCGCCAAGAGGAACCATCATTGCCTACGCAACATCACCCGGAAAGGTGGCATCTGATGGTGATCCTAGAGAGCGTAATAGTCCGTACACAAAGCATCTTGTGAAGGCCATGCAGTCGCCCAATAAACCGATTGAACAAGTGTTCAAAGAAGTACGCCGGGCTGTGCAGGAAGAAACCAAGAATCAGCAGACCCCTTGGGAGAACACAAGCTTGAGCGGTGATTTTTATTTCAAGGTTTTGCGATAGGCGCCGCTCGAACTAAGTACGCCATACCGAGCGCGCCCATCGACAGCGTCACGCACAACGCCCTAAAAAAACCTCGCCCACATTGTGGGCGTCGTTGTCGTTTACGCCTTGGCCCAACTTCAGCCCTAGCTGGTCATCAGGCACGCGAACCTACCGATGCAGACATAAGCCAAGCGAAAATCCGAAGGCAAAAATCTGGACCGCCCGGAGGAGGAGTTCAAGAATTACAAGCTGGACAAGCACACCAGATGAAAAAAATCACTTTCTGAAAATAATCGCTTTTTTATGATCCCATCTGGAGCCTATGCTTCTGATGTTTGCAACGATAAGAAAGAGCGTGAAAGCACTGTCATTGAAATTACCTGCCGTATGTCTTTAGAGTTGGATATAAAAATGACGCATCCAATGATGGCATCATTTTTAAAACACGTGGAGATGGATAATGAATTGTGCAATTTTCCAGCCACACCAAGCCATCATAAATTTATTAAAAAATCACTAAACGACTAAGATACCTGCATGGGCAAATTATGGTTTTAATCAAGAAAAGGCAGAAATAAAAAATACTGGCAAATTTCCTAAATAATCTAAAACCGGATATTGCAGAACAAGATACGAAATGTATGGACCGAATTCGAAACCTTTTTTTCCGTTAGAAAATAATTAAACCCTCCTGGAAAATTTTAATGTATCAACATCGACCAGATTTAGATCAGCCAAAAGACGAGGTGGTTTTATGGCGTTACTTCACACTTGTGAAGTTTGAGAAACTCATCAAAGATCAATCGATATTTTTTTGCAGGGCGGATAAGTTCGATGACCCACTTGAGGGACGAACCCCAAGAGGAACTGTTCGTGAAATGTATAGATCTTCCCCTCCGTTTGTAGCCGGTGCCGTTCAGATGGTTCGGGACATGTTTCGAGGAAAAACATACGTATCGTGTTGGCGGGAAGACCAAGAAGAATCACAAGCTATGTGGTCAAGTTATGCAGCTAACGCGACTGGTGTTGCTGTAAAGACCACAGTTGGTCGTTTGAAATCGTCTATTACGGCAGAAGAGTCGTTTGTCCTAGCTAGGGTGCGGTATTTGGATTTTGATTCTCATCCAAATGTCAATGACATCCACCAACAAATGCTTATTAAAAGCCTTGATTTTCAAGGCGAGTCAGAAGTAAGGTTGATTCACTTGACAGATGTCGCTGGCGGACGGCTGGATGAGGTTATGCAGCCCAAAACAGAACCAGGTATAAATCTGAAGACGAATCTCTGCGATCTTATGGAAGAGGTCGTAATGGGAGCCAATGCGTCCGAATCTGATATGAAAAGTGTAAAAAGAGGACTAGTAGAAATCAACTGTTTAGCCAAGCTACGCATGTCCAATTTAGGACAGTCAAGTCCCACTCGCAAAGGCTGAAGTTGAGCGTTTGATGTTTGCCGCCGCTTGATATTGCAGAGATTCGCGTGGCACACAAGATACCGAGTCCCAACTCCCCCCCAGCGTCAACACCCCTGCGACCGAATCGGCACTGAAAAACCCCGCATTAAACGCTAACAGACCTCGCAAAATTGCACACCTCCTTGAATTTATGCACAATCAACCTTGTTTTTAAGCGCAACATATAAGGATTCCAGCATGCAAAGCATCACCCTAGAGCAGCTGCGTACTGCAAACGACGCCGGCGGTGTGTCGGGCGTAACCTTGAAAGGGCAAGGCGGGGCGTTCCTGGTTCAGATCGACACCCGTAGCGGCTCAGGTGCCCTGCTATCAAAGGCACGCAGCACCGAGCCGCGCCGCTTTGGCAATCCGCTGACGGCGTTCAATGTGTTGCGTGAAATTGGCATCACAGTGGGCCAGTTCGACGCGACCGACTACGACCCGTCCGACAAAGAGCCAAGTACGGGTAACCGAGGCAGGGCCATCGCCATGCGCGGCGCACACGAAGCCGCCGCCTATAACCAGTGGCTGGCCAGCGAAATTCAAGCATCGCTGGACGACCCGCGACCGAGCATTGCCCATGATGAAGTCATGGCCGACATGGACGCCGACCTGAACGCCTTGAGTCAGAAAATAGGAGCATGACGCAGCCGCTTTTTCGCGTCGAATGGCGTCCGATGGCCCGCGAAGACTTGCGAGCCATAGTGCGCTACATCGGCAAGGACAAACCAACGCGAGCCCAGAGCTTCGGCCAAGAATTGCGCGACAAGACCGGGAGGCTGGCACAGCATCCACAGCTTGGCCGACAGGGCCGGCCGGGTTTGCCAGAATGGTTGCGCGAACTGGTGGTGCACCCGAACTACATCGTGTTTTACCGCGTGCTGTCAGATACCCGAACCGTCGAAATTTTGAGAGTGAAACACGCAGCGCAACAAATGCCATAAGGTGCGTGCGCCAGCGGACCGACGCCTGGCCCTTCCATTTGCTTGAATACCCCCACACCCGTTTGCAAGCGAGCTTTTATGCGCTGGTTTTTTTCTGTTCTGTTCCTTTTTTGTGGAGCCGCCATGGCCGTTGAAGAACCGCGTTACACCGTGCTCGTTTCAGACCCACCTTTTGAGGTGCGCCGCTACGCCGCCTTCACGGTGGCCCAAACGCAAATCCAGGGCGACTTTGACGCTGCAAGCCGCAGCGGCTTTCGGCGGATTGCGTCTTACATCTTTGGCGACAACCTGCAAGCCGGGTTGGGTGCACAGCGCAAGATTTCGATGACCGCGCCCGTCACCGTGGTGCCCGAAGATCAAGGTTGGCGCGTGCATTTTGTGATGCCGTCGGCCGAAAGCGTGCAGACGCTGCCCCAACCGCTCAACCCGCAAATCGAGCTGCGCCCCGTGCCCGAGCACGATGTGGTGGCCGTGGGCTTTAGCGGCTTCACCACGCAGGCGAGCATTCAAGAACAAACCGGGCGGCTTAAGGCTTGGGCACAAGCACGCCAACTCAAGCTCAGCCCCAGAGCCCAAATCGCCCGCTACGACGACCCCTTCACGCTGCCGTGGAATCGGCGCAATGAAATCCTGATCGACCTGCTGCCTTGAGAGAGGGCCTGTGCGTCCTGGCCCAATGCATGTGTCAACGGTCATGGATCCCGGATCAAGTCCGGGATGACAAACCGGAGGGGTGCTTCTAAAGCGTGCACCCTACAACGCCAAAATCTCCACGCTCTGCGTGAGCAGCGGTCGGCACAGGATTTTGTAGCCGTCGGCGTCAAAGCCTTCAGCCACCTGACTTGCCACTTGGCTGAGCTGGTGCGCGGCTTCGGGGTTGGGCGCGCTGCCCAGGTAGCACCAGTGGTTGACGACGTGGATTTGCGTGAGTTCTTCATCGCGCTCGACCAAGCCCACCGCGCCCGGGTAAGGCCAGCATTCCACGCGCAGCGCCAGCAAGCTGGTGAACAGCCGCTCGCGGTGCGCCTGTGGGCTTTCATCGCCTCGGCATACACCGGCGCATTGGCGGATGGCGGCCCTGAAGCAGGCTTTGCCAGGGGGCAGTTTTTCCAGGCCCAGCGGGCCGTAGCACAGCTTGTTTTGGTCAGCGATGGCGCGCAGCGCGTCGAGTGCGGCATGGCGGCTGGCAAACAGGCCGTACAAATCGGGCTGCGCGGCAAAGTCGATGTCTTTGGAATACACCACCTCGGGGACCCCGTCGCTCACGCGCAGGCTGCACAGTTGTTTGTTGCGGCGCAGCTTCTGGTTGAACAGCGGGTGCTGGGCCTTGATCATTTGCGCTTCGAGCAAGAGCGCGCCGATCTCGCCCGCCGTGCGGATGTGGCTGATGCGCTGGGTCTGGCGCAGCATGCGCGCCTCGTCGGGCGTGCGCAGGTGCGACAGCAGGCGGGCGCGGATGTTGATGCTTTTGCCGATGTACAGCGGCAAGTCGCCCTCTTGGCCGTGGAAGGTGTAGACGCCTGCGCCCGTGGGCGCGTCTTCGATCGCTTCGCGCAGGTGCTGGGGGTATTCGTAGATCCGGCTTTCTTCAAAGTCGTCTCGGCGGCGGCGGGGCAAAGGCATGGTGGTGGATGGGCCAAACAGGGCAGGATGCGAAGAGCGCCAGAGGGGGTCAGAACTTGGCCCCAAAACACTGGTTATATTTACAGTATACTGAACGGGTCATGCTTTCCGCAGTTGCCTGACATGCTTGATTTGCGCCCCCTGCCTTGCGGCTCGGGGCGCTTTTTTATGCCTTGCGTTGAGCCCAGGGTTCAGCACATGCGGGCGCTCAAGCTGCCCAGCGGCGCAGAAAACTCGGCGCGCCAGTGTTCACCCACTTGCAGCGGCCAAGCGTCTGTCCAGGTGCCGGTGGTGATCACGTCGCCCGCTTGCAGGTCCACCGCGCCGGGGCATTGGCGCAGTTCTTTCAAAAAGTGGTGCAAGGCGTTGAGCGGGCTGTCGAGCACGTTGGTGCCGGTGCCCTGCTCCACCGCCTGGCCGTTTTTGAACAGCGTGACCTGGGACTGCGCCAGCAGGGTGTGCAAGGCCTGTGCATCGGCGGCCAGTTGCTGAACGGGCAGGCGCTGGCCCACCAGCAGGCGGGCGTGCAGGCCGCTGTCGGCCATGGTGTCGGTGGCGGTGAACTTCCAGTCCAGGCAGTGCGACTGCACGACCTCAAAACCCGGTGCGATCCAGTCGATGGCTTCGAACAGCTCCTGCAGGTTGGCGTTGGCCGCTGGCGTGATCTTCATGCCGAAGACGATTTCGGGCTCCAGCCGGGGCTGGCAGGTGTGGGTCAGGTCGATGCTGCCCTCGGCAGACCCCGATGCGGCGGGCTCGGCAACGCTAAGGCCTGTGTCCCAGACCGTGCCCCACATGGGGCCAAACACCTCGTAGCGTTGCCACAGCGTGCGGTTGGTGAATCCAATTTTGTAGCCCTTGGCCACTTCGCCGCGCTGCTGGCGCAACTGGCGCACGGCCAGGGCTTTCTGGTAGGCCGCCGCCGTGTCGGGGCCGCCCACCACGCCGGGGGCCTGGCCCCACAAACGGGCTTGGTCGTGGTGTTGCAAGAGTTGTTCGGGGCTCATGTTCGGTCTCCGGTCATAGAGGTTGAAATGTGAAGGTCAAACAGCCACATAGCGGCCATCGTCCAGCGCATGGATTTGCCCTTGCGCCTGCAGCTCGGCCAAGTGCATGCCAATGGTGTTGCGCTCGGCGCAGGGCACAAAGGGCACGTCGTAGCCTTGCGGGTACAGCAGGCGGCGGTCCACCAGCTCGTCCAGGCTGTGCGGGCTTTGCAGGTAGCCCAGCAGTTGCGCGCTGCGCTCGTCGATCTTGCTGGCAAAGCGGGCCAAATCGGCCAAGAACTGAGCCCGGTCGGTGATCACCGCTTTGTGGTGCGAGGTGGCCCAGATGCGGGCGTCCAGCTCGGCGACTTTCTTTAAGGTTTGCCGAAAGTCACTCAGGCTGGAGGTGGCGTCGCCGTAATACGGGCCAAAGCCGCTCAGGTCGATGTCGCCAATGAAGGCCAGGCCTTCGCTCTCGACCACCAGGGCGCAGTGGCCTGCGGTGTGACCCGGCAGGTGGTGCGCCCGCACGCGCACGCCGCCGCCCAGGTCCCAGACAGCGCCGTCGGTGTAGCCAGTGGCGTCGGGCCGGGGTTGGTAATGGAAGTCCTTTTGCACAATGGCGTGCATGGCGTCCAGCACCTCGGCGGGGTAACCGTAGTGTTGGCACAGGCCGTCCCACGATTGGGCCGCCGCCAAGTCGGCCTCGTGCACCTGCACGCGGGCTTGGGGCAGGCGGTGCAGCCCCGCCATGTGGTCTTCGTGCACATGGCCCAGGATGACCAGGTCCACCGTGTCCAGCTCGGGGCCAATGCGGTTGGCCACCTCGGGCGTGTCAAAGGCCACCCGCATGTCAGCGCCCTGCACAATCAGCTGGTTGCCGTCGGGGTATTTGCCCGATTTCTCTCCCAGGTGCACCCGCACCGCTCCAAAATTCAACACCGACGCCATTAGGGCCCTTCCTGAACAGCGCCCCATCCAGGGCGCGACAAGCCACTATAGCCAGCGTGACAGACCGGCGCTGGCACACGCGCTACAGTGATCCGCATGACCGACGACTTGCCCTCCCCCGCCACGCTGGCCGCCACGGCCTTGATCGACAGCGACCACCCGAATGTGATCGCTTTGGCGCGCCAGCACGCGCAAGGCGCCACCGACCGCGAACGCGCGGTGTCTCTGTACCTGGCGGTGCGCGACCATTTCCGTTACGACCCCTACCGCATCGAGCTGTCCACCGAAGGCATGCGCGCCAGCTCGGTGATTGCCCAGGGCTCGGGCTGGTGTGTGCCCAAAGCGGCCTTGATGGCGGCGGCTTGCCGCGCCGCAGGACTGCACGCCCGACTGGGTTACGCCGATGTGCGCAACCACCTGAGCACCGAGCGCTTGCGCCAAACCATGCAGACCGATGTGTTCATCTGGCACGGCTATGCCGACATCTGGCTGGACGGCCAATGGGTCAAGGCCACACCCGCTTTCAACATTGAGCTGTGCGACAAGTTCGGCCTGCTGCCGCTGGAGTTTGATGGGCGAAACGATTCGATTTACCACCCGTTCGACAAATCAGGCAATCGGCACATGGAGTACGTGAAACAGCGCGGCACCTTTGACGACATGCCGCTGGCGCAGATCGTGGCGGATTTTCAGACGGTGTATGGCAGCTGGATGGGCAGCCAACAAGCGTTGGACAGTGCTGACTTTCAGAAAGACGTGGACACAGAAACCCGTTGAGCAAGCCCCTGGCGCCCAGCCATCACAGGCCTGGGAAGAAAGTACCGCTCACACCCAGGCGCTGCGACCACACAAGGTCGACACCAAGCCCTGCGCCGATGCGTCATCAAGACCGTGGCCACGCCAGACCGTGTGGGCATCTGCACGAACCACCAGCAAGGGGTGTTTGTATTCGTCAGGCAAGTTCTTGACCTGTGAAACATCCAGCACCCGCAGTGGCATGCCTTGGTGTTCTGCCGCCGCTTGCAAAGCCTGCAGCGCATCGTCATGCCCCGGCTGCAAACACAGCAAGGTGTAAACGGGACCCAAGGCGTCGTACAGCGACTGTCCTTCACCCAACCAGAAATGCGGCGCACGGCAGCCGGGCACGGTGGATGCCGTGAAGCTGCCCATGCTGTACTCGGGCGCTTTTTCACCGTCGTAAACCATGACGGGTGACTGGTCGTAGTAGTAACCAAAGTTCAGGCCCGCGCAGCAGTATTGCTGCACGTTCAGGTCGTACAAGTTTTGGCCAAAGGCTTCGCGGGCGGCTTGCCCCTCTGGGCTGTCGTCTTCCAGATTCAAAGGAATCTCGCGGTGACGCTGGCTCATGGCGTGTGCGTGGTTCATGGCAAAGCGCGAGACCTGCTCGGTGATCGGGTGGCGCTCTTTTTCGTAGGCCGACAAGGCCTCGGGCGCGGCCCAACCTTCGATTTGCGCCGACAGGTGCCAAGCCAGGTTGGCCGCATCGGCCAGGCCCGCGTTCATGCCGTAACCGGCGTACGGCACCCACAGGTGCGCGGCGTCTCCGGCCAAAAACACGCGGCCTTCGCGCAGCTTGTCGCTCACCAGGCGGCGGCCAATCCAGTCTTCGCGGCTCATCTGTTCGTACTCGAAGTCTTCGCCCACACCGAGGATGGTGCGGATGGCCCAGTCGCGATCCACCGCGTCAAAGTCGGCTTCGTGGTCGCGCAGGTAGTTGTGGATGAGCCAGACTTCTTGGCCGTCGATGGCGTAGATGTTGCCGCTGCGCCGGGGGTTGACGGTGAACATGGCCCAGGCCGCCGGGGCATGCAGGCGCGCCTTCAGGCCAGGCGCGCGGATGCAGGTGCTTTGCACACGTTGCACCACCTCGTCACCCACCAATTTGGCCCCAATGGCTTTGCGCACCGCCGAACGGCCGCCGTCGCAGCCCACAAGATAAGCGGCCTGAATTTGCAGCGGCGGCGCATCGGGCGTGTCCAGGTTTTGAATGCGCACGCTCACCTGGCCGTCGGCTTGTTCAAAGTCCAGCACTTGGTGCCGGTACAAGGTGGTGATCAAGCCTTGCTGGGCCACATGCCCCTCCAAAATCGGCTCGATGTAGCGCTGGTTGATGCGGTGCGGTGGCTCGGGCGTGGGCCAGTCGCCGTCCGGGCCGCTGTGGTCGGTCAGGCGGGTGCTGCGCCCGGGAATGTGGATGCGGGCAATTTCTTGCCCCACCGTGCTGGTTCGGTACGACACGTCGTGCGGGTAATCGTCGGGCAGGCCTGCGGCGCGCAGGTCTTGGGACACGCCCAAAGCGCGAAACAGCTCCATGCTGCGGGCCGAGATGTGGTTGCATTTGACATCGGGCAGCGCGCCCGCAGGCCGCATTTCGACCAAGGTGCAGGCAATGCCGCGGCGCGCCAGGCACAGCGCCAGGGTCATGCCCACAGGCCCTGCGCCCACCACCACAACGGGTGCATTCCAACTCATAGCGGTACTTTCAAAGGGTCGTATTCAAACAGCCAGTCGTAGCGGCGGCGGACTTTCTCGGGCTCCCACTCGCTGCTGACGTAGTCCACCGCTTTGGCGGGATCGGACAGCTGGGGGTTGTGAAAGCGCTGGGCGTTGTCGCGCGAGCGGTTGACGATGTCGGCGGTGCGTTGCCAGCGCAGTTTTTCAAAGCGGGCCAAGGCGTGTTCGGTGGGTTCATCCAAGGCCAGGCAGCGCGCCATGACGGCGGCGTCCTCAATGGCCATGTTGGCCCCCTGCGCCAAAAACGGCAAGGTGGGGTGCGCCGCATCCCCCAGCAGGCAGATGTGGCCCTGCGCCCAGCCGGTTTGCGGGGCGCGGCCCAGCAAGGCCCATTTGAAAGGCTGATCGATGGCCGACATCAACTCACACACATCGGCATGCCAGTGGCCAAAGTCTTGCAACAGCTCAGCGTGCGTGCCGCGCTCGGTCCAGGATTCGCTGCGCCAGCCTTCACGTTCGATGATGCCCACCACGTTCATCAAGGCCCCGCCACGCACCGGGTAGGTGATGACGTGCGCCCCCGGGCCGACCCAATTGGTGCCGACCTGCGCCCGCAAGTGTTCAGACACGCGCTCAACAGGCACCAGCCCACGCCAGGCCAGCAAACCGGTGAATTGCGCCTTGTCTTCGCCCAACAACTGTTCGCGCAACACCGAGTGCACACCGTCGGCCGCCAGCAAAGCATGAGCGCTGTGCTGCGAGCCGTCGTTCAATTCAAATGTCACCCCCGAGCCTGTGGTGCTGGCCTTGACCACACGCGCGTTCAGGCGCACAGGCCGGTCTGAGCGGGCCTCGAAGGCGTCCAGCAAAATTCGGTGCAAATCGCCGCGGTGCACCATCCAATAAGGGGCACCAAAGCGGGCCAGGCAATCGTCGCCCAGATCGAACAGCGTCCAGCGCTGGCCGGTGTTCCACATGCGGATCTCTTTGCCCCGGGCCTGGCTGACGCAGCTTTGCAAAGCCTCGCCCAGACCCAGCGCCAGCAAGACACGAGAGCCGTTCGGCGAAATTTGCAAGCCCGCACCCAGCTCACCCAGTTGCGAGGCTTGCTCGAACACGTCGACCTGAAAACCCTGTTGCAGCAAAGCCAGCGCGGTGGTCAATCCGGCAATGCCGGCCCCGGCAATGGCGATGCGCCTGGGGGCCGTCATTGGGCTTTGATGTTGTTGTCTTTGGCCACCTGCGTCCACAACTGGATTTCGCTGGCCATGGTCTTGCCCAACTCGGCAGAACTGGTGCCCAAGGGGCGTATGTCGAGCTTGGCCATGCGCTCGGCCACATCGGGCAAAGCCATGATGCGGGCGACCTCTTCTTGCAAACGCTTGAGGATCGGCTCTGGGGTGCCGGCTGGCGCGAGCAAGCCGCTCCACAAGTTGACCGACAGGTCAATGCCCTGCTCTTTCAGGGTGGGCACTTGGGCGTAGCTGGCCAGGCGCTGCTCAGAAGTCACTGCCAAAGCGCGCAATTTGCCCGACTTGACCAAGGCGGCGATCGGGCCGGAGTCGATCAAGGTCATTTGCACTTCTTGCGTCAGCACGGCGTTGATGGACGGTGCACTGCCTTGGTAAGGCACGTTCAGCGCCTTGAGGCCAGACTTGGCTTTGACCAATTCCATGATCAGCTGAAAGGATGCCGATGGGTAGGAGTAATTGGTCTTGTCGGCATTGGCTTTGGACAAGGCCACCAGGTCCTTGAAAGTTTTGGCAGTCGAGGCTTCGTTGACAGCCAAGATCAAGGGGAAAGAGCCCACCATGGAAATCGGGGCCAAGTCGGTCAAGGGGTTGAAGGGCATTTTGGCCACCAACACCGGGTTGAACACCATGGGGCCGCTGGCCGCCATGAGCAAGGTGTAGCCATCTGGGGCGGCTTTGGCCACAAAGTCCGAGCCCACCACGGCGCCTGCACCCGGTTTGTTGTCGACCAAAACGGGCTGCCCCAGTACGGGGGCCAATTTCTCGGCGACCACGCGGGCCAGGATGTCGTTGGCACCGCCAGGTGCGTAGGGCACCACGATGCGCACGGCCTTGTTGGGCCAAGCCGCTTGCGCCCAGGACTGGGCCGGGGCCAAGGTGGCCAAAGATGCGGCCAAAGACATGGCAGCAGCAGCCACCAGCTTGCGGCGTGCAGCGGATGTGAGGCGAATCGTCATGGTGTATCTCCTGTTTTTTGAGGGATGAAAATCAAATCTTGGCGACCGAAGCCACCAGCAAAGCGGCCTGGCCTTGGTCGAGCGCTTGCAAGCAACGGGCAATGGCCGCAGGCAAGTCTTCGGCGCGGGTCACGCGTTCACCGTGCGCACCAAAGGCTTGGGCCACTTGTTCAAACCGGCGCTGCTCGCCCTTCAAGCGGGCCTGAAACTCACCCGCCTGGGCGGCAGGCCCATCCGGGTGCACGCGCAGCACCGCTTCCTTGACGGCTTGCCAGCCGCCGTTGTCCAGCACCACCGTCAGGATGGGCAGGCCTTGCGCTTGCGCCACCGCATAGACCGAAGTGGGCGTTGAGAAATGGAAACCGCCATCGCCTTCGATGTGCACCACCCGGTCGTTCGGTCGGGCCAGCTTGACGCCCAGCGCCATGCCGGCGCTGTAGCCCAAGCCCCCGCCTGCCCCACCCAGAAAACTCATGGGCTGAGTGCGCGGAATTTGCTGCAACACAGCAGGCGAGTTGCGAATGGCTTCGTTGATGACCACGTCGTCAGGGCGCAGCTGCGCGCCGATTTGGGCGCACACCCAGGCAGGGTTGAGGGCGTCTTCTGTTCCCGGGTTTTGTGCAGCGGCCGCCACACGCCCCAGCCGCTGCTGGCGCTGGGCGCTCCAGCTGGCCATGCGATGGGCCACTTTCTGATGAAAGGCCTCGTCGGCCAGAGACAGCACGGCCTGATGCAAATCGCGCAAGGCCTGCGCGCAGTCGGCAGGCCAGCGCAGGTCGCTGGCAAAACCCCATACCGGAAAATCTTTTTTGATCGGGTCCACGTCGATGTGCACCCAACGGGTGTCTTCGCGGGGGCGGGTTTGGTGCGGCAGCCAAGGCACGTCGATGTCGAGCAGCAAGCCCCAATCGGTGTCGGGCAAAAGCGGCGTTGGGTCAAAGCCAAAAAAGCACGGTGATTCGCGCGAGATGCACAGCCAAGTGGGGCTGAACTCCACCACCCGGATGCCGCACAACTCGGCCAAAGCCTCCAGCGCCTGCACCGCCTCGGGCTTGCGACCCAAATAAGAAGTGATGACCAGCGGGTTCTCGGCCGCCATCAACTCGCGGGCGATCTGCAGCGTGGCCTCGGCAGGCAAGGCCCCCATGCGCACCGCGCCGTAGCGGGCGGCCGGGTAAGACTTGACTTGCTCAGGCGTCCAGGGCTCGATCAAGGTTTCGCGCGGCAGTGTCATGTACACCGGACCGGCAGGCTCAGTGTGCATGACGCTGTGGGCGCGGCGCACCACCTCTTTGGCCACCACACCCGAGGGCAAGTTGTAGTCCCACTTGACGTAGGGGCGCACCAGCGAGGCGATGTCGAACGGGTCTTGCACGTAGTGCACATAGTTGTCGCGGGCACCGGGCACTTCGCCGTGCAGGGCATACGGGGCTTTGCCTGCCATCAGCAGCACCGGCAAGCGGGCGCGCATCAGGTTGTGCATGCCCATGGCCGCGTTGGCGGTGCCCGCGTCCACATGCACCATGACGCCCCTGCCCTTGCCCGGTCACCGCCGCATAACCCCCGGCCATGTGGATGGCCACGTTTTCATGCGGGCACAGCACCACCTCGGGCATGGCTTGGCCCTCGGCTTGCAGGCGCGCCATCTCGTCGATCAGGGTCACATGGTCGGTGCCCAAATTGGAAAACAGATAACGGATGCCGGTCTCTTGCAGGCCTTCCAGAAAGTACCGTGCCGTGGTGTGTTGCTTCTCGGGGTTTGTCGAATCGGTCATTGGGCGGCATCAATCGTTGCAGGGCATGAACACATGTTTGGTTTCCATGAAATCGTTGAGGCCTTCCACGCCGTGCAAACGACCAAAGCCACTTTGGCGGTAGCCACCTGTCTCGATTTCTGCAAACAGTCGGTTGTGGGCGTTGACCCACACATTGCCAAACTTGATGCGCCGAGCGATCTTTCGGGCCGCACGGTGGTCCTGGGTCCAAACCGATGAGGCCAGGCCATAGCGTGTGGCGTTGGCACGCAGCACCGCTTCATCGTCTGTCGTGAAGGTCTCCAGCGTGATCAGCGGACCAAAGATTTCATCTTGCACAAAATGGCTGTTCAAGTCCTGCGTCGCCACCAATGAAGGGGTGATGAACGCACCGCCACGGGGCGTGTCATCGGGCACGCGTCCGGCCAGCAACACGCGGCAGTCTTGCGATGCGGCGCGCACTTCCTCCAGCAAGCGGGTCTGGTTGCGTTGGTCGATCAGCGGGCCCATGCCCGAGCTGGGCTGGTCGCCCGGCCCCACTTTGACCTGCGCCAAAGCGCGGGCCAGTTGCGCCGAAAAATCGGCGGCCACCGATTCGTGCACCAGCACCCGGCTGATGGCGGTGCACATTTGCCCCGCCATGACGCAAGCGCCGCCCACAATGCCGCGCACCGTGGCGCTCAGGTCAGCGTCGGCCCGCACAATGGCCGGGGCCTTGCCACCCAGCTCGAGTGACAGGCGGGTCAGGTTCTTGGCGGTGGACAAGGCGATTTGCTTGCCCACATGGGTCGAGCCGGTGAAGCTGATGACATCCACCTCAGGGTGCGCACACAGGTGCTGCGTGGCCACGATGTCTTGCTCAATGAAGGAGTTGATGACGCCTGCCGGAATGCGCTCGTCGGCCACCAGACAGGCCATGACCTGGGTGTGCACCAGTGCGGTCTGGTGCGCGGCCTTGATGACCACGGTGCAGCCCGCAGCCAGCGCCGGGGCCAAGGAGCGCACCAGCAAAGTGACGGGGGCATTCCAGGGCACGATGATCGCCGCCACACCAATGGCTTCGCGCTCGATGTGCGAGTAAACCTCGGGCTCCATCTCAATGACGCGGCCAAACAGGTTGCGCGCCAAGCCTGCGTAATAGCGCAGCTCGGAAATGCTGGCCATGACTTCGCCTTCTGCCTCGCGCTGCAACTTGCCATTGAGTTGCACCAAGGTCTGTACCACCTGGGCTTTGTTTTGCTCCAGGCGGTCAGCAAACACCCGCAGCACATCCGAGCGCAGTTTGGGCTGCTGCGCCCAAGTGGTGTGTTCAAAAGCATGGCGGGCACAGGCGATGGCCGCCTCGACCTCTTGCACACTGGCGGCTACAAATTGCGCAGCTTTTTCGCCTGTGGCGGGATTGAACGAGTCGCCACGCATGGCGAGCGTGTGGTCCTTGACCCATTGGCCATGGATGTAGTTTTCTGCGAGGTGCACAGTGAAAGGCCTTGCGGTGAGCTGTCGGTACCCACCACAAGCTTCGGGTCGCAAGTTCGGGCATTTCGACAAGGGTTGTCCACGATTCCAAGCGATGCCATACAGTTAGCATACTAACGAAATCAGCTACCGAATCCTATCTGTGCGTGCCTTCGACTCCTATTGGGTCAAACCCTGAACGTGACTGAACAGCACAAGGCTGCAGCCGCAAGCGGGTGCACCGTCGCGGCGAGCATCCATGCGGACAGCTCAGGCCATGGCCCAATCGGCCATGTGGGGGTGTTCTGCCGCTGCGGGGTGCAGGGCTTGCTGCAAAGCGCACTTGAAAGCCGCCAGCACCACGCCATCGTCCAGCTGCATGATGCCGTCCTTGAACACCGATTGGAAGAAGACCTCTGGCGTGACCTGCGGCATGTTCTTTTTCAGATAGTCAGCAACCAGCTCCAGATAAAAACTGACAAATTCAGGCATCAAGGCCAGGGTCTGCCCGACTGGCAACAGACCCGCACGCTCGGGCACAGCCAACAACTTCAGGGGGTTTTCGTTGTAAAGCCCAAAACGCATCCACGCAAATTTGGGATAGTTGGTCTGCGCACGCCACGTTGGATAAGACGACTTGAAATAGGTCTGCATGCACTGGTCGGTCAGCACCATGGCCAGCAAGCTGAGCACAAAGCGGGGGCGGTCGTGGACGGCGATCAACTCCAAGTCCTGCGCCACATGTTTCCAGTCCTTGCCGCCAAAACAGAGCAGGTCTGGGTCGTGAAAAATGTCTTTCAAAACCTGTGGCACGGGGCTCAGTTGCAATGCGCCCAGGTCTTTTGGAAAGTCCTTGCTGAAGTAACGCTTGAATGTCATCGGGGCTGCCTTTCAGGATCGAGATCCGTTTGGAAGAGGTCTATCTATCAAACTCCCTGACGGGTACCGAAACCAAGCTTCAGCACCCAACTTTCTCAATCTTGATCACTGACCCATCAAGATTGATGTTTTTATAATTTTTGTTTATCTTAATATTCATTTTTAACAAGTAAACAAAACCTAGGGATGTTTTACAACTTGTTTCAATGCCCCGAAACATGGCGCAGGACCTTGCGGGGAATGGCACGGCCCCCAGCCGCAGCTGGACGAATGACAAAGCCAGACGAAAAAAAAGGCGGTGTCACCGCCTTTTCAATCCGCATCCGCCGCCACTTACGGGGCCGGGCATCAGCCAGGCCTCACCATGCTGCAGCTGCTGGGCATGCTGGCTTGCTCAGGCTTGATCTGGCGGATCACCTTGAAGCCGTAGCCTGAACCTTCCACATCAAAGGGCACGCCCGCTGCACCCTGGCGCTCCATGACGCCCACAACCAAGGGCTGCTGGAACTGGTGGTCTTGTGCGCGCATGGTGCCGGTCTGGCCGGCCATGCTGACGCGGGCTTTTTCCAGCGCGAGGGCCACCGCCACCGGTTCGGTGCTGCCCGCTTTTTCGACCGCTTGCGCCAAGGCCTCGACCATCAGCTGCATGCGCACATGCACATAGTCTTCCGAGGGCTTGGGAAAGCGCTGGCGAAAAGACCGGTAAAAGGCTTCGCTGGCCTTGCCCGGCACATTGGGCAGCCAGTCGGCCACCGCGATCACGCGGCCCACGCCGGCATCACCCAACGCCGCTGGCGCGCCAAGAGCGTTGCCATAGAAGGTGTAGAACTTGCCCTCGTAACCAGCTTCGCGTGCGGCTTTGACCAAGAGCGTCAGGTCATTGCCCCAGTTGCCTGTGATGACCGCTTGCGCCCCGCTGGCCTTGATCTTGGCGGCATAGGGCAAGAAGTCTTTCACCCGGCCCATGGGGTGCAACTCATCACCCACGATCTGCACATCCGGGCGCTTGTCGGCCAGCTGGCGTTTGGCTTCGCGCAGCACGGCCTGGCCAAAGCTGTAGTCCTGACCGATCAGGTAGGCCGATTTGATCTTTTTATCCTCCTGCAAAACCTGCATCAAGGCCGTCATGCGCATGTCGGCGTGCGCATCAAAACGGAAATGCCAGAAACTGCACTTCTCGTTGGTCAGCGCCGGGTCCACCGCCGAATAGTTCAAGAACAACACACGCTTGGCCGGTTCGCGCTCGTTGTGTTTGTTGATGGCATCGATCAGGGCTGCCGCGTTGGCCGACGAGTTGCCTTGCAAGACCACTTGTGCGCCGTCGTCGATGGCCGATTTGAGTGCCGACAAAGCCTCTTCGCTTTGGCCCTTGCTGTCATAGCGCTCCAGCGCCATGGGGCGCAGGCCCTGCGCGGTCTTGACGCCGCCGCGTGCGTTGACCCGTTCAACCGCCCAGGCAATGTTGCGCACCACCGCCTCGCCGGTGTTGCCAAAGGGGCCGCTCAGCCCTTCGATCAGGGCCAACTTGATGGGCGCAGGTGTTTGGGCCCAGACGGGAGACAGCGCCAGAGCACAGGCCAAGGACAGCACCGCGCGACGTGAAATGAAAGACAAATGCATATGAAAAAAAGAACCCATCCAAAAGTGGTTTGGAGCTAGAAAGGGGCGCAGTGTAACGGGTCTTGATCCAGGACTCTGAGACATGGACCCCGGGTCTTCGCCCGGGGTGACAAGGGATGGGCTTGCCGCCAGCTGCCATCCCGCACCCGATATGTGTCATCCCGCACCCGATGCGGGATCCATCTTCATGGCCATGCGCGCCAGGTCAGACCAGCTCGTGCAAAGGCCAGCGCGGTTTCACATCGAAGCTGTAACGTGCCTCGGCCGTCTGCGCGCCCGACTGCAAGCGCATCGCGGCGGCCATGGCGATCATGGCGCCGTTGTCGGTGCACAGGTGCAATTCGGGGTAATGCACGCGCACCCCAGCTTTGGCGCAGGCGGCATTGAGCTGCGCACGCAACTCGCGGTTGGCCCCCACGCCACCGGCCACCACCAGGCGCTTCATGCCGGTGGCCTTGAGTGCATTCATGGATTTTTTAACCAGCACTTCCACAATCGCGGCCTGGGTGGAGGCCGCCAAGTCGGCCCGCTCGGGCGCGCCTTCGGTGTGGGCAGCAGGGCCAATCTTCTGGCTTTGGGTGAGCACAGCGGTTTTGAGGCCCGCAAACGAAAAATCAAAGTCACCACTGTGCAGCAAAGGCCGGGGCAGCTTGTAGGCCGCAGGGTTGCCCTGCTCGGCCAGGCGCGACAGGCCCGGGCCACCGGGGTAAGGCAAGCCCATGAGCTTGGCCGATTTGTCAAAGGCTTCGCCTGCGGCGTCGTCAATGGTTTCGCCCAGCAGCTCGTAGCGGCCCACGCCGTCCACCCGCATCAGCTGGGTGTGCCCGCCTGACACCAACAGCGCAATGAAGGGAAACTCGGGCGGGTCGGCGCTCAAAAATGGCGAGAGCAAATGGCCTTCCAGGTGGTGCACGCCCAGCACCGGCTTGCCCAAAGCAGCGGCCAGCGCACAGGCCACGCCCGAGCCCACCAACAGCGCCCCGGCCAAGCCCGGCCCCCGGGTGTAGGCCACCACATCGACATCGAACAAAGTCGCGCCCGCCTCCGCCATGACCTGGCGCGTGAGCGGCAGCACCCGGCGGATGTGGTCCCGGCTGGCCAGCTCGGGCACCACGCCGCCATAGGCCTGGTGCATCTCGATTTGGCTGTAGAGCGCGTGCGACAACAGACGCGGCAAAGCCTCGCCGGTGGTCTCGACCAAGGCCACGCCGGTTTCGTCGCAAGAAGATTCGATACCCAAAATTCGCATAACAGGTAGTTTAGATGCGGATGCGCCCCCGCCTTGGCATTTGGTTTAATTCTTCATCTGCACTTTGACCCGAGCACACCATGTCCACCACCACCCTGCGCGTCATCTCTTCCATGGCCACCAAAGCTTTGTTGACCGACCTCGTTGCGCTGCTCAAAACCCACGCACCCCAATACGAGGTGCAGGTGGAATCGGTTGGCGGCGTCGATGCCGCCAAACGCGTGCAAGCCGGTGAAGCCTTTGACTGCGTGGTGCTGGCCAGCAACGCCATCGACAAACTGCTGCAAGGTGGCCAACTGCTGCCAGGCAGCCGAAAAGACTTGGTGCACTCCAGCGTGGCGGTGGCCATTCCTCAAGGGGCTGCGCTTGTCGACATTTCTACAGAAGAAGCACTCAAACAAGCCGTCTTGCATGCGCCCACACTGGGCATCTCTACCGGGCCCAGCGGCGTGCAACTGGCGGCGCAATTCGACCGCTGGGGCATCTCCGAGCAAATCCAAGACCGCATGGTGCAGGCAAAACCCGGCGTGCCGGTGGCCGCCCTGATCGCGCAAGGCGAAGTGGCACTGGGCTTTCAGCAACTGAGCGAGATGATGGGCGTGCCGGGCATCACCGTGCTGGGCCCCCTGCCCGAAGCGGTGCAGATCAACACCACCTTCTCGGGCAGCGTGGCCGCCACAAGCGACCAAGCAGACGCTGTGCGCACCATGCTGGCGTTCTGGGCATCGGCCGCTTGCGCCGGCACCAAAGTGCGGCACGGCATGCAGGCGGCTTGAACATTTGCCCCGGGCACTGCAGAGCCGGACGCTGCTTTTCCAGAAAGTCGGCGCGTTTCTTGCGTGTTTTGCCCCATGCCAGAAGCTTTGAGAATCGTCGTCATCATCTCCGACCCCGCCTTGGTGGCCGAGGGGGATGAGCAGGCACAAGCCATTGAAGAGCGCTCACGGCTGCTGCGCATTGGCCTGCTCGAAGCGGGCTACAACTTGGTGGCCACCCTGCCTGCCGATGTGTTTTTGACCGAGCGCCTGGCCCAGTTGCAGGCCGACATGGTGATCGTGGATGCCGAGAGCGACGCCCGCGATGCGCTCGAGCACGTGGTCATGGCCACGCGCGACGAGCGCCGCCCCATCGTGATGTTCACCAACGACAGCGACACACGGCCCATGAACGAAGCCGTGGCCGCAGGCGTGACGGCTTACATCGTGGCGGGGTTGGCGCCGGAGCGCATCCACCCCATCCTGACCGTGGCGATGGCGCGCTTCAAACACGAACAGGCCTTGCTGGCCGAACTCGACAGCGCCCGTGGCCAGCTGCAAGACCGCAAACTGATCGACCGTGCCAAGGGTCTGCTGATGCAGCGCCAGGGACTGAGCGAGCAAGAGGCCTATGGCAAATTGCGCAAGGCGGCCATGAACAAAGGCGTAAAACTCTCTGACATCGCGCAACAAATGGTCGAGATGGCCGAGTTGCTGGGCTGAACGGGCACCTTTCAGACGCACCTTTCAGACGCACCAGTGCAGTGCACCCGCACCCGACAGGTGCAATCAAAGCCCCAAACCCCCAAGAGAACCCTGGCACGCCAATTGCATTGAAATCAACAAGACCAACGAAGGTCACACGTGAGATCACCCAAAGGCGGGTGAGCTCACACCGGACAAAGGCGTCCCCATGCGTTCGCGCCCTGCACAGCAGGCGCGGGTGACATGAGGACGCCTTTTTTTGTTTTTCAAAACCGCACCAGGAGTTTCGCCATGACCGACATTCTGAAAACCAGCTTCAACCGCCGCACCGTGTTGCAGGCCGCCGCCGTGGGCGCAGCAGGCGTGTCGCCCGCCCTGCGCTCAGTGGTCTACGCCGCAGGCTCTGACGCCCCCGAGAAAAAAGAAGTCAAGATCGGCTTCATCCCTTTGACCGATTGCGCCAGCGTCGTGATGGCCTCGGTGCTGGGGCTTGATGTGAAGCACGGCGTCAAGTTCGTGCTGAGCAAAGAAGCCAGCTGGGCTGGTGTGCGCGACAAGATGGTCAACGGCGAACTCGACTTTGCCCATGTGCTGTATGGCCTGGTGTACGGCGTGCACTTGGGCATGTCGGGCCCCAAAAAAGACATGGCCATTCTGATGAACCTGAACCACAACGGTCAGGCGATCACGCTGTCCAAAAAACTGGCCGACAAAGGCGCCGTCGATGGCGCGGGACTGGCCAAGCTGATGCAAAGCGACAAACGTGACTACACCTTTGCGCAAACCTTCCCGACAGGCACCCACGCGATGTGGCTGTATTACTGGTTGGCGACCTACGGCATCAACCCGCTGAAAGATGCCAAAGTCATCACCGTGCCGCCACCGCAAATGGTGGCCAACATGCGTGTGGGCAACATGGACGGTTTTTGCGTGGGCGAGCCCTGGAACCACCGCGCCATCATGGACGGCATCGGGGTGACCGCCGCCACCACGCAAGACATCTGGAAAGACCACCCCGAAAAAGTACTGGGCAGCACCGCCGAGTTCGTCAAGAAATACCCCAACACGGCACGCGCCGTGACAGCCGCCATCATCGAAGCGGGCCAATGGATCGACGCGAGCTTGCAAAACAAGCTCAAGATGGCCGAGACCGTGGCCGACAAGTCGTATGTCAACACCGGTGTGGACGCGATCAACCAGCGCATTTTGGGCCGCTACCAAAACGGCATGGGCAAGACCTGGGACGACCCCAACCACATGAAGTTTTACAACGAAGGCACGGTGAACTTCCCCTACCTGTCTGACGGCATGTGGTTCATGACCCAGCACAAGCGCTGGGGCTTGCTCAAAGACCACCCCGATTACCTGGGCGTGGCCAAACAGATCAACCAGATCGCACTCTACAAAGACGCGGCCACTGCCGCCAAAGCTGCCGTGCCCAAAAGCGACATGCGCAGCCACAAAGGCATTGATGGCGTGGTCTGGGACGGCAAAGACCCCAAGAAATACGCCGACGGCTTCAAAGTCAAAGCGTGAAGGAGAACCCCATGGTCAGCGCCGTTTTCCATTCACCCACCGGGGGCAAAACTGCCTCTGTCAAGCGGCCCCCCCCGACTGCCGCAGAGCTTGCCGCCGCCACAGCCAAGGCTGCCACGCAAATGCAACGCGCTCGACAGTGGCACAACTTCTGGATGGCGGTCTTGCCGCCGCTCATGGGTCTGGTTCTGTTGATCGGTTTGTGGTCACTGGTGTCCATCACCACCAAGGGCAGCATCCCCAGCCCTTATGAAACAGGCGTGCAGGCCATCGACATCTTCAGTGATCCGTTCTACCGCAAGGGCCCCAACGACCAGGGCGTGGGCTGGAACGTGCTGATGTCGCTCGAACGCGTGGCGGTGGGCTTTGGCTTGGCGGCACTCGTGGGCATCCCGGCGGGCTTTGTCATCGGGCGCTTCACCTTCCTCTCGCGCATGTTCAACCCGCTGATCAGTTTGCTGCGCCCGGTGTCGCCATTGGCTTGGCTGCCGATCGGCTTGCTGGTCTTCAAAGGCGCAAACCCGGCGGCCATCTGGACGATTTTCATCTGCTCGATCTGGCCGATGATCATCAACACCGCCGTGGGTGTGCAGCGCGTGCCGCAGGACTATTTGAACGTGGCGCGGGTGCTCAACCTGTCGGAATGGAAGATCGCCACCACCATCCTCTTCCCGGCCGTGCTGCCTTACATGCTGACCGGTGTGCGCCTGGCCGTAGGCACAGCGTGGCTGGTGATCGTGGCCGCCGAGATGCTGACGGGCGGTGTGGGCATCGGCTTTTGGGTCTGGGACGAGTGGAATAACCTGAACGTCAAGAACATCATCATCGCGATCTTTGTGATCGGCTTGGTGGGCTTGATTCTGGAATACGCCTTGATCCGCATCGCCACCGCATTCACTTATGAGGACGTTGCATCATGAACAACGATTCCAAATACATCCAGATCCAAAGCGTTGAGCAGACCTTCAAAACCAACAAGGGATTGTTCCCGGCGCTGCGTGACATCCACCTGGACATCGCCAAGGGCGAGTTCGTGGCCCTGATCGGCCACTCGGGTTGCGGTAAATCCACCTTGCTCAACCTGATCGCTGGCTTGACCACCCCCACCGCAGGCGTGCTGCTGTGCGCCAACCGCGAGATCGCAGGCCCCGGCCCCGAGCGCGCTGTGGTGTTCCAGAACCACTCACTGCTGCCCTGGCTGACCTGCTTTGACAACGTGCACCTGGGCATCGAGCGGGTGTTTGGCAAGACCGAGAGCAAGGCCCAGCTCAAGGCGCGCACCGACGCCGCGCTGGACATGGTGGGCCTGACCCACGCTGCGCAAAAGCGCCCCGGCGAAATCTCGGGCGGCATGAAGCAGCGGGTGGGCATTGCCCGTGCGCTGGCCTTGGAGCCCAAGGTCTTGCTGATGGACGAACCCTTTGGCGCGCTGGACGCCCTGACCCGCGCCAAGCTGCAAGACGAACTGCTGGAGATCGTGGCACGCACCCAAAGCACCGTGGTCATGGTCACGCACGACGTGGACGAGGCGGTGCTGCTGTCCGACAAGATTGTGATGATGACCAATGGCCCTGCCGCCACGATTGGCGAAGTCTTGAGCGTAGATTTGCCCCGCCCGCGCCAGCGAGTGGAGTTGGCCGAAAGCGCCGACTACCAGCGTTACCGCAAAGCGGTGATCGACTTCCTTTACACACGCCAGGCGCATGTGGAAAAGACTGCTTAAGGACAAGACCATGGACATGCGCGTCAACACCAAAGAAAAAATGAAACTGGTCATGGTCGGTAACGGCATGGCCGGGGTCCGGGCCATCGAAGAGCTGCTCAAGCTCGCGCCCGACCTGTACGACATCACCGTCTTCGGTGCCGAGCCGCACCCCAACTACAACCGCATCCTGCTCTCACCCGTACTGGCGGGTGAGCAAACACTCGATGAGATCGTGCTCAACGACTGGGCCTGGTACAAGGACAACGGCATCACGCTGCACGCTGGGTGGAAGGTCACGGCAGTCGACCGCGTCCAGCGCGTGGTCACTGCGCAGAATGCGGCCGGTGAGAGCCTGCAAACGCCCTATGACCGACTGGTGATCGCCACCGGCTCCAACCCCTTCATCTTGCCCCTGCCCGGGAAAGACCTGCACGGCGTGCTGGCCTACCGCGACATCGCCGACACGCAGGCCATGATCGACGCCGCCACTCAATACCCACACGCAGTGGTCATCGGCGGTGGCCTGCTGGGACTGGAAGCGGCCAACGGCCTGATGAAGCGTGGCATGCAAGTGACCGTGGTGCATGGCAGCGACTGGCTGATGGAGCGCCAGCTCGACAAGGTGGCCGCGCAAATGCTGCAAACCTCGCTCGAAGCGCGCGGCATGCAGTTCCGCATGAGCGCGCAGACTTCAGCCTTGATCGGAGACGAGACAGGACGGGTCAGCAAAGTCGAATTCAAGGATGGCACGCATGTCCCCGCCGATCTGGTGGTCATGGCCGTGGGCATCCGCCCCAACACGGCGCTGGCCGAAAGCATGGGCCTGCATGTGCACCGAGGCATCGTGGTGAGCGACACCCTGCAAACCGTGACCGACCCGCGCATCTGGGCCGTGGGCGAATGCGCCGCGCACCGGGGTATTGCCTACGGCCTGGTGGCCCCGCTGTTTGAGCAAGGCAAAGTGCTGGCCAACCACCTGGCCGAGTTCGGCATTGCCCGCTACACAGGTTCTTTGACCTCCACCAAACTCAAAGTGACGGGCATCGACCTGTTCAGCGCGGGCGACTTCATGGGCAACCCCGAGTGCGAAGAAATCGTCATGAGCGACCCGGCTGGCGGCGTCTACAAAAAGCTGGTGCTCAAGGGCGACCAGTTGGTGGGTGCCTGCCTGTATGGCGACACGGTGGATGGCAGCTGGTACTTCAAGCTGCTGCGCGACGGCCGCAGCGTGGCCGACATCCGCGACAAGCTGATGTTTGGCGAATCGAACATTGGCGATGTGGGCCACCAGGGCCAAAGCAAAGCCGCCGCCATGGCCGACACCGACGAGGTTTGCGGCTGCAATGGCGTGACCAAGGGCGCAATCTGCAAAGCCATCAAGGACAAGGGCCTGTTCACGCTCGACGAAGTGCGCAAACAAACCAAGGCCAGCGCCAGCTGCGGTTCGTGCACCGGCTTGGTCGAACAGATTCTGATGTTCACCGCCGGTGGGGACTATTCGGCCACGCCCAAGCTCAAGCCCATGTGCGGCTGCACCGAGCACGGCCACCAGGCGGTGCGCGACGCGGTGCGCGACCACAAACTGCTCACGGTGGGCGGCGTGTTCAAGTTCATGGACTGGCGCACGCCCAACGGCTGCGCCAGCTGCCGCCCGGCCGTCAACTATTACCTGATCAGCACCTGGCCCAAAGAGGCGCAAGACGACCCGCAAAGCCGCTTCATCAACGAACGCAGCCACGCCAACATCCAGAAAGACGGCACCTACAGCGTGATCCCGCGCATGTGGGCGGGCGAGACCACCGCCGCCGAGCTGCGCCGCATCGCCGATGTGGTCGACAAGTACCAGATCCCCACTGTCAAGGTCACGGGTGGCCAGCGCATTGACTTGCTGGGCGTCAAAAAAGAAGACCTGGTGGGTGTGTGGAAAGACATCGGCATGCCTTGCGGCCATGCCTATGCCAAGGCCCTGCGCACGGTCAAAACCTGCGTGGGCAGCGAGTGGTGCCGCATGGGCACGCAAGACAGCACGCAAATGGGCAAGGACCTCGAAAAAGCCATGTGGCGCATGTACGCACCGCACAAGGTCAAGTTCGCCGTGTCGGGCTGCCCGCGCAACTGCGCCGAAGCCGGCATCAAGGACGTGGGCATCATCGGTGTGGACAGCGGCTGGGAAATGTATGTCGGCGGCAACGGCGGCATCAAGACCGAAGTGGCGCACTTTTTCACCAAGCTCAAAACCGCCGAAGAAGTGCTGGAATACACCGGCGCGTTCATGCAGTTGTACCGCGAAGAAGGCTGGTACCTGGAGCGCACGGTGCATTACATCAACCGGGTAGGTCTGGACTACGTGAAGAAAAAGATCCTGGACGACGCCCTGCTGCGCCAGGCCTTGTGGGCCAAGCTGCAAGCAGCGCTCGAAGGCGAGCCCGATCCGTGGTTTGAGCTGCAAGAAGCCAAGGTGGACACCCGCCAGTTCGAGCCCCTGACCACCGCCTGAATCAAGACAAGGAATCCCCATGACCGCATGGACAAAAATCTGCCGGGTGGAAGACATTCCGGTGCTGGGCTCGCGCCGCGTGGCGCGTGACCAAGGCCTGGACGTGGCCGTGTTCCGCAACGACGCCGACGAGGTGTTTGCCCTGCTTGACCGCTGCCCGCACAAGGGCGGGCCGCTGTCGCAAGGCATCGTGTTTGGCACCAGCGTGGCCTGCCCGCTGCACAACTGGACGATTGGCCTGTGCGACGGCCAGGCGCAAGCGCCCGACGAGGGCTGCACACCGCGCTTTGAAGTCAAGGTCGAGGCGGGCGTGGTGTTTTTGAATGCCGATGAATTGGTCGGTCATGCGACGGACCTGACACGGCCTGTTGCAGGACCGGTGTCACGCAAGGCCATGACCGCATGAACAATGTCCTCGTCACTGCGAGCGAAGCGTGGCAGTCCATACATGGATCGCCACGTCGCTGCGCTCCTCGCGATGACAGCGCCACACCATGATCCCCATCCTGCAAGAAACCCGCTCCACCTGCCCCTATTGCGGCGTGGGCTGCGGCGTGGTCATCGAGTCGCTCGGCGCTCAGATCACCGGCGTGCGAGGCGACCCTCTGCATCCGGCCAACTTTGGACGCCTGTGCACCAAGGGCCAGTCGTTGCACCTGACGGCGGCACCGCAGGTGACCGCGCAAACCCGGCTGCTCACGCCCCAGTGGCGCCCTGTGCGCGGCCAGGCACCGCAAGCGCTGGACTGGGACGCGGCCATGCACATGGCCAGCCAGCGGCTGGCCACCATCGTGCAAAACCACGGACCCGACGCGCTGGGCTTTTACATCTCGGGCCAGCTCCTCACCGAGGACTATTACGTCTTCAACAAACTGGCCAAGGGCCTGTTGGGCACCAACAACATCGACAGCAACTCGCGCCTGTGCATGAGCAGCGCGGTCGCGGGCTACAAGATGACCTTGGGGGCCGACGCCCCGCCTGCCTGCTACGAGGACATCGCGCACGCGCAGTGCCTGTTCATTGCGGGCAGCAACGCGGCCTGGGCCCACCCGATTTTGTTTCGCCGCATCGAAGACGCCAAACGCACCAACCCGGCGCTCAAGATGGTCGTGGTCGACCCGCGCCGCACCGACACCGCCGACATGGCGGACCTGCACCTGGCGATCCAGCCCGGCACCGACGTCATGCTGTTCCATGGCCTGCTGCACATCATGTTGGCCCAGGGCTGGACGCAACCACACTACATCGCCGCCCACACCTCGGGCTTTGAAGCTTTGCAAGCGCTGGTGGCCGACCACACCCCTGCGCATGTGGCCCAGATTTGCGGCGTGCCCGAAGCTGATCTGTTCACCGCGGCCCGCTGGTTTGCGGGCGTGCAAGAAGACGGCACTGAGCGCAGCCCGACCCTCAGCCTGTATTGCCAGGGTCTGAACCAGTCGAGCAACGGCACCGCCAAAAACGCGGCGCTCATCAACCTGCACCTGGCCACCCAGCAAATCGGGCGCCCTGGCGCAGGCCCCCTGTCGCTCACAGGTCAGCCCAACGCCATGGGCGGGCGCGAAGTGGGTGGCATGGCCAACCTGATGTCGGCGCACCGCGATCTGGTCAAACCGCAACACCGCGCCGAAGTGGCCGCCCTTTGGGGTGTGGCCGATGTGCCCGCCAAACCAGGCCTGACGGCCGTCGAGATGTTCGAAGCTGCTGCCGATGGCCAGATCAAGGCCCTGTGGATCGCTTGCACCAACCCGGCGCAGTCCATGCCCGATCAAAAAACCGTGCGCCGCGCCCTGCAACGCGCAGAGTTCGTGGTGGTACAAGAAGCATTTGCCACTGCCGCAACATGCGACTTTGCCGACCTGCTTTTGCCCGCCACCACCTGGGGCGAAAAAGAAGGCACGGTGACCAACAGCGAACGCCGCATCAGCCGTGTACGCGCTGCCGTGGCAGCACCAGGCGAGGCCCGCGCCGATTGGGCCATTGCAGCAGACTTGGGTCGGCGCTTGGCCGTGGCGCTGGGTCGCCCCCAAGACGCGCGACTGCTGAGCTACCCCACACCCGAGTCGGTCTGGAACGAGCACCGCGAGAGCACCCGTGGACGCGACCTCGACATCACGGGTCTGAGCTACGCCCGTCTGGAAAACGAAGGCCCCACCCAATGGCCCCTGCCCGAAGGGGCCAGCACCGGGCAAGCGCGCCTGTATGCCGATGGCCAGTTCCCCACCCCCGATGGTCGCGCACGCTTTGCCGCCGTGGCCTGGCAACCGGTGGCCGAAGAACGCGTGTCGCAGTTTCCGTTTTCCCTCACCACAGGCCGCTTGCGCGACCAGTGGCATGGCATGACCCGCACCGGCACCGCAGGACGCCTGTATGCCCACAGCCCCGAGCCCTGCGTGCAAATGAACCCGCAAGACGCCCAGCGACTGGGCCTGCAAGACGGCGAGCTGGTGCAGGTGCGCAGCAAGCGCGGCAGCCTGGTGCTGCCGGTGCAGGCCAGTCCACAGGTCGCCCCCATGCAAGCCTTCATCGCCATGCACTGGGGCCCCGAGGTGCTCAGTGGCCGCGATGCACAGGGCGAGGCGGGACTGGGCGTGAACGTGCTGACCACCTCCAGCTACTGCCCCACGTCCAAACAACCCGAGCTCAAGCACGCAGCGGTGCAGATCACCCGCGCCGCCCTGTCGGCCGATGCCAGCTGGCAAGTAGCAGCCATGGCCTGGCTGCCAGCCGACCAGGTCTGGACGGTGCGCCAGCAATTGCAAAAGCTGTTGCCGCAATTCGACTTTGCGCACCTGGTGCCCTTCACCGACGCCAGCGCGGCGCTGACCGATCAGGCCCCACGCACCGGTTTGCTGCTGCGGGCGGCCTGCAGTCAAGCTGTCGATGCCGCGCTGCTGCACACCGTGGCCGAGGCCCTGGGCCTGAACAGTCCGGACACCTTGCACTACCAAGACGCGGTGCGCATGCAGCGCCGCTCGGTGAAGCTCAGCGCATCCGATGTGCTCCCACCCAACACCCCAGGCCAGCGCAGCCTGCAAGGCTTTTTGGTGGCAGGCGACAGCCGCTCAGGCCGCTGGCTCAAGACCTTGTTGCAAGAAGCCACGCCACTCCACTGGCCAGCCCGCCAGTGGCTGATGGCCTCCGACGCGCCGCCCGAAGGGGCCGCGCCGGCCAGCCGCCAAGTGTGCAGTTGCCTCAATGTGCGCGAAGACGCCATTGCCGCCTGCCTGCGCACCCAAAGTGGCAACGAAGAACAGCGCCTGGCCGCGCTGCAAGGCCAGCTGCGATGCGGCACCCAGTGCGGCTCCTGCGTGCCCGAGTTGCGCCAAATCATCCGGCAGACAGCGGTGCCCGCCTGAGCACGTCCACGCATACCCATATAACGAACAGTTATCTGACTTCCTTCACAATCCGGCACATGGGAATCAGCCACTACATCAAGGACATCGGCCGCGGCAAAGACGGCGCGCGGGCGCTGGGCCGCGCACAGGCCGCCGACCTGATGGGCCAGATCCTCGACCAGCAGGTGAGCGACCTGGAGCTGGGCGCGTTTTGCATCGCCATGCGCATCAAGGGCGAGACGCCCGAAGAGATGGCCGGTTTTCTGGACGCCACCCATGCCCGGTTGAACAAGGTCCACACCGACCAAACACCTACAGTGGTGCTGCCCAGCTACAACGGCGCCCGCAAACTGCCGGTGCTCACGCCGCTTTTGGCGCTGCTGCTGGCCCGCGAAGGCGTGGCCGTGGTGGTGCATGGCGCGGCCACCGAAGACAAACGCGTGAGCAGCCAGGCGGTGTTGGCGCACCTGGGTGTGAATGCAGCGAACCCTGTGAGCCCCGCTGCTGCCGGGCAAGTGCAGTTCATCCTCACCGGCGTTTTGAACGCCGGGCTGGACCGCCTGCTGGCTGTGCGCCGCGTGGTGGGCCTGCGCAACCCCGGCCACAGCCTGGTGAAACTCATGAACCCCTGCGATGGTCCCGCGCTGGTGGTGAGCAGCTACACCCACCCCGAATATTTGCTGTCGATGTCGGCCACTTTTGCCCTGACAGGACAGCATGCCTTGCTGCTGCGCGGCACCGAAGGCGAACCCGTGGCCGATGCACGCCGCACCCCGGCGATGGACGTTTTTAAAAATGGCCAGACGGTGCGCGTGCAAGACCAACGAGAAGGCTCGCTCGTGCAAGTGCCTGAACTGCCCACGACCGACGCTGCCGCCACCGCCACATACACCGAGCATGTGCTGCAGGGCTTGCTGCCGGTGCCCGAGGCGATTGCACAGCAAGTCCAACACATTCTGCGCGAGGTGAAAACATGAAGACCCCTACACCGTTTTCAGACTTGGCCAGCACAGCGCACATCGCCCAAACTGGATCGCCACGCTTCGCTCGCGATGACAAGGCACAGGGCATGGGAAGTTGCACCCTGGTTGGCGCAGGCCCCGGCGACCCCGAACTGCTGACCCTCAAAGCCGTGAAAGCCATTGCCAGCGCCACGGTGCTGCTGGTGGACGATCTGGTCAACGACGCGGTGCTCGAACACGCCTCGCCCAGCGCCCGCATCGTGCATGTGGGCAAGCGCGGCGGCTGCAAGAGCACGCCACAGGCTTTCATCGACAAGCTGATGATCACCGCCGTGCAGGAGGGCGAGCATGTGGTGCGCCTCAAAGGCGGCGACCCCTTCATCTTTGGCCGAGGCGGCGAAGAGGTCGAACACCTGCGCCAAGCGGGCATCGACGTCGAGGTGGTCAACGGCATCACCTCGGGCCTGGCAGGCATGAGCAGCTTGGGCGCGCCGCTGACCCACCGCGAGCACGCGCACGGCGTGGTGTTTGTGACCGGCCACGCCAAACCCGGCGACAGCGGGACCGACTGGGTGCAGCTGGCCACCACGGCCCACCAGGCCAAGCTGACGCTCGTGATCTACATGGGCGTGAGCAGCCTGGACCACATCAGCCGTGGCTTGCTGCAAGGCTTGCCAGCACAGACCCCTGTGGCTGTGGTGCAGCACGCCAGCTTGCCCACACAGCGCCAGGCACTTACCACACTGGGCGAACTGGTGGCCACCGTTCAACACGAAGGCTTGCAAAGCCCCAGCATCATCGTGGTGGGCGATGTGGTGCAAGGGGCTCGGGCGTGGCATGGGTCACAAGAGTCCGCGCATCTGAACCATCGCACCGCCTGAGGTCTCTGACCGGGGCTTTACAAAAGAAAACACATTGCTCACAGCCTTGCGCCTGCGCTGGGGCCTTCGCCCCTAGACTCCTGCCTGCACGGCCCGCCGGGCTGGCTCAACAGGGAGAGAACCATGGGAATTTTTGATGCGATCGCAGGCCAGGTGGCCGGGGCTTTGTCCAACACACAACCATCCGCCGGGGGCGTGAATTTGATGGGTGTGGTGAGCCAGTTGCTCAACAACCCTCAGCTCGGTGGCCTGTCAGGTCTGATGGGGGCCTTCCAAAGCAAAGGGCTCGGTGACATCGTGGCCTCCTGGATCGGCACGGGCAGCAACCTGCCGATTTCCATGGAACAAATCCAGTCCGCCCTGGGCCACGGCCCCTTGCAGGCCATGGCCGAAAAAGCCGGTCTGTCCTCTGACCAAATGGCATCGACTTTGTCTGAGCACCTGCCCGGTCTGGTGGACCAGTTCACCCCCAACGGCAAACTGCCCGAAGGTGATCTGATGTCTCAGGGGCTGGGCATGCTGCAAGGCTTCATGAAGTCGAACGGCTAAATCAGCACAGCACGCCCATGCGGCGTGAGGCCCTTGGCCCTACACTCCTTGTCCATGAATACTTGGGACGTGGTGATCGTGGGTGCCGGGGCTGCCGGTTTGTTTTGTGCCGGCGTGGCGGGCCAGCGCGGGCTGAAAGTGCTGGTCATCGACCACAGTGACAAGGTGGCCGAGAAAATCCGCATCTCGGGTGGCGGGCGCTGCAACTTCACCAACCGGCGGCTCGACGCATCGGCGCCGCAAAAACACTTCATCAGCCAGAACCCGCATTTTTGCCGCTCGGCCCTGTCGCGCTACACGCCTCTTGATTTCATCGATCTGGTGCAAAAGCACGGCATCGCCTTCCATGAAAAGCACAAGGGTCAACTCTTTTGCGACCACTCGGCCGAAGACATCATCCGCATGCTGCTGGCCGAATGCGATGCCGGTGGTGTGACACTGCGCACCGCTTGCAGCGTCAAAGCTGTGCGCCATCTGGAGGGCGGCGGCTATGCGCTCGACACCCCCCAGGGCCTGTTCGAGACACGGTCACTGGTGGTGGCCACAGGCGGCCTGTCCATTCCCAAGATCGGCGCCACAGCTTGGGGCTACGAAGTGGCCACGCAGTTTGGTCTGCGCTTGGTCGAGCGCCGCGCGGGCTTGGTGCCGCTGACTTTTGACGGTGAGGCCTGGGCCCCCTATGCCCAGCTGGCCGGGCTGGCTTTGCCGGTGGGCATTGAAACCGGCGAGAAGAAAACACGCATGCACTTTGACGAGGATTTGCTCTTCACGCACCGGGGCCTGTCGGGTCCGGCTGTGCTGCAAATCTCCAGCTACTGGCAAGACGGCACCCCCATCCGATTGAACCTCGCACCGGAAGTGGACCTGCCCGCGCGATTGCAAGAAGCCAAGCTGCGCTCCAAAAAACTGTTGGGCAATGAACTGGCCACACTGGTGCCCAGCCGACTGGCCGAAGCCTGGGTGGGTCAGGACGCGGCCTTGCAGCGCACATCGGCAGAAGTGCCCGACAAGGCGCTGAACAAATTGGCCGAGGCCTTGTCCAACTGGTGCCTCACGCCCACCGGCAGCGAAGGCTACAAAAAAGCCGAGGTCACTCTGGGCGGCGTGGACACGCGCGATCTGTCCTCACAAACGATGGAATCCAAACAGCCTGGGCTGTACTTCATTGGCGAAGTGATCGACGTTACCGGCTGGCTGGGCGGCTACAACTTCCAATGGGCCTGGGCCAGTGCGCACGCCTGTGCGCAAGCGCTGCCGGGGCCAGCTTGAGCCCACGAAACAATTCACGCCACAACAGGCTTGCCCGAAATGGATTTTGGTCCATCCGCGTCTTGTGAAGCCAGCAGTACGCCCTCTTGGCGAAAACGCATGCAGATGTCAAACATGAGATCGGACACCAAGCCCTTTTGACCGTTTTGCAAGTCGTTGATCCAAAAGCTCGTTTCCAAATTCACCTCGCTGGCCGCGACCGAGACAATCAGCACATTCCCTGCGGGCTCGGGCAAGACCCTGGGAGTGGTCTTGAGCGACTGCAAAATCAAGTCGCGGGCACGTGGGTAGTCGGCCACATCGGCGATTTTCAACAGAAACGAGACACGAAAATCATCGTTGCTGAGGGTGTGGTTTTGCAACACACCTTTGATCACGCTGCTGTTGGGAATCAAGCTTTCTGTGCCCACCGAGTCGCGCACCACCACCGCGCGGCTGCTCAGCTGCACCACACGGCCCGTGATCTGGTTGATGGTCACATAGTCGCCAACCTTCAGGGCGCGTTCAATCAAGACGTAGACACCGCTCACAAAATTGACCACAAACTCTTGCAAGCCAAAGCCCAGGCCAATGCCCATGGCCCCGGCAAATGCGGCCAGGGTGGTCAAATCCACCCCCGAGCTGACCAAGACCCCGACCAGGGTGAAGACGAAAATGCCCATGCTGAACAGCCGCGTCAGGATCAAGGCATCGTTGGCCTGGATCGTTTCTTGGCGTGCATAGCGTTGCAACAAACGATCCACCAAATCGGCGATTTGCCCCGCCACGGTCAACGCCACCACGCCCATGAGCACACCGGTCAAGATGTTGGCGCCCTTGAACACCTGAGCGCCAATGGAAAACTCGATCGATCGAACCTGCGAAATCAGCGGCTGAAACAGGCCGAAGAATGTGAGCACAGTCACCAGGACCACCGACCACTCGATCAGGTGCAGAAAAATCCGCAATACCTCGTGCGGGTGCAGCACATGCCTGAAGAACCAGCCGGAGACACGGATCGCCATGACCCACAAGGTCAAAGACAAAACCTTCCACAAGACCATCAGCTCATGTGAAGTTTGTCCCAAGGCCCGGCCCATGAAAAACAAAGCCGCCATGCAAATCACGGCCACCACAGCTGGCCCCGTGGTTTGGACACCGGCATGCCAAAGCCGGGGCCACTGCCCTTGCACAGGGATGCGCTTGAGCAAGCGCCAGCGCACCAGATAGCCGAGCGCAATGCTGAGCAAACACAAGGTGCACTGCAGCGCAAAGCTGGCCAACTCCAAAGACAGGTAGGCGTGGTAGGCCATCGACTGGTAGAAACCATCGCCACTCATGACAACCTCGTCGATGCGCATAAAGTTCATGCTCACGTGATGACTCCCTGCTCAATAACTGAAGCGTCGGCCCAATTGCACAAAGACGTTGTAGACGCCACCGCTGCCCCGGGCGGTGCCCAAGTAGATGTCACCGATCTTGCTGTCGACGGCGACAAACAAAGTGCCGCTGTAGAGCTTCTTCATAGCCGAGCCTGAATTCCAGGCATCGCCCGTTTCAAGCACCGTGCCGATGTAGGTGCGCTGGTTGAACAGCCCGCCGTCGGTCATCCGGTACATGTAGGTGCCTTGAAGGTGGGCCAGTTGGTCGCCGACCAACTGGCCCATGCGGTAAGCCCCCATGGCCTGAAATCCGCCCAAGTACAACTGGCTAGGTGCGCGGCAAGTGTCGCAATCCAATTTCACGCGGTCTTGTGCCAGATTGAGGCCCACATTGAAAATGTGGGGCCCAAGCGCGTGGGCCCATTTCGCGTTCAAGCGCGCACCGGAATACACCGCCCCCGAGATGCCTTGCTCCAAACTGGCGTTCAAAAAATAACCGCGCGTCGGGAAGCTCAATGAATCCAGTTGATCCACTTGCACCTGGGTTTTCAAGCCGTTGTAGCGCAAGGTCTCGGTGTTCGAACCTGTGGTCGTTTCCAGCTCGGAGGTGGTGTCCAGCGATCGGCGAATGCTGCTCGATGTCAGGCCCACCTTGACGTTCACCTTGCGATCCAAGTCGTACACCAGCTTGGCATCCCAGCTCTGCGTGGTCTGGCTGTAGTAAGCCAGTTTGATGTTGCTGTGGTCCTCAGGGAAATAAGACGACCGATACAGCGGCAAGTTGTTGCGGTCCCAGGACACGCCCGTCTCTACGCTCCAACGGCCCGACAAAGGCTGGAGCAAACGTGCAGCCAATTCAGACTGTGTGCCCAGTCGGGCATCGAGCGAGAACTCCAGACCGGAAGGCGTCAACCAAGGACGCCGGTAACCGAACCCTGTTGTGAATTGGGTCATGCCGCCCACCTCGGATGAAAAGCCCAAAGTCGTTTTCAGGAAGTGTGGGCTGTAGGGCTTTTCGCGCACATGGACGATTAATTTGTATTGATGGCCTTGTTGTTGCTGCAAGCTGTAGCTCACCAAATCAAAGAATCCACTGGTGTAGAGCTCATCGATGTAGCGTTCAGTTTCGGCTGGGGTGAACTCTTGATTCACCAAGGGCGCCATGACCGACTGAATGTAGCTGGCAGACACATCTTCTTGTCCTTGGGCCTCGATCGCCACAATGTGCTTCTCCCGCTGGTCAAATGACAAACGATTGAGCGCCGGGGCATCCTGCGCTTGTGTCTTGACCGCCCTCAACACGGTCCAACGGTTTTCCACACTGGCGACGGCCGCTTGCCCGCGTTGGGCAATTTCGGCAGCCCGGTTGAAATCTGCAAAGCCAATGTCGGCCAACTGAGGCTTCACAAGAATGTCCTGCGGACGCAACAAAGCCAAGTTCCGTTTTTCATTTTGGCGAATCAAGATATCCACCATGCGGTTGGCCACCGCCAAGGCATGGTTGGCCGACTCCGTTTTCCCCTCTTCCGTGCCACCTGCCAGAAAAGAGGCCACGATGACATCAGCGCCCTCATGCAAGGCGACCTCGATCGGCAAGTTGGCCACCAAGCCACCATCGACATAGGTCTCGCCATCGACCTCGACCGGCGCAAACACAGCAGGCGCGGCCATGCTGGCACGGATGGCCAGATGCAAAGCACCTTGGTCAAACACCTTCATTTCGCCATCGCGGTAACGGGTCGCCACGGCCCTGAATGGGATTTTCAAATCATTGAAATTCACTTGTGGCGGCACATGGGCCGTCAAATTTTGCAGAAGTGCCAAAAACCGCTGACCGTCACTGACGCCACGAGCGAAACTGGGCCCACCGTTCTTGATGCCGAACTCAAGATCCACGGGGTATTTTTGCTGGTATGCCCGAGTGCGTGATGGCAGCTCAAGCCGGTTGAGCTGGTCCAGGGCCACTTTCGAAGGATCCAGCCCACCGACCACGCGCTCAATTTCATCCGTCGACAAGCCGCTGGCATACAGGCCACCAATCACCGCGCCCATGCTGGTGCCCACGATTCGGGCGATGGGGATGCGGTCTTGCTCCAGCTTGCGCAAGACGGCCAGATGGGCAAAGCCCTTGGCGCCACCACCGGCCAACACAACGACCACCGAGGGTGGCTTGGCGGCCTCCGTCGTTTGGCCCAGGGCAAGGCAGGAGGTCACGCCCAGGGACAGGGCCAAAATCAGCTGTTGAAAGAACATAGGGTGCGCTTGGTCACGAATAAATTGATCATTTTTGATGCATTTTATTAATTTTTCCAAATTACACCCGTGCAAGCGCGAGGTAAATTGCGTTCTTTCGTAACAAGCCCAGTGCAAAGTCGATTCAAGTGCGCAAAGCACTTGTTGCATGGGGCTATAATCCGAGGCTTTGCTGGCAAACCCCCGTCTGCCAAATACTAGTTCGTGACGGGGAACCGCTGGTATCGGGTTACAAGGCGCGATCTTCCTTGCAACAGCGACCGGCACACATTTTGGAAATTTGATTCAATGACCACCATCCGCGTGAAAGAAAACGAGCCGTTTGACGTTGCCCTGCGTCGCTTCAAGCGCACCATCGAAAAACTCGGTCTGCTGACAGACTTGCGTGCCCGCGAGTTCTACGAAAAGCCCACCACCGAGCGCAAGCGCAAAAAGTCGGCAGCCGTGAAGCGCCACTACAAGCGTGTTCGCAGCATGCAATTGCCCAAGAAGATGTATTGATCTTCTGCTTTGTATGACCCGCAAGGGTCTGCGAACAAGCCCGCTGGAGGACGCTCAGGCGGGCTTTGTTGTTTCTACCCTTCCCCTTTTTTGCCACTCACCAGGAGCCCCGCATGAGCCTGAAAGAACAGATCACCGAAGACATGAAAACCGCGATGCGGGCCAAGGACAGCGAGCGCCTGGGCACCATCCGCTTGTTGTTGTCGGCCATGAAGCAAAAAGAAGTCGATGAGCGCATCGAACTCGACGATGTGGCCGTGGTTGCCATCGTGGACAAGCTGATCAAGCAGCGCAAGGATTCGATCGCGGCATTTGAACAAGCCGCCCGCCAAGACTTGGCTGACAAAGAAAAAGCCGAAATGGCTGTGCTGCTGGCTTATCTGCCCGCCCGCATGTCGGCCGAAGAAGTGGCCACCGAAGTCAAAGCCATCGTGGCCGAGCTGAGCGAAGAAATGGGCAAAAAAGTGGGCCCCGCCGACATGGGCAAAGTCATGGGCGCAGTGAAAACACGTCTGGCCGGCAAGGCCGATATGGGCGAGGTGTCTGCCGCGGTGAAAGCGGCCCTGGCAAGCTGAGGCCTGAGACTCAGCCCGCCAGGCTGAGTGCGCTGTCTTGGAGGCATCCGATGAAGACGCTTTGCTGCGTCTTCATCCTCTCCTGCCGCAACCTGAAGCAACACATCGGGCCCCTGAGCAACTCTGCCGGGGCCGAAATGGTCCTCACCTGCATGGAGGCCTCAAACTGTTTGGCCTGCTGGTGGGCAATGGCCCACAGCATCGAGGTCTGGCTGATCAGACGGAGGGCGAGCAAGGACGAATCCGTTTGCACATCAGGCCCCCTGCCTGAGCGATCGCCACTGCGGTACACAGAGAGCATCCTGTCAATTTTGGGGCGCAAAGGGGTGTTGGCCGGTGGCAACACCCAAGCTTCTTGCGCCAAATCCGACCAACTGGGTTTTTTCTTTTTGTGCAGGCGATGCCCCGGAGCGGCCAAGATGGTGCTGTGCTCTTCGTACAGCGTTGTCACCTCCACCAGGTTCAAGTCCACCCGCAACTCGGCATGGGCCAGCATGAGGTCGATGCGGCCATCCAGCAATTGCTCATAAAGCACCTCCAGCGGCTGCATCTGGGTGCTCAACAACACATCGGGCAACATGTCGCGCGATCGCGCCATGGCACGCGCCAAGACCTCAGGCGAAAACGAAGCCAGCACGCCCACGCGCATCTCTGCGTTGACACCCGTCGACAGGCCCAGCAAATTCTCCTCAGCCAGATCGATTTCGGCCAGGACCCGGTTGGCATGCTGAATCAGGCTCAGCCCAGCCGAGGTGGGCACCATGCGCTTGGTGGTGCGCTGAAATAAGCTCAGTTGCAGCTGGGCCTCCAGTTGCAACAAGGCCCGAGAGGCCGCAGGCTGGGTGGTGTGCAAAAGCTCGGCGCAACGGCTGAGATTGAGTTCACGCCCCAAAACACTCACCAAACGGAGTTGTTTCAGTGTCAAAACCCTTTGCAAATTGAAAGCCATCACCAATCATACCGATTGAGGTATGAATTGGCATCAATTTCTCATTTGTCCCGCCCGCTCCAGCTTTGAATAATGGCCCATGCACCCGCTTGGGACTTGATCAAACAACCTGACTTGGAGACACCGCACCATGCGCACCAACCCAACTGCCCGTCGATGGACCCATGGCCTGCTGGCCAGCTTGCTGCTGGTGCTGGGCTCGTCCGCTCTGGCGCAAAACTACCCGAACAAAACAATCCGCATGGTGGTGCCTTGGCCTGCAGGCACCCCCGCCGATGTGGCCGGCCGCATCGTGGCCGAAAAAATGGGGGCAAGCATGGGCCAGCCCATCGTGGTGGACAACAAACCCGGGGCCGCGGGCACGATCGGCATGGCCGATGCATTGCGACAACCTGCCGATGGGTACACCCTTTACTTGCTGTCATCGGCCTCGCTGGTGGCCCCGCTGCTGTTTCCAACACAGACCATTCCTTTCAAAAATCTGGAAGCCGTCGGCCACATGGCCTGGAGCTACAACGTGCTGGTGGCCCCGATCACCAGCGCACTCAAGGGGCCGGCCGACATCGTGCAAACGGCCAAAGCCAAGCCCGGCGGCTTGAGTTTTGCATCAGGCGGCAACGGCACCCCAGCCCACCTGGCCGGGGAACTGTTCAAGCAGCAAACAGGCACCGTCACCACCCATGTGCCCTACAACCAGTTTGGCCTGGCCATTGGCGACCTGATCGCTGACCGCACCAACTTCATGTTTTTAACGGCCTCAGCCGCCATCCCGCAAATCAATGGCGGCAAACTCAAAGCCATGGCCGTCACAGGCGCCAAACGTCTGCCCGCCCTGAAAGACGTGCCCACCATGTCCGAACAAGGTTTCGGTGACTTCGTGCTGCGCTCGTTTGACGGCATGATGGTCAAGTCGGGCACCGCCAAAGAAGTGATCGATCGCCTGAACACCGAACTGAACAAAGCACTGAACCTGCCCGATGTGCGCGAGCGCCTCAGTGCCCTGGCGCTGGAGCCCGAACCCATGAGCGGGGCCCAATTTGACAGCGTCATTGCCACTGAAACCGAGAAATGGCAACGCATCGGGCGTGCAGCGCAAATCAAGGCCGATTGAATGCACGCCCCCATGACCGAAACCGACGTCATCATCGTCGGCGCGGGCTCTGCAGGCTGCACCCTCGCCGCCCGTCTGAGCGAAGACCCCACGTTGCAGGTGACCCTGATCGAAGCAGGCTCGCCATCCAGATACCCTTGGCTGAACATCCCGATCGGCTATTTCAAAACCGTGGGCAACCCGGCGCACGATTGGCGATTTGAAACCCAGCCCGAAGCGGGCATGGCCGAGCGGCGTCTGCCATGGCCCCGAGGCAAAGGCCTGGGCGGCTCCAGCCTGATCAACGGCATGCTGTATTTGCGCGGTCACCAGCAAGACTACGACCACTGGCAAGCACTGGGCAATCCGGGCTGGTCCTGGGCCGATGTGCTGCCGTATTTCCAGCGGGCCATGGGCACACGGCAAGTGCACGCCGCCGATGGGCAAAACGGGCCATTGTGGGTGTCCGACTTACCCCATGATCCGCTGTCCGATGCGTTCATCGCAGCGGCTGGCCAGAGCGGCATCGCACCGATCGACGACTTCAATGGCGGAGACAACACCGGCGCGGCTTACTTTCGCATGAACACGCGACGTGGACAACGCATGAGCACCGAGCGCGCTTACCTGCGCCAGGCCATGCAGCGCGCCAACCTGAAGGTCATCAGCGGTGCACAAGTGACCCACATCTTGATGCAGGGCCAGCGTGCCCAAGGCGTGACTTGGACGCGTGAAGGCCAGACCTGCCGATTGCATGCCCGGCATGAAGTGGTGATTTGCGCTGGCGCCATTCAATCGCCACAACTGCTGCAACTGTCTGGCATTGGGCCTGCCGAACTGCTCAAGCGGCACCAGATTGCACCCGTCATCGATTTACCGGGGGTAGGCGAGAACCTGCAAGACCATTTGCAGGTGCGCCCCTCCTTTCGCTGTCAAGGCGTCGAGACGCTCAACGACGTGGCCAACAGCCCGTGGCGCAGTGCCCGCGACTTTCTGCGTTACCAGCTCACGCGCACAGGCCCCTTGGCCACCGGGGTGTACCGCGCCGGGGCTTTTTTATCGCTGGACAACGCGGCACAGCCCGACTGGCCCAATGTGCAGATCCATTTCGGTCTGGTCAGCTTCGACCGCCCTCACCAACCACCCCACCCTTTTCCAGGCATCACGCTGTCGGCCTGCATCCTGCGCCCACAAAGCCGTGGGCGCATCCAGATTCGCAGTGCGGACCCCCTGAGCCCGCCAGACATCCAGGCCCACTACCTGAGCGCCGAAAGCGATCAGCGCCTGGCCGTTCAGATGGTGCGCAAGATGCGCGAGATCGCCCTTCAGGCACCACTGCAACGCTACATCGTGCAAGAGCACGAGCCTGGAGCCCCCACCCAAAGTGATGCCGACATCCTGGACTGGATACGCCGCCGCGCAGGCAGCATTTTTCACCCCGTAGGCACTTGCGCCATGGGTCCGAGCACAGACCCGATGGCGGTGGTCGATGCGCGGCTGCGCGTGCATGGCCTGCAAGGCCTCAGGGTGGTGGACGGTTCGGTCATGCCGCGCATCGTGTCGGGCAACACCAATGCGCCCATCATCATGCTGGCCGAAAAAGCCGCTGACCTGATCCGAGAAGACTTGCGGGCCTAAGCGCCGGGCGGAGATGCCTTCCAGCGGGCACGGCTGCCCCCCTGCCTGCGTCCGGTTGCACCTTCGGGCTTGTGCCTTTGCGCCACGGCTAATGCCCGCGCTTGCATGGCACTCAAACTGTGCGCCAAAGCCTGCCGCTGGGCTGAACCCAAGTCGTGCAACAGTTCATGGTGCACTTGCACCACACGTGGAAATATTGCGGCAAACAGCGAGCGCCCTGCTGGCGTGAGCAAGACCCTGGCGCGCCGACCATCACCCGGCACAGCCTGGCGCTCCACCAGCCCCTTGCTCATCAGGGCTCTGAGGGTTTTGGAAGCTTGGGAGCGGTCCACGGTGGTGCGCGCCGCCAGGTCCGAGGGCGACATGGCGTTCAGTTCGGCCAGCATGGCCACAAACTGCCACTCTTCGCGGGTGATGCCGTACTCGTTTTCGCAAATGCGGGTCACCAGCGAACCGCTGATGCCCAGGAGCTCGGACAGACGGAAGTTGAGCAAATCGAAAATCGATCGCGGATCTTCAAACTCGGGCAATTGGCTTTGCGCGGCCAGCGATGCTTTGGGAAAGCCCATGGTGAATGCGGCCTGTCTACGGGAAAAACCTGAGGATAATGGATTTTTTCCATCACCTGCTTGCTGCCTATGCTTGAGCGCATGAGCACAACACCCCTCAACGCCTCCATTCAATCGCCCATCGACATCCGCAGCGCCAACGCGCAGCACATGTACCACCCGATGATCGACCCCAAGGCGGTCCAGGCTGCACCGCCTTTGATCATTGACCGGGGCGAAGGCGTTCACGTCTACGACATCGACGGCAAGCGTTATCTGGACACCGTGGCCTCGCTGTGGAACGTGAACGTGGGGCACAACCGGCCCGAGGTCATCAACGCCATCAAGGCGCAGCTGGACAAGCTGGCTTATTACTCCACCTTTCAAAACACCTCCAACCCGCCCGCCATTGAACTGTCGGCGCGACTGATGCGCATGTTCGCACCAGAAAAAATGAACAAGGTGTTCTTTTCCTCTGGCGGCTCGGACGCGGTGGAAACCGCGCTCAAACTGGCGCGCCAATACTGGAAGCTGAACGGCCAGCCCGAGCGTCACCAGTTCATCTCGCTCAAATGGGGCTACCACGGGGTGCATTTTGGCGGGGCGTCCATCAACGGCAACCCGATGTTCCGCAACGCCTACGAACCGCTCCTGCCGGGCTGCCACCTGGCCGAAACGCCCTACACCTACCGCAATCCCTGGAACGAAAGCGATCCGGCCCAGTTGGCCCAGTTGTGTCTGACACAACTGAGCCAACTGATTGAGCAAGTCGGGGCGCACAACATTGCCGCCCTGGTGGCCGAGCCGGTGCAAGGCGCAGGCGGCGTGATCGTGCCGCACGAGCGCTACTGGCCGGGCCTGCGGCAACTGCTCGACCAGCACGGCATCTTGCTGATCAGCGATGAGATCGTGACTGGCTTTGGTCGCATCGGCGCCATGTGCGGTGCCCGCGCTTGGGGCGTGGCCCCCGACATCATGGCCATGGCCAAGGGCATCAATTCGGGTTATGTGCCCTTGGGTGCCACCCTCATCAACGAACGCGTAGCCAGCGCCTGGAACCAGCCCGGCGTGCCTGCCGCCCTGATGCACGGCTACACCTACTCCGGCCATGCGCTGGCCTGTGCTGCGGCCAATGCCAATCTGGACATCGTGGCCAGCGAAGACCTGCCCGGCAACGCCAGCCGCGTGGGGGCTTACATGCAAGACAAGTTGCAGGAACTAATGCACTACGCCCATGTGGGCGAGGTGCGTGGCAAAGGCATGATGTCCGCCATCGAACTGGTCACCGACAAAGCCAGCCGGGCCATGCTGGTGCCGCCCTCGGCCTACATCCAGACCCTGGTGGGCACGGCCCGCGACGCAGGCGCCATCATCCGCGTGCAAGGCAACCGACTGATCTTGTCGCCACCCTTGGTCTTCACGCGCGAGAACGTGGACGAAGCGCTCAGGGTTTTACACATTGCCTTCCAGGCCGCAGAAAAAGTTTAATCATTTCACCCACACACAAGACCGACAGGAGACCTTCATGACACACCGCATCCGACTGATCGCCCTCGCTGCCTTGGCAGTTGCCGCTGCCCTGCCCGCCCTGGCGCAAGACAAGTGGCCCAGCAAGCCCATCGAGATCATCTACCCCTACCCGCCAGGCAACGACATGGATGTGGTAACCCGCTTGCTGGCCGAAGGCATGAGCAAGCGCCTGGGCGTGCCGGTGCAGGTGATCAACAAGCCCGGCGGTGGCGGTGTGGTGGGCTTTGCCGAGATGACCCGTGCCAAACCCGATGGCTACACCATTGGCACCTGGACACCCGGACCCGGCATCTCCCAAATCATTGCGGGCAACACCCCCTACAAAATGGCCGACTACCAATCGGTGGGCGGCATGCTGATCAACGACTTTGTGCTCGCCTCGCGCGGTGACATCCCGGCCAACAACCTCAAAGAGTTTGCCGCCTGGGCCAAACAATCGGGCAAAACCGTGACCATTGGCAGCTACGCGCCGGCGGCCGTGCCCGCCCTGATTGCGGCCAAAATCGCCAAGAAAGACGGCTGGGCCTACAAAGTCGTGGCCTTTCCCAACCCCAGCGCCAAAGAACTGGTGGCCGGCGATGCCGATGTGACCACCGCCGGTGCCGAAGGTGCGGTCTCGTATGCCAAAGCCGGGCAAATCAAGATCCTCTCGGCCTGGGGTCCTTCGCGCAACCCGGTCTTTCCCAACGTGGCCACGCCCGTTGAAGAAGGCTATGGCGAGATTTACTCCTGGGGCGGCATGGCTGCACCGGCGGGGGTGCCCAAAGACATCGTCAACAAACTGTCTGCGGTGATGATGGAAGCCCTGAAAGACAAGCCCGTGCAAGACCAGTTCAAGAAAGCGGGCATCCCGGCCCTGCCCATGAGCGCCGATCAAATGAGCAAGCGGGTGATGGATGACGCCAAGTGGATCGCCGAGCTGATGTCTGAATTGGGTTTTGCCAAAAAGTGAAACCCTCATCTGACACTTTGACTCGGTCATGGGACAAGGGGCTGGTTTTGCTGCTGGCCTTGGCTGCTGCGGCGGCGATGCTGGCCACGCCCCAATTGATCAGCCCTTTTCCTGCGCAGGCGGCTTGGTTTGAATCGGCTGCTTTTTTTCCGCGCGTGACCTTGGCCCTGGCCTGTGCGGCAGGGGCGGTGGAGTTGTACCAACGGCGCAACGCCATCGAGGTGGCCGACTCCGATGAGCTGGACTCGAGCACCGCCAGCATGCGCCAGGCCTTGGGCATGCTGGCCTTGTTTGGGCTTTACATGCTGGCGGTGCCCTGGCTTGGCTACTTGTCGAGCACTTGGCTCTTTTTGATGGCCAGCGGGGCCTGGCTGGGTCTGAGCCGAGGTGCCACACTGGGCCTGAGTGTGCTGCTCTCCGTGGCCATGTGGGCGGTGTTTGTGAAAGTGCTGAAGGTCTACTTCGGCCATGGCTGGTTGATCTGAGTATGGAATTTTTCGACAGCCTGAGCCAAGGCTTTGCATCTTTGGGCACCTGGCCCATCGCGGTGTCTTTATTGATCGGTGCGGCCTTGGGCATCATCGTGGGTGTCTTGCCTGGTGTCGGACCTGGCGTGACGATCGCGGTGCTGTTGCCCTTCACTTACGGCATGGCCCCGTTGGCGGGCATTTCGATGTTGCTGGGGGTGTATTGCGGTGCGTTTTACGGGGGGGCGGTCACCTCCATTTTGATCCGCACGCCGGGTGAGGCGTCTTCGATCATGACCATGTTCGATGGTTACCCGATGGCTAAGAACGGCCAGGCACAACGGGCATTGTCTTTGGCATTCATGTCGGCTTTTGTGGGCGGCATCACCAGTGCTTTGCTGTTGGGGCTGGCGGCCAGGCCCATGGCCAGTTTTGCGGCACGCTTTGGTGCGCCGGAAAGCGTCATGGCCATCGTGCTGGCCGCCGTGTGTGTGGGCAAAGCCTACCGCAAGCAATTTGCATCGGCCATGATGATGATGGGCCTGGGCTTCTTTTTGGCCACCGTCGGGATCGACCCCAACTCCAACGAACAGCGCTACACCTTCGGCATCGACGGTGTGCTCAGCGGCATTCCGCTGGTGCCCGTGGCCGTTGGGCTGTTTGGCATGGCGCAAGCGCTGGTCATGGTCAGCTCGCCAGTGCCCCAGTTTGATGCCTCGCTCATCCAAAACGCGGGCTTGTCGTGGCGCGGATTTTTGGAGCCCTTCAAATACCCCAAAGCCATGGCCAAGGGTTTGTTTCTGGGCTCGGCCATCGGTGTGCTGCCGGCTGTGGGGGCTGCGTTGTCCACTTCCCTGGCCTACTTTTGGACCCAACGCGGTGCCAAAGACCCCACGCCGTTTGGCCAAGGCAACCCCGAGGGCATCGTGGCAGCCGAATGCGCCAACAACTCCAACTCCGGGGGCGCCATGATCACCGTGCTCACGCTGGGCATCCCGGGCGATGCGATCACCGCCATCATCATGGGCGTGTTCGTGGTGCATGGCATCGTGCCCGGCCCATCGCTGTTCATGGACCGCCCTGAAATCATCAACGGTGTCCTGGCCTCCTTGCTGGTCATCAACGTGGTGATCCTGGCCTTGCTGGTGATCACCGTCAAACCCTTGGCACGCCTGGCCTACGTCAATCCACGCATTTTGGGACTGGCGATTTTGGCCTTGTGTTTTGTCGGTGCGTTTTCAGCCGCCAACAGCATGTATTACGTGATCATCGCCGCCGTCTTTGGGGTGCTGGGGCTGGTGTGTGCACGCGCCAACATCCCGACCATTCCCCTGATTCTGGGCATGGTGATGGGCGACACACTTGAAGCCACGCTGCGCCAAACCCTGGGCCGCAGCGAAGGCTCCTTCATGCCCTTCATTGAACGCCCCATCTCGGCCATCCTGCTCGCCACCACGGCGCTGCTGCTGGTGTGGCCCCTTGTGACGGGCCTGTTGGCCAAACGCCTCTCCAGAACATGAACACCACCGCCTACATCACCGATGAATTGTGCTTTTGGCACGACCCGGGCAACTACGCCCTGATGCTCAAACCTGGCGGCTTTGTGGAGCCCTACAACCGCCACATCGAAAACGCAGATCCCAAACGGCGCCTGCACAACTTGCTGCAAACCAGCGGGCTGATGTCGCAGTTAAAAGTCATGCCCGCGCGTGATGCGCAGGTGCACGAACTGACCCGGCTGCACAGTGCCGATTACGTGAACAAAGTGCAAGCCATTGCCCAGCAAGGTGGTGGCGACACGGGCATTGGCGCGCCGATTTCATCCAACGGCTGGGATGCAGCAAGGCGGTCTGCGGGTTGCGCCCTGAGCGCTGTCGATGCCGTGATGGGGGGCCAGGCCCAAACAGCCTATGCCCTGACGCGCCCACCTGGCCACCATGCCGAGCCCGAGCAAGGCATGGGCTTTTGCGTGTTTGCCAATGCCGCCCTGGCTGCGGCCCATGCCATCGAGGTGCACGGACTGGAGCGCGTGGCCATCGTCGACTGGGATGTGCACTTTGGCAACGGCACCCAGAAATGTTTTGAACACCGCAGCGATGTGTTGACGATTTCGGTGCACCAACAAGCGGGCTATTTGTTCGTCAAAGGCGAGGCCGACGAACTGGGTCAAGGTGCGGGGGCCGGCTACAACATCAACATCCCGCTGCCGCCCGGCTGCGGATTTGGGGCTTACCGCGAGTCCTTCGAGAAAGTCATCCTGCCCGCACTGGACGCCTACAAACCCCAGCTGATCATCGTGGCCTGTGGCTACGACGCCGGGCGCTTCGACCCACTGGGCCGCATGATGCTGGACGGCGTGGCCTTTCGCTGGATGACCGATGCGGTGCTGTCCATGGCCCGCAAGCACGCGCAGGCCCGCATGGTCATGACCCATGAAGGTGGCTATTGCCCGGTGTCGGTACCGTTTTGGGGCATGTCGGTGCTGGAGCAAATGAGCGGCATCCGAACCGAAGTGGTGTGCCCCTTCACCGGACAGCACGACCAAATGCCTGCGCAAAAACTGCAGGCTGAACAAGCCCGTTTGGTGCAGTCACTGGCGGGCTATTTTGAAGACATCCGCCAGAAACATTGGGCCTGAAACCCTCCCCGATCAGCGCGCCAGACGTGGCTCCTGGCCGTTCAATGGTCAGCTGCCCGCCACCTTCATGCGGTTGATGAGGATGGAGCCCGTGGTCTTGGCACCCATGTTGTAGGTGTCCGAACCCATGGCTTCGATGCCCATGAACATGTCTTTCAGGTTTCCGGCAATCGTGATCTCCTGCACCGGGTAAGCGATCTGGCCGTTCTCCACCCAAAAGCCACTGGCGCCACGTGAATAGTCACCGGTGACGTAGTTCACGCCCTGCCCCATCAACTCGGTGACAAACAGGCCTGTGCCCAGCTTGCGGATCATTTCATCCAGGTCATCGCCAGCTTGCGTCAGGCGCGAAGTCATCGTCAGGTTGTGCGAGCCACCGGCGTTGCCCGTGGTCTTCATGCCCAGTTTGCGGGCCGAATAGCTCGACAGGAAATAGCCCTCGACACGGCCACCTTTGACCACCTGGCGGCGCACCGAGCGCACGCCTTCGTCGTCAAAGGGCGAGCTGCCTTTGCCACGCAACAGATGCGGGTCTTCTTCGATGTCAATGTGCTTGGGGAAGACTTTCTTGCCCAGCGAGTCGAGCAAGAAACTGCTCTTGCGGTAAAGCGCACCGCCACTGACGGCCTGCACAAATCCACCCAGCAAGCCCGCCGCCGCAGGCGACTCAAACAAAATGGGGCATTCGGTCGTGGCGATTTTGCGCGCGCCCAAGCGGGACAAGGCACGCTCGGCAGCGTAGCGACCCACCGCCTCGGCAGAGGCCAACTCATCCGCCGAACGCATCGAGCTGTACCAGGCGTCGCGTTGCATCTCGGCGTTGCGGCCTGGCAGCTTGGCAATCGGAGCCACCGAGATGCTGTGGCGCGAACTGGCATAGCCCCCTCGAAAGCCGTGTGTGTGGGCGCTGAAAAAATGGCTTTGCTGCGCCGAGACCGCAGCGCCATCGCTGTTGGTGATGCGGCGGCTGGTCTTGAGCGCTGCCGCTTCGCATTGCAAGGCCAACCGCGCGGCTTCTTCGCTGTTGATCGACCAAGGGTGGAACAAATCCAGATCGCGGTGTTGGGTCTCGATATCGGCCGCATCGGGCAGGCCAGCGGTGGGGTCTTCTGCGGTGAAACGGGCGATGTCATAGGCGGCTTGCACGGTGCGCTCGATCGCAGCCTTGGAGAAATCAGAGGTGCTGGCATTGCCACGGCGATGTCCAACATAAACCGTCACGCCCAAGGACTTGTCGCGGTTGCGCTCCACGTTTTCCAGCTCGCCCTTGCGCACGCTGACCGACAAGCCGCAACCTTCCGACGCTTCGGCGCCTGCGTTGGTGGCGCCCAGTTGCTTGGCATGGTGCAAGGCGGTGTCGACCAGTTCTTCAAAGTGGTCACGCGAGTAGCTGAAGCCATCGTGTGGCTTGGAAGTGGAAGCTTGGGCGGGTGCGGTTTTGTTCACGGAAGGGCTCTCGAGGCAGATGGTGGGCGCGAAGCCCACAGTGGCCGCTATGATACTTGCCACCCAGCCTGCGCGCTGTCCTTGAGAACGAGTTCCCCCAGTCATGTCCCGTAAACCCAAAAAAGGCTATTTCGTCCGTGGTCAATTTGTTGCCGAAGGCAGCGAACTGGACCTGGAGTTCAAACGCGAACTCAAGTTCGGACTGGAAGGTCCCAGCCGCACCGAACTCAAGCGCGAAAGCACCGAACTGCAAGAGCTGGGCGTGCAACTGCTGACCCTGCGCCGCGACCTGATGGCCGGGCTCAAACTCCCCGACAAACTGGCCGACGGTCTGGTCGAAGCCAACCGCATCACCAACTTTGAAGGCAAACGCCGCCAAATGCAGTTCATTGGCAAGCAAATGCGCTTGCTCAGCCCCGAAACCCTGCAAGCCGTGCGCGAAGCGCTCGAGATCCAGCGCTTGGGCAGCGCCAAAGACACGCAGTCGCTGCACTTGGCAGAGGCATGGCGCGATCGCCTGATCGCCGACGACGCCGCCGTGGGCGAGTGGATCGCACAGTACCCCCAAACCGACATTCAACAACTGCGTGCCCTCGTGCGCCAGGCCCGCAAGGACGCTGTTCCGGTCTCCAATGCGGCCGTATCGCAGGGGCTTGCCCCACGGCAAAGCCGGGCCTACCGTGAATTGTTCAAGCTGCTCAAAAACATTCTGACCGGCGAAGACGATGACACAGCAGAGGAAGGCAACGATGACTGAGCTTCAGCATGACCCCATCAAGATCGGGATTGTCTCCATCAGCGACCGCGCCAGCACCGGCGTGTACGAAGACAAGGGCCTGCCGGCCTTGCAAGAATGGCTCAGCCGCGCCCTGCGCAACCCCATCACGTTCGAGCCGCGCCTGATCCCGGACGAAAAAGACCGCATCAGCGCCACCTTGATCGAGTTGGTCGATGCCGGTTGCAGCTTGGTGCTGACCACCGGCGGCACGGGCCCTGCCCTGCGCGATGTGACACCCGAAGCCACGCTGGCCGTGGCCGACAAGGAAATGCCCGGCTTCGGCGAGCAAATGCGCCAGATCAGCCTGAAATTCGTGCCCACCGCCATCTTGTCACGCCAGGTGGCGGTGATTCGTGGCCAGAGCCTGATCATCAACCTGCCGGGCCAGCCCAAATCGATCGCCGAGACGCTCGAAGGCCTGAAAGACGCCGATGGCAAGCCGGTGGTGCATGGCATTTTTGCGGCGGTGCCCTATTGCGTGGATTTGATCGGCGGTCCTTACATGGAAACGAACGACGAAGTCTGCAAAGCCTTTCGCCCCAAAACAGCCATTCGGCCTTCGCGCTGACCAACTGGCGTCGGGGCTGAAGCCACCGATCTACAGACAAGCCCTCACGGGAGGTTGCCCATCTGTCTTTGGGTATAATCCATTTTTCTCGGCAAGAGCGACAGCAGCACCTCCGGCTAGACCACCGCCATCAGCGCGAAGCCCCCTATGGGTCGGTCACCGTTCCGCAAGGACTGCATTCCAAATGTTCGCCCCTCCATCTTGCCATTGCAGTTTTGACGCCCATATAGGACGTTGACCCTGTGTCTTAACAAGCCCGCGCCGGGATGTATTTGGCGCTGACTGTGTCTGTTTCCTTGTCTGTTTTGAAGTCTTGAGGTTGTTCATGCCCGCTCAAAAGCCGAAGAAGCCTGCCCAGGCCCCCGCCCAATCCAAAACCGTGGCCAAACCCGCACCTGCCAAAAAAGCCCCAGCGCCCGTCGCCAAAGCCAAGGCAAATGACAAAGTGACTGCCAAAGCACCGGCCAAGCCGACCGCCAAAGCAGCCGCCCCAGCGGCCAAGCCCACCCAAGCCCCGGCAACTCCTGCCAAGAAAGCCGCCTCCGTGCCTGCCAAGAAATCCGAAGTGACCGACAAGAAAACCACCGCCAAAGCCAAAGCGGCTGAAGCCGAAGTCGTGGTGAAAAAACCCAAAGCCACCAAAGCTGCCGATGTGGCCGAAGCGCCTGCCAAAAAGCCTGCGGCCAAGAAAGCCGTGACCGGCGCCAAACGCGGCCCCAAGAAAAAGGGCAGCATCGCTGAGCCCTCGTTCGACGATGAAATCATCGACATCGAAGAGGAAGTCGAAGCCGAACCCGTCTCGGACACCGCCGAGAAGGTCAAGCCCCTGCGCATGAAGATCAGCAAGGCCAAAGAACGCGCCTTGATGAAGGAATTCGGCCTGGACGAAACCGTCCTGACCGAAGCCGAGATGGTGCAGCGCCGTGACCGTCTGAAAGCCCTGATCAAGCTGGGCAAGACCCGTGGCTACCTCACCAACGGTGAAATCAGCGACCACTTGCCCGACAAACTGGTCGATGCCGAAACCCTGCAAGTGGTGATCGCCACTCTGAACGACCTGGGCGTAGCGGTGTACGAGCAAACGCCGGACGCCGAGAGCCTGATCATCACGGACAACGCGCCCACAGGCTCGACCGAAGAAGAAGCCGAAGAAGCCGCCGAAGCCGCCCTGTCCACCGTGGACAGCGAATTTGGCCGCACCACCGACCCCGTGCGCATGTACATGCGCGAGATGGGCACCGTGGAACTGCTGACCCGAGAAGGCGAGATCGAGATTGCCAAGCGCATCGAAGGCGGCTTGATGGACATGATGGCTGCGATCAGCGCATCGCCCGCCACCATCGCCGAAATCCTGCGCATGGCCAACGAAATCCGTGAAGGCAAGGTTGTGATCTCCACCGTGGTGGACGGTTTCGCCAACCTGAACGAGGCCGACGACTATGTGGCGGAAGAAGACTTCGACGAATTCGACGAAGCCGACGACGACGATGGCAAAGGCGGCTCCAAGGCCCTGACCAAGAAGCTCGAAGAGCTCAAGAACCAAGCGCTGGAGCGTTTTGACCGCATCACCGAATACTTCGAAAAAGTGCACAAGGTGTACGACAAGGAAGGCTGGGGCACACCGGCTTACGTCAAGGTACAAACCGCCCTGTCCGAAGAGCTGATGACCATCCGCTTCACCGCCAAGACCATTGAAAAGCTGTGCGACATGGTGCGCGGCCAGGTGGACGACGTTCGCAAGAAAGAGCGCGAACTGCGCCGCATCATTGTGGACAAGTGCGGTTACCCGCAAGACAACTTCATTGCCGACTTCAGCGGCCGTGACAAAAACGGCAAGCGCGTGGAATCGCAGTTGCTCAACCTCAAGTGGATTGAGAAACAAGCCGCTGCGGGCAAGAGCTGGAGCGCCGTCATGGGCCGCAACATCCCGCCCGTGCAAGATCTGCAGCAAAAGTTGATGGACCTGCAATCGCAAGTGGTGGTGCCGCTCGATGAGTTGAAAGACATCAACAAGCGCATGAACGCTGGTGAGCGTGCTTCACGCGACGCCAAGAAAGAGATGATCGAGGCCAACTTGCGCCTGGTGATCTCGATCGCCAAAAAGTACACCAACCGTGGTCTGCAGTTCCTCGACTTGATCCAGGAAGGCAACATCGGTTTGATGAAGGCGGTAGACAAGTTCGAATACCGCCGTGGCTACAAGTTCTCGACCTACGCCACTTGGTGGATCCGTCAGGCCATCACCCGCTCCATTGCGGATCAGGCCCGCACGATCCGCATCCCGGTGCACATGATCGAGACGATCAACAAGATGAACCGCATCTCGCGTCAGCACTTGCAGGAATTCGGCTTTGAGCCCGATGCCTCCATACTGGCCGAGAAGATGGAAATCCCGGAAGACAAGATCCGCAAGATCATGAAGATCGCCAAAGAGCCGATCTCCATGGAAACGCCGATCGGTGACGACGACGACAGCCATTTGGGTGACTTCATCGAAGACAGCACGCACACCGCACCCATCGACGCGGCCCTGCAAGCTGGCCTGCGTGATGTGGTCAAAGACATTCTGGACAGCCTCACGCCCCGCGAAGCCAAAGTGCTGCGCATGCGTTTTGGCATCGAGATGTCCACCGACCACACGCTGGAAGAAGTGGGCAAGCAGTTCGACGTGACCCGCGAGCGCATCCGCCAAATAGAAGCCAAGGCGCTGCGCAAGCTCAAGCACCCCAGCCGCAGCGACAAACTGCGCAGCTTCATCGACTCGATGTAAACCGCTCAAGCGGCCAAAGCACAAAGCCTCCCGACTGCAAAGTCGGGAGGCTTTTTCTTTGCGCAGCGGCGCACTGTGCCGCTGAAAAATCAGAATCACTCAAGGCCAACACACCCATAAAACCCAATTACTTTCTAAATTCACGTCGGAATGAAGCTCATATGTGCGAAACCGAACAATATAAATATTGTTTTTTATTAAAATAAATGTCAAGAACAGCAAAAAGGGCCGTAAATGCTAAGTCCGGGCAGTAATTTGATGGTTCAGCAATTGCCATCCGATAAATATGAAAAATTACGCCCGTCTTTCCAACTGGTTTGTCTGGAAGCCGACCAGTTGATCTTCCGGCCGCATGAAGCCATTCAATTTGTCTTCTTTCCGGTGAGCGCCATCATCGCCATGCAAATTGACATCTCGGATGGTTCTTCAGCCGACATTGTCCTGATTGGCAAAGAAGGCATGGTCGGCAGTGGTGTGATGGGCGGCAACCAGAATTTCAGCCGCGCACGCGTGAAATTTGCAGGGTTTGCCTACAAATTACCTTTGAGCGTGTTCCAGTCGGAATTGGCGCAAGACAGCGGGTTCCTCAAAATCTGGATGGCCACCACGCGACAGATGATTCTGCAGATTGCCATGCCCACCATCTGCAGCAGCAAACACAGCAATGAGCAGCAGATCGTTCGCTGGATCATGAACACCCTGGACAAGACACAAGGGCACACGCTCCAAATTACCCACCAGGACATCGCAGACACCTTGGGCATTCGCAGGGAATCGGTCACCCTGACCGCTGGCAAATTGAGCCACGAAGGGCTGATCGAAGTCAGGCGGGGGCAATTGGAAGTCCTGGATCGCTCCGGACTGGAAGCCAAGGCCTGTGAATGCTATCGGGCGATGCACCCTGCCAAGAAGCACTGAAAACAACACCTCACAATCACACCGGACCATGGGCATGTTCACCTCTTTAAAGACATCAAAACGTGCCTTGGGCTTTGGCATTGCCCTCATCGCTGCAGTGGTGCTCGTGCCAGCCCTGGCCAGCTTTCAAAGCATCAACGCCATCGTGAACACCCACTATGTGACGATCAAATCACCCATCGAGGGGGCCTTGGACGGCTTTGTAAAAATGCCTGGCCAGCCGATCGCGCAAGGCGAAGAATTGGTCCGAATCAGCAACACCCGATTCAAGGAAAGTGCCGTCAATGAGATGGAGGTGGAGCAAAAAACCCTGGCCGAAAGAAGCCTGGGCCTGCAGCAGCACCTCAAAAATCTGCAGCAGCTTCAAAAGGATTTGAAAAATCGGGTCTCTGTCCACCGCACGCACGAATTTCTCAGACTCGAGGAGCAACTGGCCCAGGCCCAATCCGAGAAAAAGGCCCAGGAAAGCCTGATCCGGGAGCAACAAATGCTGGCGCAACGCAACGCCCTGCTGGTCAAGGAAAACTTCATCTCCCCGGCCCAAAACGAGGCGGCGCAATACGCACTCGAAGTCACAAAAAGCAGACTCGACATTTTTCAGGCCCGCATCCGGCTTCTGGAAACCGAAAAGCAAGCCGTCCAAAGCTTTGTTTACCTGGGGGAAGGACGCAACGACGTGCCGTACACCCAGCAGCGGCTTGATGACGTGCGCCTGCAGATCACCGAGGTATCCGCTCGCCTGCGCGAGAACGAACGGCGCAGCGCCGATGTTCAACTGCAGATCAGCCAGGAACGCGACAACATGGCCATCTCGCGCGAGGTGCGGATGCAGTCACCCAGCACGGGGGTTTTGTGGCGCAAGTTTGGCAGCAACGGCACCGAGGTCGTGATAGGCACCGACCTGGCCCATGTGATCACCTGCGACAACCTGTTCCTCGATGTGGCGGTGCCGGAATCATCGCTCGAAACTTTTCAGATCGGCAAACCGGTCCAGTACCGCCTGATTGGCAGCACCCCATGGCGCACAGGTCACATCCTTGCCGTCACGGGCAGTGGCAACAACTTGCAAGACACGACCTTGGTCGCACAACTGCAGCGTGAAAAAAAAGACGCCCGGATATTCGTCAAGATCAATGCGGCTGACCTGGACAAACCCCAGGAAAACTTGTGCTTTGCAGGCCGCAAAGTCGACGTCAAAGTGCCTCGTGAATGGCGCCCCTCGGTGTGGCTGAGCCGCCTCAGCTCATTCCTCATGTAATCGCCCACATGGATTACATCCCCCTGCTGCTGGTCGCCGCATTCTTCTTGCTGGTTTGGGATGCCCCGCGCCACCAAATCAAGACTCGGCGAATGGTGTGCCTGATCCCCGCACTGCTGTGCCTGCAGTACCTGTCCTGGCGTTTGTTCAGCACCGTCTGGCCCGACAACGAGGACAGCGCCTGGGCTCAGACCTGGATTTGGGGCGTTTGGGGCATTGAAGTCTTGGCCTTCATCGAGGTGGCGGTCTTCTTGTTGATCATGAGCCGCACCAACACGCGAAGCGAAGAAGCCAACCAACACCAGATGCCCAGCCCGCTGCCTGAAGTGGACATCTTCATTCCCACTTACAACGAACCGCTGGACGTCCTGGAAAAAACCATTGTGGCGGCCGCAGCCGTGGACTACCCGCACAAAACTGTCTGGGTACTGGACGATGGCAAGCGTGACTGGTTGCGCACGTTTTGCGAAGAAACGGGCGGCGTGCGCTACCTGACCCGAGCCGACAACACGCACGCCAAGGCCGGCAACATGAACCACGCATTGACACACGCGAAGGGTCAGTTCATTGCCGTGTTCGATGCGGACTTTGTGCCCTCCAAGAACTTCATCCGACGCACCTTGGGATTTTTCAGCGACCCGGCGATTGGCATCGTGCAAACGCCCCAACATTTCTACAACAAAGACCCGATCCAGACCAACCTGGGCCTGATGCAGATCTACCCTGACGAGCAACGCTTGTTTTTTGACCAGATGGCGGCTTCCCGCGATGCGTGGCAAGCCGCCTTTTGCTGTGGCTCTTGCAGCATCATGCGTCGCCAAGCGGTCGATGCCGTTGGCGGCATTCCCACCCAAAGCATCACGGAGGATCTGTTGACCACCTTGGTCATGTTGCGCAAGGGGTACCAAACCATTTACCTCAACGAACGCTTGAGCATGGGTCTGGCGGCTGAATCGATCGAAGGCTTCTTCGTGCAACGTGAACGCTGGTGTCGTGGAGCCATTCAATCCCTGTTCCTCAAAGCAGGCCCTCTCGGTCCTGGCTTGAGTGTCGTCCAAAGGATCCTGTTTTTCCCCACCAGTTGGCTCACGCAATACGCCGTCCGCCTGATGCTCATCGCCATTCCTTTGGCGTATTTGCTTTTGGGTTGGCTGCCTTTTCACTTCACGGACGCGGCCGACATGGTGTTTTACCAACTGCCTGTTTTCTTGTCGTTTTTTCTGGCGATGCGTTGGCTGGTCGGTGGCCATTTTTCGCCGCTGGTCTCCGGGCCTGCGGGGGTGTTCGCCAGCTTCAGACTGGCGCCCACCGTGGTGGCTTCCCTCATCAAACCCTTTGGCAAGCCTTTCCGGGTCACGCCCAAGGGCTCGGACGCGGCCAATGGCGCTCGGGTGGAGTTCTTCAGCCTAGGCATGATTTTGCTGTGCATGGGTTTGACGCTGCTGGGCTTGCTGCTGAACGTGGTGCCGGAGTTGGCGGTGGTGCCCCATGACGAATTTTTCCCCATTGCCATGTTCTGGTCGATGTTGAACGTCGTCACCTTGGGCCTGGCGGCATTGCTGTGTTTTGAAGGCCCTCGCTTGAGAAAGGAAGAGCGCTTTTTGATGGCGGAATCGGCCATTGCCCACGATGGCGAAACCCAGGTGGCGGTGAACATCATCGATGCCAGCGTCGATGGCTGCAAATTGGCCCTGCCGTCAACAGGCCATGGCCTGTTCCAAAAAGGCACGGCCAGCCTCACGGTGGCTGGCGTAGGCCGCGTGAAGATCCATCCCGTGCGGCAAAACGCCACCCACTTGGCCGCCACTTTTGAATACGACAGCAAAGCGCAGCGCAACGCCATGATCTGCAAACTTTTTTCAGGGGAACACACCACGGTCGCCCCAGCAAGCAGCTCAACCCGGCAACTCATGTCTTCTTTATGGGAGAAAACATTCCATGGCTAAACACCCTTTGACGTCATTGAGGGGCATGCCTTGCAGCCTTCAACGCATGGTCCAAGCCCTGACTGCCATCGTCTGGACAGTCGCTGCGCAAGCCTATGCTCAAACCTCAGCGCCTCCACAACAAGCACCCGTGTGGATCGGATTTGACGACGCCTATGGGCTGAAAACCAACACCTCCGCCATCGCCACCGAATGGGGCATCAAGGCAGCGATCGAAGAAATCAACAACAAAGGTGGCGTTCTCAACGGAAGACCGCTGAAGCTGGTCACCACCGACAACAAAGGGATCTCCGCCCGAGGCAAGGACAATTTTGTTCAACTGGCAGGCACCCAGGATCTGGTCGCCGTGTTGACGGGCAAATACAGCCCCATCAGCGTGGAGATGCTGCCCGAGGCACACCGATTGAAAGTGCCCTTGATCAGCGTCTGGGGATCGGCAGACCCCATCACCGATCACGAGCACAAGCCCTCTTACTCGTTTCGGGTCTCACTCAAGGACGACTGGGGTGTCGAAGCCATGATGAAGCGCCTGTCCTCCAAATACAAGGTGAGGCAAGCCTGCGCCATCTTGCCCAACACAGCCTGGGGTCGCTCAGCAGAGCAAGTTATCCAGGCAAAGTCCGGGCCACAAACGGCCCAATTCCCGGTGGTGCGTTGGTACAACTGGGGAGATGCATCTTTGAAGGAACACTACAAAGCCTGCTTGGACTCCCGCACGCAAGGCCTGCTGTTTGTGGGCAATGAGAAAGAGGGTGCCATTTTGATCAAAGAAATCGCAGCGCAGCCCCCATCCATGCGCATGCCGGTGGTGTCGCATTGGGGCGCGGTGGGCGGCACCTTGCACGAGTTGGCCAATGAAGAGCTCAACATGGTGCGCATTGATTTCATCCAGACTTTCACCTTCATCAACAACAAGCGGCCTCGCGCCATCTATCTTGCAGATTGGATCCTGAAAAACAACGGGCTGAAAAGCACGCAAGATATTCCCAGTCCCGTTGGCGCTGCGCATGCTTACGACACGGTACACCTGCTGGCCAAAGCGATTGACACAGCAAAAACCACATCGCCTGAAAAAATCAGGGATGCATTGGAAAAATTGCCCGCATTCCAGGGGGCCGTCAAGAACTACCCCAAGCCGTTCACGAATCACCGTCATGACGCCTTGGACAAGTCACAAGTCCTTTTTGTCAAGTTGACACCCTTGGGCCAATTGATTCCGCAAGACTGACATGAGCCGTTTGAAGTCGCTCAAAACCCAGATCAGCCACGATGTTTTCAGGCTGTTTGGTGCCTACATCCTGGGGGTGACATCGATCAGCATGCTCTTGGCCATTTACGGGATTTTTTTCTACCAGCAAGAAGAGTTCAGGCATTACAAGGCATTGATCTCCACACGACTGGGTTCCGAAATCAGCGCATCCTTCCGACAAGCCAACGATTTGGCACAGTCTCCCGGGGTCTGGACCGGGCTGACTGACTCGGTGGGAAGGGCTTCGTATCTCCTGCCGCTGTTGGAAAAATCCAATCAAAACAAGTACTACAAGTTTGACCTTCTTGATTACCGTGGCAGATTTTTCATCCACAGCAGCAACGCTGTGGGTTTGCTTTTGGACAACCCTTCAAATATCCAGAGAACAATTGACGACAGCCAGCCCCATTTGGAAGTGGTCAGCATTGACCAGACCGACTATCTGACGGCCAGCATGCCGATCTCGGCCAACTTCACGGACAGCACCCTCGGCGTGGTTTTGCTGCACATGGATCTCGACAAGATCATGACCACGCTGAATTTTCCTGATGACTTGAATATCAAGTTCAGCCTTTCGCCATTTGTAGAAACCGCGTCTGATCTTTCCAAGCACAGCGATGCATTCAAATTTGAATGGAACGATGTCGGCAAAGACTACGCCATCCACATCCAACTGCAACAAAGTTATTTATCTGCTTTCCTGTTTGTCATGACAGGGCTGGGGGCCTCATTGGCCTGTGGAGGCCTGCTGTTTTTTGGGCTCAGGCGCTGGACCCGACTTTTTTCAGAACGCACCACACGCAGGCTCGACGATCTTGTGCAACTGGCCTCTGACACCGTCGAGGGACGGGGTGATGGCTCCCTCATTGACCATACCGGCGATGAAATTGCCAAGGTGTCAAACGCCTTGCAAAGCATGCTGGAAAAGCAAAGACTGGCAACGCAGAAACAGACGATTTTCTCTAGGGTGTTCGAGACCGCGGCTGAGGCCATTTTGATCACGAACAAACAGGGTCTGGTGGTGGAGGTGAATACCGCATTGACAGACATGACCGGTTACACCAAAGACGAACTGCTCAACCACCCTGCCGGTCGGCTGTACATCCAGGACGAGATGAGCATCGATTTTCCAACTATTGCCGAAAGCGTGCGGGAACGCGGCACCTGGCGTGGTGAAACTTATTTTTTAAGCAAACAGAAAACGCCCTTGCCTGTGCTGCTGTCGGTGTCCACTTTGCTGGATGCCCATGGCATGAGTCAGGGGCATGTTTCTGTTTTTTCAGACATCCGGGCCATTCGGGAGGCGGAAAAAAAACTCAAGGATCTGTTGAACGAAGACCAATTGACCGGATTGCCAAATTACCGGGGATTTCTGAAATACATCCAACAAAAAGGGGATACGTCGAAATTTGCCATGTTGTTCATCGACCTGGACAACTTCAAAAACATCAACGACACATTTGGGCACGATCAAGGCGACGAGGTGATTCGCCAAATCGCACAACATCTCAAAGCCAAGCTGCCCACAGGCAATTTCTTATGTCGCCGCTCGGGCGATGAATTCATAGCCGTGCTGGATGTTCATGAACCGCTCGCCGATTTTCAGGACAAGTTGAACCTGATTTTCAAACCCGCTGTTTTCAACGTCAACCACATGGGCACCGTGCACATCACTGCGACTTTCAGTGCGGGAGCGGCTTTGTTTCCTGATCACTCCCGATCGATCCATGAGCTGCTGATCTATGCGGATACAGCGCTGCTCAGTGCCAAGGAATCCGGGCGCAATCAGATCCAATGGCTCAATGCCCAGATGCTGGCGGCCACCTCCCGAAAAAGCAAAGTCGACAGCAAGCTGGCCGTGGCCATTCGCGAAGGCCGCATCTTCCCGCATTACCAAGCCGAAGTGGATCTGCTCACCGGGAAAATCATTGGGGTTGAAGCCTTGGCGCGGTGGCATGACGAAGAACTGGGCATGGTCAGCCCAGCAGAGTTCATCCCCTTGGCCGAGCAATCGGGCGCCATAGACCCACTGACACAAAACTTGTTCGCCCAAATCATCCAAGACAGCCGCGCGATACGCACGCGCTTTCCGGGCGCGACCATCGCTTTGAATTCATCACCTCAACTGCTGTCCGGAAAACGTCTGTTGACGATGCTGACACATCTGGCGTCAGAACTTGACAATGGATTGGATGGTTTTGTGCTGGAAATCACAGAAACGGATTTCGCCCTGAGTGCGCAAGAGTTGGCCAGTCAACTTCAAGCCATCATGCGGTTGGGCGTACGAATCGCGATCGATGATTTCGGCAAGTCCTATTCATCCCTTTTCCGTTTGGCCAGCATGCCGATTCAAAAATTGAAAATTGACATGTCATTCACAGCCGGCATGGAGCGGGAAGAAAACATCAAAATCATTTCCGGAATTCTGGCTTTGGCGCAATCGCTGCGGCTGGAGGTGACGGCGGAAGGCGTTGAAAACCGATTTCAGCAAGACACACTGATCAAGCTGGGTTGCCAACAAGCTCAGGGCTTTTTTTATTCAAAGCCCTTGAGTCTCCAGGAACTCCTCACGCTGCCCGACCATTTGGTTCCAGCGAAAACCCCATGAAAATCGCTACAAATCAAACACCCTATTTTTGACCCAAACTGACCGGGGCGTCACGGTCTGGACGCCCTTGATCGAGCGGCTTTCAACGCGACTGTGCTCTGTTGCCGTAAGGACAATGGTTCGGGCGTGGCCCCACTTGGGGATGCAAGCGGCAGGTGTTGGGGCGTTTGTCGTAGACCGTGCAACGCCGCGTCTTGGCGTCCAAAAACTGGCAATCGCCACTGGCACGGCGGGCCAGGCTGAAGATGCTGTTTTTAAAATTGAAGTGGTCGATCAACCCCGCCTTGGACAAGCGCTTGGCGATCTGCTTGGGGTCTTCGTGCTCGGCTTCAAACGGGTCCACCAGCTCCAGGCGCACCAGATCGGCCATCTTGACCTCGACCGGCATCGTGCAGCAATTGGCCGCGCAGCTGTCGCACAAGCCGTTTTTGTAACGGGTCCAAGTTTCGCAACGGTCAACGTCAACAACGGCAATGGGAGATCTCATGGCATGGATTATCCCCGGATGCGCACCGCCAGCTTGCCGAACTGCTGACCACTGGCCAGGCGATCCAGTGCCGCATGGATCTCGTCCAGGTCGTACGTGTGTTCGATGAGGGGCCGCACGCCCTGCTGCTGGCAAAACTGGGTGAGTTGTTGAAGCTCCGCCAGATTACCCAAGGTCGAGCCCAGGATCTGCAACTGACGGATGAACACCCGGCGCAGATCGGCTCCGGGCTGGTCGCCGGTGGTGGCGCCGCAGGTCACGATGCGCCCGCCCCGCACGGCCGAGCGCAAGGCGCTGTCCCAAACGGCCGCGCCCACGTTTTCGAACACCACATCCACCCCGCGCTTGCCGGTCAGGCGCATGACTTCCTGCACCACGTCCTGTTCGCGGCTGTGGATGGCGGCGTCGGCCCCCAGCGCCAGCGCACGGTCCAATTTTTCCCGGCTGGTGGAGGTGACAAAGACGCGTGCACCAATGGCCTTGGCCAGCTGCAGGCCTGCCAATGACACACCGCCCCCGATGCCAAAAATCAGCACCGTCTCGCCCGCTTGCAGCCGGGCGCGGCTGGTCAACATGCGCCAGGCCGTGAGGTGGTTCACGCCCAGAGCGGCCGCTTCTTCAAAGCTCCAGCCATCGGGCATGGGCACCAAGTTGCGGGCGGGCACGCTGATGTATTCAGACAAAGTGCCGTCGCGGTGCTCACCCAGCAAGCTCATGCGGGTGCACAGCACCTCTTCGCCTCTTTGGCAAAACTCGCAGGTACCGCACACCACGGCGGGGTACACCAGTACCGCTTGCCCGATGTGCAGGCCGTGATCGCCCTCATCCAGCGCCTCAATGACGCCCGCGCCATCGAGCCCCATGGTCTGCGGCAGCGTGTGGGTGATGCCCGCGCCGCTGTCGCGCATGTACAGGTCCACCCGGTTGAGTGTGGCCGCGTGCATGCGTACCAGCACCTCGCCCGGTTGACGCTCTGGCATGGGCCTTTCGCCCATGGTGACCACTTCGTTGCCGCCGTGGCCGGTCAGGTACGCCGCTTTCATGTTCGATCCTTGTGAGTTCAAGACGCTTGGGCTTCGCCCCAATAGTGGAAAGTCATCGGGCGCGGTCCTGCCAAATAAGCCGCTTGCGTGGTGGCGGCAAAGCCTGCGGTGTCGAGCAAACTGGGAATGTCGCGCCCCAGATGACAACCACCCGCCAGCGGACCCCAAAGCGGCTGCAAACGGTCTTGCCAGCGGCGCACGTTGGCGTCGGGCGCGCGGCCATGCTCGCAAAACAGCAGCTTGCCCCCCGGCACCAGCACCCGGCGCATTTCGCGCAGAGCCTGCGCCGCATCGGGGATGCTGCACAGGGTGTAGGTGCAGACCACGGTGTCAAAGCTGGCGTCATCTGCGGGCAATTGTTCCGCCGACAGGCCCATCAGCTCCACTTCGATGCCCGCCTCTCGGCTGCGTTTTTGGGCCAGACGGTGCATCTGCATGGCAGGGTCTACGCCCACCAAGCGGGTGATGCGGCTGCGGTCGTAAAACGGCAAATTGCGCCCGGTGCCCATGCCCACTTCGAGCACACGGCCATGGGCTTGCGGCACCAACTGGCGGCGCTGCTTTTGCACCATGGGCAGGCCGCAGGCGATGTCGATCAAGTAAGGCAGCAAGTGACGGTCGTACCAATTCATGGGGGTATTGTCAGCGGGCTTCTCAGAAGATGGGTTCCCCGGTCAAGCCGGGGAATGACAGCAATGAACTCGTCATCCTCGGGCTTGACCCGAGGATCCATGCCCCCAACCCATCAGCCCTTCTTGGCCACCAAGGTCAAGATGTCATAGCTGGCCACCACTTCGCCCAGCTGGTTGGTGACTTCCACGTCCCAGGCAACCACCCCTTGACCAACGCCGTTCGCGTCTTTCTTTTGGCGGTCGATCTTGCGCTTGGCCGTCAAGCGCGCCTGGATGGTGTCGCCAATGCCCACGGGCTTGATGAAACGCAGGGTGTCCAAGCCGTAGTTGGCCAGCACCGGGCCAGGGGCGGGCGAGACAAACAAGCCCGCCGCAGCCGACAGCACGAAGTAACCGTGCGCGATGCGCTTGCCAAAAGGCGAATCTTTGGCCGCGATCTCGTCGAAGTGCATGTAGAAATAGTCGCCTGACAGGCCACCAAAGGCCACGATATCGGCCTCACCCACGGTGCGGCGGTGGGTGAGCAGGCTCTCGCCAATTTGCAGCTCTTCAAAGTAGCGGCGGAAGGGGTGGACTTCGGTCTCGATCAACTTGGCGCCGCGCATGTACTCGCCCGTGACGGCGGCGATCATGGTGGGTGAGCCTTGCAGCGCGGTGCGTTGCATCAGGTGCTTGACGGCGCGGATGCCGCCCAATTCTTCACCGCCGCCTGCGCGGCCGGGGCCGCCGTGTTTGAGGGGTGGCAGGGGTGAGCCGTGGCCAGTGGACTCCACCGCCGATTCACGGTCGAGGATGTGCAGGCGACCGTGCAACGCTGCGGCGACCGGAATGATGCGGGCTGCGATTTGCGGGTCTTTGGTGACCAGCGTGCCGACCAGGCTGCCTTGGCCGCGAGCGGCCAGTTGCAGCGCTTCGTCGATGCCGTCGTAAGGCATGAGCGTGCTCACAGGGCCAAAGGCTTCCACGTCATGCACGCTGTCGGTCTGCAAAGGCTTTTGGCACAGCAGCAGCGTGGGCTGGAAGAACGCACCACCTTCGACGCCCTGACCCACAGGCTTGAAATCAGCACCACCGCCAAACACCAGCTCAGCGCTTTGGCGCAGCAAGGCCACGCGCTCGGCCACGTCGGCTTGCTGCGAATGTGAGGCCAGCGCGCCCATCTTCACGCCTTCGACGGAAGGGTCGCCCACCACCACTTTGGCCAAACGGGCCTTGAGCTTTTCGGCCACGGCATCCAGGTGCTGGCGCGGCACGATGGCGCGGCGAATCGCCGTGCACTTCTGGCCCGCTTTGACAGTCATTTCACGGGCGACTTCTTTCACGAACAGGTCGAACTCTTCGTCATCGGGCGTCACATCGGGCGCGAGGATGGCGCAGTTGAGCGAGTCGGCTTCGGCGTTGAAGGGGATGCTGTGCTTGACCACGTTGGGGTGCACACGCAGCATGGCGGCGGTGTCGGCCGAGCCGGTGAAGGTCACCACGTCCTGGCCGTTCAGGCGGTCGAGCAGGTCGCCGGTGGAGCCGATCACCAGCTGCAAAGCGCCTGCGGGCAAGATGCCCGATTGCTCCACCAAGCGCACCATGGCTTCGGTCAGGTAGCTGGTCGACGATGCGGGTTTGCCGATGCAAGGCATGCCCGCCAAAAAGCTGGGTGCGAACTTTTCCAAAAGGCCCCAGATGGGAAAGTTGAAGGCGTTGATGTGCACCGCGATGCCACCACGCGGCACCAGGATGTGCGTGCCCGCAAAGCCGCCCTTTTTGCCCAGCGGGAAAGCCGGGCCTTCGTGGATCAGGTTGCCGCTGGGCAGCTCGTTGCTGCCCATGCCGGAATAGGCAAACAAGGTGCCCGCACCGCCTTCGATGTCCACCCAGCTGTCGGCACGCGTGGCGCCCGTGTGGGCCGAGATGGCATACAGCTGCTCTTTGTGCTCACCCAAGTACTTGGCCAGGGCTTTGAGGCGCTGGGCGCGCTCCTGAAAGTCGAGCTTGAGCAAGTTGGGCAGGCCCACGGTGCGGGCGTAATGCACCGCGTCACCAAAGTCGAGTGCTTTGGCATGGGTTTGGTAAACCGTCTGGCCGTTGAGGGCGCTGCGCAGGGCTTGCGCGCCTTGTTGGCCGATCCATTGGCCACCGATGAAACTTTGCAGGACTTGGGACATAGGGTGAGCTTTCTAAATTGAACAAAGCCCGGTCCAAATGAATTAACCAACCGAGCGGTCGGGAAATTCTAGTCGTTTTGGATGTGGCATTCACGGTCGAAGAAGCAGGGGTTTCCCTTGCCTACTTTGGCAAGGGAAACCCCGCCACGTGAGCCCGTGGGTCAAGGGTTTTCCATGATCAGAAGTCACTTGTGCGTGATTCCATGAAATTAATAAGTATGCTTATAATCTCACCACTTTCTTCATGTTCACCCAATGGAGCTTCCATGAGTACAACGCCTTCCCAACTCCCCGTCATCGTCGCAGGTGGTGGCATTGGCGGACTGGCCGCAGCCCTCGCCCTGGTGCGTCAAGGCTTTCTGGTCACCGTGCTGGAACAAGCCCCCGAAATCGGCGAGATCGGCGCGGGCATCCAGCTCGGCCCCAACGCCTTCCACGCGTTTGACGCCCTGGGCATTGGCGACAAGGCCCGTGGCCGTGCGGTGTACACCGACTACATGGTGATGCACGACGCGATCGACGAGTACCAAGTCGGCAAGATCCCCACCGACGAAAAATTCCGCCAGCGCTTTGGCAACCCCTACGCCGTGATCCACCGGGCCGATGTGCACTTGTCCTTACTCGAAGGCGCGCAAGAAACCGGTCAAGTGCAGTTTCACACCAACACCCGCGTGGTGCGCATCGAGCAAGACGACACGGGCGTGACCGTATGGGACCAGAACGGCAAAGCCTTCAAGGGCTGCGCTTTGATTGGAGCCGACGGCGTCAAGTCGGTGGTGCGCGAGCAGTTTGTGGGCGACCCGGCCCGCGTCACGGGCCATGTGGTGTACCGCGCCGTGGTGGACAAAAAAGACTTTCCGCAAGACCTGCAATGGAACGCCGCCGCCATATGGGTGGGCCCCAACTGCCACCTGGTGCACTACCCCTTGCGCGGCGGCGAGCAATACAACGTGGTCGTGACTTTCCACAGCCGCGAACAAGAAGAATGGGGCGTCAAGGACGGCAGCAAAGAAGAAGTGCAAAGCTACTTTCAGGGCATTTGCCCCAAGGCACGTCAGCTGATCGACCTGCCCAAAACCTGGAAGCGCTGGGCCACCGCCGACCGCGAGCCGATTGGCCAATGGACCTATGGCCGCGTCACTTTGCTGGGCGACGCCGCCCACCCCACCACCCAATACATGGCCCAAGGCGCTTGCATGGCCATGGAAGACGCCGTCACTTTGGGCAAAGCCCTGCGCACGCACCACAACAACTGGCCGAAAGCACTGGACATGTACCAACGTGCCCGCGTGGCCCGCACGGCCCGCATCGTGCTATCGAGCCGAGAGATGGGCCGCATCTACCATGCCAAGGGTGTGGAGCGCTTGGTGCGCAATGACTTGTGGCGCGGCCGGGGCGCAGAGCGCTTTTATGATGCGATGGAATGGCTGTACGGCTGGAACGTGGGCAACTGCCTCGATGCCGCTCAAAACACCTGATTGCACGGAGACAAAAATGAACGATCTCGGACGAATCGAAGACCTGCCCAAAGACTATGTGCAGGACCTGCGCGACCTGAATCTGGTGCCCCTGTGGCCCAGCCTGCGCGGCGTGCTGCCGCCCAAGGTGCCCACGCGCCAGACCCAGCCCACTTGCTGGGCTTACAAAGACATCAAGCCGCTCTTGCTCAAAGCGGGCGAGTTGACCCCGATCGAAAAAGCCGAGCGCCGCGTGCTGGTGCTGGCCAACCCCGGTCATGGTCTGGACAAAATGCAGGCCTCAGCCGCCATGTACTTGGGCATGCAACTGCTCATGCCCGGCGAGTGGGCCCCCAGCCACCGCCACACGCCCAACGCGGTGCGCATGGTGGTCGAGGGCGAAGGCGCCTGGACCACGGTGGACGGCGAGAAATGCCCCATGAGCCGGGGCGACTTGATCCTCACGCCCACGGGCCTGTGGCACGAGCACGGCCATGACGGCACCGACCCGGTCATCTGGCTGGACGTGTTGGACCTGCCTCTGGTCTATTACATGGAAGCCAGCTACCACATCAACGGCGACCGCCAGACGGTGCAGCCTGGCCGCAGCGACCAGCAGTACGCACGTGGCGGCGTGGTGCCCAGCCATGTGTTTGATCGCAGCAAAAAGGCCTACCCCATGCTGCGCTACGCCTGGAAAGATGCCAAAGCGGCGTTGGAGGCGCTGGCCGCTGACAACACCGGTTTGGAGCAGGTGCAAGTGACCTACACCAACCCCGAAACCGGCGGCGACGCTGAAAACATCTTGGGCTTTTACGCCCTGATGCTGCGCCCTGGCCAAACCCTGCGCTTGCCTGCCCGCTCGCCCGCCCAGGTGTTCCACGTCATCGAAGGCGCGGTGCAAGCGCAAATCGTGGCCAGCACCTTCACACTGGCCGAAGCCGACACCTGCTGCGCGCCCGGCTATGAGGCCGTGACGCTTAAAAACATGAAGGCCGATCAAGCAGCCTTCATCTTCATCGCCGACGAATCGCCGCTGCACCGCAAGCTGGGTGTGTACGAAAACCGCGGCTGACATGACGCACCACCGTCATCGCGAGGAGCGAAGCGACGTGGCGATCCAGCAATGGATTGCCACGCTTCGCTCGCAATGACGAATTCAAAAAATACAAACACTGAAACCACTCAATGACCTCTTACCTCTTCACCCCGCCCGCCGTTCAATCTTTGCCCATTCGCGGCAAAACCGAGCGCTTCCCCATCAACCGCATCTTCTGCGTGGGCCGCAACTACCATGCACACGCCGTCGAGATGGGCCGTCCGGTCGACAAGAGCGTTGAGCAAGCCTTCTACTTCACCAAGTCGCCCCAGACCCTGGTAGAAAGCGGCGCGACCGTGGCCTACCCTCCCCGCACCAGCAACTACCACTTCGAGATGGAGCTGGTGTTGGCCATTGGCAAAGAAGGTTTTCGCGTGAGCGAAGCCAACGCGCATGAACTGGTGTATGGCTACGCCGCAGGTCTGGACATGACCCGCCGCGACCTGCAACTGGTGGCACGCGACAAGGGCCGCCCCTGGGACACGGGCAAGGACATCGAGCAAGGCTCGGTCTGTACCGAGATCGTGCCCATGCCCGGCGTGGTGATCGAGAACGGCGCCATTGCCCTCGAAGTCAACGGCACGACCAAGCAATCGTCCAACGTGGACAAGCTGATCTGGAACATCCGCGAAATCATCGCCGACTTGTCGACCTACTACCACCTGCAACCCGGCGACCTGATCTACACCGGCACACCCGAAGGCGTGGGTGCGGTGGTGACCGGTGACCAGATCACCGGCCGTGTCGAAGGCGTGGCCGAGGTGGCGCTGACGATTGGCGCTGCCGAGTAAGGCGGCTGCCCATCAGAAAAGTGCGGACCTCCATCACAATGCATGGATTGCCGCGCTTTGCTCGCAATGACAAACAATGAACCGTCCATGAAGCTCTACAACTTTTTCCGAAGCGGCACCTCGCACCGCCTGCGCATTGCGCTCAACCTCAAAGGCATCGCCACCGACTATGTGGCCGTCGATCTGCGGGTCGAAGAACACCTGAAAGACGCCTTCAAGTCGGTCAACCCGCAGCAGCTGGTGCCCGCGCTCGACACCGGCGAGCAAGTGCTGATCCAGTCGCCCGCCATCATCGAGTGGCTGGAAGAAAAGTACCCCAGCCCTGCCCTGCTGCCCGCAGGTTCTGACGAACGTGCCCATGTGCGTGCGCTGGCGGCGATTGTGGGCTGCGACATCCACCCGCTCAACAACCGCCGCATTCTGGAAACTTTGCGCAAGCAGTTCGGCGCCAACGAAGACGCCATCAACGCCTGGTGCGCCACTTGGATCAGCGCGGGCTTTGACGCCTATGAAGCCCTGCTGGCCGCCGACACAAAGCGCGGTGCATTCAGCTTTGGCAACACGCCCACCCTCGCCGATGTGTATTTGATCCCGCAAGTGGAAAGCTCGCGCCGCTTCAAGGTGGACCTGACACGTTGGCCCCTGATCTGCGCGGTTGAGAAAGCTTGCAACGCGCTGGAAGCGTTCCAAAAAGCGGCACCAGGCGCACAGCCCGACGCCTGAGCGATGGGCTGGGCGGTGCCTTTGGCGCTGTCAGTTTCAAACAATGCAGGTCCGGATAATTCGGCAGGATTCATTTCTGCCCGAGTTTCACCGTGTTAGAACGCTTGGTTTACCGCTCCAAAACCACCCACAAGCTGGGCAGTCTGCATTTGTTCAACCTGTTGAGCCTGTGCCGCGAGAAAAACAAGCGCCTGAACATCACGGGGCACCTGCTCTACACCGAAGAAATCTTTGTGCAATGCATCGAAGGGCCGCCCTCGTCCATCGAAGGTCTGTGGCAAAGCCTGCTGCGCGATGAACGGCACCACGACATCGAATTGCTGTCCCGTGGGCCTCTTCAAGAGCGGCACTTTACCGACTGGAGCATGGCTTTTTCCAGCTATGCGCACTTCAACAAATACAACATCGCTGGCTTTTTCCCGATCGACCGCGACGGCATGAACGATGCCGCCAAACGCTGCTCGGGCGACTGAGCCTTCAGGCAAACACCTCGGTATCGACTTCGCTGTTGGCCTGGTCGTTGTAGCGGTCACCGGCCACGGTGTTCTGGTTGATGAGCGCTTCCACACGCGTGATCAAACTGGCATCGAGCAGCACATCCACCGCCGCCAGATCGTCCAGCAAATGGTCGACCGAGGTGGTGCCCGGGATCGGGAGGATGTCTTCGCCCTTGTGCAGCAACCAGGCCAGCGCCAGCTGTGAGGGGCTGCAACCGGCCTCTTGCGCCAGCGCGTTGTAGGCGGGCAAGAGCTTCAGATTGGCGGCGTAATTGGCAGGCGCAAAGCGCGGCATGGTGCGGCGGATGTCTTTGGCGTCCAGATTTTCAAGGTCCAGCGGACCGCACAAAAAGCCACGTGCCACCGGGCTGAAAGCCACAAAGGCGGTGCCCAATTCGCGGCAGGCCTGCAACACCGCGATCTCGGGGTTGCGCGTCCACAGCGAATACTCGGTCTGCACGGCGGCAATCGGGTGCACCGCATGCGCTTTGCGCAGCGTGCTGGCCGACACCTCCGACAGGCCGATCGTCTGGATCTTGCCCTGGCGCACCAAATCGCTCAGAGCGCCCACGCTGTCTTCGATGGGCACGCTCTTGTCCCAGCGGTGCAGGTAGTACAGGTCGATCACCTCGGTTTGCAGGCGACGCAATGCGTCTTCGCAGGTCTTTTTGATCGTCTCGGGCCGGCCGTCGATCACACGCACCTTGGTGCCATCGCCCTTGTCCACCCCTTGCATGCCGCATTTGCTGGCCAGGGTGAATTTCTGGCGGTGCGGCTTCAGCACTTGGCCCACCAGCATTTCGTTGGCACCGAAGCCATACAAAGCGGCGGTGTCGAAAAAGTCCACGCCCTGGTCGAGCGCGGTGAGCAAGACCCGCTCGCCTTGTTCGGCAGAGACGGGGGCGCCATAAGCATGGCTGAGGTTCATGCAGCCCAGGCCAATGGCGCTGACGTTGAAGGGGCCTAATTTGCGGTGTTTCATGCACTGATCTTAGTGGCAAATGCCGATCAGGCCAGCAGGAGCGGGCCAAGCAAGACGGCAAAGCGCACACCCATGTTCGATAATCGCACACCCCCACTGGAGCTTGCCTTGCCCCCCACCGAAACCACATCACTCGATGCCCGTGACTGGATTGCCGGTCTTGAAAAAGGCCTGTCCATCATCGAAGCCTTTGACGCGGCCCACACCCGCCTGACCGCCACCGAAGCCGGACTGCGTTGCAACATGACGCGCACGGCCGCACGCCGTTACCTGAAAACACTGGCGCATCTGGGTTATGTGGGCACAGACGGCAAGCTCTTTTGGTTGATGCCGCGCATCTTGCGACTCGGTCATGCCTACCTGGAGTCCGCCCGCCTGCCACGCTTGGTGCAACCGTTTTTGCAGCGCATCACCGCAGGCACCGAAGAGATCGCTTACCTGGGCGTGGTCGATGGTGACGACACCGTCTTCATCGCCCGCAGCGACAGCCACCGCCACACCTCCAGTGGCTACCTGCCCGGCTCACGCATGCAAGTGCAAGTCACGGCGGCCGGCCTGGCTGTGCTGGCCAGCATGGACGAAGCGGCGATGGACCAGTGGCTGGACACGCATGAACTGCGCGCGTTCACTTCGTACACCGTCTCCAGCAAGGCCGCTTTGCGCCAGGAACTGATCCACTTCAAGCGCCAAGGCTGGGCCGTGTCCGAGCAGCAGCTGGAGCTGAATTTCCGGGGCATCGCCGTGCCGCTGCTGGACCGCAACAACGTCGCCCACGGAGCGATCAGCGTGACCATGCCCATCAACCGCGAAGTGACCGACCATGCCCTGCACCGCCTGCTGCCGGTGATGCAGGAGGCCGCCCGCAATTTGCGCCCCTTGCTCTGAGCGCCCGAGCAGCCCCGCTCAAAGCTCACAGCTCAGGGCGAGCGGACGGCTGTGAGGACCTGTCAAAAAAGTTCCAAGGCATGCTTTGCGCATCCACTTTTTCAAGCCGCCCCGGCTGCGCCAGTTGGTGCCAGTTGTCGATCAAATTGGCATTGGCCGAAATCAAATGCCCTTCGGGGTCCTTGAACCAGACCATGTAAGGCTGCTTGACCAGCATCTCCTGCTGCTCACGCTCACGCGCCAGCTTTTGGGCCGCCTCGCGTTTTTCCTGCGTCACATCGATCAGCACCAATTGGCACTCCTGCCCCTCATCGTCCAGCGTGGCTTCGATGCGCACCATGATCTCGGCCCGGTGATCGGTTCCGCACAAAGTGATTTCGCAATGACGTCGGCATTTGCCACTGAGCACTTCTTCCAGAAAATCGGCAAACCGAGGTTGGTCCGAAAGCTGGATGAAGTTCTGAAATGGTTTGGCCCGGCTTTGAGAGCGCTGGATGTCCAGCATGATGGCCCCCGCCAAATTGGTCTGCACCACCTGCCCTTGGGCATTCAAGCTCACAAAGCCAACGGGCGCGAAATCGTAGGCGTCCTGGTACTTTTGCAACAGCGTGCCATCTTCGGGCTCTGAACAGCCATCGTCCACAGACCGCAAGGGAGGCAAATCGCCCATGCGCCCAACGTGTTCAAACAAGCGGCTGGTTTCCGCATTGACCAAAGAAAAGCACTCACACACCCCTGAGGTCAAACCACCCCGGTCGAGGATGGCGATTTTGCCGCGCCCACTGGCCACATGACCCGCCGCCTGCAACTTGCCCAGGGCTTGCGTGACCGATTCACGGCGAACCCCCAGCATGTTGGAGATCATCTCGTGTGTCACGCGCAGCTGGTCACTGTCCAAGGCATCCTGATTGGTCAACAACCAATAGCACAGCCGCTCAATGACCGAATGGTGTCCGATGCACACAATGCTTTGCGACATCTGGGTGATCAAGACCTGCACATAGCAAAGCGCCAGCTGTTGCAGTGCACTGCAACGGGACAACTCCTCGACGAAGACATGGGTCGGCATGCGGTAGCTTCTTCCCGAGCACTGCACCATGACACGGTGGTTCATGGACGTGCTGCCCAAAGCCAGCGACACCCCCACCATCCCATCACGGCCGATCATGGCCAGCTCGGAAGAATCACCGTCTTGCGTGTTGGACACCAGCGATGCGGTGCAGCTGGTCGGGAAATACACAAAATCCAGCGCATCCCCCGGCTCGCACACCACCTGACCCGATACCCAATCGACCGGCTTGAGATGCTCGGCCATGCGGGCGTAGTCGCTCAAGGGGATACCGGCCAGAATTCGGTTTTGACGCGCACTGTCAACGAAGGGGTAATTCATCTCGATCTTTCGGTACATCGCAACGGCTGCCAAGCGTCGCTGTTGAACATCGAATGACCTTGATTGCTTGAGCAGATCAGGCTTGCACCATGGCCATCCACTGAGAAGTCATGTTCTGGCAATTGCGTTGCACCGACCACTGATCAAACGGTATGAATGTCTACACATGCACGGCTATGCCTTTTGGGCTGGGACACCGCAAGGTGTACGCACAAACCGGCATGGGCCTACCCTTTACTGCTGAGGACACCACAGGCCAGCAAGCCTGGATGTTTCGCAACGCAGCTTGCCCGCCTGCAACCTGCTGAAATGGCGCGCTCCCCTCCCCATGAAAAACACCTCAAAGTTGGGATGGGTGTCCCAACTTTGAGGTGCAGATCACAAGGGCGCCGCTGTCGTGATGGCGATGGCGAACCGGTCTCAGACCGAAGCGGCCGCAGTGGTGTGCGCACCACCCAAAAACAGACGTTCCATTTGCGGATCGGCCAAAATTTCGGCAGCCGATTTGTAGAGCACCAAACGGCCCGACTCCAACGCGATGGCGTTGTCCGAATACTTGAGCGCGCTCTTGACGTTTTGCTCCACCATCAGCACCGTGGTGCCCTGGTCGGCCAGCTTGCGCAGCAGCTTGAACACGTCTTGCACCACCATGGGCGACAAGCCAATCGAGGGCTCGTCGATCAGCAAGACCTTGGGGCGCAGCAGCAAGGCGCGGCCGATCTCCAGCTGCTTTTGCTCACCGCCCGACAGGGCCGAGGCGCGTGAGTTCATGCGCTCTTTCACCCGTGGGAAGAATTCCAGCACTTCCGGGATGCGTTCGTGCGTGGTCTTCATGCCCAGCGTGATGCCGCCCAGCTCCAGGTTTTCATACACACTGAGCTGGCCAAACAGGTTGCGGCCTTGCGGGACAAAAGCGATGCCATCGGCCAACAGCGCTTTTTGCGTGGCACCCGTGATGTCCTTGCCGTTGAGCAAGACCTTGCCTTGGCGAGGTTTGAGCAAGCCGAACAGCGTTTTGAGCACGGTGGACTTGCCTGCGCCGTTGGGGCCGATCAGCAGCGTGATCGAGCCCTTGGGCACTTTGAAAGACAGGTTGTTCAGGATCATGAAATCCTTGTAACCCGCGACCACGTCGTCGAATTCGATGCAGGTGTCTGTTGTTGCTGCTGTCATGTCAGTTCCCCAAATAGGCGTCGAGCACCTGCTTGTTGGCGCGGATTTCGTCGGGCGTGCCGATGGCCAAAACCTGGCCCTCCACCATCACCATGATGCGGTGGCACAGGTCCATCACGAAGTCCATGTTGTGTTCGATCACGACAAAACTTCCCTTGCGTGTCTTATTCAGCTCTTTGAGCAAAGTGCTGATGCCGCCCACCAGGGAAGGGTTCACACCGGCGCAAGGCTCGTCCAGCAAGACCAGATCGGGCTCGCTCATGAACGCCATGGCGATGTCCACCAGCTTTTGCTGGCCATAGCTCAGCTCACCGGCCTTCTTGTCGGCCACATGGCGGATGTGGAACTGGTCGATCAGGGCATCGGCCTTGGCACCCAAACCCGAATCGGTGGGCGCAAACATGCGGCTGAACATGGAACCCTGGTGCTCTTGCGCGGCCACGATCAGGTTGTCGCGCACGGTCATCTTGCCAAACACCTGCAGGGTCTGGAAGGTGCGGCCCACGCCACGGCGGTTCAATTCGAGCGGGCCGAGTGTGGTCACGTCCTGGCCGTTGAGCTCAATCTTGCCCTCGTCCGGGGTGATCTGGCCCAGCATGCTGTTGAACAAGGTGGTCTTGCCCGAACCGTTGGGGCCGATCACGCCAAAGATTTCGCCGGGGCGCACTTCGAAAGACACACCGCCCACGGCCTGAATGGCGCCGTAGGCCTTCTTCATGTTGCTGACTTTGAGGACAGGCTGGATCATGCTTTCACTCCTTGGGCAGCGCGAGCGGCCGAAGCAGCGCGTGATTGCCGGCGCGCCTTGAGGCGGTCCGGAATGCTGAGCAAGCCATCAGGCAACCAGATCATGAGCACCACCACCGACGCACCGAAGACGAACAAATACCAGGCTTGCGCAAAGCGCAACCATTCAGGTAACACCACGCCGACCGCCGAGCCCAGAATCGGGCCCAAGAAGTAGCCCGGGCCACCGACCACCACCATGAGGTACATCATGATGGACGCGCCCACAGTGAACAGAGCCGGGTCAATGAACTGCACTTGCGAGGCATAGAGACCTCCGGCCACACCGGCATAGACCGCGCCGATGGCAAAGCTCAGCAAGGTGTAGCTGCGGGTGTCGATGCCCAGACTCTCGGCACGGATGGCGTTGTCACGCAGCGCCGTGAAGGCCTTGCCCCAGGGCGAGCGCAGCAGGCCCCACAAGAGCAGCGCCAGCACGATGGTGAAAAACAGCACCAGATAGTAATAAGCCAAGTTGCCATCGAAGCTGATGCCGCCCAGGCTGGGACGCGCGATGTTGTTGATGCCGTAAGTGCCGCCCGTGAGCCACTCTTCGTTGCGCATCACCAGCCACAAGGCGGTGTTGAAACCCAAGGTGGCAAAGGCCAGGTAGATGGTTTGCACGCGCAGTGCCGGAAAGCCCAGGGCCAAGCCCACCACAAAGCAGAACAAGGCCGCCATCGGCAGGCCGAGCCAGAAGCTCAAACCGGCTTTGAGGAAGATGGCCACGGTGTAAGCCCCGATGCCAAAGAAAGCGGCATGGCCCAGCGACTTTTGACCGGCGTAACCCACCGTCAAGTTCAGGCCCATGGTGGCGATGATGAACACCAGCCAGGTGGTGAACATGTGGATGCCGTAGTTCTTGAGGAAGCCCGGCACGATGATGAGCGCGGCCAAAACGAGCAGCGCGAACAACAGGTTGAGCTTTTTCATACTTTGCGCTCCTCTTTCTTGCCGAGCAGGCCTTGGGGCTTGAACAGGATCACGACCATGAAAATGACCAAAGCCACCGCGTCTTTGTAAGCGGGTGAAATGTAGGCCGCAGCCAGGTTCTCGCAAACACCCACCAGCAAGCCGCCCACCAGCGCACCGCGAGAGTTGTTGAAGCCGCCGATGATGGCGGCAAAAAAGGCCTTGTTGCCCAAGCCCTCACCCATGTCGAACTTGGCCAGATACGTGGGCGTCACCAGCAAGGCGGCCGCAGCGGCCAGGATGGCGTTGATGGCGAAGGTGTAGAAAATCATGCGCGGCACGTTGATACCCAACACCGAAGCGCTTTCGGTGTTTTGTGCCACCGCCTGCATGGCGCGGCCCGTGACGGTCTTGCTCAAAAAGGCTTGCGTGACCAGCACCAGCACCATGGCAAACACAAAGGTGCCCACGTCACCGGCGGAAAACGTCACACCGGCCACGTCAAAAATCACATCAGGGAAGACCTGCGGAAAGGGCTGAGGCTCCGCGCTGTAGCCCGCACGCACGCCGTTGCGCATGGCGATCGACAGACCGATGGTGGCCACGACGATGGGCATCATGCCGTACTTGAACAGAGGATCCACCAGACCGCGCTTGAACAACCAGCCCAAAATCAGAACCGACAGCACGATGCTCAAGGCAAACGCCACATACAGCGACAGGCCCGAGCCCATCAGCATGACCATCATGAAGGCGGGCAGCATGACGAATTCGCCCTGCGCAAAATTGATGGTGCCGGACGCTTGCCACAGCAAAGTGAAGCCCAAAGCCGCCAGCGCATAAATGCTGCCGGTGGCCAGGCCACTGAAGAAGAGTTGTAAAAAGTCGGTCATGGGTGAACTCCGAAAACGGGGGGTGCAGGCCATTCCAAGGCCGCCTGCGCGGGCTCAAGCGGCCCGCTTGGCCGGAAAAAAGGCGGGCCCCAAAGGAGCCCGCCTCGTTTTCAAAACGCCAATTACTTCTTGGCGTTCAACGCAGGCAAGGTGGCGTTGATCACGGGGTGACCGTTCTTCACCTCGACCAGGAAGCTTTCGCGGTCCAGATCGCCTTTGTCGTCAAAGCACACGTCCATCAGGATGCCGGGGTGTTGCTTGGCGCTGAAGCAGCTGTTGCGGATCGCTGCGGCCGTGGCTTTGCGGTCGACCTTGCCAACTTTTTCCATCGCGGCCTTGAGCACGTACATGCCGGTGTAACCCTTGATGCCGTTGTGGTCCGACTCAGATTTGTATTCGGCCTTGTACTTGGCACCGAAAGCCTTGAACGCGGGTGCATCGACCGTCAGACCCACGTGGGCCAAAGCGCCGTTGGCGGCTTCACCGGCCAGCTCGATCACTTTCTGACCGGTCAGTGTGGTTTCACCGATCAGCATTTTTTTGACGCCTTGCTTGCGGAACTCGCGCAGGGCACGGGCCGACTCTTCTTCGTTGGTGTACACGAAGATCGCGTCGGCATCGGTTTGCTTGGCCTTGAGCACGGCAGCGGAGAAGTCCACCTGACCGGCATCGGTCGAGATGTCGGCCACGATCTTGGTGGAGGTGCCTTCCAGCAGTTTGGTCAGGGTGTCACGACCGCCTTTGCCGAAGTCGTTGTTCACGTAGACGATGGCCAAAGTCTTGGCTTTGGAGTTGATGAACTTGGCCAACTTGGGGAAAGACACGCTCTGACCGAAGGCGGTGCGGAACACATAGGGGTTGCCTTGTGCGGTGATGGCTGCCGCTTCACCGCCGGTGAAGTTGGGTGTTTCGCCACGCTTGGATTCGGCCATGGAAACCATGATGGAGCCGGAGTACACGGGGCCAAAAATGGCGAAGGTGTCGTTGTCCACGGCCTTTTGTGTCAAGCCCTTGGCCACGCCCGGGTTGGTCTGGGTGTCTTCCGTGGTGTAGCTGATCTTCTTGCCCAAGATGCCACCCGAAGCGTTGATTTCCTTGATGGCCAGTTCCACGCCGTTCTTGAACACGGTGCCGGCGGTGGTGCCAGGGCCGGACAGTTCGACGATGTTGGCGATCTTGATGTCTTGGGCTTGTGCCAGACCAGACACGGCCAATGCAGCGCAGACGGCCAGGGTTTTCAGGGTAGCTTTCACAGAGGTCTCCTCGTTGGTGGAATCAGGCCAGCTTGCACGGCCAGTGGGTTGAAAAAACGTTTTTCCATGCAGGGCAAGGTGATGGGAATGTAGTGGGCATTTCCATCATCTTGGCGAAGTGGGTGGGGCCGATAGTTCAATGATCGCGCAAATACGATCGATGATCGAACGTATTAGGGGTTAGACCCGAGTTTGGCGGGCGAAGACAAAGCATGCCGGGCCGCCAAATGGGCGAACACCAAACCAGGGCCGATCGTGATGCCGGGGGCCGGGTACACGCCACCCATGATGGAATTCATGTCATTGCCCACGGCATACAAACCGTCAATCGCCTGGCCTTGTGCATGGAGCACCTGCGCATGTTCGTTGGTCTGCAGGCCTTGCGCTGCGCCAATGTCGCCGGGGTAGAGCTTGACGGCGTAGTAAGGGCCTTCGCTGATTTGGCCCAAATTGGGATTGCGGCCACCGGCTGCGGCATCACCGATGTTCTGCTGGTAAGCCGTGACACCGCGCTGGAACTGCGTGTCCACGCCGGTCTGGGCAAAAGCATTGTTGCGTGCCACCGATTGGGCCAAGCCCTCGGGTGAGATGCCCAGCTTGCGGGCCAATGCATCCAGCGTGGCGGCTTCGGTCAGGTAGCCATCGGCCAGAAACGGCGCCAGCCCTTTGCCACCAGGGCGCACCATGCCCATGCCGTATTGACGCAGGGCTTTGGCATCGGCCACCAAATAAGCGGGAATGGCTTGCTGCGCCGACTGCATGCCCAGCGCAAACAGGTGGTACGAAGTGCTCTCGTTCACAAAGCGCGCACCGGCTTGGTTGACGGTGATCATGCCGGGCTTGGCGCGGTCCATCACAAAGTGCGGGAACACCGCCGTGCTGCCATCGGCACGTTTTCGCAAAGAGACCGGCGCCCAGAAGGCGGGGCTTTGTGCGCCCTGCCCTTCAACGGCGCCCAAGCCGCGTGCCAAAGCCTGCGCCTCGCCGGTGTGGCCGGGAGCGGCGGGGCACCACTCGGCGGGAATGCCGGGCAATTTTTCAGCGCGCAAAACCGGGTCGCGGTTGAAGCCGCCACTGGCCAGCACCACGCCATGCTTGGCCAGCACGCGGGCCTTGCCGGTGGCGCTGCTCAAACGCACGGCCACCACCCGGCCTTTGTCGTCGCGCTCCAGTGCATCAACCGAGGTCTTGAGCGCCAAGGTCGCCGTGCCTTGCTTGGACAAGGCATACAGCAAGTGGCCCACCAAGGCATTGCCCATCACCAAACGGGTGCCGCGGGCGTGGGACAGGCGATCGCGCAGATGCCGCCACAGGATGCTGAGCGAATGCTTGAACGAGGGCCAGGACTGGGTCATGGCCAGCAAATGGTTGATGTCGGTGCGGTCCACCATCATGCCGCCGAGCACCGTGAATTCAGGGATTGGCGGGCGCAGCAGCGGGAACAATTCCCCCAGCAAGCGGCCATCGAAAGGCACGGGCTCCAACGCACGGCCATTCAAGGTCGAGCCAGGCAAATCGCTGATGTAGTCCGGATGCTTGGGGTAAGGACGGAACCTCACTGGGGTCTGCGCTTCGATCTTGGCCACGGCCTCGGGACCGCTCTTCAAAAAGGCGTCACGCAAGGCCGCTGGCGCTTGCGAGCCCACAGCATGGTTCAGGTAAGTCGTCACATCGGCCAGGGTGTCGTTTGGGTTGACTGCTGAACCGTGGTGCGTGCCCGGCACCCAGGTCGTACCCGCTGACCAGGCGGTGGTGCCGCCCACAAATTCGGTGCGCTCGACCACCAGCACTTTGGCGCCATCGATGGCGGCAAACAACGCCGCCGACAAACCCGCACCGCCCGCACCGATGACCACCAGGTCAAATTCGGTGCCGTCTTTCAAGCCATCCAAACCGTTCTTCAGGACTTGCATCTCATTTCCCCATCAAAAATTCGACCATCAGGTCTTTCACTTGGGCGAACATCTCTGTCCCCGTCAGGGTCTTGCAACCCAGCGCACGGGCTGTGGCAATCATCGGTGGCACAGCCGGCGCGGTGATCACACAGCCCACAAACATGTCGGGCGTGAAGCGGCTCGAATCGATGGGATGCGGATCGCCTTCTTTCATGCCCATGGGCGTGGCGTTGATGGCGATGTCAAAGCCCGTGGGGTCACTGCTGCCAGCGACCACACTGCACTGGCCCAGCGAGGTCAAGCGCTGCATCAAGGCATCGCGCCGTGCCGTGTCTTCATCATGTATGGCCAGTTCCCGCAGGCCGCTTGTGGCCAGCGCATACGCAATGGCCGAGCCCGCTCCGCCTGCGCCCACCAGCAAGGCTTTTTGGCCCGCCAGCTTGAGGCCTTTCAAAGCCAAAGCCTGCACATAGGCTTGGCCATCAAACATGTCGCCATGCCAAGAGCCATCCGCATTGCGGCGCAAGGTGTTGATGGATTTCAAAAATGCGCCGCGCTCCGAGGTGGTGGCGCACAAGTCAAAGTAAGCGAATTTGTGCGGCACCGTGACGATGATGCCGTCCACGTTTTGGCACAGCGACACGCCCGCCGTCCAGGCGGCCAAATCGGCCGGGGCCACATGGGCCGGGATGCACAAGGCGTTCAGCCCCGCATCCTGAAAAGACTGGCTCACGCCCGAAGGCGATTTGACTTGGGCAATTGGGTCACCCACGATGAAATGGATGCGCGAAGCACCGTCCAGAGTCAAAGGCTTGTTCGTGTTCATGGCCGCGATGATACATAAAAACGGAATTAGATTCCATTTTTGAATTTATTTCCGAAAATCAATATACTTGCGCCATTGAAACCCCTTGTCACCCTGCAAAGCCCCATGCAAAAGTTCCCTCTGGCCGTGATTGGCGCTGGCGTGATTGGCCGGACGCACATCGAGCGCATCCTGAAAACACACGAGTTCGCGCTGGTGGGCGTGGCCGAGCCGGGCGAGGCCAGTCGCCAGTGGTGCGCCGAGCGGAACGTCCCTGTTTTTGACAAGCACCAGGCCCTGCTAGAGGCCACCCGCCCCCAAGGCGTGGTGATCGCCACCCCCAACGCCACGCACGTGGATGTGGCCGCCGACTGCATGGCTCGCGGCATGGCGGTGCTGATCGAAAAGCCGGTGACCGACACGCTGGCCGCTGCCGAGCGCCTGATCCAGATCGAACAAGACACCGGCGTGCCGGTGCTGGTGGGCCACCACCGCCGCCACAACCCAATCTTGCAAAGGGCCCGCCAAATCGTGGCGGACGGTCGCTTGGGCCAGGTGCTCAGCGCCAACGTGATGGCCAACTTTTACAAACCCGCGGCTTACTTTGACGTGGCCTGGCGCCGCCAAGCCGGTGGCGGGCCGGTGCTGATCAACCTGATCCACGACATCGACATGCTGGTGTTTTTGCTGGGTGATGTGCGCGCGGTGCAGGGCAGCCTGTCCAGCGCCGTGCGGGGTTTTGAAGTGGAAGACACCGGCTCGGCCCTGCTGGAATTTGCGGGCGGCACGCAAGCCGTGATGACGGTCTCGGACACCGCCGTCTCGCCCTGGTGCTGGGATTTTTGTGCAGGAGAGCAAAGCCAGTACCCGCGCCAGAACGTGCAGTCGCACTTTTTGTCGGGCACGCAAGGCTCGCTGTCGCTGCCCGATCTGGCGCTGTGGCGCTACGAAGGCGAGCGCCACTGGCACCACGAAATGGTGCGCGAGCAAAGCCGGGTACACGAGATCGACGTGTACGTGCAACAGCTGCGCCACTTCCGCGCTGTGGCCGAGCGGCGCGAACAGCCGATTTGCTCGGCACTGGACGGCTGGCGCACCTTGCAAGCCACTTTGGCCTTGCTGCAAGCGGCCCGCAACGGCCAACGTCAAACCTGCCCGACCTTCACGGCATCAAGGAAACACACATGAGCGGCGTTCTCGAAAGAACCCTGGGCATTCTCGAATTGCTCTCACAACACGGCGAAGGCCTGGAGCTGGCCGCCATTGCCGACCGGCTCGACATCCCCCGCAGCGGCACGCACCGCCTGCTGACCGATCTGGTGCGCCTGGGCTATGTGCGACAGACACGCGGCCACGGCGACTACCTGCTGACCACCAAGCTGGTGTCCATGGGCCTGAGTTATCTGAGCAACAGCGGCATCGTGGACATCGCGCAACCCCTGCTCAACCGCCTGGCAGAGGTTTCTGGCGAGCTGGTGCGCTTGTCGGTGGTCGACGGCGAACGCCTGACCTGGGTGGCCCGTGCCCAAGGCGCCCGCCAAGGACTGCGTTACGACCCTGACATGGGCAGCGATGCCCGCCTGTCCTGCTCCTCATCGGGCTGGGCCTTCTTGTCCACGCTCAGCGAAAACGATGCACTGGCCTTGGTGGCCAAACAAGGCTTGGGCTCACCCGAGCAATTTGGTCCTGCCGCTCCCACCAGCTTGCAAGCGGTGATGGACGCCGTGGCCCAGACCCGCGAGCGCGGCTACAGCCTGACCACCGACACCTACACCGCAGGTTTGTCGGCGATGTCCGCACCGGTGCGATTTGCCGGTCAGCCGGCGTTTGGCGTGCTGACCATCGCAGGCCCCACCGTGCGCTTCACGGCCGAAAAAATGGCCGAGCTCGCGCCCGAACTGCTCAGCATTGCGCAACAACTGGCGGCATCCAGCGGTGCCTCGCCTTTCTTCAGCCTCACGGCCGAGACCGGCGCGGCCACACCCACCGATGGGCGCAAGCCCATTTACGCGGAGTGACATGAACCGCCAGATGCAGGCTCCAAGCCCCAAGCCCCAACACTGCGACCTGCTGGTTGTCGGCTCTGGCGCAGGCGCGCTGTCGGCCGCCGTGACCGCGGCCCACCTGGGCCTCAAAGTCATCGTGGTCGAGAAAGACGCACAGTACGGCGGCACCACCGCCTGGTCGGGCGGCTGGATGTGGGTGCCGCGCAACCCGCTGGCCGTCGAAGCGGGTCTGCTGGAGCGCATTGAAAAACCGCTGTCGTACCTGCGCCGCGAATTGGGAGAAAAGTTCGACGAGTCCCGAGCGCTGGCCTTTCTGACGAACGCCCCGCGCATGGTCGAGTTTTTCAGAAAGAACACCGCGCTGCAGTTCATCGACGGCAATGCGATTCCCGACTTTCATGGCCACACCATCGATGCGGCCACCGGTGGCCGCTCGATTTGCGCGGCCCCGTTTGACGCCCGCCAGCTGGGCGAGCGCCTGCACGATCTCAAACCCCCGCTGCACGAGACCACACTCTGGGGCATGGGCATCGCCTCGGGCGCGGAGCTGCGGCATTTTTTGAACGCCCTGCACAAGCCAGCCTCCTTCTGGCACGTCGCCAAACTGCTGCTGCGCCATGGGCGCGACCTGTTGCTGCACCGCCGTGGCACGCGACTGGTCAATGGCAATGCCTTGATCGGCGGGCTGGCCAAGTCGGCGCTGGACCTGGGCGTGCAAATCCGCGTCAACAGCCCGGCTGTGCGGCTGCTGCAAAGCGAAGGGCGCGTCACGGGCGCCGTGGTGCAAACACCCCAGGGCGAAGTCAGCATCCACGCCCGCTGCGGCGTGGTGCTGGCCACAGGCGGCTTTCCGCACGACCCTGCACGCAAACAACAACTGCTGCCCCACGCACCGACTGGCCACGAGCACTGGTCGGCGGGCAACCGCAGCAACACCGGCGACGGCCTGCGCCTGGGCGAATCTGCTGGCGGCGTGGTGGCAGGCGACCTGGTGCAAGCCGCAGCGCTGGCCCCGGTGTCTTTGGTGCCTCGCGAGGATGGCAGCGTGGCGCACTTTCCGCACCTGATCGAACGCGCCAAGCCCGGCCTGATCGCCGTCACCGCGCAAGGCCAACGCTTTGCCAACGAGGCCAACTCGTACCACGACTTCATGCAGGACCTGCTGGCCGCGACACCCACCGGTCAGCCCCCCGAAGCCTGGTTGGTTTGCGATCACCACTTCATCCGCTACTACGGTCTGGGTGCGGTCAAGCCTGCGCCCATGCCACTCGGCCCCTGGCTGAAAAATGCTTACCTGAAACGCGGGCAGTCCCTGGCCGAACTGGCCCAAGCCTGCGGGATCGATGCGCAGGCGCTGCAAGCCACCGTGCAGCGCTACAACGCATTGGCCCAGGACGGCAAAGACCGTGACTTTGGCAAAGGCGAAACGCCCTACAACCGCATCCAGGGCGACGCCATCAACGCCACACGACGCGGCCTGCGCAACCCCTGCATGGGCCCCATCGAACGCGGTCCGTTTTATGCCGTCAAAGTCGTCATGGGCAGCTTGGGCACCTTCGCCGGTTTGCGCGTGAACGACCACGCGCAGGTCATCGACACACAAGGCCAGGCCATCCCGGGCCTGTATGCCGGTGGCAATGACCTGAGCAGCATGATGGGCGGCCACTACCCGGCCGGTGGCATCACACTCGGCCCGGCCATGACCTTTGGCTTCATCGCCGCACACCACGCGGCTGGCCACGACCTCGACAGCTCCCCACTGACTGCCAAGGACACCGCACCCCAAGCATCCACTGACATGTCACCCCCGGTGTCCAGCAACATGTCACCCCGGACTCGATCCGGGGTCCATGCCCGCCCCCCACTGGATGCCGGATCAAAGTCCGGCATGACAGCCCCTCTTCACACCCATCAGAAAGCCCACACCATGTACTACGAACTCGCCACCATGACCCTGCCCTTTGGCACCGCAGGCCAAGCCGCCACGAACGTGCAGGCCTTTGCCAGCGCCCCCGAAGCCCAAGGCGAATTGCTGGGCTGCTGGTTCACCGACATTGGCGTGCTCAACCAGATGATCGTGCTGCGCGGCTTTGCCACGCTCGACGCCTTGCAGGCCGAGCGCGAGCGCACCCAGCAAAGTGCCAGTCCGTTCGGTTGCGGTGAGATTGTCCAGACGCTGGAACAGCACAGCTACAAAGGCTTCCCCTGGATGAAGCCCGTGCGCCCCAGTGCCGAGTCCGGCATCACAGGCCCGGTCTACGAAATCCGCACTTACGGCATCAAAACCGGTGGCGTGCAGCCCACCATCGACCTGTGGGAACAGTACGTGCCCGCACGCGACAAACTCTCGCCTTGCGTGGTGGCCATGGTGGCGCTAGACGGCCCGCTGCGTTTCACCAACATCTGGGCCTACGACAGCCTGAACGCCCGCAGCCAGATCCGTGGCGAAGCGGTGGCCCAAGGCATCTGGCCGCCCAAAGGCGGCCCGGCGCACCTGACCACGAACATGGTCTCGACCATCGCCATGCCCACCGCTGTGTCGCCATTGAAATAAACCGCCATGTCTCGCATCTACTCCCTCGCCTACCTCGGCTCGCACCGCTGCTCGCCCGCCGAGGCGATCCGGGTTGCGGCGCAGACCGGCTACCAGTTTGTGGGCCTGCGCCTGTGGCCCAACGCCCCCGGCGCGCCGCAGCAACACCTGCTGGACCAGCCAGCGGCCCTGCGCGAAACCCTGGCCGCACAACGCGACACCGGCGTGGGCGTGTTCGATCTGGAGATCATCCGCATCAACGAGCAGTTTGACCCGCACACCTGGGACGCACTGTACGACGCGGGCGCGGCTCTGCAAGCCAAGGCCATTTTGGTGGCCGGAGATGACGCCAACGAAACCCGCCTGACCGAGAACTACGCCCGCCTGTGCGAAGTGATGAAGCCTTTTGGCATGACGGCCGATCTGGAGTTCATGCCCTGGACCGCCGTGAAAGACGCTGCTTCGGCGCTGCGCATCGTGCAGAACGCAGGCAACCCCAACAACGCCGGCATCCTGGTCGATGCGCTGCACTTTGGCCGCTCCACCACCACGCTCGACGACATCCGCGCCATCCCGCGCGAGCTGCTGCATTACGCGCAAATTTGCGATGCCCAAGCGGGTCTGAATTTCACGACCGAAGAAATGATCCACACCGCCCGCTGCGAACGCCTGCTGCCCGGCGACGGCACCATCGATGTGCAGGGCCTATTCAATGCCCTGCCCGCCGACTTGCCCGTGAGTGTGGAAGTGGTCAACTTTGGCCGCGAAGCGAACACCCCGGTGCAGGACTGGGCCGCCGAATGCCTGGCCAAGAGCCGCCCCTTTGTGGAAGCCTGAGCCATGTTCCGACGTTTTGAAAAACTCTCCCGCCTGCCTTTCTTCTTTGGGGCACGTTGGTTCAGCAGTGCTTGAACAGCACAGATCTGCGCTTCAAACGCGAAACTTCGCCACTTTCACCCCGAACTCCGCCGCTGTCACCCCGCGCCCTCAACTGTCACCCCGGACTTGATCCGGGGTCCATCGCTGATGACCTGAGCACCTGAATACATGAAAACCTGGATGCCGGATCAAGTCCGGCATGACAAAAAACCTCAAGGACCCACCATGGACTTTTCTATCAACGACGAACAAAAAATGATGATCGAAACGGTGCGCCGTTTCATCGCCGAAGAACTCAAGCCACTCGAAGACGAAGTCGAGGACAAAGGTTTTCTGGACAACGCCAAAGCCCAAGCGATCCACGACAAAGCCAAGGCCCTGGGCCTGTACGGCATGAACATGCCCGTCGAATTGGGCGGTGGCGGCCTGTCCACCATGGACCGCATCCTGTGCGAAGAACAGTTCGGCCACACGAGCGACATCCTGATCCGCCGGGCCTTTGGCAATGTCTACGAGCCCCTGCTGCACTGCAAGGGTGAGCAAATCGAGCGCTGGCTCAAACCCGCCGTGGCGGGCACACGCACCTGCGCCATCACCATCACCGAATCGGGCGCGGGCTCGGACGCGGCAGGCATCAAAACCAAGGCCAAGAAAAACGACAAGGGCTGGGTGCTCAACGGCACCAAACACTTCATCAGCGATGGCGAGTGGAGCGACTTCTTTTTGGTGTCGGCCAAAACCGGCGAAAAAGAAATCTCGATGTTCATGGTCGACAAAGGCCTGCCCGGTTTCACCGTGGGCAAGGACCAGAAGATGATGGGCCTGCGTGGCACGCCGCATCTGGAATTGTTTTTTGACAATGTACAACTCGAAGACGCCGCCTTGCTGGGCGAAGCGGGTCAGGGCTTCAAGCTGGCCATGGGTGCGCTCAATGTGGTGCGCTTGGCGCAGGTGGGCGCACGCGCCGTGGGCAAGGCCACGCATGTGTGCGAGCTGATGCTGAATTGGGCCAATGAGCGCCAGCAGTTCGGCACCAAGATCGGTGATTTCCAGATGGTGCAGCAGATGATCGCGGACAGCGTGATCGAGATCAACGCCGCCCGCTGGATGGTCTACCACGCCGCTTGGATGCTGGACCAAGGCATGGACGCACGCGAGCAAATCGCCATGGTCAAGGTGCACGCTGCAGAAACTTTGGGCCGCGTGGTGGACCGTGCGGTGCAGGTGTTTGGTGGCATGGGCTTTTGCAAGGAGCTGTCCATCGAGCGCTATTACCGCGATGCCCGCATTTACCGCATCTATGACGGCACGAGCGAGATCCATCGCGGCGTGATCGCCAAGAGTGCGATGAAAAAAGGCGCTGTGCTTTTTGATGTGAACCGCTGACCTTTCTGGTGGATCACGTTTGCTGCCACATCACGGGCCGGACAAAGGGGATGGGCGACCTCCTCATAACGGGGTACCGAAAAATCGTCGGCCGCCCATCCCCTTCATCCGGCTGCTGGTGTCCGCGTAGGTCGGAGCTTCAGCTCCGACATGGAAACCAGAATGAAGCTGAACGTCGGAGCTGAAGCTCCGACCTACAAAAGCTGTGCAACATCAAGACATGTACACAACCACCAGCCCATCGGGGATGGCGTGGGGGCCGTGGCCGATTTTTCTGGTACCCCAGCATGAGGCCGCGGCCCCCACGCCATGCCCGATGCAGCAAACCCAAAACACAATTGACGAGACACCAAAATGAAAACCAAATTCATGACCGCCGCCCAAGCGGCACAACTGATTCAAGACGGCGACACCGTGGGCCTCATGGGCGGCGGTGGCGGCCTGATGGAAGCGACCCATTTGTTTGAAGCGGTGCAAGAACGCTTCCTGAGCACGCAAACACCCAAGAACCTCACCGTCATGCACGCCCTGGGCATTGGCGACAAGAAAACCAAAGGCATGAGCTGCTTCGCGCACGAAGGCCTGGTCAAGCGTGTCATCGGTGGGCACTGGGTCTGGTCACCGGCCATGCAGCAACTGGCCCTGGCCAACAAGATCGAGGCCTACATCCTGCCTGGCGGTGTCTCAAGCCAGCTCATGCGCGAAATCGGCGCAGGCCGTCCTGGCCTCATCAGCCACGTGGGCCTGGGCACCGTGTGCGACCCGCGCCATGGCGGAGGCCGCATGAACGATGCGGCCCAAGACGATCTGGCCGAAGTCATCACCATCGATGGCAGCGAATACCTGCGCTACAAGCCCTTCCCGATCCATGTCGCCATCGTGCGCGCCAGCAGCGCCGATGAAGACGGCAACATCAGCTTCGAGCACGAAGCGGCCAACCTGGACGCCCAGTCGCTGGCCTTGGCGGCACGCAACAGCGGCGGCAAAGTCATCGTGCAAGTCAAGGAGCGCCTGCCCAAGGGCGCCCTCAAGGCCCGCGAAGTGCGCATCCCCTCGGCCTGGGTGGACGCCATCGTGGTCGACCCTGAGCAGTCCACCAGCTACGCCATCCCGTTTGATCCGGCTTTCAGTGGCGAGCTGACCGGCGCTGAACGCGCGGCCAGCGAAGCGCAAGACCACGCCCGCGAACTGGCAGCCTCGCAGGAGGCCTTCAGCGAACGCCAGGCCGTGGCGCGCCGTGCCTACCAGGAACTCTTCAACACCGGCAAGGCCCGCCCGGTGATCAACTACGGTGTGGGCGTGCCCGATGCCGTGGCCAAGCTGATCGCGGCGCGCAACGAACAGCACCGCATCTACCAAACCATCGAGCACGGCACCTACGGCGGCACGCTCATGGACGGCGTGCTGTTTGGCTACGCCCGCAACGCCACCGCCATGTTGGACGCGGCCACGCAGTTCGACTTTTATGGCGGCGGCGGTCTGGACATCGCCTTTTTGGGCTTTGGCGAATTCGACGAAGAAGGTTCGGTCAACGTGTCACGCCTGGGCGGCGTGACCGTGGGCCCTGGCGGCTTCATCGACATCGCCCAAAACGCCAAGAAAGTGGTGTTCTGCGGCACGCTGGCGGCCAAAGGCGTCAAGCTGGAAACAGGTGACGGTCAAATGCGGGTGACTGCGCAAGGGGCGGTGAAAAAGCTGGTCAAAAAAGTGGACCAAATCACCTTCTCCGGGCCGCAAGGCTTGGTGCGCAAACAAGAGGTGCTGTACCTGACCGAGCGCGCCAGTTTCAGGCTCACGCCCCACGGGATCGAGCTGTTCGAGATCGCCCCCGGCATCGACTTGCAGCGCGATGTGCTCGATCAGATGGACTTTGCACCACGGGTGGCCCAAGACCTCAAGGTGATGGACAACGCGCACTTCAAAGCCTGAAGTTCAAATCGCCCCCGATCAAGCCTGACGCCCGTCAGGCTTTTTCGTTTTGATCATGGTGATCACGCCGAAGGGGCAACGCCTTTCGCACTTGCTGCAACCTGTGCAGCCCGGCGCATCGTCCAGCACCGCGTGTTTGCGCCAGCCCCCGGTGTGCAAACTCAACACATGCGGCGGACAAGCCGCCACACACCAGCCGCAGCCGGTGCAGCGCGGGGTGTTGATGTGGGGCAGCAGCATGCGTCGCTCAATTCAAAGCCGCGATGACGATGCCCGCTTCATCGATCTGTGCGGAGGCGCTTTGCCCCACTTTGGGCGAAATAGCGGATGCAAAGCCCACCAACTGAACGCCAGCGGGCAAGCGCACAGACACTTCACCACCTTTGGCCGATCGTGTTGCCCGCGTGACCACACCGGTCAAAGTGTTCTTGCCATCGACATCACCTTCCGTCGAGTCGAGGTGAACGGCCGTGGCTTTGCACAAAGCCAGCACATCCAGCCCTTTGCGCAGGCCCAGCAACTGCACACTTTCTCGCGTGATGCGCGAATGGATCGCACTGCCATCGGCCAGCAGCAACTGCACCCTCACCTGCCCCATGTGCGGTTTGATGGCGCCCACGGTGCAGGGGAACTGGTTGCGCATGCTGGTGCGCAGGGCAAAGGCAGCACGGCCTGTGGCCAAGTCACCGCTGTCAATCAGTTGCAGCACCTGACGGCGAGCCTTGGCCATGGCCTCGGCAGCCAACAGCACCTTTTGCCCCGCATCGGTCAACAGCGCCCCGCCGCCACCGCTGCCGCCCACCACCTTCTCGACCAAGGGCGTGCCTGCCAGGTTGGCCAAGGTTTCCAGGGCTTGCCAGCCGGCCTTGTAGCTGACCCCTGCGCCGCGTGCGGCTTCAGAAATGGAGCCCACTTGGGCAATCCTGCGCAGGATGTCGATGCGCTTGTCGCTGGCTTCGTGGCCCAGGACGTCGGCCAGTGGCAGTCGTTTGGTGTTCATGGCGATGGTTCCTTGCTTGACCGCTATTCTGAATCAGAACAGCGCAACGCATCCGTGCTAAAGTTTCGCTATTCCATAAAAGAATATCGACATTCTCCATGAAAAGCTTGCTGATCGCCCTGTCTGCCTGCATGCTGGCCTTGCCAGGCCATGCCGACACCGTGTCCGTGGCGGTGGCCGCCAACTTCACGGTGCCCATGCACAAGATCACCGCTGCTTTCGAGCAAGAGACGGGGCACCGGGTCACTTTGGCTTTTGGCTCGACCGGACGGTTTTACGCCCAGATCAAAAACGGCGCACCTTTTGAGGTCTTGCTCGCGGCCGATGACGAAACGCCTGCCAAGCTTGAGCAAGAAGGTCTGAGCATCAAAGGCAGCCGGTTCACCTATGCGGTGGGGCAGCTCGTGCTCTGGAGCCCGCAAGCGGCCATGGTGGATGCGCAAGGCCAGGTGCTCAAGACCGGTCGCTTCAACAAAATCGCATTGGCCGATCCCAAGCTGGCCCCCTACGGCCTGGCGGCCCTTGAAACCATGACACGGCTGGGCGTGCTGGCGTCCCTGCGCCCCCAATGGGTCTTGGGTGAGAACATCGCGCAGACCTACCAATTCGTCTCGACGGGCAATGCACAACTGGGCTTTGTGGCCTTGTCGCAGGTCCTCACCGATGGCCGCATCGCCCAAGGCTCGGCCTGGGTCATCCCAGAAGAGCTGCACACGCCCATCCGGCAAGATGCGCTGCTGCTGCGCCAAGGCCAAGCCAAACCCGCCGCTTTGGCCTTGCTGCACTACCTGCAAAGCGAAAAAGCCCGCCACATCATCCGCGCCAGCGGCTACAAGGTTTAACCACCACCCTGCCCATGGACCACGAAACCCTGCAAGCCATCTGGCTGACCCTCCAACTGGCCATAGCGACCACCCTGGTGCTCTTGACCGTGGCCACACCGCTGGCCTGGTGGCTGTCGCAAACACAGTCGCCATGGCGTGCGCCTGTGGGCGCGCTGGTGACTTTGCCGCTGGTGCTGCCGCCTTCTGTGCTGGGTTTTTATCTGCTGGTGGTGATGGGGCCACAAGGCCCGCTGGGCCAATTGACGCAAGCGCTGGGCTGGGGCGTGCTGTCCTTCAGCTTCACGGGTTTGCTCATCGGCTCGGTGATTTTCTCGCTGCCCTTTGCGGTGCAGCCACTGCAACACGCCTTTGAAGCGCTGGGCCCTCGCCCCATGGAGGTGGCCGCCACCTTGCGGGCCAGCCCTCTCGATGCCTTCTTTTCGGTGGCCTTGCCACAAGCACGTTCCGGCCTGATCACTGCGGCCATCCTGAGCTTTGCCCACACCGTGGGCGAGTTCGGCGTGGTGCTCATGATCGGCGGCAACATCCCCGGTCAGACACGGGTGGTCTCCACCCAAATTTATGGCCACGTCGAGGCCATGGAGTACACACAAGCCCATTGGCTGGCGGGCGGCATGGTCGTGTTCTCCTTTGCCGTGCTGATGGGACTGGCCTTGCTGAAAAACCGCCACAGCCGGGTGTGGCCATGAGCGAGCTGGTCATTCAACTGAATCTGCCGCGTGCCGACTTCGCACTGCAAGTGGATCTGCGCTTGCCCCAGCACGGCATCACCGTGTTGTTTGGTGCATCGGGCTCGGGCAAAACCAGCGTGCTGCGTTGTGTGGCCGGGCTCGAAAAAGCCCGCAATGCGCGCATCGCGATCGGCAACGAAGTCTGGCAAGACGACGCCAAGGGGCTCTTCGTGCCCACGCACCAACGCGCCATGGGCTATGTGTTCCAGGAGGCCAGTTTGTTCGCGCACTTGGACGTCATGGGCAACCTGCGCTACGCCTTGAAACGCTCACGCAGTGCGCAGTCCGGCAAAAGCCTGGAGACAGCCATTGAACTGCTGGGCATTGCACACCTGCTGCAGCGACAGCCTGCGCAATTGTCGGGCGGCGAACGGCAACGCGTGGCCATCGCCCGCGCCCTGGCCACAGACCCCCGCGTGCTCTTGCTGGATGAGCCCATGGCCGCGCTCGATCAGGCACGCAAGCAAGACATCCTGCCGTGGCTGGAGCGCTTGCGCGATGAATTGCACGTTCCGATGGTCTACGTGACCCACTCGTCCGATGAATTGGCCCGCCTCGCCGATCACTTGGTTGTGCTCGAGCGTGGCAAGGTGCAAGCTGCAGGGCCAGCCCAAGCGGTGATGACCGCGATCGAACCTGCGGTTGTGGTGGGCCAAGATGCCGGGGCCTTGCTGCAAGGCCTGGTCATGGCGATCGATGCCCCATGGCATCTGGCCCAAGTCTCATTCCCCGGAGGCGCTCTGTGGGTGCGCGACAGCGGCTTGAAGGTCGGGCAGGCCGTGCGCTTGCGCGTGCTGGCACAAGACGTGAGCCTGACCACCGAAGAGCCACGCCACACCAGCATCCAGAACCACCTGCCTTGCGTGGTGGATGCCATTGCGGCGGATGCACACGCCTCTCAGTGTTTGATCCGGGTGCGTTGTGGCGGGTCATTCTTGCTGGCCCGCATCACTCGGCGGGCGCTGGCAGCACTGAACCTGAACGTGGCTTCAGTGGCCTGGGTGCAAGTCAAATCGGTGGCGATTGTTCAATGAAACTGGGCATCAAGCGCCTGCGTTTTTTTGTGCCAAAGCTGTCACCGCTTGCATGAAAGCTGGCGGCACAACCGCCACCTTGCGGCTGTCTCGCTCGATGAACACGATGCCGATTTTGCCGCGTGCCACCTCGCGGGCCGTGTCCAGACACTCCATGCGGTAGACCAAATCAAAGCCATATTTGTTGTAGTCCTGCGGCACCATGCTCACGCGCATGGTTTCACCGTGAAAGCCTTCGGACTTGTATTGCGCCACCATGTCGCCCACCACGATGGGGCGCCCGGCCACATTGCCTTCGGTGTAACCCAGCGATTTGAAAAAACGCACACGCGCCTCGGACACCAAAGTCAGCAGCTGCGCATTGTCGAGGTGCCCGCCCTGGTTGACGTGGCTGATGTAAATCTGGATGTCGGTGGCAAAAACGAACTGATCGGGAAGGTCAAATTGGATGCGGGGCATGTTGGATGGTCAAAGCAAAACAGCCCCTATTTTCGCTGGTCCAGCGCCACGTCAGCCGTGCTGGCGGGCCCACTCGGGCAGCGGCGCGGACTTGTGCAGCACATCCTGGTGCAGCCACGTTGCGCTCTTGCGGGCACGCTCGGCCACCGTCTCCAGCGGCAGCTGCTGGTAGTCGTCGTTGAACACTTCAAAGCTGTAATCGCCCCGGTAACCGATGCGGTCCAGGCGCAGCACCAGATCGGCCAGTTGCTCGCTGTGCACGCCCTCGCCCGGAAACACACGGAAGGTGCGGGCCGTGGTCATGCGCTCTTCAAAGGTGGGGGTTTCCTGCCACATGAAGTCGGACAGCTGCACCAGGAAGATTTTGGACGGGTCCAGCTCTTCGATGGCGTCCAATGAGGTCTTGGCCGCGAAGATGTGGAAGGAGTCCAGGCCAATGCCGAGGTTGGGGCAATCGGCGCGGCAGACCACGTCCCAGCTGGTGGGAAATTCGTTGACCGTGCGGCCCCAGGACAGCGCTTCGTAAGCGATCTTGATGCCCATGGGCACGGCCAGCATGGCCAGCTTTTTCAGGTCGGCGGCAATTTGATCGAGGTCTTGCGTGGCGTGGCGCGAGGTGGACGAGCAGGCCAGCAACACCTTGCTGCCGGTGGCTGCGCACATCTCCAGCATCGATTTGGCGATGTCGAGTTTGTAGCTGTGCAGATGGCCCGACAGGCCTTCAAAATCGCGCAGCACCTGAAAGCCCGTGGGCCGCATGCCACTTTGGCGCACGGCCTCCACGGCCGCTTTGACACCCCCCGGGTGCGTGACCAAATCGCGGGCCATCAACATCACCTGAGAAAAGCCAGCACCCTTCATGGCGGCGAGCTTGGCCTCCAGCGTGCCTGCCATGGTGATGGTGTCCATCCCGTAGCCGTCGAGCAAGTTCATCACGGCTTCCTTTTATTGATGGACAAGCTCGAAAGCCACCGAACCCAGCGCAGCGCGGGTGAGCGCACCACGGTCTTCGGGGTGCAGCTGGGTGGACTCGACAAACTCCACACCACGGGCCTTGAGTGCCGCCACGGCCTCGGCCACATGGGGCACGCCAAAGCCGATGCGTTGCAGGCACTCGGGGCTGTCGTCGGCATCCATCCAAAGCTCGGGTTCGATCAGCTGCCACAAAAAGGTGCCGCACGGGCTCTTCATCAGCTTGCCCTTGGGCAAGATGCCAAAGCGCTCTTCATCGGGAATGCTGCTGAAGTCGAACATGTGTTCGTAATAGGTCTGCCAATCGGCGCTGCGCCCAGCACCGATGTACTGCACCACACCGAAATAACTCATGCCCGCCAGCGCAGGCGGGTTGGGGTCCACCGTGGGGATGGGCTTGAAGTCGATGTCGTAGATCGAAAACTCCTGCCAGCGGTCCACAAAGTAAAAGCGGCTGCCGCCCGGGCCGTGGATGGCGGGGATGTGCAGCTCCATCGCCTGCGCGTGGCTGCCCACGCTCCAGGCGCCCAGCTCGATGCAGCGGTTGTGGGCTTTGAGGGCATCCTGCACACGGAAAGCCACCGCAGAAATCACAGGCTGGCCATCCACCGTGCCGCTCACGCGGGCGTCGTCGGGGCTGGCGTTCACCACCAAGTTCATCGCGCCCTGGCGGTACAAAGTCACTTCCCGCGAGCGGTGGCGCGCCACGGGCCGAAAGCCCATGTTCTCCAGCACCTGGCCCAGCGCCTGTGGGCGGCTGGTGGCGTACTCGATGAATTCAATGCCCGCGATGCCCAAACGGTTGGGCATGTCGGGGACGGCTTCGCGATCGACTTTGTTCAAGGTCATCTGTGCACTCCGTGATGGGAATTCTTTGGGCTTCACTCGTTTGGCTTCAGTAGCTCAGCCTGGCACCACTGCGCAGCACTTCTGCGGTGGTGGTGGGCAAGCCGAAATATTCCAGATACGCCGGGATTTGCTCGTACAGCATGTCCGTGCCCACCTGGGTGAGGCAACCACGCGCTTGCGCAGCGGCCAAGAATGCGGTGGTCTCAGCCTTCATGACCACTTCGCCCACAAAGGTGTCGGCTGACAGGCGCGACACGTCCATGGGCAGCGGGTCGCCCTCGTTCATGCCCATGGGGGTGGCGTTCACGACCAGATCGTGGTCCACAGGATCGTTCGATCCGGTGCGCACATCAATCTGGGGGTAATGGGTTTGGAGGCGTTGGGCCAGGGCCTCGCAACCCGCAGTGTTCACATCGAACAGGCTGATGGCGGCAATGCCTGCGCCCGCCAAAGAGGCCGCAATCGCACAGCCCACGCCGCCGGTGCCGACCACCAACACACGTTTGCCGGACAAGTCAAAACCCTTGCGCTGCACACCGCGCACAAAACCTGCGCCATCGAACATGTCGCCCACCAGGCGGCCATCGGCCAGGCGCTTGACCGCATTGCAGGCACCGGCCACGCGCACGGTGGCGGTCACCTCGTCGAGCAAGCCCACAGTGGTGACCTTGTGCGGCATGGTGATCAAGGCGCCACGGATGTTTTCCAACGTGAACACCGACTTCAGGAAAGCGCGATAGTGCTCGGGCTTGCAGCCCATGGGCACGACCACCGCATTGATGCCCGCAGATTCGAAATACGGGTTGTAAATCATCGGCGACTTGAAGGTGTGCGTCGGGTAGCCGATGTGGGCGATGATGTCGGTGTTGCCGTTGATCATGGGTTGGAGAATTTGTTCATCAGGCCGCTTGTGCAGCCGACACACCCGCGCGCAGCGCCAGCAAATAGCTGTCAGCACCAAAGCCACAGATTTGGCCTTTGACGATTTCGGCAAACACAGACTTGTGGCGGAATTCTTCGCGGGCGTGGATGTTGGACATGTGCAGCTCCACCACGGGGCACGTCAGCACGGCCAGCGCATCGCGGATCGCGTAGCTGTAGTGGGTCCATGCGCCAGCGTTGATCAGCACGGCGTCGACATTGTCGAAATACGCTTGGTGAATGCGCTCGCACATGTCACCTTCATGGTTGGTCTGATAGCACTCGACCTCGGCACCCAACTCTTGGCCCAGTTTTTGCAGGCTGGCATTGATTTCATCGAGGGTGATGGTGCCGTATTGCTTGGGATCGCGTTTGCCAAACATGTTGTGGTTCACGCCGTGCAGCATCAAGACTTTCATGACATCTCCTTGAGATAAAAAAGAAGGCTTCGCCACACACGCGGCGAAGCCTCGGGGTGCAATTACTTGCCCGACTTCTTGGCAGGCGCTGCCGCTGCAGTGCGCACCTTGTCGATTTCAGCTTGCAGTTCCTTGACCAGGTCCTGGCCCACAGTCACGCCGTACTTGGCGGTCACAGGGCGCATTTTGTCGCGCAGCTTGGCCATTTCGGCTTCTGGCAACTGGGTCACTTGCATGCCGTTCTTCTTCAAGTTGTCGGTGATGCTGGCTTCCAGAGCACGGGCTTTTTCACGTTGGAACTTGGCCGATTCGGTGGCCGCATCGGCCACGATTTTCTTCTCGGCAGCCGACAGCTTTTCCCAGAACTTCTTGCTGATGATGACCGACTGGGGGTTGTACTGGTGGCCCGTCAAAGCCAGGTGTTTTTGCACTTCGTACAACTTGGCACCGTTGATGGTGGCCACGGGGTTTTCTTGGCCGTCCACGGCTTTTTGCTCCAGCGCGGCGTACAGCTCAGGGAATGGCAGCGGTGTGGGGTTGGCGCCCAAAGCCTTGACCCAGTCGACGTTGATCGGGTTGGGGATCACGCGCAGCTTCAGGCCTTCCAGGTCTTCCACTTTGTTGATGGCGCGCTTGCTGTTGGTGATGTTGCGAAAACCCAGCTCGTAATAAGCCAGACCGATCATGCCCTTTTCTTCCAGTTTGGCGTGCAGCTTTTTACCGAAAGCACCGTCCACAGCCGCGTCGGCTTCTTTGCCTGTGCCGAACATGAAGGGGAAGTCAAAAATCGCGAATTCCTTGACCTGCGAAGCGAAGATGCCCGAGTTCATCGACGCCATTTCCAAAGTACCGCCCTGGATGGCCGACACGTTGGCCTGGTCGCTGCCCAAAGCACCGCCGGGGAAGACATTGACCTTGATCTTGCCGCCCGAGTTTTTCTCGACGATTTCCTTGAACTTTTCCATGCCCAGCACGATGGGGTGACCCGCTGCGTTCTGGTTGGCGAACTTGATGGTTTTGTCTTGTGCGGACGCCACACCGGCTGCGGCCAGAGCCACGCTGGCGATCAAGGTCTTGATAAATACACGTTTCATGAGTTGTCTCCAGAAAAAAAATAGAAGGACGTACGCTGTGCATCAAGCGGCAAGTCGTCAGGCGTACCCGATCAGACGACCTCACCAGAAATCAATAGAACCAGCGCGCGGGCACCATCACCAGCGCAGGGAAGGCCACCATGGCAAACATGATGATGAACTGGGCGATCATGAAAGGCATCACGCCCCGGGTCACCTCGTCCATGCTCACTTTGCCCACACCCGCCACCGCATTCAGCACGGTGCCCACAGGCGGGGTGATCAATCCAATGGCATTGTTGATGATGAACAACACACCGAAATAAACCGGGTCAATGCCTGCGGCTTTGACCACGGGCATCAGCACCGGGGTCAGCAGCAAAATGGTGGGCGTCATGTCCAGCGCCGTGCCCACCACCATGGTGATGACCATGATGGTCAACATGAGCAAGCGAGGACTGTCCAACAGGGGCTGCAACAGCTCAATCAACTGGGCCGGCAAATTGGCCACCGTGATCAACCAGGCCGACACCATGGCGGCGGCCACCAAAAACATCACGATCGCACTGGTCTTGGCCGAGCTCACAAACAGCGGGTACAGGTCTTTGATGCTCAACTCGCGGTAGATGAACGTCGAGATCAGCAAAGCATAGACCGCAGCAACCACCGCCGCTTCCGTCGGGGTGAACACCCCAAACTTCAGGCCAAACACCACGATGAGCGGTAACACCAAAGCCCAGGTCGCCTCGCGCATGGCCACCATGATTTCACCCATGGATTTGCGCGGCGGCACCTGCACCACTTCGCGCCGCGCCAACCACCACCAGGTGATCCACAGCGATGCGCCCAGCAGGATGCCGGGCACGATGCCCGCCATGAACAATTTGGAAATGGAGACATTGCCCGCCACACCAAAGATCACAAAACCAATGCTGGGCGGAATCACCGGTGCGATGATGCCCGCCGATGCGATCAGGCCTGCCGAGCGTGCCTTGTCGTGGCCCGCAGCCACCATCATGGGCAAAAGCAACGAAGCCAGTGCCGCCGCATCGGCCACGGCCGAGCCGGACAGCGCCGCCATGATCACGGCGGCCATGATGGTCACGTAACCCAGACCGCCTTTGATGTGGCCCACGCAGGCCATGGCAAAGTTCACGATGCGGCGAGACAAGCCGCCTGCGTTCATGATCTCGCCCGCCAGCATGAAAAACGGCACGGCCAGCAAAGGAAAGCTGTTGGACCCTTCGAGCAGGTTTTGCGCCAGGATCTGCGCATCGAACATGTCCATGTGCCACATCAGCGCCACACCACAAATCAACAAGGAAAACGCGATCGGGATACCAATGGCCATGGCACCGAGCAGCGAAAAAACAAAAATAGCGATCGTCATGTCAGTCTCTTGTCCGTTCAGGCTTTGTGGGCGCCATGGGGCGACTCTTCGGATTCCTGGATCATGACCAGGTCTTCATCGCGCACCTGGCCGGTGAGCAAGCGCATCAACTCGGTCAACAAGATCAAGCCGCCCAGCACCGCAAACACCACACCGGGTGCATAAATCCAGGCCATGGACACTTCCATCACCGCGCTGGTGCTGCCCAGATTGATCACGGTCTGCTGGTAAGCGCCGCTGAACAACAACCAGCAAATGAACAACATGGCCAAGTAAGACAAGGCCAGGCAAACCTTCTTGCCCGCAGGGCCCAACTTGCCCACCAACATGTCGGTGCCCAGATGCCCATGCTCCTTGAGGGCAATGACCGCACCCATGAAAGTCATCCAGACAAACAACCAGCGCGACAGCTCTTCCGACAAGGTGATGCCCGAGTTGAAGCCATAGCGCATGACCACGTTGCCAAACACCAGCACCACCATCACGGCCAAACACAGGGCAATGACGACATTCAGGGCTTTGCAAAACCCGTCAATGAATTTTTGAACCACCACAGACCTCCTGATTAACATTGTCCATAATGTACGAACTGGTTAGTTTTCTAGATACAGGGATAACCCGTATATGCCAAAACCATCAGGTCCTAGCTGTTATGCCGAAATTTGATGACTGACAAAACGCAAGATCAAGTCCACCACATGCTCGCGTTTGAGGGTGTTGGCCTTCTCAGGACTGGCTCGGTCCTGAAAGATCAGGCCAAAGGTGTGGCGGTTCGAGACGTTGAAGAAGGTGAACGCCGAGATCGCCGAGTGGATGTCCACCGGATCGAGCCCTGACCTGAACACGCCCTGCGCCACGCCCCGGTCGTACACCGCCCTCACGGACTGGATGGCATTGCTGTTCATCGCCTGAATGCTTTGGCTCTGGCGCAAATAGTCGCCGCGCTGGATGTTTTCGTTCATCACCAGGCGGATGAAGTCTTCGTTGTCGCGGTGGTGGTCATAGGTGAACGCCACCAACTTTTGCAGGGCCTGCACCGGCGGCAGATCGCCCAGATGCAAATCCGACTCGATGGCCCGCATGCGGCGGTAGGCCTCTTCGAGCACCGCCAGGTACAGGCCATCCTTGCTGCCGAAGTAGTAATAGATCATGCGCTTGCTGGTGCGCGTGGCAGCCGCAATCTCGTCGATGCGTGCGCCGGTCAAACCCTTGTCCGCAAACTCGTGCGTGGCCACCGCCAGGATCTCGGCCATGGTGCGGGCCGGGTCGTTGGTGCGCCCTGACTCACGGGCGGTGGGCACCTCGGTTGGCTTGAGCTTTGCAGAATGTACCAGTTGGTTCATTTTGCAAGTATAGGCGGTCCGCTGTCACGTTCTGATCAGGGCAAGCCCTGATAGGGCCGTTGCGGAAAAGTTCACAGCCTGCCGATGCAGGCTGCCCCATCACTCACGCTTCAGACGCGTCTTCCTCAGGGGCAGCACGGTCAATTTTTTCCATGTTGTCCAAGAGCTTCAAAAAGTAATGCAGGGTGTGGGCCATGTCGCCCATCGAGAAATCCTGCAAGACCTGCTCGTAATAAGCCTTGATCTTGGGCTGGGCCTGAACCAGCCAGACATGGCGGCCTGTATCGGTCATCACCACCAGACGCGAGCGGCGATCACGGCCGTCGGTGCTCATCTCGATGTGCCCGTCACGGGTCATGCGGGTGATCAAACCCGACAAGTTCTGCCGACTGACCATGAGGTAACGCGCCAGCTCGCCCACGCCCATGCCTTGGGCCGCCTCGGGCCGCGACAAAGCGCCCAGCACCGCCCATTGCTGCGTGGTCAAGCCTTCATCCTGCACGGCCCTGCTGCCTGTTTTATGCAACATGTTGGCACATTGATAAAGCTTGAAAAAAATCCGGTTGGCCAGTTCCATGCGAGCGTCAACAGTTTTATTCATAGGGAAAACGATAGGTGATTGGACAACAAAAAACCTTGATGGGCAATATATGGAAACCCTAGAATGCGTCAACTTGTTGTCATATGTGCAGCAAACCAAGTTTCCCAACCTCATTCATCTGACGGAGAAAAGCATGAAAAACCTCAATGGCAAAACCGTGATTGTGACCGGTGGCGGTGGCGGCATTGGTGGGGCCACCTGCCGCCGTTTTGCCGCCGAAGGCGCCCAAGTCGCCGTCTTTGACATGAACATGGACGCTGCGCAAAAAGTCGCCGCCGAGATCAACGCAGCAGGTGGCTGCGCTGCTGCCTTCGCCTGCAACATCACCGACCGCGCACAAGTCGATGCCGCTGTGGCTGCGACCGAGGCCCAATTGGGCCCTGTCGATGTGTTGGTCAACAACGCCGGCTGGGATGTGTTCAAGCCCTTCGTCAAAACCGTGCCTGCCGAGTGGGACAAGCTGATCGCCATCAACCTGACCGGCGCCCTGCACATGCACCACGCCGTGTTGCCCGGCATGGTGGCGCGCAACTACGGCCGCATCGTCAACATCGCCTCGGACGCCGCACGCGGCGGCTCGTCGGGCGAAGCGGTCTATGCCGCCTGCAAGGGCGGTCTGGTGGCCTTGTCCAAAACCTTGGCCCGCGAGCACGCCCGCCACAACATCACCGTCAACGTGGTCTGCCCCGGCCCGACCGACACCGCCTTGCTGGCCGGTGTGGCCGAAGGCGCACGCGACCCCGCCAAGCTGATCGAAGCCTTCCGCAGCGCCATCCCGCTGGGCCGTTTGGGTCAGCCCGACGATTTGGCCAGCGCCATCGCCTTCTTTGGCAGCGACGACGCTGCCTTCATCACCGGCCAGGTCATCAGCGTGTCTGGTGGCTTGACCATGCACGGCTGATCGGCCTCACCTCACCTTTTTGGAGAACCCCATGCAATTCGAAGACATCCTGTACGAAAACCGCAACGGCGTGGCCTGGATCACGATCAACCGCCCCGAGAAAATGAACGCGTTTCGCGGCACCACCTGCGATGAACTCATCAAGGCCCTGAACAAAGCCGGTTACGACAAGAGCGTGGGCGCCATCGTGCTGGCAGGCGCTGGCGACCGCGCTTTCTGCACAGGCGGCGACCAGTCGGCCCACGACGGCAACTACGATGGCCGCGGCACCATTGGCCTGCCCATGGAGGAACTCCACACTGCGATTCGCGATGTGCCCAAGCCCGTGATCGCCCGCGTACAAGGCTTTGCGATTGGCGGCGGCAACGTGCTGTGCACGATTTGCGACCTGACCATCTGTTCCGACAAAGCCATCTTCGGCCAAGTCGGCCCCAAGATGGGTTCGGTCGATCCGGGTTACGGCACCGCCTTTTTGGCGCGTGTGGTCGGCGAGAAAAAAGCCCGCGAAATCTGGTACCTCAACAAGCGCTACTCCGGCCAGGAAGCCGTGGACATGGGCTTGGCCAACATCTGCGTGCCGCACGAGCAACTCGACGCCACCGTGCAGGAATGGGGCGAGACCATCTGCGAGCGCAGCCCCACAGCGATCGCCATTGCCAAGCGCAGCTTCAACATGGACACCGCCCACCAGGCGGGCATCGCGGGCATGGGCATGTACGCGCTCAAGCTGTACTACGACACCGAAGAGTCGCGTGAAGGCGTGAAGGCCTTGCAGGAAAAGCGCAAGCCCGATTTCCGCAAGTACGCCAAGTAAACGCTCAGACAGAGGACAACAGATGAATCCCAATCCCTACATCAACGAAGACCTGCAGGCACTGGCCGAGACCGTGCGCCGCTTTGCCGATGAAAAAATCAAACCCGGCTTTCTGGAACGTGACAAGACGCGCGAGTTTGACCTCGCCTTGTTGCGCGAGATGGGCGATCTGGGTTTCATCTGCCCCGAAGTGCCTGAAGAGTTCGGTGGCCTGGGCATGGGTTGCGTGGCCGCAGGCGTGATCCACGAGGAAATCGCCCGCGCCGACCTGAGCTTTTCTTACCTGAACTTGCTGGCCTCGCTCAACAGCCAAATCCTCTACAAGTACGGCAAGCCCGAAGTGGTGCGCCCCTGGCTCGACAAAATCCGCGAAGGCCGTGCCATTTGCGCGATTGCCCTGACCGAGCCGCGTGGCGGCTCGGACGCGGCCAACCTGCGTTTGCGGGTCGAGCGCGACGGTGACTTCTACGTCATCAACGGCGAAAAAACCTCCATCTCGGCCGCCGACCAGGCAGACATCACCGTGGTGTTTGGCCGGACCGGCACGCCCGAAGACGGGGCGCACGGCGTGACCGCACTGTTGGTGCCCATGGACACCCCGGGCCTGACCACCAGCCGCTTTGACTGCCACGGCCAACGCTCGATCGGCCGCGGCTCCATCTTTTTCGAGAACGTGCGTGTGCCCGTCAGCCACCGCTTGGGCGACGAGAACAAAGGCTTTGTGCAGGTCATGCACGGCTTTGACTACTCACGCTCATTGATTGGCCTGCAATGCCTGGCGGTAGCGCGTGCAGCACTCGATGAAACCTGGGAATACATCACCCAGCGCCAGGCCTTTGGTCAGCCCTTGTCGGCTTTCCAGGGTGTGACGCACCCTCTGGCGCAATACGACACCGAAGTCGAAGGTGCGCGATTGGTCTGCCTGCAAGGCCTGTGGCTCAAGGACCAGGGCTTGCCTCACTCGGCCGAGGCCGGCATGGCCAAGTGGTGGGGCCCCAAGCTGGCCTACGACGTGATCCACCAGTGCCTGCTGTGCTTTGGTCACGGCGGCTACGACCGGGGCCTGATGGAGCAGCGCTTGCGCGATGTGCTGGGCTTCCAGATCGGTGACGGCACAGCCCAGATCATGAAAACCATCATTGCGCGCACCCGTGCGGGGCGCAAGAACGTGCCTGCCTGAGTACCCCCAAAACAAAAATATTTCACCCCCCCAAGGAGACAAACATGGAATTCGATGCTGTTTTATTGCCTGCCCGCCGCGCCCCGATGATCGCCCAAGGCCTGTGGCATGACCGCACCATCAACGGTGAACTCGATGCCTGCCTGGCCGCCTGTCCTGACAAACTGGCCCTGACTGCTTACCGCGTCGAAGCCGGTGACGTGCGCCGCTTCACCTACCGCGAATTGGCGCAAATGGCCGACCGCGTGGCGGTGGGCCTGAGCCGCCTGGGCGTGCAAAAGAACGACATCGTGGCCTGCCAGTTGCCCAACTGGTGGCAGTTCACCGTGACCTATCTGGCGTGCTCGCGCATCGGTGCGGTCATCAACCCGCTGATGCACATCTTCCGTGAGCGCGAACTGAACTTCATGCTCAAGCACGGCGAAGCCAAGGTCATCATCGCGCCCAAAACCTTCCGGGGGTTTGATTTCGAGCAGATGATCACCGCCATCCAGCCGGGCCTGCCCGACCTGAAACACATCGTGGTGATCGACGGACAAGGCGCCAACAGCTTCGAAGCCCTGCTCAGCGGCCCCGAATGGGAAAAGCAAGCCGATGCGGCGGCCATTTTGAACGCGCACCGCCCTGGCCCCGACGACATCACCCAGCTGATCTACACCTCGGGCACCACGGGTGAACCCAAGGGCGTGATGCACTCGGCCAACACCGTGATGGCCAACATCATTCCTTATGCACAGCGCTTGCAACTGGACGCTGAAGACGTGGTGCTGATGGCCTCGCCCATGGCCCACCAAACCGGCTTCATGTACGGTCTGATGATGCCCATCATGCTCAAGGCCAGTGCTGTGCTGCAAGACATCTGGGAGCCCAAGAAAGCGGTCGAAGTCATCAACGCCGAAAAGGCCAGCTTCACCATGGCCTCCACGCCCTTCCTGGCCGACCTGACCAAGGGCGTGGCCGACAGCAAGACGCCTGTGCCCTCGCTCAAGACCTTCCTGTGCGCAGGGGCCCCCATTCCCGGCCCACTGGTGGAGCAGGCCCGCGCTGCACTCGGCACCAAGATCGTGTCCGCATGGGGCATGAGCGAAAACGGTGCAGTAACCCTCATCGAGCTGAACGACCCGGACGAACGCGCTTTCACCACCGATGGCCTCGCATTGCCGGGCGTGGAGCTCAAAGTGGTGGAAGTCGACGCCTCCGGCCCCGCCTTGCCTTCAGGCGTACCCGGCAAGTTGTATGTGCGCTCGTGCTCCAACTTTGGCGGCTACCTCAAGCGGCAGCACCTGAACGGCACCGATGCCGAAGGCTGGTTCGACACCGGCGACCTGGCGCGCATGGACGCGCAGGGCTACATCCGCATCACCGGCCGCAGCAAGGACGTGATCATCCGTGGCGGTGAAAACATCCCGGTGGTCGAGATCGAATCGCTGCTGTACCGCCACCCCGCCGTGGCCATGGCGGCCATCGTGGCCTACCCCGACGAGCGCCTGGGCGAACGCGCCTGCGCCGTGGTGGTGACCAAGCCCGGCCAAAGCATGGACTTGCCCGAAATCGTGCATTACCTGAAAGAAAACCAGGTGGCCACGCAGTACATTCCCGAGCGCCTGCAGCTGCTGGACGCCATGCCCGCGACCCCCTCGGGCAAGATCCAGAAGTTCAAGCTGCGCGAACAACTGCAAGCCATGCTGGCCCAAGGCTGATGGTCACCCACACCATGACCGAGCCCACCATCCTCACCGAAACGCAAGGTCGCGTGGGCCTGATCCGCCTGAACCGTCCGGCGCAACTCAACGCCCTGAACGACGAGCTGATGGATGCGCTGGGCGCAGCCTTGCTGGCATTCGATGGCAACGCCGACATCGGGGCCATCTTGATCACCGGCAGTGACAAGGCCTTTGCCGCCGGGGCCGACATCGCGGTGATGGCCGACTGGTCCTACATGGATGTTTACCAAAGCGGCTTCATCACCCGCAACTGGGAAACCATCCGCCAGGTGCGCAAACCGGTCATCGCGGCTGTGGCGGGTTACGCCATGGGCGGTGGCTGTGAATTGGCATTGGCTTGCGACATCATCGTGGCTGCCGAGTCGGCGCAATTCGCCTTGCCCGAAATCAAGCTGGCCATGCTGCCCGGCGCAGGCGGCACGCAGCGCCTGCCACGCGCAGTCGGCAAAGCCAAGGCCATGGACATGTGTCTGTCGGCCCGCATGCTGTCGGCACAAGAAGCGGACCGCTATGGCTTGGTCTCGCGTGTGGTGCCTGACGCGCAACTGCCAAGCACCGCATTGAAACTGGCCACTCAGATTGCGGGCTACTCATTGCCCGCGCTGATGGCCATCAAGGAATCCGTCAACCGCGCCCACGAAAGTGCCTTGAGCGAAGGCATCTTGTTTGAACGGCGCGAGCTGCATGCCCGCTTTGCCAGCAGCGATGCGCACGAAGGCATGAACGCCTTCCTGGACAAACGCAAACCTGTTTTCCAGCACCGTTGACGCCATGTTTCGGCCACTTCAAACGCACGGCGCCCTTTGGCAAAGGGGCTCAGAAATGGGTCTGAACATCACTGCCCATTTGCGCCAAAGACTTGGCACGGTAAGCCTTGGGGGTCATGCCGATGTGCTTGCGAAAGAAGCGGCTGAAATAGGCGTCGTCCTCAAAGCCGAGTTCGGACGCCAGTTGCTTGATGGGCAAAGCGGTGTAAACCAGTTCGCGTTGCGCTTCCTGGATCAAGCGGTCGTTCATGACCTGCAGGCTCGATTTGCCCAAGACCTCGCGACACAGGCGCGAGAGTTGACCCACCGTCACACCGACCTGGTCGGCGTAGCTTTGCAAAGAATGCTCGGTGCGGAAATTCTTGTCGATCAAGCTGCGGAATTTTTCGATTTGCCGCGCCTTGCGCGAGATGCTGTAGTGGGTTTGGGTGTCCGTCTGATCGGACAATTTGCAAATGCGGTGCACTTGCACCATCAGGGCCAACAACAAAGAAGTGCCTGCCGCCACCTGACCTTCAGCCGGTGTATGCGACTCTTGCTCCAGCGCCAAAAACAAGGGCATGAGCTGGTCGATGTAGCGCATCTCCGACTGCAAGGAAAGCAAACGCGGCGTGCGTATGGTGTCCAGCAAGGGCGGCATCATCAAGGCAGCCGCCGATTCCAGCGCCTTTTGCATGGCCGTGACCACCGGGCCATTGGTGTCTTTGGAAAACCGGAACCCGTGCACATGACCCGCCGGGATCAACATCACGCAGGGCGCGTGCAGTGTTTGCTGCACATGCTCAATCTGCACATCCACATGCCCCTCGGTGAGGTAAAGCACCTGGATGAAGGAGTCGTGCCGGTGGGGATGGATCAGCCAGTTGTACAAGGTCGAACGCTGCGGAATCCATTCGAAATTGAATGCCGCCGATTCTTCATGTCGGCTCGAATCGCCATACAGATCGTAATTCGGGATAACCCTAGAAACCGCCATTTTCACACTCCAGTTCGCACGAATTGTCCTGTTCTTCGATCGAATCGTCAAAAAAAATTTCGACCCTCATTCCAACAATCATTGGCAGAGAACAGGAACAAGGACATGGTCATGAGTGGAGACAAAAGCTGGCTTGAGCTGCAGGGCCGCGTGTGCGTGGTCACCGGTGCGGCCAGCGGCATCGGCGCATCGGTAGCCCAGCGTTTGACGCAAGTGGGTGCACGCGTGGCACTGCTCGATCGCGATGCACAGGGCTTGCAGCGCATGCACGATCAGCTGCAAGCGCAAGGCGCGCAGACCCTGGCGGTGAACTGCGACATCAGCGATGCGGCCAGCGTGCAGGCGGCCGCAGAAAAAGTCCAGTCCACATGGGGCACCGCCTACGCACTGATCAACAACGCAGGCCTGCTGCGTTCTGGCGGCTTGGCCGATGTGAGCCTGGACGACTGGAACGCCGTGCTGGCGGTCAACCTGACGGGCTACCTGCTGTGCGCCCGCGCCTTCGGTGCGGCCATGCGCGAGGCCGGTGAAGGCTGCATCGTCAACGTCGCTTCCATCTCAGGACTGTTCCCGCAAAGCCACAGCGGTGCCTACAGCGCCAGCAAGGCCGGCGTGCTGCAGATGTCCCGCCAACTGGCCGTCGAATGGGGCCCACAGGGCGTGCGCAGCAACGCGATCTGCCCCGGCATGATCCGCACCGCTTTGTCGGCCAAGTTTTACGAAGAGCCTGGTTTTGAGGCCAAGCGTTCAGCCGTCACCGCCAGCCGCCGCATCGGCGAGCCGCAAGACATCGCCGATGTCGCGATCTTTCTGGCCAGCCCCCGTTCGGGCTATGTCAACGGTGCCGAGCTCGTTGTCGACGGGGGCATGTCCTGCATGTTGATGGACATGGTGCCGCGTCCTGGCTTCAACCAAACCGCTTGAGGAAACAAACATGACAAACCATTTCGAATGTGATTTGCTGGTGGTGGGCTCTGGTGCCGCAGGCTTGTCTTGCGCCATCACGGCCAAAAAACGGGGCCTGGATGTGGTGGTGATCGAGAAAGAACCCGTGTTCGGCGGCACCACCGCCCTGTCGGGTGGCGTGCTCTGGATTCCCTTGAACGCGCATGGCCGCAAGCAAAACCCGCAAGACACGCTGGAGGCCGTGCGCACTTACATGATGCAAGAGACCGGCGCCTATTACGACGAAGCAGCGGTCAGCGTTTTCATGGACCAGGGCCCCAAGATGGTGGACTTCTTCGAGCGCGAGACCGAGATGAAATTCATCCCCACGCTCTACCCGGATTACCACCCTGACGTGCCTGGCGGCGCGCCGATTGGCCGCTCCATCCTGGCGCAGCCCTACGACATCCGAGGTCTGGGCAAAGACATGCCGCGCTTGAAACCCCCGCTCAAGACCATCACCTTCATCGGCATGATGTTCAACTCGTCCAATGCGGACCTCAAGCATTTTTTCCAGTTCACGAAATCACTGACGTCCTTTTTGTACGTGGCCAAACGGCTGGTCAACCACCTCAAGGAACTGGCGCTGTACCAACGCGCCATCAACGTGACCAGCGGCAATGCGCTGGCCGCACGTCTGGCCAAATCGGCGCTGGACCTGGGCATTCCGATCCTGACCTCGACACCGGCCAAACGGGTGCTGACCGAAAACGGCCAAGTGGTCGGCATGGGGGTTGGAGGCGAAGGTGGTGAGCGCGAAATCCGCGCACGCCGGGGCGTGGTGCTCGCTTGCGGTGGCTTTCCGCAAGACGTGCAGCGCATCGCCAAGGCTTATCCGCACCTGCAAAGTGGCGGGGAACACCTCTCCCCTACCCCCGAAACCAACACCGGTGATGGCGTGCGCATGGCCGAGACTGCAGGCGCCGATGTGGACTTGCGCTTCAAAGATGCAGCCGCCTGGATGCCCGTGTCCAAAGTGCCCTATGGCAACGGCGAATTTGGTGTGTTCCCCCACTTGCTGGACCGTTACAAACCCGGCGTGATTGGCGTGCTGCGCAACGGCAAGCGCTTCACGAATGAATCGAACTCGTACCACGATGTGGGCGTGGCCATGATCGAAGCCTGCAAGGGACAAAAAGAAACCGTGATGTGGCTGGTCTGTGACAAGACCACCTTGGGCAAATACGGACTGGGCTTCGTCAAACCCGCGCCCATGCCCTTTGGCAAATACATCCGCAATGGTTACCTCTTTGAGGGCAAGACCTTGGCCGATCTGGCGCAGGTCACCGGCATCGATGCGGCGGGTCTGGAAGCCACCGTGCGCGAATACAACACCGGTGCTGTCAAAGGTGTGGACGAACAACACGCCCGTGGCACCACCGCCTTCAACCGCTACCTGGCCGACCCCAACCACCAGCCCAACCCCTGTGTGGCACCGGTTAAAAAAGGTCCGTTCTATGCGGTCAAACTGTTGATGGGAGACCTGGGCAGCTTCGATGGCATCCAGACCAGCGTGGTGGGTGAAGTCAAGAAAAGCGATGGCTCGGTCATCCCTAGTTTGTACGCCGTCGGCAACGACCGGGCCAGCATCATGGGTGGCAACTACCCGGCCGCAGGCATCACGCACGGGCCCAACATGGTGTTTGCCTATGTGACGGCCAACCACATCGCCGACAAGGCGGGGGCCTGACATGCGCACGCTCATCAAGCCTTTGGTGGACCACCGCATCTACACGATTGCGCTGCGCAAGATGCCGGAGTTTCTGGACGTCTTCAACCGCCTGGCCATGCCCATATTGTTGGACACGCTGGGCCACCCCATGGGCTTTTACACCAGCCTGGTGGGGCCGCAAAACCAGTTTGTGCACCTGTGGGGCTATGACGATTTGGCGGACTACGAACGCCGATGCCGTGCACGCGACAGCCATCCGGACTTTGCTGCGTACTTGCAGGCTTCGGCACACCTGATCACGGCGCAAGAGACGCGACTGATCCGCAACGCCCCGATGCCCGCATGGAGCGTTGCATGAGCGCCGCACCTGTGGCCATCGTCACCGGTGCCGCCGAGGGCATCGGCTGGGCCACGGCACAGCAGCTGGCCCATGCGGGTTGGACCGTGGCCTTGTTCGATCTGAACGGTTCGCTCGCGGCTGAACGTGCGCAGGCCCTGGGTGCTCAGCACTCGGGTTGGGCCTGTGATGTGACCGATGCGGACGCGGTGCAAGCGCGGGTGACCGATGTGGTGGCGCGCCATGGCCGCATCGATGGACTGGTGAACAACGCCGGGATCCCCGATCAGACCGCACCAACTTTGCAGCAAGACATCGCCGCGTTTGACAACGTGTTGGCTGTGCATTTGCGGGGTGCCTTTCTCATGTCGCAACAAGTGATTGCGCAGATGACCCAGCAAGCCCGTGATGCCCACGGCAACCGGGGCGCCATCGTGAACATCGGCTCCATCGCCAGCTTTGGCGGCATTCCCGGTCGCAACGCTTACTGCGCGGCCAAGGCCGGTGTTCTCGGCATGACCCGGGCACTGGCCAGCGAATGGGCGCGCCGTGGCATCCGCGTGAACGCTGTGGCGCCCGGTTATGTGAAGACCGCCTTGGTGGCCAGTCTGGTCGATCGCGGCGCCATCGATGCCCAGGCGATTGCCCGCCGAACCCCCATGGGACGCATGGCTGCCCCCGAAGAAATTGCCCAGGTGATCGCCTTTTTGGCCTCACCCCTTGCCAGCTACATCACCGGTGCGGTGTTGCCAGTCGACGGTGGCTGGACCGCCTTGGGTGCGCCCGAGGCGGCACTTGGTCCGCTTGAAGAAGATTAAAAAAGGAGACACCCCAAATGTTGACGATCAATTTATTCAACGGCCTGGTCTACGGCGCATTGCTCATCGTGATGTGCTCGGGCCTGGCCCTCATCTACGGCCTGCGCCGGGTGGTGAACTTTGCCCATGGCTCGCTGTACATGTTGGGCGCTTACCTGGGCTATTCGATCTCGTTGCACAGCAATTTCTGGGTGGCCTTGGTCGCGGCCCCGGCCATCATGGCTGTGTTCGGCGTCTTGCTGGACCGCTATGGCTTTCGCCTGCTCCAAGACCGCGACCCGCTCACGGTGGTGCTCGTCACTTTCGGCCTGCTGTTGGTCATTGAGGATCTGGTGCAAACCACTTGGGGCAAAAGCAACCTGTCCGTGCCAGTCCCTGAAGCCCTGGCCTTCAGCGTCGACTTGTTTGGCACGCCTGTGCCGGCCTACCGCTTGTCGGTGATCGTGATCGGTTTGCTGGTGGCGCTGGGCCTGAGCCTGTGGTTGCGCTTTTCCAAGGTGGGTTTGTTTGTCCGTGCCGCCAGCACCGACCCCGTGACCACCTCCATGCAAGGCGTGAACACCGATTTTCTGAGCGCAGGCGTGGTGGGCTTGGGCACGGCGCTGGCGGGTATAGCCGGTGTGGTGGCCGCGCCCTTCCTGTCCTTGTCACCGGCCATGAGTTCTGACGTGATCATCGACTCCTTCGTCGTGGTCGTGATCGGTGGCCTGGGCTCTTTGGCTGGTGCGTTCATCGCGGCCTTGGTGTTGGGCATGGTGCAGGCCATTGGTGCGGTCTACCTGCCCGATGCCGCGGTTTTGCTGCCCTTCGTGTTCATGATCGGCATCCTGATCTGGAAACCCTCCGGTTTTGCCGGCAGCCGTACTTGATCAAGAGGAGTTGATGAGCATGAGTTTGAAAAAATCTTCCCTGGGTGCCCTTGCAGCGCTGGCCATGGGGGCCGTGGTGGCCTTCGGTGTGTCGTCGAGCACGCTGCTGTCGCTTCTCACGCAGTCCATCATTTACGCGGTGTTTGCACTGGGTGTGGGCGTTTTGCTCAAGCAAAACGGCATGGTCAGCTTTGGCCACGCTTTGTTCTTCGGCGGGGCCAGTTACCTGATCGGCATCTTGCTGCAGCTGCAGCTCATGTCGGCCGAACTGGCCATTGTGGTGACCTTGCTGGCCGTGACGGCGGCAGCCTTCCTGATCGGGCTGGTGATCGTGCGGGTACCCGGCGTGGCCTTTGGCATGTTGACGCTGGCCATCGGTCAGATGTTTTTCCTGTCGGCATCACGCGCCCGCGGTTTGACCGGCGGCGCTGACGGCATGAACATCGATTGGCCTTCGCGTCTGTTTGGTTTTCCGATGTCGCAAATGCTCAAGCCCGCCACGATGTTCCTGGTCTGCTGGAGCACGCTGGTGGTGGTGATGTTCCTCTTGGCATGGCTGATGCGGACCCGCTTTGGCGGCATCACCGAGGCTGTGCGCGACAACGAAGAACGCGCCCGCTTCATTGGCATCACCACCTTGCTGCCACGTGCGGCGGTGTATGCCCTGTCCGCCTTGGTGACCTCGGTGGCGGGTGTGCTCTCGGCCATGAACACCGGCTTTGTCTCCCCTGAAAGCATGCACTGGAGCCTGTCGGGTGTGGCTTTGATGATGGTGGTTGTGGGCGGCTTCAAGGCGCTGTGGGGCCCTGCAGTGGGTGCGGTGGTTTATTTCATGTTCAAAGACATTTTGGGTGAACACGCCACGCACTGGATGACGATTTTCGGCATGGCCCTGATCGCGGTCATCGTGTTCTCGCCCACAGGTGTGGCGGGATTGTTTGACCGCTGGGTCCTGGGCAAGAAGCCCTCGATCAAGGTCGGCGGCCACTGAGCGGGAGAACAGCATGACAAATTACGTATTGCAAGCAGACGACGTGGCCATCCACTATGGTGGCGTCAAGGCGGTCGATGGCGTGGCCCTCACGCTTGAAAAAGGCCAAATCCGAGGCCTGATTGGCCCCAATGGCGCAGGCAAATCCACCGTGATCGACGCGATCACCGGCAGGCGCAAGCTCACACGGGGCAAAGTCAGTTTGCTGGGGCAAGACGTGTCGGCCCTGGGCGTGGTGGAACGTCGCATGCGCGGCTTGTCGCGCAGCTTTCAGCGCACCAGCATCTTCGGCCAAATGACCGTGTACCGCCAGATTGAGCTGGCCTCACACAAGATGGGCGTCAAAGATTCCGCTGCCGACGCCGAAGCGGTGCTCAAGGAACTGGACCTGTGGGCGCTCAAAGATTCGACGGCCGAAGATCTGGGCTACGGCGAGCAGCGCCGACTGGATCTGGGGCTGGCATTGGTGGGTCGCCCGACGGTGCTGCTGCTCGACGAGCCGATGGCGGGCTTGTCGGTCAAGGAATCTTTGGATTTAGCGCAGCACTTGAAAAAACTCACCTCCAGCTGGGACGTGTCGGTCTTGCTGGTGGAACACGACATGGATGTGGTGTTTGGCATCTCCGATGTGGTGACGGTGTTTGAGTTGGGCCGTGTGATTGCCAGCGGGGCGCCAGCTGAAGTGCGCGCCAATCCACGTGTCCGTGAAGCTTATTTGGGGAGCGCAGCATGAGCGCCTTGTTGAGTCTGAAAAACGTCCACGCCTACTACGGTGCGGCGCACATCTTGCACGGCCTGGACCTGCATGTGAACCCGGGTGAGCGGGTGGCCCTCATCGGGCGCAACGGGGTGGGCAAGACCACGGTGGTCAACACCATCCTGGGGCTGGCCAGTTTGCAAGATGGGCATGTGGCTTTTGGTGGCAAAGAGCACACCAAGCTGCGCGCCTACATGGCGGCGCAGCATGGCATAGCGGTGGTGCCGCAAGGTCGGCGCATTGTGGCCAACCTGACGGTGGAAGAGAACCTGATCCTGGGCGCCGCCGTGGGCCGCAAGGGGCCTTGGTCAGTGTCCGAAATCTACAAAATTTTCCCGATCCTGCAAGAGCGCGCCCACACACCGGGCACGGCGCTGTCGGGCGGCCAGCAACAGATGTTGGCGGTCGGGCGTGCGCTGATGGCCAATCCAGCCTTGATCTTGCTCGACGAGCCCACCGAAGGCCTGGCCCCCGTGATCGTGGACCAGCTGGCCGTCATCTTCAACCAGGTGGCCGACCAAGGCACGGCGCTTTTGTTGATTGAACAAAACATGAGTCTGGTCGTGCGTGTGGCTCGGCGTTACCTGGCCATGGCCAAGGGCGCCATCGTCGCGCAGGGCGAAGTCGTCAATTCCCGTGATGGTCTGCATGCACTTGAAAACCACGTCATGGTCTGAGCGTCCCATTTTCCCCAACCGATGTCCGGACGGTTTCCGGCAAATTCCCACAAAAGGAGACAAGCATGTTCAAAATGAAAACCATCCAGCGTTCCCTCGCCGCTGCGGCCCTGATCGCTGCGCTGCCCATGGCGGCTGTGGCACAAGGCAAAGAGCCGGTCAAGGTCGGCCTGGTGTCGTCCAAATCGGGCGTTTTTGCTCAACAGGGTGAAGAGGTCATGCGCGCCATCAAGTTCGCCATCGACGAAGCCAACGCCAAAGGTGACGTGGACGGTCGCAAAATCGAAGTGAAGGAAGCCGACGACGAAGGCACACCGGATGCGGGTCGTCGCGAAGCTGAAAAACTCGCCCGGGATGGCTACAACCTCTTGATCGGTGCGATCCCCTCCTCCATCTCTCTGGCCATTGCCCAGAACCTGGACCGCTGGGATGCCGCTTACTTTGTGGTGGCCAGCAAGTCTGACAAGTTGACCGGCGACACCTGCAAGCCACGGAGCTTCCGCACCAACCACTCCGACGCGATGGACATCGCGATGATCAACGCTTGGGCCAAGAACATCAAGGGCAACAAATTTGCCGTGATCGCTGCCGACTATGTCTGGGGTCGTGACTCTGGCGAGTCGTTCAAAAAAGCGGCCGAAGCTTCCGGCAAAAGCGTTCCGTTGAGCCTGTACGTGCCCATGGGCACCAAGGACTTCTCGCCCTACATCGCCCAACTCAAGGCCGCCAATGTGGACGGAATTTGGGTGGCCGAAGTCGGTCGTGACGCCATTGCCTTCGTCAAGCAAGCCGAAGAATTTGGCCTGATACCCAAGACACCTTTGATCGGTCACTCTCTGATCTTGAACTTCATGATCAATGCGACCGGTAAGGCCCTGGAAGGCACACCTGGCACAACCGGCTACACGCCCGACATTGACACGCCCAAGAGCAAGGCTTTTGTGGCCGCCTGGAAAGCCAAGTTCAACCGCCTGCCCACCGACAACGAAGGTCAGGCCTACAACGGTGCACAGGTCATGCTGGAAGGCGTCAAGCTGGCCAAGAGCAACAAACCTGAAGAGGTCAGCAAGGCCCTGCGTGGTGCCCAACTGGACACCATCTATGGCAACGTGACCATGCGTGCGGCGGACAACCAACTGGTCTTGCCCAACTACGTGGGTCGCGCCAAGATGGCCGATGGTGTTTTGCGCCCTGTGGTCGAGCAAACCTTCCCTGCGTCCATCGTTCCCGCAGCTTCGCCACTGTGCAAGATGTGATACCCGGCTGATGTGAAGACCAAGCCGCCTGTGCTTCATCGCCAGGCGGCTTTTTTACGGGAGATCAAGCATGCATATTTTGGTGACCGGTGCGACCGGTGGCATTGGCCGAGGCATCTGCGAGGTGCTGGCCGCACAGGCAAAGCAAGAACTGAAGCTGACGGTGGCCAGCACGCAAAACGGCGAACGCCTCTCACACTTGCTTCAGGCCCTGCGTGACATGGGCGTGCAAGCGCAAGGCGTGGTGGGCGATGTGACCCGCCCCGAAGATGCACGTCGCATGGTGCATGAGGCGCAGACTGGCCATGGCGATCTGAACGCCTTGGTCTGCGTGGCGGGTGCATCAGGGCCAGGCCAACTGGCCGACTTGTCGGTGGAGCAATGGGACTTGACGTTCAACCTCAACACCCGCTCGGTCTTCCTGATGGCCCAAGCGGCTTACCCCTCGCTCAAGCGCACATGCGGCAGCATCACGGCCATTGCCTCCATGTCGGGCTTGCATCCGCATCCGGGTTATGGTGCTTATTCGCCGGCCAAAGCGGCGCTCATCATGCTGTGCCGTCAACTGGCGCAAGAGTGGGGGCCAGAAGGCATACGAACCAACACGGTGTGCCCGGGCATGGTCCGAACCCCGCTGACCGAAGCGGTCTACCAAGATGCCGACACCAAAGCGCGGCGCGAAGCCCTGGTGCCCATGGGGCGCATCGGTCGGCCCGATGACATTGGGCAAGCCGTGCATTACCTGATCAGCGCGGGCGCAAGCTACGTCAATGGTCAAAACCTCGTGGTCGATGGCGGCGTGGCCGACCACATGCTGACCATGATCCCGGGGCGCCCCGGTAAACCAGCCGTGAAAGACTGACATGAATACGACTTATCTCTCGCAATCGTTTGGTCTGCAAGGTCGCACCGCTTTGGTCACCGGCTCAGCCAGAGGCATTGGCCTGGCCATCGCCACCGCACTGGGGCACGCTGGGGCGCGGGTGCTGATCAATGACCTGCACCCGCAAGCCGCCGACGATGCTGTGCACAGCCTGCAAGCGCTGGGCATTGAGGCGCGTGCAGCCTGTTTTGATGTCGCCGACATGGCCGCTGTTCAGACGGCAGCACAAGCGCTGGACACGGCGGGTTGGTCGGTCGACATCCTGGTGAGCAATGCCGGCAACCAAAATCGCAAAGCCCTGGTGGAGATGAGCCGGGAAGAATGGCAAAAAATTCAGGACGTGCATGTGGGCGGAGCGTTCAACTGCTCCCGGGTGTTTCTGCCGGGCATGTGTGCACGGGGTTTTGGCCGGGTCGTCATGACCTCGTCGGTCTCGGGCCAGTCCACCATGCCGCTCATTGGCGCTTATTCCACGGCCAAGGCGGCCTTGGGGGCCATGGCCCGCGCGATCGCGGTCGAGTATGGCGCCAGCGGCATCACGGCCAATGCGATTGCGCCAGGCTTTGTGCGCACCGAATTCACAGCCGGTTTGCAACAGCGCGCAGGTTTCGAGGATTTCTTGCGCCAAGAAGTGCCGCAAGCGCGTTGGGCCACGCCCGAAGACATCGCCCCAGTGGTTTTGTTTCTGGTGTCCCCCGCAGCTTCGTATGTGAATGGCCAGACACTGGCCATTGATGGCGGCTTGCTGGCCCAGATGTGAAAGGTCACAACTCAAAGCCTGTGTTTTCAGCAGCAAGCCACACGCTGCTTCAAGCGCTGGGAATGAAGCCTGCAAAACCGCAGCAGCATCGGTGACATGACCGGCCCTCGATTTATTCCATACTTGCACCCTTCCTCATCGGAGCACGCATGAAAACAATCGGCATGATCGGCATTGGCATGATGGGCCATGGCATCGCGAGCAATTTGCTCAAACACGGGCACAGCCTGACGGTGCTGGAACACCCCGGCAACCAGCCGCTGGACGCCCTGCTGGCCGCAGGCGCACACACCTGCACCACGCCCCAGGCGCTGGCCGCGCAATCGAATGTGATCATCTTGTGCGTGACCGGCACGCCACAGGTCGAGGCGGTGCTGCTGGGCGAAGACGGCGTCTTGAAGGGCATGCGGCCCGGCACCATCGTCATCGACTGCTCCACGGCCGTGCCCGCCTCCACCGAAAAGGTCGCAGCCATGGTCATTGCTCAAGGCGGTCAGTTCCTCGATTCGCCCATGACGCGCACCCCCAAGGAAGCTGCCGAAGGCCGATTGAACTTGTTGGTGGGCGGCGATGCGGCTTTGTTCGAAACCTGCAAACCCATCCTGGCCTGCTTTGCAGAAAACATCGTGCACACCGGCCCGATTGGCTCGGGCCACCGCATGAAGCTCTTGCACAACTACGTGTCGCTGGGCACCGTGACCTTGCTGGCCGAAGCAGCTGCTTGCGCCCAACGTGCGGGCGTGGACGCCCACACGTTTGTGGAAGTGCTGTCCAAAGGCGGGGGCTGGGGCGCGGCGCTGGACCGCCTCAAACCCACTCTGACGTCTGGCGACACCTCGGGCCTGCGGTTTTCGATGAGCAACGCGCTCAAGGACCTGAGCTACTACAACCAGATGGCCATCGACACGCAGGCCGACCACACCGTGGCGCAGGCCGTCAAAAACACGCTGGATTTCGCCTGCAAAGAAGGCGACCCGAATGCCCTGGTGCCGGAGTTGATCGGGCTGCTGGTCAAGCGCCAAGCGAGCTGAAAAAAGCCCCTGCGGGAGGGGCTCGTTTCAGACCAAAGGCACGGTGAGTTTTTCGATCACCGCTGCGGTGTCCGGGCGCACGCCGCGCCACCACTCAAAGGCCTCGGCCGCTTGTTCGGCCAACATTCCCACACCGTCGGCCAAGCGGGTGACGCCCGCTTGCTGCGCCAGTTTCAGGAAAGGCGTCAAGCCCTTGCCGTAGGCCAGCTCATAAGCCAAACAACCCGGCGCAAAGGCCGCAGCGCTCAGTGGCGGCAATTGCGCCGTCAAGCTGGCCGATGTGGCGTTGAACACAACATCGAAAGTTTGCCCGCCCAGATCGGCGTAACCCACACCGCGCACCGGCACGCTGGCGCTTTGGTGTTGGCGGGCCAAGTCGGCCAATTCTTCGGCTTTGGCCACCGTGCGGTTGACGATCACCACCTCGGCGGGGCCCTGCGCCAGCATGGGCAGCAAAGCGCCCCGCGTGGCACCGCCTGCGCCCAAAATCAAAATCCGGCGGCCCTGCAAAGGGCAGCCCAAGTTGTGCACCACATCGCGCACCAGGCCCACACCGTCAAAGTTTTCGGCATAGACCTTGTCACCTTCAAACTTCATCGCGTTCACGGCACCGGCCATTTGCGCGCCGGGCGCCAAGTCGGTGGCATAGGCAAAAGCGTCCAGCTTGAAAGGCGCCGTCACATTCATGCCCCGGCCACCGGCCGCGCGAAAAACGTCCACCGTTTGGGCAAACTCGCCCAAAGGGCTCAGCAACTTGGTGTATTCGATGTCCTGCCCGGTCACTTGGGCAAAAGCGGTGTGGATGAGCGGCGACTTGCTCTGCTCGATGGGGTTGCCGATCACGGCGTAACGGTCTGTCATGAAATCAATCCGGAAACATGGGCGTCAAGGCCTGAATCTTAGCCGCCCGGGCATTCGCTGATCTGACCGCCAAGCAGAGCGCACAAAGAATGCGCCAGATCATCGACAAAAATTCAGCTACGCTCATTGCGCACAGATTGAAAGTCCAGTCTCAAAACATGGAAGGAGGCCTTTGATGCCTAAGAAAAAGATGGATGCCGAAATGCAGGCCTTTGCGCAAGATGTGCTCACCTCTATCCGGCAAGCCAAGCGCGGCGAAAGCCGGGTGCATCAGGTCACGCTGTCTGCAGCAGCCGAGGCCCGGGCCAAAGTGGGCTTGACGCAGTCTGCTTTTGCACAGTTGATGGGCGTGTCGGTGCGCACCTTGCAAAATTGGGAGCAAGGTCGCAGCCAGCCCTCGGGGGCCGCGCAAACCTTGATCAAGGTGGCTCAGCAGTGGCCTGATGTTCTGCGTTCGATGGCCTGACACGCAGGCGTCAGCGTTTGCCCCCAAGCTGTTCTAGATTGCACGATCCCATCAGGAGACACAACATGAACATGGTTCAACGCATCGGCCAAGGGCTGATCGCACTGACACTCGGCGCAGGCGCCACAACGCACGCGCAAGAAACCCCACAAAGCGGCAACTGGGTCGTCAAAGACTTCAAGTTCCACACCGGCGAGGTGCTGCCGGAGCTGCGCCTGAACTACACCACGCTGGGTGACCCCAAAAACGAGGCGGTGCTGATCTTGCACGGCACCACCGGCTCTGGCGCAGGCATGCTGGGCGCAGCGTTTGGCGGCGAGTTGTTTGGCCCCGGCCAGATCCTGGACGCCAAACGCTACTTCGTGATCTTGCCGGACGCCATTGGCACCGGCAAATCCAGCAAACCTTCGGACGGTCTGCGTGCCAAGTTCCCGGCCTACAACTACGACGACATGGTTTCCGCCCAACACCGCTTGGTCACGGAGCATTTGGGCATCCGCCATTTGCGCCTGGTGCTGGGCAACTCCATGGGCGGCATGCAAACCTGGATGTGGGCCATGAAATACCCCGAGATGATGGACATTGCCGTGCCCATGGCTTCACTGCCCTCGGCCATGTCGGGCCGCAACTGGATGCTGCGCCGCATGCTGACCGAATCGATCCGCAAAGACCCGCTGTGGATGGGCGGCAACTACAAAGAGCCGCCACCGAGCTGGCAGTTCGCTTCGGTGTTTTATTCAACAGCCACCAGCGGCGGCAACCAGGGTCTGCAGAAAATAGCGCCCTCCAGCGACAAGGGCGATGCCCTGCTCAAACAACGACTCACAGCGCCCATGCCGGGTGATGCCAACGACCACCTGTTCCAGTGGGAATCTTCCAAAGACTACGACCCCTCTGCAGGGCTGGAAAAAATCAAGGCATCCGTGCTGGTGATCAACTCGGCCGATGACGAACGCAACCCGCCCGAGCTGGGCGTTCTGGAAAAAGCTTTGGCACGCATCAAAACGGCCAAGGCCTTGATCATCCCTGGCAGCCCCGACACCTTCGGGCACGGCACGACCGGCAATGCACGCTTTTGGAAAAAAGAAGTGGGCGAACTGCTGCAGTCCGCACCACGCCTGGCGCGCTGAGACGGGCACACGGGCAGCGCTGCGCTGCCCTGCCCTGCCCTTTCCTTTGCCTTGCAAGGGCAGGGCGAACGGTCAAGCCCTGATCAGCGGCACGATGTTGTCGCCCCCGGTGGCCCCAAACGCCTGCTCTTTCAAAATGGTCAGCTGGTCCCGCACCTGCGCCGCTTTTTCGAATTCCAGATTGCGGGCATGTTCCATCATCTGCTTTTCGAGCTGCTTGATGGCCTTCGCGATGTCTTTCTCGCTCATGTCCTCGACCTTGGCCTTTTGCAGCGCGGCCTGCTCCAGGCGCTCGGCCTCTTTGCCTGATTTTTCGCTGTAGACGCCGTCGATGAGGTCGCGCACCTTCTTGACGATGCTCTTGGGCGTGATGCCCATGGCTTCGTTGTGCGCCAATTGCTTGATGCGCCGACGCTCGGTCTCGCCCATGGCTTTTTTCATGGACTCGGTGATGCGGTCAGCATACAAAATGGCGCGCCCATTCAGGTTGCGCGCCGCCCGGCCGATGGTCTGGATCAGGCTGCGCTCGGCACGCAAGAAACCTTCTTTGTCCGCGTCCAGGATGGCCACCAACGACACCTCGGGGATGTCGATGCCCTCGCGCAACAAGTTGATGCCCACCAGCACATCGAACACCCCCAAGCGCAGGTCGCGCAAAATTTCCACCCGCTCCACCGTGTCCACATCGCTGTGCAAATAACGCACCTTGACGCCGTTGTCGCTCAGGTAATCGGTGAGCTGCTCGGCCATGCGCTTGGTGAGCGTGGTGATCAGCACCCGCTCGTGCTTGTCGGCACGGATGCGGATTTCTTGCAGCACATCGTCCACTTGGTGGGTGGCGGGACGCACTTCGACCTGCGGGTCGACCAGGCCGGTGGGCCGCACCACCTGCTCCACCACCTTGCCCGCGTGGGTCTTTTCATAATCGGCTGGCGTGGCCGAGACAAAGATGCACTGGCGCATGCGCTTTTCAAACTCTTCGAACTTGAGCGGTCGGTTGTCCAGTGCGCTGGGCAGGCGAAAGCCGTATTCCACCAGCGTGGTTTTGCGCGCCTTGTCGCCGTTGTACATGGCATTGAGCTGCCCAATCATCTGGTGGCTCTCGTCCAGGAACATGATGGCGTCGGGCGGCATGTAATCGGTCAGGGTGCTGGGCGGGTCACCGGGGGCTGCGCCCGACAAATGCCGGGTGTAGTTCTCGATGCCCTTGCAGTGCCCCACTTCGGACAGCATCTCCAGATCGAACCGGGTGCGCTGCTCCAGCCGCTGCGCTTCCACCAGCTTGCCCATGCCGACCAGTTCTTTCAGGCGCTGGTCCAGCTCCAGCTTGATGGTCTCCACCGCCGCCAGCACTTTGTCGCGGGGCGTCACATAGTGGCTCGACGGGTAGACCGTGAAACGCGGGATCTTCTGCCGGATGCGGCCCGTGAGGGGGTCAAACAATTGCAAGCTTTCGATCTCGTCATCGAACAACTCGATGCGGATCGCCAGCTCGGAGTGCTCGGCCGGGAACACATCGATGGTGTCGCCGCGCACACGAAATTTGCCGCGCGAGAACTCCATGTCGTTGCGCTGGTACTGCATGCGGATCAGCTGGGCGATCACATCGCGCTGGCCCAGCTTGTCGCCGGTGCGCAGCGTCATGATCATGCGGTGGTAGCTCTCGGGCTCGCCAATGCCGTAAATGGCCGACACCGTGGCCACGATCACCACATCGCGCCGCTCCATGATGCTTTTGGTGCACGACAAGCGCATCTGCTCGATGTGCTCGTTGATCGCCGAGTCTTTTTCAATGAACAAGTCGCGCTGGGGCACATAGGCCTCGGGCTGGTAATAGTCGTAGTAGCTGACGAAGTACTCGACCGCGTTCTTGGGGAAGAACTCGCGGAACTCGCTGTACAGCTGCGCGGCCAGGGTCTTGTTGGGCGCAAACACAATGGCGGGCCGCCCCAGCTGAGCGATCACATTGGCCATGGTGAAGGTCTTGCCCGAGCCGGTCACACCCAGCAGGGTCTGGAACACCTCGCCGTCGTGCACGCCCTCGACCAGCTGCTCGATGGCCGTGGGTTGATCACCTGCAGGCGGGTAAGGCTGAAACAGCTCAAAAGGCGAGCCTGGGTAGCTGACAAATTGGCCTGCGGCAGGGGCGGAGGAAACTTCAGTGAGCTCGGTCATCGGGAGGGCCATGCAGGCCGTTAAAATCAGGGACAACCCGAAAGCCTAACCGAGGAACGGGTTTCCCGCCACACCTGAACAATTCCCAAGGACTTTTCATGTCTCTGTTTTCTGCCGTCGAAATGGCCCCCCGCGACCCGATCCTGGGTCTGAACGAACAATTCAACGCCGACACCAACCCCAACAAGGTCAACCTGGGCGTGGGTGTGTATTTCGACGACAACGGCAAGCTGCCCCTGCTGCAATGCGTGCAGGCCGCCGAAAAAACCATGATGTCCACCCCTTCGGCCCGTGGTTACCTGCCGATCGACGGCATCGTGGCCTATGACAACGCCGTCAAGGCCTTGGTGTTTGGCGCCGACTCCGACGTGGTCAAGTCCGGCCGCGTGTCCACCGTGCAGGCCATTGGCGGCACGGGCGGCCTGAAAATCGGTGCCGACTTCCTGAAAAAAGTCAGCCCCAACGCCAAAGTGTTGATTTCTGACCCTAGCTGGGAAAACCACCGCGCCATCTTCGTGAACGCCGGTTTTGAGGTCGACAGCTACGCCTATTACGACGCGGCCAAGCGCGGCGTCAACTTCGAGGGCATGTTGGCCAGCCTGAACGCGGCCGCTGCAGGCACCATCGTGGTCTTGCACGCTTGCTGCCACAACCCGACTGGTTACGACATCACCGACGCCCAGTGGGACCAGGTCATCGCCGTCGTGAAAGCCAAGGGCCTGACAGCCTTCCTGGATATGGCCTACCAGGGCTTTGGCCACGGCATCCAAGAGGACGGCGCTGTGATTGGCAAGTTTGTGGCTGCGGGCCTGAACATCTTTGTGTCCACCTCGTTCTCCAAGAGCTTCAGCCTGTACGGCGAGCGCGTGGGTGCCCTGTCGGTGGTGGCCACTGACAAGGAAGAAGCTGGCCGCGTGCTGTCGCAACTCAAAATCGCGATCCGCACCAACTACTCCAACCCACCCATCCACGGTGGCGCGGTGGTGGCAGCCGTGTTGAACAACCCCGAGCTGCGCGCCCAGTGGGAAAGCGAATTGGCCGAAATGCGCGTTCGCATCAAGGCCATGCGCCAAAAACTGGTGGACAGCCTCAAAGCGGCTGGCGTCCAGCAAGACATGAGCTTCATCACCACCCAAATTGGCATGTTCAGCTACTCTGGCCTGACCAAGGACCAGATGGTGCGTCTGCGCTCCGAATTCGGCGTCTACGGCACCGACACCGGCCGCATGTGCGTGGCTGCGCTCAACAGCAAAAACATCGACTACGTCTGCCAGGCGATTGCCAAGGTGGTCTGAGCCATCGCGGGTTCAAACCACGCCCCCAAAACCGCCCTTTTCAGGGCGGTTTTTTCATGGGTCGCCGAGTCGACACCCGATTAGGGAGAACACTCGAAAAATTTGGCGCCAAGTCCTGTAGGATTGCTGCACCGCACCATATCTTGGTCACGTCACAAGGGAAACTGTCACATGCTCTACCAGATCTTCGAAACACAGCGCTCGATCATGGAACCTTTTTCCGATCTCGCGCAGGCCGCAGCCAAGCTCTACAGCAACCCGCTGAGCCCCATTTCGCAGACCCCTTTGGCGCAACGCGTGTCGGCCGGTTATGCCCTGATGCACCGCCTGGGCAAAGACTACGAGAAGCCAGCATTCGGCATCCAGACCGTCAAGGTCAACAAGACCGACGTGGCTATCCACGAACGCATCGAGATCGACAAGCCTTTTTGCGAGCTGCGCCGCTTCAAACGCTTCTCGGACGATCCCGCCACCCTGACCCAGCTCAAGGCCCAGCCTGCCGTCTTGATCGTGGCCCCTTTGTCGGGCCACTACGCCACCTTGCTGCGCGACACCGTCAAGACCATGCTGCAAGACCACAAGGTCTACATCACCGACTGGAAAAACGCCCGCTTGGTGCCCCTGTCCGAAGGTGAATTCCACCTGGACGACTACATCAACTACGTGCAGGAATTCATCCGCCACCTGCAGTCCATTTACGGCAATTGCCACATCGTGAGCGTGTGCCAGCCCACCGTGCCCGTGATGGCCGCCGTGTCGCTCATGGCCAGCCGTGGCGAAAAAACCCCGCTGACCATGACCATGATGGGCGGTCCGATCGATGCGCGCAAGTCGCCCACTTCGGTGAACAACCTGGCCACCAATAAGAGCTTTGAGTGGTTCGAGAACAACGTGATCTACCGCGTGCCGGCCAACTTCCCTGGCGCCGGTCGCCGTGTGTACCCCGGTTTCTTGCAGTACACCGGTTTTGTGGCCATGAACCCCGACCGCCACGCCACCAGCCATTACGACTACTTTAAGGACTTGATCAAGGGTGACGACGCCAGCGCCGAAGCCCACCGCAAGTTCTACGACGAGTACAACGCCGTGCTGGACATGGACGCCGATTACTACCTGGAAACCATCCAGACCGTGTTCCAGGACTTCAAACTGGTCAACGGCACTTGGGATGTCAAGGGCGTGGACGGCAAAGTCGAACGCGTGCGCCCACAGGACATCAAAGGCACCGCCTTGATGACGGTGGAAGGCGAGCTGGACGACATCTCGGGCTCGGGCCAGACCCGCGCTGCGCAAGACATGTGCACCGGTGTGTCCGCCAGCGACCGCCTGCACCTGGAAGTGCCAGGCGCTGGCCACTACGGCATCTTCAGCGGCAGCCGCTGGCGCACCATCGTGTACCCACAGGTGGTGAATTTCATCAAGGGCCACGCTGCACCTGCAGCCAAAGCCGTGGTCAAAGCTGCACCCGTGCAAGCCACTCCGGTCAAAGCCGAGGCTGTCAAAACGGCCCCTGTCGTCCAAGCCAAAGTGGAGGCGGCCAAACCAGCGGCCCCTAAAGCGCCCACCAAAGCCACCGCCAAGCCCGCAGCCAAGGCCCCAGTGAAGGCAGCGGCCAGCAGCAAGGCCAAAGTCGTGGCCAAGCCAGCGGCCAAAGCCAGCACGCCGGCCGTCAAGACCAGCTGGGTTGAGCCCAAGAAAAAAGCCTGAGGCCCATGCCCACCTCCCAAGAAACAGCGCCTGAGATCCAGGCGCTTTTTCAATGCCTGAACGATGCGCTGCCGCAAACGCAGTGCACGCGTTGTGGCTTCCCCGACTGCGCCAGTTACGCCATGGCCATGGCACGTGGCGAGGCGGCCATCAACCAATGCCCACCAGGCGGCCAAGCGGGCATCGAGCGGCTGGCCCAACTGACTAAACAGCCGGTGGTGCCGCTGAACCCCGAGCACGGTCAAGAAGGCCCCCGCCAAATGGCCATCATCGACGAGACTTGGTGCATCGGCTGCACCTTGTGCATCAAAGCCTGCCCCACCGATGCCATTTTGGGAGCCAACAAGCTGATGCACACCGTGATCGAGCCTTGGTGCACCGGCTGCGAGCTGTGCATCCCGGTGTGTCCGGTCGATTGCATCCAGTTGGAGAACGTCACTGGCGAAAAAACTGGCTGGGCCGCCTGGTCAGCCGAGCAAGCCCACACCGCACGCGAGCGCTACGCCTCGCGTCAGCAACGCCTGGTGCGTGAAGATCAGGCCCACCAAAAGCAGCTGCAGGCCAAAGCCGAGCACAAGCTGGCCGATTTGGCCGCCCACACCAAGGGCACCGAAAGCACGCCCGAGGTGGACCGCAAACGCGCCATCATCGAAGCGGCACTCGCCAAAGCAAAAGCCCGCCAGACCGGGGTCTGACGGGCGCGGGGTCAAGAGGGTCACAAGGGCTGGAGGGCTTCAGCGGATTCGTCCGCCCAACGCAAGCCTGTGTCACCCCCGACTTGATCGGGGGTCCATGGCTTCGGCCATCATGGATACCCGCGTTCGCGGGCATGACACCTTCTGGCTGATCGGACCTTCAGGTCCGACACCTCATCAATGTGCGTTGGCCGCCAAAGCCGCAAAGGCCTTGACCACTTCAGCCGGTGCCTGCACCAGCTCGATCAACACGCCCTCACCGCCAATCGGGAACTCGTCGTTCGCCTTGGGGTGCAAAAACGTGATGTCAAAACCGGCCGCGCCCTTACGGATACCGCCGGGCGCAAAGCGCACGCCCTGCGATGTGAGCCATTCCACCGCGACCGGCAGGTCGTCAATCCACAAGCCAATGTGGTTGAGTGGCGTGGTGTGCACAGCGGGCTTTTTCTCGGGGTCCAGCGGCTGCATCAGGTCAACCTCGACCTTGAAGGGGCCGGTGCCGATGGCGCAGATGTCTTCGTCCACGTTCTCGCGTTCGCTTTTGAAGGTGCCGGTCACCTCCAGGCCGAACATGTCGACCCAGAGCTTTTGCAGGCGGGCCTTGTCAGGCCCGCCGATGGCGATTTGCTGAATGCCCAAGACCTTGAAAGGACGTGTCATTTATTCGAACTCCACGATCATCTGGTCCACCGTGAGCGACTCGCCTTTGGCAGCGACCACTTTCTTCACAACACCGTCTTGCGCCGCGAACAGCACGTTTTCCATCTTCATGGCTTCGATCACCGCCACGCGCTCACCGGCTTGCACCTTCTGGCCAGGCTGCACCGACACCTCGACCAAGAGGCCAGGCATGGGCGAAATCACGTAGCGGCTCAGGTCCGGTGGTGCCTTGAAAGGCATGAGCTTGTGCAGCTCGGCCATGCGGGGCGACATCACCAGCGCTTCGATGCGGGTGCCGTTGTGCTGGACCTGCAAAGCCAGCGGGTTTTTGACGGTGCCGCGCTCAACCTGTGCCGTAAAGGGCTTGCCGTTGCAAGTGCCTTCAATGCGGATGTCGTTCAGGCGCGAGTTGCTCTCGATCGCGTAGGTCTTGCCGTCCACGGTGATCTGCGCCACGCCGGACTTGCCGACGAACTCGTCCACATGCACCTGCACATAGCGGTTGTTGCCGCCTTGGCCGAGTTCGACCACGGTGTAGTCTTGGCCGACTTTGACGTCGTAACCGGGCAGCTGACCGCTCAGGCCCGCAGCGCGTTCGCGCGACTTGCGGCGCACGAAGGCGGCCAAGGCGGCCAAAAAGTCATGGTCATCGTGCGGCACGTCTTCGGCACGGAAACCGTGGGCATAGTGCTCGGCAATGAAGCCAGTGTTGAACTCGCCCGTCACGAACTTGGGGTGCGCCAGCAAAGCGGCCTGGAAGGGGATGTTGGAGCTGATGCCGCGAATCACAAAGCCGTTCAGGGCTTCGCGCATTTTGGCAATGGCCTCATTGCGGTCTTTGCCGTGCACGATGAGCTTGGCGATCATCGAGTCGTAGAACATCGGGATCTCACCGCCGTCTTGCACGCCGGTGTCCACACGCACGCCCTGCAAGGCGCTGGTGTTGCCCTGGAACATGGTTTGCTTGGGCGTTTGGAAACGCACCAAGCGGCCTGTCGATGGCAAGAAATTGCGGAAGGGGTCTTCGGCGTTGATGCGGCACTCGATGGCCCAGCCGTCGCGCTTGACGTCGGCTTGCGCGAACGAGAGTTTCTCGCCAGCGGCCACGCGGATCATCTGCTCCACCAGGTCCAAGCCGGTGATGCACTCGGTGACCGGGTGCTCCACCTGCAGGCGGGTGTTCATCTCCAAGAAGTAGAAGTCCTGGTCTTTGCCGACCACGAACTCGACCGTACCAGCCGACTGGTACTTCACGGCCTTGGCCAGGGCCACGGCCTGCTCGCCCATGGCCTTGCGGGTCGCGTCCGAGATGAAAGGCGATGGTGCCTCTTCGATCACCTTCTGGTGGCGACGCTGGATCGAGCACTCGCGCTCATTCAAGTACACCACGTTGCCGTGGCTGTCGCCCAGGATCTGGATCTCGATGTGGCGGGGCTCGAGCACGTATTTCTCGATGAACACGCGGTCGTCGCCAAAGCTGTTGCGCGCTTCGTTGCGGCAAGAGGTGAAGCCCTCGAAGGCTTCTTTGTCGTTGAAGGCCACGCGCAGGCCCTTGCCACCACCACCGGCCGAAGCCTTGATCATGACGGGGTAGCCGATGCCCTTGGCAATCTCGACCGCCTGCTCGGCGGTGTCAATCGCGTCGTTGTAGCCGGGGATGGTGTTGACCTTGGCTTCGTTGGCCAATTTCTTGGACGCGATCTTGTCACCCATGGCCGCAATCGAGTGGGCTTTGGGGCCAATGAAGGCGATGCCTTCGTCTTCGCAGCGCTTGGCGAACTCGGTGTTCTCGCTCAAGAAGCCGTAACCTGGGTGAATGGCTTGTGCGCCCGTGGCCTTGGCGGCTGCGATGATTTTTTCAGCGACCAGATACGACTCGCGCGAAGGCGCGGGGCCGAGCAAGACGGCTTCGTCGGCCAATTGCACGTGGCGTGCTTCCTTGTCGGCTTCGGAGTAAACGGCCACGGTTTGGATGCCCATTTTGTGGGCGGTGGCGATGACACGGCAGGCGATTTCGCCGCGGTTGGCAATCAGAATTTTCTTGAACATATGGAATCCTTTTATCTGTCATCCCGGGCTTGACCCGGGATCCATGGATGGCGGATCAAGTCCGCCATGACGGGGTACCGATCACAGTGGAATGTTCCCGTGCTTGCGCCATGGGTTTTCAATCTTCTTGTCTTTGAGCATGACCAGCGAACGGGCAATGCGCTTGCGGGTTTCGTGCGGCTGGATGACGTCGTCAATGAAGCCACGGGCACCGGCCACGAAGGGATTGGCAAAGCGGGCTTTGTATTCGGCTTCTTTGGCAGCGAGCTTTTCAGGGTCGCCTTTGTCTTCGCGGAAAATGATTTCCACCGCGCCCTTGGCACCCATCACCGCGATTTCGGCATTGGGCCAAGAGAAGTTCACATCGCCGCGCAGGTGCTTGGAGGCCATCACGTCGTATGCACCGCCGTAGGCTTTGCGGGTGATGACGGTGATTTTCGGCACCGTGCACTCGGCGTACGCGTACAGCAACTTGGCGCCATGCTTGATGATGCCGCCGAACTCTTGCGAAGTACCGGGCATGAAGCCGGGCACGTCCACAAAGGTGATGACAGGGATGTTGAACGCATCGCAGAAACGCACAAAGCGGGCCGCTTTGATGGAGCTCTTGATGTCGAGACATCCGGCCAACACCAAAGGCTGGTTGGCCACGATGCCCACGGTCTGGCCGTCCATGCGGGCAAAACCGATCAGGATGTTCTTGGCGTAGTCGGGTTGCAGCTCGAAGAAGTCGCCATCGTCCACGGTCTTGACGATGAGTTCCTTCATGTCATAGGCCTTGTTGGGGTTCTCGGGCACCAGGGTGTCCAGGCTCATGTCCATGCGGTCGGTCGGGTCGCCGCTCTTGCGCACGGGGGCCTTCTCGCGGTTATTCAGCGGCAGGTAGTTGTAGAGGCGGCGCAGCATCAGCAGCGCTTCCACATCGTTCTCGAAGGCCATGTCGGCCACACCGCTCTTGGTGGTGTGGGTCACGGCGCCGCCCAGCTCTTCGGCCGTGACTTCTTCGTGGGTCACGGTCTTGACCACATCCGGGCCGGTCACGAACATGTAGGACGAATCCTTGACCATGAAGATGAAGTCGGTCAGGGCTGGCGAGTACACCGCACCACCGGCCGAAGGGCCCATGATCATGCTGATCTGAGGCACCACGCCCGAGGCCATCACGTTGCGCTGGAACACTTCGGCGTAACCGCCCAAAGACGCCACGCCTTCTTGAATGCGGGCGCCGCCCGAATCGTTCAGGCCGATCACAGGTGCGCCAACCTTCATGGCCTGGTCCATGACCTTGCAAATTTTCTCGGCATGGGTTTCGGACAAAGCGCCGCCGTACACCGTGAAGTCCTGGCTGTACACAAACACCAGGCGGCCGTTGATCATGCCGTAGCCGGTGACCACGCCGTCGCCGGGGATCTTGTTGTCGGCCATGCCGAAGTCGGTGCAACGGTGTTCAACGAACATGTCCCACTCTTCGAAGGTGCCCTCGTCGAGCAAGACTTCGATGCGCTCACGGGCCGTGAGCTTGCCTTTGGCGTGCTGCGCATCAATGCGCTTTTGCCCGCCACCCAAGCGGGCCGCAGCGCGCTTTTTTTCCAGTTGTTCGATGATGTCTTGCATGGTTGCTCTCTCTTTTCTCCAGGAAGATTCAGGTTGACTCTGCGCTTTGATTTTTCGTTTCATAAGCACTGAGCAGTTGACGGGCCGCAGTCGAAGCGGCCAATTGGCCCGCTCCGACTTGTTGACTCAGTTGGGGCAGCAGCGTTTGCACACGCGGCTGCGCCCGGAAGTTTTGTTTCAGACCGGCGTCGATGCGCTCCCACATCCACGACAGGGCTTGTTGTTGGCGGCGGATGCCAAAGCGGCCGTTCTTCAATTGGATGGCTTTGAACTCGCTCACCGCCGCCCAGAAACTGTCCACGCCTTGGTTCAACAGCGCGCTGATCTGGACCACCTTGGGGTGCCAGACGCTGTCGTCGCCGTGCATGTGGCCCGATGAGGCGTGCATGCCCAGCAGCTGCAAGGCGCTGGTAATCTGCAGCTGCGCACGGGTGGCGGCGATGGCGTCGATGTCGGCCTTGTTGATGACCACCAGATCGGCGATCTCCATGACGCCTTTTTTGATGGCCTGCAGATCGTCGCCCGCATTGGGCAGTTGCAGCAGCACAAACATGTCACTCATATTGGCCACAGCCGTTTCGCTCTGGCCCACGCCCACGGTCTCGACGATGACCACGTCGTAGCCTGCGGCTTCGCAGACCAACATGGATTCACGGGTTTTCTCGGCCACACCACCTAAAGTACCGCTGCTGGGGCTGGGGCGGATGTAGGCCTGAGGGTGCACCGACAGGTGCTCCATCCGGGTCTTGTCGCCCAGAATCGAGCCGCCCGACACGGTGCTGGACGGGTCCACCGCCAGCACCGCCACGCGGTGGCCTTGGCCGATCAAATAAAGACCCAGCGCCTCAATGAAAGTGGACTTGCCCACGCCCGGCACACCGCTGATGCCCAATCGAAAAGAATTACCCGTGTGCGGCAACATGGCCGTGAGGAGTTCGTCGGCCAGAGCGCGGTGGTCGGTGCGGGTGGATTCGAGCAGCGTGATGGCTTTGGCCATGGCGCGGCGCTGCACCGGCGCGGTGCCGTGCAACAAACCTTGCAACAACTGATCAGGCCTCACGCTGGCGTCCCGCTGCGACCGTTCAGGCCACGGCCTTCTTGATCTGCTCCAGCACGTCCTTGGCGCTGGCCGGGATCGGGGTGCCGGGGCCGTAGATGCCTTTGACGCCAGCGTCGTACAGCATCTCGTAGTCTTGGCGCGGGATCACGCCGCCCACGAACACGATGATGTCGTCAGCGCCTTGCTTCTTCAGCTCGGCAATGATGGCGGGCACCAGGGTCTTGTGACCAGCGGCCAGAGTAGACACGCCCACGGCGTGCACGTCGTTTTCAATGGCTTGGCGGGCGCACTCTTCAGGGGTTTGGAACAGCGGGCCCATGTCCACGTCAAAGCCCAGGTCGGCATAGGCGGTGGCGACCACTTTGGCGCCCCGGTCGTGGCCGTCTTGGCCCAGCTTGGCGATCATCACGCGGGGGCGACGGCCGTTCTGGTCAGCGAACTCTGCGATTTCTTTTTGCAGTTGCTCCCAACCCGCAGCCGAGTCGTAAGCGGCCGCGTACACACCGGTCACCTTTTGGGTGTCGGCGCGGTGGCGACCATACACGGACTCCAGTGCATCGGAAATCTCACCCACGGTGGCGCGCAGTCGGACGGCTTGAATGGACAAGTCCAACAGGTTGCCCTGACCGGATTCGGCCGAAGCGGTGAGCGCCGCCAGAGCGGCTTGCACCTTGGCGCTGTCGCGGCTGGCGCGGATGGCTTTGAGGCGTTCGATCTGACCGTCGCGCACTTTGACGTTGTCGATCGACAAACTGTCCACCAGGTCTTCCTTGGCCAGCTTGTACTTGTTGACGCCGACGATGACGTCTTTGCCGGAGTCGATGCGGGCCTGCTTTTCGGCCGCAGCGGCTTCGATCTTGAGCTTGGCCCAGCCACTGTCCACGGCTTTGGTCATGCCGCCCATGGCTTCGACTTCTTCGATGATCGCCCAGGCCTTGTCGGCCATCTCTTGGGTCAGGCTCTCCATCATGTAAGAACCGGCCCAGGGGTCGATCACGTTGGTGATGTGGGTCTCTTCCTGAATGATCAGCTGCGTGTTGCGGGCGATGCGCGAGCTGAATTCGGTGGGCAGCGCAATGGCTTCGTCCAGCGAGTTGGTGTGCAGCGACTGGGTGCCGCCAAACACGGCCGCCATGGCTTCGATGGTGGTGCGCACCACGTTGTTGTAGGGGTCTTGCTCGGTGAGCGACCAGCCCGAGGTCTGGCTGTGCGTGCGCAGCATGAGGCTCTTGGGGTTCTTGGCATCAAAGCCCTTCATGATGCGGCACCACAAGAGGCGCGCTGCGCGCATCTTGGCGATTTCCAGGTAGAAGTTCATGCCCACGGCCCAGAAGAAGGACAGGCGCCCCGCGAAGTCGTCCACGTCCATGCCCTTGGCAATGGCGGTCTTCACGTATTCCTTGCCGTCGGCCAGGGTGAAGGCCATCTCGAGTGCTTGGTTGGCACCGGCTTCTTGCATGTGGTAGCCCGAGATCGAGATCGAGTTGAACTTCGGCATGTTCTTGGCCGTGTACTCGATGATGTCGCCGATGATCTTCATCGATGGCTCGGGCGGGTAGATGTAGGTGTTGCGCACCATGAACTCTTTCAGAATGTCGTTCTGAATGGTTCCGCTCAGTTTGTCTTGCGAGACGCCCTGCTCTTCGGCGGCGACCACGTAGCCTGCCAACACCGGCAGCACCGCGCCGTTCATGGTCATCGAGACGCTCACTTTGTCGAGCGGGATCTCGTTGAACAGGATCTTCATGTCCTCGACCGAATCGATGGCCACACCGGCCTTGCCCACATCGCCTTCCACACGGGGGTGGTCGGAGTCGTAACCGCGGTGCGTGGCCAAGTCGAACGCGACCGACACGCCCTGCCCGCCTGCGGCCAAGGCCTTGCGGTAGAAGGCGTTGGATTCTTCAGCGGTGGAGAAACCGGCGTATTGGCGGATCGTCCAGGGGCGCACGGCGTACATGGTGGCTTGCGGGCCGCGCAAGAAAGGCTCAAAGCCAGGAAGCGTGTTGGCGTAGGGCAAATTGGCCGTGTCTTCGGCGGTGTACAGCGGCTTGACGATGATGCCGTCAGGTGTCTTCCAGTTCAGGGCGTTGACATCGCCACCGGGGGCGGATTTGACCGCTGCTTTTTGCCAGGCTTCCAGGTTGGACGCGTTGAATTCAAATGATTTTGACGACATGGCTCACCACTTTCGAGACAAATAGAACTTGTGCTGATTTTGGCAGCCCATGGCTGCATAAGCGCTTACAAGTACCGTGATTCATAATTATTGATGCAGAATATTTTAACCGGCTTACAATCCACAGCAAGAAACTGACCCGAATTTATCCATGTCTGCCCTGTCACTCGCCCCCCGCGCCCTGTACGAAGAAGTGGCCGAACTGCTTCGGCAACGCATCTTTGCGCGTGAACTGGAGCCCGGCAGCTGGATTAACGAACTGCGCATTGCCGAAGCCTTGGGCATCAGCCGCACGCCTTTGCGTGAAGCCCTGAAGGTGCTGGCCGCCGAAGGTCTGGTGACCATGAAAGTGCGCCGAGGCGCATACGTCACCGAGGTGAGTGAAAAAGACTTGCGCGACGTGTACCACCTGCTGGCCCTGCTGGAGTCTGACGCGGCCCGCGTGGTGGCACAGCGCGCCAGCGAGGCCCAGCTGGCCCAGATCCAGACCCTGCACCAGGATCTGGAAAAAGCGATGGACAACCGCGATCGCTTTTTTGAGATCAACGAAGCCTTCCACATGCTGCTGATGGAAATCGCCGACAACCGTTGGCGCGACCAAATGGTGGCCGACCTGCGCAAGGTGATGAAGCTCAACCGGCACAGCTCCCTGTTCAAGGAAGGCCGGATTGAACAGTCACTGGCCGAGCACCAGGCGATTGTTCAGGCGCTGGCCGATCGCCAGCCCGAAGCCGCCGCCGAGCGCATGTCGGCCCACTTCATGAGCGGCTTGCAGGCCGCGCAGTAAGAGAGTTATAGATCCGGTCCGATGAAGTGGACATGAAAGTGCAGGCTCTGTTTTTGTCATCCCGGGCGAAGACCCGGGATCCAGTGAGCACCACAACCCTTTGCAAAGACCAGCAGAGTGCAATGGATCCCGGATCAAGTCCGAAACGACGGACAAAGCAACTCCTGGATCACAGAAATTGAAGATTTGCCCCAGCATTTTCAAACTTCACTGGGCCGGATCCATAAAGACTCAGGCGCGCTTTTGGGCGGGACCACCCGACAGAGCACTCAAGAATGTCAACACGAAGCTGCAATCGTCATCCTGCAGCACGCGCATGTCGCCCAAGGCAACGGGGGCCACGTAAGCCCGAATGACTTGCAGTGCAGCCATGCGCTCGTCGATTTTGGCGACAACAGCACCCGCCAGGCGCTGAATGGCAGATGCATCCAAAGCGCCTTGGTCGCGTTCGCTGAGCAACAGCGCGATTTCGGCCAGGGTGAAGCCCAGATCCTTCAGATGCCGAATTGCCTTGAGCCGGTCCAGCGTGTCACTGCCATATTGGCGATAACCGGCTTCGGTTCGGCTTTGGGGCGCAATCAAGCCCGCATCCTCGTACAAGCGCAATTGGCCGCGGCTCACGCCAGCGGATTTGCACAAGACGCTGGTGGTCTGCAAGGCCTTGAAATCATGGGCGGTGGTCAGTGTTTTGATCATGTTGGCACCCATCCTAAACCCGGCACCAAGGGACCGGGTCAAGGGGTTTTCAATCGCCTTGGACAAAAAAAGCGCTTGACATGGCACCAAGGTACCGGGTTTCCAATGCTTTCTTTGACACATGAAACAAGGAAGTTCGCCATGCACAAACACCCAACACCCCACAAATCAGCCCTCATCACCGGGGCCTCTTCAGGCATCGGCCAAGCCTTGGCCCATCACTTTGCCCAAGACGGCTACCAGCTGGTGCTGGCCGCCCGCAGCGTGGTCAAGATGCAGGCCCTGGCCGATGATTTAAAGCAGCAATTCAAGGTTCAGGTCATTGTCATCGGTGCAGACTTGGAAACCGAAGCGGGTGCCGTGCAGTTGCACGCCGACATTCAGGCACGCGGCATCGTTTTGAGTGCCTTGGTCAACAACGCAGGCTACGGTGCATTTGGCGAGTTCAAGGACACGGCGCTCGGGTCCGAGCTGGCCATGATGCAACTCAACATGAACACGGTGGTGGTGCTGAGCAAGCTGTTCTTGCCGGATTTGCTCGCAACGCGCGGCAAGATTTTGAACACGGCGTCCACGGCGGCTTTTCAGCCCGGGCCCTACATGGCGGTGTATTACGCCACCAAAGCATTTGTATTGAGTTTCTCGGAGGCCCTGGCGAGTGAGCTGGAGGACACCGGCGTGACGGTGACCGCGCTGTGCCCTGGCCCCACCGCCTCGGGCTTTCAAGACAAGGCCCAACTGGGCAACTCGGCCCTGATCAAAGGCAAGACACTGCCCACATCCAAAGAGGTGGCCGCTTTGGGTTACCGCGCCATGCAACGCGGCCAGCGGGTTTATATACCGGGCTTCATGAACTGGGCCATGGCGGAAAGCATGCGCTTCACACCGCGCAATCTGGCCACCAAAGTGGTAAAGATTTTGACCCGCCCCATCGCTTGAGAACGACGCCATGATCAACCCACTGAACAACTACTTCAGCGCGGAAAAGCAAGAAAGCGTGATCTTCATCACCGTGGGCCTGGTGGCCATTGGTGTAAGCGCTTGGCTTTGGATGAACGGGCATCGGCTCAAATCCATGGCCTACCCGCTGGTCGTCATTGCGCTGATGCAAATGGTGGTGGGCGTGTCGATCTATCTGCGCACTGACCATCAGATCGCCACCCTGAGCGCGCAGCTGCAGCAGGAACCTGCGGCGCTGAAGGCCCAGGAAATTCCACGCATGCAGACGGTCATGAAAAACTTTTCGATCTACAAGGCGGTCGAAATGGTTCTGCTGATCCTCGGGCTGGGCCTGCTTGCCTTTTGGCAGCGCCACGACCTGGCAGCCGGGATCGGTATCGGCTTGGTCTTGCAGGCCGCTTTGACGCTGACGCTGGATATCTTTGCAGAGACGCGAGGATCCATTTATTTATCTGCCCTGCACGCCTTGCCCGGCTGATGCATCAGGTTTAGGGCAAGGGGCATGGCCCTGCGGCCCGTGTCGCTCGTTCAGTCGGTGACCACCGCACCCCGCGCCAAGGCGGCACGCGCCAGCTGCCAGACTTCGCGCGGGGGCAAAGGCTTGAGCTTGTGGTCGCTCCAGACCTGTCGCCACAAACGCCCACCGCGCTGGCCGTGGTACAGCCCCAACATGTGTCGGGCAATGGCATACCAAGGGCAGCCGTCTTCGGCAAAGGCACGTTCCATGTACGCGACCATCGCCTCTTCCACCGCTTCGCGGCTGGGCACCTCATGGTTATCGCCGTAAAACTCCGCATCCCAGGTGCTGAGCAGCCAAGGGTTGTAATAGGCCTCGCGGCCGATCATCACGCCGTCGGCGTGCTGCAAATGGGCAGCGATCTCGGCGTTGGTCTTGATGCCACCGTTCACGGCAATCGTCAGACTGGGGAAATCTTGTTTGAGCTGGTAGGCCAGTTCGTAGCGCAGCGGTGGGATCTCGCGATTTTCTTTCGGCGACAGGCCATCGAGCCAGGCGTTGCGGGCGTGCACGATAAAAACCTTGCAACCGGCCTCGCTCACGGTGCCCACAAAGTCGCGCACGAAGTCGTAGCTTTCGATCTTGTCGATGCCAATGCGGTGCTTCACCGTCACGGGCACATCCACCACATCCAGCATGGCCTTGACGCCATCGGCCACGGTGCGCGGCTCGTTCATCAAGCAGGCACCGAAAGCACCGCGCTGCACACGGTCTGAGGGACAGCCGCAGTTGAGGTTGATCTCGTCATAGCCCCATTCCTGCCCCAGCTTGGCGGCATGGGCCAGATCGGCCGCATCGCTGCCACCCAGCTGCAGGGCCACGGGGTGTTCTTCGGCATTGAAGCGCAGGTGCCGCTGCACACTGCCGTGGCGCAAGGCGCCGGTGGTCACCATCTCGGTGTAGAGCAAGGTGTGGCGCGTCAACAGACGGTGCAAAAAGCGGCAATGGCGATCTGTCCAATCCATCATCGGCGCAACAGACAAGCGCCAGGGATTGAAAGACGGGGTCGGCGAGGTAACTTCAGACATGGTGCCGATTATCCCAGCCGCCAAGGACCACACCGGCAGAAACAACAAACCCCGCCGAAGCGGGGTTTGAAACAGGCCGTCGAAACGACTCAACCCATGTGCAAACCACCGTTGACGGCAAAGTCGGCACCTGTGGTGTAACCGCCGTCTTCGCTGGCCATCCAAGCGATGATGGAGGCGATTTCGCTGGGCTTGCCCAAACGCTTGACGGGCACAGTGGCCACGATCTTTTCCAGCACGTCAGGACGGATGGCGTTGACCATGTCGGTGCCGATGTAACCCGGCGACACGGTGTTGACCGTCACGCCCTTGGTGGCCATCTCTTGGGCCAAGGCCATGGAGAAACCGTGCATACCGGCTTTGGCGGCCGAGTAGTTGGTTTGACCGGCTTGGCCTTTTTCGCCGTTGACCGAGCTGATGTTGATGATGCGGCCCCAGCCTTTTTCGACCATGTCGGCAACCACTTGCTTGGTCACGTTGAACATGGAGTCCAGGTTGGTGTTCATCACGGCTTGCCAGTCTTCACGGGTCATCTTCAGGAACATGCGGTCCTTGGTGATACCGGCGTTGTTGACCAGCACGTCAATGGGGCCGTGCTCAGCCTTGGCTTTGCTGAAAGCTTCGACGGTGGAATCCCAGTCACCGACGTTGCCAACCGATGCGTAGAACGTGAAGCCCAGGGCTTTTTGTTCGTCCAGCCATTTGGCGTAGTCACGGGTCGGGCCGCAGCCGGCGATGACCTTGAAGCCCTCTTGGTGAAGGCGCTGGCAAATTGCGGTTCCGATACCGCCCATGCCACCTGTGACGTAAGCTACTTTTTGACTCATGTTTGTCTCCTGGTTATGAGTGAAGTGAAATCAATGAAGCCCGCTCAAAAAGCGCATGGTTGGCAACCCTATACAGCTGGGCAGTGCGCCAACCAACGCAACTTGAGCGTGCAGGGTTTTAAACGCGCTCGACCGCCAGGGACACGCCCATGCCACCACCGATGCACAGGGCAGCCAGACCTTTCTTGGCATTGCTGCGCTGCATTTCGTGCAGCAAAGTCACCAAGATGCGGCAACCAGACGCGCCAATGGGGTGGCCAATGGCGATCGCGCCGCCGTTGACGTTGACCTTGGCGGGATCGATGTCCAGCGCCTGGTTCACAGCGCAAGCTTGTGCGGCAAAGGCTTCGTTCAACTCGAACAGGTCCACGTCTTGGGCTTTCCAGCCCGCGCGGGCCAGCGCCTTTTGCGAAGCAGGCACAGGGCCCATGCCCATGGTGGCAGGATCGAGGCCGGATGTGCCGAAGGCGGCAATGCGGGCCAAGGGCTTGAGGCCCAAGGCAGCAGCCTTCTTGGCCGTCATGACCATCACGGCGGCAGCGCCGTCGTTGATGCCCGAGGCATTGCCTGCGGTGACGCTACCGGCCTTGTCAAACGCGGGGCGCAGACCGGCCAGCACTTCTTCGCTGGTTTTCTTGTTGATGAATTCGTCGGTGTTGAACACCAGGGCATCGCCCTTGCGCTGAGGGATCAGCACGTCAACGATTTCATCCTTGAACTTGCCCGCTTCTTGAGCGGCCGCTGCCTTGCGCTGGCTGCCTGCGGCCAGGGCGTCTTGCATTTCACGGGTGATGCCGTGGGCCTTGGCCACGTTTTCAGCGGTGATGCCCATGTGGTACTGGTTGTACACGTCCCACAGGCCGTCCACGATCATGGTGTCGGTCATTTTCCAGTCGCCCATGCGTTGGCCGTCGCGGCTGCCATTCAAAACGTGTGGGCTGGCGCTCATGTTTTCTTGGCCACCAGCGATGACGATTTCGCTGTCGCCCCAGGCCACGGCTTGCGCGGCCAGCATGACGGCCTTCAGGCCCGAGCCGCACACGGCGTTGATGGTCAGAGCCGGGGTTTCTTTGGCGACACCGGCTTTCATCATGGCTTGGCGGGCGGGGTTTTGGCCTACGCCTGCGGCCAGCACCTGGCCCATGATGACTTCACCGATGGCGTCCACGGGCAAACCGCTGCGCTCGAGCAAGCTCTTGATGACGATGCTGCCCAGCTCGGTGGCCGGGGTTTTGGCGAGCGAGCCGCCAAACTTGCCCACGGCGGTGCGGGCGGCTGCAACGATGACGATGTCTTCCATTTTTGTCTCCAATAAAAAAACGAATCAGGCCTTGGCCTTGACGTAACGGCCCGGAGCCGCTTCGATGGCTTTGAACTTGCTGGCTTTGCCGTAGGTTTTGGGCGCTGCAATTTGCTTGCCTGCATGGCCTTTGAGTCAGTCCGACCAGTCGGTCCACCAGCTGCCTGGCTGCTCTTTGGCGTTGGCAATCCAATCGTTCACGTCCGACGGGAATTTGCTTCCCTCGCTCAACCAGTGGCTGCGCTTTTTGGCAGCTGGCGGGTTGATGACGCCGGCAATATGACCGGATGCGCCCATCACAAAACGCTTCTTGCCCGGCAGCACTTGCGTGCTGGCGTAGGCGCCACCGATGGGCACGATGTGGTCTTCACGCGAGCCGTAGATGTAGACCGGCATGTCCACTTTGCCCAGGTCAATGGCTTCACCGCATACCTTGACCTTGCGGGGCTTGACCAGGTTGTTTTCCAAATAGGTGTTGCGCAGGTACCAAGCGTAAAACGGACCGGGCAAGTTGGTCGAGTCGCTGTTCCAGTACAACAAGTCAAATGGCGGCGGCGTTTCGCCCTTGAGGTAGTTACCCACCACATAGTTCCAGACCAGATCATTCGGACGCAGGAAGCTGAAGGTGGATGCCAGGTCCTGGCCCTTGAGCAGGCCGCCCTGGCCCATCTGCATTTCACGGAACTTGACGAAGTTGTCGTCAATGAACACATCCAGAATGCCGGTGTCGGTGAAATTGATCAGCGTGGTCAGGAAGGTGGCGCTGGCCACCGGCTTTTCGCCCCGCGCAGCCAGCACGGCCAGCGCGGTCGACAAGATGGTGCCGCCCACGCAAAAGCCCAGTGCATTGATCTTGGGTGCGCCGGTGATGTCTTGCACCGTCGCGATGGCTTTGATCGCGGCGTGCTCGATGTAGTCGTCCCAAGTCTTGTCCTGCATGGACTCATCGGGGTTGCGCCAGCTGACCACAAAGGTGCGGTGACCTTGACTGACCGCATAGCGGATCAAGGAGTTCTCGGGTTGCAAGTCGAGGATGTAGAACTTGTTGATGCAAGGCGGGATCAGCAAGAAAGGCTTTTCATAGACCTTGGCCGTCAGCGGTTTGTATTCGATCAGCTGGAAGAACTCGTTTTCAAAAACCACAGCGCCTTCGGTGGTCGCCACGTTTTTGCCCACTTCGAACAGGCTCTCGTCGGTCATTGACACATGGCCTTGCTGCATGTCGTGCATCAGGTTCTGCACGCCCTTGGCGATGCTCTCGCCTTTGGTTTCGACGGCTTTCTTTTGCGCCTCGGCGTTGAAGGCCAAAAAGTTGCTGGGGGCGGCGGCAGCAACCCATTGCTCGATGGCAAAACGGATGCGGGTGCGTGTTTTTTCGTCGGCGTCGACCGCATCGGCCAAGCCCATCAAGGTACGGGCATTGAGCAAATACGTGGCCGCATTGAAAGCGGCCACGGGATTGGACATCCAGGCATCGCCCGAGAAGCGGCGGTCTTTGACCTGCAAGCTGTTGTGCAGGCTTTGGTTCCACAGCTCAGAAGCATCTTTGAAATACTGACCTTGCAAGGTCTGGAGCTTTTCAGGCGAAAATTTCAGGGCTGGCACAGCGGCGTCGGCACCCGGTTTCAAGCCGCCCAGGTCGATGGTCTGAAAATGCTGCATGGCCTGGCCCCAGCTTTTGGACAGGTTCTGCTGAAAGCCTTCGGACATTTGGGTCCAGAATTCGGGGGAAGAAGCGTTCATCATGTCTCCTGAAATTACCGTATTTATTGACTTCTACTGGTTCCAGTATCTGTCAACTTGATGTCTCCTAAATTACAACCCGAGAACAAAATGTATTTGATCGTCATCGCATGGCTGTATGTCACGCTGCTCATGGCATTGGCCGAAGCCTTTAGTTCACAGGGCAGTGTGTTGGGCGCCATCATCACTTTCCTCTTGTATGGCCTGCTGCCCATGTCACTGGTCGTCTACTTGTGGGGCACGCCTTTACGCCGCAAAGCAATTCGCAGACAAGAACAAGAACAGGCCACCCATGCGCAGAGCACCACATCGGCATCACCGCTCCAGCCAAATGCAAGCAGCCATGCGACCGGATTGCCCGAGGAGGCGGCTGTCACGCCGATGAGAGAAAAACCGTGAGGCTTGGCTGACGGTACACCATGCGGCCTGGCTGTCGTTGCCATAAATCCGGGTGATGCCCATGCCCTGCAGGCGCTGGCGGGCCAATCCAGCCAGATCGGCCAGATATTTGCCCTCTGTGTGAGGCACAAAACAAGCGTCTGCTCGCGGGTCTGCATCGCAAAACGCAGCGTGAACTTCTGCGCCAACTTCAAACGCCTGCGGCCCGATGCAAGGCCCAAGCCAAACCAGGACATCGGCGTGCCCCTTGGGGCCTGGCGGCACACCTGCGAGCAAATTCTCCAACACGCCTGCACCGCCCTGCCCGGCCAAACCACGCCAACCTGCGTGCGCTGCTGCCACCCAAGTGCCTTGTGTATCGCAAAACAAGACCGGCAAACAATCGGCCACCATGATGGTGCAGGCCACATCCGCCGTTGTCGCCAGGCAGGCATCGGCTACCGTGCCATCTGCCGTCAATTGATCCAGCGCCACACAGTGGGTACCATGGACTTGTTGCAGGAAAACAGGGCGCCGCTGCAAAGCAGCTTGCAAACGGGATCGGTTGACAGCGACGGTATCGGGTCGATCTCCGACATGGTCGCCCAAGTTCAGGCTGTCATAAGGCGCGGTGGACACCCCACCGTGGCGGTCTGTCATCACCGCACTGACATGGGCGGGGGCTGGCCACTCGGGTTGCAGCCAGGTCGCAGAAAAGTCAGGTTTCAACAAAAGGCACTCCTCAACACCCGGCGCGCGTCATGCACCGGGGCATCCAACATCACCTCACTTCATGCGCTCCAGCATAAACCGAAATGGGTCAGGCTCCGGCCTGTGTTCGGGGCAGGTGGCCACATTTATTGTGTAATCCAGCCATGCCCAGACCAGCACCATCTCCCGAACTCCCATGGGTCAAGGACTCAGAACCCTTGCCGCCTGTGCACTTGGCCTGGGGCGCCAACTCGCCCGCCCCCGGACTGTTGGCGGCTGGCCAGGATCTGACGGCTGCCCGCTTGCTGGAAGCTTATGGCCACGGCATTTTCCCGTGGTTCAGTCCAGGTCAACCGGTGCTCTGGTGGAGCCCTGACCCACGGATGGTCTTGCCTGCGCACCGATTTCGGTTTCACCGCTCATTGCGGCAAAGCCTCAAGCGCAGCTTGCTGAATCCGGCATTTGAGCTGTGCTTTGACCGTGATTTTGCGCAAGTGATAGAGCGCTGCGCGAAGGCGCCTCGCGCCGGACAAAACGGCACCTGGATCGTGCCCGAGATGATCGCGGCCTACAAAAACTTGCACCGTCAAGGTCATGCCCACAGCGCAGAAGTCTGGATCGACGGAGAACTGGTGGCAGGCCTTTATTTCGTCGCACTGGGTCATGCAGTGTTCGGGGAATCGATGTTCACCACCATCACCGATGGCTCCAAATTCGCACTGGCGAGTCTGGTCAGCGTGTGCCTTGAGCACGGTATCCCCCTGATCGACTGCCAACAAAACACAGGCCACCTGGCCTCCATGGGGGCGCATGAGATCCCCAGGGCGGACTTTGTGCACACCGTGACACAAGCGAGGCAACAAAGGGACATCGATTGGGCCCGCCAATCCCTATACTGGGATGCATTGATGGCCATCGACAACCCGGCGTGACACACCTGAACGACCTTCCCTTGCAGGCCTTGCAGTTTTATGCAACGGCGCCCTACGAATGCAGCTATTTGCCGCAACGCATGGCACGCTCGCAAGTGGCCACGCCCAGTCACCTGATTCAAAATGAGGTCTACTCAGAGCTGGTAGACCAAGGCTTTCGCCGCAGCGGGATGTTCACCTACCGCCCCTACTGCGACGGCTGTAACGCCTGCATGCCTTTGCGAGTTCGTGTGAAAGATTTCAAACCCGATCGCAGTCAAAGGCGTGCGCAACAACAACATCGGCATCTTCAAACCCGTGTGCTGGATCTGCAGTTTGATCCCGAACATTACGCTTTGTACTTGCGTTACCAAACCGCCCGCCACGTCGGTGGTGGCATGGACCAAGACAGCATCGATCAATACAGTCAATTTCTGTTGCAAAGCCGCGTCAATTCACGCATTGTCGAATTTCGTGAACCCGGGACCGATGGCACAAATGGCACCTTGAAAATGGTCAGCATCGTGGACGTCTTGAACCAGGGCCTGTCTGCGGTCTACACCTTCTATGAGCCTGAAGACAAAGCCAGCTATGGCACCTATGGCGTACTTTGGCAAATTGAACAAGCGGCCCAATTGGCTCTGCCCTACGTTTACCTGGGTTACTGGATCGACCACAGTCCAAAAATGAAATACAAATCACGCTTTCACCCCTGCGAGATACGGGTCGACGGACAATGGCAGCCCTTCATGCCTGCTTGATTATTTTTCACAGTATAAAATCAGCCCTCTCTGCTGAACCCCATGAAAAAAGAACACGTCCTCGCTCCTTCCCCCACGATCCAGGTGATTGAACGCATGTTCTCGCTGATCGATGTGCTCGCATCGCGCGAAGAAGCCATCTCGCTCAAAGAGATCAGCGAAAAAACCGGCCTTCACCCCTCCACAGCGCACCGCATCCTGAACGATTTGGCCACCGGACGTTTCGTGGACCGCCCCGAAGCGGGCAACTACCGACTGGGCATGCGGCTTCTGGAATTGGGCAACCTGGTCAAAGGTCGTCTGAATGTGCGAGATGCAGCTCTGGCACCCATGCGCGAGCTGCACAAGCTGATCCAGCAACCCGTGAACCTGAGCATGCGGCAAGGCGACGAGATCGTCTACATCGAGCGGGCTTACAGCGAACGCTCTGGCATGCAGGTGGTGCGCGCCATTGGTGGCAGAGCGCCCTTGCACTTGACCTCAGTGGGCAAACTTTTCTTGGCAGCAGACGACCCTTTGCGTGTACGCTCTTATGCCACCCGTACCGGCCTGTCAGGTCAGACACGCAACAGCATCACGCAATTGCAAGTACTGGAACGCGAACTGTCGCGCGTCAAGCAATACGGCATCGCGCGTGACAACGAAGAACTGGAAATGGGTGTGCGCTGCATTGCCGCAGGGATCTACGATGACCAAGGCAAATTGCTTGCGGGTCTCTCGATCTCCGCTCCAGCTGATCGGCTCGATGAAAGCTGGCTGCCCAAATTGCAAACAACTGCACGCGAAATCTCAACAACCCTCGGATATAGCGAAAGCCTTTGAGTTGCTGCTACCCACTTTGCCACGAAAAAGGCCACCTTGCGGCGGCCTTTTAGCTTTGCGAATGTCCAAATAAATCAACTGGGCATCTGATCGGACAATGCTACATGCTTGCTGCTGATAGACAAGGCTGAAGACTTCTCTACCCAGCGCCGAACACGCTCTGCATCGGCAATACGACTGAGTTTGCCTGCGGAATCGAGAAACACCATGATCAACTTTCGCCCCGAAACCTGCGCCTGCATCACAAGACATTGACCTGCTTCATTGATGAAACCCGTTTTTTGGATACCAATGTCCCACTGTGGGCTTTTAACAAGTCGGTTGGTATTGTTGTACTGCAAGGTTCGGTGCCCCACAGCAATTTCACGGCCATGCGATGTCGACAGCTCACGCAACACGGGTTCTTTGTATGCAGCGCCGACCAAGGTCGCCAAGTCGTGTGCACTGGACTGATTATTGCTAGACAAACCGGTGGGCTCCACGTAGCGGGTATCTTTCATACCAAGCGATTTGGCACGACCATTCATTCGAGCAACAAAAGCATCGAGGCCACCAGGAAACGTACGACCCAAAGCGTGTGCAGCACGGTTCTCACTTGACATGAGGGCCAAATGCAACAAATCGCCACGGCTAAGAACAGTGCCAACGGCCAAGCGTGAAGAACTGCCCTTTTCGGTATCTACATCGGCCTGAGTGATCATGACCATTTCAGACATGGGCAACTGAGCTTCGGAAATCACAAGTCCCGTCATCAGCTTGGTCAATGACGCAATGGGTAAAACGGCTTGGTCGTTCTTGCTCAGCAACACTTCTCGGGTATCCTGATCAATCACCAAGGCCACACTGGAGCGCAAATCCAGTGGATCGGATGAAGCGTGCAAACCCGCTTTTTGCCCAAATGAAACACGCAAGGGGACTGCCGCAACGGCCGCGAATTGGGTCGTGCGTTTAGCCAACTTGACCGCAGCTGATGTTTTTTTCTTGCTGCTTTTGAGTGTCTTGTGTGTCACCTCTTTTCGTTGCTTGGCTTCGGCAAAATCTGGCGCAAGCAAAAAAGCACCTACAAGTCCAGCGGTCATCATCGTGATGAATCGCCGCGACCACAGGTTGGAAACAGAAGAAATTACAGTTGAATTCAGGCGCATTGCGTTATTTTGAAAAGCATTCACATTGAATATACCATCAGAGTCTACTGAAATAAAAAAAGTCACGCAAGAACAATAACTTGCGTGACTTTTATGAAGTTAAATAATACCAATTAAGGATTACATCAACCCTGAGCGGCCACCCGATCAGCTTTGCTCTGAAGCTTGTTGAGTGCGCTGAGGTAAGCCTTGGCAGAAGCGACTACGATGTCCGGATCAGAACCAACACCGTTAACCACACGACCGCTGTTTTGCAAGCGCACCGTCACCTCGCCCTGGCTTTCGGTCGAGCCGCTGATAGCGTTGACCGAATAAAGCACCATTTCAGCGCCACTTTTGACAATCGACTCGATGGCTTTGAGTGATGCATCAACGGGTCCATTTCCATCCGAATTGCCACGGACCTCTTTACCCCCCACAGTGAACACCACCGCCGAATGCGGACGCTCACCGGTTTCACTGTGTTGCGACATGGAAACAAAACCAAACTGCTCCTTGTCTGCTGTGACACTCTCATCGCTGACCAAAGCCAGAATGTCTTCGTCGAAAATTTCACTCTTTCGGTCAGCCAACTCCTTGAACTTGGCAAAAGCATTGTTGATTTCTGTTTCGCTCTCCAAGATCACGCCCAAATCTTGCAAACGCTGCTTGAATGCATTGCGGCCACTCAGTTTGCCGAGCACGATTTTGTTGGCGGACCAACCGACATCCTCTGCACGCATAATTTCGTAAGTGTCGCGGGCCTTGAGCACCCCATCTTGATGAATACCGGATGCATGTGCAAAGGCGTTCGCGCCCACCACGGCCTTGTTGGGCTGAACCACGAAGCCCGTGGTCTGGCTGACCATACGGCTAGCAGCCACGATGTGGCTGGTGTCGATACCGATGTCCAAACCGAAGTAATCGCGACGGGTTTTGACCGCCATGACCACTTCTTCGAGCGAGCAATTGCCTGCGCGCTCGCCCAGACCGTTGATCGTGCACTCGACTTGGCGAGCACCACCAATTTTGACACCCGCCAAAGAGTTCGCCACGGCCATGCCCAAATCATTGTGGCAATGGACCGACCAAATGGCTTTGTCGGAGTTAGGAATGCGTTCGCGCAAAGTTTTGATGAATTGACCGTACAACTCCGGTACGGCGTAACCCACTGTATCGGGCACGTTGATGGTCGTGGCGCCTTCTGCGATCACCGCTTCGAGGACACTGCACAAAAAGTCCATATCACTGCGGTACCCATCTTCTGGACTGAACTCGATATCACCCACCAAATTGCGAGCGAAACGCACCGACTGCTTGGCCTGCTCAAAGACTTGGTCAGGGGTCATACGCAACTTCTTTTCCATGTGCAATGGCGATGTTGCAATGAAGGTGTGAATTCGGCCACTGTTCGCACCTTTGAGCGCCTCTGCCGCTCGCGCGATGTCGCGGTCATTGGCGCGCGACAGAGAACAAATTGTCGAGTCTTTGATCGTATTGGCGATGGCCTGAACAGCTTCAAAATCTCCGTTCGAGCTGGCGGCAAAACCAGCTTCGATCACATCCACGCGCAGACGCTCGAGTTGACGCGCAATGCGCAGCTTCTCATCACGGGTCATGGATGCGCCTGGCGACTGCTCGCCGTCACGCAAAGTGGTGTCAAAAATAATCAATTTGTCAGACATATTCGCTCCTGGTCAATAACCGCAAATCCATGCACCAATGCAAAAGGCCCGTTGCGGATGGCATACGGGCCTTTGAGGACAATGTTCGCGTGCGCTACACATCCCGCCCGTGAGGCGTTAGCAGTAGTGCCAGCAAAAATTTGTTCATGCATTCACTTTATCACAGAAAAATCAGCCTCTTGTCATGGACAAGACATCACTGATGAAGACCCCGCTCCTCGGGTTCATCGGTCGAGGTGCTGATCATGCTGGCTGGCTGGCCTTTGGCCTTTCGCCAGACATAAATGGCATATCCGCTCAGGCCGTAACCCACAAAGATGGCGAACAGCACGGTAGGCGGATCGATGTTCACGACCGCGATGCCCAGCGCCACCAACACCAGCGAAACAAAGGGCACCGTCTTTTTCATGTGCATGTCTTTGAAACTGTAAAACGGCACATTGGTCACCATGGTCAAGCCTGAGAAAAGGGCCACAGCAAACATCCACCAAGCCACACTCTGGGGATCAACAGCGTTTTCCATCATGATCCAGATGAACCCGGTGACCAAGGCTGCAGCGGCTGGTGAAGGCAAACCCTGGAAATAGCGTTTATCGACCACCGCCGTGTTCACATTGAAGCGCGCCAAGCGCAGTGCTGCACAGGCGCAGTAAACAAACGCGGCAATCCACCCCCAGCGTCCCAGGCTTTTAAGGCACCAGACATAGGCGATCAACGCAGGCGCTGCACCGAACGACACCATGTCAGATAAGGAGTCCATTTGCTCACCAAACGCGCTTTGGGTATTGGTCATGCGGGCAACTCGGCCATCCAAGCTATCGAGCACCATAGCGCACAAGATGCCAACAGTGGCCAAATCAAAGCGTCCATTCATGGCCATGACAATGGCATAAAAACCGCCAAACAAGGCAGCCAAGGTGATCATGTTGGGCAACATGTAGATGCCTTTGGATGGCTTGCGAGAAGACGCCATGATTTCAGCGTCATCAAATTTATCGGTATCGTTGTTCATCATCCATTCCTGTCAGAGGCTGGTCGAGCAAGGCGCCAGGTCATGAGTTTAAGTCAGTCACGACGCCCATGAAAAAAGGCCACCGCGGTGGCCTTTTTCAAGTTTGCAATATGCAAATCAGTTGCGGGTTTGGTCAACCAGCTTGTTCTTCGCAATCCAGGGCATCATGGCGCGCAGTTGAGCGCCCACTTGCTCGATCGAATGCTCAGCATTCAAGCGGCGACGTGCCGTCATGCTTGGGTAGTTGGTCTTGCCTTCCAAGATGAACATCTTGGCGTATTCACCGGTCTGGATGCGCTTCAAAGCTGCGCGCATGGCTTCGCGAGACTTTTCGTTGATGACTTCGGTACCGGTCACGTACTCGCCGTATTCGGCGTTGTTCGAGATCGAGTAGTTCATGTTGGCGATGCCGCCTTCATACATCAGGTCAACGATCAGCTTCAACTCGTGCAAGCACTCGAAGTAAGCCATTTCAGGCGCGTAGCCGGCTTCGGTCAGGGTTTCAAAGCCCATCTTCACCAATTCCACGGCACCGCCGCACAGAACGGCTTGCTCGCCGAACAAGTCGGTTTCGGTTTCTTCTTTGAAGTTGGTCTCGATGATGCCGCCTTTGCCACCGCCGTTGGCCATGGCGTAAGACAAGGCCAAGTCACGGGCTTTGCCGGACTTGTCTTGGTACACAGCGATCAAGGATGGCACGCCGCCGCCTTTGAGGTATTCGGAGCGCACGGTGTGGCCTGGGCCCTTGGGGGCGACCATGATCACGTCCAGGTCAGCACGTGGGATGACCTGGTTGTAGTGCACGTTGAAGCCGTGGGCAAAAGCCAGTGTGGCGCCTTGCTTCATGTTGGGCGCGACGTTGTTTTGGTACACCTCAGGGATGTTCTCGTCAGGCAACAAGATCATGACCACGTCAGCGGATTTGACAGCGTCGTTGACTTCCATAACTGTGAGGCCAGCTTTGGCGACTTTGTCCCAAGATGCGCCACCTTTGCGCAGACCCACGACGACTTTGACGCCGCTTTCGTTCAGGTTCTGGGCGTGTGCATGACCTTGCGAGCCGTAACCAATGATGGCTACGGTTTTGCCTTTGATCAGGGACAGATCACAGTCTTTGTCGTAAAAAACTTTCACGGGGTTCTCCTTAGGAATAAACAGGTTCAAGAGTTAAGTTTAGACGCGCAGGATGCGCTCGCCGCGCCCGATACCGCATGCACCGGTGCGCACGGTCTCCAAAATAGCGCTGCGGTCGATCGCCTCCAAAAAGGCGTCGTTCTTCGATTGGTCACCAGTGAGCTCAATCGTGTAGCTCTTGTCGGTGACATCAATCACGCGGCCACGGAAGATGTCGGCCATGCGTTTCATTTCTTCGCGTTCCTTGCCCACGGCGCGCACCTTCACCAGCATCAGCTCGCGTTCGGTGTAAGCGCCTTCGGTCAGGTCCACCACCTTCACCACCTCGATCAGGCGGTTCAGGTGCTTGGTGATTTGCTCGATCACATCGTCAGACCCTGCGGTCTGGATCGTCATGCGCGAGAGGCTGGGGTCTTCGGTTGGGGCCACGGTCAAGGACTCGATGTTGTAGCCACGTGCCGAGAACAAGCCCACCACACGGGACAAGGCGCCCGCTTCGTTTTCGATCAATACAGCAATGATGTGTTTCATGATTACAGGTCCTCCGCGCTCAACAGCATCTCGGTGATGCCTTTGCCAGCCTGAACCATGGGGAACACGTTTTCGGTCGGGTCCGTGCGGATGTCCAGGAAAACCGTGCGGTCCTTGAGTCTGCGGGCCTCGCGCAAGGCAGGCTCCACATCCTCCGGCTTTTCCACCAAGATGCCGACGTGGCCATAGGCCTCCGCCAACTTCACGAAGTTGGGCAAGGCATCCATGTAGCTGTGGCTGTAACGACCAGAGTAATCAATCTCTTGCCACTGGCGCACCATGCCCAAGTAACCGTTGTTCAGGGCCAGAACTTTGATGGGCGTGTTGTATTGCAGGCAGGTCGAGAGTTCCTGAATGCACATCTGCACCGAGCCTTCACCCGTCACGCAAAAAACTTCGCTGTCAGGCTTGGCCAGTTTGATGCCCATGGCGTAAGGAATGCCCACACCCATGGTGCCAAGACCACCGGAGTTGATCCAGCGGCGTGGCTCGTTGAATTTGTAGTACTGCGCAGCCCACATCTGGTGCTGACCCACGTCGGATGTGATGTACGCATCGGCGTCCTTGGTCATGTCCCACAAGGTCTCGATGACCTTTTGTGGCTTGATGACCGTGCTGTTGTTGCTGTCGTACTTCATGCAATCGCGTTTGCGCCAGCCTTCGACCGTCTCCCACCACTGCGCCAGCGCCTGGGGGTCGGGCTTGAGGCCGGATTCGCGGATCATGCCCATGAGTTCGGTCAGCACGTCCTTCACATCGCCCACGATCGGCACATCCACCTTCACGCGCTTGGAAATGCTCGACGGATCGATGTCAATGTGGATGATCTTGCGGTCCACCGAAGCGAAATGCTTGGGGTTGCCGATCACACGGTCGTCAAAACGTGCGCCCACTGCCAGCAACACATCGCAGTTTTGCATGGCATTGTTGGCTTCGAGCGTACCGTGCATGCCCAGCATGCCCAGGAAACGGCGGTCCGTGGCGGGGAAAGCACCCAAACCCATCAGGGTGTTGGTGACCGGCACGTTCAGCATATCGACCAAAGCGCGCAGCTCTGCGCTGGCATTGCTCAGCAGCACGCCGCCGCCGGTGTAAATATAGGGGCGCTTGGCCGCCATCAGCAATTGCAGGGCCTTGCGGATCTGACCGCCATGACCCTTACGCACCGGGTTGTAAGAGCGCATCTCGACCGACTCGGGGTAGCCCGAATACAAGGCCTTGTTGAAAGAAACATCTTTCGGAATGTCCACCACCACAGGACCAGGTCGGCCGCTGCGTGCGATGTGGAAAGCCTTTTTCATGACCTCGGCCATGTCTTTGGCGTCTTTGACCAGGAAATTGTGCTTCACGATCGGGCGCGTGATGCCCACGGTGTCGCACTCTTGGAAAGCATCCAGACCGATGGCGGCAGTGGGCACTTGCCCGCTGATGATGACCATCGGAATGCTGTCCATGTAAGCGGTAGCGATACCGGTGACGGCATTGGTCAAGCCAGGGCCCGAGGTCACCAACGCCACGCCCACTTCGCCCGTCGCGCGGGCGAAGCCGTCGGCAGCATGTACAGCCGCTTGCTCATGGCGCACCAAAACGTGCTGAATAGTGTCTTGCTTGTAAAAAGCGTCGTAAATGTGGAGCACGGCACCACCTGGATAACCCCAAATGTATTGCACGTTCTCTGCTTGAAGCGCCTTGACCAGGATTTCTGCGCCACGCAGCTCTTGTCCGCTGGCCGCGGCTTGTGCCGTTTCGGCTTTGTTCATGTCCATATTCAACCTTTGTGAATTTCTCTAACGAAAAACCTTGGGTGCCCCTGGGCTCGACTCTTTTGAAGTGGCTTTGGGACTTGAGACCAACGACATGGGCACCAAACTGTAAAAGTGCCGGACGGTGATCCGTTTGCTTTTTTTCAATTGCAATCTGACATTATCGCATTTGTACGGCTCATTTCCGAAAACCTGCGGCCATACATCACCAAGGCGATTTGGCAGTGAGATAATCTCGCTCACAAAGCGCGGCCCATCTATTGGAATCGCGCACTCTTTCATTACACACAGGCAACAGCCTCGCACGCGCGAAGGCTCATAAACAGTTGGCATCGGACTCAGAACTTTCAGACTTTCTGAAAAACGTGGAAAAAAAAGCCTTCAAGCGCGCTTACTACCATGTGCGGGACGAAGATGCGGCCTTGGACATCGTGCAAGACAGCATGATCAAGCTTTGTACCAATTACGCGGACAAACCGATCGCTGAGTTGCCATTGCTGTTTCAGCGCATCCTGTCCAACACCGTGCTGGATTGGTTTCGTCGGCAAAAAACCAAAAATGCCCTGTTCACCAACCTGAGTGACTTCGACTCCGATGAAGGCGACGGGGGTTTCGACCTGCTCGAAGTCAATGCCAGCAGCACGCAAGAGGCCGCCGCAGAGAGTGCAGAACAATGGATTGGCAGGTTACAAACCCTTGAACACATCGAAACAGCGGTCATGGCCCTGCCCGCACGTCAACGGGAAGCCTTCCTGCTGCGTTATTGGGAGGAGCTGGACGTGGCGGAGACCGCGGCCGTGATGGGCTGCTCAGAAGGCAGCGTCAAAACCCATTGTTCTCGGGCCATTCAGGCTCTGAGCAAAACTTTGGAAAACCAGGGACTGAGACCATGAAAAATCAAAATACATCAGAACAACTCAACATGGACCGTTTGGGCCGCCATTTTTCGGCTCAGCTGAGCATGGCCTCCCCTGGCTTGCCCCATGACATCTCCGAGCGCCTGCGCGTCGCCCGCCAACTGGCCATGGCTCAACGCAAACCGGTCATGCAGCTGGGGTTTGCCCAAAACACAAGTATTCAAAACAATGGCACCCTGACCGCATCCGGCGATGAAGGCCTCAACATCTGGAGCATTCTGGCTTCTGCTTTGCCCTTGCTGGCTTTGGTGTTGGGCTTGAGCGCCATTCAATGGATCCAGCAAGACAGCCGGACCAACGAACTTGCAGCCATCGACTCGGCTTTGCTGACAGACGAACTGCCTCCTGATGCCTACGCAGATGCAGGCTTTGTTCAATTTTTGAAACAAGGGCTCAGTGACCGTGTCAAGAATGACTGAAGTTTCGAAAAACGCCATGCACTGTGCCGTCATGCTCAAACTGTGCTGCGGCATCGCGCTGGGTGCCTGGTTTTTCGTCAGTGCCGCTCAAACAGTGCCCGCTGTTACACCAGCCACCCCGAATGCGACCGCGGCGGGCAGCCACTGGCATGAGCTCAAGTCTCAGCAAAAGCAAGCCTTAGCACCCTTGGCTGCGCAATGGGGCAGCTTGACACCTCAGCAACAGAGCAAATGGCTGGCCATTTCCCAAAACTTCAGCCAATTGCCGGCCAATGAGCAAAGCACCATGCACACACGCATGGCCGATTGGGTCGCCTTGAGCCCCCAGCAACGCAACCACGCACGGTTCAACTTCAACGCCATACAAAGCTTGCCCAAAGAGGACAAGAGAGCCAAATGGGAAGCCTATCAAGCACTGTCTGCGGAAGACAAGCGCTTGCTCTCTGTTGGTGCCACCGGCCCCTCGAAAAGTGCGGCCACCATCTCCAAACCCGCTGAAACTCTTCGTTTGCTGGCTCCGCAAGCGCGCACAATCGACAGTGCCAAGGACATCACCCGCCCAGGCGCCAGTGCACCGCCATTGGACCGGAAAACCCTGCTACCCAAAGCCCCTAAAGCGGTCGACAGCCAGCAACCGATGGACTCTCCCGCGCACACCGAAGGCTCTTCCTCGTGACGAAACATGATCCCGTTGTGAAGACACCCACCGATTTGACTGCACCTTCCTTGAAACGTCGTATGGCCTGCTGGCTTTACGAAGGCATGCTGCTTTTTGGCGTCGTCTTTATTTCGGGTTATCTTTTCAGCACACTCAGCCAAACAAAACACGCCCTGGACCACCGCCCGGGCATGCAAGCGTTCTTGTTTCTGGTTCTGGGCATTTACTTCACATGGTTTTGGTCTCGCGGCCAAACCCTGGCCATGAAAACTTGGCACATCCGTGCTGTTGATGCACATGGCCAGCCTCTATCACAGGCTCGTGCGCTTCTTCGCTATCTGCTCAGTTGGGCTTGGTTCCTACCGCCTTTGGCGTTCACCGTGCCCTTTGCCTTGCCTGCTGCCGAAGTGGGTGTGATCACACTCGGATGGATCGTGATCTGGGCCTTGCTGAGCCGATTTCACCCTCAAAAACAGTTTTGGCATGATGCATGGGCTGGCACCCGATTGATCTCAGCCGCATAACGCATTTTTCCTGCACCATGTTTGACAAGACCCCATCCAAAGAATCCGTTAATGCTCAAAAAACACGCAAAGGCCTGAGCCGTGTTTTCCATGCCGGTGGCTATTCGATTCAGGGGCTGAAAGCCGGTTGGCACGAGACTGCTTTTCGCCAAGAAGCCGTGGCTGCGATGGCTCTGATACCCATGGCTTTTTGGCTCGGGCAAAGCTGGCCAGAGACAGCATTGCTGGTCGGCTCGGTTTTACTGGTCATGATTGTCGAGCTGCTCAACACGGGCATTGAGTCGGCCATCGATCGCATCGGCCCCGAGTGGCATGACTTGTCCAAACGTGCGAAAGACATGGGCAGCGCAGCCGTTTTGCTCAGCTTGTTGCTGTGCGTCGGCATTTGGACAGCGGCCATCCTCCAGGCCCTGCGGGCCTGAACAAGCGCTTCGACATGAAGGCACCTGCATTTTCCATCTGCGTTTACTGTGGCTCACGCAACGGCGATGACCCTCGTTTTGCCGAAATGGCAAGACAAGTCGGCACCTGGATAGGCGCACACGGCGGGCAACTTGTTTACGGCGGTGGCCGCAACGGCCTGATGGGCATCGTCGCTCAGGCCACCCTGGCCGCTGGTGGACAAGTCGTCGGCATCATCCCCACCGCCTTGGTTGAAAAAGAATGGGCGCATCACGGCCTGACCGAACTGCATGTGGTGGACACCATGCATGAACGCAAAAGAATGATGGCCGAGAAAGCCGATGCGTTTTTGGCCTTGCCTGGCGGCATCGGCACCTTTGAAGAGTTGTTTGAAGTCTGGACCTGGCGCCAACTGGGTTACCACGATAAACCCATTGGCATCTTGAACTGCCATGGCTATTACGACAGCCTGATGGCCTTCATCGATCAAGTTGTGTCACATGACTTCATGGGCACGTGGCAAACAGAACTGGTGACCACGGCCACAGAGCCTCTGGCTTTGCTCCAGTTGCTGGTTGAACAATCGGGCATGAGCCTGCCCGCTCGAACTGAATTGATCTGACCCAGCCAGCTGGGGCTGTGGCAAAACGCCAAAGCCCACTGACTTGGTGGGGATCAGATGGCGGTATCGTCTTGCTCGCCCGTGCGGATACGGACCACACGCTCGACCGAAGTCACGAAAATCTTGCCATCACCGATCTTGCCGGTGCGCGCTGCTTTGATGATCGCGTCCACGCAGCGGTCCACGTCATCGTCCTTGACCACCACCTCCACCTTCACCTTGGGCAAAAAGTCGACCACGTATTCAGCGCCGCGGTACAGCTCGGTGTGGCCTTTTTGACGACCAAAACCTTTGACTTCCGTGACGGTGAGACCGGTCACACCACATTCGGCCAAACCTTCACGCACCTCCTCCAGCTTGAAAGGTTTGATGACGGCAGTGATCTGTTTCATGGGGAATCCTCTGGGAAAAGTTAAGCGCGAAATTTGTTGGTCATAGGATAACGCCAATCCTTGCCAAAACTGCGGTGTGTCACGCGAATGCCCACGGGCGATTGGCGGCGTTTGTACTCGTTGAGCTTGATCAGGCGGGTCACTTTTTCCACATCGGCACGCTCAAAACCATCGGCAATCAGCGCCTCCACGCCCTCGTCGTTTTCCATGTAGCGCTGGATGATCGCATCCAGCACCTCATAAGCGGGCAAGCTGTCCTGGTCTTTTTGGTCAGGGCGCAGCTCGGCGCTCGGTGGCCGGGTGATGATGCGCTCAGGGATCGGCTGGCTGCCCGTGCCATACGGATCGTTCAGATTGCGCCAGCGTGCCAAGTCAAACACGCGGGTTTTGACCACGTCTTTGATCACTGCAAAGCCACCGGCCATGTCACCATACAGCGTGCAGTAACCCGTGGCCATCTCGCTCTTGTTGCCCGTGGTCAGCACAATGGCCCCGGTCTTGTTGGACAGCCCCATGAGCAAGGTGCCGCGAATGCGGGCCTGGATGTTTTCTTCGGTCGTGTCTTCTTTCAGCCCCTCAAACTGCGCCGAAAGGGCTTGTTTGAAGCCATCGAACAGCGGCGCAATCGAAATCTCGTCATAACGCACGTTCAAGCGTTTGACCATGTCACGCGAATCGATCCAGCTGATGTCGGCCGTGTAGGGCGAGGGCATCATCACCGCGTGGATCTTGTCGGCCCCGATCGCGTCCACCGCAATCGCCAACACCAGCGCCGAATCGATGCCGCCCGACAGGCCCAAAATCGCGCCCTTGAAACCGTTCTTGCCCAAATAGTCACGCACGCCCAGCACCAGCGCATCCCACAGCTCAGCGTCTGCGCTGGCCAAAGGCACCAGCGCATCGGCCGCAGCGGTCAACGCCAGGCCCTGCTGGCTCACTGCAGCTTGCACTGCCAAATCCGATTCACGGAAACCCTCGGCCCGCGCCACGGTCTCGCCTTGGGCGTTGAGAGCAAACGAGCGCCCTTCAAAAATCACCTCGTCCTGGCCGCCCACCAAATGCGCGTAAATCAGGGGCAAGCCGCAATCGGCCACGCGCTCGCGCATGCGCTGCTCGCGCTCCGGGCCCTTGCCTGCATGGAAAGGCGACGCGTTCAGCACCGCCAGAACTTGTGCGCCCGCGTCACGCGCCAGGCGGGCAGGTTCGTCAAACCAGGCGTCTTCGCAAATCAGCAAGCCCACCCGCACGCCTTCAACCTCGAACACCCCCACGCCGTTGCCTGGCGTGAAGTAACGGCGCTCGTCAAACACCTGGTAATTGGGCAGCTCACGCTTGTCATAGGCGCAGACCACCTGCCCTTCGCACAGCACGCTCGCGCGGTTGTGGCGGCGCGTCACCGCCACGCTGCGGGTGCGCAGACCGCCGCCTTCGGGGTGGCCCACCACCACATGCAAACCTTTTAACCCAGCCAGTTCGCGGGCCACTGTTTTCAGGGCATCATCGCAGGCGTCAATGAAGGCGGGGCGCAGCAACAAGTCTTCGGCCGCGTAACCGCAAATCGAGAGTTCGGGCGTCAACACCAGGCGCGCACCCTCTGCATGCGCCCGGGTGGCGAAATCGATGATCTTGCGGGCATTGCCCTGCATGTCACCGACGACAAAGTTGAGCTGGGCCACACGAATTTGGAGAGTCATACAGGTGCTGGAAAATGTGAGCTTGAATTATGTCACCCGGGTGCAAGACGACCTGAGCGCCATCGCGCCTGAAGCCTGGAACGATTTGCTCGCCCGGCAAGATGCGCCCTCCCCCTTCATGCAACATGCCTATTTGTCGGCCATGCAGACCAGCCAATCGGCCGCGCCCGAGACCGGCTGGACGCTCCAAGTCATCAGCCTGTGGCGCAGCACCGCGCAAGGCGATGTGTTGGCCGCCGCTTGCCCGCTCTACATCAAGACCCATTCGCGCGGCGAATACGTGTTTGACCACGCCTGGGCCGACGCCTACCAGCGCCATGGCCTCGACTACTACCCCAAAGCCCTGGTCGCCTCGCCCTTCACACCCGTGCCCGGCAGCCGCTTGCTGGCCGAGTCAGACGACGCCCGCCAAGCCCTGCTGGCCGCCTTGCTGGACATTTGCCAAAGCAACGGCATCCCGTCCCTGCACATCCTGTTTGGCAGCCCGCAAGACCTGCAAGCCTGCGAGCAAGCCGGACTGCTGCAGCGCGACCAGGTGCAGTTTCATTGGCAAAACCAAGGCTGGCGCGACTTCGATGACTTTTTGGCCAGCCTGACGCAAGAAAAGCGCAAAAAAATCCGGCAGGAACGCCGCAAAGTGCAGGAGGCGGGCGTGACGTTTCGCGCCGTGCGCGGCCCCGACATGACGGAAGGCGACTGGGCCCTGCTGCTGCGCTGCTATCAGCAAACCTATTGGGAACACGGTAACCCGCCCTACCTGACCCCGGCGTTTTTTGAGGCCATGCGCACCGACATGGCCGCCAACTGGCTGTTGTTTGTGGCCGAACACGAAACGCAGCCGATTGGCATCAGCCTGATCGGCCTGCACCTGGACGCCCAAGGCCAGCCCGAAGTGGCCTATGGCCGCTATTGGGGGGCACTGGCCCGGGTGGACTGCCTGCACTTTGAAGCCTGCTACTACCAGCCCATCGAGTGGTGCATCCAGCACGGCCTTAAGCGCTTTGAAGGCGGCGCACAAGGCGAACACAAAATGGCCCGCGCCCTGCTGCCCACCCCCACCCACAGCGCGCACTGGCTGGCACACCCAGCGTTTTCAGAAGCGGTGGCGCGGTTTTTGGAGCGGGAAAAAGCGGGGGTGGAGAACTATCTGGACGCCTTGCACCAGCATTCCCCCCTGAAGAAAGGCCCATAAAAAAACGCCTGCACGGTTTGTACCGCACAGGCGTTTTGGGAGATTTCAACGGCTTCCAGCAGAAGCCGTTGAGACCGGCGATCAGGCCTTGTTGTAGTTGGCGATGCCGTCCAGGATTTCCTTGTGGGCCGACTCAATGCCTTCCCAACCCTTGACCTTGACCCATTTGCCTTTTTCGAGGTCTTTGTAGTGCTCAAAAAAGTGGGCGATTTGCTTGAGTTGCAACTCATGGATGTCGTCCAACGACTTGATCTTGGCGTAGCTGGCCAGGATTTTTTCGGTGGGCACAGCCAGGACTTTGCCGTCCATGCCGCCTTCGTCTTCCATCAGCAAGATACCAATGGCGCGGCAAGGCACGACCACACCTGGGGGCAGTGGGAAAGGGGTCATCACCAACACGTCGACCGGGTCACCGTCACCGGCGATGGTCTGGGGCACATAGCCATAGTTGGTGGGGTAGTGCATGGCGGTGCCCATGAAGCGGTCCACAAACAAAGCGCCGGACTCTTTGTCCACTTCGTACTTCACAGGGTCGGAGTTCATCGGGATTTCGATGATCACGTTGAACGCTTCAGGAACTTTGCTGCCAGGGGTGACTTTGTTCAGGGACATGGTTGTCTCGTTGGAAAAGTTGAGGGAATTGGAATCCTAGGGATTAACCCCGATTTTACTTTCACCGGGCTTGCGCCTCCCCCAGCGGTTTGAGGCTGTCTCTGGCGTGATTTCCAAAAACTGTGTGGGGATCACAATCGGGCCCATGCAACTGAATTTCATCGCCAACCAATCCGTCCCCGCCCTGGCAAGGCAAACCATCGATGTGCTCGACCCGTCTGACGGACAGGTGTTCGATCAGATCCCGCGCAGCCAGGCGGCCGACATCGATGCCGCCGTGCAAGCGGCTCGGGCAGCCTTCAACGGCCCTTGGGGCAAGCTGACCGCCGTGGAGCGCGGCCGCTTGCTCATGAAGCTGTCGCAAAAAGTGAGCGAGCACGCCGCCGAACTGGCCGCCCTGGAGCAGCGCGATTGCGGCAAGCCCACCAAGCAGGCCGCTGCAGACTCGGTGGCTTTGGCGCGTTACTTTGAGTTTTATGCCGGGGCCTGCGACAAGCTGCACGGCGAGACCCTGCCCTACCAAAACGGCTACAGCGTGCTGACTTGGCGCGAGCCGCATGGCGTGACGGGCCATGTAATCCCCTGGAACTACCCGATGCAAATTTTTGGGCGCAGCGTGGGCGGCGCTTTGGCGGCAGGCAATGCCTGCGTGGTCAAACCGGCCGAAGACGCTTGCCTATCGCTCATTCGCGTGGCACAGCTGGCCTCCGAGGTGGGTTTCCCGCCGGGGGCCATCAACATCGTCACCGGTTACGGCCATGAGGTGGGCGACGCGCTGGCCCGCCACCCAGGCATTGACCACATCAGCTTCACCGGCAGCCCCCGCGTGGGCACGCTCATCCAGCAAGTGGCGGCTGAGCGGCACTGCCCCGTGACACTGGAGCTGGGCGGCAAAAGCCCGCAGATCATTTTTGACGACGCCGACCTGGACGCGGCGATTCCGGTGGTGGTCAACGCCATCGTGCAGAACTCGGGCCAGACCTGCAGCGCGGGCTCACGCGTGCTGATTCAGCAAGGCATTTACGAACCGCTTTTGAAGCGCTTGGGCGAGGCTTTCAGCCGCCTGCAAGTGGGCTCTGCCGCCATGAACCTGGACTTGGGGCCCTTGATCCGCGCCAGCCAGTTGGAGCGCGTCACCGGCTTTTTGGACCAGGCCAAGGCGGATGGCATCGCCACCGTGGCCCAAGGGCAAATTGCTGCGGGCGTGCCTGCGGGTGGTTTTTACCAGGCCCCCACCTTGTTGCGCGATGTGCCGGTGATGCACCGTTTGGCGCAAGAAGAAGTCTTTGGCCCGGTGCTTTCGGCCATGTGCTTCACCGACGAAGACCACGCGATCGAATTGGCCAACGCTACTGAGTTTGGATTGGTGGCCGGTATCTGGACACGCGATGGTGGCCGCCAGTTCCGCATGGCCAAGCGCGTGCGCAGCGGTCAGGTGTTCATCAACAACTACGGCGCAGGCGGTGGCGTGGAGCTGCCCTTTGGCGGGGTCAAGTCTTCGGGCTATGGCCGCGAAAAAGGCTTTGAGGCGCTGCTGGGCTTCACCACCCTCAAGACGGTGGCCATTCAGCACGGCTGAAGCCACTGGGTTCAACCCCTTTGTGTACCCCCCAATTCATGGGCGCTCCAAGCTTTGGCTCCCTCGATTTGAGCTGGGATCCATGCATTGGTCATCCCGAACTTGATCCGGGATCCATGCATTCATCATCCCGGACTTGATCCGGGATCCATGGCATGCAAGAGAGATGGACCCCGGGTCTTCGCCCGGGGTGACAAATGCAAGGGTCTTCCCGCGAGGTGATCCATGGGGCGCGGAGGCTGGGGCACAATCGAGACCATGTCTGAACGCGTCATTCCGCTGGTTGACCAGCGCCACCCCAGCTTGCCTTTGCCCCCCGTCTTGGCGGGTCATGACCTGAGCACTTTGCCCCTGGACGGCCTGCGACGTCCGCTGACCGATTTGCGGATCAGCGTCACGGACCGGTGCAACTTCCGCTGCAGTTACTGCATGCCCAAGGAAGTCTTTGACAAGGACTACGCCTACCTGCCGCACAGCCACCTGCTGAGCTTTGAAGAAATCACCCGCATCGCCACCGTTTTTGTGGGCCGGGGCGTGCGCAAAATCCGCCTCACGGGCGGCGAGCCGCTGCTGCGCAAGAACATCGAAATTCTGATCGAACAACTGGCGGCCCTGCGCACGCCCGACGGCCAGCCGCTGGATTTGACGCTCACCACCAACGGCTCGCTGCTGGCGCGCAAGGCCCAAAGCCTGAAAGACGCGGGCCTGCAACGCGTGACGGTGAGCCTGGACGGGCTGGACGACACCATCTTCCGCCAAATGAACGATGTGGATTTTCCGGTAGCCGATGTGCTGGCCGGGATCGAAGCTGCGCAGGCCGCTGGCCTGGGGCCGATCAAGGTGAACATGGTCGTCAAGCGCGGCACCAACGAGCACGAAATTTTGCCGATGGCCCGGCATTTACTGGGCACGGGCATTGTGCTGCGCTTCATTGAATACATGGACGTGGGTGCGACCAATGGCTGGTGCATGGACGAGGTGCTGCCCAGCGCCGAGGTGGTGCGCCTGCTGAATGCCGAGCTGCCGCTGGTGCAGCTGGACCCGGCCGCCCCGGGCGAGACCGCCGAGCGCTGGGGCTACGCCAACGCACAGGGTGAACACGACCCGTCGCTGGGCGAGATCGGTGTGATCAGCAGCGTGACGCAGGCCTTTTGCGGAGACTGCAACCGCGCCCGTTTGTCCACCGAAGGCCGCTTGTACCTGTGCCTGTTTGCCAGCCAGGGCTATGACCTGCGCCAGCTGCTGCGTGACCCGGCGCAAAGCGACAGCGCGCTGGCCGCCACGGTGGACGCCATCTGGCGCGGGCGGACTGACCAATATTCGGTGCTGCGCAGCCTGCGCGGGCCGGACACCGCCAGCGGCCCCGGCCGCCGGGTGGAAATGAGCTACATCGGAGGCTGAACGCCATGAACCACACAACACCGGCCATCACAGGCCTGATTTTGGCGGGCGGGCGCGGCTCACGCATGGGCGGCATAGATAAAGGCATGCAAAACTTTCACGGCTTGCCGCTGGCGCTGCAAACGCTCATGCGCCTGCAGCTGCAAAGCCAGCCACTGCAAGAAGTGCTGATCAACGCCAACCGCAACTTGGCCGCCTACGAGTCGCTGGGTGTGCCGGTCTGGCCCGACAGCATCGATGGCTATGCGGGGCCTCTGGCCGGTTTCCTCACGGGCCTGGAGCGCTGCGAAACGCCGCTTTTGCTCACCGTACCCTGCGACACGCCCCTGTTTCCGCTCGACTTGGTCGAGCGCCTGTACCAAGCCATGGACGAGCAAGACGCCGACATGGCGATGGCTGCCGCACCCGAGGCCGATGGCGCGGTGCGCGCCCAGCCGGTGTTTTGCCTGCTCAAAACCGATTTGCTGGAAAGCCTGGTCAAGTTCACCCAAAGCGGCGGACGCAAGATCGACGCTTGGACGGCCCAGCACCGCTGCGCCATCGTGCCCTTTGACCAGCGCGGCGACAGCGCCAACGCTTTTGCCAACGCCAACACGCTGGCCGAACTGCAGCAACTCGAAGCCCTTTGAAGCCCGTTGCCTCGCAACGCCCGTGCAAACATCACCATGACCACGCCCCTCAGCCTGAACGAGATCGCCGAACGCCTGCAAGGCTACGACCCGCAAGCCCTGTCGGCACGCCATGTGAACGACTTTCTGGCCCAACTGGTGCAACCAGTGCGCGAACTGGAAACCGTGCCGCTGATGCAGGCACATGGCCGCATCCTGGCCCACGATGTGGTCTCGCCCATCAGTGTGCCCCCGCACGACAACTCGGCCATGGACGGCTACGCCCTGTGCGGTGCACAACTGCTGACAGACCGCCCCACCCCACTGCAAGTGGTGGGCACCGCCTTCGCAGGCGCCGCCTGGCAAGGTACGGTACAAACTGGCCAATGCGTGCGCATCATGACCGGGGCCATCATGCCCGCCGGGCTGGACACTGTGGCCCCGCAAGAATTGGTAAGAACCGAGGGTGACACGGTCCACATTCCGCCAGGCATGCTGCAAGCGGGCGACAACCGCCGCCTGTTGGGCGAAGACCTGATGGCAGGCAAACCCGCTTTGTCAGCGGGAACCCGATTAACACCTGCCGCCTGTGGCTTGCTGGCCAGCCTAGGGCTGCCCACCGCCACCGTCTGGCGCAGGCCCAAAGTAGCCTATTTTTCAACCGGCGACGAAATCCTGAGCCTGGGCGAAGCGCCCCGGGAAGGCGCGGTGTACGACAGCAACCGCTACACCGTGGCAGGCCTGGTGCAGGCGCTGGGCTGCGAGTTGATCGACATGGGTGTGGTGCGCGACGACCCGGCGGCCTTGGAGCAAGCCTTTGTGGATGCCGCCGCGCAGGCCGACGCCATCATCACCAGCGGCGGTGTCAGCGTGGGCGAAGCCGACCACACCAAGGCCATGATGAAAAAACTGGGAGATGTGGCGTTTTGGCGCATCGCCATGCGCCCCGGCCGCCCCATGGCGGTGGGCCGCATCACGCAGGGTGAGCGCTCAGCCGTGCTGTTTGGCCTGCCCGGCAACCCGGTGGCGGTGATGGTGACGTTTGCTGCTTTTGTGCGCCCTGCCCTGCAGCAGCTCATGGGCTGGCAAGCGCCGCCCTTGCCCCTGCTCAAAGCCAAGAGCACCGAGGCGCTGCGCAAGAAACCCGGCCGCACCGAATACCAGCGCGGCATCGTCAGCACCAATGCAGCGGGCGAGTTGCAGGTCAGCATCACCGGCAACCAAGGCTCGGGTGTGCTCAGCTCCATGGTGCAGGCCAACGGCCTGATCGTGCTGGGACATGCACAAGGCAACGTGGCTGTGGGTGATGCGGTGGACGTGATGATGTTTGACGGACACCTCTGACGACCGCAGCGCCACAAAAAAGGAGCTGAATTTCTTCAGCCCCTTTGGATTTGAAACCTCAATCGGTTCGGCTCAATGCGCGCCTGTCGCAGGCTCCTCCAGCGCAAGCGCCTTGTTCGGGCCTGGCACGCTCTTGCGGGCCAACAGCGAGTACATGGTGGGCACCACAAAGATGGTCAGCAATGTGCCCAAGCTCATGCCGCCCACAATGACCCAGCCGATTTGCGTGCGGCTTTCAGCGCCAGCCCCTTTGGCCAAGGCCAAGGGCACAGCACCCAACACCATGGCACCCGTGGTCATCAGGATCGGACGCAGACGTTGGCCACTGGCTTTGACCAAGGCCTGCATGGTCTCCACGCCTTGTTCACGCAATTGGTTGGTGAACTCGACAATCAAAATGCCGTGCTTGGTGATCAAACCGACCAAGGTGATCAAGCCGATCTGTGAGTACACATTCAGTGAGCCCCCCGTCCATTTGAGTGCCAGTAAAGCACCGATCATGGACAGCGGCACCGACAACATGATGATGAAAGGGTCGATGAAGCTCTCAAACTGCGCGGCCAGCACCAAAAAGATGAAGAACAGCGCCAACACAAAAACGATCACCAAGGCACCTTGCGAATTGCGAAATTCGCGCGAGGTGCCATTGAGCTCGGTGGTGTATCCCGGCTTGAGCACTTTGGCTGCGGTGGCATCGAGGAACTTGAGGGCCTCACCCAATGAATAGTCCGGCGACAAGTTGGCGGTGATCGACACCGATCGGCGCTGACCAAAGTGGTTCAACTCACGGGGAGACACACTTTCACGGATTTTCACGAGGGCTGACAACGGAATCATCGCGTCGTTGCGTCCCCGGATGTAAATGCTCTCCACATCGTCTGGCGTGTTACGGCCAGAGGCCTGTGTTTGCACGATCACATCGTACTGCTCGGCATCCCGCTTGTAGCGGGTGACCACGCGCCCACCCAGCATGGTCTCCAATGCTTTGGCCACAGCATCCACACCGACCCCCAATTCGGCCGCTTTGGCGCGGTCGACTTCGATGCGCAATTCAGGCTTGTTCAAGCGCAAATCAACATCGGGCGCAACGATGCCGGGGTTCTTGGCAATTTCATCCAGAATTTCGCGCGTCACCGCATTCAGGTTCTGGTAACTGTCCGAAGTTTGGATCACAAAATTGACGGGGCGCTCGCGAAAGCCTTGCCCCAACGATGGCGGGGTGATGGCAAACGCGTTCACACCGGGCAAACCATTGAATTTCGGGCCCAACTCACGGGCAATTTCCAGTGTGGTGCGCTGGCGTTTTTCCCAATCAACAGCACGGTAAATGACCGATCCTTGCGCCACTGTGGGGTTACCAATGTTGGCAAAAATGCGGTCAAATTCAGGATAGGCCTCGCCCATGCGCTCCAACACTTTGGCATAGCGGTCGGTGTAATCCAGGGTCGAGCCATCTGGCGCTGTGACGGTGGCCAACAAAGTACCGCGATCTTCCATCGGGGCCAACTCTTGCTTCATGCTGGGATAAACCAGCGCAATTGCCACGCCACTACCCACCATGATCAACAGCACCAGCCAACGCGCTTTGCGCAAGACCCAGCTCAACAAGCGCTCATAAGCATCCGACAAAGCCGTCAACAAGCGCTCCATCGTGCGGTCAAACCAGCCCGGGTTGGGGTTGTGCTTGAGCAACTTAGAACTCATCATGGGTGACAGCGTCAAGGCCACAAAGCCGGAGACGATCACAGAGCCGGCCAAGGCCAGCGCAAACTCCGTGAAAAGCTTGCCTGTACGACCGGGCGTAAAGGCCAAGGGCGCGAACACCGCAGCCAAGGTCATGGTCATCGCGACCACCGCAAAGCCAATTTCACGGGAGCCCTTGATGGCGGCCGAAAATGGGTCCAACCCTTCCTCGATGTGACGGTAAATGTTCTCCAGAACCACGATCGCGTCATCCACCACCAGACCAATCGCCAGCACCAGCGCCAGCAGTGTCAAGGTGTTGATGGTGAAACCCGCCAAAGCCATCATGGCAAAGCTGCCAATCAAGCTGACCGGGATGGTGATGATCGGGATGATCGATGCGCGAACGGTACGCAAGAAAACAAAGATCACCAAGGCCACCAAAACCACGGCTTCCACAATGGTCTGGAACACACTTTTGATGGAGCGGTCGATGAACACCGAGTTGTCGTTGGCCACCGTGATGGTGATGCCAGGGGGCAAGTCAGCCTCCAAACGCGGCATCATGTCGCGCACGCCTTTGGACAACTCCAGAGGATTGGCCGTGGCCTGACGAATCACACCTGCAGCTACAGCATGGCGACCGGCCAAGCGAACTGCGCTGCGTTCATCGGCTGCAGCCTCTTCCACTTTGGCGACATCCCTGATTTTGACGGGAAAACCATTGACCGTTTTGATCACGATGTCGGCAAACTGAGCCGGACGCGTGAGGTCGGTTTGCGAGGTCACCGTGAACTCGCGGTTGCTCGACTCAATGCGTCCTGCAGGCAACTCCAGATTGCTGCGTCGGATCGCATCTTCCACATCTTGTGGTGTGAGTTTGTAGCCTGCCAGGCGTTCGGGCTCCAACCAGACCCGCATGGCGTATTTGCGTTCACCGTAGATGCGCACATCGGCCACACCCGTGACGGTTTGCAACCGGGGTTTGACCACCCGGTTGATCATGTCGTTGATCTGCAAGGGGTTGAGCGTGTCGCTAGAAAACGCGAGCCAAATCACCGGAAAAGCATCGGCCTCGACCTTGGCAATCACCGGCTCTTCAATGGCTTGAGGCAAGCGGTTGCGCACGCGTGAAGTGCGGTCACGCACTTCGGCGGCGGCCGTGTCAGCGTCTTTTTCGAGGCGAAAACGGACCGTGATCTGCGACTGCTCGGCACGGCTGATGGACGTGATCACATCCACAGCGTCAATCCCCGCAATCGAGTCTTCGAGGGGTTTGGACACTTGCGTCTCAATCACCTCGGCCGAGGCGCCTGGGTATTTGACACTCACAGTGACCGTCGGCTCATCGATCTTGGGATATTCACGCACCGACAAACGGTCAAAACTGACCGCGCCGATCAGCAAGATCAGCAGCGACATGACGACGGCCAGAACGGGCCTGCGGATGGATGTCTCAGCGAGTTGCATCTGCACCTCGCAAGCAAGGGTTGGGGCCACTCAGCGGCTTGGCCGCGGGTGCTGCACGGGCCACATTCGGATTGCCCGTGTTGTTCACCACACCGGCTGGGGACAAACCCGCTGAAGACGCAGGCGGGACTGCTGCGACTGCAGGCGTTGAAGCGGAGGGGGCCGCCCCTGCCACAGGCTTGCCACTGGCTGGACGAGACATGTCCACCACGCGCACGGGCGTACCGTCTTTTTGCAAGCGTTGATGACCGGCGACCACCACGGTGTCATCGAGTTCCAGCCCTTCCAGAATTTCCACTTTGCCAGGTTGGCGCAAACCCACTTTGACAGGCACACGCTGCGATATCAATGTCTCGGGTTTGTCACCAGGAATGACCTTGACCACGAAAGTGCGCCCGCCCTGCGGCACGATGGCTTCTTCAGGAATGACCAAGGCCGAGGGTCGAGAACCAAACACGGCATTGACGCGTGCAAACATGCCAGGGCGCAACTGCTGCTGGCGATTGTCAATGCAGCCACGCACACCCACCGAACGTCCATTGGCATCAATCAATGGATCGACAGCCTGCACCACAGCGGCAAATGAGCGCCCGGGCAAAGCATCCAAGGTCAGCTGTGCGCTCTGACCTGCGCGTACTTTGGCCTGAAAACGCTCAGGCAAGCGAAAGTCCACCAGCACAGCATCGATGTCTTCGATGTTGACCACATCGGCGCCATCCTTGAGGTAATCGCCCACGTTGATTTGGCGCAGACCCGTGACGCCATTGAATGGAGCGATGATCTTCAGGCGCTGCAAGGTCGCCTGCGCCAAATCCAACTTGGCCTGGGCGACCTCCAAAGCGGCCGCACTTTCATCGAGCGAACGTTTGCTGATGAAATTTTGAGCCACCAACTCTTGGTTGCGCTTGTGGTTGGCGGCAGCAATCGACATTTCGGCTTTGGCTTGCGAGAGCTGAGCGGCCTGCAGCTGATCATCCAATTGCACCAGCAGCTGCCCTTTGCTCACGCGCTGGCCATCGTTGAAGAGGATTTTGGCCACGCGCCCTGCCACTTCCGGGCGGAGCATGACGCCTTGGCGGGACCGCAAACTGCCCACCGACTGGGCTTCATCGACCAAGGTGATCGATGTGACTTTGGCGACCTCCACCGCTGGGGCCCTGGCTGCACCTGGCGCTGTCGCTGCGCTGGGCGTCTGATCACCCGAAGAAGGGCGCTGTGCCCACCAAGCCACACCAGACGCCACACACACACCGATCACTGCGATCAGCACGTACTTCTTTTGATAAGCCATTGCAGAAATCCCGCTACATTGAAGACGCAAACAGTTTCCGAATGTAACAGTCTTGTGCCCGATTCCTGCGAGGGAAAACGACAGGCTTGGCAGCCAAACACCGGTGTTTTCAGTTCTTTACATGAGGTTTACACGCCAAGAGTTCAGCGTTGGAGGACCTTGTCCACCCCTTGATTGGCCAAGGCGTCGGCCCTTTCATTACCGGGGTCTCCCGCATGGCCTTTGACCCAGCGCCACTCAATTCGGTGTCCCGCACTGGACACCACATGGTCCAGCGCTTGCCACAACTCGACGTTTTTGACCGGTTGCTTGGATGCGGTACGCCAGCCTTTGGCTTTCCAGCCGTGGATCCACTCGGTGATGCCTTTGCGAACGTATTCGCTGTCCAAATAAAGCGTGACTTGGCAAGGCCGCTTGAGCGCTTTGAGACCTTCAATCACGGCCGTGAGTTCCATGCGGTTATTGGTGGTACCCAATTCGCCGCCAAAGAGTTCGTGGACATGCTGGCCAGATTGCAGGCGAACGCCCCAGCCTCCAGGACCAGGGTTGCCCTTGCAAGCCCCATCGGTATGGATAACAACGTGATTCAAGAGATATCTTTCGAGGCCGTCCGGCCGCTGATAGGAGAGTCTGATCTGGCCAAGGGCACAGCAGTTGCAGCGGGCGATCGTACAGTGCGCCAGCGACGACCGTCGAGCCAACGGCTACCGGACACCCGCTTGGTGGCCACAATCAAATAAACACCGCCCAAAATCGGCCACCAGCGCTGCCCTAATGCATCCAATCGGTCGAGTCGCCGCATCCAGCGTTCACTGGCCAAAGCCGGTGGCCAACCCATGAAGCGGCTGACCTGAACCTCAAATCCAAGCAAACGCAGCCAATCCCTTAAACGCCGGTAGCCAATCAGATGCGACTCAAAACTGCCCAGGTCACCCGTTTTACGCTGCGCTCGCTCATATTGCCACCCCCAAAAGCTCACGGGGTTCAAACCAGTAATGAGGACTTGGCCCTCCGGGATCAGGACCCGCTCTACTTCGCGCAAACAAGCGTGCGGATCGGCCGATCTTTCCAGCGCATGCGGCAAAACGACCAAATCCAGGCTATCGGCAGACCACGGCCATGCCCGGCTGTCAAAACCCACATGCGGGTGCATCGGTGCATCGGCCCCGCTTGTGTTTGCATTGACTGAGGACTCGGCTTCAAATTCAGTCTGTGCCAACCAACGGTGCGGCATGCGGTTGCTTCGTAAACTGTGCAAATCTGGCCAGCCCAATTGCAAGGCGTGGTACCCAAAGACATCGGACAGCAGTTCGTCGGCTTGGGTCTGTTCCCAAGCCAGCAAGCGTCCAGCAACGGACTGACCCAAATGGCCCAGCCAAGACGAGGCTGAATACTTACTTTCTATAATCGGGGACTCCATGAAACTCATCCCTTTGCCCGCATTCACAGACAACTACATTTGGTTGTTGCACGATGACCATCATGCCCTGGTGGTCGACCCCGGCGACAGTGCCGTGGTGTTGACTTGGCTGGCAGAAAATCCCGCGATCAAACTGGACACCATTCTAGTCACGCATCACCATGCCGATCACACGTCAGGGCTGATCGAGCTGACAGAAAAAACACAAGCTCAAGTGCATGGGCCCACCATGGAAATCATGCCACGGCCAGTCCATGGTGTTCAAGATGGGGATGAGATTGACTGGCATGGCCTTCGTCTGCAAGTGATCGATGTCCCCGGCCATACAGCAGGGCATATCGCTTTTTGGACCCAACAGGCAAACCAAGCGCCCCTGCTGTTTTGCGGTGACACCTTGTTCTCCGGTGGCTGTGGTCGCTTGTTTGAAGGCACGCCTGCACAGATGCTCAAGTCTCTTGACCGCTTGGCAGGTTTACCCGGCAACACACTTGTCTGTCCGGCGCACGAATACACCTTGTCCAACTTGAAATTCGCATTGGCGGTTGACCCTGATAATGCGGCACTGCAGACTTACTTTGATACCTGCACACAGAAGCGCCAAAAAGGCCTGCCCACTTTACCCGTGAGCCTGTCTACCGAGTTGGCAATCAATCCTTTTTTGCGAAGCCGCAGCCGTCCCGTGGCTACAGCAGTTCAGCAACGCCAAGCATGGGCTGTGGACGATGTCTCCACCTTTGCCGCATTGCGTGCATGGAAAAACGAATTCAAATGAACCTGATTTTTCAGATGTGGTCTTCAAGTCGTCCTGCCGTTTTGGCGGTGACAGCAGGTTTTTTCCTGTTTCTCACCGGTTGTGCAAGTACTGCGCCAAACACTGAATCGCCACCAGCGCCTGTGCAGGCTCCCGTGGTCAAGCCCAAGCCCGCCCAGACCGTGCAGGTCACCAGCAATGACACCCCTGTCTCGCTCAAGCCCCGAGCCAACCTGGGCCTGACCCCCGCGACGGACATCTGGGAGCGCATTCGCCGAGGCTTTGCCATGCCAGACCTCAACGATGAGTTCGTGCGCAATCGAGAGCAGTGGTACGCCAGTCGGCCAGACTACATCTTGCGCATGACCGAACGTTCACGGCCATACCTCTTTCACATTGTTGAAGAGCTCGAGCGCCGCAATATGCCCACAGAGCTCGCTTTGCTGCCGTTCATCGAATCGGCCTTCAACCCGAACGCTGTGTCTTCAGCCAAAGCCGCGGGCATGTGGCAATTCATGCCGGCCACTGGCAAGTATTTCGACTTGAAACAAAATCTCTTTCGCGACGAACGCCGTGACGTGCTTGAATCTACTCGGGCCGCACTGGATTACCTGCAAAAACTCTACGGCATGTTTGGCGACTGGCACCTCGCTCTGGCTGCCTACAACTGGGGCGAGGGCAGTGTCGGTCGTGCTTTGGCTCGCAACAAAGCGCAAGGCAAGCCCCTCACCTACAGCGACTTGAACATGCCCAACGAGACGCGCTATTACGTCCCCAAGTTGCAAGCCGTCAAAAACATCGTGGCGCAACCTGAAGCGTTCAACACCCAATTGCCATTGATCCAGAATCACCCCTTCTTCAAGAGCGTGCAAATCGACCGCGACATTGACGTGACCGTCGCAGCACGACTGGCGGGCATCAGTGTTGAGGACTTCAAAACCTTGAATCCTTCGATGAACCGCCCTGTGATACTTGCAGCAGGGACACCCCAGGTCTTGCTGCCTTGGGACAACGCCACAAGCTTTGAAATCAACTTGCAAAACCATGCCAACCAACGATTGGCCACCTGGACCGCTTGGCAAGCACCCCGCACGATGAAGGCCGACGAAGCGGCAAACTTGGTGAACATGCCCACAGATCTGCTTCGCTCCGCCAATGGCATACCGCCCAACATGATGGTCAAAGCTGGATCGACCTTGCTGGTCCACCGCAAAGGACAACTGGACAACGATGTGACCGAACACACAGCCGACAACGCCCAGTTGGCCTTCGCACCAGAAATTGTCTTGCGCCGCATCATGGTCAGCGCCCGCAAAGGCGACTCACTGGCCAGCCTGGCAGCCCGACATGGTGTGAGCGCAGCAAGCATGGCCACTTGGAACAAGCTCAAACCCAATGCCCATTTGAACGCTGGCCAAAGTTTGGCGGTTTTGGTGCCCACATCCCAATCACCACGGCTGAGCGCCAAACCCGCAACGCACAAGAAAACAGGGCCTGCGCCCGTGGCACGTCGACCCGCACCCAAGCTCGCCAAACGCTGAAGCAAAGCTCAAACGGCAAATCGGAGTTTGGATTTGCCTGCAAAATTGTTGGTGTAAAGACGCTCAAGTGATTGCCGACTCATCGGACCATAGCCCGTCAAACGGGCATGGGCCTGCCATGCATTGAGTACAGGCTCGGCGTCAAACAAACCATCCATGGCGTACGATTCGCGCAGCTTCTCAAAAGCACCCAAGTACAGCGCTCGGTCACCCATCCAGTACGCTGGAGGAACATGTTTCAAAATGTCCGTCAGGCCAGCCGTCTGAAGCCATTTGAGTGCGTGGATCACCGCATCGCTCAAGGCCTGAGCCACTTCTGGCTGGCGTTGCAAAAATTCAGTCCGTGTGAACAAGCATGCGCCAGGCACATCCCTCGTCATCACCTTGCGCGTTGAAGTCATGGACCGAGCATCCCCCAATATGCGGATTTCGTTTTTTTGCTCAAGGCCATGCATCATAGGATCGGGGTTGCACAAGGCATCAATCATGCCGTTGCGCAAGGCCTCTGAAACGCTGGCGGAAGTCCCGACTTCCACGAAAGTCACATCTTCGGGCAGCAAGCCGTGCTGCAACAACCATTGGCAAGACATCCAGTGGGTAGACGAGTCGAGGGCAGAAACGCCAATGCGGGCCCCCTTGAGTTCCATCACCGACCGCATGGCGGCGCCTTTGCGAATGGACACACCCAGCGCAATCTGAGGCGCGCGCCCCAATTGCACAAACCCTTGGTAACCCAGTCCTTTTTGCTGAAGGCCAAACAAATGCTCAAACGCGCCGGCTACAACATCGGCTTGGCCGTTGATGACGCTGCCTAACGCTTTGCCGCCCCCCTCTTGAGAGACCCACTCCACGACCAAGCCCGCTTGCCGAAAATACCCGAGTTGCTCGGCCAGCGTCAAAGGCAAATGGTAGAGGCTTTGCCTTGCTGCCAATGCGATTTTGACCCGCAAGTTGGCGCGTGGGGCCTCCGCTGCTGACAACGCGCCACTGGCCAGCGACCCCAAGGATGCCAGCATGAATAAACGTCGTGGACGGATCAACCGCGACAATTTTGCACTCCCATTGAAACGACCGATGATTCGATGTTCAGAGCTTAAATGCGCAGATATAAGTTCGCATCAGGATCAATCCTGAGCGGGTTTTCACGTAATGGATTGCAAGTATTGGAACGGGTCGTTGGTCGAGCGCCTGGCACCATTCACGCGGTTGCCAACTCAGCGCCTGTCGACCAGTGCATGCGCGATGGTGCCCAAATCGACATATTCGAGTTCACTGCCCGCAGGCACGCCACGTGCGAGCCGGGTCACCTTGATACCCTGCTGGCGAATCATCTCTGAGATGACATGTGCCGTCGCCTCACCCTCGGCCGTGAAATTGGTGGCCAAAATCACTTCCCGCACCAGACCATCACCCACTCTTTTTTTGAGTTTGGCCAAACCAATATCGTGTGGACCAATCCCATCGAGGGGACTGAGTTTGCCCATCAACACAAAATACAAACCTCGGTATGTATCCGTTCGCTCGATCGCAGACTGGTCTGCAGGCGTTTCGATCACACACAACTGACTGCGCTCGCGCGTCGCATCCTGGCACGTGTCGCAAAGCTCTGCTTCGGTGAAAGTGTGGCAACACGCACAGTGCCGGACGTTGTCCACTGCATTTTGCAAAGCAACGGCCAATTGACGCGCCGTAGCCCTGTCGTTTTGCAGCAATTGAAATGCCATGCGCTGTGCGGATTTGATGCCCACACCCGGCAAGCCCTTGAGGGCTTGAACCAAAGTGGCGAGTGCGTGGGTATCAGCCATGAACAGCAGTGCTTTCGATGAACGGTCAGAAAGGCAGTTTCATGCCCGGTGGCAATCCAGCCGTCAGCTTGCCCATTTTCTGCTGGGACACGTCTTCAGCGTGACGCACCGCATCGTTGAATGCAGCGGCCACCAAGTCTTCCAGCATGTCCTTGTCATCGGCCAGCAGGCTCGGATCAATGGTCACGCGGCGCACATTGTGCTTGCAAGTCATCAAGACCTTGACCATGCCCGAACCGGATTGGCCCTCGACTTCCACATTGGCCAATTCATCCTGGGCTTTTTTCAAGTTGTCTTGCATGGCTTGCGCTTGTTTCATCAAGCCAGCGAGTTGTCCTTTGTTGAACATGGAATTTCCTTCAATTTCAGTTGTTTCAGTGAGAAAAGGTCAGATCACCTGCAAGCTGCCGGGCACAATGCGCGCGCCGAAATCCCGCACCATGGTCTGCACCAGCGGATCGTTTTCAATCAATTCCTGAGCGGCCACCATTTTGGCGGCAGCAGCGACAGCCAAGCGCTTGGCTGGACAGTCGAGCACAGGACCGAGCTCGATTTGCAGGCGCACTTGACCATGCCCTGCTGCGGCCAAAGCCGTTTGCAAGCGTTCACGGCTGGCCGGGTGGTTCAAGGATTCACGCTCAATGCGCAGCATCCACTGGTCAACATCACGCGCCACCAGTTGCGACTGCAAAGCCAATTCGCGCACCAACGCGGTGATGGCTTCTTGCGCCAGCAAGCCCTGCACCACGCCAAACCAGACATCGCCTTCTGCGGTGGTCTGCAAGGGTGTGGCGGGCGCGGTCTTGGGCACATCCACACGGGCAGAGTCAGAGGCTTCGCGCACGGGCAAAGAACGCAGACTCGACCCGACTGGAACAGACGACGACAAGGACGCCACAAACGCATCTGCTGCATCGTCGCCGGGATAGTCGGAGGTGTCGGGCAGATCCTCCCAAGGTGGCGGCTCAGACACCGGCACCATTGGAGGCGCTGCCGAAGGCGCAGAACTGGGGGCAATCGCTGCTTGTGACGCGACTGGGGGAGCTGGTGGGGACTGCGAGGCTGGTGCTGGCCTGAGCACAGCCACTACAGGCGAAGGCGCCAAAGATGGCTGAGCAGGTGTGGCCGGGACTTCAGTTACTGGGCTACGGCTGATTCGCGGACTTTTTTTTTCAGCCGATCCTGCTTGTGGTTTGAACGCCAACAAGCGCAGCAAAACCATGGTCAAAGCAGCATACTCATCAGGCGCCAAACCCAACTCGGGACGCCCATGCAGGCACAAGCTGTAAAGCAGCTGTGTTTCCTCTGCGGGCATGGCGTGGGCCAAATCGGCCAAACCCTGAGTATCGGGATCATCGCCGTCTTGTGCCATACCAGGCACCATCTGCATCACGGCCATGCGTTGCAACAGCATCGCCATGTCTTCCAGCGTGGCAGCAGCAGACACGCCTTGCAGACGCAAAGCATTGACCTGCTCGACCACGGCCGCACCATCGCCTTCGGCCAAAGCACGGATGAGCTGCAACACATGGGTACGATCCACACTGCCCAGCATCTGACGCACGCCCGCTTCTTGCAGTTGGCCGTTGCCGAAAGCGATGGCCTGATCGGTCAAGCTCAAGGCATCGCGCATCGACCCCCGTGCGGCCCGAGACAACAAGCGAAGTGCTTGCGGTTCAGCACTCAATTGTTCGGTGGCCAGCACGCGTGTCAGGTGTTCGAAAACGGTCTCGGGCGCCATGGGACGCAGATTGAACTGCAGGCAACGCGAGAGCACCGTGACGGGCACCTTTTGCGGATCGGTCGTTGCCAAGACAAATTTCAGATATTCAGGGGGCTCTTCCAGCGTCTTCAACATCGCATTGAAAGCGGTGTTGGTGAGCATGTGCACTTCGTCGATCATGAAGACCTTGAAACGCCCCTGCACAGGCTTGTAAACAGCTTGCTCCAGCAGGCTTTGCACCTCGTCAACGCCCCGATTGGACGCGGCATCCAGCTCGGTGTAATCGACAAAACGACCAGCATCGATGTCACGGCAAGCCTGGCAAACGCCACACGGCTCAGCGGTGATGCCGCCCTGCCCGTCTGCACCTTGGCAATTGAGCGATTTGGCCAAGATCCGGGACACCGTGGTTTTGCCCACGCCCCGCGTGCCCGTGAACAAATACGCATGGTGCAAACGCTGTTGCACCAAGGCATTGGTCAAGGCCTGAACCACGTGCTCCTGCCCCACCATTTCGGTGAAATTGCGAGGGCGGTATCTGCGCGCGAGAACAAGGTAAGACATGCTTCTGATTCTATCGGGCCGCAAAGCCATTCCGGGAAATGCAGCCATCAAAGCATCAAGTCCTGCGCATAAAAAGGGAAAAAGTACGGCCAGGCACAGAAAGCCTCCCAAGCTCGCCTACAATTGAAGGCGACGGGCCTTCCCGCATGGTGAAGCGGCCAACCGGGTCAGGTGGGGAACCAAGCAGCCCTAACTGTGGAGCCAGTGCCGGGGTCAAGGCTCGTCAACTAACACCTGTAAAAATGCGCCCTTAGGGCGCATTTTTGTTTGTGCATCCAGCAAAGGCGCACAAAGAAAAAGGCGCCGAATGGGCGCCTTTTTGAAAATCACACCACCGGGTGGTGTGGGCCTTGGCAAATCAAGCCATACGGCGACGCAAAGAAGGAAATGGCAAGGCTTTGACCTTGTTGGAGCTCACCAAGCGGGGGGCCTGAGGCGCTGCGCGGAGCAACTCCGCGACCAGCGCGTCCGCATTGGCGTGTGCGCCTGTTCGGTTGGATTCGAACGCCAAACGGGTTTGCTGAGCCACTTGGGCCACAAAATTTTGAGGGTAATCCCGAACATTGAAACCTCGCAGGGCCATCACTTTCATGAAGGCGTTGGCCGCCTCTTCAACGGCACACTGGTATTCTTTGGATGCATCTGGAGTCATGTCGACCTCGTTCATTGGATGAAGTTACTCACACATCCTCAACGCAGCACAAGACCATTAGGAATACATCGATCTCAAGTTTTTTTGAAAATATTTTCCAAAACATCCAGCGCTGCCTGTTTGCCACTGGCCAAACAGGCGGTCAACAGGTAGCCCCCCGTTGGGGCCTCCCAGTCCAACATCTCCCCGGCGCAATAAACATGAGGGCAATCTTGGAGCATCAAACCCGCCGTCAACCCCTCGAAGGCCACCCCTCCAGCCGTGCTGATCGCCTCTTCCACGGGTCTGGCCGCCTTAAGAGTCAGCTTCAAGCCTTTGATGCAAGTCGCCAGTTTTTCGGGTTGGCTCAGTGCCTCAGGAGGGCACAGCTCATGCAACAGCCCCATTTTGACCCCATCCAGGCCCAGACGGCTCTTGAGATGACTGGACAAACTGCGACTGCCCCGAGGCCATTTGACCGCAGACAAAACCTGCTCCAGGGACTTGTCTGGCAGCAAGTCCATCAGCAACTCTGCCCGACCGTGGGCTTCCAGGTCATTGCGTAACCAAGCTGATGCGGCATACACCAAACTGCCCTCGATGCCTGACTCGGTCACCACAAACTCGCCTTTGCGTGAAAACCGCGCTGGCGCACTGTCGTCAGCCCAAGCGGGCACTGAAACCGCCACCGACTTCATTGGAAAGCCTGCAAACCGGGTCCGAAAGTGATCGCTCCAACCGGCATCGCACCGCCCAAGCACATCAAAACCGCAATTGGCGGGTTTTAGCGGATTCACGGCAACACCTCGGGCCCCCAGCACTGGCACCCAGGCACCATCGGAGCCCAAACGCGGCCAGCTCGCACCACCCAAAGCCAATACAGTGGCCTTGGCACGGACAGTCAGCGTCGTCGCTTGCGCAGATTGATCGAAAAGCAGGCGCTCCTCCTGCCAACCCAGCCAGCGATGGCGCATGTGGAACTGCACAGGCACACCCGAGGCGGGATGACGCAGTCGGTACAGCCAGGCCCGCAGCAGCGGGGCCGCTTTCATCTCGATCGGAAAAACACGTCCGGATGTACCCACGAATGTTTCGATGCCCAAATCATGCGCCCAATGCCTGACCGCTTGCGCATCCATGACATCCAGCCAGCGCCCGACTTGGACAGCCTTTTCATCATAGCGATGGCGAAACGATGTTGAATCCTCGGAATGGGTGAGGTTCAAGCCACCACGCCCCGCCAGCAAAAATTTGCGCCCCACAGAAGGCATGGCATCAAACAAATGCACACGCACCCCGGCCTGAGACAAAACGTCTGCCGCCATCAGGCCGGCAGGGCCACCTCCGACGATGGCGACATCAACAGCAAGATCGGATGAGGTTGTAACTGTGGGTATTGGGCTTATCAAAGACATCAAAACAAAGGGTGGCAACACACGCGTGACAGATGCGCGTGTCTGGATTCTGTCAAAATAGCCTCAACTTTAGCCGCATCTTCAATGTTCACAAGGAAAAGGCCATGGCCAGCGATTTGATCAAACACATCACCGACACCAGTTTTGACGCCGACGTGCTCCAGTCGAGCCAACCGGTGGTGGTCGACTTCTGGGCCGAATGGTGCGGCCCCTGCAAAATGATCGCCCCGATCTTGGACGAAGTGGCTGGTGCCTACGAAGGCAAACTGCAAGTGGCCAAGATGAACGTGGACGAGAACCGCGACATCCCAGCCAAGTTCGGCATCCGTGGCATTCCCACCTTGATGATTTTCAAGGACGGTCAACTGGCAGCCACCAAAGTCGGCGCCATGAGCAAATCTCAATTGACAGCTTTCATCGACCAGCAATTGGCCTGATGGCGCATGGCTGCGGCATGAACCGCAGGCCAGCAGATAAAACCGGGACATTCGTACCCGGTTTTTCTTTTTCTGGCCCTGCCAAAAACCTGTCATAATTTCCGTAAGGCATCCCCAACAGGGAAACCCGCCTTACTCACCGGTCGATCCTGCCCCTGACCTCGGGCGACGCCCGGTTCTGAACACCTCCACTCGGTTCACTGATGACGATCCACAACGGGTCGTTGATATACAGGCCAACTCCCATGCATTTGAACGAACTCAAGGCACTTCATGTGTCCGAACTCCTGAAGCAAGCCGACACGCTCGAAATCGAGAACACCGGCCGCATGCGCAAACAGGAGCTGATGTTTGCCATTATCAAAAAGCGCGCCAAAGCGGGCGAACAGGTCTTTGCCGATGGCGTACTCGAAATCCTGCCCGACGGTTTCGGCTTCTTGCGCAGTCCCGACTCCAGCTACACGGCCAGCACCGACGACATCTACATCAGCCCCAGCCAGGTGCGCCGCTTTAACCTGCACACCGGCGACATGATCGAAGGCGAAGTGCGCATTCCCAAAGATGGCGAGCGCTACTTTGCCCTGACCAAGCTCGACAAGGTCAACGACGACCTGCCCGAGAACAACAAACACAAGGTCATGTTCGAGAACTTGACGCCTCTGTTCCCCAAAGAGCAGATGCGTCTGGAGCGCGAAATCAAGGGCGAAGAAAACATCACCGCCCGCGTGATCGACATCATTGCCCCGCTCGGCCGCGGCCAGCGCGCACTGATCGTGGCGCAACCCAAGTCGGGCAAGACGGTGATGATGCAGCAGATCGCGCATGCCATCACCGCCAACTACCCCGATGTGCACCTGATGGTGCTGCTTGTCGACGAGCGCCCTGAAGAAGTGACCGAGATGCAGCGCAGCGTGCGCGGCGAAGTGATCTCGTCCACCTTTGACGAACCCGCTTCGCGCCATGTGCATGTGGCCGAAATGGTGATCGAGCGCGCCAAGCGCTTGGTCGAGCTGAAAAAAGACGTGGTGATCTTGCTGGACTCGATCACCCGCCTGGCCCGTGCATACAACAACGTGGTGCCTTCATCAGGCAAAGTGTTGTCGGGTGGTGTGGATGCCAACGCCCTGCAGCGCCCCAAGCGCTTTTTTGGTGCGGCCCGCAATGTGGAAGAAGGCGGCTCGTTGACCATCATCGCCACGGCCTTGGTCGACACCGGCAGCCGCATGGACGAGGTGATCTTTGAAGAATTCAAGGGCACGGGCAACTGCGAGATTCACCTGGAACGCCGCCTGTACGAAAAGCGCGTGTTCCCGGCCATCAACTTGAACCGCAGCGGCACGCGACGTGAAGAGTTGCTGCTCCAGCCCGAAGTGCTGCAAAAAACCCGCATCCTGCGTCAATTCATGTACAACATGGACGAAATCGAAGCGATGGAGATGGTCTTGAAGAGCATGAAAGCCACCAAGAACAACTCTGAATTCTTCGACATGATGCGACGCGGCGGTTGATGCCCTATAATCGATTGGTTTTGCGGAAAGTGCACTCAGATAGGCTGAAGTGTGGCTACCGTAGCGAAATAAAAGGATTTCCCCATGAAAGACGGCATTCACCCCAACTACCGTGAAGTTTGCTTCCAAGACATGTCCAATGGTTTCAAGTTCGTGACCCGTTCATGCGCCAACACCAAAGAGATGATCAAAATGGAAGACGGCCGCGAGCTGCCTTGGTACAAGCTGGACACGACCAGTGAGTCGCACCCCTTCTACACCGGCACTCAAAAGTCGGTGGACAACATGGGCGGCCGCGTGGAGAAGTTCCGCAACCGTTTCGGCAAGATTTCCAGCGGCAAATAATCGGCTGGTCGCAATCCCCACAAGGGCAGTCCGGGCAACCGGCCTGCCCTTGTTGCATTGGGAAATCACTTTTCACAACCTCCAGACCTGCTATCTTCTGATTCTGTGAACCACCCTACCCCAGCCATCGTTGCTCAAAATGCTGTGCGCCGACTGCCGCGCCTGGCTTTGATTTTGCTTTGTGCAGCCTATGTGCTGCCTGGTTTTTGGGGACGTACGCCCTGGAAATCCAACGACATCGAATCGTTTGGCTACATGCTCCAACTGGCCCAACCCGCTTTGGGTGAAATGGTCAGTTGGCTCAGACCCACCTTGCTGGGACAGGTGGACGACAACCTGAGTTTGCTGCCCTATTGGCTGGGTGCCGCCGCCATCCGTTGGGCACCCACAGGCTGGGAAGATGTTTTTGCTCGCATACCGTTCATGGCCATGCTGGTGATCACATTGACCTCGACTTGGTATGCCGTTTATGCGCTGGCACGTCACCCTGCCGCACAGCCCATCGCCTTTGCTTTTGGCGGAGAAGCCAAGCCCAAAGACTACGCTTGCGCACTCGCTGACGGTGGTTTATTGGCCCTGTTGGCCTGCCTGGGGCTGGCACGTTTGTCGCACGAAACGACACCGGCGCTAACGCAGCTGTGTCTGTCCTCACTGCTTTTTTTCGGCCTCTCCACGTTACCGCGACACCGCATCCCAAGCGGCATAGCCATCGCCGGTGGCATGCTCGGACTGACACTGTCTGGGGCGCCCAGCTTGGCCTTGTGGCTGGGCGTTGGCGGTTCACTGATTCGCGCCGTCGCCCATCAAGATCCGACGCAACGCAAACTCAGCATGCTCGACTTGGGCACATTGGCATTGATTTGTCTGCTGTGCATCACCACGGCGGGGGCGCTGGACCTTTGGCGCTGGCGCGTGGTCGCGCATCAGATGGTGGACGTCCATGTTCTCGCCAAACTGATCATGTGGTTCACTTGGCCTGCTTGGCCACTTGCGCTGTGGTCCCTGTGGCGCTGGCGCAATCAGCTTTCACAAGGCTGGCGCTACCCGCATTTGGGTTTGCCTATTTGGTTTGCGGCCGTCACCATTGGCGCCACATGGTTCACTGGCCTGTCCGATCGGGCCTTACTGGTTTCACTGCCTGCAGTGGCCACTTTGGCCGCATTTGCATTGCCCACCTTGCGTCGCAGTCTGAGCGCATTGATCGACTGGTTTACCCTCCTGTTTTTCAGCGTGTGTGCCCTGATCGTCTGGGTCGTCTGGATCTCCATCCAAACGGGTATACCGGCCCAGCCGGCCGTTAACGTCGCCCGACTGGTACCGGGCTTCACGCCGGAGTTTTCATGGCCCACCTTGGCGCTGGCGCTGAGCGCCACAGTGGCATGGTTGGCTTTGGTCAAATGGCGCATTGGACATCACCGCACAGCCATCTGGAAAAGCATGGTTCTGCCCGCCAGTGGTGCTGTGCTGTGCTGGTTGCTGGTCATGAGCCTGTGGTTGCCCATGCTTGATTTTTCGCGCAGCTATGCGCCGATGGTCAAGAAAGTCACCGACGTCACTGGCCCGATCGCCTGCCTGCAATATGCAGGGATCACCAGGGCTCAAGGCACGGCTTTTCATTGGCATGCCAAAGTCAAACTTATGCCAGCCCAAGCCCCCCAATCGGAATGCCGCTGGCTGATCGTGGACAGTGCCAACCTGCCCTTGCTGTCAACCAAGCTTCAAATGCTTGGCTGGACACCAGCTGGCAAAGCACGCCGCGTCCAGAGCAAAGAAGAAGGCATGGTCATTTTTCGCCCAACACGGCCGCTGCCTTGAGCGATGTCTGAGCTGGGCATCATCGCCCGTCACGCGGGCACAGTGCTCATCGGCCAGTTGGCCGTGATGGCCTTTGGTGTGGCCGACACCTTGATCGCCGGCCGTTACAGTCCACAAGCCTTGGCAGTGCTCTCACTGGCCTCATCGATTTACATCAGCATTTATGTGGCGCTCAACGGCCTGCTTCAATCGGCGCTCCCGGTATGGGCTCAATTGCGCGGCGCGGGCCGCTCGGTAGAGATTGGCCAATCCGTTCGCCAAGCACTCTATATTTGTGCGGGTGCAGCCCTCATCGGTTGCACTGGCTTGTGGTTTCCCGAACCTTGGTTGAGCTGGACCGACGTCCCCCCTGCGCTTTGGCCCGATGTGCGCAACTACCTTCGGGTACTGGCCATCGCGCTGGTGCCTTCCTTGCTGTTTCGCATGTACAGCACACTCAACCAAAGCTTGGGTTACCCCCGGTTGGTGACTTTCTTGCAAGCAGGTGCCTTGCTGGTGAAAGTTCCTCTGTCCTGGGCTTTGACCTTCGGCATTGACCTGAGCCTCATCCAAACCGAGGGCATGGGAGTGGTGGGCTGTGCCTGGGCCACACTGGGCGTGAATACATTCATGTGTCTTACTGGCCTTTACTTGCTGCGCACGCAAGACATTTACCACCCGTACCAGTTGTGGAGAAAACTGGAGGCGCCACAGTGGCCTGCACTTTGGCGATTTCTGCAACTGGGTGTGCCCGCCGGCTTGTCCATCATGGTGGAAGTCACCTCATTCACTTTGATGGCCCTGTTCATTGCTCGTCTGGGTGCCGTGTCTTCCGCCAGCCATCAAATTGCCGCAAATTTGGCTGCCGTGCTGTACATGGTGCCGCTGGCCCTGGGCATCGCCAGCAGCGCACGCACAGGCTTTTGGCTGGGCGCAGCGCAAGCACACAAGGCACGCCAAGCAGCGGGCCTGGGGATCGGACTGACCATACTGGCCGCACTGTTCGGTGCAGGCTTGCTGGGCACATTCCGAGCCGACATTGCACAAGCATTCACCACCGATGCGGCCGTGGCACAGGCTGCAACTTTGTGGCTGGGCTGGGTCGCGCTTTACCACTTGGCAGACGCGGTACAGGCCGTGTGCGCTTTCTTGCTGCGTTGCTATGAGATCACCTTGGCGCCCTTGATCCTCTATGCCACATTGCTCTGGGGGCTTGGCCTGTATGGCGGTTACCGCCTCGCCTACCATGGCATCGGTCCTTGGGCACAGCGCCCCAGCGTGGACGCCTTCTGGATGACCAGCACAGTGGCATTGGCCATCGTGTCAGCCTTGTTTGCGGCGCTGGTTTGGCACGCTTCGCGCCCCAAGCACAAACCCTGAAGCAAGCACTTCGTATCCCTGATCAGTCACGCAAGCAACCTCAACCTTTTGGAATTTGGGTTAAGGTCAATTCTTCACAAATAACTTTTCAAGTCCGCCATGATCCTCGAAATCGCAGACATCCGCATCCAGCCAGGCCAGCAAGCCGCATTTCAAAAAGCCATCGAGCATGGTCTGAGCACGGTCGCCAGCCAGGCCAAGGGCTTTCGCGGCGCCAAGGTCAACCACGGCATTGAAAATCCCGAACGCTATGTGCTACAAATTTTCTGGGACACGCTGGAAGACCACACCGTCGGTTTTCGTGAATCGGACTTGTTCACCCAATGGCGTGCGATCGTCGGCCCCTTCTTTGCAGCGCCACCGCAGGTCGAACATTTCAACCTGACTTTCCAGTCGACCTGATCCAAGAACCTGATCGGCTTCACTGCGCTTCATGACCGGCCACCAAGCGGGTCAGTAAATCGACAAACTGCAATTGGTCGGCAGCGCTCAAGGGCGCCAAAATTTGCGTTTGGACATCCGCCACTGCAGCCTGCATGTTGGCCAAGGCTTCCACGCCTTGCTGCGTGACAACCAGAAGTTTGCGCCGACGGTCCGTGGCATGGGGCTGTCTGCGCAGCCAACCTTTGGACTCCAAACGGCCAATCACCGATCCCGAGGTGGCAGGATCAAAAGCAACACGTTTGGCCAAGGTGACCTGATCAATGTCAGGTGTGTCTTGCAAGGCGTTCAAGATGGCAAATTGCACCGGCGTGATGTCGGCCTCGGCCAGGCGTTGCGCAAAAATACCTACCGCTATCTGCTGTGCACGCCGAATCAGGTGCCCAGGTGCAGTGGCCACATCCAAACGCTTCGTCATGCTGTCAAGGCTTCCGTATTTTTTAGGGTTATTGCGGGGCGGCATTGCGATGCCCAGCCTCTATAGTAAGCCCACTTACGAACACATTTTCACGACGCCCTTCCTCCCTTCACAGAAAGTCACCATGCGTTTTGTATTCGAACCCTCAGCACCAGTTTCTTTGCCGGTCACAGGCCAAGACGAGCGTTTCCCGGTACACCGTGTTTATTGCGTAGGACGAAACTACGAAGAACACGCCAAAGAAATGGGCTTCACAGGCCGTGAACCCCCCTTCTTTTTTCTCAAGCCCTCCGACAGCTTGGTGGTCGTGGATGCGGGACAAAGCGGCACCATGCCCTATCCCAGCCTCACCAATAACCTGCACCACGAAATTGAACTCGTCGTGGCCATCGGTGTGGGCGGCAAAAACATCAAGGCAGCAGATGCCGAAAAGCACATCTACGGCTATGCCGTGGGCTTGGACATGACACGCCGCGATCTGCAAAACGACATGAAAAAACAAGGCCGACCTTGGTGCATCGGCAAAGCGTTTGACCAATCAGGCCCCATCGGCCCCATCACCCCAAAAGCCAAGGCTGGTGATGTGAACAACGCCGAGATCAGTCTGCAAGTCAATGGCGTCGACCGTCAACGCAGCAGCGTGGCCAAATTGATCTGGAACATTGCCGAAACCATCGAGCACCTCTCCGCTGCTTGGGAACTTCAAGCGGGCGACCTGATCTTCACGGGCACCCCCGAAGGTGTTGCAGCAGTCGTACCAGGTGATCGACTGGTGGGCCAAGTGGCTGGACTGGGCAGCTTGAGCATTGTTGTTCAACAATGAAAAAAAGTGCATAAAAATCCAAAATATCAGTATTTACCCGCATAAATTCCGATTTGACTTGCAACATAATTCATGTTCAGGTCATTCCGATCCGATGGCATTGGGTAAACACCAATTAACCGACCGCTTGGTTGGTTTTAAGATCCATCGCAAGACAAACCCCTTAGGAGCTCTCTGAATGAAACAACTGTTGAAACAAACCGCCTTCGCCGCTGGCTTGGCGCTCATGGGCTTGGGCGTCAACGCTCAGACCGTCACACTGAAAGTTCACCACTTCCTGGGCCCACAGTCCATTCAACACACCACGATGCTGGGCGACTGGTGCAAAAACATCGCTCGTGACTCCAAAGACCGCCTGAAGTGCGACATCTTTCCTGCCATGCAATTGGGCGGCACACCAGTGCAGTTGTATGAACAAGCCCGTGATGGCGTGATCGATGTGGCTTGGACTTTGCAAGCCTACACACCCAAACTGGCCAAACTCGAAGTGTTCGAGTTGCCGTTCATGATGACCAACGCTGAAGCCACCAGCCGCGCCGCTTGGGACTTTGCACAGAAGTACGCACAGGAAGACTTCAAGGACGTGAAGATGCTGGCCGTCCATGTGCACGGACCAGGCAACATCTATTCCAAGTCCAAGGCCGTCACCAGCATGGCTGACCTCAAAGGCATGAAAGTGCGCGCCCCTACGCGTCAAGTGAACAAGATGGTCGCCATGATGGGTGCCACGCCAGTGGCCATGCCTGTGCCACAAGTGCCTGAAGCCTTGTCCAAGGGCGTGATCGATGGCGCCGTGATTCCCTACGAAGTGGCACCTGGCCTGAAGGTCAACGAGTTGACCAACTTCACGGCAGAAACCGACCGCAGCTACAACGCGCTCTACACCACCGTGTTCGTGGTCCCCATGAACAAGGCCAAGTACGAATCTTTGCCTGCCGATCTGAAAGCCGTGATCGACAAAAACTCTGGCCGTGAAATGTCTGCCTTCTTTGGCAAAACACAAGCAGGTCAAGACGTGCCCAGCAAGAAGGTGTTCGAAGCTTCTGCCAACCAGAAGATCAGCATCATCCCCAAAGCTGAACTGGAAAAGTGGAAAAAAGCCACCGACCAGCTGGACGATGCTTGGGTAGCTGAAATGACCGGCAAAGGCATGGACGGCAAGGGCATGTTGCAATCTGCCACCGACCTGATCAAGCAATACACCAAGTAAGTCAACGACTGAGAACCTGAGCAAAGGCTGATGGCAGCTGGCTCAGGTTTTTTTATCGCCTATAGTTTTAGTCTTTGCCAGCGTCTTCGCTACCCGTCGAACTGGTTCTTGCGCTCACCTTTTTTATACCTGCAAACACCATGATGTTTTCAAACTCTCTGGAGCGGATTGCCCGGCTCTGCAGCATATTGGGAGGGTTGGTCATGACCGGCCTGATGCTGATGACTTGCTACAGCCTGATTGGCCGCAACTTTTTCGACACCGCCCTGATCGGCGACTTCGAGCTGACTGGGGTCGGCGCTGGCGCTGCCATTGCGCTGTTCATGCCGCTGTGCCAACTCAAGCGTGAAAACATCATCGTTGACTTCTTCACGGCCAAATGCAGTGAGGCCTTCAACTTCAAGCTCGACCGCTTGGGCGACCTGTTCATGACCATTATTTTTGTGTTGCTGGCCTGGCGTTGCGGCGCTGCAGCCATCAACGCCAAAGAGACCATGGGTGCCTCCATGCTGCTGGGTTTCCCCGACTGGATCGTGTTCACCAGCATGTGCATCCCCTTCGGAATCACCGCATTCATTGCTGCAATGCAAGTCCTCACCAAATTTGAAAACAACGATAAGGCCTCGTCATGACCCCGATCACTTTGGCTTTGCTGATTTTCGGCATCATGCTGCTGCTCATGATCGTGCGCGTCCCCATCGCAGGCGCCATGTTCCTGGCCGGTACGGCCGGCTTCATCCTGCAGACCGGCGTATCGCCTTTCCTGAACTTCCTGAACAACCTGGCCTTTGCCCGTCTGGCCAACTACGACTTGTCGGTGATTCCCTTGTTCATCTTGATGGGCCACTTCGCCACGCAAGGCGGCATCAGCAAGGCCCTCTTTCAATTTGCTGCTGCGGTGATGGGTCGCTTCAAGGGCGGCTTGGCCATGGGCGCTGTGCTCGCCTGCGGTGCATTCGGTGCGATCTGCGGCTCATCCGTGGCCACGGCCGCCACCATCACGGGTGTCGCCTTGCCTGAAATGAAACGCCACGGGTATTCAGGTCGCCTGTCCACAGGCACACTTGCTGCGGGCGGCACCTTGGGTATTTTGATCCCCCCCTCTGTTCCCTTGGTGATCTATGCGATCCTGACAGAACAGAACATCGCCAAACTGTTTGCTGCCGCCATGATGCCCGGCATCATCGCGATGGTGGGTTACATGATCGCCATCGCGATTTATGTGCGCTTGGTCCCTGGTCAAGCACCTGACCAAGAAGAGCGTGAAAGACTGACGCTCGAATCTCTCAAAGGCATTTTGCCCATCGCCACCATCTTCATCATCGTCTTTGGCGGTATTTATGCGGGTTACTTCACACCCACTGAAGGTGCCGCTGTTGGCGCAGCGTCCACTTTTTTGGCGGCCCTTTTGAAACGTGAATTGACTTGGGAAAAATTTCTCAATTGCTTTCACGCCACCGCACTGAGCAGCGCCATGATCTTCATGATCTTCATGGGTGCTGACGTGATGAACGCTTCATTGGCGCGCACCCAGGTGCCTGGTCAATTGGCAGAACTGGTGGTCTCGATGAACCTGGCCCCATTGATGGTGGTCTCCGGCATTTTGTTGCTCTACGTTTTGCTGGGCGCTGTGATGGACGAGTTGTCCATGCTCTTGCTGACCATCCCGATCTTCTTCCCCATCATCATGAAGCTCGACTTTGGCATGACCCCGGAGTACACCGCCATCTGGTTCGGCATCATGGTGCTGATGACCGTGGGCTTTGGCATGCTGGCACCCCCGGTGGGCCTGAACGTGTATGTGGTCAACGGCATGGCCAAAGACGTGCCGTTGAGCGAAAGCTACAAAGGCATCATGCCTTTCCTGATCAGCGACACCATCCGGACCTTGCTGCTGCTGTTCTTCCCGGGCATCACGCTGTTCCTGATCCCGTACCTGACCTGATCCCATACAGCCTCGACAAAAGCCTCCACGGTCAAAGACCCTGGAGGCTTTTTTCTGAGGGAAATGGTTAGACTTGCAGCCAGCCCACACACTTGAAGCACCCACATGATGTTTGACCGCACCATTCGATACTGCCGGCAATGCGGCGCACCCGTCGCCCGCCGCCTGCCCGATGACGGTGACACCCGTGAGCGCGCCATTTGCACCGCCTGCCACACCGTGCACTACGAAAACCCGCTCAATGTGGTGGGCACCGTGCCATGGTTGGGCGACAAAGTCTTGCTGTGCAAACGCAACATCGAGCCGCGCAAGGGCAAATGGACATTGCCGGCAGGCTTCATGGAACTGGGTGAATCCACTTCGCAAGGCGCTGCCCGAGAAACCACAGAAGAAGCCGGCGCCCAATTCATCATGGAAGACCTGTTCACCGTGATGAGCGTGCCCCGAGTGGGCCAGGTGCATTTGTATTACCGCGCCCGCCTGACCAGCGACGTGTTCGACCCTGGCCATGAAACGATGGAAGCACAGCTGTTCAGTGAATCCGAGATTCCCTGGGATGAACTGGCATTTCGCACCGTGCGTGAAACACTGGAACATTACTTTGCGGATCGGTCGCGTGGTGCATTCGGCACACACGCTTTTGACATCGAATAAAAAATCCACGACAGCCCCGGATTTCCCGCTGACCACTTGGATAATGAAGTCGTTGACTTCACTTTTTTCGAAATTCAAAAGGCTTCGCATGATCAAATCCCTCTGTGCCCTTCTGACCAGCAGCTTGGTGGCTGCCGCCGCCATGGCTCAAACTGCAGCACCGGCTGCAGCCCCAGTGCCCACCATCGTGCCCGCAGTGACCACCGCACCTGCGACTGCGCCAGCGGCTGCAACGCCAGCCAAAGCAGAAGCACCGGTGAAGAAAAAGCACGCACAAAAGGCGGACAAAAAAGCGGACAAAAAGGCTGAAAAGAAAACGGCCAAAAAAGCCAAGAAAAGCAAGAAAAAAAGCAAAAAGTGATCGCTTGGACCATCTCCGATGAGGCATGACGCTTGCAGCGCAGTCGCAAAAAAAGGCCACCGCGAGGTGGCCTTTTGCATGGACAAGATGAGCGGACTACTCAAACATTGATGGCCTCTGCCGACCCCGCCTGCTTGCGCAATTCAAACTTCTGAATTTTGCCGGTGCTCGTCTTGGGCAACTCACCAAACACCACCGCACGCGGCACCTTGAAGCCCGCCAAGTGTTGCTTGCAGTGCGCCACGATCTGCTCGGCTGTGACCTGGGCATCGGCCTTCAGCTCCACAAAGGCGCAAGGCGTCTCGCCCCAGCGCGCATCGGGCTTGGCCACCACGGCCGCGGCCAGCACAGCGGGGTGACGGTACAGCACATCTTCCACCTCGATCGACGAGATGTTCTCGCCGCCCGAGATGATGATGTCCTTGCTGCGGTCCTTGATCTTGAAATAGCCGTCCGGGTACTGCACCGCCAAGTCGCCGCTGTGGAACCACCCGCCCGCAAAGGCCTCTTGCGTGGCCTTGGGATTCTTCAGGTAACCCTTCATGGTGATGTTGCCCTTGAACATGATCTCGCCCATGGTCTCGCCGTCTTGCGGCACAGGCTGCATGGTTTCGGGGTTGAGCACCCGCACATCACGCTGCAGGTGGTACCGCACGCCCTGGCGGGCGTTCAGCCGGGCCCGCTCGCCAATGTCCAGTGCATCCCACTCGGGGTGTTTGGGGCACACGGTGGCGGGGCCATAGACCTCGGTCAGGCCATACACATGGGTCAAATCAAAACCCATTTGCTCCATGCCTTCGATCATCGATGCGGGTGGCGCAGCGCCCGCCACCATGGCCTTGATGCCGGCGGGCACGCCCGCCTTCATGGCGGCTGGGGCGTTGACCAGCAAGCCGTGCACGATGGGTGCGCCGCAGTAATGCGTCACGCCATGGTCGCGCATGGCATCGAACATGGCCTGCGCATCGACCTTGCGCAAACACACGTTCACGCCCGCACGCGCCGCCACCGTCCACGGAAAGCACCAGCCATTGCAATGGAACATGGGCAGCGTCCACAAATACGCAGCGTGCTTGGGCATGTCCCATTCCAGAATGTTCGAGATCGCGTTGGTGGCTGCGCCACGGTGGTGGTAGACCACGCCCTTGGGGTTGCCGGTGGTGCCACTGGTGTAGTTCAGCGCAATCGCGTCCCACTCGTTGGCGGGCAGGCTCCAGGCAAAGTCGGCATCGCCACGGGCCACAAAACCCTCATAGCTCACTGACCCCAGCTTTTCACTTGGGCCGGTGTACAGCGCGTCCTCCACGTCGATCACCAAGAGCGGTGTCTTGGACTGTCGCAGCGCCAGCGCCTTTCTCATGGTGCCCGAAAACTCCGGGTCCACGATCACCGCTTTGGCCTCGCCATGGTCGAGCATGAAGGCGATGGTTTCAGGGTCCAGTCGGGTGTTCAGGGCATTGAGCACAGCGCCCGCCATGGGAATGCCAAAGTGCGCCTCCACCATGGGCGGTGTGTTGGGCAAAATCACGGCCACCGTGTCGTTCTTGCCAATGCCCGCCTGCGCCAGCGCACTGGCCAACTGACGGCTGCGGCGGTAGGTGGTAGCCCAGTCCTGGCGCAAATCGCCGTGCACGATGGCCAAGCGGCTGGGGTACACCTCGGCAGTGCGCTCGATGAAACTCAGCGGCGAGATGGGGGCGTGGTTGGCGGGGGTTTGGGGCAAATCCTGGTCGAAGATGCTGACTTTGGTTTCGGTCATGGAGAGGTCCTGTTTCGGCTGACGGTCAGATGTTGAACAGTTTGCCTGACCCAGCGCTGAAATCCATGCTGGTTTGCCCCGAAAGAGGTCACGCATATCGGCGAAAATAGCCCCTTATGGCCATCCCCCAGTCTTTCATCCAGGAGTTGCTGTCCCGCGTCGACGTGGTCGAGGTCGTGGGCAAGTACGTGCAACTCAAGAAAGGCGGCGCCAACTTCATGGGCCTGTGCCCTTTTCACGGCGAGAAATCCCCCAGCTTCAGCGTCAGCCCCACCAAGCAGTTTTTCCACTGCTTTGGCTGCGGCAAGAACGGCAACGCCATCGGCTTCCTGATGGAGCACGCGGGCATGACCTTCATCGAAGCGGTGAAAGACCTGGCGCAACAAACCGGCATGGTGGTGCCCGAAGAACAACAATCGCCCGAAGACCGCGCCAAAGCGGCTGCGCAAAAGGCCAAGCAAGACAGCCTGAGCGATGTGCTGGAAAAAGCCGGGCAAGCCTACCGCGAGCAACTCAAGATCACCCCCCGTGCGGTGGAGTATCTGAAAGGCCGAGGCCTCTCCGGGCAAATTGCCAAGCGCTTTGGCCTGGGCTATGCGCCCGAAGGCTGGCGCAGTTTGGCTAGCATCTTCCCTAAATACGACGACCCGCTCTTGGCCGAGTCGGGCCTGGTCATCGTGAACGAAGAAGACGACAAGCGCTACGACCGCTTTCGCGACCGCATCATGTTCCCGATCCGCAACATCAAAGGCGAGTGCATCGGCTTTGGCGGACGCGTGATCGGCTCGGGCACACCCAAATACCTCAACTCACCCGAAACACCGGTCTTCCACAAAGGCCGCGAACTGTATGGCCTGTACGAAGCCCGCGAAGCCCTGCACAGCGCAGGCTATGTGCTGGTCACCGAAGGCTATATGGACGTGGTGGCCCTGGCCCAGCTGGGCTTTGCCAACGCCGTGGCCACGCTGGGCACCGCCTGCACGCCCGACCATGTGCAAAAGCTGTTCCGTTTCACCGACGCGGTGGTCTTCAGCTTTGACGGCGACGGCGCAGGCCGCCGCGCCGCCCGCAAAGCGCTCGACGGTGCCCTGCCCTACGCCACCGATGTGCGCAGCATCAAGTTTTTGTTTTTGCCCGCCGAGCACGACCCCGACAGCTATGTGCGCGAATTTGGTCAGGACGCTTTTGCCGAGCAGATCAAACAAGCCATGCCCTTGTCGCGCTTTTTGATCGAAGCGGCCAGCGCCGACTGCGATCTGCAAAGCGCCGAAGGCCGCGCACGATTGTCCAGCCAAGCCCGCCCGCTGTGGCAGTTGCTGCCCGACGGCGCGCTCAAGCAGCAATTGCTGTCGGAGCTGGCCCAACTGATCCAGCTGGAAACAGCAGGCCTTGAAAAACTCTGGGGCCAGCAAGCGGCCACCGACCAGCGCTTTGCACCCGCTGCGCGCCCTGCAGCGGCGTCCGCCCCCCAGTCGGCCAACGCCGCCTTCAGCCAGGCTGCCAGCGCAGGGCACGACGACTACCCCCACTTTGAGCCGCACTACGGCGAGCCACCGGCCTGGTCGGGTGCCAACACTTTCGTGCCGTCCAACGGCAACAGCACCTGGAAAAGCAAGAACCCGAACTGGACCCCCGGCTTCAAGGGCAACAGCCGCTTCAAGCGCGACCAAGCACCGCCCTACACCGGTCCGCGCACCATACCGGCCAGCCGTGCCGACCACGCCGCGCGCCTGCTGTTGAGCAACATGGCGCTGTGGGAAACACTGGCCGGTGAAGACCACGCCATGCTCTGCGCCCTGCCCGAACCGCATGGCACGCTGTTCGCATGGTTGGAATCACAGTTCCACGAACACGGTGCACTGGGCTGGTCCGCACTGCAAAGCGAGATGCAAGGCCAAGCCTTTGCCGATGACGCCAAACGCTGGATGGCCCAGGACAATCTGGGCACCGTGGCCGGTCAGGAAGACGCCACCCCGCCCGAACCGCAAGAAGCCCGGCAAGAGCTGCGCAGGCTGCTCAACATGATGTTGATTGACCGCTTGAAGCAACTCGAGACCGAAGCCCTGACCCAGGCCAGCTCAGGTCAAGACCCCGAAGCCCAGCAACGCTGGCGCAGCCTGCACGAGCGGCGCAAAGAACTCATGGCCGCAGCGGCGATCTCAAACGCGCAGTGATCTTGTTATCGTGAGTGACGTCCTATGGGGCATCGCGAGCGAAGCGCGGGCGGCTATCCAGCCTTCGCTTGGGTGCAGCGGGTGGATTGTCACGTCGCTGCGCTCCTCGCAATGACGAATGACGTGTCATCGCGAGCGCAGCGTGGCGATCCAGTGCTTGAATGCGCTGCAGCGGCGAACCACAAGGCACAGATCCTGTGCGCTGACGACTTTCAGTCGTCCCAGCTTGGGGGCTACTTGCCCACCAGCTGATTGAGCTTGTCGGCCTCAAAGTTTTCGTGCGTGGCGGCGTCGCGTGGCAGGTGCACTTGTTGGTGCGCGCACAGTTGCTCCAGCGCTTTCCAGATCATGGCGATCTGGTGTTCCTGTCCGGCGGCATTGTCGATCAAGCCGCGCATGGCCTGGCTCAGCGGGTCGTCGTTTTGCGTCACGCCATAGGCCGAAAAACCCATTTTGGACGCCACTTCTTCGCGCTTGGCATCCTGCTCGGCCTGGATGATGCGGGCCGGGTTGCCCACCGCTGTGGCGCCTGCGGGCACCGGCTTGGTCAGCACCGCGTTGGAGCCCACTTTGGCTCCATCGCCCACTGTGAAACCGCCCAGCACTTTGGCCCCGGCACCGATCACCACATCGCGGCCCAGTGTCGGGTGGCGCTTGGCCCCTTTGTAGAGCGATGTGCCGCCCAGCGTGACGCCGTGGTAAATCGTGCAGCCTTCGCCGATCTCGGCCGTCTCGCCGATCACGATGCCCATGCCGTGGTCAAAAAACACCCGCTCGCCAATCTGTGCACCCGGGTGGATCTCGATGCCCGTGAGCCACCGCGAGATGTGCGAGATGAAGCGCCCCAGCCACTTGAAGCCGTGGTTCCAGCACCAGTGCGCCCGGCGGTGCAGCACCAAAGCATGCAAACCGGGGTAGCAGGTCAAAACCTCCCAGGCGGTGCGGGCCGCAGGGTCTCGGTCAAGGATGCACTGGATGTCGGAGCGGAGGCGAGAAAACATAAGCCCTAGTCTATCGCTTGGCCTGGGTGGCCTGGATCATGGCCTTGGCCACCCCACGCAGGATGTGGATTTCTTCCGGGCTCAAATCGGCCCGGTTGAACATCTGGTTCAGACGCGGCATCAGCTTTTTGGGTGCGGCCGGGTCCAGAAAGCCAATGTCGGTCAGCGCCTGCTCCCAATGCGCCAACATGCCCGCCACCTGCTGGGCGTCGGCCTTGTCGGCAGGCGCGATCACGTCCTGCACAGGAAAGCCGCCCAAAGCCACGCGCCAGTCGTAGGCAATCACTTGGATGGCCGAGCCCAAATTGAGCGAGCCAAACTGCGGATTCGTCGGGATCGACAAGGCCACGTTGCAGCGGTAAACGTCTTCGTTTTTCATGCCAAAGCGCTCGGAGCCAAACAAAAAGGCCACGCACTGCTCGGGCGCGCCGGGCTTCGTCAGCTCGGCAAAATGCTCACGCGGTGATCGGGTGGGCGGGCCAAAGTCGCGCGGCGTCATGGCCGTGGCGCACAAATGGGTCACGCCGTCCAGAGCTTCGTCCAGCGTCTCCACCACACGGGCATTGGCCAGCACATCGTTGGCGCCGCTGGCGCGCTGGATGGTCTCTTCCTTGCGCAGCACATTGGCCCAGCGGGGTTTGACCAGCACCAAGTCGTCAAAACCCATGACCTTCATGGCCCGGGCGGCTGCGCCCACGTTGCCGGCATGGCTGGTCTCTATCAGGATAAATCGCGTTTTCATGCCCCGATTGTCCATGCTGGGATGGCACGCAGACGACATGCACCAGCGGTTCTTGGCGCCAAAATGACGAATCCACATGGTTTTCATGAGAAAATGCGCCCTTCGCCGCCGCGATCGTGCGTGGGCCAGTCCAGTTCTTCACACAATTTATGTCGTCCAATCTCCACCCCATGCTCAACGTGGCCGTCAAGGCTGCGCGCGCCGCTGGCGCCATCATCAACCGCGCCGCGCTCGACGTTGAGGCTGTTCGCATCTCGCAAAAGCAAGTCAACGACTTTGTGACCGAGGTCGACCACGCGAGTGAAAAAGTCATCATCGACACCCTGCTGACCGCCTACCCTGACCACGGCATCCTGGCCGAAGAGTCGGGCAGCCAGCACGGCAACCCCAACGCAGACCACATCTGGATCATCGACCCCCTGGACGGCACGACCAACTTCATCCACGGCTTTCCTGTTTATTGCGTGAGCATTGCCCTGCAAGTGCGCGGCAAGATCGAGCAAGCCGTCATTTACGACCCCACCCGCAACGACCTGTTCACCGCCACCAAAGGCCGTGGCGCGTTCATGAACGACCGCCGCCTGCGCGTGAGCAAGCGCATCCGCTTGCAGGAATGCATCATCTCCACAGGCTTCCCTTTCCGCAAGGGCGACAACTTCAACCAATACCTGCGCATGATGGGCGATGTGATGCAACGCACCGCTGGCCTGCGCCGCCCAGGTTCTGCCGCGCTGGACCTGGCCTACGTGGCCGCAGGTTTCACCGATGGTTTCTTTGAAACCGGCTTGTCGCCTTGGGACGTGGCTGCAGGATCGCTGCTGGTCACCGAAGCCGGTGGCCTGATCGGCAACTTCACCGGCGAGTCCGACTTCCTGGAACAAAAAGAATGCCTGGCCGGTGCGCCGCGCATTTACGGCCAATTGGTCACGATTTTGGGCAAGTTCAGCAAATTCGCCAGCGCTGGCGACAAAGCCGCTGTGCGCAGCGCCGTCGATACGCTGAGCCGCGAACGCACCTCGGACAGCCACGACCCGGAAGCCGAAGCCACGAACGCAGCGGCTGAAGGCGACGAACCCAAAGACGCACCGTTTTAAGCCATGAGCGCGCTCGACCTGAGTGCCCACACCCCCATGATGGCCCAGTACTTGGGCATCAAGGCGGAGTTCCCTGACACGCTGGTGTTCTACCGCATGGGCGACTTTTACGAGTTGTTCTTTGCGGATGCTGAAAAAGCCGCCAGCCTGCTCGACATCACCCTAACGCGCCGGGGCCAGTCCGCTGGCCAGCCGGTGGTCATGGCGGGCGTGCCCTTCCATTCGGTCGAGACTTATCTGGCCCGCCTGATCAAGCTGGGCGAATCCGTCGCCCTGTGCGAACAGGTCGGCGACGTGGCCACCGCCAAAGGCCCGGTGGAGCGCAAAGTGGTGCGCGTGGTCACCCCCGGCACCCTGACCGACACCGAACTGCTGCCCGACAAGAGCGAAGCCATCTTGCTGGCCGTGCACCAAGCGGCCAAAAACCGCTGCGGCCTGGCATGGCTGAGCGTCACGCAAGGCGTGGTGCACCTGGCCGAATGCGCACAAGACGAACTGGCCGACTGGATCGACCGCATCAGCCCCAGCGAACTGCTGGCCAGCGCGGGCATGACGCCCACCTTTGAGCAAAAACTGCGCGGTCTCAAAACCACCGGGCGCGGCAGCTGGGCGCTGGCCCTGCGGCCCGACTTTCAGTTTGATGCAGGCCTGGGCCAGCGCAAGCTGCTGGAGCAGTTGCAAGCCGCATCACTCGCCGCGTGGAGCGCCGACACGCTGAGCGACGCCCAAGCCGCCGCTGCTGCGCTGCTCACTTACGCCGAACACACTCAAGGCCGCAGCCTGCCGCATGTGCAGCGGGTGCAGGTGCAGCGCTCGGACGCGCTGATCGACCTGCCCGCCAGCACTCGCCGCAACCTGGAGCTGACGCAGACCCTGCGCGGGGAAGATTCGCCCACGTTGTTTTCGCTGCTCGACACCTGCATGACCGGCATGGGCAGCCGCCTGCTCAAAAGCTGGCTGCTCAGCCCGCCGCGAGAGCGCGATGTGGCTCGGCAACGCTTGATGGCCATCGCCTCTCTATCGTCATTCCCGCGCACGCGGGAATCCATGGATCCTCGGGTCAAGCCCGAGGATGACACTCATGGCGTCACACCCGAAGATGTCACAAACGGGTTAGAGGACGAACTCCGGGTTTCAGGTCCCGCCTACAAACGCCTGCGTGAACAACTCAAAGGCGCAAGCGACGTGGAGCGCATCACCGCCCGCACCGCGCTGCGTCAGGTGCGCCCACGCGAGCTGGTGGCCCTGCGCCATGCGCTGGCGCGTGCGGCCTCGCTGTCTTTGCAATTGCAAACGCTCAACCCCGAGCCCGGCACCTTGCTGGCCGGCATGGCCCGCTGGCTGACCCCGCCCACGCATTGCGCCGAACTGCTGCAAATGGCCTTGCTCGAAGAGCCCGCCACTTTGGTGCGCGACGGCGGCGTGATCGCCGACGGCCTCGACGCCGAGCTGGACGAGCTGCGCGGCATCCAGACCAATTGCGATGCGTTTTTGCTCGACCTGGAAACCCGCGAAAAAGAGCGCACCGGCATTGCCAACCTGCGCGTGCAGTTCAACAAGGTGCACGGCTTTTACATCGAGGTCACGCAAGGTCAACTCGACAAAGTGCCGGGCGACTACCGCCGCCGCCAGACCCTGAAAAACGCCGAACGCTTCATCACGCCCGAGCTCAAGACCTTTGAAGACAAGGCCCTGTCGGCGCAAGAACGCGCCTTGGCCCGCGAGAAGTGGCTGTATGAAGGCCTGCTCGACCAATTGCAGCCCTTTGTGCCCGCGCTCACCGCTTTGGCGCAGGCCATGGCCAGCCTGGACGTGCTGTGCGCACTGACCGAGCGCTCGCTCACCCTCAATTGGTGCGCGCCCGAGTTCAGCAAAGAGCCCTGCATCGAAATCCGCCAGGGCCGTCACCCCGTGGTCGAAGCCCGCTTGGCCGAGTTGTCAGGCGCCAGCTTCATCGCCAACGACACGGTATTGGGCTCGCGCCAGCGTTTGCAGATCATCACCGGCCCCAACATGGGCGGCAAATCGACCTACATGCGCCAGGTGGCATTGATCGTGCTTATGGCCAGTATCGGCAGCCATGTGCCCGCCAGCCGCTGCCGCCTTGGCCCCATCGACGCCATCCACACACGGATCGGTGCGGCCGACGACCTGGCCAACGCCCAATCGACCTTCATGCTGGAGATGACCGAAGCCGCGCAAATCTTGCACAGCGCCACGCCGCACAGCCTGGTGCTGATGGACGAGATCGGGCGCGGCACCTCCACCTTTGACGGTCTGGCCCTGGCCAGCGGCATCGCCACGCACCTGCACAACAAAACGCAGGCCTTCGCGCTGTTTGCCACGCACTACTTCGAGCTCACCGAATTCCCGGCCACACACAACGCCGCCGTCAACATGCATGTGAGCGCGGCCGAATCCGGCGCGTCCATCGTGTTCTTGCACGAGCTGCAACCTGGCCCCGCCAGCAAGAGCTATGGCGTGCAAGTGGCGCGTCTGGCGGGCATGCCTGCAGCCGTGCTCAACCACGCACGACATGCCCTGAGCGCTTTGGAATCGGGCGCCCAAGATGCACGCGCCCAGGTGGACCTGTTTGCCCCGCCGCCAGAAGCCGAAGCCGCTGGCCCCACCGCTGTCGAGGCGGCGCTGGCCCAAATCAACCCCGACGCTTTGAGCCCCCGCGAAGCGCTCGATGCCCTGTATGCCTTGCAGCGCCTGCTGCCCAAAAATTAAAGAGTTGATTCATGACTTATTGCGTTGCCGTCAAAACCCGCGCCGGTCTGGTGTTCCTCTCTGATTCGCGCACCAACGCGGGCCTGGACCAGATCAGCACCTTCCGCAAAATGATCGTCTATGAAAAAGCGGGCGACCGTTTCATGACGCTTTTGTCGGCGGGCAACCTGAGCATCTCGCAGTCGGTGCGCGAAGTGCTGCAGATCGAAAAACTGGTCGAGCCCGGCCAAGACGAACCGCTCACCATCTGGAACGCCAAAAGCATGTTCGACGCCACTCGCGTGCTGGGCGCAGCCGTGCGCCGCGTGTACGAGCGCGATGCTGCGGCCCTCAAAGCCTCGGGTGTGGAGTTCAACGTGTCGATGATCTTCGGCGGCCAGATTGGCGGCGAAGGCATGCGCTTGTTCCAGGTCTATTCGCCCGGCAACTTCATCGAAGCCACCGACGAAACGCCCTACTTCCAGATCGGCGAGTCCAAATACGGCAAACCCGTTTTGGATCGCGTCATCACCCCCGACACCCCACTGGACGAAGCCGCCAAGTGCGCCCTGGTGTCGATGGACTCGACCCTCAAGTCCAACCTGTCGGTCGGCTTGCCGCTGGACATGGTGGTCTACAAAGCGGGCAGCCTGCAGACCGACCGCATCATGTGCATCGACGAGCACAACCCCTACTTTCAGATGTTGCGCAGCAGCTGGGGCGACAAGCTGCGCCAGATGTTCGACAGCATCGAAGACCCCATGTGGAACGGTGGCGCGACCGACATCCCGCTCATGGTGCCGCCTGTGCGCAACGCCTTGCTCAAGAAAATCACCACGCCGGACGAGAAGCTGATCTGATGGCCGCCCGCATCGTCTTCTCGCACGGCAACAGCTTTCCGGCCAGCACTTACCGGGTCTTGTTCGACAGCCTGCGCCAGCGCGGGTTTGAAGTCGATGCGGTGGAGATGTATGGGCACGACCCGAAATACCCGGTCAGCAACAACTGGCCGCACCTGGTGCAGCAACTGGCCGACTTTGCGCGTGCCCAGCAGGGTGATGGTGCACCCGCTTTTTTGGTGGGGCACTCACTGGGCGGCATCCTGAGCCTGATGTGCGCCGCCCGCCACCCCGAGTTGGCGCGTGGCGTGGTGCTGATCGACTCGCCCGTGCTGGGCGGCTGGCGCGCCACCACGCTGGGCCTGGCCAAACGCACCCCTTTGATCGGGGCGCTGTCACCCGGACGCATCAGCCAAAAACGCCGCCACCACTGGCCCAGCGCACAGGCCGCGCTGGAGAGTTTCAGCACAAAAAATCCTTTGCCCGCTGGGACCCGCAGGTCTTGCGCGACTACATCGAGCACGGCACGCACGACGAAGGTGGCCAGCGCGTGCTCAGTTTTGACCGCGATGTGGAAACCGCGATCTACAACAGCCTGCCGCACAAACTCGACAGCCTGCTCAAGCGCCACCCGCTCAAATGCCCTGCGGCCTTCATCGGCGGCACGCACTCGGCCGAAATGCGCCAGGCGGGGGCAGAACTGACCCACAAGGTGGTCAAGGGCCGCATCATGATGCTCGACGGCTCACACCTCTTCCCCATGGAAAAACCCCTGGCCACGGCAGCGGCCATCGAAGCAACGCTGCGCAACATCGGGGCCTGATCCGTTCGTGAAAGTCACCATCCCGGACTTGAAGCGAAACTCGTCATCCCGGACTTGATCCGAAATTCGTCATCCCGGACTCGATCCGGGATCCACAGCTTGCAGGGGAGATGGACCCCGGGTCTTCGCCCGGGGTGACAGAACAAGGTCTTCGCCCAACTCGTCATCCCGGACTTGATCCGGGATCCATAGCATGCAGGTGAGATGGCCCCCGGGTCTTCGCCCGGGGTGACAAAACAAGGTCCTCGCCCAACCCGTCATCCCGGACTTGATCCGGGATCCATGGCTTGCGGGGGGCGTGGACCCCGGGTCTTCGCCCGGGGTGACAGAACAATGTCTTTGCCCGGAGTGACAAAACAAGTTCCTCGTCGAGATGACAAGACAACTTTTCAGCCAGAAGTCAAAAAACAACGTCTCTGACCGACTCAAGCCCCGAAAAAATTCATGGTGCCCAAGTCACCAGACCGCTGTAGCTGGTGCCCAGAACCACCAAGCCGAACACGATCCGGTACCAGGCGAAGACCTCAAAGCTGTGGCTGGAGATGAACTTGAGCAGCCAGCGCACGCACACCCAAGCGCTGATGAAAGAGAACAACAAGCCGACACCAAACATCGGCGCATCGGCCATGCTGAGCAAGGCGCGTTCTTTGTACAGGCTGTAAGCCCCCGCGCCAATCAGCGTTGGAATCGCCAGGTAAAAAGAAAAGTCCGTCGCCGCCTTGCGCGACAAGCCCAACAGCATGCCGCCAATGATGGTGGCGCCGCTGCGGCTGGTGCCCGGGATCATGGCCAGGCACTGCACCAGGCCCACCTTGAGCGCATCGCGCCCGCGCATGTCTTCCACCTCGTGGATGCGCACCGTGCTGGCGGGACGACGCTCAGCCCACAAGATGATCAAACCGCCCACGATGAACGTGCTGGCCACAACGCCCGGGGTGAACAAATGCGCCTTGATGGCCTTGCCCAGCAGCAAGCCCAAAATCACTGCGGGCACAAAGCCGATGAACACATTGAAAGCAAAGCGCTGCGCCGCCGCGCTGTGTGGCAAGGCCTGGATGGTCGAGCTGATCTTTTGCCAATACACGATGATCACCGCCAGGATGGCCCCGGTCTGAATGGCAATTTCAAATACCTTGGACTTGTCATCATGCAGCCCCAGCAAATGACCGGCCAGGATCAAATGCCCTGTAGAAGAGATCGGCAAAAACTCTGTCAAACCTTCGACCAGCCCCATCACGGCGGCTTTGAGCAGCAATAAAGAATCCACAAGTACTCCAGAAATTTGGAATGGATTATCGCTCGCAGGGCTGCGCATCAGACTGAACGAAGGAATCTTCATCAGAACCTGTGTCAAAGTACTGTTTAAAAATAATCAAGGAGGAACCATGCAGTGGATTGATGTATCGGCTTGTTTGGTGACTGGCGCATTCACTTTGCTGCCAGGACGCTTGTTGGGCCAATGGCTTTGGTTTGGGTCTGTGGGGTGAGTATGTCCAAGCCAACCCTCCAGCAAACCACCCGCCTTGGCGCTCTGGCCATCACCGCCGTGTGGCTGGCAGTGGCTGCCGTGCTGTACCTGGTGTTTGATCGCATTGAGCAAAACCGCCAGGCGAGCCTCAAGCCCTATGCCCTCAGCTCGGGCGATCTGGTCATACCGCGCCAGAGGGACGGTCATTTTCATGTGGAAGGTGAAGTCAACCGCCAGCCTGTGACGTTTTTGGTCGACACCGGCGCCAGCCATGTGAGCGTGAGCCAGGCACTGGCGCAACAAGCGGGACTGCCTTCGGGGCAGGACATCACTTTGCACACCGCCAACGGCCAGCGCCCCGGCCAATTGGTGCGAAACGTGCCGGTGCGTGCAGGCCACTTGGTGCTCAACGATGCAGGCGTGACCGTGGGTCTGAACGGACTTCGGCCTGAACAGGCACTGCTGGGCCAGAACTTTCTGAAACACTTCGATGTGGAAATCCGACGCGACGAGATGATCCTGCGTCAACGCCCCTGAGGGCCTGCAAGCTCAAGCGGCAGCTGAAGCGCCATCAGCGGCGGCTTTGAGCAGCAACAAAGAATCCACAAGTACTCCAGAAATTTGAAGTGGGTTATCGCCGCTGGCCCCATACGCCACGTCCGGCGCCGCGTACAGCGTCTCGTCCATTGTGAACACTGGGCGCCACACGCCCATGGCCACCCCATACAGGGCGCGGCAAAGCATGACCGTGGTGTTGCTGAATGGATGGCGGTCTGTAGATCGGCATCATCTGAGGGGCATACATGGGCGCCGGCCTGACCATGACCTGCGGGTAATAGACCACCGATGGCGCCGGGTGGGCATAAACCTGCGGATGCCCTATGCGTGACTGGATCACCACCGAAGGCTCCACCATCACGGGGTGGGCGCAGCCGGTCTGCGCAAAAGCGGCCCCCAGCAAACCCAACAGGTACGCCGCTCTGGACATGGCATTTGGGACTGAAAAACGCATGGATGGACTCCTTGGATCACGTTGGCTTTTCTTGAAAGCAGACTCCCCTTGTCCCTTAGCGCGCCAGCCACACCATCCGAGGACAAACAACGCTTCACAATGGTGTCCATTCGTAACGCCGCCCAGCGGGATTGCCCTTTGGCAAGCCCTAAAATCAATCGCTATGACCACCCCCACCAACAACGACACTTCCGCTGACCACAAAGTCAGCAACTTCCTGCGCCAGATCATCGAAAACGACCTGGACAAAGGCACCTACGCCACCCGCCGCTGGGCAGGCAGCCCCGGCGACGCCGCGCACCACGCCGCTGGCCAGCCCGACCCGGCCAAGATCCGCACCCGCTTTCCTCCCGAGCCCAACGGCTATTTGCATGTGGGTCACGCCAAAAGCATCTGCATCAACTTTGGCCTGGCCAAAGAATATGGCGGCGTGTGCCACCTGCGCTTTGACGACACCAACCCCGAAAAAGAAGACACCGAATACGTCAACAGCATCATCGACGCCGTGAAATGGCTCGGTTTTGACTGGGCCCAACTGGGCCAGGCCGCCGGAAGCGCTGCGCCCTACCAGGCCAGCGACTACTTCGACTTCATGTACCGCGCCGCCGAGGCGCTGATCCAAGCCGGTCACGCCTATGTGGACGAGCAAAGCGCGGAAGACATGCGCGCCAACCGGGGCGACTTTGGCAAACCCGGCGTGGACAGCCCTTTCCGCAGCCGCACGGTGGAAGAGAACTTGACGCGCTTTCGCGAAATGCGTGACGGCAAGCTCGCCGACGGCGCGGCCGTGCTGCGCGCCAAGATCGACATGGCTTCGCCCAACATCAATATGCGCGACCCGGCCATCTACCGCATCCGCCGCGCCACCCACCACCACACGGGCGACGCCTGGTGCATCTACCCGATGTACACCTTTGCCCACCCCATCGAAGACGCGCTGGAGCAGATCACCCACAGCCTGTGCACGCTGGAGTTTGAAGACCAGCGCCCGTTTTACGACTGGCTGATGGAGCGCCTGTGCGAGTGCCAACTGCTGGCCGCGCCTGCGCCCAAGCAATACGAATTTGCCCGCCTGAACCTGACCTATGTGATCACCAGCAAACGCAAGCTGGCGCAACTGGTGAACGAAGGCAAAGTCAGCGGCTGGGACGACCCCCGCATGCCGACCATCGTGGGCCTGCGCCGCCGGGGCTACACGCCCGAGAGCCTGCGCCTGTTTGCCGACCGCATTGGCGTGACCAAGAGCGACAGCTGGATCGACTACAGCACGCTCGAAGGCTGCCTCCGCGAAGACCTGGAAAACAAAGCCCACCGCGGCATGGCCGTGCTCGACCCCGTCAAGCTGGTGCTGAGCAACTGGGCCGAGGCCTTTGGCTCAGATGCCTACACCGAAGACTGCACCCAACCCGCCCTTCCCCACAGCGCGATTGCCGAAGGCAAGGATGGGAAAGATGGCACTGAAGGCGCCATGACCCCCGCTGACCGCGTGTTCAAGATCGGCAAAGAAGTGTGGATCGAGCGCGAAGACTTTGAAGAAGTGCCGCCCAAGGGCTACAAGCGCCTGTTCCCCGGCAACGTGGTGCGCCTGAAAGGCGGCTACGTGATCGAATGCACCGGCTGCGCACGCGACGCGGCGGGCAACGTGACCGAAGTGCAGGCCAAAGTCATCCCCGGCACCAAGAGCGGCACGCCCGGCGCCGACAGCGTCAAAGCCAAAGCCGCCATCACCTGGGTGGCCGTGGCCGACGGCGTGCCAGCGGAAGTGCGCCTGTACGACCGCCTTTTTGCCGACGCGCACCCCGACGCGGGCGGCAAAGATTTCTTGCAGTCGCTCAACCCGAACAGCCTGAAAGTGGTCACGGCCTATGTGGAGCCATCACTGGCCGCCGCGCAACCGGACCAGAAGTTCCAGTTTGAGCGGTTTGGGTACTTTGTGGCGGATCGACTTGATCATGATGCTAGCACCAAACCGGTGTTTAACAGGGTGACGGGGTTGAAGGACAGCTGGGGCAAGTGAGCTCGTTCTGCCAATTTGCCAAGCTGTCATGAAAATTGTCACGTGGAATTGCAATGGTGCACTTCGCAATAAAACCGAAGCACTAGACGAGCTCCGCGCGGACGTTTATGTCGTCCAAGAATGCGAGAACCCGGCCCTGTCAACTTCTACATTTCAAAACTGGGCTGGCGATTACTTGTGGATTGGAAACTCGAAACACAAAGGCTTAGGGATCTTTCCAAAGAATGGCAATCACGTTCGCGCGGCGGACTGGTTTGGAACATTTTCTCAACCAGGCGTGGTTAATAGCAATCAAGCATCGCAATGGTCAACAACGGACCTCAAACTGTTTGCCCCCTTTATCCTGAACGAAAAATACCAAGTACTTGGCTTATGGACTAAGGCTGAAAATGCCGACGCCTTCCGCTACATTGGGCAACTTTGGAAATACCTGCAAATCCACAGAGACCAGCTTCGTAATGGCAACACCATTGTGTTGGGTGATTTCAATAGCAATCGAATATGGGACAAGCCAGATCGCTGGTGGAACCACTCTGATGTGGTCGAAGAATTAGCTGACATTGGGCTCCAAAGTGTTTATCACCATCAAAAGTGTGAGCGCCAAGGAGAAGAAACTACACCCACTTTCTTTCTCCAACGCAACTTGAGCAAGTCTTATCACATCGACTATGTTTTTGTGTCCGATGACTTGCTGCAACATTGCAAAATTCAAATCGGTGACAGTCATCAGTGGCTTAGCGTAAGCGACCATATGCCAATGTCACTGGATATCAACGCAGCAGCCTAATCTGTTGGCAATATGAGTCCAGAAAAGATCCTCCACTTCTGGTTCACCGAACTCACCCCAAAGCACCACTTCGCCAAAGACGCCGCCTTGGACGAAACCATCCGCGCCCGCTTCGGTGCCACGCTGACGGCGGCAGCTCGGTGTGAGTTGTTTGCTTGGCGCGCCACGCCCGAGGGGCGCTTGGCCGAGGTCTTGGTGCTCGACCAGTTCTCGCGCAACGTCTACCGCGACACCCCCCAAGCCTTTGCGCAAGACGCGCTGGCCTTGGCGCTGGCGCAAGAGCTGGTGGCCAGTGGGCAGGACTGCAGCCTGCCCCTGGCGCAGCGCAGCTTTGCCTATATGCCCTACATGCACAGCGAGTCCGCCCTGGTGCACACCCAAGCCGCCCTCCTGTTTGCGCAGCCGGGCCTTGAAGACACCCTGCGCTTCGAGCAGCGCCACCAAGCCATCATCGAGCGCTTCGGCCGCTACCCCCACCGCAACGCCATCCTGGGCCGCGAGTCCACGCCCGAGGAGCTGGTGTTTTTGAGTAAGCCGGGGTCGGGGTTTTAGCTTCAAAGCGGCGTCCATTTATTAGCAAATGTGCTAACATCTTTTTCCATGAATTGGTCCATCACCTACTTCAATGACAAAGTCCGGCGCGAGGTGATGTCCATGCCCGCAGGCATCGTTGCAGACTATGTGCGGCTCACAGATGCCATGGCCATTCACGGTGCGGACCTTCGTATGCCCCACTCCAAAGCGATGGGCAACGGACTGTTTGAGTTACGCCCCAAGGGGCCAGAAGGTATTGGTCGGGTGTTTTACTGCACGCAGGTGGGCAGATCCATCGTGGTGCTGCACTCGTTCGTGAAAAAGACACAAGAGACCCCGGATGCTGAGCTTCGGCTGGCCCGTAAACGACTGAAGGATGTGCACCATGGCTGAAACTGGCTACAAACCCGTGCCGCATGACGCGGCTTTTCGCAAAGCACTGCTGGGCAAGCCCGGTGTGCAAAAGGCGTTTGACGAACTGGAAGAGGAATACACCGCACTGCATGCCATGCTTGAAGCACGTCAAGCCGCAGGCCTGACCCAAGCGGAAGTGGCCACTCGCATGGGAACGACTGTTTCCGCTGTGTCCAGGCTGGAGGCGTCTTTGCGCAGCGAAAAACATTCGCCCTCTTTTGCCACACTGCGCAAATACGCGCAGGCTTGTGGCAAAAAACTGGTCATTCAGATGGTATGAATTGCACAGTGATGCCGGCACTGGACGGCCAGTCACCCCGCACCGCGCTTTAGCAAGTCACACCCACCATGACCACCCCAGACATCACCACCCTCGCCGCCCTGCGCGCCCTGTACGGCCCCGCCCGTGAGCGTTCGCTCAAAAAGGAAATCCCGGCGCTGGACGCACATGCGGTGCAGTTCATTGGGCTGTCGCCGTTTGTGGTGCTGGCCAGCACGGGTCAAGCGGGCGACATGGACGCTTCGCCTCGCGGGGGTGAGCCGGGGTTCGTCAAGGTGCTGGACGCGCAGACGCTGCTGGTGCCCGACGCACCGGGCAATAACCGGCTGGACACGCTGGAGAACATCATCGCCACCGGGCGTATTGGCTTGTTGTTCATGGTGCCGGGTTTTGACGAGACTTTGCGGGTGAATGGCCGCGCTGTGCTGTCCACCGACCCGGCTGACTTGGCGCTGTGCGCCGATGCGCGGCGCACGCCTGCGCTGGCCATTCGCGTGGCGGTGGCGTCGGTGTATTTGCATTGCGGCAAGTCGCTGATGCGCTCGCAGTTGTGGGACGCCTCACGCCACGCCAACCGGGCGCAGCTGCCCAGCATGGCCGAGATGATGCGTGACCAGATCCGCGCTTTCAAAGGCGAAGAGATCGAAGCCGAAACGCAAGCCCAGATGCTGGAGCGCTATCGGCAGTCGTTGTGAACGCGTGCACTGTTGCGGTGCAGCAAGTTGTTCCGTGCTTCTGTGAATGAAGCTGTGGACAACTGCAGGGATATCCGCGTAAACCCTTAAACCATGCGGGCTGGCACGGACTGCCTTTTAAACAGGCAACCGCTCTGGCTTATTTTTTCTGCACCGGGTTGGCCAGCAGCAAGTTGGCCGGATAGGCCCGCATGAATTCACGTGCTTTGTCGATCGGTGCGCTCAGCCAAGCGGCCAAGGCCCCTTCGTTCAGGATGGCGGGCATGCGTTTTTCGTTGCCGTTTTGGCCGTAGCGGTTCATCAGCGCGTGGCTGTTGGCGTTCACCGTGAGCAAGGTGAAGCTGGTGATGCTTTCGCCGTCTTTGGCCCAGTGTTCCCACAAACCAGCCACACCCATGGGTTTGCCGTCCACGCGGGCGATGCGGGTGGGCACGGCTTTGCCGCTGCGCCAGTCGTCTTCCAAAAAGGCTTGCATCGGGATGATGCAGCGTTGGCCTTTGAGCCAGGTGTCGCGCGTGGGCGTGGCGGTGCTCATGGTTTCGTAGCGGGTCACGGCCAGTTTGGTCGAGCGCAGTTTGGCGTCCGAGGTGGACTTGACCCAGCCGGGCACCAGGCCAAACTGGCCCTGGGCCAGTTCCATCACCAGCGGCTGCTCGGCGTCTGCTGTGGCGGTGTCGCCCTCAGCCTGTGCCTTGCGGATGAAAAAGCCCTGTTTGCGTGGCCAGACTTCTTTGTCCAGCAGGGTTTCGGGGGCCGAAACGCCAAAGGCCTCGGCATAAAGGTCGGCGCTTTTCAGGCATTCGTATTGAGAGCTCATGCGGGGGATGCTAACCCACGCGACCTGATACGCTCACGCCCTCTGCCTTGTCACCTGCCCCGCCCATTGCCCCTCATGCTGATCCGCTTCAACAAACCCTATGGCGTGCTCAGCCAGTTCACCCCCGAGGGGCGCTGGCAGGGCCTGAAGGACCACATCGACCTGCCCGGTGTGTACGTGGCCGGGCGGCTGGACGCCGACAGCGAAGGTTTGCTGCTGTTGACCGACGATGGCCAACTGCAGGCGCGCATTGCCGATCCGCGCTTCAAGATGGAAAAGACTTATTTGGTGCAGGTCGAGGGCGTGGTGGACGACAAAGCGCTGACGGCGCTGGCCCGGGGCGTGACGCTGAACGACGGCCTCACCCTGCCCGCCCGCGCCCAAGCGGTGACGCCGCCAGCTGACTTGTGGCCGCGCAACCCGCCGATCCGCGAGCGCAAGAACATTCCGACTTCGTGGCTGGAGTTGTCCATCCGCGAAGGCCGCAACCGGCAAGTGCGCCGCATGACGGCGGCGGTGGGCTTGCCCACGCTGCGCCTGATCCGCACCGCCATTGGCCCGTATCACTTGCGTGACCTGCCTTCAGGCACATGGCAGCAGGTGGAATAGGGTTTCGGACACAATCGCGCATCCGCTCAATCACCAACAAGGAAAAACATGTCCGATTTGCTCCAGAAAATGCAGTGGCGCTACGCTTGCAAAAAAATGGACCCGACCAAAGTCGTGCCGCAAGACAAAGTCGACCGCATCGTGGAAGCCGCACGCCTGGCCCCCACATCGAGCGGCTTGCAGCCGTTTGAAGTGATCGTGGTCAGCAACGCCGCTGTGCGTGCGCAGATCCAGCCCAAAGCCTACAACCAGGCCCAAGTGACCGAAGGCTCGCACCTGTTGGTGTTTGCCGCGTGGGACAACTACACGGCCGAGCGCATCAACCACATGTTTGACCTGACCAACGCCGAGCGCGGTGGCACCAACGAAGGCTGGGAAAACTACCGCAAGATGCTGTTGGCCAATTACCCAGGCCGCGATGCCAAGGTGAACTTCGAGCACGCTGCTCGCCAGGCCTACATTGGCTTGGGCGCTTCCTTGATTGCCGCAGCTTTTGAAGAAGTCGACGCCACGCCGATGGAAGGCTTTGAGCCTGCCGCTGTGGACGAGATCCTGGGCCTGGCCGCTCGCAACCTGCGCAGCGTGGCCATCGTGCCGCTGGGCTACCGCGCTGAAGGCGACTGGCTGGTCGGCCTCAAAAAGGTCCGCCGCCCACGCGAGCAGTTTGTGACCGAAGTGAAATAAGTCATGGATGCCGGATCAAGTCCGGCATCCATGGGTTTACTTAAGTCCGGCATGACGTTGACTTGTTCAAGTGCGGCATAACCTTGAGTTATGGATACCGGATCAAGTCCGGTATGACATCTGATTGCTCAAGTCCGGCATGGCGTTGGCTTGTTCAAGCCTGGCCCGACATCCAGCGATGGATATGTCACCCCGGGCTTGACCCGGGGTCCATCGCGTCACAGGGCATTGACGCTGATCAAGTCCAGCGCAGCATCGCCCATCAACGAGTTTGTGCCTTACCATCGAAGACTTCCCAATCCGGGATGACCACCGAGGATGCATCATGGCCAAAGGCGAACAACGCAGCAACAAAATGGCCAAGAAGCCTAAAAAAGACACCTCACCGCCCAAGACGTTCACCTCGGACCGCCCCATGGCACCCAGTACGTTTGTGGCGCCTCGCGGCAAAGTCAAACCCTCCTGATCTGCTGCCCTGATGGGCCCGGGCTCACTGGCCCTTTGAGTTTTCGATGACACCGATCCATGAAGACGAGCATCTGCTGGTGCTCGAAAAATCCAGCGGACTGCTCTCTGTGCCCGGTCGCGGCCCGGACAAGCAGGACTGCCTGTCCAAACGCGTGCAAGACGTCTACCCCGAAGCCCTGATCGTGCACCGGCTCGACCAGGACACCTCCGGCTTGCTGCTCATGGCGCGTGGCATCGAGGCGCAGCGCCGCCTGAGCCGTTTGTTTGAAACCCGACAGGTCAAAAAGCGCTACGTGGCCGTGGTGGCGGGTCATCCCGCCCAAACGCAAGCCGCGCAAGCGGCCGACGAAGAGGGCTGGCGCACGATCGACGGCCCCATCTTGCTGGACTGGGAGCGTCGCCCGATCCACATCATCCACCCCGATGGCAAAGCCAGCCGCAGCCGCTGGCGCGTGCTGGATACGGGCGAGACGGCCACCTTGATCGAGCTGGAGCCCGTGACGGGGCGCACCCACCAGCTGCGCGTGCACATGCAAAGCATTGGCCACCCCATGCTGGGCGACTCGCTGTATGCACCGCCCAACATCAAAGCACTGAGCCCGCGCTTGATGCTGCATGCACAAGAATTGGCGTTTGCGCACCCCTTCACCGAGGCCGAAATGGCCTTCAAAATCCCCACGGCATGGTCGGCGTCGGCGCCTTATTTGGTCATCTGATCACCATCTCCATCTGGCCCAGGGAAGGGGCCTGCGACTGGCTACAATTCTCAGGTTCCAGAAATACCAATTAGGCTATGTTGTTTGATCAAAAATCGCTGTCTTTGACGGCACCAAAGCATTCATATTCCAGGATGATTTGGGCGCTGCAAGTGGCCCTGGGCTTGACCGGTGCACTGACCGCTCAAGCGGCCCTGTCTCCACAAGACAGCATCAAGCAGGCCATTCAGACCGGTCAGCTGGAGCAAGCGCTCAAGCTCGTTCAGCAAGAGCGCCAAGCCGCGCCCAAAGATGTTCAGCTGCGATTCCTCGAAGGCGTGATCCAGGCCCAGCAAGGCCAGACCGACAAGGCCATCGACACATTCAAGAAACTCACCGAGTCCAACCCCGATTTGTCCGAGGCCTACAACAACCTGGGCGTGCTGTATGCGTCCAAAGGCAAGCTCGAAGAGTCGCGCACCGCACTGGAAAAAGCCCTGCTGACGCACCCCAGCTATGCTGCGGCTCACCGGAATTTGTCGGACATCCAAAGCCAGTTGGCCAAACAGACCTATGCCAAGGCTTTGCAAGTGGACAGCAAGGTCAAAAACAGCACCCCGCAACTGACCTTGCTCGGCAGCATGGACCCCAGCAAGCGTGCACCAGCACAAGTCGTTGCAGCTGCTGCACCAGTTGCCACTGCCCCTGCTGCTGCGCCGGTTGCACCTCAAGCACCAGCGCCAGCCAGTGAGGCCGCCAAACCCGCAGCTACAGTGCCCGTGGCGGCAGCACCCAGGGCACCCACTGCCGCTGCCGCTGCGCCTGCATCCGCGCCTGCGCCCGCAGCAGCCAAGCCAGCCGCAGTGGCGCCCGCTGTGGCTGTGACACCTGCGCCTGTCGTTGCAGCGGTGGCAGCCCCCAAGCCTGAGCCCAAGAAAGATGACGCTCAGCAAAAGCAAGCCAAGGCAGACAGCACCGACATTCGCAATGCCGTTGCGGCCTGGGCCAAGGCCTGGAGCCAAAAGGACATGAACCGCTATTTGGGCGCCTACGCCAGCAGCTTCACGCCGCCCGACAAAATGTCGCGCGCCAAATGGGAAAGCGATCGCCGCACGCGCATCGTCTCCAAAAAAACCATCAGCGTGGAAGTGAACAACTTCAAGGTTGAGGCCACGGGCAACAAAGCCACGGCCCGCTTCCAGCAAATCTACGAGTCGGACAACTTCAAGGGCAACAGCCACAAGACCCTGGAATTGGTCAAGCAAGGAGACCATTGGCTCATCACGCGTGAGACGGTGAATTGAACTTCCCGCGCTTTCCCACTCGACAACAACCGCGCAAAAGCAAGGCATCCTGGCACTTGCGATGGGCTGTGCCGACCTTGCTGGTGGCATCTTTTGGCCTGACCGGCTGGTGGCTGTCAAACCACAACCGTTTGCCAGCCAGTCTGCAAGACAGTTTCAAGGTTTCTCCAGAGCCCATGCGCTGGAAGCTCGAATTCGAGCCCAGTGCCACGGCCGCCGTCATCAACGCCAAAGATCCTGAGACGCTGGTCCGCCAGATCTACCAACACCTGGGCGAAGGCGAACGCGCTCAGGCCTTGGACACTGCACGTGTGTTGACCACCCGATTTCCCACATTCCAATTGGGCCAACTGCTTTACGCGGATTTGCTCAACATCAGCAGCCTGCAGCCCGTTGAAGGCGTCGATCTGGATGCCGATACGAAGCCTTCCGCCATGCGCCGGCTTGAAGAATTGGTCATGGAGGCCAAGCGCCGCATGACGCGCACGGCACCTCAGGCACTGGAAGGTCAGGTGCCTGCCGCCGTGGCGTTTCTGGCCGCTCAGCAACCCTACCTCGCGGCGGTGGATGCATCGCGCTCTCGTTTGTATTGGTTTGCCAACCGCACCGGTGCGGACGGCCAGCTCAAACTGGAGTTGATCAAAGAGACCTATGTGTCGGTCGGCATCAACGGCGTGGGCAAAGTCAAGGAGGGCGACGGCAAAACCCCCATTGGCGTGTATTTCATCCAGAAAAATTTGCCCGGCGCCACGCTGCCAGATTTGTTTGGATCGGGTGCTTTGACACTCAACTTCCCGAACGCTGTGGATGCCATGCGCAACAAGACGGGCTCGGGCATCTGGTTGCACGGCACGCCCAGCGCTCAGTACTCACGCGCACCAGAGGCCACCGACGGCTGCGTCGTGCTAGCCAACGCCGAAATCGAAGAACTGCTGCGTTTGCCCGGCTGGCGCATGACGCCCGTGGTGATTGCCGAAAAGCTCGACTGGATTCCTGCAGGGCAAGTGCCAACCACGTACACCCAATTTCAGCCCACATTGGACCAATGGTTGGCTGATCGCCAAAGCGGCGATGCTGAAAAACTCAAGCGCTACTACAGCCAGCGCTTTGAGCGCGATGCGCTGGACCTGGACCATTGGTGGCCCAAGCTGGTTCAAGGCGTACAAGGCCCACGCAAAGCCAAACCACTCGAAGTCGTGTCCGTTCTGCACTGGAACGATGGCGAAGAAACCATGGTCGTGACCATGAGCGACCCCAACATTAAAGACAAACGCCAAGCCGTTTACCTGCGCACCTATTGGCAAAAGGAAGCCAACCAGTGGAAGCTGGTGTTTGAAGGTCCGACCTGATCGGCCCGAGCCTGCACCGCGCATGAGCCAGGACATCCCATTCTTCAATGCCCGCATCGCGCCCGATGGCGGCAGCTTTGACGCCTGGCGTGAACAAACTTTGCTGGACTCTCTGGAGCAAGGCGGCCTGCAGTGGCCCAGCTCCTGCCGCTCGGGCACCTGCCGCACCTGCATCGGCCAGTTGGTCTCAGGCCAGGTGCGCTACGAGATGGCCTGGCCCGGCCTGACCGCTGAAGAAAAAGCCGAAGGCTGCGTGTTGCCTTGCGTGGCGTACCCGATGGGTGACGTGTCGCTCAAAGACCCCTTCGCTGACTGAGCTTGGCCATGTGCATGGGCAAGCTGGGGCGTGCCTTGGCACGGCACGCCCGGCACCTCACTCGTCGATGCCCAGCTCCTGGATCTTGCGGGTGATGGTGTTGCGCCCGATGCCCAGTTTTTGAGCCGCTTCGATGCGGCGCCCCCGCGTGGTCGACAGGGCCGCCTGGATCAGGCTGGTTTCAAAACGCCGCGTGAGCACATCCCATACATCGGTGCGCCCGGCATGGAGCAAAGCCAAGGCCTCTTCCTCCAGCCCCGACTCCCACACGCCCCCTGAGGCGGTCACAGGCGCGGTCGAAGGCGTTGCCGCCAGCGCACTTGCGGTGGGCAAAGCACCTGCATCTGACGATGGGGCCACCGACGCCGTGGCCGCATCACCGGCCACCACAGGGGTGGGCGCACCCGCTGCCAAGACCTCTGGCGGCAAGTCCTTGAGCTCAATGAGCTGCGACGGCGCCATGACGGTCAGCCAGTGGCAAATGTTTTCCAACTGGCGCACGTTGCCCGGAAACTGGAACTGCCCCAGCTTGTCCATGGCCGCTTCTGCCATGCGCTTGGGCTCCACACCCAGCTGCTGCGCACTGCGCTGCAGGAAATAACGTGCCAGCATGGGCACGTCTTCGCGGCGTTCGCGCAGCGCAGGCAAACGCAAACGGATCACGTTCAGGCGGTGGAACAAGTCTTCGCGAAAGACGCCTTGTTTGACGCGCTCTTCGAGGTCTTGGTGGGTGGCGGCGATCACGCGCACATTGGCCTTGACCGCGCTGTGACCGCCCACGCGGTAGAAATGGCCGTCCGACAAGACACGCAGCAAACGGGTCTGCAAATCAAAGGGCATGTCCCCGATTTCATCGAGGAACAAGGTGCCGCCATCGGCCTGCTCAAAACGCCCGCGCCGTGAAGCTTGTGCGCCCGTGAAGGCACCCCGCTCGTGGCCGAACAATTCACTCTCCAGCAAATCCTTGGGGATGGCTGCGGTGTTGATGGCCACAAAGGGCTGGTTGGCACGGGGCGAATGCTTGTGCAGCGCATGCGCCACCAATTCTTTGCCCGAGCCCGACTCGCCTGTGATCAGCACGGTCACATGGCTTTGCGCCAAGCGGCCAATGCCCCGGAAAACGTCTTGCATGGCCGGGGCTTGCCCGAGCATCTCGGGCGCTTCCACCAATTTCTCTTCGGCCACGTCTTCGCGTTGGCTCTCGTCCACCGCCCGGCGGATCAGCTCCACCGCCTTGGGCAAGTCAAATGGCTTGGGCAGGTACTCGAAGGCGCCGCTTTGGAAGGCCGAGACGGCACTGTCCAGATCGGAGAAGGCCGTCATGATGATGACGGGCAAACCGGGCATGCGCTGCTTGATGGTGGCCAACAGGTCCAAACCCGAGCCCCCGGGCATGCGGATGTCGCTGACCAGCACCTGCGGGCCATCGCGCCCTTCTTCCGAGTCGAGCGCTTTCAGGACCTCGCGCGGGTTGGTGAAACTGCGCGTGGGCAGGCCTTCGCGCAGCAATGCTTTCTCAAGCACAAAGCGGATGGATTGGTCATCGTCTACGATCCAGATCGGCTTCATTTGAGGGGCTTTCTTGGGTTCAAGGCAACGGAATCAAAATCTTGAAATCCGTACGACCGGGCTCGCTGTCACACTCGATCATGCCGTGGTGCTGTTGCACAAAAGTTTGTGCCAACGTCAGCCCCAGGCCTGAGCCGCCTTCGCGTCCCGATATGAGCGGGAAGAAAATGCGGTCCTTGATCGAGTCTGGTACACCAGGCCCGTTGTCGATCACATGCAATTCCAGTGCCAGGCGATAACGCTGCTTGCCAAACGTGACTTGCCTCAAGATTCGGCTCTTGAATGTGATCTGTCCATCGCCTTGCGCGATGCGATCCGACAGGGCCTGCGCCGCATTGTGCGAGATGTTGAGCACGGTCTGAATCAACTGCTCACGGTCGCCCCGGAACTCCGGAATCGAGGTGTCGTAATCGCGCACCACCTTCAAGCCCTTGGGGAACTCGGCCAGGATCAAGGAGCGAACGCGCTCGCACACCTCGTGGATGTTCACATCGCCCACCACATGTGGGCGGCGGTGCGGCGCCAGCAAACGGTCCACCAAGGTTTGCAGGCGATCGGCTTCGTGGATGATGACCTGCGTGTATTCGGTGAGGTCTTTGTTGTCGAGCTCCATCTCAAGCAACTGGGCCGAGCCGCGGATACCGCCCAGCGGGTTCTTGATCTCGTGGGCCAAATTGCGAATCAGCTCCTTGTTGGCCAGCGCCTGCTCCAGCAGGCGCTCTTCACGCTCTTGGCGGGTTTGCTGCTCCACCGGCAGCAGCTCGATGATCACCTCTTCCGCACGGTCCGAGGGTGCAACGATCATGTGCACCGGCAAGCTGTCGCCATGGTGCAAGCGGTTGAGCATGGCTTCGTAGCGCAGCGCTGCAAACTCGTTCGACCGTGCGCCGATCAAGGCATTTTTCAATGGCTGGGGATCGGCAAAAAAATCAGGCAAATAAGCGCCCATCAAACTGCGGCGCGACATGCCCATCACGTCTTCCAGGGCCGCGTTGACAAAACTGATGCGCCCTTCGCCCTCGATCACGGCGATGGGGGTGGCCAACAAATCAAAGGCCTGAAAACGAGAGACGGGTGAAGACATGGTCTTGCTCAAGGGTTGGCCGCCACAGGGCGGCGGGAAAGCTCACGCTGAAGGCTGTCGATGTCACGCTGGTTGCGCTCGATGGCGGCTTTGGCGGCCGTCACCTTCTCGGGCGCTTGGCCCACAGGCAGGTCCTTCAAGGCCTGCTGCAACTGCGCTTGCTGGCGCTTGGCCTGGTCCAGCTCCTGCAGCAAGATGGCGCGGGCCTGCACATCGCGTTCGCGCTGCGTGGCAGGCAAATCATCCGTTTTGGTGCGCGCAGATGGCACCAAGGCTGTGCCCTCATCCGATGTGGTGCGAACAGCCTGCGGCGCACCGTTGGGGCGTGTGGCTCCGATCACCGTGACGGCAGACGAGATGGCCACGCGCACACAAGCGGCCTTGCCTTGCGGTGCATTGGTGTACTCCTGCCCGCAGCGGTAAATGGTGTCCTGTGCTTGCGCAGCCATGCAGCCCACCAAGACCCACAAGCAGCAAAGGCAAAAAAAAGGACGGCCGAAGCCGTCCTTTTTTGCACTGAGCTGTGCAATCCGCATGTGCAGGATTACAGGGAGAAGTACATGTCGTATTCGACAGGTGCCACTTCCACGCGGCTGCGGTTGACTTCTTGCATCTTCAAGTCGATGTAAGCGTCGATCCACGAATCGGTGAACACGCCGCCTTTGGTCAAGAAAGCGCGGTCAGCGTTGAGGGCTTCCAGGGCCTGGTCCAAGCTGGAGCACACAGTGGGCACCAACTTGTCTTCTTCTGGAGGCAGGTGGTACAGGTCTTTGGTGGCAGCTTCGCCGGGGTGGATCTTGTTTTCCACGCCGTCCAAGCCAGCCATCAACAGGGCTGCGAAGCCCAGGTAAGGGTTGCACAATGGATCGGGGAAGCGAGCTTCCACGCGACGGCCCTTGTCGGATGCCACGTTAGGAATGCGGATCGAAGCGGAGCGGTTCTTGGCAGAGTAAGCCAATTTCACAGGCGCTTCGTAGTGAGGCACCAGACGCTTGTAGCTGTTGGTGCCAGGGTTGGTGATCGCGTTCAGGGCGCGAGCGTGCTTGATGATGCCGCCGATGTAGAACAGGGCGAATTCAGACAAACCAGCGTAACCATTGCCAGCGAACAGGTTCTTGCCGTCTTTCCAGACGGACTGGTGAACGTGCATGCCGGAGCCGTTGTCGCCAGCGTAAGGCTTGGGCATGAACGTGGCGGTTTTGCCGTAAGCGTTGGCCACGTTGTGGATCACGTACTTTTGCATCAGGGTCCAGTCGGCGCGCTCAACCAAGGTCGAGAAACGGGTGCCGATTTCGCACTGACCAGCGCCCGCCACTTCGTGGTGGTGCACTTCGACTGGAATGCCAATCGATTCGAGGATCAGGGACATCTCGCTGCGCATGTCGTGCGTGCTGTCAACAGGAGGCACTGGGAAGTAGCCACCCTTGACACGGTTGCGGTGACCGCTGTTGCCGTTTTCCATCTTGGTGCCGCTGTTCCATGGGGCTTCGGCTTCGTCGATGGCGTAGAAGGTGTTGTTCGGCTCGGTGCTCCAACGCACGTCGTCAAACAAGAAGAATTCGGGTTCTGGACCGAAGAAAGCGGTGTCGCCCAGGCCAGCTTGCTTGAGGTATGTCTCAGCGCGCTTGGCGATCGAACGTGGGTCACGCTCGTAGGCTTTGCCGTCGGTGGGTTCGATCACGTCGCAGATCAGGACCAACGTGACTTCTTCAAAGAAGGGGTCAATGAAGGCGCTGTTGGCGTCAGGGATCAACAACATGTCGGAGGCTTCAATGCCCTTCCAACCAGCGATCGAAGAGCCGTCAAACGCTTGACCTTCTTCGAATTTGCTTTCGTCAAACTGCGACACAGGCGCAGTAATGTGCTGCCACTTGCCACGGGTATCGGTGAAACGGAAGTCAACGAACTTGACTTCGTTCTCTTTCACCATCTTCATCACGTCTGCGACGGTCTTGGCCATCAAATTCTCCTGGTTGGAAAAGGTGTTAAAAATCTACGCTCAGCTTATGCAGTTTCTGTGCCAACTCTGGCTCAGACCCGCACACCCGAACAGCCTTCAATTGTGCCTCTGACTGAAGGACTTCTGAGCCCGCCGCTTGAAAAAAGCCGCCAAGCCATAACACCAAATTGGTGCAATTATGAACCAGTTTGGTGCAATTAAAGGTTTCGCACCAATTCTGGGCCATAGCTCAGACCCAGGGTTTCCAGCGAAGACCTGAGCTGGACATAAGCCGCCTCGGCCAGCACAGGATCACCCTTGACGCCCAGCTCAATGTGCCGCCCCCATTGCGGGTGGTCGACGCTGGGCAAGCTGAACACTTTGACGCCCGGATGCTGCGCTTCGATGGATTCCATGAAAGGCGTGAGCGTGGACTCCATGGCCCCCAAAATGATCACCGACTTTTCAAGCTGCGCGTTTTTCTGAAAGTGCTGCGCATAGCGGCTGTCCAGCACCGACTCGATCATGGGCCAGGCCATTACCGGGAAACCCGGCACGAAATGCACCGCACCACCCTGGGCGCCAGCGCAACTGAACCCCGGGATCTTGTTGTACGGGTTGCGGATGATCTGCGCGCCTTGGGGAAAGACACCCATGTTCAAGCGGTGCACATTGTCTGCACGATCGGGTTCGTAGGGCACGCCCTGCTCTTTGGCCGTGTCCTGCATGCGTTCGCGGATCAGGCTTTCCGCTTCGGGGTGCAAGGCCAGCGGCACGCCCAGCGCCTTGCCCGCGCACTGGCGGGTGTGGTCGTCTGGCGTGGCGCCGATGCCCCCGCAAGAAAACACCACATCGCCCGAGGCAAAGGCACGGGCCAGCGTGGCGGTGATGCGCTCGGGCGAATCGCCCACGTATTCCACCCACGTCAGGCTCAGGCCGCGTGCGGTCATCAGCTCGATGACTTTGGGCATGTGCTTGTCCTGGCGTTTGCCGGACATGATTTCGTCACCAATGATGATCAGACCAAATGTGGGCGTCATGTGCAAAGCTTTCTGAAAAAAGTCTCAAGGTATGCGGCGCGGATCGACATCCGTCACGCCATCTGGGTCCAGCCCCAAACGGGCCGAGACGTGCAAGGGCACAGCGGGCAACACTTCATCCACATGGGCCTGCACAGGCTCGTGGCGCAAAGCCTGCAAGGCGGCCAGCGCATAGTGGGCAAACCACAAAGAAGAAAAAGCAAACACCAGGGTGTAGATCCAGATGGCCACCGGCACCAAAATCACAAAGGCCGCTGCAAACAAAGCGCCGGAAGCCCACACCAGGCTGGGCGCGGCGCCCATCAAGCCGGTGATCACCCCGATCGCCAGCAAGCTCATGCGGTGGCGGGCCATCAGCGTGTGGCGCTCGTCCTGGCTGGCAAACTCGGCCAGCACGTCAAACGCCATCACTCGGTAAGTCAGCCAGCCCCAGACCAAGGCGGGCAACAACATGGCCAAAGGCGGCACCAGCCACAAAGGCAAAGTCAGCAAGAAGGCGCCCAGTGCCAACAACACCGAGCCCAAAGACCACAGCACACTGCGAACAAAGCTGGCGCCCTGCTTGCGTTGCATCTGCGGGAAGCGCCTGTCCATCACCATGCGGGTCAAGGCCGGGGTCATGAGCACAGAGACCGCCAGCAAAGACACCACCACCACCAAAGGCGTGACCGAGAAAATCACCAACAGCGGGCCGACCACCGTCTTGAGGTTGGCAAAGCCCACCCCTTCGAGCCAGCGCCATACGCCATCGAGCCAACTGGACGCTTCGAGCCAACGCTGAACCGTCAAGACCGCCACATCCCAATACATGTAGCCCAGAAAGCCCGACAAGGCGACGGTCAGGACCAAAGGCAAAAGTGACAAGCCGATGACGCGTGGCATCAGGCAATAGATGGCGGCACGCCAGAAAGAATCGATCAACAACTTCATGGCGCGAAGCTTATCAGCTCACCGAGCACTGGACTGCCACGTCGCTTCGCTGCTCGCAGTGACGCAGGAAAAAGCGCTCAGGCCCGGCCCAGCAACCGCAGCAGGCCCTGCCGCTGCTGCGCCCAAAAGCCCTGGCCGTAATCGCGGCTTTGCTCGACTTGGTCGCGCACGCCAGTGGCGTCGTAGCGCAGCTGGAAATCAGCTGTGCCAAACAGCATGTCCCACCAGGGCAAAAGCACGCCGAAGTTGCAGCCACCCAGGACCTTGCGGCCTTCGAAGTCGGACTCGTGGCCAATGCCGATGCTGTGGTGCCTGCGGTGAAAGCGCGGGCTGACCCACAAGCGCTCGCCCACAGGCCCGAACCACATGCGCACATTGGCGTGCTGGAAGTTCTCACTCAACTGGCTCACGGCCACCAGCGCCACAAACTGCCCAGGGCCCACGCCCACCAACATGGCCACAGCGGCCAACACCAAGCTGGTGATGACATCGTCCAGCAGGTGGTTGCGGTTGTCGGACCACATCGTCATTTGCCGCTGCGAATGGTGCAAGGCATGCAGCGCCCACCAGCGTGCCGACTGGTGCTGCGCCCGGTGCATCCAGTAATGCACGAAATCGAAGAACACCAGGTAAATCACAAAGCTGACCACCGCTTGGTCGGTCACGCCAGGCCAGACCTGGTCAAGATGCCAAGTGGGCAAACCCATTGTGCGCAGCTGGCCCCAGACGTTTTCAAACCAGGTCTCCAGCGTGAAGAACATCACCAGCTTGAACAGCCCCAGGCGGTGGATCACCGTGTAGAGGATGTCGATCTTGACCGCCCACGCGTCGGCCAGCGGCTCTGCCGGCCAGCGTTTTTGCAAGGGGCCAATCACCACCAGCATGACCGCGATCTGCAGCAAGCCCACCACCAACCAGCCCGTGCCTTCGTAGGCTTTTTCCAGCAAATTTCCTTGGCCCAGCGCAAAGCCCACAGGCTGCACCAGGGTCTCAAAAAGCCATTGCTGCAAAAAAGCGAATGCGTCTGTCAAAGCGTCCATGGCGTCATTGTCCTGAAACAGCATGCCCCGAGAGTTCCAGTGGGTGTTGTGCGATCCAGCTCTTGTACTGAGGGTGCTCGCGCAAGGTGGCAAAGCACATGCCCTTGGCCTTGAGCCCTTCAATCAGCGGCTCCAGCACCGCAGGCGCCCAAGGGTCTTGCCGCGACCAGATGCCCAAATGCGCCATCAAGATGTCGCCCGGGCGGATACGGGTCAAAGCCTTTTGCAGCAACTGCGCGTTGGGGAATTTGTCGCTGGGCAATTCATCGCCCAGAAAACCCGCATCGGCCCAGTCCACATGCGCAAAGCCGCACTGACGGGCCGCCTGCAATAAAGCGGGCGATGTTTTGCCGCCCGGCGCCCTGAACAGCGGCAAAGGCCTCTGACCGGTGATGTCTTGCAAACGCTGCGCGGCTTGGCGCAAATTGGCGCAATACTGCGCAGCCGTCCAAGTGAGGTTTTGCCCGGCCTGAGCGCCAGAGCTGGGGCGAATTTGAAAGCGCCCGGTGTCAGCGCCCTTCAGGTCGGCCCGCCAATACGCGTGGTCCCAGGTGTGCGATGCAAAGGCATGGCCTTCGGCAGCGCGCTCGCGCCACCAGGGGGCCCAGTGCTGGCCCAAAGTGCCGTCGCCCTGCTGGGTTTTCTCTTGCGCCGCAAAGAAAGTGACCTTCACTTGCTGGCGTTGCAGCACCTGTGCCATCAAGGGCGCCACGCCCATGTGGCCGGTGTCCAAGGTCAGGTAAACCGGCTGAGGGCAAGCTGCGGTTTGTGCCGCAGCCAAATTGGCGACTGCGGTCAAACCGCAGATGACCAAGGTGCGAAGCTTATTGGCGTGGCGCATGGTCCAAAGTCCACACCCCGTGCGGCGACTTGCCCACCGGCACCTGCTTGACCACTTTGCGCGAAGCGATGTCGATCACGGTCAATTTGCGGGCCCAACGTGAGGCCAACAAAATGAATTTGCCATCGGCCGTGATGTCCATGCAGTCTGGGCCGGAAGGGCCTGGGAACTCGGCCACCACCTGCAAGCTTCTGTAGTCGATCTGGCTGATCGTGTTGGCCACGCGGTTGCTCACCAGCACATGCTTGCGGTCGCCCAAAGCCCGAAACGCATGCGCGCCCTTGCCTGTGGGCAGCTTCTTCACCAAGCGCGGCTGCGGACCCGAGATGTCGTACACCTCCACCCCGTCGCTGGCGGTCAGGCCCACCAGCAGCAATTTGTCGTCCGGCGTGCCAAACACATCGGCAGGCATGGGGCCCACGGGGGTGCGCGACTTCACCGTCTGCGTGGCCAGATCTACCGACAACAGCTCATTGCTGTCCTGGATCGATGCCCACACCGTGGTGCTTTTGCTGTCGATCCACAAATGGCTGGGCGTCTTGCCCGTCTGGATGCGCTTGGACAAAACAGCGTTGTGACCATCCCAGCGGTAAATGTCCACATGGTTCAAGCGGTTGGCGGCGGTGACAAACCACTTCATGTCGGGCGAAAAACGCAGCTGATACGGGTCCAGAATGCCCGTCACCGTGCGCTGGATCTGCGCCGTGCGCGGGTCAATGAACGTGAGCGAATCGCTCAGCGCATTGGCCACGATGACCGACTTCTCGTCCGGCGTGAGGTACAGGTGGTGCGGCTCTTTGCCCGTGGGGATGCGTTTTTGCTCCGTCCAGCTGACCGGGTCGATCACGCTGACATTGCCATCCAGAGAATTGAGCACAAATACGGGTGCTGGCGCGGCAGCAAAAGCGCTCAATTGGGTCAAACAAAAGAGCCACAGACCCAAGGTACGGAAAAATCGGTTCAAGACAATCACGCGGTAAGCTTTCAAGTAACCTTTGAGTGTAATCGCCCCCCGAGAAAGACAATTGATGCAAACCAGCTCTTTGCGCCACCTGAGTGTTCTGGGCACACGCCTGGAGGTGCAACACATCCAGCCTGAAGGGCCTTCATCAGGGCCCACACTGGTGTTTTTGCACGAAGGCTTGGGCAGCGTGGCCCTTTGGCGCGACTGGCCCGCCCGGCTGTGCGCCCAACTTGGCCTGCCGGGAGTGGTCTATTCACGCCAGGGCTATGGTCAGTCCGAAGCCACGCCCGACGTGCGCGGCCCCTCACGCATCGACAAGGGCCAACGCCATGGGCGCCTCTTGCCTGACTACATGCACCGCGAAGCCCTGGCGGTTTTGCCCGCCTTGTTGCAAGCCTTGAACATTGAACGCCCCCTGCTGCTGGGCCACTCGGACGGCGGCACCATCGCCCTGCTCCACGCCAGCCAGCACCCGGTGGCCGGCTGCATCGTCATGGCGCCCCATGTGATGGTGGAAGACATCTCGGTGCAAGCCATCACCGCTGCACGCCAAGCCTACGAACAAGGCCCCCTGCGCCAACGGCTGGCAGCTTTTCATGCCAATGTGGACTGCGCCTTCTGGCAATGGAACGATGTCTGGCTCAGCGACGCCTTCCGAACATTCGACATCCGCCCCGAACTGCACACCATCACGGTGCCCTTGCTGGCGATACAAGGCGAAGACGACCCCTACGGCACGATGGCGCAAATCGACGACATTGCCCAAGCCGTGCCGCAAGCGCAGCTGCTGAAACTGCCCGCCTGCGGGCATTCACCGCACAAGGACCAGGCGGAGGCGGTGGCCGGGGCTGTGCAAGACTTCGTGAGCACTCTTGAGTTGGGTGGCGTGAGCCCCGACGGACCTCACTGCTGCACTCGGTCTGGGCCGAAGCCAGGAACGCACCCCGGCCTTGGCTGCTGAAATCATCTGGGTTTGAGCAAAGCCAAATCTTCGTCCGTCAACCAACGCCATTGACCCGGCGCCAGATCATTCAAAACCAAGCCGCCAATTTGCGAACGGTGCAAAGCTTCCACCCGGTTGCCCACCGCCGCCAGCATGCGTTTGACCTGGTGGTATTTGCCTTCGGTCAGGGTCAGCTTCAGGTGCAGCTCGCCCACGGCCTCGCAAGCCGCAGCTTTGACGGGCTTAGGGTCATCGTCCAGCACCACGCCGCTCAGAAGTTTGTCCACCATCTCAGGGGTGATCGGGTGCTTGGTGCTCACTTCATAGACCTTGGGCACATGGTGCTTGGGTGAACTCATCTTGTGGATGAACTTGCCGTCATCGGTCAGCAGCAGCAATCCCGTGGTGTCCTGGTCCAACCTGCCCACCGCCTGCACGCCCTGCACAGCGGCTTTTTGGGGGCGCTGGCGCAAGGGCGCGGGCAGCAAGGTGTAGATGCTCGGCCAAGTCGATGGCTTTTGCGAACACTCGGTGCCTGCGGGCTTGTTCAGCAGCACATAAGCGTGTTCTTTGAAAGGCCAATCGGTGCCCTGCACATTGAACATCAAACCTTCGGGTTCGAAGAATTCACCCGCATCGGTGACCACCTCACCAGCCACCTTGACGTAGCCTTGCTGAACGAGACCGGCACACACACGGCGGGTGCCAAAACCCTGGCTGAACAAAATGTCTTCCAGGCGCATGGGTTTGAGGGATTTGGCTTTCATGGGGCATGATTGTCGCCTCGAAATGCCACAGACTTTGCAGGAGCCCCATGACGATGAGCGCAGCACTCGACACTTTGACCCGCATGAACAACACGCTCACGGCCTGCGTGCAGGGCACGGTGTCCCAAAACGTGTTGATCCAACAGTGGCGAAGCGATGCTGCCCTGTTGGCCTTGCCTGAGAAGTTCGGCGTGGTGCTTGGCAATCTGCTCGACCGACTGGAATCCAGCGCCCTGTTCAGCGAAGAAAGCTGCTCGTTCAGCCAGAAGGACTTGCTGGACAGCCTGCAAATGTGGCTTGAGAAAGCCCAACAAGCATCACGTTAAGCGCCCTCCGCCTTTGGCCAGCCATCCCGGACAGTCACTCGTCATCCCGGACTTGATCCGGGATCCATCTGCCACACCGCCACCACAAGCATTCCACAAGTACCGTGCACGGGCATGGCCCCCGGGTCTTCGGGGTGACAGGCTGGATGTGCCGCGATTCTTGATGATCAAGGGCCCCAACGACAAGGGGCCCCGAAGGGCCCCTGGTTTTGTGCGAAGCAGCTGATTACTTGAGCGCCTTGAAGCGCACGCGCTTGGGCTTGGCGCCTTCTTCGCCCAAGCGTTTCTTCTTGTCGGCTTCATATTCCTGGTAGTTGCCGTCAAAGAACACCCACTGGCTGTCGCCTTCGGCGGCCAGAATGTGCGTCGCAATGCGGTCCAGGAACCAGCGGTCGTGGCTGATGACCATGACGGAACCCGCAAACTCCAGCAGCGCGTCTTCCAAGGCACGCAAGGTTTCCACGTCCAGGTCGTTCGAAGGTTCGTCCAGCAGCAACACGTTGCCGCCTTCGATCAGGGTCTTGGCCAAGTGCAAACGGCCGCGCTCACCGCCCGACAGCATGCCGACCTTCTTTTGCTGGTCGCCACCGTTGAAGTTGAAACGGCCGCAATACGCCCGGCTGGCCATCTGGAACTTGCCGACGTTGATGATGTCCAAACCACCCGAAACGTCTTCCCAGACGGTCTTGTTGTTGTCCAGATCATCGCGGTTCTGGTCCACAAAGGCCATCTTCACGGTCTGGCCGATCTTGACCTCGCCACTGTCTGGTTGTTCTTTGCCAGAAATCAGTTTGAACAGGGTCGATTTACCGGCACCGTTGGGGCCGATGATGCCGACGATGGCGCCCGCAGGCACCTGGAAGCTCAGGTTGTCGATCAGCATGCGGTCGCCAAAGGACTTGCTGACGTTCTTGAACTCGAACACCTCGTTGCCCAGACGCTCGGCCACAGGGATGAAGATCTCCTGGGTTTCATTGCGCTGCTGGTATTCGTAGTCGCTCAGCTCTTCAAAGCGGGCCAAACGGGCCTTGCTCTTGGCTTGACGGCCCTTGGGGTTGGCGCGGGCCCACTCCAGTTCCTTCTTCATGGCCTTGGTGCGGGCGTCTTCGGTGCGCTGTTCCTGCTCCAGGCGGGCTTCTTTTTGTTCCAGCCAGGTGGAGTAGTTGCCCTTGTAGGGGATGCCGTGACCGCGGTCGAGTTCCAAAATCCATTCGGCGGCGTTGTCCAGGAAGTAACGGTCGTGGGTGATGGCCACCACGGTGCCCGAGAAACGCGACAGGAACTGCTCCAGCCAGTCCACGCTTTCAGCGTCCAAGTGGTTGGTGGGCTCGTCGAGCAGCAGCATGTCGGGGCGCGACAGCAGCAAGCGGCACAGCGCCACGCGGCGCTTTTCACCGCCGGACAGGTTGCCGATCACGGCGTCCCATGGGGGCAGGCGCAGCGCGTCGGCGGCGATTTCGAGTTGGTGGTCAGAAGCGTCACCGGCGGTGGCGATGATGGCTTCGAGCTTGGCCTGCTCGGCGGCCAGCGCGTCAAAGTCGGCGTCTTCTTCGGCGTAGGCGGCATACACCTCTTCGAGGCGGGCCTGCGCGGCCTTGATCTCACCCATGCCGTTTTCCACCGACTGGCGCACGGTTTCAGTGGGGTCCAGCTGGGGCTCTTGCGGCAGATACCCGATCTTCAGGCCCGACATGGGGATGGCTTCGCCTTCGATCTCTTTGTCGATGCCAGCCATGATCTTGAGCAAGGTGGACTTGCCCGAACCGTTGGTGCCCAGCACGCCGATCTTGGCGCCGGGGAAGAAGGACAGCGAGATGTCTTTGAGAATCTGACGCTTGGGCGGCACGATCTTGCCGACCCGGTTCATAGAAAAAACGTATTGAGCCATGGTGTAACCTGAGTGAAATAGCGCGGGCTTGCCTCTGGGAGGGCAAGCTCAAAACCGCTGACCTGAAAACCAGATCAGGGCTGTGCAACCCGACATTATCCCAGCAGAAGCAGCCCAGCGGCCAATCCGGGCACGCACAAGGCCAATCGGGCCCGAAATCGGCCCCCTCAGCCCCTCAGCGCTTGCCAAAAATGGCCGTGCCCACACGCACCATGGTGCTGCCCTCCAAAATGGCGGCCTCCATGTCGGCCGACATGCCCATGGACAAGGTGTCCAGCTCTAGCCCCTGCCCCTTCAGGGCTTCGAGCAACTGCCGGGCCTGCCGATGCACCGCACGGGCGGCTTCTGGCGACTCGGCTGGCTCGGGAATGGTCATCAACCCACGCAGTTGCACGTTCGGCAAAGCAACGACGGCTTGGGCCAGCTCGGGCAAATCCTCTGGGGTCACGCCCGATTTGGTCTCGCCGCCGTCGACATTGACCTGGATGCAGACCTGCAAAGGCGGCAAGCTGGCCGGCCGCTGCTCCGACAGGCGCTGGGCGATCTTCAGGCGGTCGATGCTGTGCACCCAGTCAAAGTGCTCGGCCACCAGGCGGGACTTGTTGCTCTGGATGGGTCCGATGCAATGCCACTCCAGGGGCAAATCGCGCAAAGCGGTGATCTTGTCCACCGCTTCCTGGATGTAGTTTTCGCCAAAGACGGTTTGCCCGGCGGCATGGGCCTGGCGCACCGCATCGGGCCCCCAAGTTTTGGAGACGGCCAGCAAGCGCACGCTGGCCTCGGGGCGCCCTGCGGCCAGGCAAGCGGCCTGCATCTGCGCATGCACTTGCGCCAAATTGTCTGCAATCGAAGCGTTCATGGCCCCAAGGGTACCAAACGCCATGTCGCCCAATACACAGACACGCTGCGGGGTTGGGCGCGGGACTGCTAAATTAGCGGCCTATCTTTTTCACCCTCGAGACACATCCATGAGCCAAATCGCCAACAAGACCTACGAACCGACACCCGCCCGCCAAGTGGCCTTTTTGGGCCTGGGCGTGATGGGTTACCCCATGGCCGGGCACCTGGCCCGTGCCGGTCACCACGTCACCGTCTACAACCGCAGCGCCGCCAAAGCCGCCGCTTGGCTGGCCGAGTGCCCTGGCAACGCCAGCGCCCCCACCCCGCGCGAAGCCGTTGCCAATGCCGACATCGTGTTCGCCTGCGTGGGCAACGACGCCGACCTGCGCAGCGTGGTCTTAGGGCCAGACGGCGCATTCGCTGGCATGAAGCCCGGCGCCATCTTTGTGGACCACACCACCGCCTCGGCCGAAGTGGCCCGCGAGCTGTACGGCGAAGCCCAAAAGCTGGGCCTGCACTTTGTGGATGCGCCCGTGTCGGGCGGCCAGGGCGGCGCGCAAAACGGCGTGCTCACGGTCATGTGCGGTGGCGATCAAGCAGCATTCGACAACGTGCGCCCTGCCGCCATGGCTTTCTCGCGTGCCTTCACCCTGCTGGGCGAATCGGGCGCTGGCCAGCTGGCCAAGATGGTCAACCAGATCTGTATCGCCGGTCTGGTGCAGGGCTTGTCCGAAGCCGTGGCCTTTGGTCAAGCCGCTGGCCTGGACATGCACCAAGTGCTGGACGTCATCGGCAAAGGTGCCGCGCAAAGCTGGCAAATGGACAACCGCGGCAAGACCATGGCCGATGACAAATTTGATTTTGGCTTTGCCGTGGACTGGATGCGCAAAGACCTGGGCCTGGTGCTGGATGAAGCCAAACGCAACGGCGCCCGTCTGCCAGTGACCGCGCTGGTCGACCAGTTCTATGCCGATGTGCAGAAAATGGGCGGCGGCCGCTGGGACACCTCCAGCCTGATCCGCCGTCTGCGCTGAGCGTTTTGGGCATAAAAAAAGCGGCCACGGCCGCTTTTTTCATCTGGCGCTGAGCAATCTCACTTGGACATGGGCGGTTGGCTCAGCCGCTGCAATTCAGCTTCAGAGATTTCTTCAAACACGCGCACCACCTTGGACACACCGCCGACGCTGCGGGCGATATCGGTTGCACGTTTGGCTTCACGAGGGGTCACGCGGCCCATCAGGTAGACGATGCCGCGCTCTGTCACCACTTTGATGGCGTTGACCTGCAGGTCTTTGGCGTCCAGAAAGCCTGCCTTGACCTGACCGGTGATGACCGTGTCCTTGGAGCGTTGGCTCAGGCTGCTAGGCAAGGTCACGGCCAAATCATTGACCACGGTGCGCACATTCTCCTGGCTTTGAGCCAGCTTCTCTGCACGCTCTTTCAGTGCTTGCGTGCGCACTTCACCGGTCAACAAGGCCTGCTTGTTGTAGCTGGTCACGTTCAGGTGAACGCTGTCGCCCAGCTCTTGACGGATGGCGCTGCCCACTTTGATCTCGATGCCTTCATCTTCCACTTGCGAGCCCGTGGTGCGGCGATCGGTCGCCACCACCCCCGTCATGACTGCGCCACCCAAAAGCAAGGGCGCACAAGCCGACAAACCCGACAGGGCCAATGCAGCCAAAGTGCTCGTCAAAACCAAGGATTGAAGATTGCGTTTCATTTAAACAGGCTCCTGTTCACCCAACAACTGGGTGTCTATTCCATCACACAAACAGTGCAGCACCAGGTGCTGCACTTCGCGAATTCGCGCCACACGCTCATGAGGCACGCAGACATGCACATCGGTCTCGCGCAGCTGGCGCCCCAAAAGACCGCCGTTGTGGCCCGTCAAGGCCAGCACAGTCATCTCACGCTCATGGGCCGCTTGCACGGCTTCGACCAAAGCATGCTCCTCACCGTCGGCACTGATCAAGACCAGCACATCACCGGTCTGTCCCAAAGCACGCACCTGAAGCGCCAAAGCCCGACCATCTGGCCAGGCCGAAGCCATCAGGCCGTCCGAGGCCAGCGCCAGGGCGGCCAGGCCAGGCCGACCGCGCTCAAAGCCCCCCACCAACAACAAGGCCAGATACTGGGCCATGGCCGACGAGGCACCCATGCCCGCCGTCAAAACTTTGCCACCACCGGTCACGCAAGCGAGCACCGCCTGGACGGCCGCATCCACCGGCTTGGCCAAAGCCTCGGCCACTTGGTAGTGCAGGTCGGCACTGTCGATGAAATGCTGTTGAATGCGCAGGTCTAACATGGCTGGGGATGATAACCGCCCCTCCACACTTCACCGGGGCATTTCCCATGATTTTTGGTGTCTTGCCGTACGTCCTTCAAGCCGCATCAAAGGCTGCTGGCAACCACTGAGGTCCTTGTGCCTCAATCGTGACCACATCAAAGCGGGTCGGCGGCAAACGCCGCCAACGCAGCAGGTAGTGGTTTGCCGCAAACACGATGCGCCTTTGCTTTTGGAAACTCACACTGGCCGCTGCGCCGCCAAAGTCGCTGCGGCTGCGTTTTCGCACCTCCACAAACACCACCGTGCCGTCGGGCGTTTGCATGATCAGGTCGATTTCGCCGCCGCCACGCCCGGGCGTCCGATAATTGCGCTGCAGCAAGCGCAAACCGCGCTCTTGCAAATAGGCCAGCGCCTCGTCTTCGCCCGCATCACCCCGGGCCTTGGTCGTGGCGCTGCCGCTACCGTCTTTTTTGAGGAATTGCATTGACTCCGTCTCCCTTGTCTGCATCGTTCGCCCCAGCCCTTGCCGCCGCGAATGACGCTGCCGGACAGCAAAACCACCCGGTCAGCACACTGTATGTCGTGGCCACCCCGATTGGCAACCTGGCCGACATCAGCCTGCGCGCTTTGCACGTGCTGCAAAAAGTCGACGTCATCGCCTGCGAAGACACCCGCCACACCCAGCAGATGTTGCGCGCCTACGGCATTGACCGCCCGGGCGCCCAATTGCTGGCGGTGCACCAACACAACGAAGCCGAAGCCGCGCAAACCGTGATCGCGCGCCTGGCCCAGGGCGAACGCGTGGCCTATGTGAGCGATGCGGGCACCCCCGCCATCAGCGACCCGGGCGCACGCCTGGCGGCGGCTGTGCGGCAGGCCGGTTACCGCGTCTTGCCCCTGCCCGGCGCCAGCAGCGTGATCACGGTGCTGAGTGCCTCTGGCATGACCGGGGACGGTGGTTTTGTCTTCACCGGCTTTTTGCCCAGCAAAGCGGGAGAACGCCAACACGCCGTACAAGCCTTGGCGCAAGAAACCCGCGCTGTGGTGCTGCTCGAAGCCCCGCACCGCATCGAGGCGCTGGCCCAGGCGCTGGCGGTGTTGGGCGAGCGGCGCATCACCGTGGGACGGGAGCTGACCAAGCAGTTCGAGCAGATTGAGACCGTGGTGGCGCAAGACTTTGCGGCCTGGTTGGCTGAAAAACCGGACCGCCAGCGCGGTGAGTTTGCCTTGGTGGTGCACGACGCACCGGTCACCCAGACCAGCGGCGAAGGCTTGCGGGTGCTGCAATTGCTGCTGCCCGAACTGCCTTTGAAAACCGCCGTCAAGCTGACGGCCGAGATCACGGGTGAGTCGAAGAACGCGCTGTACGAGCAGGCTTTGGCGTTGAAGAAATAAACCGGTTGGGGATCACGCACACGGACCCTGGATCCAGTCCGGGGTGACAGCTTGCGCGCTCACGGGCGATCCAACCTTGTCATCCCGGGCTTGACCCGGGATCCATGAACACTGCTCAGCGTTTGCGCAAGCCCAGCCACATGACGGTGGACACCACCACCAAAGCGCCCACCAGCTGCATGGGCGCGATCGACTGACCCAGCAAGGCCCAAGCCAGCACCAGTGCAAACACGGGCTCCACATTCATGATGGCCGAGTTGCCCACCACGCCCAGCTTGGGCAGAACCATAAACATGATGGTGAAGGCCGTGCCGTACAAGAAGCACAACATGCCCAAACCCCACCAGCCGGGCTGGGCTGTGGGCAGGTGAAAGCCGCCTTGCGACATGGCGGCGGTGATCGAAAAAATGGCGACCAGGCCCATGGTCGAGAAGGTGCGCAGCCGACCGTCCAGGCCGCCCGCCTCGTGCTCCATCAGCACCATGGCCAAACCAAAGGTGGCCGAAGCCGCCAAGGCAAAAGCGATGCCCACCCCGATCTGGCTCCAATGCGCTGCCGCCCCCAAACCCGATGCGGCGCCGAACACATCGAGCGCCAGCGCCAGCCCCATCAGCATCAAGGGCATGGCCATGAGCACAGCACGCTCAGCCTTGTGGCCATACAAAACACGGGCCCAAAAAGCGGTGGTCAGCGGGTAGGTGTTGAAGGCCAGCAAAGCCAGCGCCACCGGCAAGCGGGCCACCGACGAATACAGACACACGCTTTGCACCGCGATCAGGGCGCCGATGGTCAACAGAAATTTCTTTTGCCGCAGCGTGGTGGCCAAGGACACCTTTTGTTGCCAGAGCACAAAACCCACCACCAAGGCCGTGACGAAGCTGCGCGCGCTGACGGCGGTGACCACATCCACGCCGTTGTTGAAGGCCAAACGGGCCGCCACATGGTTGGCCCCCATCATGAAGGCGATCAAGAGCAGTGTGGCAAAAGCGGTGCCCGTCAGGGCTTTGCGTGCGGTCGTCATGGTTTCATTGTGCGGGGTACAAGCCCAGCCCACTGGCATGCAGGCGACTCAAACCCAGAAGCGCATCGGTGAAGGGCGTGGCCACCTGCGTGAGCTGGCCCAGCTCGCGCACCGCGCTGACCAAGGCGTCCAGCTCCACCGGCTTGCCCGCTTGCACATCTTGCAGCATGGAGGTCTTGAACGCCCCCAACTTGCGGGTCATCGCGTGGCGGTCTTCGGGCTCTTGCGCAATCGGGATGCCGATGCGCTCGCCAATGGCTTTGGCCTCCAGCATCACGTTCGAGATGAAGCCGCGCACCAGCTCGTCGTCGAGGATGCGGTCGGTGGTGGCCCCGGTGATGGCGCTGACCGGGTTGACGGTCATGTTGCCCCAGAGCTTGTACCAAATGTCTTTTTGAATCTGCGGCGACAGCGTGGCGTTGAAGCCCGCTTGTTGCAGCAAGGCGTGCAAGGCTTGCACGCGAGGCGAGCTCTCGCCCGAAGGTTCGCCCACGATCAGTCCATCGCCGAAGTGGTGGCGGATCACGCCGGGTGCATCGACCGAGCAGCTCGCATGCACCACGCAGCCGATGATGTGCTGGGCAGGCAAGGCTTGGGCTATCGCGCCCTCGGGGTCCACCGAGCTGAGCGAGCGGCCTGCGACCGGCCCGCCAAAGCCCTGCAAAAACCACCAAGGCACACCGTTCATGGCTGTGAGCACCACGGTGTTGGGGCCGATCAGCGGCCCCACCTGCGCGGCCACCGAGGCCAATGCCGGGGCCTTGACCGAGATGACCACCAAGTCCTGTACCCCAAGGGTGGCCGCGTCGTTGGACGCGCTCACGGGCACGCTGTGCAGCGTACCGCCTTGGTGCATTTGCAAGCCGCTCTTTTGCAAGGCTTGCAAAGTATCCACACGCGCCAGCACGCTGACCTGCGCACCCGCTTGGGCCAAGTGCACACCCATCCAGCCACCAATGGCGCCTGCGCCGACGATGGCCACTTTCTTGAACTGGACCTCGCTCATGCGCGCCACCCGCTGTCCGTGCGGTCCATCTGGCGCACCAAGGCTTCAAAAACGTCTTGCCCTGCACCGTGGTTCGGGTTGAACTGCAAGGCATCGCGTGTGCACTTGGCGGCAATCGATTCGGGCACCGGGATCGGTTGGCCCATGCTTTGCGTGGCCAGCTGGATCTCGCAGGCGCGTTGCAGCGTCCACAAAACGGCAAAGGTCTGCGGCAAGGTCTGGCCCCAGGAGAGCAAGCCGTGGTTGCGCAAGATCACGGCGGGCTTGTTGCCAATGCTTTGCAGCACACGCGGCGCTTCGTCAGCATGGATGGTGATGCCCTCAAAGTCATGGTAGGCCACCATGTCGTGCAGTTGAGCCGAATAAAAATTGCTTTGCGAGAGGCCGCCTTGCAGGCAAGCGACCGCCACGCCTGCCGTGGTGTGGGTGTGCATCACGCAGTGCGCACTCTCGATGCCGCCGTGCAGCGTTGCATGCACCACGAAACCCGCCGGGTTCACCTTGTAGGGCGAGCCGTCCAACACCTCGCCTTGCATGTTGATCTTGACCAGGTTGCTGGCCGTGACCTCGCTGTAATGCAAGCCAAAGGGGTTGATGAGGAAATGCTTTTCGCCACCGGTCACGCTGTCGGGCAGGCGCAGGGTGATGTGGTTGTAGATCATCTCGGTCCAGCCGAGCATGGCAAACACGCGGTAGCAGGCGGCCAGCTGCAAACGTGCCTGCCACTCGTCGGGATGTACTTGCGCTTGCAGTGAAGGCACCACCGCTTGGGGTGTGGGGAACATGTCGGATCTCCTTGTGTTTTTGAACGTCGCCAGAATTTGAGCTTTGCCTTCATCACCCTGGACTTGTACTTTTGCTTTTGCTGTGGCTTTAGCTTTGTCACCCCGGACTTGTGCTTTGGCTTTGTCACCCCGGACTTGATCCGGGGTCCATGTGTCACTGCGCCTGCACTGGATGCCGGATCGAGTCCGGCATGGCCAACAGTTGCGATTGATCCGGCTCAGGTTTGTTGGGCTCAGATCCCCATCAATAGGTCGCACCTCGGGTGGGCGCCACAGCGGTAATGGCCGATTTGAAATGCGCCGCCAGATCGGCAGTCTGGCGCATCAGGATTTGCGTATCGAGGCCCACGGCCACGAACACCGCACCCAGCTGCAGGTACTGCGCAGCCAATTGCCGGTCGGGCGTGAGGATGCCGGGCGCCTTGCCAGCCTTGAGGATGCGGGCAATCGCATCGGCAATCGCCGCCTGCACATCGGGGTGGGCCGCGTTACCCACATGGCCCATGCTGGCCGAAAGGTCGGCCGGGCCGATGAACACGCCGTCCACACCGGGCGTGGCGACGATCGCGTCGAGGTTCTTCAGCGCCTCACGCGACTCAACCTGTACCAGCAAGCAAACTTCTTCGTTGGCGCGCTTGAAGTAGTCGGTGTAGTGGCCCCAGCGCGAAGCCCGAGCCCCGGCCATGCCGCGCACGCCGCCTTGGCCATCGTCCTGGGGGTAACGCATGGCTTGCACCAGCTGCGCGGCCTGCTCGGCCGTGTCGACCATGGGCACCAGGATGTTTTGCGCGCCGAGGTCCAGGTATTGTTTGATGAGCGCCGTCTCACCCACGGGCACGCGGCACACCGCATGGCTGCCGGGGTATGCGGCCAGCGTTTGAAGTTGCGCCTGGATGCTGCGCAGGTCGTTGGGGGCATGTTCACCGTCGATGACGAGCCAGTCGAATCCGGCCAGGGCGCAGATTTCGGCAGTGTAGGCACTGGCCAGCCCCATCCACAGGCCGATCTGGGGGCGCTTGTCTTTCAGGGCTTGTTTGAAAAGGTTGTGGGGTGTTTGCATGTCAGTTCCTGGGGGTTAAACAAATCGAAATTCAAGCTTGCCCAGCGGTCCATAGTCCGCGTCAAACACATCACCCACTTTGGCGGGCGCGGGCTTGGTGAAAGAGCCAGCCAAAACAATTTCTCCAGCTTGCAGGTGTTCGCCCCATGGGGCCAACTTGTTGGCCAACCAGGCAATGCCCACAGCGGGGTGCCCTTGCACGCCCGCTGCCAAGCCGGTTTCTTCGACCACACCGTTTTGGCGCAGCACCGCCCCGCACCAAGGCAGGTCGGTGGTCAGTGGCTCCACCCGCTTGGCCCCGAGCACGATGCCTGCATTGGCCGCGTTGTCGCTGATGGTGTCGTAGACCTTGCGCATGACCTTGGTGTGGCGGTCGAACTGCTCGATGCGCGAATCGATGATCTCGATCGCAGGAGTCACGTACTCGGTGGCCTCCAAGACTTGCCGCACCGTCACGTTGGGCCCGCGCAGTTCTTTCTTGAGGATGAAGGCCAGTTCGACCTCGACACGCGGGGCGATGAAATTCTTGAATGGGATGTCCAGCACCTGGCCCGGCGTGCAGGTGTACAGCATGTCGTCCAGCAGCGTGCCGTAGTCGGGCTCGTCGATCTGGCTGGAGACCTGCATGGCGCGGCTGGTGAGGCCAATCTTGTGGCCGATCATGGTGCGCCCTTCGGCGAACTTGATCTGCATCCAGGCGCGGTTGATGCGGTAGCCGTCTTCGATCGTCATGCCCGAGTAGCGCTTGGAAAAGTGCTCGATCTGCACGCGGGTTTTTTCAGATTGGTTGAGCTCGTGTGCGAGCTGTTGAATCTGGTCGTCGGTGAACACGGACATGGTTCAAGCCTTGTTGAAAAGCGGATGGAGGTTGCTGTGCTTGGCGTCGAACACTTCAGGCCCCACGTCAATTTGCAGCGTGATGCCGATGTGGCGCTGTGCCATCACGGGGGCAAAAAAGTCTTGGGCAACTGTCAGCAGCGTCTGCCCTGCACGTTGTTGCGTGGCCTCGCTGCGGCCACGGCCCATGCGCATGTTCAGGTACACAAAGGCGTAGTCACCCGTGCCGCCTGCCTCGCGCCCTGCAGCGCCGCCATCGGCCACCGCGTAATGCGGCGCGGGGTAGGCCAGCACACGCGTGCCGCCCGTCGGGAAAACCTGCTTGTCCTCTTCGTCTTTGACGGTGAGCATGGCGTCGGCCATCTGGCGGCACAGGGTGGTCATCTGGACTTCGGCGTCCAGTTGACCGGTGTAGAGGATCACGAGATGGGGCATGGGGCTTCCTTTGACTTTGTCATCCAGACTTTTCAGTTTTTCATCCAAAATTTTTAGTGTGTCATCCAAGCTTTTTAGTGTGTCATTGAAGCTTTTTAGTTTGTCATCCTCGGGCTTGACCCGAGGATCCATGGTGGTTCGGAGATGGATCCCGGATCAAGTCCGGGATGACAGAAAAATCCAAGACCGGGATCACCGAAAGACACATCCGTGTTGCGCATGCTCACAGCCTCGTGCTCACAGCGGTGTAACCCTGCGCACTGCTGGCTTGCGCGGCCGGAATGTGCTCACCCGTTTGCGGCGTCACCTCAAAAATGGCGTTCAGCTGTCCGGTACCCGAAGCGCCAAAGTAGGGTGTCACCATGTCCACACCGCCGTCGTAGTCCGTCCAGCCCAAAGCGCCCATCAGCATGGCGGTGTCGTGCATGAAGCCTTCCCCGTGGCCTTTGCTGGCGTACTCGGGCAGCATCTCGCAAAAGGCTTTCCATTCGCGCTGGTCCCACATGCGCAGCACCTGCTCGTCGAGTTTTTCGAGGAAGGGGCTCCAGATTTTGTGGGCGAATTCAGGGGCCAAACCGTTTTGGGCAAAGCGGTGGCTCAAGCTGCCGCTGGCCAAAAAAGCCACCTTGCCGTCGTAATGTTTTTCCACCGCTTCGCGCATGGCCCAGCCCAGGCGGGCGCTGTCATTGAGGTAGTGCGAGGTGCACAGGGCCGAGACCGAGATCACCTTGAAGTGCTGGTCTTCGTTCATGTAACGCAGCGGCACCAGCGTGCCGTATTCGGGCTGCAAGGTGGTGGCGTCGTGCGCCAGGGTTTCCACACCGTAGTCGTTGGCCACTTGTGCCAGCAAATGCCCCAGCGCCGGATTGCCAGGTGACTCGAAGGTCATGTTGCTGATGAAGTGCGGCAGTTCGTTGCTGGTGTAAACGCCCTTGAAGTGCAGGCCGCAATTGATGTGGTAACCGGCGTTGACCAGCCAGTGCGTGTCAAACACCACCAGCGTGTCCACGCCCATAGCGCGGCAACGGCGGCTGATTTCCTTGTGGCCGTCGATGGCGCTTTGGCGTGTGCCAAAGCGCGGACCGGGAATCTCGCTCAGGTACATGCTGGGCACGTGGGTGATTTTGGCGGCAAGCGCTAATTGGCCCATGGTCAGACTCCCCAATGCGGGATGTGGTGACCGCCCAGCGAGACCGCCACGTTTTTCGGCTCACAAAACACTTCGTAGCTCCAAGTGCCGCCCTCACGGCCGGTGCCGCTGGCCTTGGTGCCGCCAAAGGGTTGGCGCAGGTCGCGCACGTTTTGGCTGTTCACAAAGCACATGCCGGCTTCGACTGCAGCGGCCACGCGGTGCGCTTTGCCCAGGTTCTCGGTCCAGACGTAGCTGCTCAAACCGTATTCGATGTCGTTGGCTTTTTCAATGGCGTCGGCCTCGTCCTTGAAGGGGATCAGGCAAGCTACGGGGCCAAAAATTTCTTCTTGCGCGATGCGCATGCGGTTGTCCACGTCGGCAAACACGGTGGGCCAGACGAAGTTTCCGTTTTTCACATGCGCGGGCAAGTCGGCGGCGTAGCCGGGTTGATCCAGGCCACCGCACAGCATCGTTGCGCCCTCTTTGGGTCCGAGTTCGATGTAGCTGCGTACCTTGGCCATGTGGGCTTTACTGATCATCGGGCCGACAATGGTTTTTTCATCCAGCGGGTCGCCCACGGTGATGCGTTTGGCGCGCTCGGCAAACTTGGCAGCGAAGTCGGCGTAGATGCTTTGCTGCACCAAGATGCGGCTGCCTGCGGTGCAGCGCTCGCCGTTGTTGCTGAAGATCATGAAGACGGCGGCATCGAGTGCACGATCTAAATCAGCGTCTTCAAAGATCACAAACGGGCTCTTGCCGCCGAGCTCCATGCTGAACTTTTTGAGGCCTGCGCTCTGCACGATGCGGTTGCCCGTGACGGTGGAGCCGGTGAAGCTGATGGCGCGCACATCGCGGTGCGACACCAATGGTTCGCCCGCCTCTTTGCCGTAGCCGTGCACCAGATTCAAAACCCCGGCGGGCACGCCTGCTTCAAGGGCCAGCTCGCCCAGACGTGCAGCGGTCAATGGCGACAACTCGCTCATCTTGAGCACGGCGGTGTTGCCAAAAGCCAGACACGGCGCGACCTTCCAGGTGGCGGTCATGAAGGGCACGTTCCACGGGCTGATCAGCGCGCACACGCCGACCGGGTGGAACAGCGTGTAGTTCAGGTGCGTGGGCGTGGGGTAGGTGTGGCCGTCCACACGGGTGCACATTTCGGCAAAGTAGTGGAAGTTATCCGCCGCGCGCGGCACCAGCTGCTTGCCGGTCTGGCTGATGGTCTGGCCGCAGTCTTTCGTCTCGGTCTCGGCAATCTCAGGGACGTGTTTCGTGATCAGATCGCCCAGTTTGCGCATGATCTTGGCGCGCTCGGTGGCGGGCGTGCCCGCCCACTTGGGGAAGGCGGCTTTGGCGGCGGCGACGGCAGCGTTGACTTCCGCTTCGCCGCCGGAGGCGACTTCGGCCAGCACTTCTTGCGTGGCCGGGTTGACGGTTTCAAAGTAGTCGCGGCCTGCGACGGACTGGCCGTTGATGAGGTGGTCGATTTTCATGGGGTTCTTTCAGAGAGCGCTTGCTGTCAATGCGAGTGAGTCAAAGTGGTCATTGCGAGCGAAGCGTGGCAATCCAGTCTTGAGTTTGATCACGCACCATGGCCTGAACCAACGCCTCTGCTGGATTGCCGCGTCGCAAGCGCCTCGCAATGACAGGCCATAACAAGCTCATGCTTTGACGATGGTGTTGGTCAAAGCGCCGAGGCTTTCAATCTCGGTGACGATCACGTCACCGGGGTTCACGTTGACCACGCCGTCGGGCGTGCCAGTCAAGATCAAGTCCCCGGGGTTGAGCGTCATGAAGCTGCTGAAGTATTCGATCAGCGTGGGCACATCGAAAATCATGTCGGCGGTGCTGCCGCTTTGCGTGACCTGGCCGTTGACGGTGGTCTGCAACTTCAGAGCCATGGGGTTGGGGACATCGGCCGCGTCGACCAACCAAGGGCCAATCGGCGTGCAGGTGTCGCGGTTTTTCACGCGCAGATTGGGGCGGTACCAGTTTTCCAGGTAGTCGCGTATGGCGTAGTCGTTGGCCACGCTGTAACCGGCCACGAAGTCGTAGGCATCGGCCTTCTTCACGTGGCGGGCCGTGCGGCCGATGACCACCGCCAGCTCGCACTCGTAGTGCATGAACTTCACCTCGGCCGGGCGATAGGTCATGGCCTTGTGCCCGACCAGCGAAGCCTCGCCTTTCATGAAAGCCAGCGGTTCTTCCGGCGCCTTGAAGGCCAATTCCTTGGCGTGGTCGGCGTAGTTCAGGCCTAACGCGATCACGGTGCGCGGCTGGGGCACTGGCGCCAATGGCGGGAGCCAGACGACCTCGTCAAAGCCCACCCGCCGACCGGCGTGAGGCCCCTGGGTCAGCCACAGCTGACCGTCCGATTCGATGGCTTTGTGGATGCCACCCGACCAAGCGACGCGTGCGTGCTTCATGCGGCACCTCCTTGCAGACGAACGGTTTGTTGCAGGCTGACAAAGCCCGGCGCTGAAATCATGACGCGGTCACCGTGTCGGGCTTTGGGGCGCGTGCCATCGGGCAGGCAGTCGGTGCCCACCATCAGCACATCGCCAGGCTGCAAGCTCATGAACTCGCTCACATCGGCCAGCAGTGTGGCGGCATCGCGGACCATGGACGACAAGCGCACACGCTGCACCACGGCATCGTTCAGGCGCACTTCGATTTCCAGATCGTTCCAGTCGCTCAAGGCCTGGCAGGCCGTGGTTTGCAAGGGCAAAGCCAGGTAGCCGTCACGGCAGCGGTATTTGATCGGCGGGCGGTAGTAACTCATGTGCGGCACAGACCAGTCGCACAGCAAGGCCCCGGCGGCCACCTGACCCCCTTCACCGATGACCAGCCCCAGTGTGCCGCCCACATCGACTTCCTTGATGCCGTCTTCCAGCAGCAGGTCGTGCCCGGCCGGGTTGAAGGTGTTGGCGCTCTTGACATACAGCACAGGCGCTTGGGGTGGTGCCTTGTGCGGCTCGTCGTTCATGCGCGGCGCTCGGATGTCCCACTCTCGGCGAAAGTTGAGCAAGGTGCCATACACCGTGCCCTCGGGTTGCCAGGGCCGTTGTGAAGTCCGGGTCATTTGCATGTCTTATGCCTCCTCGTTCATGTCTTGGTCGGCGCTGTCCTGCGGCACTTGCAGGGCGATCACGCCGTCGAGCAATTCGTACAAAGCTGTCAATTTGGTCTTGCCCAGTTCACGCTCCATCCAGGCGTAGTGCGCTTCGATGGTTTCCGACAGGGCTTGCACTTTGGCCAGCCCTGCGGCCGTGGCCCGCACCACGGTGCGGCGGGCATCTTGCGGGCAACGCGCCCGATCGATCAGGCCATCGCGCTCCATGCGGGCCAGCACACCGGTCAGGCTCGGGCCCAGCAAATACGCCTCGCGGGCCACACGACCGGTCTCCACCCCTGCCACCTCATCGGCATGCTCGCCCAGCACCCGCAGCACACGCCACTGCTGGTCGGACAAGCCATGCTGGCGCAGGCTGGGCCGCGTGTGCGCCATGACCGCCTCGCGTGCTTCCAGCAGCAGGCGGGGCAAATTGCGGTGAACAAATGGGGTGCGGCTCGTCATTTATTTAACATGTTAAATGATTTCTCCACACCACAACATCGGGACAACCCTGAGACACCCGCCAAAGCCATTACAGTCAGCGCATGTCTTCATGTCTTGACCTCTTGGGCTTGTCCGCCCCCATCATCCAGGCCCCCATGGCCGGGGTGCAAAACCACCGGCTGGCCGCCGCCGTTTGCCGTGCGGGCGGTCTGGGCTCATTGCCAGCCGCCATGCTCAGCGCCAGCGACTTGCAGGCGCAATTGCAAGCGCTGAGCCAAGCCACAGACAAGCCTTACAACGTCAACTTCTTTTGCCACGCGCAGCCCACACCCGATGCGGCCCAAGAAAGCGCTTGGCGCGAGCAGCTGCAGCCCTTTTACCGGGAACTGGGTCTGGACGCAGCAAACATCGCCAGCGGCCCGGGCCGGGTGCCGTTCAACCACGCGTCAGCCGATGTGCTGGAAGCCTTTCGCCCTGCGGTGGTCAGCTTTCACTTCGGCCTGCCCTCACCTGAACTGGTGGCCCGCGTCAAAAGTTGGGGCACCATCGTCTTGTCGTCGGCCACCACGGTCGATGAAGCCCTCTGGCTGCAAGCGCACGGCGCCGATGCCGTGATCGCCCAGGGGCTGGAAGCAGGTGGCCACCGGGGCATGTTCCTCAGCAGCGATGTGTCCACCCAAATGGGCAGCTTCGCCCTGCTGCCCCAAATCGTTCGAGCCGTGCGCGTGCCCGTCATCGCGGCCGGGGGCATCGCCGACGCGGCGGGCGTGCAAGCGGCCAAAGCGCTCGGAGCGGCGGGCGTGCAAATTGGCACCGCCTATTTGTGCAGCGACGAAGCCAACACCAGTGCCTTGCACCGCACCGCGCTGCTGTCGCCTGCGGCGCGGCACACGGCCTTGACGAATGTGTTCACCGGCCGGCCTGCACGCGGCATCGTCAACCGCGTCATGCGCGAACTGGGTGCCATGAGTCCGCTGGCGCCCAACTTCCCGCTGGCCACGGCGTCCATGGCACCGCTTCGCGCAGCGGCCGAAGCCCAAGGCCGCAGCGACTTCACACCCCTGTGGGCGGGCCAGAACACAGCCCACATGCAGACGGGCCCCGCAGCAGACATCACACACCGCTTCATCGCCGCTTGGCGGGCTTGATCAGGCACACTACAAAGCTCATCTGACGTTCGCACCCAACACCGCACATGGCCAAAGACAAATCGATTTACACCTGCACCGAATGCGGCGGCACCAGCGCCCGCTGGATGGGAAAATGCCCCAGCTGCAACGCTTGGAACACGCTGATCGAGGGCTCGGCAGAACCGGCTGCGGGCAAAAACCGTTTTGGTTCGGTGCATGCCTCACTGGCCCCCACGTCCGAGGTGTTGCCGCTGTCGCAAATTGAAGCGGCCGACTTCGAACGCCACCCCACCGGCATCGACGAGCTGGACCGCGTGCTGGGCGGCGGCATGGTCGAAGGCGGTGTGGTGCTGATCGGTGGCGATCCGGGCATTGGCAAATCCACCTTGCTGCTGCAGGCGGTGGACGCTTTGCAGCGCAGCGGCATGAACACGCTGTATGTGACGGGCGAAGAAAGCGGCGCCCAAGTGGCCATGCGTTCGCGCCGCCTGGGCCTGCCGGATTCATTGGTGCCGGTGTTGCCCGAGATCCAGCTTGAAAAAATCCTGCACACCTTGCAGTCGCGCCAGCCCAACATCGCCATCATCGACTCGATCCAGACGGTGTATTCAGACCAACTGACTTCCGCGCCCGGCTCGGTGGCGCAGGTGCGTGAATGCGCGGCGCACCTGACGCGCACCGCCAAATCCACCGGCACCACCATCGTGCTGGTCGGCCATGTGACCAAAGAAGGCGCACTGGCTGGCCCCCGCGTGCTGGAGCACATGGTGGACACGGTGCTCTACTTTGAAGGCGACACGCATTCGAACTTTCGCCTGATCCGCGCCATCAAAAACCGCTTTGGCGCGGTGAACGAGATTGGCGTGTTCGCCATGACCGAAAAAGGCCTCAAGGGCGTGAGCAACCCCAGCGCCATCTTCTTGAGCCAGCACACCGAGCCGGTGCCCGGCAGCTGCGTGATGGTCACGCTCGAAGGCTCGCGCCCGCTGTTGGTGGAGATTCAGGCCCTGGTGGACTCAGGCGGCCCGAGTCCACGGCGCTTGAGTGTGGGCCTGGAACGCGACCGCTTGGCCATGTTGCTGGCGGTGCTGCACCGACATGCGGGCGTGGCCTGCATGGACCAGGACGTGTTTGTCAACGCCGTGGGCGGTGTGCACATCCGCGAGCCCGCGGCCGACCTGGCGGTGATGCTGGCCATCACCAGCAGCCTGCGCGGCAAGCCGCTGCCCAAAGGCTTCATCGCCTTTGGCGAGGTGGGCTTGGCTGGTGAAGTGCGCCCTGCCCCACGTGGCCAGGACCGCCTGAAAGAAGCCGCCAAGCTGGGCTTCAAAGTGGCCGTAGTGCCCAAAGCCAATGCACCCAAGAAGAATGACAAGTCGTTTGAAGGCCTGACCATTTACCCGGTGGACCGGATCGAAGAAGCGATGCAGGTGGTGCGGGGGCTGGATTGACCCCCTCTTGAGCAAGGCACAATCCCCCTCCATGAATTTCACCAAAATCCTGGCCCCTGTGGCCATCATTGTTTTCACTGCGGGCGCTTGGCGTCAATTTGGTTGGGCGGGCGTCGCTTTAGCCGCTGGCGGCGTGGTCATGTGGATCTTGCTGCATTTCACGCGGATGATCACCATCCTGAAAAAAGCCGCCAACCGACCGATTGGCCACGTGGCCAGCGCCGTGATGCTCAACGCCAAGCTCAAAAAGGACGTCAGCCTGATGCATGTCATCGCCATGACACGCTCACTGGGCAGTCTGCAAAGCCCCAAAGACGAGCAGCCCGAGGTTTTCACTTGGACAGACACGGGGCAATCCAGCGTGACTTGCACTTTCATCGGAGGCAAATTGACCGAATGGTCACTGCATCGCCCCGAAAATACAGAACCGATGACCCCGTAAAATGGGTATTTTTACAGCCAACAAACCCTCTTCTAAGGAACCCTGATGAGCGTCGTAATTCCTTCTATGTCAGACCGTGACGGCAAAATCTGGATGGACGGCCAAATGGTCGATTGGCGCGACGCCAAGATCCATGTGCTGAGCCACACCCTGCACTACGGTTGCGGCGCCTTTGAAGGCGTGCGCGCTTACAAAACCGAGCAAGGCACGGCCATCTTCCGCCTGCAAGAACACACCGACCGCCTCTTCAACAGCGCCAAGATTTTGCGCATGAATATCCCTTTCACCAAAGACCAAGTCAACCAAGCACAACGCGATGTGGTCCGTGAAAACAATTTGGAAAGCGGCTACATCCGCCCTCTCACCTGGATTGGCGATAAAAAGCTGGGCGTGAGCCCCAAGGGCAACACCATCCACCTGATGGTCGCAGCTTGGACCTGGGGCGCCTACTTGGGCGAAGAAGGCATGAAACGCGGCATCCGCGTGAAGACCTCCAGCTACACCCGCCACCACGTCAACATCACCATGACGCAAGCCAAGGCGGTGAGCAACTACACCAACTCGATCCTGGCCAACATGGAAGTGACCGACGAAGGCTACGACGAAGCCCTGTTGCTCGACACCTCGGGCTTCGTGTCCGAAGGTGCTGGCGAAAACATCTTCGTGGTCAAAGACGGCGTGATTTATACACCCGATTTGTCGGCCGGGGCCTTGAACGGCATCACCCGCAACACCGTGTTCCACATCGCCAAGGACCTGGGCCTGGAGATTGTGCAAAAGCGCATCACGCGCGACGAGATCTACATCGCCGACGAAGCCTTCTTCACTGGCACAGCCGCCGAAGTGACGCCTATCCGCGAATTGGACCGCATCGAACTGGGCACGGGCAGCCGCGGCCCGATCACCGAGAAAATTCAATCCGCGTTCTTTGACATCGTCAACGGCCGCAACCCCAAGTACGCCCACTGGCTGACTTTGGTTTAAGGACACCACAACATGAGCAACACCATCGAACTGCTGGCCGCTGACCTGAACCCCCAAGGCGGCGTGTTCTGCCCCAGCCCCAAAGCCGACATGAAGCTGTGGAACAGCCACCCCAAGGTGTACCTGGACGTGGCCAAAACCGGCCAAGCCAAGTGCCCTTATTGCGGCACCGAGTACAAACTCAAGGCGGGTGAGGTTGTGGGGCACGGACACTGAGCTGGCTCCGTTTTCGCAGTCGCCGCATGGCTGAAACCTCTGTTCATGACTTGGATGACGTCACGATCATTGTCGTGACGTACAACAGCGCCCATTGCTTGGCAGAATTGGGCCGATCCTTGGCCGAATGCCCGCACATCGTCATTGCAGACAACGGCAGTGATGATGGTTGCGCTGCTGCTGCCAGACGGCATCTGCCAAACGCGCAGGTGATTGAGCTACAGCGAAACCTGGGATTTGGAACCGCCAACAACCGGGCGCTGAAACAAATCAAAACCCCCTTTGCGCTCCTGCTGAACCCCGACTGCGAGATCACACCCGCAGCCATACGGGCACTGATGCAAACGGCCCAGACTTACCCCCAGGCCGCCCTCATTGCCCCACAGCTGCTGCATGCAGACAAGAGCCCGGACATCAACTACCGTTGGCCTCATCTGCTGTGGGATTCGAAAGGGCCGGGTATTCAAGAGGGTCCTGCCTGCGTGGGTTTTGTATGCGGAGCCGCTATGCTTTTTCGAATCCAAGCCTTCGATGACATTGGATTCTTTGACGAGCGGTTTTTCCTCTACTACGAAGACGATGACCTGTGCGTGCGGCTTTTCAATGCCAAGCGCGCCATGATCATTGACCCCGCGATCACTGCGGTGCATCGGTCAAGGGGCTCCGTCAAAGGGAAAAGCCCCTTGAAGAGCGAATTCATTCGCGGATATCACCACGCGCAATCCAAGCTCATCTTCACGGCCAAACACATTCGGCTTGAGCAAGCCATTGCGCAACGAAAAAAGCTGATCATCCAGACTTGCTTGGCTCTGCCACTGCGAATACTTTTACCGGCACCCCGCCTGATTGCTCGAATGTATGGTCGACTTCGTGGTGTGATCGATTGGAAACCCCATGAAAACTAATGCCCCTACCTTGTGCATTGGCATCCTCACCATGAATGAGGAACGCCGCATCACACAATGCATAGAAAGCGCTAAATTCGCAGACCAGATCGTGGTGGTGGACAGCGGCAGCAAAGACAACACGGTCGCCATGGCACAGACCCTCGGTGCGCAAGTGCACACCCATGCTGACTGGCAAGGTTTTGCCGAACAACGCAACCGCCTGCTTCAATACGCCACTTGTGACTACATCTTCTTTCTGGATGCGGACGAGGTCATCACACCGGAATTACAGGCTGAAATTCAAGCTGCTGTATCGAGTGGGCGCAAGGCCGCATGGAAAATCCTTTGGAATCAAGTCGCTTACGGCAAGTCGCTGACTCGGATGAAGTCTACGGGCGGGGTCATGCGACTTTTCCAGTCTGCCAATTTACTCCGCTTCGAAGGGGTGGTTCACGAACACGCTGTACTCGCAGACCCAACGACACCTGTGATCACTTGCAAAGGGCGATTGCTTCATTATTCGCGTGAAACGGTTTACGGCAGCTTGCAAAAATTGGCTCAATACGCTCAGCTGGGTGCTGCAAAACGCGCTAAAGCAGGCAAGCGCGGCGGCGTATTGCGTGGTTTCGCGTCGGCTTTTGCAAACTTCATCCAGCTTTACTTTTTCCGGCGTGGTTTTCTATGCGGTGCTGAAGGCTTTCTCTTTTGCTTCTTCATCGCCCTGGAATGCTTTTTCCGTTATGCCATGTTGCATTACGACAAAGACACTCTTGAAAAAATTGTGACACGGTAAATACATGCACATCCTTTTCATCAACAGGGCGGTGATTCCAGTTTTCGCCTATAGTGGAACAGAGAGAGTGATCTGGGATTTGGGCCTGGCCTTGGTCAAAATGGGGCACCGCGTCAGCTATTTGGTCCCATCAGGCTCTCAATGCCCATTCGGGCAAGTCATCGAGATTCAGGAAGAACTCGACTGGCAAAGCCAAATCCCGGTAGATGTGGATGTGGTTCATTTCCAATTCAACCCAGGTCTTGAACTGACACTGGATCGTCCTTGGCTGATGACTCAGCACGGCAACTCACAGGTGGGCGAGGTCCTGCCCGCCAACACGGTCTTTGTTTCTCGCGATCATGCTCAAAGGCACAACGCCCGATGCCATGTGCACAACGGACTGGATTGGTCCGCTTATGGGCCTGTCGAGCTGAGCAAGCCCGATGATTATTTCCACTTTCTCGGCAAAGCAGCATGGCGGGTCAAAAACGTTCAAGGAGCGATTGACACTTGTTTGCAAGCACCGGCTAATTTGGTGGTCATGGGTGGTAACCGCTTGAATTTAAAACGTGGATTTCGATTCACCTGGTCTAGAAAAATCCAGTTCAAAGGCATGGTTGGAGGAGAAACTAAATTTTCCGTGATGAGGCGATCCAAAGGCTTGGTCTTTCCCGTTCGATGGCACGAGCCATTTGGTTTGGCCGTCATCGAAAGTCTGTATTTTGGTTGCCCAGTGTTTGCGACACCCTATGGCGCGCTACAAGAACTGGTTCCTGCAGCCTGCGGTGTTCTGTCTAACCATCAGTCGGATTTGGCTGCAGCACTGACCGAACAGTTGTTCGACCGTGAGACTTGTCACCTCCACGCACGCGAAAATTTCAATGCCGAAAAAATGGCGCAAGGTTATTTGCATGTTTACTCGAGCTTGCTGAGTGGCGCCCCACTGAATGAAACACAGCCCTGTATGATCGAGCCCGCATCGCCATTACCTTGGCTCAAGAACAGTCACAGATAGGCAGCGTCTCGAGTTTCAACGCGGCGCTCGACACCATCGGACCTCAAAACAAGCCCCCTGCTCCGGCTTGTGCACACAGCGCACAGTGCCATGGTGGCGCTCCACAATCGACTTGACCAACGATAAGCCCAGCCCCACCCCACCCACGCGCTCACTGGCGCCGGGCAAGCGGAAGAAGGGCTCAAAAATGCGTTCACGGTATTCAGGAGGCACACCTGGCCCGTTATCGCACACAGTCAAAAGCACTTGCTTTTTTTCTGACCGCAAAGACAAAACAATGCCTTCGCCATCTGCAGCAGTTGCGCCATACCGGCGCGCGTTTTCAAGCAGGTTGCGCACCATGCGGCGCAGCAGTTTGGCCACGCCCTGCACTTCCAGCGTATGCATGCCGCCCGGCACATCCAGCAAAGCGCCTACGCGGGCGCATTCTTCAGCGCACAAGCCCACCAAGTCCACCGCTTCGATGGTGCCCATGTCGGCTTCTTTGGCATCCAGTCGGCTGGCCAGCAAAATCTCGTCGATCAACTGATCGAGCTCGGCCATGTTGCGCAAGATTTCAGCGCGGGTGCGCTGGCGCATGTCGGCATTGGCCACATCCATCAACTCCAGACCCATGCGGATGCGGGCCATCGGCGAACGCAATTCATGCGAGGCGTTGGCCAGCAAAGACTTTTGCGAAGCCATCAGCCCCTCAATGTGCCCAGCCGCCTGGTTGAAGCGTTGCGACAAATCGGCCACTTCATCGTCGCCTTGCACCGGCACGCGGGCCGATAAATCGCCCTCGCCCCAGCGCTGCACACCACGTTGCAGACCTTCCAGGCGCTGCGTCAAGCGCCGCACCACCGGGTACAAACCCAAGGCCACGGCCAGCCCGATCAAGCCCAACATCCAGAAAAAACCATACGGCGGTGTGGCCCACCAAGGTGGCTCACGGTGCAGACGATGCGGGGGGCGACCATCCTCCCACTTGCGCTGGATTTGCAGTTGCACCTCGCGTCCGTCGGGCAGGGTGAATGCAAAATCCAAAGGCATGCCCGGGCGCTGTCTCGGGGCGGAAGTCCCCAACACTTCGCCTTGAGGCGTCATGATGATCCAGTCGCGCGGCATGGGCGGCGGCGTGTTGTGCTCCATGCTGGCTCGCCAAAACCACCCGACCACCAGCATCAACACGGCCACGCCAGCCACCACGGCCAGCCATATGCGCAGGTACAAATGCCTGGACAGCCCTTTGAACATCACTCAGTCCTGCTGGCGCGCAAACACATAGCCCACGCCGCGCACCGTCAAGATGCGTTGCGGTGCTTTCGGGTCGGCCTCAATGGCTGCGCGGATGCGCCCCATGTGCACATCGATGGAGCGGTCAAACGCTTCCAGCTCACGCCCGCGCACCGCTTCCATGATCTGGTCGCGCGTCAGCACGCGACCTGCGCGTTCGGCCAGCGCCACCAGCAGATCAAACTGGTACGAGGTCAAATCACACGCTTGTCCCTTGACAGAGACGCGTCGTGCATCGCGGTCAATTTCCAAAGAACCAAACTGCATCGCCTGCGCACTGGTCGCCGTGTCTGTGCCTTTGCGCCGCAAGATGGCTTTGATGCGGGCCAGCAACTCGCGCGGCTCAAAGGGTTTGGGCAAGTAGTCATCAGCCCCCATCTCCAGGCCAATGATGCGGTCCATCGGGTCGCCTTTGGCCGTGAGCATGAGCACCGGCACCTGACCGAGCGCACCAGGCAAGGACCGGATGCGCTGACACACTTGCAAACCGTCCATGTCGGGCAGCATCAGATCCAGGATCACCAGGTCCACACCCGCAGATTGCAGCCGTGACAAACCCGTCTGGGCATCGGGCGCGTGACTCACCTCAAAACCTGAAGCACCCAGGTATTGCGACACCATGCCCGCCAAGCGGACATCGTCTTCAATCATCAATAGTTGTTGCATGAATGCATCATCCTCTTTGAGCCAGTGCCGGGCGTATCGCTTGTGTAAAGCTGGGTAAATCTATCGGGTTTGCGCGCGCTGCGAAGATGGTGGAGATGGACCCCGGATCAAGTCCGGGGTGACAGTTCTGCTAAGTCATCCCGGCCTTGAGCCGGGATCCATGCATGCTTAGGGCAAGGTACTCATTCACTGCGCGCATGCACCCTTGAGGCCAACGCCACCAACAGCAACACCGGCACACCCAACCAAGCCGTCACCTGAAAGAAATACGCGTAGCCGTAGGCGTTCACAAAGTCCCCCGAGAACCCCGCGATGAACTTGGGCAACAACAACATCATCGAACTGAGCAGCGCATACTGCGTGGCTGAATAACTGATGTTGGTCAGCGAAGACAAATAGGCGATGAACGCAGCCGAGGCGATGCCGCTGGCCAAGTTATCGGCAGACACCACCCAAATCAGCGCCGTTACATCGTGGCCGACACCGCTGAGCCAGGCAAACAGCATATTGCTCGCTGCGCTCAAGATGGCGCCCAGCATCAGGATGCGCATCACGCCCCAACGGGCCGACAACACGCCGCCAATGAACGCCCCCAGCAAAGTCATCACCACGCCATAGACCTTGGTCACCGCCGCCACTTCGTCCTTGGTGAAACCCATGTCCACATAAAACGGGTTGGCCATGATGCCCATGACCACATCGCTGATGCGGTACACCGCGATCAGCGCCAGCACCAACACCGCCTGCCAGCGGTAGCGGCGCCAGAAATCGGCAAACGGATCGACCAGCGCACCCTGCACCCACTCGGCCACATTGCGGGCAGGCTTCATCGCAGCGGGCACGGGCTCGGGCGAGCCCAACACCATCAACATGCCTGGCAACAAACTGAACGCCATCACCAAATAAGCGGTTTGCCAAGCGGCCTGTGCGTAGCCCGTGGTCTCTGCGCCTTGCGCACGTGCGGCAATCCACAGCACCCCGGCACCAGCCCAGATCATGGCCAGGCGATACCCCGTTTGGTACGTGGCGGCCAGCGCCGCTTGCGCGTTCACTTCGGCCGACTCGATGCGGTACGCGTCCAGCGCGATGTCTTGCGTGGCCGATGCAAACGCCACCGCCAAAGCACAGGCCACCAATGGGCCCAGCACCTGCGACGGGTCATTCAAAGCCATGCCCACCAAGCCCACCATGATGACCGCCTGCGACAGCAGCAACCAACTGCGGCGACGACCCAAGCGCGCCGTCAGCCACGGGATCGGCAAACGGTCCACCAAAGGGGCCCACATCCATTTGACACCGTAGGCCAAACCCACCCAACTCAAATAGCCGATCGTGCTGCGGTCAATGCCCGCCTCACGCAGGCGAAAGCTCAAGGTGCCCAGCACCAGCAACAGCGGCAAGCCCGCCGAAAACCCCAACAACAGCATGCGCAAACTGGCCGGTTGCAAATACAAACGCAGCGACTCACGCCAAGTGCGTGCAGACGCTTCAGGAGGGCTGGTGTTTTCAATCATGGCTCGATTATCAGGCCATGCAAAATGACAACTTCTTGGTTATGATCAGCCTCTATGTGCTGGCTCTGCGACCTCAAAACCCCCTCATCCTCTTTGGCAACTTCTGGCGGACACCGCTGGAACGCGCGCAGGGGTTTCTTGTTGGCTGCAGGTGCCACGGCCGCAGGCTCGGCCTTGGCACAAGTCGACGTCGGCTCGGCCTCCAGCATGCGCAACCTGGTGCCCGCCGAAACCCTTGAAAACTCGGCTCGTCAGCAGTACAGCCAGGTGCTGGCCGATGCGCGCTCCAAAGGTGCATTGGCACCCGATGGCCACCCCCAACTGCAACGCCTGCATGAGATTGCCAAACGACTCATCCCACACACCGCGCAATGGAATTCACGAGCCCGCGAGTGGAAGTGGCAAGTCAACCTGATCGGCAGCAAGCAGCTCAACGCCTGGTGCATGCCCGGCGGCAAGATCGCGTTCTACACAGGCATCCTGGACCAACTGCATTTGAGCGACGACGAAGCCGCCATGATCATGGGCCACGAAATGGCCCACGCCCTGCGCGAGCATGCCCGCGAACGCATGGCCAAAAGCAAAGTCACCGGCGTTGGCCTGTCGATTGCCTCGCAATTGCTGGGCTTGGGTGCGCTGGGCGATGCAGCGGCCAATATGGGCACGCAACTGCTGAGCCTCAAATACAGCCGCGACGATGAAACCGAAGCCGACTTGGTGGGTTTGGAGATCGCTGTGCGCGCAGGCTTCCGTCCCGAAGCCAGCGTTGCGCTGTGGAAGAAGATGCAAGCCGCGTCCGGCGGCAACAACAACGCCTCTTTCTTGTCCACCCACCCCAGCGGCGCTAACCGCATCCAAGAGCTCGAAGCCAACCTGCCCAAAGTGCAGCACCTGTACGAACAGGCTGCGCAACGCTGATCAACCGTCGGCGCCAAGATCAGCGGTCTGCGTCTGCGAGCCTCAGCCTTGGTCTTGGGCGTCGATCGCGCCATTCTCGCGGTCAAGGGTGTTGTTCGGTTCAGTCCCATTTTTGGGAAAACACATTTTCTCGCCATCCCAGCGCTGACCGCACCAGCAATAGCCATCCTCATTGATGATGCACGTGCCCGTGCCACAGCATCTCTCATCTTGGGTCATGTACCACTCCTTTTTCATCAGCGCCGCTTGTGCAGCGTCGGATAACATCCATTGTCTCAGCTCCGTTCTTTGTTGGGGCACAGCCAAAGAAAAGCCACATGCACCACACCGCCTTGAACGTTTTGGGCACCGCCCTGATTCCTTGCTCCTATGATCCATTAACGGGCTACTTCAGGGACGGTTGCTGCCACACCGACGAGCACGACCAAGGCAGCCACGTTGTGTGTGCCAAAGTCACCCAAGCGTTTTTGGATTTCTCGCTGAGCCGAGGCAACGACCTCATCACACCCCGTCCCGAATTCAGGTTCGCCGGTTTGAAAGATGGTGATCGCTGGTGCCTGTGTGCTTTGCGCTGGAAAGAGGCCTTGAACGCTGGCGTTGCGCCTCCGGTCGTTTTGGAGTCAACACATGCGCGCGCCCTGGATTTCCTGACCTTGCACCAATTGCAGTCGTGTGCCTACGGAACGCGAGATGAACGATGACACACCGCCGGCACATGACGCTCATTTACCGTTTACGCCTGCACTGGAATCACCCACTTTGCGATCAAACACCAGATAATTGATGCATGCTGCAATACCAAACCATCCCCGTCACGCCCTTCCAGCAAAACTGCTCCTTGATCTGGGACGACCAGACGCGCCAGGCTGCGGTCATCGATCCGGGTGGCGATCTGCATGTGTTGCTGGGGGCCGTCAAACAACTGAACCTCAAGCTCGAACAAATCTGGATCACCCACGGCCACGTGGACCATGCGGCAGGCACAGCCGATCTGGCCGAGCAATTGCAGCTGCCCATCATCGGCCCGCACCCGGGTGACCAGTTCTGGATCGAAGGCCTCACACAGGCTGCGTCCATGTATGGCTTCCCGCCTGCTCGCGCGTTCAAGCCCACCCGCTGGCTTGCTGACGGCGACACCGTGACACTGGGCAGCCACACACTGCAAGTGCGCCACTGCCCTGGCCACACGCCTGGCCATGTGGTGTTTTATTCGCCAGACATCCAGCGCGCCTTTGTGGGCGATGTGCTGTTTGCCGGCAGCATCGGTCGCACCGACTTCCCGCAAGGCAACCACGAAGACCTGATCAACAGCATCACCCAGCGCCTGTGGCCCATGGGCGATGACACGGTGTTCATTCCAGGGCATGGACCAGAAAGCACATTCGGGCGCGAGCGCAAAAGCAACCCTTACGTGCGCGGCACCTGAAGCATGTGATGCGGGCATGGATCCCGGCTCGAAGGCCGGGATGACAAAGTCCTCACCCCACAACCATCCCGGGCTTGACCCGGGATCGCCCCCACCACTGTCATCCCAGGCTTGACCCGGGATCGCCCCCACCACTGTCATCCCAGGCTTGACCCGGGATCCATGTCTCGGACTTTAAAAAGCGTACAGTCAAGCCAACCCAGCGCCCCTTGAGTTTCGTCCGTGCGCTGTCACGATTGCGCTTCTGAACGCCACACAACCCGGCTACCTGACCAAACAACAAAGCATCCCCGTCGCAGGTGCAGATGACTTGATCATCCGCTCGCTGCTCGACAAAAACCAATTCCATGACCCGCTGGATGAGGCGCTCAACCTGGGCATTTCATCCGCCACTTGGCCCCTGTTTGGCTTGCTCTGGCCCTCCGGATCGCGCATGGCTGAGCGCATGGCGCTGCGCACGGTCACAGGCGAACGCATTCTGGAAATTGGCTGCGGCCTGGGCCTGACGAGTTTGGTGGCGCATCGGCGCGGCGCCAACATCACGGCCAGCGACTGCCATCCGCTGACCCATGCATTTCTTGACAACAACACCCGCCTGAACAACTTGGGGCCGATCGAATACCGCCACGGCTTGTGGGGCACCGCCGCTGTTCGCGACGACGGTATGCCGGTCCTCACGCAAGCACACGATGCCGCCTTGACGGGTCTGTTCGACCTGATCGTAGGCAGCGACATCCTGTACGAGCGTGACGACGAGGGGACACTGGCGCAGTTCATCGACGAACACGCCGCCGTCCGATCCGAGATATGGGTGGTCGACCCCAACCGGGGCAACCGCGCCGCGTTTCACAAGCACATGGCAAGGGTGGGCTTTGCCATGCACGAACAGGTGCTGGACCAGGCAGCGGACAAGGGTGTGGATGCTTATAAAGGGCGCATGCTGACTTACACACGATGAAGACATGGATCCCGGGGCAAGCCCGGGATGACAACGGTGGGGATGGTTCCCGGGTCACGCCCGGGATGACTGTGGAGATCGGGATGACAGTGGGATGACATTTCAGGGTTGTCACCTCGGACTTGATCCGGGGTCTATGCTTGAGCCACCACGCAGCGCACTTATTGAGCACTGACAAAACACACATATTGAGCCACCGCGCAGCGCAATTCTTGCGCCGGCTCCTCCTCACAAGCTCAGGTCGTAGCCAATCGTGATCGGCGCGTGGTCTGAAAACTTTTCGCCTTTGTATATGTGCTCGGTGCGGGCCTTCTCGGCCACCGCAGGCGTGGCCAAGTGGTAGTCGAGGCGCCAGCCCACGTTCTTGGCATAGGCTTGGCCGCGGTTGCTCCACCAGGTGTAGCAATCGTCGGTGGTCTCGGGCTTGAGGCGTCGGTACACGTCCACCACACCGCCTTCGGTGGTCAGCTTGGTCATCCAATTGCGCTCTTCGGGCAAGAAGCCGCTGTTCTTGAGGTTGCCCTTCCAGTTCTTCAAGTCGGCTTGCTGGTGGGCGATGTTCACGTCGCTGCAGACCACAAAATCGCGCTCGGCCTTGAGTGCCATCAGGTGCGGGTACATCTTGTCCAGAAAGCGGAACTTGGCTTCTTGCCGCTCGGGGCCGGACGAACCGCTGGGAAAGTACACGCTGATGACAGACAGCTTGCGGCTGGGCGTGTCAAAGCGCACTTCGGCGTAGCGGCCCTCGGCATCGAACTCATCGCCGTCAAAACCGATCACCACATCGCTGGGCTCGTGGCGGGTGTACACGCCCACGCCGGAATAGCCCTTTTTCTGGGCAAAGTGGAAATGGCCCTTCAATCCGGCCAATTCTTCAAACTTGCCCGCCACATCGGGAGCCTGGGCTTTGACCTCTTGCACGCAAATACAATCGGGGTTCTCTTGCGCCAGCCAGGCTTCGACCCCTTTGGTCGTGGCCGAACGGATGCCGTTGAGGTTGAGGCTGGTGATTTTGAACAAGGATTTCCCCATGGTGACAGGACAGGCAAGCAGCGCCGACACACAGGCGCTCGCTCAAGAATTTGTGCAGTTTGCAATCGAATCGGGCGTGCTGCGCTTTGGTGAATTCAAAACCAAAGCGGGCCGCATGAGCCCTTACTTCTTCAACGCCGGTCTGTTTGACGATGGCGCCAAGCTCAGCCGACTCGCGCAATTTTATGCAAAAGCCCTGCTGGCCAGCGGCATCGAGTTCGACATGATCTTTGGCCCTGCTTACAAAGGCATCCCGCTGGGCGCGGCCGTGGCCATCGAGCTGGCCCGTCTGGGCAAAAACGTGCCCTTTGCCTACAACCGCAAGGAAGCCAAAGACCACGGCGAAGGCGGCTCCCTGGTCGGCGCCCCACTCAAAGGCCGCGTGCTGATCGTGGACGACGTCATGAGCGCGGGCACCGCCGCCCGCGAATCGATTGCCCTGATCAAAGCCGCAGGCGCCACCCCCCACGCCATGGCGATTGCCCTGGACCGCCAGGAAATGGCCACCGAAAAACAGGCCGATGGCTCGGTGCAAGACGTGCCCCACAGCGCCGTGCAATACGTGCGCAATACCTTGGGCATGGGCGTGTGCTGCATCGCCCAGTTGTCGGACTTGCTGGCCTATTTGTCAGCGCAGGGCGGCAACGAAATGGGTCAACACCTGCCCAAAGTGCAGGCCTACCGCGACCGCTACGGCGTTTGAGCGCTCAGACGGCTCGCTCGGTCACAAGGCCTGCGCGGCTGGAGAACTGGACCAAGCTGTCCATGGCCTCCAGTTGCACGCGGGCGCTGCGCTGGCCATACACCTCGGCGCGCAGCCAGGTGCATTCGAAGGCCAGCAAGTCGTCAGAGGCCAGGCTGCACCACCAGACGCGGCCTTCGCCGTCCCAGCGGTAGCCGCGTGACTTGAGTTTGTCTTTGGCTTCAAACGGTGCACCGGTGGCCCGCAGTTTGTAGCGGGTCTGCCCTGCCCCATTCAGCAAACGTGACAAGCCGGTCTGGCCATCGGCCAAGGGCGATGACAAAACTTGCAAAAGCGCGTGACAGTCGACTTGGGCGCGGTGCGCGTCGTAGAACCAGCCGCGCTCGGAGGCCAAAAATTCGAGCTTGGCCGAGCCGCTGCCTTCTTTCTTCCAGTCGATGCCGGCAAAGGAGCAGTTCCAGGCTTTGCGCGCAAAGACGGGCCAGCGGACTTCGACAAAGGGGCGGTCAAAACCGGCGTTGTGCGCCACGATCAGGTCGGCTTGATCGACCAGGGCGGTGACCGCCGCGTCATCGATGCGCTGGCCTTGGACCATGCTGTCGTCGATGCCGGTGATCTCGGTGATTTGCGGCGGGATGGGTTTGCCGGGGTCTTCGAACGATTCGTAGAGGGTTACCGGGCCAACGGGCTGACCGGTGGCGCTGTCCACCAGCACGGACAGCATGGCCAGCTCGATCACTTTTTCGTTGCGCGCATCGAGGCCAGTGGTTTCGGTGTCGAGCACGATGACGCGCCGTGTTGTTTGGCCATTCAGCGGGCCATAGTCGGTGCGCGGCTGCAAGCGGCGCAGAACGCGAAAGTCGGGGTGCTGCGACAAGGTCTGCGCCATGGCTTCGACATCAGAGGCCTGCTCGGGTGCGCCGTGTGCCGGCAACACTGGCGGGGCATGTGCGGTCAAGGCCTCTGGCAGAGCGTGTGCGGCTGGGCTTAGACTGACCACCGCTGGGGCTGGCTGTGTCAATTCAGACAACGTCAAATCAGGCAATTTGACCGTTGGCACGGCGGTCCTGCCGGTCTTGGCTTTGACGGATTTGGCCGGGGCCGGTGCTGGCTCGGCCTCAAAGCCGAAAAAACTCATCTGGTCTGTTTTGCTCATAAGCCGAGATTAAACCGCAACGCCAAAGACAAGTCAGGGCTGAAGCCACCGACCTGCGCAAAACCACAAACTGGCCTGGCAGGTCGGCGGCTTCAGCCCCGACAGGTGTAACGTCCCAACTCAGTCCAGCTTGATGCCCAGGTCCACCGCCAGCTTGATCCAGACGGGCACTTCGCCCTCCCAGTCCTTGCGGGTGTCGGCCAGGTTTTTGGGCTTGTTGGGAATGGCGAAGGTTTCGCGCAGCTTGGCGGCTTTGTCGGTGTTGGACCAGGCCACGGCTTCGTCGGCCATGCGTTTGAGCACCGCCTCGGGCGTGCCTGCAGGGGCCACCAAGGGCAAGCCGCCTTCCAGCGTCACCAGCTTGTCGGTGTTGCCCTGCTCGGTCAAGGTGGGCACATCGGGCAGCTTGGGCGAGCGGTAGCTGCCGGTCACGCCGATGGCACGCACGCCGCGCGAGGCCATGGCGTTGAAGGCCTGAAAGCTGCCGACGGCAATTTGCGATTGGCCCGAAGCCACGTCCAGCCACATGGCGGCCTCGCCCTTGTAGTGCACCGACTGGATCTGCGTGCCCTGTTGGCGGTTGGTCTGGTCGGCCACCATGTGCGGGTAAGAGCCTGGCGCGTAAGTGCCCATGGAGGTGGGGTTCTTTTTGGCCCAGGCCACAAACTCGGCCATGTTCTTGGCGGGGATCTTGTCGTGGATGCCCACCACCAGCGGACCAGACGGGAAGACGGTCACAGGCGTCAAATCCTTGTCGAGGTTGTAGGGCAGCTTGGAGTAAAGAATGCGGTTTTGCCAGAAGGTGCCCGATGTGCTCATGACAAAGGTGTAGCCGTCCGCTGGCGCTTTGGCGGCTGCATCGATGCCGATGATGGCGCCTGCCCCGGGTTTGTTGTCAATGACCACCGGCACGCCCAGCTTGGTGGACAGGTATTCGCCGTAGTTGCGGGCGTAGGCATCGGTCAGGCCACCGGGGGGAAAGGCCACCACGATGCGGATGGGCTTGCTGGGCCACTTGGCGGCCTGGGCCCAGGCAGTGCCCACAGCGCTGCTGGCCGCAACGATGCTGACAGCCAAAGCTGCGGTCTGAAGAAGGTGGCGGCGGTCTGTGCGTGTGGTGTGGGTCATGGTTGCTTGCGGTGGTGAATGCCTTGCAGTCTAGGTGCGGCCCGTGCGGTTTTGAATTGGGGTTTCAACCCATGGCCCCCACGCGCTGGCCCAGGCTTCAAACGCAGATCCAAGGCCTGCATACAGTCCGTCAAGCTTTGTGCGACAATGGACGCCGTTGCAGCCTCCAGTTGCCGCAACATCAGCACTTCTGCTGGGGCCTGACCCAGGCAACGCTCAAAACAAGCGCCTGCGGTTTCCATGCCCACCTTAAGACTTATCGGCCAACACTGGTAACTGCCAAACGCAGTTGAATGAGCCGATACCTGCGCCGGACATGGCGCTCTGTGAAAAATGAACTTTGAAGAATTGAATTTGGCTCCGGCCATCATGCAAGCTGTGCGCGAGCTCGGCTACGAAACACCCACCCCCATTCAGGCACAAGCCATTCCGGCCGTGCTCGCAGGTCAAGACCTGTTGGCCGGTGCACAAACCGGCACCGGCAAAACGGCCGCCTTCACCCTGCCCATGCTGCACAAGCTGAGCCTGAGTGAGCCTGGCCAAAACCGCTTTGGTGGCAAAGCCATCCGCGCTTTGGTGCTGACCCCCACCCGCGAATTGGCCGCTCAGGTCGAAGAGTCGGTGCGCGACTACGGCAAATACCTCAAGCTCGACTCCACCGTGATTTTTGGTGGCGTGGGCATGAACCCGCAGATCAACAAGGTCAAGCGCGGCGTGGACATTCTGGTGGCCACACCCGGCCGTTTGCTCGACCTGCAAGGCCAGGGTTTCCTGGACCTGTCGACCATCGAAATCTTGGTGCTGGACGAAGCCGACCGCATGCTCGACATGGGCTTCATCCACGACGTGAAGAAGGTGCTGGCCCTGGTGCCCAAGGAAAAGCAGAGCTTGCTGTTCTCGGCCACCTTCAGCGATGAAATCCGCGAGCTGGCGAACAACCTGCTGAAGAACCCGCAAAGCATCCAGGTCACGCCCAGCAACACCACGGTGCAGCGCATCACGCAAGTGATCCACCCCGTGGGCCGCAACAAGAAAAAAGACGTGCTGCTGCACATCATCCAGAAGAACGACTGGAGCCAGGTGCTGGTGTTCACACGCACCAAGTTTGGCGCCAACAACGTGGCCGACTTCCTGACCAAAAATGGCGTGAAGGCCATGGCCCTGCACGGCAACAAGAGCCAGACCGCCCGCACGCAAGCGCTGGCCGGCTTCAAGAGCGGCGAGATCCGCGCTTTGGTGGCCACCGACATTGCGGCACGCGGCATCGACATCGAAGACTTGCCACACGTGGTGAACTATGAAATCCCGAACGTGTCGGAAGACTACGTGCACCGCATTGGCCGCACAGGCCGTGCGGGCGCCAGCGGCGAGGCCGTGAGCCTGGTCTGCCTGGACGAAGAAGGCTTCATGATGGACATCGAGCGCTTCACCAAGCAAGAGATTCCAGTGCAACTGCTCGAAGGCTATGGCCCCGAAGCCGGTGAAGTGGCCGAACCCATCGCCATGGGTCGCCAGACTCTGTGGGGCGGCGCAGGCAAGCCCCCAAGCCGCGATGTGATGGCTGCAGCCGCCAAGGCCGCACGCCAGGACATGATGCAACGCATCCGCGACAACAAAGCCCCCGGTGGCAGCTCCGGTGGCCAGCGTCAGCCACGCGCTGAAGGTCAGGGCCAGCCCCGTCCGTCACGCAATGGCCCAGCCCCCTCACGCCGCAATGGCCCACAAGGCGCACCGCGTTTTGAAGGCCAAGGCGACGGTCGCCGAGAAGGTGGTCGCGGTGATGGCGGTCGCGGTCAAGAGCAGCGCGGCGATCCGCGTTTTGACAACCGTGGCGATGGCCAAGGCCGTCCAGCACCACGTGGTCCGCGTCCTGAAGGCCGTGGCCCAGGTCGTGGTCCACAAGGCGGGGGGCAAGACCGTCGCAACCACGATGACGAGTTGCCACGCCACATCGACCCTTTGAAGACCACGCAGTTTGCGCGTCTGGACTTGCCCAACCGCAAGCCTGTGCGCACCAGCGGTCAACCTGACCCGACACGCACCAGCATCGACAGCCTGGCCAGCAGCGGTCGTCGCCATGGCGGCGGCGGCGGTGGTGGTTACGGCGGCGGCAATGGTGGTGGCAAAGGCGGCGGCGGCGGCGGCGGCGGCGGTGGCCGTGGCTTTGGCGGCGGCGGCGGTGGCAACCGCGGCGGCTTCGGTCGCTGATCGACACCCCTCATGAATGAGCCCGCAGATGAGGGCTCTTTTTTTTGGGCTCTCAGCCCATGCACACATGGATCCCGGGTCTTCGCCCGGGATGACATGCCGGACTTAGGAAATTGGCCATACCGGACTTGAGAAATTTGTCATACCGGACTTGCAGAATTTGTCATACCGGACTTGATCCGGTATCCAGGCTGTTCATGCACCCCGCGAAAAACCATGGATCCCGGGTCTTCGCCCGGGATGACATGCAGGTCCCGATGACGTACAGATGCGGACGACATGAGGGGTGCGTGCAGCGGCCCGCGCACCTGCACTTCAGTCGCGCACGAACAGGGTCACCAGCGGCTCGGGGCCGGCCTGGCGGCTCCAGTGGCCGTGGACGGTGGGGTCAAAGGTGGCGCCTTCGGGCAGGGTGTCGCCCGAATAGAAAAATTCGCCCGGACCAAAGATACGCGAGCTGCCGTCTTGCAAAAAGATTTCCATCTGACCGCTGAGCACGAACAACCATTGCGTGGCGCCGGTGCAGTGGAATGTGCTTTGAAAACCCACCGGGCTTTGACGCAATTGGTAGCCGCCGCTGGACATCAAGGCCGACAAGCGGCTTTGTGGCGTGCCTTCGGTGAGGTCAATACTGTCGTCGCGAAAGCGTGCGCGGCCATCGGTGTCGGTGAAGAGGATGACTTTTTTCAGTGTGCTCATGGCTTGCGTTTCAACAAAGAGAAGAGGCCCCGATTGTCGCCGAGTCAACAGGCTGAATCTGCCCCTCTGTCATAGTCGGGGCCTTCATCCTCACGCTTGGCGCATGCCCCAAAGCGGCCACCACCTCCACCAGCACACATGAACACCTCTGCTTTGAAAATCGTCTTCCACGGTCAGAACGCGGCCAACTTCCGCCAGGGCTTTGAAAGCCTGATCGCACCCGAACACCAGGTGCTGGACCTGAGCGATGCACTCGACCAAGCCGATGAACGCGCACATTACGAAACTGCCGATGTGGTGATCGGCATCCAACTCAACGCCGACATGCCCCAGCCGCTCAAGGCCCGACTGTTTCATGCGCCTGCTGCGGGCACCGATGCGGTCAACACCGCGCTCTTGCCCGCGCACTGCACGCTGGCCAATTGCTTTGGCCACGAAAACGCGATCGCCGAGTACGTGATCGCCGCGCTGCTGATGCGCCATGTGCCACTGGCGCAGGCCGACCACGATTTGCGCCAGCAACGCTGGACTTATTGGGCCGGTCGCCCCACGGCTTTGCGCACCGAGTTGGGTTCGCAGACTTTGGGCCTGGTGGGTTTTGGCCACATCGCACAGACGGTGGCCCAACGCGCCAAGGCCATGGGCATGCGCGTGCATGTGGCCAACCGCAGCCCCATCAATCATCCGGTGGTGGACCGCAGCTGGACGCTGGATGGCTTGCACGATTTCATGGGCACCTGCGATGCGGTGGTGGTCAGCCTGCCTTTGACCGAGAACACACAGGGCCTGGTCGATGCGCGGGCGATCGCGGCCATGCGCCCCGATGCGCTGCTGCTGAACGTGGGACGCGGCGCGGTGATCGATGAAAAGGCTTTGTACGAAGCCCTGAAGGCCCGCCAGATTGGCGGCGCGGTGATCGACACCTGGTACCAGTACCCCACGCCCACGCAAGCAGAACGCGCACCTTCGCAGTTTGATTTCGCATCGCTGGACAACGTGTTGATGACACCCCACATGTCGGGCTGGACCTCGGGCACGGTGCGCCGCCGTCAGGAAACTTTGGCCGACAACATCGGGCGTTTGAGCCGGGGCGAGGATCTGGTCAATGTGCTGAAGGCGGGCAGCGTTTGAAGCTGGACAGGACCGGGAAGGCATGGATCCCGGGTCAAGCCCGGGATGACATCTTGTGCGCAGTCAGTGATGACATTTTGCCAGGCGGACGTGATGAACGATGCACGGATCCAGGATCGGAGCCGCAATGAAAGTGCTGTGTCACCGCGGGCTTGACCCGGGGTCCATGTCTTTGTGCACACGCAGTTGGTGGCTTCGGCGCAGGCCCATGTCGGGGCTCAAGTCGGCGGCCTTCAAATACTTCTTTTGTCACCCCGGGCTTGACCCGGGGTCCATCTCCCGAATACTCAGCTGCTTTGCCGCTGCACGATTTCAAAGCCCAGGTCGAGCTGCGGCGCAGCGGGCGCCTCGCTTCGCATCAAGCTCAGCAACATGTGCGCGGCCGCCTCGCCGATTTGGGCGCGCGGTGTGCGCACCGTGGTGAGCGTGGGCAGCATCTGGTCGCTGCCGGTCAGGTCGTTGAAGCCTGCGATGGCCACTTGTGAGGGCACCGCAATGCCCAGGCGCAGCGCGGCCATGAGGGCGCCTTGCGCCAAGTCGTCGTTGCAAAAGAAGATCGCGTCCACCGCTGGACGCTGCTGCATGATTTGCTCGAACAAGATGCCACCCAAGGCCAGCGATGAGGGGGCGGGGTTCAAAAATTCCAGCGTGGGTTCGTAAACACCGGCCTCTTGCAAGGCACTGCGCCAGCCGTACAGGCGCTGCATCACACGCGGGTCGAGCTGCGCAGCGGCAAAAGCGATGCGCTTGCGGCCGGTCTGCAACAAATGCCGCGTCATGGCGGCGCCTGCATCGGTCTGACGAAAGCCCACGCAATACGGGGCGTCATCGCGGTCTGTAGCAGGAAGATCCATCAGGTGCACGCAGGGCACCTGGCTGCTCTCCATGAGTTTGCGGGTCGCCGGGTTGTGGTCAAGCCCCGTGACCAAAAGGCCTGCGGGACGGTGCAGCAGTTGTTCGCGCAGCAGCTGTTCTTCTTCGCTGGCGTCGTAGTGGGTCACGCCCATCAGGGTTTGGTAGCCGCCTGCACGCAGGGTTTTCTGGGCCGCGTCGAGCAGGTCCACAAACAGGGCGTTGGACAGCAGCGGGATCAGGATGGCCACGTGGTTGCTGCGCTGCGAAGCCAAGGCGCGTGCGGCTGGGTCGGGCACATAACCGAGCTTGGCCGACACGGCCTGCACGCGTTCGATCAGGGCCGGGTCTACGGCCCTTTCGCCCCGCAAGGCACGGGACACGGTGCTGGGGCTGACCCCTGCGGCGCGGGCCACATCGCTCAGCGTGATGCGGCCAGTGGCACGGTGGCTTTTGGGCGCCTTGGGAAGTGAATCAGAAGCGTTGGGCAAGGGTTAATCCGGAGAAAAATTCGGTGCGTCAGTCGATAGGATAGCGCTATCCCAAAGTTTGGGGCGAAGTTTTGAATTTTTCGTGGAAAACCCTGATTCACGAAGCCAACGCTAAAATCTTCGTTCTCGCTTTTTTTTGAATTCATTGGACAGCGCTGTCCAAGACTCGTTTTTCGACTGGAGTGATTGAAGTGTCCAAACCCGAAGTGCTGGCCGTGGCCAAACTCCACCCTTTCTATCAAAAAGCGCTGGAATCGGTCTACACGGTGCACGACCGCACCCACATCACCGACCCCGCTGCTTTTGCCGCACTGGCCCCGCGCATCGTGGGCGTGGCAGGCACGGGTGAGGCCAGCGTGCCGCGCAGCCTGCTGGCGCAAGTGCCCAACGCCAAGGTGGTGTCGGTGTTCGGCGTGGGTTATGACGGTGTGGATGTGGCCGCCGCCATCGAGCACGGCATTCCCGTGACCCACACACCCGATGTGCTGACCGACGATGTGGCCGATCTGGCCATGGGCCTGGTGCTGTCGGTGGGCCGCACCATCCCGCAAGCCGACCAGTTTGTGCGCGCAGGCCAGTGGCCCAGTGGCCCCATGCCCTTGGCCCGCAAAGTCTCTGGCGCACGCCTGGGCATCGTGGGCCTGGGCCGCATCGGCAAAGCCATTGCCAAGCGCGCCAGCGGCTTTGGCATGTCGATCGCCTACACCGCACGCAGCGAAAAGGCCGACTCTGGTTTCCAATTCTTCCCCACTGCAGCTGAGCTGGCCGCGAACGTGGATTTCCTGGTGGTCATCACGCCCGGCGGCGCAGGCACCAAACACCTGATCAACGCCGAAGTCCTCAAGGCGCTGGGTGCGCGGGGCTTCCTGATCAACGTGGCGCGTGGCAGCGTGGTCGATGAAGAGGCGCTGATCGCTGCGCTGCAAAACGGCACCATCGCAGGCGCAGGCCTCGATGTGTTTGCCAACGAGCCGAACGTGCCCGAAGCACTGTGGAGCATGCGCAACGTGGTGCTGACACCGCACATGGCCAGCGCCACCCATGAGACCCGCCAAGCCATGGCCGATCTGGCTTTTGCCAACATGCAGGCCGGTACATCGGGCCAAGCTCTGAGCACGCCCGTGCCCGAGTGCATGGCGATGGTGAAGTGATTCCCAGTCCCACGACATGAGCACAACGCCAATGCGCCTGATCGTCATGGGGGTCTCCGGTTGCGGCAAGTCGACCCTGGCCGCCGCCCTGGGCCAGCGCCTGGGTCTGCAGATGGTGGACGGCGACGACCTGCACCTGGCGGAAAGCGTGGCCAAGATGCGCGCGGGCATTGCCCTGCAAGACGCCGACCGCTGGCCCTGGCTGGACCGCATTGGCGACTACCTGGCGCAAGCCGAGGCGCCGGGCCGCGTGGTCGCTTGCTCGGCGCTCAAGCGCGTCTACCGCGACCGCATCCGTGCGCAAGCGGGCGATGTGTGCTTTGTTTTCCTGGACGGCGACTTTGAGCTGATCGACCAACGCATGCGCCAGCGCGTGGGCCACTACATGCAAGCGGGCTTGCTGGACAGCCAGTTCCGCACCCTCGAAAAACCCCAGGCCGATGAGACCGATGTCATCCGCCTGCCCATCACCGAACCAGTGCAAGACATGGTCGCGCAGGCGCTGGCCGCATTGCAGGCCAGAACGTCTTCGCGCCTGCACCCTGCCCTCTGATTTTTAAAGGACCCTTCATGTTCATCCGCTGTGCATTCTTCCAAGGCAACGTCAAACCCGGCATGGAAGACGCTTTCAACCGCTACATCCGCGAAAAGCTGGTGCCCTTGTGGACGCGCTTTCCCGGCGCACAAGAAGTGCGTGTGTTGCGCCAAGTCGAGAGCGACGTGAATGACCCGCACTTTGGCATGGTGCTGTCGGTGCGCTACCCCAGCCGCGAGTCGATCGAGATCGCGCTGGCTTCCGCCGTGCGCATGGAAAGCCGCGAGGTGTCCAAGGATTTGATCGCCATGTTCGATGGCACTGTGTTTCACACCGTCTTCAGCGCTCAGGAGTTCGCGCTGCCCACCGATTGATTTTTTTCGACCGTTCTATTAACCAGGAGACAAAACCATGAAACTTTCCCGCATCCTTCTCGCCTGCCTCGTGGCTGCCGTCGGCTCCAGCGCTTACGCCGCCAAGTTCAACCTGAAAATGGGCCACGCGGTCAACGCCACCGACGGCCAGCACGCCGCCGCCCTGAAGCTGGCCGAACTGGTCAAGCAGCGCACCAACGGTGATGTGGAAATCACCGTGTTCCCGGCCAACCAACTGGGCAATGACGCGGCCATGATCAACGGCACACGCGGCGGCACGATTGACATCGTCTCCAGCGGCGCCTCCAACTTCAACGGCATCGTGCCCAACACCGCAGCGATGGAATTGCCCTTTGTGTTCCGCAATGCGCAACACGCCTACACCGTGCTGGATGGCGCCGTGGGCACGGGCGTGCTCAACGAGTTGGCTCCGCACGGCCTCAAAGGTCTGGCTTACTGGGAAAACGGCTGGCGCGCTTTCACCAACAACAAGCGCCCCGTCAACAAGCCCGAAGACCTCAAGGGCTTGAAGATCCGCTCCACACCCAACCCGTACCACATCCAGGCGTTCAAGCTGCTGGGCATGAACCCTTCGCCCATGCCGATTGCCGAGCTGTACACCGCTTTGGAAACTGGCACCTTTGACGCGCAAGAGCACCCGATCAACGTGACCTGGTCGTCCAAGTTCTACGAAGTTCAAAAGCACCTGACGGTGAGCAACCACGTTTACTCGCCGCTGGTCGTGGCGATGAACAAAGCCAAGTTCGACAGCCTGCCTGCCAACTACCAAAAAGTGGTGGTGGATGCCGCACGCGAAGCGGCCACTTACCAGCGTGGCTTGAACGCGTCCAACGCAGGCAAGGTGATTGCAGAGCTCAAAAAATCGGGCATGCAAGTGATCGAGAACGTGGACATGGCCCCGTTCCAGAAGATCGTGTCGGCTGAAATCGCCAAGACCTTCGGCGAGAAGAGCGGCACCGCTTTGCTCAAGGCCATCGAAGACACCAAGTGATGGTTTGAGAGACATCACGCCCCCTCTTTGGAGGGGGCTTTTTTGCGAATGACGTATGAAAAAAATCAACGACCTTTTCTTCAAGCTGGCGGAATTCACGCTGGTCATCATGTTGTCGGCCATGGTCATCATGGTGTTTGGCAACGTGGTGCTGCGCTACGGCTTCAACGACGGCATCATCAGCTCGGAGGAGTTGTCGCGGTTTTTGTTCATCTGGATCACCTTCCTGGGCGCGATTGTCACCATGCGTGAAAACGGCCATCTTGGATTGGACTCTGTGGTGCGTAAACTCAGCCTCAGCGGCAAAAAAGCGGCTTTCGCCATCTCCAATGTGCTGATGCTCGGCTGCTGCGCCCTGATGTTTTACGGCACCCTCAAACAGCACAGCATCAATGCCACCACGCGCTCAGCCGTCACCGAAATCCCCATGAGCTGGGTCTATGGCGTGGGCTACATCACCAGCGTGGCCATGGGCCTGATGATCATTGGCAAGCTGGTTCAGCTGGCCAAAGGCAATTTCAATGAATCCGATTTGATCCAGGTGCAAGACTCCGAAGAAGTCGTGACCGCGCACACCAACGAGGCCACCAAATGACCGTGCTTGTTTTCATCGTGTCGCTGCTGGCCGCCATGGCGCTGGGCATGCCGCTGGCCTTTTCCCTCATCGTCTCGGGTGTGGCCTTGATGCTGCACCTGGACAACTTCGACACGCAAATCGTGTCGCAAAACCTGATCAACGGGGCCGACAACTTCCCGCTCATGGCCGTGCCCTTTTTCATGCTGGCCGGTGAGTTGATGAACGCAGGCGGCATGAGCCGGCGCATCGTCAACTCGGCCATGGTCTGGGTGGGTCACTTCCGTGGTGGCCTGGGCTATGTGGCGGTATTCGCTGCCATCGTGATGGCCAGCCTGTCGGGCTCGGCCGTGGCTGACACTGCCGCACTGGCTGCGGTGTTGATGCCCATGATGCGCGACGCCGGTTACCGCATGGACCGCTCTGCCGGCTTGATTGCGGCGGGCGGCATCATCGCGCCGGTCATTCCGCCTTCAATTGGCTTCATTTTGTTTGGCGTGATTGGCGGCGTGTCCATCTCCAAACTCTTCATGGCGGGCATCTTTCCCGGCATCCTGATGGGCCTGGCCCTGATCGTGACCTGGTGGATCGTGGCGCGCAAAGACAAGGTGGTGGTGGCCGAAAAGGTGCCGTTCAAAAAACGCATCTCGGTGACGATCAACGCGTTCTGGTCTTACCTGCTGGCCATCACCATCATCGGCGGCATGAAGATGGGCATCTTCACCCCCACCGAAGCGGCCGTGGTGGCCGTGGTGTATTCGCTGTTCGTGGGCTTGTTCATCTACCGCGAAATCAAGTTCAAAGACCTGTACCGCATCATTCTGGCAGCCGCTAAAACGTCGTCGGTGGTGATGTTCCTGGTGGCAGCCGCTCTGGTGTCGGCGTGGCTGATCACGGTGGCCAACATCCCGGCGCAGATCGTCGAAATTTTGCGGCCCTTCATCGACAACCAAACTTTGTTGATGGTCATGCTGATGCTGCTGGTGATGATTGTGGGCACGGCGCTGGACTTTGCGCCCACGGTGCTGATCTTGACGCCCGTGCTGATGCCCTTGGTGCGCGAGGCGGGCATTGACCCGGTCTACTTTGGCGTGCTGTTCATCATCAACAACGCCATCGGTTTGCTCACACCGCCTGTGGGCACGGTGCTCAACGTGGTGTGCGGCGTGGGCCGCATCCCGATGCACGACGTCATCCGTGGCGTCATGCCCTTCCTCTTGTCCCAAGTCGTGGTGATGGGGACTTTGATCGCCTTCCCAAGCCTGGTCATGATGCCTCTCAAATGGTTGCTGATGAAATGAACGTTCTCGACACTTTCCAACTCAAGGGCCGCCGCGCCCTGATCACGGGCTCGTCGGCTGGCATTGGCCTGGCTTTGGCCGAGGCCCTGGCGCAAGCGGGTGCCCATGTCATTTTGAATGGCCGCACCGCCAGCAAGGTGGATGCGGCAGCGCATGCTCTGCAAGCCCAGGGCTTGTCGGTCAGCACAGCGGTGTTTGACGTGACCGAGGCCGACAGCGTGCGTGCGGCGGTGGAGCAGATCGAGGCCGAAGGCCCGATTGACATTTTGGTCAACAACGCGGGCATGCAGATTCGCGGCCCGCTGCACGAGTACCAGGACGCCGACTGGCACACCATCATGAAGACCAACCTGGACAGCGTGTATTTCGTGGGCCAGGCAGTGGCCAAAAAAATGATCCCGCGTGGACGCGGCAAGATCATCAACATCTGCTCGGTGCAAAGCGAGCTGGGTCGCCCCGGCATCGCGCCCTACACCGCCACCAAGGGCGCGGTGAAGATGCTGACCAAAGGCATGGCGATTGACTGGGGCCAGTTTGGCATCAACGTCAACGGCATTGGGCCGGGTTACTTCAAAACAGAACTCAACCAAAAGCTGGTCGATGACCCCACGTTCAGCAGCTGGCTGGTGGGCCGCACACCCAGCCGCCGCTGGGGCGATGTGCAAGACCTGGGCGGCGCGGCGGTCTTTTTGGCCAGTGACGCCTCACGCTTTGTGAACGGCCATATTCTTTACGTTGACGGCGGCGTGACCGCCACCCTTTGAAGCTTTTGCGAGGAACCTCCCATGAAATCCGTTGTCTGCCACTCGGCCAAAGACCTGCGCATTGAAAACACCGAACTGCCCGCTTTGGGCGAACACCAGCTGCGCGTGAATGTGGCCTACGGTGGCATTTGCGGCTCGGACCTGCATTACTACCAGCACGGCGGCTTTGGCACCGTGCGCATCAAGCAACCCATTGCGCTGGGGCACGAAGTCTCGGGCGTGGTCGATGGTTTGGGCTCGGGCGTTCAGGGTACGGTCAAAGGCCAGCGCATCGCCATCTCGCCTTCGCGCCCTTGCGGCCACTGCCGCTTTTGCCAGGCGGGGCAACACAACCATTGCTTGAACATGCGCTTTTACGGCAGCGCCATGCCCTTCCCCCACATCCAGGGCGCGTTTTCCGAACAAATCATCATCGAGGGCTACCAGGCCCACCCGATTGCTGACCACCTGAGCCTGTCTGAAGCCGCGCTGGCAGAGCCCCTGTCGGTGGGCTTGCACGCGATTCAGCGCGCAGGCAGCGTGCTGGGCAAGCAGGTCCTGGTCACAGGTTGCGGCCCGATTGGCTCACTGCTGATTGGTGCTTTGCGCCGTGCAGGTGCAGCGCGCATCGTGGCCGCCGACATCGCCGATTTGCCGCTGAAGTGCGCCAAGGAAATGGGCGCGGACGAGACCATCAACCTGAAGACCCAGCCGGAAGCGCTGGACAAATACAAAGTGGACAAAGGCCAGTTTGACGCCGTGTTCGAAGCCTCGGGCAGCGAAGCCGCTTTGCGCGTGGGCCTGGACACCATCGTGCCACGTGGCGTGCTGATCACCGTGGGCATGGGCGGCGACATCAGCCTGCCCATGACACAAGTGGTGGCCAAAGAAGTGGACCTGCGCGGCACCTTCCGTTTTCACGCCGAATTTGCCACCGCCGTGCGCTTTTTGAACGAAGGCCTGGTCAACGGCAAACCCGTGATCACCGGCATCTTGCCAGTGGAGCGCGCCATCGAAGCCTTTGACCTGGCCGCCGACAAGAGCCAGTCGCTCAAGGTACAGATTTCTTTCGCGAACGCGTGACAATCTCTTTTGGTATTTGAATTTCAGAAAGCTTCACCCATGAAAAAAGTTGCCCTCGTCACTGGCGCCAGCTCAGGCATTGGCCAAGCGTGTGCCCTTGGATTGCTCAATGAAGGCTGGCAGGTGGTCCTGGTCGGACGCCGCGCAGAGGCCTTGCAAGAGACCATTGCCAAAGCCGGTGCCAATGCCGCCAACGGCGTGGCCATGCCCGCCGACGTGTCCAGCGAAGAACAGGTCAAAGCCTTGTTCGACAAGGTCCGAGCCCAATTCGGTCGCCTGGATTTGCTGTTCAACAACGCCGGTATTTCGCTGCCCACCACACTGCCTGGCGACGTGACCGGCGACGACTGGCGTCGCATGGTGGATGTGAACCTCAATGGCGCGTTTTATTGCCTGTCGTATGCCTTCAAGCTGATGCAGGAACAAAGTCCGCAAGGCGGCCGCATCATCAACAATGGCTCCATCTCGGCCCATGTGCCACGTTACGGCTCGATCGCCTACACCGCCACCAAGCACGCCGTCTCGGGCCTGACCCGCGCCGCTTCGCTGGACGGCCGCGCCTTCAGCATTGCTGTGGGGCAGATCGACATTGGCAACGTGGCCTCGGACATGACCGAGCGCATGGCCAAGGGCGTGGCCCAGGCCGACGGCACCATCAAGCCCGAACCTCGCATGGACATGTCGGCTGTGGTCGAAACATTCCTGAGCATGAGCCGCCTGCCCTTGTCGGCCAACATCCTGTTCACCACGGTGATGGCGACCAACATGCCTTATGTGGGGCGTGGCTGATCCACTGACTGCCTGAGTGATACGCCCCTGTGCAGTTTGCCAATTTGGGGCGCATCCGTCGCTTGTGCCATCCTTCGTTTGTGTCATCCGGATTTTTAAGTCTGTCATCCCGGACTTGCTCCGGGATCCATGATCCACTTCCGACAATTGCAAAGAGCAGCACTGCACCATGTATCCCGGGTCTTCGCCCGGGATGACAAAACAGGGCGGCGCTGACATCTGCTTCTGTCAACCCGCATAATTCAAAAATTGCCACACCTGTCTATCCAAAGACGGTCAGCCTGGATTTTTTAAACCTGTCATCTCGGACTTGATCCGGGATCCATGAACCCTTGCGACCTTTTTTTATCGGCTCACACGCACCACCGCATCGGCGCGCTTGTGCAAGTCGGGCAGCAGCTCCAGACCCAGCCCGGGTTTGTCGTTCAGGCTGATCATGCCGTTTTTCACCTGCGGCAACTCGGTCACCAATTCCTTGTACCAACCGCTGTAAAAGGCCCGCACACTCTCCTGAATGAGCGCATTGGGCGCGTGCAGTGACAAGTGCGTGGAGGCCGCCCACACCACCGGCCCCGTGCAGTCGTGCGGGGCCACGGGCAGCTGCCAGGCGTCGGCCATGGCGGCGATCTTGCGGGCTTCGGTCAAGCCACCACACCAGCTCAAATCGAGCATGGCCACGCCCGCCACGCCGGTTTGCAAATAGTCCTTGAAGCCCCATTTGTAGCTGAGCGTTTCGCTGGCACAAATCAAAGCCTTGCAGTCCACCGCGTACTGCTTGAGCAAATCGAGGCTGTCCATGCGGATCGCGTCTTCGTGCCAGAAGGTGTCGAACTCTTGCAAGGCGCGTGAAATCTTTTGCGCCATAGGCAAGCGCCACAGGCTGTGGAACTCGACCATGATGTCCATCTTGTCGCCCACCGCTTTGCGGATCTTGCGAAACGGCTCCAACGCTGTGTTCAGGTCTTGCGGGCTGATGTACTGGCCGTGCGATTTTTCGGCGGCCATGTCAAAAGGCCAGATCTTCATGCCGGTGATGCCTTCGTTCAAAAGCGACTCGGCCACCTCGTCGGCACGGTGCAAAAAGCCTTGCAGGTCTTCGTAAGGCCCGGCGTTGTTGCCCAAACCCCAATTGCTGCTGGTCTGGTTGACGTTGCTGCGGATGTACTGGTAACCCGCGCAGGTGTTGTACACGCGGATCTCGTCGCGGCTCTTGCCGCCCAAAGCCGTGTAGACCGGCATGCCTGCGGCTTTGCCAAAGATGTCCCACAGCGCGATGTCGACTGCCGAGTTGCCGCGTGTCTCGACACCGGACCCACGCCAGCCCAGATAGCCCGTGATGTCGCGCTGGCGTGACTCGATGGCCAGCGGGTCTTGTCCCATCAATTTGGGGGCCACCCACTCGTGCAAATAAGCCTCCACCGCCTGCGCGCCCATGAAGGTTTCGCCCAAGCCCACCAAGCCCTCGTCGGTGTGCAATCGCACCCAGATGATGTTGGGAAATTCGTCCAGGCGGATGGTTTCGAGTTGCGTGATTTTCATGGCGAGTCCAATTTCAGACGTTAAAAAAGCCCCACAGCTTGTGGCTGTGGGGCTGACGGCAGTGGATCAACCGCCGCGTGCTTTTTTCAACTCATCTTGCACAACCTTGATGGCGTCGGCACCGATCGAGTCCTTGTGCTTGTCATAGACCGAAGCCACTTTGGCGCGGATGCGGTTCTGTTCGGCTGCGCTCACTTCGTTGACCTGCATGCCCTTGGTCTTCAACGTGGCCAGCGACTTTTCATTCAAAGTACGGTTGGCTGCGCGCTCCACTTTCTGCCCTTCCATGGCGGCTTCACGCAAAACGGCCTGCTCCTGAGGGTTGAGCTGGTCCCACAGCTTTTTGCTGTAAAGAATCAGGAAAGGCGTGTAGGCGTGACGCGTCACGCTCAGGTACTTTTGTACTTCATTGAACTTGGAGGTTTCAATGGTCACGAAGGGGTTTTCCTGACCGTCGATGGTCTTGGTCTCAAGCGCTGTGAACACCTCCGGGAAGGCCATGGGCACAGCATTGGTGCCCAGGGTCTTGAAGGTGTCCAGGAAGATGTTGTTTTGCATGACGCGCACTTTGACGCCGTCAAAGTCTTCCAGCTTGGTCACTGGGCGCTTGCTGTTGGTGAGGTTACGGAAACCGTTTTCCCAGTAAGCCAGGTTCACCAAGCCAGCCGCTTCGAGCTTGGCATTGAAGTATTTGCCTGCAGCGCCGTCGAGCACCGCATCGGCTTCTTTTTCGTTGGCAAACAAGAAGGGCAGATCGAAGACGCCCAGTTCCTTGACGATGCCCACCAGCGGCGAGCTGGAGGTGCACACCATCTCTTGGGTGCCCGCGCGCAGGGCTTGGGTGGCTTGCAAGTCACCGCCAGCAGAGCCGCCCCAGAAGGCCGTGATTTTCATCTTGCCACCGGTTTTGGCGGCCAAGATTTCTTGCATTTTTTTGACGCCGACACCGACCGGGTGGTCTTCGTTCACACCGTTGGTGAATTTGATGTTGCGGTCGGCGAACTGTGCCATGGCACCGCTTGCGACCAGGAATGTGCCCGCCAACAGGGTCACCAGATTTCTGCGTTTGAACATGTTTGTCTCCTCAAGATTGAACACAGGGTTAAAAAATCAGCTCAACATCCACTTCATGGGCACGATCACCAAAGAAGGGAACGCCACCAGCAAAAACAGCACCGCCAGTTGCGCGAGCAGGAACGGCATCACCCCTTTGAATGCCGTGTCCATGTTGATTCGGGCCACGCCACACACCACATTGAGCACCGTGCCCACAGGCGGTGTGATCAGGCCGATGGCGTTGTTCATGATGAACATGACGCCAAAATAAACGGGGTCAATACCGGCTTGTTTGACCAAGGGCATGAGCACAGGTGTCAGGATCAGCACTGTCGGTGTGAAGTCGAGCGCGGTGCCCACCACGATGACCAACAGCATCAAGATCACCATCAACAGCATCTTGTTGTCCATGAAGGGCTCCATCATTTTGGCCACTTCTGCAGGAATGTTGGCCACCGTGATCAACCAAGCGCTGACCATGGCTGCCGCCACCAGGAACATGATCACAGCGGTGGTTTTGCCTGCCGTCAAGATCAAGCCGTAAAGCTTGGACCACTGCAACTCGCGGTAAACAAAAGCGCCGACCAAGAAACTGTAAACAGCCGCCACCACAGCGGCCTCGGTCGGCGTGAACACCCCGAACTTCATGCCGCCAATGATGAACACGGGCAAACCGAAAGCCAGCAAACCTTCGCGCGTTGCGCGCAATTTTTCGCTCAATGACATGCGTGGTGCAGGCTGCACGTTGTCACGTTTGGCCACCCACCACCAGGCCAAGCCAATGGCCACCCCCATCATCACACCCGGCACGATGCCAGCGATGAACAACTTGGTGATGGACACGTTGGCGGCCACGCCAAAAATGATGAAGCCAATGGACGGCGGAATCACGGGCGCGATGATGCCGCCTGCGGCAATCAGACCTGCAGATCGCCCCACGTCATAACCCGCAGCACGCATCATGGGGATCAACAGGGCGGCCAACGCTGCGGTATCGGCAACCGCCGAGCCCGAGAGCGACGCCATGATGATGGCGGCCATGACCGCCACATAACCCAGCCCCCCTCGGAAATGCCCCACCCAAGCCATGGCCATGTTCACGATGCGGCGGCTCAAACCGCCTGCGTTCATGAATTCACCCGCGAGCAAGAAAAACGGCACCGCCAACAAAGGGAAGTTGTCTGCGCCGTCCACAAAGCGCTGCGCCAGAATTTGGCTGTCAAAGGCCGGAATGACGCCGGTTGCAGCCAGGTAAGCCATCAAGGACAAACCGCAAACCAGCAAGGAATAGGCGATCGGCATGCCGATGGCCATGGCGGCCAGCAGGCTGAGAACAAAAATGCTGACGGTCATGCGCGGCTCCCGGTGTGAGCAGGTGGCAAATCCGCTGTGTCTTCAGACTCGATGACGACCACCAGATCTTCTTCGCGCAATTGCCCCGTCAACAATTTGTAAAGCATGGACAAGTTGATGATGGCCATGACCACGCTGACCACATAACCAATGCCATAAACCCAAATCATGGAAATGCCCACCACGGGGGACACATTGCTCACTTGCAATTCGTGCATTTGCCAAGTGCCCATCAAAAACAAAATATTGCAAGCCAACATCAAGGACTCGCTCAAGAAGAAGCAGGTTTGTTTGCCCCGCAATGACAAGCGACGCACCAAGCTGTCCACGCCCAAATGGCCCTTGTCGCGCATGGCCACCATGGCCCCGATGTAGGTCAGCCAGATGAAGCAGTAGCGCGACATTTCATCTGAAATATCAATGCCCGAGTTAAAGCCGTAGCGCAGCACCACGTTGCCAAAGACCATGAACACCATGGCCACCAGACAGAGGACCACCAGCAGCTCCAGGAACTTGAAAAACAGATCAATGATTTTTTGCATTCAGCAGCTCACCTTCAAACTTTGCTCGATCGCGTGGGCATGCCCGAAACGCGGGGTAATTTTCGACGCGTGGACAGCACGCGTTCAATGTCGTCGTTGGCCCCATTGATCAGCACCATCAGCGCCCGCTCGGCTTTGGCCGGTGAATGCGCGATCACGGCATCAAGCACGGCCCGGTGCAAAGGCAAGGAGCTGCGCGGACCATCCTTGATGCGCGTCGACAGCTCGAAACTGGTGCGCAGCAAGGCACCAAGCGCCTTGCCCATTTGAACCAGCATGCGGTTGTGAGACGCCGTCAACAAACCTTGATGGAAGCGCAAGTCGTGTACGACATAGTCGCCCCCGTTTTCAATCGCATATTTCATGCCCTGGTAGGCGTCTTCCATTTCGGCGATGTCAGCAGCGGTCGCCTTTTCGGCGGCCATGCGGACTGCGGCGGGTTCCACCACAGCACGCAACTCTTGCAAATCCCGCAAAAACTGAGGCGTCAAGCCCGCTTGGGCCTGCCAAGTGATCACATCCGGGTCAAACCAATTCCACTGCTCGTCGGTCAAGACGCGTGTGCCCACCTTGGGGCCGGTGGAAATCAGGCCCTTGGCCACCAGCGACTTGATGGCTTCGCGCACCACCGTGCGACTGACCCCCAGCTCTTCGCAAAGCACGGGCTCTGGCGGCAGGCTAGCGCCCACGGCATATCGCCCGGACAGAATGGCCTGTCCCAGCAAATCCAGCGTGTGACCGTGTACGTTTTTAACCATGCAGAAAATCCATTGGCGTCAATCATATGATGAATGAACGTCGCCCAAGCACTGAGGAAAACCCTGTATGTGTCGGGTGCGCGTCAAGGGTTTTTACCCATGTCACACGGTTTACATCTGAATCGATTTTTCTCTATCATCATACGATTGAATCGTTTTATTTCCCCCATCCTTCTTACACCACCATGTCTTCATCTTCACGCAAAAAACCCGAAGAACTCCGCAGCCAGCAATGGTTTGGCCGCCAAGACCGCGACGGCTTCGCCTACCGCAGCTGGGTCAAGGGCAAAGGCGTGCCGCACGACCAGTTTGATGGCCGCCCCGTCATCGGCATCTGCAACACCTTCAGCGAACTCACGCCTTGCAACTCGCACTTTCGCACCTTGGCCGAGCAGGTCAAGATCGGTGTGTATGAGGCGGGTGGCTTTCCCCTTGAGTTTCCAGTGATGTCGCTGGGCGAAACCCTGTTGCGCCCAACTGCCATGCTGTACCGCAACTTGGCGTCCATGGACGTCGAAGAGAGCATTCGCGGCAACCCGATCGACGGCGTGGTGCTGCTCATGGGCTGCGACAAAACCACACCCTCCTTGCTGATGGGCGCTTCCAGCGTGGGCTTGCCCACCATTGGGGTGTCGGGCGGCCCCATGCTGAACGGCAAATGGCGCGGGCAAGAACTCGGCTCGGGCACCGGCGTGTGGAGCATGAGCGAGCAAGTGCGTGCAGGCACCCTGAAGCTGACGGACTTTTTTGAGGCTGAAAGCTGCATGCACCGCAGCCACGGCCACTGCATGACCATGGGCACCGCCAGCACCATGGCCAGCATGGTCGAAGCCTTGGGCATTGGCCTGCCGGGCAACGCCGCCTACCCCGCTGTGGACGGCCGCCGCAATGTGTTGGCCCGCGAGGCCGGTCGCCGCATCGTCGAGATGGTGCACACCGACCAGACCATCAGCAAGGTGCTGACGCGCGAAGCCTTTGAAAACGCCATCCGCACGCTGGCCGCCATTGGTGGCTCGACCAACGCGGTGATCCACTTGATTGCGATTGCAGGCCGCCTGGGCCTCAAGCTCACCGTGGACGACTTCGAGCGTTTGGGCAGTGAGCTGCCTTGCCTCTTGAATTTGCAACCCTCAGGTGACCACCTGATGGAAGACTTTTGCTATGCCGGTGGTTTGCCCGTGATCATGAAAGAGATCGAGCACCTGCTGCACAAAGACATCGTCACGGTGAGCGGCAAGACCGTGAGCGAGAACATCGCCAGCGCCGTGAACTACGACCCGCGCGTCATCAAGAAGTTTGACGAACCCTTCAAGGAAAAAGCGGGCATCGCCATCTTGCGCGGCAACCTGGCCCCGCGTGGCGCGGTCATCAAACCCAGCGCGGCCACGCCAGCACTGATGGTGCACACCGGGCGCGCCGTGGTGTTTGAAGACAGCCACGACTTTCACAAACGCATCGACGACGAGAACCTGGACGTCGACGAAAACTGCATTCTGGTGCTCAAGAACTGCGGCCCCAAGGGCTACCCCGGCATGGCCGAGGTGGGCAACATGCCGCTGCCACCCAAGGTGCTGCGCAAAGGCATCACCGACATGGTGCGCATCTCGGATGCCCGCATGAGCGGCACCGCTTACGGCACCGTGGTGCTGCACACCACGCCCGAAGCCGCGGCCGGTGGCCCGTTGGCCGTGGTGCAAAACGGCGACATGATCGAGCTGAACGTGCCCGAGCGCAAACTGCAGCTGCTCATCAGCGACGAAGAACTGGCCAAGCGATTGTCCCTGTGGGAAAAGCCTGCACCGGCCATGCAGTCAGGCTACTGGAAGCTCTACATTGACCATGTGCTGCAAGCCGACGAAGGCGCGGATATGGACTTTTTGGTCGGCCAGCGCGGTTCGGCCGTGCCCAAAGACAACCACTGATGGCCCACATCAACCCGGTCATCCCGGGCTTGACCCGGGATCCATCGCTCAACCACCGTGGATGCCGGATCAAGTCCGGCATGACATACGCGCAGGGCACGACCGCTTTTGTCGTCCGGGGCATCACCAATTCTGTCATCCCGGGCTTGACCCGGGATCCATCACCCAATCACCGTGGATGCCGGATCGAGTCCGGCATGACAGCTGAAGATGGATGTCGGACCAAGTCTGGCATGACCGTCACACCCTATTCATTCAATTTTTCAGGAGAATTTTGATGCGTATTTTGATCACCGGCGGTGCCGGATTTTTGGGTGCCCGCTTGGCGCGCGAGATTTTGAAAAAAGGCCAGCTCAACGGCCAAACTGTGACCGAACTGGTGATTGCCGACCTGTTCCCTGCCCCAGCAGACCTGCTGGCCGACCCACGTGTCAAGGGCCATGCTGGCCCCATGCTGGCGCAAGGCGATTTGTTCAAAAGCGGATTTGACGGCGTGTTCCATTTGGCATCCGCCGTGTCGGGCGAGTGCGAACTCGACTTTGACCTGGGCCTGCGCTCCAACGTGGACAGCTCGCGCTTGCTGCTGGACAGCATCCGGGCTTCGGGCAAGGCTTCCCGTCTGGTGTTTGCCAGCTCGGTGGCCGTGTTTGGTCCTGATGCGGCCAACCCCATGCCTGCGCTGGTGGCCGACACCACTTTGCCCACGCCGCAAACGTCTTACGGCACGCACAAGCTGATGATCGAGTACATGGTGGCCGACTACACCCGCAAGGGCTACATCGACGGTCGCGCTGCACGGCTGATGACCGTGGCGGTTCGCCCAGGCAAGCCCAATGGCGCAGCGTCTTCGTTTTTCAGCGGCATCATCCGTGAGCCTCTGGCGGGCACGGCTTCTACCTGCCCGGTGGATGCCCACGTCTCGCACCCGATTTCTTCACCAGGCAACACCGTCAAGGGTTTGATCACCGTGTTCGAAGCCAGCCGCGAAGCCTTCGGTGGCCGCATGGCGCTGAACCTGCCGGGCTTGAATGTGAAGGTCAGCGACATGCTGGCTGCCCTGGAAAAAGTCGCTGGCCCCGCCGTGCGTGCCCGTGTGACTTTTGAGAAAGACGAACGCATCGCCGCCATCGTGGACAACTGGGCCAAGGGCTGCACCTTCGAGCGTGCCCACGCGCTGGGGCTGCGTGCCGACGACAGCTTTGAAACCATCATTGAACAGTACATCGAAGACTGCAAGACCCGCCCCGGCTACCCCGCCGATGCCCTGAAAGGCCTGGCCTGAAGTACACATGAGTGCTGACAAAACGCAGGACATCGTCGCCTTGGGCGAGGCCATGGTCGAGTTCAACCAGACCCAGGCCGAGCCCCCTTTGTACTTGCAAGGCTTTGGCGGCGACACCAGCAACGCCGCCATTGCCGCCGCAAGGGCTGGCGCACAAGTGGCTTACCTTACGCGCCTGGGCACTGACCGCTGGGGCGATCGCCTGATGGATGTGTGGCACAGCGAAAACGTGAACACGGCTGCCGTGCTGCGCGATGCCAACGCCCCCACCGGCATGTACTTTGTCAGCCACGATGCGCAAGGCCACCATTTCAGCTACGCCCGCGCCGGATCGGCCGCCAGCCGCATGCAAGCGGCCGATGCCGCCACATGGCATAGCGCCATTTCGGCCAGCCGCTGGCTGCACGTGTCGGGCATCAGCCTCGCGATTTCGGCATCGGCCTGTGACACCGCCTTGGCCGCCATGCAAGTGGCCCGCACATCGGGCACGCGGGTGGCGTTCGACTCCAACTTGCGCTTGTCGCTGTGGCCACTGGCCCGTGCACAAGCCTGCATCACCCACGCCATCGGTCTGTGTGATTTGTTTTTGCCCAGCCTGGAGGACATCACGGCCCTGACCGGTTTGACCGAGCCCCAGGCCATCATCGACTGGAGCCATGCCCAAGGCGCGCAGCAGGTGGTGCTCAAGCTGGGTGCCGAGGGGGCCTTGGCATCCGATGGCCAAACCCAGCGGCGTGTGCCCGGGCTGGCGGTTCAAGCGGTGGACGCGACAGGCGCGGGTGACTGCTTTGCGGGCAACCTGCTGGCTCGATTGTCCCAAGGCGATGACTTGTGGACCGCGACCGCCTATGCCAACGCAGCGGCTGCCTTGTCGGTGCAAGGCTATGGCGCGGTGGCCCCTTTGCCCCGCCCCGATGCGGTGATGAAATACCTACGGTCATGAGCCAGCGCACCTTGATCGCCGTGGACTGGGGCACCAGCAGCTTGCGCGGGGCGCGGCTGGCTGCGGCAGGCCAGGTCCTTGAATCGCGACAATTCCCACGCGGCATCATGACCGTGGCCCCCGGCCAGTTTGATGCTGTGTTTCAAGAATGCTTTGGCGACTGGATGCAGGCCCAAGGCGCCCTGTGCATGATCTCGGGCATGGCGGGCAGCCAGCAGGGTTGGCAAGAAGCGCCCTACTGCCCTTGCCCTGCAGGCTTTGACGAATTGGCCGCACGACTGCTGTGGTTGCAAGCAGGGCGCGTGGCCATCGTGCCCGGCCTGAGCTGCCTGCACGATGACGGCTTGCCCGTTCCGCAGCACGATGTGATGCGCGGCGAAGAAATCCAGATTTTCGGTGCGCTGGCCTTGACCGGTCTGCGCGATGCCACCGTGGTCTTGCCCGGCACGCACAGCAAGTGGGCGCAGGTCGCGCAAGGCCGCGTGACGGGCTTTCGCAGCTTCATGACCGGCGAAGTGTTTGCCTTGCTGAGCCAGCATTCCATCCTCTCGCGCACCCTGCCCACCGATGCGCCTTGGCACGAAGACGCTTTTGTGCACGGCGCGCAGTTGGCGCAACGCACACCCAGTGTTTTGTCCAGCATCTTCGCCACCCGCACCCTGGCCCTGTTTGGCAGCCTGCCTGCTGCGCAACACCCGTCTTTTTTGTCGGGCCTGTTGATCGGCGAGGAACTTCGCACCATGGCCCGACCCGGCAGCACCGTGCTGCTGGTGGGCAGCGCCTTGCTCACGCAGCGCTACGCGGCGGCTTTGCACAGCTTGGGGCTGAGCAGCCACAGCTTGGGCGACGAAGCCACCTGGGCTGGCCATGCCGCACTGGCCCAACAACTGACGGCCTGACGGAACACCACACCATGAACACCCTCGCCATCCCTGAACAATTTTCACGCGCCCTCCAGCAGCTGCCGCTGGTCGCCATCTTGCGGGGCCTGACACCGCAAGAGGCCCCGGCCATTGGCCATGCCCTGGTGGACAGCGGTTTTGCCTTGATCGAAGTCCCGCTCAATTCACCACGCCCGCTGGACAGCATCGCAGCGTTGGCCGCAGAGCACCCGGACCACCTGATCGGTGCGGGCACGGTGCTGAGCGCAGAGCAAGTGCGCGAGGTGCACGCCGCAGGCGGTCGCATCATCATCTCGCCGCACTTTGACCCCGCTGTGGTGCACGAAGCCGTGCGCCTGGGCCTGGCCTGCGTGCCCGGCGTGGCCACACCCAGCGAGGCCTTTGCGGCCTTGGCTGCAGGTGCGCATGCGCTCAAACTCTTCCCGGCAGAATTGATCACACCCACCGTGCTCAAGGCCATGCGCGCTGTTTTGCCCGCCGATGTGCAGCTGCTGCCTGTGGGCGGCATCACGCCCGACAACATGGCCCCCTACCTGAGCGCGGGAGCCAACGGTTTTGGCTTGGGCTCGGCTTTGTACAAGCCCGGATGCACCGCGCAGCAGGTGCGCGAGGCCGCGCAGCGCTTCGTTCAGGCCCTGCGGGGCTGATCCAAGGCCAACATCAAACGCCGAGATCAAATGCCCAAATAGGCCTTGCGGATTTCGTCGCGGCGGCTCAGCTCGGACGAGGCGCCCGAGGTGACCACACGGCCGTTTTCCAGCACATAAGTGCGCTGTGAAATCGCCAGCGCACGGCTGACGTTTTGCTCCACCAGCATCACGGCCGTGCCACTGCGGTGGATGGATTCGATGGCCCGGAACATCTCGCCCACGATGCTGGGCGCCAGACCCAAGGAAGGCTCATCGAGCAACAACAAACGGGGCAAAGCCATCATGGCCCGCCCGATGGCCACCATTTGCTGCTGACCGCCCGACAAGGTGCCCGACACTTGACCGAGCTTGGCCCGCACGGCGGGAAACAGCTCACACACCTGCTCAAAAGTACGCTCGCGCACCGCGCGTGCGGCCGGGTGCATGGCCCCCAGCTCCAGGTTCTCGCGCACCGTCATGCCGGTGAACAAGCGGCGGCTTTCGGGCACCAGGGCCAGGCCTCTTTCACACAGCCGGTGCGCCGGCAAAGCCGAAACCGTCTCGCCTTCCCAGGCGATGTGGCCCGACTTGAGCGGGCACAGGCCCATGACCGCATTGATCAACGTGGTCTTGCCCGCGCCATTGGGGCCGATGACCGAGACCAGCTCGCCGGCTTCGATCTGCATGGACACGTCCCACAGGGCAGGTGCCGCGCCGTAATTGACTTGGATTTGTTCTATTTGGAGCATGGTTACACCGCCGCCTCATCACCCAGATAAGCCCGCACCACCTCGGGACGGGACATCACATCCTGAGGGTGGCCCTCGGCAATGACTTCACCTTGGTTGAGCACCACCAGCCTGTCCGACAGGGCCAGCACGGCACTCATCACGTGTTCGACAAACACGATGGAGGTGCCACGCTCCCGAATGCGGCGAATCGTCTGCACGGCCGCACCGATCTCCGACGGCGTCAAACCCGACAAGACCTCATCGAGCAAGAGCACTTGCGGGCGCGCCGCCAAAGCGCGTGCCAGCTCTAGGAACTTGCGCTGGTGCAGGTTGAGCTCGTCAGGGAAATGGTCCCCCTTGTCCTGCAAACCGGTGAACAGCATCCACTCTTGCGCCTCGGCCAGGGCCTGCGCATCCGTCAGGCGCGCGCCGCCGTAATGCGCGGCCAGGGTGACGTTTTGCAAGACCGTCAAGCCATTGAATGGGCGCGGGATTTGGTAAGTGCGCGACAAGCCTTGCCTGCGAATGCGGTGGGCAGGCCAACCGGCACAGGACTGACCACGCAACAGCACCGTGCCCTCGGTCGGCTTGTAATGGCCGGTGACCACATTGATGAAGGTCGACTTGCCCGAACCGTTGGGGCCGAGCAAGCCCAAAATCTCACCCCGATACAAATCGAGGTCCACCCCATTCAAGGCGCGGATGCCGGAAAACTGCTTGCTCAGGCCACGCACTTCCAGCACTTTCTCGCGGCCAGGGGCATCGGCCGGGCGTGTCAAAGGTCGCTCCAGCACCAGCTCGTCTGGCTGGCCATGGACGGATTCACCATGCCCAGCAGCAGGCTCACGCTGGTTCTGGATCAGGCGCTTGTGTTGACGCAACTGCCAAGTGCCCAAAATGCCACGCGGCATGACCAGCACAGCCCCCGCCAGCACCAGGCCAATGATGACCTTGCCGATCAGCGCGCTCTCACCGGCGGTGAAGGCATTGAGCAAGAGCGTGATCAAAATGCCACCCACCATGGGACCGGCCCAGTGGCGGCTGCCGCCCAACACGCTCATGAGCACCACGGTCAAGGGGACGGTGATGTTGAAAGTCTCCCCCACCGTGACATACGACACGTACAAAGCATGGATGGCGCCCATGACCCCGGCAAAGAAACTCGAGAGCGCAAAAGCGCCCATCTTGAGCCAGAAGGTGGGCACGCCATTGACCTCGGCGGCATCTTCGTCGTCATGGATGGCCAGCAAGCCCAAACCGGCGCGGGCATGGAACAGCCACCAGGCGACGGCAACGCACAAGACCGTCAGCACCAAACTGGCGTAATAAAAGGTGGACGCGGGCTTGGGGCCCCACTGCGGCAAGTTGACGCCCATCAGGTAGACCCCAGGGCCACCATCGATGGGCGTGTTGACCACCACCGTGGCCAACACAAAGCCCACCGCCAAGGTGATCAGGGCGAACGATTCACCACGGATCTTGCGCACACTGAACACCAAAGCCCCGATGGCCAAAGCCAACAGCGCCGCGAGCAATCCGCTGCCCAGCGCGGCAGGCACCACGGGCCAGTCGGCTTTGGTGGCCAGCGTGGCCATGCCGTACATGCCCACACCGAAAAATGCCCCATGGCCGAACGAGAAATACCCCGAGTAGCCCGAGAGCATGTTCCAGGAGGTGGCCAACGTCATCCAGAAAAAAACCACATACAGCAAAGACTGCAGGTGGACCGGAAGGCCCATGTAAGGCGCCGCAAACAGCAGTGCCAACACCACGAACAGGATGGAAATTCGCTGGATCTTATTCATCACCACGCCTGAGCAAAAGAATCAGGATCAACACCGTGAACGCCACCAAAGGCGCCCAGGTGGGCGCAATCAAGGCCTGGGTCATGGCCTCGCTGATGCCGATCACCAAGCCACCGACCAAGGGCGTCAATGCCGAGCCCAATCGGCCAATCATCACCACCGCGAACACCACGCCGACCCAGGCAAATATCTGCGAAGGTGCGAGTGTGAAGGTCAAAGCCACGCAGACGCCCGCACAAGCGGCCAGCGCCGCACACAAGCCCGCCAACAAAACGGCCAGGCGCTTGGCGTTGATGCCAAAGGCCGTGGCGATCGCCGGGTCTTCGGCGCTGGCGCGCACCGACTTGCCCATGTCGGTGCGGTGCAGCATCCACCAAACCAGCGCCACAGCGGCCAGCGACATGCCCAAGGTCAAGGCCTCGGAATAGGTCACCACCACAGTGCCCAGACGGAACTTGTGCTCGTCATACACCGAAGACATGCGACGGAAATCGGCGCTCCAGATCCATTGCAGCAAGGCCTCCACCGACACCGTGATGCCAAACGTCACCAGCAGTGAATTGAAGGGCGTGATGGCAAAGCGGGCGAACACCGACTGCAAAGCCATGCCCAATGCGGCAAACAGCGGCACCAACACCAGCAAGGAAAGCAGCGGATCAACACCCAGTCGCGTTTTGAGCTCGTAGGTGATGTAGGCCGACAGGAACACCCATGCGAAATGCGCCAGGTTGATTTGCCTGAGCAAGCCCCAGCCCAAACCGATGCCCAGGCCGATGAGGCCATACAGGGCACCGAGAAAGACGCCAGAGGCCAGCGCTTGGAGTAACAGCCCTGCGCTGGGCATGTCAGAACTGCATCTTGCTGCCGGGCAAGGCGACGTCTTTGGGGTGGATCACGACCCACTTGCCACCTTGCAACTGCTTGATGCGGTTCAGGTCATCGCCGTAGTTGTTGGGCCCATCGAAGCGGACTTTGCCAATGATGGTGTCCACACGGTTTTTCTTGAGCCATGCGGCAATCTTCGCATCTTCCAGGCTGCCTGAACCCTTGATGCCCGCTTCCAGAAACTGCCAACCTGTGAAGGCATTGGCCGCCTGCAACTCGAACACGGTGTCGGGCAAATTGGCTTTGGCCGCGCGCTCGTTGTACATCTTGATCGCTTCAGCATAAGCGGGGTTGTTGGTGAACGGCGCATGCTGCTCGAAGGTGGTCAGCGTGAGCGCGTTGGCCGCCAGTGGCGATTGGGCCAGCGGTCCGGGTGTGGGGTACACGTGGAAATGGATCTTCGGCTTGTAATCGATCTTGTTCATCGCCTCCAGCAACTGAATGCTTTCAGCGCCGATCGAGCCGATCCAGACCACATCGGCATTGGCTTCCTTCAAGCGCGAAGCAATGGGACCAAAGTCGCGGTTACCGAACTCCCACTCCAGCCACAAGGCTTCACGCAGGCCGCGCTTCTTGAAGACCTCGCGTGCGCCCACCGACAAGAACACCACCGAAGGGAATTTGCTGGTGACGATGGCCACCGACTGGGGCTTGGCACCGCCAGCGGCAATGGCATCGAGCAAGGTGTTGGGCACCGTGGTGCCCGGATCGATGCCCATGACATACGCGGGGAAGTGCATGTCGTACTTGGCCAGCGAAGGGATGCCGAAGGAATTGGTGATCAAGACCTTGCCATTGCGCTGAGCCACGCCCATGGCCGCCAGCGAGTTGGCGGTGGCATAAGGGCCCATCAACAGATCGACGTTGTCGCCAGAAATCAATTGCTCATACAAAGTGCGTGCGAGGTCGGGTTTGGACTGGTCGTCCTTGACCACCCACTCGACAGGACGACCGAGCAAGCCGCCGCGTTTGTTCAGTTGTTCAATGAAGATGTCACCAGCGATCTTGTGCATCACAGCCGTGCCAGCCAAAGGGCCCGTCAAGGACAAGGTGCTCCCGACCCGTATCGGTTTGGTCTGCGCATGCAGCCATGTCGAAGTCGAAGAGAGCAACAAGGACGAACCCAGTGCTTTCAGGAAAGGCCGCTTTTGCATGGTTGATTCCTCAGGTCTGTGTTGATGAAATTCGCAAAATTTGCCAATCCATTATGGAAGCCACACCACATCCGCCCATTGGGAATAACCCGTTGAAGCGCTGTCGCCAACGCGCTTGCGAATCCATGGCCATGCACATCACAGTGACGCGCAGGGTGTGTGTTTGCACTACGCCCTGATTTGCAATTTCCATATTCCACAGAGCCCCAGAACATGAGCACCACACCCGCTTCCAGCGCATTCACACCCTCGGGCTCCACGCACATGGCCATTGCCGAGGTGGACCGCATCGTCGTGCGCGGCAAAGACCTGTGCCGCGATGTGATTGGCCAGCAATCTTTCACAGCGTATTTTTTGTTTTTGTTGACGGGTGAAACCCCCAGCGACAACTTGGTGCGCGTGGCCGATGCCACCATGGTGTCACTGGCTGAGCATGGCTTGGTGCCCTCCGTTCAAGCCGCACGCATGACCCTGGCCGCAGCGCCGGACTCGGTGCAAGGCGCCGTGGCCGCGGGCCTGCTGGGCTGTGGTCCGGTGATTTTGGGGGCCTCTGAAACAGCCGGACACCTCTTGATCGCGATGCTGGCGCAGGCGGCGCAAGAAGACAAAACACTGGAAGACATTGCGCGCGAACGGCTGCAAGCTTTTCGCGCCGCCAAACAAGCCCTGCCCGGCTTTGGCCACCCGGTGCACAAACTCGGTGATCCACGGGCGACCAAACTGATCGATCTGGCCAAAGAATGGGGCGTGGCCGGTGAGCATGTGCGTGCCTTGCAGGCTTTGGCTTCGCAAGTCGAAGGCGTCTATGGCCGCCCCTTCCCGATGAACGTGTCCGCGGCCATTCCTGCTGTGCTGCTGGACGCGGGATACCCCGCCGGTGCGCTCAAGGGCATCCCTTTGCTGGCGCGCACCGCATCGTTGGTGGCGCACATTCTGGAAGAGCAGACGCGGCCCATTGGCTTCAAGCTCGCCAGCGCCGCCGAACATGCCATGACCTACGACGGCCCCCCCGTGGCCCGCTGAACAAGGGTTGGACACCATGACCGCAACAACGCTCATGACGCCTTTGGAAGTGCTGCGCCAATTTGATGCGCACGACTTCTCGATCGATCAATTTTTCCAGGCACGGCTTCGCCGATTGGGCGATCAACCGATGGTGGAGTACCAAGGCACCGTCATGAGTTGGCAAGCTTGTGCCGAACAAGCCGACCGTGCCGTAGCTTGGTTGCTGGCGCGCGGCGTGCAAGCGGGCGAGCGCATCGGGCTCATGGCCTACAACCATCCGGCGACGGTGGTCTTGCTCAATGCCTGTGCACGTGTGGGCGCCATCCTGGTGCCCTGCAATCCGGAGTTCGAAGCACGCGAGGCCCAATACATTTTTGAGCATGCGGGCGTGCGCGGCGTGATCTGCTCACCCGAAGCCCTGAGCAAAGTGCAAGAGGCCACTTGCCAGATGAACGCTGTGCCTTGGCAAGTGGTGATCGAGCACGACCAGCCCGGGGGTGAAATATCTTTGCTGCATCAATGGCAAGACTGCACACCGGACCGCAACACACGCACAGGCACGGCCGACAGCACCTGCATGATCATCTACACCTCAGGGACCACCGGGTTCCCCAAAGGGGTGATGCACAGCCAGCGCAGCTACTTGCTCACGGCCGAAGCCTTTGTGCACCGCATGTATTTGCAGCCCGATGAGCGCCTGATGTGTGTGCTGCCGCTGTTCCACATCAATGCGTTGATGTACTCGCTGGGCGGCGCCATGGCGTGCGGTGGCACTTTGATCTTGATCCGCCGTTTTTCGGCTTCCACTTTCTGGCAACAGGCCGCCGAGACCCGCGCCACAGAGGTCAATGTGATCATGTCGGCAGCGGCGATTTTGGCGCGCAGGCCAATCGAAGAATTTGCCCCCCATCACAGCCTGCGCAAGATGTTTTTGGCGCCGCTCAACCGCGATTTGCTGGACACTTTCCAGCAACGCTTTCATGTGCCGGTGTTGATCGAGTGCTACGGCATGACCGAAATCCCGGGCGTGCTGAGCAACCCTTTCATGGGCCCTCACAAACTGGGCAGCATGGGCTGCATATCACCGCACCCCGATCCGGCCATTGCACGGCCCGAAGTTCGCGTCATGGGCGAAGACGGGCAAGAATTGCCCATCGGCGAAGTGGGCGAGCTGGCGGTCAAGACACCCACCCTGATGCAAGGCTACTTCAAAGATCCTGAACAAACAGCGGCCAGCTTCCAGGACGGCTGGTTCCTCACCGGCGACTTGGTGCGCCGCGATGCCGACGATTTCCTGTTTTTCTTCACACGCAAGAAAGACATCATCCGCCGCCGTGGCGAAAACATCTCGGGCGCCGAGATCGACTCGGCCATCGGCAGCCACCCGGACATCCTCGAATGTGCATCGATTGGTGTGGCGTCTGACCTGGGCGAAGAAGAAATCCTGCTGGCCGTAGTGCCCCGCCCCGGCACGGCCATCACGCCAGAGGCTGTGCATGCGTACGCCGTGCTGCAACTGTCGCCCATCAAACGCCCCCGCTACATCGTCATGGTCGACAGTCTGCCGCACACCGGCTCCATGAAGATCGCCAAATTCAGACTCAAACCCGCAGACCACTTGCGCCGTCAGGCCACCGATTTTTCATCCTAGAAAGTTCCATCATGAGCGACACCCCCAACACCACCGAACACCGCTACGACGCCTTGCACCTGATCACCGAAGAGGTGCTGGCGCGTTACTCGAAAACGCCCGATCCACGGCTGCGTGAGCTGATGCTGTCCTTGATCAAGCACATCCACAGCTTTGCCAAAGAGGTCAAACTCACCGCCGAAGAGTGGGCCTTCACCATGAGCTTTCTGGAGGAGACCGGCAAATGGTGCTCACCGGGCCGCAACGAGTTCATGATCTTTTCGGACGCGTTTGGCCTGTCCATGCTGACCGTCACGCAAGACTACCCCCGTCCGGAACACGCCACGGAGCCCACTTTGGTTGGCCCCTTCTTGCTTGAGAATGCGCCCCAGTTTGCGATGGGCGAAGACATCAGTGCAGGTGCGGCCGGCACGCCCATGTATGCACAAGGCCAGATCTTGGACATCCACGGTCAACCCGTGGCCAATGCCGTGATCGATGTGTGGCACTCTGACGACCGGGGGCTGTACGACGTGCAAGATGGGATTGAAGAAAACGGGCCTTGGGCGCGGGCCGCCCTCACCACAGGTGCCGACGGACGCTACAGCTTCTGGTCGGTTTTGCCAGTGGACTACCCCGTCCCGCAAGACGGCACCGCCATCCAGATGCTCCAGGCCACCACCGGCAGAAGCTGGCGCCCTGCGCATTTGCACTTCCGCATTCAGGCCCCTGGCCAGCGTCCACTGATCACCCACATCTTTGACCGCACCAGCAAGAACCTGTACAGCGATGCCGTGTTTGGCGTTCGCCCCTCCTTGATCGCAGACTTCAAGCCTCAAACGCCTGGTCAAGCACCGGACGGCAAAGTCATGGACCGGGACTTCTTCACCCTGGAATACAACTTCATCATGACCGATGCTTTGAAATGATCGACTTCTCGTTGCGGTCTGGCGCAATCGCTGGCCAGCATGCGAAGAACCTGCCCCTTGGAGGCACACAATAATCGGCTCGCTTTCAGCCGCTGGCCGATCAATTTTTTCCACCATGTTTTCCCAATTAACTGCAAGATGACACGCCCCTCTGAACTCGAAACCTGGATAGAAGATGAACGCATCGTGCGTGCCCGCTTGGACGCTGGTGCAGGGCCTGGCGTGGCCACGCGCGAACAAATCGCAGGCAAGACGGGGCTGGAGGTCATGCAAGGCTTGCTGTCGGGTGAACTGCCGTATGCCAGCATCGCCAAGACTTTGAACTTCGTGCTGGTGGACGTGAGTGAAGGCCAAGCCATCTTTCAGGGCACGCCCGGGCTGGACCACATGAACCCGCTGGGCACGGTGCACGGCGGCTGGTTTGCCACCTTGCTCGACTCCGCGCTGGGCTGCGCGGTGCACACCATGATGCCGCCCGGGCGCGGCTACACCACGGCCGACCTGAGCGTGAAGCTGGTCAAAGCCCTCACCCCCAAAGTGCAGCGCGTGCGGGCCATTGGCCAAGTGGTGCACTGCGGCCGCCAACTGGCCACCGCCGAAGCCCGCCTGGTCGGACCCGATGGCACCCTGTACGCCCATGCCAGCACGGCCTGTCTGGTTTTTGAAATGCCGGGCAAAACAGCTGCCTGATTCGGCACGCCATGCCACCCTTCGCGCAGGGCACGGTGCATGGCCTCAAAGTTCAGGCCCAATCGGTGGCGACATCTCGCTTCTGACTGCTCGCCACTGGGCGTGCGCGGCCCCTTGCAGGTCGGGCGGCAACTGGTGCTTGGCTTGCAAATAATGGTGCGTGTAGACATCCAAATAAGCCTGCAAAGTCTGGGCGGCATGGGACTCGCCTGCCAATTCCAGGCACAGCGATGCCACTTCGCTGGTGCACAAATGGTCCTCCCGCCTTGAGCGGCGCAGCTGGTAGCGTGACACTTGCTCAGGGTTCAAACTGAGCACAGGCAAATGGTTCAGGTACGGGCTTTTGCGGAACATCTTGCGGGCTTCGGGCCAAGTGGCGTTGAGCAAGACGAACAAGGGGCGCCGACCTTCGGACAAAACCGGCAGCTCGTGCACCACCCGCTCGGGCGCCACAAATTCGCCCGGAAACACCACAAAGGCCTGCCATTGCGGATCGGCCAGCAGCGCCAGCAAGGCGGGGTCGACCTCGGTGCGGGCCCAAGCAAAGGCGAAGGCGTGTTGCACCACATCGGCGATCAGCCAACCGGTGTTGCTGGGTTTGAGCGGCTCGATGTCGGCCATGAGCAAACACATGCCCGCTTGCGTGGGCAGCTCGGGGCTCAGCGCGCAAATGCAGTGGCTGGGCACCAAGCGGCAGCCAGGGCAGCGCTCGCCTTTGATGCCGCCACGGGCCATGAAGGGCTTGGCGCTGCGGGCCAGTCGCTCGGTGCGCAGGCGTGAGACGGCATGTGGCGTTTTCAAACGATCATTTCCCATCAAACCGCTGGCGCTGCCATGCGCAATCGCCGAGCGGTTTCTTCATCGCGCGCATCGTCGATCTCTCGCAACACAGCAGCCATGTCCACATCGGCGGTGGAGCCCTCAAAATGCCCGGTCAGCGGTGTCTCATTGCTGAGCAATCCGGCCTGGTAGAGGCTCCAGATTTCAGGGCCGTAGTCGGTCTTGAGGAGCGCGGGCGCATATTGCCCGAAGTAGCCGCGCAGGTTGGCCACATCGCGCAGCAACATGCGCTGGGCGTGGTTGTTGCCGGCAGCGTCCACGGCTTGCGGCAAGTCGATGATGACCGGCTCGTCCACACCCGGCAGATCGCCCTCACCGGGCATGTGCGCCAGCAAGATGTTGAACTCCGACAAATCGCCGTGCACCACGCCCGCGCACAGCATGCGCACCACTTCGCCAATCAAGGTGGCGTGGTGCTGCAGGGCTTGATCTGGCGTGAAGGCCACATCGTTCAGGCGCGGGGCCGCATCGCCGTGCGCATCGGTCACCAGCTCCATGAGCAGCACGCCGTCAAAAAAGTTGAAGGGCCGGGGCACGCGCACACCGGCTGCGGCCAGGCGGTACAGCGCATCGACCTCGGCGCTTTGCCAGGCGGCTTCTTGCTCTTGCCTGCCAAACTTGCTGCCTTTGGCCATGGCCCGGGCCGAGCGAGAATTTTTGACTTTGCGGTTTTCGGTGTAATCCACCGCCTGCCGAAAGCTGCGGTGGGTGGCTTCTTTGTAGATTTTGGCGCAGCGGGTTTCGTCGCCGCAACGCACCACAAACACCATGGCCTCTTTGCCGCTCATGAGCTGGCGGACCACGGTGTCGATCAAACCCTCGTCAACCAGGGTTTGCAGCCTTGGCGGAGCCTTCATCCAGGGCGATGCAAGACGCAGATCTTGTGGCCGTCCGGGTCGCGCAGATAAGCCAGGTAGAGCTTGCCTGCAGGGCCTTCACGGAAACCGGGTGGGTCTTCGCAAGTCACGCCGCCATGGGCAATGCCTGCAGCGTGGAAGGCGTCGGCTTGCTCGATCGAAGCCGCTTTGAACCCGTAGGTGCTGCCGTTGCCCACGCTGGCGGCTTCGCCATTGATGGGCGTGGTGATGCCAAACGAACCGGCGGGACTGCGGTAAAAATAACGGTTGTTGTTGCCCACCCCCGGGGCCTGCCCCAAGGTGCCCAAGACGGCGTCGTAAAACTTTTTAGAGGCTTCGAGGTCTTTCACCCCGACCATGACATGGCTGAACATTGCAATCCCCATTGAATGAAGTCCGATATTGGACCCGTTGATTGTGGACCATGTGCTGTGTCTGCTGAGTGGCTTGGGGATGGGGCGGCATGCATGCCGTCGCCCAAGGGATTGCACCGCCAAGCGCCATGGGGCAAGCTACGCTCTTGAGACCATCTCAGTCCCCCATCGCTGTCCCCACAAAGGCCTGCCTTTGCAATGGCCTTGGATCAAAAACGACTCTTCACCCTTGGAGCCATCTCATGAGACTTCTTCACACCATGCTGCGCGTCGGCAACTTGCAACGCGCCATCGACTTTTACACCCAGGTGCTGGGCATGAAACTGCTGCGCACCTCGGAAAACCCGGAGTACAAATACTCGCTGGCGTTTGTGGGCTACGGCAACAACCCCGACCATGCCGAGCTGGAACTGACTTACAACTGGGGCACGGAAAGTTACGACATGGGCACGGCCTACGGTCACATCGCGCTGGGCGTGCCCGATGCGTATGCGGCTTGCGAGAAGATCAAAGCCGCGGGGGGCAACGTGACCCGCGAACCCGGCCCCGTCAAAGGCGGCACCACCGTGATCGCCTTTGTCACCGATCCCGATGGCTACAAGGTCGAGCTGATCCAACGGGCCGAATACGCGGCTGGGCAAGGTCCGGGCTGAAGCGGCAGGCCCCGTTCAGCCAATGTCCCCTTCGACCTGTTCACCTACTGTCAACCCCGACTTGATCACCCACTGTCACCCCCGACTTGATCACCCACTGTCACCCCCGACTTGATCGGGGGTCCATGCCTTCGACTGCCATGGATACCCGATCAAGTCGGGTATGACATATGGGGCCGGTCATGACACATTCATCGGATGTCACCTACTGTCACTCGCTGTCGCCTGCTGTCACACGATGTCACTCTCTGTCACCCCCGACTTGATCGGGGGTCCATGCCTTCGACTGCCATGGATACCCGATCAAGTCGGGTATGACAAATCAATCAGGTTTCAAACTGCCGCGCAGGACCATCGGTCAGTTCAGCGCGGCAGCTGACTGGCTTCGCGTGCCAACTTTTCGATGCGAGCCCAGTCGCCTTGGGCCAGTGCATCGGCAGGCACCAGCCATGAGCCGCCCACGCAGGCCACGTTGGGCAAGCTCAAAAACTCAGCGGCATTGCCCGGCGTGACGCCGCCCGTGGGGCAGAACTTCACATCAAAAAACGGACCGCTCCAGGCCTTGAGCATGTTGGGGCCGCCCGCCTGCATGGCCGGGAAGAATTTGAGCTCTGTGTAGCCGTCTTCTTGGGCCATCATGATTTCGCTGCCGGTGGCCACGCCGGGCAGCAATGACAAACCGTGGTCACGGCAAGCCTGGCCGACTGTCTTGGTGTAACCGGGGCTCACCGCAAAACGGGCACCGGCTTTGGCAGCAGCTGCCGCATCGGCGGCGCTGCGCACCGTGCCAGCACCCACCACCGCACCTTCAACCTCGTTGGCAATGGCTTCCATGCACGCCAGCGCCTGCGGGGTGCGCAGGGTCACCTCCAACATGCGAATACCGCCTGCCACCAGCGCACGCGCCATGGGCACGGCATGGGCCACGTCGGTCAGCACGATCACGGGGATCACGGGGGCGTCCTGCATCACTTGCAGGGCGGTCAAATTTCCACTCAGATTCACAGCCATGTGCAGGCTCCTTCTTCGGCTTTGAGCGCGTTGCGGCGCATATTGGCAAACAGTTCACGGCCCATGCCCACGCCGTTGGCGGCGCGCAGCTCGGGGGGCATTTGGGCCACGGGGCGGGCGGCCCATTCGGCCTCGCTCACCAGCACCTGCAAGGTGCCGTTCACGCCGTCCAGGCGAATCACATCGCCGTCTTGCACTTTGGCCAACGGGCCACCGGCTGCGGCCTCGGGCGAAACGTGAATGGCGGCAGGCACTTTGCCCGACGCGCCGCTCATGCGGCCATCGGTGACCAGCGCCACCTTGAAGCCCTTGCCTTGCAGCACAGCCAGCGGCGGTGTGAGTTTGTGCAGCTCGGGCATGCCGTTGGCTTGCGGGCCTTGCCAGCGCACCACGCAGACAACATCGCGGTCCAGCTCACCGTCTTTGAAGGCTTGCTGCAATTCGTCTTGCGAATTGAACACGCGGGCCGGGGCTTCGATGACATGAAAGGCTTCGGGCACGGCAGAGATTTTGATCACGCTGCGGCCCAGGTTGCCTTGCAGCAGTTTCAAGCCACCCGATACGCTGAAGGGGCTGGATGCCGGGCGCACCACGGTGTCGTCTTGGCTGGCCCCGGCTTCTTGCCACACCAGTTGGCCATTTTGTGCAGACGGAATGCGCGTGAATTCACGCAAGCCCCCGGCGCGCACCGTGAGCACATCGACATGCATCAGCCCAGCATCGAGCAGCTCACGGATCACATAAGCCGGGCCACCTGCAGCTTGAAACTGGTTCACGTCGGCGCTGCCGTTCGGGTACACGCGGGTCAGCAGCGGCACCACGTCCGACAAGGCCGAGAAGTCGTCCCAGTCGATCACGATGCCCGCCGCACGCGCCACCGCCACCCAGTGGATCAGGTGGTTGGTCGAGCCGCCGGTGGCCAGCAAGGCCACCATGGCATTGACGATGCAGCGCTCGTCGACCAAGCGGCCAATGGGGGTGAAGTTTTTGTCTTTGACCAGCGCCAGCACGGTGCGGGCCGCTTCGCGGGTCAACTCAGCGCGCACGCCTTCGCCAGGGTTGATGAAGGCCGTGCCCGGCACATGCAGACCCATGGCTTCGAGCAGCATCTGGTTGCTGTTGGCCGTGCCATAAAAGGTGCAGGTGCCTTCGCCGTGGTAGGCGGCCGACTCGGCTTCGAGCAATTCGGGGCGGCCCACCAAGCCCAACGCGGCTTGTTCGCGCACCTTGGATTTGGCATTGTTGGACAGGCCGCTGGTCATGGGGCCTGCGGGCACAAACACCGTGGGCAAATGGCCAAACTGCAAGGCGCCGATCAGCAGGCCCGGCACGATCTTGTCGCACACGCCCAGCATCAGGGCCGCGTCAAACACGTCGTGGCTGAGCGACACGGCCGTGGCCATGGCGATCACGTCGCGGCTGAACAAGCTCAGCTCCATGCCCGGCGTGCCCTGGGTCACGCCGTCGCACATGGCGGGCACGCCCCCGGCCACCTGGGCGGTGGCGCCCTGCTTGCGGGCTTCGTCTTTGATCAGGTCAGGATAGTGTTGCAGCGGCGCGTGGGCCGACAGCAGGTCGTTGTAAGCGTTGACGATGCCGATGTTGGGCGCACGCGGGGCCACCACCTTGATCTTGTCCAGCGCCGTGGCGCGGACCTTGTCGCCCTCGGGCATGGCGGCAAAGGCGTGGGCCACATTGGCGCAGCCCAGGCGCTGGGCCCCGGGGTTTTTGCTGGCCGCAGCGTCGACCTGCTGCAAATAAGCCTGGCGGGTCGGGCGGCTGCGCTGGGTGATGCGGGCCGTGACGGCCGCCAAAATCGGGTGAAGTGTCATGAACTTGGGCCAGAAACGGCTTGGTAACAAAATTACATCACCGATGGTAACCGCGAACAATGGGTTTGCGCCGTTTGAACGGTTACAGACAGGGTACAAGTCGACAACAGGCTGTTTTGAGGCTGTTGCAGGCACAAAAAAAACCCGCCGAGGCGGGTTTTGACGCTGCAGCTGGAGCGCTTACTTGTTCGCAGCTTCAGAAGCGGCTGGTGCAGCCGATGCAGGGACTGAAGCGGCCTCGGCAGGTGCTGCAGCGGCAGCCGCCACGGGGGCTGCAGGTGCGGCTTTCTTGCTCTTGGCGATACCGAAACCGATGGCCAGGCCAATGGCCAGCACGATCACGGCGACCAGAACGGCCCAAACCACGGGTTGATTGTCATCTTGAGGGGTCGACATGTGTTTTCTCCGAAAATAGTGGCGAGATTGTAATGGGGCCTTGTTGCACATGACTGACAGCTTCACCCAAGCCGAAACCGGCCGACCCACCCCGCCAGAGACCACGGCACAGCAAAGCGGCTTATTGCAACGCTTTCGCGCCCAATGCGCCCAGGGTCAGGACTTGTGGGTGTTTGGCTACGCCTCGCTCTTGTGGCGCCCCGAATTTGAGGCCCAAGAACAGCACCGCACACAGGTCTGGGGCTGGCACCGCGCCCTCAAAATGTGGAGCCGCCTGAACCGGGGCAGCCCGCAATGTCCGGGTCTGGTGTTTGCGCTGTTGCCCGGCGGCAGCTGCCAAGGGGTGGTTTACCGCGTGGCCCAAGAGCAGGCCGACGAAGTGCTCACCCGACTGTGGGCCCGCGAAATGCCCATGGATGTGTACACGCCCTGCTGGCTGCCCTGCGCAACACCCCAAGGTCCCGTCAAGGCCCTGGCCTTCACCTTGCCCCGCAGCAGTCCGAGCTTCACCGGAGATTTGCCCGCAGACACTTACCGGCAAATTTTTCAGCAAGCCAGTGGACGTTTTGGCACCACGCTGGACTATGCCTTGGAAACCTACCGCAGCTTGCAGGCCCACGGCATCGAAGACCGGGCTCTGGCCGCCTTGTTGCGCCATGCCGAATGACATTTCCCGGCCTTGAATGACCTGCAACAAAGTGCGGCGCCAAGGGGCTGCCTATACTCCAAGCCATGAACATCGCCGACCTGCGCAAGAGCTACGAAAAAGCCGAACTCAACGAAAACGCCTCGCACGCCGACCCGTTGAAACAATTTGAGCAATGGCTGCAAGAAGCCATTGCTTCTGAAGTGCCTGAGCCCAACGCCATGACCGTGGCCACCGTGGGCAGCGACTTGCGCCCCAGCACCCGGGTGGTGCTGATCAAGGGCTGCGACGAGCGCGGCATCGTCTGGTACACCAACTACGAAAGCCAAAAGGGCCGCGAGCTGGCGGGCAACCCCTTTGCGGCGCTGCAGTTTCACTGGGTCGAGCTTGAACGGGTGGTGCGCATCGAAGGCCGGGTGGAAAAAGTCTCAGCCGAAGAAAGCGATGCCTATTTCCACAGCCGGCCGCTCGATTCACGCATCGGGGCCTGGGCGTCGCCGCAAAGCCAGGTGATCGAAGGCCGGACCGTGCTGGTGACCAACGCCGCCAAATACGCGGCGCAATTCATGCTCCAACCCCCTCGCCCGCCGCACTGGGGCGGTTACCGCTTGGTGCCGGACAGCTGGCAATTCTGGCAAGGACGCAAGAGCCGATTGCATGACCGGCTGCGATACACGCAAGACGGTGATCAGTGGCTGCGCGAGCGGCTGGCGCCCTGAGAACTGGACTGCCGCGTCGCTTCGCTCCTCGCAGTGACATCCAAATTTCAGGTCGGCAGCACCGCCATCACCACCGACACGCTGACCAGCGCCATGGCCGTAGACACGGCCACCGCTGCGGTGACGGTGTCTTCTTCCTTGCGGTAACGCTGCGAAAACAAAAACACATTGGCACCGATCGGCAAGGCGGCCACCACCACCATGACCGACAGGTGCAGGCCGCGCATGCCCAGCGCCCAACCCACAGCCGCCATGAGCAGCGGGTGCACCACGGTCTTGACCAGCGACAGGCGAACGGCTTCCTTCAAGCGCGCACCGATGGCGGTCTGCGACAAGGTGATGCCCACCAACACCAGGGCCACCGGGCCAAAGGCACTGCCCAGCAGCTGCAAGGGTTTGTCCACCACAGGGTGCAGCCCCCAATCGGTTTGGGCATACAGCAAACCCGCCAAGATGGGCAAGGGCACCGGGTGGACGATGGCGCTGCGCACCGCTTGCCACACGGTCCGCAACATGTGCCGCTGTTCGCCCGTTTCAGCGGCTTGCTCGCGCGCCATCTGCAGCTCCAGCACCAGGGTCGCCAGCGTCAGCAACACCAGCGCGTGCAAAGAGATCAAGGTGAACAGCAAGACCAGGCCTTCTTGCCCGTAGGCCAAGCCGATCAAGGGCACGCCGATCATCAAGGTGTTGCTGAAAATGCCCGCCAGCGCCAGCACCGAGGCCCGTGAATCGCGGCCATAAGCCAAGAGCATGGCAAAGAACAAGCCCCCGGCCACCACGAAGTACTGGAACACCGGGCGCAGCTCCAAGCGCTCCAGGTGCACCGAACTCATGGTGCGAAACAGCATGGCCTGCGTGAGCACCAGAAACACCAGGTTGGACAAGTCGCGCACGGCTTCAGGCCGCACCAGCTTGGCGCGCCCGGAGACAAAACCGATGAAGATCAGCAAGACCACGGGCAGCAGCGACGAAAGAACGGGGTGGTCAAGGTTCATGCGGCCCATTATCAAGGCCCGTCACGGTCTCACCCCTTCGGATACCACGTAGCGCGGCGGCCAAGCCTTCAAAAGCTGGCTTGCACACCCAGCCTGAGGCTTCGCCCTGGCAGGGGCGATTTGCCAAAGGCGGTGGTGGTCAAGATGGAGCTGGCACTGTAGGCCAATTGGTCTGTCAGGTTGTCAAGCCGCGCAAACCACTGCAAGACCGTGCGGTCAAGCTTCTGGCGGTAGGACACGTTGGCATGAACCAAGGTGTAAGCACCCGTCGCCTGGCTTCCGCTGGGCACACGGTCTTGCGCGGCATGCCAGTCTGCGCCCAAGCGAGCACTCCAGGGGCCTTGCGAGAACACCAGGGTTGAGCCCAGGCGCAGCGGGGCAATTCTCGGCAATGGTTCTCCCGTGCTGTCATTGGTCGCACGCACGGTGTCTGCACGCCAATCCAGATCGAGCGTTGACGGCCCCTGCCACAAGCGCTGACGGCCTTGGGCCTCAAGCCCCGTGAAGCTGGCCCGCACACCTTCATAGCGCTGCACGGGCAGATCGTCCTCAAGCTCGCCCGTGCTCATCAAGCCGATGTAATGGCTGAAGCGGCTGGCAAATGCGGTCACCGCCATGCGGTTGTGGCCTTGCTGCCAGTGCAGGCCCAGGTCCAAGCTCTTGGACTTTTCAAGCCCCAAGGTACTGCTACCCACTTCCCAGGCGTGGGTGGCCACATGCGGGCCATTGGCATACAGCTCATGGTCTTTTGGCGCACGTTGGGTCATGGCGCCATTGCCCGTCAAGCGCCAGTCGGAAGAGAGTTTGAAAGCTGCACCTGCGGCCAAACTCCATGGCTGGAAATCGCGCGAGCCCGTTTCAAACCGATCCACCTGCGGGTTGCCCAGCGAATGGACACGCACCGACTCCCAACGCGCTCCGGCATTGATTTGGCCCCATTCGGTGGGGCGTTCTTCGTGCACGAACAGGGCTTGACTGCGTGTCTGGCTGAAGGGCGCAAAAGCTTCCGTGCCCACCGCAGAAAACCGGCTCGACTCGACCTGAGCCCCCAGGACACCTTGCCAACCAGCCAATGGACGGTGCCGTGCCTCCACGCGCAGGTCTTGCCCTTGGTTGGCAAACACGGTGCCAGCTTCGGCCCCTTCAAACTCGGTGTGACGGTAATCGGTGTGGCTCAGTCGGGCCTTCAGGCTGTCCCAGACGCCAGGCAAATTGCGAACCTGACCTTCGAGCGCATAACGGGTGGTCTTCATGCCAATCGTCACCGCATCTTCGGCCACGGTACCGTAATCACTTTGGTAGGTATTGACCGATGCGCCCAGGTAACCGTTGTCCCAAAATGTGCTGGCGCCGATGGCTCCACCGCGTGACTCGCTGGCGGAGTTGCAAATGCGCCGAGCACTGGCAGGCGATCCCGGCTTGGTGCACTCCAGCTCAGTGGGCACGCGCACATCGCCCGTGCGCCGGTCAAAACCGTCCACATGCAACGCCCAGCGGTCGTTGCCGGCCTCGACCAAACCGGCAACGCTGCGTTCGTCGTTGCCTGTGGCGGCCTGAGCCTGCGCTTTGCCCGATACCCCTGACAAGGCTTCGCGCGGGATGCGGTTGTCGATCACATTGACCACCCCGCCCACGGCACTGCCGCCGTACTGCAACGCTGCTGCGCCGCGCAAAACTTCAATGCGTTCGGTGGACAAGACATCCAGCGGCACCGCATGGTCGTAGCTCAGGGACGACACATCCAAGCTGGAGGCGCTGTTGTTGAGCACCCGGATGCGGTCCCCGTCCAGACCCCGGATGATGGGGCGACTGGCATTGGGGCCAAAGTAGGTGCTGGACACGCCAGGCAGTCCGTTGAGCGTTTCGCCCAAGGTGGTTTGCCCGCGCTCGATCAGCTCGTTTTGCCCGAGGGCGCTGACGGGCAAGGCGGTTTGGTCACGGCCCAGCGGGTTGCCGGTGATGACCACCTCGCCCCCCGCAGTTTGTGCGCTGGCCACAGACCAGCCAGACAGGACAGACAAGCTGGCGCAGGCCAGCACAGAAAGGGATGGAATTTTGTTCATGGTTCAGATGTGAAAAGCCAAAGACAGCTTGCTCAACCCGAAACGAGGCTGAACAAACGAGCGCTTGGAAAATCAGATCTGAACGGGGGGTGCTCGGGCCTGTGCGGCCCACCACACCTGAAGGCCAAGAGGCTTGCCGCCCAAACCGGCCAGTGCGGCCTGCGGCAGGCTTTGCAGCAAGATCTGAACAGGCCAGACGGCCAGTGCACTCACGTGCCCCAGATGGTCCAGCACCTGACACAGCGCCGAGCCGATGGCATGGCCCTCACTGTCGTGTGCCAGCGAAGTGGCCGAATCCGAGACCTGTTCGGCCGCTGAGACCGCTTGCTGAACCTGGTGCGCAATGCCGTGCCACTGCCCCCAAATCGGCGCCCACAGCAAAGCCGCGACCAGCCAAAGGGGCAGGACAAATCGGCTGCGAAACAAGCGGTAAATCATGAGGGTGACGATCAACAATTCAAACAGCCTGAGCTGTCTGACTTGACGAGAGGGACGCTGATTTTATGCCCGAACCCATTGCGCAAAGGTCTGGCGGAACTTGGCCACCTTGGGCGCGGCCACGGCCATGCAATAGCCTTGGTAGGGGTTGCGCTCGAAGAAGTCCTGGTGGTAGTCCTCGGCCGCGCTGTAGTTGGCCAGCGGCTCGACCTCGGTCACGAGGGGTCGGCCAAAGGCTTGCGCCGCATTCAGCTCGGCGATCATGGCCAGAGCCACCTCGGCTTGCTCGGGCGTGGTGAAGTAAATGCCGCTGCGGTATTGCGTGCCCACATCGTTGCCTTGGCGGTTCAGCGTGGTCGGATCGTGGATGACAAAAAAGATTTCCAGTAGCTCGCGCGTGCTGATTTCCGTCGGGTCATACACCAGCTTGACCACCTCGTTGTGGCCGGTGCGGCCTGTGCAGACCTGCTCGTAAGTGGGCGCCAGCGTCTGTCCATTGCAGTAACCCGACTCGACGTCGCTCACGCCGCGCACCTTGACGTACACCGCCTCGGTGCACCAAAAGCAGCCGCCGCCCAAAACCAATGTTGCAGTCATGTTTTTTCCTTGATGGTTCAGCCTGGACCCCGGGTCTTCGCCCGGGGTGACAAACACGGTGGATGGTTCAGCTTGCACACCTGGCCTTCGCCCGGTGTGACCAACACGGTGGCAGGTCCTTCACGCGGCAAAACCCGATGGCCAGTCATCCCGGACTGGATCCGGGATCCACCTGTGACACGCCCACTACACCCTGCTGGGCAAATTATGAAACAAGGCTTTGCACACCGCCCTGCACCGCCTGCACAAAGTCCTTGAGCGACATCTGGTCGCGACCACTGCGCCACAGGCAACGCGTGTCGTAGCGCACATCGGCTTGGGCCAGCGGCACAAAGGCCACACCGGCCAGCGCCGACTTTTGCAGGGCCTGCGGCACCAGCGCCACGCCCAGGCCCTGCGACACCAGCGACACCACACTCAGCCAATGGCGCAACTCGTGCACCGCCGGGGGTAGCCAGCCGGCCTGCTCGCACTCGCTCAAGATGCGGGCGTGGTAGTCGGGCGACACCGTGCGCGAGACCACCACCAAGGACTCGCCTTGCAATTGGTCCAGGCCCACATGGCTCGCCCGCGCCAGCGGGTGCGACTGCGGCAGGCAAGCCACCAGCGGCTGGCTGACCACCAGCACTTGGTCAAAACCCGGCGGCACGCGGGGGGTGTGGACAAAGCCCACATCCAGCCGGTCGCGCACCAGCTCGGACAGTTGCTCGCTGGAGCTGAGCTCCAGCAGCACCAGCTTCAGGCGCGGGTGGCTGGCCTGAAAGCGCCCCAGCAACTGCGGCAGCCCGCAGTACAGCATGGTCCCGGCAAAGCCAATGTGCAGCTCGCCGGCCTGGCCTTCAGCCACTTCGCGTGCTTCGCGGGCGGCGTCGCTGGCCTGCGCCAGCAAGGCGCGGGCGGCCGGCACAAAGGCCTGCCCGGCGGCCGTGAGCTGCACGCCCCGGCTGTTGCGCGTGAAGAGCTGCGCGCCCACCGAGGCTTCGAGCTGCTGGATGTTGAGCGAGAGCGGCGGCTGCGAGATCGACAGGCGCTGCGCGGCCCGGCCGAAATGCAGTTCCTCGGCCAGGGCCAAAAAGTAACGCAGATGACGGAATTCCATGTATTAAAATTTTATATTGATGAATCCATAATCAATATTAGACAGCTATTCTTGCCACCCTGACAATCGAGCTCAGCACTTTTTTACGGAGACACACCATGGCCACCCACAAGAACAGCTTCAACTGGGAAGACCCCTTTGACCTGAGCGCCCAATTGACCGACGACGAGCGCCAAGTCAGCGAGGCCGCGCGCGCCTATTGCCAAGAGCGCCTGCTGCCCCGCGTCAAAGACGCTTTTTTGAATGAAACCACCGACCGCTCGATCTTCAATGAGATGGGCGAGCTGGGCCTTTTGGGCGCCACCATCCCCGAGCAGTACGGCGGCGCTGGCCTGAACTACGTCTGCTACGGCCTGGTCGCGCGCGAAGTCGAGCGCGTGGACTCGGGCTACCGCTCCATGATGAGCGTGCAGTCGTCATTGGTGATGGTGCCGATCAACGACTTCGGCACCGAAGCCCAAAAGCAAAAATACCTGCCCAAGCTGGCGCGTGGTGAGTGGGTCGGCTGCTTTGGCCTGACCGAACCCAACCACGGTTCCGACCCTGGCAGCATGATCACCCGCGCCAAGAAAGTGCCCGGCGGCTACAGCCTGTCCGGCGCCAAGATGTGGATCACCAACAGCCCGATCGCCGACGTCTTCGTGGTCTGGGCCAAGGACGATGGCGGCCAGATCCGCGGCTTCATTTTGGAAAAAGGCTGGAAGGGTTTGAGCGCCCCCGCCGTGCACGGCAAGGTCGGCCTGCGCGCCTCCATCACCGGCGAAATCGTCATGGACGAAGTCTTCTGCCCTGAAGAAAACGCCTTCCCCGAAGTGCGTGGCTTGAAAGGCCCCTTCACTTGCCTGAACAGCGCCCGCTACGGCATCGCCTGGGGCGCCTTGGGCGCTGCCGAAGACTGCTACGCCCGCGCACGCCAATACGTGATGGACCGCCAGCAGTTTGGCCGCCCCTTGGCTGCCAACCAGCTGATCCAGAAAAAACTGGCCGACATGCTGACCGAAATCAGCCTGGGCCTGCAGGGCTGCCTGCGCCTGGGCCGCATGAAGGACGAAGGCACCGCCTCGGTGGACCTGACCTCCATCCTCAAGCGCAACAGCTGCGGCAAGGCGCTGGACATCGCCCGCCTGGCCCGCGACATGATGGGCGGCAACGGCATCAGCGCCGAATACGGCGTGGCCCGCCACCTGGTCAACCTGGAAGTGGTCAACACCTACGAAGGCACGCACGACGTGCACGCCTTGATTTTGGGTCGGGCCATCACGGGCATCCCGGCGTTCTCCAACTAAGGTCTTCTTCGCGCCATCCAACGCAGGGGCTTCGGCCCCTGTTTCTTTACTTGCACTTCACCGTCATGTGTGCACCACCGGCTTGACGCGCACCAGGTCAGCCACTACATTACTAACCAGTCAGTCATTAGCCAACTGGTTTGTGTGAACACCGAAGCATCCGCCCCCCATAAACGCGAACGCCGCAAACAAGACCGCCCCGGAGAACTCCTGGAGGCGGCTTTGGATTTGTTCGTCGAAAAAGGCTTTGCCGCCACCCGCGTGGAAGAAGTGGCCGCCCGTGCGGGGGTGTCCAAAGGCACTTTGTTCTTGTACTTCCCCAGCAAGGAAGACCTGTTCAAAGCCGTGGTGCGCGAAAACGTGGTGGCCCCTGTGACGCAAGGCGCAGCCGAGGTGGCGCAGTTTCAAGGCCCCACGGGTGAATTGCTCGAATGGATGCTGCTCCAATGGTGGCACCGGTATGGCGCCACCAAGGCTTCCGGCATTTCCAAGTTGGTGATGAGCGAGGCGAGTAATTTTCCTGAATTGGCTTCTTTTTACCGGCAGGAAGTGATCGAGCCCGGACAGGCCCTGGTGCGCTTTGCGCTGCAAAGAGGCATTGATCGGGGCGAGCTGCGCCCCATGAACATCGAATTGGCGCTGCATTCCGTCATGGCGCCGCTGCTGTTTCTGGTCATGTGGAAACACTCGATGGGCCCATGCAGCCCGCAGACCGAGCAAATCAACCCTGAACAATTCATTTCCCAACACGCCCAGTTGCTGGTGCGTGGTTTGTCTACTTCTTGATCTGCCATGAAAAAATCAACAATTTGGATCTTGTCGGGTGTGGCCATCGCTGTGGTGGTGGCCGGAGGCGCCCGTTGGATTGGACAACGCAAAGCCGCCAACAGCCCCACTGCCACTGCCGTGAGCACGCCAGTGCTGGAGTTGGCCAGCGCCGATGTCTTCACCGTCAAAACCCAAGCCCTGGCCTTGGGCCTGCCGGTGTCCGGCGCACTCAAAGCCACGCAAAGCGCCTTCATCAAGGCCCGCGTGGCCGGTGAACTGGTGGCCTTGACCGTGCGCGAAGGCGATGCCGTGCAAGCGGGCCAAGTGGTGGCCCGCGTGGACCCCACCGAATACCAAGCACGCCAACGTCAGGCCCAGCAGCAAGCCGATTCGGCCAAAGCGCAGGTGGACATTGCCCAGCGCCAATACGACAACAACAAGGCCTTAGTGGACCAAGGCTTCATCTCGCAAACTGCGCTCATCACCTCGCAAGCCAGCCTGAACGGTGCGAAGGCCACTTACATGGCCGCCATGGCTGCGCTGGATGTGACCAACAAGGCGCTGGACGATGCCAACTTGAAAGCACCTTTTTCTGGCCAGATTGCCCAGCGCCTGGCACAAGCCGGTGAGCGCGTGGCCATCGATGCCCGCATCCTCGAGATCGTCAACCTCTCGCAGCTCGAACTCGAAGCCGCCTTGCCCGCCAACGATGCCGCCCAAGTGCGTGTGGGCATGAAGGCCCAACTGAACATCGAAGGCGTGGGCCAGCCGGTCGAGGCCCGTGTGTTGCGCATCAACCCCAGCGCCCAGGCGGGCAGCCGCAGCGTGTTGGTGTACTTGGGCGTGTCCTGGCGCGAGGGCTTGCGCCAGGGCCTGTTTGCCGAAGGCGCCTTGGGCACCCAGACCGTGCAGGCCATGGCCGTGCCGGTGAGCAGTGTGCGCACCGACAAGCCGCAGCCTTATGTGCAAGTGGTGGAGAACAAGGCCGTCAAGCATGTGCCCGTCAAAACCGGTGCGCGCACCGAAGTTCAAGGACTGGCCATGGTGGCCGTCGAAGGTTTGACCGAAGGCACGCAAGTGCTGGCGGCCAGTGCAGGGGCGGTGCGTGAAGGCGTGCAGCTCAAGTTCACGGCTGCGGCCCAGTAAAAGGCACTCAGCATGTGGTTCACCCGTGTCAGTCTGAAAAACCCCGTCTTCGCCACCATGGTCATGCTGGCCTTGGTGGTGTTGGGCTTGTTTGCCTACCAGCGCCTCAAAGTTGACCAGTTCCCCAACATCGACTTTCCGGTGGTGGTGATCAGCACCGAATACCCCGGCGCCTCACCCGAGATCGTGGAAAGCGAAGTCTCCAAAAAGATCGAGGAAGGCGTCAACGCGATCGCCGGCATCAACGCCCTGACCTCGCGCAGCTATGAAAACCAGTCGGTCGTCGTGATCGAGTTCCAGCTGCACATCGACGGCCGCAAAGCCGCCGAAGACGTGCGCGAGAAAGTCGCCTCGATTCGCCCCAACTTGCGCACCGAAGTCAAAGACCCCAAGGTGCTGCGCTTTGACCCCTCCAGCAAAGCCATCTGGTCGCTGGCCGTGGTGCCCGATAAAACCCAGACCCAAGTGCCCACCGCGGTGGAGATGACCAACTGGTCCGAGCAAGTGCTCAAAAAGCGCCTTGAAAACGTGCGCGGTGTGGGCTCGGTCACCTTGGTCGGCGGCACGCGCCGCGAGATCAACCTGTATTTGCAGCCCTTGGCCATGGAAGCGCTGGGCATCACCGCCGACCAAGTGGTGGCTGCGGTGCGCAATGAAAACCAGGACTTGCCGGTGGGCGCGATCCGCTCGCTGGAGCAAGAGCGCATGGTGCAAGTCGAGTCGCGCATGAAGCGACCCGAGGACTTTGGCCAGATCATCGTGGCCCGCAAAGGCGGCTCGCCTGTGCGCCTGTCGCAAGTGGCCCGTGTGCAAGATGGCGCCCAAGAAGTGGAATCGCTGGCCCTCTACAACGGCCAGCGCACCTTGCTCTTGTCGGTGCAAAAGTCGCAAGATGAAAACACCATCCAGGTGATCGACGGCCTGGTCAAAACCGTGGCCGAATTGCAGACCCAGCTGCCGCCCGGCTTGCGTCTGGAGCCCATCACCGACAGCTCACGCCCCATTCGTGTGGCGGTGGACAACGTGCGCCGCACCCTGATCGAAGGCGCCATCCTGACGGTGCTGATCGTGTTCCTGTTCCTGAACTCCTGGCGCTCCACCGTGATCACGGGCTTGACGCTGCCGATCTCGCTGATCGGCACCTTCATGTTCATGAACATGTTCGGCTTCACCATCAACATGATCACGCTGATGGCGCTGAGCCTGTGCGTGGGTCTCTTGATCGACGACGCCATCGTGGTGCGCGAAAACATCGTGCGCCATGTGCAGATGGGCAAGAACGCCTACGACGCCTCGATGCAAGGCACGCAGGAAATTGGCCTGGCGGTGCTGGCCACCACCTTGTCCATCGTGGCGGTGTTTTTGCCCATCGGCTTCATGGAAGGCATCATCGGCAAGTTCTTCCACGAGTTCGGCATCACCATCGTGGCGGCCGTGGGCATCTCGATGTTTGTGAGCTTCACACTCGACCCCATGCTCTCGAGCATCTGGCACGACCCCAGCATCGAAGAACACGGCAAGCACCACGCCCCCGTGACCTTGTATGACAAGACCATTGGCCGGGTGACCCACTGGTTTGAAACCGGTACCGACAAGCTGTCCGACGGCTACCAAAAGATCCTCGCTTGGTCGCTGGTGCACAAACGCAAGACCGTGTTGATGGCGATTGGCGTGTTCGTGACCAGCATCTTCATGGTGCCGCTCTTGGGCACCGAGTTCGTGCCCAAGGCCGACTTTTCCGAAACCTCGGTGAACTTCCAGACGCCCGTGGGCAGCTCCTTGGAAGCCACCGAAGCCAAAGCGCGCCAGGTCGAAAGCATCATCCGGGAGTTCCCCGAGGTGCGCTACACCGTGGCCACGCTCAACACCGGCAACGCGCTGGGCAAAAACAACGCCAGCATCTATGTGCGCCTGGTCAACCGCAAAGAGCGTTCGCGCAGCGTGGACCAAATGTCGGCCACCCTGCGTGAACGCTTGCAGCAAGTGCCTGGCATCACCGTCACGCATGCCGGTTTGCTCGACAGCGTCGGCGGCAACAAGCAAATCGAATTTTCCATCCAAGGCCCGGACCAGCGCGAACTGGAACGCCTGACCCTGCAGGCCATGGACAAGTTGCGCGCCATCCCTGGCTTGGTCGATCTGGACTCCAGCGTCAAAGCCAACAAACCCACCATCGGGGTGAGGGTGCTCACCACCTCAGCGTCTGATCTGGGTCTGGGCACGGCCCAACTGGCCGGACCGCTGCGCACCTTGGTGGCCGGGCAAACCGTGGGCAACTGGCGTGCCCCCGACGACCAAACCTACGATGTGAACGTGCGCCTGTCGCCCGATGCCCGCAACAATATGCAGGACCTGGAGCGCCTGCCCTTTGCGCTCAACGCGGCCGACGGCAGCACCCGCATCGTGCGCCTGGGCCAGGTGGCCAAGGTCAGCGAGAGCACCGGCTCCAACCAGATCAACCGCCGTGACCTGACCCGCGAGGTGGCCATCAACGCCAACGTGTACAACCGTGCGGCAGGCCAAGTCTCGGGCGACATCAAGACCGTCATGGAAGGCCTGAACTTGCCCCCGGGCTACCGCTTCCAGTTCGGCGGCTCCACCAAAAACATGGCCGAGTCCTTTGGCTACGCCCTGTCCGCCCTGGCGCTGGCCGTGATCTTCATCTACATGATCCTGGCCAGCCAGTTCAAGAGCTTTTTGCAACCCTTGGCCCTGATGACCGCCCTGCCCCTGACGCTGATCGGCGTGGTGCTGGCCCTGATGCTGTTCCGCTCGACCTTGTCGATGTTCTCCATCATCGGCGTGATCATGCTCATGGGCCTGGTCACCAAAAACGCGATCTTGCTGGTGGACTTTGCCATCCGCGCCCGCGAAGAAGGCATGGAGCGCAGCGAAGCCCTGCTGATGGCCGCCAAAGTGCGTTTGCGGCCCATCTTGATGACCACGCTGGCCATGATTTTCGGCATGGTGCCCTTGGCGTTTGCCATGACCGAGGGCTCCGAGCAGCGCGCCCCCATGGGCCAGGCTGTGATCGGTGGTGTGATCACCTCCTCTTTGTTGACCCTGGTGGTCGTACCGGTGGTGTATTGCTACATGGACGACCTGGCGCAGTGGCTGCGCCGCAAAGCCGGTCTGGCACCAGCCCGTCAGGGCGCGGTCGGATCAGCCCAGTAAAATCAAACCCATATTGGAAAACCCCTCAGGAGTAAAAAAATGGATCTGAACCAGGCCCGCTTCAACATGATCGAACAGCAAATCCGCCCTTGGGAAGTGCTGGACCCGCAAGTGCTGGACTTGTTGTCGGTGGTTCGCCGCGAAGACTTCGCCCCCCTGGCCCACAAGGCCCTGGCGTTTGTGGACATGGAAATCCCCCTGGGCGCCGCCGCCAACCAGGTCATGCTGGCCCCCCGCGTGCAAGCCCGACTGCTGCAAGAGCTGGCGCTGAAGAAGACCGACAAAGTGCTCGACATCGGCACCGGCTCCGGTTTCATGGCCGCCCTGATGGCCCACCAGGCCGCCAGCGTGCTGAGTCTGGAGACCGATGCCAGCCTGGCGGCGCAGGCCCAAGCCAATTTGCAAAAAGCTGGTGCGACCAACGTCAGCGTGCGCGTGGCCGATGGCAGCCAGGGTGCTGCCGCCGATGGTCCCTTCGACGCGATCTTGCTCAATGGCTCGGTGGCCCAGGTGCCCACAGCCTTGCTGCAACAACTCAAGGTGGGCGGCCGTCTGGTGGCCATCGTGGGCGACGAACCCATGATGCGCGCCACCGTGGTCACCCGCAGCAGCGACAGCAGTTTCACCACCACCGAGCCCTGGGACTGCAATGCCCCTCGCTTGAACGGTTTCACCGAACCTTCGCGCTTCGCATTCTGAACACCATGCAACAGATCACACCTGCACAACTGAACGACTGGGCCGCACAGCAATCGAGCCGCCCCGTGCTGCTGGACGTGCGGGAGGTCTGGGAACTGCAGACCGCCAGTGCCCGGCCCGACAGCCTGGACCTGGTGCACATGCCCATGCAGACCATCCCGGCGCGCCTGGACGAGTTGGACCGGTCACGCCCCATGGCTTGCCTATGCCACCACGGTGCGCGCAGCCAGCAGGTGGCCCACTTCCTGGCCCAACAAGGCTTTGAGGTGGTCAATGTGGCCGGTGGCATCCATGCCTGGTCACTGCAAGTAGACCCCAATGTGCCTGTGTATTGATGCCCGTTCATTGCGCTTCGCCTATTCACCGGATTTCAAGAAAGCCCCCCATGCAGCACCAACGCTCCAACCCCGCCTTGTTCAAGCGCCTGCCCTTGGCAGCGCTCCTGTCGTTGGCCTTTGCCTGCAACAGCCACGCACAAAGTCTGGTCGACATGTACGAGATGGCCAAGGGCTTTGACGCAGGGTACCAATCGGCAAAATCACAATTCTTGGCCAACCAGGCCAAAGCGGATCAAGGCAAGGCGGCTTTGTTGCCGACAATCGGCTTGAACATGGAAGCCAATCGCAGCGACCGTGAAATCACCTATACGCCAGCAGGCGGTGGCACCAGAATTCCCAATTATTACTATTCATCTCAAACTGCAGGCGTTAAAGCAACGCAGCCGTTGTATCGTCCAGCCAACCTGGCCTCTTACCGCCAAAGTCAAAAAAGCCTGGAACTGGCCGAAGCCAGTCTGAACCAAGCTGAACAAGACTTGATCGTTCGCACAACACAAGCGTACTTCGAGGTACTTGCCGCCCAACAAAATTTGACCTTTGTGCAAGCCCAAAAAGCAGCGGTGGCTGAGCAGCTGGCCAGCGCCAAACGCAACTTTGAAGTCGGCACATCCACCATCACCGATACACGAGAAGCTCAAGCACGTTATGACCTCGTCATCGCCCAGGAAATTGCTGCGGACAATGATCTGCGTGTCAAAAGTATCGCCTTGGAATTATTGGTCGGTAAACCAGGTCTCAAGCCACAGAGCATTCGGCCTGAAGCTGTTCTACCGTCTGTCGATGCACAAGGAGTCGATAGCTGGATGGCACAAAGCGATCAAGCTCATCCAGCCATACAAGCAGCTCGAACTAACTTGGACATTGCAAAGCTTGAAACTGAAAAGGCCACTGCAGGCCACAAACCAACTGTTGATTTGTCGCTCGAATATGGCCAGTTGAAAAATTTGGACGCCACAACACTTGGCCCTAATCCTGGATTTGACCAAAAAATCAATACAGGAAGCGCGAAGGTCACATTCACCTTGCCCCTTTTCAACGGTATGGCAACTCAAAATCGTGTCCGAGAGACTATTGCCCTTGAAGAAAAATCCAGAAACGATCTGGAAGGCGCTCAACGTCAAATCGCGCAAGCGACACGCACCGCCTATCTGGGCCTGCAGTCGGGTCTGGGTCAGGTCAAAGCCTTGCAGGCGGCAGAAGCCTCCAGCCAAGCGGCACTGGACGCCAACAAACTGGGTTACCAAGTGGGTGTGCGCATCAACATCGATGTGCTCAACAGCCAAAGCCAGCTGTACCAGACCAAGCGTGATCTGGCCAAAGCCCGCTATGACGTCCTGCTCGGCCAGCTCAAGCTGCGCCAAGCCAGCGGCACACTCAAGGCCGAAGACCTGCAAAGCATCAACGCCTTGTTGCAAAAATAAACAGCTGCCCTCAGCCCTCAGCCCTGTCAGCCCTCACCGGTTGGCAGGGCTGAACTGTTTTTGCGGCCCGCCGTGGCCACGCTTGGCTCGCCATGACAAATCCCGGTACTTGCATGGCGTGCTCTGCAGCTCAAAGCCTGGCGCCGACTGGGGGCCTCAGCAGGCCCATATTGGGATGAAGCCGCCGCGCTACCGAGCGTTCAGGGCCATGAGAATCGCTTGGGCGTAACGGTCAGCGGCCCCTCTGCCTTGCGCTACCATGTCCAAGCCCGCTTGTTGCGCCCGCGCCAGGGCAGCACGGTCATTCAACCAAGACAGCGCCTGATCCAGCGCACCGTCCATGTCGGCCACGCGCTGCGCAGCGCCTGCAGCCTGGGCCTGCTCAGAGGCCTCGGCAAAGTTGAAGGTGTGCGGGCCCATGATGATGGGGCAGCCAAAGGCCGCCGCTTCGATCAGGTTTTGGCCACCCAAGGGCATGAAGCTGCCGCCCAAAAGCGCCATGTCGGCGGCATGGAAATACTGCGGCATCTCGCCCAGGCTGTCGCCCAGCCAAATTTGCGCATCCGAGGCTTGAACAGGCCAAGGCCCATCGGCAGGCAAAGCGCTGCGGCGAAACACCGACCAGGCACGGTCCTGCACCAGTTGGTGCACTTCGTCAAAACGCTGCGGATGGCGCGGCACCACAAGCCACAACACGCCTGCATCGGCAAAAGCTTGCGCACGCCGTGGATTGGACGCGAGCGCGTTGAGCCACATGACCTCTTCGCCTTCGCGGGTGCTGGCCAGCATGAGCACCGGCCGCGCTTGCCCCTGGCGGGTCCATTGCGCGCGCCACTGCTGGGCACGCGCTTGGGCCAGAGGCTGCGGCTTGACATCAAATTTGAGGTTGCCCAAGACAGCGGTGACCTGGGCACCCAGAGCGCCCAGCCGCTGGGCATCCGCGGGGGACTGCGCCAGCACAGCATGCAAGCCCCGATAGGCTGGCCTGGACAGCCAAGACCAACGCTGGGCAGCGCGCAGTGACTTGTCATTCAAGCGCGCATTGACCAGCCACAGCGGGACCGCCTGTTGCTGGCAGGCTTGCACCAGCGCAGGCCAGACTTCGGTCTCCATCAACAAGCCGCAACGCGGGCGGTGGTGTTGCAAGAAGCGGCGCGTGGCCTCGGGCGTGTCCCACGGCAACCAGGCTTGTGCATCGCCCGGCTGCAGCAGGCTCTGGCCTTGCGCCCAACCAGTGGCGGTGCTGTGCGTCAGCAACAAGCGCATGCCCGGCAGACGTTGACGCAAAGCGTCGATCAACAAAGCCGCCGCACGCGTCTCGCCCAGCGACACGGCATGCACCCAGACACGACCGGCCTCGGGCGCTGGTGCGTCGTACAAGCCAAAGCGCTGGGGCACGTGCTGTAAATAACCCGGCTCTTGCAGGCCGCGCCGCTGCAGTTTGCGCCGCAGCAGCGGCTGCAAGCTGCGCATCAAAACGCCGTAGGCCGCCAGCGTCAAACGCTCCAGCCCACCGAGCTTTTCAGGCCGGGTCATGGGCATCCGCGCTCAAGCAGCCGCGAACAATTGCGCATAAACGCGGCCAATGCCTTCGGCTTCTTTGGCCAAAGAGAAATGCTCGACCACTCGCTGGCGCGCCGCCTGGCCCATGCGCAAGGCTTGCTCGCGGTCGCTCAAGACCTTGAGCACGGCTTGCGCCAAACCGGGCGCGTCGCCCGTGTCCACCATCTCGCCGGTCAGGCCGGGAATGGCCAGCTGGTCAAACGCACCGGTGCGTGAGCACACCAGCGCGCACTCGGTGGCCGCCGCCTCAAACGGCGTGAGGCCAAAAGGCTCGTAACGTGGGCATGCCACACACAGCAGACAGCGTTGGTACCAACGGTGCACTTCGCCAGCAGGCACTTCGCCCAAAAAAACGATGCGCTCGGCCAGGCCGGCAGCGGCAATTTTGGCTTTCAATGCGTCTTGATACGCCTGGTGCTTGGGCTGAGCCAAACCGGCAATCACCGCCGTGGCACCGGGCAAGTGCGGCAAGGCTTCGATCATGGCGTCCACAAACACATCGCTGCCTTTGTCGGGCCGCACACGGCCAAACACGCCAATGCCGTATTCACCGGGCAGGCCCGAATCTTTCCAGGCCGTGCGCTTGTCGGCCGGTGGCGAAAAGCGTGACAGGTCGATGCCGTGCGGCACCACCGCCGTGGTGTTGGGCACAAACGATGCGGCCAAGGGCGTGGTGGAGATGACCGCATCCATTTTGGAAATCAGCCAACGCGGAAACGCACCATGCAGATGTTGCGCCGCCGAAGTGAAGACCAACTTGATGGGCAAGCGCAGCACATCTCGGGCAAAAATCGCGGCCATCATTTCCGGGTCTCGGCGCACATGCCAGATGCGAAACGCTCTGCCTGCGGGCGGCTTACGCGAGAGCTTGATGGCCTCGCGCAGCGTCATGCCATCGATGCCGTTGGACATGCGGGTGCCGCAAAAGCCCAGGCGCCATTGGTGCGCCTGCAAGGGCACCAGCGCGTTGATGGTGGCCGACACGCCGGTGTAGCGCTCCTTGAGGTTGAAAACAATGACCTCGGGGTCTTGGCTGAGCACGGCGTTGGCGGGGTTCATCTGGGGCTTTCGGTCAAGCGTGGTTCAGTGGGCCGCAGCGCCAATCTGCGCATCGGGCTTGACCGAGCGCAGCAAGGCCAGCATGGCGGACTCGATGCGGTGCAGCGCCGCTTCGGTCTGGCCTTCAAAACGCAGCACCAGCACGGGCGTGGTGTTCGACGCCCGGATCAGGCCAAAGCCATCGGGCCAGTCCACACGCAGACCGTCGATGTCCGACACTTTGGCCGGTGCACTGAAGGTGCTGCCCGCCTTGGCTTGCAAGGCTTTCGTGACCGTGTGCGGCTCGCCCTCGGCGCAGGCCACGTTCAGCTCGGGGGTGCTGAAGCTGCTGGGCAGCGCGTTGAGCACCACGTTGGCATCGGGGCTCTTGCTCACGATCTCCAGCAAGCGGCAACCGGCATAGGTGCCATCGTCGAAACCGTACCAGCGCTCCTTGAAGAAGATGTGGCCACTCATCTCGCCACCCAAAGGGGCTTGACCGCCTGCGGCCTCAATCGCCTTCATCTGGGCCTTGATCAGCGAGTGGCCCGTTTTGTACATCAGCGCTTTGCCGCCTGCAGCTTCAATGGCCGGGGCCAGGCGCTGCGAGCACTTCACGTCAAACAAGATGGTGCCGCCCGGCACGCGGCTGAGCACGTCTTCGGCAAACAATTGCATCTGGCGGTCGGGGTAAATGTTGTTGCCGTCTTGGGTGACGATGCCCAGGCGGTCGCCGTCGCCATCAAAGGCCAAGCCCAGCTCGGCCCCGGTGGTCTTCAGGGCGTTCATCAGGTCTTGCAGGTTTTCGGGCTTGCTGGGGTCGGGGTGGTGGTTGGGGAACTCGCCATCGACCTCGCTGAACAGCTCGATCACCTCGCAACCCAGGGCGCGGAAGATGCCGGGGGCCGAAGCGCCCGCGATGCCGTTGCCCGAATCCACCACGATCTTCATGGGGCGCGCCAAGCGGATGTCCCCCACGATGCGCTGGGTGTAGTCGGCCAGCACGTCCAAATGCGACACGCCGCCACCGGCTTGGAGTTGCCAGGTTTCGGTTTCCATCATCTGACGCAGGGCCTGGATCTCATCGCCATAAATGGCGCGACCGGCCAGGACCATCTTGAAACCGTTGTAGTCCTTGGGGTTGTGGCTGCCGGTCACCTGGATGCCGCTTTGGCAAGCGGTGTTGGCCGCAAAGTACAACATGGGCGTGGTCGCCATGCCGATGTCGATCACCTGCACACCTGCAGCCACCAGACCGCGGATAAGCGCCGCCGACAAAGCCGGACCGCTCAAACGGCCATCGCGGCCCACGGCCACCGTGGTCTGCCCTTCGGCGAGTGCCACCGTGCCAAAGGCCTTACCCAGGCCTTCTGCGACCGCTTCGTTCAGCGTAGAAGGGACAACGCCGCGGATGTCATAGGCTTTGAAAATCGAAGGGGTGACTTGCATGGGACAGAGATCAAAAGACTTAAAGGAGCGCCCTTCCCGAGCGGGAAAGACCGACAAGCAGATTTTGCCTGCATTGTAGGCGGCGCCGGTTCGAAACCGACCCGAAACGCGGTGCCTGCCAACCGGCGTCCCACAAGCCGTCTCATTCCCTAAGCCCTGTCATCCCCTAAGCCCCGTCACCCCCTAAGACCTGTCATCCCGCACTCGATGCGGGATCCCCGCATTCCAGCCTCTTGCCGTTAACATGGCCCAACCGTTCTCAACGCCCCCTGAACTGGAAAGCCCATCCATGACCCCCTGGAACAGCCTGCACATCGACAGCCCTTGGGGCGGCATGACCTTAGCGGCCAGCGAGCGTGGTCTGTGCGGTGTGTGGTTCGATGAACAGCGCCACGGCCCGAGCCCGGCGCAAATCCAGAGTTGGCCTCTCGCTCCCCAAGACCCGGTGCTGCAGCAAACGGCAGCGCAATTGCAGGCCTACTTTGCAGGTCAGCGCCAAAGCTTCGACCTGCCCCTGGACTTGTCACGCGGTACCGCGTTTCAACAATCGGTGTGGCATGCCCTGCTCAGGGTCAATGCCGGCCAGAGCCAAAGCTATGGCGATCTGGCCAAACAACTGAACAAGCCCCAAGCCGTGCGCGCTGTGGGCGCTGCTGTTGGCCGCAATCCGGTCAGTATCATCGTGCCTTGCCACCGCATTTTGGGTGCCGGTGGTCAACTCACTGGCTATGCCGGCGGGCTGTGGCGCAAACAGGCGCTGCTGCGGCTGGAAGGCCACCCCGGCATCTGACACCTTCTCCATGCATTCATCTCACGCCAAAGGCTGGCTGGCCGATTTTTTGATCCTGTCCGCCATCTGGGGCTCGTCCTTTTTGTTCATGCGTCTGGCTGCGGTGGAACTGGGCGCGCTGCCCACAGCGGCCATGCGGGTGGCCATTGCCGCGGCTTTTTTGCTGCCCTTGATGCTGGCCAAAGGCCATTGGCGTGCACTGCGCCAGCACTGGCGGCCTGTGCTCTTGGTGGGCGCGCTCAACAGCGGCATTCCCTTTGCCCTGTATTCCTTTGCGGTGATGCACATCACCACCGGTTTTTCGTCCATCCTGAACGCCACGGTGCCGCTGTTTGGCGCGCTGGTGGCCTGGGTCTGGTTGGGCGACAAGCCCAGCCTCTCACGCACGGTGGGCTTGGGTCTGGGCTTTGGTGGGGTGCTGCTGCTGGCCGGTGGGCAAGCGAGCTTCAAGCCCAATGCTTCGGGCATTGCACCGGCCTGGGCCGTGTTGGCGTGTCTGGGGGCCACCAGTTGTTATGCACTCTCGGCCAGCTTCACCAAAAAACACATCCCCAGCTTGCCGCCGCTGGTCACGGCCACCGGCAGCCAGATTGGCGCCACTTTGACGCTGGTGCTGCCCGCGCTGTGGTTTCACCCCGATCACTGGCCCAGCGCGACCGCCTGGTGGTCTTTGATCACCGTGGGCGTGCTCTGCACCGGCGTGGCCTACATCCTGTATTTCAAGCTGATTGAAAAAGCGGGCCCGGCCCGGGCCCTCACGGTCACCTTCTTGGTGCCGGTGTTTGCCATCGCCTACGGCGTGCTGTTTCTGGGCGAAAGCGTGACCGCCTGGATGCTGCTGTGCGGCGCGGTGATTCTGGCAGGCACGGCCCTGTCCAGCGGGCTGGTCAAGCTGCCGGGGCGTTGAGCTGGCGGTGAATCTGCACCCGCTGCACCACATCGCGCGCCCTGAGCTGGCCGCAACCGCCATCCACATCCTGCCCGGCTGACTGGCGCAGTTTGGTCAGCACGCCGCGCTGGTGCAAAGTGCGGGCAATTTCAGCAGCGCGCTCCCAGCTGGGCCGCGCATAAGGCAGATCGGGCACCGCGTTGTAGGGGATCATGTTCATCAAGGCGTATTTGCCCTTGAGCAAGCGCACGATGCCATCGATTTCTTCGGCGCTGTCGTTCACACCCTCGATCAGCGTCCACTGGTATTGGATCGGGTAGCCCGTGGCGCGGGCATAGACCTCACCGGCTTCGACCAGGTCTTGCGGGTCAAAGCGCGGTGCACGCGGCAGCAGCTGCGCCCGCAGATCGGCCCGTGTGGTGTGCAGCGACAAGGCCAGCGCAGGCTTGACGCGGCCTTGTGGCAGACGCTCGAACACCCGCTCGTCGCCCACCGTGGAAAACACCAGATTCTTGTGGCCGATGTTGCCCACCGTGCCGAGCAGGTCAATCGCCTCCATCACCTGATCGAGGTTGTGCGAAGGCTCACCCATGCCCATGAACACCACTTTTTTGACCGGCCTGAGCGTGCGGGCCAGCGCGACTTGCGCCACGATCTCGGCACTGCCCACCTGACGGATCAGGCCTTCGCGTCCGGTCATGCAAAACACGCAGCCCACGGCGCAACCCACCTGGCTGGACACGCACAAACCGTCTCGCGGCAACAACACGCTTTCGACCGTCTGGCCGTCTTGCAGGCCGACCAGCAAACGGGCGGAGCCGTCTTGACCGGGGTGCTGCTCGCGCAAGGTGGCCAGACCTGTCAGCGCATCACTCAGCGCAGGCAGCGCGTCGCGCACCGCTGTGGGCATGAAGCTTGTCAAAGGCCTGCGCCCGCTGTCCTGCGGCTTGGCTTGCACCCACAAGCGCAAGATGCGCTGTTCGTGCAGGGCGTTGGCGCCCAAGGCACGCAAGTGGTCCCGGACGTCGTGAACGCTGTGAAAGCTGGGAATGGGCATCAGTAATGCGGCGGGATCTCGTCACGCAAATTGCGCACCTCGGCGCCACCACCCGACTCGGGCAGGCGCTCGCGCATCTGGCGCAGCTCCTGGATGAGCGCGTCGATTTGTTGTTGCTGGCGGTAGACCTGTGCATTGAGCTGGTCCAGCAGGTCTTCGGTGAAGCCGGCCTTGATCTCCAGATCGACCAAGCGGTTTTCAATTGGGGTGGGAATGTCCATGGCCTGTATTGGACCTGATTTTTGCCCCCATCAGGCGCCAAGGATAATCACGTCCCATGATCAAACTCTTAGTCGGCCTGGGCAATCCCGGCACTGAATACGAAGACACCCGCCACAACGCCGGTTTTTGGTGGATCGATGCGGTGACCCGCGAACTCCAGGTCTCGCTGGTGCCCGAGCGCAGCTACCACGGCCTGATGGCCCGCACCACCGTGAAGGGCCAGACGGTGTGGTTGCTGGAACCCCAGACCTTCATGAACCTGTCGGGCAAATCGGTCAGCGCGCTGGCGCGGTTTTTCAAAATCCAGCCGCAAGAGATTTTGGTGGCGCACGACGAGCTGGACATCGCGCCAGGTGAAGCCAAACTCAAGCTGGGCGGCAGCCATGCCGGGCACAACGGTTTGCGCGACATCCACGCCCAGCTGGGCACCGCCGACTATTGGCGTCTGCGCATTGGCGTGGGCCACCCCGGCGTCAAATCCGAAGTGGTCAGCTGGGTGTTGAAAAAGCCCATGGCCGAGCACCGCACCGCCATCGAAGACAGCATTGCGCGTTCCGTGAAAGCCTTGCCTTTGCTGTTGGACGGCGAGATGGAAAAAGCCATGGCCCTGATCCACACCAGCAAGCCGCCGCGCCCCAAACCGCCCAAGCCGCCGAAAGTGGTGCCCGCGGAGCCAGACACCGAGGCCTGAAGACACTGGATCGCCACGCTTGGCTCGCGATGATCTGAAAAGAACGCAACGATGATTTTCAGCGTCGCGGTTCGAAAGTGGCCTCACTGGGCCTGCAAGCGGCGGTATTTGGCCCAGAGGGATTCTGAGGTCTCCACGTGCTGGGGGTTCACCGGGATGCAGGCCACGGGGCAGACCTGCACGCATTGGGGCTCGTCAAAGTGCCCGACGCACTCGGTGCATTTGCTCGGGTCGATTTCGTAAATTTCTTCGCCCAGATAAATCGCCTGATTGGGGCACTCGGGCTCGCACACATCGCAGTTGATGCATTCGTCGGTGATCATCAAAGCCATGGCGTGGGCTCCACAAAATTCGCAATCAGGTTCATGCCCACGATTATCGGCGAGTGACGCCAACCCGCCCACGGGCAGGGCTGTTGGGGAAAAACACAAATTCCACAACAGCAAAGGGGTCCGCAGGCTCTGGGCCTAAAATGAACCTGTGGAATACATCATGAACGCTGACCTGCACTGCCATTCCGTTGTCTCTGACGGCACCCTCACCCCTGAAGTCCTGGCCGAACGCGCCAAAGCCAATGGGGTCGAACTCTGGGCCTTGACCGACCACGACGAAGTGGGTGGCCAGGACCGCGCTCTGGCGGCCGCCCGCGCACAAGGCATGCCCTACCTCACGGGCACCGAAATTTCCGTCACTTTTGCCAACCACACCGTGCACATCGTGGGCCTGGGCTTTGATGCGCACAACAGCGCACTGGTTGAAGGCTTGCGCCGCACGCGGGGTGGGCGCAGCGAACGCGCCCAGGAAATGTCCGATGGCCTGGCCAAGGTCGGCATCTTGAACGCCTACGAAGGCGCACTGCAGTACGTGGGCAACCCCGAGTTGATCTCGCGCACCCACTTTGCCCGTCACCTGGTTGATTCTGGCGTGTGCACAGACACCTCCGAGGTGTTCCGCAAATTCCTGACCGAAGGCAAGCCCGGCTACGTGCCCCACCGCTGGGCACGCTTGCAGGATGCGGTGCAATGGATCACCGATGCCGGTGGCATGGCCGTGATCGCACACCCTGCGCGCTACGGCTTCACGCCCAACGAAGAGTACGCCCTGTTCAGCGAGTTCAAGACCCACGGCGGTCGCGGTGTGGAAGTCATCACCGGCAGCCACTCCTCGCAAGAGGCTGTGCGCTACGCCGAGACCGCGCTGGAGTTTGGCCTGGCCGCCTCGCGCGGCAGCGACTTCCACAGCCCCGACGAAAGCCGCATCGATCTGGGCACCCTGCCCATGCTGCCTGGCAAGCTGACCCCGGTGTGGGAACTGCTGGCCGATCGCATCCAGTGAGAAGACCTGCCCCCAACACCTTGCAAGGCATCGGCCTGGTTGTGCTGGCCCTGGCCTGTTTTGCCACACTGGACACCACCACCCGCCACATCAGCACCAGCATTTCCTTGCTGGTGGCCTTGTGGTTCCGCTACGCCATCCAGGCCGTCATCACCACGGTGGTGGTTTGGCCTGGTCGTGGCCGCAGGGTGTTGTTGACCAGGCACCCCAAATTTCAACTGGCCCGTGGCCTGCTGCTGTTTGCCTGCTCGATCCTGGCGTTTTTCAGCTTGAAGTACATGCCGGTGGGCGAGTTCACGGCCATTGCCTTGCTGGCCCCTTTGGTCATCACGGTGTTCGCCGCCTGGAAGCTGAAGGAAAAAATACGCCCGCTGCGCTGGAGCCTTCTGGTGGGCGGTTTTGTCGGCACCTTGGTCATCATTCGGCCCGGCACCCACCACTTTGACTGGACCGTGGTCCTGCCTTTGACGCTGGTGATCACCAACTCGGCCTTTCAGCTGCTGACCAGCCAGATGACCAAGACCGAAGACCCGATCACCATGCACTTTTACACCGGCTGGATCGGCACGATCCTGGCCTCTCTGGTCCTGCCCTTTGTCTGGAAAATGCCGACCGACTGGACCGTCTGGCTGCAGCTCTTGATCATGGGCGTGCTCGCCTCGATCGGCCACTTCCTGCTGATCCTGGCCTATGGCCGTGCGCCAGCGGCCACGCTCACGCCCTACATGTACGCACAGATCGCTTTTGGCGTGCTGGGCGGCTGGGTGGTCTTTCATCACTTGCCTGACCAATGGACTTTCATGGGCATGGGCCTGATCGCTTTGTGCGGTGCACTGGGCGCCTGGCTGACCGTGCATGAAAATCGCGTGACGATTGAACCCATCGAATCCTGAGCGACCATGGCCCAATTTTTCAGCGTCCACCCCGACAACCCGCAGGCACGTTTGCTCAAGCAAGCGGTGCAACTGCTGAACCAAGGCCATGTGCTGGCCGTGCCCACCGATTCGAGCTACGCCCTGGTCTGCCACTTGGACGACAAGAGCGCTGCGGACCAGCTGCGCCGTGTGCGCGGCGTGGACGACAAACACCACCTCACACTTTTGTGCCGCGACCTGAGCGAGCTGGCCAATTACGCGAGGGTGGACAACAAACAGTTCCGCACCATCAAGCAAGCCACGCCGGGGCCTTTCACCTTCATTCTGGAGGCCACCAAAGAAGTGCCACGCCGTGTCAGCCACCCCCAGCGCAAAACCATTGGCCTGCGGGTGCCCGCTCACACCGTGCTGCAGGAACTGCTGGCCCTGCACGGCGCGCCGCTGCTGGCCGCCACTTTGATCTTGCCCGGCGATGACGGCCCACTCAACGACCCGGAGGAGATCCGCGAGCGCCTAGAACACCAACTGGGCGCGGTCATCGATGCGGGCGCCTGTTCACTGGAGCCCACCACCGTGGTGGACATGAGCGGCGACAGCCCTGAGGTTTTGCGCCATGGGCAAGGCGATCTCGCGCTCTTGGGACTCTGAGCAGTCGCCTTGGTCTGAGACAATCGGGGGGTGAACATGTCTGACCTCATCCAAACCGTCCTGATCTACGCCCTGCCGGTGATCTTTGCCATCACCTTGCACGAAGCCGCACACGGCTATGCCGCGCAGCGTCTGGGCGACTCCACCGCCGCGATGCTGGGGCGCGTGACGCTCAACCCCCTGGTGCACATCGACCCCATAGGCACCATACTGATGCCGCTGCTGCTGTACTTCAGCACGGGGGGCGCTTTCCTGTTTGGCTATGCCAAGCCTGTGCCGGTGCGTTTTGACCACCTGCGCCACCCCAAGCGCGACATGGTCTGGGTCGCCCTGGCAGGCCCGGCAGCCAACTTGCTGCAAGCCCTGTTGTGGGGCATCTTGCTTTATGCGCTGGCTGCAGCGGGTGTGAGTGAACGCTTTTTCATCGACATGTGCAAAGCCGGCATGCTGACCAATGTGGTCATGTTCGCCTTCAACCTGTTTCCATTGCCCCCGCTGGACGGTGGCCGCATCCTGGTGGGCCTGCTGCCCTGGCGCCAGGCGCTCATGGTGTCCAAGATCGAGCCTTGGGGCTTTTTCATCGTCATGGCCTTGGTCATCACCGGCGTGGTCAACAGCCTGTGGATGCAACCGCTCATTGGCGTGACCTTTGATCTGCTCAAACTGCTGTTGAGCCCGCTGGCAGCCTTGATCCGCTGATCGCCCTCCCGATACCCATTCGCTGACTTCTTCATGACCTCTACCCCACGCACCCGCGTCCTCACCGGCATCACCACCACTGGCACACCCCACCTGGGCAACTATGTGGGCGCCATCCGCCCCACGGTGCAGGCCAGCCGTAACGCGAACACCGACGGTTTTTATTTCCTGGCCGATTACCACGCGCTCATCAAATGCGATGACCCGGCCCGCATTCAGCGCTCAACGCTGGAGATCGCCGCCAGCTGGATCGCCTCGGGACTGGACACCGACAAGGTCACTTTTTACCGCCAGTCCGACATCCCGGAAATCCCGGAGCTGACCTGGTTCCTGACCTGCGTGACAGGCAAGGGGGTGCTCAACCGCGCCCACGCCTACAAAGCTGCCGTCGACAAAAACAACGCCGCAGGCCACGACCCCGACAGCGATGTGACCGCCGGTCTGTTCATGTACCCCGTGCTCATGGGCGCAGACATCCTGATGTTCAAGGCGCACAAAGTGCCGGTGGGTCGCGACCAGATCCAGCACATCGAGATGGCGCGCGACATGGCCTCCAGCTTCAACCACCTGTATGGCGAACACTTTGTGTTGCCCGAAGCGGTGGTCGAAGCGTCGGTCGCCCTCTTGCCCGGGCTGGATGGCCGCAAGATGAGCAAGAGCTACGACAACACCATCCCGCTGTTTGCACCTGCTGCGCAAATGCGCAAACAAATCGCCAGCATCGTCACCGACTCCAAAGCCCCTGGCGAAGCCAAGAGCACGGAAGGCTCCGCGTTGTTCCAGATTTACCAAGCCTTTGCCAGCGCTGAAGAAACGGCCGCTCTGGCCAAAGCCTATGCAGAGGGCATCGCCTGGGGCGATGCCAAACAAGTGCTGTTCGAGCGCATCGACCGCGAAATCGCACCGATGCGCGAGCAGTACCAGGAACTGATCAACAACCCCGCCAAGCTCGACCAGATCTTGCTGGCCGGTGCCGACAAAGCCCGCCAGATGGCCACGCCTTTCATCAAGGAATTGCGCCATGCGGTGGGCCTGCGCGCCCTGTCTTCAGGCACCAGCGCATCCGGCGCCAAAGAAAGCAAAGTGGCACTGCCCAGCTTCAAGCAATACCGCGAAAAAGACGGCCAGTTCTATTTCAAGATGGTCGATGCGCAAGGCCAGTTGCTGCTGCAAAGCAAGGGATTTGCTTCGCCCAAAGAAGCGGCTCAGACCATCGCTCTTTTGAAAACCGAAGGCATCAACTGTCTGGAACAATTGATTTCACACGTAGAGCCACTCAGCCAGCACATGCAGGCACTGCTCGCTGAAAGCCTAAAAATACTCGAAACTGCCAACGAAAAATTCATAAAATGATTTTATAGATTTCAACGAAATTTCTGCAAAACTCTGAAATAGCTGGTATCCTTATACTTTCCGACTAACACCGAGATTCAAATCATGACTGTTTACGTCATCGACGACCACCCCCTGATGCGCGACGCGCTGACCATGCTGGTTCATCGCGTCAAACCAGGTCTGAAAATCATTCCAATCCACAAATTGAACGTGGTCGAATCCACGGTCGAGAAGAATGGTGCGGCTGAATTGTTCTGCCTGGATTTACAGCTGCCCGATACGCTGGGCATGTCTGGCGTGCAGTTGCTCAAGGCCAAATTCCCTGACGTGCCATTGGCTGTGGTGACCAGCTCCAGCGCCAGCGAATTCGAAGACCGCTGCCTGCAGGCCGGCGCCGATGTGTTCATCGAAAAATCCAACAGCCCGACACAGATCATTGCAGCCCTGCGCTCCTTGTTGATCACCGAGGAAGAGTCCGAAGAAGAAGCGGCCAACCCCACGGCAGGCCCAACCAAACTCTCCAAGCGCCAAAAGCAATTGATCTTGATGTTGGACCAGGGTTTGTCCAACCGCGACATCGCCGAGAAACTCAGCATCAGTGAGCACACCGTCAAGGTGCACTTCTGGCGCTTGTTCCGCCGCTTGGGCGTCAACAGCCGCACACAGGCCTTGCACTTCGCACGCACCAACGGATGGCTGGGCATTTAAGCCAACATCGCTCTTGTCAAAAAGCCCCGCAATGCGGGGCTTTTTTACTTCTTGTTGACGATGTCGGGCGTCACCGCATCCAGCACATTGACAGTGGTCTTGACGCCATAAACCACGGCAGAACCCGCAGCATCAGCAATCGCCAACAAAGTGCATCCGGACAAAACAAACATGCTCAGTGCGAGCGCAACAATCAGCTTCAAGAAATTCATGGTCACAGTCCAATGGTTAACAAGTCTTCGACATTGACCAAGAAAAAACCCCGCAGTGCGGGGTTTTTTGTATTGGCGGAGCAAGAGGGATTCGAACCCTCGATACGGTATAACCGTATACCGGATTTCGAGTCCGGCGCATTCGACCACTCTGCCATCGCTCCTGAGTATCTTGTCGAGCCTCAGATTCTATCAGAGCACTCAGGGCTTTTTGGGCAACATCACCGTGGCATTGCGCGGCGCCATGGTCAAAACGATCTGACTGGTGCCTAACAGGCCGCCATCGATCAATTCCACCGTTGCCGTGCGCTCCTGACGGGTCAAAACCAACAGGCTCGTTTTGCCTCGCACAGCCGACACCACCGCCCAACCCTGCGGGGGGTAGCTCTCCAGAAAGAACCCGTAGGCGGTGTCCGGATTGCGGCCCACATCGAGCACCACACGGCCCACCCAGTTGTCACCCGAGCCAATGATCAAAGACTGGTCACTCAGCAGACGTGCGCCTGGGGGCAAGCTCAGCTGCCCCAGAAGTTGGTTGGCATTGGGCACTTGGCCGTCGACACCAGCGCTCACAGCAGGTGCCATTGTCGTGTTGGCACACGCGGTCAACAGAGCCAGCACCACCGCCATGAAAGACAAACGGGAAGTCATCGACAGTCTCCTTGAATGAGGCAGGCCCGAATCAGGCGCTCAGCACAGCTTGGCCACCCATGTAGGGACGCAAGACTTCAGGCACGGTCACGGAGCCATCCGCATTCTGGTAGTTTTCGAGCACAGCCACCAAGGCGCGGCCCACGGCCAGGCCCGAACCATTCAAAGTGTGCACCAGCTCATTCTTGCCTTGCGCATTCTTGAAACGGGCTTGCAAACGACGGGCCTGAAAAGCCTCGCAATTCGACACTGAGCTGATCTCGCGGTAAGTCTGCTGTGCAGGGACCCAAACCTCCAGGTCATAGGTCTTGCTTGCGCCAAAGCCCATGTCGCCCGTGCACAGGCTCATCACGCGGTAAGGCAAGCCCAGCTTTTGCAAGATCGCCTCGGCGTGGCCTGTCATGGCTTCGAGCGCTTCGTCGCTTTTCTCGGGGTGCACGATCTGCACCATCTCGACCTTGTCGAACTGGTGCTGGCGGATCAGGCCACGCACATCGCGTCCGCCACTGCCCGCCTCGGAGCGGAAGCACGGTGTGTGCGCCGTCAATTTCACGGGCAAATCGGCTTCGGCCAAAATTTCATCGCGCACCACGTTGGTCAGCGTCACTTCCGAGGTGGGAATCAGGTACAGCGCCTGGCTCTCTTCGCTGCCGTCTTGCCCACCTTTGTTGGCGGCAAACAGATCGGCCTCGAACTTGGGCAACTGGCCCGTGCCGCGCAAGGTGTCGGCGTTCACGATGTAGGGCGTATAGCACTCGGTGTACCCGTGCTCGCGGGTTTGGGTGTCGAGCATGAACTGCGCCAAAGCGCGGTGCAATTGCGCCATTGGACCGCGCATGAAAGTAAAGCGTGAACCGCTCAGTTTGGTGCCGGTTTCAAAGTCCAGGCCCAACTTCTCACCGATGTCCACATGGTCCTTGACTTCAAAGTCAAATGCACGGACCGTGCCCCAACGGCGCACTTCCACGTTGCCGTGCTCGTCCGCGCCCACCGGCACGCTCTCGTGCGGCAAATTGGGCACCGCCAGCAACAAGGTCTGCAGCTCGGCCTGGAGCGCATCCAGACGCTGGGCAGAAGCGTCCAGCTCGTCCTTGATGGAGGCCACTTGAGCCATGGCCGCATCGGCTTCGGCGTGCTGGCCTTTGCCCTTGAACATGCCAATTTGCTTGGACAGGCTGTTGCGCTGGCTTTGCAACTCTTCGGTGCGGGTCTGCAGCGTCTTGCGCTCGCCTTCCAAAGCACGGAAAGCGTCCACATTCAGGAAGGGCTGGGGATTTTTACGGGTCTGCAAACGCGCCACAGCAGCGTCCAGATCTTTGCGGAGAAGAACAATATCAAGCATGTTCGCATTGTAGTGAACCCCAAGCGCCTGAGTGAGCACATCCGCAGACATGACCAGGGAATGTCACCCTCGACTGGATCGGGGGTCCATGACTTCGACGACCATGGATACCCGGTCAAGCCGGGTATGACATCTTCACCCACAAGGCGTGGCCTCTTGATCCGCAGAACATGACGAGGGCAACAGAGATTCAATCCAGCTTGAGCCCTTTGGGCAGCGGGAACTTGATGGTTTCCTGAATCCCGTCCAGCGTGCGCACCGACACCGCGCCCAGATCGCGCAGACGCTGGATCACCTCTTGCACCAGCACATCGGGAGCCGAAGCACCAGCGGTCAAGCCGACTTTTTGAGCGTTTTCAAACCAAGCGGGGTCCAGATCCGCCGCGCTGTCCACCATGTAAGCCGGCGTACCCAAACGGTCAGCCAGCTCGCGCAGGCGGTTGCTGTTGGAGCTGGTCGGGCTGCCCACCACGATCACCACATCCACTTGTGGGCTGAGCAGCTTGACCGCATCCTGGCGGTTCTGGGTGGCGTAGCAAATGTCTTGCTGTTTGGGTTCGCGCACTTGTGGAAAGCGGGCTTTGACAGCCGCCACGATCTCCGCGGCATCGTCCACGCTCAGCGTGGTTTGCGTCACCACCGCCAGCTTCTCGGTCTGGCCGGGCTGTACTTTGGCCACATCGGTCACGTCTTCCACCAAGTGGATGCCGCTGTCGAGCTGGCCCATGGTGCCTTCCACCTCGGGATGGCCCTTGTGGCCGATCATGATGAACTCGTAGCCTTCTTTGTGCAGCTTGGCCAGCTCCACATGCACCTTGCTCACCAAGGGGCAAGTGGCATCAAAAATGCGAAAGCCCCGCTGCTGCGCCTCTTGCTGCACCGCCAGGCTCACGCCGTGGGCGCTGAAGATCAGCGTTGCACCGGGCGGCACTTCGGACAACTCTTCGATGAATATCGCGCCCTTGTCCTTGAGGTCGTTGACCACATAGGTGTTGTGCACGATCTCGTGGCGCACATAAATCGGGCGACCAAACTTGGCCAGCGCGTGCTCGACGATGTCGATCGCCCTGTCCACACCCGCACAAAAGCCACGCGGCTCGGCCAATAAAATTTCAGATGTCATCACAGCACCCCAATCAGCTGAACTTCGAAAGTCACCGGTTGACCCGCCAGCGGGTGGTTGAAGTCAAACAGCACCGCGCCATCGTCACCCACCTGCAAGACCGTGCCCGCATACGTGCCCATGCCGTCGGGCGTGGGGAACTGCACCACATCGCCTGCGGCGTACTTTTCCATCGGGTCGCCCAGCTCGTTGAGCAGCTTGCGGGCCACCCACTGCTGCATGTCGGGGTTGTGGTCACCAAAAGCCTCGCCTGCGGGCAAGTCGAGCACGGTGCGGGTGCCTTCGGCCAGCCCCATCAGGCGCTGCTCCATGCCTGGCGTCAGCTCGCCAGAGCCCAGCGACAAGGTGGCAGGCTTTTCGTTGAAGGTGTTGATGATGTCCCCTTGCGGCCCCGCCAGGCGGTAGTGAAGCGTCAAAAAGGAACCGGGTTGGACTGTGGACATAAGGGTTTTCTGGAATGCCGCCAAAGCGGGCAAACGGGCATAAAGAAGCCACTATTGTAAAAAGCCAGGCTGACCCGTCCCCTTCATGGGGGCTTGTCAGCCACAAGGCTGCTCCAGGGAGGGGCTTCAAATGGGCATCAAGGACTTGCCGCCAGGTGCGCGGCCACGCGAAAAACTGCTCGCCCGAGGCCCACAGGCCCTGAGCGATGTCGAGCTTCTGGCCATCTTGCTGCGCACCGGCATGGCGGGCAAGAACGTTTTTGAACTCTCCCAAGAGTTGCTGGCCGCGAACGGCATCGCGGGGCTTTTGCAAGCTACGCCTGCCTCACTCAAACTGGTCAAAGGCCTGGGGCCTGCCAAACAGGCCGAGCTGCTGGCCGTGTTTGAAATCGCCCGCCGCGCCATGCTTCAGCGCCTGCAAGAGCGCGAAGCCTTTCACACGCCCGATGCCGTCAAGCAGTACCTGCAGCTGCAACTGGCTCACAAAAACCACGAGGTCTTCGCCGTGCTGTTTCTGGACAGCCAGAACCGGCTGCTGGCCATGGAAGAGCTTTTTCGCGGCACGCTCAGCCAGACCAGTGTGTACCCCCGCGAAGTCGTCCTGCGCGCCCTGCACCACCAAGCTGCCGCCGTGGTGCTCTCGCACAACCACCCCAGCGGCTCGGTGCAACCCAGCCGCGCCGACGAGGCTTTGACGCAAAACCTCAAAGCCTCCCTGGCCCTGGTGGATGTGCGGGTGCTGGACCACATCATCGTCGGGCAGGGGCAATCGCTGTCGATGGCCGAGCAAGGCCTTTTGTGATCGCCCCGGGGTTGGGCGAGCGCATCACATTTGAAGCAATTGCCGAATGGGTGCAGGCAAGCCCAAGTCCGGCCAGGCCTTTGCATCCACCCACTGGCCTTCGCAAGTGGGCTCGCTCTTGCCTGCGGCGGTCAAACACACCGGGTGCAAATGCAAATCACGGTGGGTCAGCACATGCTTCCATGGCGTGATGTACCGCGCATCCTGCCCCTGTGGCCAAGCTGCCAGCAAGGCATCCTCCGTGTCAAACACCGGCAAGCTGAACAGGCCAGCCCAGATGCCTTTGTCGGGGCGCTTTTGCAACCAGACCTGGCCCTTGGCATTCACAGCCCACAGCAACCACAGCGTGGCGCTGCTGCGCTTGAGTTTGCGGGTCTTGACCGGGTACGCCAAAGGCTCCCCTTGCCTCTTGGCTGCGCACAAGCGGGCGACTGGGCAGACCTCACATTGCGTCTTGCGCGGCAAACAAACCGTGGCGCCCAAATCCATCAAGGACTGGGTGTAGCGCGGCATGTCGCCGGGCTTGGCGGGCAAAAGGTCTTGTGCCAAAGCCCAAAGTGCCTTTTCGTTTTTGGCAACCGCCAGGTCATCGGCATAGCCCAGCACACGGGTCAGCACCCGTTTGACGTTGCCATCCAAAATCGCCGCACGCTCCTGAAAGCAAAAGGCGGCAATGGCGGCGGCTGTTGAGCGCCCTATGCCAGGCAAAGTCTGCAAGGCTTCAGCTTGCTGCGGAAACGCCCCGCCAAACCGCGCCATGACGTCCTGTGCGCAGCGGTGCAGGTTACGGGCACGGCTGTAGTAGCCCAGACCGCTCCACAGCGCCAACACATCGTCTTGTTCGGCAGCAGCCAAGGCCGCCACATCCGGAAAGCGACTCAAGAACCGCGGGAAATAATCCAGCACCGTGCTCACTTGCGTTTGCTGCAACATGATCTCGGACAACCAGACGCGGTAAGGGTCTTGCGTGTTTTGCCAAGGCAGGCTCTGGCGGCCATGTTGGCGCTGCCAGTCCACCATGTGGCGGGCAAAGTCGGCGGGCAAGGGCATCAAGGTTTCTGGCATGTGAGGCAATAAAAAGTGGTGCGCTGACCTTGCAGCAAAGAACGAATCGGCGTTGCACAGACCCGGCAAGGCGCGCCAGCACGGCCATACACAGCGGCTTCCAGCTGGAAATACCCGGTGCGGCCTTCGGCGCTCACAAAATCCTTGAGCGTGCTGCCGCCTTGCTGCACGGCCCGCGTCAGGACCTGAACAATCGCGGCATGCAAGCGGGCCACGCGCGGTTTGGACAAGCGGGCCGCTTGGGTGGTGGGCCGAATACCCGCCATGAACAAGGCTTCGGAGGCATAAATATTGCCCACCCCGACGACGATGTCGCCCGCCAGCAAAACCTGCTTGATGGCCGACTGGCGTTTTTTCAGCGCCAATGCGAAAGCCTTCACCTCAAAACCACCGTCCAAGGGTTCCACACCCAAATGGCCGAGCAACTTTTGCGCTTGCGCAGCGCTTTCTGAAGGCGCCCACACCACCGCACCAAAGCGGCGCGGATCGTGCAAACGCAGCACGCCTTTGTCGGTCACCAAGTCCATGTGGTCGTGCGGCCCGGCCTCAGGCTGAACAGGCGCGAAATTCAAACTGCCCGACATGCCCAAGTGCAGCAACAACAAACCCTCATCCAGATCGAGCAGCAGGTACTTGCCGCGCCGGCGTACACCCACCACGTGGCGCCCCTGCAGACTGAGCGGCGTCACACCCAAGGGCCAGCGCAGAGGTTTGCCCATGCGCAAGTCCACAATGCGGGCCGACTGTATGCGGTCTGCAAAGCTGCGGCGGGTGACTTCAACTTCCGGGAGTTCGGGCATGGATTTGTCCCGTGCATGCCATGGCTTTCGACGGCATACACGCTGTTTTGAAAAGGTGTCTGGATTATGATGGTCTGCATGAAATTCTGGTTCCGCCTCGCCATCTTGTCCTCTTGCATCGTCGGTGCTTGGGCCCAACCCGCAGACCCCAAGGCAGTACCCCCCCCAGCTGCCTCTGCGCTGGATGCCGTGCTGTTCTACCAAGTTCTGCTGGGCGAGCTCAATGTGCGCGAAGGCTCTGCTGGCGCTGGCTTTTCCATGGTGTTGGATGCAGCACGCAAAACCCGGGATCGCGCACTGTTTCAAAGGGCTGTGGACATTGCCTTGCAGGCCCGATCGGGCGATGCCGCTTTGCAAGCGGCCCAAACCTGGAAGCGTGAACTGCCTCAAGACAAAGAGCCCAACCGCTTCATTTTGCAAATCTTGTTGGCACTCAACCGCCCCGATGAAGCGGGCCAAGCCCTGACAGTCTCACTGAGTGAATTGCCAAGCGCGGAGCTCGGTGGTGCCATCGCTTCCGTGCCACGCCTTTTTGCCCCTCTTCAAGACAAAAATCGCGCCGTCGAAGTCGTTGAAAAGGCGCTTGCCAAATTCATCGTGCAAGCGCCTACGGCCGTGACCGCATGGACCACCATCGGGCGCATGCGACGCGATGCAGGACAAGAAAACCTGGCCATCGAAGCAGCGCTCAAAGCCCGTCAAGCGGACAAGTCAGCCCCTGGCCCCATCATTTTGGGTCTGAGCCTGATGGGCAGCGACAACCCCAAACTGCAAGCCATGCTGGACGACGCCATGCAAGGCAGTGTGTTGCCAGAGTTGCGCTTGGGCTATGCACGCACCTTGATCTCTCAGCAGCAGTTCAGCAAAGCCTTGCAAGAGCTGACGCAACTCAATAGCAAGCACCCCGAGTTTGCCGAAGGCTGGCTGATCCGAGGCCTGCTGCTGCAAGACATGGGACAAACCGCCGAAGCCCAGCAGCACCTGAGCCACTTTGTGCAGCTCAACGCCAAAAACACAGCGCCCGAACAACAAGCCGGACAAGCCGAAGCACTGATGACCCTGTCGCAAATCGCGCAACGCCAAGGCCAGCTCGATCAAGCCCAAAAATGGCTGGCCCAGATGCCCGCCACGGCAGACCCGATCAAACTGGCCAGCCGTCAAGCCGACTTGCTGGCCCAACAAGGCCGCATGGGCGAGGCGCGCTTGGTTCTGACACAGGTCAAGACCAACACACCCGAACAAGCGAAGCGCAAAACACTGGCCCAATCCCAATGGTTGCGCGAGCACTTGCAATCGGCCCACGCCTACCCTTTGGTTCAAGCCGCCTTGAAAGAAAGCCCTGAAGACGCAGACCTGGCGACCGAATTGGCCATGGTGACCGAAAAACTCCAGCGCCACGACGAAATGGAACGTCTGCTGAGACTGGTCATGAAACTCCGCCCCAAAGACCCCCAAGCCTTCAATGCGCTGGGTTATTCACTGGCGGATCGCCATGTGCGCCTGCCTGAGGCGCGCCAGTTGATTGAACAAGCCGTCGCGCTGGCGCCGCAAGACCCCTACATTCAGGACAGCTTGGGTTGGGTGGCTTTTCGCCAGGGCCAAAACTCCGAGGCACTGAAAATCCTGCAGGCGGCTTACAAAACCAAGCCCGATGCCGAAATTGCCGCGCATCTAGGTGAAGTGCTTTGGACGATGGGCCAAACCCAAGAGGCTGGCGCCATCTGGCGCGAAGGCCTGCTGCTCAAGGCCGACAACGAGACTTTGCTCGACACCCTCAAGCGTTTTAACTTCAAGCCATGAACTGGCGACGCGCTGGCATCCTGCTCTTCGCATGGACTTTGACAGGCTGCGCCACACCTAGGCCGCCTGTCCAAACCGATGCCTTCTGGTCAGGGCGTCTGGCACTGCAAGTGCTGTCCGAGCCGCCACAGCAATGGTTCGCCAACTTTGAGCTCCAAGGCACGGCCGAGCAAGGTGAGCTGCTGCTGCTCAGCCCCATAGGCACCACATTGGCCAAGCTCAGCTGGACACCCATCGCCGCTCGGCTGGAGCAATCCGGCGGCAGCGTGCAAAGCAACAACCTGTCCAGCCTGAGCGAACGACTGACGGGGACGGCACTGCCCATTGCGGCTTTGTTTGAATGGCTGGCCGGACGGCCTGCCCAGGTGCAGGGCTGGCAAGCCGACTTGTCGGGTCATGCACAAGGCCACTTGCAAGCGCAACGCACGCAGCCCGCGCCCGCTGCGGCCTTGCGCATCGTGCTCGATCAATAAGGCCCACAGCCCGCCCTCGGCTCTGGCGATAATCACCGGATGAAATCGCTGTTCGATGTCCCCGCTCCCGCCAAGCTGAACCTGTTTTTGCACATCACAGGTCGCCGCCCCGACGGCTACCACCTGCTGCAATCGGTGTTCATGCTGATCGACTGGTGCGACACCCTGCATTTTGAAAAACGCTCGGACGGTCAGATTTCGCGCGAAGACCTCACGGTGAAACTGCCCGCAGATGACCTGATCACGCGCGCAGCACGCCTGCTGCAACAACACACCGGCTGCACGCAGGGCGTGCACATCGCGGTTGAAAAACGCATCCCCGCTCAGGCAGGCATGGGCGGCGGCTCCTCCGATGCGGCCACCTGTTTGCTGGCTCTGAACCAGCTGTGGGACCTGCGCCTGGACTTGCCCACGCTGGAAAAGCTGGGCTTGCAACTGGGCGCCGATGTGCCGTTTTTTCTGCGCGGGCGCAATGCCTGGGTCGAAGGCGTGGGCGAGCAAATCACCCCGATTGAGCTGCCTCCAGCGCAGTTTTGGGTCATCAAACCAGCAGCGGGGATCGAAACTTCTCAAATTTTTGCTGCGCCTGAGCTTCAACGGTCCACAAATGCTGCTACAATAGCGGTCTTCGCTGCAGACACATATGACTTCGGTCACAATGATCTGCAACCTGTCGCAGAAGCCCTCTGCCCTGATGTCAAGCAAGCACTTCAAGTGCTCAGCCATGCAGGACTGAACGGAAGAATGACAGGTTCTGGCAGCGCAGTGTTTGCACGCTGCACACCAGGCTCAGCGCCAGTCTCGGTCCCAGACCACTGGCAAGTGCGCAAATGCAGCAATTTGGATGTTCATCCTCTCGTAGGTTGGGCACCCAGCGACAATTATCGGTAGGCCGCTGTTTCAGCAGTCAACCTGTGTAGGGGAGTCGCCAAGTTGGTTAAGGCACCGGATTTTGATTCCGGCATGCAAAGGTTCGAATCCTTTCTCCCCTGCCAAATACGTTCAATCGTACAGGCCCCATTTTTCTGATCGCTGGAATGCCCATGCAGCCTGCTTCTCACACCCCCGACTTCATGCTGTTCACCGGCAATGCCAATCCTGTTTTGGCTGCCGAAATCGCTCACCACCTGGGTACCCAGCTGGGCGCTGCCGATGTGGGCCGCTTCTCTGACGGTGAAGTCACCGTCGAACTCAAGCAAAACGTCCGTGCACGTGAAGTCTTCGTGGTGCAGTCCACCTGCGCCCCGACCAACGAAAACCTGATGGAACTGCTGATCATGGTCGACGCGCTCAAGCGCGCATCGGCCGGCCGCATCAGCGCTGTCATCCCCTATTTTGGCTACGCCCGCCAAGACCGCCGCCCACGCTCTTCGCGTGTACCCATCACGGCCAAGGTGGTGGCCAATATGCTGCAAGCCGTGGGCGTTGACCGCGTCCTGACCATGGATTTGCACGCTGACCAGATTCAAGGCTTCTTCGACATCCCCGTCGACAACATCTACGCTTCCCCTGTTTTGCTGGGTGATCTGCGCCAGAAAAACTACGAAGACCTGATCGTCGTATCGCCCGACGTGGGCGGCGTGGTGCGTGCCCGCGCTCTGGCCAAGCAACTCGGTTGCGATCTGGCCATCATCGACAAGCGCCGACCCAAAGCCAACGTGAGCGAAGTCATGCACGTGATCGGAGAGATCGAAGGTCGCAACTGCGTGATCATGGACGACATGATCGACACCGCGGGCACCTTGGTCAAAGCGGCCGAAGTGCTCAAAGAGCGCGGCGCGAAAAAGGTTTATGCCTACTGCACACACCCGATCTTCTCCGGTCCGGCCATCGACCGGATCTCCAAGGGCGACGCCCTGGACGAAGTCGTTGTGACCAACACCATTCCGCTGACGGCACAAGCTGCCGCCTGCACCAAGATTCGCCAACTGTCTGTGGCCCCGCTGATCGCTGAAACGATGCACCGGATCGCCAACGGAGAGTCGGTGATGAGCCTGTTCTCGGATCAAATCTGATTCTGTTCGGGCCACAAGCGGCCTGCCGTCCCAGTGGACTGGCAGGCTTTTTTGAGTCAGGGCATCACTGGTCGCGGTGAGCCCTTTGATGGAGATAGTTATGAAATTTGTCGCTTTTGAGCGCGCTAAGCAGGGCACGGGTGCGAGCCGCCGTCTCCGCAATTCCGGTCGTACACCTGGCATCGTTTACGGTTCCACATCGGCCCCTCAACTCATCGAGCTGGACCACAACGCTTTGTGGCACGCCCTGAAGAAAGAAGCGTTCCACGCTTCGATCCTCGAGATGGAATTCAACGGTCAAAGCAGCCAAGTGCTGTTGCGTGACTACCAGATGCACCCCTACAAGCAATTGGTGCAGCACATCGACTTCCAACGCGTCGATGCCAACACCACTTTGCACATGAAAGTGCCATTGCACTTCAGCGGTGAAGAAGAATCCGAAGCCGTCAAGACAGACAAGTGCACGATCAACCACGTCGTGACCGAAATCGAAGTGGCTTGCTTGCCTGCCAACTTGCCAGAATTCATCGCTGTGGATCTGAAGGGCCTGACCAAGGGCAACTCTCTGCACTTGAACGACATCACATTGCCCACAGGCTGCAAGCCAGTGACCCATGGCAAAAAGAACCCCGTTCTGGTGTCCGTGGTGGCGTTTGTCGAAGAAGTTGTGGCCGCTCCCACAGCACCTGCTGAAGACGCCAAAGGCAAAAAAGGCAAGAAGTAATCTTTTGCTTCTGGCTCCAAGCCTCTCGTCAAAAGGCCCGCGCAAGCGGGCCTTTTGCATTGGGTTGCTATAATTCATTCATCGCCGAGTTAACTGAACTACTTGCAGGGCGATTCATAAATCCTGCTAAAGCGTTCGCCAGGCTCCGGGTTATCAGGGTCGGCAACGCCGACAAACCACTGAAACTTTAGGAGCCTTTTTCATGTCCAACGACTTTCTGTTCACCTCCGAATCCGTCTCGGAAGGCCACCCCGACAAGGTTGCCGACCAGATCTCCGACGCGATCCTGGACGCGATCTTCGAGCAAGACCCGCTGAGCCGCGTGGCCGCCGAAACCCTGACCAACACCGGTTTGGTCGTGCTGGCCGGTGAGATCACCACCCAAGCCAACGTCGACTACATCCAGGTCGCACGCGACACCATCAAGCGCATCGGCTACGACAACACCGAATACGGCATCGACTACAAAGGCTGCGCCGTGCTGGTGGCCTACGACAAACAGTCCAACGACATCGCTCAAGGCGTGGACCACGCCTCGGACGACTTCTTGAACATCGGCGCGGGCGATCAAGGCCTGATGTTTGGCTACGCTTGCTCTGAGACGCCTGAGCTGATGCCCGCCCCCATCTATTACGCCCACCGTCTGGTCGAGCGCCAAGCCCAGCTGCGCAAAGACGGCCGACTGCCCTTCCTGCGCCCTGACGCCAAGAGCCAAGTGACCATGCGTTATGTGGACGGCAAGCCACACAGCATCGACACCGTGGTGCTGTCCACCCAGCACAGTCCCGACCAGTCGGAGACCGCCACCAAGATGAAAGCCAGCTTCACCGAAGCCATCATCGAAGAAATCATCAAGCCCGTGCTGCCCAAAGAGTGGCTGCAAGACACCAAGTATTTGATCAACCCCACAGGCCGTTTCGTCATTGGCGGCCCCCAGGGCGATTGCGGTTTGACGGGTCGCAAGATCATTGTGGACACCTACGGTGGCGCTTGCCCCCACGGTGGTGGCGCGTTCTCGGGCAAAGACCCATCGAAGGTGGACCGCTCTGCAGCTTACGCCGCACGCTATGTGGCCAAGAACATTGTGGCCGCCGGCTTGGCCACGCAGTGCCAGGTGCAAGTGGCTTACGCGATTGGCGTGGCCCGCCCGATGAACATCACGGTGAACACCGCAGGTACCGGCGTGATCAGCGATGACAAGTTGTCGGCACTCGTGGCCGAGCACTTCGACCTGCGCCCCAAAGGCATCATCCAGATGCTCGACCTGCTGCGCCCCATCTACAGCAAGACCGCCGCCTACGGCCACTTTGGCCGCGACGAGCCCGACTTCACTTGGGAGCGCACCGACAAGGCGGCTGCACTGCGTTCGGCTGCAGGTCTGTAAGACAGCACACCCCAAGGCGGTGCTTCACCGCCTTCAAAGCCGCTCGCCGTCAGGTGAGCGGCTTTTTTCATGATCCAGATCGAAACATCTTCCAGCCAAACTTTGAACACTGTGCACACGACCCTGAACTCTTTGCGCCAGCAGTCTTCAATTTTCATGCGCTGTCATCGACATGAACGCGCGAGATCACCTGTGTGCATTCGGCCTTCGGCATGTCACCAAGATGGCATTGCAGGGGGCCATGACGCATGCCTTTTAGAGAAAAGTCTTGGAAGATTTTTCAGTGATGAAGCAAGGCGCTCAATTGACCACAAGGAGTCAACGGGGGGGTACACCTTCGGACGACTGGGGCTGAATCGGTGCGCGGTGTTTATTCCACCTTGGCGCTGCTGCGCAGGGCAGCGAGTTTGGCTTGCAACTGACGCTGCGCCAAAGCTTGGCGCAACTGGGGCTTGACCGACTCCAGGGTTGGCGGGGTCAACGTGCGTTTTTCTTCAAGGCGCAGCACTTGCCAGCCAGCCGGTGTTTGAACGGGCTTGGCTGCCAATTGGCCAGCCTTGAGCCCTTCAACAGCTTGCCGGATCGCGGGTGCCAGACGGCCTTCGGCGACCCAGTCGCTCAAGCCACCTTTGTCGCGTGTCCCTGGATCACGCGAGGATTCCAGCGCCAGGGCTTCAAACTTGGCGCCAGCTTTGATCTTGGAAAACACCTGCTGGGCTTGCTTTTCATCAACCACCAAAACATGGCGCAATTGATACTCTTGCGTTCCCAAAGCTTTGACTTGTGCGGCGTATTCGGCCTGCAATTCGGCTTCAGTGAACACGGCTTCCTGCATCATTTTTTGTTGCCAAGCTTGCGCCAGTGCATTTTGCTGAGCCAATTCCACACGGGCTTTGACCTGAGGCACCTTGTCCAGCGCCAGTTTGATGGCGTCTTGCGCCATAACGGCTTGGTTGATGCGTGTCTCGCGGATGGCGTTGCGCAACTGCGGTGTATCAAGCACGCCTCGGGCCAACTGCTCTCGCAGCAACAAATCCCCCTGCTCCGAGGGTAAGACCAGGCCATTGATCGTCATGGCCAGTTCGGAGGGCAATGCCGGCGCAGCAGCATTCGCTTGCTGCGCAAAGGCACTTTGCCCGGCCAAGACGATGCCGCATGCGGTCACCAAACAAGTCCGTTGAAAAGCCAAGGTCAAGGTTTTGAATTTCATTTGAAAACTCCCTCAAAGTAATGAATTACAAAAACAAATTTCATCGGTAGGTCACAGGCACTGTTTTAACGCCACCAACAGCGGTAACTGTCAATAAGTTGGCCGGAGAAAAACCCTGAATGCTGGAAATTTTGATGCTCCCTGCATTGGTTTTGACGAGACTTTGAGTCTTGCCAGACAAGGTACTCAACGAAATTCCGCCTGATGTCGCCAACAAATCTAGCCCCCCGTTGCTCACATACAAAGCGGTACCGCTGATGGCTTGGCCGCTGCTCCAGGCCTTGCTGGCATCGAGCTTGATCTTGCTGGCGGCGCGCAGGGTGGCAAAGGTCATGCCCCCATCGAGTGCGCTGGCATCGATCTGGCCCGCCGAACTGGTCAAGGTGCCCAGGGCGGCGTTGGTGCCGCCGTCAATGGTCATGTTGCCGGTGCTGGTGCCCGTGGTGATGGCCATCGCCCCACCCGAAACCAAGCGGGCATAACCGGCCGTGACACCAAATGTGTCCACCGTCATGGCGCCATAGCTGCTGGCGTTGAAGTAGGTTTTGGCGCTGGCCGTTTTCACGCTCACTGAACCGGCCAGTGACTCCACATCGATGAAGGCATTGGTGCTGGTCAAGGTGGTGGCCGTCAGGCCTGCACGACCGGACAAGTCCACTTGCGTGGCCGCTTTGGCGGTGGTCACAGTCAGGGTGCCGGTGGCGTCCACTTTCACTTTGTCACCACTGGAGGTCAAACTGCCCAAAGTGGCGTTGCGTCCCACGGTGGCCAGCATTTCACCCGTGGTGGTGCCGGTGCTCACGGCCATGTTGTTGCCCGAGACCAAGGCAGCGGTGGCAGCGGTGAAGGTGCCCACCGTCAAGTCGCCTGCCACGGCTTGTGCGTCCAGCAAGGTCTTGGCGCTGGCGGTGGTGATCTTCAGCAAACCAGCGGTGGTGTCTACATCGATCTTGCCGGTGGTGCTGGTCAGCGTGCCTGCCGTCAGGCCTGTGCCTGCCGACAAATCCAGCACCATGCCCTTGCCTGACGTAACAGTCATCGCACCCGTCGCATCCGCCGTGAGCTGACCGCCCGCAGTCAAGTTGCCCAAGCTGGCGGCTGCCTTGCTGTTGGTCGACAAGATCCCTGTCGTCGTGCCAGTCGTCAGCGTCATGTCGGCGCCTGACTTGAGTGACGCAGTGCCTGCCGTGAAGGTGCTGAGGTTCAGTGCGCCAGAAACAGCCTGTGCAGTCAGATCGGTCTTTGCTGTGGCCGAGGTGATCTTCAGCAAACCAGCGGTGGTGTCTATATCGATCTTGCCGGTGGTGCTGGTCAGCGTGCCTGCCGTCAGGCCTGTGCCTGCCGACAAATCCAGCACCGTGCCCTTGGCTGACGTCACAGTCATCGCACCCGTCGCATCCGCCGTGAGCTGACCGCCCGCAGTCAAGTTGCCCAAGCTGGCGGCTGCCTTGCTGTTGGTCGACAAGATCCCTGTCGTCGTGCCAGTCGTCAGCGTCATGTCGGCGCCTGACTTCAGTGACGCAGTGCCTGCCGTGAAAGTGCTGAGGTTCAGTGCGCCAGAAACAGCCTCTGCAGTCAAATCGGTCTTGGCGGTGGCCGAGGTGATCTTCAAGGCACCGGTGGCGGTATCCACGTCCAACTTGCCCGTGGTGCTGCGCAGGGTGCCAGCAATCAGGCCTGTTCCGGCACTGATATCCAGCACACCGCCCTGAGCATTATTCACGGTCATCACCCCTTGGGAACCGACAGTCATTAGGCTGCCGACAATCAAGTTACCCAAATAAGCGCCACCTTTGCTGTCGGCCGTGAAGTTACCAACTGTGGTGCCAGTGTTCAGCACCATGTCCTTGCCAGAAAACAAGGCCGCGCTGGCCGCAGTGAATGTGCCAACCGACAAGTCGCCTGCCAATGCTTGTGCATCCAGCACTGTCTTGGCCGTAGCGGCATTCATCTTCAAAGCACCCGTCGTGGTGTCGACATCGATCTTGCCGGTGGTGCTGGTCAGGCTGATCGCATTCAGTCCTGTTCCGCCGCTGATATCTAGGACGGCGCCCTTCACAGAAGCAACGCTCATCAGTCCACTGGCATCCGCTGTCAAAGTTCCAGCACTGGAGGTCAAATTACCCAATACCGCAGCACCTCGGCTGTTCAACACCATATCACCCGTGCTCGTCCCCGTGGTCACATTCATCAACCCGCCCGACTTCAGATCCGCACTCGCCGACGTGAATGTGTCCACCGACAAATCGCCGGCCACTGCATTCGCATTGAACACGCTCTTGACCGTGGCCGACCCGATCTTCACAGACCCAACCGTTGATACAGCATCCACCTTGGCGTTTGTGCTGATCAGATTTGATGCCGTTAAACCTGTACCTGCAGCCAACTCTACAGAAGCACCTTTGACCAACACCGCAGAAAGGTTGGCGAGCGCTGTCGCTTTCGCTTTATCTGTCACCGATGTCATCGAGCCCAAGCTGGCGTTCCGACCCGCAGACACCGTGATGCCCTTGGCAACCGTTCCACTTTTCAGGCTCACATCGGTGCTGGCTTCCAATGAAGCCGTGTCTGCTGTGTATGCCCCCACAGACAAATTGCCTGCCAAAGCTTGCGCTACCAGTGCTGTTTTGGCAGAGGCATTGCCCACATTCAGGGAGCCATTTCTCGAGTCCATGTAAAGACCGGCAGCCGTGCTCGTCAAGTCGCTGGCCATCAAGTCCGTGCCCGCAGTCAAATCCACCGTACCCGATGACCTGAGACTGCCCAAGTAAATCGAATTGCCCGCATCCAACTGTGAAGAACCAGCCGATACAGTGATGTTATTGATGTTTAAATCGCCTGCGGTGCTCTTCAGGACAGCGCCATTCAAAGCAAACAAGTTTTGGGCTTTTATCAAACCGGCGTCACTGGTCAGCGAGAGCGAGCCCGATCCACTCGATGCCGTGGTGATCTGAACACCTTCGCCGGCAATGATTTGAACATTGCCCTTGGCAACAGCTGACATCAGTTGTATATCCTGCCCAGCTTGCAACTTAAGCGTGGCGTTGGTGCTGCTGACGTTCAACAAACTCATGGCCTGGCCAGCAGTGAAGTCGATGGCCCCCAGAGCAGAGCTGACTGTCAACGACAAGTTACCGGGGGTAAATAAAGTCATGAAGCCCCCCGAAGCTGAAGCAGTTGTACTTTGAATTTGGGCATTGGCCCCATATGCCTTGACCGTCATATTTCGCTTGGCACTCATGGAGACCGCACTTACTGCTCCTGCGTTGGCCGTCAGAGAAACGTCTCGCCCGGCACTGACACTGGTGATGTTGATCGAGGAGCCAGCCGTCGTCTGCACATCGCTGTTCGAGTTCAATGAAGTCAAAGCAATGGCGTCCTGGGCATACACAATGGCACTGCCCGAACCGGCAGAAACTTTGCTTCCGCTAATGCTCTCGTCACTGCTGATGTTGGCGATGCCACCAGCCGTGAAGTTGGCCCCCGTGATGCTGCCGGCGGCTGAGATAAACATGTCCCGCGTGGCAACAATGCTGCCCAGCACACTCAGGCTGCTGTCATACACATCCACATATGCATGCAAACCCGAATTCAAGCTGCCCAGCGTCATGGCGCTATTTTCTGCAGCTTCCAAATAGATGGAGTAACCCACAGGCGTACTGGCGTTCAAGCCGCCAGAACCAACTTTGATGACCATGGGGTTGTTGGACGCACCAATCGCACCGCCCATGGCGTTCAGGGTCAGGGTGTTGGCCTCAATGGACCGCACCGTGCGATCCCCTGTATTGGGGTAGTTGATGACGGGACGCGCATCGATGATGGCGCCTGTCGCCGTCAAGTTGACGCTGTTGGGTGAGTAAATGTCAGCGGCGCGCATGTCGCCGATCTCTTTGATCCAAATGCCCTGCTGAGCGCGTGCCGTCAGCGTGCCTGTGCTGTCGTTGTTCAGGGTGATTTGCACCGGCTTGGCTGCTGAGCCGATGGCGCCTTGCGCCGCTTCCAAAATGGCTTTTTGACCTTGAATGACCGACACGCCCGCATCGGCCATGCTCAAAATGGAGTCGGCCACCTTGATGCGGATCTCACCCGTGCCAATGACTTTTTCCAAGTTGGCGGTGCCGCCCGTCGGATATGCGTCGGTGGTGTCCGCGCCCAGATACACAAAGCCGTTGGCCGTCACGTTCAAGCGGTTGGACAGCACGTTGAAGGTGTCTTTCTTGACCACCGTTAGTGTCCAGGTGTCGCGGTTGAGCGACATGTCGTCCGTCTCGGCCGACATGATGATCAGCTTTTCATCGTCGGTCAGCGCTGACGTTTTGCCTTGTGCCAATCGCGTCGTCTTGAGCAATGGAATGCTCACCGAGCCATCGTCCTTGCCGATCTTGCCGCCCGGACGCAGCACCACGCGGTTGCCCACCACATTGGGCTCTTCGATGCGGGTTTGCGTGCTGGTCGAGCTCTTGGAAAAGATCGATTTGGGCAAGGGGTTTTTCAACTCGGCATCGGACCAGGTGGACAAAGCGCCCACTTCGGCCAAGCCTGCGTCCTTGTTCGCTTTGTTCACCGCAATGATGATCTGCTCGTTGTCATTCTGGTAAACCGTGGTGCCAAACTGGGCATGCAAGGCCAAGACCTCGGCGGTGCGGTCATTTTCAACTTTGGTCAATTGAGCCGGGCTGATCCCTGCGTCCAGTAATTGCTGACGGTCTTCGTCAGGCATGGTGTATTTGTAGCTTGACGTGATGGTGTCTGCTGCATAGCTGGTCACTTTTCCGTTGCTATCGGTCACCACATCGCGCACATCGCGCAAGGCCCAATAACGGCGGTACTGGGTGCGCGTCAGGTTCAGCGTGGCCTGGCGGCTGGTCTCGGCCGATGGCCCTTGCAAAGCGGATGAACTCCACAAAGCCAGCAGTTCGGCTTCGGTGCGCTCGTCGCGGGTTTCGTTGCGGTTGTTGTCGATCAGGTCACCGCCGGATTCCAGGTACACATCACCGCCAGAAATCACCTGGTTCACCCACAGATTGCCCGTGGCTTGCTTGATGGCGATGCCACCACGTGCTTTGGCGGTCAAGCCCCCAAAAGTGGAGTCTTGAGTCTGGATGTTCAGGGTCGACTTGACGGTGCCATCCGAGTTGAACTCGCCAATGCCGCCCGCAGGCGCAGACAGGTAAACCTTCTTGCCGCTCACATGCACAGCATTCGGATTCAAACCAAGGATGTCGCCAGCCCCATCGAGCCAAACCTCACCCGTGGTGGACACTTGGTTGATGCGCAAAGGCCCGCTGTTGGAGTGGAAGGCGATCGAGCCGCTGTCGGACACCGCCGTGAACGAGCCGTTGCCCGTGATCAGGTTGATGGGCGCAGCCTGGATGCCGATGCCGGTCTTGGCCCGGAAGTTCAGGCCAATGCCTTCCACCACCGCACCGGTTGACAACTGCGTGATGCTGCCGTTGGTCGAAGTCAAAGACACATTGCCGCTGGCGTTCGAGATGTTGCCACCCAAGCGGATGTCCCCCACGCTGCTCACGTTCAATGCGCCGGTGTCGTAACCCACCAGCTCCACATTGATGGCGTGGTCTGCCGCCACACGCTGGGTGTACAAATACTTGTAGCCCACCTCGGTGCGCCGCTGGATGTAGTAGGTCTTCTTGATGCACAAGAAGCCGCATTTGCGCCACGAACGGTAATAGGTTTCGGTCTCGTCGTCGGTGATCGACTTCTTAACCTGCATTGAGAAATTGCCCCCCCCGAGCGGAGTATTGGTGCTGACAAAAACGTCTTCAGGCATGGCCGTGGTCGTTTTGACCACGGTGTTGACGCTGTTCCAGCTGGTGCTGCCACCGGGGATGAAGCCCAGCCATGACGAGTTTTGGTAGTAGTAAGACTTCTCGGACATGGTCTCGTAGCCGGCTGACCACGAGTAGGTGCTGTTGTCCAGCGGGTTGTAGTTGAAGCGCGCCTTCACACTGCCTGACGGACTGGCCAGCAAATTGTTGGCCACAGAAATCACCCGCGCGCCCGGTGCGCGACCGTCGGTCACCGTGGCATGGAAGACACCGTTGGCGTCCTTTTCAAAAGTGGTCACTTCGTAGGACACCACGGTGCCCGCCGCATTCTTGATCGGCTTGCTCAGATCGGTGATGCGCACCACACCCTTGTCGCCACCGGTGTCCAAGCCCAGCAGGTCGATGCCGTAGTTGGTCTGGTTGTCGATGTTCATGCGGGCGTAACCGTCCAGCGCACGGATCACGCCGCCACCGGTGTTGATGACCGAGCCCACCAATTCCACCAGGCCACCGGTCACATTGGTAGGAGCCACTTTCAGGCGGTTGGTCTCGGCATCAAAGTAGATGATCGGCTGCACGCGCCGGGTGGCCATGGCATTGATCGCGTTGGTACGCTGCGTGGCAGTGATGGTGCCGTTGGCAAACTGCTTGTTGATCTCGGACTCGCTGTCCGTAGGCAAAGGCCCCGAGACCTGGATCATCGACGACACGCCCCGCGACAAATAGCTGCCGCGGTTTTTGCGCCACTGGGTTTGCCAGTTGGTGATTTGTGTCCCGACGGATGCGGTGGTCAGTGTCGCGTTGTAGTCGGCCTGACCCGACTGGATCGTGCCGTTGATGTTGAGGTAACGCGCCCCCATGAAAATGCCGCCGCTGGCATAAATGCCGCCTGCGCCATTGACCAAGCAGCCGCTGGTGTAAGTCACATTGAGGTTCACGGGCCTGGCATAACCGCAAGCCGTGATGCCCAAATTGTTCAGGATGTTCTGCTGGTCGTCGCTGTAATGCACGGCATACAGCGATTCAGGCGAGCCCCCCACCGACTGGCTGATGCTGGGCGAAGACAGCATGAAGTTCTTGCCCGCCGTGACGGTGATCTCTTTGCCATCCAACCGTGGCGTGTAGCCCGCGGTCTCAGAGGTGACCGCGATGCTACCGGCCGTGTTGCTCAGGTTGATGGTGCCCAGCTTGTTGTACAGCGTGCCATTCACCCGCAGCTCGGGGGCACGCATTTCATCCTCATACAAGTTGGCCGAGGTGCCGTCAGGTGCGGTCATCATCAGGGCATCGTTTTCGCCCCGTGTGGAGGGCCCCAAGGGCACAAAGGTGTTTTTCACCGTCAGCGTGGGCAATTGCTGGCTGGCACCGCCACCACGGGTGTCGATGCTGTCCACAGTCAAACTGGTGGTCTTGCTGCTGGCATTCAGCGCACCAATGTCGGCATTCTTGGTGATGTAAGTACCGTTGTATTTGACAAAGCCACCGTTGGCATCGACGGTCATGTTGAAGACGCGCAAATTCAAGGGGCTGCGGTTTTCCACCAGAATCTCTGAATCGGCACGGGCCATCAGGCTGGCGGTGCCACTCACGTTGTTGCCGTACAGCTCAATGTTGCCGCTGCCGGCGCGCAAATTCTTGATGTTCAAGAAGTTCGCAGCCACATCCGACAAAGCCACGTAATAGGTCTTGCCGCCTTCGGTGTAGGACTCGGCAAGCCCTTCACGAATCAAGGATGCAAAGTAAAAACTCAACTCGGCTTCCACAAAAGCGCGGACCTCAGGCACATCGCCATACCGCGCCAACTGGTCGTACAAGCGGGCCACATAGGCGCCCGCACTGGCGCCCAAGTCTTCCTGGGTGATGGTGTAACGCACGTCCCCGGTGTTTTCCAAAATCGTGCCGTTGGCGCTGACGATCAAGCGCTGCTTGTTGCCAAAGCCCGCTTCAAATTGGCCACTCAGGCTGGCCGTGGTGCTCATGTTTTTGTCCGACTTGCCGTACTCGCTGCTCAGGCCCATCATCTCGCCCAAGTCGCGCGTCCAGTCGCTGACCTTGCCTTTGCCCTCGACCACATAAGAGCCTTCGATGCCGCCCAGCTTGATGGTGGCGCCCGATCGCACTGCGTTCGCATTCACCGTCAAAGTGTTGTTCAAATTCAATGTGGCATCGGCATCCGGATTGATCGAGACCGGAATCGCCGAATGGTTGAACAAGTCCACCCGCGCCGTCACAAAGTGTTTGTTGCGGTTGAAGTCTTTGTCCTGGCCCACCAGCAAGTCGATGGCTTCCGCACTGATGAGCTCAGTACCGGTGCCAATCGTCACACGGTTGTTGACGTTGGCGGTCGCATACGCATTGCCCTGTGCTGCTGCGGCCAAACCATAGGTCTTGGAGACCGAGTTGGCCTCCAGATCGATGTAAGACAAAGCGTTGACGTGAGTTTCGCCATAGCTGTTCACCTTGGTGTTGTTGCCCACCTTGGCATCGGCGTTGGCCGCGGTCTCGATCTTGGTTTCCACCAAGGCGATCGGTATCGCACCGGCCACGTCCATTTGGCCACGCGAGGAGCCGTGGATTTCGTTGTAGGCCCGCACCTCGAACAAACCTTCCAACGCCAGGTTGGCGCTGTTGCCCACACTGGCCAGCGCATCGCCATTCATGCGGGTGTAGATGTCGGCGCCTGCGCCACTGATCACGCCGCCACCGCCGCCCTCGGCGTTGAGCGCCTGCAAGTCGGTACGGGCCAAGTCGTTGGTGGCCAGCACGCGCAAACCATCGGCCACGAGCTTGGTGCTGTCGAGCACACGGGCCGTGGCCGAGCCATCGAGGGTGGCGTGCGTCACCGCACCCGATGCACCCAAGGCCGCAGCCGTGGCCGAGGTGCTGTGCACGTTGTAGCGCACCTGGCGTGTGGCGCTCACGTTGGCATAGCTGCCCACCGTCAAGGTGTTGCCACTGCCCGAGCCCAAATCGGCCGTGACCGATTGGTCATGGTCAACGCGCGATTCGGCGCCGGCACCGGCAACCATGCCACCCGAGCCTGCAATGGCCTCGCTGTTGATGCTTTCATTGCCCGTGGCCGTGATCTGCAAAACCCCGCCCACCAAACCTTTGAACTGGTTGGCTTGCGCCGCCACGGTGGTGTTGCTGCTGGCCTTGGAGGTGGCCACGCCAATGCCCACAAATCCGGCACCGATGCCGGTGGAAAAGGCATTGGCTTCCATCGAATCGATGGCGCTGACGCTCACATCCCCTGTGGTGGACAACAGCGTTTGACCGGCCAAAATGACTTTGGCCGAGCCCTTGTTTTCTGAGGTGGCGGCCACACCCGTGGCACCCACCAACATGCCGCCAGCACCGGCTGTGGCATGGCTGCGCACCGCAGAATCGCCCGCACCCAGCACGGCAGAGATGTTGACCGACTGTCCTGTCAGCGTCAGGCTGCCCAAGCTGTTGACCGCCACCTCGGAGCTGACCGACGAATTGGCCAACGACACACCGATGGCCACGCCCGACGCCACAGAAATGCCCAAGGCCTCGGTGTTGGCATAGGGGTTGCTGCTGGCAGACACTTGCAGGCTGCCTTGCCCTGCATTCAAGCTGGTGGCACTGGCCAACGCCACCTTCACGGTGCTGCTGTCGCTGGCGTCCGCCTCGGCGCCGCTGCCCGAGACCACACCGGCAGAGCCACCCTTGGCGTAGGCGGTGGTGCTGGCGTCGCGCTGTGCGCTGATGTTCACGCCCTGGCCAGTGATGCTGCCGCCCACTTGCGTGAGCACACTGCCGGTTTGCTCGGCCTTGGCGATCACCACGCCCACACTGACCGCGCCCACCGAAGCCCCGTAAGATTCGCTGCGCATGGAGGCGTTGTCCAAGGCGCTCACATTGACTGCGCCGCCGGCTGTGACGGTACCGGACAACGAGGCCGAGTTGGCGGTCTCGTTTTTGGCCAGAGACACCGCAGCGCCCAAGCCCACCAAACCACCCGCCCCGGCAATCGCGCGGCTTTGAATGGCCTTGGTACCCGCGTGCAACTCACGCGTGCCGGCATCGACAGTGACGCCGCCCGTGCTGGTCAAACTGGCCGCACTGATGCTGGCATTGTTGGCACCGCCCAGCGTGGTCAAAGCCACACCCGCACTCATGCCCAAACCGCCCACCGCCAAAGAGCCCGCATTGTTCATGACCTCGGTCTTGTCCAGACTGCTCACGCCCACCGAGCCGGCCTTCACTTGGCTGGCCGTGATGGTGGCCGATGTCGAGTGCAAACCCGTGGCACCCGTGAAAGCAGCCTGCGTGTCGTAACTGCCCTTGCTGTTGAGGTTGCTGGTGTCCGAGGCGCTCAAGGCCGTGCCCGTGCCTTGCGCCTTGTTGGCCTTGGTGCCCCCCGAAATACCCCCCATGGCGCTGCCACTGCCCGTGTTCAGCTCGGTCGTGGCGTTGCTGTCGGGTGCGGCGCCGAAGATCAAAACCCCCACGGCACCGCTGATGCCCGCATAACCACCACCGCCGGCGGTGGCCGTGACCATGTCGATTTCGGCCTCGCGCAATGCCGACACATTCATGGCGCCTTCTGTTTCAAGGCTGCTGCCCGAAGCGCCCGCAATGACACGGCTCTTGCCAATGACCACGTTGACCGCTGTGCCTACGCCGCCAAGTTTTCCGGCACCGGCAGCGCCTGCGTTGTGGCTGATGTCCACCGTCTCTTTGGCCGCCACCGTCAAACTGGCAGCGCCGGTGTGATCGGCGTCTTGGGTGCGCGCATCGACGCTCGAATTGCCGGTGATGCTGGCTTCGGTCAGCCCTTCCATCACGCTCACCACGGCACCCATGGCCACGCCGCCAAACTCACCTGCCCCCAAAGTGGCCGCTACAGCCAGCTCGGCCGTGGCGTTGGTGGCACGCACATTGACCGCGCCATCGGCACGGATGGCGCTGTCATTGACCAAGGCACGCACCGTCGAGCCCGAGACGTTGACCGTGAAGCTCATGCCTGCACCGGCCACGCCACCCACCCCGACAGAGCCTGCGATGAGGTTGGTGCTGTTGCTGCCATCGGCCTGCACCGACACGTTTTCGGCATCGATGCTGGACTGGTCCACCCGCGCCAAAGTGTTGCTTTTGAGCAAGACGACATCGCCACTGCCCGCAATGCCAATGCCTGCGCCGCCACCGCCACCGGCCGAAATTTGGGCCACTGAGTTGGTGGCCACGGCGTTCACCGCGGCATCGCCTTTTGCAAAAATGCGGGCACCGCCGATGATCTCGGCACGCGTGCTGCGGTCGATGATCTCGGTGCCGACCGCACCCGCCACACCCACTGCGCCAATCGCCAGCGCCGAAGCCGAACTGGCGATCATGGCGTGGTTGGCGGCCATCACATCCACCGCCTGGGCCGCGTTCGCGCCCGCCGCATCCTGAACAAAGCGCGCCGTGTCGATGTAAGCACGCGTGCTGCCGCCAATTTGGTCCACGTTGACCGCGGCACCGGCTGCGCCCACCGCACCGCCACCCGCCACAGCGGTCACGGCGCCAATTTGCTGGACCGAGGTGGCCTGCACGGCCAAGCCCTTGACGGTGCGTGTGGCAAAGCTGGCGCCATCCAGCACCGAATCAGACACCTGGTTGATGTCCATCAAATCAGGGGCACTGGCCAAGCTCGACTGTCGCACCGCCAGGCCACTGCCATTGGCCATGGCATTGACGTGCGTGTCAAACCCAGCAACACCGGCGCTGGTGTCACTGCTGATGATGTTGGTCAACACACCGCCTGCAGCACCTACCCCGGTTGCGCCAAAACCAAGGGCACCCGCCAAGGCGCGAATGCGGTCACGGCTGTTGGCCGTCACGGCCACCGAGTCGTTGAAGTACAAATTGGTCACATGGCCATTGGCACCGACCGTGGCGTGGGTTTCCGAATCGATGACACTGACCGCCACAGAGCCCTGCACCCCGGCAGCACCGGCACTCATGCCCACAGCGATGGTGTCGATCTGGTTGTCGCTTTCGGCCGACAACACCAGGTCATCGCCCATCAAAGTCCAATAGCCCAAGCCGCTGTTGAAACTGGCGTTGGTCACACCCACCATGTTGGCACTTGTGGCTGTGCCAATGCGGTTAACGGCCACGGCTGCGCCAACCGCACCACCAAAACTGGCCGACACGTTGCCCGCCAGTGAATCGATGTCCGCAGCTTGACGGGCGTTCACCGTCAAAGTGCTGCTGCTGTTCAAGTTGGAGCCTGTCCACGATGCCGTGATCTCGTCTTCAAGCAAATTGGTCGCATTGGAGCCAGAAATGGCGGCCGTACCGCTCGCGCCAACCGCCACCGCGATCGACTGGATGGTCGAAGTCGAATAGGCATTGACCAGTGCCGCGCCAGAGGTGCGCACAATGCTGTTCAACACCTCGGCTTTGACGACTTTGCTGCTGTCGGCATCGGTCGCCGTGCGGCCCAAAAAGTTCAATGCCAAAGCCGCACCACCCCCAGCGGTGCCACCACCGGCCACAGTGCCGGCAAAGGACTTGATGCTGGAGGTGTCACGTGCAAGCACGGTCAAAGACGCCGCATCCACCACCAAATTGACGTCGTCCATTTTTGCCAACACGGTAGAAGTCAAGGCGTTGGTGGTGTTGGAGCCCGCCAAGGCCACCGCCCCACCGCCCGCAGCACCGGCCGCAATCGCCTCGATCGCCCCCGAGGTGGTGGCCTCCACATTCACCTGTCCTGGGGCACGCACAGTGCTGCTGGCCAAGCGTGCCGTCACATCGCCGCCAATTTCATTGACCGCCACCGCAGCGCCGCCTGCACCCGAGCCGCCGCCACTGACATTGCCGGCAAAAGAAAAGATGTCGTTGTCGTTGTCAGCGCTGACGGTGAAGGCACCACCATTGCTCACTTGCAACACGTTCACGGCCTGTGCTTTGACGCTGGCCGTCATCGCATTGGTGGTGAAGCTGCCATTGACGGCCCCTCCGCCCGAGACCGCAGCCGAGGCGGCCACCGACTTGATCATGCCGGTCATGTCGGCATCCACCCGCACAGCGGCGGCCGCATGCAAAGTCATGCCCGACAAATTAGCCAACACGGCACTGCCCACTTTGTTCACGGCCAATGCAGCACCCACAGCCGCCGAGCCTGAAGCGGACACATTGCTTGCGAGGGTCTCGACCGAAGCGCCATCTTGGGCTTGGACCGTCAGTGAATTGCCCGATCCGTACAAGGAACCACCGCTCCAAGTGGCTGTGATGTCGTCTTCCAGCCAGTTGGTGGTGTTGGCACCTGTCACGGCCGCGCTGCCGCCGACACCCACCGCGATCGCCATCGAGTCGATGCTGGAAGATGACAAAGCCTGCACCAGCACAGCGCCGCCAGATTTCAGATTGCTGTTGAGCACTTCGGCTTTGACCTGCTTGCTGCTGTCGGCCTCGGTGGCCGTGCGGCCCAAAAAGTTCAGCGCAATGGCCGCACCACCGCCGCCTGTACCGCCAACGGCCACCGATCCTGCAAATGATTCAATGGTCGATGTGTCCCGCGCACGCACCGTGACCGTGGCCGCATCCTCCGCCAGTCTCACGGCGTTCAACTGGGCCAACACCGTCGAGGTGATCGCATTGGTGGTGTTGGAACCTGCCACACCCGCCGTGCCACCGCCCGCGATACCCGCCGCCAACGATCGGATCGTGCCACTGGTGTTGGCTTGCAAATCCACATCGCCCCAGCTCCTCAAAGTGGTGTCGGATGCGCGCGCGATGACCGAACCACCAATCTCGTTGACCGAAATCGCGACACCGGCACCTGCCGTGCCGCCCCCACTGACCGTGCCGGCCAGTGAAGCAATGTTGGCGCTGTTGTCGGCATGCACCACGAAGTCGCCCGGGCTGCTCACCGTCTGGTTGACCAGGGTGGCCTCGGCCAGCACCGTGGCGTTGATCGCATTGGTGGTCACGCTGCCATTGAGCGCGGCTGTGCCTGCGCCGCTGCCCGATGCAGCGACCGAACCGATCGAGCCCGCCAAAGCAGAAGTCACGCTGACGTTGACAGGCGCTCTCAAATCCAGGTTGTTCAAAATCGCACGGACGCGGAACTGATCGCCGTCCTGGCCCATGTGGTTGACCGCGAGCGAGCCGCCGATGGCATTGGACTTGCCACCCGACACCGCCCCCGCCAACGATTCGATCGACGCAGAGCCGGTGGCACGCACGGTCAAGTCTGTCGCCGTGCCCCGCAAGCTGTTGCCTGCGCCGTCGTAAGACGCCAGCACATCCATGTTGAGCCAATTGACCGACGAAGAGCCCGCCCCTGCATCGCCCTTGGCGCTGCCCGCTACGGTGGCTGAAATGGTTTTGACCGAGCCCTCGGCTGCGGCCTCGATGGTGACCGATTCATCGGCGATCAGGTTGCTGCGCGTCACCGTGGCGCTGCGTTGCGACTCGATGGTGTTGAAGCCAAATGCCAAAGCGGCGGCAAAACCATTCGATGCTGCCAAACCGCCAGCCAATGATTGGATGCTGGAAGTTGTGCCATGGGCCGATTCACCGGCACTGACATGGACATTTCCGGCGGTGACCAAACTGTTGTCGATCTGCGCGGCGGTCACATCGCCGATTTCGTTCCAAGTGGCGGTGCCCGTGAAAGCAAAATTGCCATCGCTGAATGCGCCCGAAGCGGCCACGGACTGGTTGTCGTTGCGGTTGGTCGCTGCCACATGGACATCGCCACTGCCCAAATTGACCCTGGCATTGCTGATGCTGGCCGTGTTGCCGGCGCTGCGGTTGACCATGCTGCCGCCTTTTTGGACCACCGTTTGGCCATCCACGGTATAGGTCGTGTCGGCCACGGTGTAGGTCTTGGCGCCGGTCTGGGTGTAGGACACCGCGCCGCCAGCGGCCGTGCCGCTGCCACTGCCCACGGCAAAGCTCAAGTTGCCCGCCATGCTGAAAATCTTGCCCGATGAATCCGCATCCAGATCCAAGGATGCGGCATTCACCGTCCCACCCGACACCGTGGCCGAGGTGCGCTGACCGATCAGGTTGACCGAGGCCGAACCCATGCCCGAAAACTTGCCACGCGTGGCGCCCGCGCCCGCGGCCACACCCACGATGTTGGCCCGGCTGTAGGCAGAGACATCCACATCGCCCAAGGCGGTGATGTCGGCATTCACATCGGCGGTGTAACTCGTCTGGATGTGGTTTTGCACATACGACAAACCCACGCTGGAGGCGGCCTTGCCTGCGGTCAGGCTCAAGGTGCCTGCCACGCCAAGCACGCGTTCACCAGTGTCCATCGAGGCCTTGATGTCGTCGCTGTAACCGTTGTCGGTGGACGTCATCTCGAAGTCGGTGATCTCGGACTGTTTGGCATTGCCCAGCAAATCATCGAGGACGTTATTCGTGGGGGTGCCCCCTGCACGCACCGCCACGTTGCGCGAGGCACTGACCATCGCACCGCTGTTGATGCCGGCAGTCAGGCGGTTGCTCAGGTCATTGATGACAAAAGCACCCATCAACTGCCCTGTGGAATCGGCATTGGTTTGAATGCCTGCCACCGCGCCTGCACCAATGACGCGCTGACTCGACAGTGCGGCCACCGAAACGTCACGCACCTGCGTCATGCTGCCACCGCTGAGCGTGGCCGAGGTGCTGCCTTCCAGATCCACCACCGACACCACTGCGCCCACGCCCGATGACCCTTTGCCTGCGGAGAAGGACAAAGCGCCACCGCCTGATGAAATGCGGCTGCGGTCATAGGCCACCACCATGGGGTCCAGATGCGCGGCCATGGCGGTATCACCCGTGATGGTGGAGTCTGAAATGCTGGCTGCGGTGTCGTCCGTCAGGTGCGTGATCGAGACCGACCCCACGATGGACATGTCGCTGGTCGTGGTTTTGGACAGGTTGGCTGACACCCCCGTGGCCACGGCTGTGCGTTCGCCACCCTTGAGTGCCTGAACCACCAAGGCACCAGCTTCATCGGCCAACTGGGTCAAACTGCTGTTTTGGATGCGGGCCGTCGTGTCGTCATCAGAAGACTGGATGGCCACCGCGCCCGCGATCGACGTGGTCGATTTGGTGGTCGGGTTGCTGGCCATGGTCAAAGCACCGCCACCGGCGACGCTGACCTGGGTCAAATCTTGCGTGGCCCGCACCGCCACGTGGGTGGTGCCTGCGCCCACGCCCTTGATGACCGCGCCGTCAATCAAGGCGATGGTGTCAATGTCGGTGAAGTTGGTGATGATCGCGCCGGCCCCTGCCACCGAAAATTTTGGCGGTGTGCTGGCACCTGCCGTGTCGCCGCCAGAGGCAGCACCTTGGGATTGCAAGTCGCCCGTGACCGCCGCCAGGGGTGCGGCTGCACCGCCATCGGCTTTGCTTTGCGAACTGGCCGAACCCGAATCTGCTTTGTCAGCCAGACCAGGCTTGGAAGGGCCACCGGTCATGGCCGCTGCAATGCCCACGGCACCCACTTTGCCCGTCGTGGTCGCCAGCACATTCAGGTCAGAAGACCGCACAAAACCGGCTGCCCCTTCGGCCGTGTTGGCCCCACCTGCATCGGCATCGTTGTCGCCAATGTAGGCCTTGGTGTTGGCGGTGATTTCGTTGAGCGACAAGCCAATGCCCACACCCGCGTTGGTGCCCTTGGTCACAGCGCCGCTGATGCCAAAGCTCCAGACATCCAGTTCGGATTTCACCTCTGCCAGATCGGTGATGGTCAATCGGGCTTCTCGGCTGACGGATGCAATGGCCGTCTCGTTGAGCTTGTTGTAGGACACCATGGCATTGGCGGCAATGCCATCGCCAGCGCCCGCCGTGGGGGCCACGGTCAGAGCCCACTCCTTGTTGTTGGCGCGCACCTCCAGCGATTTGGCGGTGATCACCGCCCCATCGGCGATACCGGCCACCGCCTTGTTGGTACGGTCCACCATCGAGAACGAGCCGCCTACGGCCGTGCCACCTGCGCCCGACGAAGACTCCGGCGCACCGCCATTGCCGATCATGTCCAGCACCGGCACATCCCCAGCCAGGTGCATGGTCTGCACATGGTTTTGCGCCTTCATCACGAAAGCCGGACTCATCTTGTGCTCGATCAAGATTTCATCGAGCGTGACGTTTTTGTCCACCCCATCGATGATCACATCGCGGGTCTCCTTGGCGAACTCCTCAATGACGCGCAACTTTTTGTCCAAGCGATAAGCTTCTGCGCCGGTCACCAAGTGTTCAATGTCAGAATCGAAATACACCTCTTTGGTGTCGTATTGCCATTGGGCAGGACTGGTGGTCGTGGCTGTGACCACAGCGCTCTTGTCCACCCAAGCCAGTGTGTCGTTGTTCACGAAATGCAGACTCACAGCACCCGAAGCAGCCAAGTTTTCAGCCGACGATTTGGCGCTGATGCGGGTCGTGAAACCATCCAGGAATGACTGGTTGCCAATGCTGTACAGGTTGGAATACACCTTGAAGGGATCGTCCCATTCGATCGGCAAACCTTCGGTGAAGAACTCGGGCATGTCGGTGTTGGCGTTGATGGCCACATGCGATCCGGTCAGCGTCGCATTGCTGCCCACCTTGGCGGTGGTGGTGAAGTTGTGCTTGCCGTAGTTGAACGCTGCGCTCAAGGATGTCGAAGACGCATCGGCCCCTGTGGTCTTGGAGGTCGTCTCAGCCATGGCGATGCCGCCAACAGCACCGGCCAAGGTTTGTGAATCCACAATGGCATGGCCCGTGGCCACCAAACTGCCCCCCGCACCCAGACCCGAAAACGTGGTGTGGTCCGACTCACCCCATGCCAGGGCACCGGCCATGCGCAATTTCGGCGAGCTGGCCGAAGAGCTGTTGCCGGTGGCACTTTCTTGAGCGCTGGCCAGTTTGCTGGCCATGGACATGAAGCCATCAAACAAGGTTTTTTCGGCCTCGGCGTCGCTCAGCTCCAAGGTTTCCGGCATGCCGAATGGCGGCGCGGGGTCACTGGTGTTGGTCGACTTGGCCGACACCCCGGCTTTGGAGATGAAGTTCATGGCCGTCACGCGCGCCACACCGCCGACCGTGGCTGAACCATTGAGCTCCGTGCGGGTGTCCGACTTTTGCAAAGACAGTGCGCCCACCACGCCAGCAGTGCCACCACCGTAAATCGTGACTTCCGCGGCGGTGTTGTATTGGCCTGAGTGGTAGGCCTCCATCGTCAAATCCTTGACGGAACTCAAGGTCGCGCCGCTGTTGATCTTGACGGCGGTGTTCACATCCGAGCGCGAACCTGCAAACACGATCGAGGCCATGTTGGCCGCACCGGTGGCTTCATTGGTCTCGGTCTCGACTTTGCTGGTCATCAGCACTTTGGACTTGGAGGCGGCGATCAAACTCAAATCGTTGCCCGCTGTCAGCGTTGCGCCAGTCTTCACCTCAATTTGGGTGGTCCCTTCCAGTTGCGCAAAACCCGCACCCAAGTTGGCCAGCGCAGAGCCGCCCACTTGCTGCTGCGCACCGGCATAGCGGTCGGCTTTGGCGGTGATGTTCAGGTCGTTGCTGGCCTGAATCGAGGCCGTGCCCTGGATGTCAACCTTGGCATCGCCCTTGGCCTGCACATAAGTCAGGCTCAAACGCAAAGGCGAGTCGAAGTAGGTCATGGCCAGATCGACGGCTTTCTCCTGTGCCGAAGCAGCCACGCCGCCAAACAAAGCCTTGCTCTCGATGTTGGCAAGCAAGGTGATGTCCTTGCCCTTCAAGGTGCCGGCCACATCGATGGAGCTGTTGGCGTTGGACAAAGCCACAAAGGTGGCCCAGTTGCTGGAATCTTTGGCCGTGAGGGTGATGTCGCCGGCTTTGTAGGTGGTGGCACTGCCCACGTTTTTGACCGAAGCGTCCAGGGTCGAACCCGACTCAACCACGATGGAGGGCGCGGTAATGCTGATGTTGCCGCTGTGGTCGGTGGACAGCACCGATGCGTCGGTGGCGTCCTGGCCACTGGCGACTTTGCGGGTGTTGATGATGGCCCCTGTTTTGACGGTGACCTTGCTGCTGGCACTGGCGCTGAAATCAGCACCCGCGGTCAGGTTGTCGGCCGTACCTGTGATTTCAATCTCAGTAGGATCGAGAAAAACCAGACCCGATTTGCCACTTTGGCTGCTTGCATCGAAATGCATGCCATCGAGCTTCATGAAACCCTGGGCCGAGTATTCAATGTGTCCGCCTGCGCCCGCACCATCACCTCTGGCATGCAACTGCGCATGCGCTTCATTGGCAATATCGCGGTGCGCCATCAAAGCCACTTGACCGCCGGCCTGGCCCGAGCCTGCAGCGCCCGATGCCGACACTTTGGCTTGTGAGGTGACGGCAATGTCTTGCCCCGCCACCAGACGTACCGCACCTGCACGGGTGAACTGGGTACTGTCCGAGATCAACATGCCGTTCAGCATGATGGAGCCGGGCGTGGTGATGTCGATCACGCCGTCCACGTCTTGCATGGGCATCAAGGATTTGAGGTCACCCAGGTTGACGGCCGAACCGGCCACACGGCCATTGACCACCACCTGCCCTGACACCGTCACCGCGTGGGTATCGGTGCCGCCGTGTCCGGCCATGATGCTCAGGCCTTCGGCCGCGTTGATGCGGCCCTGGATGTTCACACTGCCCGTGGCCGAGCGGTCGAACTGACCGCTGAGCACATTGCCCACGGTGGCACCCGACAGCCCCCCGTTTTGTATGCTGTTCAAAAGGCCATCCACGAAGGTGGTCGATGGCGCAGCAAAGGTCAAACGCCCGGTGTCGATCTGGCCCTGTGGGCCCACGGCAAAACCGTGGCTGTCGATGAAGAGTAAATTGCCACCGATGTTGCCGTTGGCCAGGCGGCTTTCCAGCCGACCGTCCACGCGCACCTTGGCATCGCGCACGATGTTGACCCACCAGTTGGCATCTTTGGGCACCAGCATCTTGACCTGGTCGCCCTGCCCCACCGCAAAGTTGGCATACGTGCTGAAGGCATTGCCATCGCGCAAACTTTGCGTGGTGATGGTGGTCTGATTGCCCTGCGTGCTGACCACCGTGTTGGTTTGGCCTGTGCCCTTGAGCGGCGTGATCACCGTTTGCCCCAGCACCATGGGGCTGGCTGCCCCCAAGGCCACGGCCGCTGCCAGGGCCAAGGGCCTGACCTGCACCAGCAAACGCCTGCGCGCAACCCAAGCCTTGCGGCGCATCTGGCGCTGGGCAAAGGTCAAAGAGCGTGGGCGTGGGACTCGGGTCATGTTCGGCTTTCAGTGACACGCATCAAGGCAGGCGGTCGGGTACAGGAAATCAGGGTGTGCAGGCGCTCAAGCGGGCACAGAGGCTTTGGGCGCTTTCTTGGCCACGGCAGCTTCGGGCTTGGGCTCTGGCTCATGCGCTGCGGCCAACTCCATCAAATCCTTGAATTTGCGCAAGGACAGCAGGTGCAGGTAAGCCATGGCCAGTGCGCCCTGGCGGTGCAAGTCGGCCACAACCTTGTCTTCGAGGGCGTGCAGCTTGTGCTCGTCCACGCTCAAGAATCCGGTCAGCTCCATCTGGCGGCCATTGGGCAAGACGGCTTGCAAAGCGCGCTCTGTCAAGACGCCTGCGGCGTGCAAAGCATTGACCATGGCGCTGGTGGTGGCCTCGCCAGCGTCCAATGCCACCAGCTCCTGCATGACGCCTTTGAGCCAAGGCATTTCTTGCCCCTGGTCGTCAAACAAATCGTCACCTTGCGTCACGCTCAAGGCATCGCGTTGCACCGCGACCGGGCGTGCGCCATCTTCGTCTTCCTTGTCCAGCAAGCGGAAGGGCCAGGTGCGCAGCACGGCCGGCAAATAGTCGCCCAACCATTTGCCTTTGGCATCGACAAACAGGTTGCGACCTTGCTCCAAACCCGTGATGGCCAACAAGCGACCACCGGACTCGGCGTGCGTCATCACGCAAGGAAAAGCCAAGGCGGCCGAGGGCATTTCCGATGCGGCCAGGTTGACGGTGATCAAGCCGCTCACCCAGTTCATGTCGCGCTCTGCGCGGTTGAACTTGAGCATGCGGTGTGCTTCGCGGTGCAAGATGGTGAATTCGGGCTTTGTTGTGGCGGTGTCGGTCATGCGGGTTCTTTCATTGAAAAATGGTGGGCTCACCAAATGGCACTGGCCTTGAGCAGGGCGCGGGTGCGCGGGCCTTGAAAGCCTTGGGTCTGGTAAGTCAAAGCGGTCTCGATCGCAAAGCGGCGATCGATCTGGAACTGCAGCCCCACACCGGCAGAGCCAATGCGGTGAGCCAAGTCGTCCTTGACGGCGCGGGCATGGTCGGCGAACACAAAAGCTTCTGGGGTGTCCACGCTCTTCCAGGGCAATGCTTGGTACAGCGCCAATTGCAGCGCTTGGCCACGGCGCCCGGAGATGGCACCCAGGTCAAAACCACGCACCGTGGCGCTGCCACCGGCAAGCCAAACGTCAGACACATCGGGCGTGCGGCTGTCCATCAAACGCATCTGGCCATTGGCCCGCAACACCGGCCCTTGTGGACCCGCCAGGCGATAGGCCAGGGTGCTGTAGACCTCGGCATACGCAAACGAATTGGCTGGGCCTTTGGCGCTGCTGAGGGCCGCACGGAAGGTGGCGCGGTCGGCACCCGCTGTGGGGTCCACCACCCAGTCGGTCGATGCGGCCACGGTAGCCCGTTGTACCGAGCGATCGCTCAGCGTGGCGCCTGCGGCCTGCGAATTGGAGTGCACTTGCGACAAACCGCCAGACAACTTCCACATCTGGCCAGGCTGCAGGTAGAGATGCCGGATCACGTCAAGCGAGAACACGCTGGATGCGCCCTCGATCGTCAGATCACTTTTGCTCGGATCGGTCGAGGCCAAAACGGTGCGTGAACGCGAGGCCGAAGCGTTGGCCCCCAAGCGCCACCCCTCATGGCCAATGGGCATGCCGCCCGACAAGCTCACGCTGGTGGCCGTGGGCCCCTGAATGACCATGCCATCGACGCGCCCGCCAACCGATGTGGCGGGGTAATGCCGAAAGCCCACGATCAGGCTGTTGCCCAAGGTGCGGCCCGAGCCCACACCGGGCAATTCGCCCATGGCCCAAAATTGCGTGCTGACCAGCTCGGGCACGGAGACTTCCAGATCGCTGGTGCCAAATGATTGGCCAGGCACGTATTGGCCCTCGGCGCTGAAGTCGCTGCTGGCGTTGAACAATTCCAGGCGCTTGGCCAATGGCTCGGGCCGGATCACTTGGCCAGACTTGAAGTCAAACCATTGCGCCAGCCAAGCCGGGTCGGGCGTCTTGCTGCCTGCGAACTTGACTTGGCCCAAAGTGCCTTCCACCAAGAGAATTTTCATGACCCCGCTTTGCAAGTCTTGTGGCGGCACCACAGGCACCGCCGATTGCACGCCCTGGGCCAAGTACAAAGCCTGGATGTCGCGCAACAAAGCATTGAGCTCATCACTGCCCACAGAGCGCCCGATGTAGGGTCGCACCACGTCGCCCAACTGCTGGTCGCTGAGCAACTGGCTGGGCGAGAAAAGGACTTCCTTGAGTTCAATTTGGCCCTTGAGCACGGGGCCGTCAGGCAGCGGCAAAGGCTTCGCGGCAGGGGCTTGCCACGCAGGCGCGGGCGCAGGGCGGGCGCTTTCGGCGCGGCGCACATCGTCTTGCAGTCGCGAGGCCGGATCGATCACTGTGTCGGCCCAAACGGCGTTGGTGCAAAAGCAAAAAAGGCCGACGCATGTGGTCAGCCGGAAGTGAGCGCGTGAGGTCATTGACATGAGCCGATGGAGGGCGTTGCGCAAATGGTGGCGCCATCGGTCCAGATGGCGCCACTCAGGTCTGCCCCTGTGAAATCAGCACCCTGAAGCGATGCACTGCTGAAGTTGGCCGCCTTCAAATTGGCACCACTGAAATTCACGTCATGAACCATGGCGTTTTTGAAGTTTGCACCTTCCAGATTGACGCGGCTCATGTTGGTGCCATCCAACATGGCTTTGTTCAACTTGGCCAAACGCAGATTGCTGCCACTGAAATTGGTGCCCACCAATTGCGCGCTGTCCAGTTGGGCTTCGATCATGGAAGTCAAGGTCAATTGGGCGCGGTTCATGAACGCGCCGTTCATGTTGACCCGGTCCAAATTCAGGCCATTCATGATGGCCCCATACAAATGGGCGGCTTCAAATTCGGCCGGTGAATTGCCCGCACCAGTGACGATGGCGCCGGTGAAATCAACCCCTTCCAAATAGGCGCGGCTCATGCGGGCGCCCGCCACTTGTGCGCTGTCCCACAGGATGGTGAACACATTGAGCTCATCGAGCGCCAAGGCGGATGCATCGGGCACGCGCACCAGCCAGGTGTTGCGCAAGTTGGCCCCCTTCAGAAATGAGGCTTCCAATGTGTGCATGCCCAATTGGGTGCCCGACAAATTGCAACCCGGGCAATTGACAACAGCCCCCACTTGCAGTTTTCCCATGTCTTGGCTGTTGGCCGTGCTGATCAAGCCCCCACCAAACCAAGCCAACACCAAGGCGGTGTCCACCGCTGTGCGTGCCGCCGTGATGCGGACCTGGTAGCGCGGCACGGGTGATGAATCGTGGCCGCGCAACAACCATGCGTAAGAAATGCTGGGGTTGTTGGCGTCCAGTCGCCAGACACGGTTGCCCGCTGCGTCGATCAGCTCAATGGCCTCGATGCGCTGCAGCATGGTGGGCGTCAAGTTAAGCGAGATGTAGCTGTTGCGCAGCAAGTCGAAGTAAAACTTGTCCTCACCCACGCTGGCGGTATCCGCTCCCAAAGGCAGGCCAGTAGCCCCTGAGGCCTCCAACTGCAGCGCAACGCCCCCCGAGCCACGTTGGGCCACGATGCCCGAATCGGCGCGACCGGGTTCGTAGAGCTCGCGCTCTGTCACGTTGAACTGGGGCACAAACGACGCAGCCCCGCCACCACCGCAGGCGGCCAAACATGCCGCCAGCACCACCCAAGTGGTGCGTCGGGCCCAAGCATTCAAATGCTGCATCTTCAATCCCTATTCCCTGAACCTGCCAATGGACAGACCGCGGCCTCGTGAGCCGCAAGGCTGCCTGCTTTGATATCAACGACCTGTGCTGTTGACGGCGCGGTTACCCACGGCCATGGCCACGATGCTGTTGCCACTGATGTTCACACCAGCACCCGCACTGTTGCCGGTATTGAGGCTGCTGCCTGCTTGCAAATTGACCTGATTGATGGTCGCAGTGATGGATGCCAGGTTGTATTGCACATTGGTGATCGAGGCACTTGCACTGTTAAGCCCCGCCGACAGTGCACTGACCTGGACCGCATTGGTGGCCGAGTTGCCATAAGCCGTGGCCTGGAACTGGTTACCCGTCATGGCCAAAGAGCCGGTGTTGAGTGCGCCGTTCAAGACCGATCCGCCCATGTTGAACTGATTGATGGCAGACGAAACACTCGAGCCCGCTCCCGTGGTCTGTTGATTGAGCACAGCGAACGTCGGCGTCGCAGTACCTGCACCTGGACTGGTCACCGCACCGGCTGCAGCGATGCTGTTGGTCGCCACCGCGTTCAAAACGTTGCTGGCCATGTTGGCAGATGCACTGACTTTCACCACGTTGTCTTTCACCGCCACGGCCGCACCGCCAACACCAGCTCCCGTGTTCACGGTCAAGCCGGATGTACCTGAACTCACGCCAATGGAGGCGGTTACTGAGAAGGCCCCGTCGGCAAGCGACTGAACGTTGTTGACCACACCCGATGCGCTCAAGGTGTTGCTTGCGGTCAGACTCAAAGTATTGCCAGCGGTGTTGGCATTGGCAGCAGCCATCACGGTGTTGCCGCTCAAACTGACACTGCCGCCGGTCAAAACACCTGTTGTCTCAAACCCACTGGCTCCAGGCATCAGAGTGGCCGTGGTGTTGCCAGCTGCAGCTTGGGCATTGATGACCGCAAAGTCCGCGCCCGAAACGCTGGATGTCCCTGCGACGGACGCCGTGACGTTGTTGCCACGACCGGTCAAATTGGCGCCTGTCACCGTGAGGCTGTTGAAGGCCTCGTTTTTGCCTGCAATAGCCGATGCAGTGTTGCCCGAGATGACCACCGTTGAATTCGTGACATCAGCGGAAGCAGAAATTCCGAACACATTGCTTGCTTTGGGGTTGGTGATGGCGGTCACGTTGTCAAGACTGCTCTGGCTGGAAGTCACAGCCGCCGTGCTGTCTTTTTGATCGGTGACGCGTAAAGACAAGTCATTGACTGCACTGTTCGCTTGCGCCAAAGACTTCACCGTGTTGCCAGTCAAAGTCAGCGCCGAGCTCGACAAGGACCCCGTCGCGATCTGCACGGAACCATCGGTTTGCGAAGAGACCAAGGCATCCATCAGCTGCACATTGCTGATGGCAAAGTCTGCTGCGGAGGTAGCCGAGGTGGTGGTGGCGGAACTCGTCACGCCGTCAGGAACCGATGCCTTGCCGGTCAGCACACTGCCTGACAATGCCAATGTGTTGCTCACCACATTGCCCAGAGCGGTGGACTTGATGGTGTTGTCTTTGACATTGGCAGACACGGAAGTGAGGCCACTGGCCGTCAACTTCACGGAACCGTCCACTTCGGCTTTAACTTCTGGAGCGGCTGTGGAAACCTTGGAAGCTGATTGGAACGAAGCAATCGCGCCGGTCGCTTGTGTCAATTGCGTCACAGTCAGGCCCAATTCGTTGGATGCCGCATTGCCGCTGGCATAGGCCCCAAGTGCATTGGTGTTCAAATTCAAATTGCTGGCAGTCACAGTACTGGAAGCGGTCAGCGATGCTGTGCCCACCGTGGTGGCTGTGGTGGTGCTGTCGCCACTGGCCAACTGGTTGTTGTTCAGTGCGAAGTCTGCTTTCACCAGCGCGGCACTGCTGGCCAGTGATTGTGCTGTGGTCACGGCTCGGCCACTGCCGCTCACGGTGGTGCTGTCAACCACCATGCTGTTGTTGGCAGAGTTGCGGTAAGCCCAGGCGTCTACCGCGTTGTTGTTCAAAGACAGGCCCGAAGCTGCACTCACGGCACCGGCGGCTTGCAAAGACACCGCACCATATGTGCTTGCTGCAACCGAAGAATCGATGGCGTTTTGGGCAGATGACAATCCAGCGGTCATGCCCAGCATGTTTGTGGGGCTGAGCAGCATCTCCTGAACGGACTGGTTGACATAGGCCAAGGCAGTGACCGCATTGCCAGACACCGTCAACGTGGAAGCCGCAACGGTACCAACACCGCCGACCGTCAATCCGAGGGTCGTCTCGCCGCCGGAAGCTGCACCATTGTTGGCAATGATCACGCCTTGGTCACTGACTTGGCGGTTGGCCATGGCCAATCCGGCGTCCGCATCACCGATGCCCGATTTCGAAGCCAGCAAACTCACTGACCCTGCGGTGGCGTTGGTGCCATCCAGGCTGATCTGGTTGTTGGCCAGGTTGGCTGCCGCTGTGGCTTTGGCCACGTTGCCCAACACGCTCAACTGCGAAGCACTGACGGCGCCGGTGCTCAGCAACCCCATGTCCACGCTGCTCAGGGTGGAGGTGACCGTTGAATTCCCAGTGTCTGCACTAAAAACCTGCGACGACACCAAACCCGCTCTTGCTGCGCTGAGGTTGGCGGCATCGAGGCCCAAGGCATTGGTCGCGCTGTTGGCAATGGTGTAGGCCTGCAGGTTGTTGTCTGACAAACTCACGGCCGCTGAAGTGGTGCCCAAAGTGGCCACTTGCACTTTGCCCTGCGTGGTGGACAGCAAGTCAGAGCTCACCGTGCTTTGTTCTGAGACCAAGGCGTAATCGGCATTCGCGCTTTTGCCAGTCGCATTTGCCGCAAGGCCCCCTTCTGGAACCGTCACGTTTTGACCAGTGATTTTGGTGGCCGTCAAGCTGAGCGTGTTGTTGGCCATGTTGCCTACAACCGTTGACTTCACACTGTTGGTGCTGGCTGTTACTGCGGAGTTGCTGACGGTACCTGCTGTGATTTTCACCAAACCATCTGTCCGAGCAGTCAAATCCACTGCCGATACAGATTGACCTGAAGCCAAGGCAGCGGTGATGTCGTTGATGTTGGTGGCGTTCATCGCCAAGGAATTGGTGGCGTCGTTGTTGTACACCTGCGAGGCCAAGGTGTTGCCTGTCAGGCTCAACGCGGATGCATCTAAGACGTTCCCTGATGTCAATGTGACTGCAGTTGCCCCACTGGAAATCCCCAAAGTGGCGCTCAGGGCGTTGCCCGAACTGGTTTGCAAGTTGGCCAGCGCCATGCTGGCTGGCACGGTCACGGTGCTGCCAGCTGTGCTGGTGGATACGGTGGGCGCCACGAAATCCACACTGGAACCCGTGATGTTGGTTCCAGTGAAAGCCACACTGTTGCTGACCACGTTACCCAGGGCAGCGGCTCTGATGATGCTGTTGGTCACTGCAATTTGTGCGGTCTCGGCAACCAAGGTCACTACCCCGATGCCATACGACGAAGAATCATTGACCTTGGCAGTCAGGTCGCTTGTGCTCAAGGCCTGCAAAGAGGACAAACCCGTGTTGGGCAGGGTGAGATCGGTCGCTGCCCAACTGATGCTGTTGTTGGCGCTGTTAGCCGTTGCGCTGGCCAAGGACTGGTTGGCGTTCAGGGTGACCGATGAGTCAGTGACGTTGTCTGTCGCTGCTTTGATGTTGGCCAGGGTTGTGGCCGCATAGTCACTGCTGGCCCCCGAGGTTTGTTGCTGATTGACCAAGGCGAAATCAGCGGTAGAGGTGGCTTGCCCAGAGGCAATGGATGCTTTGGACAAATTATTGGCAGGTGATATTACGACATTGAGGTCGCGACCAGATGCCGTGGTGGATGTGAGTGCCAGGCTATTGTTGACCGTGTTGGCGGTCGATGCTGCACTGATGGTGTTGCTGTTGAGCACCAAACTGGACGCGCCCGAAACAACGCTATTCGCAGCGATAGAGACTTCGCCTGTAGCGGCAACCGTAGACACCGAATTGCTGGCGCTTTGCGCAGAACTCACACCGGCCACCATGCCATTCATGTTGCCGATGTTCAGATTCAGCGCATTGCTGCTGAAGTTCACGTTGCCTGTGGCGCTTTGCTGGTTGCTGCTGGCTGAAAGCGCAGAGCCCGTGCCGACGGTGGTGGTGGTGATTTTGTTGCTGGCGAACAAGGACGCACTGAGTTGGGTGCCATTGTCGGCTTGGGCATTGACCAAGGCGAAGTCTGCATTGGCTTTTGCACCGTCAACGCCATTGGCGTCACTGGCTTGGCTGATGGGTTTGACCGTCGCAAACAAGCCGCCACTGGCCACAGGCAAGCCAGAGGCGTTGACAGCGTTCACCGTGATGTTGTTGCTGGCCGTGTTGCCTTTGGCCGCAGCAGTCAGCTCATTGCTGTTCAAGCTCAGCTGTGAACTGCTCACACCTGCTGCAGTGATGGCCACGGACAATGGCGTACCCAAAACACCTGCACTTGCCGCGATTGTGGATGGAACAAATGTAGTCTCTGAACCATCCGTTACATCATGCCCCGTCAAATACTGACTGTTGCCCAATCCGGCGTTGAGGCCCGATGCGGTGCTGGCGGTCAAGTTCAGCGCATTGCTGGCCGAATTGGCCGTGGCCAAGGCGGTCAAGCTGTTGCTGTTGACACTGACCTGGCTGGCTGAAACAGGCAGATTGACTGCCGTCGTTTGTTCATTAAAGTTGGCAGTGATGCTGCTGCCCTTATTGTCTGAAGTCAGGTCCAGCGCATCGTTGGATTGCAAGCTGAGCACGGACGCCGAAAGCCCCGATGTTGCTGAGTTTGTGGTTGGCACCAATGCAACAAGTCCGCTCCCATTGCCACCCACCGTCAGGTTGCTCGCTTTGAGGTTGAGCGAAGATACCGCCACGTTGCCCTCTGTGCTGGCCTGAATGCTGTTGTCATTGAGGCTGACCGATCCTGAGATGGTTGCACTTGGACTGGCGATACCCACGGTGACCGATTGCCGCGCACTCTCCACACTTGCCCCGACGCTGGTATTGACGTTGCTTTGGGTGTTCAAAATGGCCGCATTGGCCTGGATATTGCCGATGCTGGTGGATGAACCGGCCGAGATCAAATTTCCGGCGAGACTGGCTGTCGCTGTTGCACTTTGGGTGTTGCCGTTTTGACTGATGCTGCCGCCCGCCAGGTTATCGACTCTGGAGACGATTTCGGAATAACGGACAGGCGTTGTTTGTGAAGGCAACAAACTTGCCTGAAAGGTATTGGCATCGTTGCGCTGCACGCTGTTGATCAGCAGGTCGGCATTGGCCACGGTTGATATACCAGTGATCTGTGAGCTGTGTGCCACAGCGGCAGGGGCCGTGGTGCCGACGATGTCAGCACTGCCATCAAACTGGATGGCGTTGCCCACCGCGATGCTGCCCGTGCTGGTGCGCGCACCCGCACTGTTGCCCAACACCTGTGCTGACACGGTGTTGTTGTTCAGGTTCAGCGTGCCACTGAACTTTGATTCGTTGGTGTTGTCTCTCAAGTCGGCGCGAACAGCACCTTCCCGGACGATGGCAGTCTGTTCAGCGCTTACATCATCGATCTTGGTGGTCTGGATGTTGGTCACAGCCACCGAACCCGTGAAGGCTGCGGAGCTGGCCGTGGCGTTGAAAACGCTGACCGCTGCGTTGCTGGTGTTGCTGGCGGCAAGGTTGTTGTTGTTCAAATTGATGCTGTCGGACAAGACCCCCACAGCGCCGGTGTCTGGCGTGGTGCCTGACACGGTGATGGTGGCTGTGGCGGTGCTCAATTCAGCGTTACCCACGCCATTGAAAACGGTTTGCAGATTGCTCAAATTCACACTGCCCGTTGTGCCGCGAACAGACGCCACACCAGCAACGGTGCCGGCACTGTTGTTGTTACCGTAAGCCACATTGCTGCTGCCTTGGGTCGCCGAGGCATAACCCGATGGTGTGGCTCCGGTCACGCTGGTGTCAACCGTGTTGAGCGCAAGGGTGGCTTTGACGGCGTTGCCCGATAAGGACAATGCGGCAGATGCCTTGCCCGTTTGTTCGATGTACAGCGTGGTATTGCTGGCAGTGGCGGAAACACTCTTGGATCCAAAACTGTCTGGCACTTCAGGATCTGGAGCGCCCTCGATGGCTAAACCCGAGAATATTTGCAAGTTCAATGCAAGCTGGCCGTCATTGCTCGCACTGACATTGGCCAAATTGGCCAGGGACAAGGCAACACCTGGATTCTGGTTGCCATAGGAATTGATCAACAAACTGTTGTTGTTAATGGCCACTGGCGTGCTGCCTGCGCCAGATGAGGTGCTGTAAAAGTTGTTGGCACCCATGATGCCATCCACCTGGCCTGAGCCCGTTTGAAGGCTGCGTGTTTGGTTGTTGTAGCCTGTCGACCAATAAGTTCCCAAGGTTTGGGTGGTGTCGTTCAACACACCGGGCGCCCCAAGCGTCGCGTTGACCACGTTAAGCGAGGCGCCTGGCGTGTAAACCTGAGCCAAAGCAGTTGTGCTGATGCCCGCAACCACCATGAAGCACGCATGCGCCAAGGCGTTTCGCTTCCAATGAGGATCGGTCTTCAAAGAAGTTTTTTGGTGATGACGCATGGTGTGACTCCAGGTGGGGGGATTTGTTGATTTAAAAAATTAATGCGCTGCGAAAAAATTACCAACCGCTGCCAGCTTTGGCCTCGGTGACTTTCAAACGGGCGACGACTTGCATGCCTGCGCCTTGGCGCTGGATGGCAGAGCTGGCATCGGGCAACCACTCCAAGGCAATGCGGCTGCCTTGCACGCCATTGGCGACCAGCGCATCGCTGACCGCTTTGGCGCGTTCTTGCGCCAATTGACGCCGCTGAGCAGAGGGCAGATTTTCGGTCTCACGTGTGAGCAATTCGATGGAGACCGACTTTTGCCGGTCGGCCGCCAAGCCTTTGCCCAGCTCGGCCAGGGCTTGTTGGGCCATGCCATCGAGGCTTGATTTGTTGGGCTCAAAACCGATGCTCACAGACCCATTGGCACCGGCTTTGCCGCTGTTTTGTGCGGCGTTCACGGGCACGGGCAAGGGGGTGTTTTGAGTGGCCTCTGCGATGTCTACGACTTTGGCAGACTCGACCAACTTGTTCGCTGGTGCAGGCTCTGCGGGCGCTGGCCCTACGGCTTGCAACAAAGGCTGTGTGGTCGCATCGACAGCGGCTTGCAGTTTTTCAGCGTTGTGGGCACCTTTGAGTGCGTAGTCCACACAGGGCTGAGCATTCAGGCCGCTGACGGCGCCCAGCAACTCGAGCAAACCGTGCTCAATGGTGGTGCGCACACCCAACTGCAAAGGCTCCTGGTTCTTGGAGCCCATGTTGACGTCGAGCAACTCGGTGCCAAAGAAGCGAAAAATGCCGGCGCCCACTTCGGTGCCGGTGATCTGCTTTTGCATGCTGACGGTTTTGACCACCACCAAGCTGCGCGAGTCAACGATGCGCAGGTCCACACCCACGTTCATGGTGAAAGTGCGCACTTTGCCGCCGATGGACGACACGCTGAACTCGGCACCGCGCGACTGGATGTTGTAGTTGACTTCGGTGATGCCACCTACGATGTAGTAGTCGCTGCGCAAAATCGAGCCACCAAAGTAAGGCACCCAAGGCACTTGGGGCTTGCCCGCTTCGACCGCGTGCAGCTTGCCGTCACCCAATTGGCGGCGGTCTGCATAGGCCAGCTCCAGCTCGGCAATGCGGGTGTCAAAGCGTTCTTGCAAGCGCACGGCGCTGCCCATCTTGCCCAGAGCCGAATAGAGCATGAGCGAGCCGCCCTGCGTGATGGCGTTGCCTTCGGCCTGGCTGTATTTGCCGGTGTAGTCTTTCACATCACCGACGGTGATGGAGACCACCGGCACTTTGACAGCGCCATACGACTTGGCCAAGCAGGTAAAGGCCGACTCCATCGGCGTGGTGTTGTTGCGCGATGAGCTGCCGGGCATGACCGAGGCTTCTTTGGGCGGCTGTGCCTGGGCCTCTCGCCTTGCTTGAATGGCGCTGCAACCGGCCAATGTGGCCATGGCTGCAATAAGGCCCAACACCTGTAGTGTTCGGCGAATGGTGGTGCGGTGCATGTTTAAACCTTGGGGCATATGCAATCAGGGCTGCTGGCCGGCACAAGCCGAACTGGCACTGATGGAGGAGGTCAAAACGCCGGAGTTGGTTTGCTGTGAGTTCAGGACCTGGTCGGTCGTGCCACCGTTGGCAGCGACCTGGCCGGTGCTGGCGCTGTTGCTGGCACCCGAGATGCTGCTGTTGAGTGCGCCAGAGCTGCTTTGACCGCTGCTGATGCTGCCGGGCGGCGTGGCGTTGGTGTTGAAGACGCCCGTCAGGCTTGATTGCGACAGCCCGTTGCTGGCCGAGTTGGCTGCACCGCTGGCCGATGTGGTGCCGGTGTTGTTGAGCACAGGCGATGAGGTGCTGGCATCCAATCCGTTGGCACCGGATGTGCCGTTGGTCACAGCCGACAAGGTGCAGTTGACCTGCTTGTCGATGTACGTGTTGTAGTTGTAGGTCGACTTGATGGCGTTGTAGTAGCCGTTCTTTTTCTTCTCGATCATGTCCAGCACGTAGGCCTTGTTGACCTTGTCTTGGTTGGTTTGAAAGCCCCAGCTGGCACTTTCACCATAGCCGTTGGCCATGGCGGCGGGCACCGATAACAAAGCGGCAGACCCTATGACCCCAACGAAGAGTCGCTGGCCTGCACAGCGACTTTTTGTCACCACTGCACAGTCCCACGCTTTCACGAGTTTTTTCAACATATTTTTCCAAATTAGTTAAATTACTCAAAACGACGAAAGAAGTCGGTATTGGTTAATTTGTCGTTTTTATTTTGATGGGCGCAGCCCCATCGCACCATCACGCAAATCACGTGATGCAGGCAGATCAAATGCCGTCAGCCAGCATTCAGGAATTGGATTGAAGTGAGCGACCGCTTTTCTTCATAGTGAATGAGAAAGAGCTCAGCCACCAATGATGCGGCGCAGTTGTGAGCGCGAATGAACGCTGAACTTGCGGAAAATAGAACGGACGTGGGTGTCCACCGTGCTGGGAGAAATGCCCAAGCGGGCGGCGACTTCTTTGTCGGCATACCCGCGAGCGACCAACTTGAGCACCTCCGTCTCACGCTGGGACAGCTTGGTGCTCAAGGCGGACAGGGCATCATCAAGTGATGTCGGAGTTTCAGGCTCTGCCGCATCGGCCATGCGAAATTCAGACAAGAGCTGAAAGGCAATGCCAGGATTGATCGGCGATCCGCCAGCGCGCAATTGCTCTACAGCCCGGCTGAGCTCTTTGTCGACCGTGTTTTTGAGCACATAGCCTTGGGCGCCGGCACGGATCGCGCCCAAGGCTTCTTGGGGTGCATCCACCGAAGTCAGCACCAGCAAGGGGACATCGGTATGACTTTGGTGCAGTTGCGCAATCAAATCCACACCAAGTTCTTGCCCCAGATGCAAATCCACCACAGCCATGGCCAAGTGCTGCGCGTCCGCCGTGGCGAGCCAGCTGCGGGCAGATGGCAAGTCATGGCACATCACCAGGGTCAAATCTGCGCAGTCCCGCCCGAGCTCGGCATGAGCCCAATCGGCAAAGTTCAGGTCGTCTTCGACCATCAGCAGAAATGATTTTCCCGTTTGCATCGGTCCAATTAGATTTATAGAAATTTGTATTAGATAATATCCAAACATGATTTTGATGCATCTGTTAAATTTGTACATCCCGTGATTTGCATGACCTTGCACAAAACAGCAGGACCCGAACCACTCACCCCATCTTCATGACGCTCTATCCGCCTACCTTTTCAAGCAAAACTTGGACAGCCGTGAAGTTCTTGACAGGGCTGTGTTTCGCGATGATGGTCTTGGCAGCGACTTACGCCTTGAACGTGTCCATGACATCGGACGCCTTTGGTCGTGCAAGCGAAGGGAAAATCAGCATTCTTCGTGATGCCACCTTGGGTCTTGGGCCTGACATGGCGGCCATTCCGGATCGCTCCACGCAAGTCCCATTGCCCCATCGGCCTGAAAACAACGACAGCGGCTTTGCACATTACCGACTGGCCTTCACCGTGGACTCTGAGCCCACCCATGAACGGCACCTGGCTTTGTGTGTGCCCAGATGGTCCAGCAATCCCAGTGTGTGGATTGATGGGCAAAGGCTTTTGAATCACGAGCAAGGTCAGATCGATTTCAAACAACTGTCTCGGCCGGCTTTTGTCCCCTTACCTATGCGTTTGACGCCGGGAGAACACCGCCTCGACATTCGGCTGCGCACGGTGGCAGGCACCTTCCCGGGTTTGTCTGAAATTTGGTTTGGACGGCATGAGTTGCTGGCCAACGAATGTGGCGCATTACAGGATTTGCAAGTGGGCATGCGCCTGGGAGGCTTGATGTTGATGGTGTTCATCGCCATCGTTTCCATCAGTGTTTATGCTTCGCAACGTGATCGCCTGTCGATGGGCTTCGCCATGGCAGCCCTGAGCTGGTGCCTACACGCTTTGGTGGTGTTGGGCTGGCTAGGCCCCATGAGTGACAACACCTGGATCACCTGGTTCATGGTCACGCGACCAATGACCGGTTTTTTCGGGTTTTATGTGGCACTTTGCCTGATTCAAAACCGCCATCGCAGCCTGGAATGGGCTTTGTTGGGCCTGGGCCTGATCGCTTACCTGGCTTTGGCCCTGTTGCCCATGCAGCTTTGGCAAACCTGGCTGATGGGGGTAGCTGCCATCATCGTGCCTGCGACCTTGGCGATGGGGTTTTACTTGCTCTGGTACGCATCGTCCAAGTCTGGCTATTTGTCCGATTTTGCCTTTGCGATTTCCATGTTCTTTGGGGTGGGTGTCAATGCCCTGGACTTGGCGCGTGCCAAAGAACTTTTGCCTTATTCGCTGTTGTCGATGACGCACTGGGTGGCGCCGTTCTTGGCCCTGTCGATCGGCCTGCTGGCGAGCGAGCGTTTGGTGCGCTACCTTCGTTACAAAAAAGAAGCAGCGTGGCAGCTCAAACAGGAATTGGCCGCGCAAAGAAAACAACTGGCGGCGTACCACGAAGAGATCCAAACCCAGCGCGAAAAAATCTTGCTGACCGAAGAACGCCAGCGCCTGGTGCGCGACATGCACGATGGCTTGGGCTCGCAATTGATTTCCGCCAGTGCGCTGATCAAATCGGGGCCGATACAGGATGCACGATCGGCCGAATTGGCAGCCCTGATCGACCATGCCTTGCTGGATTTGCGCAGCATGCTCGACGTGTTCAGCAGCCCACGTCAAGTGGACCAAGACGACACGCAGGACACGGTATCTCTGTTGCTGGCCATGCTGCGACACCGACTGGCCCCCGTGTTCAGATCGCAAGGAATTCAATTTACCTGGCAGACCGCAGCCATGCCGCATGCGTTTTTGGCCAGTGATCAAGACCGATTGCAATTGCTGCGGCTGCTGCAAGAAGCCTGCACCAACGTCATCAAGCATGCTCGGGCCAAATCGGTCACGATGTGCACCCATGTCAGTGACAGCGTGATCGTGTTTGAGGTACAAGACGATGGCCAGGGCATCGATGCGGCCAAGGCCGGCACTGTCAAAAGGGCTGGCCACGGCATGGCCAACATGGCAGATCGCGCAGCACGACTAGGCGCAGAGCTGGTGGTCGAGTCATCGACCGATGGCACTTGTGTGCGGGTGATTTTCCAGCGCTAAGAAAGCTCAGTGAGAGGGCAACGCTGGTGCCGCCTGTTTTGACCGCACCCACACACCGCCTGAGTCCTCATTCAGCGACACAAAGAAAAGGCCACACTTCGCGAAAAGTGTGGCCTTAACAGCTTGTATGGTGGTGGGTGAGGACCGGGGTTCAATTCCCATCAGATGAACGGATGCTAACACCCTCGGTTCGGATCGGTTTCCTACGGAAACATGCGGAACCCTGACCCCGCAAATGCGGTTTCCTCATTTGCCCGCAGACTTCCGCAGCCTTTGATCTTGCCGTTTGAGCCATCGCTTACACCGGATAGGTGTGGGCCGGTGGATTGCCATTCCTCACCCAATCATTGAAGCAGGCTTCGGTCGACAAGACTTGGAAATGTTGAAACCAATCCGACTGACGCAAAGCCTGCTCGGAGGGACCATCAATCCAACCACTGATCACCAGGCAGAGGTCCATGCACCCGCGCAGGTTCGTCAGCCCTTGAGCCAGCCTCTTTGGGTATGCCCCTTGGTACCGAAATTTGAACAATGGCTCATGATGTGCCACACGATTTCGGAAGAAGTTGGCGATTTGTAGATCCTGTCCAAGCTGATGCCGGTTTTGCGAATTGCCCCACTGCTTGGGGTTCAAGATGGGATGGTTTGGGAAAATTTGCGAGATGACCGGCGGCGCATCAACTGGTGACAGTGTCCTGAAGAAATTGGTCCAGAACCCGAATGTCAAGGCAGCGACCACGTCATCCGTTGTTGGCTGCGGGTTCCTTCTGGCCTTGGTCTTCTTGTCATGCAAGATCCCGTCGATAGACTTTTTGGCATCACCGATGAACGGATAGTGCTGCGCCTGGGCATCGTCATACCAAGGATGCCCATGATGTCCAGCCGCTCCCGCAGGGGAATACCTCTGGGACATGACACGATGGATCGCATCCCTCAGATGCATCTCGATACAACCCAGCAGAGGGAACACCATGGCTGAGATCGCATAGTTCCAGGCATACGCACGCCGCACCTCCTCATTGGAGGTCAGCTTGAGGAAGCTCCGGTACCCTGCGATCCTGGCCGGTGCCAGGAAATGGACGAGGTGGTTCTGCTGGTTGCCTGTCATAGATCTCTGTGCTAGACTTCAAGGGAAGTCTGTGGATGTCCCGCTCTCACCTCGCGTGATGATGGCTCCATGTGCAAAGAGTCGGCGCCACCTTCGGGTGGCGTTCGGCTTTCTAGGCCTCGGTTTTGAACTAGATCAGATCTCAATGTTGTCCTCTGTGAGCTTGCTCCCACATTGAGGACAAACCGGTTTCATCTCCCGAAAGACTTCATCCCATTTCGCGAACCGGTCCAGGACAGAGAAACTGCCCCCTTTCAGCCCATCCAAAGAGTAGTCCTCGTACTGCCTAGAAAACGGGGCGTCGTTTTCTCGCATGACGATGCGCCCCTGGTGCCCACATGCGCATTTCAAATTGGTGCGTGTCACTGTTGTCATGGTGGATGGTCCTTCGCTAAACGATCGGGAGACGAAACGTTATTTGAGGCGGATTTCAGGGGTGAGTAGAAGTCCGGGATTCAATCCATCAAAAGACGTCTCTCTACCATTCGGCGGATGATGTAGGACGATTCAATGTGGCTCATGTTTCTTTGACGCAAATTTATGCGCCCCCTGAACATGGCGTATTCCTCTTTTGAGAGCCGGCCCGGCTTCCTTGGAAGCCTGAGCCATTCCAGAGAGCACACCGCACTCGTTGACTGCACCGCTGCCGGCGCAACTGCTGCGCAACTCAACAAGCTGCCTCTGCAAGGCCTTTAGCTCGCGGATTCGAACCGCCACATGTTTGATGTGCTCATCAATCAAGGTATTGATGTCAGAGCAGTCCTCTGGTGGGGCGTCTTTCATGCGCAACAGCGCTCGAATTTCATCCAGGGTCATGTCCAGCCCACGGCAGTACCTGATGAACATAAGCCGTTCAACATGCTCTGGCCCATAGACCCGGTAGTTGCCATCAGTCCGCTCGGCCATCGGCAGCAAGGCCTCACGCTCGTAGTAGCGAATGGTCTCCACCTGTGTGTCGGTGGCCTTGGCGAGCTCTCCAATCCTCATGGGGTCCTCCTTCAGCACTTGATCCCATTCTAGACCCTTGACTCTGAAGTGGCTACAGGGTTTCTAATGCTCCTGATGAGGAAAAAAATCATGAGTACAACCCCTGAAAGCACCAAGCCAGAAAACTGCCAAAGTGTGAGCTGCTGCTCTGCCGCTGCATGCGCGCCCACGACGCTATCTGAGCAGGACGTGACGCAAACACGCTCCGACCAACCGAAAAACAAGTTCCGCATCTCCAATATGGATTGCGCGTCAGAGGAGGCGGAGATCCGTCGCGCGTTGGATGGCATTCAAGGAATTGATACCCTGCGATTCGATCTTGGAGCACGTGTGTTGACCATTTCCGCGAGCGAAGCCGCATTGCCAGGTGCACTGCAGGCAATTCGAAAGGCAGGTTTCAAGCCTGAGGCCGTGGAAGAAGAAGGCAACACGTCTTCGAATGCATCCGCAGCATCTCCGGCTTTTTGGAAGGTATGGGGAAAACTTTTGGCAGCGCTTGGCTTGGCATTGGCAGCAGAAGCCATCAACTACGCGTTTCCGTCGACATCCTGGGTCAAAGCACTAGGCATGGGACTGGCAATGGGAGCCATTTTCCTTTCAGGCTTCGGAGTCTACGGAAAGGGCCTGGCTGCACTTCGGCAGGGGCGATTGAATATCAACGCGCTCATGTCGGTAGCCGTTACGGGCGCCTTTTTGATCGGCCAGTGGCCTGAGGCAGCTATGGTGATGGCGCTCTACGCGATTGCTGAGGCCATCGAGGCGCGGGCCGTTGATCGTGCGCGGGGTGCGATCAAGAGCCTACTAGCCCTTTCACCCGAGCAAGCAGAAGTGCGACAAGAAGATGGTCGCTGGCTTCGACTAGGGGTGCGGTCTGTTGCATTGAATTCAATTGTGCGAATTGCTCCGGGTGAACGTGTGCCGCTCGACGGCATCGTTGTGGCAGGTCAGAGCGCGGTGGATCAGTCACCCTTGACAGGTGAAAGTCTGCCTGTGGACAAGGGGCCGGGTGATGAGGTGTACGCCGGAACCATTAACCAAGCATCCGCCCTGGAGATGCAAGTCACTGCGCCTGCTTCCGACAGCACGCTGAGCCGGATCATCAAAGCCGTCGAGGAGGCTCAAGCCACCCGCGCACCGACGCAACGTTTCGTTGACCAGTTCGCCGCCATCTACACGCCTGCAGTCTTTGTCCTGGCACTGCTTGTTGCCTTGCTGATGCCTTGGGTGGCAGGTCTCACATGGCTGGAGGCGGTCTACAAAGCGTTGGTCTTGCTGGTGATTGCATGCCCTTGCGCCCTGGTCATCTCCACGCCGGTCTCTGTCGTAAGCGGTCTTGCAGCGGGTGCGCGCAGAGGCATTTTGATCAAGGGGGGCGTCTACCTTGAGGAAGCCCGCAAGATCAAAGCTGTCGCCTTGGACAAAACGGGCACCATCACCGAGGGCAAACCCAAACTGGTGGCGTTTGAGCCTGTGGCGACGGACGAAGCGCCAGAGCACATAGAACTGCTCGCAAAGAGCCTGGCTGCGCGCTCGGACCACCCCGTCTCGAAAGCGATTGCTCAAGGGCTCGCGGTACAACCCCAAGAGGTCAATTCGTTTGAGGCTGTTGCAGGTCGTGGCGTTCAAGGAGTGATTGATGGACACCCCTACATCCTGGCCAATCACCGCTGGATTGAAGAACGTAGCCAATGTTCTGCGCAATTGGAGGCGCGCCTCGCAGTCCATGAAGAGGCAGGACGCACTGTGACCATTTTGGCCAATCGGGACCGGGTGATCGCGCTGTTCGCTGTGGCAGACACGATCAAGCCGTCATCGATCGAGGCCATTTCCGAGATGAAGGCGCTAGGGGTCGTTCCCATCATGCTGACTGGTGATAACGCCGCTACGGCACGCACCGTTGGGCATCAGGCAGGCATCTCGGAAATCCGAGGCAATCTGCTGCCCGAGGACAAGCTCAAGGCCATTGAGGAGTTCCAAGAGCGATACGGCGTGACAGCCATGACCGGTGATGGCATCAATGATGCTCCGGCACTTGCAAAGGCGAATATTGGCTTTGCCATGGGTGCTGCAGGCACTCACACGGCCATGGAAGCAGCGGACGTCGTCGTCATGAACGATGACCTGCGCCGGATACCCGAAACGATCCGCTTGTCCAAACGAACCCATATCATCTTGTGGCAGAACATCACCCTCGCTCTCGGCATCAAGGCGGTGTTCCTGTTGATGGCCATCTTTGATGACGCCTCCATGTGGATGGCAGTTTTTGCGGACATGGGTGCGAGTTTGTTGGTTGTTTTCAACGGGCTGCGCCTTCTCAAGGCAGCAAAGTGAGGGCCGCCACATACAGGCCACCACTCTTGATTGACCTCAGGATTCATGAGGTCAACAACCGGGCTAGTGGCCTTGGAAGCCTAAAGCTACTACACTGTTACCTTATGAAACGGTACTTGGCAATCATCTTGCTGGTTCTGTTGCCCTTGCAGTTCAGCTGGGCAGCAGTGGCTGGTTATTGCCAACATGAATCGGGTGTGACTGTCAACCACCCAGGCCACCACAGTCACGACCATCAAGCCGCAGACCAACATGAACCCGTCAAAGACGGCGTTTCATCTGCTGGGGTTCATCATGACTGCGCGACGTGCCACTTGGGTTGTTCTGCGGCTCTGGCCAGTGATCTGACAACGCCCACAGCAGCGGCAGATCGGGATTACCCATTCGACTACGACGTCAACCCATCTCTAGCGCTCACAGAGCGACCTGAACGGCCTCAGTGGCCCACGCTTGCCTGATCGGCGAGCCTCGGGTTTCCTCTTCCCTTTTTCGAATCCCTTGTGCGCTGGTGTGCATGACGCATTAAGCGTTGCGCACTGAAGCCCGCGACCCCTGCGTCGCTGCTCGCTGATCTCCTTGGATGTTTTCACCATTGGAGATGAGTCATGCGTTTGAACGAAAAAAGGTCAGCACCTCTTCGAATTGTGCTGTCGGTGGTTACTTTGAGCTGCTGGGTCCTAAGCGCTCACGCACAGAGCACTTCTGGCGCCGCGCCAACCGGTGTGGCGTCATTGAAGGAAGTTTTTGAGACGGCTTGGCAAAGGCAGCCGGAAGCACGCGCGCTGCAGTCGCGACGGGACGCCGCGCAGGCCCAAGCCAAGGCTGCAGGCCTGCTGTCACCCGAGGCGCCCTCTCTTGAGATCAGTCAGCGATCGGACCGGGCGACCGGTAACAACGGTGCGCGTGAAGCCGAGATCGGCATCGCAGTTCCGCTCTGGCTCCCTGGGCAGCGCACGGCCAGTGCCGACTTGGCGCAGGCAGAAATCTCTTTTGTAGAGCGCAGGCTTCTCGCCTCACAACTGCGGCTCGCCGCATCCGTTAGGGATGCCTGGTGGAACTGGCAGCGTGCTCGCGTAGATGCCGAAATGGCGCGTGAGCAGTTGGCCAACGCCCAACGGTTGGCTGCAGACGTTGCGAGAAGGACGCAGGCAGGTGACCTGGCCCGGTCAGATCAGCATCAGGCAGAAGGCGCTGTGGCAGCAGCCGAAGCGCTAGCAGCGCAGGCCCAGGCTGCCTCGGCAGTTGCGTTGGCGCAGCTCAATGCGCTCACGGGCGGACTCGCGGCACCAGAATCACCCCACAACGCAGCGGGTGAACCCTCTCCAGCTCCGGCCCAATCAGCCCGTCACCCACTCATTGCAGAGCTGGAAGACCGTATCGCTGTTGCCGAACGCACGGCTGGCCTGATCAGCACCCAGAAACGCTCCAACCCCGAGTTAACGGTCGCCACCACTCGGGACCGTGGGTCATTTGGAGAACGGTATGGCCAGACGGTGCTCATCGGCATTCGAGTGCCGTTTGGTGCAGGGCCCAGGTATGACGCCCGTGTCGCGACGGCGCAGGCAGAAGCCATTGAAGTGCAGTCTCAACTAATCCTTGAGAGAGATCGAATCCAGGCCGATCAGCGAGGCGCTGCTTCTCGCGTGGAGGCCGCACGCATCCAACTCGACGCAGCCCAGCGAAGAGCCAAGCTGGCCCGGGAGTCCCGTGGATTTTTTGACAAGTCGTTCAGGCTGGGCGAGACCGATCTGCCAACTCGCTTGCGTATCGAGGCCGAGGCCGTTGAAGCAGAGCGACAAGAAGCGCGCAGCCGAATCGATCTGGCCACCGCCATTTCTGCATGGCGCCAGTCCTTGGGCTTGCTACCCCAGTGACCCCGCTCATCACCAAAGAATTAAGGAACACCATGAAGTTCATTCAATCGACTAGGGCCATATTTTTGGCTCTGATATTCACACTCCTTAGCCCATTGACTATCGCAGGACCTGGTCACGACCACGGAGACACCGCACCGCAAGCCACTGGATCTGCGCTGCCCCGGTTTACCGCAACGTCTGAGGATCTTGAGCTGGTTGGCATCCTCAATGGAAAGCTGGTCACGCTTTATCTGGACCGCTTTAAAGACAACAGCCCGGTCAACGACGCCCAAATCGAGTTGGACATCGCTGGCAGCAAATACAAAGCGCAAAAGCATGGTGAAGGTGAGTACGAGGTCACCCTCAAGGACACGCTCAAGACCGGCGTGATGGCGATCACCGCAACCATCCAGGCCGGTGACCTGACCGATTTATTGGCGACGGAACTTGATTTGCACACCGATGAAAGCGTGCCAGGACTTCGCTCTACATGGAAAACCATCGCGATGTGGGTCGGCGCCGGTTTACTTGCGCTGCTGACGCTGGGCGTCATGGTTCGCTTCCGTCAAAAAACCCGTCGTGCTTAAGGAGCCATCCACATGAAAACCAAAAACACTGTGAAAAAGCTCCACTGGCTCGCTCTGGCGGCAACTTTGAGCTTAGCGGGCGCTGGCGCGCCGTCTTTCGCTGGTGAGGGTCATGACCACGGCGCAGCCCCTGCCGTGGGAAATGCCAATGGCCCGCAGCGCATGGCCGATGGCAGCGTCTACTTGCCCAAGCCAGCGCAGCGCCAACTCAATGTCAGGACGCTGGTGGTGGAGACCGCCGAGCTGCCTCGCGCCTTTGAACTCAACGGACGGGTGCTGATGGACCCGAACGCTGGAGGGAAAGTTCAACCCATCAATGCTGGACGGATCGAGCCCGGGCCCAATGGCTTGCCCAACGCGGGTCAGACTGTGAAAAAAGGCGAGGTGCTGGCCTATGTAGTCTCAGCTGTTGCCCCGCTGGAAAAAGCTAGCCAATCGGCTCAGTTAGCTGAGATCCGTGCTGCCAAGGCGCTTGCCGAAAAGCGTCTGGCGCGTTTGCGTGAACTGTCGGACACCGTGCCACGCAAAGAGGTGGAAGCTGCTGAGAGCGAGGTGGTCAGCTTGACGGACCGCATGTCGGCCGTCAGCGCAGGCTTGGCCAGCAAGGAGGCTCTACTGGCCCCGGTGTCCGGGGTGATTGCGTCTGCCCAAGTCGTCGCAGGTCAGGTGGTCGACGCCCGTGAGCTGATCTTTGAAATCGTCGATCCGAAACGGCTGCGGATCGAAGCACTGGCTTTTGATGGCGCAATTGCGAGCAATATTGGCGGCGCCACACTGGCGGTCGGTGATCAGCGCGTGCGTCTGAGCTTCATTGGTGCTGCCCGCAGCTTGCGCGAGCAGGCACTGCCCTTGAATTTCCAGGCGCAGAGTCCGGAACTGCTGGGTTTGGCCGTTGGGCAACCGGTCAAAGTGGTCGTTCAGTCCAAGCAAAAAACGCAGGGCATCCCGGTGCCCCAAGCGTCACTGATGAAGAACGCAGCCAATCAGAACGTGGTCTGGGTCAAGACTGCACCTGAAAAGTTTGAACCTCGCACCGTCACCTTTGAACCACTGGACGGTGCAAGCGTCACGGTGACCTCGGGTCTGAAATCCGGTGATCGTGTGGCGACTCAGGGCGCCACACTCATCAACCAAGTCCGCTAAGGAGTCACGCGATGTTTAAGTGGCTTCTCGAAAACAGTCTGGCCAATCGGCTACTGGTGCTGATTGCTGGCGCCGTATTAATGGCCTACGGGGCATTCACCCTGACCCGAACGCCGGTGGATGTCTTTCCGGACCTGAACAAGCCGACGGTCACGATCATGACCGAGGCTGGCGGGATGGCGGCCGAAGAGGTGGAACAGTTGATCACCTTCCCGCTGGAAACGGCCATGAACGGATTGCCTGGTGTGGAGTCGATTCGCTCGACATCCTCGGCGGGGCTGTCCTTTTTGTACGTGACTTTCAATTGGGACACGGAGATTTTCCGGGCACGCCAATTGGTGTCTGAACGGCTCTCGGCCATGGAGCAAGGTTTGCCTGCCGGGGTGATGCCCCGCATGGGCCCAATCAGCTCCATCATGGGCGAGATCATGCAGATCGCCATTCCTGTCGATCCGCAAAAGATCTCACCCATGGCCGTGCGTGAATACGCCGACTGGGTGCTTCGCCCGCGTCTGCTGTCCATACCGGGTGTCGCACAGATAATCCCCATCGGCGGAGAAGTGCGTCAGTTTCAGGTTCAGCCCAACACGGCACGTATGTCGGATCTGGGTATTTCCTTGGACCAGTTGGAGTCTGCTCTGCGCGGGTTTTCAGCCAACACATCCGGCGGCTTTCTGGAACTCAATGGACGCGAGTACCTGATCCGGAATCTGGGCCGCACCTCCCGTCTGGAGGACTTGCGCAACCTGGCCATTTCCGCCAAGAACGGGCAGCCCATCTTGTTGCGACAAATCGCCGAGGTCACTTTTGCTGCGGCCATCAAGCGAGGCGATGCAGGCTTTGAGGGCAAGCCAGCGGTGATCCTGGGGGTTCAAAAGCAACCCACGGCTGACACCACTAGCTTGACCAAGTCCATCGAGGAAGCCATTTCGGACCTCAAAGCTTCTCTGCCCGCAGGGATGGAGGCCCCACGTGTGACATTCCGCCAGGCCAGCTTCATTGAGGCGTCGATTTCGACGCTGCAAGGCAAGCTGATCGGCGCGTCGGTCTTTGTGGCCGCGATCCTTTTCTTCTTCCTGGGGACGTTGCGTCCCACCATCATCGCGCTCACCGCCATACCGGTGTCGATTTTCATCACGGCACTGGTCTTCAAGTACTTCGGCCTGTCGATCAACACCATGACGCTTGGGGGGCTGGCCATTGCCATCGGTGGACTGGTGGACGACGCCGTGGTGGATGTGGAAAACATCCTGCGCCGTCTCAAAGAAGACCGTGCCAAGGATGCCAGCCAGCGCCAGCCGCTGCTCTCACTTGTAGCCAAGGCGTCCATGGAGGTCCGCTCAGCCATCCTCTATGCGACGGTGATCATTGTTCTGGTCTTTCTGCCTCTGTTCGCGTTGCCGGGGCTGGAGGGTAAGCTGTTTGTACCGCTGGGCATCGCTTTCATCATCTCGACACTGGCCTCATTGCTCGTATCGGTGACGATGACCCCTGTGCTGAGCTACTACCTGCTGCCCCGGATGAAGAATCTGGACCATGGCGACACCAAGGTGCTCGCCTGGCTCAAGCGGCGGTACAAGAGCAGCTTGCAGATGGTTCTGGACAGGCCTCGCGTGGCCATGGCCAGCGCAGGGGTTGCGGTCCTGCTGGCAGCCACAGCTGTACCATTCTTTCCCACCACGTTCTTGCCCCCCTTCAATGAGGGCACGCTGCTCGTGGGCCTGCGACTGAACCCAGGCGTCACGCTGACCGAATCGTCTGCCCTGGCGCGCCAGGCCGAGGTGTTGGTCAAGCAAGTACCGGAAGTGGTGCACGTTGGCAGGCGCAGTGGACGTGCTGAGCTCGATGAGCACGCCGAGGGCGTTCATGTGAGCGAACTGGATGTGGGGATCAAACCCTCAGGAGAGCTGACTCGCTCGATGGATGAGGTTCGTGCAGATATTCGTGCGCGACTGGCCAATTTGCCAGCCTCCATCGAGGTGGGACAGCCGATCTCTCACCGGATCGATCACATGCTCTCTGGCGTTCGCTCACAAATCGCCATCAAGATCTTCGGCGAAGACCTGGACGTGCTTCGAGGGCAAGCCGACACCTTACGCTCCCGACTGGCGGGTATCCAAGGCATCGCCGATCTGCAAATCGAAAAGCAAGTTCTTGCGCCCCAAATCAAGGTTCGGTTGGACTACGCTGCGGTAGCCCAATATGGATTGTCGGGCGCACAAGTGCTTTCGACACTGCAAGCATTGGCCGAAGGCGAACGTGTCACTCAGATCATGGAAGAAGGTCGACGGTTTGCTCTGGTCGTGCGCTTGCCTGAGTCTGCCCGTTCGCTTGAAGGCCTCGGCCAGATATTGATCGAAACGCCCTTAGGCAGGGTGCCTTTGTCCAAGATCGCCACGATTGAAGACGCTGATGGGCCGAACCAGATTAGCCGGGACAACGGCAAGCGTCGCATCGTGATCTCCGCCAACGCCTCGGGTCGTCCGCTCTCGGAGGTCGTGGCCGACATCCGTAAGGTCACAGCAGAATCTCGACTGCCCGAGGGCTACTTCATTACTCTTGGGGGGCAATTCCAGGCGCAAGAAGAAGCATCGCGCCTGATTTCCTTGCTCTCTGTTGTCTCTGTAGTGTTGATGTTTGTGGTGCTCTACAGCCGCTACAAGTCAACCGTTTTGTCGGCCTTGATCATGGTGAACATTCCCCTCGCGCTCGTGGGTGCCGTGTTGGGACTGTGGTTGTCAGGTCAGCCCTTGTCGGTGGCAGCCCTGATTGGCTTTATCACCCTGGCGGGTATTTCAGTGCGCAACGGGATTTTGAAGGTGAGCCACTACATCAACCTCATGCGCTTTGAGGGAGAGTCCTTCAACACGCAGATGATTCTGCGCGGATCGTTGGAGCGTTTGAGTCCCGTCTTGATGACCGCGTTAGTGACCGCTTTTGCACTGGCACCTTTGCTCTTCGAGGCCGAGCGCCCAGGCACTGAGATCTTGCATCCGGTGGCTGTGGTGATCTTCTCTGGCTTGATCAGTTCCACGCTGCTCGACACATTTCTCACACCCGCGATGTTCTGGCTCTTCGGTCGCAAGCCCGCCGAGGCGCTTTTGCAAGACAAGGACGCCGAGGCGTTCTGACCTAGTTTTCTACCTCAACCCTAAAAAGGAAATCTCATGAAATTCCGCACTTTCTTAATCACTTCGTCGTTGCTACTGAGCGGACTCGCTTGGGCTGGCCCTAACGATGGCGTGTTGATTAGCCAGTCAAACTGAGCCAGTGTTTGCATCGAATATTGAGCCACTGGTTTTTAAAGAATTGGCTTATTCGGTTGTGGATAAGTTTAGCTGCTCGGTGCTTTTGCCCCCTTTCGTTTTGGATTGTTTACCCTTCAGGCTGACCGCCTGCGAGTGCTTGAAGCGCCAACTCTCGTTGCCCGTCTCAACAATGTGGCAGTGATGCGTGAGCCGGTCCAGCAACGCCGTGGTCATCTTGGCGTCGCCAAATACATTGGCCCACTCCGAGAAGTTCAGATTGGTCGTGATCACCACGCTGGTTCGCTCGTATAGCTTGGACAGCAAATGAAACAACAACGCGCCCCCTGATTGGGTGAACGGCAAATACCCCATCTCATCCAAGATCACCAAATCCACATACATCAAGCGATTGGCCAACTGCCCATGCTTGTTCTGAGATTTCTCAAGCTCCAAGGCATTGACCAGTTCCACCGTGGAGAAGAAACGCACCCGCTTGCCCTTACCGCGGATAGCTTGCACCCCAAGGCTGGTGGCCAAGTGCGTCTTGCCCGTGCCCGGCCCACCCACAAACACCACGTTGTGTGCCGAGTCCACAAACTGCAATTCATGCAACTGTTTGACCAGATTCGCGTCCACATGCGCCTGCGCGAAGTCAAACCCCGTCAAATCCCGGTGTGCGGGGAAGCGGGCAATGCGCATTTGATAGGCCATGGAACGCACCTCGCGCTGTGCAGCCTCCGACTTGATCAGTTGGTGCAACACCACCTCATGGTCCAGCGCTTTGATCCTGGCCGTTCCCAGAACCTCCGGCCAAGCGCTGGCCATGCCATGCAGACTCAATGATTTGAGCCCATCGACCACATCACTCATGGCGCGCCTCCTGTTCATCTCTCAAAGCGTCATAGCGCTCCAAGTTGGCAAGCGCAGGCGTGTTCAGTTGCAGGGGCGTGCTGATTTCCAGGCGCGCAGGCGCAGGCTCCTTAAGCCGGGCAATCACATTGAGCACGTGCTCGGCACTCACCCGACCCGCCTGCAGTGCCAACTCGGTGGCCACCAATACTTCTTCGAGCCCGTGTAAGTTCACCGCCAACAGCACCTGCGCCATCACCCGGTCCCCTCCTGGGTGTTTGAGTAATTGACGCTGCAACTCCAACAAGGGCTCGGGCATTTCCCTGAAGGGGGCGCCATTGCGCAACGCCCCGGGCTTGCGCTCGACCAAGGCAATGTAGTGCTGCCAGTCGTAAATGGTTTGATCCCGCCCAAAGTGACGCTCCAACCGGACACTGTGCCCATCGAGCCCCACCACCAACAAGTACTCCGGGTAGACGCGCAAACTCACCACCCCATGCACCCACTCGCAAGGCACGCTGTAGCGGTTGCGTTGGTATTGAATCAGCGATGTAGAGGTCACCCGAATCGGTTGTTCAACGTACCCATCAAAGGGCTTGGGGCAAGGCATCAAGCGGCTCGCCTCATCTTGCCAAACATCGGCAATGCTCAGCTCTGGCCACTCTGGGTGTGCCAACTCCTGCCAGGCATCTTGGCAGGCACGCTGGAGCCACTCATTGAGCTCGGCCAGACTGCTCCAGCGCCGCTCAGTGATCTCGCGCACAACACCTCGCCTGCGGTCTTGCACGTTCTTCTCGACGATGCCCTTCTCCCACCCAGCCGCACGGTTGCAAAACTCGGGATCAAACAAATAATGCCCCGTCATCGCCTCAAACCGCGCGTTGACGCTGCGCTGCTTGCCTTTGCCAATCTTGTCCACCGCCGTCTTCATGTTGTCGTAAATGCCCCGTTTGGGCACGCCGCCAAACACAGCAAAGCCTCTGGCATGGGCGTCAAACAGCATCTCATGGGTTTGTGTGAAGTAGGCCACCAGCAAGAACGCCCGACTGGCGGCCAGTTTGATGTGCGCCACCTCCAATCGGCGGCGCAACCCTCCAATGAAGGCGTACTCACAGCTCCAGTCAAACTGGAAGGCCTCTCCCAGCTCAAAGTGCAGCGGCACAAACCCCACGTTCTTGGGCGCATGGCTTTGCTCATGCTTCCAGCGCTGAGCAAACCGGTACACGGGCGTCGAACTACCGCCGTAGCCCATGGCGCGCAAAGCCTCAAACAAGGCCTTGACGCCACGTCGCTCGCGCTTGTTACGGTGGCTGTCGGCTTTGAGCCAAGTGACAAGCTGCTCCTTGTACGGGTCCAGCACACTGGCCGCGCTCTGCCGAACAGGGTATTGGGGCTCAACCATCTCAGGCTCGCTGAGCCATTTGGTGGCCGTGTTTCTGGAAATTCCAAGCCTGAGGCTGGCTTGGCGCACTGACAGGCCATCTCGCAAGACGAGGCGGCGCAATTTACTCAAAGTTCCCACGTTGATCACTCCCGGCCACCCTTGCTCAAAAAATAAGCAGGATAGGCCAATGAAGCGGCTCAAATTTGGATGCAAATTCCCATCAAAGTGGCTCAGTTTTCAAAGCCAATCAACACTCTTTAGGCAGTTGCCGAAAAATCATCAACCTAAACGCTACCCAAATTTGGATTTCCACTTTAGGCCATGGACTTCAGAGTGAAGTTCAAGGTTTACGGAAAGGAATCATTGAGCCAATCTACCTCAGCTGTTCACATCGAGCTAGGCAGATGGTCAAAGCGCATATACCTAAAAGCTAACTCATACGGGATTTCCAATCTCTTCCAGACATTAATCAGCAATGTCATAGAAAGAAAGGAATTTCGCGAACGAACCAAAAATATTCGGGACAGTCAAAGAGCAGCTGTCTGACGGTGAACCTTAAATGAGGCCACTGTCGCCCATCACAAAGTCTCAACAACAGACAGACATGCCAACCGACATTTCTGTGTCCATGCAAATGACTATTCATCTGCATCAATTTTTAAATTCCATCTAGCAAGTTGCTAGTTTGAAAGAGGAGCTAACCGTGTCTACACAGACAACACCCTATCTCACAGGGATCGCAAATCATTTGCAAATCGCACTCGATGCGTTGAAATCCGAGTGCGCGACTACATTCAAAGAATATCACTCTGCTCGCAAGGGCGGGTACAGCAATATCGCCCGTACGTTCCTCTGGTGGAACGAAGCTAAAGCGTACTCTTGTTTCGATGCATTGACTGGGGGCAATGAAATTCCAAATGGTCGCGCTGTCAATCACGGCCATAACTTTTCTCCATTGCTCAAACTGGCATTCCCCCAAATCAGTAGACACTTTTCATAGCGCAGTTTGACGCTGGCGCTCGAACTCATGGGGGCTGAGTTGATCGAGATGCTTGTGGCGTCGCACTCGATTGTAGAAACCCTCGATGTAATCGAAGATTTCTGACTTGGCTTCAGCCCTTGTTTGGTAAATCCGTTTTTTGATCTGCTCGCTCTTCAAGCTGCTGAAGAACGACTCAGCCACAGCGTTATCCCAACAGTTGCCCCGACGGCTCATGCTGGGGCTCAACCGGTTGTCTTTGCACCAGCGATTGAACTCGTCACTGCCAAATTGACTGCCCTGATCCGAATGGATGATCACAGAATCCTTTGGTTTTCTTCGCCAAACCGCCATCGTCAGTGCATCCAGCACCAAACTCGTCTGCATTCGTGCGCCCATACTCCAGCCAACGACCGCACGCGAGTGCAAATCCAGCACGGCAGCCAAATATAACCAGCCCTCATGCGTGCGGATGTAGGTGATATCCGTGACCCAAGCGTGGTCTGGCTCATCGTGCTGGAATTGACGCTCCAATTGATTGGGAGCCACTTGCGCAGGCTTGCCCACCTTGTACCTGGGTCTCTTGTACCCCCGTACCGATTTGATCTGCGCTGCGCGCATCAACCGGGCAACACGGTTTTCGCTACACGCCACACCCGCCTCCTTGAGATCAAAGAAGATGCGAGGACTGCCGTAGATGCCCATGCTTTGGTCGTAGAACTCACGAATCTGCGTGGTCAACTTTTCATTGGCCTTGGCCCTTGGAGAGAGCGGCTCACGCAGCCAAGCGTAATAGCCGCTGCGGTGCACCTTAAGAACACGGCACATACTGGTCAGACGAAACTCGCGCTGGTGTACCTGCATGAACGCGTACTTCACCCGGACTGCTTGGCAAAGTACGCTGCGGCCTTTTTTAAGATGTCGCGCTCCTCTGTTGTTCGCCTGAGTTCAGCCTTGAGCTTGGTCATCTCAGCTTGCAGCGCTTTGAGGTCGCTTGACTGGGGTGCGTCTGATTTCTTGAACTTGTTGACCCAGCTGTACAGAACCCCCTCCGGAATTCCCAGCCGCTTGGCCACATCGACGACGGCATGACCTTTATCGATGACTTGTTTGACCGCCTCGGACTTGAACTCGGCGGCATATTTCGTTCGTTGCATTTGCATGGCTCCAATTCAGTTTTGACATCATTATTTGTCTACTAATTTGGGGGAATGCCACAGCGCGAAGTTAGGATTGTTGAAATTGCTCATGATTAAATTTCCACGTAAATAGTTTCAATGTCGTCGTGTGTAACGATGGCGCCATCAATGCTGTAATCGTTCAGTTCGTGGTCACCAACGAGTGCCTCGATATGAGCTTCTTCCATTTGCGCAGCAGTTTTCTCTGCGATGACAGGCGTATAGGACTTGAATGCATTGACACAGAGGGTCTTGGTATCCAGATCCAATGTCGGAATCGCGATGCAGTAATTTGCAACGTCAGTAGTGAACTCGAGCACGAGGACATGCTTACCGAGCTTGAAACTCACGGCACCATCGAAGGGAATGTGGCCCAGACTTGCCAGCACGGGCATCAGATCTTTCGTCAAGAACCGTTGATCAATCAGCACGTTTTCGTCCACGCCTTCGGGGTCGTAAACAACGCGATTCTTGACGATGAACTTGCCATCTTTTTGGGTGTGCGAGGTGTAAATGCACTTACCAGTCACCGTAATTTGCATCTGCAAATTTGCTTCACGAGTGATGTGATCGTCAATGCCCTGCAGCCACATCTCTGCAACACGCTTGGAAATAGCTTCGACTGCTTGGGGTTTCAAATCGATGCGTGTGACCAACTGACTGTCATATGCGTTGTCGTAGATGGGTTGCTCGTAAGCAAATTGAGGCTCTTGAGCAAACGAATTGAAGTGAATCAAGAGTTGGCTTTTTTCATCGGCCTTGTGAGTCAAGCAAAGACGATGGCTGTACACAGGATCATTAGGCAGCGCTGGAATTTTTCCGAAATGGTCAGGGCTGTACAAATTGAATGCCAATTGGTTCAGCAATGTCTGTTCAACTGTGCTTTTGCTGATGCCAGTCAGAGCAACGTCATAGTTCGGGGCATCCATGAACATTGCCTTGGGTTTGACGGTTGTCACCACTCCAGCTTTGAGGTGCAAAGGACTCAGAACCAATTCCCCAGTCTTACCCAGATACATCAGGCGCGGACGAGCCAAAACTTCGTTTTCGGAGTTGTTCGAGTCTGGGATGACTTGAACCAGATCTTTTTGCTTGAGCTTCAAGGAAGCTGGCAAAAGTTGGGTACGGAGGGTCTCGCACAGGATCCGAGTGCTGGTCGGACATGCATCAAACTTTTTGCGATACGCATTCACGATGGAAGAGTTAACCAACGACTTGTCGATCAAGTTATTCAACAGCGTGTACTGATTGTTTTCACGCTTGACCAATGCAATTGCATAACCATCCAAATTTGTGACCATCGAGCCACCGAAGGTTGCGGAAGGTTCGACGATCGAGCAATTCAAATGCGCCTTTGCATCGGGCAGCAACTTTTCAGTGATCACCTCTTCTTTGACGCGACGAGTTTCCTTGACTGTGTAGCGAGGAATCAATTTGTATTTGAAATTCCAACCTGCCATTTCAGCCTCGATGACAGAAGCTTCATCAGCAACACGCTGCTCGTATTCATCGATGGAAATTTCCGCAGCGAGCTCCCGGTCG
>NZ_NERX01000003.1 GCF_003063335.1 Limnohabitans sp. MMS-10A-192 | reverse complement strand
CTCAGTTCGCGCAGCAGCAAAGGATTCAAACCAATGCCGCTGCAAATCTCAACCCTCAAGTTTTGGATTAACCTTGAACCCTTGGACTACTTCCGATTGATTGGTACGGCCAGAGGGGGCAGGTCAGCCTGTGCAAATCCATCATAGATCTTGTCATCAAGGAGCTCCCTAGCTGACGGGCCTTCCTTGCACTTTCCTCCAGCCTTCACCAATGCATCCACCATTTCTGTATTGTTACTTCGTCTGTAAAGGTGCGAGTACTTGGCGATATCCAGAGGTAAGTCGCACTCGTTGTCTGGAATGTTTGGATCTGCGCCACGCTCAAGTAGCGTGTATGGCTAGCCCATAGTAAGTTTCATAAACTGCCACATACAAAGCAGTGCGCCCATCGTCATCACGAAAATTGATGTCATGACCCGATGTAAGCAGATGATGCCTTTCGTTCAAAGCTTTGCCTTGAGACTGTGTGCCCCATGAACATGCCCCTTGCTGGTGGTTAACTCCTGATCGGGATGCGATGCGGTGGACAACTCACTCAAGATGCCGCATTGACTGGCCTGTTGAGATTTACGGCAGTTCTCCCGCAAGGTCTTGAGCTGTCGCTCTAGCGCTTTCAGCTCTTTGCTGCGGGCGGCCACATGGCCGATGTGCTCGTCGAGTAAGTCATTGACATCTGCGCAGTTCTCTAGAGGCGAGTCCTTGAAGCGCAGCAATATTCGGATTTCGTCCAGCGTCATGTCCAACCCACGGCAGTTCCGTATGAAGGACAGTCGGTCAACGTGTTCGCTGCCGTACACCCGGTAGTTACCTTCTGTGCGAGGCGTTTCTGGCAACAATCCTTCGCGTTCGTAATACCGGATCGTCTCAACCTGAGTGTGAGCCGCCTTGGCCAGTTCACCGATTTTCATATCTTCACCTTGAGCGGTGGCAAGAAAGTTGCGCCATTTTATTTGTAGGTACTTGACATTGTAGTGGCTACAGGGTTTTTAATCCATCCAACAAGGAGAAGATCATGAACCCTACTCACCAACGCCAACAAGTTGACACTGCCTGCGGTTGTGGAAGTGGCTGCGCTGCATCGCCTGCCGTGGGCGGGCCAATGGCGTCTAAAGCAACGGCTGTTGAGCCACATAGATTCCGGATCGCGAACATGGACTGCGCGTCCGAAGAGTCAGAAATCCGTCGAGCGCTGGACGGCGTGGCAGGCATTCGTGGCTTGCAGTTCAACTTGGGCGACCGCGAGTTGACCATCGCTGCCGAGGATCATGCTCTGCGGTTGGCACTGGATGCGATTCGCAAAGCGGGCTTCAAACCGGAACCACTCGGAGTAGAAGACAAATCGGATGGAGCTACTGCCGCTGCGCCAACTGGTTTTTGGGCCTCATGGGGCAAATTGATTGCTGCATTGGGGCTGGCCGTGGCGGCTGAAGGCTTGGCATTCGCTTTTCCAGATAGTTGGCCAGCAAAAGCCCTTGGAATGGCGCTGGCCGCGGTGGCCATCGCCCTGGCGGGTTTCTCCGTCTACGGTAAAGGGCTTTCCGCACTGCGGCAAGGACGCTTGAACATCAACGCCTTGATGACTGTGGCCGTGACAGGTGCCTTCTTGATAGGCCAGTGGCCAGAAGCTGCCATGGTGATGGCCTTGTATGCCATAGCCGAGGCCATCGAGGCTCGAGCGGTGGACCGGGCGCGTAACGCCATCAAGAGCTTGCTGGCGCTGGCACCGGAGCAAGCCGAGGTGCGTCAAGGTGACGGCAGTTGGACGCGCGTCGGCGTCAAAGCTGTCGTTGTCGACGCAACAGTGCGCATCCGTCCAGGAGAGCGCGTTCCACTCGATGGTGTCGTCACGCTCGGACAGAGTGCCATCGACCAGTCCCCTGTGACTGGGGAAAGCCTGCCTATAGACAAGGCTCCTGGCGACGAAGTGTACGCAGGCACCATCAACCAGTCTGCAGCCTTGGAATTCCGTGTCACCGCGCCCGCTTCGGACAGCACCCTGGCGCGCATCATCCACGCAGTCGAGCAAGCACAGTCGTCCCGTGCGCCGACACAGCGCTTTGTAGATCGGTTTGCCGCGATCTACACCCCTGCCGTTTTCATCCTGGCTGTCGCCGTCGCGTTGCTAGCGCCGTGGATCACGGACTTGACCTGGATGCAGGCTGTCTACAAGGCCTTGGTGTTGTTGGTCATCGCTTGCCCTTGTGCCTTGGTTATTTCCACACCTGTCACGGTCGTCAGCGGTTTGGCAGCCGGGGCAAGGCGGGGGATTTTGATCAAAGGTGGCGTTTACTTGGAGGATGCGCGAAAGATCAAAGCTGTGGCCCTGGACAAGACCGGTACGATCACGGAAGGCAAGCCCAAACTGGTGGCCTTCGAGCCCGTGGACACAGGTCTTGATCAACGGGTGCTGGAGGGGCTTGCAAAGAGTCTCGCGGGCCGGTCGGATCACCCGGTTTCCAAAGCCATCGCAGAGGGGCTGTCAACCGCCGATCAAGAGGTGGGAGAGTTTCAAGCCGTTGCAGGGCGTGGAGTGCAAGGTGTTATCGGCAATCATTCCTACGCGCTGGCCAACCACCGCTGGATCGAGGAGCGTGGGCAATGTTCGGCTGAACTCGAAACCCGCCTCGCAGTTCATGAGGAGGCAGGTCGCACGGTCACACTCCTCGCTAACAGCGAACGTGTGATGGCGATCTGCGCGGTGGCGGACACCATCAAACCATCCTCCGCCCAAGCGGTGGCCGACCTGAAGTCGCTCGGCGTGACACCGGTCATGCTGACAGGGGATAACATCGCGACCGCGCGCACCGTTGGCTCTCTGGCGGGCATAGCCGAAGTGCGGGGCAACCTGCTGCCAGAAGACAAACTACAGGCTATCGGCGAACTTCAACAGCGACTGGGCATCACGGCAATGACTGGCGATGGCATCAACGATGCACCAGCACTTGCTAAGGCCGACATCGGCTTCGCCATGGGTGCTGCTGGAACCCATACGGCGATGGAAGCCGCAGATGTTGTGGTCATGAACGATGAAACGCCCCACCGAACTGCAGCGCGATCAACTGCTGTTCGGTGTTTCCGTCCCCTTGCCGCTGTTTGATCGCAATCAGGGGAACTTGTTGGAAGCGTTGAAGCGCGAAGACAAGGCGCGGGACGAACTCCAAGCTTTGAACATACGAGTCAGCACGGACGTATTGCAAGCCCGCGAGCGGCTGGAATCCATTCGTAGGGAAGTCGACGTCTTGCAACAAGATGTTTTACCTGGGGCCAAAAGTGCCTACGACGCGGCCACCGTCGGATTTGAAAACGGCAAGTTCAACTTCTTGGAAGTGCTGGACGCACAGCGCACCTACTTTGCCGCCAAGTCTCAATACCTCAAAGCATTGGCTGAGGCGCATCGCACGGCTGCAGACATTGACCGCGTGCTCGGCGAATCTGGCGCAAATGCTACCCAGCCAGCGAATAAGGAATAAACATGAAAATCGATACCAACAAACTGAATGTCAGCAAGAAGCATCTGATCGCCATCGCCGTGATCGTTGCGACGGGCGTTGTACTGGGCAGCGCCATTCTCGGCGGCAAAGCAACCAAGACAGCCGAAGATGACGGCCACGGTCACGGCAGCCACGTTGAAGCCAAGGCACACAGTGATGGTGAGCATCACGGCAAGGAGAGTGGAGACAAACACGACCACGACAAGGGTCATGCGGACGGCGAACACCACGAGGCCCCGACCAAGGGGCCGCATGGAGGCAAGCTGTTCAAGGAGGGGGATTTCGGGCTGGAAGCGTTACTCGCTGAGGAAGGCGGTGAGCCTCGTTTGCGAGTCTGGTTGTATGACAAAGGCAAGCCTCTTCCCACCAGCGCTGCAAAGGTCAGCGCGACCATCACGCGTTTGACCGGAGAGAAACAGACACTCAATTTCGCGACTGAAAAAGACAGCCTGTTGAGCCGGGAGGTCGTGCCGGAGCCGCACGCGTTCGAGATCAACATCGTTGCCCAGACAGCCAACGAACCCTTCATGTTCGTTCTCAAACAAGAAGAGGGGAAAGTCGAACTCAGTGATGCGCAAATTAAAGCGGCATCTATTGGCATCGACACAGCAGGGGCTGCACGAATCAAGACAGCCCTGCTAATGCCGGGGGAAATTCGCTTGAACGAAGACCGGACATCGCACGTTGTCCCGCGCATTGCGGGTGTGGTCGAGAGCGTGCAGGCGAGCTTGGGACAAGCCGTCAAGAAGGGGCAGGTCCTGGCCGTCATTGCCAGCCCGGCTGCGTCTGAGCAGCGCAGCGAGTTGCAAACAGCGCAAAAGCGCCTGACCTTGGCCAGTACCACGTTTGAGCGTGAAAAGCGGCTCTGGGAGCAAAAGATTTCCGCAGAGCAGGACTACCTGCAAGCAGGGCAAGCGCTGCACGAGGCTGAAGTAGCTGTGGCCAACGCTCAACAGAAGCTCTCCGCTTTGGGCCTAGCCACCGTTTCTAAGGGGGGGCTTAACCGCTTTGAATTGCGTGCGCCCTTCGATGGCTTAGTGATTGAAAAGCATCTCAGCCTTGGCGAAGCCGTCAAGGAGGATGCTGCCGTGTTTACCGTCTCCGATCTGGGGCAGGTTTGGGCTGAAATCAACGTGCCAGCCAAGGACTTGCCGCTGGTCAGAGTCGGCGAAAAAGTGACCATCAAGGCCACTGCATTCGATGCCAGCGCTACTGGCGTTATCACCTTTGTTGGGTCGCTGATTGGCGAACAAACCCGTATGGCCAAAGCCCGAGTGGTCTTGTCCAACCCGAAAGGTGCTTGGCGTCCTGGGCTGTTTGTCAACGTGGAAGTGACCTCCTTAGAGGCTGACGTACCCGTGACAGTGGCCAGTGATGCCATTCAGACCGTTGGCGACAAGCCGGTCGTATTCCTGAAGGTGAATGGGGGATTCATCGCTCAGCCTGTGCAGTTGGGCCGCAGTGATGGCAAGCGTGTCGAGGTGTTGCAAGGGCTCAGAGCCGGGGCACCTTATGCGTCGGCAGGCAGTTTTGTCGTGAAGTCAGAGCTTGGCAAAGCCTCTGCCGAACACACCCATTGATACCGGAGCGACATACATGTTTGAAAAACTTATTCGCGCAGCCATTGAGCACCGATGGTTGGTGTTGCTGGCGGTCTTTGGTATGGCTGCCATCGGCGTGTTCAACTACCAAAAGTTACCTATCGATGCCGTCCCGGACATCACCAATGTCCAAGTGCAGATTAACACCCAAGCGCCGGGATATTCCCCTCTGGAAACCGAGCAGCGGGTGACTTACCCGATTGAAACCGTGATGGCGGGTCTTCCCAATCTGGAGCAGACCCGTTCCTTGTCTCGCTACGGGCTGTCGCAAGTGACTGTGATCTTCAAGGACGGCACCGACATCTACTTCGCGCGCCAGTTGGTCAATGAACGCATCCAGGAGGCCCGCGACAAACTGCCTCCCGGAATCACTCCTGCGATGGGGCCCATATCGACAGGCTTGGGTGAGATTTACCTCTGGACAGTCGAGGCCAAGGATGGTGCGAAAAAACCTGATGGCCAGCCCTACACGGCCACCGATCTGCGCGAGATTCAAGACTGGATCATCAAGCCACAGTTGCGCAATGTGCCCGGCGTGACGGAAATCAATTCGATTGGTGGTTTTGCAAAGGAATACCAAATCTCACCGATACCCGAGCGACTGGCCTCGTTGGGCGTCACCCTGCAGGACATTGTGACGGCTCTGGATCGCAACAACGGCAACGTGGGCGCAGGTTATATCGAAAAGCGAGGTGAGCAGTACCTAATTCGAGCCCCCGGGCAGGTTAAGACACTTGAGGACATCGGCAATGTCATCCTCAGCAGTGCGGGTGGCGTGCCGATTCGGGTGCGTGATGTTGCCGAGGTCGGCATCGGACGTGAACTTCGCACCGGTGCTGCTACTGACAACGGCCGTGAAGTGGTGCTGGGCACCGTCTTCATGCTCATCGGTCAAAACAGCCGAACGGTATCAACAGCCGTCGACAAGAAGATGATCGAGGTCAACCGCAGCCTGCCCGAGGGTGTACATGCGGTGACCGTCTACGACCGCACCGTCCTGGTGGATAAGGCCATCAACACGGTCAAAAAGAACTTGTTAGAAGGCGCGATCCTGGTGATCGTGATCCTGTTCTTGTTCCTCGGCAACATCCGCGCCGCCATCATCACGGCCACCGTGATTCCCTTATCGATGCTGTTCACCTTCACAGGAATGGTGAGCTACAAGGTCAGCGCTAATTTAATGAGCCTCGGCGCACTGGACTTCGGCATCATCATTGATGGTGCGGTGGTGATCGTCGAAAACTGTGTTCGCCGTCTTGCCCATGCGCAAGCTCACTACGGCAGGCCATTGACTCGGGCGGAACGTTTTCACGAGGTTTTCCTTGCATCCAAGGAATCACGTCGCCCGCTGCTATTTGGGCAGTTGATCATCATGGTGGTGTACTTGCCCATCTTTGCCCTGACCGGCGTCGAAGGGAAGATGTTTCATCCGATGGCGTTCACGGTGGTGGCGGCGCTTGTGGGAGCCATGATTTTGTCGGTGACCTTCATTCCGGCTGCGGTCGCACTGTTCATTGGCAACCGTGTCAGCGAAAAGGAAAACTTCTTGATGGTGCAAGCCAAGCGCTGGTACGGTCCCTTGCTAGATCGCGTGATGGCAGCCAAGGCTGTTGTGTTGGCTGCCGCAGCCGTGGCAGTGGTGTTGTGCGGTTTGATCGCAACGCGCATGGGCAGTGAGTTCGTGCCCAGCTTGAACGAAGGAGACTTCGCTATTCAGGCCTTGCGCATTCCTGGCACCAGTTTGTCGCAATCGGTGGCGATGCAGCAGCAACTGGAAGCAACGCTGAAAGCCAAATTTCCAGAGATCGACCGTGTCTTTGCGCGCACTGGAACGGCGGAAATTGCCTCCGACCCCATGCCGCCGAACATTTCTGATGGCTACATCATGCTCAAGCCAATGTCTGAGTGGCCCGAGCCGCGGAAGTCTCGTGACGAGTTGCTGGCCGCCGTGCAGGAGGTCGTGGGCAAGATACCGGGTAACAACTACGAGTTCTCCCAGCCGATCCAACTTCGATTCAACGAACTCATCTCGGGGGTGAGAAGCGACGTGGCGGTGAAGATCTTCGGGGACGACATGGACGTCTTGAACAAGACAGCCGAAGAGGTTTCGTCCAAGTTGCAAAAAATCCCTGGTGCGTCAGAAGTCAAGGTGGAGCAGACGACCGGATTACCGATGCTCACAGTCAACATTGATCGTCAGAAGTCCGCGCGCTACGGGCTAAACGTGGCTGATATTCAGGATGCAGTGGCCACGGCCATCGGGGGGCGTGAGGCCGGTACGTTGTTTGAAGGTGACCGTCGATTCGACATCCTTGTTCGTTTGCCAGAGTCCTTGCGCAACGACCTTGAGAGCATGAAACGTTTGCCGATTCCTTTGCCACGCGGTTCGGGCGGCGTCGAAGGACGAACCAATTTCATCCAACTGGCCGAAGTGGCTAGCTTCGAGCTGGCACCGGGGCCTAATCAGGTTAGCCGCGAGAACGGCAAGCGTCGCATTGTGGTGAGTGCAAACGTGCGTGGCCGTGATGTCGGTTCCTTTGTGGCCGACGCGGAAGCTGCTTTGGCGCAGGTCAAGATTCCCGCAGGCTACTGGACGAGCTGGGGTGGCACATTTGAAAACCTGCAGTCCGCGACACAGCGATTGCAAATCGTCGTCCCTGTGTCGTTGCTCCTGGTCTTCGTGTTGCTGTTTGCAATGTTCGGCAACGTCAAGGATGGCCTGCTGGTATTTACCGGCATTCCATTTGCGTTGACCGGCGGCATTTTGGCGCTGTGGCTGCGTGACATTCCAATGTCGATTTCCGCCGCAGTGGGTTTTATCGCCCTGTCAGGTGTTGCAGTGCTCAATGGCCTCGTGATGATTTCTTACATCCGCAGCTTGCGAGAAGAGGGAGCCCAATTGGACGCAGCCATCCGTGAGGGAGCGTTGACTCGTTTGCGCCCTGTATTGATGACAGCCTTGGTGGCATCGTTGGGCTTCATTCCAATGGCAATCGCCACGGGAACCGGCGCGGAGGTACAGCGTCCTTTGGCCACCGTGGTGATTGGCGGCATCCTGTCCTCCACATTGCTGACGCTGCTCGTGCTTCCGATTCTGTATCGGCTGGCCCATCGTCCGGACGAGGAATTGGAGGGCGTCACTGCCGAACCGGTGCATCCGCAGGCTGCGGCTGCTTCGCAGAATTCATAAGCCAGTCTTTAGATCTGATTCTTAACCTGTACTTTTGAAAGGAAAACTCATGAAACTGATTTCGACCACCTTCGCTTTGATGTTGATGGCATCAGGCGTCGTATTTGCTGCGGACAAACATGACCATGGTCATGGAGACAAGCCTCTCCATGGAGGTTTGGTCACGGAAATCAAGGATATGGACTACGAGCTCGTGGCCAAGCCCGATGTGCTTCAGTTGTACGTGCGAGATCACGGGAAACCAGTTGATGTCAGCAGGGCAACAGCAAAAATCACTTTGCTCTCAGGTAGCGACAAGCAAGAGATTGATTTGAAACCATCGGGTGACAAGCTTGAAGCAAAAGGCAGTTTTAAAGTCGCGCCCGGTACGAAGGTTGTCGCGCAGGTGAATCTTGCAAGCAAGGCAGCGACGGCACGATTTGTTCTGAAGTGACGTAAGGGCGGAGAACGACCTTCTTGGCACTTCTTTGCATTGCCCTAGCGAGTGCGAATGTTTCGAAAAATTGTGATGAGATCCGTTGGTTGGCCTTAGCGGCCTTGTAAGGCGTTCTTGAAAGAGGAAAGATAAATGAGTATTTTTGACAGACTTTTCGGTGGTCATCAGGGTGGCGGCCACCATGGTGGGGCGCATCACGGTGATCGCCACGGCTATGGCGGTGGGTACGGAAGCGGCGGACCTCCAACCAGCGGAGGAGGCAACGCCGGCGTTGCATGCCCGAACTGCAAGGCGCTGAACGCGCTAGGGGCTCGTTTCTGCCAGCAGTGCGGAACTACGTTGGTTCCTTCTGCGTGCACGCAATGCGGAACGACCCTGCAAGCGTGGGCGAAGTTCTGTGCTCATTGCGGAAAGGCAGCGACTTGACGGAACCATCTTTGTAGGCGACAACTTTTCGGTGTCGCTTGCACTGACTTGGCCTGTGAAAGTTCCTGTCATGCATGATTTGATGAATTTGATGATCAAGTTAAGGAGCGTCTGCTTTAACCTCTTCGAGATGTGCTGATGCCACCAATTCGAATCGCTGCGCAGGTTCAGGCCGCTGGCTGCTGATGCACTTTTGACTACCGGATATTCACGCAGCCGTATGCCCCTTCAAGTTGCACTGGCCGCCGTCACATGCGGTGCCAAGCATCGATGTCCTCGAAATTGAAAAGTAGTAATGACGTATCCGAATCGCAAATCCTATTGGTATTCCGTGGCGTTCATCGTGCTTGCAATCGACCAAGCCACTAAGAGTCTCATTGATCTGACCACGCCGCTGGGCTGGTCACTTGAAGTGACACCGTTTTTCAATCTGGTCCATGTTCTGAACCCGGGCGCGGCTTTTAGCTTTCTGGCTGGCGCCGGAGGTTGGCAGCGCTGGTTCTTCCTTGCGATCGCACTGGGGGCTTCAATATGGTTGGCCTGGATGCTGAGCAAACCGGTGCGCCGTCTTGAGGCCTTGGCGTACAGCCTGATCTTAGGCGGTGCCGTCGGCAATGGCTTTGACCGCGTCGCACGCGGGCAGGTCGTCGACTATCTGGACTTTCACTTGCGTGGTACGCACTGGCCTGCGTTCAACATCGCCGACGTGGCGATCACGGGAGGAGTTGTTGCGCTAATAGCAGTTTCATTTCTTGAGGAACATCAGAAGTGACCTATCGCTTTCTTCACGGACATGCGACTGCTCAGGATTGCAGTTTCCGCTTGGTCAATACACAAGCAAGTCAAATTCTCTAGGAGAATAAAAACTCATTTTGAGTTGAGCTCCCGAACTTTAACCAAAGCATAAAGCGCGGGAATAACTGCCAGCGTCAGCACAGTTGAGGAAATCATTCCGCCCACCATCGGGGCCGCAATGCGGCTCATAACTTCAGAGCCCGTACCAGTACCCCACATGATGGGTAATAGGCCCGCCATGATGGCAACTACAGTCATCATCTTGGGGCGAACCCGCTCTACAGCACCTTCCATGACTGCTTGATATAGATCATTGGTATCAGGAATTTTTCCTTCAGAGATGCGTCTTTCCTTTATTTCCTCCCATGCATGATCCAAATAAATCAGCATCACCACTCCAGTCTCAGCAGCTACGCCAGCCAGTGCAATAAAGCCGACCGCAACGGCCACAGACAAGTTGTATCCGAGCAACCACATCAGCCAGACGCCGCCTACCAGCGCGAATGGGACTGACAACATGACGATCAGTGTCTCGGTCAGCCGCTTGAAATTCAGATACAGCAGCAAGAAGATGATCAGCAGCGTTACCGGAACCACCAGCTTCATCTTTTGTACAGCACGCTCCATCGACTCGAACTGACCGCTCCAGGTCACGTAGTAACCAGTTGGAAATTTGATCTGTTCGTTTACCGCCTTACGGGCATCCGCCACGTAACTGCCGATGTCACGTTCACGAATGTCGACGAAGATGTAGGCAGATAGCAACGCGTTTTCAGTACGAATGCCTGGTGCACCTTTGGCCACCTCAACCCGAGCGACCTGTCCCAGAGGCACCATTGCACCGTCCATGGTGGTCACAAGAACTTCCCGTGCAATTTGCTGCGGGTCTGAACGAAGTTCGCGAGGGTAACGGACTGTCACTCCAAAGCGTTCACGCCCTTCAACGGTGGTGGTCACCATGTCTCCGCCAAGCGCGGTACCGATCACCTCTTGCAAGTCACCTACAGCCAGTCCATAGCGCGCCAGTTGTGCGCGATCTGGTTCGATGTTCAGGTAGAAGCCACCAGTGATGCGTTCGGCAAATGCAGATGTGGTGCCTGGAACCTGCTTGACTACCGTTTCAATCTCGCGGGCCAAACGTTCCATCTCGTTGAGATCCTTGCCGAAGACCTTGATGCCAATTGGTGTACGAATGCCGGTGGACAGCATGTCGATGCGCGCCTTGATCGGCATGGTCCAAGCGTTTGATACGCCCGGGAACTGCAACGCCTTGTCCATCTCGGAAATCAGTTTGTCGGTCGTAATACCCTTGCGCCACTCAGAGGTTGGCTTGAGGTTGATCACCGTTTCAAACATTTCTGTCGGTGCCGGGTCCGTGGCCGTGTTCGCCCGGCCAGCTTTGCCATACACCGAAGCCACCTCAGGGAAACTCTTGATGATCTTGTTCTGCGTCTGCAACAACTCGGCAGCCTTGGTGATCGACATGCCTGGTAACGACGCTGGCATGTAAAGCAACGTGCCTTCATTGAGTGTCGGCATGAATTCGGATCCGAGCTTGCTGGCTGGATATAGCGAAATTCCCAGCACGAAGAGCGCTACGCCAACGGTTAGCTTTTTCTTGTGCATCACGCCAGCGATGATCGGGCGATACACCCAGATCAAGAAGCGATTCACCGGATTTTTAGCTTCCGGCATGATTTTTCCCCGGATGAACAGCATCATCAGTACAGGCACCAGTGTCACCGAAAGCATTGCCGCCCCCGCCATGGCGAAGGTCTTAGTGTAGGCAAGCGGTGAGAACAGACGTCCTTCCTGCGACTCAAGCGTGAACACGGGCAAAAAGGACACGGTGATGATCAAAAGCGAGAAGAACAATGCTGGTCCCACCTCCTTGCACGCAGTGATCATGGCCTCAACCCGTTGCGCGTTATCGTGGTCTTCGGGTAAGCGTTCCAGATGCTTGTGAGCGTTCTCAATCATCACGATGGCTGCATCCACCATGGCACCAATCGCGATGGCAATACCTCCCAAGCTCATCAAATTCGAGTTCATGTCCAGCAGACGCATGGCAATAAAAGCGATCAACACCCCCACAGGTAGCATCAAAATTGCCACCAGAGCCGAGCGAACGTGCATCAGAAACACAACGCAGACCAAGGCAACGATCAGACTTTCCTCCAGCAGCGTGCGCTTGAGAGTGTCGATCGCGCGGTGAATCAAATCAGAGCGGTCATACACCGCTTGGATGCTGACCCCCTCCGGTAATCCTGCTGAGACTTCCGTGATCTTTTCCTTGAGGTTGTGGATTACCTCCAGGGCATTTTGACCGTAACGAGACATGGCGATGCCGGAGACGACCTCACCCTCACCGTTGAGTTCAGTGATGCCGCGCCGCTCATCAGGAACCAATTCAACTCGTGCAATATCTCGCACCAACACTGGCGTTCCCTTGTCGGACTTGACGACAAGATTCTCGATATCCGAAACGCCGCGCAGGTAGCCACGTCCCCGAACCATGTATTCAGTTTCGGCCATTTCGACCACACGGCCACCAACATCTCGGTTGGATTCGCGCACCACCTGAGACACTTTGGCCAGAGGAACGCCGTAGGCGCGGAGTTTTACAGGGTCGACAGTGATCTGGTAAGTCTGGACAAACCCACCGATGGAAGCCACTTCGGCGACCCCATGTGCTTTTGTGAGTTGATACCGCAGGTACCAGTCTTGCAAGGTGCGCAGTTCAGCCAGGGTTTTGTCCTTGGCCAGCACGGCATACTGGTAAACCCAGCCCACCCCGGTTGCATCAGGACCGATTTGTGGCGTCACCCCCTTGGGCATGCGACTGGACGCGAAGTTCAAATACTCCAGTACCCGTGAACGCGCCCAGTAAATATCGGTGCCATCTTCAAAAATGATGTAGACAAAGGACGCGCCGAAAAATGAAAAGCCCCGAACGACTTTCGATTTCGGAACCGACAACATGGCTGTGGTCAGTGGATAAGTGACCTGGTCTTCAACCACCTGCGGAGCTTGTCCTGGGTACTCTGTGTAAACGATTACCTGAACATCAGACAGATCGGGAAGCGCGTCCAGTGGTGTCCTGATGACGGCGAATACACCGCCAACAACGACAAACAAAGTAGCAAGCAGGACCAAAAAACGGTTTCGTCCTGACCAATCAATGATCTTTGCAAGCATGGTGTCCCCCAAAGATCAGTTGTGACCAGTGTGTGGATTGGCCGCACTTGCCGTGACAGGCTTGATGGCGGTGATGATCCATTCGCCCTGGCCACGCTCAACGAACTCAAAGCTCAAAGACATTCCAGGCTTCAGACCAGATAGCAGGCTGCTATTTGCAACCTTGAATTCCATGGTCATGGCAGGCCATTTAAGGGTGGATACCGGACCGTGTGCGATCGTCAGCGAACCACTTTTGGTATCGATGTCCTCGATTTTTCCTTCTGCACGATGGCCTACGGATGCCGTGGTCTTGGATTCTGCCGATCCTCCTTTAGAAGCTGCCGCCCCGTGTCCCGAATGTCCCAGCCCCCCGATCGCAGCCTTGAGGTTACTTTCGGCGTCAATTAAGAAGTTCGCAGCAACAACTACCATCTCGCCATCTCGCACGCCCTCCAGAACCTCGATGCGATCATCGCTACGCGCGCCAAGCTTGGCCTCCCTTGGATCGAAGCGTCCTTCCTGCACTTGAACAAGAATGATTTGACGAGTCCCGCTATCAATCACGGCGGACGTGGGAACGGTTAGCACAGAACGCTTGCTGTCTACGGGCAGTTCGACCTGCGCAAACATGCCGGGCTTGAGAAGTCCATGTGGATTCGACAACTCCACGCGAACCGGAACGGTTCGCGTCTCCGATTTGAGGGTCGGGTAAACATAGGTAATTGCCCCCGAAAACTGCTTATCTGGATAGGCGTTGATCCGCACAGTGGCCTTGGCACCGGTTCGAATCTGACCGATGTCTTGCTCAAAGACATCGGCAATCACCCATACAGAGGCCAGATTGGTAACTTGGTAAAGCATTTCTCCCGGCATAAAACGCATGCCTTGAACGGCCTTCTTCTCGGTAACGATGCCCGAAACTGGTGAACGCAGCGTTAATGTGCGACGCGTCGCTGTAGATTGGGTCAAAGCCGTGATTTGTTCATCCGAGATATCCCAGTTGCGTAGTCTTGACAAGCTGGAGTCCGCCAGTTCACGCATGCCTCGCTGGGCTTCTTCACTGGCACTTTTCAAGGAATCAACACCTTGCGATGCAATGGCGTATTCACGCTGAGCGGAGACCAATTCGGGACTGTACACATCGAATAGTGGCTGGCCTTTGCCAACCGGTTGACCCGTTGCATTGACATACAGACGTTCTACATAGCCCTCAAACTTGGGAGCAATGGTGAAGGTCTGGCGCTCGTCAGGCTCTATTCGTCCTGCTGCACGCACGGTCTTGTTCAGAGCTTGCGTGCTTGCTGCCTCGACGCGCACGCCCAGCTTTTGAACTTTATCCGTGCTGATACGAATCAAATTTGCACTACCGAGTGTCGATTCCTGCTCTCCCTCATAGACCGGTATGTAGTCCATGCCCATAGGATCTTTCTTGGGCGTGGGCGAGGTGTCGGGCAGCCCCATCGGATTCCGGTAGAAGAGTATTTTTCGTGCTTCAGAAGCACTCTTGGCTAGCGTATTTGTTTCAGCACTACCATCCTTATGAACAATGGCTTGCTGTTTCCCATACCAATATCCTCCACTTGCTGTCAAGGTTGCAACGAATACCGCCGCCATGCCCAACTTCAAGGCAGTTGTCATAATTCTTCTCCTACGATGCGCTCGATATCCGCGAGACGCATTTGTGCATTGATGCCTGCCTTGACTTGATTCAACTTGGCTTGGCGGATTTGCTTTTGAGCATCCAGAAGTGTCGCAAAGTCAACTTTTCCTGATTCATATCCAGCAAGAGCCGACCGGAAGTTCAACTCTGACTGGGGTAGAAGACTTTCTGTTGTCAAAGTGAGCGAGCGTCGCTCTGACTCAAATCCTGTAACGTTTTCATAAAGATCAGCCAGGACTTGGTTGTTTATCGCTTCTCGTCTGGAGCGTGAGGCGGAAAGCATGGCGTCAGACTCTCTTTCCTGTGCTCGACGAGCGCCTTGCTGCAGTGGGATATTGATTTCAACCATCAACTCCCATTCGCGAACTGAGTTGCCGTATTGAATGGGTGACGCGCCCACAGTGAAGTCAGGAAATCGATTTTTATAAGCAAGTTCACGTGTCTTTTCCGCCGCTTTGATCTGTGCACCTTCAACTTGCAAGAGTGGATTGTTCGAACGAACACGTTGTTCTAAGGCTGAAAAATTCAAAACTTCCGGCGTAGGTAGAGACCGAATTTGTGTTGGTCTTGCTAGTGGTTCATCGGCTTGCCTGCCTGTCAGAGCATTCAACCTCGCTTGCAATTGACGACGCTCCGACTCAATGAAAATCAACTCACTGCGTATAGCGGTTTGTTCCACTTGAGACCGGATAACGTCTTGCTGAGCAGCCAGCCCACTTGCATACCGAACCTGAGCCACTTTTTCTAAACGAACCATTAGATCCAAAATTTCCTGGGTCAAGCGTTCGCTTTGATCTAAATAGTAGAGTTGTGCGTAGGTTGTTTTTATCTTCGAGGCCAACTCAAGCCAAGTACTTGTTACACGTACTTTCGCTGCTTCAGAAAGGGCTTCAGCTGTTTCACGCTTTAGTTCACGCTTGCCAAACCAAGGGAGGTCTTGCATTAGCAAGTAGCGCGTGCTTCCAACACGACTGGGTGAAAGGGTGGGTCCCTGTTCTCCCATACGTGTGATGTCACGCCACTCAGTGCGAAATTTAGGATCTGGGAGTGACCCGGCAGGTATAACTCTTTCAGATGCAGCATTCGCATCAAAGCTCATGCTGGCTAAGTCAGGATTTCTTTCCTTGGCTAGCTTTAGTAATCCTTGCAAATTGCTACCAATTTGTAGATCTTGGCCGTAGCTCGTTGGGGCAAGAAAGAGAGTGAAGCACGCTGCAGCGATGGCCGATTTGAAGTTAATCATTGCTTTCCTCGCCGTAGGGCCGCATTCAGCTGATCAATAACTTCGGCCCAGTCTGCGTCCTGGAGTATTTCATCACGTAGCAGGGTAGATTGCGCCTGCGTCCAAAAGGGCGCGTTTTCCAAACGAATAGATGGGTCAAGGGGGCTATGGTTCTCTAGAAAATGTTTTATGCCATCAACATCGGATGGCAGACCCAACTGCAAAAAGAGTTCAGTAAAGCGGTGGTAGCTTTGATTCATTGCACAGATTCCAATTGGCTTCAAATGTCGCTGGCCTGCGCTTGGTCAGACTAACGATTTCATTTTCTAAATATGTACCTGTTGTGAAGATGATGGCCAGATTACATTCATGTAACCTGATGACCTACACTGACTATTTCATAACCTGGTTTTAGTCTTATTCACCACGACGCAAGCGAAGGGCATTGCCGATCACCGAGGCCGAACTGAAGCTCATGGCCAGCGCAGCGATCAATGGGGACAGCAGCCAGCCAGTCAATGGATACAACACACCCGCCGCAACAGGAATCCCCAACGCGTTGTACAGAAAAGCAAACATCAGGTTCTGTTTCATGTTGCGCACAGTGTCCTGTGAGAGCGTGCGGGCTACCGCAATCCCGCGCAAATCACCTTTTACGAGAGTCACCTGGGCACTGTTCATGGCCACATCAGTGCCTGTTCCCATGGCGATGCCGACATCGGCCTTGGCCAGTGCAGGTGCGTCGTTGATACCGTCGCCAGCCATCGCTACGATACGGCCTTGTTTTTGCAACTGGTCCACGAGAGCCAGTTTGTCTGCGGGCTTGACTTCACCATGCACCTCGTCGATTCCAAGTCGTTCGCCAACTGAGCGGGCAGTGGTCAAGCCGTCACCTGTCGCCATGACGATACGCAGACCGGCAGCCTTGAGAGTGGCCAGAGCCTCGGGCGTGCTAGCCTTGATCGGATCAGACACGGCTAACAAGCCTGCTAGTTGCCCATCAACGGCCAGATGCATTACGCTTGCTCCCTCTGACCGCAATAACTCCGCCTGTGACACCAGTGCCTGGACAGCCACACCAAGCTGCTCCATCAATGCCGTGTTGCCCAGAGCCAGTTGTCGTCCTCCAACCTGACCTCGCACGCCAATTCCTGAACCCGACTCGAAGTTCTCAGGTTTGTCCAAAGACAGATGACGTTCGCGGGCCGCGCGCACGATGGCATCGGCCAGTGGGTGCTCGCTGCCTTGGTCCAGGCTGGCCGCAAGGCGCAGCACCTCTATTTCGTTAAAACCCGGGGCAGCCACCGCGCGATCAAACGCCGGTTTACCCTCCGTCAGCGTGCCGGTTTTATCGATGATCAGGGTATCAATTTTTCTAAGATTCTCAATTGCAGCGGCATCGCGGAAAAGAACGCCATGGGTGGCACCACGCCCGGTGGCGACCATGATGGACATCGGTGTGGCCAGGCCCAGCGCACAGGGGCAGGCGATGATCAGAACCGCAACTGCGTTAATCAGGGCATAAACCCAGCTTGGCTCGGGACCGAACAGGCCCCAAGCAAAAAAAGTGAGCAAGGCAACGCTGACAACTGCCATCACGAACCACCCCGCTACGGTGTCAGCCATTCGTTGCATCGGTGCTTTGGAGCGTTGCGCTTGGGCCACCATTTGAACGATTTGAGAGAGCATGGTGGCCGCGCCGACTTTTTCAGACCGCATCACGAGAGAGCCATTGGTGTTGAGAGTTGCTCCAATCACCTTGTCGCCAACTCGCTTAGACACTGGCACGGGTTCACCGGTCAGCATGGATTCATCGATGGCGCTACTGCCCTCGGTCACTACTCCATCAACTGGAACTTTTTCGCCGGGGCGAATGCGTAGCAAATCTCCTACATGCACATGCGTTAATGGAACGTCTTCCTCAGAGCCATCGGGACGCAGGCGACGTGCCGTCTTAGGGGCCAGCCCGAGAAGTGATTTGATTGCAGCAGAAGTCTGAGAGCGAGCCTTGAGCTCAAGAACTTGTCCCAACAAGGTTAGTGAAATGATGACAGCCGTTGCTTCGAAATACACAGCGACTCGGCCCATCGAAATAAAGGAGTCTGGAAATACCTGCGGTGCCACAGTGGCAACCACGCTGTAAACAAAGGCTGCACCGGTGCCCAGGCCAATCAGTGTCCACATATTGGGACTGCGGTTTACAACAGATTGCCAGCCTCGAGAGAAAAATGGCCAGCCAGCCCATATAACGATTGGCAGTGAAAGCGCAAATTCGCCCCAGCTTTGCACAGACATGTCAAACCACTTCAACCGGTGGCCAGCCATCGCCAAAAATGTCACGATGATGGTGAGTGGAAGCGTCCACCAGAAGCGTCTTTGGAAGTCACGCAACTCGGGGTTTTCGTCTTCTTCCAACTCAGGCAAAAGCGGTTCGAGTGTCATGCCGCACTTGGGACAATTTCCTGCATGATCCTGCCGGATTTCAGGATGCATAGGGCAGGTATAGATTGTTCCTGCGGCAGCAGATGTCATTTGCGACTTTTCAGCGTTTCCGCTCATGTACAACATGGGGTTGACATCAAACTTCGTTTTGCATTTGGTCCCGCAAAAGAAAAATGTGCTTCCCATGTGTACAGATTGATACGCAGCCTGCCTGGTTACTGTCATTCCACAAACAGGATCTTTTAGGTCCGTGGTGTTGCTCTTACTAGATTTCTCAGAAGAAGACGCGTCGGGATGTTCTATTGGGTTGTGGTGAACGTGCCCGTGTTCGTGGGCGTGATGGTCGTGTTGGTTTTTATTCATAGTATTTTTTAGTTTTTAAAATTCAACATGACGGGTGCGTCAGGAAGTTCGTTTTCATGCTTTTCATGAGCGGAAAAATGGAGGCCGATCACATTCGCAATTGCCGCTATTCCTTTTAATGCACCTGTCTCGAACTCTGATCTGGAGAAATGGTCTTGCATGGTTTGACATATCGACCGCCAACATTCATCGCCAGCCTTGATATGAATTCCCCTGTCGGCAACGATCTCGACCGCACGATCAGCAAGCAGTACATAAACTAAGACACCATTGTTGTGTTCAGTGTCCCAAACTCTTAGCTGAGAAAACACCTCGATGGCGCGGTCGCGAGATGATTGGCCCTTGAGAAGACGAATGCCGTCTAAGCCACCTTCTATCGCCAAGCGAATCTCACCGCCATGCAAATGTTCACTGTTATGAATCGCTTTTGTGATGGCATCAAGGCTTTCACGTTTAAAAGCACGGTGGACCTGCCAATCTGAGAACAGCAAATGTTGAAAGATACGTTTGATTGGCATAGTCACCACCTTCCCGATGCGCCGCCGCCGCCGAATCCGCCACCACCACCTCGAAATCCGCCGCCGCCCCATCCATGACGCCCACCCCCTGACATACCGCCTAATCCGTGAAGCACCGTAGACGCCCCGATCAGCGTGACGAACATAGCGGCAATGCCAGCGAAGATGGCGAGAAGCAGTGATCCGACAACCAACCAGGCAAGGCCAGTCACGACCATACCCGTGACGAGTGAACCGCCAACTCTTCCGAATGCACTGCGCAATACACTGCCGACACCTAAAGACACAATCAACAAGAAGGGGACAAGTTGACGAAGTCCTTGATCGGAATTTTTGGAGTGGCGTTGATGTTCTGGTAGTGGTTCACCATCGATTACAGAGATGATTTGTCCAACGCCCGATTGAAGTCCTTGGAAAAAATCGCCTCGCTTGAAATGGGGAACGATAACTTCACTGATGATTCGCTTACTGGTGATATCAGATAAGGCACCTTCTAGACCGTAGCCGACTTCGATACGTACAGTCCGATCATCTTTGGCCACCACCAAAATAACGCCATCATCCACCTTCTGCCGACCCAGCTTCCACTGTTTCTAATGGCAGAGATTTCACGAGCCTTGGCAAGATCGATTGATCATCGCCAAGACTCGTGAGACATCGTCCCCCAAAAGGAACGAAAGGCAGTACCTCAAACGGGGCATGCCTAAATGACAGGTCAGTTCTCGTGACCTTGGCGCAGCTGGAAGTCGAGACGCGCGCTTTCGCTGCTGGTCATGACGATCTTCTGACCGTCAGCCGCCTCCAGGACTTGGCCTTTGGGGAGATGGACGGCGCGGTCGAACTTGTCGGCCACTGCCATCTTTCCGTCCTTGAAAACGAATACGGTGCCACCGTCCTTCAGGCGGTAGGTCTTGTCGACATTGCCTGCCAGCGAGTCGGTGGCAAAAGCGGTCGATGCCAGGGTACTGAGCACGACGGCAGCGAAGAGCGAAGTGATGCGGGTGTTCATATCAGGTCCTTTCTTGAATACAGGTGCTACGTTACTCAAAGCACCTTGTGCGAATGCACGTCCTGTATTCTGTCGAGCGGCTCTGACATGAAGATGTGCTGGTGATTACATTTGCGTCAGGTCTGCAGTTCCGCAATGCGCGTAAAGATGCTGCCGGTGTCCGCGCTTAATCTTTCTGATCAGTTGCTTCTTCGCAACTGATCAGCCCAGACGCGCGAGATAGCGAACGCTGTCTCCTCCGGATGGATCGATGAACAAGTAAGGGCGACCAGGTGCGTGCACCATCACGCACAACCGGCCATCCCAGTAATCGCCTCCCTTGCCTTTGAGCCAGTCGCGAGACTTGCCAAGGTTCAATTTGAAGCCATCAAATTCTTCGGGATCCATCTCCCGGATCTCGGTCACGTAGACCGCCTCGACGCCGCAAGCGGCAATGTCGGAGATGTCTGTAGGCTTGCGGCCAAAGGGCAGCGGGATGCTGAGCTTTTGGACCTGCAATTCGCGGCCATCGAAGTTGATGGTCGTGGGCATGGATTCGATGGTGATAGTGATGGGGTTCATGAGGTCCTCAAACGGTTGTGGTGGTGATTCGGTAGACGCGGTCTGTGCCGGTCTGCTTCTCTGAGGTGATTTCTAGCCCCAGCTTCTTTTTGAGTGCGCCTGCCATCGCACCGCGCACGGTGTGAACCTTATGCCGACATCGGCATAAGCAGCATTACGCCGATGTCCTGGTTATGCCGACCTGCGTCGGAAATCCGGCCTGTGTAGCGGAAAGAGTTGCGATGAAGTCGGCATAAAAAAATGTCACGCGCATGATGAGAGCCCCTATTTCAAGGAGTTCTCATGTCGATCAAACCCCTAGAAGCCCAAGCTGTATGCGCCCGCGATGATCTTTTGCGGGATTTTGAAGTTGAGTTACTTCGGCAAGGATACAAACCAAGTACCGTTGCCAAAAAGAAGAAGTTGTTTGCTGATCTGAACGATTGGCTGCAGGTCCACGAACTATCCGCAGGTGAGCCGCCAACGCAGGTCCTCGGCAGAATTGGCGCTGGCCAGGATGTCGTCGATGAGGTGTCGCTTGTCTTGCAGTACGCTGCGATCTAGCTCGATGAAATGACGGTCCGCCGCCGTCATGAACAGCCCGCCCAATCCCAGCACCACACTGGCGGCCACCAGGGTGAAGAACAGGGTCAGACGGCGGATCAGCGAAAGGCGGCGCAACATTCAAGGCTCCTGCGGCACTTCCAGCACGTAGCCCATACCTCGCACTGTCTGGATTAATTTAACGGGCTGCCCGTCGTCAACCTTCAGTCGCAGTCGGCGCATGGCCACCTCGATGACATTGGTGTCCGAATCGAAATTCATGTCCCACACCTGCGAGGCAATCAATGAGCGCGGCAGCACTTCGCCTTGACGGCGCATCAGCAATTCCAGCAAACCGAACTCCTTGGCCGTCAGGTCAATGCGCTTTCCGCCTCGCGTGACGCGGCGGCGCAGCAAGTCCAGCTCCAGATCGGCCACGCGCAGGACATTGCTGTCCAGTCCGCCGCCTCGTCCACGCCGCAGGATGGTGCGCACGCGGGCCAACAGCTCGGCAAAAGAAAACGGTTTGACTAGGTAATCGTCGGCTCCCAACTCCAGCCCCTTCACACGGTCTTCCACCTGATCGCGGGCGGTCAGAAACAGCACCGGCATTTCCAGCCCGCGCCGCCGCAGTGATGCCAGCACCTGCCAGCCATCCAGTTCCGGCAGCATCACGTCCAGGATCACTAGGTCGTATTCGCCATGCAACGCCAGGTGCAGCCCGTCACTGCCAGTGGCCGCCAAATCCGCGACAAAACCGGCTTCATTCAACCCTTGGCGCAGGTATTCGCCGGTTTTCGGTTCGTCTTCAACGATCAATATTTTCACGGGCCTGCTCCATCTATTTCTACCGGTTAGTCTGACAGAATTTTGTCTTTATGGCAGCAAGATGACATAAATGTCATCTTGGAATCACCCTCCTGACAGGGGTGGTGGCCCAAACTCTTCTCATGTTTCAACAAATTGAAAGGAGCCTGCGGTGATGCCAAACCCTTCGTCCCTGTCCAGAAGTCTGTTGCCGTGGCTCTGCGTGCTGGCTACCGGTGCCGCACTGGCCGCGCCAGTGGAAAAAATTCAGGCCAATCCATTGCCGACCAAGTTGCAGTACGCCTCTGCATTGGCGAGTTATCAGGGCTACACCGATCAGGCGGTGCAGTCCTGGCGTGAGGCCAATGACCGGGTTGGCCGGATTGGCGGCTGGCGCGCCTACGCCAAGGAAGCCGCAACTGGACAGCCAGCGCCCGATACGCCACCGGCGGCCAATCCGCATGCCGGTCACCATGAGGGAGGCAAGCAATGAAGCGCTTGCTCTCATCTCATCGCGCCAAGCTGGCGGTGTCCGTGGTTGCTATCGGGGTTTTGTCTGGCTGTGCCAGCGTCAGCCTTGAGCAGAACGTGAACCGCGTCAATACCGAGACCACCGGCTTCACTGACGGGCAATTGAGCTTGGCCCAAAGCAATCAGGAACGTGAGCAACGCGCACAGCTCGCTGCCCAATTGCTGGCAAAACCCCTTGGGCAGAAAGAAGCTGTGCAGCTCGCATTGACCAACAGCCACGCCTTGCAAGCCCTGCTGGCGCAAGGTTGGGCGGAGTCCGCCGACGCGGCACAAGTCGGGCGCATTGCTAACCCCATCTTCAGTTTTGAGCGCATGGTGGTTGGTGATGAGCTGGAGTTGGCGCGCTCGCTCTCGTTTGGTCTGCTAGATATCTTGACCTTGCCTGCCCGCACTGGCATCGCCGAGCGCCGCATCGAGCAGGCGCAATTGCGTCTTTCTGCTGAGGTGGTGGATCGTGTGACGCAGGTACGCCAAGCCTGGGTGCGCGCTGTGGCGGCTCAGCAGGCCCTGAGCTACGCGCGACAGGTGTTTGAAAGCGCCGAGGCCGGTGCCGAACTCGCGCGGCGCATGCAGTCGGTAGGCAACTTCAATCGCATCAGTCGTGCCCGTGAGCAATCTTTCTATGCCGATGCCGCTACCCGCCTGGCGACTACCCAACACCAAGCGACCGCGAGCCGGGAGGAACTGATTCGTTTGCTGGGGCTTGATGAGGCGCAGGGGCAACAACTCCAACTGCCCGAACGTCTGCCCGATTTGCCCAAAGCGCCGCTCGAACCAAATACGGTCGGCGCATTGGCGACGAATGGTCGTCTGGACATTCGTTTGGCGCAAAGCGCACTGGCTGGCGCGGGCAAGGCACAAGGCTTGAACATCATCACCAGCTTCACCGACATCGAACTGACCGCGCGGCGCAATACGGTATTTGACAACGCAGCAGGAACCCGAACCGAACCGCGCGGATTCGAGGTGGCGGTTCGCTTACCAATTTTCGACTGGGGCGGCATGCAGCGCGATGCGTGGAATGCCCGCACGCTCGCGGCGGCCAATCAACTGGAGGCCACGGTGCGCGCGGCGGGCTCGCACTTGCGCGAGAGTTATTCGGCCTATCGCACATCATTTGATGTGGCCAAGCATTACCGGGATGAAGTGCTGCCCGTGCGCCGTGTGATCTCCGATGAAAACCAACTTCGCTACAACGGCATGCTGATTGGTGTCTTTGAGCTGATGGCCGATGCTCGTGATCAAGTCGGCACCGTGACCGCCGCCATCGCTGCGCAGCAGCAGTACTGGCTGGCGGACGCAGCCTTGCAGGCATCGTTGATCGGCCGCCCCACCACGACCTCCCTGTCCGTGATGACCAGCGCGCCTAGCGCTGGCGCGGCTGGACATTGAACACGAGAGTAAAGCAATGACATCCAGAAGAGATTTTTTCCGATTGGCCAGTATCGCTGGTGGTGCAGTTGCAGCCAGTGCTGTGAGCCGCGTGGCACTTGCAGCCTTGCCAGAGCCCGTCATTCAAACCAGCCCTGACACCATGCCGCCACTGGTGCCCAATACTGGGCGCTCATACAACCCGGTGGTGACACTCAACGGTTGGACTTTGCCCTGGCGTATGAACAACGGCGTAAAAGAGTTTCACTTGGTGGCCGAGCCAGTGGTGCGCGAGATGGCCCCAGGCTTCAAGGCCCACCTGTGGGGCTACAACGGGCAAAGCCCAGGCCCCACCATCGAAGTGGTCGAGGGCGACCGCGTGCGGATCTTTGTGACGAACAAGCTCCCTGAGCACACCAGCATTCACTGGCATGGACAACGTTTGCCCAATGGTATGGATGGAGTTGCTGGACTGAATCAACCCGCCATTCAACCAGGTAAAACTTTTGTGTATGAATTTGTCGCGCGTCGTCCCGGCACCTTCATGTATCACCCACACGCGGATGAAATGACGCAGATGGCCATGGGCATGATGGGCTTCTGGATCACGCACCCCAAGGCCAAGCATCCGCTGATCGATGAAGTGAACCGGGATTTTTGTTTCCTACTCAACGCCTACGACATCGACCCTGGGAGCTACACGCCCAAGATCATGACGATGCTGGACTTCAACCTGTGGAGCTGGAACAGCCGAATCTTTCCCGGCATCGATTCATTGAATGTGCGGTTGAACGACAAGGTTCGCATTCGTATCGGCAACCTGACGATGACCAACCACCCGATCCACCTGCACGGGCACGAGTTTCTCGTCACTGGCACAGATGGCGGGCCAACTCCCAAGAGCACTCGCTGGTACGAGGTCACCACCGATGTCGCGGTCGGCCAAATGCGGCAGATCGAATTTCTCGCCGACGAGGAAGGCGACTGGGCCTTCCATTGCCACAAGAGTCACCACACCATGAATGCCATGGGTCACAATGTGCCCACGCTCATCGGTGTTGATCATCGAGGGATCGCCAAGAAGATCAATTCCTTGATTCCAGACTACATGGTGATGGGCGAGCGCGGCATGGCCGACATGACCGAGATGGAAATGCCCATTCCTGACAACACCGCGCCCATGATGACCGGCGAAGGCCCGTTCGGCTCGGTCGAGATGGGCGGCATGTTCAGCGTGCTCAAGGTACGCCGCGACCAAAAGCCCGGTGATTACAGCAATCCGGGCTGGTTCAAGCACCCGGAAGGCTCGGTTGCGCACGAATACACCGGGCCACTGGCCAAACCCGCCCGCTTCAAGTCGGAAGGCGGGCAATCCATGCCACGCGCCGAGAAGCCGCTCACCCCAACGGAAGTAAAAGTGCGCAAGCCAAGCGGCGGCGGCCACGACAACCACTGATCCTTTTCATTCAACCCAGGAGAAATCGCAATGACCCAGATGACCCGAACCCTTCGTCCCTTAACCTTGATCGCCGCGCTGGCGTTGTCCAGTGCTGCTTTTGCAGGTGGTACCCATGCGGGTGGCCACGGACACGACAGTGATGAGACTGCGATTGGAAAGCCCGGCGTGGCCAGCAAGGCCAGCCGAACCGTCACCATCGAGATGACGGACAACATGCGCTACACGCCAGCCGACATTCAAGTCAAGCAGGGCGAGACGGTGCGCTTCATCGTCAAAAACAAAGGCCAGGTCAAACATGAATTGAGTTTGGGCACCCAGCAGGAATTACTGGAACACCTTGAGCAGATGCGCAAGTTTCCAGACATGGAACACGATGAACCCAGCAAAGTCACGCTGGCTCCTGGAAAGCAGGGGGAAATCGTCTGGCAGTTCACAAAAGCAGGTGCCGTGAATTTTGCCTGCCTGATGCCAGGTCATTACGAGGCCGGCATGAAGGGTCAGGTCAAGGTCAACAAGAAATAGTTTGAGCGATTGACGAGGAGCGCCACATGTCCCGACAGTACTCGATTGTTCTCACCGCCCGGCGCGCCTGCATCGCGGGTATCGCCGTGCTGGCACTGGCCCCTTTGAGCATGACCGCTTACGCCGCACCGGCAACTTTGCAGGTCTGGAAAGACCCCAATTGCGGCTGCTGCAAAGACTGGATTGCGCACCTCGAAAAGAATGGTTTTGCTGCCACTGTGATTGATCAAGGCAACAACGCCGCACGCGCACGCCTTGGTATGCCGCAGAAATTTGGCTCTTGCCACACGGCATTGATCCAGGGCTATGTGATCGAGGGCCACGTGCCCGCTGCGGACATCCAACGCCTACTCAAAGAAAAACCCAAAGCCTTGGGACTGTCAGTGCCAGGCATGCCGGTTGGGTCGCCAGGCATGGACGGTCCATCCTATGACAACCGACGCGATGCGTATCAGGTGCTGCTAATCCAGCGCGACGGCAGCACCACTGTTTTCAACACCTACCCACGAGGATAACCATGAACATCATCCAGAAAATCACCACCGTTTCCGCCTTGGCCTTGGGCATCGCGCTGCCTGTGAGCAGCATGGCACAGACCACCATGGATCACAGCAAGATGGATATGTCGCAGCCCGCTGCGTCGATGACCGAAGGCGAAGTCAAGAAAATAGACCTTGAGGCTGGCAAAGTCACCATCAAACACGGCCCCATTAAGCACATGGACATGCCCGGCATGACCATGGTGTTTACAGCCAAAGACAAAGCGTTACTCGCCAATGTGAAGCCTGGTGATAAGGTCGAATTCATGGTCATCAATGAAGGGGGGAAAATGATCGTTACTGATCTCAAGGGCGCTCGTTAAGAATTTTTTGGTTTGGTAGCTACGCCAGCAGTCTTAGTGGTCCTAGATTCGTTGGCTGACTTGGTCAGAATAGAAGGCCGGAACGGCAGTATTTGATTGGCATCGGTGATCTCCATACAGCAAAACGTATGGAGATCGAACGTGCGCGAAATTAGTGGCTGTTCCGTCGCCGTGGATGTTGTGCTCAGCGCAAGGCGTTGAGCATTTTTTCGGCTTCTGGCCAGGGCAACCGGCGCTTACCAAGCTTCATTCTGTCAAGCGCCTTGAAGGCGTCGTCGACCGTCAGCAACTGGTTTTCAATCATGGCGCACAACAGCCCAATGGTGCCCATGACGTTGACCTGCTCCTTGTTGGCGACAATTCGCAAATTGGTGTCACCCGTCAGCAGGGTGCAGACCTCTTGCTTCGCAAGTGCCAGAGCTAAGTAGTCGTTGTGACTGGGCTTGGGACCGTTTTTCGCTGGAAGCAGATGATTGTGCTGGGCTGGCAACTGCTGGGCATACGCCACGAAGTCGCCGCTGACCTCCATGATTTGTAGGCCCAGGTTTTCAAGTCCTGGGCTGCCCGGTTCAATTTCTTCGTAATACAGCAGGTCAGGGATGCCGAACTGCATGGGAAGCTGAAAGAGCGTGCCCATCAACGCCCCGGCTTCCATGTCGATCAAAATATTGGCATCACTGATGAGCAACCGCATCCGATGACTCCAACTGACGTTCTTTGTGGAAGCGCATCATCGGGATGCCCAGCAGTTCCGCTGCTTTGGCTTCAGAGATGTATTGCTCTGCCAGAGCGCGGTATACCAACTGATCGAAGAGTCGGGGGTGTTCCTGAGGTAATGGATTTCCGGGTTCGTTCTTGCGCCAGCCCTTGGCCGAAAAGCGTTTGAACATCATGAGATGTGCAGCATCGGTGATCACGCCACACTGCTTGGCTCGTTGCAGCCATCCAGACATCGATAGGCCGAACTCATGCTTGAGCACATAGAGCTCCTGCCACTCCAGCGCGTGGCGCTGCTGCCCAAGCAATTGATGCACGGCCACGCGTGGTGCCAAGAAGGCCCCCGCGAACCGGTCGCAGGCCTTTTCCTCATCAAGGCCAACAGCCAGCCGTCCCTCAAGCAGCAAATGCCCCAGTTCGTGAGCCAGCGTAAACCGCTGCCGATCGCCTGGCCACCGTTTTGAGACGGCCACGATCGGGAATTCCCGACCATCGTCGGTGCGGGCTTTGGCGGTCAGGCCAGAGAACCCTGGGTGTTCTTCATCAACGACAATGACCAGCAGACCAAGACCTTCAAGGGTGTCTGTGAGGTCTCCAATGGGGTTCATTCCCAACTGCCAAGCGTTGCGGGCCTGGTCGGCAAGTGCTTCGATCTCATCCAGCGCCTGGATGTGTTCAGGGAGTCCGACCGGAGGGGCGAACACCAATAGAGGTAATTCTGGAAAAGCCCCGAGAAGTTCCACACGCTTCTCCACCAACTCCACGACCTTGATCTTTAGTGCATCCTGTGCCGTCTTGCCAAAGGCCGCCGTTTTACGGAACTCTGGCTCAAGCAGTTCGACGGAGTGGGTGCGAAAGAAGTATTCGGTGCGGACGTCGCAGGCACGCGCCAGCTTGAGGAGTTGAGAGGAAGAAGGCGTTAGCAACCCCTTCTCGTACTTCTGGATCGCTGTGTGCGAGACACCGACTTTTTCACCCAAAGCACCCAGGGTCAGACCAGCAGCCAATCGTGCTTGCCGAATGCGATCTGCGATCATGATACCTCCTAGGGTTTGGTTTAAAAGATCTGGAAGTCTACCAAATTTTTAAACCCCTGGGTAGTCTTTGCCTTGGTGCGCGACAGATGGCGCTATATGCTTGCCAGGACTGCTGGCCTTCAGTGGCCGACACGCGTGGTGGCAGGAATTTCTCCTAACCAGCGAGGAAGTTAGAGCAAAACCTTGGAAGCGCCCCGATTTCCTCATTCGGGGGGTGTTTTCAGGACAACAAGCCTCACACCTTCGGGATGAGTGTTTGCGGTGCTGCTATACTCCACCACCAAATTAAAAAACCCATTGGTTCACGCCAGTGGGTTTTTTTTATGGTCTTTCAAGCTTCATGACACAGATCAATCAAGGGCGATTGGTCATTGGCGTCCACGGGAAAGAAGCCGCGCATGCCGTGCACATAAAACGCACTGTAGGTTGAAAATGCCATGCTCCACTCGGGAAATCGCCGCTTCTCAGTGGCCCGACGCATGAGCAATTGGATGTGTTGGTGACGAGGATCGCGCTGGATGTTTTGCCACAACAATTCGATGCTGCCGGGTGGACCTTCCATGCATTGGGTGAATTGACCATTCACAAAAAGCAGGTGTCCTGTGATCTGCATTTGCGCGTTTTTGTGTTGCGCATCTGTCAGCAATTTGAAAAGTGCCAGGGAGCCAAACTCCTGTGTGGGCGTGGACTGGTAAAGAAGGCGCTCAAGCATGCTGAAAATAATAGCATCGGGCCAGGGCCTGACTCAGGCGTCCATCAACATGTCCTCGTGCACCTGCATAGCGCCGCTGCGTTCCAGCTCGGCCAGCATCATGTCCAGCCAGGTCTTGCGGTCGATGCCCAAGCCAAAGCGCTCATGCAAGTCTTCCAGGTAGGGCACTTGCCCGGCCCAGGTGTCAAAGTCGGCACGTGAGATCTGGCCCCATTCGAGCAGCTTGAATTTCAGCAAGACCTTGGTGCCGTAGCGGGCGTGTTTTTCGGGGTTTTTCGCAAAGCCATCGAGCTTGCTTCGGGCCAAGGCCAGCGCTGGTGCCACTTCGGTGAAAACCGCGCCATGCCCCGGGATGATGGTGGCCGGATTCAGCTGCTCGAACAGGTCCAGGGTTTGGGCCACTTCGTCAAACGCATCCACGCCCACCAGCTCGGGAAACACCACGCCAAAACCGTTTTGCCACAGTGCATCGGCCGACATCAGCAAGCGGTGCTCGGGCGCAAACAAGATGACCGAGTGGGGGTCATGCCCGGGGGCCGCGTGCACTTGCCAGTCCATGTCGGCCCAGCGGTGGGTGCTGCCCGGTTGCAGCAGGCCGTTGAAGTGAAAGGGTGGGCAGTTTTGCCCGGTGGGCTTGTAGCTCAGCGCGTCTTCTTGCCAGCCTTGCACGGCCGAGGCCAGGCCGGGCGGGATCCAGGTTTGCAGCGCCGGGTAATGCGCTTGCAGGGCCTGGTTGCCGCCGCAATGGTCGCTGTGCAAATGGGTGTTGACCAGCAGATCCAGCGGGCGGCCTTGCAGGGCTTGATCGAGCAAGGCCAGGGTCTGCGCCTGGTGCGTGACATAACCGCTGTCCACCAAGGTGGCGCTGTTCTGGTCGCACAACAGGATGTTGTTGGCCGACAGCCAGCCGCGCTCCATCACGGTGACTCCAGCAGGCAGAGCAGGACGTGTCGACATGCGGGCTTTATTTGTTGCTGCGCAGTTCGCGGCGCAAGATTTTGCCCACGTTGGTCTTGGGCAGTTCGTCGCGGAACTCGATGTATTTGGGGCGCTTGTAGCCGGTCAGGTTCTCGTGGCAAAAACGCGCCACCGCCTCTTCGGTCAGCAGCGGGTCGTTGCGCACCACAAAGACCTTGATGGCTTCGCCCTGCATGTCATCGGCAATGCCCACGGCCGCGCATTCCACCACGCCGGGGCAGGTCGAGATCACGTTTTCCAGCTCATTGGGGAAGACGTTGAAGCCGCTGACGATGATCATGTCTTTCTTGCGGTCCACGATGCGGGTGTAGCCGCCTTCGTCCATCACGCCAATGTCGCCCGTGCGCATGAAGCCATCGGCGGTGAAGGTCTTGGCGTTTTCTTCGGGTTGGTTGTAGTAGCCCACCATCACGTTGGGGCCGCGGATGCAAATCTCGCCCGAGCTGCCCACGGGCAAGCTGTTGCCCGCGTCGTCTTTGATGGCGATGTCGATGCCGGGCAGGGGCAGGCCAATGTTGCCGCTGAAGGTTTTTTGCGTCACCGGGTTGTTGGTGCCGATCGCGCAGGTCTCGCTCATGCCCCAGCCTTCGATCATGGCGCTGCCCGTGGCCGCTTGCCAGTGGTGCGCCGTGCCGGCCGATGCCGCCATGCCGCCAGCTTGCGTCAGCTTGAGCGATGAGAAATCGATGGTCTTGAACATGGGGTGCTGCATCAGGGCATTGAACAAGGTGTTCACGCCCGGCAGCATGTGGAAGGGGCGCTGCTTGAGCACTTCGATGAACTTGCCGAAGTCACGTGGGTTGGGCACCAAGGTCATGTGCGAACCTTGGCGCATGGCCAGCAGGCACAGCGTCAAGGCGTAGATGTGGTACAGCGGCAGCGCGGCAATGCTGTTGACTTTGCGCAGGTCGCCAATGTCGGCCAGGGCCGGTGAAAACCAGGCTTCGGCCTGGAGCATCGCGGCCACCACGTTGCGGTGGGTCAGCACGGCGCCTTTGCTCAGGCCGGTGGTGCCGCCGGTGTACTGCAAGAAGGCGATGTCGTCCAGCGACTGTGGCATGACCTTCAGGTTCATGTTCCGGCCTTGCGCGATGGCTTTCTTGAACGGGGTCACCGTGCGCCCGCCTGCCAGCGACAACTCGTACTCGGGCACGAGTTTGGCCAGATGGCGCACGGCAAAAGTCATCCAGCGGCCATACCAAGGCCCCAGCAAGTCGCCAATCGAGGCCACCACCACATGTTGGATGGCCGAGCTGTCCAGCACCTCTTGCAAAGTGGCTGCAAAGTTCTCCAGCGCCACGATGGCGGTGGCGCCCGAGTCCTTGAGCTGGTGCTGCAATTCACGCGCGGTGTACAGCGGGTTGACGTTCACGCAGGTGTAGCCCGCGCGCAAAACGGCCGCCATGGTGACGGCAAATTGGGGCAGGTTGGGCAGCATGATCGCCACGCGGCTGCCGGCGGGCAGGCCCTTGCTTTGCAGCCAGGCGCCTAGGGCGGTGGACAGTTGGTTGAGCTCCTTGTAGCTCATCCAGCGGTTCATGCAGACCGAGAAGGGGTTGTCGCCGTGCTCGCGAAATGCTCTCTCCAGCAAGTCCGTCAGGCTGTTGTATTGGCCGGGGTCCACTTCATGGGCCACACCAGCGGGGTAGTTCTTTTGCCAAATACGTTCCATGTGCATTGCTCCTCTTTGTGGGCATTGTCGCCAGCTCCAGCCAAGGGTGTGATCGGGCAAGCCCTCGGTGAGCAAGAAAAAGGTCCCTCACGCGACAAATAACCGGTATTGGCAAGCCCCTGATTTGGAGGCAAAATCAGGGAATACCCTAGACAACACCATGACACCTGTTTCACCCCCTCGGCCCGGATTTTGGCGTCAGCTGTGGCGCCAACTGCTGTCTGCGGTTGATCTGCAGACGGTCAGTGGTGAAAAAACCGGATCACGCTGGATCCCGATCCGTTCGCTGGCGGCGCGTCACAAGCCCCGCATCCTCCAGCATTTGCAGGCGCTGGCGCCGCAAGACCGCTACTTGCGCTTTGGTTATCCCGCCACCGATGAGCAAATAGAGCGCTATGTGTCGGGCTTGAATTTCGTGCGCGACGAAATCTTCGGTGTCTTCAACCGGCGGCTGGAGTTGGTGGCCATGGCCCACTTGGCGTATTCGGTGGACCCCCAGTGGGCGACTTGCGCCGAGTTTGGCGTGTCGGTGGACACCCGGCAGCGCGGCAAGGGCCTGGGTGCCAAGCTGTTTCGACACGCCGTGATGCACGCCCGCAATGAAGGCGTGAGCATGTTGTTTGTGCATGCCCTCAGCGAAAACGTGGCCATGCTCAAGATCGCCCGCCACGCCGGTGCCCGTGTGGAGCGCGATGGCAGCGAAAGCGAGGCCTACCTCACGGTGCCCCAGGCCACATTGGACAGCCAAGTCAGCGGCCTGTTTCAGGACCAGATGGCCGAGATCGATTACCAGCTCAAAATGCAGGCCAAGCAATTTCGCGAATGGCTGGGCACCTTGCAAGAGATCCGCCAAGGCGTGCGCGATGCCCGACACCACCAAGACAAACCCTGAGTTCGGGTTTTGTCGCATGAATCCGCTATCCTTGTGGCTTCGCAATAACAGCATGTCCTGCATTCCTTGACTGTGTCAGACCCCCACCCTGCGCGCCCCGCTGAGCGCGAAGATAAACGCAGTTTTCTGCAAAAGCTGGCTGAATTCATCCACCCCGGCCCCGATTCGACGGACGAGTTGATTGAAACCCTGGCCGAGGCCGAGGACAACCACATCATCAACGCCGAGAGCCGCCTGATGCTCGAAGGTGTGATCCGCATGGCCGACATGACGGCCGGTGACGTGATGGTGGCCGCCCCCCGCATGGATTTGCTGAACATCGAAGACCCCTTCGACCAGCTGTTGCACCAAGTGATCGAGACTGCGCACTCGCGCTTTCCAGTCTTTGAGGGTGAAAAAGAAAATATCATTGGCATCTTGCTGGCCAAGGACCTGCTCAAACTGCAACGCGCCCCCGAGCTGAACATCCGCGCCTTGTTGCGCCCGGCGGTGTTTGTGCCCGAGAGCAAAGGTCTGAACGACTTGCTGCGCCAGTTCCGCGACAACCGCAACCACTTGGCCATCGTGATCGACGAGTTCGGCCGCACAGCGGGCCTGATCACCATCGAAGACGTGCTGGAGCAAATCGTTGGCGAGATCGAAGACGAGTTCGACATCGCCGATGACGACGGCGATATTTTTGGTCTGCCCGATCGCAGCTTCCGTGTCAGCGGCGACACCTCGCTGGAGCGCGTGAGCGAAGCCTTTGGCGTGAACCTGCAGGAAGCGCGCGAAGACACCGAGGGCCCGGACTTCGACACCATTGGCGGCTTGATCGCGCACGAGATGGGCCATGTGCCCCGCCGTGGCGAAAAGCATGTGCTGGCCGGTTTGCAGTTTGTGGTCTTGCACACCCGAGCGGGAGCGGTGCGCTGGTTCAAGGTCTCGCCCGTGGCGCTTGAGCCTGTGACGCCTGCATGAAGCGCCTGCGTCGGCCCACGGTGTGGCCTGCGTTGGCGGGCTTGGCCCAGGCCGCGTCGATCGCCATGCCCGGCAGCGGCCTCGCGCAGGGCTGGTTGCAGGTCTTGAGTTTGGCCGCGCTGGCAGCGGGGCTGCTGCACATCACCCAAACCGAGAACGCTTGGGCGGCGGCTTGGCGCCGTGCGGCCTGGTTCGGGGGCGTTTTTGCCACCGCCTGGTTGGCGGGCAGCTTCTGGTGGTTGTACGTGTCCATGCACGATGTGGGCGGGCTGCCTGCGCCGCTGGCGGCTCTGGCCGTGTTCTTGCTGGCGTCGGCCGTGTCCTTGTTTTATGTCGCCGCATCGGTCGGCTGGGTGGTCTTGAGCCGACGGGTGCCGCCGCGTTTCCAGCCTGGCTTGAGCAGCTTGTTGTTTGCCGCGGTGTGGACCTTGGCCGAGCTCATGCGCGGGCAGTGGTTCACCGGTTTCCCCTGGGGGGCCGGGGGCTATGCGCACGTCGATGGCGTGCTGGCGGTCTGGGCGCCTTGGGTGGGTGTGTACGGCTTGGGTTTTGTGGCGGCGTTCTTGGCCATGCGTCTGGCGCTGAGTGGCTGGCGTCTGGCCGCTGTCAAGCCTTTGGCGCTGGTGGGTCTGCTGTCCTGGGCCTTGCAGGCTTGGTCGCCAGCTTTCACCACGTCGGCAGGCATGGGCCAGGTGGAGTTGTTGCAAGCGAGCATTTTGCAGAGCGAAAAGTTCGATGTGCGCAGCGGCATCCGCGACGCCCTGCAGTGGTACGACGAGCGCTTGCGCGCCAGCCAGCAAGCGCTGGTGGTGGCGCCTGAGACGGCCATTCCCTTGCTGCCTCGCCATTTGCCCGAGGGCTATTGGTCAGGTTTGCAGCAGCACTTTGCGCAGCCCGGTCGTTCGCTGGCCCTGATCGGTGTGCCCTTGGGCTCGCTGGCCGAGGGTTATGCCAATGCGGTGGTGGCCATGGGGCCGCAGGGTCAGGCCGACTACCGCTACGACAAGCACCACTTGGTGCCCTTTGGCGAGTTCATCCCGCCCGGTTTCGCCTGGTTTGTGCGCCAGATGCAGATCCCTTTGGGTGATTTCAGCCGGGGCCGTCTGGACCAGCCGTCCATCGCCTGGCAGGGGCAGCGCCTGTCGCCCAATATTTGCTACGAAGACCTGTTTGGCGAAGAGCTGGCCGCGCAGTTCAAGGACGGGGCGCAAGCGCCCACCGCCTTGGTCAATGTGAGCAACATCGCCTGGTTTGGCAACACCATCGCGGTGGACCAGCACCTGAACATCTCCCGCATGCGGGCCATGGAGCTGGGCCGCCCCATGCTGCGGGCCACCAACACCGGGGCCACGGCCATCATTGACCACCAAGGCCGCGTCACACACGAGCTGCCGCGCTTTACCCGGGGCACGCTGGTGGGCACCTACGAAGGCCGCAACGGCCTCACCCCCTATGCCCGCTGGGCAGCCGCCTGGGGCTTGTGGCCGCTTTGGCTGCTGTGTCTGGGCCTTGTGCTGCTCATCGCATGGCGTCGCCGAGCGGTGTGAGCCGCGCCGCACCCGATACTGCCAAGGCTTTCCCTGCCCCATTGCCAAAGTGCCCTCCCGCACGCAACCAGCTTGTCACCCCACCCGCAACCAGCTTGTCACCCCACCCGCAGCAAGCTTGTCGTCCCGGACTCGATCCGGGATCCATGCCCCCGATCGCCATGCCGTGCCCTTGCCGTCTGCGCCCAGTCCGTTTCTGAGTGGCAAAGACCGTAAAATCAAGGGTTTGCGCAAATGCTTTGCGCCCATCTCACTTTGGCCAGCTCGCCGCTGGTCACGCTCAGGCCATGTTGACCTTCCAGCAAATCATTCTCAAATTGCAGCAGTACTGGGACGCCCAGGGCTGCGCCTTGCTCCAGCCCTACGACATGGAAGTCGGCGCGGGCACCAGCCACACCGCTACCTTTTTGCGCGCCATCGGACCCGAACCGTGGAAAGCCGCCTACGTGCAGCCCAGCCGCCGCCCCAAGGACGGCCGCTATGGCGAAAACCCCAACCGCTTGCAGCACTACTACCAATTCCAGGTGGTTTTGAAGCCAGCACCCAGCAACATCTTGGAGCTGTACCTCGGCTCGCTCGAAGCCCTGGGTTTTGACCTCAAGAAAAACGACATCCGCTTCGTCGAAGACGATTGGGAAAACCCCACGCTCGGCGCCTGGGGCTTGGGCTGGGAGGTGTGGTTGAACGGCATGGAAGTCACGCAGTTCACTTACTTCCAGCAAGTCGGCGGCATCGACTGCAAGCCGATCACCGGCGAGATCACCTACGGCCTGGAGCGTCTGGCCATGTACCTGCAAGGCGTGGACAACGTCTACAACCTGCAATGGACCGAGGGCTTGACCTACGGTGACGTTTACAAGCAAAACGAAGTCGAGCAATCGACCTACAACTTCGAGCACAGCGACGCCGAGTTTCTGTTCACCGCTTTCGGTGCCCACGAAAAACAAGCCCAGCACCTCATGGGTGCCCAGCTGGCTTTGCCCGCCTACGAGCAGGTGCTTAAAGCCGCGCACACCTTCAACCTGCTGGACGCGCGTGGCGCGATCAGCGTGACCGAGCGCGCCGCCTACATCGGCCGCATCCGCAACCTGGCGCGCAGCGTGGCCCAGAGTTATTACGAAAGCCGCGAACGTCTGGACTTCCCGATGGCCCCGCGTGAATGGGTTGCACAAATGCCCAAGAAAGCCGCGTGAGGGAGAACGACATGACGACACAAAATCTGCTGGTGGAACTGTTTGTGGAAGAGCTGCCGCCCAAGGCGCTCAACAAGTTGGGGGCTGCCTTTTCGGGCGTGCTGGCCGAACAACTCAAGGCCCAGGGCCTCGCTGCGGCCGATGCGGCTGTGACGGCTTTTGCATCGCCCCGCCGCCTGGCCGCGCACGTGACCGGCGTGTTGGCACAAGGTGCCGACAAGGCCGTGCAACAAAAGCTCATGCCCGTGGCCGTGGGCCTGGACGCGGCGGGCAACGCCACGCCTGCGCTGCTGAAAAAATTGCAAGCCCTGGGCGCAGATGTGAGCGACCCGGCGGCGGCTGTGGCCGCCCTCAAGCGCGCCCCCGATGGCAAAGCCGAAGCCCTGTTTTACGACAGCATCGTCAAAGGCGCATCGCTGCAAGCGGGCCTGCAAAAGGCGCTGGAAGAAGCGCTGGCCAAGCTGCCGATTCCCAAAGTCATGCAGTACCAGCTGGAAACCGATTGCGAATTGCCGGGCTGGAGCAGTGTGAACTTTGTGCGCCCCGCGCACAGCCTGATTGCGCTGCACGGCAGCGCCGTGGTGCCCGTCAAAGCGCTGGGCCTCACGGCTGGCAACAGCACACAAGGCCACCGCTTTGAGGCCAAGGTCTCGCCCGTGGTGTTGGCACATGCCGACCAATACGCCGAGACCTTGAAGAACGACGGCTCGGTCATCGCCAGCTTCGCCGAGCGCCGCGCCGAGATCGTGCGCCAGCTGAACGCTGCTGCGGCCAAGGTGGGCAACGGTGCCCGTCCGATCGAAGACGAAGCCCTGCTGGATGAAGTGACCGCACTGGTCGAGCGCCCGAATGTGCTGACTTGCCAGTTCGAGACCGAGTTCTTGGACGTGCCGCAAGAGTGCCTGATCCTCACGATGAAGGCCAACCAGAAGTACTTCCCTTTGATCGATGCCTCGGGCAAGCTGACGAACCGTTTTTTGGTGGTGAGCAACATCACCCCCGACGACGCTTCCTTGGTGATCGGTGGCAACGAGCGCGTGGTGCGCCCACGCCTGGCCGATGCCAAGTTCTTCTTTGACCAAGACCGCAAAAAGACGCTGGAATCGCGCGTCGAAGGTCTGTCCAAAGTGGTCTACCACAACAAGCTGGGCACGCAAGGCGAGCGCATGGCGCGTGTCTGCGCCATCGCCAAAGCCATTGGCCAGCAAGTTGGTGGCGACTTGCTGGCGCAGCAAGCCGAGCAGGCTGCGCGCTTGGCCAAGACCGATTTGCTGACCGACATGGTCGGCGAGTTCCCTGAGCTGCAAGGCATCATGGGCGGCTACTACGCCCGCCACGATGGCCTGAGCACCGAGGTGGCCGAAGCCATTGAAGACCACTACAAGCCGCGCTTTGCGGGCGACGAGTTGCCGCGCAACAACGTCGGCCTGGTGGTGGCGCTGGCCGACAAGCTCGAAACCCTGGTCGGCATGTTCGGCATCGGCAACGTGCCCACGGGTGACAAAGACCCGTTCGCGCTGCGCCGCCATGCCCTGGGCGTGATCCGCATGCTGATCGAAAAAGACGTGGTGCTGGGCTTGCCCGAATTGCTGGCGTTGTCCGCCCCCGTGTTTGGCGACAAGATCACGGGCGGTGCAGACGCTTTGATCGACTTCATCTACGACCGCTTGTCGGGCAACTTGCGCGAGCAAGGCTTCAGCGCGCAAGAGGTCGACGCCGTCATGGCCTTGCGTCCCGCTCGTCTGGGTCAGGTCAGCCAGTTCTTGTCGGCCGTGCGCGCCTTTGCCGCTTTGCCCGAAGCCCCCGCTTTGGCGGCAGCCAACAAGCGCATCGGCAACATCCTCAAGAAAGCCGGTGAGGTGGACGCCCACGTCAACCCCGCGCTGTTGCAGGAAGACGCCGAGAAAAACCTCTACGCCGTCATGCAAAAGCTGGTTCCGGAGTCCGAAGCGCAATTCAAGGCGGGTGACTACACCGCCAGCTTGCAAACCTTGGCCGCGCTGCGCGCCCCGGTGGACGCCTTCTTTGACGACGTGATGGTCAACGCCGAAGAAATGGACCTGCGCCTGAACCGCCAGGGCCTGCTCAAGTCGCTGCATGTGGCGATGAACCGCGTGGCCGATTTGTCGCGTCTTGCGGCCTGATCGCCATCGGCCATGAACACCCACCTGAAACTCGTCATCCTCGACCGCGATGGCACCATCAACCGGGCCAGCGAAGAGTTCGTCAAGTCGCCGGAAGAATGGGTGCCTTTGAACGGATCGTTGGAGGCGATCAGTCGCCTGAACCATGCGGGCTTTCACGTGGTGCTGGCCACCAACCAGTCGGGTTTGGGGCGCGGTCTGTTTGACATGGCCGCTCTCAATGCCGTTCACAGTCACATGCTCAAAACGCTGGCCGCAGCCGGTGGGCGCATCGATGCGATTTTTTATTGCCCGCATGCGCCCGACGAAGGCTGTACCTGTCGCAAACCCGCACCGGGTTTGTTGCATCAAATTCAGGAGCGCTACGGGATTGACCTCAAAGGCATGCCCTATGTGGGCGACAGCCTGCGCGACATGCAGGCCGCCCATGCTGCGGGCTGTGCGCCGCATTTGGTGCTGACCGGTCGCCACCCCGATGTGCAGGGCCAGGCCCTGCCCGCCACCTTCCCGGCCGACACCCAAGTGCACGCCGATCTGGCCGCCTTTGTCGATCACCTGCTGGCTGAAACAGCTTCCTAGAACTGAGTGCCCTCATGAATTTCATCCGCGCTGTTCTTCACATGGTCTGGATGGCCGTCACGGTCATTCCTTGGGCGCTGTTTGTCGTGGTGGTGTCTTACTTCATCAGCAGTACACGCTTGTACTGGATCTGCGCCGCTTGGCTGCGATTGGCGGTGAACAGTGGCACCTGGATTTTGGGCATCCAAAACCGCATCCACGGCATGGAGAACCTGCCCCAAGGCAGCAAAGATCCCGCCGTGCTGCTGGTCAAGCACCAGTCGACCTGGGAGACTTTTGTGATGCCCGCGATCATGCCGCACCCGCTGGCCTATGTGTTCAAGAAAGAGCTGCTGAGCGTGCCGTTTTTTGGCTGGGCCATGGGCCGTCTGGACATGATCCACATCGACCGCAAGCAGCGCTCACGTGCTTTTGCCAAGGTGGTGCAGCAAGGCCGCCGTCTCATGCAAGAAGGCGTGTGGGTCATCATGTTCCCCGAAGGCACGCGCATCCCGCGTGGGCAAAAAGGCGAATACAAAACCGGCGGTGCTCGCTTGGCCATCGCCGCTGGTGTGCCCGTCATTCCGATTGCGGTGACCTCGGCACGTTGCTGGCCCACCAAGGCCTTCATCAAAAAGCCGGGTGTGGTGGACATCTCGATCGGCCAGCCCATCCCCAGCGTGGGCCGCGATGCCGATGAGCTGATGCGCGAAGTCGAAAACTGGATCGAGGCTGAAATGCACCGCCTCGACCCCGAGGCCTACCCCGCCTCGCGCTGAGCACACAGGGCGAAGCATGCGCGCGCCTTTGCAATTTGTGCTGGATTTTTTCACCGGTGGTGATCCGGTGATGCCTGCCTCTTTGGTGTCCTCTGCGGCACCTGCCCCCGCGCAGCCACCATCAGCACCGCCAACAGCGGACAGCGCCGAGGCCCCGCCCTTGCGCGTTTTGCCAGCGCCTGAGACGACGGAGCCGGCGGGCTTTACCCATCCCAATGCCAACCGCCACGCGCTCTTGCATGGCATCACGGTGTCGTATGTGTTCGAGCGGGCACGTCGCCGCAGCATCGGCTTTTTGGTGGGCAATGAGGGGCTGGTGGTGCGTGCGCCCAGCTGGGTGACGCTGCGCGAGGTCGACGCCGCCGTGCAGGAAAAGGGTGCCTGGATCGTGGCCAAGCTGCAGCAGTTCAAGCAACGTCAGACCGAGCAGTTTCAGCAAGCCATCGAATGGACGCATGGTGCGCAGGTGCCTTTCTTGGGCGGCACGGTGCAGCTGTGCGTGCTCGAGCGCGGCACGCCGCAAGCCGCAGCAGCAGATGTTCCGCGTTTGCCCGTCAGCGTGCCGCCAGGCGCTTCAGCCACCCAGGTGCGCGAGGTGGCCGAGGCCTGGCTCAAGAAGCAGGCCCGCACTTTGTTTGAGCAGCGCCTGCAGCACTTTGCGCCCTTGCTGGGTGTGCGCTGGAGCAAGCTCAGCCTGTCGAGCGCCAACACCCGTTGGGGCAGTGCGCGAAGCGACGGACACATCCGGCTGAACTGGCGGCTCATCCATTTGCCGGTCAGCCAGATCGACTATGTGGTGGTGCACGAGTTGGCGCACCTGCGCGAGATGAACCACAGCCCCCGCTTTTGGGAGACCGTGGGCGAGGTCATGCCCGACTACGCGCAGCGCCGCAAAGCCCTCAAGCAAGCCCCCATGGGACTGGCTCAGGACTGAGCGCGGCTGAAGCGGTAGATGCCGTCTTCGCCCAGCTCGCGCCGCAATTGCCCAGCCAGCCACAGCATGTGCAAGTGCGCCACCGACTCGCCCATGGCGAAGGTCATCTGGTGCACGTTCAAGGGGCGCTTGAACAGCACCGGCAGCGCATCGTGTGCCGACAGGGCTTGACCGGTGCACGCGTGCAGCAGCTCGCTCAGGCGCTCGTCGTGGTGTGCACGCAGCTGCGCAATGCGCCGGGCCGCGCCTTTGAAGGGCCGCCCGTGTGAGGGCAGCACCAAGGTGCTGTCCGGCAGGTCTTGCATCTTGGTCAGCGAGTCCAGAAACAGTTGCAAGGCATTGCCCTGGGGTTCTTGCGCGTACACGCTCACATTGGTCGAGATCGAGGGCAGCAGCATGTCGCCGCTGATCAAGATGTCGCGCTCTGTGCAATGCAAGGCCATGTGTTCGGGCGAGTGGCCGAAGCCGCTGATGCAGCGCCAGTGTTGCCCGCCGATGCTGACCGTGTCATCGGCCATCAGGCGCACATAGGCCTGCGGCACTTTCGGCACCAGGCTGGGGTAGTAGCCCACGCGGGCCTTGATCTGCAAAAGGTCCTCTGTTTTGTTCCAGCCATGCGCGGCATAAAACCGCACGGTCGGCTCACCGCCGAAATTGGACACGCCCGACTGGGCCATCAAGGCCGACTGGTATTCGCTGGTGCTCATCCACAAAGGGGCTTGCCAGCGTTCACACAGCCAGTGCGCCAGGCCCATGTGGTCGGGGTGCATGTGGGTGACCAGCACGCGCAGGATGGGCAGGCCCTGCAGGTGGTTTTTTTCGATGTTGAGCCAGGCCTCGCGTGTGGCCTCGTTGTCGATGCCGCAGTCCACCACGGTCCAACCTTCTTGCGTCACGCCGGTCTGGCTGGGGTGGGGCAGGCGGTCACGCAGCAGCCACAGGTTGATGTGGTCCAGCGCAAAAGGCAGGCCCATGCGCAACCACAGCACGCCCGGGGCGACTTCCATCACGCTGCCTGGCGCCGGGAGTTGCTCGGCGTGCGGGTAGTCCAGAGGGTTGGCTGGTGCGGAATTGGACATGCGGGCAGTGGTTTGGGTTAGCATTCGCTCAATTGACGTTACGTAACGTCAAGCATAAAAGCATTCTAGGTGGCGGTCCTCGCAAGGGCCTGTCCCCATTGCGCAAGGACGGAGTACCCCATGGCCAGCACTTACACGATCAGCGATCTCGCTCAGGAATTTGACCTGACCACCCGCGCCATCCGTTTTTACGAAGACATGGGCTTGTTGGAGCCCGAGCGCTCTGGCCCGGGTGGGCGCAACCGCGTGTATTCGGCCCGCGACCGCACCCGCCTGAAGCTGACCTTGCGCGCCAAGCGCTTGGGCCTGTCGCTGACCGAGGCCAAAGACCTGATCGACATGTACGACACGCCGCGTGACACGGTGCCGCAGCTCAAGAAATTTCTGGTGATCCTGGCTGAGCACCGCCAGCAGCTGGAGTCTCAGCTGGCCGATCTGGAGGCCACGCTGGACGAGGTGAAAGCCCACGAAAAAGAAACCCGCAGCCTGCTGACCAAGGCCTCCAAGGCCGCCTCAGCCGGGTAAAACCCTGATTGACGTTTACGTAAACGTCAATTAGAGTAGTGGCTTCTGATTTTGAGCGAAACCGACCGTGACCACTTCCAACTCAGCCCATGAACGTGTTGCCCACAGCCTGGCCCGCCAAGGCATGATGCAGCACTTGGGCGTGCGCTTGTTGTCGGTGAGCGCGGGCCAGGTCGAGCTGGCGCTGCCCTATGGCGACAAGACCACGCAGCAGCAAGGCGGCTTTCACGGCGGTGCCATCGGGGCCTTGGCCGACATCGCAGGCGGTTATGCCGCTTTGACGGTCTTGCCCGAAGACATGGAAGTCGTCACCGTCGAATACAAGATCAATTTCCTCAGCAGTTGCCAAGGCGGCGAGATCCGCGCCACCGGCAAGGTGGTCAAGGCCGGTCGCCGTGTGGTGGTGACCACCGCCGAGGTGGTGCACATCGACGCCAACGGCAAAAGCTCGCCTTGCGCGGTGATGCAACAAACCCTGGCCCCTGTGCCGCAAACCTATTGACGCGCTCAGCGCGCCTTCTAACCCGCTCATTCGGAGACTCCCCATGAACAACTTGCCCGGCCTGAATTTCCAACTCGGTGAAGACATCGACGCCCTGCGCGACGCGGTGCGTGAATTTGCCCAAGCAGAAATCGCGCCCCGTGCGGCCGAGATCGACCGCAATGACCAGTTCCCGATGGACCTGTGGCGCAAGATGGGCGACCTGGGCGTGCTGGGCATCACCGTGGGCGAGGAATATGGCGGCGCCAACATGGGTTATCTGGCCCACATGGTGGCCATGGAAGAAATCTCGCGTGCCAGCGCCTCGGTGGGCCTGAGTTACGGCGCGCACTCCAATCTGTGCGTCAACCAAATCAAGCGCAACGGCACGCCCGAGCAGCGCGCCAAATACTTGCCCAAGCTGATCAGTGGCGAGCATGTGGGCGCTTTGGCCATGTCCGAACCCGGCGCGGGCTCCGATGTGCTGAGCATGAAGCTCAAGGCCGAAGACAAAGGCGGTTACTACCTGCTCAACGGCTCCAAAATGTGGATCACCAATGGCCCCGATGCAGACACCCTGGTGGTCTACGCCAAGAGCGAGCCAGAACTCGGCGCACGCGGCGTGACGGCATTTTTGATCGAAAAAGGCATGAAGGGTTTTTCCATCGCGCAAAAGCTCGACAAGCTGGGCATGCGCGGCAGCCACACGGGCGAGCTGGTGTTCAACAACGTCGAAGTGCCCGAAGCCAATATTTTGGGCGGCGTGAACAACGGCGCCAAGGTGCTCATGAGCGGCCTTGACTACGAGCGTGCTGTGCTGACCGGTGGCCCGCTGGGCATCATGCAGTCCGTCATGGACAACGTGATCCCCTACATCCACGACCGCAAGCAGTTTGGCCAAAGCATTGGCGAGTTCCAGCTGATCCAGGGCAAAGTGGCCGACATGTACACCGTGCTGCAAGCCGGTCGCAGTTTTGCCTACACCGTGGCCAAGAACCTCGATTTGCTGGGCGCCGAGCATGTGCGCCAGGTGCGCAAGGACTGCGCCAGCGTCATTTTGTGGACTGCCGAAAAAGCCACCTGGATGGCCGGTGAGGGCGTGCAAATCTTTGGCGGCAACGGCTACATCAACGAATACCCGTTGGGCCGTTTGTGGCGCGATGCCAAGCTGTACGAGATCGGCGCGGGCACCTCGGAAATTCGCCGCATGCTGATCGGCCGCGAACTGTTCTCCGAAACCTGCTGAGGTTTTTGTTGCACTGCGACAATTGATGCATGAGCACTTCACTACAACACCTTTTCGACAACAACCGGACCTGGGCGCAAAGCATGGTGCGGCAGGACCCGGCGTATTTCTCGCGTCTGGCCAGCCAGCAAAATCCCAAGTATTTGTGGATTGGCTGCTCGGACAGCCGCGTGCCCGCCAACCAGATCACCGGGCTGGACCCGGGCGAGGTCTTCGTGCACCGCAACGTGGCCAACCTGGTGGTGCACTCTGACTTGAACGCTTTGTCGGTCATCCAGTACGCGGTCGATGCGCTCAAGGTCGAGCACATCATGGTGGTGGGCCATTACGGCTGCGGCGGTGTGTTGGCTGCCGCACGGGGCATGCGCGTGGGGCTGGCCGACAATTGGCTGCGCCATGTGCAAGACGTGCATTTGCGTCATCGCCAGCGCCTGAACCACCTGCCACAAGCCGATTTGGAAACCGTGCTGTGCGAGATGAACGTCATCGAGCAAGTGGGCAACGTCGCGCTGTCCAACGTCATGCAAGACGCTTGGAGCCGTGGCCAAAAAGTCACCGTCCATGGCTGGATTTATGGCCTGGACAACGGTCTGGTCAAAGACCTCGGTGTGAGCATGAGCCACGCCGGTGAAGTGGTCGATGTGTTCCGCAACGCTTTCAAACGCTACCCCCGTGGTGGCATGCTTCCGGCCGCGTGACCCTGTGGGGTGGCGTGGCGATTTTTTACTGATTGGAGAAAACCATGTCCGACCCCATCGTCATCGTCAGCGCTGCCCGCACCCCCATGGGCAGCTTTCAAAGCGACTTCGCCAGCCTGTCTGCGCACGACCTGGGTGGTGCGGCCATCAAGGCCGCTGTGGAGCGTGCCGGCATCAGCCCTGAGCTGGTCACCGAAGTGCTGTTTGGCAACTGCCTGATGGCTGGCCAAGGCCAAGCGCCCGCCCGCCAGGCCGCTTTCAAGGGCGGCTTGCCCAAAAGCGCGGGCGCGGTCACGCTGTCCAAGATGTGCGGCTCAGGCATGCGCGCGGCCATGTTCGCCCACGACATGCTGGTCGCAGGCACGCACGACGTGTTGGTGGCCGGTGGCATGGAAAGCATGACCAATGCGCCCTACCTCATGCTCAAAGGCCGCAGCGGTTACCGCATGGGCCATGACCGCATCTTTGACCACATGATGCTCGACGGCCTGGAAGACGCCTACGAAGCCGGCCGCAGCATGGGCACTTTTGGCGAAGACTGTGCTGCCAAGTACAGCTTCACCCGCGCCGAGCAAGACCACTTTGCCACCACCAGTGTGCAGCGCGCCAAGGCTGCTACTGAATCTGGCGCATTTGCCGCCGAGATCACACCCGTCACGGTGAAAGACCGCAGCGGCGAGCGCGTGGTGTCCATCGACGAAGGCCCTGGCAAAGTCAAGCTCGACAAGATCACATCGCTCAAGCCCGCCTTCAAGAAAGACGGCACCATCACCGCAGCCAGCAGCTCGTCCATCAACGACGGAGCCGCAGCCTTGGTGCTGATGCGCGAGAGCACCGCTGCCAAGTTGGGCTGCAAACCGCTGGCCCGCATCGTGAGCCACGCCACGCACGCACAAGAGCCCGAGTGGTTTGCCACCGCCCCCGTGGGCGCGACGCAAAAAGCATTGGCCAAAGCGGGCTGGAAAGTCGAAGACGTGGACCTGTGGGAAGTCAACGAAGCCTTTGCCGTGGTGCCCATGGCCCTCATGAAAGAGCTGAACGTGCCGCACGAGAAGGTCAATGTGAACGGCGGCGCTTGCGCATTGGGTCACCCCATCGGCGCGTCCGGTGCGCGCATCATGGTCACGCTGATCCACGCCCTCAAGGCCCGTGGCTTGAAAAAAGGCCTGGCCACCTTGTGCATCGGCGGCGGCGAAGGCACGGCTGTGGCGTTGGAACTGGTGTGATGAATGACCGTCATCGCGACCGCGAGCTTGCGTGGCGGGTGGTGATCCAGATGAACCCTCGCTGTGCAGATGCACTGGACTGCCGCGCTGCGCTCGCAGTGACGGGGCGGTTGGAGCCATGAAAACCGTCCTCCTCATCGGCGCATCGCGCGGCATCGGCCAAGAGCTGGCCCGTCAATACATCGCAGACGGCTGGCGCGTGATCGCCACCGCCCGCTCCGACGATGGGCTGGCGAGCCTGAAGGCTTTGGGCGCACAAACCCTGCGCCTCGATGTGGCCAACCCGGCCAGCAACTCGGGGCTGTCTTGGCAGCTGGACGGCGAGAAGATTGACCTGGCCATCTATGTGGCAGGCGCCATGGACCGCGCCAGCGCCAACACCCCGCCCACCCGCGACAGCTTTGACGCCGTCATGCACACCAACGTGATGGGCGCGATGCAGGTCATCCCGCAAATCGTGCCCATGGTGCAAGAGACAAAAGGCGTGATCGCCTGCATCAGCTCCGTCATGGGCAGCATGCAAGAGACCACCAGCGGCAATGCGGCGCTCTACCGCGTGAGCAAGGCTGCCCTCAACATGGTGGTGCGCTGCACGCAAGCCGAGCAGCCCGACATCACCGTGCTGGCCATCCACCCCGGCTGGGTGCAGACCGAGATGGGCGGCGCGGCCGCGCCCCTCACGCCTGAGCAAAGCGCAAGCAGCTTGCGCCAAACGCTGAACCGAATCCTTGAACAACGCGACCCGACACACCGTGGCGCATTTTTGAACCACGACGGCCAGACCCTGCCGTGGTGAACCGATAAAGAAAGAGCCCCATGCTGCTGACCCCCGACCAGGAAATGATCCGCGACGCCGTGCGCGACTTCGCACAACGCGAACTTTGGCCCCATGCCGCGGAGTGGGACAAAAAACACCACTTCCCGAAAGACGTGCACAAGGGCCTGGCCGAGCTGGGCGCCTATGGCATTTGTGTGCCCGAAGAATTGGGCGGCGCGGGCCTGGACTATGTGACGCTGGCGCTGGTGCTCGAAGAAATCGCCGCCGGTGACGGCGGCACCAGCACCGTGATCAGCGTGACCAACTGCCCGGTGAACGCCATCTTGATGATGTACGGCAACGCCGCGCAAAAAGCGCAATGGCTCACGCCCTTGGCCCAAGGCCAGATGCTCGGTGCGTTTTGCCTGACCGAGCCGCATGTGGGCTCGGACGCATCGGCCCTTCGCACCACCGCCGTGAAAGACGGCGACGGCTACGTCATCAACGGCGTCAAGCAGTTCATCACCAGCGGTCAAAACGGCGACGTGGCCATCGTGATCGCGGTGACCGACAAGGGCGCGGGCAAAAAAGGCCTGAGCGCCTTCATCGTGCCCACCCGCACGCCCGGTTACAACGTGGCGCGCCTCGAAGACAAGCTGGGCCAGCACAGCAGCGACACCGCGCAGATCAACTTCGACAACTGCCGCATACCCGCTGAAAACCTGATCGGCCAGGAAGGCGAAGGCTACAAAATCGCCCTGTCGTCTTTGGAAGGCGGGCGCATCGGCATTGCAGCGCAAAGCCTGGGCATGGCCCGCAGCGCCTTGGATGTGGCCATCGACTACGCCAAGCAGCGCGAAAGCTTTGGCACCGCCATCTTCAACCACCAAGCCGTGGGTTTCAGACTGGCCGATTGCGCCACGCAACTCGAAGCGGCGCGCCAACTCATTTGGCACGCGGCCAGCCTGCGCGATGCCGGTCGCCCTTGTTTGAAAGAAGCCGCCATGGCCAAGCTGTTTGCCAGCGAGGCCGCCGAAAAAGTGTGCTCCGCCGCCATCCAGACCTTGGGTGGTTACGGCTATGTGAGCGATTTTCCGGTCGAGCGCATTTACCGCGATGTGCGCGTCTGCCAGATCTACGAAGGCACCAGCGACGTGCAAAAAATCATCATCCAGCGTGCTTTGTAAATGCCCAAGAAACTGGATGGCCGCGCTTCGCTCGCCATGACGGTGTGGGCCGTCACTGCGAGGAGCGCAGCGACGTGGCAGTCCAGCATCTGCGCTCGTCATGACGAAGCATTGAACCATTGACTTTCAAAAGAGGAGCCCCGCATGCCCATCACCAAAGGATTTCAGGCGCTGGTTGACGAAGCCATGGCCCAGGTCACGACCTACAGCGTCGATCAAGTCCGTGCGCGTTTGACCGACGCGCATGTGCAGATCGTCGACATCCGCGACCCCCGCGAGCTGGAGCGCGAAGGCACCGTGCCAGGCGCTTTGCTGGCACCACGCGGCATGCTCGAATTCTGGGTGGACCCGGCTTCGCCCTACTTCAAGCCCGTGTTTGCCGACGAGAGCAAAGAGTTCATCTTGTTTTGCGGTGCGGGCTGGCGCAGCGCCCTGGCCACCAAAACCCTGCAGGACATGGGCATGACCAACGTGGCGCACATCGACGGCGGTTATGCGGCCTGGAAAAAAGCCCACGCGCCCATGGTCACGCTGGAACAGCACAAGGCCGAAAGCGCTGCGCGCAAAAACCATTGAGCACGATGCTTTGTCCCTGCGGCCGAACCACGGCCAAAGGCCAGCCGCTCGCACTGGACGCGTGTTGCGGCCTTTATCACGCCGGTCAGCCAGCCCCCGATGCCGAAAGCCTCATGCGTTCGCGCTACAGCGCCTTTGTGTTGGGTGATGTGCCTTACCTGCTGGCCACCTGGCACAGCAGCCAGCGGCCTGCCGAGCTGACGCTTGAAGCTGGGGCCAAGTGGCTGGGTCTGGACATCAAGCAACACCGCAGCACAGGCGAGCACACCGCTGAAGTCGAATTTGTTGCGCGTTTTCGCGTGGGTGGCAAAGCCATTCGTCAGCACGAACGCAGCCGCTTTGTGCGCGAAGAAGGGCGCTGGTATTACGTCGACGGCGACGTGCTCTGAGCCTGTGTGATGTGTTCAGTATGATCCCCGCATGACATTCCAAGCCATTTTGTTCGACTGCGACGGCGTGCTCGTCGACAGCGAGGCCATCACCTGCGGCGTGCTGCGCGACATGTTCGAGGAACAGGGTTGGCGCATGACGCTGGCCGAGTGCATGCAGCGTTTTGTGGGCCACACGGTCAAAAGCCAGCGCGTGACCATCGAGGCGCACACCGGCACGCCGCTCACCGATGAATGGCTGCAAGCGTTTTTTGAGCGCCGCAATGTGCGCTTGCAAGAGAGCATCACCGCCATCGAAGGCGTGCACGAGGCCGTGGCGCATCTGCATGACCATTGCCAAGGCCGCATCGCGGTGGCCTCTGGTGCCGACCGTTTCAAGGTCGAGATGATGCTCAAGCAAGTGGGCTTGCACAGCTTTTTTGAAGGCCGCATTTTCAGCGGCCATGAAATGCCGCGCAGCAAACCGCACCCCGATGTGTACCTGGCCGCTGCTGCGCATTTGCAGGTCGATCCTGCGCGTTGTCTGGTGGTCGAAGACACCACCGTGGGCATCACGGCGGGTGTGGCCGCAGGCGCCACCGTGTGGGCCTATGCCGCACCGCCTGCGGTGCACGCACCTCTGTTGCAAGCCGGTGCTGCGCGGGTGTTCACCGGCATGCACGAGTTGCGCTTGGCATGAAAGCCCGACACCGGTCCAGCAAAGTGCAGCCTTCAGTCAGGGCTCAAGCCCAGTGACCTGAACACTCAGTTGGCCGAGCCCAACGCCAAGCCCGCATGCTCGCGCAGCGGGTGGAAGTGGATCTTGGGAAAGCGCTCTTGCGCCAGGCGCACGTCATAGGGGCTGGTGCACAAATAGGCCAGCGTGCCTGCCGCATCCAGCGACATACGCTGAGGGTAGGCGTTGGTGAACTCACGCAGTTCGGCTGGGGTGTCGGCCGTGATCCAGCGGGCGCCGGTGTACTGGCAGCCTTCCAGGCGCACGTCGCAGTCGTATTCAGCCTTCAGGCGGTGCTGCACCACTTCAAACTGCAACTGACCGACCGCGCCCAACAGCATGGGGCCGCCGATCTCGGGTTTGAAGACTTGGATCGCGCCTTCTTCACCCAATTGATCGAGGCCGGTTTGCAGTTGCTTGGTGCGCAGCGGGTTCTTCAGGATCACGGTCATGAAGAGTTCGGGCGCAAAGAAGGGCAGGCCGGTGAACTGGAGGTTGGCCCCGTCGGTGATGGTGTCACCCAGCTGCACGCCGCCGTGGGTGGTGAAGCCAATGATGTCGCCCGCGAAAGCCTCTTCCACGGCTTCGCGACGTTGGCTCATGAAGGTGACCACGCTGGTGGGGCGCAGTTCTTTGGCGGTGCGTTGCACCTTAAGCTTCATGCCGGGGGTGTATTTGCCAGACGCCATGCGCACAAAGGCGATGCGGTCGCGGTGGTTGGCGTCCATGTTCGCCTGCACCTTGAACACCACGCCCGAGAACGCGCTGTCTTCGGGCTGGATTTCTTTGACCACGGGTTGCTTGTTGACCAGCAGGTTGCTGGTGCGGGGCTTGGGCGCTGGGGCCAAGTCGACCAGGGCGTCGAGCACTTCCATCACACCGAAGTTGTTCACACCCGAGCCGAAGAACACGGGGGTTTGCTTGCCCGCCAGGAAGGCGGCTTCGTCAAACGCGGGCGAAGCGCCGGTGGCCAGCTCCATGCTGTCCATGGCGGTTTGCCATTCCAGGCCAAAGCGCTCGGCCAGTTGGGCTTGTTCGGTGAGGGGAATGGTTTCAAAGTCTTGCGGCAGGCGTTCGCTGCCGGAATCGAACACCGTCATGGCCTGCGTGCGCAGGTTGATGATGCCGCCAAACGATTTGCCTTGGCCCACAGGCCAGGTCATGGGCACGCAGGGCATGCCCAGCTCGCGTTCGACTTCGTCCAGGATGTCGAGCGGGTCGCGCACTTCGCGGTCCATCTTGTTCACAAAGGTGATGATGGGTGTGTCGCGCTGACGGCACACTTCAATCAAGCGGCGGGTCTGGGCTTCCACACCGTTGGCCGCGTCAATGACCATGAGCGCCGAGTCCACGGCAGTCAGCACGCGGTAGGTGTCTTCAGAGAAGTCTTTGTGGCCGGGGGTGTCGAGCAGGTTGATGACGTGCTCGCGGTAGAGCATCTGCATCACGGACGAAGCCACCGAGATGCCGCGCTGCTTTTCGATTTCCATCCAGTCCGAGGTGGCGTGGCGCGAGGCCTTGCGGGCCTTGACCGAGCCGGCAATCTGGATCGCGCCCGAGAACAGCAAGAGCTTTTCGGTCAGCGTGGTTTTACCCGCGTCGGGGTGGGAAATGATGGCAAAAGTCCGGCGGCGCCGGGTCTCGTTGGCGTAGGTCACAAAACGTCCTGAAATTCATGCGGGCGGCAAACGCACCCAGTGCGGCAAAGCGCAGAGCAGCTTGCGCAAAACCCCTGATTTTACGGGCTGAGTGCCATACGGGGATCATTCTTCGTATAATCGCAGGCTTCCGAGGAGCGTTGCAGCGTCCCCTGGCTTTGAACAAAGCTGGCAGCGGGGCGTGAGGCTCGGAACCTTCATACAGCAACGACGCTCATCCACTCGACGTGTGGTGAGCCTGTTTTTCCCATTCAGTGCTTTTCCTGCGCGTGTGGTTCATTCACATTGCTTGGAGCTTTTCTCATGAATGCACGTATTCCTACCGCCATCAACGCTGACTGCGTGATCGCCGACATCGGCCTGGCCGATTGGGGCCGCAAAGAAATCAAAATCGCCGAGACCGAAATGCCCGGCCTGATGGCCATCCGCGAAGAGTTCAACAAGGCCCAGCCCTTGAAGGGCGCACGCATCACCGGCTCGTTGCACATGACCATTCAGACGGCCGTGCTGATCGAGACCCTGCAAGCCTTGGGCGCTGACGTCCGCTGGGCTTCTTGCAACATTTTCTCGACCCAAGACCACGCCGCTGCCGCGATTGCTGCCGCCGGCACCCCCGTGTTCGCCATCAAAGGCGAGACCCTGGCCGACTACTGGGATTACACCCACCGCATTTTTGACTTCGGCGCCGCAGGCACCGAAGGCGAAGGCCCCAACATGATCCTGGACGACGGCGGCGATGCCACCTTGCTGATGCATTTGGGCAAGCGCGCTGAAACCGACGCATCGCTCATCGCCAACCCCACCAGCGAAGAAGAGACCTGCCTGTTCAACGCCATCAAGGCCAAGCTGGCCGTGGACCCGACCTGGTACAGCCGCAAGGGCGCGCACATCATCGGCGTGACCGAAGAGACCACCACTGGCGTGCTGCGCCTGAACGAGATGGCCGCCAAGGGCAGCTTGATGTTCCGCGCCATCAACGTCAACGACTCGGTGACCAAGAGCAAGTTTGACAACCTGTACGGCTGCCGTGAATCTTTGGTCGATTCGATCAAGCGCGCCACCGACGTGATGATTGCTGGCAAAGTGGCTTGCGTGGCCGGTTACGGCGACGTGGGCAAGGGCTCGGCCCAAGCCTTGCGCGCTTTGAGCGCCCAAGTCTGGGTGACCGAGATCGACCCGATCAACGCCCTGCAAGCTGCGATGGAAGGCTACAAAGTGGTGACCATGGAATACGCCGCTGACAAGTGCGACATCTTCGTGTCCGCCACCGGCAACAAGAACGTGATCCGCTACGAGCACATGGCCGCCATGAAAGACGAAGCCATCGTTTGCAACATCGGTCACTTCGACAACGAAATCGACGTCGCTTCGTTGGAAAAGTGCCAGTGGGACGAGATCAAGCCGCAAGTCGACCATGTCATCTTCCCCGATGGCAAGAAGATCACCTTGCTGGCCAAAGGCCGTTTGGTGAACTTGGGCTGCGCCACCGGCCACCCCAGCTTCGTGATGTCTTCTTCGTTTGCCAACCAGACCATCGCCCAGATCGAACTGTTCACCAAACAAGACCAGTACGAGTCCGGCAAGGTTTACGTGCTGCCCAAGCACCTCGATGAAAAAGTGGCCCGCCTGCACCTCAAGAAAGTCGGCGCCATGCTGACCGAGCTGAGCGACGAGCAGGCCGCCTACATCGGCGTGTCCAAGAACGGCCCTTACAAGGCCAACACCTACCGTTACTGAAATTCACCGCATGCGCATTGATCAACTTCTTGTCGAACGCGGCCTGGCCGCTTCCCGTTCCCAGGCACAGCGCCTGATCGCCGGGGGCGTGCAGTGGCAGCTGCCTGACGGGAGTTGGCGTGCGGTGGTGAAAAACCGCGACGAAGTGCCCGAGAGCGCTGCTTTGCAGCTGCTCGACGACGCCGAGTCGCGTTATGTCTCGCGCGGTGGCTTGAAGCTCGAAGGGGCTTTGAAGGCCACGGGCGTGCAGGTGGACGGCTTGCGTTGTTTAGACGTGGGCCAAAGCACCGGCGGTTTCACCGACTGCTTGCTGCAGCACGGTGCGGCCGAAGTGGTGGGCATTGATGTGGGCCATGCCCAGGTGCACCCGCGCATTCGCGAAGACGAGCGCGTGATTTGCATCGAAGGCGTGAACGCCCGCGAGTTGCAGCCCGGTGACGAACGCGTGCCCGATGCGCTCGAAGGCTTTGACCTGATGGTGGGCGATGTGTCCTTCATCTCGCTGACCTTGGTGTTGCCGGGTGTGGTGCATTTGCTCAAGCCCACAGGCCAGTTGCTGATGCTGGTGAAGCCCCAGTTTGAATTGCAGCCCGGTCAGGTGGGCAAGGGCGGCATCGTCAAAGACGACACGCATTTCCCCTTCATCGAAAACCGTGTGCGCACGGCTTTGACCGAGCTGGGCATGCAGGTGACGGCATGGCTGGCCAGCCCGATTGAGGGTGGTGACGGTAACCGCGAATTTTTTGTGCAGGCTTGTTGGCCTGACCCTGCTGCGGTGTTGCCCGCACGCGAGGCCACACGCGTGGCCCACGAGGCCGATCTGGCCGCCAAGGCCTATGCCAAGGCCAACGACTATTGAATTTTTGAAGGTGTTGAGATGTCTGCATTGAAGCTGCCGATCAGTCTGGAATTTTTTCCACCCAAAACGCCAGAAGGCGCTGAGAAGCTCCGAGTCGTGCGTCAAACCTTGTATGGCCTCAAGCCTGAGTTTTGCTCGGTGACTTATGGCGCGGGTGGTTCCACACAAGAGGGTACCTTTGCCACGGTGGGGGCGATCTTGTCCGAGGGTGTGGCCGCCGCTTCGCACTTTTCGTGCATTGGCGCGACCAAGGCTTCTGTGCGCGCCGAGTTGGCCACACTCAAGGCCATGGGCGTCAAGCGCCTGGTGGCCTTGCGCGGCGACTTGCCCAGCGGCTACGGCGCAGGTGGCGAGTTCCACTACGCCAGCGATCTGGTGGCCTTCATACGGGCCGAGACCGGTGACGACTTCCACATCGAAGTGGCGGCCTACCCCGAAATCCACCCACAAGCCAAATCACCTGAAGCCGATTTGCAGGCCTTTGCCACCAAGGTCAAAGCCGGTGCCAACTCTGCCATCACGCAATACTTCTACAACAGCGATGCGTATTTCCGCTTTGTGGACGACGCCTACAAACTGGGGGTCGATGTGCCCATTGTGCCGGGCATCATGCCCATCACCAGCTCCTCACAGTTGCTGCGATTTTCGGACGCCTGTGGGGCCGAAATTCCGCGTTGGATCCGCTTGCGCTTGCAAGGCTATGGCGATGACATCGAGTCGATCAAAGCCTTTGGCCTGGAAGTGGTGTCGGATCTGTGCGAACAGCTCATCAACGGTGGCGTGCCCGCGATCCACTTTTACACCATGAACCAAAGCGCCGCCACATTGAGCGTTTTGTCGGCGCTGAAAAGCCGTTGAAAATCTTTGCTTTAGCCTTGGCGTTGTGGTGTGGCGCCGCGGTCGCAGCTGTGCCCGAGCCGTCTGCCGATGCGGTAATGCAGCAGGCCTTGCCATCGGAGGCTGAGGCCAGTGATGCCATGGCGCAAGACATGGCTGGAACGCTGCTTCAGCACGGGCTGGCCTCTTGGTACGGCGGCAAGCGCTGGCAGGGTCGGCGCACAGCCAGTGGAGAACGCTTTGATGGCCAAGCCTTGACGGCGGCGCACAAAACGTTGCCTTTGGGCAGCCGTGTCCGTGTTGTCAATCTTGGCAATGGACGGGCGGTCACCGTGCGCATCAATGACCGGGGCCCTTTCACCCCCCAATTCATCATTGACTTGAGCGAAGCCGCTGCTGAACGCTTGGGCATGCGCCATGCCGGGCGAGCGCAGGTGGCCTTGCACCGCAGCGCATCGGTGTCCAAGTCGTCGCGGTGAGTGCCGCCTTTTTGATCTGCCGCAAACCGCACGCAGATCGGGCGGCGAGTCGGTTCTGGATTTGACGCAGCGCAAGACCGCATACACCCCATGGGCGTCCAATGACTTTGAGGCGAAAAGCTTCTTCGTTAAAGGAAAAAACCATGAAAAAACAATTGATCGTTATCGCCGCTTTGGCCGCATTGGGCATGGGCGTGGTTCAAGCGCAAGAAACACCTTGGCTGGTGCGTGCACGTGCCGTGAACTTGGACATGGCCAACAAAGACAGCACAGGCTTGGGCCTGACGGTGGACAACAAGACCATCCCTGAAGTGGATGTGAGTTATTTCTTCACGCCCAACATTGCAGCCGAGTTGATCTTGACGGTGCCTCAGAAGCAGACCGTGTCCAGCAATGGCACGTCGATCGGCACATTCAAACACTTGCCTCCAACATTGTTGATGCAGTACCACTTCACAGGTTTGAATGGCTACAAGCCCTATGTGGGCGCCGGTATCAACTACACCGACATCAGCAAAGTCAACCTGCTTGGCGGTGTCGCCACTTTGGACAAAGACAGTTGGGGCGGCGCCTTGCAAGTGGGCGTGGACATCCCGCTCGACAAGAACTGGTCGATCAACTTCGATGTCAAAAAAGTCTATATCCGCACCCATGTTTACGCAGGTGGTGTGAATGCAGGGACGTTGAAGCTCGACCCCCTGCTCGTCGGCGCAGGCGTGGGCTACCGCTTCTGATCGGGTTCACCCCTGAAGCAAAACGCCCTGCAATGCAGGGCGTTTTTCATGGGCGACCGAATACAAATCAGCGTTCGTCGAAGCTCACCACCACGCGGTCGCTGGTGGGGCGGGCTTGGCACGACAGCACGAAGCCTTGGTCAACTTCGGGTTTCTCGAGCGTGAAGTTCTTGTCCATTTCAGTGGAGCCTTCCATCACCTTGCAGCGGCAGGTGCAGCACACGCCGCCTTTGCAGGAGTAAGGCAAATCCAGGCCGAGTGCCAGCGCGATGTCGAGGATCTTCTCGTTCTTGTTCATTGGCATGTCGTAGGGCTTGCCGTCCAGCACCACGGTGAGCTGCACTTCGCCACCGTCGCGCGTGGCCTTGTGGCCCAGTACGGCTTTGGCTTTTTGCTCGGGGCTCAGCGCTTCGAGCGTGGGCGAGGTGAAGCGTTCGGTGCGGATGCGCTCGGATTTGACGCCGGCATCGAGCAAGGTCTTCTCGGTCTCTTCAATCATGGCCTCGGGGCCGCATATGAAGACCTCGTCCATGCTGCCCACGGGCAGGAAGGCGTCGATGATGGCGCGCACTTTGTCCGCGTTGATCCGGCCCTCGAGCAAAGGCACTTCTTGCGATTGGCGCGAGAGGATGTGGATCAGCGTGAGGCGAGAAGGGTAGCGGTCTTTCAGGTCTTGCAGTGCCTCGTTGAACATCACGCTGTCCATGCGGCGGTTGCCGTAGACCAGGGTGAATTTCGATTCGGGCTGCTCTTCGAGCGTGGTCGCCAAAATGGACAGGATGGGCGTGATGCCTGAGCCTGCAGCGAAGCCGACGCGGTGGATGGCGCGCTGCTTTTGCACGGTGAAGCGGCCGTCTGGCGGCATCACGCGCAAAGTGTCGCCCGCTTTGAGCTGGCTCGCCGCCCAGTTGGAAAACACACCGCCTTCGACGGGGCGGATGCCCAGTTCGAGTTCGCCTTGCTGCAACTGGCTGCGGGCCGAGCTGATGGAGTAGCTGCGGCGCACGTCGGCGCCATCGATGCTGGCGCGCAGGGTCAGGAACTGACCCGGCGCAAAGTCAAAGGCTTTGCGCAGATCGGTGGGCACGGCCAGCGTGATGGCCACGGCGCCAGCGGCTTCGGGCGTGACTCGGGCGACGGTGAGGTCATGAAAACGCAAGGCGGTCATGGCGGGCTTTCTTGAGAAGCTTCAGTAAGGTTTGAAGTAGTCGAACGGTTCCATGCAGTCGAGGCACCGGTACAGGGCCTTGCAGGCAGTGGAGCCGAAATGGGAGGTTTCGGTGGTGTTAGCCGAGCCGCATTGCGGGCAGTTGACGACCTCGGCTTTGGCGCCGCGTGCTGCGAACTGCACCACGTTGGCCGAGCCGGATTTCTCGCTGGCGCAGGCGTGGGGCGGTGCAATGCCGTAGGCACGCAACTTCTCGCGTGCCGCTTCGGTCATCCAATCGGTGGTCCAGGCGGGGGCCAGTTGGGTGACGACCCGGCCACTTAAGCCGTTGTCAGCCAATGCCGCCTTCACATCGTCTTCGATCTGGCCCATCGCGGGGCAACCGCTGTAGGTCGGGGTGATGACCACTTCCAAGCCATCGGGGCCTTCGCGCACGTCACGCAAAATGCCCAGCTCGCGCAGAGAGACCACCGGGATTTCCGGGTCGCTCAGGTGTTCGAGCAGGCCCCAAGCGCGCTGTTCAAGCGCCGTCATCGCGAGCGGAGAACGCTCTGTCGACGCGAGCGAAGCGCGGCGATCCAGTGCCTGTTCAAGCGCGCTGGTGCTGATGGTCGGTTCGGTCATGTGGGCGGAGCGGCTTTACCAGGTGGCTTGTGGGTGTGCGCGGGCCAGACTTTGCATTTCGGCCAAGACAAAACCCAGGTGCTCGGAGTGCAGACCTTGTTTGCCGGTGGGCACAAACCCGCCTGTGGCTGGGCGCTTGAGCGTGGCTTCTTGCACCGCCGTGTCAACGATTTGGTCCCAGTCGGCTTGCAGTGCAGCCATGTCGGTGCCCGTGCCATTGGCCCGAGCGGCTGTCTCTTGCGGGCTGGCGGTCCAGAACTCTTGGCAATACGGCAGCAGCTGGTCGAGCGCGGCTTGCACTTTGGCATGCGATTCATCGGTGCCATCGCCCATGCGCACCAGCCAGTCACGCGAGTGTCGCAGGTGGTAACGCACTTCCTTGAGCGACTTGGCGGCGATCGCTGCCAGCTGCGTGTCTTTGGACGTTTGCAATTGGTCCCACACCAGCACCATCAAGCTGCTGTAGAGGAAGTTGCGCACGATGGTCATCGCAAAGTCGCGGTCGCCTGCCGAGGTGGCGGCCATCAAAGGCATGTGCGGCAATTCACACAGTGTGTAGTTTTTGAAGTCAGGCACATCGCGGAAGTAGGCCAGCGTGTCTTCGGTGGCGCCGCCGCCATGCAGCTCGGCCGCGCGTTGGTACAACATGCGGGCCTGACCGATCAGGTCCAGGCTGTTGTTGGACAGCGCGATGTCTTCTTCCAAGATGGGGGCGTGGCCACACCATTCGGCATTGCGCTGACCCAGGATCAGCGCGTTGTCGGCAAGGTGCAGCAGGTAATCAACAGGGGCGTTCATGGTGGCGCTCACATGTGTCCCACTTCTTCTGGGATTTCATAGAAAGTCGGGTGGCGGTACACCTTGTCGCTGGCCGGATCAAAGAACTCGGGCTTGTCATTGGGCTCGCTCGCCGAGATGCTGGCCGAGGGCACGACCCAGATGCTCACACCTTCTTGGCGGCGGGTGTACACATCGCGCGCCATTTGCAGGGCGTGCTCGGAATCCGATGCGTGCAGGCTGCCGCAATGCTTGTGCTCCAGGCCTTGCTTGGAGCGGACAAAAACTTCCCACAGGGGCCATTCTTTCAGTGCAGGTGTGGCGCTCATGCGGCCTCCTTCATTTGACGTTGCTGTTGTTTCTTGGCGTGGGCCAGAGCCGCTTCGCGCACCCAGGCGCCATCGTTCCAGGCCTTGACGCGGGCGCCCAAGCGCTCCTTGTTGCAAGGGCCATTGCCGTTGACGGTGGCCCAGAACTCGTCCCAGTCGATCTGACCGTAGTCGTGCGCTTGGCGCGCTTCGTTCCACTTCAGATCGGGGTCGGGCAAGGTCACGCCCAAGACCTTGGCTTGCGGCACGGTGGCGTCTACAAACTTCTGGCGCAGGTCGTCGTTGCTGATGCGCTTGATGCCCCAGCGCATGCCTTGCGCGCTGTTGGGGCTGTCGGCGTCGGGCGGCCCGAACATGGCCAGGCACTTCCACCACCAGCGGTTGACGGCGTCTTGCACCATGGCTTTTTGCTCGGCGGTGCCTTGCATCATCACCAGCAAAGCTTCGTAGCCCTGGCGCTGGTGGAAGGACTCTTCTTTGCACACCCGCACCATGGCGCGGGCGTAAGGGCCATACGAGCAGCGGCACAGCGGGATCTGGTTCATGATGGCCGCGCCATCGACCAGCCAGCCGACCACGCCCACATCGGCCCAGTTGAGCGTGGGGTAGTTGAAAATGGAGCTGTATTTGGCTTTGCCGGTGTGCAGCGCGTCCAGCATCTGGTCGCGGCTGGTGCCCAGGGTTTCGGCGGCGCTGTACAGGTACAGGCCGTGGCCGCCTTCGTCTTGCACTTTGGCAATCAAGATGGCCTTGCGCTTCAAGCTGGGGGCGCGGCTGATCCAGTTGCCTTCGGGCAGCATGCCCACGATTTCGCTGTGGGCGTGTTGGCTGATCTGGCGCACCAGGGTCTTGCGGTAGGCCTCTGGCATCCACTCGCGGGGCTCGACGCGGCCATCGGCGTCGATGCGTGCATCGAATTGAGCTTGCAGCGCTTGTTCGCTGGCGCTGACTTGCTTGGGCACGGCCTTCAGGCCGGCTGACTTCGCGTCATCCTGGTCGGATACGCTGAAAGATTGCGTGTACATGGGCTTCTCCTGCGCCTGACAGGATGGAATGATCGTGGCGCAGAAGCGAGTATAGCAATTAACCGACCGATCGGTCGGTTAATTAAAGCCCTTGTGCTCAGGACTTTCCCTGAGCCGGGGCGAGCCTCAGGATGAGGATTCGACTTTCCATTCCTTGCCCGTGCCACGCGCCAGTGCGGGGCCCACCACGTCCAGCGCCTTGCGGATCTGGTCCTTCAGGGTGAAGGGCGGGTTGATCATGAACATGCCACTGGCCACCAGGCCGCCGACGTCGCCAGGGCCACGGCCAATGGCCAAGGTGGCGTTGAGCCAGGGCTTTTGCGCCTGGTTGGCCAGCGTGCGCAAACGGCGGGGCAGCTCGTGCGCTTCGGGGCGCGGGATGATCGGGTACCAGACCAGATAGGTGCCGGTCGAGAAACGTTTGAGGTATTCCTGAATGACGTTCGCGACCTTGACGTAATCCGACTTGATCTCGTAGCTGGGGTCAATCAGCACCATGGCGCGTTTGGAGCCGGTGGCCGATGCCGGTGGCGGCAACAGCTTCTTGAGTGCCTCAAAGCCATCTTCGCGGCTCACGGTGACGGTGCGGCCCGCCTCCAATTGGGCGATGTTGGACATCAGCGACTTGCTGTCGGTGGGGTGCAGCTCAAACAGGCGCAGGCGGTCGCGCGACTCGTGGCGCATCAGGCGCTGCATCAAAAAAGGTGAGCCGGGGTAGACCCGGGCCTCGCCATTGGCGTTGAAGCTCGCGATCTGCGCCAGATAGTCTTCGATGGGTTCTGGAATGCTGTCCAGTTTTTCCAGGGCCGCCAGCAGTTTGAACAAACCGTCCTGGGCCTCAGCGCCTTTTTGGGAGTAATCGCCGTCCAGGCGGTACAAGCCCGCGCCGGAATGGGTGTCGATCAAGGTGATGCCGGCCTCTTTTTGCATGAGGTGGCGCATGGTCGCCAGCAAGGTGATGTGCTTGAGCACATCCGCATGGTTGCCGGCGTGGAAGGCGTGTCGATAACTGAACATGCACCGATGGTAACCAATATCCCCGCAAGTCCTTGATTTTTCGTATAATGGCAGGCTTCGCAGCGATTCAGTGGTCCCGCGGCGAAGACGCCCAAGCCTGTAAAGGCGGGGGCAAATTCCCACCTAAGAGGCTCCCAACAGAGGAGCACCGACCGTGGAAAAGGACCCAACAAACCTTTCTTCAAAGAGAAAACTCATGACAACAACTTTCAGCGCAAAACCCGCTGAGGTCGTGCACGAGTGGTTTGTGATTGACGCGACCGACAAGGTCCTCGGACGAGTAGCCAGCGAAGTTGCTCTCCGTTTGCGCGGCAAACACAAGGCCATTTACACGCCTCACGTCGATACCGGTGACTTCATCGTCATCATCAATGCTGCCCAGCTCAAAGTGACTGGCACCAAGACCATCGACAAAGTGTATTACCGTCACTCGGGCTATCCCGGCGGTATCACTGCAACCAACTTCCGCGACATGCAAGCCAAGCACCCTGGCCGCGCACTCGAGAAGGCTGTCAAGGGCATGCTGCCCAAGGGCCCACTCGGTTACGCCATGATCAAGAAACTCAAGGTGTATGGTGGCGCTGAGCACCCACACACCGCCCAACAGCCTAAAGTGCTGGACATCTAAGGAGCCTTGAGATGATTGGTGAATGGAACAATGGCACAGGCCGTCGCAAATCCAGCGTCGCCCGCGTGTTTCTGAAAAAAGGCACTGGCAAGATCACGGTCAACGGCAAGGACATCCAAGCCTACTTCGGCCGCGAAACTTCGATCATGATCGCCAAGCAACCCCTCATGTTGACCAACCATGCCGAAACTTTCGACATCATGATCAACGTGCACGGCGGTGGCGAATCCGGTCAAGCCGGCGCATCGCGCCACGGCATCACCCGCGCCCTGATTGACTACGACGCAACGCTCAAGCCTATGCTGAGCCAAGCTGGTTTCGTCACTCGCGACGCCCGTGAAGTCGAACGTAAAAAGGTTGGCTTGCACTCTGCTCGCCGCCGCAAGCAATTCTCGAAGCGTTAATCCGCTTTCTTGTTTTGCCAAAAGCCGCAACGGTTCGCCGCTGCGGCTTTTTTGTTGGGCAAATCACCGTGGGCATACCCCCAACGCCAGTAGCGTTAATGGCTTGGGTGAACGGGAATAACCTACTGCGGCGCTATACTATTCACCATTGATCCCGGAGAAACACCATGAGCGCAGTTGCAGAAAACATCCAGACCGAAATGCCCGCACCGATTGTCTTCACCGACAGCGCTGCCGCCAAAGTGGCCGACCTGATCGCGGAAGAAGGCAACCCCGACCTGAAGCTGCGCGTGTTCGTCCAGGGGGGTGGCTGCTCGGGCTTTCAGTACGGCTTCACCTTCGATGAAATCACCAACGAAGACGACACCACCATGAGCAAAAATGGCGTGTCCTTGTTGATTGACGCCATGAGCTACCAATACCTGATTGGCGCTGAGATCGACTACAAAGAAGACCTGCAGGGCGCGCAGTTTGTCATCAAGAATCCGAACGCCACATCCACTTGCGGCTGCGGTTCTTCTTTTTCGACCTGATAAAGCAAGCAGGCGAGCACGGCTCGCCACACACATCACCGGGGGTCAGCGTGGATACAGCGCCCCCAAGACACGGGCGCCTCTGGCGCCCGTGACGCTTTTCAGGCTGGCCGTTTCGCGGCGCAGTGCCTTGAAGGCCAACCAGGCAAAAGCGGCAGCCTCTACCTGCAACGGCGGCAGACCACACTGCTCGCTGCTGACCACGTCCATGCCCGGCAGGTGCGCTGACAGCCGGCGCATCAAGTGCCCATTCAAGGCCCCCCCACCGCACACGATCAGCCTTTGAGCCTTGGCGGCATGCACGCTGACATCCATGGCACAAGCCAAGGCCGTGAACTCGGTCAAGGTGGCTTGCACATCCACCGCAGAGAGCTTGTCAAATGCGCGCAGGTGCTGTTCCAGCCATGCCGGATTGAACAGATCACGCCCTGTGCTCTTGGGCGGGACGCGGCTTAAAAAATCTTCGCTCAGCAAGCTGTGCAGCAAGTCCGCATGCACCGTGCCAGTTGCAGCCCAAGCGCCGTCGCGATCAAAGGTTTGGCCGGAGTGCTGCTGGCACCAAAAATCCATCAAGGCGTTGCCGGGCCCACAGTCCCAGCCTTGCACCGAGCCATCGGCGTGCAAGACGCTGATGTTGGAAATGCCGCCAATGTTCATCGCCGCCACGCATTGACCGGGCAGGCCAAAAACACCTTGGTGAAACGCGGGCACCAGCGGTGCACCCTGGCCGCCAGCGGCCAGATCGCGGCTGCGAAAATCGGCCACCACATCAATGTCGGTCAGCTCTGCCAGTAAAGCGGCATTGATCAGCTGGATCGTGTACCCCACAGCCGCTTGCTGTGCGGCATCGTCGCCATCAAACTCCAGCGGCCGATGGCGTACGGTTTGGCCGTGAGCGCCGACCGCGGTGATGTCTTGGGGCTTGAGCGAAGTCTGTGTCAGCAAATCACCGACCACCTGAGCGTAATGCCGCGACACCCGATTGCCAGCCAAAGCAGCTCGGTGCAGTTCGTCGGGGCCGCTTTGGTTCAGTGCCAGCAAGGCTTCGCGAAAGGGGGCGTCAAAAGGTCGGAAAGCATGGCCTTCGACCTGCATCTGACCGTTTTCGTGGATGCGGGCCAGCACGCCATCGACGCCGTCCAAGGATGTGCCTGACATCAGGCCAATGTAGAGACGGGAGGGCATGGAGGGCGTGTCAGAAAAGAGCGGCAACAAGGACCGTGATGATGCCATCAAAAAAGGACCCGAAGGTCCTTTTGTAGATCACAACTCGTTGGTGTCGCGCATCAGCGCCGCAGCCTCGAATTGAGACTTGGCGTATTTCACAGCCGCATTGAAGCGGGCCATGGCCGCTGGCGAGATCGGCGTAGCTTGCGCTTGCTGTATCACGCTTTGCGGATCGACGTGTGCGCCATTGACGCGGAACTCAAAATGCAGATGAGGGCCGGTGGACCAGCCGGTGCTGCCCACGGCGCCAATCGTCTGGCCCTTTTGAATGGACTGGCCTTTGCTCACTTGGATGCGGCTCAGGTGGGCGTAGACCGTGCTGTGGCTGGGGCTGTGGCGCACGATCACCACATTGCCGTAGCCGCCTTGTACACCTGCAAAATCGACCACACCATCGCCAATCGACATCGCGGGGGTACCGGTCGGTGCGGCGTAGTCCACACCGTTGTGCTTTTGAAGCGTCTGGAAAATGGGGTGCAGTCGCATGCCCATGCCGCTGGTCTTGCGAGAAAAAGCCACAGGTGCCGCCAGGTAAGCGCGGCGCAGACTCTTGCCATCCAACGCGTAGTAATTGCCCTTTTGACCGGGCTCCTGGAACCAAACCGCTTGGTAAAGTTTGTTGTCGTTGTTGAACTCGGCACTCAACACGCGCCCAGTGCGGATGGGCTCGCCATCGGCCTCCAGCACCTCATAAACCACCGCGAAACGAGCGCCTTTGCGCAAAGTGCGGTGGAAGTCGATCTGACTCGAGAAGATATCAGTCAGCTGGCTGATCACGGGGTCGGGCAAACGGGCTTCATCAGCCGCTGCATACAGCGAACTGGCCACCGTGCCGCCGGTCATGCGCACGCTGGTGTTCATTGCGGCAGACGTCTGAACGGCTTGCAAGCCTTGGGCAGTACGCGTCACCACCAAACGCTGGAAAGCGGTGTCCGTTTCATTGCGCAACCAACGCACGCTCAACTGGCGTAATTGCTTTTGGTTGTTGACCTCGGCCGACACCGTACGGCCCGAGCGCAACAACGCCTCCTTGGCCAAAGGGTTCTTGCGCAAGAAGGCGGCCACTTGCGGATCCACCACACCCATGCGACGCAACAAGCTCTCGGGCGTATCCGCAGTGCGGGTCAGATCCGAACGGGTCAAGTTCAGCTCGGTTTGCTCAATGGCCAGCGCTTGCGCTGCCAAATCGGCCACTTCAACAGGCACGGAGACACTGACCACCGGTTGGTCAGAAATGTCAGGACCCAAATTGGCAATGGCAAAAGCGCCTGCGCCGGTGGCCATCAACACGGAGGCCACGGTGCTGCTGATCATTTTGGGGTGACGCAGCACCCAAGTGCGCAGGGCATTCAGCCACTGAGTCAGTTGCGGGTGCTGGCCGTCCAACCAGGCCAAGGCACGTTGAATGCTCGACAAAGCTGCGCCCAGAGCCAAAGTGCCCTGAACCAACAGCTTGATCAGCAACGCACCCAGTCGGGTCTTGAAATCATTCAAAAAAGGCATTCAATTCACGGTTGCATTGAAGCTGCGACACAGACGTGCGGCAGTTCAACAAAAGGAGGGGCAAGCGCATCCACCTAAAATGGAGGCCTTGGCAAGGAGCAGAGTTTACCGCCCGAGCCCATTTGACTCCAGAAAAAACCTTTATGAATCAAGCGCTTGTTACAAAGTTCCCAGTCACGGACTCGGTTTTGAATGCTTTGGAGGTCACTTTGCGCGGCTGCGAAGAACTGATCCCCAAAGAAGACTGGCTGCAAAAACTGGCCAAATCCGAAGCCACAGGCGTGCCCCTGCGCATCAAGCTGGGCCTGGACCCGACCGCGCCCGACATCCACATCGGTCACACCGTGGTGCTCAACAAAATGCGCCAGTTGCAAGATCTGGGGCATCAAGTCATCTTCCTGATCGGCGACTTCACCAGCCTGATCGGTGACCCGTCGGGCCGCAACAGCACCCGCCCGCCGCTCACGCCCGAGCAGATCAAGCTCAACGCCGAGACTTATTACAAGCAAGCGAGCCTCGTGCTGGACCCCGCCAAGACCGAAATCCGCTACAACAGTGAGTGGTCGCTTCCATTGGGCTCCATGGGCATGATCCAGTTGGCGGCCAAATACACCGTGGCCCGCATGATGGAGCGCAACGACTTCCACGACCGCTTCCACGCAGGCACCCCCATCAGCGTGCACGAATTTTTGTACCCGCTCATGCAAGGGTACGACTCCGTGGCGCTCAAGAGTGATCTGGAACTGGGCGGCACCGACCAGAAATTCAACCTGCTCATGGGCCGCCACCTGCAAGCCGAATACGGCCAGGACCAGCAATGCATCCTGACCATGCCCCTGCTCGAAGGCCTGGACGGCGTGGACAAAATGTCCAAGTCCAAGAACAACTACATCGGCATCACCGAAGAAGCCAACAGCATGTTCGCCAAAGTGCTCAGCATCTCCGACACCCTCATGTGGCGCTGGTACACGCTGCTGTCCTTCAAGTCCATGGCCGAGATCGAAGCCCTCAAAAAAGAAATCGAAGGCGGGCGCAACCCCAAAGACGCCAAGGTCATGCTGGCCAAGGAAATCACCACCCGCTTCCACAGCGCAGCCGCTGCAGAAGCGGCCGAGCAAGACTTCATCAACCGCAGCAAAGGCGGCGTGCCCGACGACATCCCCGAGGTCGCCCTGTCCGGTGCGCCCATGGGCATTGGCGCCTTGCTCAAATCGGCGGGCCTGGCCCCCTCCACCACAGAAGCCGGTCGCCTGATTGACGGCGGTGGCGTGCGCATTGACTCCATTGTCATCAGTGACAAAGGCCTCAAACTGGAGGCGGGCACCTACGTCGTGCAAGTGGGCAAACGCAAATTCGCCAAAGTCACCCTGGCCTGATCGCGCCGCTGCAGCGCCGGTGCGTCACCAGCGCTGCACCGCGGCGGAGTATCCTCAAAGCATGAAACAACTCGATGCCTGGATGACCCCCAAGCGCATGCTTTGGGCCTCGGTGGTGGTGGCCCTGGTCACCATCGCCCTCAAAACCCTGGCCTGGTGGCTCACCGACTCGGTCGGCCTGTTGTCTGACGCCATGGAATCCCTGGTCAACCTGGCCAGTGCCATCTTCGGCCTCATGATGGTCACCGTGGCCGAAATGCCGCCCGACGAAGACCACCCCTACGGCCACCACAAAGCCGAATACTTCTCCTCAGGCTTCGAAGGCATCCTCATCATCGTGGCGGCCTTGGGCATCGTCTGGGCCGCCGCACACCGCATATTTGACCCCCAACCGCTGGAGCAAGTCGGCCTGGGCCTGGCCCTGTCGGTCGGCAGCTCAGCCCTCAATGGCGTGCTGGCTTGGCTCATGTTCCGCGCTGCCAAACAGCACCGCTCGCTGGCGCTGCAAGCCGATGCCCGCCACCTGGTCACCGACGTCTGGACGTCTGCAGGCGTCGTGCTCGGCATCGCGCTGGTCAGCGTCACCGGCTGGCTCTGGCTCGACGCCGTCGTCGCCATCGGCGTCGCCCTCAACATCCTGAGAGAAGGCGCCCACCTCGTTTGGGAATCCTCGCAAGGCCTCATGGACGAAGCGGTGGAAGCCGAGGTCATGGCCGACATCCACACCGTCCTGCAAGGCTTTGCCCACCAGCGCGGCGACGTCGAAATCATCCGCTTCGACCACCTCACCACCCGCAAAGCCGGACAACGCCGATTCGTCGACGTCCACATGCACATGCCCGCCAGCTGGACCCTGGGCCGCGCCGCCGCCCTGCGCACCAGCGTCGAACAAGCCCTCATGAGCGAAGTGCCCGGCCTGCGTGCCAGCATCCAGCTCTTGCCCAGTGATGTCGAAGCCCACTTCGACGACCCCCGCGACCTGAAATGATCGCCATCCTCCAGCGCGTCAGCCAAGCCAGCGTGCGGGTCGATGACGAAGTCATCGGCCAGATCGGCGCCGGCCTGCTGGTGTTGCTCTGCGCCGAAAAAGGCGACACCGACGCTGTGGCCGACAAAATGCTGGCCAAGATGCTCAAGCTGCGCATCTTCAGCGACGACGCCGGCAAGATGAACCGCAGCGTGCAAGACGTCGGTGGCGGCATGCTCGTGGTGAGCCAATTCACCCTGGCCGCCGACGTGGCGGGCGGCAACCGCCCCAGCTTCACCCAAGCCGCCGCACCCGACGAAGGCCGACGCCTGTACGACCACTTCGTCAGCCAAGCCCGCGCCCTTCACCCCGTGGTGCAAACAGGCCGCTTCGCCGCCGACATGCAGGTCTCGCTCATCAATGACGGCCCCATCACCATCCCCATGCGCATGAACGCCTGAGCCTTGGCGCCCGAAACGCGAGCCCCTGACTTGTGCTTGCGAGCCCTTTGACTTGTCATTGCGAGCGAAGCGCGGCAATCCAGACTTCCCTTCGACGAGCTTGACGTTTCTGTCAAGCGATGGCTGCTGCACGCCATTTTTGCCAGTGACAAGCATGACAGAGGTCGGGCGCCATCCCTGTCATGACCCCGGCTTGTCGCTGTCACTAAGAGCCTGAAGGTATTGTTTGTATTTGTATTTTGAAATGTCAGTTTTGACGGTGATGTTCTTTTTTTACTTGTATTTTGTGACTACAAAATAACTGCAAAGTCAAAAAAAGAGACGTTAATAATTAGTTACAGAAATGTCACATGTACGCCATTTGGCGTATATAAATTTCCAAAAAATCTTGGATACTTTTGTCATAAGCCCCTAATTGGGACACCTGTGACAAAAAGTTGCTAAACCAAGTGCGCGCAGCCAAAGGAAACCTATGACATACAAGACGTTTTTGAACCAGTCCAAGCACTCAATCCGGCAAGCCGGCTTTGCCCGCGGCCTGGTCGCATCCTTGATGCTGTGCCTGTCTTTGGGCGCCTTCGCCCAGAACTACTACACCGCCCCAGGCAGCCCCATCAACACCTTTGGCCAGAAATTTGCCCAAGCGCCCCAAGTGGTCGACAGCCAGACGCGCATGGTCTTCTACCGCACCCGCCAGTCCTCTTCTGTGCCCGGCGCTGCCAGCATCTACGTCAACGGCGCCTACCACGCCTCCATCATCCCCGGTGGCTACAGCCAGCTGTGCATGCCCCCGGGCAGCGTCGAGCTGGGCCTCAAATCGGTGGAAGTCGGCACCAACGTCAAAGACAACCTGGACACCATCACCGCCATCCGCAGCGCCAGTGCCCAGACCCAGTTCTTCCGAGTGCAAGAAGCCGGCCGCGGCCGCCAAGTCTTGCAGCCTGTGCAAGTGGCAGAAGCCCTGCGCGAGATCGACGGCGCACGCGAGCAAACCCACACCATCTCGCGCGTGACTGGCGCTGTCGAGTGCAGCATCAACCGTAACCCCGCTCCCGCAGCGCCGCAAACCATCACCTTGGCCGCTGACGCCTTGTTTGCCTTTGGCCGCTCGGACCTGGGCGCCATGTCGCCCACAGGCCGCGCCTCGCTCGACGCGCTGGTGGCCCGCCTGCGCAGCGAATACATCCAGCTGGACCGCATGAACATCATCGGCCACGCCGACCCGCTCGGCCAGCCCGGCCCCAACGAGCGCCTGTCCATTGACCGTGCCAACACCGTGCAGCAATACCTGGCCCAAGCGGGCCTGGGCAGCGTGCGCATGACCAGCGAAGGCCGCGGGGACCGCGAGCCCGTGGCCTTGCAGTGCGGCCGCGTGGCCACACCGCAGGCCATCGCCTGCCACGCGCCCAACCGCCGTGTGGTGATTGACATCGCGGGCGCGCGTCGCTGATCGCAGCTGAACACCGAACAACAACCGAACACATCAGCCGCAACGGCACCCCATATTTAGGAAAAAACTCATCATGGCTCAGCAATTCAAAGTCCTCGTCAACGCCGGCAAATCAGAAGAAGTTCAATCGCTCTTGGCAGAGCAAGGCGCAGGCCAGCGTGGCCGCCCCCTGATCATCAAAGCCAAGGCCGGTGCCAAGTACCAACTGGTGGAGATGGGCAAGGCCAAGGGCAACAACACCGACTTGGCCCCTGACAACATCAAAGCCAAGCGCGTGGGCAAGCACCTGCACCTGATGTTTGAGACCGACACGGTGGCCGACGTCATCATCGAGGACTACTACGACGTGATGGCTGAGGGCTACAACGGCGTGATCGGTAAAGCAGAAAACGGCAGCTACTACGAGTACCTGACCGAAGACCCAACAGACCCGGGCCTGATCCCCCAACTCAAGGACAACGTCACAGCCGTCACGCAGGCGCTGGGCGGCGCTGAAGTGTCCCCTGCAGGCGCTGCGGTGGCCTTTGCCGCGTTCCCATTGCTGGGTGCACTGGGCTTGCTGGGCGGCGCAGCCGCTGTGGCCGCTGCGGCCAACGCAGGCACCACCACGACCACCGGCACCACCACCGGCAAGCTGGACGCTACGGCCCCCAACGACAGCGGCACGCTGGGCGACAACAAGACCAACGACAACACGCCCACATTGACCGGCACCGTGCCCACGGGCTCCACAGCAACCGTCACCATCAACGGCCAGACTTACCCTGTCACCGTCAACCCCAACGGCACCTGGTCCTTCACAAACCCGACCAACTTGCCTGACGGCACCTACTACCCGGTCCTGAACGTCACCACCAACGGTGTGACCACCCCGACCAACCTCACGCCCTTCACCATCGACACCACGCCCCCCACCGTGGCCGTGGTCCGCAACGCCGCCGCACTGGCCGCAGGCGAGACCGCCAACATCACCTTCACCCTGTCCGAGCCCAGCAGCGACTTTGCGCTGGACGACATCGCCGTCAGCGGTGGCACCCTGAGCAACCTGACACAAAGCGCCACCGACCCCAAGGTCTACACCGCCACGTTCACGCCATCCAGCAGCGGCACCAGCGCCACCATCAGCGTGGCCAGCGACAAATTCGCCGACGCCGCTGCCAACCGCAACACCGACGGCGCAGAAACCAACAACAGCGTCAGCTTCAAGACCAACGCCACCGCCACCGGCGCGCTCACAGCCACGGCCCCTAACGACAGCGGCACTCTGGGTGACAACCTCACCAACGACAACACGCCCAACCTGAGCGGCAAAGTGCCTGCAGGCTCCACAGCCACGGTCACCTTGAACGGCAAGACCTACCCTGCCACCGTGGACAGCACAGGCAAATGGACCGCACAGATCCCCGACACCGACAAGCTGCCCGACGGCACCTACACGCCGCAGCTGAACGTCACCACCAACGGCGTGACCACCACCACGCCCATCACACCGTTCACCATCGACACCGTGCCCGCCACGGTGGCCGTGACCAGCAACGCCAGCACCTTGGCCTCGGGCCAGACCACCAACGTCACCTTCACGCTCAGCGAGCCCGTGACCGACTTCACCGCAGACGACGTGCAAGTCACCGGCGGCACCTTGTCCAACTTCCAGCAAAGCCCCACCGACCCCAAGGTCTACACGGCCAACACCACCGCCAGCGTGAGCGTGGCCAGCGACAAATTCGCTGACGCCGCAGGCAACTTGAACAAAGACGGCGCCGACACCAACAACACCTGGTCCAGCACCGTCACGCCTGCTTCGGGCAACAACAGCGTCAAGACCGCCTTGGCCATCGACCCGATCGCCGCAGACAACGTGCTGCTGGCCAGCGAGTCGGGCGCCACCACCTACACCGTCACCGGCAAGGTCACCGGCACCTTCGCCGCAGGCGATGTGGTCTACCTCAAGCTCAACGACACCACTTACCCCGCCATCGTCAACGCAGACGGCACCTACAGCGTGCCCGTCAGGATGAGCGACCTCAAAGCCGACCCCGACACCAAGATCGAAGGCAGCATCAACCCCACCGGGGGCGACCCCGCCACCGCGGCGCAGGACTACACCGTCGAATCGGGCAACGTGGCCACCCAAACGGCCTTGAGCATCGACCCGGTCACCGCCGACAACATCATTGGCAGCACCGAGTCCACAGGCAACATCACCTTGACCGGTAAAGTGACCGGCAAGTTCTCTGCTGGCGACGTGGTCAAGCTCACCGTGGCTGGCGTCACGTACTCGGGCACCGCAGCGGCCGACGGCAGCTACAGCATCCCCGTGCCTGCAGCCAGCTTGACGGCTGACACCGACACCATCGTCGACGGCACCGTGACCGGCACTGGCGGCACTGTGGCCAACGCCATTCAAGACTACGGCGTGGATGCCAAAGTCAACCCCGCCTCTGTCAGCCTGAAGACCGCCTTGGCCATCGACCCGATTGCCGCAGACAACGTGCTGCTGGCCAGCGAGTCGGGCGCCACCAGCTACACCGTCACCGGCAAGGTCACCGGCACCTTCGCCGCTGGCGATGTGGTCTACCTCAAGCTCAACGGCAACACATACCCCGCCATCGTCAAAGCCGACGGCACCTACAGCACCTTGGTCTCCATGACCGACCTGAAGGCCGACTCTGACACCAAGATCGAAGGCAGCATCAACCCCACCGGTGGTGAACCCGCCACCGCTGCGCAGGACTACACCGTCGAATCGGGCAACGTGGCCACCCAAACGGCCTTGAGCATCGACCCGGTCACCGCCGACAACATCATTGGCAGCACCGAGTCCACAGGCAACATCACCCTGACTGGCAAGGTCACGGGTAAATTCTCTGCTGGCGACATCGTCAAGCTCACCGTGGCAGGCGTCACCTACTCGGGCACCGCAGCTGCCGACGGCAGCTACAGCATCCCAGTGCCTGCTGCAGGCCTGATCGCCGACAGCGACACCATCGTCGACGGCACCGTGACCGGCACTGGTGGCACTGTGGCCAATGCCATCCAAGACTACGGCGTTGACCCCAAAGTCAACCCCGCCTCCGCCAGCCTCAAGACCGCGCTGACCATCGACCCGATCACTGGCGACAACGTCGTCACGCTGAGCGAATCCGGCGCCACCACCTACACCGTCACCGGCAAGGTCACAGGCACGTTTGCAGCAGGTGACCTGGTCACCCTGAAGATCAACGACCACACCTGGAACGCCACCGTCAACGCCGATGGCACCTATAGCACGGTCATCCCTATGGCCGACATCAAGGCCGATGCGGACACCAAGATCGAGGGCTCGGTCACCGGCACTGGTGGCCAATACGCCACGGCTGCGCAAGACTACACACTCGAAGCGACCAACGCCGTCACCCAGACCGCATTGAGCATCGACCCCGTCACTGCTGACAACATCATCGGCAGCACGGAATCCAACGGCAACATCACCTTGACCGGTAAGGTCACGGGCAAATTCTCTGCTGGCGACATCGTCAAGCTCACCGTGGCAGGCGTCACCTACTCGGGCACCGCAGCGGCAGACGGCAGCTACAGCATCCCCGTGCCCGCAGCGGGCCTGATCGCCGACAGCGACACGCAAGTGGACGGCACCGTCACCGGCACTGGTGGCACGGTGGCCAACGCCATCCAAGACTACGGCGTGGACCCCAAAATCAACCCCGCCTCCGCCAGCCTCAAGACCGCGCTGACCATTGACCCCATCACCGGCGACAACGTTGTCACCTTGTCCGAAAGCGGTGCCACCACCTACACCGTCACCGGCAAGGTCACAGGCACGTTTGCAGCAGGTGACCTGGTCACCCTGAAGATCAACGACCACACCTGGAACGCCACCGTCAACGCCGATGGCACCTATAGCACGGTCATCCCTATGGCCGACATCAAGGCCGATGCGGACACCAAGATCGAGGGCTCGGTCACCGGCACTGGTGGCCAATACGCCACGGCTGCGCAAGACTACACACTCGAAGCGACCAACGCCGTCACCCAGACGGCATTGAGCATCGACCCCGTCACTGCTGACAACATCATCGGCAGCACGGAATCCAACGGCAACATCACCCTGACTGGCAAGGTCACGGGCAAATTCTCTGCTGGCGACATCGTCAAGCTCACCGTGGCAGGCGTCACCTACTCGGGCACCGCAGCGGCCGACGGCAGCTACAGCATCCCCGTGCCCGCAGCGGGCCTGATCGCCGACAGCGACACCCAAGTGGACGGCACCGTGACCGGCACTGGTGGCACCGTGGCCAAGGCCGTGCAGGACTACGGCGTGGACCCCAACATCAACCCCGCACCGGCCAGCCTCAAAACCGCGCTGACGATTGACCCCATCACCGGCGACAACGTCGTCACGCTGAGCGAGTCGGGCGCAGCCACTTACGTCGTCACCGGCAAGGTCACCGGCACCTTCGCTGCTGGCGACATGGTCACCCTGAAGATCAACGACCACACCTGGAACGCCACCGTCAACGCCGACGGCACCTACAGCACCACCATCCCCATGGCTGACATCAAGGCCGATGCGGACACCAAGATCGAAGGAACCGTCACCGGCACGGGTGGCAGCGTGGCCACTGCAGCGCAAGACTACACACTCGAAGCGACCAACGCCGTCACCCAGACCGCATTGAGCATCGACCCCGTCACTGCTGACAACATCATCGGCAGCACCGAATCCAACGGCAACATCACCTTGACCGGTAAGGTCACGGGCAAATTCTCTGCTGGCGACATCGTCAAGCTCACCGTGGCAGGCGTCACCTACTCGGGCACCGCAGCGGCCGACGGCAGCTACAGCATCCCCGTGCCCGCAGCGGGCCTGATCGCCGACAGCGACACCCAAGTGGACGGCACCGTGACCGGCACTGGTGGCACCGTGGCCAAGGCCGTGCAGGACTACGGCGTGGACCCCAACATCAACCCCGCACCGGCCAGCCTCAAAACCGCGCTGACGATTGACCCCATCACCGGCGACAACGTCGTCACGCTGAGCGAGTCGGGCGCAGCCACTTACGTCGTCACCGGCAAGGTCACCGGCACCTTCGCTGCTGGCGACATGGTCACCCTGAAGATCAACGACCACACCTGGAACGCCACCGTCAACGCCGACGGCACCTACAGCACCACCATCCCCATGGCCGACATCAAGGCCGATGCGGACACCAAGATCGAAGGCTCGGTCACCGGTGGCAATGGTGGCCAATACGCCACCGCTGCACAGGACTACACACTCGAAGCCACCAACGCCGTCACCCAGACTGCATTGACCATCGACCCCGTCACCGCCGACAACATCATCGGCAGCGCCGAGTCGAACGGCAACATCGCCATCACCGGTAAGGTCACGGGCAAGTTCGCCGCTGGCGACATTGTCACGCTCACCGTCAAAGGCATCACCTACAGCGGCACTGCAGCGGCTGACGGCAGCTACAGCATCCCTGTGCCTGCAGCCAACCTGATCGCCGACAGCGACACCGCCGTGGACGGCACCGTCACCGGCACCGGTGGCACCGTGGCCAAAGCCGTGCAGGACTACGGCGTTGACAGCACCATCAACCCGCCACCCGCCGCTGTGGCCGACACCAACACCGTCACCGAAGCCGGTGGCACCCTGAACGGCACCACCTTTGCCGACCCCACAGGCAACGTGCTGACCAACGACACCGCCGTGGGCGCCACCAAGACCGTCTACGACGTCATCACCAACACCACACCGCCCACCAGCAAAGTGCTCGCCGCAGGCGTTAGCAACAGCATCACCGGCACCTACGGCACCTTGTACATCAAGACCGACGGCAGCTACAGCTACACCCCCAACAACGCCGCCCCTGCGGTCGAAGCGCTCAACGTGGGCAGCGCCCCACTGGTGGAAACCTTCACCTACACGCTCAAAGACAGCACAGGCGCCAGCGCCCAAACCACGCTCAAGATCAACATCACCGGCACCGACGACGCGCCCGTGGTCAGCGTGAAAGAAAGCAACCAGACCGCCACCATCGGTACCGCGTTCAGCTACACCGTGCCCACCACCACCTTCAGTGACGTGGACGACGCGGTCTCCACACTCACCTACAGCGCCACACTGGCTGGCGGTGCGCCACTGCCCAGCTGGTTGACCTTCAACCCCACCACCCGCACCTTCAGCGGCACCCCACCTGCAGGCACACCCGCCACCAAACTGACGCTGGCCGTCACCGCCACCGACCCAGGCAAACTCAGCGCCACCGACACCTTCACGCTCGACGTCAGCAGCAACCACGCCTCGACCGTCAACCCGATCACGCCGCCACCGGCCATCGCTGAGCTGACCGACGCCAGCGCGCAAAACATCGCCGCCATCAACGGCACCGTCACCGTCAACGACGTGGACACCGGCAACACCCTGACCGCCACAGCAGCCCCGGCCACCGCCACCTGGAGCGGCGGCACCTCGCTGCCCACCGGCGTGGACGTCAGCGCCCTCGTGGCCGCCAGTGCGCTCACCTTCGGTCCAGGCGTCACGCCCAACGGCACCGCCAGCAACATCACCTGGACGTACGACCCCGCAGCTGCCAACCTGGACTGGCTGCCCATCGGCCAAACCATCACACTGACCTACCCCGTCAGCGTGTCAGACGGGCAGGGCAGCTCTGTCAGCCAACCGCTGGTCATCACCATCACCGGCACCAACGACGCGCCCAAAGCCACGGCCATCAACCAGCAATACAACAAAGGCGCCGCTGCCGCCACAGTGGGCCTGCTGACCAACGCCACCGACCCTGACTTTGGCGAAACCGCCACGCTCACGGTCGACGCTGCCTCGGTCACCTACACCGTCACCACCAACTCCAGCAACGGCACGGCACAAGCGGCCAGCGCCACCGTGCCCCAAGGCGTCACCTTTGACGCCACCACCGGCACCCTGCGCATCGACCCGAGCAACCCGATCTTCAGCACCATCGCTGCGGGCCAAAACGAAACCATCGTTGCCACCTACAAAGTCAAAGACGTCAACGGCGCCTGGACCACCACCACCGCCACCCTGGTGGTCAACGGCGCGGGCACCAACGCCGTCATCGCCAGCGACGACACAGCGCTGGCCACCGAAGCCGGCGGCACAGCCAACGGCCAAGGCGGTGCCACACTGGGCGTCAACCCATCGGCCAACCTGCTCACCAACGACAGCAACGTCGTCGGCACCAAAGCCATCCAAGACGTCACCGGCGCAGGCGCACTCATGCCCGTGGCCGCCACAGGCACCACCACCATCACTGGCGCCTACGGCAGCCTGGTGATTGCCGCAAACGGCACCTACACCTACAACGTCAACAACACCAACCCCACCGTTGAAGCCCTGCGCACCAGCGCCGACAAGCTCACCGACACCTTCAGCTACACCCTGACCGACGGCCAAGGCCACACCAGCACCGCCAAACTCAGCGTCACCGTGCAAGGCGCCAACGACGCGCCCGTGGCCGTCAACGACACCGCCAGCGCCACCGAAAAAGGCGGCGTGGGCAACGCCATCGTCGGCGTTGACCCCACAGGCAACGTGCTGGGCAACGACACCGACATCGACAGCGGCGACACCAAAACCGTCTCGCTCGCGCAAGCCAGCTTTGGCGGCCCCGTCGGCATCGCCAGCGGCACCACCAGCGCCACCGTCAGCACCCCCGTCACCGGCGTGTACGGCGCGCTCAAACTCGGCGCCGACGGCAGCTACACCTACGTGGTGGACAACACCAACAGCACCGTGCAGGCCCTCAAAGACGCCAACGCCACCGTCACCGACGTCTTCACCTACACCGTCAAAGACACCGCAGGCCTGACCAGCACCGCCACCCTGACGGTCACCATCCACGGTGCCAACGACGCCGTCACCGCCAGCGTCATCGCCTCGCCAGCGGCCATTGACGAACTCCTCGCCGCCAGTGCACAAGACATCGCTGCCATCAACGGCACCATCAGCGTCAACGACGTGGACACCGGCAACGCCATCACCGCCAGCGCAGGCGCAGCCGTCGCCAGCTGGACTGGCGGCGCCTCGCTGCCCTCTGGCGTGGACGTCAGCAAACTCACCGCAGCCAGCGCACTCACCTTTGGTGCAGCCGTCACGCCCAACGGCGCGGCCACCAACCTGGGCTGGATCTACGACCCCCAAGCGGCCAACCTCGACTGGTTGCCCAAAAACCAAACCCTCACACTGACCTACCCCGTCACCATCAGTGACGGGCAGGGCGGCACCGTCGTTCAACCGCTGGTCATCACCATCAAAGGCACCAACGATGCCCCACTGGCCACGCCCATCTACGAGATCTACAACAAAGGCGCCGCAGCAGCCACCGTGGGCGCGCTGAGCAAAGCCACCGACCCTGACTTTGGCGAAACCGCCACCCTGACGGTCGACCCCGCCAGCATCACCTACGCCGTCACGACCACCTCGTCCAACGGCTCGGCCCAAGCAGCCAGCGCCACCGTGCCACGCGGCGTCACATTCGACACCACCACCGGTCAAATCCGCATCGACCCGAGCGATGCGATCTTCAGCACCATCGCCGCCGGTGAAAACGAAACCATCGTCGTCACCTACAAAGTCAAAGACGTCAACGGCGAATTCGTCACCACCACCGCCACGCTGGTGGTCAACGGCTCGGGCTCCAACGCCGCTGTGGCCAGCGACGACACCGCCACCGCCATCGAAGCGGGCGGCACCCTCAACGGCACCACTGGCACCAACCCCAGCAACAACGTGCTGACCAACGACACCAACGCGGTGGGCACCAAAGCCGTGCTCGACGCCAAAGGCGCAGGCGCAATCACCCCCGTGGCCGCCAGCGGCAACACCAGCATCACCGGCGCCTACGGCACCTTGCTGCTGGCCGCAGACGGCACCTACACCTACAACGTCAATAACACCAACCCCACGGTCGAAGCGCTGCGCACCAGCACCGACAAAATCACAGACACCTTCACCTACACCCTGACGGACGGCCAAGGCCACACCAGCACCGCCAAACTGGTGGTCACCGTGCAAGGCGCCAACGACGCGCCCGTGGCCGTCAACGACACCGCCAGCGCCACCAAAGCCGGAGGCATCGGCAACGCCACCGCAGGCGTCAACCCCTCGGGCTACGTGCTCATCAACGACACCGACGTCGACACCGGCGACACCAAAGTCGTCAGCCAAGTCCAAGGCGTGGGCAGCGCACTGCCCGTGGCAGCCAGCACCACCAGCACAACAGGCGCCACCACAGCCACCGGCACCTACGGCTCGCTCAAGCTCGGCGCTGACGGCAGCTACACCTACGTGGTCGACCCCGCCAACGCCACCGTGCAGGCGCTGAAAGACTTCAACGCCACCGTCACCGACACCTTCACCTACACCGTCAAAGACGCCGCAGGCCTGACCAGCACCGCCACCTTGGTGGTCACCGTGCACGGCGCCAACGACGCCGTCACCGCCAGCGCCATCTCGTCGCCACCGGCCATCGTCGAGCTGACCGACGCCAGCGCGCAAGACATCCCCGCCACCAGCGGCAGCATCAGCGTCAACGACCCCGACAGCGGCAACATCATCACCGCCAGCGCCGCCACCGCCACCGCCACCTGGAGCGGCGGATCGCTGCCCACCGGCGTCAACGTCAGCGCCCTCGTGGCCGCCAGCGCACTGCAATTTGGCCCTGGCGTAACCCCCAACGGCACCGCCACCAACCTGGGCTGGACGTACGACCCCCAAGCGGCCAACCTCGACTGGCTGCCCGTGGGCCAAACGCTCACCATCACCTACCCCGTCACCATCAGTGACGGGCAGGGCGGCACCGTCATCCAGCCGCTGGCCATCACCATTACTGGTACCAACGACGCCCCCACCGCTGTGGCCATCCAAAAGGCCTACAACAAAGGCGCCGCCGCCGCCACCGTGGACCTGCTGAGCTCCGCCACCGACCCCGACCTGGGCGAAAAAGCCACCTTGGTGGTCGACCCCAACACCCCGGTCACCTACGTCGTCACCACCAACTCGTCCAACGGCTCGGCGCAAGCGTCCAGCACCGTGGTGCCCGCCGGCGTCACACTCAACGCTAACGGCACGCTCACCATCGACCCGAGCAACCCCATCTTCAACAACATCTTCACTGGTGAAAACGAAACCATCGTTGCCACCTACAAGATCAAAGACGTCAACGGCGCCTTCGTCACCACCACCGCCACCCTGATCGTCAACGGCCTGGGCGCAGGCCTGCCCATTGGCAGCAACGACAACAACACCGCCACCGAAGCAGGCGGCGTGGGCAACGGCACCGTGGGCGTCAATCCACAAGGCAACGTCGTCACCAACGACACCACCTTCACCGGCGTCAAGCTCGTGAAAGACGCCACCGGCGCCGCAGGCCAAACCAGCGTGGCCGCCACCGGCACCACCAACATCACCGGCGCATTCGGCACCCTGGTGCTGGCCGCTGACGGCACCTACACCTACAACGTCGCCAACAGCAACCCCACGGTGGAAGCATTGCGCACCACCTCGGACAAGCTCACCGACACCTTCACCTACACCCTGACCGACGGCCAAGGCCGCACCAGCACCGCCCAGCTGATCGTCACCGTGCAAGGCGCCAACGACGCCCCCGTGGCCGTCAATGACACTGCCAGCGCCACCGAAGCTGGCGGCGTGGCCAACGCCACCCCGCCCGTCAACCCCGCAGGCAACGTGCTCAGCAACGACACCGACATCGACACCGGCGACACCAAGTTCGTCAGCCAAGTGGTCGGCACCGGCGCGCCCGTGCTCATTGCCACCGGCACCAGCAGCACCACCGTGGCCACACCGGCCGCAGGCGCTTACGGCTCGCTCAAGCTCGGCGCTGACGGCACCTACACCTACATCGTGGACGACAGCAACGCCACCGTTCAGGCCCTCAAGAACTTCAACGAGACCCTGACCGACACCTTCACCTACACCGTCAAAGACGCAGCAGGCCTGACCAGCACCGCCACCCTGACCGTGACCGTGCACGGCGCCAACGACGCCCCCGGCGTCGTCGGCACCAGCACCGCCGTCACATCGGCCACCAACATGGTGCCCGCCAACTTCGGCACCGCCTTCACCTTCTCTGACGTGGACGTCGGCACCGGCGTCATGACCCTCACGCTCAGCTCCAGCGACACCGACGGCAAAATCAACGTCACCCCCGGCAGCAGCGGCGCCACCGTCACGGCAGGCAACGGCACCAACAGCGTCACCGTCAGCGGCACCCTGGCCCAATTGCAAGCCCTCACAGGCAACGCCAGCAACTTCACATTTGTGAACACCGCCAGCTACAACGCCAGCCACAACGTCACCATCACCGCGCTGCTCAACGACAACGGCAACCAAGGCAACGTGGCCGCCCCGCTGACCAGCTCGGGCACCATCACCTTTGCGGTGGTGCCAGACCCCAACGCGCAAGCGCTGATTGACATCACCACCATCACCACCGACAGCGGCGTCAGCGCCACCGACTACAACACCAACGACAACACCCTGGTGTACAGCGGCACGGTGACCAACTTCACCGCCAACGGTGCCCGCGTCAAGCTTGAACTCATCAAGACCAAAAACGCCGATGGCACTGCACTGGGCACACCGCAAGTGGTCGACACCACCACCGTGGACCCCTCCCTTGCCGGCACCAGCGGCACCTGGACCTGGAACCGTACCAGCACCACCGAAACCGACGGCACCTACCAACTGCGCGCAACCATCGTAGACGCCAACGGCAACCGCGTGAACCCCACCAGCACCGTGGGCAGCAACACCGGCACGCAAGACGTGCAGGCCATCGTCATCGACACCAACACTCCAGACGTTGACCCCAACCGCGTGGCCACCATCGACATCGTCACCATCGACGACGGCCTGAGCTCGACCACCGCTGCCACCGGCTCCAAAGACACCGGCTCCAGCGCCACCGACTTCATCACCAGCGACCGCACCTTGGCCTACAAAGGCACCATCACCATCGCCAACGGCTGGGACACCACCCAAGGCGACTTGGTCAAACTGGTGCTGCGCGACGCCAACAACAACATCGTGGCCACCAAGTTTGTGACCCCGGTCAAAACCGCCACTGGCGCCAGCTGGTCGTGGGACGACACCGGCGTGACCCGCGACAACAACACCACCTACACGCTGGAAGCGAGCATCGTCGACACCGCAGGCAACCGCGTCAACCAAACCGCACCGGTCAACGGCACCAATGGCGGCATTGACACGCAGCTGATCACCATCGACACCAGTGTGGTCAACACCGCGGTCAGCTTCAGCAGCATGACCAAGGACAGCGGCACCATCGCCAACACCAACGCCAACTGGACGACTTCGGACTCCAGCGCAGGTCGTTTGGTCTCGGGCACCTTGAGTGCACCTTTGGCCGCTGGTGAAACCCTCAAGGTCTTTGTCGGCGGTGTGGAAATTCCTGCGGCTAACATCAAAGTGGTGGGCAACGCCTGGGAAGCGACCGACCTGAATGGTTATGGCACCGACGCCAGCTGGACCTACACCGCGCAAGTAGTGAATTCGGTGTCGTCTGGCACCTTGGCCACCCAAGTGGTCAACTCCGACTACGTGGCGGCACCGCCGGTCATCACCGCGGCTTATGACGCGGCCAACGCCAGCATCGCCGATGCGGGCTCGACCACCAAGGCCATCACCAAGCTCAGCGGCACATCCGAGCCGAACGCCATGGTGTACCTGTACGACAACACCAGCACCAACCTGGTCGGCAGCGCCATGGCCGACGGCAGCGGCGCCTGGACAGTCACGGGCCTGAACATCACCGTCCCGACCAACCAGTTCGCAGCCAAGCAGCTGGACATCAACGGCAACCTGAGCGGCTTCTCCAACATTTGGGACGTCAACTCCAGCGGCAATGGTTTGGACAACGGCAACTTCAGTGCAGGTATGACCGGTTACACGACCGACATCACGCCCATTCCAACCACCTTGAACGTGGGTTATGACAAGTTCGAATACATCCGTGGCGGCAACCGCATTGGTGTGATTGACTTGGTGCCCAACCAAGGCGGCATGACCATTGGCGCCTTGCCAGGCAACTGGACAAAGCCCACCATTGGCACCTTGACGCAATCGGCCACCCAGAACTGGAGCAACGGCACATGGTCTGAAAACGTCTATGTCGCTTCAGACGCGAACTTCGTCGAGCAAACAGCTTGGGGCACCTTCTACAGCCTGGCCAGCGGCAAGATTTTGGGCGGCAGTGCCGACGGTATCGTGGCCACTGACACAGGCTTGCCTTCGTCTGCAGCCAACCCAGGCCACTGCTGGGCTGAGCAGGTCAGCGTCGTGAAAGGACAAACCTACCAGTTCAGCTTCAACTACTGGAACACCACAAGCAAGAACCTTGTCTCCTCAGGTTTCATGGACGTCGTGATCGACGGCCAAGTGGCCATGACCACCAAGAACAGCTCGGCCGGTACAGTCACGGTCAACTATGTGGCCACCAAGACCGGCCTGATTGACCTGAGCCTGGACACTTGGAGCACCAGCAACAGCGCTGACTTTGCGCTGGACAACATGAAGTTCAACCAGACTTCGGGCGCCACACCTGACGGCAGCTTGCAGCCCGGCGGCACGCCCCCCGCCACGCCCAACCCCGACGCGCTGACCTACACTGGCGGTGCGGTGGATGCACTGGGCAGCGGCGACACGATCAACGTCACCGGCACCGACCTGCAGACCCTGCTGAACAACGGTGGCTACATCAACGGCGGCTCGGGCATGGACACGCTCAAGCTGGCCGCAGGCACCACACTCAATTTGGACAACCTGACCCGCAACCAGACGGTGCAGAAAATCCAGCAGGTCGAGGTGTTCCAGCTGCAAGGCTCTTCTAGCCTGACGCTCACCGCCAACGATGTGCTGTCCCTGGGCGGCTCCAACGCCACCACCATGCAGCCCTACACCTTCACCAGCACCAGCGGCGGCTCGGCCAGTGCCAGCAGCGCGGGCAAAGTGCAGTTTGTGGTCAACGGCACCAGCACCGACACCGTCACGCTGCAGACCTTGGTCAACGACGGCGTGACCACCAACGGCACCCTGGGCAACACCGGCCTGGCCGGCACCTGGGCCGACATGGGCACCACCCAAATTGGCGGCAACGTTTACCGTGTGTACAACCACAGCACCACCCAAGCGCAGGTGTTGGTGGCAGGCGCCAACACGGTCACCCCGGCCACCACGCAGTCCATCTTGATCACCCGTGCCGACAGCAACAACGTGTCGGGCACCTATGTGGAAGAGTTTGGCAACTCGGGCACCACCGCCCTCAACACCGTGGTGGACACGGTCGACACCGCGGCTTGGACCATCCAGGTCAAAGACTTCTTGAGTGCCGACGCATTGGTGCCTGAATTGCAATTGCAGTCGGGTGCATCGGGCTACACTCATGTGGACGACGGCTTGGGCACCGATGCCAAGCTGAAGTTTGGCCCCACTGCAGGTCAAGGCAACGCGAGCGAGCCGCGCTTGAACCTGTTCTCCTCCAAAGCCGGTGCGTTCTCGGCCATCGCGTTCAACTACTTAGAGCTCAACAGCTCGTATGCGCACAACACCAATGGTGGCTCGATCGTCAAGTTTTACAACGCCGATGGCCTTGTGATCCACGAGACGATATTTGAGGTGCCACTGGCGACAGGCACCGGTAAGCTGGGCAGCTACAACTACACCTTGCCTGCTGGCTTGAGCGCTGCCTCATTCAGCATCACGACCAACACCAACGACCAGTGGTTCATGGACGGCCTGACGATGACCCCCGTGGCATCGACCTACCTGCCGCACACGGGCAGCACGGTGGACTCCACCCCCTTGCTGTCGGGCACCTACGCCAGCAACCTGAACGCGGGCGACGTGATCAAGATCTACGACAACACCGGCACCGTCTACCTGGGCGACGCCACCGTGGACGCGGCCACCAAGACCTGGACCTACCAAGTCACGGTGCCGCAGGCCATTGGCTCGGACACCTATCAGGCCAAGATCGTGAACGGCACCACCAACGTGGCCACGTCCAACAACTACACGCTCAACGTGTTGGCGTCTTCGCTCAACATCACGGCCATCAGCCAGGACACCGGCACCTCGACCAGCGACTTCATCACCAGCGACAACACGCTGACCTACAACGGCGCTTTGCCCAAGCCTTTGGCCACTGGCGAAAAAGTGTTGGTGCAGATCTATGACTCGACAAACACCACCGTGCTGCGCACCGGCACCGTGACGCCTGCCGCAGGCGGCACTACTTGGACCTGGACCGACCCCGGCAGCGCACTGGCCGATGGCAACTACATCATCAAAGCCACCATCGTGGACAGCGGTGGCGTGAACCCCGTGGCCGCCTATGGCACCAACGGCGTGGACACCCAGCCCATGACGATTGACGCCACACCGCCTGCGCAGACCGTGGCCTTCAGCAGCATGACCAAGGACAGCGGCGTCACCCTGAACGCCGACTGGACCACCTCCGACGGCAGCGCAGGCCGCTTGGTCTCGGGCTCGGTCAGCGCCGCATTGACCACCAACGAAGTGGTTGAGGTGTATGCCAACGGCGTGAAGATCGGCAATGCCGTGGTCAACGGCACCAAGTGGGAGATCACCGACACCAAGGGCTACACAGGCGACTGGACTTACACCGCCAAAGTGGTCAACGCGGTCGGCGACGCAGGCCCACAGGCTTCGCGCACAGTGACCACCGACTTCACCGAAGCGCCACCGGTCATCACCTCGGTGACAGACTCGGCCAGCGCCTCGATTGCCAACAACGGCAGCACCACCAACACGCTGACCACCGTCAGCGGCACCGGCTTGGCCGGTGACACCATCTATCTGTACGACAACAATTACACCACCTTGGTGGGCACGGCTGTGGTCAACGGCAGTGGCGCATGGTCGGTGACTTCGCTCACGGGCACCTTTGCTGGTAGCAACACGTTTGCTGCAAAACAGGTCGATGTGAACGGCAACCACAGCGATATGTCTAACCAGTGGACGGTGACGGCACCTGGTGCCAATATGGTTCCTAACGGCGATTTCTCTAATGGAGCAACAGGCTACACATTCTTTGGCAACTTGCAGCCTACAGCTGTGAGCTATGACTCATGGGACAACTACATCGTCGGTGACATCAAGGGGATGGTTGGTGCAAGAGCGAATACTTTGATCAATGCCGATGACATCGCGGCCCCCGTTTACACAGGTGCGCCAGATACTTTGAGTCAGACAGCCACTCAAACTAATGGTGCCTTGACTTGGTCGACCGCATATTTAGACTTGGTCGATGGAGGTGTTGGTTCATTGGCACGCCAACGCGTGGGCAGGACCTTTGAATCATTGGCCGGCACGGTCGGCCAGTCCAACCAAGTGCTCACGGGTAATGTTTGGACGAGCAATGGTGGGACTTTGCACACCATTCTTTCAACTACAGTGAATGTCGAGGCCGGGAAAACGTACACCTTCAGCTATGACTATTTGACTTCTTTCTGGTCTGGTAATCCGTGGGGTGGTTCTGCAGGTACTGGTGGACGATTGGCGGCGGTAGTTGATGGTGTTCGAATGGAGGTGCCTTACACCTTGGTGAACAATGACGCTGAAATTAGCACTGGCACGATGACGGCTACCTATACGGCCACCGCCACAAAAGCAATCACGATTAAATTCACAGGCAAAGGCACAGACTCGAATTCATATGGTGACTATGCACTGGACAACATCAGCTTTACAGAAGCTGCACCGGCAGTTCCTGACACTCCATTTTCGACTGGCCCAACGCCCAATCCCGACACGCTGAGCTACACCAAAGGTGCATTAGACGCACTGGCCAGCAACGACACCATCACCGCCACCAGCACCGGCTTGCAAGCCACGCTGGCGGCAGGCGGCGCCATCAACGGCGGCGCGGGCGTGGACACGCTCAAGCTGGCCGCAGGCACCACGCTGAACCTGATGCAGTTGACGCACAACCAGACGGTCAAGCCGATCCAAGAGGTTGAGGTGTTCCAGTTGCAAGGCACGTCCACGCTGACCTTGTCGGCCAACGATGTCTTGTCTTTGGGCGGCGCCAACAGCAGCACCATGAGCGCTTACAGCTTTGCCGCTTCTACCGGCGGTGCCAGCAGCACGGGCAAGGTGCAGTTTGTGGTCAATGCCTTGGGCTCCGACACGGTCAACCTCGAAAACCTGTTGGGCGATGGCGTCTTGACCTCGGGCACCGAGGGCAACACCGGTCTGGCCGGCACTTGGGCCAACATGGGCACGGTGGACATCGGTGGTGTGACATACAAGGTCTACAACCACAGCACCACCGAAGCACAGGTTTTGGTGGCCAATGCCACGGTCAATACCGGCCCCTTGGCTGTGACCACCACCATCGGCTCGGCTGCGTCGGATGTGGGTCTGGTGGATTCGTTCACCACCTCCACCGATTCGGGTCAGGTCCAAACATTGAGCACAGCGCTGTGGAATATCACAAGCGACCACAAAATGGATTGGCTCCCCAACCCCTTGGCTTCCAATTGGGTGTTCAGCGGTCCCTCTGTGCTTTTGAACCTCAATCAGACTTCTGCAAGTACGACCACGGCAACCGAAACATTCACGGCTAAAAATGGTGTGACGTTCAACGCCATCAGCTTCCAGGCTGGTTATGGTGCCGCTGCGCAAAATAGCTTGATCACCGTGAATTTCTACGATGCCAACAACACCCTGCTGTCGACCAAGACCTTCTCGTTCTCGGCTTTGAGCATGGGCAGTATTTACAACTTTTCGCATTCGTTCACGGGGGCTGCCACACACTTCACCATGTCCACCGATGGTCAGAACTCGTTCGCGATCGACAACCTGGGCTACACCCCGGTCAGCGGCTTGAGCAGCATTTCGGTGGCTTCGGGCGGCACGGTCACAGACACCACTCCGGTGTTGATGGGTGCGATTTCGCGTCCCTTGGCTGTCGGCGAAACTGTGGAAATCTTCGTTGACGGTTCCGCGACAGCCGCAGGCACGGCCACGGCAACGGTCGGCTCCAGCGACTGGACCTGGACTCAGCCTACAGCCTTGTCAGCGGCCGTGCACACGTTTGTGGCCAAGGTCAAGAGCGGTGGTTCTTATGTGAGCACATCCAGCGCCTTCAGCTTGACAGTGGCCGCCACACCGTTGGCACTGGACTTGAACGGCGACGGCGTGCAGACCGTGAGCATCGACCAGGGCGTGCAGTTCGACTTGTTGAACACAGGCGCCAAGCAGTCTGTGGGCTGGGTTGACAAGCACGATGGCTTGCTGGTGATGGACTTGAACGGCGACGGCAAGATCAACAGCGGTGCCGAGCTGTTCGGTGACCGCACGAAGCTGGCCGATGGCTCGCTGGCCAAAGACGGCTGGGCCGCGCTGGCCGGTCTGGACAGCAATGCCGACGGCGTGATCGATGCCAAGGACGCTGCGTTCAACGCGCTGAATGTGTGGGTGGATGCCAACGGCGACGGCGTCACCGATGCGGGCGAGTTGCACACGCTGAAGGATTTGGGCATCAAGGCCATTGGCTTGAGCACGACGCAGCAGCAAGTGGCGCAAAACGGCAACATTTTGGGCGATAAGGGCCAGTTCACCACGGTGGACGGTCAGGCGCACGATGTGGTGGATGCCTGGTTCAAGGTGGATGCTGCTGCCGCTCAGACGCCCGCTGCGGCCAAGAGCGCGAGCGTTGCCGCCAGCGCTACTGCCGCTGCGTTGCAAGCAGAAGCTACTCCTGTGGCAGACGCGATCACCGGCGCGGTGACGGCGGCGGCTGCAGACCAGATGGTCGATGTCACGCTCAACGAACTGGCGCCTACAGGCACCGAGCCCGTGGTCTTGCAGCCTGCCTCTGCCTTGATCCAGAACAAGCCTTACACGCTGAGCCCTGAGCAGATCGCTCAGTTCCAGGCGGTGGTGGACGCTGCAACGGCAGCCGCTGGCGACAACGCGGTGGACGTGACCATCAATGAACTGGCGCCTACAGGCTTGGAGCCTCTGGTGTTCCAGCATGTGTTGCCCATCAACTGCGAGCCTTCGGTCATGGTGCCCCCCGCGCCGGTGGATGCGGCTGTGCCGACAGACGCCACCGCGGTGGTCGACCAGCAGCAGCCAACGCATTGCGACGAGCCTTGGCTCATCGAGCTCAACGGCCCAACCGGCACCGAGCCTGTGGTGTTCAACCTGAACCCTGCTTCGTGGAACAAGCCGTTCGCGCTGAGCGCTGAGCAGTTGTCTGAGCTGGGCTTGCCCGTGCCAACCGACAGCAACTTGGCCAACGCCTTCAAGCTGAACGTGACCGACGTGTTGTTGACCCCAGCCGACGGCGTGACGCCACCAGCGCTGCAGATCAACGGTGCACCGGTCAACGGCAACACGCTGAACCTGAGCAACCTGCTGGGTGCAGACGCCGCCCCGACACAGCTGACCGCCACCGGCACTGAGCAACAAGACGGCCAAGCGTTCACCTACCACGTGGACGCCACCCTGCAAGCCATGATCGACCAGCAGCACCTGCAGCACGCGACGATGTCGTAAAGCCAAAGGCATGGATCCCGGGTCAAGCCCGGGATGACATGAATGAGGCTGTGATGACAAATGAATGTCACCCTGGCCTCCCAAATGAATGTCATCCCGGCCTCCGAGCCGGGATCCACTTTTTAGCCCCCGCGAAGCGCATTTGTCACCCCGGCCCCTCAAATGTCACCCCGGACTTGATCCGGGGTCCATCTGTTGGCCCCCCTCGTCATTGCGAGCGAAGCGTGGCAATCCAGGTCTTCGGTGGTTTGGCCTCGACACAGGCCAGCGCATGCCGTCGATAATCGCTGCATGACTGCAAAACCCCAAGACGCGACATCGGCTCGCTTTGACCAGCTGACGCTGGCCCCCGCCACCCTTCAAAACTTGGAGCAATTGGGTTACACCCAAATGACCCCCATCCAGGCCGCGAGCTTGCCTGTGACTTTGGCCGGGCAAGATTTGATCGCCCAGGCCAGCACCGGCAGCGGCAAGACCGTGGCCTTTGGCTTGCCTTTGATTGAACGCTTGCAAAGCGCGGGCTCGCCCAGTGCGCCGGTGCAGGCGGTGATTTTGTGCCCCACCCGCGAGCTGGCCGATCAGGTGACGATGGAAATCCGCCGCCTGGCGCGTGCGCGGCAGAACGTGAAAGTGGTCACCTTGTGTGGCGGCGTGGCCCTGCGCGGCCAGACTGTGAGCCTGGAGCATGGCGCCGACATTGTGGTGGGCACGCCCGGCCGAATTTTGGACCACCTGGAGCGCGGCTCGCTGAGCTTGGCCGGTGTGAACACGCTGGTGCTGGACGAGGCCGATCGCATGCTGGACATGGGCTTTTTTGACGACATCGCCAAGGTGGTGCGCCAGTGCGCCAAGGACCGCCAGACGTTGCTGTTTTCGGCCACGTACCCCGAAGGCATCGACAAGCTGGCCGCGCAGTTCATGCGCCAGCCCAAGACCATCAAGGTCGAGGCGCAGCACAGCGCGCACAAGATCCGCCAGATCTTTTTTGAAGTGGCTGAGCACGAGCGCTTGCATGCCGTGTCGAGCATCCTGGCGCATTACCGCCCCGAGCGCACGCTGGTGTTTTGCAACACCAAGCAGCAGTGCCGCGATGTGGTGGCCGTGCTGCAAGCCCAAGGCCTGAGCGCTTTGGCCTTGTATGGCGAGCTCGAGCAGCGCGAGCGCGATCAGGTGCTGGTGCAGTTTGCCAACCGCAGCTGCTCGGTGTTGGTGGCCACCGATGTGGCTTCGCGTGGGCTGGACGTGGAAGGCCTGGAGGCCGTGATCAACGTGGACGTGACCCCCGACGCTGAGATCCACATCCACCGCATTGGCCGCACGGGCCGTGGCGATGCCGAAGGGCTGGCGCTGACCCTGGCCAGCATGGACGAGATGGGCTCGGTCGGCAAGATCGAGGTGCTGCAGGGCCGCGAGTCCGATTGGCAGCCTTTGTCCATCTTGACGCCTGCAGCGGGCGGCCCTTTGCGCCCACCGATGCGCACTTTGCAAATCGTGGGGGGCCGCAAAGAAAAGATCCGCGCTGGCGACGTGATGGGCGCTTTGGCCGGCGAGTGCGGCATGACCCGCGAGCAGGTGGGCAAGATCAACGTGAACGAGTTCTCTACCTATGTGGCGGTGCAGGCCGATCTGGCCAAGAAGGTCGAGGCGCAGCTGTCGAGCGGCAAGATCAAGGGCAAGACCGTCAAGGTCCGCTTGATCTGACCTTTGTTTCTGTTGGTGGCGGTGTGTGAGGGGATGCGGCGGGTTCCTCATAACGGGGTACCGACAAATCGTCACCCGCCGCATCCACTCACACACCTGAGTTGTCATTTGTGCAAATGGTCGGTGCTCAATGATCGGTTTGCGGTCCAAAGCCTGCAGGTTTGAGGTGGCTCAGATGTCCCGCACGTTTTGAAAGAGCACCACGGCCTTGAATGGGAAGGGGCCGGGTGACGATTTGTCGGTACCCCGTTATGAGGAACCCGGCCCCTTCCCATTCAAGGCCTCACCCGCTGAACACTACAGATAAGGGTTCTTGATCCCCAACTCCGCCAGGATGTCAATTTCGTAGGCTTCCATTTCCTCGGCATCGGCCTCGCTGGTCTCGTGGTCCCAGCCCTGCGCGTGCAAAGTGCCGTGCACCAGCAAATGCGCGTAATGCGCCGCCAGCGTCTTGCCTTGCTCTTTGGCCTCACGCGCCACCACCGGGGCGCACAGCACCAGGTCGGCCAGCACCACCGGCGCTTGCGCATAGTCAAAGGTCAGCACGTTGGTGGCGTAGTCCTTTTTGCGGTAACTCTTGTTGAGCTCCCGGCCTTCTTCTTCGCCCACGATGCGCACGGTGATTTCGGCATCGTCGGCCAAGGCGTGGCGAATCGCGCGGGTGACCGCATGGCGGGGCAGGGCGGCGCGGTGGCGGGCGGCATCGGGGATGTCGCCAAATTGCAGTGAGAGCTGAAGTTGTTGCAGGGCCATGGGTGCTTATCGGGTGTCTGTCGGGTTTCGGTCGGCTGTTCAATCGTCGGTGGGCAAGGGCTTGCGGCGGGTGCTGATGCCTGCGCGCATGACCGCGCTGCCTTGGGCTTCGTAGGCGTCCACGATGCGGGCCACCAGCGGGTGGCGCACCACGTCGGCGCTGCTGAAGCGGGTGAAGGCGATGCCTTTGACGCGCTTTAACACGCGCTCGGCATCGATCAGCCCGCTCAACTGCCCTTTGGGTAAGTCGATCTGGCTCACGTCGCCCGTGACCACGGCCTTGGCGCCAAAGCCGATGCGCGTCAAAAACATCTTCATTTGCTCGGTGCTGGTGTTCTGGGCTTCGTCCAGGATCACAAAAGCGTTGTTCAGCGTGCGCCCGCGCATGAAGGCCAGCGGCGCTATCTCGATCGCGTTGCGCTCAAAGGCTTTTTGCACTTTGTCGTAGCCCATCAGGTCGTACAGCGCGTCGTACAGCGGACGCAAATATGGGTCCACCTTTTGCGACAGGTCACCCGGCAAAAAGCCCAGGCGCTCGCCAGCTTCCACGGCCGGGCGGGTCAGCACGATGCGCTGCACACTGCTGCGCTCCAGCGCGTCCACCGCGCAGGCCACGGCCAGATAGGTTTTGCCCGTGCCGGCCGGGCCAATGCCAAAGCTGATGTCGTGGGTGGCGATGCTCTCCAGATAGGCCGCTTGCACCGGGGTGCGGGCTTTCAGGTCGGCGCGGCGGGTTTGCAGTGCGGGCAGCTCGGCTTCTTCGCCCCCGCTGTCGCCCACCAGCATGAGCTGCACCATGTCAGGGGCAATCGGGCGGTCGGCCCGCTCATAAATCGCTTGCAAAATCTCCATGGCCCGCATGGCCACCGCCTTGGGGCCGTCCACCTTGAACTGCTCGTGGCGGTGGGCGATGCTCACTTGCAGCCCCGCTTCGATGGTGCGAAGGTGCGCGTCCATCGGGCCGCACAGGTGCGACAGGCGGGTATTGTTGTGCGGGGTGAAAGTGTGTCTGACGATCAAGTTGATAATCCTAGGTGAGCGCGTTGCCGGGTCGTCGGCCAGCGCGCATTTTCTCCCATGATAGGCATTTGAAGGCACCCCTCTCCATGATTGGCAAACTGACCGGCATCCTGAGCGACAAGAACCCCCCCGAGGTGATCGTGGACTGTCATGGCGTGGGCTACGAGGTGAATGTGCCCATGAGCACTTTCTACAACTTGCCCGCCACCGGCGAGAAAGTCAGTCTGGTCACGCACTTTGTGGTGCGCGAAGACGCGCAAATCCTCTACGGCTTTGCCACTTTGAGCGAGCGCGAGGCGTTTCGCCAGCTCATCAAGATCTCGGGCGTGGGCCCGCGCACCGCTTTGAGCGTGCTCTCGGGCATGAGTGTGGCCGATCTGGCCCAGGCCATCACCAGCCAAGAGGCGGGGCGCTTGGTCAAGGTGCCGGGCATCGGCAAGAAAACCGCCGAGCGCCTCTTGCTCGAGCTCAAAGGCAAGCTGGGTGGCGACTTGGGCGGCCTGTTCGCGGTCAACACCAGCGATGCGCAAAGCGACATCCAGCAAGCCCTGATGGCGCTGGGCTACAGCGACAAGGAAGCCTCGGCCGCGCTCAAGAGCCTGCCGGCCGATGTGGGCGTGAGCGAGGGCATCAAGCTGGCGCTCAAGGCCTTGAACAAATAAGCGAGCCACCCCATGAGCATCCGCACCGACGACTTTTTGCCAGAGCCCGTGCCCCGGGTCATTTCTGCGGCCCCCGTGTCGCACCAAGAGGAAGCCATTGAACGCGCCTTGCGCCCCAAGCTGCTCGACGAATACGTCGGCCAGGTGAAGGTGCGCGAGCAGCTGGAGATTTTCATCAGCGCCGCCAAGATGCGCGAAGAACCGCTGGACCATGTGCTGCTGTTTGGCCCGCCGGGCTTGGGCAAGACCACGCTGAGCCACATCATTGCGGCCGAGTTGGGTGTCAATTTGCGCCAGACCAGCGGCCCGGTCCTGGAAAAGCCCAAAGATCTGGCCGCGTTGCTGACCAACTTGGAGCGCAACGATGTGCTCTTTATTGACGAGATCCACCGTCTGTCGCCCGTGGTGGAAGAAATTTTGTACCCCGCGCTGGAGGACTACCAGATCGACATCATGATCGGCGAAGGCCCGGCGGCCCGCAGCATCAAGCTCGATTTGCAGCCCTTCACCTTGGTGGGCGCCACCACCCGGGCGGGCATGCTGACCAACCCGCTGCGCGACCGCTTTGGCATCGTGTCTCGGCTGGAGTTCTACACGCCCGAAGAATTGACCCGCATCGTCACGCGCAGTGCGGGCTTGCTCAAAGCGCCGATCGACCCCGAAGGTTCGTTCGAGATCGCCCGCCGTTCACGCGGCACGCCGCGCATTGCCAACCGCTTGCTGCGCCGGGTGCGCGACTATGCCGATGTGAAGGGCGACGGCACCATCCACAAGGCCATCGCCCAAAAAGCCCTGGTCATGCTGGATGTGGACCCCGAAGGCTTCGACCTGATGGACCGCAAACTGCTGGAGGCGGTGATCCACCGCTTTGACGGCGGCCCGGTCGGCCTGGACAACATCGCCGCCAGCATCGGCGAAGAGCGCGACACCATCGAAGACGTGATCGAGCCCTATTTGATCCAGCAAGGCTATTTGCAGCGCACCCCCCGTGGGCGCATGGCCACCTTGGCGGCCTTCAAGCATCTGGGCGTGACGCCACCCAAGTCGTTCGGGCAGTGAGCCGCCGCGAGGCATCGGCTTTCAAGGGCGCCATGACGAGGCCCTGACCCTCAAAGTGGCCATCGCGGCCGGTCATTCCTGACAGAGGTCATTGCGAGGAGCTTGCGACGCGGCAATCCAGTTAGGGCGTTGGCAAAGGCTCTGGCGCTTGCGCGTCCTCAGCAGCTGGATTGCCACGCTGCGCTCGCAATGACGAGGTATCTGTCGTCGCGCCGCTCAGGCGCTCGTCTCGTCCTTGCCCACCGCATCCAGGTGCGAGGTGTCGCCCCAGCCCACCAGCGACAGGCCCTGTGGTGTCCACAGCAGGCGGTTGACGGCAGTGTTGGTCAGCTGCCAGGTGCGCGGCGCCTGCAGGTCCAGGCGGGTGGCGGCGCGGTAGAGGATGTCCATCACGCCGCCGTGCGCGACCATCACGATTTGCTGGCCCCGGTGGCGTGCGGCCAATTCGTCCACGGTGTTCAAAATGCGTTCGCGCAGCACGATCAAGGATTCACCGCCGTCTGGTGGCGCCCACTCGGGCGTGCGTTTGCGCCAGTGCCAGGCATCGTCCGGCAACTCGGCCTCGATCTCGGCAAATGTGCGGCCCTGAAAAGCGCCAAAGTGCCGCTCGCGCAAGCCGGGGTGTGCCGTGACCGATTGGCCCATGGCCTGGGCAATCGCGCTGGCGGTGGTGTGGGCGCGTGACAAGTCGCTGGCATACACCGCATCGATGGCTTCACTTTGCACCAAGGCTTGGCTCAGGTGCGCGGCTTGTTGCAAACCCACTTCGTTGAGCGGAATGTCCAAGTGACCCTGCAGTCGGGTGTCCACGTTCCAGGCGGTTTCTCCGTGGCGAATGGCCAGAATGCGAGTGGCGTCCATGCGAGGCGGTGTCCAGAAAATTCAGCGGGGGATTTCGATGTTCACCCGGCGCAAACCAGCGGGCGGGTTCGGGAAGTTGGCCATGGCGGCCTGAAACAGCGTGGCAAACAGCTGCGCGCTGTCGTTCCAAGGGCCATCGTGCGTGGCGCGGGTTTCATAGACCACTTGGCCGGATCTCAAGTCGCGCATGATCAGGCTGACTTCGCGGCGGTAATGTGTGGGGGGCGGAAAGCGCATGCCCATGCCCAGACCCACGTTGGGGCCGATGCCTCGCCCCATGGAAATGCTGCCGTAAAAAGGCGACCAGGCTCCCGGTGGCAAAGGGCGGCCCCAAGGATCGGCCAGGTACTGCGTTCCCGCAAAGCCCACCAGCACGCTGAGCTGCGCATTCGCATCGTCACGCACCAAGCCCACCGCTGTCATGGCCGCTTGCGCTTGCTGTTCGGCCAGGCCCGCTTCGGGGTTGTTGGCCTGCGAGGGCAGGCGCTCAAAGCGGTATTTGGCGCCTTGCAGGCTCATGCCCGCAGGGGCTGCGGCCACCGACACCACATCGCTGTCGATCAGACGCACCGTGGCGCAGCCCGTCAACAGGCTCAACACCAGTGCGGCCATGGCCAGAGAAATACGCCGCAATCCTTTGTGCATGATCAGACTCCTGAGGATCACATCGAGATGACCTGAATGCCGGGCAAGGAAGCTTCCTTGAACTCTTCTTCGTCAAAAGCCTTGTCGCCCGCCTCGTCGGCGATGCCGGTGATCTTCAGGTCTTTGAAGCCGTGCAGCTTGGCATCCATCAAATGCGAGGGCACCACATTTTGCAAAGCCGCAAACATGTTTTCAATGCGACCGGGGTGCTTTTTTTGCCACTCGCGCAGCATGTTGCCCACCTGCAGGCGTTGCAGGTTTTCCTGGCTGCCACACAGGGTGCACGGAATGATGGGGAACTGTCGGTGCTCTGCCCAACGGATCAGATCGGTTTCGGCCACATAGGCCAGTGGGCGGATCACCATGAACTCGCCGTTGTCGCTGACCAGCTTAGGCGGCATGCCCTTGAGCTTGCCGCCAAAGAACATGTTCAAAAAGAAGGTCTGCAGCATGTCGTCCCGGTGGTGGCCGAGCGCCAACTTGTTGCATTTGAGCTCGCGTGCGACGCGGTACAAAATGCCTCGACGCAGACGACTGCACAGGCTGCACATGGTCTTGCCTTCGGGGATCTTGTCCTTCACGATCGAATACGTGTCTTGCGTCTCGATGTGGTACTCCACCCCCAGCTCTTTGAGGTAGGCAGGCAGGATGTGGTCAGGGAAACCCGGCTGCTTTTGGTCCAGGTTGACCGCGACCAACTCAAAGTCCACCGGGGCGCGGGCCTTCATCTTGAGCAAGATGTCGAGCATGCCGTAGCTGTCTTTGCCTCCCGACATGCAGACCATGATGCGGTCGCCCGCTTCGATCAGGTTGAAGTCACTGATGGCCTGGCCCATCTGGCGGCACAGGCGTTTTTCGAGCTTGTGGGTTTCGCGTTCGATCTTGACGGCTTTGGCAGCCTCTGATTCGGCTTGCGCTTGTACCCATGCGTTGTCTGCTGCTGTGTCTGTGTTCATGAGGTTCACCACTGTCCGGTTTCCATGCGAATGGCCACTTCGCAGTCTTCAAAAATTTCAAGTTTGGCAATCTTGACGCGCACACCCAACACGCCGGGCAACTGCATCAGGCGGTTCGAGACTTTGCCGATCAGTGTTTCCAGCAGGTTGATGTGCTCGGCGGTGCATTCATCGATGATGATTTTGCGCACCTTGCGGTAGTCCAACACATGGTGGATGTCGTCGTCGCTGGGCAGCAGGGGCTGCGTGCCCAGGTTCAGTTCGGCATCGACCTGAATCGGTTGCGGGTCGGTTTTTTCGTGCTCGAGGATGCCCAGGTTGGCGTCAAAGCGCAAACCGGTCAGCTCCAAAGTTTGGTGTCCTGCGGGTGTTTTCATGGCGCGGGTTTGATTTGGAAAATTTCAACCCCGACGGCTTCGCAGTCCGGGTACACATCGGGTTTGCAGCTTGACAGGCGCACCGCCTGCACCTGCGGGTGCGCGATCAGCTCGCGCATCAGGTCGTCACACAAAGTCTCTTGCAGCACGATGTGGCACCGGGCCACACGGCGGGCAATCACCTCGCGGATGAAGTCGTAGTCCACCACCTCGGCCAGGTCGTCCTGTGTGGGGGTGGACGCGCTGTAGGGCACGAACAGTTCCACATTGAAGACGATGCGCTGGGGACCGAGCTTTTCAAAGTCGTGCGCGCCAATGCGCACGTCCACCATGTGGTTGCGCAAAAACAGGCGGCGGCAGTTGAGGGCCAATTGCGTCAGAACATCGCTCATGAGGCATCTTTCGTGTCGGCCAAAAACATCACGTCCCGCGCCAAAGGCACCAAGTGTTGGCCGTTGTCCACGCAGACGGTGGTTCCGGTGATGCAAGGGTTCTGTGCCAAAAACAGGCAGGTGGCGGCCACCTGCGCCGGGTCAATCGGCTCGCGCAGCAGGTTCACGCGGCTGGCGCGGTCAAAGTTGTCTTGGGTTTGCGGGCCGCTCAAAAACATCAGGCCCGGGGCCACGCCGCACACGCGCAAGGGGGCCAGGGCTTGGGCTTGCAAGGCCACAGCGCGCTCCAATGCCAGTTTGGACACCGTGTACGAAAAATAGTCCGGGTTCAGGTTGAACACCTTCTGGTCCAGGATGTGGACCACGCTGCGCTGGCCGGGGGCCGCGTCAGGGGCACTTTGCCGGGCCATGAGCGAAGCCAGCGTCATGGGCGCGATCAAATTCACTTCAAGTTGTTGGCGCGCACCGGGCAAGTCCATGTCAGTGCCTTCATCGGGCTCGAACAGCGACGCGTTGTTCACCAGGCAGTCGAGTGGCCCGGTGGTCTGCGTGATGTGGGCCATCATGCGCTCGACGTCGGTGCTTTGCGCCAAGTCGGCTTGCACGCATTCGACATGGCCCCCAGCAGCCTGCAGCTCAGCCTGCAGTGCCTTGGCCGCATCGGCTGAGCGTTGGTAATGGCACCACACGCGCCAGCCCGCCGCCGCAAATTGGCGAACGATCTCTGCGCCCAGGCGGTGAGCGCCTCCGGTGACCAGAACTTGTTTCATGGAAGAAGATGGTTGGTTTTGGCTGTTTTTTGTGACCCCGGACTTGGGTCCAGGGTCCATGCTTGTTCAACCAGGGATGCCGGGTCAAGCCGGGCATGACAGCAGGTCAAGCAAACCGTCAATTATCGGGCAAGCCATGAATTCGGACTTGGCGCCCCTCTCAAACCCCGAACACCTTCGGCGACAATCACCGCGTGTCTACGCCGAACATCAACCCCCCTTCCGAATTGACCCCACGCATCCACCAAGCCATCGCGCAAGCGGGCGGCTGGATGGGCTTTGACCGCTTCATGGCCATGGCCCTCTACGAGCCGGGTCTGGGTTACTACACCAACGCCTTGCAAAAGTTCGGCGCTATGCCGTCTTCGGGCAGCGATTTTGTGACCGCGCCCGGTTTGTCGCCCCTGTTTGGACACACCTTGGCGGTGCAGCTGCGCCAGGCCTTGCAAGTCACAGGCACGCAAGATGTCTGGGAATTTGGCGCGGGCACCGGTGCCCTGGCCTTGCAATTGCTCGACGCCTTGGGCGATGCGGTTGGCCGCTACACCATCATCGATTTGTCGGGCACTTTGCGTGCCCGACAAGCCGACACCTTGCTGAAATACGCGGACAAAGTCCGCTGGCTCGACGCGTGGCCCGATGTCATCGAAGGCGTGGTGGTGGGCAACGAGGTGCTCGACGCCATGCCCGTGCAGCTCTTGCAGCGCACAGGCGGCGTCTGGCATGAGCGCGGCGTGGTCAGCACTGGCGAGGGTGAGGGCAGGGCCTTTGCCTGGCAAGACCGCCCCACCGATTTGCGCCCACCGATGGACATCGAGGGCGAGCACGATTACCTGACCGAAATCCACCCACAAGCTGAAGCCTTCATCGCCAGTTTGGCCGAACGGCTCAAGGCGGGCCGGGGCGGCGCGGCGTTTTTTCTGGACTATGGCTTTCCCGAGGGCGAATACTTTCACCCCCAGCGCCACATGGGCACCGTCATGTGCCACCAACTGCACCAGGCCGATGACGACCCGCTTGTGGCCGTGGGCCAGAAAGACATCACCGCCCACGTCAACTTCACCGGCGTGGCGCTGGCTGCACAGAACGCCGGGCTCGAAGTGTTGGGCTACACCTGCCAAGCCTGGTTCTTGCTCAACCTGGGCCTGGCCGAACGCATGGCTGAGGCCTCTTTGGCCGAGCGCAGCCAGGCCCAGCGCCTGGTCAACGAGCACGAGATGGGTGAGCTGTTCAAGGTGATCGGCCTGGCCACCTCGGGCGATTGGGCCGCACAAGGGTTTGACCGGGGTGACCGGTCGCACCGGCTGTAAACCGCTTCAAGGCAACACATGTTTCGTTGGCTCATCGTCGTTTTTCTGGCCCTGATCATCTTCAGTGGCCTGCAGTCTTGGCTGCAAAAGCTGGGCTTTGGCCGTTTGCCGGGCGATTTCCGCTTTCGCCTGTTCGGGCGCGAATGGTTCATCCCGATCACCAGCACCTTGCTGCTGAGTATGCTGGCAGCCGCTATTGCCAAGTGGCTGTGATGGTGGTGCGGTGATGGATCCCGGCTCGGGGGCCGGGATGACAAATGCTGTACAGCACCTTTAAATGTCATCCCTAGCTTTTAAATGTCATCCCGGACTTGATCCGGGATCCATCTGCGCGCCTTCCCGCTGCCCCACATCTGTCGTTGACACCTGCCACAAAAGCAAGCCAGACCCGAACGTGTTACAGTGCGACACGCCATTGGCGACTTATGCCCATCTAGCTCTTCGCGAGCCGATAGCGCATCCCGGCAGAGGGATGCCAGTCTTGTCCTCCACTGTGCTCATCGCCCGCCATGCTTTTACAGCTGGGCCCAGACGATTTTTTGCTTCCTTTTGATGCACCTCTGCACGGTGCGCTGTGGTCCACTCCCAGTGGATTTATCGGAGGCGTTTTTGGCACCAGGACATGCCAAATCCCGCGCCGCGAGACCGCCCGAAAGAGGCAGGAAAAGCGGCCAGACTTCCGTTAGATAAAATCCATGTCGATTCACCATTGTTTTCACAAGTCCATTTCGATGGGCAAGTACCGAATCCAACCTTGCTCCCGGGCGCTGCCCAATGGGGCTTTTGGCGCGCAAGTGTCCGTGGCCAGTGGCCGTGGAAGCGCCAGCACCGACCGCGTGATGCGGTTTGTGCCCGAATTTGCAACGCCTGCCGCTGCCAGCCAATACGCCCTCGACGAAGGCGTGCTCTGGGTCGAGCGTCAGACGACCAAACCGATTCTGTTTTGAGAAAGACGTTTTAAATGGCTAAAGAAGAACTGATTGAATTGATGGGCGTGGTCAACGAAGTGTTGCCCGACACGCGTTTCCGTGTGACCCTGGACAACGGTCACCAGCTGATCGCTTACTCGGCAGGCAAGATGCGCAAGAACCACATCCGCATTTTGGCCGGTGACCGCGTGACCCTGGAACTGTCGCCTTATGACTTGAGCAAAGGCCGCATCAGCTTCCGTCACCTGGCCGGTCGCCCACCCATGACCCCACGCACCCCACGCTGATGGGGTGGACGGTTTGGCAGCCGTCCTTCGCATGGGACTCTTGAACCGCAGGCCATGGCCCCCAGATGTGATGAAACACAGGGGGAATTCATGACCACTTCAACCGAGTCTTTGCACATTGTTTGTCCGCATTGCCACACCACCAACCGGGTGCGTGTGGCCGATATGCGCAGCAGCCCCGATTGCGGGCAGTGCCACCAGTCCCTTTTTGATGGCCACCCCGTGGCCTTGGACGACGCCAGCTTTGACAAGCACATCGGCCGCAGCCAGGTGCCTGTGCTTGTGGACTTTTGGGCGCCCTGGTGCGGCCCTTGCCGCATGATGGCCCCGGCTTACGAGCAAGCCGCTGCCTTGCTGGAGCCCCAAGTGCGCCTGGCCAAACTCAACACCGAAGAAGCGCAAGGCATCGCGGCCCGCTTCAACATCCGCAGCATCCCCACGCTGGCGCTGTTTGTGGGCGGCAAGGAAGTGGCCCGACAGGCGGGTGCGTTCCGCTCGGCAGCAGACATTGCGCAGTGGGCGCGTTCGCATCTTTGAGGCTGAGTCCGTGATGGACCCCGGATCAAGTCCGGGGTGACATCTGTATCGTCATCCCGGCCCCCGAGCCGGGATCCATGCCCCCACGGAATCAACGCAAGACCTGGCGAATGGCCTGCACCCGCGCTTGCGTGATCCGCTCGCCGATCTGAGGGCCTTTGAGTCCTTCTTGCGCAGCGGCTTGCGCAATCGGTGCCGTCTCCACCGCTAAGGCCGCTTTTTGAGCCAGCATCAGCCGCTCGGCTTGTGGATAGGCCGCATCGGCCAAGCCCAAGCGCCCCCGTGCATCGCATTCACAGGCTTGCAGCACCCGTTCAAAACGCTCGGCCTGGCGAACCGCATCACAGCGCTCCAGCAGTCGCATCACCGCCTCGGCGTTCAACTCAGCACTGCGGTGGATGTTGCCGTGCTCGCGCGCCACCACCTCGGCCAGTTCTTTGCAGTCGCGGGGCACGCGCAGGCGATCGCACACCTTGAGCAACAACTTCACGCTGCGCCCTTCGTGCCCAATGTGGCGTGGCAGCACATCGGCCGGTGTGTTGCCTTTGCCCAGGTCGTGGAACAAACAAGCCACGCGCACCGAAAGCGGCGTGTTCAGCCGGGCGGCCATGTCCATCACCAGCATCATGTGCGCGCCGGTGTCGACTTCGGGGTGGTATTCGGCGCGTTGGGGCACGCCCCACAGGCGGCCCAGTTCGGGCAGCAACACTTTGAGCGCGCCGCATTCGCGCAGCACCTCGAACATGCGCGAAGGCTTGGTGCTCATCAGCCCCTTGGCCAGCTCCTGCCATACGCGCTCGGGCACCAAATGGTCCACTTCGCCGCCCTCGACCATCTGGCGCATGAGCGCCATCGTTTCATCGGCCACACTGAAGTCGGCAAAGCGCGCCGCAAACCGTGCCAGCCGCAGGATGCGCACCGGGTCTTCGGCAAAGGCCTCGGTCACATGGCGCAGCACTTTGGCTTGCAGATCGCGCTGGCCGTCATAGGGGTCGACGATCAGGCCCGTCCACGTGCTGGGTGCTGAATGGGCCAAGGCCTCGGGCACGGCCATGGCATTGATGGTCAGGTCGCGCCGGGCCAAGTCCTCTTCGAGCGTGACGTCGGGCGCGGCCTGCACCGCAAAGCCTTTGTAGCCCCGGGCGGTCTTGCGCTCGGTGCGGGCCAGCGCGTATTCCTCGCGGCTTTTCGGGTGCAAAAACACCGGGAAATCCTTGCCCACCGGCACATACCCTTGCGCGGTCATGGCCTCGGGCGTGCTGCCCACCACCACCCAGTCGCGGTCGTTGACACTCAGGCCCATCAAGGCATCGCGCACCGCACCGCCGACGACAAAAACCTCCATGGCGGCCTTCAGCGAGCCACCCGGAAGGGCTCTTCAAAGTCGATGAAATCCTGCTCGGCCAAGGCGTCATCCATCCAGGCCTTCACGCCGGGCAGGGCGCACACGCGGTCCATGTAGGCGGCCACATCGGCAGGCACCGGCAGGGCGTAGGTTTTCAGGCGCATCACCACCGGGGCAAAGTAAGCGTCGGCCACGCTGAAGTCGCCAAACAGCATGGGGCCGCCGTGCGCTTGCAGCAGGCCGCGCCACAGGCTGCAAATGCGCTCCAGGTCGGCGCGCACGGCGGGTTTGTCGCGCAGGGCGAGTGCTCCGATTTCGGGCAGCTGGGCCTCGATGTTCATCGGGCAGGCGCTGCGCAGGCCTGCAAAGCCGCTGTGCATTTCGGCGCAGATGCTGCGCGCGCGGGCTCGGGCGGCGCGGTCAGTGGGCCACAACAGCTTGTCAGGAAACTGCTCCGCCACATATTCTGCAATCGCCTGGGTGTCCCAGATGGCCAGCCCATCGTGCACCAGCACAGGCACCTTGCCCACGGGGTTGACGTCTTTGAGCGTGGCCTTGAACTGCGAGTTGGGCGCAAAGCTGTCGAAGCGGACATAGACCTCTTCAAACGCAATGCCCGCCTGGCGCAACAGCACCCAGGGGCGCATGGACCAGGACGAGTAGTTCTTGTTGGCGATGTAAAGCTGCAGCATGTGGTGGCCTCCCTTGTTTTTCTGCCCTCAGACCGTCATGGCAGGTCGTTGTTGACTTCCGGCAAGTTGCTGTTGCGCGGCCCTACTTGTCCCAGTCGGCTTTTGAGCGATTGCGGTTGGCGCGTCAGGATGGCGGCGTAGTTGGTGGTGTTGGACAACACCTTTTTCACGTAGTCGCGGGTTTCCTGAAATGGCACGTTCTCAGCCCAGATGGCGGCTTCCAGCACCGGGCCATTGCGCCAGTTGCGTGGACGGTTGGGCCCTGCGTTGTAGGCGGCTGCAGCCATGGCCATGGAGCCTTCAAAGTCATTCAGCACCAGCTTGAGGTAACCGGTGCCAATGGCCACGTTGACTTCCTTGTCGGTGATCTGGTCGGGGGTGAAGCTGGTCATGCCGATTTTCTTGGCGGTCCATTTGGCCGTGGCGGGCATGACCTGCATCAGGCCCGAGGCGCCCACGCCCGAGCGGGCGTCCATGATGAAGCGGCTTTCTTGGCGGATCAGGCCATACACATAGGCCGGGTCGAGTTTGACCTCGCCCGCACGGCGCAACACGATGTCGCGCAGCGGCATGGGAAAGCGCTGCTCAAAGTCGATCACGTCCTTGGTGCGCTCGCTGGTGTTGATGCAGCGGTCCCACACCTGGCGCTGGCAGGCCAGGTCGGCGGCGGCCAGCAGTTCGCGGTCGTTCATGCCGCCAGGGCTGTGCAAGTTGGTGCTGTAGTTCCACTCGCGGTTGCCTTCGGCGCGCAAGCCGATGCTGATGGCGTAGAGCGCACGTTGCAAACCCGGGTTGGCCTGGGCGGTGGCTTTTTCTTGCGCGCTCAAAGTGCTGGGGCGTTCGGGCACCGTGATGCTCTGACCCAGCTCCTCCAGCGCGAGCTGTTCATAAAAACCGCGCACGCTGGCGATGCTGCGCAGCAAGCTTTGCGCCTCTTGCTTGGCCGCTTCGTCTTTGCCAGCAGTGGCCAGCAGGGCGCGGGCTTGCCAATACACCCAGGTGGCCTCCTTGCGGCTTTCTGGCGACATGGCTTGTGTGGCGCTGAGCACCTGTTTCCACTGTCCCATGCGCAAGGCGGCGCGCACTTTCCAGCCCAGCAAATCGTCGTTCAGGTCACCATCGCGGCGCACATTGGCAAAGTAGCTGCTGGCGTTGTCTTGCAGTTTTTGCGCGGCCTGCTTGCCAATCACGGCCCAGGTCCAGTTGCGCTCTTCGGCGCTCAGTTGGACGCCCCAGTGGTGCTCCAGCAAATTGGCCGCTTTGTCCGGATCGCTTGCGGCCAAGCGTATCAAGGCCAACACCGCCAGTTCTTTGCGGTTGCGCGTGATGGCGATGATGCGTTTGTCCAGGTACTTGGCCGGGTCGGCGTGGATCAAGGCCACTTGCTCGGACAGGCGTGGTGCCTCGATGTCCACCGCCGCTTGCGCGGGGCGGGGGCGGTTGGCGTCCATCGCGATGCGGGCTTTGCGCCACAGGTCGATGCCATTGATCTGCCGGCCCGAGTGCAGGTGCTCGGCCACATAGGTGCAGCCGTCTTCGGCTTCGCGCAGCGAATACCAAAGACGTTTGGCCTCATCGGCCACATTGGCTTTGCTGTTGATGGCCTCCGTCGCCAGCGCATAGCAACGCACTTCTCGGTCATCGCGCATGCGGTAGTGGGGGTATTCGGCGGTGAATGTGGCCCAGTCGCGGCGTTTGCCCAGCTGCAGCAGCCAGTCGTTGCGCAGGCGGTCTTCGTAATAGCTGCCCGCATACGTGTTCAGGAAGTTGCGGACCTCGGACGCCGATGCGCTGTCCAGCCGAGGGCGCAGCTCCCAATAGGCGGCCAAGGGCTCCAGCAGGTGCCCGCGGGCTTGTGGCAGCAGGGCGCTCAAGCGGGCTTTGTCGTTTTTGCGGAAGGCTTGGGCCATCTCCAGCAGGGTTTCGTCGCCTTTGTTTTGCGCTTGCGCAGGAAAACAGGCCAGGCCAATCGCGGCCAAGGCGCCAACCAGTGTCAGAATCTGTGTCAGTTGCTTGAATGAATGAGGCATGGGTTGATTATGGACAAAGCGGATGCCAAGAAAGCCTTGAGAAAGGCCTTGATCGAAGAAAGATTGAACCTGCCGGACCGCCTGGAGCGGGCCGAGGCCTTGCAGCGCGTGATGCGCATCTGGCTGTTTGACCGCCCGGACACCGTGATCGGTGCTTACTGGCCCATCAAGGGCGAATTTGACCCCTTGCCCGTGCTGCACCGCTGGAAAGAAGACGGCGAGCTGCATGGCGAGCCGCAGCGCCGCCGCATTGGCCTGCCGGTGGTCAACAAGTTGCACAAGACACTTACCTTCCACACTTGGTATCCCGGCTGCCCGATGGAAGAAGACGCCTACGGTATCCCCAAGCCCAAAGACACCGAAGTGATCGTGCCCACCTTGCTGTTTGTGCCCTGCGTGGGCTATGGCATTGGTGGCTACCGCCTGGGTTACGGCGGCGGTTTTTACGACCGCACCCTGGCCACGCTGCAGCCCAAACCGTTCACCGTGGGCCTGGGCTTTACCCAAGGCTATGTGGACGACTTGGAGCCCGAGGCGCATGACGAGCCGCTGGACGCGATCTTGAATGACAACGGCGTTGTCTGGCCTGTTTGAAAAGCTGACACATGGCCCGCCCCAAATCTGCCACCCACGACATCAAGCGCGACGCGATCCTGGACATCGCAGCGCAAAGCTTTGCGCAAAGCAGCTACCCGGCCGCCAGCATGAACGAAATCGCGACCGCCTGCGGCACGTCCAAGGCGCGGCTGTACCACTATTACGAGAGCAAAGAAGCGATCCTGTTTGACTTGTTGGACCGCCACACCCAGCGCCTGCTGGGCCTGATCGCGCAGACCGAAGCCACGGCCCAACGCAAGAACCTGGACGACCGCGCCACCTTGCACGAACTGGTGCGCGCTTTCTTGCAGGAATACGAAACCTCGGCCACCCGGCATGCGGCCTTGCTCAACGACACCCAATTTTTGAGCGATGCGCCCGACCCTGCTCTGGGTGCCACCCCGGTTTCGCCCAGAGACTTGATCCTCAACCGCCAGCGCGACATCGTCGCCGCCATGACCCGCTTTTTGAAGCGCGCCTACCCCGAGCGCCTGACCCCCACCAACCAGACGGCCCTGACCATGATGCTGCTGGGCATGATCAACTGGACCTTCACCTGGCTGCGCCCGGGCGGCCCGATCAGCTATGCGGCTTTCGCCGAAGAGGTGATTGCCATGCTCGAAAAAGGTTTGGGGTGATCTGCCGCTGACCCATCGCAGCACCCTTGTAGCTTATTGAAACGCCACTTCGGCAAAGCTGCGCAGTTTGCGGCTGTGGAGTTGGGCCGGGCCTGCGGCGCGCAGCAATTCCAGCGCACGGATGCCGATTTGCAGGTGCTGGTTCACCCGTTCGCGGTAAAAGTGGTTGGCCATGCCCGGCAGCTTGATTTCGCCGTGCAGCGGCTTGTCGCTCACGCACAGCAGCGTGCCGTAGGGCACCCGAAAGCGGAAGCCGTTGGCCGCAATCGTGGCGCTTTCCATGTCGAGGGCCACAGCGCGGCTTTGGCTGAAGCGCCGCTGCGGGGTGTTGTCGGGCAACAGCTCCCAATTGCGGTTGTCGGTGCTGGCCACGGTGCCGGTGCGCATGAGCCGCTTGAGGTCATGGCCTTTGCAGCCTGTGATTTCGGACACGGCATTTTCCAACGCCACCTGGATCTCGGCCAGCGCCGGAATCGGCACCCAAAGCGGCAGCTCTTCATCCAGCACATGGTCTTCGCGCACATAGGCGTGGGCCAGCACATAGTCGCCCAGCTGCTGCGTGGTGCGCAGGCCCGCGCAATGGCCCACCATCAGCCAGGCGTGCGGACGCAGCACCGCAATGTGGTCGGTGATGTTCTTGGCGTTGGCGGGCCCCACCCCGATATTGACCATGGTGATGCCGCTGTGGTCTTCGCGCGCGAGGTGGTAGCCCGGCATTTGCGGCAGGCGCGGTGGCGGGGCGCCCAGCGCATCGTCAGGCTCGGCACTCAGGCCCACACGCCGCGTGACCACATTGCCCGGCTCCACAAACGCCACATAGGGGCTGTCCGGCTTTGCCATCTCGGCGCGGCCCAGCGCGATGAACTCGTCGATGTAGAACTGGTAATTGGTGAACAGCACATAGTTCTGAAAGTGCGCCGGACTGGTGCCGCTGTAATGCCGCAAGCGGTGCAGCGAATAGTCGGTGCGCGCCCCGGTGAACAGCGACAAGGGCTCGGGCTGGCCCTGCGCGCCGCGCCAAGTGCCATTGGCAATGCTGTCGTCCATCGCGGTCAGGTCGGGCAGGTCAAACACATCGCGCAAGCGGGCGCGGCGTGCAGCGCTCATCTCGCCTTCCATGTGCTCGTTTTCTGCAAACGAAAAATGCACCGGCATCGGCTCTTTGCTGGTGCCCACCTCCAGCCGCACACCGTGGTTGAGGATCAACAGCTCGAACTGCTTGCGCAAATAAGGGGCAAACAAGTCCGGGCGGGTGAGGGTGGTGGCGTACTGCCCAGCGCTGGCCAGAAAGCCATAGCTCAGCAACTCGGCTTCGGCATCATCCGGTGGCGTCCAGTCGGTGGCGGTCTCCAGCCGCACATAGGGGTAGCAAGCGCGCACCCGGTCGTGCAGCTCGTCACCGGCCACAAAGCGCTGCATGGCTTGGCGCAGGTGTGTCACGCTTTGCGCGTAAATGGCCTGCACGCGGGCCAGGGCCGCATCGGCGTTGTCAAAAACTTCGGGGGCGATGAAAGGGATGGGGGTTCTCATGGCCCCATTGTGCCCAAGCTGTGCGCCCCTTACGGTCCGACAAGTGCAGGCGCCACCCACAGACTTGTCCAGCTTGAATCCTCCGACCTGTTGGCGCAGTTTTGAAACCAAGAGTGTCTTGAAATCTTCAATCCATTTTCATGTGTCTGACACATGGCCTTGCAAGACTGAATGGGTTATCCCGGTCACGCTTATTTATTTACTTAACGGAGAATTTTCAATGCAGATCAGCGCCATCGACAGTGAAGACTTGCCCACCAATCTGACCCAGAACGAACATTTTCAAAATGTCGTCAACCGCGCAGTCAATCGTCGCGGATTCTTGAAATTCGGCAGCGGTGCGGCCGTTGCCACATTCCTGGCGGGCCCTTTGGCGGCTTGCGGTGGCAGCGACAACGAGAGCGTCGCTTCATTGCTCGGCTTCAAGGCGCTTGCGGCATCATCTGCCGATACCGTTGTGGTGGCCGAGGGGTACACCGCCACGGCCTTTGTACCTTGGGGTACACCCTTGTTTTCGACCGGTGCAGGTTCGACATGGTCGGGCAATGGCACCGAGTCTGCTGCAGACCAAGCACGCCAAGTGGGTGACAACCACGACGGCATTCATTTCTTCCCCATCAATGGCACATCCAGCAGCGAAGGCTTGTTGGTGATGAACCATGAATACAACACCACTTTGGCACCAGCCTACACCGACTACCTGACCTTGTTCGGGCCCACACCAGCGCCCGCCAACACGCTGGAGCGCGTCAACAAGGCCATCAACTCTTGGGGTTGTTCGGTCCTCCACATCAAGAAAACCGCTGGCACTTGGGCCTTGGTGACGGACTCTGTGTACAACCGCCGCATCACTGCCGCGACCCCCATGTTGCTCACGGGGCCAGCTGCTGGCGACGACAAGTTGAAAACCAGTGCAGACACCACCGGCACCGATGTGTTGGGCACGATCAACAACTGCGGTAACGGTTACACCCCGTGGGGCACTTATTTGACCTGCGAAGAAAACTTCAACAACAATTTCGGGACCACTGTGGACCCCACTGTGGATGGGCGCACAGTCTCCATGAAGCGCTACGGGATCACAAAAAACACGTCCGGTTATGCGTGGGAGGTACAACACACCAGGTTCGATTACAAAATCGAGCCCAACGAGTCGAACCGTTTTGGTTGGATTGTTGAGATCGATCCATTTGATCCCACCTCTAAACCCAAAAAACGCACTGCGCTGGGTCGCTTCAAGCATGAAAATGCCGCTTACGCCTTTACCAAAGACAAACGTGTGGTGGTCTACATGGGCGATGACCAGGCCGATGACTACGTCTACAAATTTGTCTCGACCAATGCGTACATCGAAGGCAATCAGCGTGCCAATGCCAACTTGCTCGACAGCGGCAAGCTGTATGTGGCCAAGTTCAACGATGGAGCCACCACAGGCGATTTCATGGGCACTGGCCAATGGGTTGAACTGAACATCAGCAATGCATTGATTTCAGGCTACGCCACTTACACCTTCACCAACCAAGCCGATGTTCTCATCAATGCACGGCTTGCCGCTGACGCTGTTGGTGCCACCAAAATGGACCGGCCAGAGTGGGTCACCGTGCACCCGACTTCAGGTGAGGTCTATGTGACCTTGACCAACAATTCTGGTCGCACTGCAGTCAACGACGCCAATCCGCGAACCAGCAATATTTACGGACAAATTGTGCGCTGGCGCGAAACGGGTGGCGACGCTGCTGCCGCGACCTTTGATTGGGATATTTTTGTTTTGGCGGGCAATCCCAGTGTGACTGCCAATCAGGGGACCCTCAAAGCGGGCTCAAGCAATGTCACTGCGGACAACACATTCAACAGCCCCGATGGCTTGGGCTTTGACCAGTTTGGACGCCTGTGGATTCAAACAGACGGCAAGTACAGCAACACTGGGGACTATGCCAAGCAAGGCAATAACCAGATGCTGGCGGCCGATCCGGTCACCAAGGAAATCCGACGTTTCCTCGTGGGCCCCAAGGAATGTGAAGTGACTGGATTGACCTTCACTCCGGACAGCAAAACCTTGTTCATCAATATCCAGCACCCAGGTGAAAACGGCGGTGGCTCTAGCCACTGGCCTGAAGGTGGCAGTGCCATGCCGCGATCGGCGACGGTCATCATCACCAAGAACGATGGCGGCGTGATTGGAACCTGAGGCCAGGTTTGCCCATGAAAAAGCCCCGCCTAGGCGGGCTTTTTGTTGGGGCGTTAGAGCTGGATTGCTGCGTCGCAAGCTCCTCGCAATGACACAAGCCTTGTCATCGCGAGCGGAGCGCGGCGATCCAGTCTTGGATCACATATTGCGTCGGTACTGACCACCCACCTCGAACAGCGCGTTGGTGATCTGACCCAGCGAGCACACACGCACCGCGTCCATCAGCACTTCGAACACGTTGCCGTTGTCGATCACGGCCTGTTGCAGGCGCTTGAGCATCGCAGGCGACTCGTTGGCGTGCAGGGCGTGGAAGTCGTTCAGGCGCTTGAGCTGGCTCTGCTTTTCTTCCTCGGTCGAGCGGGCCAGTTCCAGCGTTTCCATGACTTCGTCGCCCTTGGGGTTGCGGAAGGTGTTGACGCCGATGATGGGCAGCTCGCCGGTGTGCTTGAGCATCTCGTAGTGCATGGACTCGTCTTGGATCTTGCCGCGCTGGTAGCCGGTTTCCATCGCGCCCAATACACCGCCGCGCTCGGCGATCTTTTCAAACTCGGCCAGCACCATTTCTTCGACCAGCTCGGTGAGTTCGTCGATGATGAAAGCGCCCTGGTTGGGGTTCTCGTTCTTGGCCAGGCCCCACTCGCGGTTGATGATCAGCTGGATCGCCATGGCGCGTCGCACCGAGTCTTCGGTGGGCGTGGTGATGGCTTCGTCAAACGCGTTGGTGTGCAAGCTGTTGCAGTTGTCGTAGATCGCGATCAGCGCTTGCAGCGTGGTGCGGATGTCGTTGAACTGGATCTCTTGCGCGTGCAGCGAGCGGCCCGAGGTCTGGATGTGGTACTTCAGTTTTTGTGAACGCTCGTTCGCGCCGTATTTCTCTTTCATGGCCACCGCCCAGATGCGGCGCGCCACGCGGCCAAGCACCGTGTATTCGGGGTCCATGCCGTTGCTGAAGAAGAAGGAGAGATTCGGTGCGAAGTCGTCGATGTGCATGCCACGCGCCAAATACGCTTCCACGAAGGTGAAGCCGTTGGACAGCGTGAACGCCAGCTGGCTGATCGGGTTGGCCCCGGCTTCTGCGATGTGGTAACCCGAGATGGACACCGAGTAGAAGTTGCGCACGTCGTGGTGCACAAAGTACTGCGCGATGTCGCCCATGACCTTGAGCGAGAACTCGGTCGAGAAGATGCAGGTGTTTTGGCCCTGGTCTTCTTTCAGGATGTCGGCTTGCACCGTGCCGCGCACATTGGCCAGCACCCATTCCTTGATCTTGGCGGTTTCGGTCTCGGTGGGTTCGCGGCCGTTTTCGGCTTTGAACTTGTCGATGTTCTGGTCGATGGCCGTGTTCATGAACATGGCCAGGATCGATGGCGCGGGGCCGTTGATGGTCATCGACACGCTGGTGGTCGGGTTGCACAGGTCAAAGCCCGAGTACAGCACTTTCATGTCGTCGAGCGTCGCCACGTTCACGCCCGAGTTGCCGATCTTGCCGTAGATGTCCGGACGCAGGTCGGGGTCGTTGCCGTACAGCGTGACCGAGTCAAACGCGGTGGACAGGCGCTTGGCGGGCAAGCCTTCGCTCACCAGTTTGAAGCGGCGGTTGGTGCGGAAGGGGTCGCCTTCACCGGCGAACATGCGGGTCGGGTCTTCGCCTTCGCGCTTGAAGGCAAAGGTGCCTGCGGTGTAAGGGTAGCTGCCGGGCACGTTGTCCAGCATCAGCCACTTGAGCACTTCGCCATCGTCTTCGTATTGGGGCAGGGCCACTTTGCGGATGGTGGTGCCGCTCAGCGATTTGGTGGTGAGCGCCGTGCGGATTTCCTTGTCGCGGATCTTCACCACGTACTCGTCGCCCGCATAGGCTTTTTGCATGTCGGGCCACTGGGCCAGCAGCTTCTTGGCGGTGGGGTCCTGGGTTTCTTCGCGGGCCACGGCCAAATCGATGGCGGCTTCCGACGCCTTGGCGCGGCCGGGCTTGCCTTCTTCGAGCATGCGGGCCGCAGCGCGCAGTTGTTGAATCTCGCGGGCCAAGCGGGCTTGCGCGATGGCGCGCTTTTTGTAGCCGCGCACGGTGTCGCTGATTTCGGCTAAATAGCGCGTGCGAGCCGATGGCACTACAGGATTTTGGTGGGTGCTGTGGCGCACGTTCACCACGGGCAAACGGCCATCGCTGGCCTTCATGCCCAGTTCCATCAAACGCACCTTCAGCGCCTGGTACAACGCGGTCACGCCGTCGTCGTTGAAGCGTGCCGCCATGGTGCCAAACACCGGCATCTGCTCGGTGGGCACGGTCCAGGCTTCTTTGTTGCGCTGCACCTGCTTGGCCACGTCACGCAGGGCGTCAGATGCGCCCTTGCGGTCGAATTTGTTGATCGCCACGAACTCGGCAAAGTCCAGCATGTCGATCTTCTCGAGCTGGCTGGCCGCGCCAAACTCGGGCGTCATCACGTACATCGGCACATCCACATGCGGCACGATGGCGGCGTCGCCCTGGCCAATGCCCGACGTTTCCACCACGATCAAATCAAAGCCCGCCACCTTGCAAGCCGCCACCACATCGGGCAGGGCGGCAGAGATTTCAGAGCCAAAGTCACGCGTGGCCAGCGAGCGCATGAACACACGCGAACCTTGCGACCAAGGGCTGATCGCGTTCATGCGGATGCGGTCGCCCAGCAGCGCGCCACCGCTCTTGCGGCGCGAAGGGTCGATGGAAATGACGGCCACACGCAGCGCATCGTCCTGGTCCAGGCGCAGGCGGCGGATCAACTCGTCGGTCAGCGAGGACTTGCCCGCACCGCCGGTGCCGGTGATGCCCAACACGGGCACGCGGGTCTTGGCCGCTTGCTCGCGCACGGCTGCCACCACTTGGGCGTCGGCCTTGTCGTTTTCCAGGGCGGTGATCAGCTGGGCCAAAGCGCGCCAGTTCATCTCGCCGTGGCCCTGAATGGCCGCCATGTCTTTGGGCGCCAGCGGGCTCACGTCCGTGTCGCAATGCATCACCATCTCGCCGATCATGCCGGCCAGGCCCATCTTCTGGCCGTCTTCGGGGCTGAAAATGCGCACGCCTTTTTCGGCCAGGGCGCGGATCTCGGCCGGCACGATCACGCCGCCGCCGCCGCCAAACACCTTGATGTGCTCGCCGCCACGGGCCTTGAGCAAATCCACCATGTAGCTGAAGTATTCGTTGTGACCACCCTGGTAAGAGCTGATCGCGATGCCCTGCGCGTCTTCTTGCAGCGCGGCCGTGACCACCTCGTCCACCGAGCGGTTGTGGCCCAGGTGGATCACCTCGGCGCCCATGCTCTGCAAGATGCGACGCATGATGTTGATGGCCGCATCGTGCCCGTCAAACAGGCTGGCTGCCGTGACGAAACGCACCTTGTTCGTGGGGCGGTAATTGGCCAAAGCTTTGAATTCTGCGGAAAGGTCGGTCATGGTGGTCTCCGGGCCGAGAAAGGCGTTTGAATGGGTGTTACGTTTACGTAAACGTCAATCATAGCGCCAAGCCCCTATTTGTCGAGAGGGGGTTTGTCCTCTCTCATCGGTTCAAGTGCGGTTGTCTGTTTGCAGTTTTTGGCTTTCAAAACGACAAAAGTTAGTTTTATTAAATCTGTAATCTAGTGTAAATGGATAAATTAATATTCATTTAAGTGGTAAGTTCACGAATCCCCCGCCACCAGCGATACATGACCTCCACTGCACTCTCACCGCGCACGACATGGCCGCGCCGACTCCAATCCATCGCGTCCTCGGTGTGCCTGGGGGCCATCGTGCTGGGCGGGCTCAGCTCACCCGCCCTGGCGGCCGACTTCACCCTCAAACAACTGCTCGAAATCGGTGCCGACCGGCACCCCAGCGTCTTGCAAGCCCGCAGCCAAGCCCAAGCGGCGGGTTTTGATGTCGAATCGGCCCAGTGGGGGCGCTTTCCCACCGTCAGCACCCAACTGCGCTCGGACACCAACCTCAACCAAAGCCTGGCCAAAGTCGAGCAACCCCTCTGGACGGGCGGCAAACTCAGCTCACGCATCGAACTGTCCGAGGCCAATTTGCGCGCCGCCGAAGCCGGCATCCGCGAAGCCGAGCTCAATGCCCTCACGCAAGTGGCCACCGCCTTCTTTGAAGCCTTGCGCCTGGAGCGCCGCCTGCAAAGCGCCACCCTCAATGTGAGCGAACATGAACGCCTGGTGGGCCTGATTCAACGCCGCACCGAAGCCCAAATCAGCCCCCCCGCCGACACCACCCTGGCCCTGGCCCGCTTGCAGCAAGCCATCAGCGAACGTATCCAGATCAAAAAGCAACTCGACGCGTCGCTGACCACCTTGGCGCAATGGACGGTGCCGCTCAACGGCGCCCTGAATGGCTCGCTCAATGGTTCGCCCAATGGCCCCATCAAAGCGCCTGCCGACATCGTGTTCACCCCCCCCGCAGAAGGCGTGCTGCTCGAGCGCGCCATCGCCCACTCGGCCCAGCGCAAACGCCTGCTGTCGCAAATCGACAGCGCCGACGCCCAGATCAACGTCAGCAAGGCGCAGGTCTGGCCCACCGTGGTGGCGGGCTTTCAACACACCTGGGGCGGGCTGGTGCCCGCCAACTACGACCGCAACAAAGGCTACTTGGGCCTCGAGTTCCAGTCTGGCGCGGGCCTGAGCGCACGCACCGGCGTGCAAGCGGCGGTCTCGCGCAAAGAAGCCACCCAGCAAGAACTCGAAACCCTCGAGCGCAACCTCACCGCACAAGTCAGCGCGGGCCTGTCCGAGCTCCAAGCGCTGCAAGCGCAGCTCGAGCCCTCCCAATCCTTGCTCGCCGGCACCACCGAAATCGTCGAATCGTATTTGCGCCAATACCAGGTCGGCCGCAAAAACTGGCTCGACGTGCTCAACGCCCAGCGCGAAAAAACCCAAGCCCTCTACAGCGATGCCGACACCCGCTTCGGCTACCAATCTTCCAAAGTGCGATTGATGATCCTGACCGGCGACATCAGCGCACAACACCTCACAGCGCTCCATGACTGACACGTCTTCATCCCTCAGCCCCCGGGGCCATGCGCAGCCCAGCTACCAGCAAGACCCCGAACTCGCCGCCTTGCTCTCGCGCCTGGCCGCGCTGCAAGGCCACTCGGTGCCCGCCTACCGCTTTGGCATGGTCCACCAAACCGCCGACGGCGTCGATGTGGCCAGCCTCAGCCGCAAGCACCGCGCCATCGAGCTGTGGAGCGTGCACTTCGCATCGGCCGCCATCAGCGAAGTGGCGGCCCTGCAACTGAGCAAAGGCCAATTCCCGCTGGTCTGGGTGTCCGAAGACGGCTCCCAAGTGCTCATGCTGCGCGGCAAACTCAGCCACGGCGGCTGCACCACCGAAGACCACACCGGCCGCGTCGGCGAAGTCAGCCTGCTGGCGCTGGAAAAAGGCCACATCCTCGCCCTGCACGTCACCTCGGTGCAAGACACAGAACAACACACCGGCCCCCAAAGTGCAGGCGAATGGTTTGTCTTTGCGCTCAGCCGCTACCGCTCGTCCTTCATGGACGCTGTCTTTGCCACCTTCATCATCAGCTTCATCGGCCTGCTGGCGGCCATGTACTCCATGCAGGTGTATGACCGCGTGGTGCCCAGCAAAGGCTACTCCACGCTGCTGGTGCTCACCATCGGCGTGCTGATCTCCATTGCGCTGGAGCTGCTCATCAAACAAGTGCGCGCCCACATGGTCGAGCGCGCCTGCAAAGCCATCGACCAAGAGTTGTCCGCTGTCTTCTTTGGCAAAGCCCTCGACATCCGCATGGATGCACGCCCCCGCACCGTGGGCACCTTCGCCTCGCAAATCCGCCACTTCGAATCGGTGCGCAGCTTCCTCACCTCGTCCACCTTGTTCATCCTGGCCGACGCGCCGTTTGCGCTGCTGTTTGTGCTCGTCATCGCCATGATCTCGTGGCAAGTGGCGCTGGTGCCACTGGTCATGGTGCCGTTGGCCATCTTGGTGGGCCTGTCGTTTCGCAAGCCGATCGAAAAATACACCGCCATGCACATGGCCGAATCCAACCGCAAAAACGGCCTGCTGATCGAAGCCATCGACGGCATCGAATCCATCAAAGCCGCCAACGGCGAGTGGAAACAACTCGACCGCTGGCGCCACCTCACGGCCACCATCGCCCAAGGCGAGCTGCACATGCGTGCCCTGTCGACTCTGTCGACCAACGTCACGCAAGTCATGCAGCAAATCACCTACGTGGGCATGGTCGCCATGGGCGCCTACATCATCACCATCGGCGACCTCACCATGGGCGGCCTGATCGCTTGCACCATCATCAGCGGCCGCGCCCTGTCGCCGCTGGCGCAGTTCCCCGGCCTCATCGTGCAATGGAAGCACGCGCAAATCGCCCTCAAGGGGCTCGACGGCATCATGGCCATGCCCAGCGACCGCGACCCGGCCACCCGCCTGGTCGTGCCGCAAAGCTGCCAAGGCCAAGTCCGCCTCGACAAAATTGCCTTTGTCTACAGCGACAAACATCCCATCCTCGAGGTGCCCGCACTGGCCTTTGCCCCGGGCGAGCGCGTGGCCATCCTCGGCGCCGTGGGCTCAGGCAAATCCACCCTCATCAAGATCTTGTCGGGCCTGTACAAACCCAGCGCAGGCCATGTGTTTCTGGACAACGTGGATGTGACCCAACTGGCCCCCGAATTTGTGCGCGAACACATGGGCTACCTGCCGCAAGACGTGCGCCTGTTCCAAGGCACCCTGCGAGAAAACCTCACGCTCGGCATGCCATCTCCAAGCGACAGCCAAATCCTGCGCGCCGCCGCCATGACCGGTCTGGACCAAGTCATCCAGAACCACCCCAAAGGCATGGAGTTGGAAATCTCCGAAGGCGGCAAAGGCCTCTCGGGCGGCCAACGCCAGCTGGTGGGCATCACCCGCATGCTGCTGCAACAACCGCGCATCATGCTGCTGGACGAGCCCACCGCCTCCATGGACGCGCAACTCGAAAACCGCGTCATGCACCACCTCTTCAACGAACTCGCCCCCGAGTCGCTGCTGGTCGTGGTTACCCACAAGCCCGCACTGCTGGCCTATGTCAGCCGCGTCATCGTGGTCGACAAAGGCCGCATCGTGCTCGACGGCCCGCGTGACGCCGTGCTCGCCCGCCTGCGCGGCACAGCCACTGTCAGCACCGAAACCCATCCATCCGCCCCCGCCGAGGCCAAAGCATGAACCTGTTCTGGGTCTTCAAACACCGCACTGCCGTCATCAACCCGCGCTTCGCACCCGCCGCGCCCTTCAAGGTCGGCGGCCTGCGCCTGACGGTCTGGATCACCTTCTTCACCTTGCTCATCTTTGTGCTGTGGTCGCTGTGGGCCAGCCTGGACCAAATCACCCGCGCCCCCGGCTCGGTCATTGCCAGCTCGCGCACGCAAATCATCCAATCACAAGAAGGCGGCACCATCGCCGACCTGCTGGTCAAAGAAGGCGACACCGTCGAGGCCGGGCAGGTCTTGTTGCAGTTCGAAAAAACCCGCTTTGAAACCAGCTACCTCGAAGCCCGTGCCAAAGCCGCAGGCCTGGCCGCCACCGTGGCCCGCCTGCAAGCCGAAGTGCTCGGCACCGAGCTGAAATTCCCGCCCGAGCTCAAAGACTACCCCGACTTCACGCAAAGCCAAGGCATGCTCTTCAAAAAGCGCCAAGCCGCCATCCGTGAAGACATCGCCGCGCTCGACGGCATGATCGCGCTGGTTGAAAAAGAACTGGCCATGACGCAGCCCCTGCTCAAAACCGGCGACGTCAGCCAAACCGACATCCTGCGCCTGCAACGCCAAGTGGCCGAGCTCAAATCGCAAGCCACCAACAAGCGCAACAAATACTTCCAGGACGCCCAAGCCGAACTGGGCAAAGCCCAAGAAGACCTGGCCGGCGTGCAGCAAAACATGGCCCAACGCAAAAGCCAGCTCGAGCTGACCGAGCTGCGTGCGCCTGTGCACGGTGTTGTCAAAAACGTGCGCATCACCACCTTGGGCGGCGTGATCCGTCCTGGTGAAGAAGTCATGCAAATCGTCCCGCTCGAAGACGACCTCGTCATCCAGGCCAAAGTCTCGCCCGCCGACATCGCCTTCCTCAAACCCGGGCAAGACGTGCGCGTCAAGATCGACGCCTACGACTACACCGTCTACGGCGAACTGTCCGGCAAGCTCACCTACATCAGCGCCGACACCCTGAGCGAAGACCTGCGCCAAGGCGAGCAACCGTATTACCGCGCCCAAGTGCGCACCACGGGCCGCCAGTTCAGCGGGCGCCCCAACGAAAAGCTCGAAATCCAGCCCGGCATGACGGCCACCATCGAAGTCAAAACCGGCCAACGCACCGTGTTTCAGTACCTGACCAAGCCCATCGTCAAAACCTTCAGCCAGTCACTGGGAGAGCGCTGATTCATCGGGTTGGTACGTCGCTGCGTTTGCACATGATCGGCAGGGACCTCATCTGGACGCGCCTGCGATGCGGCGATCCAAAACTGGCCAAGTGGTGGTGAACTTGGCGCGCTTGGTCGAGAAGAAGGCTTTGACGTTGCGCACGTTGGCGTCTTGCGTGAACAGCGCCTGGCTGATGCTCAGGTAGTGCGGCATGTCAGCGGCCTGCACGACCAGCATGAAGTCGGGGCCGGGCGAGACGCGCCAGCATTGCTGCACAGCGTCGTGCGCCACGGCGCGGGTTTCAAAGGCGTCGAGGTGCTCGGCGCCTTGTTTGTCCAGCGACACCTCCACCAGTGCCGTGAGGCCATGGCCCAGTGCGGCGCCCAATTGGTCAGCATTGAGCACGGCGATTTGCCGCTCGATCCAGCCGCCGTCGACCAGGCGCTTGACGCGGCGCAGGCAGGTGGGCGGCGAGACGTTGACCTTCTCGGCCAAGGCCACGTTGCTCAGGCTGGCGTCGCGCTGCAGGCTGTCCAGCAGTTGCAGGTCGATGGCGTCAAGTTCTATGGGGTTCATGGGAGCCTTTGTGATGGTGCTGATGAGGTGCTGGTGCAAACACTGGATTGCCACGCTTCGCTCGCAATGACAGATCAAAGGCATCGCCAAGACACAGAAAGTGACTGGCAGTACCCATTCCGTCATCGCGAGGCGCTTGCCTCACATTTGTCATCGCGAACAGCTTGCCTCTAATTTGTCATCGCGAGGAGCTTGCGACGTGGCGATCCAGCAGCAGAGCTTGCGACGCGGTAGTTCAGTTTTTTCATTTAAAAGCTTCAATCATTTGAAATTTTATTTCATTTATGCCAGTACAAGAAATATAAATACAAATTGCTTTAATAATTGATCTGAAATTTCTTGTTGCCCACTCTAACATCCCCCCACTTTCCTGTTCTGGAGCATCTCTATGTGTGGCATCGTCGGCGCCGTTTCTTCCCGCAACATCGTTCCCATCCTCGTGCAAGGTCTGCAACGGCTCGAATACCGGGGCTATGACTCCTGCGGCGTGGCCGTGCACGCGGCCAGCTTGAGCGGTGGCACAGGCGGTTTGCAACGCGCCCGCAGCACCTCGCGTGTGGCCGAGCTGATGGACCAGGTCACCGCCGACCACATCGAAGGCGGCACCGGCATTGCCCACACCCGCTGGGCCACACACGGCGCGCCCGCCGTGCACAACGCGCACCCGCACTTCAGCCACGGCACGGGCGCAGCCGACACCAAGCCGGGCAAAGTGGCTTTGGTGCACAACGGCATCATCGAAAACCACGAAGAACTGCGCGCCGCCCTGCAAGCCAAGGGCTATGTGTTTTTGAGCCAGACCGACACCGAAGTCATCGCCCACCTGGTGGACAGCGTGTACGACGGGGACATTTTTGAAGCCGTCAAAACCGCCATCCGGCAGCTGCATGGCGCGTACGCGATTGCTGTGTTCCACAAAGACGAGCCGCAGCGCGTGATCGGCGCCCGTGCAGGCTCGCCGCTCATCTTGGGCGTGGGCCAGGGCGAAACCTTTTTGGCCAGCGACGCGATGGCACTGGCCGGTGTGACCGACCAGATTGTTTATTTGGAAGAAGGCGATGTGGTCGACATTCAGCTGGGCAAATACTGGGTGGTGGACCGCGATCACAAGGCCGTGACCCGCGCCGTGAAGACCGTGCACGCCCACAGCGGCGCGGCCGAGCTGGGGCCTTATCGCCACTACATGCAAAAAGAAATCTTCGAACAGCCCCGCGCCATTGCCGACACGCTCGAAGGTGTTGAGGGCATCACGCCCGAGTTGTTTGGCGACGGCGCGTATTCCACCTTCAAGGCCATCGACAACGTGCTGATATTGGCCTGCGGCACCAGCTACTACAGCGGCTGCGTGGCCAAGTACTGGATCGAAGCCATTGCCAAAGTGCCCTGCCAGGTCGAGATCGCCAGCGAATACCGCTACCGCGAATCGGTGCCCAACCCCAACACGCTGATCGTCACCATCACCCAAAGCGGCGAGACCGCCGACACCCTGGCCGCGCTGCGCCACGCGCAAAGCCTGGGCATGACGCACACGCTCACCATTTGCAATGTGTCCACCAGCGCCATGGTGCGCGAGTGCAAACACGCCTATGTGACCCGCGCCGGGGCCGAGATCGGTGTGGCCTCCACCAAAGCCTTCACCACGCAGCTGGCAGGCTTGTTCTTGCTGACGCTGGCGCTGGCGCAGACCAAAGGCCGCCTGAGCGACGAAGAAGAGGCCGGACACATCAAAGCCATGCGCCACCTGCCCGCCGCGCTCCAAGCCGTGCTGGCGCTGGAGCCGCAAATCATCGCCTGGGCCGAAGAATTCGCGAGCAAAGAAAACGCGCTGTTCTTGGGCCGGGGCACGCACTACCCGATTGCTTTGGAAGGCGCGCTCAAGCTCAAAGAAATCACCTACATCCACGCCGAAGCCTATGCCGCAGGCGAGCTCAAACACGGCCCGCTGGCCCTGGTGACCAGCGCCATGCCCGTGGTGACCGTGGCCCCCAACGACCAACTCTTGGAAAAGCTCAAGAGCAACATGCAAGAAGTCCGCGCCCGTGGCGGCGTGCTGTATGTGCTGGCCGATGGCGACACGAAGATCGAAAGCAGCGAAGGTGTGAACGTGATCCGCATGCCCGAGCACTACGGCGTGCTGTCACCCATCCTGCACGTGGTGCCGCTGCAGCTGCTGAGCTATCACACGGCTTGTGCAAGGGGCACTGATGTGGACAAGCCGCGTAACCTGGCCAAGAGCGTGACGGTGGAGTGACGGGACGGGGGATTGGCGTGAAGCAGTACCGTGTTGTGCTGTTTCGCTGCCAAGACCCCTTTCTCGAAAGTCGTATATTCGCGGCATCAGATCTCGTTCATGAGAAAGTCCGCGATGAAATTTTTGAAGTGTTTTCTGACCCTCGCCAGCATGTCGATTTTGTTTGCTTGCGGGGGTGGCGGTGGCACTGCCGTGACGAGCAGCCCTCAATTGGCGCCGTCGGTGATGGATCTGTCTTTGTACAAGAACACCTTTGCCGATACGACGCTGGTCAACGGCCAGGTGATCACCGCTGGATTCAGCCTGGAGTCCTGGCTGGCACGCTTGAAGATCCGTGATTTATTCCCTTCGGCCTTTGCCCAAAGTCTCACCAGCTGCAACGACAACGTCAAACCCGTGGCGATCGACAGTTCCTCGGTCACCAAGCAATACAAAAAACTGCCGTTGACCGCCAAGGAGGACGACAAGCCGTGCTTCACCAGTTCGCAAGAGGTCGGGCCTTACATCGCCGCGCAGGCCAAAAATATTTACCAGGGCAGCAAGAAATGTGACATCGTTTTGATGCCCAAGGCTGGCGGGAAGTTGCACTGCCTGGAGGTGGGCATCCCTGCGAGCGTGAGCGCAAACGCGGGAGCGCCGGAGTTCAAGTTCAGCCAGGCGTTTGCAGGCTTGGCGAGTTTGAAATCGCTGGGCGGAAAAATCACGGACAACAGCAAATACTTTTTTGTGGCGTTCAGTGACGATGGCACCCGCACAAAGGGCTACGACGGTGTCTACAGGATCGACCTGAGCGCGGCCGTGCCTGTGGGGCAGCTGGCCTATTTGTCCGAGGGGGGCAATCCGCGCACCTTGTCATTTGACGGTTATCAGCAGTTGGAAAACGGTGACATGATCGTCAGCCGCATGGACTTGGTTGCCCCGATGGGCTCGCGCCGCTACTTCACTTATTACGTGGGGGTTAAAGATGTCTTCCCCGGCGTAGCGGCTCAGCAGGTCGTTCTGATCAACAATGCGGTCGAATATGGCTATGACGGTGTCAATTCCCCCATCTTCACTTGGGCCAAAAACAATTTGGCAGTGGGGGGTGAAGCCATCACCGATGGGGGCTCGCAAAACATTGCTTTTTCAGGCTCGCAAGACCCCAGTGTCAAGGTTTTCTATTACGTCATCTCCGTCAACCGCTACCAAAGATTTGCCGGGGCGTACTACAACAGTTTGTTGATCAAGGGCACTGTGCGGGGCGATGCCATCGATTACGAAGACCATGGGCCCACCAGCATTTCGTTCTTTGGCACTGCGGGTGTGAAAAGCGATTTGTCGACAATTTACTGGGTCAAGGATTGGACACCCGGGCAGATGACGGTGGTGACCCGCAGCTTGGCCAAGCAAGTGGATGCATCGGACCGGACCTTCATGCCTGACACCGAGTCTGCACTGAACGTCAGCATGCCCAGCAATTACAGACCGACCTTGCTGTACACGACTCAAAACAAGATTTTTGTTTCCACCATCCAGCCTGATTTCTATGACAGTCAGGGTTTGATGAATCTGAAAATTTTTGCCGCTGACAAGGTGGTCAACGGGGTGGAATGGACAGACCGACCCGATGGTTTCAGGGAAATCGATTTGACGGGTTACACCAGCAACAATTTCAGACTGACCTCGGTCATCCCGAGTTTGGTGTCGGACAAAGTCACGCTCAGACTGACCCGCCTTGCGGACGGCAATCAGTTCAGTCTGGATGCCAGCAGCGCGGGCATCGATGTGATCGATCTGGGCGCGCGAGGTGCGGTTTCGGGCAAACATGCCGTGGTCAGCGGGCGATGAGCCTCGCCCAGCCTCTGGCGCATGTGGCCGTTGAAATCTCCCCCGTCCACGGCAAAGGCGTGTTCGCCACGCGCCACATGGCTGCGGGCGAGACGGTGATCGAGTATGTGGGCGAGATGATCTCGATGGCCGAGGCGATTGCGCGTCATCCGCATGACCCCAGCGATCCGAACCACACGTTTTATTTTCAGCTCGACGACGAGCGGGTGATCGATGCCGTGCGCGGCGGCAACGATTCGCGTTGGATCAACCATTCGTGCCGTCCCAACTGCGTGCCCGACGAGGTCAAGGGCCGCATCTTCATCAAGACGCGCAGGCCAGTGTTTCGCGGGGAAGAGTTGACTTTTGACTATGGCTTGGTCAGCGACGAACCGATGAGCGATGCGCTCAAGGCGCGTTATGCCTGCCGATGCGGCGCAAACAAGTGCCGTGGCACGATGTTGGCCACGCAGAAACCTTCAAAAGCATGAATCCTCTTTCCGAATGGTTGGCGCAGCGGTCTGACGTCCGGTTTTTGTGTGGCGCCGGTTCCCGGGTTTGGCGCGGCGCGGCCGATTGAGCCCATCACATGCTTGGTGCAAGGGTTTGTGGTGCAGTGCACTGACGCAGGGGTGTGCACTTTCTATGCTGGTTTGACTTGGGTGTTGACTGCGGCATGGGCTTTGGTCGGGCCCAGGCATTCATCACCACAAGGAGTTACGACATGCACACCGCTCAACACATCGTTCGCACGGCCAGAGCCGCAGCGCTGGCCGCAGCCGTCATGGGCCTGGCCGCTTGTGCCGGCATGACGCAGCAAGAAAAAAGCACGGCCATTGGTGCTGGCGTGGGCGCCATTGGCGGCTCCATCCTGACGGGGGGCAGCACGGCAGGCACGCTCGGCGGCGCCGCAGTGGGCGGCGTGATTGGCCACGAAGTCAACAAAAAGTGAGCTGCCGCCATGCTTGAAACCATTGCTGTTGTTTTCCTCTTGCTGTGGGTGGTGGGCCTGGTCTCGTCTTACACGATGGGCGGCTTGATCCACATCCTGCTGGTTGTCGCTGTGGTGGTGGTTCTGGTGCGTGTGATCCAGGGCCGGCGTCTTTAAAGACCATCTGCACACGTTCAAAAGCCTGCACCTCGTCAGAGGTGCAGGCTTTTTTCGTGGGGGCGATCAGCGTTGCTGTTGCGAGCCCATCACATCCACTTCAACCCGACGGTCTACCCGCAAGCAGGTGATCAGGGCCTGGGTGGCCTTGGAGCCCTTGCATTCGCTCGCTTGGGTCTCGGGTTGGCTGGAGCCCACGCCCATGGCGGTGACTTTGCTGGCCGGGATGCCACCGACTTGCACCAGGTAGGCTTGAACGGCTTCTGCCCGGCGTGTCGACAGTTTGGCGTTGTAGGCCTTGGTGCCCAGACGGTCCGTGTGGCCGGTCACGGCAATGCTGTCGATGTTGACGGTCTGCAGTTCCATCAGGAGTTTGTCCAGAGCCAGTTTGCCATCTGACTGCAATTGGTCTTGGTCAAAACCAAACAGTGAGTCGGCTTCCAGTTTCACCTTGACCCAAGGCTTGGGTGCTGGTGCCATGGGTGCGGGCGCAACCGGTGCTGCGGCCACCACCACAGGCGCTGGCGTTGGTGCTGGCGGCGGGGCGACATAGGGGGTGTAAGCCGTCTTGGTGGCGGTGGGGGTGGAGCCGCCAAAGCGGTAGACCAAGCCCAGCGAGACCAGGTCCACATCGCCACGGTTGCCCACAGCATCGTTGATTCGGTAGCGCTCGGCCTCCAGGCGCAAGGTCAGTGCTGGAGTGAAGGCGTATTGCGTGCCGAAGCCGTATTTGTAGTTGGTCTCTCGCTTGCTGGGGGAGGGGTCGCTCACGCTGACCGCACCCGTGCCGCTGAAGGTGTCTTTGGTCAGGGCATAGGCCGCGCCCACCCGGCCCAGCAAGGACCACTTGTCTGTGATGGGCAAGGTGCCCACCAGATCCAGGTTCAAGCCTTTGATGCGGGCAGAACCGGTCAGGCTGCCAGCGGGTGTGGTGTTGGCGGTGAAGCCAAAACGACCCAAATCAAAGTAGCCGGTTTCTACCGCCCAGTAAGGGTTGATCGGGAAACCGACAAAGGCTTTGTATCCGGTGTCCTTGCGGTCTTCGGTCAGGCTGTCGGTGACCAGGCCGGCACCCAGCAAGCTTTGCGTGATGCGGGCATTGTCAATGTGCGCCTTGGATTCGCCAGCGCTGATGCCCACGTACATGCCTGTGTTGGTGGCGCCCTCTTGTGCGTGCAGCAAAGGGCTGGCCAACATGGCCAAAGCCAGCAGGGTGGGGCGGGGGTGGAAGTTCAGTTTTTTCATTTCTCTTTCTCCAAAAATAGGCGAATTGCCTGTGTCAAAAAGTGTGTTCGAGGCTCATGGGGTGGGCAAAGTGATCGTGCAGGCATCGCAGGTGATCGCCGCTGCGGCCGCACCTTGGTTGAGTGCCCGGCCTTCGAGGTTGGCGCCGGTTTGCAGCGTGATCGCGGTGCTCGCCAGCATGGAGCCCTTCATCACCGAGCCGGTGCCCAAGGTGATGGCGCTGCCTGCGGACCAGAAGACATTGCTGGCTTTGGCGCCGCCGCTGAGCACGATCTGGCTGGTCGACAAAGTGTTGATGCTGGTGGCACTGCGGATCACGAACACGGCGTTGGGGTCGCCTTGTGCGTCGAGCGTCAAGATGCCGCCGGCCGACAAATCGAGGGTGGTCAGCGATTCGTACAAACCGGGGTAGAAGGTCAGGCCCGCCAGGTTGGTGCTGACCGGGGTGGGCGTGCCGCGTGCTGCGCCCGTGGCGTTGACAAAGGCGGCGAGTGCATCGGTCTTGGCGTTGCTCAGCAGCGTGGCGTCGATCAAGGCGCAGGCGGGGCCTGCACTGTCCACGGCGTAGACATGGCCGACCACCTCGGGGCAAGAGGCCGGGGTGCTGAAGCCGGTGATGTTGGCGCCCGTATCGGGTGTCAGGCCCACATCGCCCGTGATGAGGGAGGTCGGGATGTTGGTGATGGCGGCCGAGCCCAAGATTGCGAAATTGGACGATGAACCCAAAGCCACAGGGGCCTGGCATTCGCTGGTGCCGGTGGTGAATTGCCACACTTTGTTGGCCACCATGGCATTGTTGGCCAGGTCTTTCACGCCTTCAGTGCCGCTGAGCACGGTGGCGGTGTAGGCGGTGGAGGGCAACAAGTTGGCGCTGGGTGCGATCGATGCGATCTGTGTGCCCGCGTCGTAAGTGACCACGGCCAGGACCGGCGTGCCCAAGCTGCTGGAGGGGGCCAAGGTCAGTGTGGTGGTGGTCAAGCTCAGTGGCGCCATGGCTTCGCTGAAGGTGGCGTTCACGGTTTTGTTGAGGCACACCGCTGTGCTGCCATCCGCTGGGTTGGTCAGCGTCACGGTGGGTGCTGTGCTGTCGATCACATCGGCCGTGCTGAAGGTCCAGACTTTGTCGGCGGCCATGGGGTTGCCCGCCAAGTCGGTGGCGGCGGTGCTGACGGTGGCAGTGAACGAGGTGTTGCTGGGCAGGGGCGATGGGCTGCTTGGCGTGAAGGTTGCTGTTCGTGCGCCGACCGCATAGCTCACCGTGCCGACCACTGGGGTGTCGCCCACGGTGGTTTTGAGCGTGAAGCTGCTGGCGTTCACGCTGGCGGGGGCCATGTCTTCGCTGAAGGTGGCGGTGACCAGGGTGTTGGTGGCGGCCACCGCGCTTTGTGCGGGGATCTGGCTGGTCACGGTAGGGGCGATGTCGTCGATGGCCGAGCCGGTGTCGAACGACCAGACAAAGTCCGAGGCCATGGGCGTGCCCAAAGTGTCTTGCGCGCCGGTGGTGACCGTGGCCACACAACGCGTGCTCAGGGGCAAGTTGGCGGCGGGGGTGAAGGTGGCCACGCGGCTGTTGACGTCATAGACCACGCTGCCGGTCACCGGCGTACCCGCTGGGCAAGCCAAGCTGAACGTGCTGGTGGTGATGGTGCTGGGGTTCATCGCCTTGTTGAAGGTGGCGGTGACCTGGGTGTTGATGGCCACACCCGAGACCGCCGGATTGCGCGCCAAGGGGGCTGTGGCGCTGACGCTGGGTGCCAGCGCTGTGCCGCTGCTCGCGCCCAAGATGGGGTCTTTGCCGCCACCGCAAGCGGCGAGTGTGCAAACGAAGCTCAGCAAGCCGAGCATGGTGCTGATGCGGGAGGTGAACGGGCGCATGAGGGGACTCCTGTCTCTGTGCTCTGAGGTCTCAGAGTGGGGGTGAAATGAACGTCGCGACCAAGGGCCGTGTGGTGGAACTCAGCTGGCGGCCCCAAAGGTGCTGCCTGGCCTGTTCAGTCTGGTGGGCGGGTGGGGAAAGTTCAGTGCGCTGGTTCACACGCCGGGTGGGCGGTGTGATGGGGCTTGGGCTTTGCCGGGGGCTTTGGCTTGAAGCCAGCGTTGCACCAGCAGCAGCCAAGCCGGGTCCTGCAGGGCCTGCGCCAAGCGGGCGCGTGAAATCGCCAGGCGCTGCACAGGTGTCAAATCGCTGCTCATGACGCGCGTGCTTGCTGAATGGCCAGGATGTCCAATTGGATTTGTTCCTGGATGTCGTTCAAGAAGGGGCGTGTGCGCAAGCGTCTGGCCCAGGCCCACAGCAAGGCGGCGAGCGCCAGCAGCGTCAAGGGCAAAACCGGCAAGACCCAGGCATGGCGTGGGTCGATGCTGGGCAATGCACTCCACAGCAGCACAGCCACGCCAGCCAAGACCAAGCCCAGCATGAGGCACAAGCCGCTGAGTGCGTACATCACCCAGCGGTTCTTGAGCGTGCACAGGTGGTCTGCCCAAGCCTGGCTTGCCAAATCTGCATAGCCTTGCGCATGCATTTTGAGCAATTCAGGCGGCAAGACCAAGAGTTTGAGCAGCAGCTTGACCATCAGTTTTTGCGCAGATGCATCAACCACGAAACCGCCAAGGCGGTGGCCGCACCGGTGCCCGCTGCGATCAAGACCGATCGGATGGGCGCGTGCACGATGAGTTGTTCTGCCGCATGCTTGGCGTGCAAGCCGCGCTTGTGCAGGGCGTGTTCGGCGTCCAGTGCGGCATCCCGGCCTTGTTGGCTCAGCTCGTTGAGCTGGTCTGTGACGCGGTCTGCGATGCGGCCCATCACCGGGCGTGCTTCATGGAGCGCTTCGTTGACGGTGCTGGAGATGCCAGCACCCAGGGTATGGAGTTTTTCCTGAGGGGTTTTGTGATCGGTCATGGAGAGCCTTTGCAGTGAATGAAACCAAGAGAGGTGTTCACTGTAAAAACTTCAAAACCGCTTGTCTGTGGTGCAGCGCACCTCGGTGAGCTCAGTCCTGTGTGCCAGTGCCCTTGGCATGGCGCTTTTGCTCGCGCAGCATGAACAGGTACAAGCTTTCGACCTTGTCGCGCGCCCAGGGCGTGCGCCGCAAGAATTTGAGGCTGGAGCCCACACTGGGCTCGTGCGTGAAGCATCGAACCGGGATCAGCGTGCCCAGCTCCTGCCAGCCGTAATGGTCGGCCAGCTGCGTGACGATCGCCTCGAGGGTCAGGCCGTGCAGGGGGTTTCGGGGTTGGGCCGCGGGCTGGGGCATGTTCATGGCGTGATTGTCTTCGTAATGGGCGTGTATTTGGGCGGCTTATATGCGCCAGGTCAATGAGCTGACTTGTGGTTGTTGCATCATGGTCAGCGCTGTGTGGCGCTTATTTTAGTTTTGCCCTCGCCCCGGCGCTGATGACAGGTGACAGATGAAACGATATGCAGACGCTCTGGTGATGTGCCCATGAGCACAGCGAGTCACCAGCCTTTGAACCAATTGCTGGCGTGTTTGCCTGAGGAGGAATGGGCGCGTTTGATGCCTTTTCTGGAAAGTGTGCATTTGCCGCCCGGGCAATCGTTGTACGAATCGGGCACAACCATTCGCCATGTGTTTTTCCCGCTGTCTGGTCATGTGGCTTTGCATGGCATGACCGAAAGTGGTGACTCCTCTTTGCTGTCTTTGGTGGGGCGAGAGGGGGTTGTGGGCGTGTCCAGTTTCATGGGCGGCTTGTCGGTGACCAGCTATGCCACGGTGTTGGCCGGTGGCGATTTCTTGCGCATGCGCGCCGATGATTTGCGACGTGAGTTTGAACAGTCGGTGCCGTTGTTGCATTTGTTGCTGCGCTATACGCAAGCACTCATTGCGCAAATGGCACAGACCTCGGTGTGCAACCGCCACCACACTTTGGAAAAAGCTTTGAGCCGCTGCTTGCTGCTGTGTCTGGACCGCTCAAGCGGTAACGAATTGCTGTTGACCCATGAACAAATGGCCAATTTGCTGGGGGTGCGCCGTGAGGGGGTGAGCGAGGCTGCGGCCCGCTTGCAGCGTCAGGGTTTGATCCGTTATGCGCGTGGGCGCATCGAGGTGCTGGATCGCCCGGGTCTGGTGCACAGCACCTGCGAGTGCTACGGCGTGATCAAAACAGAATACGATCGCTTGCTGCCCATGCGTTTGGCGGTGTGAGTCCTGTTGCATCCTGGAGTCTTGTCATGAATGTCCGTTTTGTCTGATTTGCCGGCCGCTGTGCCTGAGCGCGATGGCCCCCGCATCGTGGGCATCGGTGCATCGGCAGGCGGACTGTCGGCGTTGGAAGCTTTTTTTGCGCAGCTGCCGCTGGACACGGATTGCGCTTATGTGGTGGTGCAACACATGGCGCCCGACCACCCCAGCTTGCTGGGGACCTTGCTCCAGCGGGTGACGGCCTTGCCTGTGTCCGATGCGCAAGATGGCGTGGTGTTGGCGCCCAACACGGTGCACGTCATGCCCTGTGACGGTGCTTTGACGGTGGAGCGTGGTTGTTTGCATTTCCGTGCGACGCACAAGGTGCCGGGTGTGCGCGGGCCGCATTTGCCGATCGACGGCTTGTTGACCTCTCTGGCACAAGACCAGGGCCCGCGTGCGGTGGGCGTGATCTTGTCGGGCATGGGGCAAGACGGCATGCTGGGCCTGCAAGCCATCCACAAGGGCGGTGGCTTGACGCTGGCGCAGCAACCGGACACCGCCGCTTTTGCGTCCATGCCGCAAAGCGCGATCGATGCCCAGTGCGTGAATGTGGTGGCACCGCCGCAAGACATGCCGGCGCACATCGTCCAGTGCTTGCAGGCGCCAACGTCCAAGGCGGTGTCAACACCGCTGCCCAGTGATGCGCCGCCTGCCGATGCCTTGCAAGCCATCGTGCGTTTGCTGCACCAGCAGCACAAACACGACTTGTCGCTTTACAAACCCAGCACTTTGCGCCGCCGTATCGAGCGGCGCATGCATGTGCACCAGCTGCCCACGATGGCGGCCTATTGGCAGCACTTGCAAACGCACCCGCAAGAGCTGGCCTTGTTGTTTGCCGAAATGCTGATCGGTGTGACCGCGTTTTTCAGGGACCCGCAGGTCTGGCTGGATTTGTCGCAAGAGGTTTTGCCGGGCTTGCTGCAGCAGCCGCGCACAGGCCCCGTGCGGGCCTGGGTGTTGGGTTGCTCCACCGGTGAAGAGGCCTACAGCCTGGCCATGGCCTTGCAAGAAGTGCAAGATGACTTGGCCTTGGCCAGCCCCGCCAGGGCGCCCAGTTCGGTGCAGATTTTTGCGACCGATCTGAATGCCGCCGCCATCGCCGTGGCGCGCAAAGGTTGGTACAGCGCGCAGGCGCTGGCCGACATGGACCCCGTGCGCCGGGAGCGCTTTTTTGTGCCCCATGACGGCGGCCACCTCATCCGGCCCGAGATCCGGTCCATGGTGCTGTTTGCGCAGCATGACGTGGTCCAGGACCCGCCCTTTACCCAGCTGGATCTTTTGTCCTGCCGCAATGTGTTGATCTACTTCAATGCCACACTGCAACGGCGTTTGATGCCCTTGTTCCACTTCAGCTTGCGGCCCGCAGGCGTGCTGGTGCTGGGCAGCGCCGAAACCGTGGGGCGCTCGCAAAGCCTGTTTGCAGCGCTGCATCCCAAATCCCGCATTTACCGCCGCAACGAGCAAACGCTGTTGCCGGGCTCGGTGGACTTCCCCATCCACCGCGCATTGAAAGCACGCGCCGCCGTGCAGGAGTTGTCTGTGCCCATGTCTGTCTCGAATTCATCTTCCAATTTGCAAGCCCTGGCCGATCAGGTGCTGCTGCAGGCGTTTTCACCGGCGGCGGTGCTCGTCAATGCCGAGGGTGACATCCTCTACATCAGTGGACGCACAGGTCGTTACCTGGAGCCTGCTGCGGGCAAAGCCAACTGGAATGTCCACGTCATGTTGCGTCCTGCCTTGCGCGCACAAGTGGCCATGGCCTTGCGCCAGGCTTTGCAGGAACGTCAGCCCGTGGCCTTGCATGGTCTGCCGCTGGAAGGCGATGGCCACCGCCAATTGCAAGTGACGGTGCAGCCCTTGCAAGAGCCCCAGGCCCTGGCGGGCATGGCCATGCTGGTGTTCAAGGAGGTGGTGGCCGCCGGTGCAGCGGGCCCCCAGTCGGCCCAGCCCAATGCTGCCTTGGTGGCCGAGTTGCAAAGTGCCCGTGAAGAAATTCAGGCCCTGCGCCATGAGATGCACACGTCCAAAGAAGAGTTGCAGGCGCTCAATGAATCCATGCAAACGGCCAACGAAGAGTTGCAGTCCTCCAACGAAGAGCTGACCACCTCCAAAGAGGAGGCGCAGTCGATGAACGAAGAGCTGCAAACCATCAATGGCGAGTTGCAAACACGCCTGGACGATTTGGCGCTGGCGCAAAGCGATATGCAAAACCTCCTCAACAGCACCGACATCGCCACGCTGTTTCTGGACAACGATTTGAATGTGCGCCGCTACACCGAGCAGGCGGTGGGCATCTTCCATTTGCGCGAAGCCGATGTGGGCCGCCCCTTGAGCGATCTGGCCAGCACACTGGACTACCCGCAGCTGCAGACCGATGTGAAAGAAACCTTGCGCACCTTGGCGCCTTGCGCCAAATCGGTGCTGGCCAGCGATGGGCGCTGGTTTTCGGTGCGCATCATGCCTTACCGCACCCTGGCCAACATGATCCAGGGCGCGGTGTTGACCTTTGTGGACATCAGCGTGGCCAAGGCGCTGGAGTTCCGTTTGCGCGAAGCCCAAGTGGGTGCGCCATCTTCAGGAGTTGCGCCATGACATCCCGTCCCGTTTCCATCCCCTCCCAGTTGCATTTGCGCGAACGCGCACAGGCCTTGCTGGAGGCCAAAGGGGCCAGCCTCACGTCTGCTAAAGACCCGAGCCAGGCCTTGCGCGTCTTGTTCGATTTGGCCTCGTCCCCCGACACGGCGCCCGATGCGCTGGCTTTGCTGCACGAGTTGCAGGTGCACCAGGTGGAGCTGGATTTGCAAAACGAAGAGCTGCAGCGCTCGCGGGCCGAGCTGGAGGCCGCCTGGGCTTACCAGCTGCAGTGGCACGATGCCTCGCCCAGTGCCCAGTTGGTGCTGGATGAATCGGGGCGCCTGATGGAGTGCAATGCGGGCGCCTTGAAAAGCCTGAACCAAGACATCCAGCAGGTGCTGGGCAAACGCCTGGACAGTTGGCTCCTGGCCGCCGATGTGTCGGGTGTGCAGGCCTGGCTGTCGCGGGCTGGGCAAAGTGCCGAGCCCTTGTCCTTGCAATTGAAAGTGCAAGGACAAGGGCAGGCCTTGCACGGCGTGTGTGCGGCGGCGCGTGCCAACCCGATGGCGCCCGGTGTGTTGGTGGCGTGGGTGGATGAGCCGAGCGCGTCTTGATGCGCGGTGACCAGAGTCCCCGCGTGCGTGAGTGTGACTTGGCACACTGACGGACGCGCCAGGCGGCTCTATCGTGGACTTGTCTGGGCTGGCGTCACCAAGGTGTTGCAGGCCCGGACCGGTGGCCAGGCATTGCCCAGGCCAGTCTGACACTTTGCACAACAGGACTGCACCATGACACACAAAACTTTCTGGGCCGCGATGGCCACTTCTTTGGTTCTTTTGGCGGCTTCGGGCTGCGCCGTATCGCGCGGTCAAGAGACCGTGGGGGCCTATGTGGATGACGCCGGCATCACCACTTTGGTCAAGTCCCGCTTCTTTGAGGACAAGGATGTGGCTGGCACCTCCATCAGCGTGGAGACCTTGAAGGGCACCGTGATGCTGTCGGGCTTTGCCAAGAGTGCGTTGGAGCGCAACAAGGCCGAGAGCATTGCACGTGGCGTCAAGGGTGTGACCGCCGTCAAGAACGAGATCGCCATCCGTCCCTGATCTTGCATGCACGCCAGCATGGGCGTTGCCCTTTGCATGAGAGATCGCAAGGCGCTTTGACCCATGCCGATCCAGGAGCTCACGCCCGGAGACTTGTGCCTGCGCATCGATGCGTCGTCCTTGGGTTTTTCCGATACGGCCGAGCTGTTGCACCTGCCTTTGCCCTGGATCGGCCAAGCGCGCGCCGAAGAAGCCGCGCGCTTTGGCATGGAGATGGCGCAGCCCGACTACAACCTGTTTGTGCTGGGCGAGGTGGGCAGCGGCCGCACCACCTTGCTGGCGCAGATGATGCGCGCACAGGCGGCCACGCGGCCTGTGCCGCCCGACCTGTGCTACTTGCACAACTTTGACGAGGTGGAGCACCCCAGAGCTGTGCGCATGCCGGCAGGGCAGGGGCGTCAGTTTCGACAGCTGATGGGCCAGTTGGCCAAGCGCTTGCAGGCAGAAATCCCCAAGCGACTGGCGCAAGACGATTTCAAGGCCGAGAGCCAGCGCATTGAACAATCCTGCGCCCTTGAAAAAGACCGAGGCTATGTCGCTTTGAGTGCGTATGCACAGGCGCATCACTTTGGCTTGATGCGCGATGAGGGCCACATGGTTTTTTCGCTCAAGGATGACAAAGGCGAGCCCGTCACGGCGGGCAAGGCTTTGTCCTTGAGCCCGGAGCAGCGTGTGGCCATGGACAAAGCCGAAGAAGCGCTGCGCGGCGAGATCAGCGCTTACCTTGAAAAAAGCCAGTCCATGGATCGGGTGATGAACGAAGGATTGGCGGCATTGCGACGGCAAACCATCAAGCCTTTGCTCGAGCATGAATTGAGCCTCGTCCATCAGGGGGTGCAACACAACAGCCAACTGACGGGGGGCGATGAACCCAAGCTGAGCCTTTTTTTGGCGCAGGTGCAGCACGAGGTGCTGGAAAACCTGGCGCTCTTTCAGCCTGGCGAAGACGAGGAGGTCCGGCTGGACGACTTGGAGGCAGTGCTGGGCCTTTTGCGTGTGAATGTGGCGGTGGACAACCATGGCTTGTCGGGCGCCCCTGCGATTTTGGAGGAGAACCCTTCGTTTCGGAACTTGCTGGGCAGCATCGAGTACGAGTCCGATGGGCACGAGTTGGTGACGGACTTCTCACACATCCGCGCCGGCAGTTTGATGAAGGCGCACGGCGGCTTCTTGATGCTGCACTTGCGCGATCTCCTGGCCGATGAGCCGGTCTGGGAAAAGTTGCGCCGCTTCATGCGTCACGGGCGTTTGCAGATCGAGGAGCCAGGCATGATGGCCGCGCCTGTGGCGGCTGTCTCCTTGGAGCCCGAGGCGGTGGACTTGCAAGTGAAGCTCGTGTTGATTGCCTCGGTGGACGAGTATTACGCGGTGCAGGCTGCCGATCCGGAGTTTGCAAGACGCTTTCGTTGCAAGGTGGATTTTGCGGAGAGCTTTGTCGCCACACCGGAGTCGGCCTATGCCACGGCGATCTTTGTGGCCCACACCTGTCAGCGCCAGGGCTTGCTGCATTTTTCGGCCGAGGCCGTCGCTGCCTTGATTGAAGAAACCCATCGGCAGGCGCAGGACCAGTCGCGACAAAGCGCCATCTTCGCCTTGTCGGAAGCGCTCGTGATGGAAAGCTGCAATGTGGCCAGGCGCCGCGCGACCCGCGTGGTGCAGACCTCTGATGTGCAAGCCGCCAGACAAGCGCGCATGCATCGCCTGAACTACCCTGAGCAGCGTTTGCAGGAAAGCATTGCCGATGGTGAGCGCTTGATCGTTTTGCGCGGCGAACGTGTGGCGCAGGTCAACGGGCTGTCGGTGGTGGACTTGGGGGACTACAGCTTTGGCTTTCCGGTGCGCGTGACAGCGCGCACGTATGCCGGGGAGGATGGCTTGCTCAACATCGAGCGTGAAGTGGCTTTGTCAGGCCCCATTCATGACAAAGGCGTGCTGATTTTGCACAGCCATCTGTCGGCCTTGTTTGCCCACCTGGCGCCTTTGGCCTTGAATGCCGCGGTGGTGTTTGAACAAGAGTACGGCGGGGTCGAGGGCGACTCGGCTTCGTGTGCCGAGTTTTATGCCTTGTTGTCGAGTCTGGCCGATGTGCCGATCCGGCAAGGCATCGCGGTGACGGGGGCGATCAATCAGCACGGCGAGATATTGCCGGTGGGCGGCATCAACGAAAAGATAGAAGGCTACTTCCGTTGCTGTGAGCGCTTGGGACTTGATGGCCATCAAGGTGTCTTGATGCCTGCGCGCAACCGGCGCAACTTGATGCTGGACGAGGCGGTGGTGCAAGCGGTGGCGCAGGGCCTTTTTCACATTTACACCGCCAACGAAGTCGGTGAAGGCATGGCTTTGCTCACGGGGCTGGATTTCGGTCAGCCGTGTGCTTTGGCGTATGCGGCAGACACGGTGCTTGGACGCGCGCAAAAAAAGCTGGAGGCCTTTCGCCGTGCCTGCATGGCGGCCGATGTTCGTCCTGTGTCTGCTGCCCGCAAAAGATTGCGGCATCCGGGGGCATGAAGGTTTCATGTCAGCGCACTACTGGTTTGGAAGTAAGTGCGCTCACCAATTCAGAGGATTCCATCTGCAGTATGCGGCCTCTAAGCTGAAGGCATGGTGGGTACTGGCTCCAAAGAAGCAGTGCCTTGTAATTTGGCGATGCACAGCTTGGCAGCCATGGATCGCTGAGAACTTCTGAAAGAAGGATGACACGATGACCATTGATTTGGTGCTTGCAGACCCTTACCCCGTCATGTTGGATGGCTTGAGCCATGCGTTCCATGACTCACCAGAGTTTTCGGTCAAGACCTGTGTGCATCATGGCGATGCGGCTTTGCTGGCGGTCAAGCACCACAGGCCACACATACTGGTCATGGATTTGTCATTGACCCAAAGAAGTGGACTGGCCTTGCTGGAGGCCTTGCGTTCGCCAGAGCACCAGACGCTGCCTGTGGTTTTCACGGACGCGCCGATCGGTGAGGTGATGCAAGCCATTGACTTGGGTGTGCAGGGCCTGGTGTCCAAGGAAAAGTCCAAGCAGGTGCTGGCGCGCTGCATCAAATCGGTTCACGAGGGTGGACAGTGGCTGGACCGCGATTTGACGATGAAGACCATGTCACTTTTGCTCGAGCAGAAAAAGAAAAACGCACAGGCTTCGCATGTGCTCACCCCCCGTGAGTTGACGATCGCGCGCATGGTGACCGAGGGCTTGCCCAATAAAAAAATCGCCAACAAGCTGTTCATCAGCGAAGGCACGGCCAAGTTGCATCTGCACCATGTTTACCAAAAACTCAATTGCCCGGGGCGCATGTCGCTGCAACGCTTCATGCAAGACCAGGGTTTGATGTGAATGTCACCACGCAGGAGATGCCCATGAGCGATGACCACCATTTGATTGAAACGGCCTACGCCTTGCATGTGAGCGAACATTACCGCAGGGCCTCTGAAGAATTGCTGCATGCCTACCAACGCAACAAAGAGGCCAACCGCCATCACGAAGCCGGTGCATACAAAGCCGCATTGCACCATGTCAAATTGTCCAAGCACCATGCGTTCAATGCGCACGAGCATTTGAAAGAGGCCTTGGTCATCAGCGAGAAGATCAGTCAGTCGGATGCCTCTTTTTCCCAGAGGGCAGGCATTTTGGGAAAGTCAGGACTTCAATGAAATTTTTCTTAAATAGCGCAAATCACAGCGCTATGTGTTAACTCGCACATTCATTGCGTTCGCGCTTGCGTACACTGAAAACCGTATATGAGCAATGCATGAGAAGCAACGCATAAGAAGGACGCTCTACCTTTTTGCGATGGGCTGATACCCGATAGAAGATTGATCGCCAAAGGATTGAACATGACGATACGCGTTTTACTGTCTTCCAAACACAAGGTGGTGTCTGAAGGCATCGCTGCTGTTTTGCGAACCCATCAGGACATGGAGCTGGTCGGCATCGCCGACAACGCCGAGAGCACGCCAGCGCTGTGCCATGCGACCCACCCTGATGTGGTGCTCGTCGGTATTTTTTCGACCGACAGCCAAGAAAAAGATTTGATTCGTCTGTTGAGCCATCCACCTTTACCTCACGCCATCGTGGCCTATTCGGGTGTGTCTGACCGCAACAGTGTCATGGAAGTCCTGGATGCCGGCGCCAAGGCTTATGTTTCCACCACCAGCAGCATCGATGAGATGATGGCGGCGATCCGTGCTGCTGCGGCTGGCCATACATTTTTGTGCCAATCTGCAGCCAGTGAAATGATGGACAGTGTGCGCCAGTTCCGATCAGGTCAAGTGGCTGTTCGCTCTCACCTGGGCGGGCGTGAAGAGCAGGTGCTGCGCTTGATTGCCGATGGTTATTCGTCCAAAGAAATCGCACGCAATTTGCAGATCGCGCCCAGCACGGTGGAAGTGCACCGCCGCAACATCATGCGCAAGGTGGGCCTGCACAAGGTGGCGGATTTAACGCGTTACGCGATCCGCAATCAGATGGTGTCGGTGTGAGGTGCCAGACTGAGGTGTCAGTGGCGGCAATGCGGGGACTGGGGTAACAGCCGCTCGTATTCCTGGTGGATGACGCCGTAGCATTCGCAGGCGCGCTGTGCCAGTCTCGCGCGGTCCAGCACAGTGATGCGCCCGCGTGCATAACGGATGATGCCTTCGTGCATCAATTTTTGAGCGGCCATGGTCACACCTTCGCGCCGCACACCCAACAAGCTGGCCATGACTTCATGGGTCATCACGATGGTGTCGCCATCGATGCGCTCAAGGGTCAAGAGCAGCATCCGGCACAACTGCTGGTCCAGCGTGTGGTGTCGATGGCACACGGCGATTTGAGCCATCTGTGTGATCAAGGCCCGTGTGAACAGCCAGAAGATGCTTTGCACTTCATGACCTTGGCTGAATGTGTCCAGCACCACCTGCACCGGCAGGCGTATGGCCTGCCCTGCGGTTTGCACGATCCCTTGGTTTTGAGTTTTGCCGCCGCCCATGAGCATGTACATGCCCAACACGCCCTCGCGACCGGTCATGGCGATTTCGGTGGTGGCACCGTTTTCCAGCATATAGACCCAGGACACGATGGCCGAGGTCGGAAAGTACATGTGGCTCAGCGTGCTGCTGGGGTCGTAAAGCACTTTGCCCATGGGCAGTTCAACCGACTCGAAATAGGGTTCCCAGGCGCTGTAAGTGGCATCAGGCAACAGGTTGAGAATGTTGTTTTGAGTGATTTGTCTCGTCATTTGGATGTTTTTTATGAATTTGACATCCTTTGAATTTATCAGGCGCGAGACTTCCTATGTTTGATTTTGAACACTGTGTAAAAAAAGATACTGGATACGCAGGTTCAACTCGGCATTCATGCGGGTGCGCGAGTACGGGCTTGTTGGACAAGCCCTTCCATGTTGAGGATGTTGATGGACCCTCTCTTGTAGTCCAGCAAACCCTGCTCTTTGAACGCCATGGCGGCCAACGTGACGCTGACGCGCCGCACGCCCATCATGCGTGCCAGTTGATCGTGTGTGAGCTTGAGTTGGGTGGCGTGTGTGCGTTGCGCGCACAGCACCAGCCAGGCGGCCATGCGGGTGGGAATGTCGTCACCCTGGATGGAGGCGGCCATGTTGGCGATGTCGTGCGTCATTTGCCACAGATAACGGGCCACCGCCCAGAGAATGGTGGGGTGGGTTTGCAGCAAGCGTTGCAGTTCTTGGCTGTCTGCGCACCAAGCTTGGCCTGAGTTCTGTACTTCAAATTGGAGGTGGGCTGCGTGTTGTCCCAAGGCTGCGCCGAGGCCAACTGCACCTTCTGTGCCGATCAATCCAACGGCCAGCCGGGCTTGATCGGGATGGTTGACCCACAGGGTCACACAGGCACCGGTCAAAAAATACACTTTGGCAGGAGAGTTCGATTTTGGCGGGCACAGGCACTGCCCCTGATCCAAAGAAACAGTTTGGCAGATTTGCTGCAAGCGGTTTTGATCTTCCCTGGGCAGCTGAAAGACAAGACCGTTGGTGGAGAAATTCACAAAAGCATCCGGCGACACGGTTGAACGGCGTGTCATTCTGCGAATACCCAAAAGTCAGCAGAAATCACGCAGATTGAACGGTTATCGAGTATATGCCTCAATGATTCTGAAGATAACCATGATTTGATCGAATTTATGTTCGGTATCGAACATAGAATGTGGATAGTTGTAAAACCATCAAAGGCTTGGTCTGTGGCGTTCAGCGGCCAAGCCTTCAAAAATTTGACTTCAGTGACTCAAAATTCTCTGCTCGATTTGATGCTGCAGACGGCACCGCCGACCTTTGCGGTGCAGCTTGAGCGGGTCTTTTTGCAACAAGGCCCCATGGACTTGGTTGCATCGGCTTCGTTCGTTTATTTCCCCCAGGATGCCTTGTTGAGTTTGGCGCAAGTCAGTCGTGTCCATGATGCGGTGAATGTGGCCGTGGTGGGGCGACATGCTTGTGCCGGGCCCGCAGAGTTGTGGGCTGCACAGATGCAAGCGGTGGTCATGGTGCCCGGGCATGTCTATCGCTTGGATTGGTCACAGGTCAAGCAAGATGCCCATGTGTATGGGCATTGGTTATGGCACACCACGGTCATCACCCACGGCTTGATCGAGCAAATGGCGCAAACAGCTTTTTGTGTACGGCACCACAACGCGACGCAGCGCTTGGCCAGCTGGCTGTTGATCGCGTTGGCTCAGCATGGCGGTTCATCGCTGCAGCTGCCTTTGGATGCGGTGCCCCTGAGCATTCGTCAGCCAACGCATTCATGGGCCGATGTTCTGGACACCCTGCAAAATCAGCAGGCCATTGAGGTGCACGGCGCGGGCATGCGGGTGTTGGATGCAGGGCGCTTGGCAGGCACTGCATGCCGCTGTCACACCATGGTCACGCACTCAGCCGAGCAGCGACAGCCTCGGCCACTTTGATGCCGTCCACCCCGGCCGACAAAATGCCGCCTGCGTAACTGGCGCCTTCGCCTGCCGGGTACAGGCCACGCGTGTTGAGGCTCTGGAAATCAGCGCCACGCGGAATTTTCAGGGGCGATGAGGTGCGGGTTTCCACGCCGGTCATCACCGCATCCGGCATGTCGTAGCCTTTGATCTTGCGACCGAACACCGGCAAGGCTTCGCGCATGGCGGTGATGGCGTAGTCAGGCAGCACTTCGGCCAGATCGACCAGCTTGACGCCGGGCTTGTAAGACGGCACCACGCTGCCCCATTGGGTGGAGGGGCGCTGCGCCAAAAAGTCGCCCACCAACTGGCCGGGCGCTTCGTAATTGGCACCACCGACTTCAAAGGCCCGTGTCTCCAACTTACGTTGCAACACGATGCCAGCCAGTGGATGCGGCGCAGGCGGTTGCTGTTGCGACATGGCCAAAGCTTCTTGCGCCAACTGCGCGCCTTCCACTTCGCCAAAGGCCGCTTGCCAGGCGCTGGTGTCCAGCGGGTAGTCGGGCGGGTCGATGCCCACCACCATGCCCGCGTTGGCATTGCGTTCGTTGCGCGAGTACTGGCTCATGCCGTTGGTCACCACGCGACCGGGCTCGCTGGTGGCGGCCACCACCGTGCCGCCTGGGCACATGCAAAAGCTGTAGACCGCACGGCCGTTTTGAGCGTGGTGCACCAGTTTGTAATCGGCCGCGCCCAGCAAGGGGTGGCCTGCGTGACGGCCCCATCGGGCTTGGTCGATCACGCTTTGCGGGTGCTCGATGCGCACGCCGATCGAAAACGCCTTGGCCTGCAAGGCCACCTGGCGCTTGTGCAGCACCACAAAGGTGTCGCGCGAGCTGTGGCCTAGGGCCAGCACCACATGGCGCGTGGCCAGGGTGTGGCTTAGTCCGGTTTTCTGGTCCAACACTTGCAGGCCCGTGATCTGCTGGCCGCTCGCAGCTGGCGAGATCAGCACATCGGTGACGCGTTGCTCAAAGCGGATCTCGCCGCCCAAGGCGGTGATTTGTTCGCGGATGTTCTCGACCACCTTGACCAACTTGAAGGTGCCGATGTGCGGGTGCGCCGCAAACAAGATGTCGGCAGGGGCGCCTGCCTTGACGAACTCGTCCATGACTTTGCGGCCCAGATGGCGCGGGTCCTTGATCTGGCTGTAGAGCTTGCCGTCAGAGAAGGTGCCCGCTCCGCCCTCGCCAAACTGCACATTGCTCTCGGGGTTGAGGGTTTTCTTGCGCCACAGGCCCCAGGTGTCCTTGGTGCGTTCGCGCACGGGTTTGCCCCGTTCCAGCACGATGGGCTTGAAGCCCATTTGCGCCAGGCTCAGCGCGGCGAACATGCCGCAAGGCCCAAAGCCCACCACCACAGGCCGCTCACCTTTTGCCGAGCCAAAGCCTTCAGGCGCTTGGCAAGGCGGGTGCCAAGTCATGTCGGGTGTGGGCTGGATGTGCGGGTTCTTCTCGAACTGCAGCAGCAGCGCCGCTTCGTCGACGGCTGGATGGAGCGTGATGTCGACAATGAACACCGCGAGCAGTTCGGCCTTGCGCGCGTCAAAGCTGCGCTTGAACACCTGCAGCTTGGCGATGTCGGGTTCGGCGATGCCCAGCGCCTTGGCCGCCAACTGGCGCAAGGCGACTTCGGGGTGTGGCGGCGGGATGCGGTCTTCGTCGGTTTCAGAAGGTGCATCGGCTGCGCGGCGCACTTCCACCGGCAGGGCCGACAGGGGGAGTTTGAGTTCAGAAATTCGGATCATGGTCGTGGCTTGTGGTTATCAAGCAAGAAGCAGTGATTATCCCCGCACTGAGCGCTGTCAGCCCAACGGTCAGCAAGCTGTCACCCCAACGCTGAGCGCCACTGTCACCCCGGACTTGATCCGGGGTCCATGGTGGTGCCGTCATGGATCCCGGATCAAGTCCGGGATGACATGTTGAGAAGTCTGGCGGTTGAGATGTTGACGTGTCGGTGCTGGACCACTCAAGCAGGCAAGAAGCCTTCGATCGACAAATAGCGCTCACCCGTGTCGTAGTTGAAGCCGAGCACCGTCGCGCCTGCAGGCAGCTCGGGCAGTTTTTGCGCAATCGCCGCCAAGGTGGCGCCTGACGAAATGCCCACCAGCATGCCTTCTTCGCGGGCCGAGCGGCGGGCGTATTCACGGGCGACTTCGGCGTCGACCTGGATCACGCCGTCCAGCAAGCTGGTGTCGAGGTTCTTGGGGATGAAGCCCGCGCCAATGCCCTGGATCGGGTGGGGTGCCGGCGCGCCGCCGGAGATCACGGGCGAAGCCGCAGGCTCGACGGCAAACACCTTGAGGTTCGGGAACTTGGCTTTCAGCACCCGGGCTGTCCCGGTCAGGTGCCCGCCTGTGCCCACGCCGGTGATGAGGGCGTCGATGCCATCGGGAAAGTCGGCCAGGATCTCTTGCGCCGTGGTGCGCACGTGCACATCGATGTTGGCGGGGTTTTCAAACTGCTGGGGCATCCAGGCGCCGGAGGTGCTGGCCACCAGTTCTTCGGCGCGGGCGATCGCGCCCTTCATGCCTTTTTCGCGAGGTGTCAGGTCAAATGTGGCGCCATAGGCCAGCATCAGGCGGCGGCGCTCGATGCTCATGCTGTCGGGCATGACCAGCACCAGTTGGTAACCCTTGACGGCCGCCACCATGGCCAGGCCAATGCCGGTGTTGCCCGAGGTGGGCTCGATGATGGTGCCGCCGGCTTTCAGTGCGCCGCTTTTTTCGGCGTCTTCGACCATGGCCAGCGCGATGCGGTCCTTGACCGAGCCGCCTGGGTTGCTGCGCTCGGACTTGATCCAGACATTGGCGCCCGCGCCAAACAGGCGGTTGATGCGCACATGGGGGGTGTTGCCGATGGTGGCGAGGATGTTGCTGGCTTTCATGTGAGGTCTCCGTGTGAAAAACGCTGAAAAAATCATTGTGCGTGAAAGTTCAGACCTTTTGCGGCATGAGCTTATGCCCACAGGCGATAATCCAACGGTGAAGCTCGCCAGACCGCCGCTGGTGCAATCTCCGAAAGGAGGCACTGGAGGAACGTCCGGACTGCACAGGACAGCGTAGGAGGTAACTCCTCTCCACCGTGAGGTGAGGATCAGAGCAACAGAGACGAGTCGGACCGGGGCAACCCGGTTCGGGTGAAACGGGCAATCTCTACGCGCAGCAATACCAAGTAGGCCAGCGTTGATGTGGTTCCGCAGAGTTGGCGGGTAGGTAGCATCGAGCCGGGTGGGCAACCCCCGGCCCAGAGTAATGGCGGTCACGCAGCGGGCAACCGCTGTGCACAGAATCCGGCTTATCGGCGAGCTTCACACTTTTTTCAGACAACAAAAAACCCGCCGAGGCGGGTTTTTTTGTGGGCGCCTGAAAAAGACTCAGCCGCGGGAAGGCATCAAGGTGCCGGCCAAGGCAAACACCGAGTTGGGGGCCGTGATCTTCAAGGTGCTTTTGGGCTTGGCGAACACGCCGCGCTTGACAAGGGGTTGTGGCGCGGGCTCTACAGCAACGCCTTTGGCGCGTTGCTCGGCCACCAGCTGGCGCAGGCTGATCGACTTGAGGTGGCTCAGCATTTTGTCGTTGAGGCTGGCCCACAAATCGCTGCTCATCCAGCCGCCTTCAGCGGCCAGTTCTTCTTCAGACGGGGCGTCGACTGCGCCAACGATGTCGGCCATGGTGATTTTTTCGGCGCTGCGGGCCAGCGAGTAACCGCCGCCAGGGCCACGGGTGCTCTCGACCAGGGCCTGCTGGCGCAGCTTGCTGAAGAGCTGCTCCAGGTAGGACAGTGAAATTTGGTGGCGCACGCTGATCGCGGCCAAAGACACGGGGCCGCGGTCTTCGCGAAGCGCCACGTCGATCATGGCGGTCACCGCAAAACGGCTTTTGGTGCTCAAACGCATGGTGTGTTCCTTTCTGCGTAAAGAAGGCTTTCTGGGCCTTCTGCGTTGCCTGACTGCGGGATATGCACAGGCAACAGATGACTGATTTTCTCAGACAGACACAATATATTGGGATAGCCCGTGGCAATTCAAGGGTAAATCCTGTGTCAATTTGTCGGAAATCAAGCGGTCCCTCTTAAAACCGCTCGTAGCCCTCGAGTTGCCGCCATTGTCCTGGCTCCAGTGGCGCCAGGCTCAAGCGGCCCACACGCTGGCGGCGCAGGTCTTGCAGAGGGCATTGCTCGTCCAGCCAGCGGCCCAGGTCCAGGCCGTCAATGTCCTTGCCAGCGATGCGCAGCACGGTCACGCTGTCGGTTTGGCGGTTGATGCTGGCGCGGATCCCCGGTCCGTTCAGGGCCTTGATCAGGCTTTCGGGCACTTCACCGCCCACGGTGGCCATCCATTCCTGCTCCATCGGGCTGCGGCGGTCTTCCAGGTGGCGCAACACACCGACATCGTCCGAAAAAATACACAGGCCGCTGGCCGGCTTGGCCAGGGGCAAGGGCATTTGCATTTTGGCCAAACGCTCGGCACCCCACAGCCCAGGCTGTGGGGCTTTGAGGCCCACCGTGTCTTGCAGCCAAGCCAGATTGGGCACCCGGTGCGCGGGTTTGAACAACACCAAGGTCAGGGGCGCCAGCGCGGCCATCGACACCATGCGGTTCACCTGAACAGCCTGTTCTGCTTTTACACGCCGGGCCGGGTCGGTGACCACTTTGCCCGCCACCTGCACGCCACCGGCCACGATCAGCGCTTCGGCTTCGCGGCGCGAGCAGTTTTGCTCGGCGGCCACGCGTTTGGCCAGGCGAATGCCTTCTTCAGAGGAAATCATCGATGCTTTCAAAAATGCTCAAAGCGAATCAAGACAGGGCTTGTTCGCGGATGTGGTCCACATGCGCTTGCAGGGAGCGCGCCGCCACCGGCCACAGGCGAGGCGGCACGTTGTCGTAGGCTTTTTCGACCCATTCCTGCAGGCTGCCATGGGGCAGGGCCTGCATGGCGGCGGCGATTTTGGCCTCGCGCTTCAAGCGGTGCGCCTTCAAGTGCGTGATGGCCTGGTGGGCAAAACCCAGCACATGGCCGTGCGCGGGCAAGATGAATTCGATGCCACCCGCCTCGCAGGCCGCAGCCAATTTGTCCAGCGAGTCCAAATAGTCGCCCATGTGGCCGTCGGGCGGGTCGATCACGGTGGTGCTGCCGTTGAGCACGTGGTCGCCCGAGAACAACAGGCCGTCTTCTTCGAGCACCAGGCACAGGTGGTTGGCGGCATGGCCGGGGGTGTGCACCACGCGCAGGGTGTGGGTGATCGCGCCTTCCACGCCAATGCCTTGCAAGACCAGTTTTTCGCCATCGGCCAGTTCTCGCTCGGGTGTGAAGCGGCTGTTGGCGCGTGCCGTGGGTTTGGAGGCCAGCCCCAAAATGGGCGGCTTGTTCGTGCACAACGCTTGCAGTGGGGCCGCGCCAGGGGAGTGGTCCGGGTGTGAGTGGGTGCAGACAATCGCTTTGATCTGCCCACCTGCGGCACGCCACAGTCGCTGCAGGTGCTTGTCGTCGGCCGGGCCTGGGTCGATGGCGATGTAGCCCGTGTTCGGATCGCCCACCAAATAGCTGTTGGTGCCGGGGCCGGTCATCACGCCGGGGTTGGGGGCAGTCAGCCGCTGCAGGTTTTTGAGCAGGGGCACCGCTTGGTCGGTTTGCCAGTCCAGGTGGTGCTGGATCTGACCGTCGGGGCTGACCAGGGCCAGCTCTCCAAAAGGCGGCTCGTGCTCCATGTAGCGCGCTTCGTTGCCTGCCAGCCAGCCAGCACGGGGGCAGCTGGTCCACAGCGGTTCGTCGTTGACGGCGCAGGCTTGCAGCACGTCGTCCACTTTGGCAAAGGCCTTGAGGCGCTCCAGCGTGCGGATGGTCGGAAAGATGATGAAAAACTGACCCGCTTCGTGGCGCGTCAGCGCATCGACCGGGCGCACCCAGACCGGCTCGAACTGCTCGGCCTCGTCGGCCACCGGGGTTTGGCCTTCGGGCATGCGGGCCACCAAAAAGGGCACATCAAAGCGGCGCGGCAGGTCGCGGTCGGTGATCCAGTGGGCCAGCACAAACACCTGGTCGGCGGCCAAGCTCAAGCCCTTGGCCTGGCATTGCGTGGCAAATGGGGCTTTGCGGTCGATGTGGGCAATGTCCGTGTTGTCGGCCCAGCGCCCATCGGCATGGCGGGCGAACAAGATGCCCAGCTCTTCAAAGCTTTCGCGGATCGCGGCAATGGCTTGTGTCAGGTGCAAGTCGCTTTGCTTGGGGCGGCGGGTGGACAGGCTGTGGGCCTGTGCGTCTGCCGCATCGACGCCGCCGCCCGGGAAGACATAGGCGCCGGGCGCAAAGCTGGCGGTCATGGAGCGGCGGGTCATCAAGACCTCGATGCCTTGCGGCCCGTCGCGCAGCAGCAGCACGGTGGCGGCTGGGCGCAGGGGCGCAGGTTCACGTTGGGGGTGCAGGAGTTGGGATGTGCGTGCCATGCCCCATTATCAGGGGCGCATCGTCCTTGGGCTGTCGTTCCCGTGTTGACCACGGGCGATAATTGCGGCCATGCACATCCGCTTTACCAAGATGCAAGGGGCCGGCAACGATTTTGTCGTGCTCGACGAGACCCGTGGTCGCCTGGGCTTGAACGCCGCCCAGTACCGTTTTTTGGCCGACCGCCACTTTGGCGTGGGCGCCGACCAAATTTTGACGGTGCGGCCTTCGCCTGGACCCGGGTTGGACTTTGAATACGTGATCCACAACGCCGATGGCGGCGAGGTGGAGCATTGCGGCAACGGCGCCCGCTGCTTTGTGCGCTATGTGCGCGACAAAGGCCTGACCGACAAAACCACCGTGCGCGTGAAAGTCCAGCAAGGCGAGATCGAGCTCTCCATGAACCCCGATGGCCGCGTGACGGTGAACATGGGCGCGCCCGTGTTCGATTGGGAGCGCGTGCCGTTTAACCCCATCGGCCTGATCAGCGACCAGGTCAATGGCTGGCCGGTGTTTGACCTGGCGCTGGGCGAGCAGGGCATGGCCCGGGTGGCTGTCGTTTCCATGGGCAATCCGCATGCGGTGCAACGTGTGGACGATGTGGATGCCTTCCCGGTGCTGGCCCAGGGCCCGCTGATTGAACACCACCCGGCCTTCCCCAAGCGGGTGAACGCGGGCTTCATGCAGATCGTCTCGCGCAGCCAGATCAAACTGCGCGTGTTCGAGCGCGGCTCGGGCGAGACCCTGGCTTGCGGCACTGGCGCTTGTGCGGCCGTGGTCGCGGGCATTCGACAGGGGTGGTTGGACAGCCGTGTCGATGTGCAGACCCATGGCGGTGTGCTGACCATCGAATGGGCCGGCCAGGCCGACAGTAAGGTCATGATGACCGGTCCCGCCACACCGGTCTTTGATGGCGACATCGATGTGCCCGACACCCTTTCCTGAATTTCTGGAGACAAGAACATGACCACGCCTGAACCCATGAGCCCGATCACAGAAGACGACATCGCCGACTATCTGGTGAACACGCCGGACTTTTTTGAGCGCCATGCCTCGCTGCTGGCCACGGTGCAATTGACGCACCCGCAAAGCCACCGTGCCGTGGGCCTGCAAGAGCGCCAAGCGCAGATGCTGCGCGACAAGATCAAGGGGCTGGAGCACCGCATCATGGACATGATCCGGCACGGCAACGAGAACATGATCCTGACCGACAAGCTGCACCGTTGGTCCTGCGACTTGCTGGTGGCGCAGCCCGAGCATCGGGCGGAGTCGGCGCTGGAGAACATCCGCGAGCTGTTTCAGGTGCCGCAATTGGCTTTGCGTTTGTGGTCGCTGGACGCAGCGCACAGCCAGGCCCCCTATGCGCAGGGCGTGACCGAGGCGGTGCAAGAATTGGCCGCATCACTGGACACGCCTTACGTGGGCCCCAACACCGGTTACGAAGCGGTGCAATGGTTGGCCGAACCTGCCCAGGCCGCCTCGCTGGCCTTGCTGGCTTTGCGCGCAGCACCGGGCCAGGCGCCGTTTGGTTTGCTGGTGCTGGCCTCGCCCGATGCCCAGCGTTTCAACAGCCAGATGGGCACCGATCTGCTCGAGCGCCTGGCCGAGCTGGCTGGGGCCGCTTTGTCGGTGTTGCGCGCCTGACGCGAAAGCGCTTGCATGGCAAAGCCCACCGCTGACGCGCCCTGGCAAGTTGAAGACGTGGTCTTGCCCTGGCCAGCCCGTCTGGAGGGTCTGTCATCGCGAGCGACGACCGGAGCCCCTTCAGAGCGAGCCAAGCCCGAGGATCTGTCATGGCAAGCGAAGCGCGGCAATCCATCTTCAACGGAGCCTCCAACCGACCCGCTGGTGACCCGCTACCTGGACCACGTGCGTTTTGAAAAGCGATTGGCCGAGCGCACCTGCACCCTGTACCGGCTCGATCTGATCCGCCTGGCCGACATGTCCGAGGCATCGCAAGTGCCTTTGCTGCAGGTGCAGACCGGGCACATCCGCCGCTGGGTGGCGCAGATGCACAGCGCGGGCCGCACGGGGCGGGGCATTGCCCTCATCTTGTCGGGCTGGCGTGGTTTTTACACTTGGCTCGGGCGTGAAGGGCTGATTGGCCACAACCCCGTGGTGGACGTGCGGGCACCTCGTGTGGCCAAGCCTTTGCCCAAAGCTTTGGGTGTGGACGAGGCGGTGCAATTGGCCGAGCACGAAGAAAACGATGACGATCCCTGGTTGGAGGCGCGCGATGCGGCCATGGTCGAGTTGCTTTACGGTTGTGGCTTGCGGGTGGCCGAGCTGACCGGCCTGGATGTGCTGCCCAGTGCCGATGCCAGCCGTGCCGGGCGCGGCTGGATCGATGTGCAAAACGCCGAGGTGCAAGTGCAGGGCAAAGGCGGCAAGCGCCGCAGTGTGCCGCTGGGCAGTGCTGCCATCGAGGCGCTGACGCATTGGTTGGCGGTGCGCACGCAGGTGCCGGGCATGTTGACACAGGCCACGCCGGGCGCGTCGCCCGCATCGCTGGCGCTCTTTCCGGGGCACCGTGGTACGCGCTTGACGGCCCGCTCTGTGGAGCTGCGCCTCAAGCGCCGCAGCCAGCTCGCAGGTTTGGCCACGCCGGTGCACCCGCACATGCTGCGCCACTCCTTTGCCAGCCATGTGCTGCAGTCCAGCGGCGACTTGCGGGCGGTGCAAGAGTTGTTGGGGCACGCCAACATCACCACCACGCAGGTCTACACGCGGCTGGACTTTCAGCATCTGGCCAAGGCCTACGACGCGGCGCATCCTCGGGCCAAGCGCAAATAAAGTTTGAACCCGTCGTTGCAGGGAGCGCAGCGACGCGGCCATGACGGCGAAAGCCCTGCCGCGCTGGAGCGGGACAGTGCCCGACAATAGCCCCCATGAAAACCATTCGACTCAAAGACGGCAAAGAACGTTCCTTGCTGCGCCGCCACCCCTGGGTGTTTGACTCTGCCATTGCCAAAGGCGGCGGTGACCCTGGTGAGACAGTGCGTGTGGAATCGCACGCCGGCCAGTTTCTGGGCTGGGCATCGTTCAGCCCCAGCTCGCGCATCCGGGCGCGTGTCTGGAGTTTTGACGAAGCCCAGCGCATCGACGCGGCCTTCATCGAGGCGCGCATCGCCCAGGCCGTGGCCGCCCGCCAGTGGTTTGACATCCAAAGCGACGGCGTGCGCCTGGTGCATGGCGAGTCGGACGGTTTGCCGGGCCTGATCGTGGACCGCTACGCCGACACGCTGGTGGCCCAGTTCACCAGCTGCGGCACCGAGCGATTCAAGCAGGTGATTGCCGATGCCTTGCTCAAAATCACAGGCCTCTCGCGTCTGTATGAACGATCCGATGCCAACGTGCGCAGCCTCGAAGGCTTGCCCGAAGTCACCGGCTGGCTGCGCGGCGAAGGCCCCACCGAGATCACCATCCGCGAACACGACTGGCAGCTGACGCTGGACATCGCCACCGGCCACAAGACGGGTTTTTATCTGGACCAGCGGGACAGCCGCCACCGCTTTGCCCAGCACACCCGCCACCGCCAATTTGGCAAGGTGCTCAATTGCTATTGCTACACCGGCGGCTTCACCGTGGCGGCGCTGGCCGGTGGGGCAGGGCATGTGACCTCGATTGATTCTTCTGGCCCGGCACTCGAGCGTGCCCGCGCCCATGTGCGCTTGAACGGCTTTGACGAGTCCCGTGCCACCTTCATGGACGCCGACGTGAACGCCAGCCTGCGTGCATTCATCGAAGCGGGCGAAACCTTTGACGCCATCGTGCTCGATCCCCCGAAGTTCGCTCCCACAGCGGCGCACGCGGATCGCGCAGCCCGCGCCTACAAGGACATCAACCGCTTGGCTTTCAAGCTGCTGGCGCCGGGCGGCGAGCTGTTCACCTATTCCTGCTCAGGCGGCATCAGCGCCGACCTGTTCCACAAGATCGTGGCCTCGGCCGGGACCGATGCGGGCGTGGACGGTTACATCAGCGAACGCCTGCAAGGCGCACCCGATCACCCGATGACGATCAATTTCCCCGAGGGGGAATACCTCAAAGGGTTGGTGGTGGTGCGCAAGTAAAGCCGCAGTTGGCCCGCACTTGCATGGCCTGTGTACCTCTGGCCGCGTCTTCGCTTTGCCTGTCACCCCGGGCGAAGACCGGGGGTCCATCGTGCACAAACCAACAGCCTGGATGCCGGATCAAGTCCGGCATGACAGCCAGAGCGGTATTCATCGCTAAACTCCCCACCTCTTGTTGTCGACCTTTTCTCGGAGCATTTCATGGCACTTATTCCTGCAACCATCTTGACCGGCTTTTTGGGCTCAGGAAAAACCACCTTGCTCAAGCGCGTGCTGACCGAAGCGCATGGCCAAAAGATTGCCGTGATCGAGAACGAGTTCGGTGAGGAAAACATCGACAACGACATCCTGGTGTCTGACACCAACGAGCAGATCATCCAGATGAGCAATGGCTGTATTTGCTGCACCATCCGGGAAGACCTGCGGGCCACGCTGCAATTGTTGGCCGCCAAGCGCCGCAAGGGCCTGCTGACGTTTGACCGCATCGTGATCGAGACCACCGGCCTGGCCGATCCTGGCCCGGTGGCGCAGACCTTTTTCATGGACGATGAGATCGCCGAGACTTTTTTGCTCGACTCCATCTTGACGCTGGTAGACGCCAAGCACGCGGCGCAGCAACTCAATGACCGCCAGGAAGCGCGTCGCCAGGTGGGCTTTGCCGACCAAATTTTCATCAGCAAGGCCGACTTGGTCTCGCCCCAAGACTTGGACGCTTTGCAGCACCGCCTCAAGCACATGAACCCGCGTGCACCGCAAAAGGTGGTGCATTTTGGTGAGGTGGCTTTGAGTGAGGTCTTTGACCTCAAGGGCTTCAACCTGAACGCCAAGCTGGACATCGACCCTGATTTCCTGAGTGAAGAAGAGCACGACCATGTCCATGGCGAGCATTGCGATCACCCCTCGCGCCAGCATGAACATGAACACGGTGAGCATTGCGACCACCCTTCACATGACCATGAAAACAGCCACGGCCATGGTCACCACCATCACCATGACGATGACGTGAAGAGTTTTGTGTTCCGCTCTGAGCGGGCCTTTGATCCGGCTAAGCTGGAAGATTTCCTGGGCGCCATCGTCAACATCTACGGCCCCCGCATGCTGCGCTACAAAGGGGTGCTGAACATGCGCGGCACCGAGCGCAAAGTCATTTTCCAAGGCGTGCACCAACTCATGGGCAGCGATCTGGGCCCGATGTGGGCTGAGAGCGAGCCAAAATTGAGCAAGATGGTATTCATTGGCATCGATTTGCCCAAGGATATTTTGTTGCAGGGCCTGGATCAGTGCCTGATTTGAGGCTGTTCGGCGCAGCACCCGTTCTGCGCTTTGCGAGCGAACTTGTCTTTAATCCGCATGTTGGCGTTTTTTGCGCTTTCTTGTCGCTACAATCGCCGCCCTGACGGCACCCTCTTTTGGAGGGGCGTGCGAACCCCAGAAGGTCTATAACAAGGGTTTGAGATGTACATGTACGGGTTGGGTAATGGATTTGCCTTGTGCAGGCCTTGCTTGACTTGCCCTTCAACACGGCCAGGAGACAAGGCGTGAAGACCTCGAAGAAACCAGCAGCCAAAGTGGCTCAAAAGAAGACCCCGGCCAAGGCCCAAAAACCTGTCGCAGCAGCTAAAAAAGCAGCGCCGGTCAAAGCCAAGTCGGCACCTGTGAAGGCCGCTGCCAAGGTCAAAGTGACTGTCAAGCCCAAGGCCCCGGCGAAAGCTCCTGTCAAGGCCAAAGTGGCCGTGACCGCCAAAGTCTCCAAGTCAGCTGCCAAGACGCCAACAAAAGCGGCGCCCAAAGTGGTAGCAAAAGCCCCTGTTAAAGCTGTGCCAGCAAAAAAACCTGCCAAGACTTTGACTGGCAAAAAAGCGGCTGTAGCCCCCAAAGTGGCTGCAGTCAAAACGAAACCGGTGGTGCCTGCCGCTTCTCCCAAAGCGGTTGTCGCCACCAAATCCAGTCCCGCCACCAAGGCGAAGGCTGCCCCTGTACCGTCCGCTAAAAAGGCCGATGCAGTTTCTCAAGCGAAACCTATGCCCGTTACCAAAGCGGAGCCTGTCAAGGCTCCTGTTGTGCCAGCTCCTGTGGCCACTTCCCCCGATCAGCCTGTGCGTGCTGCACGTCCTTCTGCCCGTTTGGCCCAAATCACCGTGCCTTCATTGCCGCAAGCCGTGGCCTCTACAGCGGCCAAAGCCAGTTTCTTGCCCAGCGCACCTGCGCCTGTGGCGCCGTCGTTTACCCCGATCAAAAAAGACGCCAAGTTGGCCAACAATTGGAAGACCAAGAAGCTTGAGGAGCTCAGCGATGCCGAAATCATCGCCATGTCCGATGCCGAGTACATGAACGATGTGCAGATGGCTTACTTCCGTCGCAAGTTGGTTTTGCTCAAGCAAGACATTCTCAACAGTGCTGGCGAGACCACCGAGCATCTGCGTGAAGACACAGTGGTGGTGCCCGATCCCGCAGACCGTGCGACGATCGAGGAGGAACACGCCTTGGAATTGCGTACACGAGATCGTGAGCGCAAATTGCTCAAGAAGATCGAGCAATCCATCATCCGCATTGATGCGGGTGATTACGGTTTTTGCGATGAGACCGGCGAAGCCATTGGTGTGGGCCGTTTGCTGGCCCGTCCCACGGCCACCTTGTCCTTGGAGGCGCAGCAGCGCCGTGAACTCAAGCAGAAGATGTTCGGAGATTGATGCTTCGGCTCGCGTTCTGCAAGAACCCCTTTCGAGGGGTTTTTTTATGCCTGATGGAATATGGCGAATTTGATTTTTATGATTTTCAAGTTCTCGTTGGCAATTTTTACAATTTTTAATTCCTTTAGACATCACTTTCATTGACCCTTGTAAGTGCCTAATTTTGAAAGAAATTTACCCTTTGTTGGCTTCTAATTTGCGAGCTAAGCTGTTGATTTCATTGAAAAAAATCTACAAAGACACCTTGTAGTGGGTGGATTTCCTGATACAGTGCAAAAAAGTGCAATTAAGTGGGGAAAAGTGCCTCCGATTGCGGTTTGCAACTGAAAAAGGTCATTCACGTGTTTCAAGGGGCTTCATCGCTGAGTCTGGATGCCAAGGGGCGGCTGTCTGTGCCGACCCGGCACCGTGACGTCTTGAGCGCGATGGCACAGGGCCACTTGACCATCACCAAGCACCCCCATGGGTGCCTGATGGTTTTTCCTCGCAACGAGTGGGAAAAATTCCGTGAGCGCATCGCTCAGCTGCCCATGTCGGCCCAGTGGTGGAAGCGTATTTTTCTGGGCAATGCCATGGATGTGGAGATGGATGGCACAGGCCGTGTGCTGATCTCGCCCGAGTTGCGCCAAGCTGCCGGTATTTCCAAGGACACCATGCTTTTGGGTATGGGTAACCACTTCGAGTTGTGGGACAAAGCCACCTACGATGCCCAAGAAGCCCAAGCCATGCAGGGCGAGATGCCCGATGTGTTCAAGGACTTTTCGTTCTGATGTCCATGACCGAGACCAAGCCTGCTCACATCACCGTACTTTTGCAAGAGGCGGTTGATGCTTTGCTGCTGGCCAGTGCGGGTGAAAACGGTGCTTATGTCGATGCGACATTTGGCCGCGGTGGTCATTCCCGTTTGATCTTGTCTCGCTTGTCGGCGCAAGGCCGTTTACAAGCTTTTGACAAGGATCTGGAAGCGATTGCTGAGGCGGGTCGCATAGAAGATCCTCGTTTTTCTATTCGGCACGAAGGCTTTGCCAACTTGAGTGACTTGGCCGAGGGCAGTGTCGATGGTGTGCTGATGGATTTGGGTGTCAGCTCACCCCAGATCGACAGCCCCGAGAGGGGTTTTTCTTTTCGTTTTGCTGGCCCTTTGGACATGCGCATGGATACCACGCGCGGCGAGAGCGTGGCCGAGTGGCTGGCAACGGCTTCAGTGGATCAAATCACGGAGGTGATACGTGACTATGGCGAAGAACGGTTTGCTTTTCAGATTGCAAAGGCGCTTGTGGCTCGCCGACAAGAGCGGGGCCCAATTTCAACCACCACCGATTTGGCCCAGCTCGTGGCTGACACGGTCAAAACCCGCGAGCCGGGCAAGGACCCTGCAACGCGGACATTTCAGGCTTTTCGGATTTTCATCAATGCCGAGCTTGAAGAGCTCGAACAAGCGCTAGAAGCCAGTTTGCGTGTGCTCAAGCCCGGCGCGCGTCTGGTGGTGATCAGCTTCCACTCGCTGGAAGACCGCATCGTCAAACAGTTCATGGCCAAGCATTCCAAAGAGGTGGTGGACCGCCGCGTGCCGTTTGCTGCGCCTGTGCAGATGCGCCTGAATGCACTGGGCCGCGTCAAGCCCACGGCCGATGAAGTGGCGGGCAACCCTCGCTCTCGCAGTGCCATCATGCGCATTGCTGAGCGCACGGAGGTGCCTGCATGACGCGACTCAATGTGCTTTTGGTTTTGACTGTGCTTGCCAGTGCCTTGGTTTTGGTGCACAGCCAGTACGAATCGCGACGTTTGTTCATGGCGATGGAATCTGCGCGCAAGGATGCGCACCGCCTTGAGATCGAGCGGGATCGTTTGCTGGTCGAGCGCAGAGCTCAGGCCACGCCTTTGCGTGTGGAAAATATCGCGCGTCAGCAACTGCAAATGAAAACGGCAACGCCTGCCATCACGCAATACGTGAGTTTGTCGGGTAAAGCGTCTGCGCCTGTCACCCCTGTGGCTGCACCTTCCCGGGAGGCTCACCCATGAGCAACCGCAGCGTGCAGTTGAGCTCCAGCCCCTTATTGGCCAGCAAGACGCCAGTTTGGCGCAGCAAATTCATCGTGGCTGCGATCGCTTTGGGCTTCTTGGGCTTGGTGGCGCGCGCGGCTTATGTGCAGGTGATTGCCAATGACTTTTTTCTTCGCCAAGGTGAGGTGCGTTTTGCTCGCACCTTGAGTTTGCCTGCAAACCGTGGACGCGTGCTCGATCGCAATGGCATGTTGCTCGCTTCGAGCGTGCCTGCACCCAGTGTCTGGGCCAGTCCCGAAGACATTGAACGCGATCCGGTCAAGCTGCGTGAGTTGGCTCGCCTGTTGCAGATGAGTGCTGCAGAGCTGGACAAAAAACTCAAGGACGAAGAAAAGACGTTTGTCTGGCTACGACGCCAAATGGATGAGCCGGTGGTCAAGGAAATTTTGGCCTTGAACATCAAGGGCGTTTACGACATCCGGGAGTACAAGCGTTTGTACCCTGAAGGTGAAGCTGCAGCCCACATCGTGGGCTTTACCAATGTGGAAGACCAAGGCCAGGAAGGTGTGGAGTTAGTTTTTCAAAAGCAGCTCGCCGGCAAGCCAGGTTCGCGTCGTGTGATCAAGGACCGTTTGGGCCGTGTAGTGGAATCGGTGGGGGAGACCATTCCTCCCGAAGACGGCATGGATCTGCAGTTGAGCGTGGACAGTAAAGTCCAGTTCTTTGCCTACCAAAAACTGCGTGAGGCTGTGGTGGACAACAAGGCCAAGGCTGGCAGCGTGGTCGTGTTGGATGCGCAAACCGGTGAAATTTTGGCGCTCGCCAATTACCCCAGTTATTCGCCCGATAAGCGGGTCAATTTGAGTGGTGAGCAATTGCGCAACCGGGCGCTGACCGACACATTCGAGCCTGGCTCGACGATGAAGCCTTTTGCCGTAGCGCTGGCGCTTGAAAAAGGCTTGGTCAAACCGGAAACCCCCATTCAGACAGCGCCGGGGCGAATCACCATCACGGGCTCGACCATCACAGACGCCCACCCCCATGGCGTGCTGACGGTCAATGAAGTGATTCAGAAGTCGAGCAACGTTGGCACCGTCAAGATGGCGATGCAGATGCAACCTCGCGAAATGTGGGAAATGTTCACCCAGGTGGGCTATGGTCAAAAACCGCAATTGCCGTTTCCCGGTGTGGTCAGTGGCCGTTTGCGGCCCTACAAAACATGGCGCCCCATTGAGCAAGCCACCATGAGCTACGGCTATGGCATTTCGGCCAGTTTGTTCCAGGTGGCAAGGGCTTACACCGTGTTTGCCCGAGATGGCGAGGTGGTACCTGCCACCTTGATGAAAGCGAACGGTCAAGTACAGGGTGCACGGGTGATCAGCAGTGAAAATGCCAAAGCCATGCGCAAGATGTTGCAAATGGCTGCCGGCCCTGGCGGAACGGCGCAAAAAGCCCAAACCATGGGCTATTCGGTGGGGGGTAAAACCGGCACTGCACACAAGCAAGAAGGCAAGGGCTACGCGGGCAAAAAATACCGTGGCTTTTTCGTCGGCATGGCGCCCATTGAGGCGCCACGCATCGTTGTGGCAGTCATGATCGATGAGCCCACCAATGGCCGTTATTTCGGTGGCGATGTGGCCGCACCAGTGTTCAGTCAGACGGTGCAGCAAACCCTGCGTTTGATGGGTGTGCAACCTGATATGGCGGTCAAGCCACAAATTGTCAGCAATGCGGTGGAGGAGTCTTTCTGATGAAGACCCTTATGACACCCTTGGATGCAGCACGCTGGTTGCGTCAACGCGTGACCGGTGAATTGCGCACCGACAGCCGTTTGGTGCAGCCCGGTGATGCATTCATCGCCTGGCCTGGTGCGGCAACCGATGGGCGCCTGTATTTGGCATCGGCTTTGCGGCAGGGCGCACATGCCTGCATCCTTGCTCTGGAAGGCAGCGAGCCATGGCAGTCCTTGAGCGAACAAGACCAGACGCAGCATAAGTTCGAGCGCATGGCCAGCATGTCCAGCCTCAAAGCTCAGACGGGTTGGTTGGCCGATGCCTATTACGAGAATCCCAGCGACGATATTTCTGTTTTGGCGGTTACAGGAACCAACGGCAAAACATCGACCGCATGGTGGCTCGCCCAAGCACTGTCTTCGCCAGTTCTGAAAAGCACTTGCGGTTTGATCGGTACTTTGGGTGTGGGGCAATTGCCTCAGTTGGTGAGCACGGGCATGACGACCCCCGATCCGGTGGTGCTGCAGCGGCAATTGCGCGAGTTTGCCGATGCTGGACTGACGCATTGCGCGATCGAAGCCTCTTCGATCGGTTTGGCGGAGCACCGCTTGGATGGCGTACGCATCCGCGTGGCGGTTTTCACCAATTTCACCCAAGACCACCTGGATTACCACGGCAGCATGGATGCCTATTGGGCGGCCAAGGAGGCACTGTTCAACTGGCCAGGTCTGCAAGTTGCCGTCCTCAATGTGGACGATCCTCAAGGGGCTCGTTTGGCCCAGCAATTGCAGGCACGCGGTCTGGATGTCTGGACTTGTTCTCGCCAAGGTGCTGCTCGCTTGCAGGCTCGTCCATTGCCAAGCAATGAAGGTCTTTCTTTCGAGGTCAGCTTGGCAGGTCAGACGCTCACGCTGCAGACGGGCCTGATTGGTGACTACAACATTGACAATTTGTTGGGTGTTATCGCGACGGTGTGTGCGCTGGGTCATTCCTTGCAAGAAGCCGTACAAGCCTGCAGCTATCTGACGGCGGTGCCAGGACGCATGCAGCGCGTGGCGGCACTCAAAACCGACGCGCCCTTGTCGGTGGTCGATTACGCCCACACACCGGATGCCGTTGAGAAAGCCTTGAGCGCTTTGCGCACTTTGGCAGATCAACGCGGTGGTCGTTTGTGGTGCGTCCTCGGTTGTGGCGGTGACCGCGATCCCGGCAAACGCCCTCTGATGGCGGCCGCCGCTCAAGCGGGCGCAGATCATGTGGTGCTGACCAGCGACAACCCACGCACGGAGTCGCCCGAGGCCATCTTGGCGGCGATGGCACAAGGCTTGAAGCAGGCTGATCAGGCCACCTGTTTGGTGGACCGTGCGCAAGCCATCGCCTGGGTGATGGGCCAAGCTCAGAACGAAGACGTGGTTCTGGTGGCAGGTAAAGGCCATGAGACCTACCAGGAAATCCAAGGTGTTCGGCAGCCCTTCTCGGATGTCGAGCATATAGAGCAAGCTTTGCAGCGACGTGTCGCCTGTTTGCCCCTTGCCGCGAAGGAGTGCAAGGCATGAGCGCGATGAATCTGTCTTTGCAGCAAGCACACAGTTGGCTGAGCAACGCCCGTTGCGTGGGGGATGCTCATCTGGTGATGGACCGTGTCCACACCGACACCCGAACACTGCGATCCGGTGATTTGTTTGTGGCCTTGCGTGGCGAAAAATTTGATGCCAACCAGTTCATCGACCAAGCCAAGGCGCAAGGCGCTGCAGCGGTGTTGTGTGAGCCGCAAGGCGAAGCCTTGGCGTTGGCTCAGGGCTTGAGCGCGATCGTTGTTCCCGATGCACGTATTGCTTTGGGCGAATTGGCAGCCGGTTGGCGTGCCCAGTTCGACTTGCCCCTGATCGCCATCACGGGCAGCAATGGCAAAACCACGGTCACGCAAATGGTCGCTTCGATCTTGCGTGCCCATGCGCCTGAGCACAGTTTGTCGACACAAGGCAACCTCAACAACGACATTGGCGTGCCGCTGACTTTGCTTAACCTGCGTGCGCACCACCGCATCGCCGTGGTGGAGCTGGGCATGAACCACCCCGGCGAGATCGCTTATCTGGCGCGCATTGTCAAGCCTACCGTGGCACTGGTGAACAACGCCCAGCGTGAACACCAAGAATACATGGGCACGGTAGAGGCGGTTGCGTATGAAAACGGCGCGGTGCTGCAAGCTTTGCCGCCACAGGGCGTAGCGGTCTATCCCGCCGACGAAACCTACACCCACATTTGGACGAAATTGGCCGCGCCTCGTGCCTGCTGCACTTTTGCCTTGCAAGATGCCCAAATCAGTGCTGCTGTCGTGCTCTGGACGGCGGGTGCCTGGCAATTCACCTTGAAGGCAGCCGAGGGCACTGCGCCTGTTCGTTTGCACATCGCTGGTCGCCACAACGTGAAAAATGCATTGGCTGCAGCCGCATGTGCTTTGTCGGCAGGCTTGAGCTTGGGTGCTGTGGTGCAGGGCCTGCAAGCCTTTGAGCCAGTCAAGGGCCGTTCACGCGCCTTGATGATTCAGCAGGGCGAACGGGTGCTGTCCTTGGTGGACGATACCTACAACGCCAATCCCGATTCGGTACGTGCAGCGATCGACGTGCTGGCCGAGTTGCCTGGTCCACGGCTGATGGTGCTCGGTGACATGGGCGAGGTGGGCGACCAGGGTCCGCAGTTCCACGCCGAAGTCGGCGCTTATGCCGCTGAGCGTGGCATTGAAGCCTTGTACACCTTGGGCGAGTTGTGCATCGATGCGGCCAAGGCCTATGGCCCAGCCCGTCATTTTGAAAGCATGGCCTCGCTGCGCGAAGCCGTGTTGGCGCAAGCGATGGACTTCCAGAGCATCGTCATCAAGGGCTCGCGCTTCATGAAGATGGAGCAGGTGGTGGAAGCATTGGTTCAGCAAGCGACAAACATCAACAACAAAAAAGGGGAGGCCCATGCTGCTTAGTCTGGCGCAATGGTTGCAAACTTTGTCTCCGGAGTGGGGCTTTTTGCGCGTATTCCAATACATCACCTTCCGCGCGGTGATGGCGGCTTTGACCGCTTTGCTGATCGGTTTGGGTGCAGGTCCTTTTGTGATCCGTCGCCTGACCGCGCTCAAGATCGGTCAACCGATCCGTGGGTATGCCATGCAGTCGCACTTGGCCAAAAGCGGCACGCCGACCATGGGCGGCGTCTTGATCTTGCTGTCGATCGCTGTGTCGACCTTGCTGTGGTTTGACCTGTCCAACCGCTTTGTCTGGATCGTGTTGATCGTGACTTTGGGTTTTGGTGCGATCGGCTGGGTCGATGACTGGCGCAAGGTCGTCAACAAAGACCCCGAAGGCATGCGTTCACGCGAAAAATATTTCTGGCAATCGGTGATCGGCCTTTTGGCCGCGTTGTACTTGGTGTTCAGCATTTCCGAAAGTTCCAACCTGCGCGTGCTGGACCTCTTTGCCAAATGGGTCATGTCCGGGTTTGATGTGAACCTGCCACCCAAAGCCGGTTTGATGGTGCCCTTTTTCAAGGAAGTGAGCTATCCGCTGGGCGTGTTCGGTTTTGTGATCCTGACCTACCTGGTCATCGTGGGCGCCAGCAACGCGGTCAACCTGACCGATGGTTTGGATGGCCTGGCCATCATGCCGGTGGTCATGGTGGGCTCGGCGCTGGGCGTGTTTGCGTATGTGACCGGCAGTTCGGTGTATTCCAAGTACCTGTTTTTGCCGCACATTCCGGGTTCGGGTGAACTGATGATTTTCTGCGCGGCCATGGCCGGTGCCGGTTTGGCTTTCTTGTGGTTCAACACCCACCCTGCACAAGTGTTCATGGGCGATGTGGGCGCGCTGGCCTTGGGGGCCGCATTGGGCACTATTGCGGTGATCGTGCGCCAGGAAATCGTGCTGTCCATCATGGGGGGCATCTTTGTGGTCGAGGCCTTGTCGGTCATGGCCCAGGTGGCCTACTTCAAGTACACCAAAAAGAAATACGGTGAAGGCCGCCGCATCTTGAAGATGGCGCCTTTGCACCACCACTTTGAAAAGAGCGGCTGGAAAGAAACGCAGGTCGTTGTGCGTTTCTGGATCATCACCATGCTGCTGTGTTTGGTCGGTTTGTCGACCCTGAAGCTGAGGTAAGCCATGCAACAGCTCCACGGTCAACACGTTCTGATTCTCGGTTTGGGTGCTTCGGGCCTGGCAATGGCCCGTTGGTGCGCCCGCGCCGGTGCAGAGGTGACCGTGGCCGATACGCGTGAGACCCCGCCGCAACTGGCCGCACTGCAGGCCGAGTGGCCAGCCGTGCGCTTTGTGGCAGGCCCCTTCGCCGCCAGCTTGGTGGAAGGCCGCTCTGTGCGTGCCGTGTTCCGCAGCCCGGGTCTCTCGCCCGAAGCGGTGGCCCCTGTGGTGGATGCCGCCAAGGCGATCGGCCTGTGGCAAGGGGGGGAGTTGAGCTTGTTCGCGGCAGGCCTGCAAGAGTTGAAGCATGAATATGGCTATGCCCCGCAGGTGCTGGCCATCACCGGCACCAACGGCAAGACCACGGTGACCTCGCTGACAGGCCAACTGGTTGAGCGTGCCGGCAAGACCGTCAAGGTGGCGGGCAACATTGGTCCCACATTGCTCGACACATTGGCCCAATCGCTGGTGGAGGCCCAAGCCTTGCTTGAGCAACAGGCCCAAGAGCTGGCCGAGCAAGAGGCCCAAGAAGCTGCGCAAGCGGTGAGCGAGACGGTGGCAGAAGCATCGTCAACGCCTGTCGTGACGCAGGTCAAAACACCCGATGTTCAAAGCGCTGGCGAAGCCGAGGTGGATGCTGAAGCCGTTGTGGACGAAGACGCTGAAAAGGACGCCTACAAGGACGAGCAAGAAAGCGCCGAAGCAGACGCCGAAGAAAGCGTCAACACCGTGCTGCCCGTGGTCGCCCCCCTTGTGGTACACCCCATGGCCAAGGCCCTGCCGCAAGTCTGGGTGCTGGAGCTGTCGAGTTTCCAGCTCGACAGCAGCGAAGGCTTCGAGCCCACGGCCGCTACCGTGCTGAACATCACGCAAGACCATCTGGATTGGCATGGTTCGATGGCCGCCTATGCGGCGGCCAAGGCCCGCATTTTTGGTGACCAAGGCCTGATGGTGCTCAACCGCGAAGACGCGCAAGTCATGGCCATGCGACCTGCGCCGATCAAGGTCAAGTTGCAGCGCCCGATTGAACGGGCTTGCCTCACGTTTGGCGGTGACATGCCTCAGCGCCCTGGTGACTTTGGCATTGAAGTGATGAACGGCATGACCTGGCTGGTGCGCGCCCTGGAGGCCGACGAAACCCGCCGTCGCCGCAAGGATGCCGAAGAAGAGTTGCACATTCAGCGCCTCATGCCTGCCGATGCTTTGCGCATTCGCGGTCGCCACAACGCGGTCAACGCCCTGGCCGCTTTGGCTTTGGCCAGCAGCGCGGGTTGTTCTTTGGCACCCATGTTGTACGGCTTGCGCGAATACCGTGGCGAGCCACACCGCGTTGAACCGATTGCCGTGGTCAATGAGGTGGAATACTTTGACGACAGCAAAGGCACCAATGTGGGGGCCACTGTGGCGGCCTTGCAAGGGCTGGGCGCTGACCGCCGCGTGGTGGTGGTCTTGGGCGGTGATGGCAAAGGGCAAGATTTCTCGCCACTGGCCGAGCCCGTGTCGCGTTTTGCGCGTGCCGTCGTGTTGATCGGTCGCGATGCTGCGCTGATCCGCGAAGCCTTGAGCGGGGTGGACGTGCCCGTCGAGGATGCCGCTCACATGGCGGCAGCGGTGGAAAAGGCCACCGCCTTGGCACAAAGTGGTGATGCGGTTTTGATGTCGCCAGCCTGCGCCAGTTTTGACATGTTCAAGGACTACGAGCACCGTGCACGTGTGTTTGTGCAGGCTGTCGCCGATCTGGCGGAAGCGGCCGGTGCCAGCATGGAGGGCGCGCTGTGAGCGAAAGCCAAGGCCTCATGCAAACCGTGCGCGGCAGCTTTGTGCGCTTGGCTGGCCAGTTCACAGGCGGCCAAGCCAAGGCCGAGGTGGCCGCAGCACAGGGCTTGCCAGTGAATCTGGGCGGCTATGAATTTGCCCGCCAGTCACCCGGTTCGGCAGCTCGTTTGCAGGGTGTGGACCAGGCCTTGGTCTGGGTGGTCGTGGCATTGCTGATGTGGGGCATGGTCATGGTGTATTCGGCCTCCATCGCCATGCCCGATAACCCGCGCTTTGCGCGTTATGCGCAGACGCATTTTTTGACGCGGCACATTGTCTCTTTGGTCATGGGTTGTGCGGTGGCTTTGTTGGCCTTCCAGGTGCCCATGGAAACTTGGGAAAAATTAGCCCGCCCCATGTTCGTTTTGGCACTGGTGCTGTTGGCGCTGGTGCTCATCCCCTACATCGGCAAAGGCGTCAATGGAGCCCGCCGCTGGATTTCGTTGGGTATCACGAACTTCCAGCCATCCGAATTGGCCAAGTTGGCGACCATCATCTATGCGGCCGATTACATGGTGCGCAAGATGGAGGTGAAAGAGCATTTCTTCCGTGCGGTATGGCCCATGGGTGCGGCCGTCGCACTGGCCGGTGTGTTTTTGCTGGCTGAACCTGACATGGGTGCCTTCATGGTGATCGCCATCATCGCCATGGGTATTCTGTTCCTGGGGGGCGTTAATGCCCGCATGTTCTTCCTGATTTTTGCGGTGCTGGTCGGGGCGTTTGTGGTCATGATCGCTGCATCGCCTTGGCGGCGCGAGCGCATTTTTGCTTACCTCGATCCCTTCAGTGCCGAGCACGCTTTGGGCAAGGGCTACCAGCTGTCGCACTCTCTGATCGCGATTGGCCGAGGCGAAGTCTGGGGGGTGGGGCTGGGCGGCAGCGTTGAAAAACTGCATTGGCTGCCGGAAGCCCACACCGACTTTTTGCTGGCTGTGATTGGCGAAGAGTTCGGTTTGGTCGGTGTGACCTTGGTCATTTTCATGTTCCTGTGGCTGGCCCGTCGCATCATGGTGATTGGCCGCCAATCCATTGCGCTGGACAAAGTGTTTTCGGGCTTGGTGGCACAAGGTGTGGGCATCTGGATTGGTTTTCAGGCCTTCATCAACATGGGCGTGAACTTGGGCGCTTTGCCCACCAAAGGTTTGACACTGCCGCTGATGAGTTACGGCGGCTCGGCCATCATGATGAACTTGGTGGCGATTGCCATCGTCTTGCGCATCGATGCCGAGAACAAACAAATGATGCGCGGAGGTCGGTCATGACCGAACACCAACAGAAATGCGCATTGGTCATGGCCGGTGGCACCGGAGGACACATCTTCCCCGGCTTGGCTGTGGCCGAAGCCTTGCGCGAAGCCGGTTGGCGCGTGCACTGGTTGGGCGCACCGAACAGCATGGAAAGCCAGCTCGTGCCGCCACGCGGTTTTGCGTTCGAATCCATCGATTTTGGCGGGGTGCGTGGCAAGGGTCTGAAAACCCTGGCGCTGTTACCGCTGCGTTTGCTCAAGGCTTTCTGGCAGAGCCTGCAGGTGGTGCGCCGCGTCCAGCCCGATGTGGTGCTGGGCTTGGGCGGTTACATCACCTTTCCAGGCGGCATGATGGCCAGCCTGTGCGGCAAACCCGTGGTCTTGCATGAGCAAAATTCGGTGGCCGGTATGGCCAACAAGGTCTTGGCCCAAGTGGCTGATCGGGTGTTCACCGCTTTCCCGCAAGTTTTCAAAACCGGCCAATGGGTGGGCAACCCCCTGCGCCAGGCTTTCACGCAACAAGCCACCCCGGCAGAGCGCTTTGCTGGCCGCAGCGGTCCATTGCGCGTGCTGGTTGTCGGCGGCAGTCTGGGCGCCAAGGCGCTCAATGACATCGTGCCGCAAGCGATGGCCCTGATCCCTGAAGCACAGCGTCCGCAGGTCATCCACCAAAGCGGCGCCAAACAGATTGATGCACTGCGCGCCAATTACCTGGCCGCTGGCGTGCACGCCGAGTTGACCCCTTTCATCGACGACACCGCTACGGCTTTTGCCCAGGCCGATCTGGTGATCTGCCGTGCAGGCGCCAGCACCGTGACCGAATTGGCTGCGGTCGGTGTGGCGGCCTTGTTTGTGCCCTTCCCCTTCGCGGTGGATGACCACCAGACCACCAATGCGCGGTTCTTGGTCGAGCAAGGTGGTGGTTGGCTGGTGCAGCAGTCCGAATTGACGGCAGAGTCCTTGGCGGCACGTTTGAAAAATCTGGACCGCAGCCAGTTGTTGGCTTGCGCCCAAAAAGCCCATGAACAGAAAAAAACAAATGCAACTCGGGAGGTTGTGATGGCTTGTGAGGAGTTGGCAGCATGAAACACGCCATTCGAAAAATTCATTTCATCGGCATTGGCGGCTCAGGCATGAGCGGCATTGCCGAGGTGTTGCTCAATTTGGGTTATGCCATTTCGGGCTCTGACCTGTCGGACAGCGCCACCTTGCGCCGTCTGGCTGGCCTGGGCATCCAGACGCATGTGGGTCACAGCGCCGACAACGTGCGCGATGCCGATGCCGTGGTCACCTCTACCGCCGTCAAGGCGGACAACCCCGAAGTGCTGGCCGCGCGCGAGCGCCACATCCCGATCGTGCCGCGTGCGGTGATGCTGGCCGAGTTGATGCGCATGAAGCAAGGCGTGGCCATTGCCGGTACACACGGCAAAACCACCACCACCAGTTTGGTCGCCAGCGTGCTGGCCGAAGCCGGGCTGGACCCGACCTTCGTGATCGGTGGCCGTCTGAACAGCGCAGGCGCCAATGCCAAGCTGGGCACCGGTGACTACATCGTGGTCGAGGCCGACGAGTCGGATGCGTCTTTCCTGAACCTGCTGCCGGTGATGGCGGTGGTGACCAACATCGATGCCGACCACATGGAAACCTATGGCCACGATTTGGCCCGCTTGAAAGCCGCCTTTGTGGACTTTCTGCACCGCATGCCTTTTTACGGTACGGCCATCATGTGTGCCGACGATCCAGGTGTGCAGACCATCCTGAATGACATCGCGCGTCCGGTTACCACCTATGGTTTGAACGAAGGCGCGCAAGTGCGCGCTGTGGATGTGCGCGCCGTGGACGGCCAGATGCATTTCACCGTGCAGCGCCGCAACGGCGTGGTCATGGCCGATATGCCCATCGTGCTGAATCTGCCGGGCAAACACAATGTGCTCAACGCGCTGGCGGCCGTGGCCGTGGCCGTCGAGTTGGGCGTGGACGATGCTGCTGTGCAGCGTGCCCTGGCTGGTTTCAAAGGTGTGGGCCGCCGTTTCCAACGCTATGGCCAGGTGCGCACCGCCGATGGGCAAGGGCAATTCACCTTGATCGACGACTACGGTCACCACCCCGTGGAGATGGCCGCGACTTTGGCGGCCGCCCGAGGGGCATTTGCTGGTCGCCGCTTGGTCTTGGCCTTCCAGCCCCACCGCTACAGCCGCACGCGTGATTGTTTTGAAGACTTTGTCAAAGTCATTGGCAATGGCGCCGATGCCGTTTTGTTGTCCGAGGTCTATGCCGCCGGTGAAGCGCCAATTGTGGCCGCCGATGGCCGGTCCTTGGCACGTGCTTTGCGCGTGGCGGGCAAGGTGGAGCCGGTGTTTGTCGATGACATCATCGAGATGCCTCAAGCGGTGTTGACCAACGCACGTGATGGCGATGTGGTGATTTGCATGGGTGCGGGCACCATCGGTGCCGTGCCTGCCAAAGTTGTAGAGATGGGAGGTGCTGCATGAGCACTTCAAAATTGGGAAAAGTGGCTGTGCTGATGGGCGGACGTTCCGCTGAGCGCGAGGTGTCTTTGATGTCCGGTCAGGGCGTGCTCCAAGCCTTGCAGGCTTCGGGTGTGCAGGCGCATGCGTTTGATCCCGCCGAGCGCGACCTCAGTGAGCTCAAGCGCGAGGGCTTTGACCTGTGCTTCATTGCTTTGCATGGTCGTTATGGCGAAGACGGTACTGTGCAAGGCGCGCTGGAGTTGCTGGGCATCCCTTACACCGGCTCCGGCGTGATGGCTTCCAGCATCGCGATGGACAAGACCATGACCAAGCGTGTCTGGATCGCCGAGGGCCTGCCCACACCGCGTTATGAACTGGTGCACCGCGAACAATTGGCCAGCGTTTCGGCTGAAAAATTGATCGCTGCCTTGGGTTTGCCCATGATCGTCAAGCCAGCACGCGAAGGCTCCTCGATTGGCGTGACCAAGGTCACCCGCGCCGACGAGTTGCCCGCCGCATTGACCCAGGCCGCGCAATGCGATGCCGACATCTTGTGCGAGCAATGCATTGTGGGTGACGAAGTCACCTGCCCGGTGCTGGGCGCAGGCGAATCCGCCAAGGCCTTGCCGGTGATCCGCATCGTGGCGCCAGAAGGCAATTACGACTACCAGAACAAATACTTCACCGACGACACCCAGTACCTCGTGCCCAGTGGTTTGCCCGCTGCCGAGGAAGCCGCCATCGAGGCGCTGGTGGTCAAGGCTTACCAGGTGCTCGGCTGCCGCGGCTGGGGCCGCATCGACGTGATGATCGATGGCCAAACCCGTCAGCCTTATTTGCTGGAAATCAACACCTCGCCGGGCATGACCGGCCATTCGTTGGTGCCCATGTCGGCCCGTGCCGCAGGCATCAGCTATGAGGCGCTGTGCGCCCAGTTGCTGGCCACTGCAGCGTTGGACCATCAGGAGGTGCGCGGGTGAAAAAAGCCATGCCTTTGCCGATGGACGTCCGGCTCATGAACTTCACCGCCAATTTGCTGGTGGTGGGGGTCGTGTTGTTGGCGTTGGGCGCTGGGGCATGGGGTTTGCTGCGACATTCGGTGTTTGCCATCGATTCAATCAGTGTGCAGGGTGAAGTCAGCCGCAACAATGCAGTGACCTTCAAGGCCAATGTGATGCCTCGACTGAATGGCAACTTTTTCACACTCGATCTGGATGTCGCACGTCAGGCCTTTGAGTCTGTGCCATGGGTCCGTTCGGCTGTGGTTCACCGCGACTTTCCCAATCGTCTGCGTGCTGTTTTGCAGGAGCACCATCCCATGGCTTTGTGGGGTGAGGAAGGGGCCTCCACCATGGTCAATCAACAAGACCAGGTTTTTGAAGCCGAATTGGATGACGTGGATGTCGAGCACCTGCCGCGCATGAAAGGCCCGCAAGGTCAGTCGGTCGACGTCATGAGGATGTACCGCTACTTGAAGCCTCTTTATCAGGCCGTGGACATGGACATTGAACAATTGGAATTGACGCCGCGAGGCAGCTGGCGGGTGCTGACCAAAACCGGTGCTTTGATGGAGCTGGGGCGAGGCACGCAAGCGGAGTTGGGCGCTCAATTGCAGATGTTTTTTAAAACTTTGTCGCAAGTAACGGCGAGGTATGGACGAACACCAGTGTCGCTGGTGGGGGCCGATTTGCGCCACAAAGATGGTTACGCCTTGCGTTTGCGGGGCGTGAGCACAGTAGAAGACAAGAAAAAACCTTGAGCGATCAAGCAGGACTACAACGGAAACGGTGATTCATATGGCAAAAGAGTACAAAGATCTGGTGGTGGGTTTGGACATTGGCACCTCCAAGGTGATGGCGGTGGTGGCCGAGGTTTTGCCTGATGGTCAGCTCAAAATTGCTGGTCTGGGCATTGCGCCAGGCAATGGTCTCAAGCGCGGCGTGGTGGTCAACATCGACGCGACGGTGCAAAGCATTCAGCAGGCCTTGAAAGAGGCCGAGCTGATGGCCGATTGCAAGATCACCCGTGTGAACGTGGGCATCACCGGCAGCCACATCCGCGGCATCAATTCCAGTGGCATGGTGGCCATTAAAGACAAAGAGGTCTCGCCTGCCGATGTGGCCCGCGTGATGGAAACAGCCCGCGCCATCAACATCTCGACCGACCAGCGTTTGCTGCTGGTGGCGCCACAAGAATTCGTGATCGATGGCCAGGAAGTCAAAGAGCCGATCGGCATGAGCGGCATGCGCCTGGAGGCCAAAGTGCACATCGTGACCGGTGCCCAAAGCGCGGCCGAGAACATCATCAAATGCGTACGCCGCTGTGGTCTGGAAGTGGACCAGTTGTTGCTCAATCCGCAGTCGTCCAGCCTCGCTGTGCTGTCTGAGGATGAACGCGAACTCGGTGTGGTGTGTGTCGACATCGGTGCAGGCACAACAGACGTGGCGATTTTTGCCAACGGGTCGATCCGTCACACAGCCGTGATCCCGATCGCGGGTGACTTGATCACCAGTGACATCGCCATGGCGCTGCGCACCCCGACCAAGGACGCGGAAGACATCAAGGTCGAAAGCGGTTATGCCAAGCAATTGTTGGCCGATCCGGATGCCCAAGTGGAAGTGCCGGGTCTGGGGGATCGCGGTCCACGCATGCTGAGCAAGCAGGCGCTGGCCGGTGTGATCGAGCCACGCATCGAAGAAATCTTCTCGCTGGTGCACCAGGTCATCCGCGAGTCCGGTTACGAAGAAGTGTTGTCCTCAGGCATCGTGCTCACAGGCGGCAGTGCCGTCATGCCCGGCATGATCGAGTTGGGTGAAGACATCTTCCTCAAGCCAGTGCGCCGTGGCTTGCCCAAGTACTCGGGTGGCTTGGCCGACATGGTCAGCCAGCCGCGCGCCGCCACCGTCATGGGGCTGCTCGAAGAAGCCCGCATGGCTCGCCTGCGCGGGTTCAAGGTCACGCAAAAGAAGAGCTCCGTCAACAACGCTTTCGGTCGCTTCAAAGACTTCATTGTGGGGAACTTCTGATGAACTGGAAAAAACGCTTTCTGGCCCGAGGCAGCCCCCCGCTTTCGAGGCCTTGTCGATGTTGACAAACCCTTCACTTCACTCAAAACAAGATTCACAAAATTCAGGCAACTGCAGATATTTAGGAGTAGCACCATGTCCATTGAAATGATCCAAACCGAAGAATTCAACCAAGGCACCCAGATCAAAGTGATCGGCGTCGGCGGTGGCGGCGGCAATGCCGTTGAGCACATGATCGAGCGCAACGTCCAAGGCGTTGAGTTTGTTTGCGCCAACACCGATGCCCAGGCTTTGGCCCGCAGCGCCGCGCACCGTTTCATCCAGCTCGGTCAAACCGGCTTGGGCGCTGGCAGCAAGCCAGAAAAAGGTCGCGAAGCCGCCGAGAGCGCAGAAGCCGACATCCGCGCTGCCATCGAAGGCTCGCACATGTTGTTCATCACCGCGGGCATGGGCGGTGGCACAGGCACTGGCGCGGCGCCCGTGATCGCACGCATTGCCAAAGAGATGGGCATCCTCACCGTGGGCGTGGTCACCAAGCCTTTCGAGTTTGAAGGCGGCCGCCGCATGTCCAATGCCGACATCGGTATGCAGGAACTCGAAGCCAATGTCGATTCCCTGATCGTGGTCTTGAACGAAAAACTGCTGGAATTGCCCGGCGGTGAAGACATGACCCAGGACGAGGCTTTCGCCCACGCCAACGACGTGCTGAAAAACGCCGTCGGCGGTATCGCTGAAATCATCAACGTGCCGGGCCATGTGAACGTCGACTTTGAAGACGTGCGCACCGTGATGGGCGAGCCTGGCAAAGCCATGATGGGCACGGCAGCAGCCAGCGGTCCTGACCGCGCGCGCATCGCCGCCGAACAAGCCGTGGCCTGCCCATTGCTCGAGGGTGTGGATTTGTCGGGTGCCAAGGGCGTGCTGGTGCTGATCAGCGCCGCCAAGGGCTCGCTCAAGCTGTCCGAGTCCAAGCAGGCGATGAACACCATCCGTGCTTATGCTTCGGAAAATGCCCATGTGATCTACGGTACCGCTTACGACGAAAGTCTGGGCGACGAGATCCGTGTGACCGTGGTGGCTACGGGTTTGTCCAAGCAAGGTGCACGCCGCACAGCCCCTCCGCTGCAAGTGCTGCGCACAGGCACTGACAATGCCCCCTTCATGATGGGCGGTCAGGACGCTGTAGCACCATCATTGAACGCCGCAACACCTGCAGCGGCCAATGGCGTGAACATTCCAGCCTACTGGCGCAACAACCGCACCCACGCGGCAGCCCGTGTGGATGGCATGGCCAATGCCGGCATGGACGACATTGAGATTCCGGCCTTCTTGCGCAAGCAAGCCGACTGATCTCTGGCCAGCTGAATCATTTCTGGTGCTTTGAAGGCCAGACGGGCATGTCCCGTCTGGCCTTTTTTGCTTTGACGTGACGATCCTCTGGTCGCGGAGGTGGTTGCGTGACCGCCAACCCTGTAAGAGCAGGGAAAAGCATGCACCTTTAAAATGCAGTGATGCTCGCACAACGTACCCTCAAAACCCTGACCAAAGCCGTTGGCGTTGGCCTGCACAGCGGCCAACGGGTCGAGTTGACCCTGCGCCCGGCAGCACCCGACACGGGCATTGTGTTTCGGCGTGTGGACCTGCCCGAGCCCGTGGACATCCCGGTCAAAGCCGAATCGGTGACCGACACGCGCTTGGCTTCAACCATTTCGGTGGGCCAGGCCAAAGTGCACACGGTCGAACACTTGATGTCCGCTTGTGCCGGTCTGGGGATCGACAACCTTTATGTTGACATCACCGCCGAAGAGGTTCCCATCCTGGACGGCTCGGCTTCTTCGTTTGTCTTCTTGTTGCAAAGCGCGGGGGTGGTCGAGCAAACAGCACCCAAGCGTTTCATCCGTGTGCTCAAACCCGTGCAAGTGAGCGAAGGCGAAGGCCAAAACATCAAATGGGCGCGCCTGGAGCCTTATCACGGGTACAAGCTGAGTTTTGAGATTGAATTTCATCACCCCGCAGTCGATTCGACAGGACAGCAGGTGGTGTTTGACATGTCCGAAGGCGTGTACGCCCGAGACATTGCCCGTGCGCGCACCTTTGGCTTCACCAAAGACGTTGAGATGATGCGCGCCAACGGCCTGGCCTTGGGCGGTGGTCTGGACAATGCCATCGTGATGGACGATTACAAAGTGCTCAATGCCGATGGTTTGCGTTACGACGACGAGTTCGTCAAACACAAAATCCTTGACGCGATGGGTGATCTGTACATCGTGGGTCATCCCTTGTTGGCCGCCTACAGCGCTTTCCGCTCAGGTCACGCCATGAACAACCAACTGCTGCGTGCGCTTCTGGCGCAACCAGACGCTTATGAAATCGTGACTTTCGACAAGTCCAGCCAGGCGCCCAAGGGTTTTGCCGCCTTGCAGCCCGCGTGGTGATGTCGGCTGTGCAGGGCATGCCGCGCACCACCCACCTTCTGTACCTCCACGGTTTCAGGTCGTCACCCCAGTCGGCCAAAGCCCAAAAAATGGCCAACTGGGTGCAGGCAGATCATCCGGGCGTCACTTGGTGCTGCCCTCAGTTGCCCGCTTCGCCACGGCAAGCCATCGACGACTTGCGCTCGCTTGTGGCCGGTTGGCCTGTGCAAGGCATGGCGGTGGTCGGGTCGTCTTTGGGCGGTTTCTATGCCAGCTGGTTGGCTGGGCACTTGGGGTGTCCAGCGGTGCTGATCAACCCGGCAGTGCATCCTTCGCGTGATTTGGCCAAGTACATCGGTGAACAGCCTGTTTGGCACGATCCGGCGCAAAGCATCTTTTTTGATGCGGCTTATGTGCATGAGTTGCAAGTGCTGGAGGCGCAAGCGCCTGGCACTCAGCCCAAGACCCTGGCCTTGATCGCCAAAGGGGATGAAGTGCTCGACTGGCGCGAAATGCTGGCGCGCCACAAGGCCGGTCAGGTGTATCTGATCGAGGGCGGTGACCATGCACTGAGCGATTTCGATCTTTACAAAGCTGAAATCCTGGAATTTCTTCGCTTGGTCTGAAGCCTCGGGGTCGGAACGGCGGGCAGGCGTGGGAAAATCTGAGCATGTACGTATTATTTGAAGAAGCCGGCAAATTCATGGCCGGGAGGGTCATGTCCGAAGCCGAGGCTTCCGCGCAGGTCGAGCTGGACTCGGGCAAGCGGGTCAAAGTCAAGGCGGCGCAAATGCTGCTCAAATTCGAAAAACCCGCACCCGCTGCTTTGCTCAGCGAGGCGACGGCTTTGAGCCCGAGTATTGAGTTGGAGCTGGCCTACGAGTTCGCCTCGGACGAAGAGTTCGGTTTTGCCGATTTGGCGCAAGACTATTTCAGCAGCGCGGCCACCACGGTGCAGCAAGTCGCTGCCTTGATGCGCCTGCACGAGGCGCCGCATTATTTCCGCCGCGCGGGCAAAGGCCGATACCGCAAGGCCCCGGCCGAAATCGTGCAGCAAGCCTTGGCCGCGATCGAAAAGAAAAAACAAATCCAGGCGCAGATCGAAGCTTGGGCGGCTGACTTGGTGGCGGGCACTTGCCCTGAGCCGATCCGCGAGCAGCTCTACAAGATCCTGTTTCGCCCAGACAAAAACACGCCCGAATACAAAGCCGTGGTCGAGGCCAGCAAAAGCAGCCAGACCGCGCCATTGGACTTGCTGCAAAACGCAGGTGCCATTGCTTCGGCCTGGGACTTCCATTGGCAGCGCTTCCTGTTTGACCTGTTTCCCAAAGGCACGGGTTTCCCGGCCTTGCAGGCCCCGGCCATCACGGACGACTTGCCCTTGTCGCCCGTACAGGCGTTCTCCATCGATGATTCGCACACCACTGAGATCGACGATGCCTTGTCCTTGCAGGGCTTGGGCAGCGGCACCGTCACCGTGGGCATCCACATCGCAGCGCCAGGCTTGGCCCTGACGCCCGGCAGCGCCATTGACCAGCTGGGCCGCTCGCGCTTGTCCACGGTCTACATGCCGGGCTACAAAATCACCATGCTGCCCGACAGCGTAGTGCAGACCTACACCTTGATGGAAGGCCGTGCCTGCCCGGCGGTGTCCTTGTATGTGACCTTCAGCGAAGACACGCTGGACGTGCAACACACCGAAACCCGCCTGGAGCGGGTCAACATCCTGGCCAACCTGCGCCACGACCAGCTCGACCAAACCATCACTCGCGAGTGGTTGGAAGCCGATCAGGCCGACACGCCTGCCGATTTGCCGGTGGACCGCGCAACCCTCGCATTCTTTTGGCGTCTGGCCCAAACCCTCAAAGCACGCCGCGAAGTGGTGCGCGGCAAGCCCGAGAGCTTCAACCGGCCAGATTACAGCTTCAAGCTCGACCGTCCCAGCAACGATGCACCGCCCACAGGCGAAGAGACCGTGTTGATTGGCGTGCGCCAGCGCGGTGCGCCGCTGGATTTGATGGTGGCCGAGGCCATGATTTTGGCCAACAGCACTTGGGGCCAATGGCTGGCCAGCCTGGGCGTGCCCGGCATTTACCGCAGCCAGGCCAGCATGGCGCCCGGCGTCAAAGTGCGCATGGGCACCAAGGCTTTGCCGCACGCCGGCATTGGCGTGCCCAGCTATGCCTGGAGCACATCGCCCCTGCGCCGTTACACCGATTTGGTCAACCAGTGGCAGATCATCGCCTGTGCCAAGCATGGCGCGACAGCTGCACTGGCGGCGCCCTTCAAGCCCAAAGACGCCGAGCTTTTCTCCATCATCAGTGGTTTTGATGCGGCCTACAGTGCCTACAACGCCGTGCAGTCCAGCATGGAGCGTTACTGGACGCTGCGCCACGTGCAGCAGCAAGGCATCACCGAGTTGGATGCCAGCTTGGTCAAGGAAATGGGCGGGGGTATTTGGCTGGTGCGCGCCGACAGTCTGCCCCTCATGTTCAGTGTGATGGGTGCACAAGCCCTGGCGCGTGGTGCCCGTGTGCGTGTTCAGCTGGGTGAGGTGGATTTGATGGCGCTGGATGTCAAAGGCACCGTGACGGCACACCTGGATGCACCGATGGCCGCTGCAGAAGACGCTTCTGATGAGGCAGACGATGAAGAAGCCATGGGTGCAGGACCCTTGACGATTGCGGTTGATCTGAATGACAGCACGCAAAGTGATGGCGCTTGATTGAACATGATTCGAATGGCACCTTACCGCACACTTCAGTGGACTTTGGGTATTTCACTGGCGCTGCATCTGGCGCTGTTGACCTTGCGCTTTGCTGCCCCAGAAACCTTCAACCGCGTGTTTGAAGATACGCCTCTTGAGGTGGTGTTGGTCAATGCGCGCAGCAACGAACGGCCAGCCGAGGCGCAAGCCTTGGCGCAGGTGAGTTTGGCCGGAGGCGGACAGGTGGTCGAGGTGAGCATGGCCGCATCGCCCTTGCCTGCAGCTGTGACCACTGAGCAGGGCACAGACATCACGGAAGTTCAGCGCAAGATCGAGGCGCTCAAGGTGCAGCAAATGCGTTTGCTCACGCAGCTCAAAGCCGAATTGTCCGATTTGTCGCGCGAAGACCCCGGTGACAAGAGCACGGCTACCGAGCGCCAGGCCCGCGAAGAGCGCAAGCAGCAACTGACACGCCAGTTGGCTCAAATTGAGCAGCGCGTGGAAAAGACACAAGGCTCTCCGCGCAAGCGCTACATCAGCCCTGCCACCAAAGAGACGGTGTATGCCTTGTATTACGACAAGCTGCGTCGCACCATCGAAAGCCAGGGCACCTTGAATTTTCCTCAGGCACGTGGCGAAAAGCTGTACGGCAAGTTGACCATGGTGATCACGGTCAACAGCCAGGGTGAGCTGTTACAAACTGAGGTGGCCAGCTCATCGCGCAACCCTTTGCTGGATGAGCGTGCGGTGGCCATCGTGCGCAGTGCCGGCCCCTTTGATCCTTTTGGCGCCAAAATGCGCAGCCAGGCCGACCAGATCGTGGTGGTGTCGCGATTCATGTTCTCGCGCGACGACACCTTGTCCACCCGCATGCTGGCCCCAGACCAATGAAAAACACGGGCGGGATGCCAATTTCTGAACGAGGAATTCCATGAAAGCCTTGGGTCGTTGGTGTGTGCTCCTCGTGTGTGCTGTGTTGTGTTTGCAGTTGTATTTCGCCTTGCGCATCGTTAGCATGAATGGCATGGCGCCTGAGTCCACCAGTTTCGAGCGCTCACAAATTTGGCAAGTTTTGACCCAGCAAGGTCGTTTGCCTTGGCGTCAGGTGTGGGTTGATCAGCGCCAGATTTCGACATCCCTCAAGCGTGCCGTGTTGGCCTCTGAGGACAGCGCGTTCCCCCAGCACAACGGCATCTGGTGGGACTCCTTGGAAAAAGCGTGGGGCAAAAATGCCAAAGCCAAAGCGCAGGCCGAGCGGCGCGCCCAGCGTCAGGGCTATGCCAAACCGGTTGAGCCCAAAATTGTGGGGGGCTCGACCATCACGCAGCAATTGGCCAAAAACTTGTTTTTATCGGGTGAGCGCACCTTGCTGCGCAAGGCTCAGGAGATGGTCTTGACCTTGGAGTTGGAGCTCTTTTTGTCCAAAAGTCGCATCCTCGAGATTTACCTCAACAGTGTGGAGTGGGGTGAGGGTGTGTTCGGTGCCGAGGCTGCTGCACAGCATTACTTTCGCAAATCGGCATCGGCCTTGAGCGCTTGGGAAAGCGCACGCTTGGCGGTCATGCTGCCGCGTCCACGGTATTTTGAACAACGCCCCCAGTCCCCATATTTGGCCAACCGCGCCGAAGTGATCGTGGGCCGCATGAACGATGTGGCGCTGCCATGAGTGCGCCTGCGACCGTCCGCATTTTGGGGATTGACCCAGGTTTGCAGACCACGGGCTTTGGTGTGTTGGACATGACCGGATCACACCTGCAGTACGTGGCCAGCGGCGTGATCCAGACCACGAAGGAAGAGATGGGCAATTTGCCCGCACGCCTGAAAGTGATTTATGACGGTATCCGTGAGATCCACGAACGCTACCAGCCCGATGTGGCTTCGGTGGAAATCGTGTTCGTGAACGTCAACCCGCAGGCCACCTTGCTGCTGGGTCAAGCTCGCGGCTGCTGCGTGACGGCCCTGGTGTCTTGCGGCTTGCCGGTGGCCGAGTACACCGCTTTGCAAATGAAGCAGTCTGTCACGGGTCATGGCCGGGCGGACAAATCGCAGGTGCAGGAGATGGTCAAGCGCCTGCTGCAGTTGCCTGTGGTGCCCAGGCAAGATGCGGCCGACGCTTTGGGTTTGGCCATCACCCACGCGCACGCCAGCCCCTCGATGAACAAGTTGGCCGCGCAAGGCGTGCTCAACCGCAAAACCCATGGCATGTTCCGCAGTGGCCGCAGCCATTGAGTGCGCTCAGTTTTGATCAGGGGATAATCGCACCATGGTTGCAGTGATTCAAAAACCCTCGTTGGGTCAACGTTTGATGGGCTTGGTCGAAGGCTTCGACGGGCCTTTGGCGTTTGCCGTTTTCATGCTCGCTTGCGTGGGCATGCTGATCATGTATTCCTCGGGTTATGACCATGGCAGTCGCTTTGTGGACCATGCTCGCAATATGGTGTTGGCTGGTTTCATCATGTTTGTGGTGGCCCAGGTGCCGCCGCAAAAACTCATGGCTTGGGCAGTGCCGGTGTATGCGGTGGGTGTGGCCTTGTTGATCGCAGTGGCCTTGTTTGGGCTCACGAAAAAAGGGGCGCGGCGCTGGCTGAACCTGGGGGTCGTGATCCAGCCCAGTGAAATCTTGAAGATCGCGATGCCGCTCATGCTCTCGGCTTGGTTTCAAAAACGTGAAGGGCGGCTCAGGCCGCTGGACTTTGCGATGGCGATGCTGATTCTGGGTGTCCCCGTGGGCCTCATCATGAAGCAACCTGACCTTGGCACGTCATTGCTCGTGTTGTCAGCCGGTTTGTCGGTCATCTTTTTTGCCGGGCTGAAATGGCGTTGGATATTGCCGCCAGTGGCACTGGCCTTGGCGGGCATGGTGGTGCTGGTCATCATGGAGCCCACTTTGTGCCAAGCGGATGTGGACTGGCGTGTCCTGCATGAGTACCAACGTCAGCGGGTTTGCACTTTGCTCGATCCTGCCCGAGACCCCTTGGGCAAAGGCTTTCACATCATCCAGGGCATGATCGCCATTGGCTCCGGTGGTTTTTGGGGCAAGGGTTTCATGCAAGGCACCCAAACCCACTTGGAGTTCATTCCGGAACGTACCACCGATTTCATTTTTGCGGCCTTTGGAGAAGAGTTCGGATTCATTGGCGGGCTGGTTCTGATTTCGGGCTTCTTCTTCCTGGTCTACCGAGGCTTGGTGATCGCCTCACAAGCCCCCACCATGTTCAGCCGCTTGCTGGCAGCCAGCGTGTCCATGATCTTTTTCACCTACGCGTTTGTGAACATGGGCATGGTCAGTGGCATCTTGCCGGTGGTGGGCGTGCCTTTGCCCTTCGTCAGCTATGGCGGTACAGCCATGGTCACCCTGGGCTTTGCCCTGGGCATCCTGATGGCGATTGCCAAGTCCAAACAGCTGGTTCAAAGCTGACCGGTCCCGGCCTGCGGACAAGGGGATTGCGCAATCCCTACAATGAGGCCCATGATTTCACGCGAACCCACCATCGAACGCCTGGCCACGGCCAAGTCCCTGCTGCTTGACCCGTTTGGTCTGAACGAAACCCATCTGAGCCAGGCGCTAAATGCCATCAAGGCGCATGCGGTCGATGATGCCGATCTGTACTTTCAATACACCCGCTCCGAAGGCTGGAGCTTGGAAGAGGGCATCGTCAAGACCGGCAGCTTCAGCATCGACCAAGGCGTGGGCGTGCGGGCGGTATCGGGCGAGAAAACCGCCTTTGCTTATTCGGACGACATCTCAGAAGCTTCTTTGATGGACGCGGCCATGACGGTCCGATCCATCGCCTCGGCGGCGCAAAACAAGCGCATCAAAGTGCCCGCGCGCAAGATTTCGGCCAGCCGCTCGCTCTACCCCTCGCTGGACCCGATGTCCACGCTGGACAGCACGGCCAAAGTGAATTTGCTGGGCCGCGTGGAAAAGATCGCCCGCGCCAAGGACCCACGCATCGTGCAGGTCATGGCTGGCCTGGCCACCGAATACGACGTGGTGATGGTCGCCCGTGCCGACGGCACACTGGCCGCCGATGTCCGCCCTTTGATTCGCCTGTCGGTCACGGTGATCGCCGAGCAAAACGGCCGCCGCGAGGTGGGCAGCGCGGGCGGCGGTGGCCGCTTCGGTTTGGCCTATTTTGACGATGGCATGGTCGAGAGCTATGTGCAAGAAGCGGTGTCTGCCGCGCTCATCAACCTGGATGCCCGCCCCGCGCCTGCGGGTGAGATGACGGTGGTGCTGGGCAATGGCTGGCCCGGCGTGTTGCTGCACGAAGCCGTGGGCCATGGCCTGGAAGGCGACTTCAACCGCAAGGGCTCGAGCGCCTTCAGCGGCCGCATTGGCCAGCGCGTGGCCGCCAAGGGCGTGACGGTGCTGGATGACGGCACGATGGCCGACCGCCGCGGTTCGCTGAACGTGGACGACGAAGGACACGCCAGCCAGAAGAACGTGCTGATCGAAGACGGCATCTTGCGCGGCTACATCCAGGATTCGATGAACGCCCGCCTGATGGGCGTCAAGCCCACGGGCAACGGCCGCCGCGAAAGCTATGCCCATGTGCCCATGCCGCGCATGACCAACACCTACATGCTGGGCGGCGACAAGAGCGCCGAAGAAATTGTGGCCAGCATCAAAAAAGGCCTCTACGCCACCAACTTTGCAGGTGGCCAGGTGGACATCACCAGCGGCAAGTTCGTGTTCTCGGCCAGTCAGGCCTACTGGGTGGAAAACGGCAAGATCCAATACCCTGTCAAGGGTGCCACCCTGATCGGCAGCGGTCCGGAATCGCTCAAGAAGATCAGCATGATCGGCAACGACATGAAGCTGGACTCGGGCGTGGGCACCTGCGGCAAAGAGGGCCAAAGCGTGCCGGTGGGCGTGGGGCAGCCGACCTTGCGCATCGATGGCCTGACCGTTGGGGGCACGGCCTGAACATCAAACCGAGCCTGAAAAAGGGCCTGCGGGTTTGTCCCCGGATCGGTCTGTCAGGAACTGTCATTCAGCTGTGATACATTGAACAACATGTTTTCGCGTATCTCTTTTTACTTTTTTTATTTTTGGTTCTCAGTCCCCGGCGGACGAGAGGCGAGCGCATAAGCACCCGAACATCTCGACACACACCGCCGGAGCCCCAAAGCCCGGCGGTTTTTTTTCACCTGTCTTTTTTCAATCTTAGGAGCCCACGATGAATGCCAAAACCACAGCCACAGAAGCTTGGTATCCGAATGCAGTTGACCGCACCGGCCAGACCGACGACGAACGCATCAAGGACATCACCGTGCTCCCGCCTCCAGAACATTTGATCCGCTTCTTCCCGATCGCCGGCACGGCGACGGAAACCCTGATCTCGCAAACCCGCAAGTCGATTGCCAACATCGTGCACGGCCAAGACGACCGCCTGCTGGTCATCATCGGCCCCTGCTCGATCCATGACCCTGCAGCGGCTTTGGATTACGCCCGCCGCCTGAAGCCCTTGCGCGAGAAGTACGCCGACACGCTGGAGATCGTGATGCGCGTGTACTTCGAAAAGCCCCGCACCACTGTGGGCTGGAAGGGCTTGATCAACGACCCCTACCTGGACGAGAGCTACCGCATCGACGAAGGCCTGCGCATCGCACGCCAGCTGCTGATCGAGATCAACCGCCAAGGCCTGCCCGCAGGCAGTGAGTTCCTCGACGTGATCTCGCCCCAGTACATTGGCGATCTGATCAGCTGGGGCGCCATTGGTGCGCGCACCACCGAAAGCCAGGTGCACCGCGAACTGGCTTCGGGCTTGTCGGCGCCCATCGGCTTCAAGAACGGGACGGATGGCAACATCAAGATCGCGACCGACGCGATCCAGGCCGCAGCCCGTGGCCACCACTTTTTGTCGGTCCATAAAAACGGCCAGGTCGCCATCGTGCAGACCCAGGGCAACCAGGACTGCCACGTGATTCTGCGCGGCGGCAAAGCCCCCAACTACGACGCCGAGAGCGTGGCCGCAGCCTGCAAAGAGCTGGAGGCCGCCAAGTTGCCTGCCACTTTGATGGTGGACTGCAGCCACGCCAACAGCAGCAAGAAGCACGAGCGTCAGATCGATGTGGCCAAAGACATTGCTGCGCAAATCAGCGGCGGTTCACGTCAGGTGTTCGGCGTCATGGTCGAAAGCCATCTGGTGGATGGGGCCCAGAAGTTCACGCCCGGTCAGCACGATGTGGCGAGCTTGACCTACGGCCAGAGCATCACCGATGCCTGCATTGGCTGGGACGACAGCGAAGGCGTGTTGCAGGTCTTGTCGGACGCGGTGAAGGCCCGCCGTTCGCGCTGAAGCGCGTAGCCTGTGGGTCAGCCCACAGGCGCTGCACTTGCGCTCATGGGGCGGGTGATGTGGTCTTGACCTGGAACTCGCGCCACAACAAGAACAGGCCACTGGCCACCACCACGCAGGCGCCCAGCAGCACAGCGCGGTCGGGCACTTGGCCAAATACCAGCCAGCCGCCCAAGGTCATGTAAATGATCTGCTGGTACAAAAACGGCCCCAGCACTGCGGCCGATGCAAAACGGTGCGCCTGCGCTGCGAAATAATGCCCCGCGCCGCCACTGAGCCCGGCCACGCCGAGCATCAGCCATTGCCAGCCGGTGCTGGGTGTTTGCCAGCTCCACCACGCAAAAGGGGTGAGCACGGCCGTGGCCACCAGGGCCGAGGCCAGTTGCATGGTGGCCGGATGTTCACTGCTGGCCAGACGGCGTGTCAGCAGGTTGAACAGGGCGTACAAAATGGCGTTGCCCGCCGACAGCAAGATGGCCGGGTGGAACGCTTGGCTGCCTGGTCGGATGATGATCAGCACGCCGATGAAGCCTGCCGCGATGGCCGCCCAGCGCTGGGCATCGAGCCGCTCGCCCAGCCACCAAGCCGACAACACGGCAATCAGGATCGGCACAGAAAACTGCATCGCCCCCGTTTCGGCCAGTTGCAGGTATTGCAGGGCCCAGAAGTTCAGGCCCGTCATGCTGGCCAGCATCATGCCGCGCAACAGTTGCAACTTGGGGTGCTGCCAACGGACCAGGGACAAGCCCATGCTCGGGCCGAAGACCGCAAGCGAAAACAGCGAATGCGTCAAAAAGCGCAGCCACACGACCTGCAACACCGGCAAGCTGAGCACCAGCCACTTGGCGGTGGTGTCCAACACCGCGAACATCAGGGTGGTGAGGGTGACCAGCCCGATGCCAAGCCGCCGGTGGCTGTCGTTGTGCATGCGGCTCAGTCGGTTTGCAGGGCTTGCAGCAGCTTGGCGTGGATCCCGCCAAACCCGCCATTGCTCATGCACAGCAGGTGGTCGCTGGGTTGAACTTGCGCCATCACTTGCGCGATGACTTCATCGATGTTGGCGCCCACTTGCGCACGCGCACCCATCGGCGCAAGGGCTGCTTCTGCGTCCCAGCCCAGGCCACCGGAATGGCAAAACGCCAGATCGGCTTCTTCCAAGCTCCAAGGCAGCTGGGCTTTCATGGTGCCGAGCTTCATGGTGTTGCTGCGCGGCTCAAAAATCGCGAGGATGCGCGCATCGCCCACCTGACGGCGCAAGCCGTTGACGGTGGTGCGGATGGCGGTAGGGTGGTGGGCGAAATCGTCGTAAACGGTGATGCCGTTCACCGTGCCGCGCACTTCCATGCGGCGCTTGACGTTTTCAAATGTGGCCAGCGCCTGCGCCGCCACAGCCGGGCGCACGCCCACATGCTCCGCAGCGGCAATACTCGCCAGCGCGTTGAGCTGGTTATGCACGCCACCAATGGCCCATTGCACGTCGGCCACGGGCTTTCCGGCCTGCAAGACCTTGAAATGCGAGGGCTCGCCTTCGGCCACAAAGTCGCTCACTGCGCTGCCAAAGGTGCGCACTTCGCTCCAGCAGCCCTGGCCCAGCACGCGGGTCAGACTTTCTTCCAGGCCATTGACCACCACGCGGCCCGAGCCGGGCACGGTGCGCACCAGGTGGTGAAATTGCCGCTCGATGGCCGCCAGATCGTCAAAGATGTCGGCGTGGTCGAACTCCAAGTTGTTCAAGATGGCTGTCCGGGGCCGGTAGTGCACAAACTTGCTGCGCTTGTCGAAGAAAGCGGTGTCGTATTCGTCGGCTTCAATGACGAAGTATTGGCCGCCACCCAGCCGGGCCGAGACACCAAAGTTCAGCGGCACACCGCCGACCAGAAAGCCCGGTTGCAGCCCGGCTTGTTCGAGCACCCAAGTGAGCATGGAGGTGGTGGTGGTTTTGCCGTGCGTGCCCGCCACAGCCAGCACATGTCGGCCTTGCAGCACATGCTCAGACAGCCATTGCGGGCCGCTGGTGTAAGCCGCACCGGCTTCCAAAATGGCTTCCATCAGCGGAAATTTGGGGCTGCCGTCGGCCAGGCGCGAACGGCTGACCACGTTGCCGATCACGTACATGTCGGGCTTCAAGGCCATTTGGTCGGCGCCAAAGCCTTCGATCAGCTCGATGCCCAAGGCGCGCAGCTGATCGCTCATCGGCGGGTAAACGCCAGCGTCGCAGCCGGTGACCCGATGCCCGGCTTCGCGTGCCAGAGCTGCCAAACCACCCATGAAGGTGCCACAAATGCCCAGAATATGAATATGCATGGGCTGATTTTAGGTGCCACCAGTACAGATGACCTTTTCTTGGCCCAGACTTTCTCAGTCCTGATGTGCCGGAGGTGTTCCTGCCTGAAGGCACAATCGTGACCATGAACGATGCAGGATTTGAAATCGCAGCCACTGCGGCCCGTTTGGTGGTGGAGGAGGGCCTGGCATTTGGCCCCGCCAAGCACCGGGCGCTCAAGGCATTGGGCTTGCCAGGGCGCACGGCCTTGCCCTCCAATGACGAGGTCGAGGTGCAAGTGTTGGACTACATCTCGCTGTTTTGTGCCGACACCCAGCCTGGCGAATTGCTGGCATTGCGTGAGCATGCGCGGACCTGGATGCAGCGCTTGGCGGAATTTCGCCCGCATCTGGGCGGTGCTGTCTGGCAGGGCTGGGCCACCCGCTTGTCGGACATTGATCTGGCCTTGTTTTGTGACGATCCCAAATCGGCTGAGATTGCATTGATCAACCAGAATCTCCGTTACGAAGTGCAGACAGTGCGCGGCATGCACGGTGACGATGTGGATGTGTTAAGCCTGCACAGCTTTTGCCCCGACTTGGACGAAGACATTGGCGTGCACCTGCGCATTTACGATCTGGACGATCTGCGCGGCGCCTTGTTGCCCGATGCCCAAGGCCGTGCGCCACGCGGCGACCTGGCCGCTTTGACGATGTTGCTGTCACGATGAAAGACCATTCCCCCATGTTGAAAGCCCAACAACCCTCCTCCCGTCGCCACCTGATGCTGGCTGCAGGTGCTGCAGCCGGCTTGGCCGGTGCCGGCTTGGCTTGGTGGCGCATGACGCCGCAGCCGGCGTCCGGTGCTGCGCAGCATGCTTTTTGGGGGCACAGCTTTGACACGCCCACGGGCGAGTCGTTGTCCATGGCCTCATTGGCTGGGAAACCCTTGCTGGTGAACTTTTGGGCCACCTGGTGTCCACCTTGCGTGGAAGAGTTGCCTTTGCTTGATCGCTTCTGGCGTGAAAATGCAGCCAACGGCTTGCAAGTGCTGGCCTTGGCCATTGACCAGCCCAGTGCCGTCAGAAAATTCTTGCAACGCCAGCCCTTGGGTTTTCCGGTGGGTTTGGCCGGGTTGGGGGGCACGGAGCTGGCCAAATCCTTGGGCAACGCCACAGGAGGCTTGCCATTCAGTGTATTTTTCAAGGCAGATGGATCGATTTGGCAACAAAAGCTGGGTCAATTGAATCTTGATGCTTTGAACGAGTGGCGTTCAAGCGGCGTTTGAGCGGCTCATGGTGGCTGGTAGTGCCTCAGTAGCATCTCTGTTGGAGGAATTTGGTCGTGGATTTCTCCAAAATGCGAGTTGTTAGATGGTTTTTTGAGGGTTTTTACTGAAAATTGGTGTAAATTCAGGCCCTTACGTTGGCTTACGCAATGGAGGTCCTATGGATTTGCGCAAACTCAAAACCCTGATCGATTTGGTATCAGATTCGAATGTCTCCGAGTTGGAGATCACCGAAGCCGAAGGCAAGGTCCGCATCGTCAAGAGCATGGGCGTGGCTGCCCCCGTGATGGTTCAGCAAGCCCCAGCAGCAGCCCCTTTGGCTGCATCACCTGTGGCCGTGGCGGCACCTGCAGTAGCAGAAGCACCCGCAGCGCCTGCTGGTCACGCCGTCAAGTCGCCCATGGTCGGTACCTTTTACCGTTCTTCGAGCCCTGGTGCTGCGCCTTTCGTGCAAATCGGCTCGGTCGTCAAAGAAGGCGACACCCTGTGCATCATTGAAGCGATGAAGATCCTCAATGAGATCGAATCCGACAAATCCGGCACCGTGACCCAAATCCTGTGCGAAAACGGTCAAGCGACCGAATACGGTCAGCCTTTGTTCATCGTCGAATAAACCAAACGGGGATTTCATGTTCAAGAAAATCCTGGTCGCCAACCGCGGTGAGATCGCTTTGCGAATCCAGCGCGCTTGCCGCGAGTTGGGCATCAAAGCGGTGATGGTGTATTCCGAAGCCGACAAAGAAGCCAAATACGTGAAGTTGGCCGAAGAAGCGGTCTGTATCGGACCTGCAGCTTCGCCCCTGAGTTACCTCAACATGCCCGCGATCATTTCGGCTGCCGAAGTGACCGACGCTGAAGCCATTCACCCCGGCTATGGCTTTTTGAGCGAGAACGCCGACTTCGCCGAGCGCGTCGAAAAAAGCGGTTTCCAGTTCATCGGCCCCACACCCGAGTCGATCCGCATCATGGGCGACAAGGTCTCGGCCAAGCAGGCCATGATCCGCGCAGGCGTGCCTTGCGTGCCTGGCTCAGAGGGCGAGTTGCCCGACGATCCAGCCCAGATCCGCCGCATCGCCAAGAGCGTGGGTTACCCCGTGATCATCAAGGCCGCGGGTGGCGGCGGTGGTCGCGGCATGCGTGTGGTGCACACCGAAGCCGCCTTGATCAATGCGGTTCAAATGACCAAGGCCGAGGCCGGTGCCGCGTTTGGCAATCCTGCGGTCTACATGGAAAAGTTCCTGCAGAACCCACGGCACGTCGAAATCCAGATCCTGGCAGACAAGCACAAGAATGCGGTCTATCTGGGTGAGCGCGATTGCTCCATGCAGCGTCGCCACCAAAAGGTGATCGAAGAAGCCCCTGCACCAGGCATTCCGCGCAAACTGATCGAAAAGATCGGAGAGCGTTGCGTGGCCGCTTGCAAGAAGATCGGTTATCGCGGTGCTGGCACTTTCGAGTTCTTGTACGAAAACGGCGAATTCTATTTCATCGAGATGAACACCCGTGTTCAGGTGGAGCACCCCGTGACCGAATGGATCACCGGTGTGGACATCGTCAAGACCCAGATCATGGTCGCTGCCGGTGAGAAATTGCCATTCACGCAAAAGCAGATCCAGATCCGTGGTCATGCCATCGAGTGCCGTGTGAACGCCGAAGACCCCTTCAAGTTCACACCTTCGCCCGGTCGTATCACTTCTTGGCATATGCCTGGCGGCCCCGGTGTGCGCGTGGATTCACACGCCTACAACAACTACTTTGTGCCACCGAATTACGACTCGATGATCGGCAAGATCATTGTGCACGGCGACACCCGCGAGCAGGCCTTGGCCCGCATGCAGACCGCCTTGGCCGAAACCGTGATCGAAGGCATCAACACCAACATCCCGCTGCACCGCGAGCTGATGGTGGACGCCAAGTTCATGCAAGGCGGCACCAACATCCATTACCTTGAACACTGGCTCAGCCAACACAAACGCTGAGATCGGATCGCACCATGTTTGAACTGAGCTTGCTCTGCCCGGAGGAACGGGTTGACGTTTTGAGCGACGCGCTCGATGCCCTGGATGCCTTGAGCGTGTCGGTCGAAGATGCCGACGCCCAGACCCCTGCCGAGCAGGCTTTGTTTGGCGAGCCTGGCATGCCGCCACCCAAAGACGGCTGGCAGCGTTCACGCATGGTTGCCTTGTTTGCGCAAGAGTCCGGCGCCAAGGAGGCCGCCACCTTGCTGCAGGCGCAAGACTTCTTTGAAGGTTGCCGATTGCTCGGTATTCAGGCGGTGGCCGATCAGGACTGGGTGCGTTTGACCCAATCGCAATTTGCCCCGGTGGAAGTGACTTCTGATTTTTGGATCGTGCCCACTTGGCATGAACCACCGGCGCAAGCCAAACAGATCATTCGGCTGGATCCGGGCCTGGCTTTTGGCACCGGGACACACCCGACCACCCGCATGTGTCTGCGCTGGATTGCCCGCAACAATGTGCAAGACCAGCGCGTGCTCGATTACGGTTGTGGTTCCGGCATTCTGGCCATTGGTGCCGCCAAGTACGGAGCTGCTCGCATCGATGCTGTGGACATTGACGAGGCTGCGGTCACATCGACCGAGTTGAACGCCGAAGCCAATCACGTGACTTTGATGGCTGGCTTGCCAGACAAAGCCCAAGGGGTCTACCAAACCGTGCTGGCCAACATCTTGGCGACACCCTTGAAAGTGCTGGCGCCGCTGCTGTGTGCGTACGTGCAAAGCGGTGGTTCTTTGGTGTTGGCGGGCATTTTGGAGCGCCAGGCCGATGAGCTCAAAGCGGCTTACGCACCTTGGGTGCAACTTGAAGTGGCCGATGCGGAAGACGGCTGGATCTTGATGACCGCCAAGAAGTCTGCAGCCGCAGTTTGAGCGGAGACTTGACCCTGTCTACAATCGGGTCATGAACTGGATCACACGCTGCCCTGAATGTGCCACGGTCTATCAGGTCTTGCCTGATCAGCTCGAGGTGGCCAAAGGCTGGTTGCGCTGTGGGGAGTGTCAGCATGCGTTCGACAGCACGGGCCTGATTCTCTCTTGGTCGGGCACCTTACCACCGCGGCTGGATATTGGAGACTTGCTCAAGCAAGAAGACCGCTCGACTTTGGATGTGCGGACCCAAGCTTCTGAGGATTTGAGTTCGTTTGAAAAAGCCCTGTCGAGCTTTCAACCAGAAATCGACAAAGCCATCGTGAGAATGGCTGCATCCCCACCTCAATCGCAGGATCCTGCAGACGACCTCGATGTGTCGACAATCGACGAAACAACGTCCCGGGAGTCGGTGCGTCGTCGTTGGCCGTCGATTTTGGCCTTGTCCGCTTTGGTCCTCGCCTTGCTGAGCCAGGTGATCTGGGTGAACCGCTTCGCTTTGGTGGCCAAGTTTCCAGTGATGGCGCATCACGTTCAGCGAATCTGCAATGCATGGGCTTGTGAATCAGCACATGCGCGAGACCTTCATGCGGTGGTGATCGACACATCCAGCTTCATACAACGTGACGACGCTTTTGAGTTGCAGTGGGTGGTTCGCAACACCTCTGCTCAGAATGTGTTGATGACTTCACTGGAGGTCACGCTGGAGGATGTGCAAGGCAAGCCATTGGTGCGCCGTGTGTTTGGAGCGGACCAGTTGGATGCACCCGAAACACTGTCTCCCGGACAAGTGTGGCAAGGCCTGATGCGCTTGACGGTCGCCCGTGACTTGGCTGTGACCGGATACCGTATTGTGAGTTTTTACCCCTGAGTGGCTTCCCAGGAAAAAAGCCCAACACCGTTGCCAGTGTTGGGCTTTATTGCTAGCGTTTGCCAGCTGAATCAGGGCTTGGCGGCCGAAGGAAACGGCCAGGCAGCTTGAGGATTCAGTGTGGTTTGAGCAGCAGGGGCAGCGGGTGCTTTGGATGCCTTCTTTGCAGCAGGCTTCTTGGCAGCTTTTTTCACAGCGGGCTTTTTGGCTGCTGGCTTTTTGGCTGCGGTTTTCTTAACAGCTGCTTTTTTAGCGGGTGCGGCTTTTTTGGCTGCTGGCTTTTTAGCGGCTGCTGCTTTAGGAGCTGCTTTTTTAGCTGGAGCGGCTTTTTTGGCTGCTGGCTTCTTAGCGGCTGCTACTTTTTTAGCTGCTGGCTTTTTCGCTGCAACGGCCTTTTTGGCTGGAGCGGCTTTTTTAGCGGCTGGCTTCTTAGCGGCTGCTACTTTTTTAGCTGCTGGCTTTTTGGCCGCGACGGCTTTTTTAGCTGGAGCGGCTTTTTTAGCAGCGGGCTTCTTGGCTGCGGCTACTTTTTTAGCAGCAGGTTTTTTGGCCGCGACGGCCTTCTTTGCGGGAGCAGCTTTTTTAGCTGTTGCTTTTTTTGCAGTTGCCATGATTTTCTCCTTGATCAAGTTGAGAACTCAACGGAAAGGGAACGCTTGGTGCTTGTTGGATTGCACAAAGCGATCCATGGTGCTGAAGCATGCCTCAACACCATGAACGCGGAAAAGCCACACCGCCCAACCCCCGTAGGGATCACGCGTTGTGGCTTGCAGAAGGGTGACATGTGAAGGGTGTTCAGAAGATCAGTCCCAAGACAAGGCCCCGCCAGATTGGTATTCAATGACCCGGGTTTCAAAGAAGTTGCGTTCTTTCTTCAGGTCAATCATTTCGCTCATCCATGGGAATGGATTCTCTTCGTTCGGGAACAAAGGTTCAAGTCCAATTTGCGTGGCACGGCGATTGGCGATGTAGCGCAGATAGCCTTTGAACATGGAGGCGTTCATGCCCAGCACGCCGCGTGGCATGGTGTCTTCGGCATAACGGTATTCCAGTTCGACAGCTTGCAGGAACAGGGCCTTGATCTCGGCCTTGAATTCGGCGGTCCACAGCTGGGGGTTTTCCAGCTTCACGGTGTTGATCAAGTCGATGCCGAAGTTGCAGTGCATGGACTCGTCGCGCAGGATGTATTGGTACTGCTCGGCAGCACCTGTCATCTTGTTTTGGCGACCCAAGGCCAAGATTTGTGTGAAACCCACGTAGAAGAACAGACCTTCCATCAGGCAAGCAAACACGATCAGCGACTTGAGCAAAGTCTGGTCGGTTTCCAGCGTGCCGGTCTTGAAGTTCGGATCCATGATCGCGCTGATGAACGGGATCAGGAACTCGTCCTTGTCACGGATGGATTTGACTTCGTTGTAGGCGTTGAAGATTTCGCTCTCGTCCAGACCCAGCGATTCCACAATGTATTGGTAGGCGTGGGTGTGGATGGCTTCTTCAAAGGCTTGGCGCAACAAGAACTGGCGGCACTCAGGCGCTGTGATGTGGCGGTAAGTGCCCAATGTGATGTTGTTGGCTGCCAGCGAATCGGCGGTGACAAAGAAGCCGAGGTTGCGCTTGACGATGCGGCGCTCGTCTTCGGTCAGGCCGTTGGGGTCTTTCCACAAAGCGATGTCGCGGTTCATGTTCACTTCCTGCGGCATCCAATGGTTGGCGCAGGTGGCCAGGTATTTTTCCCAAGCCCATTTGTATTTGAAAGGCACCAACTGGTTGACGTCGGTCTGGCCGTTGATGATGCGCTTGTCAGCGGCATTCATGCGGCGAGCAGGCGCTGCTGGAGAAGACACCGATGCCGATGCAGGTGCTGCACCCGTGCCAGGCATTGGAGGCATTGCAGGTTGCAATGCGGGTTTAACTTGATCGTCCCAAGACAACATAAAAATTTCCAGTTCTCAAATTATGAAAGCATGCGCGCGAATTGCAAAGCAGTGATTCGTTTTCTGCGCATGCATGGGCTCGAAGTGTTGTTCAATTGCATCGCACCACCATGTTGGCATGTGTGTGCGATGCATTCAGATCACTGGCAAGCTTCGCAGCCGACGTCGTCGATCGCGGTGAATTGCACATCGGTCGCAGGTGTAGCGCTCAGCGGTGCCTGCGATGCCGATGCATCGTGTGCGCTCATGCCGGCAGTCGGCATGCCTGAAGACACAGCGTTATGCGAGCCCGCTTGCACAGTGGACTTCTCCACTTGCGTGGCACTCGATGTGCGCAGGTAGTAGGTGGTCTTGAGACCACGCAACCAAGCGAGCTTGTAGGTGTCGTCGAGTTTCTTGCCCGAAGCACCAGCCATGTAGATGTTGAGCGATTGCGCTTGGTCGATCCATTTCTGGCGACGAGCAGCAGCTTCCACCAGCCAAGTGGTCTCCACTTCAAAGGCGGTGGCGTACAAAGACTTGACCTCTTGCGGCACGCGGTCGATAGGACGCAGGGAACCGTCAAAGTGCTTCAGGTCCATGACCATCACGTCGTCCCACAGGCCCAAGCGCTTCAAGTCACGCACCAAGTAGCTGTTGATGACAGTGAACTCGCCCGACAGGTTGGACTTGACCGACAGGTTGCCAAAGCAAGGTTCGATCGAGGCGTCCACACCGATGATGTTGGAGATGGTGGCCGTTGGCGCAATCGCCACGCAGTTGGAGTTGCGCATGCCGTCTTGCGCAATCTTCTTGCGCAAAGCATCCCAGTCCAAGGTGGACGAGCGGTCCACTTCCACATAACCGCCGCGCTCGCGCTCCAGCAGGTCCAGCGTGTCCAGCGGCAAGATGCCCTGATCCCACAGCGAGCCTTTGTAGCTGGAGTACTGACCGCGTTCTTTGGCCAACTCGGTCGAAGCCCAATAAGCGTAGTAGCAGATCGCTTCCATGGACTGGTCGGCGAACTCCACGGCCGCTTGCGATGCGTAGGGGATGCGCATTTCGTACAGCGAATCCTGGAAGCCCATCAGGCCCAAGCCCACAGGGCGGTGGCGCATGTTGGAGTCACGGGCTTTCTTGACGGCGTAGTAGTTGATGTCGATCACGTTGTCCAGCATGCGCATGGCGATCGAAATCGTCTTTTGCAGCTTGGCGCGGTCGATGACCTTGCCGTTGGGGCCGTCTTTCAGGTGCTTGGACAGGTTGACCGAGCCCAGGTTGCAGACCGCGGTTTCAGTGTCGCTGGTGTTGAGTGTGATCTCGGTGCACAGGTTGGATGAGTGCACCACACCGGCGTGCTGCTGGGGCGAGCGCACGTTGCAAGGGTCCTTGAAAGTGATCCAGGGGTGGCCGGTCTCGAACAGCATCGACAGCATCTTGCGCCACAGGTCATTGGCTGGAATTTTCTTGCTGGGGCGAATTTCGCCACGCTCGGCTTTTTGCTCGTAAGCCACATAGGCTTTTTCGAACGCTTGGCCGAACAGGTCGTGCAGGTCAGGCACATCGGAGGGCGAGAACAAGGTCCAGTCGCCTTTTTCCATGACGCGGCGCATGAACAGATCGGGGATCCAGTTGGCCGTGTTCATGTCGTGCGTGCGGCGGCGGTCGTCGCCGGTGTTCTTGCGCAGCTCCAGGAACTCTTCGATGTCCAGGTGCCAGGTTTCCAGGTAAGTGCAGACCGCGCCCTTGCGCTTGCCGCCCTGGTTCACCGCCACAGCCGTGTCGTTGACGACTTTGAGGAAAGGCACCACGCCTTGTGATTCGCCATTCGTGCCCTTGATGTGCGAGCCCATGGCGCGCACACGCGTCCAGTCGTTGCCCAGGCCGCCTGCGAACTTGGACAGCAGAGCGTTTTCCTTGATCGACTCATAAATGCCGTCCAGATCGTCGGGCACAGTGGTCAGGTAGCAGCTCGACAGCTGTGAACGCAAGGTGCCGCTGTTGAACAAGGTGGGGGTGGACGACATGAAGTCGAACGAAGACAGGATCTCGTAGAACTCGATGGCGCGGGCTTCGCGGTTGATCTCGTTGAGTGACAGACCCATGGCCACACGCATGAAGAAGGCTTGAGGCATCTCGATGCGGGTCTTGCGCACGTGCAGGAAGTAGCGGTCGTACAGGGTTTGCAGGCCCAGATAGTCGAACTGCATGTCGCGCTCGGGCTTGAGGGCCTCGGCCAGGCGCTTCAGATCGAACTGCAGCAGCTTTTCATCCAGCAGGTCGTTGTCTACGCCCTTCTTGATGAACTGGGGGAAGTAGTCCAAGTACGCTTGACCGAGCTGGTCGGCGGTCACTTCCTTGCCCAGGATTTCCTTGGCGATGGTGTGCATCAGCAGGCGGGCAGTCACATAGGTGTAGTCCGGGTCTTTTTCAATCAGGGTACGCGACGCCAGGATCGACGCTTTGTAGACCTCTTCCATGGGTACACCGTCGTACAGGTTGCGCATGGTTTCGGCCACGATGGGCTCGGCGCTGACGTCTGGGCCCAGACCCGCGCAAGCATTGACCATCAAGGACTTGAGGTAGTTCAGGTCCAGTTCCACGCGCTTGCCGCCGTCGATCACATGCAGGGCGGGCTCGCTGGAGGCGGTTTCTGTGGCCACTTGTTGTTGCTGTTGCGCACGCTCTTGCGTGCGGCGCTCGCGGTACAACACATAGGCACGTGCCACTTCGTGGTTGCTGCTGCGCATCAGGCCCAGCTCCACCTGGTCTTGCACGTCTTCAATGTGGAAGGTGCCGCCGCCTGGACGCGAGCGGACCAAAGCACGCACCACGTTCTGGGTCAACTCTTCCACGACCTCGCGAACGCTGGCCGATGCCGCACCTTGGGTGCCGTGAACGGCCAAAAAGGCTTTCATCAAGGCCACGGCGATCTTGTTGGGCTCAAAAGGCACCACGGCACCATTGCGTCGAATGATCTGGTAGTTGGCCAGTGCATGGGTCGATGCGGCGTTGAGGCGTTCAGTTTCTGGTAGACCGATAAGGCCTGAGGGGTGGCTCGAGATGTTCAGATCTGTGTGCATGGTCATGTTCTTGGTTTGTTGCAGGGCGTTGGATCTTGAGGGCTTGAAAGAGGCTGAAAATTCAAATGTGAAAATTTGTAAGGGACACTATATCTGGTGTCTGGGCATCCTTCAAGCCACTACCTATAGTGTACCGAGGTCCTTGGGGGACTTTTTGTGAAAGCTTAGATTCATCTTGAAATCACAGGCACTGTTTTGGGCTTTTCAGCAGTTGAAAAGTGCCAGAGCGAAGCTCTGAATCACGCGACTTGTGACCACAAACTCAAGCCAGCATTGGGTTTCGGCGGGGTTTTGTCGCTACAGGCTTGATTTGTCTAGCTTGCAGATTTTGGACAAATCGCCAGCGAACGCTTAAAACTCAACCGTATGTACCAAATTGGGGCTGGAAAAATATTTCTCAGTTGTAACGGCGGCACATCAAACCAAGGGAAAACACCGATCTGAGAAATCCAACAAAGATCGCAAAAGTGGCCAATCGAACCCGGGTCCTGGATCCTGTTTGCGGCCGGGGGCGATGTGCTCGTGCCCCGCCACGTGGGCAATCGGGTATCGGGCCGCCAGCGCTGTGCACAAACGGGCCAGGCTGTCGTACTGCGCCGCTTCAAAGCACTCACCCTCCAGGCCTTCCAGCTCAATGCCGATCGAGTCGTCATTGCAATGGGGTCGGCCCCGGTATTCGGACTGGCCGGCATGCCAGGCCCGGTCATCGCAGCTGACAAACTGCCACAGCGAGCCATCGCGCCGGACATAGAAGTGCGACGACACCTGCAGCCCTCGGATCTGCCCAAAGTAGGGGTGCGCGTCCCAGTCCAGTTGGTTGGTGAACAAGGCCAGCACCTCGTTGCCACCGTATTGGCCTGGCGGCAAGCTGATGGAGTGGATCACCAGCAAGTCGATGCATGCGCCCGCAGGTCGCGGCCCGAAGTTGGGCGAGTCCAGCCGCTGCGCTGGCGTGTACCAGCCTTGTTGCCAATCGGTCGTGGAGCTTGGGGTGTCGGCGGCGGTGTCGTTCACGCGCAAAACTTTGGCAGGGCTCAGGCGGGGTTGCTGTCTTGAGCAGCGCTGCGGTGCTCGGTGCTGCAATACAAGCCCTTTTGACCCGACACCGCTTCAGCGCGCGGCAGGTGAATGCCGCAGTGCGCGCAGGCCACCATCTCGGTGGGCGAGGGCGATGGAGCTTGGGCCGATTCTGCCGGGGGCTTCACGCGGGAACGCTTGACCGCCCAGATCACGACCAAGGCCAGCAGCAACAAAAACAGGTATTTCATCCCGCACGCCCCAACAAAACTTCCAAAACAAAACGCGAGCCTGCATAAGACAACAGCAGCAAACCCGCACCCATATAAAGAACCCGCACCGCACGGCGGCCGCGCCAGCCCCACTGGCTGCGCCCGACCAGCAGCACCGCAAAGGTCAGCCAAGACAGCAGGGCAAAAATCGTCTTGTGGTCCCAGCGCCATTGGCCCCGGTCCTGGCCATAGAGGGTTTCACCAAACAAGGCACCAGCCACCAAGGTGGCCGTGAGCAGCATGAAGCCCGCCGCCACAAAACGGAAGGTGAGTTTTTCCAGTGTCAGCAGGGGCAAGCCACTGTCGGCTTCTTGGCCCAAGCGGATGTTGCGCTCGGTGCGCGTCATCATCCAGGCGTGGATCACGGCCGCGCCAAACAGGCCATAGGCCGACAGGCCCAGCGCCCAATGCAGCGGCAACCAGGCCGAAGCTTGCGCATGCAACAAGGTGCCCGGAAACAACCAGGCCAGCGTCACGGCCACAGCACCCAGGCCGCCCATGGCCCAGCGGGCCTTGAGCTGCGGGAAGATCTGCCGCTCCACCACATAAGCGGTGACCACCAGCCAGGCGGTGACAGACATGGCCGGCGCAAAGCCAAAGCGCACCGGCCCTGCCAGCAAACCCAGCAAAGCCAGCGCGTGCGCCGCCCAAGCCAGCCCCAGCAAACGGCGTGCGTTGACTTCGCCCATGCGCGCACCGGTCACCGCTGCCAGGCTATAGGCCAGGGCGGCCACCGCGGCGGCGGGGTGCATCCAGAATGGGGGACTCGCTAAAATCATGGGTCCGAGTTTAGCCTTTCAGGTGCAGCCACAGGGGTTTCACCACACGCTGGACCGGTTTTTCTGGATTTGCACGCATGGCCTCCGCCCTGACCGACAAACTTTCCCGCCTCGTCAAAACCATCAGCGGACAGGCCCGCATCACCGAATCGAACGTGGCCGACATGCTGCGTGAGGTCCGCATGGCCTTGCTGGAGGCCGACGTGGCGCTGCCGGTGGTGCGCGACTTCATTGCGCGCGTGAAAGAAAAAGCCCTCGGCCAAGAAGTCATGGGTTCGCTCAAGCCGGGCCAGGCCTTGGTGGGCGTGGTCAACCGTGAGCTGGCCGCCACCATGGGCGAAGGCGTCGCCGACATCAACCTGGCCGCGCAGCCGCCCGCCGTGATCCTGATGGCCGGTCTGCAAGGTGCCGGTAAAACCACCACCACCGCCAAGCTGGCCAAGCACCTGATCGAAAAGCGCAAGAAGAAAGTGCTGACGGTTTCGGGTGACGTGTACCGCCCCGCCGCCATCGAACAGCTCAAGACCGTCACCGCCCAAGCCGGTGCCGAATGGTTCCCCAGCACCCCCGACCAAAAGCCAATCGACATCGCCCGCGCTGCGATCGACTACGCCCGCAAACACTTCTTTGACGTGCTGCTGGTCGACACCGCCGGCCGCCTGGCGATTGACGAAGCCCTGATGGCCGAAATCAAGGCGCTGCATGCTGAACTGAAACCTGTTGAAACCCTGTTCGTGGTCGATGCCATGCAAGGTCAGGACGCGGCCAACACCGCCAAGGCCTTCAGCGAAGCGCTGCCGCTCACCGGCATCGTGTTGACCAAGCTCGACGGCGACTCACGCGGTGGTGCAGCCCTGTCTGTGCGCCAGGTCACCGGCGCGCCCATCAAGTTTGCCGGTACCAGCGAGAAGATCGACGGCCTCGAAGTGTTCGATGCCGAGCGCCATGCCGGCCGCATCTTGGGCATGGGCGACATCGTTGCGCTGGTCGAGCAAGTCACCGCGGGTGTGGACATGGAGGCCGCGCAAAAGCTGGCCGCCAAGGTCAAGAGCGGCGGCGGTTTCGATCTGAACGACTTTTTGGCCCAAATCCAGCAGATGAAACAAATGGGCGGCTTGTCCAGCCTGATGGACAAACTGCCCAGCCAGCTGACCGCCAAGGCCGGCGCGATGGACATGGACAAGGTCGAAAAAGACATCGCCCGCAAGCAAGGCATCATCCACAGCATGACGCCCAAAGAGCGCAGCAAGCCCGAGCTGATCAAGGCCACGCGCAAACGCCGCATCGCGGCCGGTGCTGGTGTTCAGGTGCACGACGTCAACCGCATGCTCAAAGAGTTTGAGCAAATGCAGGACATGATGAAAAAGATGCAGGGCGGCGGCCTCATGAAAATGATGAAGCGCATGGGCGCCATGAAAGGCATGATGGGCGGCGGCGGGGGCTTCCCCGGCATGCCGCGCTGATTCAATACTGGCTTGCAGGCAGCGTCACCTGCAGGCCGTCCAGTTCTGGCGTCAACATGATCTGGCACGACAAGCGGCTGCTTGGCTGGCGTGCTTGGGCGGTGAAGGCCAGCATGCCGTCTTCGTCACTTGAAACAGGCGGCAGCTTGGACTGCCAATCGCCTTGAACCACCACATGGCAAGTGGCGCAGGTCAGCAGTCCGCCGCAATCGGCCTGGATGCCGTCCAAGTTGGCATCGACGGCCGCTTGCATCAGGCTTTGGCCGGGCTGCACTTGCAGGCTGTGCGCGGCTTGGGTCGGGTCGTGGGGTTGCAGGTGGATCGTGATCATCAGTGCATCGCGCTCAAACGCGCTTTCTAGGGTTTATCAAATTCGGCCGAAGTATTCACGCTTGTGAAACTCCGTCGCATCTTCGGCTTGCACTAGGCGTTGGTGCTCGGCCCGCTTGATGGTGCTGTAGTAGTCCACGAAGGATTCGCCGAGCGACTGGCACAAGGCCGCATCTTGCTGCAGCGCCTGCACCGCATCGGCCAAAGACGTTGGGATGGAGGCGGCCCCTGCGGCATAAGGCGTTTCGGTGGCTGGCGGCGCTTTCAGTTGTGTATCCAAGCCATCGAGTCCCGCGTGGATTTGCGAGGCCATGTACAGGTAGGGGTTGGCTGCAGGCTCGCCCAAGCGGTTTTCAATCCGGGTGGCCTTGTCGCCGGGTTCGCCGATGACGCGCAGCATGGCTCCTCGGTTGTCGCGACCCCACAAAATCGACTGAGGTGCCATGGCGTTGGGCCTGAATCGCCCGTAGCCATTGCTGGTGCTGGTGCACAGGGCGGTGAGCGCCGGGGCGTGCGCCAGCAGACCGGCCAGCCAGGACGCACCTTCATCGCTCAGCACCTGCCGCGCATCCAGCGCACCGACACCCGGTGCGGAAGCCTCGCGCATGAACACATTGTGGCCCGTGGCCAACGCGCAGACCGATTGGTGCAAATGCCAGCCGCTGGACATGATGTGTTCAAACGGCGGGCGGCACATGAAGGTGGCGTGGTAACCGGCGCGACGCAGGGCTTGGCGTGTGGCGTTGCGAAACAGCACCATCTGGTCGGCAGCGGTGAGCGCATCGCTCACGTCAAACACCGCTTCGACCTGGCTGGGGCCCAGTTCGATTTCGAGCGAGATCAACGGCAGGCCCAGCGCTTGCGCGGTGCGTTGCACGATGCGCAGGGGCTCCTCGGCCCGGTCCATCCAGCCTTCGGTCAGCAGGTTGTAGCCCGGGTGGATCAGGCTGACTTCGGGTGCGGGGCCGGGCCATCCCGCACGGTCCGGGTCCAGGTCTTGCCCGTACAACGGGTCTTTGAGGCGGTAAATGTGAAACTCAACTTCCAGCCCGCAGCGCATTTGCCAGCCGCGATCGGCCAGGCGCTGCACGGCTTGCTGCAGCACATGGCGCGAATCGAGCGGCACGATGCGCCCATCGGCAAAATAGGGCTGGCACTGCAGCGAGCCGGTCTTGTCGGCCCAGGGCAGCACATGCCAGCTGGCCGGGTCGGGCATGAGCGTGAAATTGCTGGCCCCGGCAAAGCCGGGCAGGGTCTCTTCGATGCCCGACTCGAACACCTTGAAGGCGGTGCGGTCTGAGCTGTCCTTGAGCAGCAAGGTGCTGACCATGCCGATGCCGTTGGCCAGCGCTTGGCGCAGTTGCGAGGCCACGATCGTCTTGCCGCGCACCACGCCGTGCAGGTCACACCAGCCCAGGCGGATCAGCTCGATGCCTGAGGCCTCGACTTGCCGCACCAATTGCTCACAAGCTGCCTGGCGTTCGCGGCTGTGCAGGCCGCAGCGTTCAGCGAAGCTCATGCCGCGCTCGTGTCGGCGGGGGTGTCCGCTGGGGTGGGCGCATGGCCGGGCAGGGCGGCATCCCACGGCGCGCCGCTGCGTTTGGCATCGCAGGCTTCGCGCCACCACTGCGGCCATTGCCCGCTGGGCGCGATGCCATCCACCGTGTCGGGGCCGATGCGCTGGCTGGCCACGGCATCTTGTGCAAAGCCGGGCGGCAAGCCCCCGGCCTGCACCGTCTCGATGGCTTTGAGCAGGGTGCGGCGGTTGGCCATGATGACCTTGTCGCTGGTGCCCAGGTGTTCGCGGGTGCGGTCCTGGATCGGGCCCATGCTCTCGCAGGCCCACTGGTCGTGCACGTTGATGTCGTCTTCGCCCATGCCCAGGTAGGTGCGTGAAACTTGCTCTTCGGGGTTGAAGCCCCAGTGGTTGTGTTTGCCCGCCTTGGGGATGTAGTCGGGCAGGGTGACCGAGGGCAGGCGTTGCTTGCGCATGGCCTCTTTGTCCACCGGCCCGGCAAAGCTGGTGAACACCGAATACCAATAGGTGTGCGTGTCGTCCACCGGCACATGCATCTGCGTGATGGTCATGGTCTCGGACAGTGGAATCACAAAGGTGTGCGGGAACAGCGCGTTGGTCACCCGCACATGCGTGAGCGCCTCGTTGATCGGGCGCAGGGCCGTCAGGCGCAGGCCCGCATCGGTGGGCTCGAACGAAATCTCGGGCTGGTCCAACTCGCGCATCACGCGCGTCATGGGCCAGCGCTCACCTTGCACATCGCCCGCGCTCGCGCCCCGGAACTGGCGGCCATAGCTGCCTTCGAGCGATTCGTCCTTGAAGAAGCGGTGCAAATAAGACGCGTGCGCCGGGTCAATGCCCACCTCAAACGCTTGCAACCAGTTGCAATGCCACAGCCCTTTGAAAGCGAAGGTGTGGGTGGCCGGAGCGCTGAAGGCATCGATGCTTGGCAGTGGCGGCGGTGTCTGGCCTTCTGGGCCGAACCAGCCAAACACAATGCCGCTGCGCTCGATCAGCGGATAGTTGCGCTGGCGCACACGGTTGCACAAGGTGCTGCCGGTCGGCTCGGCGGGCGTTTCGATGCACTGGCCCGTGACGTCAAACTTCCAGCCATGAAAAGGGCAGCGCAGGCCATCGCCTTCGTTGCGGCCAAAGGCCAGGTCGGCCCCCCGGTGCGGGCAGTCGCGGTCGAGCAAGCCGTAGTCGCCCTGCGCGTTGCGAAACAACACCAGGTCCTGGCCCAGAATGCGCACGGCTTTGACGGGGCGAATCGCCATGCGCGGGTCCAGCGCGGGGTTGAATTCGTCCACCAGGGCGACGGGCTGCCAATAGTGGCGCATCACCGCGCCGCAGGGCGTGCCCGGGCCAATGCGGGTGATGAGTTCGTTTTGTTCTGCTTTCATGGGGGCCTCTGGCTTGCGCCGTGTGTCTGCCGGGTGCGTGCGGGCCACGCTTGTCTCTGTCAGAACAGTTTAAACCTTGGCGCAGTGCTGGAATCCGTTTTCATGTCCCCTGGCGTACGGCAACGCCCTTCATCGCAAGGAGCTTGCGCGGGCACTGGATTGCCACGCTTCGCTCGCAATGACGAGATGCCCCGTCATCGCGAGGAGCCTGTCACATGGCAGTTCACAAACCCCGTCATCGCGAGGAGCTTGCGACGCGGCGATCCAGTGGGGTGCTTGCGCAGACACTGGTTTGCCACGCTTCGCTCACATGGGCGCAAAATCCAGCGCATGACACACGCTCTTTTCATCTACGGCACCTTGATGCCCGGCCTGCGCCTGGAGGCCGAAATGCATGGTGCCCGATTCATGGGCCCCGCCCAGGTGCCGGGTCGCTTGGTCGATGTGGGCCGCTACCCCGGTTTGCTGCACGGCGATGGGCAAGTCACAGGTGAGGTCTACGAAGTCGATGACGCGCACCTGGCCCGACTCGATGGGGTGGAAGACATGGTGCCCGGCGACCGCGCCGCCTCGCAATACTGGCGCGAAGAAGTGACCGTGCTCAGTGGCTCGCTGCAAGGCCAGACGGTGCAGACCTATGTGTACAACCGTCCAGTGGACGGCTGCACACCCATCCCGCACGGCGACTACCGCCGCTACATCCGCGAAGTCGGGCGCGAATCCTGAAAACCCAGCGGGTCAGTCCTTGATCACCAACTCGCCGCGCAGCGAGTGCGACAGGCCTTGGGTGATGCGCACATCGGCCATCTGACCGATCAGGCGGTCCATGTTCGGGCCGCCGGGGAAGTTCACCACCCGGTTGCACTCGGTGCGGCCCGCCAGCTCGGTCGCGTCCTTGCGTGAAGGGCGCTCGACCAAAATGCGCTGCACCGTGCCCACGCGGCTCTCGCCAATGCGCTGCACGTTTTCTTCGATGGTCGCTTGCAGGTGGTGCAGGCGGCGCAGCTTCACGTCGTGCGGCGTGTCGTCGTGCAAGTTGGCCGCAGGCGTGCCGGGGCGGGGGCTGAAGATGAAGCTGAAACTCGTGTCAAAGCCCACATCGGTGATCAGCTTCATCATCTTGTTGAAGTCGTCCTCGGTCTCGCCCGGGAAGCCCACGATGAAATCGCTGCTGAGCGACATGTCGGGGCGGATCGCCCGCAGCTTGCGGATCGTGCTCTTGTATTCCATGGCGGTGTAGCCGCGCTTCATGGCCATCAGGATGCGGTCCGAGCCGTGCTGCACCGGCAAGTGCAGGTGGCTCACCAGTTTGGGGATCTTCTCGTAAGCGTCAATCAGGCGCTGCGTGAACTCGTTCGGGTGGCTGGTCACGTAGCGGATGCGCTCGATGCCTGGCATGTCGGCCACGTATTCCAGCAACAAGGCAAAGTCGGCAATCTCGCTCGTTCCCCCCATCTTGCCCCGGTAGGCGTTCACGTTCTGGCCCAGCAGGGTGATCTCTTTCACGCCCTGCGCGGCCAGACCGGCGATTTCGACCAGCACATCGTCAAACGGGCGCGAGACTTCTTCGCCCCGGGTGTAGGGCACCACGCAGTAGCTGCAGTATTTGCTGCAACCTTCCATGATCGACACAAAGGCGGTGGCGCCTTCCACCTTGGCGGGTGGCAGGTGGTCGAACTTTTCAATCTCGGGGAAGCTGATGTCCACCTGCGGGCGCTGCTTGCGCTCGCGCTCGGCCAGCATCTCGGGCAGGCGGTGCAAGGTTTGCGGGCCAAACACCACGTCCACATAAGGCGCACGCTTGATGATCTCGGCACCTTCCTGGCTGGCCACGCAGCCACCCACGCCAATCAGCACGCCCTTGGCTTTCAGGTGCTGCACCCGACCCAGATCGCTGAAGACCTTTTCTTGCGCCTTCTCGCGCACCGAGCAGGTGTTGAACAAAATCAGATCGGCCTCGTCCACATCTTGTGTGGGCTCGTAACCCTGGGCCGCGCCCAGGACATCGGCCATCTTGTCCGAGTCGTACTCGTTCATCTGGCAGCCAAAGGTTTTGATGAAGACCTTCTTGCTCATGCGGCCTCCACGGCGTTCAGGGAGGTGATGAGTTCAAGGCAAAGCAAAGCACGCCCGCGAAGGGCCAGAGTGCAGCGGTTCATGGTGTAGATCCAGAGGCTGTGAAAAAGAAAAGCGCTGATGCGCTTTAGGAGTTGATGATTATCGCAGGCGATGCCCTGCATTCATTTTGAGTTGTTAGGGGGCTTAAAGCGTGTTCCGTGCAAGAGTGACTTGCTCATGCAGGTAAGGCAAGTCAGATTCAATGGTTTTCCAGACGACGACCAGGTCCACTTTGTAATAGCCATGCGCCAGCACATTGCGCATGTCATAGGCAAATGACAATGGCAGTTCAGGGTGGGCGGTCACGAAGTCGGGCGCAACGCGCTCGATGTTGCGGCTGGCTTCTCCAATGATCTCGAAGTTGCGGATGACGGCGTCTTGGACCAGAGGGGTGGACAGGAATCCTGTTTCGTCCAAGTCTTCGCAATAGTTTTGGATGCGGTGGATGGCTTCCAGAATGTGGTCCAGATAGTCTGGCAAGCGCAAAGGATCACGGCTCATACAGGGCGGGCCTCGGCGATCACGGCTTTGCGGAACTTGTCCGGCAGGGCGCCAGGGGTCAGCACATCGACGGGGACACCGAGCAAGTTGCGCAGTTTGTAGCGAATGGCTCCCAGGTCAAACAAGGTGGTATTGGCTGTGGTGTCCACCAAGATGTCCAAATCACTTTCGTCAGTGTCCAGGCCATGCACGACCGAGCCAAACACGCGTGCATTCACCGCTCTGTGCGCCAGAACGATGTCACGTATTTCGCTGCGGTGGGCCGCCAGTGCTGCTGAGGGTTTCATGGTGGGGGTGAGCCTTTGTTGTCAGATTTTATGCACGAGCCCTGGGAATGCCAATCTGGCTTGATCAAGAACCCTCCACCACCTTCGGCTTGAAAAACATCGGATAAGCCCTCTGCACCGTCGGGCTGTCATAGGCCCAGCTGTGGCATTGGCCCAGGTGGAAGGGGGGCTTGGCGATTTCGGGTTGGGGCTCGCCGGCCACTTCGCGGCGGTGCCATTGGCCTGCGGGCAGGGTTTGGTAGGCGGCGGTCGCCATGTTGAACAGCATTTCGCGCAGGTGGGTGCAGCCTTCGGTGCCGCCCACGTGTTCGTTGATGACTTTGCGCCAGCCCGGGCCCATGGTCTGGCCGATCAGTCGGTGCATGCCGTGGGGTGCGCCCGCGCACTCGGGGTGGGGGATGTCGTCCATGGCGGTGACGATGTCCTGGATGACCATTTTGTTGTTCAGCGTGACGCGGATCTTCAGGCCGTGGATGGGTTCATTGGCCGGAAAGGGGCGTTCGTTGGGCACCTTGAAGCCAAAGGTCTTGACGTCGGTCAATTCGGCTTCGATGTCCCACAGGCCGTCTTCGCGGTCATAGCCGCTGTAAACGACGGTTCGCGTATGTGACAGTTTTCGGGGGGAGGGAGGGGGAAGTGCCAATGGAATTCTCGCGGGTCTGGTGTTCAATCTTCCGATCATATCGATGCAGGAGCCCGCACCATGTCCCACGCCCCCCAAACTGCCATCCACCCCGCCGTCCGCCGCCAGACCATCGCCGATGCCCTGCGCCGCACCGCGATCCGCTTGCCCGCCAAGACCGGCATCGTGTGCGGCAGCACCACCTGGACGTATGCCGAGTTCGATGCGCTCGTGACGCGCCTGGCCGCAGGCCTGGCCAGCATCGGTGTGTCCGAGGGGGACAAGGTGGCTGTGCTGGCCCGCAACTCGCACGGCTTTGCCGCGCTGCGCTTTGCGCTGGCCCGCCGGGGCGCGGTCATGGTGCCGATCAACTTCATGCTCAAGGCCGAAGAAGTCGCCTACATCTTGCGCCACGCAGGCGCCAAAACCTTGGCCACCGACAGCGGCCTGGCCGAGCTGGCGCAGGCTGCAGCCAAGCTCGACACGCAGGTGCAGCAGTTCATCTGGCTGCCGTCCGAAGACCCGAGCCAACCGGTGGCGGGCATGCACAGCTTTGACACCTTGGCCGCTTGCACCGATGCACTGCCCGAGTTGCAGTTGGGCAGTTACGACGTGGCGCAGATCGTCTACACCAGCGGCACCGAGTCCTCGCCCAAAGGCGCGCAGCTCACGCACGACGCCGTCATGTGGCAGTACGTCAGCTGCGTGATCGACGCCGAAATTGCCGAGGCCGACGTGGCCCTGCACGCGCTGCCGCTGTACCACTGCGCCCAGCTCGATGTGTTCTTTGGCCCGGCCATTTACATGGGCAGCACCAACGTCATCACGTCCAAGCCCACGCCCGACAACCTGCTGCCGATGATCGAGAAGTTCGGCATCACCAGCTTCTTTGCGCCGCCCACGGTGTGGATCGCCTTGCTGCGCTCGCCGCTGCTCGATGCCGACAAACTCTCCAAGCTGGCCAAGGGCTACTACGGCGCGTCCATCATGCCGGTGGAGGTGCTCAAAGAGTTGGCGGCACGTCTGCCCAAAGTGCGCTTGTGGAACTTGTACGGTCAGACCGAAATCGCGCCGCTGGCCACCATGCTCGGCCCAGACGACCAACTGCGCAAACCCGGCTCGTGCGGCAAGGCGGTGCGCAACGTCGAGACCCGTGTGGTCAACGACGACATGCAGGACGTGGCCGTGGGCGAAGTGGGCGAGATCGTGCACCGCTCGCCGCATTTGATGCTGGGCTACTTCCACGACGACGAGCGCACCAAGGCCTCGTTTGAGGGCGACTGGTTCCACAGTGGTGATTTGGGCATCATCGACGACGAGGGCTACATCACCGTGGTGGACCGCAAGAAGGACATGATCAAGTCCGGCGGCGAAAACGTGGCCAGCCGCGAGGTGGAAGAGATGATTTACCGCCTGCCGCAAGTCAGCGAAGTGGCGGTGATCGGCTTGCCCGACCCCAAGTGGGTGGAGGCCGTGACGGCGGTGATCGTGGTCAAAGTCGGGCAGACGCTCGATGAAGCAGCGGTGATCGCGCACTGCAGCCAGCACATGGCGGGTTTCAAGACACCCAAGCGCGTGGTCTTCACCGATGCGCTGCCCAAGAACCCCAGCGGTAAATTGCTCAAGCGCGATTTGCGGGTGCGTTACGCATGAAGGGCTGATTGCCCTTCTTTGTTATCCCGAGCGCTAGGGTCATCCCGGTCCTAACTAAAGCTTTGTCACCCCGGGCTTGACCCGGGGTCCAGAACCCGCAGTCATGGATCCCGGGTCAAGCCCGGGATGACATTTGAAGAGCCCGGGGTGACAAAGGACTTCGGGTGAGAGAAGCCTTGTTCACGCACCCCAGCGGGTGTGGAACTTGCCCGGCTTGTCGGTGCGCTGGTAGGTGTGTGCGCCAAAGTAGTCGCGCTGGGCTTGCAGCAAGTTAGCGGGCAGGCGGGCGGATCGGTAGGCGTCGTAATACGACAGGGCGCTCATGAAGGCGGGCACGGCCACGCCGTTCAGGGCGGCCATGGCCACCACTTCGCGCAGGTCTTGTTCGCAGTCGGCCATCACGCGGGCAAAGTGATCGTCGATCAACAAATTGGGCAGGTCGTTGTTTGCGGCAAAGGCGCGGCGCATGTCTTCCAGCAGGTGGGCGCGGATGATGCAGCCCGCACGCCAGACCGAGGCCACCTTGGCCATGGGCAGTTGCCACTGGTGTTCGCGGTCGGCGGCTTTGAGCAGCGCAAAGCCTTGCGCATAGGCGCACAGCTTGGCGGCCAGCAAGGCGCGCTGGATCTTGGGTAACACTTCGGCGCGCTCGCCCACCGCCTTGGGCGCAGGGCCTTTCAAGATTTTGGACGCCGCCACGCGCTCGGGCTGGATGGCGCTGATGGTGCGGGCAAACACCGCGTCGGCAATCGTGGGCGCGGTCACGCCCATGTCCAGCGCGATCTGGCTGGTCCATTTGCCGGTGCCTTTTTGCTCGGCGGTGTCCAGGATCACGTTGACCAAAGCGTCGCCGGTGTCGGGGTCTGTTTGCTTCAGGATGTCGGCGGTGATGCCGATCAGGTAGCTGCCCAACTCGCCTTCGTTCCAGTGGGCAAAGACCGGGCTCATCTCGGCGGCGCTCATGCCCAGGCATTGCTGCATCAGCCAATAGGCTTCGCAGATCATTTGCATGTCGGCGTATTCGATGCCGTTGTGCACCATCTTCACAAAGTGACCGGCACCGCCGTGGCCCATCCAGTCGCAGCAGGGCTGGCCATCGTCGGCCTTGGCGGCAATGGCTTGCAGCAGGGGTTTGACCAGCGGCCAGGCCTCGGGCGAGCCGCCGGGCATGAGCGCGGGGCCGCGCAGGGCGCCTTCTTCGCCGCCGCTTACGCCAGCGCCCACATACAAGATGCCCGAGCCTTCAAGCGCTGCGATGCGACGCTGCGTGTCGGTGAACAAAGTGTTGCCGCCGTCGATGATGACGTCACCCGTCGCCAGCAGGGGGCGCAGCTCGGCCAGCACCGCATCCACCGGGGCGCCTGCGGGCACCATCAGCCACACGCGGCGCGGCACTTGCAAGCTGGCCACCAGCTGGGCCAAAGACTCGGCGGTCTGGGCTTTCAGGCCCTGGGTGCGCTGGGTGAAGCTTTGGCGCCGGGTCACGTCCAGGTCAAAACCGCTGACGGCAAAACCGTTGCGCGCCAGATTCAGGGCCAGGTTTTCACCCATCACGCCCAGGCCCACCAGGCCGATATCGCTTGCTTGCATGTGACTCTTTTTCGTAATGGTCGCAGCCAGATGTAGAGAGTTCATCTGGTTTTCGGAGCCGATTTTGCAACAGCTCTTGGCCTGAGCGCTGTCGCCGCTGCGGGTCAGGTCATGCGGGAAATCCCCAATCAAATGTCCTATGGATAGAACCTGATTGTTCTATTGACAGGACATTAGGACTGATTGACGATAGCAGCCATGAACCCGAATTTGCCTTTGCCCAAGTACCACCAGATTTATCTGGTGCTGCGCGAGCAATTGCGCGAAGGCCGTTTTGATGCCGGTTTGCCCGGCGAGATGGCTTTGATGGGCCAGTTCGGCGTGGCCCGTGTCACGGTGCGCCGAGCGCTGTCGCAGTTGGCGCAAGAAGGCCTGATCAGCCGTGAGCCCGGTCGCGGCACCCGCCCTGTGCAAGCGCGGGCCAATGAAGTGCAGATGCAAGCGGCCACCATGGCCACAGGTCAGCAGGCGCGCCTGACGGGCCTGCTGGAGAACTTGGTCACCATGGGCCTGCGCACCAAGGTCAAGGTCTTGTCGGTCGAGCGCATGCGTGCGCCGGTCGATGTGGCCGCCGCCTTGCAGCTGCAAGCCGGTGCCACCGTGCAAAAAGCCGAACGTGTGCGCAGCACGCCCGAAGGGCCGCTCTCGCACATCACCACCTGGGTGCCAGAGTCGATCTCTGCGGGCTTTGGCAAACGTGAATTGATGCAAAAGCCCATCTTGGTGCTGCTCGAAGAGTCGGGCGTCAAGGTGGGGCGTGCTGAGCAAACCATTTCGGCCCGCTTGGCCGATGTGGGCATGGCCCAGCACCTGGATGTGTCCGTCGGATCGGCCTTGTTGGCGGTGCGGCGTTTGATTTATGACGAGGACGACCGTCCCGTCCAATGGCTGCATGGCTTGTACCGACCGGACCGGTACGAATACCAGATGCAGTTATCCCGCGTTGGCAGCATCGATGCCAAGGTGTGGGTAAGCCAAGAGCTGTCCGCCAACTTTCATTGACCTTCACGAAAAGGATGTTCTCATGACCACACGTCGTACCTTTATGGGCCAGTCCGCTGCTGCGGCATCGGCACTTGCATTTCCTTTGGTGAGCGGGGCGCAGCCCAAGCCCGTCAAAGTGGGTGTTTTGCACCCCGTCACCGGTGCTTTGGCTTATTCCGGTCAGCAGTGCCGCATGGGCGCTTTGATGGCCATTGAAGACATCAACAAGGCCGGCGGCATCAAGTCGCTGGGCGGCGCCAAGCTCGAAGCCATGCTGGGCGATGCGCAGTCCAACCCGCAAGCGGGCACTGCCGAAATCGAGAAGATGAACGAAGCCGGCGTCAGCGCCGTGGTCGGTGCCTTCGCATCCGCCATTTGCCTGGCCACCACACAAGCGGCCGCCAAGTACAACCTGCCCCATGTGGTCGACGTCGGTGTGGCCGACCAGATCGTTGAGCGTGGCCTGAAAAACACCTTCCGCTTTGGCCCCGGCTACAAGAAGTGCGCCGAGACGGCCGTGGCCAGCTTGCACGCCCTGAACACCGCTGCTGGCAAGCCCGCCCGCACCGTGATGATCGTGCACGAAGAGTCGCTGTTTGGCACAGGCACCGCCAACTTGTTGGCCAAAGAGTTGCCCGGCTACGGCTACGAAGTCAAAGAGATCATCAAGCACGCCAACCCCACGCGTGACTTCAACAACATCGCGCTGCGCATCAAGCAGGTCAACCCCGACATCTTGATCCCCGCCAACTACTACAACGAATACGCCTTGCTGGTGCGCACACTGCAGCAGCAAAAGATCACGCCCAAGGCCATCTATTCGGTGCTCGGCGGCGCGGCATCAAGCTACAAGTTCGTCAAGGAATTCCCAGAGGCGGCCAACGGCATCATCGACTGCAACCATTGGTTCAACCCCAAGGACAAGCGCTCTGCCGAACTGAAAAAGCGTGTGGAAGCCCAAGGCCAGTTCTTCAGCTACGAAGTGTTCATGACCTACACCGCCATGATGCTGCTGGCCGATGCGATCGAGCGCGCCAAGTCGCCAGACCGCGCCGCCATCATCGACGCGCTGGCTTCGAGCAAGTTCGCCAACCACATCATGCCCTACGGTCCTACACAGTTTGTGAACGGTCAGAACATGGGCGCACAGCCTTTGATGACCCAGGTCACCAAAGGCGACATCAAGGTGATCGTGCCGCGCGACTACCGCGAAGTCGAACCGGTCTTCCCGCTCAAGGGCTGATCTGGCATTGAACTGAAAGACTCCCGATGCTTGACTTGAACATCCTGTTTCCGTCAGTGCTCAACGGCATCACCACCGGTGCCGTGTATGCGCTGATTGCGCTGGGCCTGACGCTGATTTATGGCGTGCTGCACATCATCAATTTCGCGCATGGCGCGGCCTTGATGGTGGCGCTGTACGGCGTGTACATGCTCAAGGAAAAGCTCGGGATCGATCCTTACCTGGCCTTGCCCATCATGGTGCCGGCCATGTTCGTTCTGGGCTATGCGCTGCAGCGCGGTGTCATCAACCGCGCCAGCCATGGCAAAGACGAAAACATTCTGCTGGTCACACTGGGCCTGTCCATCGTGCTGGAAAACCTGGCTTTGCTGTTTTTCAAATCCGACACCCGAACCATTGAAACCGCTTACACCCTGAGCACGGTCGAGATCGGCCCGGCCTTCATCGCGCTGCCCAAATTGGTGGCGTTTGGTGGGGCCTTGGTGGTGTCGGCCGCGTTGTTGCTCATCGTGCAAAAGACCGACCTGGGTCGCGCCATCCGCGCGGTGTCCAAAGAAAAGCAAGGTGCCCGCTTGATGGGCATCGATGTGGACCATGTGTACGCCATGTGCTTTGGCTTGGGCCTGGCCAGTTTGGGGGCTGCAGCCTGCTTTTTGATGCCGGCTTATTACGTCAACCCACAGGTGGGCAATGGCTTTGTGCTGGTGGCCTTCACCATCGTGGTGCTGGGCGGCATGGGCAGCTTTGCCGGGGCTTTGCTCGGCGGCTTGCTGATTGGCGTGGTCGAGTCTTTGGGTGGTTTGCTGCTGGGCGAGTCGCTGGGGCAAGTGGGTATTTTTGTGATTTTCATTGCGGTGCTGATGCTTCGGCCGCAAGGATTTTTTGGAGCGAAGGCATGAAAGACTTTCGCCGCATTGCGCTGTTTGCATTGCTCATTGGCGCGGTGCCGTTTTTCACCCAATCGGGTGTGGTGCTCAACTTTGTGATGACCGCGCTGTACGCCTGCTTGCTCTCGCAAGCCTGGAACGTGCTGGGTGGTTTTGGTGGGCAATTTTCGTTTGGCCACGCGCTCTTTTTTGGCACTGGCGCTTATGTGCAGGCCATCGCGCAAATGCAATGGGGCCTGAGCCCTTGGGTGGCTTTGCCGCTGGCCATGGCTTTTGCAGCCGGTGTGGGTGCTTTTGTGGGCGCGGCCTCGTTCCGTTATGGCCTCAAGGGCTCGTACTTTGCCTTGGTCACGCTGGCCTTTGCCGAGGTGTTCCGCATCGTGGCCACCTCGGTGCCTTTCACCGGTGCCGGTGTGGGCCTGATGCTGCCGCTGCAGGAGTCGGCCGCCAACATGCAGTTCGCCAACCGGTCCGGTTTCATCTGGCTCATGCTGGGCCTGGTCACGCTGGCGCTGTGCGTCACGGCATGGCTCAAGGCTTCGCGCTTTGGCGCTTACCTGCAAGCGGTGCGTGACAACGAAGACGCGGCCCGCGCCATTGGCGTGAACCCCTTCAAGGTCAAGCTGGTGGCCACCATCTTGTCGGGCGGCCTGATGGGCGCTGGCGGTGCGTTTTACGTGCAGGTGTTCCAGTACATCGACCCAGGCATTGCCTTTGGCTCGCACACCTCGGTCGAGGCTTTGGTGGGCGCGATTGTGGGCGGTCTGGGCACGCTGTGGGGACCGCTTTTGGGCGCCATCAGCTTGCACATCCTGGCCGACCTCACGCGCAATTTGTTTGGCCAGTTGCCAGGCATCAACATGGTCATTTACGGCGTGGTGCTGATCGGCATTGTGATGTTCTTGCCCCGTGGCATTGCGGGCTTGGGCACCATCACGCCGCTGCAGTGGTGGCGTGGTGGCAAGGCTTCGGATGGAGAAAAACCATGAGCGCGCTCCTGCAAATCGACGGCGTGGGTAAATCCTTTGGCGGTCTCAAGGCCGTGCAAAACGTCAGCCTGTCGGTGACCGAAGGGCGCCTGAGCGCCTTGATCGGTCCCAACGGTGCGGGCAAGACGACCTTGTTTGCGTTGATGTCCGGCTTCATCGTGCCCGACACCGGGCGCGTGGCCTTTGCCGGGCAAGACATCACCGGCCAGGCGCCGCACCTGAACGCCCGCATGGGCCTGACCCGCACCTTCCAGATCGTGCAGCCTTTTGCCGCGCAGACGGTGCGTGAAAACATCGCGGTCGGTGCGCATCTGCACCTGCCCGGTCGTGCGCAAGCGCTCGAGTTTGCCGAGTCGGTGGCGCAGCAGGTGGGCCTGACGCCACAGCTGGACAAACTGGCCAGCGACCTCACCGTGGCCGGCCGCAAGCGCCTGGAGCTGGCGCGTGCGCTGGCCACGCGCCCGCGCCTTTTGCTGCTGGACGAGGTGCTGGCGGGCCTGAATCCGCAAGAGATTGCCGAGATGATTCCGGTGGTGCAAAGCATTGCCAAAAGCGGCGTGACGGTCTTGATGATCGAGCACGTCATGCAAGCCGTGATGAGCCTGGCGCAAGAAGTCTGGGTGCTGGCCCAAGGGCAATTGATTGCCCACGGCACGCCCGCCGAAGTGACGAACAACAAAGCGGTGGTCGAGGCCTATCTGGGCCACGGCACCGCCGAGCGTTTGCAAAAGAACGCGGCCAAAGCGCTGGCCGCCAAGGAGGCCCAGGCATGAGCGCTTTGTTGAATGTGCAAGGCCTGAAGTCGGGCTACGGTGCGGTCGAGGTTTTGCGCGGTGTGGACCTGAAGGTCATGCCCGGCGAGACGGTGGCGCTCTTGGGCAGCAACGGTGCAGGCAAGACCACGCTCAACCTGACCTTGAGTGGCTTGGTGGCCACGCGTGCCGGGCAGGTGCAGTTCGATGGGCAGGACATCACCGGCATGCATTCGCGCGAGGTGGTGACGCACGGTTTGATCCAGGTGCCCGAAGGCCGCAAGGTCTTCCCCAACCTGAGCGTGCATGAAAACCTGGAACTGGGCGCCTTCACCCGGGGCCGCGAGCGCCGGGCACAAAACCTGGACAAGGTGTACGACACCTTTCCGCGCCTGAAGGAACGTGTGACGCAACTGGCAGGCACTTTGAGCGGTGGCGAGCAGCAGATGCTGGCCATTGGCCGAGGCCTCATGGCCGAGCCGCGTTTGTTGATCCTGGACGAGCCTTCGCTGGGTTTGTCTCCGCTTTTGGTCGAAGAGATGTTCGCGCTGATCGCGCAGTTGCGCAGCACGGGCCTGGCGGTCTTGCTGGTCGAGCAAAACGTGGGCCAATCGCTGGACATTGCCGACCGCGCCTATGTGATGGAAAACGGCACGATCCGTTTTTCGGGCACGCCCGCCGACCTGTTGGCCAGCGACACTTTGCGGCAAGCCTATTTGGGCATGTGAGGCGCTGAATGAGCACGAGCGAAACCATGCCGCAAACCTTGGCACAAAAACTGATTGCCCGCGCTGCAGGCCGTACCCATGTCGCCGTGGGCGAGGTGGTGACCTGCAACGTGGACTTGGCCATGTTCCACGACTCGTCCGGCCCCCGGCGTCTCAAGCCTATGTTGGACGAGTTGGGCGCCGAGATCTGGGACAAAAACAAAGTGGTGCTGGTGCTTGACCACTATGTGCCCGCACAAGACGCGGACGCGCAAAAAATCATCCAGATCACCCGTGACACCGCCAAGCTTTGGCAGCTGCCGAATGTGATCGACAGCGAAGGCATCTGCCATGTGGTTTTGCCCGAACGGGGCCATTTGAAGCCCGGCATGTTTTGCGTGGGCGGCGACTCGCATTCGCCCACGGGCGGTGCGTTTGGCTGCTACATGTTCGGCATTGGCGCCACCGAGATGCTGGGCGTGTGCGTGACCGGCCAGATTTGGGTGCAGGTGCCGCGCACCTTGCGCATGCACTGGCATGGCCGCTTGCAAGCGGGTGTGTCGGCCAAAGACATGATGCTGCACATGATTGCCCGCTTTGGCATGAACGGCGGCCAATACCAGGCGGTGGAGTTTGCAGGCGCTGCCGTGCAGGCCTTGTCCATGGCCGAGCGCATGACGATGTCCAACATGAGCGCCGAGATGGGCGCACAAGCGGGCTTGATCGCGGCCGATGCCACGACGCTGGCGCACCTGAAATCGATTGGCGTGTCGGAAGGCCAACTCAGCGGTGCCGAGCAGTGGTTCACCGACGAAGACGCAGAGTACGAGCAACACATGTTTGACGCCTCGCGCCTGAGCCCGCAAGTGGCCGCGCCGCACAGCCCGGCCAACACGCGCGATGTGGCCGAGTTTGCCGACGTGGTGCCCAGCATTGCCTACATCGGTGCCTGCACCGGTGCCAAGCTCGAAGACCTGCGCGCCGCCGCGCAGGTGCTCAAGGGCCAGCGCGTGGCCGCTGGCGTGCAGCTCATGGTGGCGCCGGCCAGCGCCCGCGAGCAAGCCCAGGCCACGCAAGAAGGCGTGATGCAGATCCTGCAGGACGCAGGCGCCACCATCTTGCCCAACAGCTGCGGCGCTTGCGCCGGTTACGGCGCGACTTTCCCGGAAGGGGCCACCGTGATTTCGAGCACTGCCCGCAACTTCAAGGGCCGCATGGGCCCGGCCAGCGTGAACGTGTATTTGGCCTCGCCCTACACCGTGGCGGCTTCGGCTTTGCGTGGGCGCATCAGCGATGCACGCGAGGTGCTGGCATGAACACGCGCAGTTTCAAGAACGCAAGAGTTTGGCGCGTGGGCGCCGATGTGGACACCGATGCACTGGCGCCCGGCGCCTATATGAAGCATGGGCTGGAAGTGATTGGCTGGCATTGCCTGGAGGCGGTGCGTGCCGACTTCGCCTCGGGTGTGCAAGCGGGCGATGTGCTGGTGGCTGGGGCCAACTTTGGCATTGGATCTTCACGCGAGCAGGCGGCCGGCGTGCTGCGGCACCTGGGCTTGGCTGCAGTGATCGCGCCGTCTTACAGCGGTCTGTATTTCCGCAACGCTTTCAACTTGGGCCTCTTGCTGCTGACCTGCCCCGAGGCCGACAAGATCGAAGAGGGCGAGCGCGTGGCCTTGCATTTTGAAGGCGACACCCCGCAGGTGATCCGTGCCAACGGCCAGGTTTTGGCTTGCGCGGCCATCCCCGGTTTTTTGATGGACATGGTCGATGCAGGTGGTTTGCTGCCCCTGCTCAAGAATAGAAAACAAGGATGAACCCGATGGTTTCAGCTTCTCAAACTCCCGCTGCCATGAACCCGGTGACTGACCCGGTGATGGACCCGGTTACCCTGGCCGTGCTGCGCGGTCGGCTCGAACAAATCGCCGACGAGATGGACGCGACGCTGTACCGCAGCGCCTTCAACCCCATCATTGCCGAGGCGCACGACGCTTGCCACGGTCTGTACGACGCCATCACCGGCGACACCCTGATCCAGGGCAAGTCGGGCCTGCCCGTTTTTGTGGGCGCCATGGCTTTTGCCGTACGCGCCGCCATGCGCGTGGCCGCTGAGCGCGGCGGCATGCAGCCGGGTGATGTGTGGTTGTTCAACGACCCCTACGAAGGCGGCACGCACGCCAACGATTTCAAGCTGGTCAAGCCTTGCTTTCGCAACGGCCAGCTGTATTGCTTTTTGGCCTCGGCCGCGCACTGGCACGATGTGGGCGGTGCGGTGCCCGGCAACTACAACCCGGCCGCGACCGAGTGCTGGCAAGAAGCGGTGCAGATCCCGCCGGTGCGCATCTTGCGCGCTGGCGTGCTCGACGACGATGTGTTGGCCATTTTGCGCGCAAACACCCGCTTGCCCGACAGCTTGTGGGGCGACCTGAACGGCCAGTTGGCCGCGCTCGAATTGGGTGCGCGCCGTCTGGACGGCTTGCTCGACGAATACGGCGATGCCAAAGTGGCGCAGGCCCTGGTGGAGCTGCGCACCCGAGCCGTGCGCCTGATGCGCTCGCACATCGGCAGCTTGCCCGATGGCCGCTACAGCTTTGAAGACGTGCTGGACAACGACGGCGTGAAAGACGAGTTGCTGACGATTGCGCTCGACATGACGGTGGCTGGCGATCGGCTGACGCTGGACTTTTCTCGCACCTCGGCGCAGTGCGCGGGCCCGGTGAACATTTCGCGTGCCACAGCCGTGGCCGCTTGTTATGTGGCCTTGAAGCATGTGTTCCCCGATGTGCCCGCCAACGCGGGCGTGCTCGATGCGGTGGACTTCATCATCCCCGATGGCCTGGTCATCAGCGCGTCGCGGCCCCGTCCGGTGGGCGGCTACACCGAAACGATTTTGCGCATGATCGATGTGATCTTCAGCGCCACGGCCCTGGCCGACCCACAGCGGGCGGTGGCCCATGCCTACGGCACCATCAACGCCTTGTCGATTGCCGGGCACCGCACCGACGACAAGCGCAAAGGCCAGCGCTGGGTGATGTTCAGCTTTTTCGGTGGCGGGCACGGTGGCCATTCGGATGGCGATGGCCTGTCGCACGGCAACGCGCCGATCTCTACCGCCACGATCCCACCGATGGAAATTCTGGAAGCGGCCTACCCGGTGCGCTTCACCCAGTGGGCCTTGCGCCCCGGCTCGGGCGGCGATGGCCAGCACCGGGGCGGTTTGGGTGCGATTTACGAGATCGAGTTGCTCGAAGACAGCGCCGAGGCTTTCATCTTTGGCGAGCGCGGCAAGTCGGCCCCCAAAGGCATCCACGGCGGCCAATCTGCACTGCCTAACGTGTTCGAGTATTGCCAAAACGGCGAGTGGAAGACCCCGCCGATGGTCTCCAAGATGCTCGGCATCCATCTGAAAAAAGGCGACCGCGTGCGCCTGCAAACGCCAGGCGGCGGCGGCTGGGGCACTCCGGCTGAGCGCACTGAAAAAGACCGCGCCAATGACGCGGCACTCGGTTACACCAAGGAACAAGCATGAGCGAGCAGTCTGTGAATCAACCGCATTGGGTGGTCGGCGTGGACGTGGGCGGTACGTTTACCGACCTGTTTGTGTTGGATGAAAAAACCGGCCAGGCCCGCATCGTGAAAGTGCCCTCGACCCGGGGCGAAGAAGCCCGTGGCTTCATGAACGGCATCGCCAAAGTGACCGGGGTCACCGGTGCCGAAGGCGCCAAAGACATCGCCACCATCGTGCACGGCACCACCGTGGGCACCAACGCCTTGCTGGAACGCAAGATCGCCCGCACCGGCATCATCACCACACGCGGCTTTCGCGATGTGCTGGAGATGCGCCGCCGCGACCGCCCGCAAACCTGGGGCCTGCGCGGCAGCTACACGCCGGTCGTGCCACGGGCTTGGCGCTTGGAAGTGGACGAGCGTGTGCTGGCCGATGGGCAGTTGCACACCCCCGTGAATCTGGACCAGGTGCGCGAACAAGCCCGCGCCCTGCTGGCCGAAGGCTGCGAGGCCGTGTGTGTGTTCTTTGTGCACGCCTATGCCAACCCCGGCAACGAACAAGCCGCTGTGGCCGCTGTGCGTGAAATCTGGCCCAACAGCTACGTGACGGCAGCCAGCGAAGTGCTGCCCGAGATCCGCGAGTTCGAGCGCTGCTCGACGGCCACGCTCAACGCGGCATTGCAGCCCGTGGTGGGCAGCTATTTGCAGCGGCTGGACGGCGACTTGCGCGCCCAAGGCTTTGGCGGTGAATTGCTGATTGTGCAAAGCAACGGCGGCGTGATGTCGCGCCAGACCGCTTGTGACGTACCGGTGCGCACCGCGCTGTCCGGTCCCGCTGCTGGCGTGATGGCCTGCGCCGAAATCGCCCGTGCTTCGGGCTTTGACAACGTCATCACTGGCGACATCGGCGGCACCTCGTTTGACGTGTCCTTGGTGGCCGGTGGCGAGGCGGCGCTGGCCGCGCAGACGTCCATCGAATTTGGCCTGGTGGTGCGCTCGCCCATGATCCAGATCGAGACCATCGGTGCCGGTGGCGGCTCGATCGCCTCGGTCGATGCGGGCGGCATGCTGCAAGTGGGCCCCGAGTCGGCCGGCAGCATTCCCGGCCCAGCTTGCTATGGGCGCGGCAACACCCGCCCCACCTTGACCGACGCGAATGTGCTGCTGGGTCGCATCGCGGCCGACCGGCCTTTGGGTGGCGGCTTGTTGCAGGCACTCAACGCTGGTTTGTCTGAGCAAGCCATCACCCAGCATGTGGCCGAGCCTTTGGGCTTGACGGCGCTGGCCGCTGCCGAAGCCATCCTCACCGTCGCCAACGCCCGCATGGCCGGCGCGATCCGCGTGGTGTCGATCGAGCGCGGCCACGATCCGCGCCAGTTCGCCTACATGCCTTTTGGCGGTGGCGGCGGCCTGCATGTGTGCGCCATGATGCGCGAGGTCGGCGTGACCACCGGCATCGTGCCGCGTTACCCGGGCGTGACGTCGGCGCTGGGCTGCGTGATGGCCGACATGCGCCATGACGCGGTGCAAACCTTGAACGTGGCTTTGGCCGATGTGGCCTGGCCTGCTTTGCTGCAGCGCGTGGACACATTGGCCGAGGCTTGCCAGGTGCGTTTGGATTCTGCCGGTGTGAACTTTGTGCGCGTGGACGAAGTCATCAGCTTTGACATGCTCTACATGGGCCAGACGCACACACTGCAAGTGCCTGTGAAGCGCGAGCAATTGAATGCCGCCGGTTTGCTGGCCGCGTTTGAGGCCTCTTACCAACATGCCTTTGGCCGTGTGCTGCAAGGCCCGGTGATCCGCGTGATGAACCTGCGTTATGCCCGCATCGGGCGTCGTCCCAAGTTCGACTTGGCGGTGTTGGCCCCGCAAGGCGAGGGCAGCACCACCCCGGTGGGCGAGCAGCAGGTATACCACCAAGGCCAATGGTGGACAGCCCAGCGCTACGAGCGCTTGAGCCTGCCCGTGGGCACCGTGGTGCAAGGCCCGGCGATTTTGGAGCAGCCCGACACGACCGTGTGGCTCGAACCCGGCTTTGAAGGCCGTGTCGACAAACTGGGCAACCTCTTGGTGGAGCGCACCGCATGAACTTGAAGACCGCCAAATTGGGCATGGTCATCGTGGACCTGCAAAACGATTTTTTGGCGCCTGACGGAGCTTATGCCCGGGGCAACACCCTGAGCGCCGAAGCTGTGAAGTTGCCCGAGCGCATGGCCCCGGTGGCCCGCGCCATCAAAGCCCATGGCGGCTTGGTCACGGCCAGTTTGTTCACGCTGTGGCCCGACGCGCAGGGCGAGCCCATGATCTCGGCGCACCTGAAAGAGCGCCGCCCGTTTTTGCGCAAGGGCGACTTTGCGCCGGGCAGCCGGGGGCAGGCCAATGTGGATGTATTGGCCCCGCTGGTTGATGTGTCGGTGTTCAAGGTCGCGTACTCGGCTTTCTTCAACACGCAACTCGACTGGGTGCTCAAAAAATCAGGCATCGACACGCTGGTGGTGTGCGGCATTGTGACCAACGGTGGTGTGGCCAGCACGGTGCGCGATGCGCATGTGCGTGACTACCATGTGATCGTGCTGTCCGACGGTTGCGCCGCCTTCAGCGATGCCGCGCACCAAGCCGCGCTGGCCGACATGGCGTCGGTGGGCGAGGTGATGGACAGCGCCACGTTCTTGAAGCAATTGGGCTGAAGCCATGACCGACACGCTGGCACACACACGGGCACACATTCGTCCGGCCTCTCAATTACAGGCCGAAGACCACACGCCGGTGGTCATCGTGGGTGCAGGCGCTTGTGGCTTGACGGCTGCGCTGGCCTTGTACCGCATGGGTGTGGAGTGCGTGGTGTTGGAGCGTGATGCGTTTGCTGCGGGCTCAACGGCTTTGTCTTCGGGCTTCATCCCGGCACCCTGCACACAAGTGCAACAGACGCAAGGCATCACCGACAGTGTGGAAGCTTTTGCCGACGACATTCAGGCCAAGGCCCATGGCCAGGCTGCGCCACATTTGGTGCAGGCCTATGCCCAGAACATTGGCCCGGCCATGGACGCGCTGGCCAAGCACCACGGCCTGCCCTGGCAAGTGCTGGACAACTTTTTGTACCCCGGCCACAGCGCCCACCGCATGCACGCCGTGCCCGAAAAAACCGGCGCGGGTTTGATGAGCCGTTTGCAAGCGGCAGCCGATGCCGCTGGTGTGGTGGTGCTCACGCAAGCGCAAGTGACCGAGCTGCGGGCCGACGATGCGCAACGCATCCACGGCGTGGGCTTTGTGCGCCCTGACGGGCAAACCGAGCGCATCCGCTGTGATGCGGTGCTGCTGGCTTGCAACGGATTTGGCGGGGCCACGGCCATGGTGAAAGAGATGCTGCCCGAGATGGCCGAGGCCACTTATGCGGGCCATGTGGGCAACGATGGCAGCGCGATTGCTTGGGGCCAACAACTGGGTGCGCGATTGGCCGACCTGGGTGCGTACCAAGGCCACGGTTCTTGGGCCGTGCCACAAGGCGCTTTGATCTCGTGGGCGCTCATGATGGAGGGCGGCGTGCAGATCAATGCCCAAGGCCAGCGCTTTCATGATGAGACCCAAGGTTACTCGGAGGCTGCAGTGCATGTGCTGGCGCAGCCGGGCGGCGTGGCCTGGAATGTGTTTGACGATGCGCTGCTGACGTTTGCACAAGGATTTCCGGACTTTGTGTCTGCGCAAGGCGCGGGCGCGGTGCAGCATGCGGCTGATGCGAATGCACTGGCGCAACTGATTGGTTGTCCAACCGAAACCTTGCAAGCCACCTTGAACGCGGTGCAGCCCGGCACCGACCCGGCCACCGGCCGCACGTTCAAGCGCGCACTGCAAGCGCCGTTCCATGCGATCAAAGTCACTGGTGCGTTGTTCCACACCCAGGGCGGACTGGACATCGACGCACAAGCCCGTGTGTTGCGCGAAGACGGCACGCCCTTGCCCAATGTGCTGGCGGCAGGCGGCGCAGCGCGGGGCGTGTCGGGGCAAGCGGTGTGGGGTTATTTGTCGGGCAACGGTTTGCTCAGCGCCATCGCGGGCGGGCACATCGCCGCGCACACCGCGCAACAACTTTTGAAAGAGACGCCATGAGCCAGCACACCACTTTGGCCCAGCGCCTGCAACAACCCCAGGCCTTGCTCGCGCCCGGCGTGTACGACGCGCTCACCGCGCTGGTGGCGCAGCAGGCGGGTTTTGAAGCCGTGTACCTGTCGGGCGCATCGATCGCTTACACCCGCTTGGGACGCTCCGACATTGGCCTGACCACCGCCACCGAAGTGGCGCAGACCCTGGCGCACATCACCGACCGGGTGAACATTCCCGTGATCGTCGACGCCGACACCGGCTTTGGCAACGCGCTCAACACCCAGCGCACGGTGCGCGATTTTGAACGCGCTGGCGCTGCGATGATCCAGATTGAAGACCAGACATTCCCCAAGCGCTGCGGGCACTTGGACGGCAAGGGCGTGGTGCCGGTGGCTGAGATGCAGGGCAAGCTGCGTGCCGCTCTGGACGCCCGCCACGACAAAAAAACCTTGATTTTGGCCCGCACTGATGCGGTGGCCGTGGAGGGCCTGGACGCCGCACTGGAGCGAGCAGAGCGCTATCTGGAATGTGGGGTTGATGCGCTGTTCATTGAAGCGCTGAGGTCTGACGAGCAGATGAACCGCGCCTGCGCCCAGTTTGCCAAGCGTGTGCCACTGCTGGCCAACATGGTCGAAGGCGGCAAGACACCGGTGCAAAGCGCGGCCGAGTTGGGCGAGCGCGGTTTCAAGATCGTGATCTTTCCGGGCGGCACGGCGCGGGCCGTGCTGCACACGCTGCAAGGCTATTACGCCAGCTTGCACGCCCACCAAACCACACGGCCTTGGCAAGATCAAATGCTGGACTTCGATGGCCTGAATGCGGTCATCGAAACCCCCCAATTGCTGGCACTGGGTCAGCGCTACGAAGAACGCAACGGCAACTGACCCCTCTGAGAGGCGGGTCTCAGGCCTTGTTCAATCGCTCGTTTTGCGGAAACATGAACTTCTTGGCGTCCGCATCCATTTCGGCTTTGAAGGTGTATTAGGCTTTGAAGGCTTCAGCGCGTTGTGCAGCTGGGCGGGCGTTCACCAGGTCGAGCACGCGTTTGATGTGGGGGTATTGCACCCAAGTCGCGTCACCCGTGCCCAGCACATAGGGCAGCATGCGTGCCCAGCCCCACAAGGCCATGTCCACGATGCTGTAGTGCTCGCCCAGCATGTAGGTGTTTTGGGCCAAGTGCTTTTCCAGCACCGTCCAGTGGCGGTGGGCCTCAAAGTCGTAGCGGTTCAAGGCATATTCTTTGGGCTCGGGTGCGGCGTGGCGAAAGTGCACAGACTGGCCAGAAAAAGGGCCGATGCCACTGGCGATGAACATCAGCCAAGAAAGGGCGGCACCACGCTCTTTCGCTTGAGCCACGGTGGGGAAAAACTTTTGCTCGCGCTCGGCCAGGTACAACAAGATCGCGTTGCTGTCGAAAACGGTCGTCTCGCCATCGCACAGCGCGGGCACTTTGGCGTTGGGGTTGATGGCCAAGAACTCCGGCGCAAATTGTTCGCCTTTGCGTGTGTCCACGGGCACGGCTTCAAAGCTGAGGCCCAGCTCTTCGAGCATCAGGGCGATCTTCATGGGGTTGGGGGCGGCGTTGAAGAAAAATTTCAGCATGGCGGACTCCGGAAATTTGGGGTGGAAGAGAGCGAAATCAAACAGCCGCAAGTGTCGCGCAGTTGCGGGCATTGTCATGTACCCCACCAGTCATATGGGCGACTGTGCACGGCAGGGCTTGTTGTTAACTTAGCCCGCTCTGCGCTGAGCACTGCGCACACACAACAAACCAGCCTCACAGGAACACCATGACCGAACGCTTGGCCCAAATCACTTACGACGCTTTGCCTGCTGCGGTGCGTCCCTTGGCCGACGACATCTTGAAGGTCTCCAGTGCGGCATTGGGAGGCCCCTACAACGCCTTGTTGCGCAGCCCCGACATGGCACGCAAGGCCTTCGACTTTCTGGACTATTTGCGTTTCAAGACCTCGGTCAACAAACGGCTCAACGAGTTCGCCATCCTGATCCAGGCCCGCATCTCGAACGCCCAATACGAGTGGTGGGCGCACGAGCCGATCGCTCGCAAGGCGGGTTTGTCCGATGCGGTGATGCGTGACCTGCAGCAATGTCAGCGCCCCGCCAACATGCAAGCCGATGAACGCTTGGTCTATGACTTTTGCATCCAGCTGTCGCTCAACCACCGTGTGCCCGATGCCTTGTGGCAAGAAGCCGTGAGCCAAATGGGCGAGCAGGCGGTGGTGGACTTGACCGTGTTGTCGGGCACCTATGTGATGGTGTCCATGCTGCTGAACGCCACGCAAGTGGGCATTCCGGGTGGGGGTGCAGAACCCCTGCAGGTGCTGAGCCCACTGGACATTCGCCAGCGTTTGCTGGCTTGATCGGCCACACTGCGCATTTTAAAATATACAAGGAGACTTTCATGACCCATCGCTTCATCCGCACAGCCGGGGCTTTGTTGTTGGCTGTGAGTGCTGTCCAGTCCTTTGCCCAAGATTTCCCTAATCGCGCACTCACCATGGTCATGCCCTATGCCGCAGGGGGCCCGGGCGACACCATCACCCGCGTGTTTGCCGGGGCCATGCAAAAGCATTTGGGTCAGCAGATCGTGGTGGACAACACGGCGGGTGCTTCGGGCTCGATCGGCACCGCCAAGGTGGCCCGCGCCAAACCCGATGGTTACACCTTGCTGATGATCCATGTGAGCCATGCGACCAACACGGCCATGTACAAGAGCTTGCCTTACCACCCGGTGGACGATTTCGAGCCGATTGGCCGCGCCACCAGTGGCCCGATGCTGATCGCCACGCGCAACGATTTTCCGGCCAAGAACCTGCAGGAGTTTGTTGATCACCTCAAAGCCAATGGCCCCAAGGTCAGCCTGGCCCATGCGGGTGTGGGCTCGGCTTCGCACCTGTGCGGCTTGATGATGATGAACGCCCTGAATGTGAAGCTCAATGAGATCCCCTACAAAGGCACGGGCCCGGCTTTGACGGACCTCATGGGCGGCCAGGTCGATGTGCTGTGCGACCAGACCTCGGGCACCGTGCCGCCAGTGAAGACGGGCAAGATCAAGGCCATGGCGTCCGCAGGCAAAACCCGTTTGCCGCAATTGCCCGATGTGCCCGCAATTTCGGAGGCGGGTGTGGAAGGCTTTGAGATCAACATCTCATTTGGCTTGTACGCCCCCAAAGGCACGCCCAAGCCCGTGCTGGAGAAGTTGACCTCGGCCTTGCAAAAATCGGTCACCGACCCGGATGTGCGCCAGCGCCTGGAGGCCATGGGCATCTCGGCGGTGAGCGCCGATTTGGCGCGCCCCGAGGCTTTGCGTGCGCATTTGAAAAACGAGATCGACACCTTGGGTGGCCTGCTGGTCAAAGCCGGTGTGAAGGCCAACTGAGTTGAGCACGCGCACAGTGCATGGGGTGAGCGCTTCAAGGGTGCTGGAGTTGGGGTCTTGAAAAACTGGTGGCCTTTGTTGCTGACCTTGGTGATCCAGGCCATGGTGGCCATGGCCTTGCTCACTTTGCCGGTGATGGCCCCGGTCGTGGCGCAGGCCTTGCAGGTGTCACCTGCGCTGGTGGGGCTCTATGTCTCGGTGACCTATGCGGGGGCGATGGTGGCCACTTTGCTGGGGGGCGCCACGGTCGCCAGGCTGGGGGCCATCCGTGTGAGCCAATGGGGCTTGTTGCTGTGTGCACTGGGTTTGCTCTTGTGTGCGGTGCCCTGGTTTCCCGCCATGGCGCTGGGCGCCGTGTTGATTGGCCTGGGGTATGGCCCGATCACTCCGGCCAGTTCGCACTTGTTGGCCCGCACCACGCGCCAAGACCAGATGTCCCTGGTGTTCTCGCTCAAGCAGACCGGTGTGCCTTTGGGCAGCATGCTGGCGGGTGCCATCGTGCCGCCTTTGCTGTGGGTCATGAACTGGCAAGCGAGCTTGGCCGCAGTGGCGCTGGTGTGCGTGTTGTGCGCCTGGCTGGCGCAAGCCTTGCGGGCCGAGCTGGACAGTGACCGCCGCCCCGAGGCTGCGGTGCGATGGAGCAGCCTGATCCAGCCCATCCGCTTGGTGATGGCGCACCGGGCCTTGCTCACCATGGCGTCTTGCTCCTTCATGTTTTCCATGGTGCAGCTGTCGTTGACCACCTACTTGGTGACGTTTTTGCACGACGACCTGTCTTATGGTCTGGTGGCGGCGGGCCTGGCTTTGTCGGTGACCCAAATGGGGGGCATTGGCGGGCGCATTGCCTGGGGTTATGTGGCCGATCGCTGGCTGGGTGCCCGGCGCATGTTGCTGCTCTTGGCCAGCATGATGGCGCTGGGGGCCTTGGCCTCGGCCTTCTTGACGGCCCAGACGCCGCAGAGCGTGGTGGTGGCGATCCTGGTGGCCTTTGGCGCTTCGGCCATTGGCTGGAACGGGGTTTACCTGGCCGAAGTGGCGCGCCGTGCGCCTCCCGGCATGGCCAGCATGGCCACCGGCGGGACCTTGGCCTTCACGTTTTTGGGCGTGGTCGTCGGGCCGCCCATGTTTGGCGCTTTGTCGGGCTTGTTTGGCACTTACCGCGCCGGTTTTGTGGGCCTGATGGTCATGGCCTGCGTCAGTGGCACGGTTTTGTTCTGGAGCCAGCGAGCGCCGCGCCAAGCCGCATGAGCGCATCGCTCGCCGCTTGGTGCCAATCTCAATTTGAAAAAGTCATGCTGACCCGTCCCAGCGCACCGTAATCGGCGGTGGCGGTGTCGCCAGGCTCGATCTCCAGCGGCACCATGCAGGTGCCGGTGGTCACCACCTGGCCCTTTTGCAAAGTGATGCCCAGGCTCGACAACTGGTTGGCCAGCCAGGTCAGCGCGATGCGCGGATCGCCCAGCACATTGCCGCCTGTGCCTTCGCGGGCGTAGCGCGTCTGAGCGTTGTGCGCCAAATGGGCGTGCACGGGGTAGGTGCTCAAATCGACTGTGCGCCACAGATCGGGCGCAGCCGGGCCCAGCACAAAGTGCCGGGCGCAGGCGTTGTCGGCCAGCAGCTGCGCTTGGCCTGCGGCGGTGAAGGGTTCCATGCGCGAGTCGGGCACTTCGATGGCCGGGTGCAGCGTGGCCACGGCCGCCATGACTTGGTCCTGGGTATAGGGCGCGCTTTGCGGCGGCAGGTCTTGCCCCATGGCAAAGGCAAACTCCGGCTCGGCCACCCGCATGCGGTTGCCCGCCGAGGGCACGCTGGCGCCGCTCTCAAACACCTGGCCCGACAGCAAGCGGCCAGCCAAGGGCCCACTCACATTGATGTGGGCCTGGCCGTTGGTGCTGGTGGCCGCGATCTTCCAGCCCACCACCGAGCGGCCAGCCACGCCGGGCAATTGCGCTTGGGCGGCGTAGCCTTGCTGGGCGGTCTGGGGGCGGCAGGCTTCGGGCAAGGCGCTCAGCACCTGGCCAGATTGCCAGTGCGACCAGATCACCTGGGCGGCTTGTCTGGACAGATCCTGGGGTGTGGGGGCAGGGGTGTTTTGCACGGTCATCGCTGGATTGTTGGTGGGTGAGGGCAGATGTGGCCAAATCTTGTGTATAATTTTTGGCTTGACGGCGCAAGTCGTTCGCTGAAAAACAGCTTGTTTTGAAGCATCTGGTTTTCGGTGGTATAGCTCAGCTGGTTAGAGCGCAGCATTCATAATGCTGATGTCCCAGGTTCAAATCCCGGTACCACCACCATATCCAAGGGGACAGACTTTCTCTGTCCCCTTTTCTTTTGGGCTTTCGGCCCAGTGATGGCGCGGCTCGAGGCATGACCTAGAGGTCGTGGCCCAGCGAAATTCCCCCATTTTTGAGTTTTTGACGAGAGGTTCTCTCTCTTTTCTCTGTTTGTCTCGAGGTCATCTCCTCGAGACAGGCCTAGGATTCATGCGGCTTGCCGCACGGCGGTTTGATGGGAACCAAGACCATCATAGTTGCCAGGCATGCTTCAAGAAGCCTTTGGTTGTGCAAAATTTATTTGTAGTGCCACTGGGGGCCGAGGTCGCATTAGGCTAATCTTTGCGAAGGGTCACTTTGCAGCGTTAAGAGACATCGGTTTACAACGATGGCTGCCTGCTACCGGCCATTTCCGGTCGGACGATGAAACAGCCTGAAAAGCCGGATTTGCCCAAGTGCTGTCACTGAAGAGGGCAATTAATGTATCAAGTACCTAATTTTCGATATTCGAAATTCCGGTTGAGGTGCCAATGAGCAAAGCTCAAAGCCAGGGGGAAACCGGTCAGCATCAGCACTCTGGTAGCAACACAAAGTGGAAAATGCTTGCGGTTGTCGTTACCTTTCTTAATGTGAAGACCAGCCCCCCCGGCGCCCGATGCTAATGACCGAGCCGTCGCAATATGGGGCTACCGCGACGATACAGCCTTCTGCCAAGGTTGGTAGCACCGCGGTAGCGTCACCCGCGTCTCGCGCATAGCCTGGATATCGGACCGATCTCTTCAGACCGTGCGGCCACCGTCCACGGGGAACTCAACACCGCTGATGAATTCGGCGGCGTCGCTGGCCAAGTAGAGAGCTGCGGCAGCGACGTCAGATGCACGGCAGAGCCGGCCCAAAGGAATGGAGGCAATAAAGCGTTGGCGGTTCTCCGGCGTGTCGGCAACACCCATGAACTTATCGAGCAAGCCGGTCTCACCCATGACCGGGCAGATCGAGTTGACGCGGATGCGGTCGGGGCCGAGCTCGACTGCCATCGACTTTGAAAGCAGGTTCACCGCGCCCTTACTGCCGTTGTACCAAGTAAGCCCTGGCCGCGGGCGGATACCTGCGGTCGAGCCGACGTTCAGGATCACTCCTTTTTTGCGCTGGCGCATGAGGGGGACTACCGCATGCGTCATGTGATAGATCGATTTCACATTGACCGCGAACATGCGGTCAAACGTCTGCTCATCTACTTCCAGCATGGGCCTGTTAGTGTGCGTGGTACCCGCATTATTTATCACAATGTCAGGATCGCCGAACTCTCGGCTGCATGTCTGTACTAGTGAATTCACGTCCGAGCCGCTGGAGACATCGGTGCGCACAAAGCGCGCTGTTTCGCCCAGCTCAGCGGCCAGCTTCTCCCCGCGGCTTGCGTCCAGGTCAGCGATCACTACACGCGCGCCTTGCGCCACGAACAGCCGGACGATGCCTTCGCCAAAGCCCGCGGCGCCACCGGTAACGATCGCAACCTTACCTTTAAGTTGACGTTGCATGTTCGAATTCCTGAAATGAATGATCTTTTGCTGGCTGCCTGCTGGCAGCCTATAGAAATCTGAGCACGCGCTCTCAGTTTGTGTCCGCTGCCGCTGCCGCTGCCGCAGGCCAGCCGTGCGAATTTTCGGAACCTGGCCGGTTTTTCAGCCACCACGACCAGTCCCGCGGTAGCAGAGAGAAAGGGTCAGCGTGTGCAAGCTCGCGCGCCGCCCAGATCGGCCAGTGCGGGTTGGCTAATGCCGGCCGACCGAGGAATACCAGATCAACGAGTTCTTCGCGTATCACCTGATCTGCCACTGCAGGCTGGCCTAGGTTCCAGCTCACCCCCACCGGAATTCCGACCTCCCGACGGACGCGGCTTGCCCCCTCTGCCATGAAGGCGGCGCGGGAGAATGGCGGATCGCGCATGTCGTCGGTGTTCATGCCGATGCTCAGGTCCGCCAGATCTAGCCCGTGTTCCTTCAATTGGGCAACTGCCCAGACTGCGTCGTCAAACTTCACGCCGTCTTCATGGAAATCATCTGTCCCCAGGCGCATCGTGAGCGGCAGCTGCTCGGGCCAAACGGCGCGCACCGCATCCAACGCCTCGCGGTGAAAGCGAAGGCGCTTCTCGAGTGTTCCGCCATACGCGTCCGTGCGTTGATTGGCCAGGGGAGAGAAAAAACTCGCGCCGAGATAACCATGTGCGAAGTGCATCTCCAGCCATTCAAAGCCGGCAGCGATGGCCCGTTTTGCGGCAGTTGCATAGGCCCGGTGCAACTCATGAATCTCGGCGACGGTGAGTTCCTGTACGGCGTATGGGAAGCGCCCACCGTAGGGAATGGACGAGGGACCGCGCACTTGCCAGCCATCGGAGTGGTCCGGGGCAATCTGTCGTTTGCCTTCCCAAGGCTTTTGCTCGCTTCCCTTGCGGCCAGTATGGCCCAGCTGAATTGCCGGGACCGCTCCCATGTCCTTGATCATCCTGGCCACTCGGGCCAGACCTTCGATCTGATCATCTTCCCACAATCCGGCGCACGAGGTGCTGGTGCGACCGTCGGGTGTGATGGCGATCTGTTCGGCAAAGACCAAGCCGAATCCACCGGCTGCACGCGAGCCCATCAGCATCACGTGATAGTCGTTCATCTTGCCATCTGGCGTAGACCGATACATCGTCATCGGCGACATCACGATGCGATTACGCAGTGTGACACCCTTGAGCGTATAAGGGGAGAATAAATCAGGCATGGATGTACTTCTTTAATTTTTTCATTTCTTCATCGCTCATGGCTACCGGTGTCAGGGCTTGTACCTACACACTGCGCAAATTAAGCCACCCAATCGCACTTACACGGTCCGGTCGGTTCATAAGTGGGGGTGTACCGGTAGCGATCCTCCTGCTTAGGGCATTCGCCAGGACCATGTTTTCCCGTGCAACCGCTGCATCGGAAAATCCCCATGCACGATTCAAGGCTGATGCGCCACACTCCAAGTGCCGCGTTGCACCTGTACAAAGAGGAAGGGCTTGATGGCCTCACGGTCTGCGCCACGCACGACCGGCCCGAGTAAGCCCTGCGACTGCTTCATGCCCGCAAGGCCATCCCTGATCTTGCGCCGGTCTGCCGCGAGCGTTTCCGGGCGACCCATCACCTTCTGTTTCTCGATGATGTCCTTGAGGGTGAAGATATTCTCCCAAGCCGCCGCGTTGTGCAGATCCAGAGACGAATTGACGGCCTGCAGCGCCTGCGCGGCAGCGCGCGCTTCGGCCGTCACAGGCGCGAAGCTAGTCGGGATGAGCATGCCCTCGGCTTGTGCACCGCACCCGTTGAGCGTTTCCATGCTTGACGAGCTGGTCAAACCGATGATCACCTTCGGTTTGACTCCCTGGCGTTCCATCTCCTTGAGCACGCCGCAGGTCGTGAAGGGATGCGCCGAGATCGCCACGACGTCCGCGTTACCACGTTTCATCTGCCGCACCTGCGTCGAAAAACCTGTGTCTGCCAGCAGCCATTCACTATCGCCAAGAGGCTGCAACCCCGACTTGGTCGCCAGATCCTTGACCACGTTGTAGGTGGCGTTGCTGTGCGCGAAGTCCTTCTCGACTCCACCCCAAAAAGTTTTCAGCTCAGGACGGGTGGTCCGCAGCCATTCGAACAGGCTGCGGTACATCGCCGCTTCGTTCGGAACGTTTCGGAAGGACCACTCGGAAATGGAAGCGAGCCCGCCCTTGGCAGCGCCATCGGTGAAGATGGGGAACTGCAGACCCGAATCGCCTGCGTCTCCCACTCGCTTCTGCAGGATGCCAAACACCGGCTCGGCTACGTTGCTGCAGCTAGGGCCCACGGCGACCAGCGCGTCAGGCTGCGCGGCGATGCGCCGAATCACGTTGATACCCTCTTCCGCATTGCAGCGGTCGTCCATGTATTCGATCGAAAGCTTAGCTCTGCTGCCGTCACCCATGGTGATGCCGCCATTGCGGTTGATCTGATCGGCAGCCGCCTTCATGGCAGCTTCGGCGTTAAGTCCGAAGATGCGGACGACGCCGCTCTTCGCCCCGAAACCGTAGATCTTCACTGTGCGCTCCTGGGCTGCAACATGTACGCACATAAGTAAAGCTGCGATCGCAATCAAAGATGCGAAGGAATTAAAGCTAAGTCGAGCCATGAAATTGCCTTTAGACATAATCGTTGGAACGCCCATTCTGAGACTGGTGCAATAAAAGGGATATTCGAAAAACGTACAAGCAGTCTTGCCGTAGACGCAAGATCACGCTCACTGTTGATGAGGCTGCGTTTGATCCTGTTTTCGACGTCCGCTTGATTGGCGTCTATGCCGCGTCAAGCGCGCCTTCTGGTTCACCGATAGTCACCTAGGATCGTCGATTCAGTTGTCGCAGTCGGTGAATCTCCTCGTATCGAGAACGATCAACGGTAACGCTTCCAGAGGTACTCACACTAATCACAAGACGGGCGACTAACTCAATAGCAAGCCGCAACCAATGCTACAAAAAACCACGATCCCGATTCAGTAGGTTTTGTAGGATATGTAGATGGGCAATTTGGCTGTTGCTGTCCTTGCTTGACATGTTTCCAACCAGCAAAAGTCCCTCAAGTCATTGCGTGAGATGTCTGCTTTGGGTCGGTCACTGCCAGTGAGTCGCCCCCAGCGACGGGCTGCTCCCAGCCTGAAGCCGTCGAACGCGCGATGGCCATTTAAATTTTCTTGAGAATTATTTTCCGGATTCCCACTGTTGTCCCCCATTGGCCCGCTAAAACACTCAGCAAAAAGAGCGGAATTTGCATAGGATTTTGGTTCATTCTTAATCGATGAAACCACCCTAATGCAACGCAAAAATTTCAACCCTTCAAGACCTCAAGCCGAGGCAATAGTCAACAGCGGTTACCGCAACATTCTCCGAATCTTCCGTCTGCCTGCGTCAGCAGCGGCATGTCCAAGCCATATCTTGGCTTTCGCATGTAGCAGTCGCGTTTATGCAACTGGGAGAGACAAGTTCCTGGACTTCGATGGCCACCAGAGCGGCAATGACAACCCGTCTCAAAACCATGGAGTCCACGCATGAAACCACGCTCAATTTCCCTGCGCTCGAGCATCGTCGCTGGCAAAGTTGCCAAGAAAATTTCTGATCTGTCCGACCTCAAGATGCCTGAGCTTTGGCTCGAGTGGGACAAACATTTCCCGCACCGGCCGTCTGCCCCCAATCGTCTGCACATGCAGGCACGTCTGGCCTACCGGTTTCAGGAGCTGGCGTATGGCAGTTTGCCCACGGCCACACGCGCGCGCCTTGCCGATCTGGGTGAGCTGCACTCCAAAATTAAGGTCAATGCGCGTCCGGTCTTGGGTGTTTTGCCGGGCACCACGTTGCTGCGCGAATTTGATGGCCGTAGGTACACGGTGACCGTGCTCTCAGATGGTCGCTATGAATACCAGGGCCAGTCATACAAGAGTCTCTCGGCCATCGCCAAGCTGATCACCGGCACCCAGTGGTCCGGACCGGCGTTTTTTGGCATCACCGGGAAGAAAGCATGAGCGCCGCCGTGCAAGCCCTTGCCGCCAAACGGTGCGCTGTCTATTGCCGTGTCTCGTCCGATGAGCGGCTGGACCAATCGTTCAACTCTATTGACGCGCAACGCGAGGCGGGCGCGGCGTTCATTTCCAGCCAGCGCAGCGAAGGCTGGGTCCCCGTAATTGATGACTATGAAGACCCTGGGTTTTCTGGCGGGAACATGGATCGTCCAGGTCTCAAGCGCCTGCTGCAAGACATTCAGGCTGGAGTCATTGATGTCGTGATCGTCTACAAGATTGATCGCCTGTCCCGATCGCTGGCTGACTTTGCCAAGATGGTGGAGATCTTTGACAAGCACAAGGTCAGTTTCAGTTCAGTGACCCAACAGATCAATTCGGCCACCTCCATGGGCCGCTTGATGCTCAATGTCTTGCTGTCTTTCGCTCAATTTGAGCGGGAAGTCACGGGCGAGCGGATCCGCGACAAGATCGGCGCAGCCAAACGCAAGGGCATGTGGATGGGTGGCGCCATTCCGCTGGGATATCGGGTCGAACAGGGCAAGCTATTGATCGAGCCCGAAGAGGCAAAAACCATCCGATGGATCTACGAAACGTTTGCCCAATCGCGCTCCACAACGCTACTGGCCAAAGAGCTCATGGACAAGGGCATCCGTGGCAAGACCGGAAAATTCATGTGCAAACAGGGGCTCTACAAGCTCCTGACCAGCCGGCTGTACCTGGGCGAGCTTGGGCACAAAGGGGAGTATTTCCCCGGAGAGCATCAAGCCATCATTGAAACCAAGCATTGGGAGCAGGTCCAGGCGATCATGGCCACCAATTCGCGCCAGCGGGCCAGCGATGTCTGGGCTCAGCGATCCAAATATGAATATCTGCTGCGCGGCATGGTGTTCACGCAGGCGGGTGACATTTATCTGCCCACGACGACCCGAAAGAGCAGTGGCAAAGCCTACCGGTACTACGTCGTTAACAAGAACCACAACATGGGCGCCGGCACGGTCTCCATGCCTAACTTGCCCGCCGGTGATCTCGAAAAAGCGGTCATGGAGCAAGTTCTGGCTGTCCTGCGCTCGGGCCAGATGGTCAACAGCTATTGGCAACAGATCCGCGCCAGCAACGCCGAATTGACTGAGCCGCAGGCGATGGTGCTGTTTTTCAAGAACACGGCAAACATCTGGAATACGCTGGGTGCGCAGGCCAAGCAGGACATCGTGCGAACCCTGATCAAGCGTGTGACCGTCACGCCCGAGGGCATTGAACTGGCCTGGCGCTACGAGACCTGGGGGGCGCTCATTGGCGTCATGCCTAAGGGCACGGTCGGCCGTGAACTTCTTGAGATGGAGGCCGCATGAATCATGTGCATGTGATTGGTTCTGGCATGTCCAGGATGGATGAGACAGCTCAGCTGTTGACGTTCGTACCGCTGAAGTTTGCTAAGCGATCCGGCCGAAAGCAGGTCTTTTGGCCCGATGACGCGTCGGCGGAACATGCATCGCCTGCAGCTAGGCCTGACACCACCCTTCTGACGGCCTTGGCCAAGGGATTTCATTGGCAGCGACTCATCGACATGGGCATGTGCAAAAGCGGCACGGAAATCTCCAAGCGCGAGGAACTGGATCTGACGGTGGTCAATGAGTTGCTTCGGCTCACACGGCTGGATCCGCTGATCGTGGAAGACATCCTGGACGGGGCACAACCCATGGGCTTCACCTTGAATTGGTTTGCCAGGAATGCCATGCCCATTGAATGGCCCGCCCAACGGCCTTGGCTTGAGTCGATTGAGGGGGATGCCGCGGACAGCCCTTAGATGGCTCAACCCGACCTAGAAGGGGCATTGACTCCGCTCCTATTTTTATCAATCAACCAAAGAGCCTGGATCCCGGCTCTGGAAAGAACAACCATGAATTCAGCCATGTCAGCTCAGTCGGCTATTCCTGCACTTGGGGGCGTTCCCCAGGAGATTTTTGCTGCCCATCAGGTGCATTTGAGTGGAAGCGATCTTGCCTCGCGTTGGGGCATGAGCCCCAGAACCCTGGAGCGCTGGCGGATGGAGGGGCGTGGCCCCATCTACCTCAAGCTGGGCAAACGTGTGGCGTATTCCATGAGCACGGTCTTGGAGTATGAACAACGCATCACGCACATCTCCACATCCGAGCGGATCCAGCACTGACGCTGGGCAGATGCCCCTACGGCCTTAACCGCAGGCGTGACTCAACGGCTGATTTAAGCGCCTGACCTTTTAGATTTAAACCATATGCGAGCAGCGCAATCTGCTTGCAGGGAGAAACTTTTTCATGCAACAAGCAAGCTATACTGCCGGGCACCCTGTGCCAGGCATCCATTTGAACCACAAGAGCGCACGTGAAATCCATCAGCTCTATAACCATGCGGCGATTTCAAACAGCGATCAGGTGATCTTTGTCGAAGATGAGCTGTCCGCACAGATGCTCATTGAGCGGGGTCACTGTGCCACCACCATCGTGCAGGATTGGCAGCAGCCCTTGGGCTGGACAAATTGGGCGCCACTGCACGGCAAACAAGTGCTCATATGGCCCAAACGGGACAAGCGTGGCTGGGAGCTCGCCATGAAGGTGGGCCAATCTATCTTGAGGGCAGGCAGCCTGACCTGCGACATCCTGGTTCCACCGGCGAACAAGCCCATGGGATGGGATGTCGTCGAGGCCTTGGAAGAAGAATTTGATGTGAATGGCTTCCTGGCTGGTGCCGCACGCCAGGCGATGAAGCCGCTCCCACATTGGGATAGCTTGATCGAGGGCTTGTCCGAAGCCGTGGAGGGCATCGACTATGCAACAGAGAACGGTGTGGCCCAAGCGTTCACCCATCACTTTGAGCGGGATGTGCGCTACTGCCCTGCTTGGGGCAAGTGGTTGATCTGGAACGGCAAGCGCTGGGATATCGATGTGATGATGAAGGTCAAGCACTTGGCGCGGCTGGTTTGTTGCAGTGCAGCGCAATTCACCAGCAAGCCCCATGTGAAAGCCCGCATGACCAGTGCCGGTGCCATTGCGGCCATTGAGCGCATCGTGCGCACCGATCCCCGTCATGGGGTGCCTGTGGAGCATTGGGATGCCAATGTCTGGCTCCTGAACACGCCTGGCGGCATTGTGGATCTGCGCACAGGTGTACTCGGTCCTCACGACCGTGAGCAGCGCATGACGCGGATCACCAGTGCCACCCCCAGCGGCGCATCTGTAGGTTCGCCCAGCAGCCATTGCTCCGTCTGGCTAGGTTTCGTGGCCGATGTGACCGGTGGGGACCTGGCCTTCCAGGACTACTTGCAGCGCATGGTGGGTTATTGCCTGACGGGTGACATGAGCACGCACGCTTTGTTTTTCCTGTACGGCACGGGCGCCAACGGCAAGTCGGTGTTCGTTAATGTCATCTCTTCGGTCCTGGGGGGATATGCCGCCAGCGCGCCCATGGACACATTCATGCATTCCTACTCGGATCGGCATCCCACGGAGCTTGCGGGACTGCGGGGTGCGCGTTTTGTGACGGCCACCGAGACGGAGCAGGGGCGCCGCTGGAATGAGTCCCGCATCAAGGCGATCACCGGGGGTGATGACATCACGGCGCGCTTGATGCACCAGGACTTCTTCACCTACAAGCCGCAGTTCAAGCTACTCATTGCAGGCAATCACAAGCCTGAGATTCGCAACATTGATGAAGCCATGCGTCGGCGCATGCACCTGATCCCGTTCACGATCACGGTCCCACCGGCGAACCGTGACCCGAATTTGACGGAAAAGTTGTTGGCCGAGCGTGACGGCATCCTTGCTTGGGCACTCGAAGGATGCCTCAAATGGCAGGAGCGGGGGCTCGCTCAGCCGCAGTTGGTGGCAGAGGCCACCCAGGAGTACTTTGAGGCTGAAGACGCCATGGGCACTTGGCTAACTGAGCGTTGCAAGCTTAGCCGACAAGAGAAGGCTTTGACCGCCACATTGTTCAATGACTGGAAGCTGTGGGCAGAAGCCGCCGGAGAGTACGTGGGTACTCAGCGCCGGTTTTCTGACGGCCTGCTGGCCAGGCGTTTTGAGAAGTGGCGCAACTCCATAGGCGTTCGGGGCTACCAAGGTCTGAGTCTCAAAGAGCCCACTGCGTTGCCTGCGGTCGAAACACCTGGCGGGTCGACTAAGAGATGAATGCAACCCCAATGGACACAAGCATTGGGGTTGCCAATTCCATGACACATACGGCGTATGAAAACACTTGTCTTTCTCTCCTGCGCGCGTAGGCGCAAGAAAAAAGAAAAGAAATTAATAGTCAGATGCGTCGAAAACGTCAGTTTCTGCGTCAAAACCGGCCTTGACCGGTTTTGACAGACCAGCGGCGCACAGCAATATCGTCTGGACTGATGAATGTCTGGGGCCAAAGTCGATGGGGCAATCCGCTTTGCTGCTTCAGTGTCCGGGAAATTCCGGGTACAGGTCGCCACTGCTGATGTCGGCCGTGTAGGTGACTTTGTCGAATTCGTCTTCCTGTTCGGCCAGGAAGACGCCGCCGACTGATTGGATGGCCACGCCGTACTTACGGGTGAGGGCGGTCAGATCGGTGATGAAATTTCTGTAGTCGGTTTCGGTTTCGGTTTCGGTTTGGGTGAGCTTCATGGCTGGCCGTTCGTGGTGACTTGAGTCGGACATGAGGTCCGGGATGTGGCTTTGACGCCAGCGTCGTATGCAGCCTGCAGAGCAGCTTTGATTCCCCAGACGCTCACATCATGAAAATCCAGGCGATCGCTGTGCTGGGTTTGCAGCGTGTCGATGAAAAGATGTTCTTTGGCGAGCCGCTTGAACAGAACGTCAGGTGTGGGCGCTTTGTTCATTGTTTGCCCTCGATCTGGTCGGTCGTGAATCGGTCTCTTGAGTGAGTCATGTCGCTTTTCCTTGATTTACTGAGTTGATCCGGTAAGACGGATTGACGCTCTGTTTCAAGAAAAAGCCAAGTCAATTTCTTGAGGTGTTGCAGACAACTGACTGCGGGATTTTGGTGACACGCATGACCGCCAGGAAGCGTTCAGGCCCTTGGGTCGCGAGGGGATGCCGTGGCGCCAAAAGAGTGCGCTATGCATGGCTCTATGACGATGGGATCGGCATCCCAGGGGGGAGGGGGGGTTAAATCTCTACGAGGTCGCGATCAAGATGCGTTGGCCTGCGCAAATTTTTGTGCGTGCAAATTGAACTAGGGGGGGGGTTCGGTGCGGTCAGCGCTGATTTGAACTGTGCGTGATGGCAGTTCGATTCTTGACCGAGCCACCATGATTCAACGCCCAACCCCTCTCGGTTGGGCGTTTTTATTTGTGCTTCCCCCATTACACGCGGGGAACAGACGCATTCTGCGTGTGCCGGGGGGATGCCTTGGACAGGGTCCGTTACGGCCAGTTTGACTCTTTTCTGCCCTCTGTTCTCTGCAAAGAGACGCCAACTCTTTCGCCACAGCACACGCACATCGCCTTGTGCGACAACGACCTATGCGTGTGTCGATTCTTTGAGTTCGACAGACCACTTGGTGGAGCAGATGGAAGAAAAAGCGATCGGAGCTTATCTCAGCCTTTTAGCCACTGATCTAGCAAGCCGCCCACATAGGCCTTGGGCAGGTTGTGCCCGCCATCTGGGACAACGGTAACGCGAATGCCCGTCAGCATGCCAAAGGCTTGCACGTTGGCCGGAATGCTTTGCCAGTCCTCTGAGCCAACATGAATCTCAGACCTGGTAGGTGCGGGGAACTGTCCAGCTTCGGCCAATTCTTTGAGCCGCGTCGGGCGCGGTGGCGAAAACGTGGTGCGCGTTTCATCGCTCGTGAATTCGCCCACGATGGGTGAGAGCATCAGCACCCGCCCGGGAAATGGTGGCATCTGAGACTGCGCATGTAGGAAAAGGTACGAGCCGTACCTCACCCGGACTGCTTGGCAAAGTACGCGGCGGCCTTTTTTAAGATGTCGCGCTCCTTGGTCACTCGCTTGAGTTCAGCCTTCAGGCGCCGCAGCTCCTCGGTCTGGGAAAGTTCTCCTGCCGTTGACCCGGGGGCAATTGCTGCTCCTTCATCCACTTGTACAGGCTGTGGGTGCTGACCTCAAGGCGGGCAGCAACCTCTGCCACCGTGTGACCCCGTTCAATGAACTGGCGGACCGCTTCGATCTTGAATTCTTCTGGAAATCTTTTCTGATTCATGGCGCCTCCTATTAGGCCTCAGGTTGGAGGCTCAGAGGTGTCTACTGTTCCGGGTCGATTCAATTTAGGGGCTCGTGTTTCATGCACGGCAAGGCTCGCTTTGAACATTGGCAATTCCACAATGGCGGAGCAGTCGCCACAATCGAAACACAAGTTTTAAAACTGCTTTGACTGAGATGTTCATGACCAATCCGAACCGCTCCCATGCGACCCAGGCAAAAGCCCAGCCGAAACCCCTGTCGGGGCTCTTGGTGGTCGCTTTGGAGCAAGCCGTAGCTGCCCCTTATTGCTCCAGTCGCCTGGCCGATGCCGGCGCCCGTGTGATCAAGATCGAGCGCCCTGAGGGTGACTTTGCCCGGGGCTATGACCGCCATGTGCATGGCGAGTCCACTTATTTTGTCTGGATCAACCGCGGCAAGGAGTCGGTGGCGCTGAACCTCAAGCAGCCCGAAGACCTGGCAGTGCTCGAGCGCATGATCGCGGATGCCGATGTGTTTTTGCAAAACTTGGCCCCGGGTGCTGCGGCCCGGCTGGGCCTGGGTTCGGCCAAGCTGCGCGAGCGCCATCCGCGCCTGATCACTTGTGACATCAGTGGTTACGGTGAGCACGGTTCACAGCAAGAGATGAAAGCCTACGATTTGCTGGTGCAGGCCGAGTCGGGTTTGATTTCGGTCAGCGGTGCACCGGGCGATTGGGGGCGCATTGGCGTTTCGCTGTGCGACATCTCGGCGGGCATGAATGCACTGATCGGCATCCAGCAAGCTTTGTTGCAGCGCGCCGTGACAGGCCAGGGCAGCGGGGTGCATGTGTCGCTGTTCGATTCGGCGGCAGAACTGATGAGCGTGCCTTATCTGCAAGCCCAGTACGGTGGGCGTGCGCCCGACCGGGTTGGGCTCAAGCACCCGTCCATTACGCCCTATGGTGTGTTCACCTGTGCCGATGGCCGTGAGCTGGTGATTTCAATCCAGAACGAGCGCGAGTGGGCCGAGTTTTGCCGTCAGGTGCTCAAACGCCCCGATCTGCTGAAAGACCCCCGTTGCGCCAACAATGCGGCACGCTGCGCCCACCGCGAGTTTGTCGATGGTCTGGTGAGCGAGGTCTTTGCCGCGCTGGGCAGTGGCGAAGTCATTGACCGCTTGACGTCAGCGCAGACCGCGTATGGCAACGTCAATTCGGTCTATGACCTGATCCAGCACCCGCAATTGCGCACGCGCGCCATGCCTGTCGGGCAGCAGCGTGCGCGACTGCCTGCATTGCCCTGGCAGGTGGAGTGGGAGGATGCCGACTATCCACCAGCTCCACGCATCGATGAACACGGTGCGGCCTTGCGAGCCGAGTTCGCTGCCACCAAATCCTCCGTTTTTTGAACCCCTTTTTGACCCTGATTGGAGACCACCTGTGAGCACACCTAAAACCTACGTCAAACGCCTGGGCATCTTGCGATGCAAGGACGGCATGAGCCACCAGGAATTCACTGAGCACTGGCTCAAGCGCCACGCTGCCTTGTGCCTTAAGTTGCCGGGCCTGCGCCGTTATTCGGTCAACCTGGTGGATCGTGCGCGTTTTCCGCATTTCGATTACGACGGGTTTTCCGAGCTCTGGTTCGACTCCGAAGAGGCTTTGGTCAGCTCGCTGTCCAGTCCGGAAGGCAAGACCTTGCTGGCCGATCTGCCGAACTTCGCCAAGGACGTCTCGCCCATCATCTCGGTCGAGCACCAGATGCTCTGGCCCTGAAGGAGTGAACACATGAAATCCTTGCAAAACAAAATTGCGATCGTTACCGGTGGTGGTGCCGGTTTCGGTGAAGGCATTGCCCGCCTGTTCGTCGAAGAAGGCGCACGCGTGTTGATTGCCGATCTGGACTTCGACCGTGCAAAGGCCGTGGCCGCCAACCTTGGCGCCGCTGCGCACGCCGTCAAGTGCGACGTGTCGCGTGCACAGGATGTGCAAGCGGCCGTTGATGCCTGTGTGCAGCAGTTCGGTGCGCCCCAGATTGTGGTCAACAACGCAGGCACCACACACCGCAACCAGCCTATGCTGGATGTGGACGAAGCCACGTTTGACCGCGTGTTCAACGTCAACGTGAAGTCGATTTATCACATGACCCGTGCAGTGGTGCCGATTTTGCGCCAGCAAGGCCAGGGCTCGATCATCAACATCGGTTCCACGGCGGGCTTGCGTCCACGTCCAGGCTTGACTTGGTACAACGCTTCCAAGGGCGCGGTCAATTTGCTGTCGAAGTCGATGGCCGCTGAACTGGGGCCTGATGGTATACGTGTCAACGCCATTTGCCCGGTGATGGGTGCGACCGGCTTGATCGAGCAGTTCCTGGGCACAGCCGACTCGCCCGAGGCGCGTGCCCGCATCACCGCAGGCATTCCGCTGGGCCGCATGTCGACCCCGAACGATGTGGCGCAAGCGGCGCTGTATTTGGCCAGCGATGCTTCTGCCTTCATCACGGGTGTTGAATTGCCGGTGGACGGCGGACGCACCATTTGATGATGTGCCCGAGAGGCTTCCATGTCGGCGCGTGAGCGGCTGGCACTGTATGGTTGTGACGAGCCCTTGCCGCATCGCCTGTCGCTGCGCGCGGGGCCCTTGTCGCTGGAGCTGGTGGGTGGGCGTTTGGGGCCGGTGTATGCCCATGGCCATGAGGTCTGGCATGGTCTGGCTTTTTTGTTTCGGGATGCCGGTTGGGGCACGCCTGAGCCGGTGTTCGAGGTGCAGCACCACCACATCGAGGTTGCCGGTTTTGCACTGACCTTACGGGGGCACATCCCTTGTGCGCCCGAGGATGTGGCGGGCCAGCCTGCTGAGGGTGCCCGCATTGAACTGGCGTTGCAGTTGCGTGGTGATGCCGATGGGGCTGTGCATTTACTGGCCCAGGCCATGCCTAGCCACGACCTGCTGAGCAACCGCTGTGGCTGGGTCCTGATGCACCCGATGTCGGCGGCGGGTTGTGCCATTGAGGTGCGGCATGTGGATGGCCGAGTCAGCTTGTCCACCTTGCCGCAAGAAGTTCCCGCCTGGCCGCCCTTTATGGGCATACGCGGTTTGCGTCACGAATATGCACCGGGTCATTGGGCTGAAGCCTTGTTGCCCGGAGAAGATTACGAACTGGAGGACCAGCGCAACAACGCGGATGCCTCCTTCAAGACCTATAGCCGCTCCAACTGCATGCCCCGGCCCTATGTGCTGCGGCAAGGTCAGTCGTGGACGCGTGAGTTGCATTTGCGTTTGCTAGGTCAGTCGCCTGAACAGGCGTGTGCCGTGGCATCGCCACGCTTGCGTTGGCCTTTGACGCAGGATGCCGCGCCCGTCATTCGTCTGGGACTGGCCATGACCCCCGACATGACGCGCCAGCCTACGGCCTGGGTCTTGGACGTTTTGGCGCAGTGGCGTCCGGCTTTCCTGCACCTCACGTTTTGGACCGACACACGGGATGCAGGCGTGGATTGGTCAGGCATGCGCACCTTGTTGCAAGCCGCAGGTGCTTCGCTGCGGCTGGACGTGTGCGGCCTGGAGGGACTCGGTCAAGGCGGTCAGGCCGATGCGGTTTTTCATGCGCTGGCGCAGCAGTTGGCGCAGGCTGGTGTGGTGCCCGCTGCGGTGGTGGCTTTGCCTTGTGGCGCACAGGCTGCCTGTTTTTTGCGAGAGCTTTTTCCGGCCTCGGCCATCGGCGGTGGCACGCCCCATTTTTTTGCCCAACTCAATCGGCTCGAAGTCAGCGGTGGCGAAGATTTCATGGCGTTCACGGTTTGCCCCATCGTGCATGGGGCCGATGACGAGGCTGTGATGAATGGACTGCAAAGCCTACCGTCCATGCTGGAGACGGCGCGACGTCGGCATCCCGCACGCGACTGGCACCTTGGCCCCAGCGCTTTGTCTGCGCGTGCTAGCCCGCTGGGCCGTCAGCCGCGAAGCGATGGACAAAAACGCATGGCCCTGGCGTTCCGTGACCCGCGCAGTCGTGGTCTGTTTGGCGCGGCCTGGTTGCTGGGTCACCTGGCTGCGGCCGCCCATGCCCGAGTGCAAGCCTTGAGCTTGCCGCCGCTGGTGGGTGAGGATGGCTTGTTTTACTCGTCCGGTGAGGCGTGGCACATGACACCTTCGGCCGCTTTGCTACAAGTGTGTTGCCGTTGGCACACCCTGCAGAATGTCCCGCTGCAAGCGGCGGACGATCTTGGCACATCCACTCCGACGTGGCCCCTGGCCGCCATAGCAGGTCGCCATGGGGAATGCTGGCAAATCTTGGTGGCCAACCTCCGCGCGCATGCGCAGACGCTGCACTGGCTTGATGGCAATCGCTTGGCGTCATGGGCGGTGCTGGATGCCCAGTCCTGGTCGCAGCACCAAGACTCACTCATAAGCAGTCCCTGGCGCGAGCTGGGTGACTGTCCCGTCGAGCTGGTTTTGCCGCCCTATGGCCTGGCCCTCATCGACCTGCCTCTTTCATCCGAAGGCTGAACATGCTCCCCGATATTGACTCTTTGGCCTTGTTCGTTCGTGCTGCCGAACTGCGCAGCCTGACCAAGGCGGCCGAGGCCTCACACATTGGCCTGGCCGCAGCCAGCCGCCGCATGGCTTTGCTGGAACACCGCTTTCGCACCACTTTGCTCGAGCGCTCTTCACGCGGCGTGGAGATGACCGCAGCCGGGGCATCCTTGCTGCCGCATGCACGCGCTTTGCTGGTCGAACTCAACCAGATGCAGGCTGAAATGCGTGACCATGCCAACGGCCGCAAAGGCGCCTTGCGCCTGCTGGCCAATACCTCGGTGATCACCGACACCCTGCCCAACGATCTGGCTGCGTTCGCCCACCACAACCCGGATGTGAAAGTGATCATGCAAGAACGCTGGAGCCAGGAAATTGTGAGCGGATTGCAATCCGTTGAAGCCGATGTGGGCATCGTGGTCGAAGGCACCTCGGTTGAGGGTCTGGAGACCCGCCCTTATTGCCAGGATCGCCTGGCGGTGGTGATGCCCCACAACCATGCGCTGGCCGCTTTTGATACGCTGAGTTTCAATGATGTGCTGGATGATGAATTGATCACCCTGGAGGGCGGCTCGTCCATGACCCGGCTGCTGGCTTCACAGGCCGTCATTGCCCAGAGGACTTTGCAGCTGCGCATTCAGGTGCGCAGTTTCGAAGCCATTTGCCACATGGTCGAGGCGGGGCTGGGGCTGGGGCTGTTGCCGGAGCAGGCCGCACGTGTGCTGGCCAAAGGGCTGGATCTGACGGTTCGCCCCTTCAGTGACCCTTGGGCCGAGCGTCGCATGCTGCTGTGTGTGCGCAAAGACCGAGCGGGCATGCCCTCCGTGGCCAAGCTGCTGGATTTTTTGTGTGATCGAGGACATTTGCCCGAGACCGATGGGGCAGCACAAGGGAGTGCATCATGAGTCTTCAACCTTTGCAGGGCCTGTTGGTGGTATCGCTAGAGCATGCCGTTGCCGCGCCTTATTGTTCAAGCCGCCTGGCCAATGCTGGGGCTCGCGTCATCAAGGTCGAGCGGCCCGAAGGCGATTTCGCACGCGACTACGATCGTGAGGTGTACGGCGAGTCTTCGTATTTCGTCTGGATCAACCAGGGCAAGGAGTCGGTGGCGTTGGATTTGAGGCAGGAGGCCGACCATGCGCAGATGCAGACCTTGCTGGCGCAGGCGGATGTGTTTGTTCAGAACCTGGCGCCCGGTGCGGCCGAGCGATTGGGGCTGGGCTCGGCCAGCTTGCGCGAGCGTTTTCCGCGCATGATCACCTGTGACATCACGGGCTATGGTGAGATCGGACCGATGCAAGATCTCAAGGCCTATGATCTGCTGGTGCAGGCCGAAAGCGGCTTGGTCTCGGTCAACGGTGCGCCCGGACCCTGGGGCCGCATTGGCGTGTCGATCTGTGACATTGCAGCGGGCATGAATGCGGCACAGGGCATTCTGGAGGCGCTGTTCTTGCGTGAGCGCACGGGCCAGGGCAGTGCCTTGCATGTGTCCTTGTTCGATTCAGCGGCAGAGCTCATGGCCGTGCCTTATTTGCAGGCACGCTATGGCCGGGCCGCACCTCAGCGCGGTGGCCTCAAGCACCCCAGCATTGCCGCTTATGGCGCCTTCACCTGCCGGGATGGTCATGAAGTCGTTTTGGCCGTGCAAAACGATCGTGAATGGCAGGCCTTTTGCCAGCACGTGTTGCAGCAACCTGAGCTGGCGCATGACCTGCGCTTTGCCAGCAGTGCAGCAAGAGGCCTTCACCGAGACCAAATCGAAGACATGATTCAGGCGGTGATCGGCGGCCTGACCGGTGGCGAAGTGGCTGATCGCTTGACCGAGGCGCAAACGCCTTTCGGCTCCATCAATTCGGTGCTGGACTTGATACACCATCCTCAATTGCGCACGCGCCAAATTCAGGTGCGCGGCCGGACCGTCGAGGTGCCAGCGCCTGCGTGCATGACCCCTTGGCAAGATGATGGGGCCAAGCTGAGCAGCGCCCCTGCTGTGAATGAGCATGGCGTGTTGCCGGGCTTGAGCTGAAAAAAAGCACCCCACAAACCAAGAAAGGCTTGTGGGGTACTGACGCTGCTCAACAGGGCTGAGCAGGTGTGCGAGCGTGTCAGCTGGGCAGCATGCCGTCGATGACCACCATGCGGGAGTTGGCCGACAGCTGACGCAAACGTCTAGCCGGTGCGTATTCGGGCGAGTTCAGCCAAGCGTGCGCCTGGGCCACACTCGGGAATTCGAGTATGACCAGGCGCTTGGGCTGCCAGCCCCCTTCCAGAGGCGAGACTTCACCGCCACGGGCCAAGAATCGTCCGCCATAAGCCGCCACAGTGGGGGGCGACAGGCGTTTGTATTCCTCGAACCGCAGCGGGTCCGTGATCTCCATGTCATTGATGACGTAGGCGGGCACGGGGACGTCCTTTCACGCGACCTTTTGAAGGGCAGCCGGTCGTTGGCGGATTTCGATGTCCAGCTCTTTTTCGCGGATGAACATCAGGGCAGCGGTGTCGCGATCGCCCAGACCCATGGCAATGGCACGGTCCATGGTGGCTTGTGCACCGCGACCCACCGAAGCTTCAAAGCCCATTTGTTCGGCCGCTTCACAGGCCAGGCGCACGTCCTTGCAAGCCAGGCGAATGGCAAAGCCGGGGCTGTCGTCGCCCAGGAAAGCTTTCTTGGGCATGGCCACAGCAAACTGCTGGTTCCAGGCCATGGTGGTGCGCATGACTTCCTGCATCAGTTCCAGCGTTAGCCCGTTCTTGACACCAATGGCCAGGGCCTCGGTGTTGGCGACCATGATGGTGGTGGCCAACAGGTTGTTGGTCATCTTCATGGCGTGGCCGGTGCCCGGGCCGCCGCAGTAATAGGTGTCGGTGCCCATGCAGTTGAGCACGGGGGTGGCGCGCTCGATGGCGGCCTGGTTGCCGCCGACCATCAAGGTCAGGGTGCCGCTCACGGCGTGTTCGCTGGTCTTGCCCACGGGCGAGTCCACCAGTTCCATGCCGCGTGCGCGCAAGGCATCACCAACGCGGCGCGAAGTGGCCGGATCGATGGTGCTCATCTCGATGACGATGCCGCCTGCAGGCAGGCCTTCGGCCAGACCATCGGCGCCCAGCACGACTTGTTCAACGTGCTGCGGCTCGGGCAGCATGGTGACGACGATCTCGCTGGCTGCGCCCACTTCACGGGCGGTGGCCGCCGAGCGTGCACCGGCTTTGACCAGTCGAGCGACGGCCTCAGGGCTGCGATCGAACACGGTGAGTTCGTGGCCATGTTTGAGAATGTTCAGGGCCATGGGGGCACCCATGACACCCAATCCGATAAATCCGACTTTCATGTGGTATCTCCTGTCGTGGTTTTAAAAAATTTCAGCTGCGATCGGACCATTTGTCCATTTCCCAGACCGGGCGGCCGCGCAAATCGGCCACATCGGTACGGGTGAATTCAGAGTTGCCAGGCTTGGCACCCAGACGGTCATAGGCCTGGCGAATCAGCGGGGCAGAACGCGAGAAAGCGTCCTTGATCTGTGACCATTGCAAAGGCTTGTCGATGACCTTGTTGCCGGCCATGAACTTGGAGGTTTCCAGCACAGCGCGTGCATCGTTCTCCGTAGGCCAGGACCAGCCACGCGAGAACAACACATCGTCCTTGACGACTTTGGCGCCTTGCGCGGCGTCTAGCTTCCAGTAGTCCTTGACCAGTTGCGACACCCCGCCCGCATCCATGGCGGTCAGCGCAGCCACCGCTTCTTGCTGTGCCATGAGGAATGCCACCACCACTTGCGGGTGCTGGTCGATCAGGCCATTGCGGCCGATCCAGAACGAGCGATGCAGGTAGTAGCCGTCGGGGAAGAAGGGTGACTTCTTCACGCTGGCCAGCATGTGGCCTGCGCCCTTGCCTGCCGGGCCGTCGTAATGTTCTTCGGTGAAGCCAAACGAGTTGGCAACAGCCACCGTGCCGCTGGCCTGCGCAGCCAGGTAGGCGGGGTAGATGGTGCAGGTGGCATCAACACCGGTAGGCACCGACGCAGCCTGAGCGTGGGTGGGCATGTTGACGAACTTGATCCCGGTGTCCTTGATGTCCTGCACACCGAGCTCGAACATCAGCATCTGGAACAGCGCGCTTTGTGGGTCACCACCCAGCGACACGCCCACGGTTTTGCCACGCAGGTCCTGCAGGTTGCGGATCGGCGAGCCCTTGCGTGTGGTGATCAGAAAACGCAGGTGTCCTTCACCCACGCACAGCAGGCTGATCGGCAAGCCGCTGGAAATGCCGCGCGTGATGGGTGTGTTGCCCCACATGCCGATGTCCAGGTTGTTGCCCACCATGGCTTCCACCATGGGTAAGGCTGTGGGGTATTCGCGCCAGTCGATGGTGAGGTCGTAGCCGAATTCGGCCGCACGCTTTTCCATCAGCTTGTTGTTGATCATGTATTGGCTCATGGGCGAATTGCCAGCAGCCCATGGGATGCGTCCGACGGACACTTTCAGTGCCCGGCGTGCGTTTTGCGCGCGCACAAAGGCGGGTGCCACAGACAGGCCTGCGGCGGCAGCGCTGCCGATGAGCAGGCCACGGCGGGAGGTGGGAAATTGAGGTGCGTTCATGCTTGTCTCCTGTGGTTTTGTCATGGATGGATAGACCACTCAGGCGGTGGCTTCTTCAGTGGGTTTGGCAAGGGATTCGTCACCGCCGATGGCGCGGTAGGCTTCGTCGCGGATGAGTGACCAGATCTGTTCGACCAGCACGCCAAAGCGCGGGTTGGTGCGTGCGGTGCCTGCGCGTGGGCGAGGTAGGTCGATGGTGACCACCTCACGCACGCGGCCAGGGTGGCTGCTCATGACCACAACGCGATCGGCCAGCAGCACGGCTTCTTCGATGTCGTGGGTGATGAAGATGGCGGTTTTGCGTTCGGTGACCGGTGAGGTTTCACCCCAGATGCGCAGCAACTCGGCTTGCAGAATCAGGCGTGTTTGTGCGTCCAGGGCACCCAGCGGTTCGTCGAGCAAAAGGATGTCCGGACCGTTGGCCAGCAGGCGGGCCAGTGCGACACGTTGGCGCATGCCGCCCGAGAGTTGGTGCGGGTATTTGTGTTCTGAGCCGCGCAGGCCCACCAGGTCGATGAAGTGGGCAATGCGCTGGTTGCGTTGCTCTTTGTTGAGGTTTTCGCCTGGTGTGCCGTGACGTAGGCCAAAACCCACGTTGCCTTCTACCGTTTGCCAGGGCATGAGGGCGTAGTCCTGGAACATCACGCCGCGGTCTGCGCCTGGGCCGCGAACGGGGTGTCCGTCTTTTTCGATGACGCCGCCAGAGGGGACGTCCAGGCCAGCAATCATGTTCAGCACCGTTGATTTGCCGCAACCCGAAGGTCCGACGATGCAGATGAATTCACCGGTTTGGATGTCGAGGTTCATCTCGGCCACGGCCAGGGTACGTTGACCGGTGCGCGGCGCAACGAAACTTTTGGTGACACCTGTCAGGCGCAGTTTTGGGGATTGGGCGTTGTCGCTCATGGTTATGGTCTCCAGGGAATCAGGCGCTTTTCAACCAGACGGAACAGCTGGTCGATCAGCAGGGCAACCACACCGACAACCGCCATGCAGACGACGATCGCGTTGAGGTCAATGTTGTAGGCGTAGAAAACGAACATCATCTGGCCAATGCCACCCGAGCCGCCGCCGCCCGACTTGGCGCCGACGGCCAGTTCGGCTGCGATGATGGCGGTCCATGCCACACCCATGGCCAGGCGTGTGCCCAGCAAGATGGATGGCAGCGCACCCGGCAGCACCACCCGTGTGAGGATGGTCCAGCGCGAGATGCCCATGGTGTGTGCGGCCAGCACGAGCTTGCGGTCTACACGGCTGACGCCGTGCACGGTGTTGATCAACACAGGAAAGAAGGAGGCATAGGCGACGATGGCCAGTGCCGTTGGCGTGCCGGTACCCAACCACAGGATGGCAATCGGCAAGATGGCCATGGGGGCAATCGGGCGGAAGCTCTCGATGATCGGGTCCAGGTTCTCGCGCACAGCAGGGCTGGAGCCCATCAACAGACCCAGTGCAATGCCCAGCACCGATGCGACCGCGAAACCCAGCACCACACGGCCGAGGCTTTGTAGCGTGGCCGACAGCAAGGAGCCCGCACCCAGCATGTCACCCAGGGTTTGCAGCACTTTCAGAGGAGCTGGCGCAGGGCTGCCTGCGGGCAGGGTGCTGGCCCAGATATGCCACACCACGATCAGCAACACCGGCAAGGTGAGGTTGCGCACCAGCACCGATGTGCGGTTGTCGAATGTCATGTTTTTCATGATGAGGCTCCTGTGCCTTCGGCCCAGGGGGTCAGTCGGCGTTGCAGCCGACGCAGACCCAAATCGCACACATAACCGACCACACCAATCGCCAAAATGAAGGCAAAGACCTTGGGGGTCATCAGCATTTGTCGGTACCACTCGATGGCAAAGCCCAAGCCGCTGGGCGAGCCGATCAATTCAGCGGCCACAATCGCCGCCCAGCTGGCAGCAAAGGCCAGTCGGATGCCCACCATCACCGTAGGCAGTGCCGATGGAACCAGTACATGCACCAGCAAAGGCCAGCGCCCAACGCCCATGGTGCGCGCCGCGGCCAGTAACCGTGCATCGGTTTGCCGCACACCGGCGACCGTGTTGAGCAAGATGGGGAACAAGCCGACGTAGAACATGATGAACACCGGAAGCAAGTCGCCCACCCCGAAGATGAACAGCGCCAAAGGCAACCACGCGATGCCTGAAATTGGACGCAGCATTTCGACCAGTGGGTCGATGTACTGCTCGGCATGTTGTGAAAGCCCCATCAGAAAGCCCAGGGGCACGGCCACCGCGATCGACAGCGAGAGCGCCAGCAGCATGCGCAAGGTGCTGACCGACGCGTGCTCGGCGATCTCGCCTTCACGCAACAAACTCCACAAGGCTTCAAGCACTTTGAGGGGCGAGGGCAGTTGCAGCGGGTTGCCGTTCCACCAATGGAGCAGCCACCACAACAGGAAAAAAACGGTAAAGGACCGCAGTGAAACCCACAGCGTGCGGTAAGTCAACAACAGACCAGGGCCTTTGGCCACCTTGGCTGGTGCTGTGCTTGCAGGCACAAAGGGCCGTGGCGATATCGTCATGACGACTCCCATGTTTGTCTTTCAGCGGGTGACGGCCAGGAAGCCACCATCCACGTAAAGGGTTTGACCGTTGATGTAGGCTCCCGCGCCAGATGCCAGCAAGAGCGCTGCACCGCAGAGGTCTTCAGGCTGGCCCCAGCGGCGAGCTGGTGCCCAACCCGAGACAAATGCATTGAATTCCACATCTTTGGCTTGGCTGAACTCGGTTTGCGTGTAGCCGGGCGCCAGCGCATTGACGGTCACGCCAGTGCCAGCCAGGTCGGCGGCCATGGCGCGGGTCAGTGCCGAGACACCGCCTTTGGCCACCACGTAGGGCACCAGGTTCGGGCGTGCCACATGGTTCATGATCGAGCTCAGATGCACGATGCGGCCACTGCCCTGGGCCACCATCAGCTTGGCGGCGTACTGGGCCATCAGAAAACAGGCAGTCAGATCGGTGTCGATCACCTTTTGCCATTCGTCTCGCTTGAGCTGCAGGAACGGCGTGCGCACGATGACGCCGGCGTTGTTGATCAGCACATCCAGGCGACCGTGGCGTTCGATGACTTGTGCAAAGGCCTGAGCAATCTCGTTTTCATTGGTCACGTCAAAAGCCAGGGAATTCACGTCCATGCCACTCTCTCGCCATTGCGCAGCCAGTTCATGGATACGGGGGTGCAGATCGCAGACCACCAGCTTGGCACCTGCCGCTGCAAAGCCGCGAGCCAGTGCGCCACCAATGCCACCGGCAGCGCCAGTGATCAAGACCACCTGGTCTTGCAAAGAGAAAAGTTGTTGTGGTGCCAAGCCCGCGAACGGGTTCGGGGCGGCAGCCACCTGAGGGGAAGCGGTCATGTTTGTCTCATCCTTGTCGTGTCAGTGGGATGGATGCTAGGCGTCGCTTGGCTTGACCGGAATTGGAACTTGGGCAATGCACACTTCACACAAACGCAAGACCCGGCATTGCGTTTGTGTGAAGGCCCGTTTGCCGCAAATTTGATTCCCCGATGGGCGTTGGCCTCCTAGCATCGACCGCATGAACCACATCACGGCCTCACCCATGCTAGACACCCCGCACGCCTTGCAGCGTGTGGGCACACAGACCGATATCCTGGGCGAATGCCCGCTTTGGGACGACACCGCGCAGTGCCTGTACTGGGTGGACATCCGCCTGCCGGCCATCCGCCGCCTGTGCCATGCCACGGGCGAGGTGAACACCTGGCCCATGCCCGAGCTGGTCGGCTCCATCGCGCTGGTGGATGACGGGCGCTTGCTGGTGGCCTTGCCCAGTCAGATCGCCTTGTTTGATCCGGCCAACGGTGCGCTCAGTGTGTTTGTGCCGAGCTTGCCGATGCCTGAGGGGCATCGGTTCAACGATGGCCGTTGCGATGCGCGTGGTCGTTTTTGGGTTGGCAGCATGCACAACATCACACGTGCCCCCGAAGGGACGCTGTTTTGCTTGGAGGGCGCTGGGCCCTTGAAGGCCGTGCGGCACGGCATCTGCATTCCCAACAGTCTGGCCTTCAGCCCCAGTGGGGACACCTTGTATTTCGCCGACTCATTGCATTACCGCATCTATGCACACCCCTATGCGCCCGAGACCGGACTTATGGGCGAGGCGCAGGTGTTTGCCGAAAGCGCGCCACCGGCCTTTCCCGATGGTTCAGCGGTGGATGCAGAAGGCTTTGTCTGGAACGCCGAGTTCAACGGCGGGCGTCTGTTGCGTTATGCGCCCGACGGCAGCCTCGACCGCGTCATGGCTTTGCCGGTCGATCGCCCGACTTGCTGCGCATTCGGTGGGCCTGATTTGGACATCCTCTACATCACCAGCACCTCTCAGAACATGAGCGAGGCCGAGCGTCTGGCCCACCCGATGGCGGGTGCCTTGATGGCAATTCACCCCGGTGTGCGCGGTTTGCCCGAACCTCGTTTTGCCCTCAATGGCCCTCGCAGCGAATAAACCTTTTCACCGAAAGAACCTGACCATGACATCTCTGTCTTTTACCTTGACTTCGATCGAGGCCTTTTGCATCCGTGTGCCCGTCAAAATGCCCATCAAGGTGGCTTTTGGCACCTTCCGTGACCGACCCATGGTGTTGCTGCGCGTCGTTGACACAGAGGGTGTCGAAGGCTGGGGCGAAGCCTGGGCCAACTGGCCAGCCAGCGGTGCCGAACACCGTGCACGTTTGGCCATCGATCTGGGTGAGCGCGTGGTGGGCAGGCGCTTTGAATCGCCCGAAGCCATGTTCCAGCAGCTGAGCCGTGAGCTGGAAGTGCTGGTGCTGCAAACCCTGGAGGTCGGCCCGATCGCACAGGTGATCGCGGGCCTGGACATCGCCTGCTGGGATCTGGTGGCGCGGCGTGCTGCCAAGCCCTTGCACCAAATGCTCAGTGACCGCGAGGTCAGCCGTGTGCCGGTTTATGTCACCGGCATCAACCCTGACCAACCCGAAGTTTTTGCCGCAGCGCGTCAGGCCGAAGGCTTTAAAGCCTTCAAGCTCAAGACCGGCTTTGGACACGACAAGGACGTGCACAATCTGCAGGCCATGCGAGAGGTGCTGGGCCTTGATGCCGTACTGACCTGTGACTCCAACCAGAATCTGGACTTGCCGTCTGCAGTGGCCTTTGCGCAGGCGATTGCGCCTTTGAATCTGAGCTGGTTCGAGGAGCCGTTGCGGGTGGATGCGCCCGAGGCCGACTGGCAAGCGCTGGCCCGCGCCAGCAGCACGCCGCTGGCGGGGGGTGAAAATTTCCACGGCCTGCAATTCGATCAGGCGCTGGCCAGCCCTGTCTTGCAGGTGATTCAGCCCGACATCACCAAGTGGGGTGGCATCAGCGGCAACGCTTCTGTAGCGCGCCGTGCGGTGGCTGCAGGCAAGCGGTACTGCCCGCATTATTTTGGTGGCGGCATTTCGCTGTTGGCCTCGTTGCAGGTGCTGGCGGCGGTGGGTGGCGAAGGCTTGCTGGAATTCGATGCCCATCCGAATCTGGGGCGAGAGGCCGTTGTAGGCGATTTATTGCCGGTGCAAGACGGCAGTGTCCCCGTGCCTACAGGACCCGGCTTGGGTGCGGTACCCGATCTGGCCCGATTGGTGGGCCACCAAACCTGGACTGGAAGGATTCAAGCATGAACACCCATCAAACCGTGTTGACTTTGCCAACCGATGTCGCTGGTGTGCGCATTGGCTTCATTGGTGCCGGCCGTCTGGGCCAGGCGCTGGCCTGGAGTCTGGCCCATACGGGTTTGAAGGTGGTGGCGGTCAGCAGCATGCTCGAAGAACATGCCCGTGCGCTGGCCGCCCCCATCGCGGCGTGTGTGTGCATGTCACCTCAGGCGGTGGTGGACGCCTGTGATCTGGTGTTTGTGACCACGCCTGACAGTGTCATTGGTGCCACTTGCGACAGTTTGACCTGGCATTCGGGGCAGGCCGTGGTGCACTGCAGTGGCGTGACCGACGTGGGCGTGTTGACGCATGCGCTGACACAAGGTGCCAGCATTGGCGGTTTTCACCCAATGCAGACCTTTGGCGATCCCCATGCGGCTGCGCAATCATTGCCCGGCTGCACCATCACGGTCGAGGCCGGGCAAGCTGAGTTGATGCAACTCTTGCTGGCGTTGGTCGAGCGACTGCATTGCGTGCCCAACCGCTTGCCCGCGGGCATGCGCGGGCGTTACCACGCCGCAGCCGGTTACACCTCACAGTTCATCAATGCACTGTTTGATCAAGCCGTCCGCTTGTGGCAAACCTGGGGTGCCACCGAGGAAGAAGCCTTGCGTGCGTTGCTACCGTTGGCGCATGGCACGCTCAGCGCCATTCAGACTGCCGGTGTGGCATGTGGCATGCCGGGTCCGGTTTCGCGTGGCGATCTGTCGTCCATCGACAAGCATCTGAGCGCGATCACACCGATGGGCCCCGAGATGCTCGACTTTTACAGAACCTTGTGCTCGGTTACGGTGCCATTGGCCCGTCAGGCGGGAGGCATCGACGAGGTGCAGGCGCAAAAATTCATCGATTTGCTCAAGGCTTGACGCCACTGTTTCATCACTTTATTCATGACGCATTTCTCATCTCTCGATTCCGCCCGTTCCTTCTTGTTTGTGCCGGGCAACCGGCCAGAGCGTTTCCTCAAAGCCATCGACAGCGGTGCCGACGTCGTGATCGTCGACCTCGAAGACAGCGTGCCTTTGCAGGGCAAGGATGCCGCCCGCTCAGGCGTATGCCAGGCATTGCCAATGTTGCCTACCAGTGCCTGCTTGGTGGTGCGCATCAACAGCCCCGAGACAAGCATTGGTTTGCAGGATGTGCAAGCGCTGGCCGCTTGTCCTCAGTTGGCGGGCTTGATGGTGCCCAAGTGCGAATCTGCCCAAACGCTGCAGACCGTGTCCACACGGTTGCCGGGTCTGTCCTTGTTGCCGATCATCGAAAGCGCGGCCGGTTATCTGGCCTTGCCGCAGATCGCTTTGTCCCCCAACGTGTCGCGCCTGGTGGTGGGCCACATTGACTTTCTGGCCGACACCGGCATGGTCTGCTCGCACGACCAGCGCGAACTGGATGCACTGCGTTTTCAGGTGGCCATGTGCACCCGCGCAGGCCAGTTGGCGCCGGCCGTGGACGGTGTGACCGTTTCGGTGGACGATGAAGCTGCGCTGCGCGCCGATACCGAGCGTGCGGTGCGTTTTGGCATGGGTGGCAAATTGTGCATCCATCCCCGTCAGGTGCCGGGTGTGCATGCGGCGTTCAGGCCCTTGGCCGCCGAGCAAGACTGGGCGCAGCGTGTGCTCGCCGCCATGACCGCTTCGGAGGGCTCGGCGGTGCAGCTCGATGGCAAGATGATCGATACCCCTGTTTTGCTGCAGGCGCAGCGAATTCTTTCGCGTGTGCGCTGATCTTGCGCTGAAAGAATTCGGGGCCTGTGACACGTCATCACTGATGGCGTCACAGGCCCCTTTGGGGACCTGAGGGCGGACCTTGTTTTCTATCCGTGGTAATGCACCAAAGTCTTGGTGGTGCTGACTTCTTCCAGGGCGAGGAAGCCTTTTTCACGGCCGTGGCCGCTGCGCTTGGTGCCACCAAAAGGCAACTCCACACCGCCGCCAGCGCCATAGCAGTTCATGAAGACCTGACCCGCTTTCACCGACTTGGCCACGCGGTGCAAACGCCCTGCGTTTTCAGTCCACACAGCGGCCAGCAGGCCGTATTCGGTGCCGTTGGCCAGCGCGATCGCATCGGCTTCGTCTTCGAAAGGCATGGCGGCCAGCACAGGGCCGAACACTTCTTCGCAGGCCAGTGCGGCGGTGCGTGGCACGGGGCCAAACAGGGTGGGTTTGACAAAGTGGCCGGTGGTGGGAGCATCGGCCGCGATCTGGCCTTCGGCCAGCACCGGGATACCTTGCTCGCGTGCCTGGTCGATGTAGCGCTGCACGCGTTTGTGTTGGGCTGGGTTCATGACCGGACCGCAGTCCAGGTCCATTTCGGGCGTGCCCACGCGCACCTTGGCAAAGGCTTCGGCCACGCGCTTGACAAACGTGTCGTAGATCGAGCGCTGCACCAGCAGGCGGCTGCCGGCGGTGCAGGTCTGGCCTGCGTTTTGCACGATGGCGCGCACGATGATGGGCACAGCACGCTCGACGTCCACATCGTCAAACACGATCTGGGGCGATTTACCGCCCAGTTCCAGAACGCATTTGACAGCGTTCTTGGCAGCGGCTTGCTGGATCAGGGTGCCGACTTCGTTGGAGCCGGTGAAGGAGATGAAGTCAATGCCAGGATGGCCTGACAAAGCGGCGCCCACTTCTTCGCCCAGACCGGTCACGATGTTGAGCGCGCCGGCGGGCAAGCCAGCTTCCAAAGCCAGTTCTGCAAAGCGAAGGGCGGACAGGCTGGTGTCTTCGGCAGGCTTGAGCACGGTGCCGTTGCCCATGGCCAACGCGGGGGCCACGGTACGACCCAGCATTTGCGCGGGGTAGTTCCAGGGAATGATGTGTGCTGTCACGCCCAGCGGCTCGCGCAGCAGACTGACCTGATGGCCGTTGAGGAAGGGGATGGTCTCGCCGTGCAGCTTGTCGGCGCCACCAGCATAAAACTCGAAGTAGCGTGCCAGCACTTTGATGTCGTTGCGTGCGGTGCTCAGTGGCTTGCCGGTGTCTTTGGCTTCGATCTGTGCCAGCTCTTCTTCGTGGTCGAGAACTTTTTGAGCAATGCGCATCATGATGCGGCCACGCTCCATGGCATTGAGCTGACCCCAGGGGCCCGTCAGCGAGGCGCGCGCGGCCTGCACGGCGCGATCGACATCGTGCGCTGTGCCTCGAGGAATCTCGTCAAACGCCTGGCCATTGCTGGGCGATACAACACTCAGGGTGCGACCATCGCTGGCACCGACCCATTGGTCTCCAATCAACATGTTTTTCATAAGTTTTCCTGGTTGGTTCAGATCAATACACGATGGGCTGACTATAGGCAGCGTTGTACGTCAGGGGAATTGGAAAGTGGGCAACGGCGCGTTGCGTCCTCTGCAAGTCAAAGTCGAGCCAAATCGATAGAATCCTTTCATGCTCCCAGACATTGACTCACTGGCGCTGTTCGTCAAGGCGGCCGATTTGCGCAATCTGACGCGTGCTGCCGAGGCCTGCTTCATCACGGTGCCTGCGGCCAGTCGCCGCCTGTCGCTTCTGGAGCACCAGTTCAAAGTCCAGTTGTTCGAGCGCCATTCGCGCGGCTTGCAGCTCACGCCTGCAGGCGAGCACCTGCTCAAGCATGCGCGTGAGGTCATCGCTGACGTCATTCACATGCGCGCCGAGATGCTCAACTACGCATCGGGACGCAATGCGGTGTTACGCATCTTGGGCAACACCTCGGCCATGGCCCAGTTCCTGCCATCGGACGTAGCGCAGTTCCAGAACCTGCACGAGAACGTGCGCATCGTGCTCGAGGAATCCTGGAGCGATGAGGTGGTTCGCCGCGTGCGCTCGGGCGAGGCCGATCTGGGCGTGGTGGTGATTGGTGGCGACACGCAGGGGCTGTGGTGTCAGCCATACCGCAGTGATCAATTGGCCGCCGTCTTGCGCAAGGATGACCCGCTGGATGGCCAGGCCGTGCAGTTTGCGGACTTGATCGAGCGTGACCTGGTGGGACTGGAGGCGGGCAGCACCTTGACCCGCTTGCTGACCTCGCAAGCCGAAGTGTTGATGCGTCCCATGGCCTTGCGGGTGCAGGTGCGCAGTTTTGAAGCGGTGTGCCGTGCTGTGCAAGCGCAGCTGGGCATTGGCATCTTGCCGCTGGCCGCAGCGCGCAGTCTGGCGCACGCCATGCAGCTCAAGGTCTTGCCGCTGTCAGACGGCTGGGCGTTGCGCGGCATGCAAATTTGTATGCGCAGTCGCCCGGCACAGCAAACGCCGCTGGGCCAGTTGGCCCAGCACCTGCAGGCCATTGCGGCCGCAGACGACGCCCAGCCGCCCGGTTGAGCAGCAGGGCGGCGAGGCTTCAACGGGGCAAGGTCTGTGCGAAGGATGCCCGTTCGCGCAGAGCTTGCGACAAGGCCTTGAGCGCCGGGGTGGCCGGCAGCCAAGGCTGGTCGCCGTAGCGAAATTGCTGGTAGTCAAACAGCACCACGGCACAGATAGCGTCCAGGCCGGGTGCTTTCTGAGCGACATTGGCACCTGACATTTCAGCCGCCACGGCTTCCAGGCGTTGCATGCCCTCGACCATGGTGCGGCGACGCCGCAGACCCACGGGTGTTTCGTCAAACAACACGGGTGCCGTGACTTTGCGCGTGATGATGGTGTGTACCGACGCTTCGATGGCACCCAGTGCGATGCCTGCACGCGAGAGCACGCCTGCGATACGCTGTGGGTCAGCACCCAGCAAGCTGGGCCATTGTGGCGCTGGGCGTGTGGCTTCAAGCCATTGCACGATCAACAGACTTTCGGTCAGTGGGATGCCGTTGTCCAGCACCAGGGTGGGCACGCGTGTGGCAGCGTTTGCCTCGCGCAGACGTACATCGTCGGCCCAGGGGTCAACCAAGATGGGTTCAAGCTCCAGGCCTTTTTCGATCATCGCGATGCGGGCGATGCGCACAAAAGGGGAGGTGGTGTTGGCCAGTAATTGCATGAGTATCTCCAAAATAGGACCAAATTACTGCGGCAAAGCGCCCAGTTGTTTGAGCATGCCCAGGTTGTCGAGCAAGGCCCAGTGTTCGACCAGCACGTCGTCCTTGAACTGGAACAGATCGAGCACGTCGATGTCGATCTTCTGGCCGGTGGCGGCCATGTCGCCGAACGCACCGGTGTGTGTGCCTTGTACTTTCAGCCGCACCAGCACCTTGTCGCCTTCGGCCACAAAGTCCAGCAGCGGCAGCGTCATGTCGGGGAAGGCGGGCAGCAGAGCGTCGTGCAACTCGGCTACGCCCTTGGGGCCTCGCACTTCAAAAGGCAGGCCAGGGTCGTGGCGCACAAATTCGGGCGCGATATGGCGCGCCATCCAGGCGGTGTCGCGGGCCAGAAAGGCTTTGAAATAATCGCGGCACAGTTGCTTGTTGCTGTCTTGAATGCTCATGCTCGTCTCCTGATTGAATGCAATGAAGGGGTGAGATCAAATCGCCTCGAGCGTGTAGCCCAGGCGAGGAAAATGGATGTGCAGATCACCTGCCCGCTCATCGCGGCGGTGAATCACGACTTCAAAAGCATCGGCTGCCACCAGCGTGCCTGTCACCGGCACGCGGGCGTTGTCGTCAGGGGTCACACGCACGGCCGTGCCGGCTTGCAGGCCGCCGGGATCGCCGTTGGGGTTCAGGTGCGTGACGGGCGCTGGCGTGGCTTTGGAGGCGACTTCGAAAGCCTCTTCGGGGCTCATGGGGGTGGACTGACCGTGGCCAAACGCCAGGATGCGGTCGTACCAACTCAGGATCGGGGCCAGCCCCAAGAGCTTGTCCACATCGGGCGGACAGTTTTTGCGTAACAGGAAAATCGTCTGCCAGCAGGCCAGGTCAGCGGCGCTGGGCGCATCGCCAAACAGGAAGCGTCGTCCGGCCAGCGCTTGCGCCAGCCAGGCGATTTGCGCGCGCACGAATTGCGCATGTTCCTGAAACTGCGGTGCCATGGCGGCCTGCGAGATGTCGATGCCCAGATAGCCTTCCTTGCGGTCCTTGATGAATTCGGTCGGAATGTGTTCGCCGATGTAATGCACGAGCACGCCGATGGTCGGAACCCACATCTGACGCTCCCAAGCAAAGCCCAAGCCTTGGACCAGACCTTCGCAGCCTGCTGGCTGTAGGCTGGGGCTCACTGGCAGACGGTCCAGCGCGGCCAAAATCACATGCGTGTCGCAATAGATGTCAGCGCCCAGTTGCAGCACCGGTGCACGGCGGTAGCCGCCTGTCAGCGGCGTGAGCCAGGGGCGTGGCGGCATGCCGGGGATGTCCACCGAACGCCAGGCTAGCTGCTTGAGGCCCAGCGCGGTGCGGATCTTCTCGGAAAAAGTCGAAAACTCGTAGTGGTGCAGGATGATGTTTTGCATGTTTGTCTCTTTGGTCTGAATGGTGTTCATGCGGTGTTGCATTCAAAGTTGTGACTTTGAATGCAAAGGGGGCATCAGTACATGATGTGACCGCCGTCGACCACGATGGTCTGCCCGGACACGAAGGTGGACAGGTCCGACAGCAGGTACATGGCGGTGCCCACCAGGTCGTCGGGGCGCTGCTCGCGAGCGATCGCGCGAGCCTTGAGGAAGCTTTGTTGCCACTCGATGGGACGGTTCTTGGTGGCGTCGGTCAGCACAAAGCCCGGGGCGATCACGTTCACACGTACGTTGCTGGCACCACACTCCTTGGCCAGACCTTTGGTCATGGACAGCACGGCACCTTTGGAGGCCACGTAGTGCAGGTAGCCAGGTTGTCCGGCCACAGCCACCACTGAGGCGATGTTGACGATGGTGCCGCTGTTTTGTGCGCGCATGGCGGGCATCACCGCCTTGCAGCAGTTCCACACGCCCTTGACGTTGACCTGGAAGATGCGGTCCCAGATCATGGGATCGATTTCCTCGAAGGGGGTGAGTTTGACTTCGCGGAAATAGGCGGCGTTGTTGATCAGGCCGTCGATGCGGCCAAAGCGTGCCACAGCGGCAGCGGCCATGGCGTCCACGGAGGCTTGGTCGGCCACATCGACCTTCACGGCCAGGGCCTTGCCGCCTGCTGCTTCGACCGCGGCCACGGTTTCGGCAGCGACGTTCATATCCGCCACGACCACGTTGGCGCCTTGGCTGGCGCATTGCACAGCAAAAGCCTGGCCGATGCCGGTGGCAGCACCGGTGACGATGATGGTGCGTTGGTCAAGAAGAGGGGTGTGCATCATGCAAGTTCCTTGGAGAGGTGTCAGAAAAAAGAGACCGTTTCAGGATTGGTCTGCCATGGCTGTGGAAACTGTGTGGTGCCGGCTTTGCCATGCCGATCTCAAGCGGCAGACCAGTGTTTCGTCCAGCAGGCCGCGTGGACGCCAGCGCAGGAAGACGGCGACCAGGGTGCCAAACAGCACCATGCGCCAACCTTCAAACCAGCGGGTGGCTTCGAGCAGGCCCAGGTCCAACGCTGCGCCCAGCAAAGGCCCCAGCGGTGTGGCCAGGCCGCCCAGCATCGAATAGCCCACGGCATGGATGCCCAGCATGGGGTCAAACAGCGCTGGTTCGATGTAGGTCAGTTGGTGGGCATACAGGCCACCTGCAAAAGCGGCCACAGCGCCCGCCAGCGCGGTGGCCAAAAGCCGCAGTCGGTGTACGGGCAGACCTTGGCTGGCGGCCAGAGTTTCATCGTGGCCGACCATCTTCATGGCCAGTCCCAGGCGGGTGCGCGAGAGGGCCACCAAGGCCAGCACCACGGCGATCAACACCGCGCTGGCCCACATCAGGTAGTCGAACTGGCTGATCTGGTGGTCAAACAGCCAGCGGATGTCGCGAAAACCGTGCACGCCGTCAGGGCCGACTGGTGTACCTGAGGGGCCCGGCACCTGATACTGCCAGCCCGACAGGCTCAGGCGGAACAGTTCGGCCACGGCCAGAGAAGCGACGGCGTAATGCAGTCCTGGCAAACGCAGCAGGGGCCATGACATCAGGGCCGCTGCGATCGCGCCGCCCAAGGTGGCGGCCAGCAAGGCGATATCCAGCGGCCATTGGCCCACCGTAGTCAGCAAGGCGGTGCAATAGCCGCCGATGCCGAAGTACGCTTGTTGGCCCAGCGAGATGCGGCCCACGCGCAGCACCAACCAGGCCGACAAGGCCACCAGGCACAGCACGATCATCTGGATGGCCAGCCCGATGCCGGGCTCGCTGGCGCACAAGGCGTCACGCATGCAGGCCTCCCGCAGGTGCCCAGGAAGTCTTGCGGGCAGACCTGAGCAGCAGGGCGAGCAACAAAAGGCCCCAAGTGGCTGCATCACGGCCCAGTGGACCGAACAGGGCCTGCGCATGGGCTTCTGCCACGCCCAGCAAGGCGGCACTCCACAACAAACCGCGCAAATTGCCCAGGCCACCGATCATGGCGGCGGCCAGTCCTTTCATGAGCATCCACATGCCAAACATGGGGGTGACTTGTCCTTCCAGGGCGAGCACGGCGCAAGCGGCCACGCCCGACAGGCCGCTGGCCAGCACAAAGCCCCACCGTTGCAGCTGGGGCACGCGCAGACCGCTGAGGTGGGCAGCCAGCGGGTGGTCTGCCGCAGCACGCAGGGCCAGGCCCGTGCGGTTGGTGTGTATCCAGCGGGCCACCCACATTACCAGGCCCGCTGCGGCGATGCACATCACCAGGCGATCGGGGCGCAGACCCAGCGGGCCCAGTGACCATTCGTGGGTGGAGGCGATATCCGGAAAAGGGTTGAGGTGGCGCGGCAGCAGGTTCACACACAACTGTTCGAGCTGCATCCAGACGGCAAAGCTGGACGCCAGTGCCACCACTTCACGCGAATCGGCACCACTGACCACTGAGCTGGCGCGCTGGACTGAGCCGGTGGCCCGGTCAGTATCCGGAAAGCACAGCCACTGCACATACAGCCCGGCCAGCGCAGTGGCCAGCACCACGCAGGGCAGCACCGCCCAGACGGGCCAGTCCAGCCGCACATGCAGCCATGAGCCCGCATAGGCCCCCAACATGGCGCTGGCACCATAAGCCAGATTCACCCGGTGCAACAGGCCGAAACCCAGCGTCAGGCCCAGGCCGACGAGGGCATACGGTCCTGCCTCCAGCAAGCCGTCAAGCGTGCGTTGGAGGAAGTCCATCAGGCCTCGGTGGCTTCAGGTTTGCGCTCGGCACCGGCCAGGTAGGCGCGCTGGATCACATCGTCTTCAGCCAGCTCGGTGGGCGTTCCCGAGAAAGTCACGCGACCTTGCTGCAGCAGGAAGAAGTGCTGTGCCACCTTGAGCGCCATGTGCACGTTCTGCTCGACCAGGAAGATGCTGGTGCCTTCGGCGTGCAGTTGGCGCACGATGCCAAAGATCTCCGCCACCACCTTGGGTGCCAGACCGACCGAGGGCTCGTCCATCAGCAACAGGCGTGGACGCGACATGAGTGCACGGGCCAGTGCCAGCATCTGCTGCTCGCCACCCGACAGGGTGCCGGCCAGTTGGTCGATGCGTTCGCGCAGGCGCGGGAAGCGTTCGAGCTGGTGTTCGATGTCGCTGGCAATCGCCGCGCGGTCCTTGCGGCGGTAGGCACCGGCCATCAGATTTTCACGCACGCTGAGCGCGGGAAACACCAAGCGGTTTTCAGGCACCAGTGCCAGGCCGCGGTCCACGATCTGCGCTGGGGAAAGACCCAGCAGGCTTTCACCTTCAAAGGTGATGCTGCCGTGTGTGGGTTGCAAGATGCCCGCAAGCGTCATCATCAGCGTGGTCTTGCCGGCGCCGTTGGGGCCCAGCAGACAGGTCACTTCGCCGGCCTTGGCCGACAGGCTCACATTGCGCAGCGCTTCGATCTTGCCGTAGGCGCAGGCCAGTTCACGTATTTCGAGCATGGCACTTGTCTCCTCAGGCCGCGAGTGCGGCGTTCATCAGTTCGTCGTTATCGTCGGCGCCCAGGTAGGCGGCGCGCACTTGCGGGTCGTTCTGCACTTCTTGCGGTGCACCTTCGGCGATCTTGCGGCCGAAGTTCAGGACCACCACGCGGTCGCACACGCCCATGACCAGCTCCATGTGGTGTTCGATCAGCACCACCGTGCGGCCCTGGTCGCGCAGGGCACGTATGCGCTGGTCCAAGTCTTCGATTTCAGATGCGTTCATGCCAGCGGCCGGTTCGTCCAGCAGCAAGAGCGGCGCGCCCGACACCGCCGCGCGGGCCAGCTCCAGGCGGCGCTGTTCGCCAAAGGCCAGGTTCCCGGCCAGCACATCGCGCTTGCCCTGCAAGCCGCTGAATTCGAGGATTTGCTCGGCCTGTTCACGGCCTTGGTTGGATCCTGCGAGCCAGCGAGCCTTGAAGCCGTCCCAGCCGCTGCTGCGTTCAACGCGTGCGGCCCAGAGGTTCTGCCACACGCTCAGTTGCGAGAACAGGCGGATGTTCTGGAAGGTGCGGGCAATCCCACGCTGGGCACGCAGGTGGGTGGGCAGGGCCGAGATGTCTTCGCCCTGAAACATGACGCTGCCGCCCGATGGCGTGTACAGGCCCGAGATCAGGTTCACGGTGGTACTTTTGCCTGAACCGTTGGGACCGATCAGGCCCAGGATTTCACCCTGGCGCACCTGCATGTCCAGGCCGTCCACGGCTTTGACGCCGCCAAAGTGGCGGGACACATGGCGAAGTTCAAGCATGGCGGGTCCTTTCGGCAGAGATCATGAGGTCAGTGGTCGATGCCGCAGCGTGACGCTTGAACGAGGGCCAGCGCAATGGCGCACCCAGCACGCCACCGGGGCGCACCAGCATCACCAGCAGGATCAGCGCGCCAAACAGCAGGCTGCGCCAGTCGCCCAAAAAGCGCAGGCCTTCGACCAGCACGCCCTGAATGAACACCACAGCCACCAGCGTGCCCGCCAGGCTTTTGAGACCGCCCAGGATGGGGTAGGCGATGGCAAAGGTGGCCAGCAAGATGGTGAAGTTGCCGTGCTCGATGTGGGTGGTGTTGTGGCTGAACAGGCCACCTGCCAGACCTGCGATGGCCCCGCCGATGCCAAAGGCCGAAACCTTGGCCGCCGTCAGGTTGATGCCCGCGCTTTGGGCGGCCACTTCATCCTCACCCACGGCGCGCCACAGCGTGCCGATGCGGGTGCGGTCCAGCGACCACAACAGCAGCATCACGAGTGCCACCAGGCCCCAGATCAACAGCAACACCTGCACGCTACTCCAGGCATTGGCCTGAAAGTAACGGATGCCACCAAAGCCCAGACCACCGTCCGGACCGATCAGGCCCTGCGGTGTCTTCACCTTCCACGAGAGGTTGAAAAACACCAGGCGCACGATTTCGGCAAAGGCGGTGGTGGCCACCACCAGCATCAGGCCCTTGACGCGCAGCGCGGGGAACCCCACTGCCACCGCCACAGCGCCTGCCAGCAAGGCAGCGACCAGCAAGGCCCAGCCCAGTGGCCAGCCGAACATGGTGGTCAGCATGCCCGCGCCATAAGCGCCAATGGCAAAGAAACCACCCTGGGCCAGGCTGACCTGACCCGTGTGCAGCACGCACCAAGCCGACAGGCCCAGCAGTGAATGCACGCCAATGACTTGCAACAAGCCGAGGTAAAAATCCATGATTCGAATTCCGGATGAGGGTCTGGTTCAGTCGCGACCGCCGGGTGCCGCAAACAGGCCACCGGGACGGAACACCAAGAAGGCGAACAGCATGAGCATCACGTAGATGTCGCGCTCGCTGACGCCGCGCAAAAATTGAAAGAGGTTTTCCACACCACCCACCACCAGGCCCGCGATGATGGCACCGGGGATGCTGCCCAGGCCACCGATGACGGTGACCACCAGACCCTTGATGGTCATGGGCAGTGTCAACAGGGGCGAGAGCACACCAATCGCTGCGCCAGTCATGGCGCCAGCCGTGCCACCCAGAAAGCCCGCGATGATGAAGGTCGTGGCGTTGGTGGTGGACACACTCATGCCGCACAGGCGCGCAGCCACTGACTGCTGCGCCACGGCACGCGTGGCCAGGCCCAAACGGGTTTTCTCCAGCATGAGCTTGAGGCCCACCATCGCGGCGCAACCCAGTCCGAAGACGAACAGCAAGTCGCCGCGCACCATGAAGGGTCCCACATCGAACACCACACCGGCAAACAGCGAGGGGTAGTTTTGCGGCATGCCCGCGGTGGCGTGCACGATGGCTTCTTCGAGCAGAAGCAACATGCCCACGGTGGACATCAGTGTGGCCAGCGGCTGGTTCAGCGGCAGGAAGCGAAAGCACACCAGGTACACCAACGCACCAAGCACACCGCCCAGCAGGGCGGCGCTCAGGTACACCAGGGGTGTGGGTGCAATCTGGACGACCAGCAGGCTGAGGTAGGCCGCGCCGATGGAGGCGGCGGCATAAGACAGGTTGATCTTGTGCATCACGCCAAAGATGAGCGTGAAGCCGATGCCAATCAGCGCATAGGTCGTTCCAAACATCACGCCGTCAAACACGGACTGCACAAGGTCCAGCAGGTCGATCCAGGTCATTGTCTTCTCCTGTCAGGCGCAATCAGTTGGGCTTGTGGGCCACGGCCCATTCGCCCTTTTTGGCCTGCACGAACAGGAAAGGCTTGATGGCTTCACGGTCATCCATGCGACCGATCTTGCCCAGCAGGCCGTTGGTTTCCTTCATGCCGGCGAGGGCTTCGCGGATCTTGTTGCGATCAGCCTGGGCGGTGTCGGGCTTGGCCATGATCTTGGCTTTTTCGATCAGGTCCTTCAGCGTGAAGATGTTTTCCCAGGCGGCGGCGTTGTGCAGGTCCATGTTGGCACCGGCTGTCTGGACGGCTTTGGCCGCTTGACGCGCCTGGTCTGTCACGGGTGCAAAGCTGGTCGGGATGACCAGGCCTTCGGCTTGAGCAGCGCAGCCTTGCAGGGTTTCCAGGCTGGAGGAGCTGGTCAGGCCCACCAGCATTTTGGGCTTGACGTTTTGGCGCTGCATTTCCTTGAGCGCGCCGCAGGTGGTGAAGGGGTGGGCCGAGATCATAACCAGGTCGGCTTCGCCACGGCGCATTTCACGCACTTGGGTGGAGAAGCTGGTGTCAGCCAGCAGCCATTCGCTTTGGCCTTTGACTTCAAAGCCAGCCTTGGTCGCGAAGTCTTTCATCACGTTGAATGTGGCGTTGCTGTGTGCAAAGTCTTTTTCGACACCGCCCCAGATGGTTTTGACTTCCGGACGTGTGGCTTTGATCCACTCGAACAGGCTTTTGTACATGGCCGCTTCGCTGGGCACGTTGCGGAAAGACCATTGCGACATCGAGGCCAGACCGCCTTTGGCGGCCACGTCGGTGTAGATCGGGAACTGAAGACCCGAGTCGCTGGCGTCGCCCACTTTCTTTTGCAGGATGCCGAACACCGGTTCAGCCACGTTGCTGCAAGTGGGGCCGACCGCCACGAAGGCATCGGGTTGTGCGGCGATGCGACGCAGAGCGTTGATGCCTTCTTCGGCGTTGCAACGGTCGTCCAGGTATTCGATGGCCAGCTTGCCTTTGGCGCCGTCGCCCAGCGTCACGCCACCCGCTTTGTTGATCTGCTCTGCAGCGGCCTTCATGGCCGCTTCGCTGTTAAGACCAAAGATGCGCACCACGCCGCTCTTGGCGCCGAAAGCGTAGATTTTGACTTCGCGGGTCTGGGCTTGAGCGGCGCTGCTGATGAGCGCTGCGACTATAGGCACGAGGGAAAGTGCACGGCGGATGGAACGGGATGTCATCGGTTTGTCTCCAGGTTATGTGATGGAGGCGTACTGTGCTGGAGCGCTCATGGCTGCGCAATTTCAAAAACGTTCACGCTGTGTTGCCGCCGCCGCAACAGCTGACGAATTCAGAAAAAACATCCGGCTGGGCATTCTGGATGTATCGCGATACCTCATCGTTTTCGAGCAACTTAGTGAGATAGCGCAGAACACCTCAAAACCGAAGAGGACATGGCGCTTTATCTGGAGGCATGCCTGCAAGAGGCGGGGGATGAGGCGGCCTTTATTGCCAAGGCTCTAGGCACCATTGCCCGAGCCAAGGGCATGTCACAACTTTCACGCGATACGGGGCTGGGCAGGGAAAGCCTCTACAAGGCGTTGTCAGGGGAGGGCAACCCCAGCTTTGCCACCATCTTGCAAGTCACGGCTGCGCTGGGAATCAAGCTCCACGCACAGCCGTTGCATGTGGGCTAAGTGCGGTAGTTGTGGATTTGGGTTCAATTCCAGTGAACGGATTTGAAGCTGAGTAGGTACAGTTCGTTGATGTAAGTCTGATCTATCGGTTGGCTAAGACACTACCGCGCATTAACGCCCTAGTACTCTCTGGCACGCATGAGTGCCAATAGAAAGTTCCTGAGTGGTGAGCCATTCACCACCAAGTACAAAACCCCAACTCCAAGGAGTTGGGGTTTTTTGCTTTGGGGCCCTGGTGTTCAGGGCCCTCACGCATCAGCCGTTCACAAAGTTCGGTGCGCGCTTGTTCAGGAAGGCGTCCATGCCTTCTTTCTGGTCGGCGGTGGCAAACAGGCTGTGGAACATGCGGCGCTCGAACATCACGCCATCGCTCAAGCCGCTTTCAAAGGCGCGGTTCACGCTCTCTTTGGCGGCCATCACCGACAGCTGGCCGTAGCCGCAGATCATCAGGGCGGCGCCCAAGGCTTCGTCCATCAACTTGTCCAGCGGCACCACGCGGCTGACCAGACCACCGCGCTCGGCCTCGGCGGCGTCCATCATGCGGCCAGTCAGCACCAGGTCCATCGCTTTGGATTTGCCCATGGCGCGGGGCAGGCGCTGCGTGCCGCCTGCGCCGGGGATGATGCCGATCTTGATTTCAGGCTGGCCAAATTTGGCGTTGTCAGCGGCGATGATGAAGTCGCACATCATGGCCAGCTCGCAGCCGCCACCCAAGGCAAAACCGGCCACGGCGGCGATCACGGGCTTGCGGATCGAGCGGATGGTTTCCCAGTTGCGGGTGATGAAGTCCTGTTTGTAGACCTCGTGGAAGTTGTACTTGGCCATGGCCGAGATGTCGGCGCCAGCGGCAAAGGCTTTTTCGCTGCCGGTGACGATGATGCAGCCGATCGCTTCGTCGGCGTCAAAGGCCTTGAGCGCGGCACCCAGCTCGTCCATGAGCGGGCCGTTCAGGGCGTTGAGTGCCTTGGGGCGGTTGAGGGTGATGATGCCGACTTGGCCGCCTTCGGTGCGGACTTCGATGTTTTCGTAGCTCAAGGACTTCTCCAAAAGGGATGTGAATTGCAAAGGCCACTATAACCAAGGCAGCTGCCGCCAGTCTGTCAAACCGGGCGCAGCGCAGCACCAGCCAAGTCGACTCACTAGGGGAAAACATTAACCAACCGCTCGGTCGGTTAATGGTAAATTCGCAGGTTAAGGAGAAATTCCATGACCGAATCCGTGATCCCGTCGGTGTTGTACGAAGTGCGAGGCGCAGTGGCGCTGGTCACCCTCAATCGCCCGCAAGCCCTCAACAGTTTCACCCGCGAAATGCACCAGACCCTGTGGACCGCGCTGGACCAGGCCGAAGCCAATCCGGCTGTGCGCGCCTTGGTATTGACCGGTGCGGGTCGCGGCTTTTGCGCCGGTCTGGATTTGTCCGAACTCGATTTCACCCCTGGCCCCGGCTTGCTCGAGCGCGCCGACCCCGGTCCGGTCATCCACGATGCTTTCAACCCGACCACGCGCCGCCTGCAGTCGCTGCGCATGCCTGTCATTTGTGCGGTCAACGGCGTGGCCGCTGGCGCGGGTGCATCGGTGGCCATGGCCTGCGACATCGCGATTGCCGCACCTGCGGCCAGTTTTGTGCAGGCCTTCAGCAAGATTGGTTTGATCCCTGATGCGGGTGGCAGCTGGCTGCTGGTCGAGCGCCTGGGCCTGCCCCGCGCCATGGCGCTGGCCATGACGGGTGACAAGCTGAGCGCCGACAAGGCCAAGGAGTGGGGCTTGATCTGGGATGTGGCCGAGGACTGTGTGGCCGCTGCGCTGGCGCTGGCCGACAAACTGGCCGTGATGCCGACCAAGGCGCTGGTCGCCACCCGCCACTTGCTGCGCGACGCGGGCACACGCTCGCTGGACGCGCACCTGAATGTCGAGCGTGACACGCAATCGGCACTGGGCAAAACGCACGACTACATGGAGGGCGTGAACGCCTTCTTGCAAAAACGCGCACCGCAATTCAAAGGCGAATGATGAGCACGCTGGACCCCCAAACCCTCGCTCGCCAAGTGGGCGAAACCATGTTCGCCGTGGACGTGGCCTCCAAAGACACCATGGGCATGCAGCTGCTGGCCTGCGAGCCGGGCCGCGCCGTGATCCGCATGGAAGTCAAAGCGTTGCACCTGAACGGCCACCAAATTTGCCACGGCGGCTTCATCTTCACGCTGGCCGATTCGACCTTTGCCTTTGCCTGCAACAGCTACAACAAGAACGCGGTGGCTGCGGGCTGCAGCATCGAATTTTTGAAGCCCGGCAAGTTGGGCGATGTGCTGACCTGCGAAGGCATCGAGCAGACCCTGAGCGGCCGCCATGGCATTTACGACATGAAGGTCACGAACCAAAACGGCGAAGTGATCGCCATGTTCCGTGGCAAGAGCGCGCAGATCCCGGGCACCGTGGTGCCGGAATGAATTGAATCTTTGGAGTTTTCATGAGCCAAAAAGCCTTCCCCTTAGAGCCGATTGAAAAGGCCAGCATCGACGAGCTGCGCAGCCTGCAGCTCAAGCGCCTGCAGCAAACCTTGCAGCACGCTTATGCTAACTCGCCGGTGTACCGCGCCAAGTTTGATGCAGCAGGCGTGCACCCCGACGACTGCAAGAGCCTGGCCGACATCGCCAAGTTCCCCTTCACCACCAAGTCAGACCTGCGCGACAGCTACCCCTTTGGCATGTTTGCCGTGCCGCGTGAAAACTGCGCCCGCATCCACGCCTCCAGCGGCACCACCGGCAAGCCCACGGTGGTGGGCTATACGCTCAAGGACATCGACACCTGGTCCACCGTGGTGGCCCGCAGCATCCGGGCAGGCGGTGCCCAACCCGGCGACATGGTGCACATCAGCTACGGTTACGGCCTGTTCACGGGCGGCATGGGCGCGCACTACGGTGCAGAAAAACTGGGCCTCACCGTGGTGCCTTTTGGCGGCGGTCAGACCGAGCGCCAGGTGCAGCTGATCCAGGATTTCCAATCCAACATCATCATGGTCACGCCCAGCTACATGCTGGCCATTGCCGACGAGTTTGAGCGCCAAGGCATCGACCCCAAGAGCAGCTCGCTGCGCATCGGCATCTTCGGCGCTGAGCCTTGGACCAACGACATGCGCGCCGCCATCGAAAAACGCATGGCGATTGACGCGGTGGACATTTATGGCTTGTCCGAAGTCATGGGCCCGGGCGTGGCCAGCGAGTGCATCGAAACCAAAGATGGTCCGACCATCTGGGAAGACCATTTCTACCCCGAGATCATCAACCCCGAAACCGGCGAGCCCGTGGCCGACGGCGAGATGGGCGAGCTGGTGTTCACCAGCCTCACCAAAGAAGCGCTGCCCATCATCCGCTACCGCACGCGCGACCTGACGCGCCTGTTGCCCGGCACGGCCCGCACCATGCGCCGCATGGAAAAGATCACCGGCCGCAGCGACGACATGATGATCATCCGTGGCGTGAACGTGTTCCCCAGCCAGATCGAAGAGCTGATCTTGAAGCGCGCCGAACTGGCACCGCACTACCAGTGCGTGTTGACCCGTGAAGGTCCGATGGACGATTTGAAAGTCGTCATCGAGACCAAGCCCGGTGTGTCACCCGAGAGCATCGAAGCCCGTGCTGCTGCCAAGATGCTGCAGCACGAAATCAAGGTCTACATTGGCTCCAGCGTGGCGATCGAGCTCAAGGCCGAAGGCGGCGTGGAGCGCAGCCAGGGCAAGGCCAAACGCGTGGTGGATTTGCGCGGCAAGTGAAGCGTACCCGTCAGGGCAGGGCTCCAAGAAAAACCCCGACCGGCCCAGTCGGTCGGGGTTTTTTCATGGGCTGTCTTGCAGCGTTTTTTCAAACGCCCGCAAGCGCTTGAACACCGACACCAGTTCCACAATGCTGGACCAGCTGCGCACCAGGTACTGGAAGGACTCTTGCACTTGCGAAAACGCACGGGCAATCTGCTCCATCACACCCAACGTGAAAGCGCCCGCCACGATGCTGGGCGCCAGCGCGATGTAGGGCACCAGCACGCCCGCTTGCAGGTAGCTCCACTTGGCGGCATCGAAATACATGTAGTGAAAGTACATGCGAAAGTGGTTGGTGCGCACGGCGGTGAACAAGGCCTTGAGTGTGGGCGGCGCGGCGCGCAGTGGGTCGTCTTCGCCGATCACCAGTTCCTTGCGGTAAGCCGCTTCCACGCGTTGGTTGGCGTATTCCAGACCGGGCAATTTGCCGCCCACGCCGGCCAACAGCACGGTGCCCAAAATCGCGAACAGCAAAGCCACATAGACCAGCGAATGTGGCACCGGGCCGATCCAGGGCAAAGCCGTGACTTTCTCGGACAGTGTCCACAAGATGGGCAGAAAGGCCATCAAGGTCAGCAGGCTGTCCATCAGGCCCAGGCCCAGTGTTTCCATCAGGCGTGCAAAGCGCATGGTGTCTTCTTGGACGCGCTGTGAGGCGCCTTCGATCTGGCGCAGCCGTGACCAATGCGCCACATAAAAGTCGTTCATGGCGGTGCGCCAGCGGAACACGAAGTGCTTGGCGAAAAACTCTTGCAGCACGGCCACCAGCACAAAAATGCCAGCGATCTGGAAGAAGCTCAGCAGCAAGCCCAGATAGCTCGCTTCGGTGATGGAGCCGGGTTGGCTCAGGGCCTTTTGCACCGAGTCGTAGAACGCCCCAAACCAGTCGTTGATCTGCACGCTCAGTTGCACCTTGTACCAGGTGCCCAGCAAGATCAAGGCGCTGCCCAACCAGGCCCAGACCCACCAGCGTTTGTGGCCAAAAAATGCACGGAACATCGAGATGCCTTTCAGGCTGCCGGCCAAGGGCTGGTGCGGTCTTTGGCCATTTCGAGTCGCCAGACCGAACTTTGCTGCGGCACTGTGAGCGGCAGGCGAAGCAGTTGCCGGTCGCGCGAGACCAGTGCGGTGAGTTGCCGTTCTTTGCCCAGCAATTCGGGCACTTCGGCGAGTTTGGCAATGCGCCAGCTGCCGCCCTGGCCTTTGGCGCCGACGTCCATGCCCAGCCATTCGTCACGGGCGGCCAGGCCCGCCTGTTCGGCGGCGCTGCCGCGTTGCACCGCTTTGATCTGCACGCCGCTGGCGCTGTCGGTGTGGCGCAGGCCCAGGCGGTCGGCAAAGCTGCCGGTCTCCACATGGATCTGGACGCCCTGGCCTTTGAGCAGTGGCGCCACGGGCAATTCGGCGGTGGCGTGCACCCATGCGGCGATTTCGGCTTGCCAGCTGCGGCCGGTCTGGGCTTGCAGTTCGTCCAGCAGGTCTTGCTCGCGCATGGGTCCGGCTTTGCAGCGCTTGTACAGGCCTCGCATCACATCGTCGAGCGTGTGGCCTTGGCCTTCCTGGCGCAAAGACAGGTCCAGGCACAGGGCCACCAGCGCCCCCTTGGTGTAGTAGCTCACGGTGGCGTTGAGGGTGTTTTCGTCCTGGCGGTAGTACTTCACCCAGGCGTCGGCACTGGCCTGGGCCACGGTCTGCACATGGCGGCCTGGCGTTTGCTGCACTTGGGTGATGGTTTTGTTCAACAGCTGGATGTAATCGGCATCGTCGATCAACCCTGCGCGGCGCAGCAGCAGGTCGTCGTAGTAGCTGGTGAAGCCTTCAAAGAACCACAGCAGCTGGGTGTAGTTTTCTTGTGTGTAGTCGTAGCGCGCAAACGCATCCGGGCGCAGTTGCTTGACGTTCCAGGTGTGGAAGTATTCGTGGCTGATCAGGCCCAGCAGCGTGGTGTAGCCCTCGCTGCTGCGGGGGCCGTTTTGCCGTGGCAGGTCGGCGCGCTTGCAGATCAGCGCGGTGCTGTTGCGGTGCTCCAGGCCACCGTAGCCGTCGTGCACCGCGTTGAGCATGAACAGGTAATTTTTGTAGGGGGCTTTTTGCCCAGCCGATTTGCCTTGGCCGTGCCAAAAGCGGATTTCGGCTTCGCAGATTTTTTGCGTGTCGGCCAGCAAGCGGTCGCCGTCAAACGATGGCAGGGCACCCGCCACCACAAAGCGGTGCGGTATGCCGCAAGCGTTGAAGCTGCCCGACCAGAAAGCGCCCAGCTCTACCGGGCAGTCGACCAGTTCGTCGTAGTCGGCGGCGGTGTAAAGCCCGAAGCCGCGCTTGTCGACTTTGACCGGTGTCAGGCCGGTGGCCGCTTGCCACGGGGCTTGGCCTTTGACGGGCAAGAGCTGCACGTGGTGCGCTTGTGCTTCTTGGCCATGCACCCGCAGGCACAAGCTGGTGCCGTTGAAAAAGCCGCGTTGGCTGTCCAGCCAGGCGGTGCGCACCGAGTTGTCGAAGGCATAGACCTCGTAGCGCAGCACCAGCGGCTCACCTGCGCGGCAAGCGATGTGCCAAGTGCATTTGTCGTGTTGCACCAGCGCAGGCTTGCGACGGCCTTGTTGGGTCTTCAGGCCCTGCAGGTTTTTGGAAAACTCGCGCACCAGATAACTGCCCGGAATCCAGACTGGCAGTGATACGGTTTGCTGCGCCGCAGGCTCAGCAATGGTCAGCGTCACCCGAAACAGGTGGGCGTGCAGGTCGGCGGCTTCAATGGCGTAGTGGATGGCGGGCATGTGTGATTTCGGTTGACAGTGGGGTGTCGCAGGCCTGGGCAGCAGACGTCACGGCAAGGCGCTCGCCTGGGTGGCTGTGCTCAGCTCAGGTTGCGCCCGCTGCCAAAAAGCAGCTGAGCGCAGACACGATGGTCAACTGCAAGCGCATCGGCAGCCAAGGTGCCAAGCCTGCGGCAGGCCAGGTGCGGCGGTCCATCAGGTAGCAGCCGATCAGCACAAAACCCAGCAGGGGCAAGCCCGCAAAGGCCGGCATCATCACGCCCACCCACGCGAGGATGGAGGGGGCCACGCCCCAGGTGAAATGGATGCGTGGCGCTTCGGGAGTGATCAGTGCGTTGCGAAAGCCCACGCCCCAATGGATGCCGCCCAAAAACGACACGATCACCGCGCCATAGCCTTGCATGGCCAGCGCCACATAGGGGTGCAAATCAGGCCCGACCAGCCACAGGCACAGGGCCAGAAACACAAAAGGAATCAGGCCACCAAAGCCCAGGCGGCGGATCAGGCGCCAGGTGGCGTCTTCGGGGTGCTTGAGCGTGTTCATTTGATGTCAGCCAGGAGTTTCTCGACTTGCGCGATCGGCACGGCACCGGGCACGCGTGTGCCATCGGCAAAGAACAAAGTGGGTGTGCCGGTGATGCGGTTTTTCTTGCCAAACTCGACGGTGGCGTCAATGGCAGCGGTGTCGCAATTGGCGTTGGCGGGCGTGGTGTTGTTGATCATCCAGTCGTTCCAGCTTTTGGCCTTGTCTTTGGCGCACCAGATGTTTTTGGATTTGACTTTGGAGTCTTCGCCCAGGATGGGGTAGACCAGGTGGTGGATCGTCACGTTGTCGAGTTTTTGCAGGTCTTTTTCAAAGCGCTTGCAGTAACCGCAGTTCGGATCGGCAAACACGACCAGTTTGCGCTTGCCGTTGCCACGCACTTGGGTGAAGGCGTTTTTCAAGGGCAGTTGGTCAAACGCGATGGCCGAGAGTTTCTCCACGCGTTCTTCGGTCAGGTTGCGACGCTGTTTGACATCGATCAGCGTGCCCTGGATCAGAAAACTGCCGTCGGCATCGCTGTACATGATGTCGCTGCCCATGCGCACTTCGTACAGGCCGTTCATGGGGGTTTTGCTGATCTCGTCGATCTTGGGCAAATTGGGCAGGCGTTCGCTCAGGCTTTTGCGGATGGTGGCTTCTTGCGCAAAGACCGGGCTGATGGCCAGTGTCAGGAGTGCGATCAGCAAGGGGCGTACAAACTTCATGTGGCTCTCTTTCGGTGTCGGTGTTCGGTAGCAGATGCTCAGGCGGCAGCGTCTTGGCCCATGGCCTGGCGGGTCATCCAGTTTTTCAAAGGGCCGCTGCGGTCAAAGCCGCGCATGCCCCAGTTGCGCAGGTTTTGCCAGACCGGGCCGGGCTGTGCAAACAGGCGCTGCAGGCCATCGGTGACAAAGCCCATGGCCTGCACATCGGCTTGGCGGGCGCGTTCGTAGCGGCGCAGCAGCTTGCTGTCATGCAGAGGGCGCCAGAATTCTTTGGCCTGGATCACGCGTACCAGCTCGGCCACATCGGCCAGGCCCACGTTCAGGCCTTGGCCTGCCAGGGGGTGCATGGCGTGGGCCGCATCACCGGCCAGAGCAAATGCCTGTTTCGTGGTGCCGGGCATCTCGCCAATCCAGCGTGAGGCACGGGCCAGTTGCAAGGGCCAGACCGCTCGTTCAGCGCTCAGCGTCATGTGGCCAAGGGCCATGCGGCATGCTTGGCCGAGTTCGCTGGCAAAGTCTTCGGCGCTCAGGCCCATCAGCTGGGGCACGCGCAAGGGGTGGACGGACCACACCAGCGCCACGTCGTGGCCGCCTTCGCCGTCCAGTGGCAGCAGCGCCAAAATCTCGGCCTGGGCTTCGGACCGGCCTGGCACCTGACCCCAGGTGAACCATTGCCGAGCCACGCCGCCGTGGGGCAGTTCGCAGCGCAAGCGGGTGGCCACCGCGTGTTGTTCGTAGGCGGTGATGTCAAACGCCACGCCCAGCTCGGCGCGCGTCTGGCTGGCACGGCCTTCGCAAATCACTGTGAGCGGCGCGGCGACGGGGGCCTGCACCACTTCGATCTGGGGTTGAAACTGCACAGCAGCGGTCAGACGCGCTTCGAGCACGGGCACGTCCACCATCCAGTTGAGCTCACCTGCGCCCATGGCTTGGGCGCCAAAGGTCAACTCTCCGCCCTGGTCGCCAAAGACCTGCATCTGGTGCACCGGGGTGACCGCCGGAGCGTCTGGCCAGCAGCGCAGGTCTTGCAGCATGCGCTGCGCAGCGCTGTTGAGCGAGTAGGCCCGCACATCGGCGCCGCAGGCCGGAGCGGGCGCCTCGACCAGCGCCACGCGCAGCCGTTCGCGGGCCAGCAACAGGGCCAAAGTGCGGCCCACAATGCCGGCGCCTCGGATGCAAATATCGGGTTGGTTTGCCATGGCTGCATTGTAGGTGGCGGACTCGGCCCGGCGAGCCGGCAGGCTCTTGGCACCTCAGGCTGCGCGGGTCTTTTGCATTCAAGCCGCAGTGGGGCCAGGGGCGGCAGTCCCAGCCGTTAAAATCATCGGTTATCTCCCGAATCACCGAAAGCCTTCCATGAGCCTCAAATGCGGCATCGTGGGTTTGCCCAACGTTGGCAAATCCACCCTTTTCAACGCCCTGACCAAAGCCGGCATTGCCGCTGAGAACTACCCCTTTTGCACCATCGAGCCCAACACCGGTGTGGTTGAGGTGCCTGATCCTCGCTTGCAGCAGTTGGCCGAAATCATCACGCCCGAGCGCATCGTGCCGGCCATCGTGGAGTTTGTGGACATCGCGGGTTTGGTGGCAGGGGCCAGCACGGGCGAAGGCCTGGGCAACAAGTTTTTGGCGCACATCCGCGAAACCGACGCCATCGTCAATGTGGTGCGCTGCTTTGAAGATGACAATGTGATCCACGTTGCCAACAAGGTGGACCCGATTGCTGACATCGAGGTCATCCAGACCGAGCTGTGCCTGGCCGACCTGGCCGCTGCCGAAAAAGCCATCCACCGCGTGAGCAAAATCGCCCGCTCGGGCGACAAGGAAGCCGTCAAGCAAATGGCGATCCTGGAAAAGTGCCAAGCGGCCCTGAACGATACCCAGCCGGTGCGCACCATCGACTTCAGCAAGGAAGAGCGCGCCGAACTCAAGCAGTTCTTCTTCATCACGGCCAAACCCGCCATGTTCGTGGCCAACGTGTCGGAAGACGGCTTTGAGAACAACCCCTTCCTCGACCGTCTCAAGGCCTTTGCCGCCAAGCAAAACGCGCCCGTGGTGGCCATTTGCGCCAAGATCGAAGCCGAGCTGTCCGAGATGGACGACGCGGACCGCCTGGAGTTCTTGAAGGAGCTGGGTCAAGAAGAGCCCGGCCTGAACCGCCTGATCCGCTCGGCCTACAACTTGCTGGGCCTGCAAACTTACTTCACCGCTGGCGTGAAAGAAGTGCGCGCCTGGACCATCCATGTGGGCGACACCGGCCCGCAGGCCGCTGGCGTGATCCACACCGACTTTGAAAAAGGCTACATCCGCGCCCAGACCATCGCGTTTGACGACTTCATCGCCTTCAAGGGCGAGCAAGGCGCCAAGGATGCGGGCAAGATGCGCGCCGAAGGCAAGGAGTACGTGGTCAAGGACGGCGACGTGATGAACTTCCTGTTCAGCTCCTGAGCTGATTCACGACGTCCAAAAAGCCGCTTTAAAGAGCGGCTTTTTCATTTGCGGAGCAACGTTTCAGGCGTGACCGGGAAACACCCAGAGCAAGGCCCCTGTCATCATCAAGTAACGCGCGAATTTGCCAATGGCCATGTACAGCGTGCAAGGCCACAAAGGCATCTGCAGCCAGCCAGCCACCGCACACAAGGGATCGCCCACCCCGGGCAGCCAAGACAGCAAGCAGGCCTTGGGCCCCAGTTTTTCCAGCCACGCCAGCGCCCTGACATGCTGGGCCGAGTTGCTCCAGCGTTTGGACACCTTGCGCGAGCCCCAGCCCATCCACCAACTGAACATGCCGCCCAAGGTGTTACCGACAGTGGCTACGGTGATGGCTGACCAGAACAAGTCGGGGTTGAGCTTGATCAGCCCAAAGACCGCAGGCTCAGACCCCATCGGCAGCAGCGTGGCTGAGATGAAAGATACGACAAACACGGTGCTCAGACCGAATTCAGGCAGCGCCAGCCATTGCAGGAGTTGAGTGAGCCAAAGTTCCATGCGGGCCAGTGTAGCGGTCCTTGCTGCTTGCAGCATCGGCCACGGATGACTCCGAACATTGCAAAGTTGTGATGAATTAAATTTGTTGAATTGATCAGTTTTTAGATTCCTTTATGCACTTAAAAATCTACAAATGTAAAATCTAATGATTGATATGGGTCAGGCCCAAAACCCCGCAGGGAGCTGTTGATGATTCAAAAAAGGATAAGTGGCACGCCATTCTGGCGATGGTCACTTCTGTCGTTGGCTGTTCAGGCCACAGTTGCCTCGGCGGCGAGCAACGAGTTCCTGGACATGTCGCTTGAAGAGCTGGTGGATTACCGCCTGATGTCGATGTCCAGAAAAGAGCAGCGTGTGGCCGATATGGCGGCCGCAGCGTATGTGATTTCGGCGGAAGAAATCCGTCGCTCTGGTGCGCAGTCCATTCCCGAGGTCTTGAGCTTGGTGCCTGGGCTCAACGTGGCGCAAATTTCCCGCAACCGCTGGGCCGTCAGCTCACGGGGCTTCAACGAGCGCTTTTCCAGCAAGTTGCTGGTGCAGGTGGACGGTCGCAGCGTTTATTCGCCTTTGTTCTCCGGTGTGCTGTGGGAGACGCAAGACGCCGTGATGGAGGACATCGAACGCATCGAAGTCATCCGTGGCCCTGGTGCTGCGTTGTGGGGCACCAATGCCATGAATGGGGTGATCAACATCGTGACGAGGTCCGCTGCTGCGAGCCAAGGCTCGATGGTCAGTGCCACATTGGGCTCAGGCCAATTGGCGTCAACTTCGTTCACCCATGGTGACGCGCTTGCTCAGGGGGGCTATTTCAAGCTGTATGGCAAAGTCGGCACTGCAGGTGCTTCGCTTGAGCGTGATTCTGGTTTGATGGGCGTGGACAGTGCTCGCCAAAAGCGCTTGGGCGTGAAGCTCGAGCCACGGGTGGACGGTGGGCAGTTGATGGTGAAAGCCGAGGTCTACCAGGATCGTTCCAAAGATTATTGGGGGACCCCGTCGGTGCTGGCCTACAGCGATCCGACCACACCGTTTGCCCGCAGCAGTGCACTCTCAGATGTGGGTGAGGGCGCTGCCGTACAAGCCCGCTATGCATGGAAGACAGCTGGGGGCTCGGAGAATGTGTTGCAGGCGTCCCTGGACAAAGACCGGTCCATCCACACCGGTATCTGGGGCTCGGGTACCGGCGCCACCCAACCGTTGGCTGTCGCGCCTTACCTGCTCCAGATGGGCGGGGAGAAAACCGATGCCGATGTGGATTTCCAGCAGCGCAACATCCGAGGTGATCACGACTTCATCTGGGGCCTGAATCTGCGTTACACGTCAGACAATTTGATTTTGCCTGCCTCGCCCTACATGTTGCTCGAGGGCAAAAGCCAGCGCTTGAACTACAGCGCGTTCGTGCACGACGAAGTGACCCTTGTGCCCGAGCGGTTCAAACTGATTTGGGGCTCCAAGTTTGAGAAAGACGGCTTGACCGGCTTCAACATCCAGCCCAATGTGCGTGCGCTTTACACGCCAGGCCAGAACGAAGCTTATTGGGGCGCCTTGTCGCGGTCGGTGCGCTCATCGCGCCGCACCGAGAGTCTGGCCACGCTGGACATCAGCGCGCAAGATGCTGCCAATTTGAATGCGATGACGGGTCTTAACTTGCCCGCCAACATGCTGACAGCCGTCACGCAGGTGTCGCCACGTGCCCATGCTTCATTGCAGGCCGAGCAGGCCCTCAGCTTGGAGGGCGGCTGGCGCAAGCAGTTTTCCAACTTCTTCAGTGTGGACACGTCGCTGTTCTTGACCGATTACAGCCATCTGCGTGGTGCTCGCATGTTGAGCAATCCTGTTTCCGGCTTGCCTGAAGCTTTGGGCTGCGCCGCCGTGTATGGACCAGGTGTTTGTTATTTCACCTTGGCAGGCTACAACACCAACGTGGACAAAGCCCGTTCTTGGGGCGCAGAGGTCTCGGTCGAGTGGCACCCTCAAACATGGTGGAAAATCCAATCTTCTTACAGCCACTTGCGCGTCAAGGGCGAGTATTCGGGCGATTCCCTGGGGGATATTCAGGTGCGGGCGTTTGAAAACAGCGCGCCCCGTCACCAGTTCTCGCTGCAGAACAATTTCAGTCTTGGCAACGATCTGAATCTGAACGTCCGCTTGCGGTACAACTCGGAAACCCGGCACTACACACTCAACAGCACGGACATGACCCGTCTGGCGCCCTACACTGGGCTGGACATGCGCTTGGCCTGGCAATTCAACCGCAATACGGAGTTGTCCGTGCAAGGGCGGAACCTGCTGAAAGACCGCCACACCGAATTCATCAACATTTTCCCCGTGACCCGAGCCTACGACATACAACGCAGCGCGATGGTTCAAGCGGTGGTGCGTTTTTGAAGGACATGACCATGAACATGTACCTTCAATTCTTGTTGACCGCAGTACGTTTTCTGGCTCGCAGTCTTTGCGGCCTGATCGGTACTTTCGCGCTGACCGTGAACGCCCAACCGGACATGCAAACAGCTGACCGCATCAAGGCGGCGTATGTGTATAACTTCGCCAAATTTGTGGAAATGTCTGGGACCGATGACAAGGCGATCCGGCTCTGTGTGGTGGGCAAAGATGACCTCAATGGGGCCATGCTCAGTTTGAACCGCCGCATGGCGCAAGGCCGTGAAATCCTGGTGCGCAAAGATGTGCCCATGGACCAGATCAAGGATTGCGCCATGGCTTTTATCGGTGAGAGCGATGCACGTCTTTTGTCTGCTGCCGCACGCCAACTGGGCAACTCGCAAGTTTTATTGGTCAGCGATGCTCGCCAGGCCATGGACTTGGGTGCACACTTGTCACTGGTTTTCAGCGACGACCGTGTGGGATTCGACGTGAACTTGCTGAACTTGCAAAAATCTAACATCAAAGCCAGCAGTCAAATGCTGAAATTGGCCAGGGCCGTGATCCGGTAAAAAACTTCGTACAGTATTGCGCATGAATTTCTGGCGTCGAGAAAGACTTTTGCATCTGCCCATGCAGCAGAAGCTCAACCACATCTTGGCATTGGGAATTTGGTGCGTGTTGCTGTTGTTCTTCGTGGTCACCTCACTTTGGCAAGCCAGTCAGACCTTGCAAGCCACGCAGGCGGCGGCCAAAAGTCTGGCTGAATTGGCCGCCGAGAGCAATGCAGCCGCTGTCCGTTTTGATGACCAAGATGGTGCTCAAAAACAGCTGGAAATTTTCCGGCACATCAAGAATGTGGAGATGGTGGACATCTATGTCGACCCCTCCCGCGCCAAACCCTTTGCGCATTACCCCTTGGTTAAGGACGGCGCGCGTCAGCCAGAACCGGTGCCCTCTGACCTGATCAAAGGTGAGCGTTCGTCGCTGCTTTCGTTCAGCCGCTACACGATCCGATTGCCCATCGTGCAAGACGGTGAGCAAATTGGTGTGGTGGTGGTGCGCACGCGTTTGGATAACTTTTGGTGGGACATTGCCATCACCTTGTTGGTGGCTGTGGTGGCCATGTGGCTGGCTTACACCTTGGTTCGCCACTTTTTGGGGCGCTGGATTGCGGTGATCATTCAGCCCGTTTTGGATTTGGCCGATGTGATGGGGCGCATCACCCGGGTGCACGACTACAGCCAACGTGCCCAAGTCCAGAGCCAAGATGAAATTGGGGAGCTCGTGGCAGGTTTCAACTCCATGCTGGACCAGATTGAACACAAGGACAAAGCCTTGGGCCAATACAGCCAGGAGCTGGAGTCTGAAGTACAAGCCCGCACGGCCGAATTGCTGCTGGCCAAAGAGCATGCCGATGCGGCCAACCGAGCCAAGAGCCAATTCCTGGCCAACATGAGCCATGAGATTCGCACACCACTCAATGGTTTGATCGGTGTGTCGGAGTTGTTGGGCTCGACTGACCCCAGTGAGCAGCAAAAGAAACTCATCAGCATGATCAGTACATCGTCGTCGACGCTTTTGTATTTGATCAACGATATCCTTGATTTTTCGAAAATCGAAGCGGGCATGTTGCACCTGGAAAAAGTGCCGTATGCGCCCGAGCTGGCGGCCAGGCAGGTCAGCGCCTTGTTTGAGCCGCATGCCCAAGACAAGGGGCTCAAGCTGGTCTTTGAGCCGCCGGCCGATGGCGCTGCTTTGATGATTTTGGGTGATCCACATCGCTTCACGCAAATCATCAGTAACCTGATTTCGAATGCTGTCAAATTCACCGAACAAGGGCAAGTCACGGTGAGCTTGACGCACACCACCCAGGCCGACGGCCAAATCCGGGTGCGCTGCACCGTGCAGGACACCGGCATCGGCATCAGCGAAGAGGACGCGCAGCGGCTGTTCAGTGCCTTCTCGCAAGCAGACATTTCGATGGCCCGGCGTTACGGCGGCAGTGGTCTGGGCTTGGTCATTTCGCGCCAGTTGGCTGAACTCATGGGGGGGCAGGTCGGCTTTCGCAGCCATTTGGGCCAAGGCTCGTGTTTCTGGTTCGAGGTGTGTGGTCCGCGCCTCAAGGACATGCCTGTGGAGCAAAACACCCTGGCTGCGCAGGTGCCCCTGTCGCTCGATTGCACAGTGCTGATTGCGGAAGACAACGATGTGAACCGTGAAATTCTGGTCACCATGCTCAAGACCGCAGGTTGCCGTGTTTTGCAGGCCCACAATGGTCAGGAAGCGGTTGAGCTGAGCGCGGTCGAACCCTACGACATCATTTTGATGGATGTGCAGATGCCCCAGATGGACGGCATCGCGGCGACCAAGGCCATCCGTGCCAGAGAAGTGGCGCTGGGCACCGTGCGCAGACCCATCTTGGCGTTGACCGCCAATGCCTTGGCCGATGACAAGGCCAATTGCCTGGCTGCCGGTATGGACGATTACCTGACCAAGCCCTTCATGCGCAGGCAGATACTTGAGTTGATGGGACGGTGGTTGCGTCAGCCGCAAGTGGCGGAGCCCTCGAGCCGTTCTTGAGTTCTTCCGCCTCGTTCTGGGGCGGCTGTTTTGCCTAACACACCCAGCTTTCATTTGCTGAAATATTAAGCAATTACAATCGTGCCTCCTTTTTAAGCAAACCCCCTTCGAGCCCACTCCCAGTCATGCAGATTGGTCCTTACCTATTGCCGAACAACTTGTTTGTCGCCCCCATGGCCGGGGTGACGGACAGGCCGTTTCGCCAGCTGTGCAGGCAGTTCGGGGCGGGCTACGCGGTGAGCGAAATGGTCACTTCGCGGCCTGATTTGTGGGCTTCGCTCAAAACATCGCGCCGCGCCAACCACGAGGGTGAACCCGGCCCGATTGCGGTGCAGATCGCAGGTACCGAGGCGCAGATGATGGCCGACGCCACGCGTTACAACATCGACCGGGGTGCGCAGATCATCGACATCAACATGGGCTGCCCCGCCAAGAAAGTCTGCAACAAATGGGCCGGCTCGGCCCTGATGCAAGACGAGCCGCTGGCGCTGGACATCATCTCGGCCGTGGTGGAGGCCGCCTTGCCGCACGGCGTGCCCGTGACGCTGAAGATGCGCACCGGCTGGTGCGACGCCGAAAAGAACGCCCTGAGCCTGGCCCGCGCCGCCGAAGCCGCAGGCGTGCAGATGGTCACCGTGCACGGCCGCACCCGCGAGCAGGGTTACAAAGGCTTGGCCGAATACGACACCGTGGCCGCCGTCAAAGCCGCGCTCAAGATTCCGGTGGTTGCCAACGGCGACATCGACTCCCCCGAAAAAGCCCGCGACGTGCTCCGGTTCACCGGTGCCGACGCCGTGATGGTTGGCCGCGCCGCACAAGGCAGCCCCTGGATCTTTCGCGAGATCGGCCACTTCCTGGCCACGGGTGAACACCTGGCCCCGCCGCTGGTGGCCGAGGTGCGCCGCGCCCTGCTCGAGCACCTGCAAGACCACTATGGCCTGTATGGTGAATACACCGGCGTGCGCTCGGCACGCAAACACATTGGCTGGTACGTGCATGCACTGCCAGGCGGTGACCTTTTCAGAAAACACATGAACACCCTCGAAACGGCGCAGCAGCAGCTGGACGCGGTGGCGAGCTTTCTGGATGGCCTGGCCAGCCAGATGGACCGCTTGCCCGTCATGGCAGTGCAGCCGGTTTTGGAGACATTGGCATGAGCGAACCACAATCGATTGAACACTGCATCCGGGGCAACCTGGAAACCTATTTCCGCGACCTGGACGGCACCGACCCTGCCGGTCTGTATGACATGCTGGTCAAGCTGGTCGAAAAGCCCTTGCTCGACGTGGTCATGGCCCAGTCGGGTCAAAACCAGTCGCGTGCCGCCGAATGGCTGGGCCTGAACCGCAACACCCTGCGCAAGAAATTGCTGGAGCACGATCTCCTCAAATGAATTCAGGCTGAGCGCATGCCCAGCCGCCGCACACCCTAGGCCGTAACCCTGTACCTCGGCCACCTACCGCATACCTTTTAAATTTTGAAGAAAGTCCCCATGAGAGCCCTCATCTCCGTCTCTGACAAAACCGGCATCGTCGACCTGGCCAAAGAACTGCACGCCCTAGGCGTAGGCCTGATCTCTACCGGCGGCACTGCCAAGCTCTTGGCCGAACAAGGCTTGCCCGTGACCGAAGTGGCCGAAGTCACAGGCTTCCCCGAAATGCTCGATGGCCGTGTGAAAACCTTGCACCCCAAAGTGCATGGCGGACTGCTGGCCCGCCGTGACACACCTGAGCACATGGCGGCTTTGAAGGCCCACAACATCGACACGATTGATTTGTTGATTGTGAATTTGTATCCGTTTGAAGCCACCGTGGCCAAGTCCGGTTGCACGCTGGCCGACGCGATCGAGAACATCGACATCGGCGGCCCCGCCATGGTGCGCTCTGCCGCCAAGAACTGGAAAGACGTGGGCATCGTCACCGACGCCAGCCAATACGCGGATGTGATCGCCGAGCTAAAAGCCAACGGCAAGCTGAGCGACAAGCTGCGCTTTGCCCTGTCCGTGGCCGCGTTCAACCGCATCAGCCAATACGACGGCGCGATCAGCAACTACCTGTCGAGCGTCAATTTTGAAGCCGAGAAGCTGAGCGAAGACTACGTGCCCGAGCGCGCCCAATTCAGCGGCCAATTCAACGAGCAATACGTCAAAGTGCAAGACCTGCGCTACGGCGAAAACAGCCACCAGCAAGCCGCTTGGTACCGCGACTTGGCACCTGCGGCAGGTTCGCTCGCCACCGGTGTGCAGCTGCAAGGCAAAGAACTCAGCTACAACAACATCGCCGATGCCGACGCGGCTTGGGAATGTGTGAAGAGCTTTGACACGGGAGCCAACGGCGACCCTTCACAGTCCGCAGCGTGCGTCATCGTCAAACACGCCAACCCCTGCGGCGTGGCCGTGGGCGCGAACCCCCTTGAGGCCTACAGCAAGGCTTTCCAAACCGATCCCACCAGCGCCTTCGGCGGCATCATCGCCTTCAACCGTCCTGTGGACAAAGCTGCAGCCGAGGCGGTGAGCAAGCAATTCGTTGAAGTGCTGATGGCCCCTGACTTCAGCGCCGAAGCGCTCGAAGTGTTCAAGAGCAAAGTCAACGTGCGCTTGATGAAAATCGCGCTGCCTGCCAATTACGGCGATGTGCGCAACGCTTTGGAAACCAAGCGCGTGGGCTCAGGCCTCTTGCTGCAAAGCGCCGACAACCACGAGTTGGCTTTGGCCGACTTGAAGATCGTCACCGTCAAACAACCCACCCCCGAAGAACTCAATGACTTGCTGTTCGCGTGGAAAGTGGCCAAGTTCGTCAAATCCAACGCCATCGTGTTCTGCAAAAACGGCATGACCATGGGCGTTGGCGCCGGCCAAATGAGCCGCCTCGACTCAGCCCGCATCGCCAGCATCAAGGCCGAAGCCGCCAAGCTCAGCCTGCAGCACACCGTGGTGGCCAGCGACGCCTTCTTCCCCTTCCGCGACGGCCTCGACGTGGTGGTGGACGCGGGTGCCACCTGCGTGGCCCAGCCCGGTGGCTCCATGCGCGACCAGGAAGTCATTGATGCGGCCAACGAGCGCGGCGTGGCGATGGTGTTCACTGGCGTGCGCCACTTCCGCCATTGATTCGCGCCATTGATCGGACCATTTTGAACTTTGACCAACTCGGCTTGACCCCCACGCTCTTGCGTGCCGTGGGTGACATGGGCTTGTTTGCCCCTACCCCCATCCAGGCCGAGGCGATTCCTGCGGTCCTGAAGTCGGCCGACGTGTGGGCCACTGCGCCCACCGGCTCGGGCAAGACGCTGGCTTTTGCTTTGCCTTTGGTGCAGCAGCATTTGCTGCAACCACGCCAAACCAACTTCCGCCGACCCATCCGCACCTTGGTGCTGGTGCCCACGCGCGAGCTGGCGGTGCAGGTCGGCGACATCCTCACCCACCTGGCTTACCAGCCGGGGCTCAAGGTGGCGGTGGTCTATGGCGGTGTCTCGATCAACCCGCAGATGATGGGCTTGCGCGGTGGTGCCGACATCGTGGTGGCCACGCCCGGCCGCTTGCTCGATCTGGTCGACCACAATGCGGTGCACTTGGCCAATGTGCAGCACCTGGTGCTGGACGAGGCCGACCGCCTGCTGGACTTGGGCTTTGCCGACGAGCTGCAGCGCGTGCTGGCCTTGCTGCCCGCCAAGCGTCAGACCTTGTTGTTCTCCGCCACCTTCGCCCCCGAGGTCGAAGCGCTGGCGGCCAATTTGCTGCATGACCCTGTGCGCATCACGGTGGAGGCCTTTGACGGTCACAAGCCCGACATCACCCAGCGCGCCATTGCGGTGGACGAGAAAAGCCGCACCGCCTTGCTGCGCCACCTGATTGCCGAAAACGGTTGGAAGCAGGTGCTGGTGTTTGTCGCCACGCGCTACGCCTGTGAGCATGTGGCGAACAAGCTTTACAAGGCCGGCATCTACGCCACGCCGTTCCATGGCGAGATGAGTCAGGGCGCCAGGCAAGATACGCTGGCCGAATTCAAGGCTGGGCGTTGGGACGTGGTGGTCACCACCGATCTGGCCTCACGCGGCATCGACATCGCCATGCTGCCCGTGGTGGTCAACTACGACCTGCCACGCTCGGCAACCGATTACACCCACCGCATCGGCCGCACAGGCCGTGCGGGCGCGCATGGCGACGCGGTGAGCTTTGTGACGGCCCAGGCGCAAGCGCACTGGCAGCTGATCTGTAAACGGGAAAGCCTGGAATTGACTCTGGAGCAGGTGCCGGGCTTTGAGCCGGTGGATGAACCGCCAGCACCCCAAGGCAATGGCGGCATCAAGGGCAAGCGCCCGAGCAAGAAAGACAAGTTGCGGGCAGCGGCTTTGGGCCATCGGCCAAACTGAACAGCGTTTGGGCCATCGGCCGACCTCAACAGCGGCCCGAGTGGGCAAGCGCTTTTTCTGCCTTGGGTCATCCCGGGCTTGACCCGGGATCCAAGTGTCCATGCCTTCGATGGATCCCGGGTCAAGCCCGGGATGACCTCAACAGGGCCAATGACCGTCTTCAGGTGCGCTAGCGAACCCCCTCAGATTTCCGAGGGCTCTTGATCAGAACCGGTGTCTTGTGCCTTGATCACCCGCACGCCGTGCTTGCTCAAAATCTCCACATACACCGAAGCGGCGCCCGACTTGGCGGCAGCGTCCACAGCTTCGATCACCGCACTCACGCGCACCATGTCTGCGGTGTCTTCGGTCAGGCCTACTTTGCAATCGAAGTCCCAAAAATCAGCGCCTTTGGGCACAGCGCGGTTGCGTTCGCGCTTGAAGTATTTGCGGATCTCGTGCTTGACGGCTTCGAGCACGCGGTCGGGGTGCTTGCCTTCGGCTTGCAAGGGGAAATTCTTTTTCATCGGTCGTCCTAAATGGGGGAGGCAAGCGCCCGGTCCGGACGTGAATGCAGGGGCGGATTATCGCCGGTTTGCCTAGGCACTTCTTTCGATGGGCTTCTATGGTAGCATGCTAACCATTGATTTTTTGAGGGTCAACCCATGGACATTGCACTCGTCGGAGCCGGAATTGGTGGTTTGACAGCCGCCGCTTGTTTGCTGCGTGACGGACACCGTGTGCGCATCTATGAGCAAGCCGGGCAGGTCAGCGAGGTGGGCGCAGCGGTGCAAATGAGCGCCAACGCCGTGAAGGTGCTGTACCACTTGGGGCTCAAAGAGCGGCTGGAGTCGGTGTCGGTCAAGCCGAGCGCGTTCGAGTTCCGCCGATTTGACACGGGCGAGCTGCTGCACGAGATCAAACTGGGGCAAGACCATGAGGCGCGACATGGTCACCCTTACTACCAAGTGCACCGGGTCGATTTGCATGCGGCCTTGATGGAGGTGGTGCACCAGCTTGACCCACAGGCTTTGCAGCTGGGCTACCGCGCAGCCCGCGTGCAAGAGGACGGTCAAGGTGCCGAGGTGTTCTTTGAAGACGGTCGGCACGCGCGTGCGGAGTTGCTGATCGGCTCGGACGGCATCAAGTCGGTGGTGCGCAAACATGTGGTGGACACCGAGCCGCCCGTGTTCACTGGGCAGGTGGCCTGGCGCTTGGCCATCCCGATCGAGCGGATTGCGCCAGACTTGCGTCCCGCCATGGTTTCATCCATTTGGTGCGGTCCCAAAAACCACGCAGTCATGTATTACATGCGCTCGGGGCAGGTGCTGAACTTCGTGGGCTGTGTGGAGCGGCCTTGGGAGGAAGAGTCCTGGACCTCGCGCAAGCCCTGGGAGGAGCTGGACCAGGATTACGCAGGCTGGCACCCAATTGTGCGTGCCGCCATTGAAAACGCAGACCGCGACCAGTGTTTCCGCTGGGCGCTGAACAACCGTCAGCCCGTCATGAATTGGTGCACCGACCGTGTGGCTTTGCTGGGCGATGCGGTGCACCCGACTTTGCCTTATATGGCCCAGGGTGCAGCCATGGCCATTGAAGATGCCGCCGTGCTCAGCCGCGCCTTGCAGCTGAACATGCCCTTGGCGCAAGCCCTGCAGGTGTTCCAGAACCACCGGGCCCCGCGTGCCGCACGCGTGGTCAGGGAGTCCACCGAGATGGGTGACCTGTACCACATCGCCGATGCGCAGCAGATGAAGCAAGCCTTCAAGGACCGCAACATCGCCGCTTCACGCAACAATTGGTTGTACCCCTACGACCCGATGCATGTGGATTTGATGAACCCTGCGGGTTGACACCAGGTCCTTGGGTACTTCAGGCTCAATCGGCTTTGATGCCCTGGGCTTTGATCACGCGGGCCCAACGCTCGGCATCGCGCTCGACCAGTTGTGCAAAAGCCTGGGCCGTGCTGCCACTGGGGTCCATGCCTTGCGATACAAAGGCTTTCTTCACATCCTCGCTGCCGAGCAACTGGTTGATTTCGCTGTTGTAGAGGTTGACGATGTCGGCTGGCGTGCCCTTGGGCGCAAAGACGCCAAACCACATGCCCACATTCACATCGCCCGCCTTGGCTTCGGCCAAGGTAGGCAGTTCGGGCAGCAGGGGGTGGCGTTTGTCGCTGCCAATGCCCAGTGCCACCAGGCGCCCAGATCGGATATGCGTCAAGGCCACATGGATGGGCAAGAACATGGCATCCACTTGACCCCCAAGCAAGTCCGTCACCGCAGGGCCAGTGCCTCGGTAAGGAATGTGGGTCAGAAACACACCTGCCGTGCTCTTGAAAAGCTCCATCGACAAATGGTGCGGTGTCCCCACACCGGGCGAGGCGTAATTGATGCGGCCTGGTTGCTTGCGGGCGGCTTCTACCAGTTCAGTGGCCGTTTTGTAGTTCGACTTCGGATGGGTGACCAGCAGCAGCTGTCCCCAGCTGGTTTGCGAGACAGGCACCAGGTCTTTGACAGGATCAAAACTCATGCCGGGATAAAGCGCACGGTTCATCACCAAAGTGTTGACACTCACGAGCAAGGTAGCACCGTCCGGTGCGGCCCGCACCACGGCTTCGGTGCCGATGTTGCCGGATGCGCCGACACGGTTTTCAACCACGACGGGCCGGTTCAGGCGTTGTGACAGTTTGGGCCCCAGTGTGCGTGCAATCAAATCAATGCCTGTGCCCGGTGTGAAGGGCACGATCAACTTCAGTGGTGCGGTGCCTGTGTTGGTTTGAGCCCAGGCGATGGGGGCCAACCCCCAAAGCACCAGGGCTGAGGCCAAAAGCGCGGACAGGTGTCGTCGAGATGAGGGCATCGTGGGATCTCCTTGCGTTAGTATGCAAACAATTATTCACCATCCAACCGCGTTCGCTTATTCAGGGAATCCCTGCCCTATGCCCATACAAACCATTTACCAACGTCCGGGTTTTTTGTTGCGCAGGGCGCACCAAATATCGGCCTCGATCTTTGAGCGTGCTTGTGCTGAGCTTGCGCTCACGCCCGCTCAATATGGGGTGTTGTGCATCATTCAGGAACAAGCAGGCATTGACCAGTCCAGTTTGGCCCGTGCTCTGGCTTTTGACAAAGTGACGGTGCTCAGGGTCCTCAAGGGTCTGGAAGAGCGGGGTTTTTGCCAGCGCACGATCTCATCAGAAAACCGTCGGCAGATGTCCGTGAGCTTGACCGCCGCAGGTCGGCGCTTGCTGCAGGAAGCGAACGAGCCGGTTCAAAAAGCGCACGACATGCTCCTGAGTCCTTTCAGTGCGGCCGAGCGTGCGCAATTCATGGCTTTGCTGCAAACACTCACCACGCAACTGGATGGTGAGGCCCGTGCCAGTTTTGTGCCGATGTCGGCTCAAACTTGAGCGGAACTCGCCAAAGACATTCAGTCCTGAAAACGAAACTTCAGCTGAAAGCTCAGGGCGCCGTAGAGCCGGTCTTTGAGCGGTGGCACCAGCGCCACGTTCAGGCCCCATTGACCGCTTTCGATGCTGGCTGCCGGGATGGCCGCAGGGAACCAGCCGCCGTTGAAGGCCTTGGGGTAGCCGTTGAAGGCCCCTGCGACCACGCCCAGCTTCATGGTGCCCCAGCGCCAGGGCTGGTAATAGACCCCGATATAGCTGGAGCGTGCGTCGTCGCTGTTGATGAAGCGTCCCGCTGTGGCGCCCCAGTCATCGCTGATGCGGTATTCAAAGCCCAAGCCTGGGTTGGCGTTGCGCAGGCCTTTGTCGGTGTCAAAGTGGGCGGAATAAAAGCCTGCGTTGAGCCACAGGCGGCTGGCGTCGACGTCGGCGCGGGCTGAGCCCAAGGCCGAAACGGCGCAGATCAGGCAGGCCAGCCGTTTCATTTGATCAAAGTGTTTTGAACACCTCGCTGGCCACCCGCACGGTCTCGGCGATGTCGGCGTCGGTGTGGGCTGCGCTCACAAAACCGGCTTCGTACAGCGCAGGCGCGATGTACACACCACGGTCCAGCAGACCGTGGAATAACTTGTTGAACTTGGGGCTGTCGCTGGTCATGACCTTGGCGTAGTTTTGTGGCAACTCAGGCAACAAGAAGAAGCCAAACATGCCGCCCTGGCAATCGGCGGCAAAAGGCACACCAGCTTCAGCGGCAGCACCTTTGAGGCCATCGACCAGACTTTGGGTGCGGGCGCTCAAAGCGTCAAAGAAGCCAGGCTTGGCAATTTCACGCAGCGTGGCCAAACCGCAAGCCGTGGCCACGGGGTTGCCACTCAGGGTGCCTGCTTGGTAGACCGGGCCGGTGGGCGCCAACTGGCGCATGATTTCGCGCGGACCACCAAAGGCCGCCAGGGGCATGCCGCCGCCAATGACCTTGCCCAATACCGTCATGTCAGGTTTGAAGCCAGGGATCAATTGGGCGTAAACGCTTTGGGCAGAACCGAGCGCCACACGGAATCCAGACATCACTTCGTCAAACACAAACAGCGCGCCGTGTTCGGTGCACAGCTCGCGGCAGCGCTTCATGAAGGGCACGGAAGCGCGCACAAAGTTCATGTTGCCCGCGATGGGCTCGATCATCACGCAGGCCAGTTCCTTGCCGTGCAACTTGAAGGCTTCTTCGAGTTGCTCGATGTTGTTGTACTCCAGCACCAGCGTGTCACGCACCACCTCGGGCGGCACACCCGCGCTGGTGGGGTTGCCAAAGGTGGCCAAGCCCGAGCCGGCTTTGACCAGCAGCGCATCGGCGTGGCCGTGGTAGCAGCCTTCGAACTTGATGAACTTGTTGCGGCCTGTGGCGCCGCGTGCCAGGCGCAGCGCGCTCATGCCCGCTTCGGTGCCCGAGCTGACCAGGCGCACCATTTCCATCGAGGGCACGTGCTTCAAAATTTCTTCGGCCAGCTCAATCTCGCGCTCGGTGGGTGCGCCAAACGAAAAGCCATCGAGCGCGGCTTTTTGCACCGCTTCGAGCACCACCGGGTTGCCGTGGCCCAGGATCATGGGGCCCCAGGAGCCGATGTAGTCGATGTATTTCTGACCGTTGGCATCCCAAAAATAAGCGCCTTGCGCACGTTGCACAAAGCGGGGTGTGCCGCCCACGGCGCGGAAGGCGCGCACAGGCGAGTTCACGCCACCGGGGATCACTTGGGCGGCGCGGTCAAACAGTTCTTGGTTGCGGTCGGTCATGTTCGGTCTCCTGAATCAGTGTTTGGTTTCGTTGAAAGGCACTTCGAAGTAATCCGCGCCGGGGTGGGCATCAGGGTCTTCATCGTCCTCGTCGGTTTCTTCGCCTTCGGGCAGCGCCCAGAACAGGCGGTCCGGAATGACCTGGCCCATGCCAGGGCGAAAGCCTTCGTCCAGGCAACGGTCCAGGTAGTGCAGCGCTTCGCTGGTGGCTTCGGGCAGATCCATGCCGGTGGCCAGCAGCGCCGCCAGTGCGGCCGTCAGCGTGTCGCCAGCGCCTGCAAACACCGCTTCGATGCGCTCAAACTTCTCGTGGCTGATCACCGTCTCGGGCGAGGCCAGCGCGTTGTCGATGTGTTGTTCAGGCAAGGGCAGGCCGGTCACCAATGTGAACGGCACGCCCAGCTCTGCGGCCGCTTTGGCAATGTCGCGTGGACCGGGGTTGCGCTCGCCCGTCCAGTCGGGCAGCAGCCAGCGGCGCAAGGTGCTGTGGTGGCCCACCAGCACGCTGGTTTGGGGCAGCAGCAATTCACGGAAGGCGTCCAGATATGCGTCGATCTTTTGGTCTTCCCACCAGGACAGGTTGGGCATGTAGGCGACGACTGGCACACCGTCGTAATCGTCGGCCAGCTCGGCAATCGCGGCCAGGTTTTCAGGGGTGCCCACAAAGCCGACCTTGATGACCTGCACCGGCATGTCTTCGGCCACGGTGCGGGCCTGATCGTCCACGGCTTCTTCGTCCAGCGGGTAAAAGTCGGTGATGTTGCTGGTGTCGCGCACATAGGCGCCAGTGCACACCGGCAGGCAATGCGCGCCGACCGAGGCCATGGCCGTGGCGTCACAGGTCAGGCCCCCCGCGCCGCTGGGGTCGTTGGCGTTGAACGACAGGATGCAGGCCAGACCGGCCGATTCTTCGGCATCCGGTGCATCGTTGTCGGGGGTAGGAGATTTGGGGTTGTGATCGGTCATAAAAGCGAATGGCAGTGGGCTTCAGAAGGTCTTCAGCCGGGCCTGCGATGCGGCCCGATACAATCCAATTCATTCTATTCGACTCTCTGATTGCGACACTGTGATGGAACACAAAACCTGGATGTGCCTGATTTGCGGCTGGATTTACGACGAAGCCGAGGGCGACCCCGAGCATGGCATTGCGCCCGGCACCAAATGGGAAGACGTGCCCATGAACTGGACTTGCCCCGAATGCGCGGCCCGCAAAGAAGATTTCGAGATGGTGGCGATCTGATCGCTCAGGGATGAGGGTCATCGCGAGCGAAGCGTGGCGATCCAATGTGTGAACAAGCGCAGCAGCTGGATGGCTACGTCGCTGCGCGCCTCGCCATGACAAGCATCAAGTCAGACAAGCCGCCTGATCACGCGGCTTTTTTCTTGACCACCGCATAGCGCGCCAGCGTTTTTTCGCGGGCTTCGGCGTGGTCCACGATCGGTGCCGGGTAGGTCTTTCCGATCACCACCTCGGCAGTTTGCAACTCCAGCGGCTTGGCCAGCCAGGGCGCGTGCAGCGCTGCCGAGGGCAACTGTGTGAGCTCGGGCACGTAGCGGCGGATGAACTTGCCCTCGGGGTCAAACTTCTCGCTTTGGCTGATCGGGTTGAAGATGCGGAAGTAGGGCTGTGCATCGCATCCGCTGGAGCTGGCCCACTGCCAGCCGCCGTTGTTGGCCGACCAATCGAAGTCGTTCAGGTGCTCTGCAAAGTAGCGTTCGCCCCAGCGCCAGTCGATGCCCAAATCCTTGACCAGAAAACTCGCCACCACCATGCGCAGGCGGTTGTGCATGTAGCCGGTCTGGTTCAGCTGGCGCATGGCCGCGTCCACCAGCGGGTAGCCGGTGCGGGCTTCGCACCAGGCGTCAAACAACTTGTGGGCATGCGTGCCGTGCTCCCATTGGATGGTGTCGTATTCGGGCTTGAAACTCTGGCCATGGCCCACCTGCGCAAAGTTGTGCATCACCTGCACATAAAAGTCGCGCCAGATCAATTCGGACAGCCACACCGCTGCGCCCGCACTGCCCGCCGCCATGCGGGCATGGGCCTCGCGGGCCAGTTGGCGGATCGATACGGTGCCAAAGCGCAGATGCACGCTCAGGTAGCTGGGGCCTTTGACCGCTGGGAAGTTGCGCGTGTCTTCGTATTGGTCGATGCGGGTCAAAAAATCGCTGAGCAAAGCCTGACCGCCGGATTCCCCCGTCGGGATTTTCAGGGCCTTCAGGTTGGTGGCCTCGAAATCGAGATCCTGCAAGGCGGGCACAGGCTGGGCCAGGTTGTCCGGGCGCGGGGCCAGGTGATGGGCGTACTGTTCGACCGGGTAGGCCTGCAGGTCATCGGGGGTGACTTTCTTGAGCCAAGCGTTTTTGTAGGGGGTGAACACGGCAAATGGCTTGCCCATCTGGGTCAGCACCTCGTTGCGCTCAAAAATCACATGGTCTTTGTAGGTGTGCAGCACGATGCCGTGGTCCGCCAGGTGCCCGCGCACCTGGATGTCGCGCGCCAGCGCATCGGGCTCGTCGTCGTGGTTGGCAAACACCGCTTGCACCTGCAGGTGATGGGCCAGCTTGGGGATTTTGTCTTGTGCCACGCCGTGCCGCACGATCAGGCCGGCCTGCGGGTGCCCGGCCAATTGGCGCAGCTGTTCATCGACCTCCACCAGCGATTCGCGGATGAACTCGACGCGGCGGTCCGCGCGGGGCAGTTTGTCCAGGATGGCGGTGTCAAACACAAAGGCCACATGCACCCGTTGGCAGTGTTTGAGCGCGTGGTACAGCGCAGCGTGGTCGGCCACGCGCAGGTCGCGCCGCAGCCAGACCAAGCCGCTCGAAAATGTGGTTTCCATGAGAGGCCGCCTGGTTGGATCAATAAGTGCGCTGGCTGGCCATTCCTCGGGGGCAGGGCCGTTAAAATCAGCGCATGACCGATTGTGCCTCCATTGACCTCAAGCATCATTTCCTGATCGCCATGCCCGGGTTGGAGGACGAGACTTTTGCCCGCAGCGTGGTGTACATGTGCGAACACAGCCCACGCGGTGCCATGGGCCTGATCATCAACAAACCCGCCGACATCAGCATGCGCCACCTGTTCGACAAGGTGGACTTGCCCCTGCGCCGTGAAGACCTGATGCAAAGCCCGGTCTCGCAAGGCGGCCCGGTGCAGACCGAGCGCGGCTTTGTGCTGCACGACCCGATCCGCATGGAAAAACCTCAGGAAGACGGCGGCTCGATTTACGCCTCCACCCTTGCTGTGCCCGGAGGTCTGGAGATGACCACTTCGCGCGATGTGCTCGAAGCCTTGTCCTCAGGCGCAGGCCCGCGCCGCGTGTTGGTGACCTTGGGCTATTCGTCCTGGGGTGAAGGGCAGCTCGAATCGGAGTTGGCCGAAAACACCTGGCTGACCGTGCCCGCCTCGGAGGAAGTGATCTTCGATGTGCCCATGGCCGAGCGCTATGACCGCGCCCTGGACTTACTCGGCCTGAAAAGCTGGATGCTCTCGCCAGAAGCGGGGCATGCATGAGCGATACGCCCGTCACTGTCCCGGCATCGCAACAAAGTTTTTTGGCCTTTGACTACGGCCTCAAGCGCACCGGCGTGGCCGTGGGCAACCGCTTCATGAAAACCGCCACCCCGCAAGGCACGATTGCCGCCGAGGGCGATGCCCGTTTTGAGCACATCGCCAAACGCATCAAAGAGTGGCAGCCCGACGCGCTGGTGATCGGCGTGCCGACCCACCCCGACGGCGGCGAACACGAAAACACCTTGCGAGCCCGCAAGTTCGGTCGCCAGTTGCGCGGCCGTTTTGGCCTGTCGGTGTACGAGGTGGACGAGCGTTACACCACCACCGAAGCCCATTCCTATGGCGCCAAAGATGCCGATGCCGCGGCAGCCGCCATCATTCTTGACCAATTTTTGAGGAGCCTTCCATGAGCGCATTGGCCCTGAACGCCGAGGCCTTGTACCTGGAGCTGTTGCGCAGTGTGCGCAGCTTGTGCCAGGCCAACACCCGCCTGGTCGGCATCACCTCAGGCGGCGCCTGGCTGGCCGAACGATTGCAGCGCGACTTGGGCTTGCCCGGCGAGTCGGGCCAGGTGTCTTCGGTCATGCACCGCGACGACTATGCCCAGCGTGGCCTGTCGGCAGGTGGCCAGACCAGCCTGCCCTTCGAGGTGGACGGCGCCGACATCCTGGTGCTCGACGATGTGCTCTACACCGGCCGCACCATCCGTGCAGTGCTCAACGAGATTTTTGACTACGGTCGCCCCGCCCGTGTGCAGCTGGCGGTGCTGGTCGATCGCGGCGGGCGTCAGCTGCCGGTGCAGGCCGACTACGCCGCTGCCCGCGTGACTTTGCCCGAGACGCAATCGCTGGCGCTGGCCCGCGACGCGGCGGGCAATTTCAGTTTTGACGTGGAGAACAAAGCCTGATCGAGGTGAGAACAAGATGCTCTACAAACGCAACAACCCCCAACTCAACAAGAACGGCGAGCTGATCCACCTGCTCTCCACCGAAGGCTTGTCCAAGGACATCCTCACGCACATCCTCGACACCGCATCGAGTTTTGTCAGCGTCAACGACCGCGAAGTCAAAAAGGTGCCTCTCTTGCGCGGCAAGAGCGTGTTCAACCTGTTCTTTGAAAACAGCACCCGCACCCGCACCACTTTTGACATCGCGGCCACGCGCCTCTCGGCCGACGTCTACACGCTCGACATCGCCCGCTCTTCGGCCAGCAAAGGCGAATCGCTGCTCGACACCATCGCCAACCTGAGCGCCATGGCTGCCGACATTTTTGTGGTGCGCCACAGCGAATCCGGCGCGCCCTATCTGATTGCGCAACACGTTGCCCCCCATGTGCACGTGGTCAACGCGGGTGACGGGCGCCACGCCCACCCCACGCAAGCGCTGCTGGACATGTACACCATCCGGCACTACAAAAAAGACTTTGCCAACCTCACCGTGGCCATCGTGGGAGATGTGCTGCACTCGCGGGTGGCGCGCTCGGATATTCATGCCCTCACCACCTTGGGTTGCGCCGAAGTGCGCGTGGTCGGCCCCAAGACTTTGGTGCCTGCCGATATGGCCCAGATGGGCGTGCGCGTGTTCAACAATCTCGAAGAGGGCATCAAGGGCTGCGACGTGGTCATCATGCTGCGCCTGCAAAACGAGCGCATGAGTGGCGCGTTGCTGCCCTCCAGCCAGGAATACTTCGAGAGCTTTGGCCTCACGCCGGAGAAACTGCAACTGGCCAAGCCCGACGCCATCGTCATGCATCCCGGCCCGATCAACCGCGGCGTCGAAATCGACTCGGCCGTGGTCGACGGCCAGCAAAGCGTGATCTTGCCTCAGGTGACCTTCGGCATCGCCGTGCGCATGGCGGTGATGAGCATCGTCGCGGGCAACGAGGCATAAGGACAAGAACATGAAGATCCTGATACAAAACGGCCGCGTCATCGACCCCGCCAGCGGCTTTGACCAAAAAGTGGACCTGGCCATTGCGGCAGGCCGCATTGTGGCCATGGGCCAAGTGCCTGCTGACTTCACCCCCAAGCGCGTGATCGACGCCAAGGGCTGCATCGTGGCGCCCGGACTGGTGGACCTGGCGGCACGCTTGCGTGAGCCCGGCCAGGAACACGCGGGCATGCTGGAAAGCGAAATGGCCGCTGCCGTGGCCGGTGGGGTGACCAGCTTGGTCTGCTCGCCCGACACAGACCCGGTGCTGGACGAGCCCGGCTTGGTCGAGATGCTGCGCTACCGTGCCGAAAAATTGCACCAGGCCCGTGTGCTGCCTTTGGGCGCATTGACGGTCGGCCTGAAAGGCGATGTGCTGACCGAAATGGGTCAGCTCACGGCCGCAGGTTGTGTGGGTTTTTCTCAGGCCGAGGTGCCGATCCCCAGCACGCAGGTGCTGCAACGCGCCCTGCAATACGCCAGCACTTTTGGCTTCACGGTCTGGCTGCGTCCGCAAGAGCTGCACCTGGGCAAAGGCGTGGCAGCCAGTGGCCCGTTGGCCACACGCATGGGTTTGTCGGGCGTGTCGGTGGCCGCCGAGACGATTGCCCTGCACACGATTTTTGAGCTGGTGCGCAGTACCCGTGCCCGCGTGCACCTGTGCCGCATCAGCAGCGCCCAGGGTGTGGATCTGGTGCGTCAGGCCAAGGCCGAGGGCCTGCCGGTCACGGCCGATGTGAGCATCAACTCGCTGCACTTGACCGATGCCGACATGGGCTACTTTGACAGCCGTGCGCGCCTCACGCCCGTGCTGCGCCAACAACGCGACCGCGATGCGTTGCGTGTAGGCCTGGCCGATGGCACGCTCGACGCGCTGGTGTCGGACCACACCCCGGTCGATGCCGACGCCAAGGCCTTGCCTTTTGCCGAGGCGGAGCCCGGTGCCACCGGCATGGAACTGCTCTGGAGTCTGGCCCTCAAGTGGGGTCAAGACGCGGGCGTGCCTTTGCCCCAAGTGTTATCGCGCATCACGGCCGAGCCGGCCCGTGTGCTGGGCGCGTCGCTGGGCACCTTGCAGGACTCGGTGGGTCAGTTGGCCGTTGGCGGTGTGGCCGATGTGTGCGTGTTGTCGGACGAGGGCCACTGGCTGGTTTCGGGCGAGGTCTTGCGCAGCCAAGGCAAGAGCACACCGTTTTCGGGCTACGAGTTGCCCGGCCGCGTGCGCGCAACAGTGGTCGGTGGGCATGTGGCGTTCGAGGCTTGACCTCGAACCTGGGTTGACCAGCACTTGTGCATGAAATCCTTGCGTGCGATTTGGAAACTCTTGCGCGGCCTGTGGCACGTGGTCGTGGGCATGTGGTGGATTCATGCGCACTTTCCGCAGCTCAGCGTTGAGCAGCGGGAAATGCGCGTTCAGGCCTGGTCCTTGCAGTTTCTGGCGCTGTGGGACATCCACCTGAAGGTGCTTGGGCAACCGGTCTTGAACGGCCCTGCGCTGATGGTGGCCAACCACATTTCCTGGCTGGACATCTCGGTCATTCATGCAGCACGGCATTGCCGCTTTGTGGCCAAGTCCGACATCCGAGACTGGCCCTTGATTGGCATGTTGGCCACCGGCTCTTCGACCTTGTTCATCGAGCGCAACAGCCGCAAAGACGCGCTGCGCATGGTCAAGGACATGGCCGATGCGATGAAGGAGGGCGACGTGGTGGCCGTATTCCCCGAAGGCACCACCAGCGATGGCCGAGACTTGCTGCCCTTTCACGCCAACCTGATCCAGTCAGCCATTCAGGCCGATGCCCCGGTGCAGCCGATGTCACTCAAGTTCATCGATGCCGATTCTGGCGAGCCCAGCTATGCCCCGTGCTACATCGGAGATGACACACTGATCGGCTCCATGTGGCGCACCTTGACCGCATCGCGCATCATGGCCGTGGTGCATTTTGGCGAAGTCCAAACCGCCAACGGCCGCGATCGCCGCGCTTGGGCGCAAGACCTGAGACAAGACATCATCCGCTTGCGCGACGCATCCTAGTTCGGCTTGTCATGGCCTGTCTTGTGCCCTGTGCAGCGCAGGCTGTTGGCCCTTGCATGATTTGTTACAACAACAAATCGGCACCACATTTCGAGACTTTAAAATTAACTACTTTTGTTTATTTTTATGGAGAGACAATGAAGTGGTTTTTTTTGGCCTTGAGTCGCTACGCCGTGTTTTCCGGCCGTTCTCAGCGGTCTGAGTTTTGGTATTTTGTGTTGTTTGAAATTCTGATCGAGTGGGCTTTGTTCATGGTCGATCACGCGATGGGTTGGACGCAATCGTTCGGTGGCATGGGCTTGTTGACTGGGCTGGCCGGTTTGGTTTTCCTCTTGCCGTCCATCTCGGTGGCCACGCGCCGCTTGCACGGCATCGGTAAGTCGGGCTGGTGGCAGTTGTTGGCTTTTGTCCCGGTCTTGGGCATCCTGGTCTTGATCTATTGGTTGGCCCTCAACGGACATGCGGGCGCGAACGCCTATGGCCCGAACCCGAAAGAAGTCGGGCATTTCTGAGAAGACTTGAGCTGTCGAAATCGGCGGTTACGGCCGCCGAGCTGTCATGCCGTCAGGCTTAAACCAGCTTGATGGGCTGGTATTGCGGCGCGGTGTGCTCGCAAGACTCGGCCTTGGCGCAAGGCATCTGGCACAACTCGCGGTGGTTCACCGGGCAGGCGCGGTTGAAGGTGACGACGTGGTCCACCTCGGCGCGTATGCCGATCCACTCGCCCAGCTTGTGGTCGTGGTGGCTGGGCACATGGGCCATCAGCAAGTCGCCGCTGGCCAAGCGCAAGGTGTACAAAAATTCTGATCCGCGAAACGCCTTGCGGATGATCTCGGCTTTCACAGGTGCATCGTCGTCGTGCACGATGTCGTCGGCGCGCAGCAGCACATCGCACTGACCCCCTTCAAACGCGCAGGGCAGGGGGCATTCGGCCATATCGGTCAACTCGCCCACCGGGGTGTCGACCACCACTTGGCCGTTGACCTCGCGCAGCGTGGCCGGGGTGAAAACGCCGTGGCCAATGAAGTCGGCCACAAAGCGGGTGGCCGGGCGGTGGTACAGGCTGTAGGCGTCGTCCCATTGGTGCAGCCGGCCTTCGTTCATCACGCCGATCACATCGCCGATGGCAAAGGCCTCAAGCTGGTCGTGTGTGACCAGCAGCGCCGTGGCTTTGGCCGCCTTGAGGATGTTGCGCACCTCTTGCGCCAGGCGTTCACGCAGGTCGATGTCGAGGTTGGAAAACGGCTCGTCGAGCAAGAGCAAATCGGGCTGGGGTGCCAAGGCGCGTGCCAGGGCCACGCGCTGTTGTTGGCCGCCCGACAGTTCGTGCGGAAAGCGCTTTTCAGCGCCTTCGAGGCCGACCAAGGTCAGCACCTCGGCCACGCGCCGTGCGCGCTCGGCTTTGGGCAGGTGCTCAATGCCAAAGCCCACATTGCGCCCGACATCCATGTGGGGGAACAGCGCGTAGTCCTGGAACACCATGCCGATTCGGCGTTGCTCGGCGGGCACGGTGTGGCCCGGCTCGCTGACCACGCGTTGGGACAATAAGATCTTGCCGCCTGAGACCGGCTCCAGACCCGCCACAGCGCGCAGCAAAGTCGTCTTGCCGCAGCCCGAGGGCCCGATCAGCACACCAATTTCACCCGCGCGCAGACCCAAGTTCACGCCCTGCACGGCAGGCGTGTTGCGACCAGGGTATTGGATGTCCAGTTGGCTGAGCTCGAGAAACATGGTCTTGATTGTAGGGAGGTTGAGTCCCCCCCGGGCTGAGGCATTCAGTCATCGGTCATCCCGGACTGGATCCGGGATCCATGGTTGAAGCGGAGATGGACCCCGGGTCTTCGCCCGAGGTGACAAGTTCTCGTCGGTGAACGCCTTCTACAATCCTTGCGATATGTTGCGAACTTTGGCGCGCCGTTCATCGGGCATTCTTTCCTTGCTTTACGCCTTGCTGGCACTGGCTTTGGCCTTGCCGGTGTTGACCGTGCTCGGCTCTTGGTTGCAGTGGAGCCCCCAAAGCGCAGACATCTTGTTGGAAATGGGCCGCACGGTGCTGCCCGATTACGCGCTGACCACGCTGGGCCTGTGCCTGATGGTGGCGGTGGGCGTGACGGTCCTGGGCCTGGCCACGGCGGCGCTGGTCACGCTGTTTGATTTTCCGGGGCGCGGCATTTTTGAATGGCTGCTGCTCTTGCCACTGGCCATGCCCGCTTATGTGGTGGCCTACGCGTACACCGACTTTTTGCAGTTCAGCGGCCCTTTGCAAGTGGCCTTGCGCGAAGGCTTGGGGCTGCAAGGTCGTTTGTGGCCCGACGTGCGCAGCGTCTGGGGTGCGGCGCTGGTGTTCACGTTGGCGCTGTACCCGTATGTCTATTTGCTGGCCCGCACTGCGCTGGTGGAGCGCGCCGCTGGTTTGATGGAAGCGGCCCGCTTGCTGGGTGCGCCACTGTCCCGCCGCATCCGCGAGATTGCGTTGCCGCTGGCGCGGCCTGCGGTGGCGGCCGGCGTGGCCTTGGCCCTCATGGAGACGCTGGCCGACTTTGGGGTGTCCAGCTACTTTGGCATCCAGACCTTCACGGCGGGCATCTACAAAGCTTGGCTCTCGATGGACAACCGCATCGCGGCAGCCCAGTTGGCCACGGTGCTGTTGGCGGTGGTGGTGGTTTTGTTGCAGCTGGAGCAACGCGCCCAAAAGCGCATGCGTTTCAACCAAGGGCGCGGCGGTCGTCAGGGCTCGGCCGAGGCGCAGCCTGTGCGGCTGGTTGGTTGGCGCCGTCTGCTGGCCTGGACGGTGTGCACCTTGCCGGTCTTGCTGGGCTTTGTGTTGCCGGTGCTCATCATGCTGCGGGCTTTGCTGGGGGAGTCCACCGAGCTGCCTTGGGAACGTTTTGTGCAATGGGCCTTGACCAGCTTGCGCCTGGGCGCAGTGACCGCTGTGCTGGCCGTGGGCGCGGCGCTGGCGCTGGCTTTCAGCGTGCGCACGCGGGCTGACCGCATCAGCCGTTCGGCGATCCAGTTGGTCGGATTGGGGTATGCCATTCCCGGTGCGGTGGTGGTGGTGGGCTTGCTCTTGCCCGTAGGTTGGATTCAGCAAAATTGGCCTGCATCGTCGGCTGGGGCTTGGATCACGGCCACGTCTTTGGGCTTGGTGTGGGCCTATTTGGTGCGCTTTTGCGCGGTGGCTTTGCAGTCGGTGCAAAGCGGTTATGCCCGCATCCCGGCCAGCTTGGATGATTCGGCCCGCATGCTGGGCGTGACGGGCTGGGGCTTGTTGCGCCGGGTGCATGTGCCTTTGCTCAAGCGCACCACGGTGGCCGCCGCATTGCTGGTGTTTGTGGACGTGATGAAAGAGTTGCCCGCCACCATGGTGCTGCGGCCGTTCAACAGCGACACATTGGCCGTGGTGGCCTACCAGCTGGCGCGCGATGAACGCCTGGGCGAAGCGGCTTTGCCCTCGCTGGCGCTGGTGCTGGTGGGCTTGATCCCGGTGATTTTGCTCAGCCGAACCTTGCGTCAGCCGCAGGGTTGAAGACGGGCGGGCAGGGATCCCGGGTCTTTGCCCGGGGTGACTTGTGGAGACCGGTCAGGTGGCTTTCAGCGCTTGGATCAAACGCTGCGCATGCGCTTGCAGCACGTCGCGGGGCGGCTCCTTGCGCGGCCAGGTCAGCGCGATGCCATCATGGGCATGGCGCGGCACCACATGCATGTGGAAATGGAACACGGTTTGCTCGCCTTCTTTGCCATTGGCTTGCAGCAAGGTCAGGCCGGGCGGGTCAAAGCTGGCCGAAATCGCTTGCGCCACCCGGTGTGCGGTGCGCATCACGGCGGCCGCTTCGTCGGGCGTCAAGTCCAGCAGTGTGGCTGCATGGCGCTTGCTGGCCACCAGCACATGACCCGGGTTGACCTGTCCCAAGTCCATGAAGGCCAGTGTTTGATCGTCTTCGAACACGATGGCGGCCGGAATCTCTTGGCTGACCAAGCGGCAGAAGATGCATTGTCCGGGGGCTGAGGTGTCCACAAAAAACGGCATGGCTGGCTCCTGTGCTTGGGCTGTAGGGTGCTGGAGGATTCTGCACGCGTGGCTGACCTGGGGCTGGCGATGCCCCAAGAAAAAAGCCACTGGGTACAAACGTATCCAGTGGCTTTTTGGTATCGGTGGTGGGACCAGCGGGGGTCGAACCCACGACAAACGGATTAAAAGTCCGCTGCTCTACCAACTGAGCTATGGTCCCACACGAAGCCGTCGATTCTAAAGGGCCAAGCAGGCTTTTTCTGAGGCAGCGCTTAAATTTTTCAGTGGCTTTGGCAAGCTGGATGGCCCAACGGGGGCCTGCTTCCGGTGGCGCAGCACACCGAAGCCGTTGTCGCGTCGGTTTAATCTGGCCTCAGGGCAGCGAGGTGAAGGCGGCTCGGCGAGCGGCTGAGCGTTCAATTTGGCGGGTGATGTTGCCGCAGACCAGATCGCACAGCGCAAAGATGGCCGGGTCGGCGATTTTGTAAAAAGCGCTGGTGCCACGGCTTTCCCGCTCAACCAGACCTTGTTGTGTCATCAGGGCCAGGTGGCGTGACACGTTGGCGGCGGTGAAGCCGCACATCTGGGCCAGCTCGCCTACATTGCGCTCGCCCGTTCGCAAGAGGTTGAGGATCTGCAGCCTTGTGGGCTCGGCCAAGACCTGAAAGTAGGCGGCGACTTCTGTCAGGGCACCCTCGGGCAGCTGCATCATGGGCTTGCAGTCTGGCTGATCTGGGGGGGAGACTTTTTTCATCGCGAGGTTCCTGGCAGGTTGCTTTTTTCATTGTATCATTAGATAATTAATCAATCAGTTAAATAAGCGTAAAGCTAAGTAACAAAGGACAAGACGATGAAGCGCAACTCCCTGTTGACCCTGGCCACATTGGCAACCTTGTTGTCGCAAGGGGCTGTCTGGGCTGCTGATGGTCAGCCGCTGAAAGCGATCGCAGTGCAAGGCGCAGGCCTGTCGCAGGCCGACAGCAGCTTGGACGGCGTGGTGGAAGCGGTGCGTCAAACCATCTTGTCCACACAGGTGGCTGGCGCTGTCGTGGCCTTGCACGTGAAAGCCGGTGACCGGGTCAAGGCCGGACAGGAGCTCTTGCGCATCGATGCCCGGGCAGCTCAGCAAAATGTGATCGGTGCCAGCGCACAGGTCGAGGCTGCGCAGGCCAATCTGGCCGTGGCCAGCAAAGAGCTGGAGCGTCAAAAGCAGCTGCTGAGCAAGCAATACATCAGTCAGGCCGCTTTTGACCGCGCACAGGCGCAGTGGGATGCGGCCCGGGCGCAGGTGAAAGCATTGCAGGCAAACAACCAAGCGGCGCAAACCCAGTCCGGCTTTTTTGTGCTGAATGCGCCTTATGGCGGTGTGGTCAGCGACGTGTCCGTGACCTTGGGCGACATGGCCATGCCGGGCAAGCCCCTGCTGACCGTGTATGACCCTTCTGCATTGCGTGTGACAGCGGCTGTACCACAGGCCTTGTTGGTCGCGGCCCATGCACAGCCCAAAGCCGTCCGTTATGAATTACCGGGCCTGGCCGCATACAGCACGCCTCAACTGCCGCTACAAATTCAGGTCCTGCCCGCCGTCGATCCGGTCACACACACCGGTCAGATCCGGCTGAGTTTGCCTGTCGGCGTGGAAGGCTTGGCGCCAGGCATGTTTGCCCGCGTGTGGTTGCCGGGCGTGGCGGTGAGCAAGGCCGGTCCTGAGCGGCTCTTCTTGCCAGTGAATGCCATCGTGCGCCGCGCAGAAATGACGGGTGTGTATGTGCTGGATGCTCAGGGCAAGCCCAGCTTGCGCCAGGTGCGTTTGGGCCAAACCTCGGGCGACCGGGTGGAGGTCTTGAGCGGTCTTCGCAAGGAAGACAAAGTCGCTGCCGAACCGCAGTTGGCTGGCGCTGTGCGCTGACAGGGGCCCGATATGAACGAGCCAAAGAATTTGAGCATTTCCGGACGCATTGCGGCCCTGTTCCAAAGCGCACAAATCACCCCGCTGCTGGCGCTGGTGGCTTTGCTGTTGGGCATCTTTGCGGTGTTTGTGACGCCGCGTGAAGAAGAGCCCCAGATCAACGTGACCATGGCCAATGTGCTGGTGCCTTTCCCCGGCGCGGCCGTGCGAGATGTGGAGCAGATGGTGGCCATCCCGGCCGAGCAGGTCTTGTCCAAAATCGCGGGCGTTGAACACGTCATGTCGATGTCTCGCCCGGGCGTGGCGGTGCTGACGGTGCAGTTCAAGGTGGGCGTGCCGCGCACCGAAGCGCTGGTGCGCTTGCACGACACGATCCGCGACAACGCGGACTGGCTGCCCAAGGGCCTGGGCGTGATGGACCCACTGATCAAGCCCAAGGGGGTGGACGATGTGCCCATCGTGACCTTGACCTTGTTCAGCAAGAGCGAGGGCGCCAGTGCCTACAACTTGGAGCGCGTGGCGCACAGCATGGAGGCCGACCTCAAGCGCGTCAAAGGCACACAAGATGTGCAGACCTTGGGTGGCCCGGACCGTGCCGTGCTGGTGCAGATCGACCCACAGCGCATGTCCGGATTTGGCGTCACGGTGCAAGACCTGCGCATGGCATTGCAGTCGGCCAACATGGGTTTGCCTGTCGGCGAGTTGATCGCGGGCAACAAGAGCGTGAGCATCGAGGCCGGGCCATTCCTCTCGCAAGCCAGTGATGTGGCTGACCTCGTGGTGGCCGTGCAAGGCGGCCGTCCGGTGTTTTTGAAGGACGTGGCCAAAGTCGAAGAGGGCCCTTTGCCTGCCACGCGTTATGTGATGCACGGCTTGGGCAAAGAAGCCGGTGGGGGTGAGTACCCTGCTGTGACATTGACCATCACCAAAAAGGCCGGCGAAAACGCCATCGACGTGGCCAACGCCGTGATGGACCGCGTGGCGGCGCTGCGCGGCACGGTGATCCCGGCCGAGGTGGAAGTGGCCGAAACCCGCAATTACGGCGCCACGGCCAACGACAAGGCGCAAAAGCTGATTCAGAAACTGCTGTTTGCCACGGCAGCGGTGGTGGCGCTGGTGTTCATCGCACTGGGCAAGCGCGAAGCGGCGATTGTGGGCACGGCCGTGATCTTGACGCTCACGGTGACGCTGTTCGCCTCCTGGGCATGGGGCTTCACGCTCAACCGCGTGTCGCTGTTTGCGCTGATTTTTTCCATTGGCATTTTGGTGGACGATGCGATTGTGGTGGTGGAAAACATCCACCGCCACCAGCAGCTGTTTCCGGGCAAGACGCTGGCCGAGATCATTCCCGGTGCGGTCGACGAGGTCGGCGGCCCGACCATTTTGGCCACGATGACCGTGATCGCCGCGCTCTTGCCCATGGCCTTTGTGAGCGGTTTGATGGGCCCCTACATGAGCCCGATCCCGATCAATGCCAGCATGGGCATGTTGTTGTCGCTGGCCATCGCCTTTGTGGTCACGCCCTGGTTGGCCCGCATCTGGATGAAACCCTCGCATGCGGCAGATGCGCATGCCGCGCCCACGGGCTTGGCTGCGAAGTTGGGCCCCTTGTTTGAGCGGATGTTCGAGCCCTTGTTGCACAAGGAGCAGGGCGCGCGCAACCGCAAGCTGCTGGGTCTGGGTATTGCGGGTTTGATTGCCTTGTCTTTGGTGCTGCCTGCAACGGGTTTGGTGCTGCTCAAGATGCTGCCCTTCGACAACAAGTCGGAGTTTCAGGTGGTGGTCGACATGCCTGTTGGCACACCTGTGGAAGAAACCGCCGCTGTCATGCGCGAGCTGGGTGCCCATTTGGCGCAGCAGCCCGAGGTGACCGACTACCAAGCGTACGCAGGCACCTCGTCGCCGATCAATTTCAACGGCTTGGTGCGTCAGTACTACCTGCGCGCTGGCGGTGAGGTGGGCGACATGCAGGTCAAGCTGGTGGACAAGAGTCACCGCTCGGACAAAAGCCATGTGATCGCCACCCGTTTGCGCCCCGAGTTGCAGGCCATTGGCCAGCGCTTCGGTGCCAACGTCAAAGTGGTCGAGATGCCGCCTGGCCCGCCGGTGCTGGCGCCCATCGTGGCTGAGATTTATGGGCCTGACGCCGAAGGCCGCCGCCGCGTGGCCAAGGCCGTGCGGGCGATCTTTGAGAAGACCGACAACGTGGTGGATGTGGACGACAGCAGCATTGCCGCCGCACCGCGCAAGCTGCTGCTGGTGGACCGCCGCAAGGCCGCGGCCCAGGGCATTCCCCAGCAGGCGATCGTGACCACCTTGCGTGCTGGCCTGGCGGGAGAGGCCACCACCTATTTGCACGACGGCAGCAAGTACCCGGCTGCGGCTTTGATTCAGCTGCCCGCCGAGCGGCATGGCGATTTGTCGGCCTTGCTCCAACTCACCGTGCGTGGGGCTTCGGGCAAATTGGTGCCGATCCGCGAGCTGGTCACGGTGACCGACAGCGAGCGCGAGCAGCCCGTGATCCACAAGGACCTGTTGCCGGTGAACTTTGTGACCGCTGATATGGCGGGCAAGCTGGACAGTCCGCTGTATGGCATGTTCAAGATGCGCAGCGACATTCAGAAAATCCAGGCACCCGATGGTGCGGCCCTGAATGAGTACTTCATCAGCCAGCCGTCTGACGCTTGGCGCGGCTACGCCCTTAAGTGGGACGGCGAGTGGCAGATCACTTACGAGACCTTCCGCGACATGGGTGCGGCTTATGCGGTGGGCCTGGTGCTGATTTATTTGTTGGTGGTGGCGCAGTTTGGCTCGTACCTCACGCCGCTGATCATCATGGCCCCCATCCCGCTGACCATCATCGGCGTGATGCCTGGGCATGCGCTGCTGCAGTCGCAGTACACGGCCACCAGCATGATCGGCATGATCGCGCTGGCCGGCATCATCGTGCGCAACTCTATCTTGCTGGTGGACTTCATCAACCTGCAAGTCAAAGAGGGCATGCCCTTCAAGCAGGCCATCGTGCAGTCGGCCATCACCCGTGCCCAGCCCATCATGCTCACGGGCTGCGCGGCCATGCTGGGCGCCTTCTTCATCCTCGATGACCCGATCTTCAACGGTCTGGCCATCTCGCTGATCTTTGGCATCTTTGTCTCGACCATCTTGACCTTGGTCGTGATCCCCACGCTTTACTACACGGCTTACCGCCGCCAGTACGAAGCGGTCTGATTTTTAACTTGAAACTTTTGGAGAACTACTCATGAAATCCTGGCAAATCGTTCGCCTCGTCGCTGGCACCTTCATCCTCTTGTCTTTGGCCTTGGGCATCGAAGGCAGTCCCATTTTTGTCAGCCCTTGGTGGTTGGCATTCACCGCCTTTGTCGGTGCCAACTTGCTGCAAAGCGCGCTGACCAAGTGGTGCCTGATGGAATCCATCTTGCGCAAGTTGGGTGTGCAGTCAGGTTGCTGATTTCAAAACACACACCACGGAGTGTCCAGATGATTCCTCGCACCTTATGGGCTGGCGCTGTTTTGGCACTGTGCGCGAGCACAGCGAGTGCCACCGACTTGCTGCAAGTCTGGGATGCCGCGCAAAAGCATGATCCCCAGGGCACCATCAGCCAGGCCAGCCGTGCAGCAGGGTCGACCCGTCTCGATCAGGCCCATGCCCTGTGGCGCCCCACGGTGGGCTTGAGTGCCAGCGCGGGCTGGGCCGGTGCGCAAAGCCAGATGAACGGCGCGCAGTTTTCGATGCCTGGTTCAGCACCTGTCACGGGTGCGGGCTTTGGCACATCGGTCAACGGTGGCTCCGCCACGCGCTGGTCCTTGAGCGCCAGACAAGCGCTGTACAACCCCGAGCGTCGTGCCCAAAGCGCACAGCTGGACATCGCTGCGCAAGCCAGCGAGCACGAGTGGACGCTGGCGCAGCAAGACTGGATGCTCCAGACCACGCAGCGCTACTTTGATGTGGTGTTGGCCGAGCAGCGACTGGCCCTGATTGCTCGGCAGCAACAAGCCGTGGACAAAGCATTGACCGAAGCGAAGGACCGTTTCGCCATGGGCGACGCACCGGTCACCGACACGCACGAGGCCACTGCGCGCGCACAAGCCCTCAGTGCTCAGGCCATCGCGGCCAACAACGATCTGGCGATGGCACGCCAGGTGCTGGCAGATGTCACTGGCTTGTCAGCCGACGCACTGAAGCTGCAGGCGCCTGGGCGCCAAGGCTTGCCACTGGAACAAGGTGACTTGCGCACTTGGTTGCAAAAAGCAGAGCACAGCAGCCCCATGCTTGGCCTGCAACAGGCCCAGGCAGATGCAGCGCAGCAAGAGGTGCGCAAGCACAGCGCCATGGCTTCTCCCACTCTGGACATGGTGGCGCAAGCATCGCGCGACCGCATCAGTGGCACGGGCGATTTTGGTGTGGCCAGCAACACGCAAAGCCAGCAGATGGTGGGCCTGATGCTCAACGTGCCGCTGTACACCGGTGGCTGGCGCAGTGCCAAGCTGCAGGAGGCGACGCATCTGAAAGACAAAGCCCAAGCTGAATTGGCACGCGCCCGCATGCAGGTCAGCCAGATGACCCGTGCCACATGGCTGGCTGTGCAAAGTGGCCAAGCGCGCATTGCCGCGCTGCAAGCGGCCGATACGGCCAGTCAAGCGCGCTTGGATGCCACGGCCTTGGGGCGTCAGGTGGGCGATCGCACCACCATGGATTTGCTCAACGCACAAAACGACGCCAGCGCGGCTCAGCTGTCTTTGCTGCAGGCGCGCATCGAGGTGTTGGTCGGTCAACTGCGTTTGCACGCCATGGCCGGGCAGCTGGATTCTCAAAAACTTCAAGAAGTCAACGCAGCGCTGCATCCTTGAGCGATCGCGCATTTTTTCAACACCTTCACAGCAGAACATGACACAAGCATCCGTGACCCCTTTGATCATCGACGTTCGCTCGCCCGGCGAGTTTGCGACAGGCCATGTGCGCGGCTCGCTCAACATTCCACTTGACCGGTTTGCAGACGACATTGCGAAAACGGTGCCGGACAAATCGGCCCCAGTGATTTTGTGCTGTGCCTCGGGCGGTCGCTCGGGCATGGCTTGCAGCTTCATGCAGCAGATGGGTTACCAGCAGGTCAGCAATGGGGGCTCGGCGGGCGCTGTGTCCATGCAATGCGGCTTGCCCATTGATCGTCTGTGATTCAACCTTGAAAGGAAAATCGGTATGAGCACCTTTGACCACCCCACTTTGATCCAGAACATCAACCAATCTTTGGGCGGCTTGCGCAAAGCCCAGCCAGAAGCCATGCAGGGCTTTGGCCAGCTGGCTAAGGCGGCCATGACCGAAGGTGCGGTCAGCGAAAAGCACAAGGAATTGATCGCTTTGGCCATCGGCATCACCCAGCATTGCTCGGGCTGCATCGGCTTTCACGTGAAGGCTTTGCGCCGTTTGGCATGCACCCGTCAAGAGTTGGAAGAAATGCTCACGGTTTGCGTTTACATGGGCGGTGGCCCGGCCCTGATGTACACAGCAGAAGCCTTGGCGGCTTGGGATGCGTTTGCCCCCGCACAAGCTTGAAGTGGCTTTCTGCTGGCGCCTTGGCATTTCTCTGGATGCCAATGGGTCAGAGTGTGTGCGGCAGACCCGCCGTATCATGCGCTGACGATTGCCTCAACGATTGAACCTTCAACTTGATATGCCAGCGCTTGCAAGCCACTTCCATCGCAGAACCCTCTTGCTCCTGATGGCCAGTGGCTTGCTGTCTCAGCCTTTGCGGGCTCAAGCGCCCAGACAGGCCAGACTGATGGTCATTGGTGGCGCTGAAGACCGCTTGCAAGATCGGCTTATCTTGCGCAAATTTGTGGATTACTCTGGGGGCTCTGGAGCGCGCATTCGACTCATCACTGCGGCGAGCGCTGAGCCTGATGGTGTCTGGGACAGTTATCGGAAAGTCTTTCAGGAACTCGGTGTGGCCGATGTTCAGCGCTTGGCTCTGACCGATCAGGACAGTGCCCATGCGCCTGAGTTGCAGCAAGACATTTTGCAAGCCGACGGTATTTTCATCAGCGGCGGTGATCAGGGTAAATTGATGCAGGCGCTGTGGGAAACCCCGGCCTACACCAGCCTGCACGAGGCATTTCACGTGCGTGGTTGTTGCCTTGCGGGCACCAGTGCCGGTGCGGCGGTGATGTCACGGCACATGATCGCTCAGGGTGTTTCTGTCCTGAGACCGAGCAAGGATGCCACCGCAACCGATATGGGGCTTGGCTTCATCACACAAGCGGTGGTGGATCAGCACTTTTCCGAGAGACGGCGACTGGCCCGGTTGATGTCTACATTGGCACTGCGGCCGGACTTACTTGGGGTGGGTATTGATGAAGATACGGCTTTGGTGATTGAGCGCAACCAAGCCATTGAGGTGATTGGTCGAGGTTCGGTGACGATCGTAGATCCCACCCGCATGCGCTCCAATGTGGACGAGGTTGAGGCTGCAGAGCAAATAGAAATGCTGGGGGTCGAGTTGCACATGCTGCCTGCAGGCCGTCGTTACAGCATGGACACGGCAGATATTCCTGCGCATTGGCCTGGGCATTTGAAAAAAGTCCTCATGCGTTTGGCCATGCAGGGCCCCATTCGCGGTTGATTTTTCTATTGCCGGCGATGCTTGCTTGGAACAAAGCCCGTTAAGGCATCTTTTTTGGTGCCCCCGACAGGAATCGAACCTGTATCACTCCCTTAGGAGGGGAGAGTTCTATCCATTGAACTACGGTGGCAAGAGATGAATTTTACAGGGCCAATTTTCTTGGCTACAAACGGTGCAGGTCCTGTTGGTCGGATCAATCAAAAGTTTGCCGCTGCTGACGGTCAGGCGGCTTCACCGAGGACCGCGAACGTTGCCTGGAAGCTGGGATGAACGACTATTTGATGAAGCCCTTTGAATACAAGGACCTGATCGAGGTGTTGCAGCGCAATGTGCCTGGCTGGCGCGTCAAGGCTTGATCAGTCTTTGCGCACCGTGTAAATCAAATCGAGCGCGTTGTCTTGCCCCGTTTGAGCCCGCAGGGTCAATCGGCGCGAGAGATCGTAGAACACATAGAAGCTGCCAAAGGTGCCTTTGAGGCTTGTTTCGTAAACCAGATAAAAATCTTTGGACAGGCGCTTGCCCAGCGTGACGGCGGCGCCTGTGGCGCTGGCATCGCTGCGGCTGCCGTTGGCCAGCGAAATCTCGTCCAGGCCCAGGGCGCCAGCCATCTCGCCACTCATGGTTTTTCCATTGCTGCTGAACAGGGCCAGGGCCGCTTGTTGCAAGACGGCCGATTCTGCGCCGCCATTGGCGCCTGAGCGGCCCAAAACCAGCCAAGCCAGTTTGTCGGCATCGGGCAACTCTGGGTCGGAGTACAGGCGCACCTTGGGGTTCATGGCGCTGCCACTGATTTGCACCCCCACGCGTTGCGAGAGGTTGGGGCGGATGGCCAGGATGTCCAGCAAGGGGTTGTCGTAGGGGCCGTTGAAGCGCAACAAACCGGTTTCAATGTTCAGGTTTTGTCCATATGCTTTGTAACGACCGCCTTGGGTGCTGACTTCGCCGTTCAATCGAGGAATGCCTTTGGTGCTGGCGTTGCTGAGCAAATTCAGCTGGCCAGTCAGCCGAGTCGTCAGGCCATGACCTTGAACCTGAAAGTCCGGCCCCAGGTCCAGCGTGACTTGCACGTCGGGCGTGCCGATGATGGATGGTCCCTGTGTGGGGGTGTCTGTTGTGACGGCGGCTCTGGCGGACCTGCTGCCGGTCACGACCACGTCGTTGCCCAATGTGGGGGTGCTGTCTTCGGCCAGGATGAACAGGCCTTGATTGGCCTGGATTTGGCCGCGCAATTGCAGCTGACCTTTGTGCATTTGGGCTTTGACCTGGCCGGAAATGGCCAAGCGCCGGTCGGCGCGGTTGCTCACGCGCAGCGCTTTGGCTTGCATGTTCAAGACCATGTTCACTTGGCCCAGTGGTGATGCGTTGGCCGATCCTGCAGGCGATGGCAGCCAGGTCAGATGGCCTTGGGTTTGGAGTTCGCCGCCCTGGGCCCCCGCACCGCGCAGGCTCAATTGCTCCAGGTCCACCTGTTGGCCGTGCACGCGTGCGCGCAATTGGCCTTGGCTGAATTCGATGCCTTGCACAGCCGATCGCACCGCCAGGTTGTCCGCCTGTATATGCCCTTGCCACTGTGGGTCTTGGCGGGTGCCTGTGAGCTCGAGTTGGGCGTCCAGACTGCCCTGCACGCGCCAACCGGGCGGCGCCAGCAATGACCAGGCGCCTACGCGCGGCAGTTGTGCCTTCAGTCCACCCGATATGGGGGCTTGCGCGGGCCAATGCCAGCCCTGTGCGTCATGGCTCAGACGGGTTTGTGCTTGTGCTTGCAGTTGCCCCATTTGCTCGCTGTTCCAGTTCAGTCGCAGTTGCACGTTTTCGTTGTCGATGTCCAGTGCCATGCTCGCTTCGCGCAGCCCGGAGTTGATCCGTTGCCCAGACGCGTTGTCGGCGATGATGCGCAAGTCGCCCCGGCTGCGCTCAAGGCGTGCGCGCAGCTGCAATCCCTCCGCTTGTTCCAGCCTCAAGTGGCCTTTGAGCACCAGGTCACTTTGGACTTCGGCGCCCAGTCCGACAGGCAGCCAGCCAAGGGGCAGCTCATCGATTCGAGCGGTCAACTGGCTCGCGGGTGTGCTGCGTGCTGCGCTGCTGGGGTGGGCTGCCTGTGTGCGTGTGTGCCATTGCCCGGCATCCCAATGCAGCATGGCCTGGCTTGTGGTGGGCCCCTGAACGGCGATGCGTCCCGCTTGCCATTGGGCTGCCGCGAGATGGTCTGTAGAAGACCATTGCCAGCCGACGGCCTCTTGCAGCTGAGCTTTCCAGGGCACAGTGCTTTGGGGGGATGACATCTGCGCTGTTGCACTCTGGATTTGGCCATGCCATGAGCCGCCCCACAGCGCAGTGCTGGTGGCGCTGGCCTTTGATTGGATGAGCAGCGATTGACCGGCGCCGTGCCAGCGGGTTTCCATGTCGGCCTGCAGGGCCTGCAACCGGCCTTGCACAGAGACTTGGCCCTGTTGAAGTTGCCAGCCATCGGTACTCTGACTTTGTGCGGCCCAGCGTGGCAGCGTCATGCGCAGTTGGACGGTGGTATCCGCTTGGCGGTAACCACCTTGCCATTGCGCATTCAATTGCACAGGCCCGGAGACTTGCCCGCCTTGCAGCCGCTCAGCCCAGCCCTGCCAGCGCTTGAGCCAGGCCATGCTGAGCGCTGCATCGCTCATGGCGATGTCGATGTGTCCCTGGCCTTGCTGGGGGGCCAACAAGCCTTTGGCCTGGGCTTTCATGCCGGGCAGTTGCCACTCGACCTGGCCCTGGGCTGAGGCTGTTTGGGGTTGGTACGTGAATTGCGCTTGAAGCTTGGCGTCGGCGGCCTGAATTTCAAGCGCTTCGATCTGCCAAAGCGCCGCTTGCCATTGGCCTTGCAGGTGCAGCTTGTCCCAGCGCAGACCGTTTGTGTTTTTGCCCAGCGGGCTTTCGCCGGTCAGCGCTGCCTGGATGGCCACGGTGCGGGCGTCTACCGCTTGCGCCTGGATGTGACCGTTCAGTGGGTTGGCCGCCCAAGCGGTATGCATTTGCTCGGGATGAAGTCCCGCGAGGCGAACCTGCCCTGTCCAGCCTGCGCTGGTTTGCACGCCTTCGCCTTGCACGTGCCCGCCGGCCACCTTGGCCTGCAGCTGCGTCACTTGCCACAAGCCATTGGCCTGGCGTTGCAGACGGCTTGTCAGTTGGCTCAAGGGCAGGGCGTTGCGGTCCCAGGGGCCTGGGCTGAGGTTGTTCAGCTGGGCTTGGATTTGCCAGCCTTGACCTTCGGGGGTGATGGACGCTTGGCCCGTCAGGCTCGTTTGCGGGGCACCGGGCCACAGGGCGGCCAGATTCAGGTGCTGTCCCTCTGCTTGGGCTTGTGTGATGGTTTGCGCTTGCCAGGGGCGGATTTGCGCATCCAGCTTCAACTGCATGGTTCGGCTGGGCGAGACGGGTATGAGCGGCTGCAGTTGCGCTTGCAGTGCCAGGGCCGCTTGCGGTCCGGCCAGCGTACCGGCCAGTGAGGCTTGTGCCTGCAGCGCCAAGGGCTTGCTGTTGCTTGTGGCGTTGGCCTGAACTTGCCCTTGCACACTGACCTGAAGTGCCATGGGTGATGCCGCTTGCAATTGGGCTTGCAAGCTGTAGCGGCCTTGTGCCACCTCGAAGGGCTGCATCTCCAGTCGGTGATCAAGGCCGTCGTAACGGTAGAGGCCTTTCAGCGCCCGCACTTCGAAAGCGGGCGGTCCAAGCCATTGGAGACGGTCTATTTGCCAAGGCAGGTCGACGCGCACAGGCCAGGCCCATGTCGTTGGGGCTAGGGGTTCGCTGGCGGGGGTCTGGTCGTCAATTTTCAGGTGCGCCATGCTCAATTGGCTGACAGGCGCCATGCCGCGCAACAGGCGTGACCAGTCCAGGGTGATGGATGTGTTGTGAGCCTGTATTTGCAGCGCGCCTTGTTGCCACTGCCACAGGCCCAGTTGACCGCCGTGCCGCAGGCTGCCTTCGACCTGCGCGGTCTGCAGGCTTTGTCCTGCGGGCAAGCAATGGCCTGTCAGGCGCAGCACGCTGGCCAATGAGCCTGGTGTGCCGGCCCACCACCACAAAGCGCTCACTGCGGTGACCGCACCAAGCAGCAACAGACCCAGGCGGCGCAATCCAGTGCGGGGCGGTGGGGTGCTTTCAGTGGGCGTGGTTGAGTGCATCAAAAAATGAAACCCACGCTCAGATGGAGACGCAATTTTTGAACGGCTTGGCCGTAAGCCAAATCCACACGCAAAGGACCAATGGGGCTGCGCCAGCGGGCCCCCACGCCGTAGCCGACCACGGCTTGGCGTTGGTGCATGTCATTGGACACTGCGCCCGCATCGGCAAACACGGCACTTTCCCAATCGGTCGCTTGCTGGTTCCACCGGATGGGGCGTTGCCATTCCACACTGCCCGTGGCCATGTAACGGCCAGGGGCGATGGCGCCATTGCTTTGCGCCACACCGATGCTGGACGGGGCGTAGCCGCGCACACTGTTGTCACCACCGGCCAAAAACAGCTGGGTGGAAGGCAGGCCAGAGGTGTCACGACTGAGCACGCTGCCCGCTTCAGCGCGCACGGCCAGGCGGCCTGATGTGCGCCCCAGGGGTTGCAGCCAAAGCGCCCGAGCCAGCCACCTTGTGAAGGGCTCACGCTGCGATCCCAAGCTGGTGCCCGAGCCCAGCTCGAGGCTGCCACCCAAGCCCTGGGTCGGGAAAGGCAGGCTGTCAAAGCGCCGCCAGGTCCAGGCGTAGTTGGCGCTGACCGACTCACGCTGACCGAGCAGCGAGCCTGTGCTGCTGGAGGCGTCGTATTGCGCGTAGTACGAGCGATCGGTTCGCTCTTCACGCTGGGTCCGGCCAAAGCGCCAGCGCTGGCTGTTCACGTCGTAGCCTGTGAATTGCTGGTGATCCAATTGGGCAGCGCCGTGCCAGCGCCACAGGGCGGCATCGGGCGGCGCCAGCAGGTCCAGGCTCCAGCTTTGCAAAATTTTGTCCACTGAGAGCTTCGTGACGCCGCGCCAGCCCAAGCCGGGCAGACGGTTTTGGGTGTATTCCGCCGTCAGGCGTGGGCCGCTGTCGCTGCGCACGCCCAAGCCCATGACCCATTTTTGCCGCAGTGTTTCTTTCAGTTCCACCTTGACCGGGACAGCGTCCACGGCCCCTTCCGGGTCGAGTGAGACGAACACCGCATCGTAAAAACCGCTGGCCACCAAGCGCTGCTGGGCCATCAACAGATCGTGTTGCTTGTAAACGGCCCCGGGCGTCAGATGCGCCAGGCGTTCCACCAGCTCGGTGCTGTAGCGCTCAGCGCCGGTGATGAGCAGCGGTCCGATCGTCACCTGAGGGCCGGAATCGATCGTGATCGACAGACGGACCTGGTTGGTTGTGGCGTCCACATCGGCCAGGCTATGGCTGATCTGCGCTTGCGGGTAGCGTTCGGATTGAACTTGACGCAGCGCCGTGGATTTGGCTTGACTCCACTGGCTTTGACTGAAGTCCTGGCCAGACGGCAAGGCCCAGTAGGCGACCACTTGCTCACGCTGCGCTGCAGCTTCATGGCGTTGGGCAATGTCGCCTTGCCATGCGATCTGGACTTGGCTGATGCGGGCCACAGGACCGACGTCGATGTCCAGTGTCACGCTGCGCCGGTGGTTGGCTGAGGCGGCGGCGTCCAGTTGCCAATGCAATTGGGGGTTGAAGTAGCCTTGCGTGGCCAGGAGTTCGCGGGCTTGCGCATCGGCATCGCGCATCAGTTGTGACATTTCCTGGTCATCCAAATCCGTCAGGCTCTGGTAGCGTGTCAAGGCCAAGTGCTGCGACATCCAGGGCGCGATGTCCTTTTGGTTGGACGATATGGTCAGCTCGAACGCCAGGGGTTCGCTCGCATGGGCCGTCACCTGCATGCACCACAGCGTGCATGCCAGCAACAAAGCGGTGAGGCCAGAGCGCCGACTCACTTGCTCAGCAAACGCATGGCGTCTTCCAGCCCCTTGAGGGTAAGAGGGAACATGCGTTGGCTCATCAGTTGCTGAATGATGGAGATGCTTTGGCGGTACTGCCACACGCCTTGCGGTTCAGGGTTGATCCAGGCGAACTTCGGGAAGGCGTGCGTCAAGCGCTGCAGCCATTCGGCACCGGCTTCCTCGTTGTTGTATTCCACGCTGCCGCCTTTTTGCAAGATCTCATAGGGGCTCATGGTCGCGTCGCCAATGAAAATCAGCTTGTAGTCCTTGTTGTACTTGCGCAGGATGTCGTAAGTGGCAAATTTCTCGGCGTATCGGCGCTTGTTGTTCTTCCACATGAAGTCGTAGACGCAGTTGTGGAAGTAATAAAAGTCCAGGTGTTTGAACTCGGCCTTGACGGCCGAGAACATTTCTTCCACCCGCGCAATGTGGTCGTCCATGGTGCCGCCCACGTCCATGAGCAGCAGCACCTTGACGTTGTTGTGGCGCTCCGGGCGCATCAGGATGTCCAGGTAACCGGCGTTTGCGGCGGTCTTGCGGATGGTGCCATCCAGGTCCAGTTCGTCGTGCGAGCCTTCGCGGGCAAAGCGGCGCAGGCGGCGCAGCGCCACCTTGATGTTGCGGGTGCCCAGTTCCTGCTGGTCGTCGTAGTCTTTGTAGGCGCGCTGCTCCCAGACCTTGACGGCACTGCGGTTGCCGCCTTTGCCACCAATGCGGATACCTTGCGGGTTGTGACCGCCATTGCCAAAGGGGGAGGTGCCGCCGGTGCCAATCCACTTGTTGCCGCCTTCGTGGCGCTCTTTTTGTTCTTCGAGGCGTTTTTTCAGCGTCTCCATCAACTCGTCCCAGCCCATTTTCTCGATGGCGGCTTTTTGCTCGGGCGTGAGTTCATTTTTCAGAATCTGCTCCAGCCAGTCGAGGGGCACTTCCTTGGTGAAATCGGTCAGCATCTCCACGCCCTTGAAGTAGGCGCCAAAGGCTTTGTCGAACTTGTCGAAATGCTTTTCGTCCTTGACCAGCACCGTGCGGCTCAGGTGGTAGAAATCATCGATGCTGCAAGCGTCCGATGCCGGACCGACCACATTGGCTTGCAGGGCCTCGAGCAAGGTGAGGAATTCACGCACCGACACCGGAACTTTGGCGGCACGCAGGGTGTAGAAAAAATCGATCAGCATGGCTGTGTGTCCTTGATGCTGGTGCGGCTCAATAAATGGCCCAGATGCGTTTTGACGGTGGGCCACTCGCTGGCGATGATGCTGTACACACAGGTATCGCGCAGTGTGCCGGCAGACAAAGGGTGCGGGTTGATTTGGTGGCTGCGCAGCACGCCGTCGAGCTTGGCGCCCAGGCGCTCAATGGCGCGGCGGCTTTGCTGGTTGAAAAAATGGGTGCGAAACTCCACCGCAATGCAGTTCAGCTGCTCAAACGCGTGGGCCAGTAAAAGGCGTTTGGCCTCGGTGTTGAGTGCGCTGCGCTGCACGCTCTGGCGGTACCAGGTGGAGCCGATTTCCACGCGGCGGTTGGCCGCGTCGATGTTCATGTAAGTGCTCATGCCCACGGCCTGGCCAGTGCGCAGGTCGATCACCGCAAACGGGCACATGCTGCCTTGGGCCTGCAGGTTCAGGCGCCGCTGGATCTCAGTCGCCATGCCTTCGGGCGTGGGAATAGCCGTGTACCAGAGCTGCCAGAGTTGGCCGTCGCGCACCGCTGTCACCAGTCCGTCATGGTGCGCGGCCGTCAAGGGCTCCAGGCGCACGCATTGGCCAGTCAAGGTGACGGGTGGCGCAAAGACGTTCATGACGGGGTGTCGTTTTTCTTTTGCTTGGCCCGCCAAAAGCGCGCCAGGTGCAGACCGCCGCCACCGCCCAGACCGACCAGCAGGATGGCGCCGATGCTGGCGTTGTTGTAACCAGCGCTGAAGATGTCCCAGTCCAACAGTTTGCCGATCCAGTAACCGGCCATCGCGCCGCCGACAAAACCGACAGCGTCGGACAGACCTTCCATGAGCAATTTTTGTGCTGACATGGCCTGTCTTTCAGCGGTTGCGCTGGTTCATGAAGACCAGTTTTTCAAACAAGGTCACGTCTTGCTCGTTCTTGAGCAGCGCGCCCACCAGCGGCGGCACCGACACTTTCTGGTCAGCGCTTTGCAGGGCTTCGAGCGGGATGTCTTCGGCCACCAAGAGCTTCAGCCAATCGAGCAATTCGCTGGTGGAGGGCTTTTTCTTCAAGCCGGGCAAGTTGCGCACGTCGTAAAAGGTCTTGAGCGCCAGGGCCAGCAGGTCTTTTTTGAGCGTGGGAAAGTGCACATCCACGATCTGCTTCATGGTGTCCGCTTCGGGGAACTTGATGTAGTGGAAAAAGCAGCGGCGCAAGAAGGCGTCGGGCAGTTCTTTTTCGTTGTTCGACGTGATGAACACCAGTGGGCGGGTCTTGGCCTTGATCAGCTGGCGCGTCTCGTAGCAATAAAACTCCATGCGGTCGATCTCGCGCAGCAAGTCGTTCGGGAATTCGATGTCGGCCTTGTCGATCTCGTCGATCAGGATGGCGACCGGTGTTTCCGAGGTGAACGCTTGCCAGAGCACGCCCTTGACGATGTAGTTCTCGATGTCCTTGACTTTTTCGTCGCCCAGCTGGCTGTCACGCAGGCGGCTCACGGCGTCGTATTCGTACAGGCCCTGCTGGGCTTTGGTGGTCGATTTGATGTGCCACTGCAGCAGCGGCAGGTTCAGGGCCTGCGAAACCTCCTCGGCCAGCATGGTTTTGCCGGTGCCGGGCTCACCCTTGACCAACAACGGGCGCTTGAGGGTGATGGCGGCGTTGACGGCCAGCATCAGGTCCTGGGTGGCGACGTAATTTTCGGTACCTTGAAATTTCATGATGGGGTCTCGTGGGCTACAGGAAAAAACTTGTCAGGATTATGAGGGCCAGCCCGATATAATCCGCATTTGATTTTTATCAATCATTTGGATTGTCTAAGCAAAATGAACAAGCTGTTGTCCTCGATGTTTGCCCTGGCTGTCGCCTCTGTGACCGCCATCTCCGCCCAAGCTCAAGAAGTGAAGGGCGATGCCAAAGCCGCTGAGCAAAAGATCGCCATGTGCATCGGCTGCCACGGTATCAAAGGCTACCAGGCCAGCTTTCCAGAGGTCTATCGCGTGCCGATGATTTCTGGCCAGAACGCCAAATACATCGCTGCCGCTCTCAATGCCTACAAAAAAGGCGAGCGCAAGCACCCCACCATGCGCGGCATTGCCGACAGCCTGAGCGATCAGGACATCGCCGATGTGTCGGCCTATTACGAGCAGCACGGCAAGACCGACGCTGTGGCCAAAGCTGCAGCGGCGCCTGACGCCAAAGTCGCGGCCTTGTTGCAAAAAGGCGCCTGCGTGTCTTGCCATGGTGACAACTTCTCCAAGCCTGTGGACCCCAGCTACCCCAAGATCGCTGGCCAGCACAAAGATTTCCTGTTTGTGGCGCTCAAGTCCTACAAAGTCGAAAACCAAGCCACCTGGGGCCGCAGCAACGGCGTGATGGGCGGTATTGCCAAGCAATTCTCCAACGCCGAACTCAAGGCCCTGTCGGCTTATGTGGGTTCATTGGATGGCGACTTGAAGACAGTTCCTCAATCCAAATTCCGCTGACCCTCGGGTTGGCAGACAGCAAAAAGCCCGCGTAAGCGGGCTTTTTGCATGGGGCCTTCAGTCAAGCTGAGGTCTGAAGTTAGTGCCTGGCTTATTGGAGCCGGGGATCTCCAAAGTCCTCGTCTGGCGGCGCGTCTTCGGGCACACGAAATTCTTCACTGGCCCAAGCGCCCAAGTCCACGCCTTTGCAGCGGGCGCTGCAAAACGGGCGGTAGGGGTTGGTGCTGCTGTAAAGGCTCAGGCCCGCACAGCCGGGGCAGCGGACTTGACGGGCTTGAATGGGTTCGGGCTGGTTCGAGTCGCTCATGCGCACAAAGACATCTCGAAGGGCACATCGTCGGCGCTGGCGACCAGCCGGCCATCGCTTTGCTGCTGCATCATCCGAATCACGACCAGCAAGCGGTTGCAGCTGATCTCGGGGGTGATGTTCAGCGTCGGATCGATTTTCAGGCGCAGCAACTGGAAGGTGCGGCCTTGGGGCAGGTTTTGCTGCAACTGACCGGCGGTGGCCATGACTTTTTGACTGGTGCCGGATTCGCGCAGCATTTTGAGCAGCAGCTGTATCGTTTGGGCCAGCGGTGCAAAAGGCGCACTCCATTGTCCGAGGTCGGCGATGCGGCTTTGGGCGTCGTGGTGTTGCCAGGCGTGGTAGGCGGGCAGGTCAAATTCGCAAGTGCCGCCAGGGATAACGACACGGCTGCGCAGAGACATCAGGAAATCGTTGTCGCTCAGGCCCATGCCGATTTTGCCGCTGACTTCGTTGAGCGCTTCAAAGTGCTCGTCAAGCTGGGCGATCAGTCCGTCCAGTGCTTGTTCAGAAATGGCGGGATTGCCGCGGTACCCGTTGTAGAGCTGTTTTTGACGTTCGAGGTCTTTGAGTACGTCCGATTTGAGTTCGGAGCGCGAAGCCACCTCGATGATCTCGAACAAGGTGGTCAGTGCGAAGTGGTGGTCAACCGCTTCGCTGCGGGCCATCAATTGGCCAAAGCGGTTGAACAATTGCTGCAAGCGCAAATAGGTGCGGATGCGTTCGTTGAAGGGGTATTCGTACAGTATCACGCGGCATTTTCCAGTGCCGCAATCATAGCCCGAAGTCAGCGGCCACTTGAGAGATTTGCGCCTCTAATTCGAGCAAGTTCATGCTTTGGTTCACGATCACGATGTCGGCGCAGCTCAGACGCTGCGCCCGACTCGCTTGTTGGGCGATGATCCGGTCGATTTCTTGCGCGGGCAGTCCGTTGCGTGCCATGACGCGTTGCTGCTGGGTTGAGACATCGCAGTCGACCACCATCACCCGGTCGACTTGGCGGCGCCAGCGTTCGCCCGATTCCACCAGCAGTGGCACGTCAAACACCAGGCAGCGGTGGCCTTGGTCCAAAGCGTTTTGGGTCCGCTCGGCAGTGATTTGGCTGACCAAGGGGTGAATGATGGCTTCAAGCTGACGTTTGGCCGCATGGTCTTGGAAGATGCGCTCGCGCATCGCTTGCCGGTCCATGGCACCATCGGCCCCCACCATGTGGGCGCCAAAGGTTGCGGCAATCGCCGCGATGGCCTGTCCGCCGGGTGCTGTGACGCTGCGAGAGATCGCGTCCGCATCGATCACGGCCGCACCTCGTGCCGCCAGCATGCCCGCCACGGTGCTTTTGCCACTGCCGATGCCACCGGTCAGGCCGAGGCGCCAAATGCGTTTTGAGTTCATGTTTTAAAGGTGCAAGCCAGGCAAGGGGCCCCAAGCCATGACCCACAAACCGGCCAAAGCCAAAAAAGGTCCAAACGGAATATAGCCGTCTTCGCTCAGCCGATGACGTGCACGCAAGACCAGTCCCCCTGCCAGTCCCGTGAGCGAGGCGATCAGCACCAGTGAGACCAGCGCAGGCCAGCCCAGCCAGGCACCCAGGGCGGCCAGCAGTTTGAAGTCGCCCTGGCCCATGCCCTCCTTGCCGGTCAGCAGTTTGAACAGCCAGTACACCGTCCATAAAAACAGATAGCCTGCGACCGCGCCCCACAACGCATCGCTCAAGGTCTGTCCGCTGAGGTGCCCGCTGGCGGCCAGCAAGCCGGCCCACACCAAGGGTTGTGTGATGGCATCGGGCAGCAAGTGGGTGTCGGCATCAATGGCCGCCAAAGCCACCAAGGCCGAAGCAAAGCCAGCCCACGCCAAGGCACTGGCGCCCACCCCATGCGTGGTCACACTCCAGAGGAACAGGGCGCAGGTCAACAACTCGATGGCGGGGTAGCGCCAACTGATGACGCCTCGACACTGCCTGCAGTGCCCGCGCAGCCACAGGTAGCTGAGGACGGGGATGTTGTCTGACCAGCGCAAGGCGGTGTGGCAATGGGGGCAGTGAGAGCCTGGCCAAGACAGGTTGTAGCTTGGGCGTTGGTCTTCGGTTTCTGGCTGGCTTTCGTGCGCCAGTGCTTCAGCGGCCCATTGGGCTTGCAGCATGCGGGGCAGGCGGTGGATCACCACGTTCAAGAAGCTGCCGACGGCCAGCCCTAGCAGGCCGATCGGCAACCATGTCAACAGTTCGAAGGGCATATCAAAACACCTGGCCAAGCCGAAAAATGGGCAAATACATGGCGACCAGAATACCGCCAATCAGACCACCCAGCACCACAATGATGAGTGGCTCCAGCAAGCTCGTCAGCGCGTTGATGCGGTCGTCCAGTTCGGTTTCCATCAGGCTGCCGGCCCTGGCCAATAATTTGTCCATTGATCCCGTCTCTTCTCCGGTGTTGCACAACTGCACGATCATGGGTGGAAAACGGCTGCTTTGGGCCATGGCCTCGCTCAGGCTGCTGCCTTGGGCCACTTGCCGCTGCAGTTGTTCGGTGGTGCGTGCAAAAACAGGATGATCGCACGCTTGTGCCACAGGCCCCAAAGCTTCGGTTAAAGGCACCCCAGCGGCCAGCAGCGCCGACAGGGTTTGTGTCCAGCGAGCCACCACGGCACTTTGGATCAAGGCGCCCAGCAAGGGTGCCTTGAGCAAGCTGCGGCTGAGCCAGCGCTGCGCTGCAGACTGACCGGGGGATGGTTTTTTCCACAGTCCAATCCCCAGTGCTGTGAGCAGCAAGGCCGCAGGCCCTGAGGCGCTCAAACCCTTGCTCAGGGCGACCACCCATTGGGTGGCCAAAGGCAGTTCGGCGCCAAAGCTTTTGAACACATCTTGAAACACCGGCACCACGAACACCAAAATCATCACCAGCACGGCCGAGGCGATCACCATCACGGCCAAGGGGTAAGTCAAGGCCGAACGCACCCGAGAGCGCAGGGCCTCGTTCTTTTCGAGCGTGCTGGCCAGGCGCTCCATCAAGGTGTCCAGAATGCCGGCAGACTCGCCCGCTTGCACCATGCTGATGTACAGCCCGCTAAAGTGGCTTGGGTGTTGCGCCAAAGCGGCGTGCAGTGACTGGCCTGCGGCCACGTCGTTTTGCACCGCCTGGACCACCTCGGTCAGCGCAGCCGATGGCAGGCTGCGCGAGAGCATGTGCAGGGATTGCAGCAAAGGCACGCCTGCTTTGAGCAAGGCGGCCAGTTGGCGGGTCATTTGTGCCACATCGCGTGTGCGCACGCGGGAAGCCGTGTTCCACCACAGGCGCTGCAGTTGTATCTCTTGCCAGCCTTGTCGACGCAACAGGGCTTGCGCCAGTGCAGCGTTGGCCGCCTGGATCTTGCCTTGCACTGCCCGGCCCGCGTCGTCATGGGCTTTCCACAAAAATGTCACGGGCGTTTTCATGGCGCATCCCGGACGTCATCTGGCGTGGCTGCCAGCACCTCATCCAGCGAGGTGATGCCTTGCAAGACTTTGCGCAGACCTGCTTGGCGAAGACTGGCCACGCCTTCGCGCTGTGCTTGCAGGGCCAAGGCCGGCGTGCCAGCCTCGCAGAGGACCAGTGCTTGCATGGCGGCGCTCATGGGCATGACCTGAAAAATACCGATCCGTCCCGCAAAACCTTTGTGGCAACGTGCGCACCCTTGGGGTGCGCACGCCTCGAGGGTGTCCGTGTTCAACAGTTTGTCTGGCAAACCGGCTTGCCGCAGTGCATCGGCCGGCAGTTTGATGGCTTGTTTGCAATGCGGGCACAGTCGGCGCACCAAACGCTGAGCAGTGATCAGTGTCACGCTGGCGGCGATGTTGTAGGTGGCTGTGCCCATGTTGCGCAGCCGCACCAAGGTGCTGGGCGCATCGTTGGTGTGCAGTGTGGACAGCACCAAGTGGCCGGTTTGGGCGGCCTGCACGGCAATGTTGGCGGTTTCCAGATCGCGGATTTCACCCACCATCAGGATGTCGGGGTCTTGTCGCAAGAAGGCCCGCAGCGCCACTGCAAACGTCAGCCCTGGCTTGTCCTGCACATTGACCTGGTTGACGCCTTGCAGCTGGATTTCGCAGGGGTCTTCCACGGTGGCGATGTTGACCTCTGCGGTGTTGAGCAGGTTCAGGCAGGCATACAACGACTGGGTTTTGCCCGAACCTGTCGGACCTGTGACCAGTACCATGCCGTGGGGCATACGGACTGCATCCATCAGTCGGTTCAAGTCCTCTGGTTCGTAGCCCAGTTGCCTCAAATCCAGCTGGACTTGCTGTGAATCCAGCACACGAATCACCAGCTTCTCGCCAAACAAGGTGGGCAGCGTGCTGACACGCAGATCGATCTCCCGCCCGCTGGGCAGCAGCAGTTTCATGCGCCCGTCTTGGGGCAATCTTTTTTCAGCGATGTCCAGGCGTGACAACACCTTGATCCGTGAGGCCAGCCTGTCCTTGAGGGCCATCGGGGGCGTGGCCATTTCTCGCAATTGACCATCCACCCGCATGCGCACGCGGTAGTGGTGTTCGTAAGGCTCGAAATGCAAGTCTGAAGCCTGAATCTCCACCGCCTGCTCCAGCAGCTGCTGCACATACTGGACCACAGGCGCATCTTCGCTTTGGCCATTGCCCATCCGGGTGTTCATTTCTGCCATGTCTCCTCCCTGGGTACTGAATACCTCTGTTTCAGGATGATGGGCCGTGCTGGCTGTTTTGTAAATCCTGCTTGGTGCGCAGAAACAAAAAAGCCGCTGAATTCAGCGGCTGGATGGGTCAAGCGCTTGTCGCTCAGGTCCGGCGGGTGAGCAGTTGCGACGCCAGCACCACCATGGCTTGGCGGTGCGCGTTGTCAGGCAGCTGCATGGCGGCATGGATGGCGCGTTGGGCCTCTGCCGCTGCAGCGTCGCGGGTGGCTTCCAGGGCGCCCGTCTCGCGAACAATGGCCACGATCTCGTTCAAGCGTTCCACGCTGCCGGTTTCGATGGCTTCGCGCACAGTTTGGCTTTGTGCGGGCGTGCCTTTTTGCATGGCCAAGATCAAGGGCAAGGTCGCTTTGCCTTCGCGCAGGTCGTCGCCCAGGTTCTTGCCCATTTCGGCGGCATTGCCGTCGTAGTCCAGCACGTCGTCGATGACCTGAAAGGCGGTGCCCAGGGCCTGGCCGTAGTCGGCGCAAGCGGCCTCAATGTCGGCAGGGCTGCCTGCCAGAATGGCACCCAGACGGGCGCTGGCCTCGAACAGTTTGGCGGTTTTGGAGCGGATGACCCGCAAATAGCCTTCTTCGTCGAGCGAGGCGTCGTGCATGTTCATCAATTGCAGCACTTCGCCTTCGGCGATCACATTGGTGGCGTCCGACAAGGTCTGCATGATGCGCATGTTGTCTGCGTCCACCATCATTTGGAAGGCGCGGGAATACAAAAAGTCGCCCACCAGCACGCTGGCCGGGTTGCCAAAGCTTTCGTTGGCCGTCGGGCGGCCGCGGCGCAGGGTCGACTCGTCGACCACGTCGTCGTGCAGCAAGGTGGCGGTGTGGATGAATTCGACCACCGCAGCCAGATTGTGGCGCTGGGCGCCGGTGTAGCTCAGGGCGCCGCAGCTCAGCAGCAGCAAAACAGGGCGCAGGCGCTTGCCACCGGCCGAGATGATGTACTTGGCGACCTCGCCGACCAAGGGCACACCCGAATCCAGGCGCTGGGCGATGACACGGTCCACCTCGGCCATGTCGGAGGCGACCAGTGCGAGGACGGCTGCGGTGCTGTTTTCGGAGGCAGACAAGTGGAGAATCCGGCAATGGCCCATGCGCAGCAGGCACAGGGGTCAGGAAAATGGATGGAAACTGGCGCTGATTATAGGGACAGCCCATGACGTGCCGCTGGCCAGCCTGCCTTGATGATCTGGCAATTTGCAAGGGGCGGTCAGACCGTGCTAAAATCCTCGGTTCCTTGGGGATCAGCCCTTGGAAACTTCCATTCAAAAGAGGTCATTTATGTACGCGGTCATAAAAACCGGTGGCAAACAGTATCGTGTTGTCGCTGGCGAAAAAATTAAAGTAGAACAGATTGCTGCGGACGTTGGCCAGGAAATCGTGATTGATCAAGTTTTGGCCGTCGGAACCGGCGCCGAACTGAAGATCGGCACGCCCCTGGTGTCCGGCGCCACAGTCAAAGCCACCGTGGTGGCTCATGGCAAGCACGACAAAGTGCACATCTTCAAGATGCGCCGTCGCAAGCACTATCAGAAACGTCAGGGTCACCGCCAGCAGTTCACCGAACTGCAAATCGGTGCGATCACTGCCTGAGGAGAATAGGTCATGGCACAGAAAAAAGGCGGCGGCTCTACGCGCAACGGTCGTGATTCCAAGCCAAAGATGCTGGGTGTCAAGGCTTTCGGTGGTGAACTGATCAGCGCTGGCTCGATCATTGTTCGTCAACGTGGCACCAAATTCCATGCTGGCAGCAACGTCGGCATCGGCAAAGACCACACTTTGTTTGCCCTGGTTGACGGCCACGTGTCGTTCTCCACCAAAGGCGAACTGAGCAAGCACATGGTGAACGTGACGCCGGCTGTCTAAGCCTGTCGCGCCCATTGCGAAGAGGAGCCCCGCAAGCCGGGGCTTTTCGCATTTTGGTCCGCTGTTGTTTTGACGGCGGACACCAAGCTACACTGGAAATCTCATGAAGTTCGTTGACGAAGCCTATATAGACATCTCCGCAGGTGACGGCGGGAACGGCTGCGTCTCGTTCCGCCATGAAAAGTACAAAGAATTCGGTGGCCCCAACGGGGGCGATGGCGGTCGCGGTGGGCATGTGTTTGCCTTTGCTGACATCAACTTGAACACCTTGGTGGATTACCGTTACTCGCGTCGCCACGAGGCCAAACGCGGCCAGCACGGCATGGGCTCGGACATGTTCGGTGCGGCCGGTGACGATGTGACGCTGAAAATGCCAGTGGGCACGATCATCACCGACGCCGAAACCGGCGAAGTGCTGTATGAGCTGCTGGTGCCGGGCGAGACCATCATGATCGCCAAAGGCGGCGACGGTGGTTTTGGCAACATGCGTTTCAAAAGTGCGATCAACCGCGCCCCACGTCAAAAAACACCGGGCTGGTTGGGTGAAAAGAAAGAGCTCAAGCTCGAGTTGAAAGTGCTGGCCGATGTGGGTCTGCTGGGCATGCCCAATGCGGGCAAATCCACTTTCATCGCGGCCGTCTCCAACGCCCGCCCCAAAATTGCCGATTACCCCTTCACCACTTTGCACCCCAACCTGGGTGTGGTCCGTGTGGGTCCCGAGCAAAGCTTTGTGGTGGCCGACGTGCCGGGCTTGATCGAAGGTGCGTCCGAAGGTGCGGGTCTGGGTCACTTGTTCCTGCGCCATTTGCAGCGCACCCGTTTGTTGCTGCATGTCGTGGACTTTGCACCGTTTGACGAGAACGTCGATCCGGTCAAGCAGGCCAAGGCCATCGTGGCGGAGCTCAAAAAGTACGACGCCAAGCTGTACAACAAACCCCGCTGGTTGGTGCTCAACAAGCTGGACATGGTGCCTGCTGAAGAACGTGAAGCCCGCGTGAAAGACTTCATCAAGCGCATGCGTTACAAAGGTCCGGTGTTCGAGATCTCGGCTTTGACCCGTGAAGGCTGCGAGCCATTGATCAAAGAAATTTACAAGCACATCCGTGCCCAGCAAATCATCGAGCAAGGTCCTGTGGACATTGACCCGCGCTTCAAGGAGCAGGACAAGCCACAAGAGCCCGATGCCGATGATCCGCGTTTCAAACCACTGCCCTCTGACGCCGATTGAGTTGGCGGCCTGAGCCGAAACTTTCGCCCCCTGTCCTTCACGCACAGTAAACCCCAGCATGACTTCTGCAGCCGTCTCCACCCTGTTGCGCGATGCCCGTCGCATCGTTGTCAAAGTGGGCTCCAGTCTTGTGACGAACGAAGGGCGTGGACTGGACGAGGGCGCGATCGGCGAATGGTGCCGCCAGATGGCGCTGCTCAGCGCCCAGGGCAAAGAGGTGGTCATGGTCTCCAGTGGCGCGATCGCCGAGGGCATGAAGCGTCTGGGCTGGACCACCCGCCCCAGCGAAGTGCCTGCGCTGCAAGCCGCCGCTGCCGTGGGCCAGATGGGTCTGGCGCAGATGTACGAAACCAAGCTGCGCGAGAACGGCATGGGCAGCGCGCAGGTCTTGCTCACACATGCCGATTTGGCCGATCGCGAGCGTTACCTGAACGCCCGCTCGACGCTGCTGACCTTGTTGCAGCACCGCGTATTGCCCGTGATCAACGAAAACGACACAGTCGTCAACGACGAGATCAAGTTCGGCGATAACGACACCTTGGGGGCTTTGGTGGCGAACCTGATCGAAGCCGATGTGCTGGTCATCCTGACCGACCAAAAAGGCCTGTATACCGCCGACCCGCGCAAAGACCCAGCAGCCACGTTTGTGCACGAGGCCCGTGCAGGTGATCCGGCGCTGGAGGCGATGGCCGGTGGTGCCGGCTCCAGCATCGGCAAGGGCGGCATGATCACCAAGATTTTGGCGGCCAAGCGTGCAGCGGGATCGGGCGCGTCCACCGTGATCGCTTGGGGCCGCGAGCCCGATGCCTTGCTGCGCTTGTGCCAGGGCGACAACATGGGAACTTTGCTGGTGGCACAAACGGCCAAGCAGCAAGCGCGCAAACAATGGATGGCCGACCACCTGCAGCTGCGTGGCTCCGTCACCGTGGATGCCGGGGCGGCCCACAAGGTGCTGACCGAAGGCAAGAGCCTCTTGCCGATAGGCATGACCGGCGTGGCGGGCGAGTTCTCGCGCGGCGATGTGATCGCCATCCGCGATGAGCACGGCGCAGAAATTGCCCGTGGTCTGGCCAACTACGCCAGTGCCGAAGCGCGCTTGTTGTGCCGCAAACCTTCGCACGACTATGAGGCCTTGCTGGGCTACACCGCTGAGCCGGAAATGGTGCACCGGGACAACCTGATCCTCAGCCTTTGATGGTCTGCACCTGAAGCCACAAAAAAGCCCGCACTGAGCGGGCTTTTTGCTGTTCAACCTTGTGGGTTCGGATCGAAACTCGCGCCAGGCGGCAGCTCCATGTGCATGGGCGGCTGCAGGTCGGCTTGGCCGTTGTCCATGTCGTTGCCATCACGTTGACCACGAGGCCCGCCACGCAGGTAGCGGTTGTGCCGCTCCTGGCGCGGCAGATAACGAGCCAGCTCGGTCAAAGCCATTTCATACACACCACGCTTGAACTCGACGACCACATCGAGCGGTACCCAATAGTCGTTCCAACGCCAAGCGTCGAACTCCGGGTGGTCGGTGGCGCGCAGGTTCAGGTGGTGGTCGTGACCGACCAATTGCAGCAAGTACCAGATTTGTTTCTGGCCTTTGTAAAAGCCGCGAGCATCCCTTCGGATGAAGCGGTCTGGCACCTCATAGCGCAACCAGTCGCGGGTTCGGGCCACGATGCGCACATGCTCCGGGTGGAGCCCCACTTCTTCGTGCAGTTCGCGGAACATGGCCTGTTCAGGGCTTTCGCCCCGATCGATGCCGCCTTGCGGAAACTGCCAGCTGTGGGTCCTGATGCGCTTGCCCCAGAAAACCTGGTTTCTCTGGTTGAGCAGAATGATGCCGACGTTCGGCCTAAAGCCTTCACGGTCAAGCATAATCAACCCCAAATTTTTAAATTGTGTCCATTATGCACGCCGCATTGGCGCTCGCTCTTGGATGTTTCCCTGATTCCCCTGTTTTGTTAGCGTGCCGCGATGAAAGCCTCCCAATTCCTCATTTCCACCCTCAAAGAAGCGCCTGCGGACGCTGAAGTGGTCAGCCACAAACTGATGACCCGTGCAGGCCTGATCAAGAAGCTGGGCGCCGGCATTTACAACTACATGCCCATGGGTTTGCGTGTGATCCGCAAGGTCGAAGCCATCGTGCGCGAAGAGATGAACCGCGCAGGCGCGATTGAGATGACCATGCCCGTGGTGCAACCGGCCGAGCTGTGGCAAGAGACGGGCCGCTTTGACAAGATGGGCCCTGAGCTTTTGCGCATCAAGGACCGCCATGGCCGCGATTACGTGATCCAGCCCACCAGCGAAGAAGTCGTGACCGACGTGGTGCGCCAGGAAGTGCGCAGCTACAAACAGCTGCCCAAAAACTTCTACCAAATCCAGACCAAGTTCCGCGACGAGCGCCGTCCGCGTTTTGGCCTGATGCGTGGTCGCGAGTTCACCATGAAAGACGCCTACAGCTTTGACCGCGACATGGCGAGCGCCAAGGCCAGCTACCAGGTGATGGCCGGAGCCTACCGCAAGATCTTTGACCGCTTTGGCTTGACTTACCGCGCTGTGGCCGCTGACAGCGGGGCCATCGGTGGCGACCTGTCCGAAGAATTCCAGGTGATCGCCGCCACCGGCGAAGACGCCATCGTGTACTGCCCCACCAGCAGCTACGCCGCCAACATGGAAAAGGCCGAGGCCCTGGCGCCCAGCCAGCCACGCGGCGCTGCCACGCAAGCGCTGACCAAGACGCCCACGCCCGGCAAGAGCACCTGCGAAGACGTGGCCGCCTTGCTGAACGTGCCCCTGTCCACCACTGTCAAGTCGCTGGTGTTGGCCACCGACACCCTGAACGAGCAGGGTGAAATCGTGAAATCGCAAGTCTGGCTCTTGCTGCTGCGCGGCGACCACGACATGAACGAAGTCAAAGTCGGCAAGCTGCCCGGTATGGAAGGGGGCTTCCGTTTTGCCACGCTGAGCGAAATTGAAGAGCACTTCGGCTGCAAGCCCGGCTATTTGGGCCCTGTGAGTTTGAAAAAGCCTGTGCACCTGGTGGCCGATCGCGATGTGGCCGTGATGGCCGACTGGATCTGTGGCGCCAACGAAGAAGGCTTCCACATCACCGGCGTCAACTGGGCCCGTGACCTGCCCGAGCCTGCGCTGGTGGCCGACATCCGCAACGTGGTGGCGGGCGACAAGTCGCCCGACGGCGCGGGCGAACTGGCCATTGAGCGTGGCATTGAGGTGGGCCATGTGTTCTACCTGGGCACCAAATACTCCAAGGCCATGAACGCCACCTTCCTGGACGAGAACGGCAAGCCCCAATTTTTGGAGATGGGTTGCTACGGCATCGGCATCACACGCCTGCCTGCGGCCGCCATCGAGCAAAACCATGACGAGCGCGGCATCATCTGGCCCGACGCCATTGCCCCCTTCACCGCCGTGGTCTGCCCGATTGGCATGGACCGCAGCGAAGCCGTCAAAGCCGAGGCCGAGCGCGTTTACAGCGGCCTGCTGGCCGCAGGCGTGGACGTGATCCTGGACGACCGTGGTGAGCGCCCCGGTGCCATGTTCGCCGACTGGGAGCTGATCGGTGTGCCGCACCGCATCACGATTGGCGACAAAGGCCTCAAAGATGGTGTGGTCGAGTACCAGCACCGCCGCGACACCGAGTCCAGCAAAGTGGCGGTGGCCGACATCCTGGCGCACGTTCAGGCCCGTCTGTCGGCTTGAGCGCTGGGGGCATGTCGGGCGCCCCTGATCTGGTGAGCCGCCGATGCGCCCTGGGGTGCATGGCGGCGGCCAGTCTTTCGGCCTGGCCCTGGCAGGCCCATGCAGGCTCGCAAATTGAAGAGCCTTTGTCGCACGCGGTGCGCACCGCGCTGAGCGCGGCGGTGGCCGATGCTGCGCCGCCTGAGCCCGTCCTGAGGACCGAGGCCGAGCAGCAGGCTTATGCCCAATGGCAGGCGGCCAGCAGCCAGCGTTTGACCCGCTACAAAAATCACCCCACCGAGCGGCAGGAGTTTTTGCAAACCCTGTGGTACGAAGCCCGGCGGGCGGGTTTGTCCTTGTCTTTGGTGTTGGGGCTGGTGCAGGTGGAAAGCGCGTTCCGGAAATTTGCCATCTCTTCAGCCGGTGCGCGGGGCTATATGCAGGTCATGCCGTTTTGGGCCCGCACCATTGGCGATGGCCATGAAGGCCGACTCTTTCACATGCAGACCAATTTGCGCTTTGGCTGTGTGATCTTGCGCCATTACCTGGACCGCGAAGGCGGTGATCTGTTCATGGGTCTGGGTCGCTACAACGGCTCGCGCGGGCAAGCGCCTTATCCGCAGGCGGTCTTGGCAGCGCAGCAGCGCTGGCGCCACAGCGTCGATTGAGCACAAAAAAGCCACCCGAAGGTGGCTTGTGCGCGCAGTGCAGAAGGATCAGGCTTGGCCGTTGATCACTTGCTGCAGCTCGCCCGATTCGTACATGTCCATCATGATGTCCGAGCCGCCAATGAACTCGCCTTTGACGTAGAGCTGAGGGATGGTGGGCCAGTTGCTGTATTCCTTGATGCCTTGACGGATTTCAGCGTCGTCCAGCACGTTCACGGTCTTGACGGTCTTGGGGTCCACACCGCAGGCCTTCAAGATCTGGATGGCGCGGCCCGAAAAACCGCACATCGGGAAGCTGGCGCTGCCCTTCATGAACAGGGTGATGTCGTTGCCTTTGACGAGTTCGTCGATGCGTTGTTGGGTGTCGCTCATGGTTTTTACTCCAAATGGGGCCGATTTCGAATGGGATGGATTATCCCTCTGAATGCCGTTGTCCGCCGGTGCAGCGGTCCATACCCGCCAGATCTTTGCGAGATTGCACCTGTACAAACCCCCCCTCGCGCAGCAAAGCTTGCACGGACTCGGCTTGGTCCCAGCCGTGCTCCAGCAGCAGCCATCCGTCTGGTGCAAGGTGGCTGGGAGCCTGGTCGATGATCTGGCGGATGTCCTCAAGGCCATCGGCGCCGCTGGTCAGGGCTTGCAGGGGTTCGTGCGTCAGCGCGCTCAGGTGCGGGTCACCATCGGCCACATAAGGGGGGTTGGAGACGATCAGATCGAACACGCCGGGCACAGCGGCCAGCCAGTCGCTGAGCACAAACTGCACCGGCAGATTCAAATCTTGGGCATTGGCACGGGCCACGGCCAGTGCGTCTTGGCTGGCGTCGACGGCCCAGACCTGCGCATCGGGGCGCGTGTGTTGCAGTGCCAAGGCCACCGCACCGCTGCCGGTGCCCAGGTCCAGAATGCGCAAGCTTTGTTGGGCAGGCGTGGCAGGCAGCACCGCCAAAGCCCACTCCACCAGGGTTTCGGTGTCGGGGCGTGGGTCCAGCACGCGGGCGTCCACGTTCAGGGTCAGCCCAAAAAAGTCTTTGCGACCGGTGATGTAGGCCACCGGCTCGCCCTTCAGGCGACGCTGCAGGGCCTGGTCCCAGCGGTGTTGTTGCGCCTCGGTCAACAGATCGCTGTCATGGGCCAACAGCCAGGCCCGGTCATGCAGTGGCCGCCCCAGGCTGTGCAGCAAAAGCATTTGCGCATCCACCCGGGCCAGGCCTTGTGCTTGTGCTTGGTTCAGGCATTGGGTCAGGCTGGAGGTGTTCATCATGCGGTGGCCCCGATCTCCAGCGCGGCCAGTTGCTCTGCGGCTTCGTAAGCCTGCAGCGCATCGACCACGTCTTTCAAATCACCCTCCATGATGGTGAGCAGCTTGTACAGGGTCAGGTTGATGCGGTGGTCGGTCAGGCGGCCTTGCGGGAAGTTGTAGGTGCGGATGCGGTCCGAACGGTCGCCGCTGCCGATCAGGCTCTTGCGCTCAGCGGCGTCTTTGGCGGCGCGCTCAGCCCGGTCTTTTTCCTGAATGCGAGCGGTGAGCACCTTCAGAGCCTGCGCCTTGTTGCTGTGCTGGCTGCGGCCGTCTTGGCATTCGGCCACGATGCCGGTGGGCAAGTGGGTGATGCGCACAGCCGAATCGGTCTTGTTGATGTGCTGCCCGCCCGCACCGCTGGCGCGGTAGGTGTCGATGCGCAAATCAGAGGGGTTGATCTTGATGGCCTCGGCTTCGTCCGGTTCGGCCAACACCGCCACGGTGCAGGCGCTGGTGTGGATGCGGCCTTGGGTTTCGGTGGCAGGCACGCGCTGCACCCGGTGCCCACCGGATTCAAACTTGAGTGCGCCATAAACCTGGTCACCCTCGATGCGCACCACCACTTCTTTGTAGCCGCCCAACTCGCTCACCGATTCGGACACGATCTCACAGCGCCAGCCTTGGCTTTCGGCAAAGCGCGTGTACATGCGCAGCAAGTCGCCCGCAAACAGGGCCGACTCGTCGCCTCCCGTGCCCGCGCGTATTTCGACAAACGCGGGGCGGGCATCGTCTGGGTCTTTGGGCAGCAGCATGCGTTGCAGTTCGGCTTCGAGGGTTTGAAGCTCAGCGCTGGCGCTCGTCATTTCTTCTTCGGCCATGTCGCGCAAGTCGGCATCGTCCAGCATGGCTTGCGCTGCGGCCAGGTCGGCGTTGCGCTGCTGAAAGCGGGCAAAGCGCGAGGCCACGGCGCTGACCTCGGCGTGCTCGCGCGACAGCTTCAGGAACTGGCTCATGTCGCCCATGATGTCTTCACGCGAGAGCAAAAAGTCCAGCTCGGTCAGCCGCAGGGCGTAGCGTTCGAGTTGTTGGATCAGAAAGGGTTTCATGCGGTGCAGAGGGTGAATGGACGGCGCAATTTGTGAGGGGCCTGGATGGGGGCATCGCGAGCGAAGCCTGGCGATCCAGTGTCTTGGGTCTTGGCGGCTTGAGGAGCTGGACTGCCGCGCTGCGCTCGCAGTGACGGTCAGCGGGGGTCGCCGTGACCCAATGGCCCGGGTCAGCTGAGTACAGTGCCGCTAACGCTCTTGCCGCAAAAACAGGCGCTGGACCGTGTGCATGGTCTGCTCGCGGTGGGTCGGGTCGGCGCTGCGCAGTTCGGCCAGTGCGCCGTGCAGCATTTTCTGGGTCAGGCCTTTGGCCAAGGCTTCGAGCACGGCTTCGGGGTCATCGCCTTTGGCCAGCAGCTTGCGGGCGCGGGCCAATTCGGCTTCGCGCCAGCTGTCGGCTTGTTGGTGCAGTTGCTGGATCAGCGGCACGCTGTCGCGTTGGCCCAGCCAGTGGCTGAAGCTTTGCACCCCGGCGTCGATGATGACTTCGGCCTCGGCCACCGCCGCTTGGCGCTGGGCCTGACCGGCTTGCACCACGCTGGCCAGGTCGTCTACGGTGTACAGGTACACGTCTTCCAGTGACTTGACCTCGGGCTCGATGTCACGCGGTACGGCCAGATCCACCATGAACATGGGGCGGTGCTTGCGTTTTTTGAGTGCACGCTCGACCGCACCCAAGCCGATCAGGGGCAGGGTGCTGGCGGTGCAGCTGATCACGGCGTCGAACTCGTGCAGGCGATCGGGCAACTCGGCCAGGCGCATGACCTCGGCCCCAAAGCGGCCAGCGAGCTTTTCGCCCCGCTCCAAGCTGCGGTTGGCGATCGCGATGCCCTTGGGCTGGCGGGCGGCAAAGTGCGTCACCACCAGCTCGATCATCTCGCCTGCGCCGACAAACAGCACCTTGATGTTTTTCAGGTCTTCAAACAGCTGGCTGGCCAGGCGCACCGAGGCGGCGGCCATGCTGATCGAGTGGGCACCGATTTCGGTGGCTGTGCGCACTTCCTTGGCCACGGCAAAAGTGCGTTGAAACAGCTGGTTGAGGGTGCTGCCCAAAGCGCCGGCTTGTTCGGCGGCACGCACCGCGTCTTTGAGTTGCCCCAGGATTTGGGCTTCGCCCAGCACCATCGAGTCGAGCCCGCTGGCCACCCGAAAGGCGTGCCGTGCGGCTTCGTTGCCTTCGAGCAAATAGGTGTGCGACTGCAGCTCTTGCGCTGTCACGCCACCGGCCTGGGCCAGCCAGCGCAGGGTGTCGGCGGTGGCAGCCTGGTCGGCGGCGCAATAAATTTCGGTGCGGTTGCAGGTGGACAAGATCGCCGCTTCGGGCGTCTGGTCGTTGCGCTGGGCCAAGTCGCTGCGCAAACCCTGCAAAGTGGGGGCCAATTGGTCCACGGCGAACGCAAACCGGCCGCGCAAATCCAGCGGCGCAGTCGTGTGGTTCAAACCGAGGGTCCAGACAGCCATCCTCCGATTATAGAAAGCCGCCCGCGCCGACATGACAAGGCGCGGCAGCAGAGGCCTTTCGAGGCACAATCTGGGCGCAATCCGTCACGCTGGTTGACGGCCCATATTGATCTTTTCACGCCCCCATGACTTTCTGGCAACTCATCTTGCACCTGTTCAACTTCGTGCTGCCTGCGCTGGCCATGGCCGTGCTCATGCCTTGGGCTGGACGCTGGGTGATGGGCTCTGGCGGCGCACCACTGCGCCGTCGCATGGCCATCCATGCGGTGGCTGGGGTGTTGGTGTTGGTGGCAGGCTTGGTGGTGCAAGGCCATGACGGAAAAATGAGTACCTACATGCTTTTGGTGCTGGTGGCCGCTACCGTCGAGTGGGCCCTGCACCGGGGTTGGGCCCGAAAATAAAGCCCCATCCTGCCCCAGCTTGGGCTGGCATCAGTCTGGGTCGAACACGTCCACCCGGTCCGTGATGAGGCCATCGATGCCCAAGGCCAGCAGGTGCTGCGCTGTCAATGCGTCGTTGACGGTGTAGCTCAGGCATTTCATGTCTGCGGCATGGACTTGGGCCACTGCGGCGGTATCCCACAATTTGTAGTGGCACACCACAGCCATGCAAGTCAGGGCTTGGGCGGTGGGCAGCCAGTCAGCCCACAATTTGTCGAGCAACAAGCCGCGTGGCAACAGGGGCGCTGTTTGCTCAGCCGCAGCCAAAGCTTCCGGCTTGAATGAGGTCAGCAGTGGGGGCACTTTTGCGCCTTGCCAAAGCCGAGCGGCTTCTTGCGCCACCATTTTCCCCGTGATGGCCTCGGTGCCGGGTGTGGGTTTGATCTCGATGTTCAGGTGGTAGCCGTGGGTCAGGCAAAAATGCGCCGCACTTTCCAGTGTGGCCAGGGGCTCACCCCTGTAAGGGCTTGAATGCCAGTGGCCTGCATCCAGCTCAGACAGGGCATGCCAAGGCAGATCACCGCCGACGCCTTGGCCGTTGGTGGTGCGTTCCAAGGTGGCGTCGTGCATCAGAAACACCACGCCGTCGGCGCTGATTTTGGCATCGCACTCGAACATGCGAAAGCCGTGCGCGGCGCCCACCCGCAAGGCGGCCAGGGTGTTTTCGGGGGCGAGTTGGCCAGCGCCTCGGTGGGCAATCCAACGCGGGTAGGGCCAGAGCGAGTGGGTGTGCATAAGTCGGATGGATCATAAAGTGTGCAAGATGGTGTGGTCTCCGCACAGGGATGCCTGCCCCTATGACCGGCGCGTGTTTGTTGCACTGCGGTAACATTCAGCCTCAGCCGGGTTCAAGCCAGTTTCCGTGTCTGGCTGAATGCGTATTGACACGCTGCTGACCGCGCCTACCCCTATGAATGCACCCACCACGCTCCAACATTTGATGCAAGCCGACGCCGATGCGCCGCGCCTGCGCGAGATCCCGTACAACTACACCAGCTTCTCTGACCGCGAAATCGTGGTGCGCCTGCTGGGTGAGAAGGCCTGGGATCTGCTGAACCAGCTGCGCGATGAGCGCCGCACAGGCCGCTCGGCCCGCATGTTGTACGAAGTGCTGGGCGACATTTGGGTGGTCGAACGCAATCCCTATTTGCAAGACGACCTGCTGGACAACCCCGGCCGCCGCAAGCTGCTGGTGGACGCCTTGCAACACCGCTTGGGCGAAGTGCAAAAACGCCGCACGCCGCAAGCCGATGCGAGCCGTGACGACTTGGTTGGGCAATTGCTGGGTCTGGCGGGTCAGGCTGTGGCGCAGTTCAACGAGCGTTTTGCCAACCGCGCCAAGCTGCGCAGCCAGGTGCAAAAGACGCTGGGCCGCCTGACGGCCAAAGACAACATCAAGTTCGACGGCCTGTCTCGCGTGAGCCATGTGACCGACGCGACCGACTGGCGCGTGGAATACCCCTTTGTGGTGCTGACGCCTGACTCCGAAGTCGAGATGGCCGGTTTGGTCAAAGGCTGTATCGATTTGGGCCTGACCATCGTCCCGCGCGGCGGCGGCACCGGTTATACCGGCGGCGCTATTCCCTTGACCTGGAAGAGCGCGGTCATCAACACCGAAAAGCTCGAAGCCATGACCGAGGTCGAGATGGTCGACTTGCCGGGCATCGCGCACAAGATCCCTACCATCTACACCGAAGCCGGTGTGGTGACCCAGCGCGTGGCCGATGCGGCCGAGCGCGGCGGTTTTGTGTTTGCGGTGGACCCGACATCGGCCGAAGCCAGCTGCGTGGGCGGCAACATCGCCATGAACGCGGGTGGCAAAAAGGCGGTGCTCTGGGGCACAGCGCTCGACAATCTGGCCAGCTGGCGCATGGTCACGCCCGACGCCGAATGGCTGGACGTGGTGCGCATGGACCACAACATGGGCAAGATCCACGACGCCGACGTGGCCACGTTTGAGTTGCGTTACTTCAAGGCCGACGGCAAAACACCGATTCGTACCGAAACCCTGGTCATCCCCGGCAAAACTTTCCGCAAGGAAGGCCTGGGCAAGGACGTGACCGACAAGTTCTTGAGCGGCCTGCCCGGCGTGCAAAAAGAAGGTTGCGATGGTTTGATCACCAGCGCCCGTTGGGTCGTGCACCGCATGCCCACCCACACCCGCACCGTGTGCATGGAGTTCTTTGGCCACGCCCGCGAGGCGGTGCCCAGCATCGTCGAGATCAAGGACTTCATGTTTGCCGAGCAAAAGCGCACCGGCACCGTGATGGCGGGCCTGGAGCACTTGGACGACCGCTATTTGCGGGCGGTGGGTTATTCCACCAAGAGCAAGCGCGGCGGTTTCCCCAAGATGGTGCTGATCGGCGACATCGCCGGTGACAACGCCGACGATGTGGCCAAGGCGACCAGCGAGATCGTGCGCATCGCCAACTCGCGCAGTGGCGAAGGCTTCATCGCCATCAGCCCCGAGGCGCGCAAAAAGTTCTGGCACGACCGCAAAAAGACTGCGGCCATCTCGCGCCACACCAACGCCTTCAAGGTCAACGAAGACGTGGTGATTCCGCTGCCACGCATGGCCGAGTACACCGACGGCATTGAGCGCATCAACATCGAGCTGAGCCTGCGCAACAAACTCAAGTTTTGCGCCGAGCTGGAAAGCTTCCTTGAGCGGGGCAACTTGCCACTGGGTAAGCAAGACGACGCCAGCGACATCCCTTCGGCCGAGTTGCTGGAAGACCGCGTGGCGCAAGCCTTGGCGGTGGTGCGCGAAGTGCAGGCCCAATGGCAAGGCTGGTTGACCGACGTGGATGCGCTGTTTCCCCAGTTGCAAGAGCACAGCCTGCGTGCCAGCTGGAAGACGCAAATCCGCCCGGCTTTCCAGAACATCTTCTCGGGTTCGGCTTTCCTGCCGATCCTGAATGAGGTCACCGCCATTCACCAGCGCGTGCTCAAGGGCCGCGTGTGGGTGGCGCTGCACATGCACGCCGGTGACGGCAATGTGCACACCAACATCCCGGTCAACTCCGACAACTACGAGATGCTGCAAACCGCGCACGAAGCGGTGGCCCGCATCATGGTGCTCGCGCGCAGCTTGGACGGCGTGATCTCGGGCGAGCACGGCATTGGCATCACCAAGCTGGAGTTCTTGACCGACGATGAGTTGGCCAACTTCACCGCTTACAAAGCCAAAGTGGACCCCGAAGGGCGCTTCAACAAAGGCAAGCTGCTGCGCGGTGCGGCCCTGACGGGCTTGGGCGACGATGTGCACGCCGCCGACCTGACCCATGCCTACACCCCCAGCTTCGGCCTGATGGGCCACGAATCGCTGATCATGCAGCAGTCCGACATTGGCGAGATCGCGGCCAGCGTCAAGGACTGCTTGCGCTGCGGCAAGTGCAAGCCGGTGTGCGCCACGCATGTGCCGCGTGCCAATTTGCTCTACAGCCCACGCAACAAAATCCTCGCCACGTCCTTGTTGGTGGAAGCCTTCCTGTACGAAGAGCAAACCCGCCGTGGCGTGTCGATCAAGCATTGGCAAGAATTCGAAGATGTGGCCGACCACTGCACCGTGTGCCACAAGTGCCTGACACCTTGCCCGGTGAACATCGACTTTGGCGATGTGTCCATGAACATGCGCAACTTGTTGCGCAAGATGGGGCAAAAGAGCTTCCGTCCTGGCAATGCGGCCGCGATGTTCATGCTCAACGCCACCAACCCCGAAACCATCAAGCTGGCCCGCATGGCCATGGTGGGCGTGGGCATGAAAGCACAGCGTTTTGTGGCCGGTTTGCTCAAAGGCGTGGCCCGCAAGCAAACCAGCGCACCGCCCGCCTCGGTGGGCACTGCGCCGATCAAAGAGCAGGTGATCCACTTCATCAACAAGAAGATGCCGGGCAACCTGCCCAAAAAGACGGCGCGTGCCCTGCTGGACATCGAAGACAACGACTATGTGCCGATCATCCGCGACCCCAAAGCCACGACATCGGAGTCCGAGGCCGTGTTTTACTTCCCCGGTTGCGGCTCGGAGCGCCTGTTCAGCCAGGTGGGCTTGGCGACCCAGGCCATGCTCTGGCATACAGGTGTGCAGACCGTGCTGCCACCGGGCTACCTGTGCTGCGGCTATCCGCAAAAAGGCTCGGGCCAGTTCGACAAGGCTGAGAAGATCATCACCGACAACCGTGTGCTGTTCCACCGTGTGGCCAACACGCTCAACTACCTCGACATCAAGACGGTGGTGGTCAGCTGCGGTACTTGCTACGACCAGTTGCAAGGTTACGAGTTCGACAAGATTTTCCCGGGCTGCCGGATTGTGGACATCCACGAATTCCTGCTCGAAAAAGGCATGAAACTCGAAGCAGGTGGCGCTTACCTGTACCACGACCCCTGCCACAGCCCCATGAAGCAACAAGAACCCATGAAGACCGTGAAGGCCTTGATGGGTGACAACGTGATCGAGAGCAAGCGTTGCTGCGGCGAGTCAGGCACGCTGGGCGTGACCCGCCCGGACATCGCCACCCAAGTGCGCTTTCGCAAAGAGGAAGAGCTGCTCAAGGGCGAAGCCGCCTTGCGTGCCAGCGGCGCGCTGGCCCCGCAAGCCAACGTCAAGATTTTGACCAGCTGCCCCAGCTGCCTGCAAGGCTTGTCGCGCTATGGCGATGACATGAAAAACGGCCTGCTCGAAGCCGACTACATCGTGGTCGAGATGGCCAAACACATCCTGGGCGAAAACTGGATGCCCGAGTACGTCAGCGCGGCCAATGCCGGTGGCATTGAACGCGTGCTGGTTTAACCCGCCCGAAAGCAGACCATGGCTGGATTGAAAAAAGAAACGCCTACACCCGAGTCCCTGACCGTGCACGGTCAGACCAAGGTGCTGGAAATCGGCTTTTCCGATGGGGCGCAATTTCGCATCCCGTTCGAGCTGATGCGCATCTATTCCCCCTCGGCCGAGGTGCAGGGCCATGGCCCCGGCCAGGAAGTGCTGCAAACAGGCAAGCGCGAGGTCTCGGTGATCGAGATCGAGCCTGTGGGCAACTACGCTGTCAAGCCGACCTTTTCGGATGGCCACGACTCGGGCCTGTTCACCTGGGAGTACCTGTACTTTTTGGGCGACCAGCAAGCCGCTTTGTGGCAACAATACGAAGAGCGCCTGCAAGCCGCAGGCACCGACCGTGACGCGCCCATGCTCGGAAAAGCCGGCAGCAGCTGCGGTCACAACCACTGAAGCAATCCCCATGAGCACCACCCATTTCGGTTTCAAGACCGTCGACGAAAAAGAAAAAGCCCAACACGTCCGTGGCGTGTTCGATTCCGTCGCGTCCAAATACGATGTGATGAACGACCTGATGTCCATGGGCCTGCACCGCGTGTGGAAGGCTTACACCGTGCAGGTGGCCAACCTCAAAGAAGGCGATCAGGTGCTCGACATCGCGGGCGGCACGGGTGACTTGTCCATGGCCTTTGCCAAGAAGGTCGGTGCCACGGGGCGAGTCGTGCACACCGACATCAACGAAGCCATGCTGAGCACTGGCCGTGACCGCTTGGTGGACCACGGCCTGGCCCTGCCCACTCTGGTGTGCGACGCCGAGAAGTTGCCTTTTCCGGACAACCATTTCAACGTGGTCAGCGTGGCCTTTGGCTTGCGCAACATGACGCACAAGGATGTGGCGCTCAAAGAGATGTGCCGTGTGCTCAAGCCTGGTGGCAAATTGCTGGTGCTGGAGTTCTCCAAAGTGGCCAAGCCGCTGGAGAAAATCTACGACTGGTACAGCTTCAAGATCCTGCCGCACATGGGCAAGCTGGTCGCCGGCGATGCCGACAGTTACCGCTATTTGGCTGAGTCCATTCGTATGCATCCCGGCCAGGAAGAGCTGAAAACCCTTATGAAAAACAGCGGATTTGGCCATGTGGATTTTCATAATTTATCGGCAGGGGTGGTAGCCTTACACGCAGGCATCAAGTGTTGATGCCAGATTTGTGAGTTTTGTTATCCATTGGAGACACCGTGAACAAGTTCTTGACCCTTTTGCTCGCTGGCGTTTTGGCCCTGGGCAGTTTGAATGCTGAAGCTGCCCGTCGCATGGGCGGTGGCAAATCCATTGGCCAGCAATCGAACCAAGTGACGCAACGTGAAGCTGTGCGTCCACAACAAGCGGCAACCCCCGCGCAGCAAGCGGCGCCTGCCGCTGCAAAACCTCCGGTCGCAGCACCTGCAGCCAAGAAGCCTTGGGGTGCGATGCTGGGCGGTTTGGCAGCTGGCTTGGGCTTGGCTTGGCTGGCCCATTCCTTGGGCATGGGTGAAGCTTTTGGCAACGTCCTGATGTTCTTGTTGATTGGCGTAGCCGTGATGGCGGTGATCGGCATGATCATGCGCCGTAAAAGTGGTGCAGCCCAACAAGGGGGCCTGGCTTACCAAGGCGCAGGCGCGTCTGCTGAGCAGCCTGCATCGTTCAAACAATACAAGCCCGAGACAGTCGGCAACGATGCTTCGGCCCGTCCCTGGGAAGCCCAGGGGACACAGTTTGACGGCTCAGCAGCCGCTCAAACCGGTGGTTCGATGATTGGCTCTGCCTTGAGTGGCTCTCAGGCCTGGGGTATTCCTGCTGACTTTGATGTGGCCGGTTTTGTGGCTGCCGCCAAACAGAACTTTGTCACCTTGCAAGACGCTTGGGACCGTTCGGACATCGCCACTTTGCGCTCCATGATGACCGACACCATGGTGTCCGAAATTCGCAGCCAATTGACTGAGCGTGAAAGCCAGTTCCCTGGCCAGCCCAACAAGACCGAAGTGGTGATGCTTGAGGCACAGTTGTTGGGCACCGAAGAGCAGGCTGAGGCTTATCTGGCCAGCGTCGAGTTCAACGGCATGATCCGCGAAGATGCTTCGGCAGGCCCCAGCCCCTTCCGCGAAGTCTGGAACATGACCAAGTCCAAACACGGCGGCGGCTGGTTGGTTGCTGGCGTGCAAGCGCTGCAATAAAACACCGGCCCCAGGCGGGGCCTTTGTTTCGGGAATAATCGGGGACTATGGCAACACAGTCCCCTTTTTCTTGGGCCGCTCAGGCGCTACCCCAATTCGCTTCCAACTTTCAGCCACCCGCCTGGGTGGTCGATGAGTCGGTCAATCGCCTCGTCCTGTTCCTCAACCATGTGCTGCAAAGCGAGCCTGAGGCCATGGCCCGTCTGGCCCGCCAAAAAGGGCAGCGCATCGAGCTGGTCTGGGACCGCATCCAGCTGCAGCTGACACCCACGCCCGCCGGCTTGCTTGAACGCGGCCGCTTCGAGGGCTTTGATTTGCGCCTGACGGTGACCGAAGCGTCCCCGGTGTCTTTGGCCTCGGCCCTGGCCAAGGGCGATAAACCCAAAGTGCGCATCGAAGGCGATGTGCAACTGGCCGCCGAGATCAACTGGTTGATCGACCATGTGCGTTGGGACGCTGAAGAAGACCTGGCCCGCCTGGTGGGGGATGCCATGGCCCACACGCTGGCACAAGCGGCCCGCAAAGCCATGGAAGCCCTGCGTGGCTTTGTGGCCAAGCGCCCTGGCAACGACATCGTTTCCGGTAGCGCAGCATGAGCCGCCTCGGCCGCGGCGCGTTCATCGTCTTCATTGTCCTGCGCTATGGCCTGGACGAGTTGGTGCTCTCCAGTTTCCAAAAGCCCTGGATCCGCCTGTTGGCCCGCGTCCTCTCGGTGGGGCGTGACCTGCGCTCGCCCCGTGCGGTGCGCCTGCGCGAGGCGCTGGAGCGCCTGGGTCCGATCTTCGTGAAGTTCGGTCAGGTCTTGTCCACCCGGCGTGATTTGCTGCCATTGGACATCGCCGAAGAGCTGGCCAAACTGCAAGACCGCGTGCCGCCGTTCAGCTCGGACATTGCTGTGGCCACCATCGAGCGGGCTTTTCGCAAGCCCGTGGACACGATCTTTGAAAGCTTCGAGCGTGAACCCGTGGCCAGCGCATCGATCGCGCAGGTGCACTTTGCGACCTTGCGCAGCAAGTCTGGTGAACTGCGCGAAGTGGCGGTCAAGGTCTTGCGCCCGGGCATGTTGCCCGTCATTCAAAAAGACCTGAGCCTCATGCGCATGATGGCCGGCTGGGTCGAAAGCCTGAGCGCCGACGGCAAACGCCTCAAACCGCGCGAGGTGGTGGCCGAGTTCGACAAGTACCTCAACGACGAGCTGGACTTGGTGCGTGAAGCCTCCAACGCTGCCCAGCTGCGCCGCAACATGGAAGGACTGGACCTGGTGCTGATCCCCGAGATGGTCTGGGACTATTGCCAGCCCGAAGTGCTGGTGATGGAGCGCATGCACGGTGTGCCCATCAGCCACGTGGACCGCTTGCGCGACGCCGGAGTGGACATCCCCAAGCTGGCCCGCGATGGCGTGACCTTGTTCTTCACGCAAGTTTTTCGTGACGGTTTTTTCCACGCCGACATGCACCCCGGCAACATCCAGGTTAGCCTGGCGCCCGAGACTTTTGGTCGCTACATCTCGCTGGACTTTGGCATCGTGGGCACGCTGACCGAATACGACAAGGAATACCTGGCGCAGAACTTCACTGCTTTCTTTCGCCGTGATTACAAGCGCGTGGCCGAGCTGCACATCGAGTCAGGTTGGGTGCCGGCTGACACGCGTGTGGACGAACTTGAAGCCGCGATCCGTGCGGTTTGCGAGCCTTACTTTGACCGTCCGCTCAAGGAAATTTCTCTGGGCATGGTGTTGATGCGCTTGTTCCAGACTTCGCGGCGCTTTCATGTCGAAATCCAGCCCCAGCTCGTGCTTTTGCAAAAAACCTTGCTAAACATCGAGGGCCTGGGGCGCCAGCTCGACCCCGAGCTGGACCTGTGGAGCACCGCCAAGCCCTTTCTTGAAAAGTGGATGCTGGACCAAATCGGACCCAAAAAGCTCTGGGAAGAGCTCAAGGCCCAGGCGCCGCATTACGCCAAGTTGTTGCCGCAGCTGCCGCGCCTGTTGCACGATTACCTCAAGCAGCCGCGCCAGGGGGATGCACGCCAGTTGGAGCAGCTGCTGGCTGAGCAGCGCCGCACCAACCGTTTGCTGCAAATCCTGCTGTATTTGGGCATGGGATTCCTGCTCAGCTTGCTGGGGCTGCAGGTCTGGTCGCACTTGCAGTTGTACTGATTTTTCGTTTCTCAAACAGGAGACATTGCCGTGTTGCTGACCCTCGTGATCGCCTACCTGCTGGTGACCATCGCGATTGGCCTGGTGGCTGCCAAGCGCGTGAAAAATTCTGCCGACTTCGCCATTGCGGGTCGGCATTTGCCCTTGGCCATGATCATCACCACCACCTTTGCCACCTGGTTTGGCTCCGAGACGGTGTTGGGCATCCCGGCCAAGTTCGTCAACAGCGGCCTCAATGGTGTGGTGGAAGACCCCTTTGGCGCGGGCAGTTGCCTGATTTTGGTGGGCCTGTTCTTTGCTGCCAAGCTCTACCGCATGACCTTGCTGACCATCAGCGATTACTTCCGTGAGCGCTATGGCCGCAGCGTGGAGGTCATCTGCTCGGTCATCATCATGGTCAGTTACCTGGGTTGGGTCACGGCGCAGGTCACGGCGCTGGGCTTGGTGTTCAACGTCTTGTCCGACGGCACCATCAGCATGCCGCTGGGCATGGTGATCGGCGTGGTGTCCATCCTGGCCTACACCTTGTTTGGCGGCATGTGGTCGGTGGCCATCACCGACTTCATGCAGATGATCATCTTGGTTGTGGGGCTGGCCATCCTGGCGGTATTTGCGGGTCACCAAGCCGGTGGTGCAGAAAAAGTGCTGGCGCTGGCGGTGAGTCAGGACATGTTCAAGTTCTGGCCAGAGCCCAATTTCAAGGACATCATTTTCTTTTTTGCCGCATCCATCACCATCATGTTGGGGTCGATTCCGCAGCAGGACGTCTTCCAACGCGTCATGTCGGCCAACAGCGAGTTTGCGGCCACGCGGGGCCCGGTCATCGGTGGCATTTGCTACATCCTGTTTGCCTTTGTGCCCATGTTCCTGGTGGTCAGCGCCATGATCATCATGCCCGAGCAAGCGGCCAAACTGATCGCCGAAGACCCGCAAAAAGTCTTGCCCACGCTGGTCATGACCCAGATGCCCTTCATCATGCAGGTGCTGTTTTTCGGGGCCTTGCTCTCCGCCATCAAGTCCTGTGCTTCGGCCACCTTGCTGGCCCCCAGCGTGACCTTCACGGAGAACATCTGGCGCCAGTTTTTCCCGCACCAAAGTGACCAACAAGAGCTCAAGGCCATGCGCATCACGGTGCTGGTGTTCAGTGTTCTGGTGCTGATTTATGCCATCGCGATGCAGGGCACTTCGATCTACGAAATGGTTTCTGGTGCCTACCAGGTCACGCTGGTAGGGGCATTTGTGCCCCTGGCCTTTGGGCTGTACTGGAAAAAAGCCAGCACCCAGGGTGCCTTGCTGGCCATCGTCTTGGGCTTGTTGACCTGGCTTTTGTTCATGCTCACGGCTGTGGGCGAAGAGTTTCCGGCGCAGTTGGCGGGTGTCTTGGCCAGTCTGGCGGGCATGTGGCTGGGCTCTGTGGCGCCACAATGGCTGGCCAACCAGCATGCAGGGCATCACAAAGTGGTGGGCTTGGAGTAATCCTCGATCGAAACCAGGCTCAAAGCGTCGGCGGGGCTTGAAGAGTCGCCCCCCGCCTATAATTGAGGGTTTTGAATTTTCAACCTGAAAAGAGCCCTCTTCATGCCCATTTACGCCTACAAGTGTGAGTCCTGCGGACATGCCAAGGATGTTCTGCAAAAAATCTCCGACGCGCCTTTGACCGACTGCCCAGCCTGCGGTGCCCCCAAGTTCAGCAAACAGCTCAGCGCCCCGGGTTTCCAGCTCAAGGGCTCTGGCTGGTATGCGACCGATTTCAAAGGCGGCAGTGGCGGTGTGACCGGTGCTGCTGCGGCTTCCAGCCCTGCCACCAGCGCGGAGCCTGCGGCGGCGGCTGCCGATACCTCGATCCCAGCGGCTGCTGGCGGTTGCGGTACCTCCTGCGCTTGCCATTGATCCCCAACTGATCGCCACTTCATGAAAACACGCAGCTTCAAACAGTACTTCATCACCGGTCTGCTGGTGTGGCTGCCCATGGGCATCACCGTCTGGGTCCTGACCTGGCTGGTGGGCTTGCTGGACGGCATATTTTTGGCCGTGTTGCACGCGGCAGATTCATTGATTCCCGGCATGCACAAGCTGGCCGAAGCTTTGCGGGGTGTACCTGGTCTGGGCGTGATCCTGGTGGCCTTGGTGATTTTTGCAACAGGCGTGTTTGTCGCCAACATGTTTGGCCAGTGGTGGCTGCGCAAGTGGGACAACCTGATGAACCGCATCCCTGTGGTGCGAACCATTTACACCAGCGTCAAACAGGTCGCCGACACCTTGTTTTCGGGCAGCGGCAATGCGTTTTCCAAAGCCCTTTTGGTGCAGTACCCTCGCCAAGGTTCCTGGACCATCGCCTTTTTGACCGGCACGCCTGGTGGCGAAGTGGCCAAGCACCTTGCGCAGCCCATGGTCAGCGTGTATGTGCCCACCACGCCCAACCCCACTTCAGGTTTCTTTTTGATGATGCCCAAGGCCGACGTGATCGAACTCGATATGAGTGTGGACGATGCCCTCAAGTACATCATTTCCATGGGCGTGGTGGTGCCCGGTGGTCCTGATCAAATTTCCTCGGTTGAAGCCTCAGCCCTCAAATAATCCTCGTGAATGTGGTGATCGCCTGAAGGCCGATGACCGATTGAATTAAGAAAGCAAAAAACATGTCCATGCGTTCCCACTATTGCGGTCTGGTGACCGAAGCCTTGAGCGGCCAAACCGTGAGCCTGTGCGGCTGGGTCAACCGTCGCCGTGACCACGGTGGCGTGATCTTCATCGACTTGCGCGACCGCGAAGGCTATGTGCAAGTGGTGTGCGACCCCGACCGCCCTGAGATGTTCAAAGTGGCCGAAGACGTGCGCAACGAGTTTTGTGTGCAGATCAAAGGCGTGGTGCGTGCCCGCCCCGATGGCACAAGCAATGACAACCTGAAAAGCGGCAAGATCGAGGTGCTGTGCCATGAACTGATCGTGCTCAACGCCTCTGTCACGCCGCCTTTCCAGATCGACGAAGAAAACCTGTCCGAGACGACCCGCCTCACGCACCGCGTGTTGGACCTGCGCCGTCCGTACATGCAGAACAACCTGATGCTGCGCTACAAAGTGGCGATGGAAGTGCGCAAGTACTTGGACGAAAACGGCTTTGTGGACATCGAAACCCCTATGCTGACCAAGAGCACGCCTGAAGGCGCGCGCGACTACCTGGTGCCCAGCCGCGTGCACGATGGCCAGTTCTTTGCCTTGCCCCAGTCGCCCCAGCTGTTCAAGCAGCTCTTGATGGTGGCGGGCTATGACCGTTACTACCAGATCACCAAGTGCTTCCGCGACGAAGACTTGCGCGCTGACCGCCAGCCCGAATTCACACAGATTGATATCGAAACATCGTTCCTGACCGAAGAAGAAATCCGCGACATGTTCCAGGGCATGATCAAGCGCGTGTTCCAGAAGACCATCGGCGTGGACTTGGGTGAGTTCCCGGTCATGACCTACCAGGACGCGATGCACTTGTACGGTTCTGACAAGCCCGACTTGCGCGTGAAGCTGCAGTTCACTGAAGTGACCGACGTCATGGGCGATGTGGACTTCAAGGTGTTCTCGGGCGCAGCCAACATGAAAGGCGGCCGCGTGGTCGCCTTGCGCGTGCCCAATGGTTCCGTTGAAGGCGGCGGCATCAGCCGTGGCGAGATCGACGCCTACACCGAGTTCGTCAAGATCTACGGTGCCAAGGGCCTGGCCTATATCCGCGTCAACGACCTGTCCAAAGGCCGTGACGGTTTGCAGTCGCCGATCGTCAAGAATATCCACGACGCCGCATTGACGGCTGTGCTGGAGCGCAGCGGTGCACAAAACGGCGACCTGATTTTCTTCGGCGCTGACAAAGAAAAAATCGTCAACGATGCCATCGGTGCCTTGCGCATCAAGATCGGCCACAGCGCCTTTGGCAAAGCCAATGGCCTGTTTGAAGACCGTTGGGCCCCGATGTGGGTGGTCGACTTCCCGATGTTCGAATTCGACGACGAAAACCAGCGCTACACCGCTGTGCACCACCCCTTCACCGCGCCCAAAGACGGCCACGAAGACTGGATGGTCACGGCCCCCGAGAAGTGCATCTCCAAGGGCTACGACATGGTGTTGAACGGTTGGGAGATGGGTGGCGGCTCGGTGCGTATCCACCGCGCCGACGTGCAGCAAAAAGTGTTTGACGCTTTGAAGATCACGCCCGAAGAAGCCCAGCTCAAGTTCGGCTTCCTGCTCGACGCGCTGCAATACGGCGCGCCTCCACACGGCGGCTTGGCCTTTGGTTTGGACCGCATCGTCACCTTGATGACCGGTGCCGAGTCCATCCGCGACGTGATTGCCTTCCCCAAGACGCAACGTGCTCAGTGCTTGCTCACGCAAGCGCCAAGCCCAGTGGACGAAAAGCAGCTGCGCGAATTGCACATCCGCTTGCGCAATGTGGATGCCGTCAAAGCCGCTTAAGCTGCCGTAAGACCCACCAAAAGCCAACGCCACCTTCCGGTGGCGTTGGCTTTTTTGTGGCTTTAAATCCGGCCGGGCACTGCGCAACCGGGCCACAAAAAAGGCCTCAAAACCGAAGTTTTGAAGCCTTTGATGTCTGTGCTCAGCGGTGAGGCCGAGTCAGAAAATGTGCAACGGCCTTCAGGCCGTTGAAGGGGTGCAGGGCTTAGTAGCCGCCGCGACCGCCGCCGCCGTAGCCGCCACCGCCGGAGCGATCGCCACCGCCGTAGCCGCCACCGCCTGAACGGCCGCCACCGCCGTAACCGCCACCACCACCGAAACCACCGGTACGTGGAGGACGAGCTTCCATCGGACGGGCTTCGTTCACGGTGATGCTGCGGCCACCCAAAGATTGGCCATTCATGCCTTCAATAGCGGCTTGCGCTTCGGCATCGCTGCCCATTTCGACAAAGCCGAAACCTTTAGAACGACCTGTGTCGCGTTCCATCATGACTTTGGCGCTGGTGATGGCGCCGAATTCGCCGAATGCCTGTTGCAGGTCTTCGTCGCGAACGGTGTACGGCAGATTGCCGACGTAAAGTTTATTGCCCATGGGGACTCCTCAGAAATACAAAAAAACAAAGCGATGGGGTCCCGAAAGCACAACAAACTGAAAACTGCCGCCGTAGCGCGCGAAACTGACCGATCACCTGACATGTGCCGTATAAAAAAATACGCACAGACACATTATGGGGCATCACGGCAAAAAGACATAAGCCTTTCTTGTCGATTTGTTTGTAAACGCACATGTGACAGGGCATTGACTACATCTCAAGTGATCAATTTGCGGTTTTCGGCGTTGAGCATGACCGTTTGTGTGGTCTGGCGACCACTCGTGTGTTGTGCCACCTGTGGCCATCGCCCTCAATCAAGTCCGACGTGCGCAGTGATCAGCTTCACGGTGTCGGCTTGTTTTCTCAAGTCCCGCTTTCTTCTCCCACTGAGCGATGGCCGCTCCGTGAGTCCAGATCGAGTACACCCCGATGCGGCCATCCCGCCGGCACTTCGTAGTCCGCCACGATCCATGCACGTTGGGGGTGCTCAGCGGCTTCGCTCAAAAAATCTTGGATTGTCTGAATCGAGGCCAGGTCGAGTGACACAAAGGGCTGGTCCAGCAATGTGACGGTGGCGCCTGAGGCCAGCGCCCCAATGACCATCACTTTTCGTCGGCTGCCGGTGGACAACATGTTCAGCCGTTTATGGCGGTGCTGATCCATATCGAGATCGCTGATCAGTTGTTGCAGGAGTTCTTCATTCCATCGCGGGCAGTTTTTGCGCATGGCATCCCAGCAGTCTTGAACCAAGACCTGGTCGTGTGCAGCACCTTGCAGATCTACCCAGAACACGCCGCCTTCTGGCCTGCTCACGCTGCCCGTCATGGTGGGTAAATCGCCCGCCAGCAGTCGGAGCAAGGTGGTTTTGCCGGTGCCTTCGTCACCGCAGATCCAGTGGACTCCGGCGCTCCAAGCATGCGTCAAATTTTGAATGAGGGGCAAGTTACCCGGTCCTCCGCTCAGGGCCGTGACGTGCAGGTGGGAGGGGGCGTGTGAGAAAGACGACATGGCGCAATCCTAGCAAGCTTGCGCCTGCCTAGAATGGGGTGGTGACCTCCATTGATTACAAAATCCCCGAATCCGTGCTGGTGGTGATCTACACCCCCAGCCGTCATGTCTTGCTGATCCGCCGCGTGGATGCGGGCACCTGGCAGTCGGTCACCGGTAGCAAGGATTTTCTGCACGAAGACTGGGCCGAGACGGCCGTGCGTGAGGTGCAAGAGGAAACCGGCATCGATGCGCTTCACCCGCAGTGCCAGCTGCAAGACTGGCAGCTCGAAAACACTTACGACATCTACCCGGCCTGGCGCTGGCGTTACGCGCCTGAAGTCAGCCGCAACACCGAGCGGGTGTTTGGCCTCTTGGTGCCCGAGGGCACGCCTGTGACGCTGAGCCCGCGCGAGCACACCGAATGGCAGTGGCTGCACTGGCAGCAGGCCGTGGACACCTGTTTTTCGCCATCGAACGCAGAAGCCATTTTGATGCTGCCGCGCTTTGCCCAAGGGTGTACCTGATGCCTCAGCGCCACGAACACCCCACGCTGCGGGTGGCCACCTGGAACATCCACAAAGGTGTGCAGGGGCTGGGGCCTGTGCGGCGGCTGGAGATCCACAACATTGGCCATGCGGTGGAGCAGCTCGATGCCGACATCGTTTGCCTGCAGGAAGTGCGGCGCATGAACCGGCGCGAAGCACTTCACTTTGCCCATTGGCCTGCCCAGCCGCAGGCCGACTATTTGGCGCCCGAGGGTTACGAAGCGGTGTACCGCACCAACGCCACCACGCGCCACGGCGAACATGGCAACGCCATGCTCTCGCGCTGGCCCGTGCTGTCGCACCAGCACCGCGACATCTCGGACCACCGGTTTGAGCAGCGCGGCTTTTTGCACACCGAAGTGCAGGTGGTGGACCGCGTGGTGCATGTGATCGTGGTGCATCTTGGGCTGGTGCCCGCCAGCCGCGTGCGTCAGACGCAAGCTTTGCTGGACTACATCGCAGCCCACATTCCGAGCCACGCGTCAGTGTTGGTGGCGGGGGATTTCAACGATTGGGGCACAGGACTTGGGCGGCGCATGGCGTCTGCGGGCTTTGCCGAGTGGCGCGATCAGCCGACACCCACTTACCCCTCTCGCTTGCCCTTGAACCAGCTCGACCATGTCTATGCCCGTGGCCTTCGCCCAGTGCGCGCCATGGTGCCCGCCGGGCGCATCTGGCCACGCATGTCTGACCACTTGCCGCTGGTGGCCGAGCTGGCCTGGACCGACTGACGATGCGCTACAGCCCGCCCCTGCGAGACGGCCACCAGATCAAGCTGATCGAGGGCGGCCAGGCCTACTTCGAGTCGCTGGTGTCGGCGCTCGAGCAAGCCCGCTCGCAGGTGCACATGGAAACCTATATTTTTGATTTCCACGGCGCAGCCTTGATGGTGGCCGAAGCGCTGGAGCGCGCCGCCTTGCGAGGCGTGCGGGTTTGGCTGGTGGTGGACGGTGTGGGCACCCCACGGCTGCCTGCCGAGTGGCGTGAGCGTTTCGAGCGCGCCGGTGTGGCCTGGCACATTTATTCGCCCTTGGGCACTTTGGGGCTCTTGATTCCCAGCCGTTGGCGCAGGCTGCACCGCAAGCTGTGCGTGATCGATGGGCACCTCGCGTTTTGCGGCGGCATCAATATCCTGGACGATTGGTATGACCCGCATCATGGCGCCTTGCCCGAGCCCCGCTTTGATTTTGCAGTGTGCGCCCGAGGGGCCTTGGTGCAGCAGATGCAAGAGACCATGTCGCAGCTGTGGTGGCGCATCCAGGGCGTGCGCCATGTGCGCCAGCAAAAGTTTCCCGAGGCCTTCAGCTCCTTTCGGGCGGCGGGTCTACACTTGCCCTGGTCGCACGAGGCCGGTGGCGCTGCCGGCGCCCATGTCGTGGCCAAAGCGGGTTTGCTCTTACGCGACAACGTGCTGCACCGCACGCAGATCGAGAAAGCGTATTTGCGGGCCATCGGCGCGGCGCGCCATGAAATTGTCATCGCCAATGCCTACTTTTTGCCCGGGCGCCGTTTGCGCAAGGCCTTGATCCATGCGGCGCAGCGGGGCGTGCGGGTGCGTTTGCTGCTGCAAGGGCGCTACGAATATTTCATGCAGTACCACGCGACCCGGCCGGTCTATGGCGTGTTGTTGGCCGCAGGGGTGGAGATTCATGAGTACGAAGCCAGTTTTCTGCACGCCAAGGTGGCTGTGGTCGACCCTGATCACGACCGCCCCTGGGCCACGGTGGGGTCGTCCAACCTGGACCCTTTGAGTTTGCTGCTGGCTCGGGAGGCCAATGTGGTGGTGGCCGACAAGGTGTTTGCGCGGCAATTGCACCAGCGCTTGAGCCGCGCCATCGATGAGCAAAGCAGCCCTGTGGTGGTCGATACCTACACCCAAAGACCCTGGCCGCAAAGGCTGCGCGACCGCGTGGCCTTTGGCCTGATGCGCCTGGCCTTGTTTTTGAGCGGCAACCGTTACTGAAGCCGTAGTCCTTCGCCCGGGCATGGGTGTTGGCCGGGCGGCCGGGCCAGCTTGATCAATCGCTGTTACGATCCTTGCCATGTTAATGAAAGCCCCAGACGCCATGACTGCTTCTGCCGCCACGCCCGAAGACGAAGGCGTTCCTGTTTCCGTCAAAATCCGCGAGCGCATCCATGCGGCCCGCAAACGCTTCCACGCCAACGACAACATCGCCGAATTCATCGAACCCGGTGAGCTGGACAAGTTGTTGGACGAAGTCACCGCCAAGATGGAAGGTGTGCTCGATTCGCTGGTGATTGACACCGTGAACGACCACAACACCGGCGACACCGCCCGCCGTGTGGCCAAGATGTATTTGAAGGAAGTGTTCAAAGGCCGTTATGTGGACGGCCCCGAGATCACCGAGTTCCCCAACGCCGAGCACCTCAACGAGCTGATGATCGTCGGCCCCATCACCGTGCGCAGTGCTTGCAGCCACCACTTTTGCCCCGTGATCGGCAAGATATGGATCGGCGTGTTGCCCAACGAACACACCAACGTGATTGGCCTGTCCAAGTACGCTCGCCTGGCCGAATGGATCATGGGCCGCCCCCAGATCCAGGAAGAAGCCGTGGTGCAACTGGCCGACCTGATCCAGCGCAAAACCCAGCCCGATGGCCTGGCCATCGTCATGGAGGCCAGCCACTACTGCATGGGCTGGCGCGGCGTCAAAGACATGGACAGCAAGATGATCAATTCGGTCATGCGTGGTGCCTTCCTCAAGGACCCGAACCTGCGCCGTGAATTCCTGTCCCTGATTCCTGGAAAGAACTGACCATGTTGGTACGCCTGCTTTACGCCAGCCGCGCTGTGGACACCCGTGCGGAGACCATCGAATCCATCCTGGCCCAGTCGCGCCAGTTCAACCCGAGCAGTGGCATCACCGGCATCCTGTGCTACGGCGGTGGCATCTTTTTGCAAGCCATCGAAGGTGGGCGCAACGCCGTGAGCGAGCTGTATGGGCACATCCAGAAAGATGCGCGCCACAAAGAAGTGGTCTTGCTGCACTACGAAGAAATCTCCGAACGCCGCTTTGGTGGTTGGACCATGGGTCAGGTGGATGCCTCGCGTGTCAACACCAACATTTTGCTCAAATACTCCGAGCGCGCCGAGCTGGACCCCTACAGCGTCTCGGGCAAAGTGTCCCTGGCCCTGCTTGAAGAGCTGATGGCCACGGCGTCCATCATCGGCCGCGCCTGATCGGTCGTGGCGTCTCTGATCGGCTGCGACTTTTCCAGCAGCCCCAGCAAGCGCAAACCCATCGTGCTGGCGCTGGGCCAAGCCCGGCAGGGCCGGGTGCAACTGCAAGCCCTTCAAACCTTTGACAAGCTGAACGCATTTGGCGATTGGCTGGCGCAGCCTGCCGATTGGGTGGGCGGCTTTGATTTGCCCTTTGGGCTGCCGCGTGAACTGGTCGAGACGCTGGGCTGGTCTACCGACTGGGCCGCCTGCATGGACCATTACTGCGCGCTGGAGCGCCCCCAAATTCGCGAACAATTTGCCGCCTTTTGCAATGCCCGCCCCGTGGGTGGCAAGTTCGCCCACCGCGCTGCAGACAAACCCGCAGGCTCGAGCCCATCCATGAAGTGGGTCAACCCGCCCGTGGCCTACATGTTGCACGCGGGCGTACCGCTGTTGCGCCAAGCGGGTGTGCACCTGCCCGGTTTGCACGCGGGCGATCACCGCCGTGTGGCTTTGGAAGCCTACCCCGGCCTGCTGGCGCGCGAGGTGTTGGGCAGCCGCAGCTACAAAAGCGACGACAAAGCCAAACAAACACCCGAGCGTCTGCTGGCTCGGCGTGAGCTGCTCGGTGCATTGGAGCGCGGCCAGACCCGTCTGGGCCTGCGTCTGGTGGCCAGCAATGCGCTGTTGGGCCGCTTGGCCGACGATGCCAGTGGCGATGCGCTCGACGCCACGCTGTGCCTGATGCAAGCGGCCTGGGCGCAGCAGCAACACGAAGCCGGACACCCGCAATACGGCTTGCCGCCCTGCGATCCGCTCGAAGGCTGGATCGTCACGGCCTGAGCGCTGTTGCTTCTGATCGCGAGCGCAGCCATGGCGGTCCATGGCCAGCACATCAGCGCTCTGTCTCCAGATCCGGAATCCGGTTGAACGCGATGCGCATGGGTGCGGCATCCAGCGTGTGGTGTGCGCTGGCAAAGTAGACCGCGTTTTTGCCATGCGTGCGGTTGAGCGCGTCCATGGCCGACATCAAGCGGGTCCGGTCACGCTGCACCGGGTGGTTTTGCAGGGCCTGCGCGGTCGTGATGGGGGCTTCTTCCAGCATCTCAAACAAATCGGGCGTGTGTTGACTGGCCAGCACCAGACCGCACAACTGCACACCCACCGCTTTGGGGTGTTGCAACAAATGCAGCCCGCTGAACCACAGCTGGTCGAGTGTGTGCAGCAAAAACCCGGTGTCCTGCGTCTCGCCCACATGCACATAGCGCTCGCCACCGGCCTCGCGCTGCCAGCGGTGCGCGCAATGCACAAACACCTGCATAGCCGTGGCATAAAAGCCCTGCTTGCGCAGCCGCATGGCGGCCTTTTGCGTCAGCCGGTGCAGCACCTGGCGCGCCCCTTCCGGGTGGCGCAAGTCGGGTGGCAACACATGCGAATGTCCCAGCGACCTTGCCACCGTGGCGCGTGGCCCGTACCACTGGCCGCGCAGCTTGTCGTACATGTCAGCCCCCGCCAAACCACCCCAGGCCGTGTGCAGCAAATCACGCGGCGCGGCATAAAGCTGCGCCATCGTCTCGATGCCGCAGCGCGACAAGCGCTCGCGCATGCGCGGGCCAATGCCCTGGATGTCCGACAGCTTCAGATGAAACAAGCGCTCGGGCAACTCGTGCTGCTCGATCACCGTCATGCCATCGGGCTTGTGCATGTCGGAGGCCAGCTTGCCCAGCAGCGTGTTGGGCGCGATGCCAATCGAGCTGCGCAGGCATTCGCCCACGCTGCGCTGCACCTCGGCCTTGACCTGATGCGCCAATGCGATGGCCCGGTCACGTTCACGCCAGCGACCGGTCAACTCGCACTCCATCTCGTCAATCGACAGCACCTGGCGCACCGGCACGATCCGGTCCACCGCCGCCACGGCTTGCTGGTGAATCTCGACATATTTGGCATGGTCGGCCAGCACGATGGCGATGCCCGGACACAAACGCTTGGCCTCGGCCACGCCCGTGCCCGTCTTCACCCCGAAGGCCTTGGCCTCAATGCTGGCCGCAATGCAGCACGAAGAATCGGCCATGACCGGCACCACCCCCACCGGCCGCCCACGCAGGGCCGGGTTCAGGTGCTGCTCGACCGAGGCGAAGTAGCTGTTGAAGTCAACGAAGAGGGTGCGGAGCATGCCTTGAATATACTGTAAATAAATACAGTATTTTTACCATCCATCATCCCTTGACGAACAGAAAGTGTGAAGCATCGGGCGAGCAGGCTGTTGTGCCCCTGATAAGCTTCAAGTCCCTCTGAAGGAATGACTCCCCATGACCCACACCGTCCGTTTTCAACGTGTCCTGCGCGCTCCCGCCGAGCGGATTTTTCGTGCATTCATCGACCCCGATGCCATGGCCAAGTGGTTGCCGCCGCACGGTTTCACAGGCCGGGTCCACGAGATCGATGCCCGCTTGGGGGGCAGCTACCGCATGTCGTTCACCAATTTGGGCAATGGCCAGTCCCACAGCTTTGGCGGCACCTTTTTGGAGCTGGTGCCCAGCGAGCGTTTGAGCCACACCGACACTTTTGACGATCCCAATTTGCCTGGGCAGATGACCACGACGGTGACTTTCAAGCCTGTCTTGGTGGGCACCGAGGTGAACATCGAGCAGTCGGGCATTCCCGAGATGATCCCGCCAGAAATGTGTTGTCTGGGTTGGCAAGAGTCATTGACTTTGCTGGCGCTGCTGGTCGAGGCGGAGATTCCAAGTTGAACTTTTGAGTTACTGCGCATGCGCAAGCCTGTCGGCTCATTGGGAAATGCGTGCTCTGCACGCGGGTTGGCTCAGTCATCTGCATGACAAGTGCCCTGAGGACTTGGCCTTATGTTTGGGCTGAACCACTCTCCAACGTGAAAGCCCAGCTTGACCGATATGAACACGCCAGCCCATGCCAGCCACGAAGCCGTGGTGCGCGGCCCCACCAGCTCTCGAGAAAAGACCGCCCGCCCATGGCCTGCTGAGGGCTATACCCGGGCCCCGTATTGGGTTTACACCGATCCGGACATTTACGCCCAAGAGCAAGTCAAAATTTATCGGGGCAAGACTTGGAACTATTTGGGCCTGGAGGCCGAAGTGCCCGAGGTGGGCAGCTTCAAAACCACTTACATCGGTGACCAGTCGGTGGTGCTGACCCGGGCGGAAGATGGCTCACTGCATGCGGTGGTCAACCGCTGCGCGCACCGGGGCAATATGCTGTGCCGCGATGCGTTTGGCCAGGCCAAGAAGCTGTATTGCGTCTACCACGCCTGGAACTACAACCTCAAGGGTGACCTCACGCACGCGGCTTTCAGCCACGGTTTGCGGGGTGAAGGCGGCTTGCCCAAGGACTTTCAACTGTCCGAACATGGTCTGCACAAATTGCGTGTGGAAACGATTTGCGGTCTGGTCTTTGCGACCTTCTCGGACGAGGTTGAGTCCCTGCAAGCCTGGCTGGGTGATGTGGCCGCAGGCATCCGACGTGTGCTGCACAAGCCTTTGAAGGTGCTGGGCTACGACACCCAGCGCATCCATGCCAACTGGAAGACGTACCACGAGAACCCTCGGGACTCTTACCACGCCAACATCCTGCACACTTTCTACGGCACCTTTGGTTTGTCGCGCCAGTCCCAAGAGTCGGGGATGACGCTCGATCAAAGCGGCCGCCATGTGTATTTCTACACCAAGGCCGGCACCGAAAAAAAGTCGGAAGACTTTGACAAAACCAGCGCCGCCTTGCGGTCCGTGAACGACGACATGAAGCTGGAGGACCCCAGCATCCTCAAGTGGCGTGACGAGTTTGGTGATGGCGTGAGCGTGCAGATCCTGACGACCTACCCCAGCTTCGTTCTGCACCAAATTGCCAACAGCTTGGCGACCCGGCAGCTCATTCCGCGCGGTGTGGGTGAGTCGGATTTGGTCTGGACTTATTTTGGTTTCGCCGATGACGACGAGGCCACCACGCAAAGCCGCTTGGTGCAAGCCAATCTGGCTGGATCGGCCGGCATGATCTCGGTGGAGGATGCGGCTGTTTGCGAGATGATGCAAAAAGCCATGGCCGATGGGCAAAGCGGCGAGAGCTTCATTGAAATGGGCGGCAAAACGCTGGAAAGCGGCGGCACCAGCAAACTCTCGGAGCGCGCCATCCGCAACTTCTGGCACAACTACCGATCAGACATGGATTTGGCATGAGCGCGCAACACGAACAACATTTCCGGGCAGTTGAAAACCTCATCTACGAATGGGCCCGCGCCATCGACGAAGACCGGGTGGAAGCCATTGCAGAGCTCTTGCTGCCCGATGGCCGCTACACCGTGCAGTCGCGCTTCAACCATGACCGGGGCTTGCCCATGGCCATCATCGACGCCCGCAGTGCCGCGCAGCTGCGCGACCGCATCAAGTCCATGCGCGTGGCCAACATTTACGAGCCGCACCACTACCGGCACATCCTGTCGGGTGTGCAAATCGTGGGTGAGGCCGATGGCGTGCTGCAGGTGCGCTCGAATTACCTGGTGGTGCGCACCATGTCGCTGGACGGTGACATGGCGATTTTTTCCACCGGCCAATGCCAAGACGAAGTCGTGATCACGCCCGACGGGCCGCGCTTCAAGCGGCGCTTGTTCTTGTACGACTCGCGCATCATCGAAACCTTGTTGGTCATTCCCCTTTGAAACGCTGAAAGCTTGCCATGACACACCACCGTCGCCGTGAATTCTTGAGTGCTTCTTTGGCCCTGAGTCTGCCTGGCTGGGCCACCACGGCGGGGGCGCAAAGTCCTGCAGCCTGGCCGCAAAAGACCATCAAGATTTTGGTGCCCAACCCCGCAGGCGGCAGCGCTGACTTGTTCCCCCGCTTGGTCTCGGAAGCCCTGTCCAGCAAGCTGGGGCAAACGATCGTGATTGAAAACAAGCCGGGTGCAGCAGGCAACATCGCTGCCGAAATGCTCTTCAATGCCGAGCCCGATGGCTACACCTTGATGGCTGCGCCGCCGCCGCCCTTGTCGATCAACGTGAGCCTCTACCCCAAGCTCAATTACGACCCGGCCAAGTTCGTGCCGATCACGGTGTTCTCTTTGGTGCCCAATGCCTTGATGGTGCACCCCTCGGTGCCTGCCAATTCGGTTCAGGAATTGATCGCTTATGCCAAAGCCAATCCTGACAAGCTCAGCTATGCCTCGCAAGGCAACGGCTCCACCGCGCACCTGACGGCAGAGTTGTTCAAGCAAAAAACCGGCACCAAGCTGGTCCATGTGCCTTACAAAGGCGATGCGCCTGCCGTAGCCGATTTGCTGGCCGGACATGTGAATGTGATGTTCGGCAATGTGGCGCAAGCATCGGCCCATTTGCGCAGTGGCAAGCTCAAGGTTTTGGCGGTCACCAGCGCCAAGCGCATACCGAGCATGCCGCAGACGCCTGCCTTGCAGGAGATCGTCCCAGGCGTGGTGGCGGTGGCCTGGTTCGCCTTGGTGGCACCGCCCAAAACGCCCGTGGCCATTGCGCAGCGTCTGTCCAGCCTGATTGGCGACATCTTGCGCACCCCTGAGATGATGCGCCGTTTTGCCGAGGTGGGTGCCGAGCCTGTAGGCAATACGCCAGAAGAGATGGCGCAATGGATGAAGGAAGACACCGAGCGTTGGCGTCAGGTCATCAAAAACGGTGGCGTGACCATCGACTGACCCACGCCTGTTTCAGATGTTGGCCGCCGCGATGTCATTAGGCAGCGGCGCCAACTGTGCCAAGGCTTGCAGCGCATCGGCATCGGTGCGGTACATCTTCAGCAGCGGGTTGGCGGGCAACTCGCCGGCACGTCTGAGGGCCGTCTCTACCGGCAGCTTGATGCCGCTGATGTGCAGTGTGATGCCTCGGCTGAACAATTGTCTTTGCAGCTGACCGAAGGTTTCCACACCCGTGGCATCGACCCGGTTGATCGGGTGTGCAAACAGGCACACATGCGCCACCTCGGGGTTGAGCGCCAAGTGTTCGGTGATGGCGCGTTCGAAACCGCTGGCAGCGGCAAAGTCCAGCTCGGCGTCCATGCGCAAGGCATACAAATGGGGTGCCAGAGGCGGCAGCTTCCACAGGTGGCGATCGCGCAAGCTGCCATCGGGGTGCAGGCCCACTTCGATGATGCGCGGGTGCAGCCGTGTGTGCAAAAAGTGGCTCAGGCCCACCAGCACGCCCGCCATCACACCCCAATAGATGCGCGGTGCCGTGGCCAGGGTGATCGCAAAAGTCACCGCCGCGGTCATGGTCTCGACCCGGTCAATGCGCCAGAGTTTGAGGAACTGTTTGGGCTGGAACAAGTTGAGCACGGCCACGATCACCGCAGCGGCCATGACCGAGCGCGGCACGTATTGCAGCGCGGGCATGAGCAGCAGCAAAGCCAGCAAGACAAAACCAATGGATGCCACCACGGCCCAGCCCGAGCGGGCACCCGCGTACAGCATCAGGGCCGAGCGTGAAAACGAGGTGCTGGTTGGGAAGCTGCCTGAGAAAGCCGAGGCCAGTTTGGCCAGGCCTTGTGCAAACAACTCGGTGCTGTCGTCCCAGCGTTTGCCGTCGCGCTGGCATTCGATGCGGGCGCTCGATGCGGTCTCCAGAAAGCTCACCAGGGCGATCACCATCGCTGGCACCCACAGCTGGTTGAGCATGTCCAGACCAGGCCAGTGTGGCCAGTAAAAGTCAGGCAGGCCAGCAGGCAACAGGCCCACCACGCTGCCGTGTTGTTCATACCCGCTGGCATAGCCCAGCGCCGAGGCCGCCGCCATCACCAGCATGATGCCGGGCCAGCGCGGCTTGAATTTGCGCAACAACAAGAGCGCGATCAGGCTTGCCAAGCCAAACAAGGCAGGCCATCCAGTCATCCAGACACCCCAGGTCTGCACGTCCCAGCTCCAGGCTTTCACACCCAGCAAGGCGGGCACTTGTGAGGCCATGATCAGCAAGGAAGCCGCTTGCGTGAAGCCCATCATCACCGGGGAGCTGACCAGGTTGATGAGCCAGCCGTAATTGCCCAGCCCCAGCAGCAGCTGGATGCCGCCCGACAACAATGACAGCCACACGGCCAGTGAAACCCATTCAGGCGAGCCTGGTTCGGCCATGCCTGTCAGCGATGCGCCAATCAGCACGCAGGTCAGCGCAGCAGGGCCGACCGACAAGCGGTTGGCACTGCCCAGCAAAGCGGCCAGCAAAGCGGGCACCAGGCAGGTGTAGAGCCCTGTGACCAAGGGCATGCCCGCCAGGCCCGCATAGGCCACCGCCTGGGGCACCATCACCAGCGCGACCGTCAGTCCGGCCAGCACTTCGGTGCGGGCCAGATCAGCGCTCAGGCGCGGCCAGTGGCGAAAAGTCAAAAAACGTTGCATGGAAGCCATGCTTGATCTTAGCCGCCCGCGCCTCAGCGCTGAGGCATGTCTTTGACAGAGTAGCCCAGGCTCACCGTCGCGTCCTCGGGGATGGCGGGCACGGTGGCGTCCCATGCCTCCCACGCAGCGCGCATGGCTTGCAATCGCTCGGCTTGGCGCCCGCCCAGGTTCGCGCGTTCGCGTTCGTCGGCGGGGATGTTGAACAGGTAGTCGTTGCCGTCCACCCGCAGGTACTTGTAGTCGCCCATGCGCAGGGCGCGCTGGCCCCGGTGGTTCATGCGCCAGTAAAGCGGCCGGTCAAATTGGTGCTGGGCGTCGCGCAGCACGGGCAGCATGGACACGCCGTCAAAGGGCAAGTCGTCATGGGCCTTGGCACCAGCCAGCTCGACCATGGTGGCCGACCAGTCCATGGTCATGCAGTGCTGGGCCGATGTGCCGCCGGGTGCGATCACAGCGGGCCAGTGCGCGATCCACGGCACGCGGATGCCGCCTTCGGTCAGGTCCATCTTGCCGCCCACCAGGGGCCAGTTGTCGCTGAAACGCTCGCCGCCGTTGTCGCTGGTGAAGACGATCAGGGTGTTGTCGAGTTGCCCGGTTTTTTGGAGCGCCTCGACCACCCAGCCAATGCCTTCGTCCATGTGGTGGATCATGCGCTGGTAGGTGTGGATGTTGCCGCCGTGCAGGTGAAAGATGTTGTCTTTCACTTCAGCCGCCAGCGCATGGTCTTCGCGGGTTTCCCAGGGCCAGTGCGGCGCGGTGTAGTGCAGGCTCAAAAAGAAGGGCGTGCCTTGTGCAGCGCCCGGCGCCACGCGCTCGACATAGTCCACCGCACGCTTGGACAGCATGTCGGTCAGGTAGCCGTCTTCAGGGGTTTCGTCTTCCCCTGTGAACAGGTCGTGCGCGCCGCTGGAGGCGCAATGAGTGAAGTAGTCCACCCCGCCCGACATCGGACCAAAGAATTCGTCATAACCCGATTTGAGCGGGCTGAAATGGGGTGGGTATCCCAAGTGCCATTTGCCGATCAAGGCGGTGCGGTAGCCGCTTGCCTTGAGCAAGGACGGCAGCGTGGGGTGCTCTGGTGGCAGCCCCAACACGGCGCTGCCACGGCTGCGGCTGTTGATGGGCTCGTCGGCGCCGCCGCGCAGCCGGTACTGGTAACGCGCCGTCATCAGCGCAAAGCGGGTGGGCGAGCACACGGGGGAGTTGGCATAACCCTGCGTGAACTTGAGGCCCTTGGCGGCCAACTGGTCCAGAACAGGAGAGACCTTGCCGAACTTCGCGTCTCGGCCGCCGTAGCAGCCCAGGTCGGCAAAGCCGAGGTCGTCGGCGACGATGAAGATGATGTTGGGGCGTTGGGTGTTGGTCATGGGCTTATTCCACTTTCATGCCGGTGGACTTGACCACACGACCATAGCGCTGCGATTGGTCGCTCAGGCGTTTGGCCGCATCGGGGCCGGTCAGGCCTTCATAAAACAAATCCATGCTGGTCAGCTGGGCTTGTGTGTCGGGGCGCTTGAGCGCATCGGTGAAGGCTTTTTGCAACAACTGCACCACGGGCTCGGGCGTGGCCGCAGGCACCATGGCCACGTACAGCACTTCGAGTTCCAGGTCTTTCAGACCGGCTTCTGTGACGGTGGGAATGTCGGGGGCCGAGCCTGAACGCTGGCGGCTGGTCACGGCCAGCGCGGTGATCTTGCCCGTCTTGACATGGGGCAGCATGCCGGGGGTGGCCAGCACGCCTGCGTCCACCTCGCCCGCCAGCACAGCGGTCACGGCCGGGGTGTTGCCTTTGTAGGGCACATGCTGGATCTTGATGCCTGCCGCGTCCATGAAGATTTCGGCTGCCAAGTGGCCCGGGCTGCCGCTGCCCGCGCTGCTGAAGTTCAGGCCCTTGCCTTTGCCTTGGGCGATCAGGTCTTTGAGTGTTTTGAAGCCTGTGCTGGGGTGCGCACCGACCAGCAAGCCCGAAGACACCATGACCATGATCGGCCGCAGGTCTGCGGGCTTGAAGGCCATGCTTTTGTAGATGTAGGGGTTGACCGTGAAGGTGGTGTCGATGCCAAACAGCACGGTGTAGCCATCGGCCGGGCTTTTGGCGACAAAGTCAGCCCCGATGTTGCCGCCCGCGCCGGGCTTGTTTTCGGCCACCACAGGCTGTTTGAACTGGGTGGTGATGGCTTCACCCACCGTGCGGGCTAAAAAGTCCGATGGCCCGCCCGCTGGAAAGTTGGTGATGAATTTGATGGGTTTGCTGGGGTAACTTTGGGCCCAGGATGGGGCCACTGCAGCGCAGGCGAGCAGACACAGGGCGGCGCTCCAGCGCTTGCGGGAAAGGAAAAATGTGTTCATGTCAAAAGGCTTGATGTCAAGGGGATAAACAGGTTCAGTCGAGCTGTACGCCCGTGGTTTTGATGGGTTTTTCCCAGCGTGTCAGATCGGCTTTTTGTGCGGCAGCCAATTCGATCGAGCTGGAGCCGATGGGCTCGTAGCCCAGTTTGATCATCTTGTCTTTCATGGCCGGATCGCGTGCGATTTTCATCATGGCTTTTTCCAGGCGGATGAGCGCTTCGCCCTTCAGGCCCGCCGGTCCATACATGGCGAACCACGCAGTCGCCTCCATGTTCACACCGGCTTCTTTGAGGGTGGGCACTTCAGGCACTTGTGTGTCTCGTTTGCTGCCGGTCACGGCGATGATGCGGGCCTTGCCGCTGTGGTGCAGTTCAGCGGTCTCACTGACCACGTCGAACTTGTAGTCGATGTGGCCACCCAGCAGGGCATTGTTGGCTGGGGCACCGCCTTGAAAGGGCACGTGGTTCAGTTGCACGCCGGCCGACTGCTCCATCAGCACGCCCATGAAGTGGGGCAAAGTGCCTGCGCCTGGCGTGCCGTAACTGTTGACGCCGGGCTGCGCTTTGGCTTTGGCGATCATTTCACTGACGCTCTTAACCCCCGAAGCCGGACCCGCCACCACGCCGAATTGAAAGCGGGCAATTTGCGAGACCGGTGTGAAGTCCTTGACAGCGTCGTAGTCGAGTTTTTTGTAAACGTGAGGGAACAGCACCATCGGACCACTGGGCAGCACGATCACGGTCTGGCCATCGGGCTTGGCGGTTTTCACCATGTTCAGCGCAATGCGGCCACCGGCGCCGGGTTTGTTGTCGACCACGATGGGGCTGAAATCTTCGCGCAAGGCGTCGGCCACCAGTCGAGCCATCACGTCGGCCGAGCCACCGGGCGGGAAGCCCACCAAGATTTTGAGGGGCGGTTTTTCCTGGGCATGGGCGCACAAGGCTGCCATGAGCAGCAGGCCAGAGCCCAGGCGGTGGCGAATGGATTTCATCATGAAAGCGATTTTTCAGGGTGGATCGATGAGGACTTGCGATGACCCAAGCCGCGCAAGCGTCTGCTCCACAATGTAGGCTTTTTGAGGTGATTGATCTAATCAACCATCCCCCCTGAAAACCCTGATGCCACCGATGACACTGTCTCCATCCCAACGCTTGGCTTCGGTCGATGACCTGTTGCTCTACCGCATCGGCCAACTGTCGGCCGCCGCTGGCGCGATGGTGGTGCGCCTGTGCGAAGGCGGCTATAGCATCACGCGCCGTGAGTGGGGCATGCTGGCCCAGTTGCATGCGCATCCCGAAGGCCTGCTGTCCTCGGCGCTGGCAGAGCGCATGCACCGCGATCGGGCGCGTACGTCGCGCGCCATCACGGCCTTGTTGCGGAAAAAATTGATCGTGCGCACGACTTTGCCGCACGACCGGCGCAGTGCGCGCGTCAGTGTGTCGCCGGCCGGGCAGGCGCTGTATGCGCAATTGATGCCGCAAATCCAGGACATCAACAGCCGCATCCTGTCGGTGCTGTCGTCCGCTGAGGCCGCAGCGCTGGATGACGCGCTGGAGCGCTTGCGCCAGCAGGCGTTGGCATTGCAAGAAACGCTGGGCCCGGATTTGCCCAAGGCGGACCGCCGCAGAGGGCGCTCTGCGTCTGCATCTGCGCGGGCCCCGGTGCAAGGCAGCACCACGTGAAGCCTGTGAGCGCATCCAACTTTTCCCGCATGGCGCTGGGCTTGCTTTGCAGTTTGCTGGCTTGTCCTGTGGCTTGGGCGGATGAGGCCGTGGCGACGACCGCCTGGGTGAGTTGGGTCATGGATGGCGACACCTTGCTCCTGGTGCCGCAAGGCCACAAGGAGCCCTTCACCGTGCGCATCGATGGCATAGACGCGCCAGAGACTTGTCAGCCCGGTGGCGAAGCTTCACGCGACGCCATGATCCGCTTGGCCTTGCGCAAAACCGTGCAGGTGCAAGCATTCGGTCAAGACCATTACGGCCGACAAGTCGCACAAGTGCGCATCGATGGCGTGGATTTGGGGGCGGAGATGGTCCGCAGCGGCATGGCTTGGGCTTACCGCTACCGGGTGGGGGCTGGGCCTTATGCGAAGCTGCAAAAGCGGGCTCAAAAAGACAAACGTGGCTTGTTTGCAGCATCCGACGCTGCGATGGCTCCGCCGGTATTCAGAAAGTTTCATGGCACTTGCCATGCTCCCTTGAATTGAGGATTGGACGGGCCGGCTCGTTGCAGGTCGGCGCTTCAGCTCCGACGTAAGGTTCAAGCAGCGGATCAGCTCCGGTGTGCTGCGCAAACAGGGCATTGGGCGTTGCGCCCCATGCGGATGTCGGTCCAGGACAGGTCGCGCCCCTCCAGCATCAAGAGGCGTCCGGCCATGTGGCTGCCCATGCTGCTCAAAATCTTGAGGGCCTCGGCCGCTTGCACACTGCCGATGATGCCCACCAGCGGCGCGAACACGCCCATCGTGGCGCAGCGGGTTTCTTCGGGCGCTTGGTCGGGCGGAAAGATGCAGGCGTAGCAAGGGGCATCGGCCTGGGTGCTGTCAAAGACCGAGACCTGACCGTCCATGCGGATGGCTGCGCCCGACACCAGCGGTTTGCCGTGCAGCACGCAGGCGTGGTTGACGGCGTGGCGGGTTTCAAAGTTGTCGCAGCAGTCGATCACCACATCGGCTTGTGCCACCAGCGTGTCCAGCAAGGCGGCATCGGCCCGCTGCGTGATGGGCGTGACGCGCACATCGGGGTTGATCTGGGCAATCGCGGTGCGCACCGAGTCGGCCTTGTATTGGCCCACGCGGTCGAGGGTGTGGGCGATCTGGCGCTGCAAGTTGGTGGCGTCCACCTGGTCATGGTCGACCACGGTGATGTGGCCCACGCCTGCACTGCCCAGGTACAGGCTGACCGGAGAGCCCAAGCCGCCTGCGCCAATGATCAGGGCATGCGAGGCCAGCAGTTTTTCCTGGCCGTCGATGCCCAGTTCATTGAGCAGGATGTGCCGCGAATAACGCAGCAGCTGGGCGTCATCCATGGCGCTCACTCGTCTTTTTTCTCGGCCTTGCGTTCTGCCAGTGTGGTGCTGGCTTTGACGGGCAGTCCCTTGAGCTGGTTCAGGGCTTGCTGCAGCTGGAAGTCCTTGTCAGAACCGAATTCGGGCAGGCGGCGCTCTGCCAAGGGTTTCTTGGCATCTTCTTCGAGTTTCTTCATGGCCTCTTCGCGTGCTTTTTCACGCTCGGGGTCCAGCTTCTCGTCTTCCTTGCCTTTGCCGTTGGACAGGTGTTTTTGCAGATCGGCTTCGCGGGTGCGCAAGGCGGCAAACAGGTTGCCGTTCTCGGTCTCGTCGAGCATCACATCGGGCACGATGCCCTTAGCCTGGATGGCGCGGCCATTGGGCGTGTAGTAGCGGGCGGTGGTGATCTTGAGCGCGGTGTCCGGGCCCAGCTGGCGCACCGTCTGCACCGAGCCTTTGCCAAAGGTCTGGCTGCCCATCAAGGTGCCGCGTTTGTAGTCTTGCAGGGCACCGGCCACGATCTCGCTGGCCGAGGCCGAACCTTCGTTGACCAGTACGACCAAGGGCACTTTCTTGAGCATGCCACCGGTGGCTTGCGTCAGGCGCTGGATCGGGTCGTTGCTTTCGTTGCGACGCCAGAACTTGGGCGAGGCCTTGTAGGTGAATTTGCTTTCTTCGAGCTGGCCGTTGGTGGAGACCACAGTGACGTTCTCGGGCAGGAAAGCGGCAGACAAGGCCACGGCGGCGTCGAGCAGGCCGCCCGGATCGTTGCGCAGGTCGAGCACCAGGCCTTTGAGCTGGGGCGACTGCTTGACCATGTCTTCGACCTTGCGTGCAAAGTCTTCCACGGTGCGTTCCTGGAATTGCGACACGCGCACCCAGCCATAGCCCGGCTCGATGAGTTTGACCTTGACCGATTGGGTCTTGATTTCCTCACGGATGATGGTCACCGGGAAGGTGCGGCTGTCGTCCTTGCGGAAGATGGTCAACACCACTTTGGTGTTGGGCTCGCCACGCATGCGCTTGACGGCTTCATTGAGCGACAGGCCTTTGACGGCGGTGCTGTCGATCTTGGTGATCAGGTCATTGGTTTTGAGGCCTGCGCGGTCCGCAGGCGAGCCTTCGATGGGCGAGACAATCTTGATCAGGCCGTCTTCCTGGCTGATCTCGATGCCCACGCCGACGAACTTGCCGGAGGTGCCTTCGGAAAATTCCTTGAAGCTCTTTTTGTCAAAGTATTGGGAATGCGGGTCCAGACTTGCGACCATGCCGGAGATGGCTTCGGTGATGAGCTTTTTTTCGTCCACAGGCTCGACGTAGTCGCTTTTGACCATGCCAAACACGGCCGCCAATTGCTGCAATTCTTCGAGGGGCAAAGGCGCCATGTTGCCGCGCGCCACGGTTTGCAGTGACACGGTGGTGAGTGCGCCCGCCAAGGCGCCCACGCTGAGCCAACCGACGATCTTGAGTTTCTGTCCCATATTGCTGTCTGTTCCCTGTAGGAGATACGGTTCAATATACACCGCAGGCCCAGCCCCTGCTGGGGTGGGCCTGTAATTTCAGGTAAAGACCCAGGGCGACGGCAAAGCGCCGTCCCAGGTGGATCAGGCCTTGCCTTGGTTGCCCACGGCGGCTGCTGCTGCAGCGGCTGCGGCGGCATCGCCCAGGTAGTAGTGGCGGATCGGCTTGAGGTTTTCGTCCAGCTCGTACACCAGCGGGATGCCGTTGGGGATGTTCAGGCCCACGATGTCGCTGTCGGAGATGCCGTCCAGGTACTTGATCAGGGCCCGGATCGAGTTGCCGTGGGCCGCGATCAGCACACGCTTGCCTGCTTTGATGCTGGGGGCGATGCTGTCGTTCCAGGCGGGCAGCACGCGGGCCACGGTGTCTTTGAGGCATTCGGTCAAGGGCACGGCGTCGGCATTGGGGTAGCGGCGGTCGCTCTTTTCGCTGCGGGGGTCGGTCGCTTCCAGGGCCGGTGGCGGCGTGTCGTAGCTGCGGCGCCAGACCAAGACCTGCTCGTCGCCGTACTGCTTGGCCATGTCGGCCTTGTTCAGGCCTTGCAGACCGCCGTAGTGGCGCTCGTTCAGGCGGTAGTCCTTGACCACGGGCAACCACGTGCGGTCCATCTCGTCCAGCGTCAGCCACAGGGTGCGGATGGCGCGCTTCAAGACCGAGGTGTAGCACAGGTCGAAATCCCAGCCTTCGGCTTTGAGCAGTTTGCCGGCCGACATGGCTTGTGAGACGCCGGTGGGGGTCAGGTCCACATCGGTCCAGCCGGTGAAGCGGTTTTCAAGGTTCCAGGTGGATTCGCCGTGGCGGATCAGGACAAGTTTGTACATGGTGAGTGGCAGCAGAAGCTGTGAAAAACAAGGGACAAGCCCGCCATTTTAGAATCTTGACTTGGCGGCCCGCTGACGGGCCGGTGTTTTGATGCCTTACAAAGGTTTATTTCGTGAAATTTTTCCTCGACAACTGGATGTTGATCGCCGTGGCCCTGGCCTCTGGTGTGGCCTTGATCGTGCCCGTGCTGGGCAAAGGCAGTGGCCTGAGCCCGCAAGACATGGTGCAGCTGATGAACCGTGAAAAAGCCGTGGTCATCGACGTGTGCGAGCCTGGCGAGTTTGCCCAAGGCCATGTGATCGGCGCCAAAAACCTGCCATTGGGCGAGCTGGAGGCCAAATTGGCCCAAGTGGTCAAGAACAAAGCCACCCCGGTGGTGATGGTGTGCCAGGTGGGGGCCCGTTCGGCCCGCGCTGCCGCAGCCGCCCAAAAGCTCGGTTACGAGAACGTGCAATCGCTCGCCGGTGGCCTCAAAGCCTGGCAAGCGGCCAGCATGCCGGTTGAAAAAGTCTGAAAGGAAATGGGATGCAAGCCGTCAAGATGTACACCACCGCCGTTTGCCCTTATTGCATCCGCGCCAAGCAGGTGCTCAAGGCCAAGGGTGTGGAGCAGATCGAAGAGATCCGCATCGACCTGGACCCCGCCCAGCGTGACCACATGATGCAAATCACCGGCCGCCGCACTGTGCCTCAAATTTATGTGGGCGACACCCATGTGGGCGGCTGCGACGACCTGATGGCGCTGGACGCCAAGGGCGGCTTGGTGCCCCTGCTTCAAGGCGCTTGATGCGTTGATTTTTTCACCCGCCCGTTTTCGTTAAAAACAGGGGGGGTCTGATCGCGGATAATTCTGCTGTTTCATTCAGGGCGGTCCCTTTTGGACTGCCCAATTTTTTCTCAAGTGAGCCACCATGTCCGACATCACCAACACCGCCGAAGCCCAAGATCCTGTTTTTCAGATCCAACGTGTGTATCTGAAGGAAGCTTCGCTGGAGCAGCCCAACTCGCCTGCCATTCTGATCGAGCAGCAGCAACCCAGTGTGGACATTCAGTTGGGCGTGGAAGCCACGCCTGTGGCCGATGGCGTGTTTGAAGTTTGCGTGAGCGCCACGGTCCACACCAAAATCGGTGACAAGACCGTGTTCCTGGCCGAGTGCAAACAAGGCGGCATTTTTGAAATCCGCAATGTGCCCGAAGACCAGATGGGCGCCATCATGGGCATCGCCTGCCCGCAAATCGTGTACCCCTACCTGCGTGGCAACGTGGCCGATCTGATCACCCGCGCTGGTTTTCCACCCGTGCATTTGGCCGAGATCAACTTCCAGGCCATGTACGAGCAGCAACAAGCGCAAGCCGCTGCGACCCAGCAGTAATCGACAGGGCATTGGCGGATGCGCATCACGGTCATTGGCGCAGGCGCCTGGGGCACAGCCATTGCGATGGCTGCTTGCCGCATCCGTGGTCACGATGTGCGTCTGCATGCCCGCGATGAGGCGCAAGCCGCAGCCCTGCGGGATCAGGGCCAAAACGCCCGGTACCTGCCGGGCGTGGATTTGCCTCCCAGCCTGAGCATCCTCAGCGGCCCATTGGCGCCGCTGGTGGCGCAAGCCCAGGCACAAGACCTTTTCATCGTCGCCACGCCCATGTCGGGCCTGCGCGGCACTTTGCAGGCTTTGCAAAACGTGCCTGGCCCTGTGGCCTGGCTGTGCAAGGGTTTTGAATCCGGCAGCGGCCTCATGCCGCACGAAGTGCAAGCCCAAGTAGCCCCCGATTTACAAGCCGGTGCCTTGAGTGGCCCCAGCTTTGCGCTCGAAGTGGCCCGAGGCCAACCCACCGCTTTGGTGGCGGCCAGCCCACATGCGTCGGTGCGCGATGCCTTGGTGCAAGCCTTTCATGGCTCAGCCCTGCGCGTTTACGCCAACGACGACATCGTGGGCGTGGAAGTGGGCGGTGCCGTGAAAAACGTGCTCGCCATTGCCACAGGCTTGTGCGATGGCCTGGACCTGGGGCTCAATGCCCGCGCCGCGCTCATCACCCGCGGCTTGGCCGAAATGACCCGCCTGGGCCTGGCCCTGGGGGCCAAGGCCGAAACTTTCATGGGTTTGTCGGGCTTGGGCGACCTGGTGCTGACAGCCACCGGCGATTTGAGCCGCAACCGCAAAGTGGGTTTATTGTTGGCCCAGGGCCTGACGCTGGCGCAGGCCGTGGACTCGCTGGGCCATGTCGCCGAAGGCGTGTACAGCGCCCGCACCGTCTGGCAGCGGGCGCAAAGTCTGTCGGTCGACATGCCGATCACCGAAGCGGTGGTGGCCCTGCTGGATGGTCGACTGCAGGCGCGCGAAGCGGTGCAGGTCTTGATGGGCCGTGGCCCACGCGGCGAATCGGTTTGATCCCGCCTCAGTTGGGCGTGTAAGCCAGCCGCACGTAAATCGGTGCGAAGGCCTCGGCCTGGGTGATCTCGATCAGGGTTTCCTTGGCCAATTCCAGCAAGGCGATGAAAGTCACCACCAACACCGGCACGCCCAGGGTGGGGTCGAACAGGTTTTCGAACTCCACAAATTTTCGGCCTTGCAGGTGCTTGAGCACGATGCTCATGTGTTCGCGCACGCTGAGTTCTTCGCGGCTGATCTTGTGGTGCTGGACCAGTTTGGCGCGTTTGATGATGTCGCGCCAGGCCGACTGCAGCTCGTCCAGGTTCACATCCGGAAAGCGCGGCTGCAGGCTTTGTTCGATGTAAACCTCGGCCTTGATGAAGTCCCGGCCGTAATGCGGGATCTGGTTGAGCTGCATCGAGGCGAGCTTCATCTGCTCGTATTCGAGCAGGCGGCGCACCAGCTCGGCTCGAGGGTCTTCGGCTTCTTCGCCTTCGGCCACTTTCTTGGGCGGCAGCAGCATGCGCGATTTGATCTCGATCAGCATGGCGGCCATGAGCAGGTATTCGGCGGCCAGCTCCAGGTTGTGCTGGCGGATTTCATCGACATAGCTCAGGTACTGGCGCGTCACGCCGGCCATGGGGATGTCGAGAATGTTGAAGTTTTGCTTGCGGATCAGGTACAGCAGCAAGTCCAGCGGCCCTTCGAAGGCCTCCAGAAACACCTCCAGCGCATCCGGGGGGATGTACAGGTCGGTGGGCATCGAAAACAGGGGCTCGCCGTAAAGGCGGGCCAAGGCGACTTGGTCCACCACCTGCGGCATGGGCGCAGGCGTGCTGTCCAGTGGCTGGGGCAGCTCGGTGGCTTGGGTGCTCATGGGTGTCGCGATGCCAAGGCGCAAGGCCTCAGATCAGGCCTGGGTCTGGTAGACGTAGGGTTTTTGGGCCACGCGGCCCGCCTTGAAGGCTTGCTGCTCGTCGCGGCTCAGCTGTTTGTCCCACAACAGGGCGCGGCCTTCTTGTTGCTGGGCATTCAGTTCAGGGCGCTGGGTCTTGAGCTGGTTGATGAACTGGGTGGTGTCGGACTGGTAGTCGGGGCGGCGGAATATGGACATGGTGTTTTCACTCAAAAAGCAAAGGGTTCGGGCAGGCCTGGAGTCTGCCAATCCGTATCACAGGGCATTTTACCGGTCCATGGCGTTCGCCTGACTGACGGCACGGGCCAGGCCTGCAGGCAGGTCGGACTCGAGCTGGCCTTCCAGGTGCTTGAGCAGGCCACTGCGGCGGGCAATGTCCAGTGGCTGGTGCAGCAAGCCGCAGACGATCAGTTGAACTTGTTTCTTGCGGCAGGTGTGGATCAGGTTCATCAAGGCGTCGGCACCTGACGAGTCCACATAGATCACGTTCTTCAGGTCCACCACCAGCAAGGGCGTGTTGAGTTGGTCTTCGATCTCTTCGATCAATTTGACGGCCCCGAAAAACAGCGCCCCATAAAGGCGCCAGGCTTGGATGTTGGCGCCATGCGCTGCCAGATTGGGGTGTTCGGCAGGGCTGACTGCCTCGCTGCGGCTCAGGCTGGAGATGCGGTAGATGAAGGTCATGCACGCAGCCACCAAACCGACTTCGACCGCGACCGTGAGGTCAAACACCACCGTGAGGAAAAACACCGCCAGCAGCGTGATGCGGTAAGGCGTGCGGTACTGGCGCAGCAGCAAAAATTCGCGCCATTCGCCCATGTTCCAAGCGACGAACATCAAGATGGCGGCCAAGGCGGCCAGCGGGATGTTTCCCGCTAAGGGCGCGGCGACCAGCACCACAGCCAGCAATGTCAACGCATGCACCATGCCCGAGATGGGGCTGGTGCCACCGCTTTTGATGTTGGTGACGGTGCGTGCGATGGTGCCGGTGGCCGGCATGCCGCCAAAGAAAGGCGTCACGAAGTTGGCCACGCCTTGGGCCATCAACTCTTGGTTGGGGTTGTGGCGGTCGTCCACCATGCTGTCGGCGATGCGGGCGCACAGCAGTGACTCGATGGCGCCCAGCAAGGCCAGCGTGAGCGTGGGCATGATCAAAAAGCGGGCGCTGTCCCAGCTGAAGGCGGGCCAGTGAAACGAGGGCAAGGTGGCCGGTATGCCGCCGAATTTGCTGCCGATGGTCTCGACTGGCAAGGACAGTGCCATGCTGGCGAGGGTGGCAAACAGCAAGGCGATGATGGAGCCGGGGATGGTGCTGACCCATTGGTAGCGCGTTTCCAGCAGGCGTCGACCCAAACGCATCCAGCCCACCAGCAAGGACAGGGAGCCCAAGGCCACCAGCAAGGCGGCCAAGTTGGTGCTGCCCAGGTTGCTGGCGAGTGCATTGAGCATGCCAAAAAAGTCCGCAGGCATGGCCGTGACTTTCAGGCCAAAAAAGTCCTTGACCTGTGAAAGCATGATGAGCACCGCAATGCCGTTGGTGAACCCAATGACCACCGCCACCGGGATGAAGCGGATCAGGCTGCCCAGCCGGAACAGTCCCATGAGGAAAAGGACCACACCCGACATGGCGGTGGCCAAAATCAGGTTGGCCAAGCCGTAGCGTTCCAGAATGCCATAGACGATGACGATGAAAGCGCCCGCTGGTCCGCCAATCTGAACCTTGCTGCCGCCCAGAGCCGAGATCAAAAAGCCCGCGATGATGGCGGTGAACAGACCCGCTTCAGGCTTGAGGCCTGAGGCGATGGCAAAGGCCATGGCCAGTGGCAGGGCCACGATGCCGACGGTGATGCCTGCGCCGATGTCTTGTCCCAGTTTCTGGCGGTTGTAGCCGTGCAGGCTGTCGAGCAAACGAGGACGAAAAATCTGAGTTGCTTGCAGCCAGTTCATGGGGCGTGTCCGCTGTCAGTGGATGCGCATGCCGGGCTTGGCGCCGGGCCAGGGGTGCAGCACGTGGATGCCGGGTTCGGCTTTTTCGTCGGCATGGCTGGCGGCCAGCACCATGCCTTCGCTCACGCCGAACTTCATCTTGCGCGGGGCCAGGTTGGCCACCATCACGGTGAGTTTGCCAATCAGGTCTTCGGGCTTGTACATGCTGGCGATGCCGCTGAACACATTGCGCAGGATGGGACGTCCTTGTGAGTCCGGGCCCTCGCCCACGTTGAGCGTCAAGCGCAAGAGCTTGACCGAGCCTTCGACCGGTTCGCAGTTGACGATTTCGGCGATGCGCAAATCCACCTTGGCGAAGTCGTCGATGCTGATGGTGGGGGCGATCTCTTCGCCGCCAGGGATCAGCTTTTCCTCGACCACGGCCGGTGGCTCGAACAGGGCTTCGAGTTGCTCGGGCGTGACGCGTTGCATGAGGTGCTGGTAGGCGTTGATGACGTGCCCTGCGCCCAGCAGGCTTTGCGCTTGGGCAAAGGCGAAGGGCGTCACGTTCAGAAAGGCTTCGACCTGAGCGGCCAGCGCTGGCAGCACGGGCTTGAGTTGCAGGCTCAGCAGGCGGAAGGCTTCGATGCAGGCGGTGCACACATCGTGCAGGCGGGCATCCATGCCTTCTTGCTTGGCCAACTCCCAAGGCTTGTTTTGGTCGACATAGGCGTTGACTTTGTCGGTCAGCAACATGATGTCGCGCAGCGCTTTGCCGTATTCGCGTTCTTCATACAACGCGGTGATGCCGGGGGTGGCCGCTTGCAGCGCGCTCAACAGCGCTTGGCCGTCAGCGCTCACGCTGCCCAACTGGCCTGCAAAACGCTTGGCGATGAAACCGGCCGAGCGCGAAGCGATGTTGACGAATTTGCCAATCAGGTCCGAGTTCACGCGGGCCATGAAGTCTTCGGCGTTGAAGTCGATGTCTTCGTTGCGGGCTGAGAGCTTGGCGGCCAGGTAGTAGCGCAGCCACTCGGGGTTCATGCCCAGGCTCAAATATTTGAGCGGGTCCAGGCCCGTGCCCCGGCTCTTGCTCATCTTCTCGCCGTTGTTCACCGTCAGGAAACCGTGCACGTTCACCTTGTTGGGCGTCTTGCGACCCGAAAAGTGCAGCATGGCGGGCCAAAACAGCGTGTGGAAGGTGACGATGTCCTTGCCGATGAAGTGGATCTGCTCCAGATCCGGGTTGGCCATGTAGGCGTTGTAGTCCTCGCCACGCTTGTCCAGCAGGTTTTTGAGCGACGCCAGGTAGCCCACAGGCGCGTCCAGCCAGACATAGAAGTACTTGCCCGGTGCGTCCGGAATTTCGATGCCAAAGTAGGGTGCATCGCGCGAGATGTCCCAGTCGCCGAGGCCTTCGCTGGTCGTGCCGTCCGGGTTGGTGCGCACGCTGAACCACTCTTTGACCTTGTTGGCCACTTCGGGTTGGAGCTTGCCGTCTTGCGTCCACTGGGTCAAAAACTCGACGCAGCGCGGGTCGGACAGCTTGAAGAAAAAGTGCTCTGATGTCTTCAGCTCAGGCTTGGCACCTGAGAGGGCCGAAAACGGGTTGATCAGGTCGGTGGGCGCGTAGACCGCGCCGCACACCTCGCAGTTGTCGCCGTACTGGTCTTTGGCGTGGCACTTGGGGCACTCACCTTTGATGAAGCGGTCGGGCAAGAACATGTTCTTTTGCGGGTCAAAGAACTGCTCTACGGCGCGCACTTCGATCAGTGAGCCGCCTTTGTCGGTGCTGATGTCGCGCAGGTCGCGGTAAATCTGGCGGGCCAGCTCGTGGTTCTCCGGCGCGTCGGTGCTGTGCCAGTTGTCGAATTGGATGTGAAAGCCGTCCAGATAGGGCTTGCGGCCCGCGGCGATGTCGGCCACGAACTGCTGGGGCGTCTTGCCCGCTTTTTCGGCCGCGATCATGATCGGTGCGCCGTGCGTGTCGTCGGCCCCCACAAAGTTGACCTGGCTGCCCTGCATGCGCTGGAACCGCACCCAGATGTCGGCCTGGATGTACTCCATGATGTGGCCGATGTGGAAGTTGCCGTTGGCGTAAGGCAAGGCGGTGGTGACAAACAGCTGGCGGGTAGGGGCAGACATGGTGGACAACTTGTAGGGGAATCCGCGATTTTAGAGGGTGCAGGGGGCAGTTGTCGGTAAACTGCGCCCCATCTCTTTGATAGCTCAGAAAGCGTCCGACCCCCATGGCGACCCCCGAACAACTCCTGCAAGCCCTGCAAACCGTCATCGACCCGAACACGGGCAAAGATTTCGTCTCCACCAAAACCCTGAAAAACCTGACCGTCGAAGGCGGTGATGTGTCGTTTGACGTCGAGCTGGGTTACCCCGCCAAGAGCCAGATCCCGGCCCTGCGTCAAGCCCTGATTGCCGCCGCCAAAGGCGTGGCGGGCGTGAGCAATGTGTCGGCCAATGTGAGCAGCAAGATCGTGGCCCATGCCGCCCAGCGCGGCGTGGCCTTGCTGCCGCAAGTCAAAAACATCGTGGCCGTGGCCTCGGGCAAGGGCGGCGTGGGCAAAAGCACCACCGCCGTCAACCTGGCGCTGGCGCTGGCCGCTGAGGGTGCCAAGGTGGGTCTGCTGGATGCCGACATATACGGCCCCAGCCAGCCCATGATGATGGGCATCGAAGGCCGCCCCGAAAGCGAAGACGGCCAGACCATGGAGCCGATGGAAAATTACGGCGTGCAAGTCATGTCCATTGGCTTTCTGGTCGACCAGGACGAAGCCATGATTTGGCGCGGCCCCATGGCCACCCAGGCGCTCGAGCAGCTGCTGCGCCAGACCAACTGGAAAGAACTCGATTATTTGATCGTGGACATGCCCCCCGGCACGGGCGACATCCAGCTGACCCTGAGCCAGCGCGTGCCCATGACGGGTGCTGTGATCGTGACCACGCCGCAGGACATCGCCCTGCTGGACGCCAAAAAAGGCATCAAGATGTTCGACAAAGTCGGCGTGCCGATTTTGGGGCTGGTGGAAAACATGGCCGTGCACGTGTGCACAAACTGCGGCCATGTGGAACACATTTTTGGCGAAGACGGCGGCAAGCGCTACGCCGCCGACAAAGGCATCGACTACCTGGGCGCTTTGCCTTTGAACATGCAGATCCGTCTGCAGGCTGACAACGGCAAACCCACGGTGGTGTCGGACCCGGACGGCGAGGTCGCCCAGATCTACAAGGCGGTGGCCCGCCAGGTGGCGATCAAGATCGCGGCCAAGGCCAAGGACTTTTCTAGCAAGTTCCCCAGCATCAAGATCAGCAAAGACACCTGATCTGACGAACGCCCATGAAAAAACCGGCCTCGGCCGGTTTTTTTGTGTCAGCGTGCGGCGTTTTCGAGGTCGCGCAAACGGAAGCGCTGGATCTTGCCCGTGGCGGTCTTGGGCAGCTCGGCCACAAAATCGACGAAGCGCGGGTACTTGTAAGGCGCCAGGCGCTCTTTCACGAAGGCTTTGACTTCGGCTTCTGTCAGGCTCTGACCGGCTTTGAGCACGATGAAGGCCTTGGTCTTGGTCAGGCCGTCGGTGTCTTCCTTGCCGATCACAGCAGCCTCCAAAATGGCCGGGTGCTGCACCAGCGTGGCTTCGACTTCAAATGGCGAGACGTAAATGCCGCTGACTTTGAGCATGTCGTCGTTGCGTCCCGCGTAGGTGTAGTAGCCCTCTGGGTCGCGGGTGTACTTGTCGCCGCTTTTGGTCCACACGCCCTGGAAGGTGTCGCGTGTTTTTTCGCGGTTGTTCCAGTACATGAGGGCGCTGCTGGGGCCCTGGATGTACAGGTCACCGATCTCGTTGTGGCCGGTGACCACGCTGCCGTCTTCGTTGCGCAGCTGCACTTCGTAGCCGGGCACGGCCTTGCCGGTCGTACCGTAGCGCACGTCGCCGGGGCGGTTGGACAGGAAGACGTGCAGCATTTCGGTGGAACCGATGCCGTCGATGATTTCGCAGCCGAAGTGGGCCGTCCAGCGCTCGCCAATGTCGCGGGGCAGGGCTTCACCGGCCGACGAGCACAGGCGCAGCGCGACCTGGCTCTTGGCGGGCAGATCGGGGCTGGCCAACATGCCGCCGTAGCCGGTGGGGGCGCCGTAAAACACGGTGGGTTGGTGGTCGACCAGGCGTTTGAAAGTGGCTTGGGGGGTGGGGCGCTCGGCCATCAACACCACGCTGGCACCCACACTCAGGGGGAAGGTGAGCGCGTTGCCCAGGCCGTAGGCAAAGAACAACTTGGCGGCAGAAAACACGGTGTCGCTTTCTTGGAGCTCCAGCACGCGCTTGCCGTACAGCTCGGCCGTCCAGTACAGGTTGCCCTGGCTGTGCACGGTGCCCTTGGGCTTGCCGGTGGAACCCGACGAATACAGCCAGAAGGCGGGCTCGTCCGCCAGCGTTTGTGCGGGCAGCACAGCGGTGTTTTGCGCCACGAAGTCGGCCATGTTGAACTGGCCTTGTGCCAGTGCTGCGGCTGGGCGCGAAACGACCACATGCTGCACTTCGGTTTTCACCAAATCCATCGCCGCTTGCAAGGTGGGCAGCAGGGCGCCCGACACCAGCGCGGCTTGCGCCCGGCTGTTGCTCAGCATGAAGGCATAGTCTTCGGCCGTGAGCAAGGTGTTGACCGCTACCGGCACCACGCCTGCATACAGCGAGCCCAGAAAGGCCACGATCCAGTCGCTGCTGTCTTGCATGAGCAGCAGCACACGTTCTTCGCGCTTGAGGCCCAGGGCCTTGAGGCCTCCGGCAAAACGTCGGATCTGCTCGGTCAGCTCGCCATAGGTCAATGTGCCCACATCGTCGATCAGGGCGGTTTTGGTGGCGCGCACGGCGTTGCTGGCGATCAGGTGCTGGGCAAAGTTGAAGTCTGCGGGTGGTGGGGTCACGGGGCGTGTCATGGGTGTCTCCTCGGGGGCTCAGTGTTCTTCAAATGGATTGTTTTGGCAAATGCTTTGCAGCAACTCAGAGGGCCAGCTTGCCGCCTTGGGCCGCGAGTTGGTCCAGCGCGAGTGAGCTGCCCTGCACCGCAGTGCGGCGGTGGTAGAAATTGAGCGCCCTGAGGCCGCCCAGCTCTTCGCCACCACCGGCGCGGCCGGGGCCGCCGTGCAGGCTCATGGGCATCACGTTGCCGTGGCCACTGTGCAGGGCTGCCACGTCGGGCGAAATCGCGTGCACCCGGCCGTGGCTGCTGGCCAACTCGACCGAGGCTTGCGCGGTGAAGGCCGGGTCTTCGCTGTAGACCGAGCACACCAGTGAGCCTTCGCCGCGGCGGATCATGGCGTAAGCCTCTTCGATGCTGTCGTAAGGCATCAGGGTGGACACGGGGCCGAACACTTCGACCGCGTGCAGTACTTTGGCGGTCATGGGCGACTCACTGCCCAACAACACTGGGGCCACGCAGGCGCTGGCTGCGTCGGCGTCCACCAGACCCGCAGCGCTGCCGTCAAACAGCACGGTGGCTTCGGTTTTGAGTTGGGCAAGTCCTGCTAGCACGCTGGCCTTTTGTTCCTGGCTCACCAGTGCGCCCATGCGCACGGTCTCGTTGCGTGGGTTGCCCACAGTCGTTTTGGCCAGGCGAGCGCCAATGGCTTCAGCGGCAGCTTGGTACAAGGCGCGCGGCACAAACACACGGCGAATGGCCGTGCACTTCTGGCCCGACTTGACGGTCATCTCGCGGGCGACTTCGGCCACCAGCAGCTTGAAGGCTTCGCTGTCTGCTGTGGCTGTGGGTGCCAGAAGAGCCGAGTTGAGGCTGTCGGCTTCGATGTTGCAGCGCACCGACAGCTCGGTCACGGCGCGGTGGCTGCGGATGATCTTGCCGGTCTCGGCCGAGCCGGTGAAGCTCACCACGTCAAAGGCCTGAAGCTGGTCCATCAGGCCTGCGGACGAGCCGCAAATCACCGACAAAGCGCCCACGGGCAGCACGCCCGCATCGACCACGTCTTTGACCATGCGCTGGGTCAACCAGGCGGTGGCGGTGGCGGGTTTGATGATGACGGGCACGCCTGCAAGCAGGGCCGGGGCGGCTTTTTCCCACAAGCCCCAGCTGGGGAAGTTGAAGGCGTTGATGAACAGCGCCACGCCGCGTGTGGGCACCTGGATGTGTTGTGTCTGGAAGGCCGGGTCCTTGGCCATGCGGATGCGTTCGCCGTCGAGCAGCAGCGTCGCGTCGCCCAGTGCCGCGCCTTGTTTGGCGTAGTAGCCCAGGGTGAAGATGGCGCCGTCGATGTCCACCCCCGAGTCCTTGGCCACGGTGCCGCTGTTGGCGGTGGCGATCTCATAGTAAGCGTCGCGGTTGGCTTGCAGCACCTCGTTGATTTTCGTCAGGAGGGCTGCGCGCTGGCCGTAGCTCAGGGCACGCAGGGCCGCGCCGCCTTGCTCACGGGCAAAGGCAAAGCCTTCGGCCAGGTCGATGCCTGCGCTGGACACGCGGGCCAGCTCGGTGCCCAGCACCGGGTCAAACATCGGCGTGCCTGCGCCGGTGCCGGTTTGCCAGCGGCCTGCGAAAAAGTTGGGGAGCAATGAGGTCGTCATGGGGCACTTTCCAAGAGGTGGTGTGGGTGTGCAGGCCGTGGCATGCAACAAAAAACTGTTCTTGCTGTCCAGTTGGCGGTATAAACAGTGGTTGATGCACTATTGTGCTTGCCCGATAGTATGCAGTAAAGTGCATGTTTTGGGTTTGTTGAAATTTAAGGGTTTTCCCTTGCCTTTGATCAAAAGTTGAACATGAGCAGTCAAGAGTCCACATTGATGGCGCCACCAGAGCCGGAAACCAAGCGCAGTCCATTCTTGGAGGCGCTGGGCGAGCGCGTGCGCACCCTGCGTTCGCGCCAAGGCATGACGCGCCGGGCCGTGGCGGTGGCCGCCGATGTGTCCGAGCGGCACCTGGCCAATCTGGAATACGGCACGGGCAACGTCTCGGTGCTGGTGCTGCTGCAAGTGGCCAGTGCCTTGCAGTGTTCTTTGGCCGAGTTGTTGGGCGACGTGACCACCACCTCGCCCGAGTGGCTGCTGATCCGTGAGTTGCTGGGCAAGCGCAGCGAGGCCGATTTGCGCCGCGCCCGTGTGCAGCTGAGCGAAATGTTTGGCGAAGGCGGCAATGCGCAAGAGCGCAAGAACCGCATCGCCCTGATCGGTTTGCGCGGTGCAGGCAAGACATCACTGGGGCAGCGTCTGGCCGACAACTTGGGCTTTCCGTTCATTGAACTCAGCCGCGAGATCGAGCAGTTTGCCGGTTGCCAGATCAGCGAGATCCACAATCTGTATGGCGCCAATGCGTACCGCCGTTACGAGCGCCGGGCACTCGAAGAAGCGATCCAGATTTACCCCGAAGTGGTCATCGCCACGCCCGGCGGCTTGGTGTCGGACTCGGCCAACTTCAATTTGCTGCTCTCGCACTGCACCACCGTGTGGCTGCAGGCCGATGCCGCTGACCACATGGGCCGCGTGGCCGCGCAAGGCGACATGCGCCCCATGGCCGCCAGCCGTGAGGCCATGGAAGACCTCAAGCGCATCCTGGAAGGGCGCTCGGCTTTTTATTCCAAAGCCGATCTGGCCATCAACACCAGTGGCCGCAGCGAAGACCAGGCTTTTGAAGCCTTGCGTACTTCGGTTCGCCAGCACTTGACGCTGCCGATTTGATGGGTGGAAGAAAATTGCATTTCCTAGGGTAAATACCAATTAAATGCAGTAAAGTGCATATTGCGTGGTCGGGTAACCTGCACTAAAATTCAATGCAACATGCACTGAAATGCATTTTTTGACTGAAATCAAGATCCACCTCACTCAACGGAGACACTCACATGACGCAAGCTTTCCAGGTTGATTACCAAACCAACCCTTCACAGTACAAGCACATCAACCTGGCCTTCGATGGCGAGATCGCGACCTTGTCGATCAACATCAACGAAGACGCCGGCATCCGCCCTGGCTACAAGCTCAAGCTCAACAGCTACGACTTGGGTGTGGACATCGAATTGCACGACGCATTGCAGCGCATCCGCTTTGAGCACCCCGAAGTGCGCTCGGTGGTGGTGACCAGCCTGAAGGACCGCGTGTTCTGCTCCGGTGCCAACATCTTCATGCTGGGTGTGTCCAGCCACGGCTGGAAAGTGAATTTCTGCAAATTCACCAACGAAACCCGCAACGGCATCGAAGACTCCAGCAAGCACGACGGCCTGAAATTCGTCGCGGCCCTGAACGGCGCTTGCGCTGGCGGTGGCTACGAGCTGGCTCTGGCTTGCGATGAAATCGTGTTGGTCGATGACCGCTCCAGCGCCGTGTCGCTGCCCGAAGTGCCTTTGCTCGGCGTGTTGCCTGGCACCGGCGGCTTGACCCGTGTGACCGACAAGCGCCATGTGCGCCACGACCTGGCCGACATTTTCTGCACCAGCGTCGAAGGTGTGCGTGGTCAAAAAGCCGTGGACTGGCGTCTGGTCGACGCGATCGCCAAGCCCGCCGTGTTCAAAGAAGCCGTGCAAGCCCGCGCTCAAAAACTGGCCGCTGGCAGCATCCGCACCGCAGGTGTCAAAGGTGTGGCATTGACCCCGTTGAACCGCACCATCGCAGCCGATGCCCTGACTTACACCAACGTCACCGTGGAGATCGACCGCGCCAAGCGCATCGCCACTTTCACCGTCAAAGCCCCTGCCTCTGCGCAGCCGACCGACATCGCCGGCATCGAAGCCGCAGGCGTGAACTGGTGGCCGCTGCAGATGGTGCGCGAACTCGACGACGCCATCTTGCACATGCGCACCAACGAACTCGACATTGGCACCTGGGTGCTCAAGACTTCGGGCGATGCGGCTGCCGTGTTGGCGTCTGACGCCACCCTGCTGGCCCACAAAGACCACTGGTTGGTGCGTGAAACGATTGGCCACCTGCGCCGCACCTTGGCCCGCATGGACGTGTCTTCGCGCAGCCTGTTCGCCCTGATCGAAGAGGGGACATGTTTTGTCGGCACACTCGCCGAGCTGGCTTTCTGCGCCGACCGCGCTTACATGTTGGCTTTGCCTGACGATGCCGCCAAGGCCCCCAAGATCCAATTGAGCGAGATGAACTTCGGTTTCTTCCCCATGGTCAACGACCAGACCCGCCTGCAGCGCCGCTTCTACGAAGAAGTGCCCGCCATGGAAGCCGCACGCGGCGCCATCGGCCAAGCGCTCGACGCCGATGCCGCTTTGGCCCTGGGCTTGGTCACGGCTGCACCAGACGACATCGACTGGGCTGACGAGATCCGTTTGGCCCTGGAAGAGCGCTCTTCCATGTCGCCTGACGCGCTGACCGGTTTGGAAGCTAACCTGCGTTTTGCCCAGAAAGAAAACATGGCCACCCGCATCTTTGGTCGCCTGACCGCCTGGCAAAACTGGATCTTCCAGCGCCCCAACGCCGTCGGCGAAAAGGGTGCTCTGAAGGTCTACGGCAAAGGCGAAAAAGTCCAGTTCGACATGAACCGCGTTTGATTGTTGCGTTGTGCAGCGTGGTTCCCGGTGGTCCGCGCTGCAACCGAAATTTTCCCCCACCGTTGCTTTTTAATTTCTGGAGACTCTCATGTCCGGTATCAACTACAGCGAAAAAATTCCCAACAACGTCAACTTGAGCGAAGACCGCACGCTGCAGCGCGCGCTTGAGCAGTGGCAGCCCAACTTCATCAACTGGTGGGACGACATGGGCCCCGAAGGCTCCACCGACATGGACGTGTACCTGCGCACGGCCGTGAGCGTTGACCCCCAGGGCTGGGCCCAGTTTGGCCACGTCAAGATGCGCGACTACCGTTGGGGCGTGTTCATGAACCCCGGCGAGCAAGACCGCAAGATCCATTTCGGCGACCACATCGGTGAAAAAGCCTGGCAAGACGTGCCTGGCGAACACCGCGCCAACCTGCGCCGCATCATCGTGACGCAAGGCGACACCGAGCCCGCATCGGTCGAGCAGCAGCGCCACTTGGGCCTGACAGCGCCCAGCATGTACGACCTGCGCAACCTGTTCCAGATCAACGTCGAAGAAGGCCGCCACCTGTGGGCCATGGTGTACCTGCTGCACAAATACTTCGGCAAAGACGGTCGTGAAGAAGCCGATGCATTGCTCCAGCGCAACAGCGGCAACCAAGACAACCCCCGCATCTTGCAGGCCTTCAACGAGAAGACCCCTGACTGGTTGTCGTTCTTCATGTTCACTTACTTCACCGACCGTGACGGCAAGTTCCAACTGTGCGCTTTGGCCGAGTCGGCATTCGACCCCCTGGCCCGCACCACCAAGTTCATGCTGACCGAAGAAGCGCACCACATGTTCGTGGGCGAGTCCGGTGTGAGCCGCACCATCCAGCGCACCGTCGATGTGATGAACGAACTCAAGACCGACGACGTGGGCAAGTTGCGCGCTGCCGGTGTGATCGACCTGCCGACCATCCAGCGTTACATCAACTTCCACTTCTCGGTGACCATCGACTTGTTCGGTGCCGACGAGTCGTCGAATGCCGCCACCTTCTACAGCTCCGGTCTGAAAGGCCGTTACGAAGAAGGCAAGCGCACCGATGACCACGTGCTCAAGGGCAACAGCTACAAGATCCTGTCGGTCGAAGACGGCAAGCTGATCGAAAAAGAAGTGCCGATGCTCAACGCTTTGAACGAAGTGCTGCGCGACGACTACATCACCGACTCCAAAGGCGGCATCGACCGTTGGAACCGTGTGATCGCCAAGGCGGGCATTCCTTTCACTTTGAAGGCACCGCACAAAGCGTTCCACCGCAACATCGGTTCTTTGTCCGGCTCCAAGATCACACCCGATGGTCAAGTGGTGACCGACGAGCAGTGGATGGCGCAAGTGGGCGAATGGTTGCCCACCAACGAAGACCGCGCCTATGTGGCCAGCCTGATGGGTCGCTGCGTCGAGCCAGGCAAGTTCGCCAACTGGATCGCGCCTCCCGTCATGGGCATCAACCGTCAGCCTGTGGACTTTGATTACGTCCGTTTCAACTGATGCGTTGAGCTTTTGATCGACTGCTGCTTCCTTGATGGGAGCAGCAGTTGACAGAGGAAGGGGCGGGTTCCTCATACCGGGGTACCGAAAAATCGTCACCCGCCCCTTCCTCTGTCAACTGCATGGGTGCGTGAAGCGCTCAAACACCGGTAGACTGCCGAGGTGAAAACTGGCACAGAGCGGCGGCGTGGCCTGGGGCCGGGCGCCGATTTCTGGTACCCCAGTATGAGGCGCCCGGCCCCAGGCCATGACGTTGCGGACCTCGCAAGCCAGAGAACCCAAACACAACACTGAAAGCCTGAGGAGGCATTCCATGAGCACAGACATCCTGATCAAACAGCACGTCATCGATCCCGAGATCTGCATCCGCTGCAACACCTGCGAAGCGATCTGTCCGGTCGGCGCGATCACGCACGACTCGCTCAATTACGTGGTCAAGGCCGACATCTGCAACCTCTGCATGGACTGCATCTCGCCATGCCCGACAGGCTCGATCGACAACTGGCGCATGATGCCCAAGGCCAAGGCCTACAGCATCGAAGAACAACTCAAGTGGGACGTGCTGCCTGATGAGCTGAGTGCTGAAGAACTGGCAGCTGCCGGGGGTGATGCCGGTGATGCTGCAACAACGCCAGACGCCGCAGCCGATACCGCTTCGGCCGCCTCTGCAGCCAGCACCGCTGTCGCTGCGGGCTTCAACTCCGCCCAATTCGGCGCGACCATTCCACCTTGGTCGGCCGCCCACGCCTACACCAACCTCTACGGCCCCAAGGCTGCCGACAAAACCATCACCGCCACCGTCACGGGCAATCTGCGCGTGACCGAAATCGGCAAAGACTACGACACCCACCACATCGTGCTCGACTTCGGCAACCTGCCTTTCCCCGTGCTCGAAGGCCAGTCGATCGGCATCTTGCCCCCGGGCGAAGACGCCAAAGGCAAAGCGCACCATGCCCGCCAATATTCCATCGCCAGCCCCCGCAACGGCGAGCGTCCAGGCCACAACAACCTGTCGCTGACCATCAAGCGTGTGCTCGAAGACCACGACGGCCAACCGGTGCGCGGCGTCGGCTCCAACTACATGTGCGATTTGAATGTGGGCGACAAGGTGCAGGTGATTGGCCCGTTCGGCGCCAGCTTCCTGATGCCCAACCACCCCAAGAGCAACATCGTCATGATCTGCACCGGCACGGGCTCGGCCCCCATGCGCGCCATGACCGAGTGGCGTCGCCGCCTGCGTGCCAGCGGCAAGTTCGAGGGTGGCAAGCTGATGCTGTTCTTCGGCGCCCGCACGCCCGCTGAGCTGCCGTACTTTGGTCCGCTCAACAACCTGCCCAAAGATTTCATCGACATCGAATTCGCCTTCTCGCGCGAAGAGGGCAAGACCAAGCGTTATGTGCAAGACGCCCTGCGCGACCGCGCCGCCGATGTGGCCGCCTTGCTCAAAGACGGCAACACCTGCTTTTATGTCTGTGGTCTGAAAAGCATGGAAGAGGGCGTGGTCATGGCGCTGCGCGATATCGCACAAAACGCGGGCCTGGACTGGGACCACATCGGCGCGGCCCTGAAAAAAGAAGGCCGTCTGCACCTCGAGACTTATTGAGCTGGCATGGCGAACGCTACCCACATTGGCCTGGATCAGGTTCGCCAGCAACTGCGCAAGCCCCGCTCGCAACTCAAAGGCCGACAAGCCTCTGACGAGGCCCGAGCCGAAGTGCAGGCCCTGATCGGTGCGCAGCCCACAGAAGGTCATCGCCGCGACCTGCTGATCGAGCACCTGCATGTGCTGAACGACCATTTCTATGGTCTGTTTGAGCGCCACATCGTGGCGCTGGCGGCCGAAATGCGCTTGCCCGTGGTCGAGGTGTTTGAGGTCGCATCTTTCTATCACCACTTTGAAATTCTGAAAGACGATGCACCGGCCCCGCGCATCACCGTGCGGGTGTGCGACAGCTTGAGTTGCAGCTTGGCGGGCAGCGACACCTTGCTGCGCCAATTGCAGCGGGATCTGACGGGCGACGTGCAGGTCGTCAATGTGCCTTGTTTGGGCCGCTGCGAGCAGGCGCCTGCGGCGCAAGTGGGGCAGCAGGCGGTGGCGCTTGCCACGGCTCAAAATGTGAGCCGCTTGGTGGCCGAGAACTGCACGCAGCCCCTGCCCTTGCCTCAGGCGCTGCGTTACGACGATTACAAAAAAGCTGGTGGCTACCAGCTGGCCCTGCAAGTGGCCGCCGGTCTGAAAGACCACGAATCGGTCATCCAGGTGCTGGAGTCTTCTGGCTTGCGTGGCCTGGGCGGCGCGGGTTTCCCGGCGGGCCGCAAATGGCGCATCGTGCGCAGCCAGCCCGGCCCACGCCTGATGGCGGTGAACATCGACGAGGGGGAGCCCGGCACCTTCAAGGACCGCACTTGTCTGGAGGCCGACCCGCACCGTTTTTTGGAAGGCCTGCTGATTGCTGCCAGCGTGGTGGGCTGTGAGGCGGTCTACATTTACCTGCGCGACGAATACCACGAAGCCCGCCTGCTGCTGGCCCAAGCGCTGGCCGATTTGCAGGCCAACCCGCCTTGTGACTTGCCGCGTATCGAACTGCGCCGAGGTGCAGGGGCCTACATCTGCGGTGAAGAGTCGGCCATGATCGAGAGCATCGAGGGCAAGCGTGGCGAGCCGCGACTGCGCCCGCCCTACATCGCCGAGGTGGGCCTGTTCGGTCGCCCGACCCTGGAACACAACTTCGAGACCCTCTATTGGATTCGCGAACTGCTGGAGCAAGGCGCAGACAGCTTTGCAGCGCACGGGCGCCATGGCCGCAAGGGCCTGCGCCGCTTCAGCGTGAGCGGTCGCGTCCAACAACCGGGCGTCAAGCTCGCACCTGCGGGCATCACACTGCGCGAGCTGGTGGATGAATACTGCGGCGGCATGGCCGAAGGGCACACGCTCTACGCCTACTTGCCCGGCGGGGCCAGCGGCGGCATCTTGCCCGCACGGCTGGCCGATGTGCCGCTGGACTTTGACACGCTGCAGCCGCACGGTTGCTTCATCGGCTCGGCCGCCGTGATGGTGCTCAGCCAACACGACAGCGCCCGCGATGCGGCGTTGAACGTGATGCGATTTTTTGCGCACGAAAGCTGCGGCCAGTGCACACCCTGCCGCGTGGGCACTGAGAAGGCTTCGCAGCTGATGGCTGCCGATGTATGGGACGCCGATACGCTCAAAGACCTGGCGCAAGTCATGGGCGATGCGTCCATCTGTGGCCTGGGTCAGGCCGCCCCGAACCCGATCCGTTGTGTGCTGGACTACTTCCCGCACGAAGTTGCAGCGGAGGCGAGCCGATGAGCACACGTCTTTTGTCATCCTTGGGCTTGAGCCGAGGATCTTGCGTCATGAAGGCATGGATGCCCGATCAAGTCGGGCATGACAGTTGTCAAGTAGTCGGGCATGACAGTTGTCAAGTAGTCGGGCATGACAGTTGTCAAGTAGTCGGGCGTGCCCACCTTTCTGTCATACCCGCGCACGCGGGTATCCATGCATTCAAAACCTGGATGCCCGATCATGTCGGGCATGACAGCTCTGACGTAGTCGGGTATGCCATTCAGTGGGGCAGCGCATGAGCACCGTTCAATTCAGCCTCAATGGCCAGTCTGTTGAAGCGCCTGCTGGAAAAAGCATTTTCAACATCGCCAAAGAGTTGGGCATCGCCATCCCGCACCTGTGCCACAAGGAAGGCTTGGCCCCCGACGGCAATTGCCGCGCCTGTGTGGTCGAGATCGACGGTGAACGCACCCTGGCACCGAGTTGCTGCCGCAGCGCCACTTCGGGCATGAAGGTGCAGACGAACAGCGAGCGCGCCGTCAAAAGCCAGAAGATGGTGCTGGAGATGCTGCTGGCCGACTTGCCCGAGCAAGGCCACAAATGGCTGGACGATCGCGCCGAGGCCCCACATGGCGAGCTGAGCCAATGGGCTGAGCACCATGGCGTGCAGGTGCGCCCAGCATTGGCCGCGCTCAAGCGAGATGCCGTGCCTGCAGATTTGTCACACCCGGCCATGGCCGTGAATTTGGACGCGTGCATCCAGTGCAACCGCTGCGAACGCGCTTGCCGTGATTTGCAGGTCAACGACGTGATCGGTCTGGCCTTCAGGGGTGCACACACCCAAGTGGTGTTTGACCTGGCCGACCCGATGGGGGGGAGCAGCTGCGTGGGCTGCGGTGAATGCGTGCAGGCCTGCCCCACGGGCGCGCTCATGCCCAAGAGCCACATGGGCCCGCAAAAGGTGGACCGTGAAGTGGACTCCGTCTGCCCGTTTTGCGGCGTGGGCTGTCTGGTCACCTACCAAGTCAAAGATGAAAAAATCATCAGCGTCCAAGGCCGCGAAGGCCCGGCCAACGAAGGCCGCTTGTGCGTCAAGGGCCGCTTTGGCATGGACTACATCCACAGCCCGGACCGCATCACCCAGCCACTGATCCGCAAAACGGGCGTGGCCAAAGACGTGTCCCTGCTGGATGGCCACACCGACTGGCGCGAAGTCTTTCGCGAAGCGACCTGGGAAGAAGCGCTCGATCTGGCGACGCAGCCGCTCAACGCACTGCGACAAGCGCACGGCCCCAAGTCGCTCGCCGGTTTTGGCTCCGCCAAAGGCAGCAACGAAGAAGCCTATTTGTTCCAAAAGCTGGTGCGCACCGGCTTTGGCAGCAACAACGTGGACCACTGCACACGCCTGTGCCACGCCTCCAGCGTGGCGGCCTTGCTCGAAGGGGTGGGCTCGGGCGCGGTGAGCAATCCGGTGCGCGATGTCGAGCATTCGGACCTGATCATCGTGATTGGCTCCAACCCGACAGCCAACCACCCGGTGGCCGCCAGCTGGATGAAGAACGCCGCCCAGCGCGGCACCCGCATCGTGCTGGCCGATCCGCGCATCACCGACATCGGCCGCCATACTTGGCGCAACCTGCAGTTCAAGCCCGACACCGATGTGGCGCTGCTCAACGCGATGCTTCATGTCATCGTGCATGAGGGCTTGTGCAACGAACAATTCCTGAAAGAGCGTGCCGACAACGTGGCCGAACTCAAGGCCCATGTGCAGGACTACACGCCCGAAGCCATGAGCGCGGTGTGCGGCATCCCGGCCGACACCATCCGCGAAGTGGCCCGAGCCTACGCCACCGCCAAAGCCGCCATGATTTTGTGGGGCATGGGCGTCAGCCAGCATGTGCACGGCACCGACAACGTGCGCTGCCTGATCGCGTTGGCCAGCATCACCGGCCAGATCGGCCGACCCGGCACGGGCCTGCACCCGCTGCGCGGCCAGAACAACGTGCAAGGCGCGAGCGACGCGGGCCTGATCCCGATGATGTACCCCAACTACCAACGCGTGAGCGACAAGTCGGCGCATGACTGGTTTGAGAAATTCTGGGACACGAAGCTCGACGACCAGCCCGGTTACACCGTGGTCGAGATCATGCACAAAGCCTTGGCCTCGGACAGCGACCCGCACAAGGTGCGCGGCATGTACATCATGGGCGAGAACCCGGCCATGAGCGATCCGGACTTGAACCATGCCCGTCACGCGCTCGCCAGCTTGCAGCACCTGGTGGTGCAAGACATTTTCTTGACCGAAACCGCCTGGCTGGCCGATGTGGTGCTGCCCGCCAGCGCCTGGCCTGAGAAAGCCGGCACCGTCAGCAACACCGACCGCACGGTGCAAATGGGCCGCCAGGCCGTGCTGCCGCCGGGCGATGCGAAACCCGATTTGTGGATCATCCAGCAGATCGCCGAGCGCATGGGCCTGAACTGGCGCTATGCGGGCGAGCACGATGGTGTGGCCGAGGTGTATGAAGAGATGCGCCAGGCCATGGCCCCGGCCATTGGCGGCATCGACTGGGCGCGCCTGAATGCGGGCTCGGTCACTTACCCGTGTGTGAGCGCCGACGACCCGGGCCAGCCCATCGTCTTCCATGACCATTTCCCCACCGCCGACGGCCGTGTGCGGCTGGTGCCCGCCAGCCTGATCCCGGCCAACGAGCAGCCCGATGCGGAGTACCCGATGGTGCTGATCACCGGGCGGCAACTGGAACACTGGCACACGGGCAGCATGACGCGCCGGGCCACCGTGCTCGACGCGCTGGAGCCTGCGGCCACGGCGTCCATGCACGCGGCCGACATGGCCCGCTTGGGCCTGCAGCCGGGTCAGCGCATCCGCGTGGCCTCGCGCCGGGGGCATGTGGAGCTGGCTGTGCGCCAGGACAACGGCACGCCGCTGGGCGCGGTGTTCATCCCGTTTGCCTATGTGGAAGCCGCAGCCAACGAGCTGACCAACGCCGCGCTCGACCCGTTTGGCAAGATCCCGGAGTTCAAATACTGCGCCGTCCAGATCCAGACCCTGACCTTGACCGCATAATCAGCGGCAATCAAAAGTCATCGGGCCTCACCAATAGGCCGGGTGGGTCAGACAAACACGATGGGTCAAGGAGGCCTGCTTGAAACTGGATGTGCAACTCATCTTCTGGGTAGATGCGTTCATGTACCTGATGCTGCACGCGGCCTTGTGGTACGGACTGGCCCGATTCCGCAGCCGCGTGGCGGTGCTGTGGAGTGTGTCCGGTATTTTGAGTGCGCTCAGCCTGTGCGTGCTGGGCAGCAGGGGCTTGATTCACGTCGACCATGTCGTTGTGTTTGGCCAATTGTTGATGGCCTTGGGCAACTGGGGGCGGCAAATTGCCCTGCGTTCGCTCGATGGCCCACCCGATGCCCGCTGGCTCTGGGGCATGGGCCTGTTCAACGTGCTGGCTTTGGGCTTGAGCTTTGGCCTGCATTTTTCGGGCGCACCCGAAAGCACCATCATGGTGGTGTTCTATTCGTTTTACACGCTCAATTGTCTGGAATATTACGTCTCTGGGCGCCACATGGCGCGCAGCCATGACAGCATTGGTGCCACCTCGGTCCGTTGGGCGGGTTTGGTGTTGTCCGGAAGTCTGGGCATCAAGGCCTTGGCCATGATCACGGGGATTGGTTCGGACGATGTGTACGAAGCATCCTGGGACCATGCGGTGGTGTTCGCGGGGCAGTTTGCCGGCATCACCCTGCTGAGTGTGGGCTTCATGCAGATTTTCATAGACAAGGCGCACCGCTCAAAAATCGCAGTGCAGGAACAGCTGGCCCGTGAGCAAGAGCACGCCGCCTTGGTGTTGGAGCATTCGCAAACGCTGTCGAGTTTGTTGGCTGAGCGTGAAGAAATCATTCGGCAATTGACCTTGTCCAATAAGAGCGCAGGCATGGGTGCATTGGTGGCCAGTTTTGCCCACGAGCTCAATCAACCGTTGGCCGCCACACTGTTGCATGCTGAGTTGATCCAGGCGCAGGTGAAAGCCACGCAGAACGCAGGGCGAACCATCGATCAACAGTTGCTGGGCACCGTGGCCAGCCACATCGTGAACGACACCCAAAGGGCAGGTGACATCATTCGCAAACTTCGCGCCTTGTTCCGCATGAGCAAGGGTGAGTTTTCGAAAATCGACTTCAAGCAATTGGTGCTCGATGTGTTGGACATCGTTCAGGGCAAGTCGGCTTTGGAGAAGGTTCGCATTGTCAGTACATTCGACGAGGGGTTTCGCCTGACGGGCGATGTCACGCAACTGCAACAAGTTGTCCTCAATTTGGTGACGAATGCGATGGACGCCATGAGCGACATTGGACACCGTGAGCGTGTGTTGCACATCCGTGGCCTGGTCTTGCCCGGCCATCTGGACCTGCAAGTCGAAGACAACGGCACAGGTATTGCGCTGGACAAACAAGCAGAGGTTTTCAGTCTTTTCAAAAGCACCAAATCCGAGGGCATGGGCGTAGGTCTTTGGTTAAGCCAGGCGATCGTTGAGTCGCATGGCGGCACATTGACCTTTGCCAGTCAGCCCGGTCAAGGCACGGTTTTTACCCTGCGATTGCCCTCGTCAGACTATGTTTTGCCCGCTTGATGAACAATGCCCTCATGAACACCCCATCTCAAATTGACGTGGCTGTGCTGATGCGCCGCGAGCCGGTGCAAGGCCCCATGGCCCGCTGGCAAAGCCACCGCTGGACGCTGGACGATGTGGTCTTGCAGGAAGCCAGCTTTGGTCAGGCCGTTCGTTGCCTGCGTGAAACGCCGGATGCCTCGCAATGGCTCTATCCCAGCTGGTCGGTTCAGTTGTTTCCCGACGATGCCGAAGGCTATTGGCTCAACGCCACATCGCCCACGCCCTGCTGGTTTGTGATGTGGCGCATGATCGAAGTCGATGGTCAAGCGCCGCGTGCAGAGCCCCAGGCGGTGAGCCTGAGCTACCACGATGCAGGCCGTTGGCTGGATGCCCAAGAAACCGTGGAGACCATCCCGGCCCCCGCAGAGGTGGTGCAGTGGATCCGTGAATTTGCCGAGCACCACTATGTGCCCGAAGTGAAGAAACGCCAGCGCCCTCAAAGCTTTCAGGGCCTGACCGATCGCTTTGGCCAGCCAGCATCGGTCAGCACCACCGAGAAACGCAAAGGCGGGCAAGGGCAGGGCGCATGAGCGATCATTTTTTGAGCCGCTGGTCACGCCGCAAGCAAGAAGCGGCCAAGGGCCTGCCGCTGCAAGAGCCTGAGCAGTCCGAAATTCGTGCCACCACGGCGCCCGGCCAAGCGGCGCCAGTGGTTGTCGATCCGTTGGTTGGGCAAACCTCGGCGACACCCCCCCCGGATGAGCCCCTGCCTACGCTGGAAGACGCACAAGCCCTCACGCCCGAATCGGAGTTCGGTGCCTTCATGCAACAAGGTGTGCCCGCCGAGGTGCGCAACCTGGCAGTCAAGAAATTGTTTGCCGACCCGCACTTCAATGTGATGGATGGCCTGGACATTTACATCGGCGACTACAACTTGCCAGACCCTTTGCCTGCCGGCATGCTGCAAAAGATGGCCAGTGCCCAGTTCATGAATTTGGTGCCCCCTGAAATCCCAGAACCCGCCGAACCATTTGAGGCTGTAGGGGTATTGCCGCATGAAAACCCTGATTTGCGCACCCAAGACCCAGAAACAGCTCAGCTTGTGGCACAGTCTGCGCCATCGCAAGCCACAACGGCATTGCCAGACTTGCCCTTAAGCGAACATGACGACCCTGATTTGCAACTGCAACCAAACCATGCCCCTGCAAGCCCAGACCCTGGGCCAGGTGCTGGGTGAAGATTTAAAACTCCACACCACACTGTGCCGCCGCGAGGCGGGCGAATTTCAGCGTGCCGTCAAAAGTGGCCAGACCGTGGTGGTGGCCTGCACACAAGAAAAGCGTTTGTTTTCTGAGCTGGCCGAACAAACCGAAGGCGCTGTGTCGCCCATCCGCTTTGTCAACATCCGCGAGACCGCAGGCTGGAGCAGTGAAGCCGCCAACGCCAGTCCCAAGCTGGCCGCCTTGTTGGCTGCGGCCCGCTTGCCCGAGCCTGAGCCGGTGCCCACCGTCACCTACAAAAGCGAAGGCCGTTTGCTGATCCTGGGGCCCATCGACCAAGCCGAGCGCGCTGCCGCCTTGGTGTCCGATGCGATGCAAGTCACGATCTGGGCCGAAGGACCTGGCAATGCCGGCGGCGCCCAAGAGCGCCGCTACCCCGTCTTGGCCGGACGCCTGCAAAACCTGACCGGCTGGCTCGGGGCCTTTGATGTGAGCTGGGACGCCAGCAACCCGATCGACCTGGACCTGTGCACCCGCTGCAATGCCTGCGTGGCCGCCTGCCCAGAGCAAGCCATTGGTCTGGATTACCAAATTGATATGTCGCGCTGCAGCTCGCACCGCGATTGCGTCAAGGCCTGCGACGCCGTGGGCGCCATCAACTTCATGCGCGAGCCACAAGCGCAAAGCGCACGCTTTGACGTGGTGCTCGATTTGCGCGGCGCCCAAGCGTCGCCCACCTTCACTTCGCATGCCTTGCCTCAAGGCTATTTCCGATGGGACGGGCAGGACCTGCAGACCTTGCTCAAGCTGCGCGAGCTGGTGGGCGAGTTTGAAAAGCCCCGCTTCTTTGCCTACAAACAAAAGCTGTGCGCGCATAGCCGCAACGAACAAGTCGGCTGCAATGCCTGCGTGGACATTTGCTCGGCTGAAGCCATCAGCTCGGACAAGGCGCGCCAGCAAATCAAGGTCAACCCCAACCTGTGCGTGGGCTGCGGTGCCTGCACCACGGCTTGCCCGACCGGGGCACTGACCTACGCTTACCCGCGCCCGGCTGAGCAGGGCGAGAAGATCCGCACCCTCTTGAGTACCTACCAAGCTGCCGGTGGCCGCGACGCCGCTTTGCTGCTGCACAGCCAGGACAAAGGCCAGGCCCTGATCGATGAGCTGGGCCGCGGTGCACAGCTCAAGGTCATGCAAGGCGTGCCCGCCCGCGTGATGCCGGTGGCCTTGTGGCACACCGCCAGCGTGGGCCTGGAGCTGTGGCTGTCGGCCGTGGCCTATGGCGCCCGGCAGGTTTTGGTCATGCTGACCGACGAAGAAGCCCCGCAGTACAAGAGCGCTTTGATGGAGCAAATGGCCGTGGCCCAAAGCCTGTTGAATGGCTTGGGCTACGAAGGCGTGCATTTTGAATTGCTGCAAGTGGGCAACGCCGCCTCGCTCGACGCCGATCTGCAGCGCCTGTCAGGACGAGCTGTCAAAGCCCCTGCAGGCCCTGCTTTGGCGGCGCGGCACGCGGTGCAGGCCGAAAAGCGCAGCAACCTTGAGCTGACCCTGGACCACCTGATGGCGCAGTCACCGGTCATGGCCGCGCCGTCTCGTCCGGCGGCTTTGGCCTTGCCTGCGGTGGGCTCACCGCTGGGCACCATCGTGGTCAATGCCAGCAAATGCACCCTGTGCATGAGCTGTGTGGGGGCCTGCCCTTCGTCGGCCTTGCAAGACAACCCGCAGCAGCCCGAAATCAAATTCATCGAGAAAAACTGCGTGCAGTGCGGCCTGTGCGCCACCACCTGCCCCGAGCAAGCCATCACCTTGGAGCCCCGCCTGTCGCTCGTGCCTGAGCGCACACAGGCCCGGGTGCTGCACAACAGCCCACCTTATGGCTGCGTTCGTTGCGGCAAACCCTTTGGCACGGTCAAGGCCATCGAGACCATGCTCGGCCGCCTGGCCGGGCACAGCATGTTTCAGGGCCCCGCATTGGAGCGCCTCAAAATGTGTGGCGACTGCCGCGTGGTGGACATGTTCACCGACGAAAACCAGGTCCGCATGGCGGGCGACAAACCCCTGAATTGATTTTTCATGAGCTCAGATCTGAACTTGTCGAACACCAGCCATGCGCTGGACGAAGAAACCGCACGCGCCGAGATATACGGCCTGCTCTCATCGCTTTATTACCAGCCGCCTTCGCCAGAGCTGTTGAATCAGTTGCAGGTGGCCGTGACCGAAGCGCCCGATGCAGGGGCCTTCTTGGAAGATTCCTGGCGGGAACTGGTGGCGTCTGCACGCGAGTTGAGCTTGGTACAAATTGCCAGTGAATACACCAGCTTGTTCGGTGGCGTGGGCAAGCCCGAGGTGTATCTGTTTGGTTCGCACTACCTCAGTGGCTTCCTGAATGAAAAGCCTCTGGTCAAGCTGCGCCACGACCTGATAGCCCTGGGCTTGGGGCGCAGCGATGACATGCCCGAAACCGAAGACCACGCGGCCTATGTGCTCGAGGTGATGCGTTTTCTCATTGCCGGAGACGATGTCTCTGTGGCCAACCTGAGTCATCAGCAGGCATTTTTCAGTCAGCATCTGCAGCCTTGGATGTCGCAAATGTGTCAGGTGCTTGTGGGGCATCCCCGTGCCCATTTTTATGCCGGTGTTGCCGCATTCACGGATGCGTTTTTGAGCGTGGAAGTTCAGGGCTTTGACTTGTTGCAGTGATTGAAAAAATCTTCACAACGCTGTGAGAAAAAAGACGAGGCTTTGTCGGGTTTTCACTTAGCCCAGTTTGACAATGCCATTCAATAATGAAATGACCGAGCTAATTCATTGGTGCTTGGCTATTTTTACAACGAATGGAGAATCACTGTGTCAGAAAACCAAACCCCACGTCGCCGTAACCTCCTCAAGGGCGCTGCCTTGGCCGCAGGTGCCATCTCCGCCCCCATGATTGCCAAAGCCCAGACTGGCCCGATCAGCATGCGCTGGCAGAGCACATGGCCTGCCAAGGACATTTTCCACGAATACGCTTTGGATTACGCCAAGAAGGTCAACGACATGACCGGTGGCGATCTGAAGATCGAAGTGCTGCCTGCTGGCGCTGTGGTGCCTGCATTTGGTTTGCTCGAAGCGGTGTCCAAAGGCACTTTGGACGGCGGCCACGGCGTGTTGGGCTACCACTACGGCAAGCAAAACGCTTTGGCCTTGTGGAGCTCCGGCCCTGCTTTCGGCATGGATGCCAACATGATCCTGGCCTGGCACAAGTACGGCGGCGGCGCTGAGCTGTTGGCCAAGTTGTACGCCTCGATTGGCGGCAACGTCCAGTCTTTCCTGTACGGCCCCATGGCCACTCAGCCCTTCGGCTGGTTCAAGAAGCCGATCACCAAGACGGCTGACCTGAAAGGCCTGAAGTTCCGCACCAACGGTCTGGCGATTGACCTGTTCACCGCCATGGGCGCTGCCGTGAACGCCTTGCCAGGCGGCGAGATTGTGCCTGCGATGGACCGCGGTTTGCTCGACGGTGCCGAGTTCAACAACGCCACATCCGACCGCATCTTGGGCTTCCCCGATGTCTCCAAAGTCTGCATGCTGCAAAGCTACCACCAGGCCTCGGAAACCTTCGAGATCATGTTCAACAAGACCAAGTACGATGCACTGCCTGCCAAGTTGAAGTCCGTGATTTCGATCGCGACAGAAGCCGCTTCGGCCGACATGTCCTGGAAAGCCATTGACCGTTATTCCAAGGACTACATCGAATTGCAGACCAAGGACAAGGTCAAATTCTTCAAGACACCTGATGCGATCTTGCAAGAGCAGCTCAAGGTCTGGTCTGAAATCCTAGAGAAGAAGTCTGCCGAAAACGCGATCTTCAAGGAAGTGGTGGCCTCCCAGAAAGCTTTCGCAGCCCGTGCTGTGAAGTGGGACCAGGACACCAACATCAGCCGTCGCATGGCAGTTAACCATTTCTTTGGTGCCAAAAAAGGCTGATCACCTTCTCAAGCCTTCCCCATCAGCCATCTGGGCATTTCCAGATGGCTGATTCATTTATGTGGTTCCCTTATGCAAAACCTGTTGCTTTTTATTGACAAAGTCAGCACATGGATTGGCCAGTTTTTTTCTTGGCTGATCGTGGCGCTGACTTTCATGATTTCCTGGGAGGTTTTCTCCCGATATGTGCTGGACAGTCCCCACGCCTGGGCCTTTGACGTCATGAGCATGATGTATGGCTCACTTTTCATGATGGCGGGTGCTTACACCTTGTCCAAAAACGGCCATGTGCGCGGCGATGTGCTGTACGGCTTTTTCCCGCCCCGCCTGCAGGCCTGGCTGGATTTGATTTTGTACATCGTGTTCTTTATTCCCGGTGTGGTGGCATTGGCTTATGCAGGTTACGGTTTTGCAGCCGAATCTTGGGCTATCCACGAACACTCCAACATCACGGCTGACGGTCCACCGGTTTACCCCTTCAAGACCATCTTGCCCATTGCAGGTGCCTTCTTGCTGGCCCAAGGCTTGGTCGAAATCGTGCGTTGCATCGTCTGCATCAAGCAGGGCGAATGGCCCAAGCGCGGCGATGACGTGGACGAAGTCGATGTCGAAAAACTCAAGGAAATGGTCAACGTCAAGGACGAAGACATCGCCAAACTCGATGTGCTGGTGACGGCTGACAAGGGAACTCACAAATGAAAAAAGAAGTCTGGTTCGGCCTGACGATCATGGCCTTGGTCGTGTTGTCGGCCTTTGTTTTGCTGCCGGCTCCGTCCGAGATGACCAATGGTCACTTGGGGCTGTTGATGTTGGCGCTGGTGGTGGTGGCGATCATGTTGGGTTTCCCGACCGCCTTCACCCTGATGGGCATGGGCATGATCTTCGCTTGGATCGCCTACAAAAGCCAAAACCCCGATTTGGCGGTCAGCCAAACACTGGACCTGATGGTCCAGCGGGCTTATTCGGTCATGTCCAACGACGTGCTGATCTCGATCCCGCTGTTCGTGTTCATGGGCTACCTGATTGAACGCGCCAACCTGATCGAAAAGCTCTTCAAGAGCATGCACCTGGCCATGGCCCGCCTGCCAGGCTCATTGGCGGTGGCCACCATCGTGACCTGTGCGATCTTCGCGACGGCCACGGGCATCGTTGGTGCAGTGGTCACGCTCATGGGCTTGCTGGCGCTGCCTGCCATGCTGCGTGCGGGCTACAGCGTGCAGTTGTCAGCCGGTGCCATCACGGCCGGTGGCTGTTTGGGCATTTTGATTCCGCCTTCGGTCATGTTGATCGTGTACGGTGCGACGGCTGGTGTGTCGGTGGTCAAGCTGTATGCCGGTGCATTTTTCCCCGGCATCATGCTGGCCACTTTGTATGTTGTTTATGTGGTGATCATTGCCAAGATCAAACCCCACATGGCACCGCCCATGTCGGCTGAAGACCGCATCGTGCCCTTGCCTGCTTTTGCGCAAGTGGTGTCCAAAGACGTCAGCAACACCGTGTTGCCAGGCCTGATCGGCGCCATCAAGGGCAAGCGCAATGTGGCCGTGCCCATGCGCGAATTGCTCAACCATTTGGGTATCGCTTTGCTGCCCGCCTTGGCGGTAGCCGCCATCATGGGCACCATTTACTTCAAGGTCACAGCGCCTTTGCCTGTTGAGGCGGTCGAAGGTGTGGTGGCCATGGGTGGTGAGTTGTCTGAAACTTCAGACGATCAAGAGGCTGAAAGTGTCAGCGGTTTGTCTGAACCTGAAGCCGATGGTCTGCAAACGCCGCCCGGTACGGCCGAAGTCGCCAAGGTCGAAGCGGCGCCTGCTGCAGAACCCGCCAAAGCGCCTGCACCGGCAGCGGTCAGTGCTGCGGCTGAAACACCAGCGGCCCAAGCCGAGCGCCAGCCAGCGCCGATGTCCTTCTGGATTGGCCTGGCCAGCTGTGCCGTGGCACTGGCCATCTTCTACGCCTATTTCAGCTTTGTGCGCCTTGAAATCTTCAAGATGCTGCTGGGTTCGTTCTTCCCACTGGCCCTGATGATTCTGGCGGTGCTGGGCACCATCGTCTTTGGCTTGGCCACGCCCACCGAGGCTGCGGCCATGGGTTCGCTGGGCGGCTTGTTGCTGGCCGCAGCTTACCGCCGCCTGAACTATGTGGTGCTGCGCGAGTCGGTGTACCTCACGGCCAAAACCAGTGCCATGGTGTGCTGGTTGTTTGTGGGCTCCAGCATTTTCTCGGCCGCGTTTGCGTTGCTGGGTGGTCAGGAGATCATCAACACTTGGGTGCTGGGCATGGACCTGACGCCTGTGCAGTTCATGATCTTGGCGCAAGTGGTCATCTTCTTGCTGGGCTGGCCATTGGAATGGACCGAGATCATCGTGATTTTCATGCCGATCTTCATTCCTTTGCTGCCTCACTTCGGCATTGATCCGCTGTTCTTCGGCCTGTTGGTGGCCTTGAACCTGCAGACCGCATTCCTGAGCCCACCCGTGGCGATGGCAGCGTTCTATTTGAAGGGTGTGAGCCCACCGCACGTCACGCTGAACCAGATCTTCGCAGGCATGCTGCCTTTCATGGCGATCCAGGTTTTTGCGATCGTGCTGCTCTACATCTTCCCGGCCATCGGCATGTGGTTGCCTGAAGTTCTGTACAAATAAAAAGAACACCGTGCGCTCACGCACACACAGCCCAAGTGGTTTGTGTGCGTGGGCGTTTTTTTTCGCTCTTTGAGGGTGTCGGCTGTCACCCACTTGACGAAAATGAATTTGATCTAAGGGTTTTTACATGAAAAGCCTGCTGGGCAGACAGTAAGATCACCTATGTACCTTTTTGCCTAGGCCATAAGTTCTGCTGATCCATCAGCTTGCCTTTTTTCAGGAGTCTTTGATGTCATCCAAAACTTCCTCTCTTTCGCGTCGCAGCCTGTTTGCAGGCGCTGCCACGGTAGGCGCTGTGGCTGCGGCAACGGCCGTGTTGCCCGGTGTTGTGAAGCAGTCGGCACCAGTGGCCGCTGCTTTGCCCAAACCTGCGCGTGGTGGCGGTTACACCCTGAGCGAACACGTTCAGCAGTACTACAAAACCACCCGCATCTGACCTGGCCACTGGCCGGTCTTTCATCTTTCCCCCAACTGGAGCCCTCCATGTTGTTGACCAAAAAGCAAAGCACCACCTCGGGTGGCGTTTCCTCTCCTTTCATTCACAGCCTGCGCCGCGGTTTGTCGCAAGCACTGCCTACACTCGACCGTCGCAGCTTTTTGCGCCGTTCGGGTCTGGGTGTGGGCGTGGGTCTTGCCGCATCTCAGCTGAGCTTGGTGCAAAAAGCCCAGGCGGCCACTGGCGCTTCCATCCTGGGTGCGGGCAAAGTCGAAGTCAAACGCACTGTGTGCACCCATTGCTCGGTGGGTTGCGCGGTCGATGCCGTTGTTGAAAACGGCGTCTGGGTCCGCCAAGAAGCCGTGTTCGATTCGCCCATCAACCTGGGCGCCCACTGCGCCAAGGGCGCGGCCCTGCGTGAACACGGCCATGGCGAATACCGCCTGCGCTACCCGATGAAGCTGGTCAACGGCAAATACGAGCGCATCAGCTGGGACACTGCCCTGACTGAGATCAGCGCCAAGATGCTGGAGCTCAAAAAAGCCAGCGGCCCTGACAGCGTGTACTTCATTGGTTCGTCCAAGCACAACAACGAACAAGCCTACTTGATGCGCAAGTTCGTCAGCTTCTGGGGCACCAACAACTGTGACCACCAGGCCCGTATTTGCCACTCCACCACCGTGGCCGGTGTGGCGAACACCTGGGGTTATGGCGCCATGACCAACTCGTACAACGACATGCAAAACAGCAAGGTCGCTTTGTACATCGGCTCCAACGCAGCCGAAGCCCACCCCGTGTCCATGCTGCACATGCTGCACGCCAAGGAAAACGGCTGCAAGATGATCGTGGTCGATCCACGCTTCACCCGCACTGCGGCCAAGGCCGACGAGTACGTGCGCATCCGCTCAGGCACAGACATTCCTTTCCTGTTCGGTGTGCTCTATCACATCTTCAAGAACGGCTGGGAAGACAAAAAATACATCAACGACCGCGTGTATGGCATGGAAGCCGTCAAGGCAGACGTGTTGGCCAAGTGGACACCGGACAAAGTGGAAGAAGCTTGCGGCGTCAAAGAAGACCAAGTCTTCAAGATCGCCAAGATGCTGCACGAGAACAACCCTGGCACCGTGGTCTGGTGCATGGGTCAGACCCAGCACACCATCGGCAACGCCATCGTGCGTGCGTCGTGCATCTTGCAACTGGCCTTGGGCAACGTGGGCAAGAGCGGTGGCGGCACCAACATCTTCCGTGGCCACGACAACGTGCAAGGCGCCACCGACGTTGGCCCCAACCCTGATTCTCTGCCCGGCTATTACGGTCTGGCTGAAGGCTCCTGGAAGCACTTTGCCAACGCCTGGGGCGTGGACTTCGAGTGGATTAAAAAGCAGTTTTCTGCCCCCGCCATGATGGGCAAGAATGGCATCACCGTGTCCCGCTGGATCGACGGTGTGCTCGAGAAAAACGAACTCATTGACCAGGACAGCAACCTGCGTGGCGTTTTCTACTGGGGCCATGCGCCCAACTCCCAGACCCGCGGTCTGGAGATGAAGCGCGCCATGGACAAGCTGGACTTGCTGGTGGTGGTGGACCCTTACCCATCGGCCACAGCCGCCATGGCCGCCATGCCAGGCAAAGCCGAAGACCTGAACCCCAACCGCGCCGTGTACCTGTTGCCCGCCGCCACGCAATTCGAGACCAGCGGTTCGTGCACCGCGTCCAACCGTTCGCTGCAGTGGCGCGAGAAGGTCATCGACCCGCTGTGGGAGAGCCGCTCTGACCACATGATCATGTACCAGTTGGCTCAAAAATTGGGCTTTGGTACCGAGCTGGTCAAAAACTACAAAATGCAAAAAGTCAAAGGCATGGACGAACCCATGCCCGAAGACATCCTGCGCGAAATCAACAAATGCGTTTGGACCATTGGCTACACCGGCCAAAGCCCTGAGCGCCTGAAGGCCCACATGAAGAACATGAACGTGTTCGATGTGAAAACCCTCAAGGCCAAAGGCGGCAAAGACAAGGAAACCGGCTACGACTTCACAGGCGACTACTTCGGTCTGCCATGGCCTTGCTACGGCACGCCCGAACTCAAGCACCCCGGCTCGCCCAACCTGTACGACACCTCCAAGCACGTCATGGACGGCGGTGGCAACTTCCGCGCCAACTTCGGTGTGGAACGCGAAGGCAAGAGCCTGCTGTCTGAAGACGGTTCGCACTCCAAAGGTGCTGACATCACCACCGGTTACCCGGAACTCGACCACATCTTGCTGAAAAAGCTGGGCTGGTGGGACGAGTTGACCGATGCCGAAAAAGCCAAGGCCGAAGGCAAGAACTGGAAGACCGACAACTCGGGCGGCATGATGCGTGTGTTCATGCAAAACCATGGCTGCCACCCCTTTGGCAACGCCAAAGCGCGTGCCGTGGTCTGGAACTTCCCGGACCCCATTCCTCAGCACCGTGAGCCTTTGTACGGCACGCGTCCTGACATGATGGCCAAGTACCCCACGCACGACGACAAGAAAGCTTTCTGGCGTCTGCCCACCCTGTACAAAACGGTGCAGGACAAGAATATCGCCGACAAGATGCACGAGAAGTTCCCGCTCATCCTCACCTCTGGCCGTTTGGTCGAGTACGAAGGTGGTGGCGAAGAGACCCGCTCCAACCCTTGGTTGGCCGAGTTGCAGCAAGAGGCTTATGTCGAGATCAACCCGAAGACAGCGGCTGACCGTGGCATCCGCAACGGCGACCGTGTCTGGCTGATGGGTGCCACTGGCGCACGTCTGGACGTGCAAGCCCTGGTGACCGAGCGTGTCGACACCGGCACCGTCTGGATGCCATTCCACTTCTCGGGTCGTTGGCAAGGTGCCGACATGCTGGCGCATTACCCCAAGGGCGCTGCCCCGGTGGTGCGCGGCGAGGCGGTCAACACCGCCACCACCTATGGTTATGACAGCGTCACCATGATGCAAGAGACCAAGACCACCATCTGCAACATCCAGAAGGCCTGAGGAGAACACGATGGCACGAATGAAATTCATCTGTGACGCCGAGCGCTGCATCGAATGCAACGGCTGCGTCACTGCTTGCAAAAACGAACACGAAGTCCCATGGGGTGTGAACCGCCGCCGTGTGGTCACCCTGAACGACGGTGTTCCTGGTGAAAAGTCGATCTCGGTCGCTTGCATGCACTGCTCGGATGCGCCTTGCATGGCCGTTTGCCCGGTCAACTGCTTCTACAAAACCGATGAAGGTGTGGTTCTGCACGACAAAGACGTGTGCATCGGCTGCGGCTACTGCTCATATGCTTGCCCCTTTGGCGCACCGCAGTTCCCAGGCCAAGGCACATTCGGTGTGCGCGGCAAGATGGACAAATGCACCTTCTGCGCCGGTGGCCCCGAAGAGCACGGCAGCCAAGCCGAGTTTGAGAAATATGGCCGCAACCGCCTGGCCGAAGGCAAATTGCCTGCTTGCGCCGAGATGTGCTCCACCAAAGCATTGCTCGCCGGTGACGGTGATGTCATCACCGACATCTTGCGTGGTCGCGTCATTCAGCGCGGCAAGGGTGCCGAAGTCTGGGGCTGGGGCACCGCCTACGGCAACCAAGCCAAGCAAGGAGCCTGATGATGCGAAGCACTCTGATTTTTGCAACGGCTGTGGCCGCTGTCTTGGCCTTGTCGGCTTGCGGCGAAAAGCCGCAAGACAAGATGGGCATCCGCAGCGACCAGCCTGCGCAAGCGGGTACCGGTGTGGCTGCCTTCACCGAGCCTGGATGGAAAGCCGGTGACCATGCCAGCTGGTCCAACCACCTCAAGGCCCGTGCCAACTACGGCATGAACGATCACCAGCGCGCGCCCAAGTGAGCGCATGAGGAGTTCATCATGCGTCGCTTGATCATCACTTTGAGCCTGAGTTGGCTCGCGTTGGGCGCTGCTGCGCAGGCGGTGGCCCCAGGGGCCGCACCCGCTGCCGATGCGGCCGGTGGCGTCAAAAGCGCCAACATCTTCCAGATCGCGCCCGGCGCCGATGCCGATCCCAAATACAAAGACCAGACCAACGCCGAGCGCGGCCAAGTCCAGCCCGGCAACAATGCGCCCATGTGGCGCCAAGTCGGGCAGGGCGTGACCGGTTACAGCAGCCTGCCCCTGAGCCAGGCGCCCGAGGCGGGCAACCTGATCCAGAAGTTCGTGCAATACCCTGGCTCGCGCCTGACCAACGCCGGTGAAGCCTGGCGCCAAGTGCGCAACCAGTACCTGATCCCTTACGGCGGTGCGCTGTTGTTGATCGTGCTGGGTGCGATCGCGCTGTTTTACTGGCGCAAGGGCACCATCGAATTGCACGGCCAGGAAACCGGCCGCAAGATCGAACGCTTCACGCCATTTGAGCGCTCGGCCCACTGGGCCAATGCCATCGCTTTTTGCGCTTTGGCCATCTCGGGCATCGTCATGGCCTTTGGCAAGTTTTTCATCTTGCCCGTCATTGGCACGGCCTTGTTTGGCTGGCTGACCTACGCGCTGAAAAACATCCACAACTTTGCAGGCCCTTTGTTTGCGGTGTCCCTGGTGATCGTGATCGTCACGTTTGTGCGCGACAACATCCCCAGCAAAGAAGACCTCACCTGGGTCCTCAAGGGCGGTGGTTTGGTCTCGGGCACCGAAGTGCCTTCGCACCGCTTCAACGCCGGTGAAAAGATCCTCTTCTGGTCCGGTGTGTTCTTCCTGGGTCTGGTGGTGGTGGCTTCGGGCCTGGTGCTCGACAAGGTCATCCCCGGTCTTGTGTACGAACGCGGCACCATGCAGATCAGCCACATGGTGCATGCCGTGGCCACATTCTTGATGATGACCATGTTCCTGGGCCACATCTACATGGGCACCATCGGCATGCGCGGCGCTTACAGTGCTATGCGTGACGGCTATGTGGACGAAACCTGGGCCAAAGAACACCACGAACTTTGGTACGACGACATCAAAGCCGGCAAGATCCCGGCCAAACGCTCGACCCCCATCACGGCAGCACCGACTGCCACCTCCAAGGCCGCATCGGCTTGAACAGGAGCACCTCCATGAAAAAGACCTTGCTTGTTTTGTCCGCACTGGCGCTGAGCTTCAGCGCAGCTGCCAAACTGCCCGCGCCCAGCGACGAAGCCAAAGCCAAAGCCGCTGAAGCGGCTGCCAAGACAGCCCACGGCAACAAAGTGGCCGACTTCCAGTTGTGCAAGTCACGCGAAAAAGTCGCGGCCCACTATTACAAAACGGCCAAGGCCACCGGTGCCAAAACCAATGCACCCACGGCCACACCAGCGTGCGCAGACCCAGGTGCTTACAAGCCCGCAGAGCAAGCGGCCGCTCCAGCAGCTGCGCCCGCAACACCTGCACCCGCTACCGCACCGGCCAAAAAAGGCTGATCTTTCTTCCAGAGTCTCCAGCCTCAGATCCCCCGTCCTCACCGGCGGGGGATTTTTACGTTAGGCTCACACCATGTCTGCCGTTTTGACCGATATCACCGACACCCCTGTACGCCTCAAACCCGCGTTGACGCACGCCCGCGCCTCGCTCACACGCACAGTGCAGGTTTGCAACGAGTTGGGTGAACAGTCCGAGACGCAGATCCCGGCAGAGCGCGCCCTCACGATTTACCTCGACAAAAAAGAACTCGTCACCCTGATGACCTTGGGCGCCGAGCCCGAATGGTTGGTGCTGGGTTTCTTGCGCAACCAGCGCCTGATCGATTCGGTCGAGCAAATCGAGTCCATCACGGTGGATTGGACGATTGGCGAAGGCGAAACCGGTGAGCCGGGTGTGGCCGCCGTCAAGACACGTCCCGGCGCGCATATCACCACCCAACGCAGCGCCGAACGCGTGGTCACCACCGGCTGCGGCCAAGGCAGTGTCTTTGGTGACCTGATGGCCCACATCGACGACATCGTGCTGCCCGAAGCGCGCATCACGCAAGGCCAGCTCTACGCCCTGGTCAACGCCATCCGCGTGCAGGAGTCCACCTACAAATCATCCGGCTCGGTGCACGGCTGCGCGCTGTTTCAGAACGACCAGATGCTCATGTTCGTGGAAGACGTCGGGCGCCACAATGCGGTCGACACCATCGCCGGCTGGATGTGGATGAACGACATCAGCGGCCAGGACAAGGTGTTCTACACCACTGGCCGCTTGACCAGCGAGATGGTCATCAAGTCCGCGCAAATGGGCGTGCCGATTGTGGTCTCGCGCAGCGGCATTACCCAAATGGGCCTGGACGTGGCCAAGCGCCTGGGCCTGTGCGCCATCGGCCGCGCCACCAACAAACGCTTCCTGTGCTTCAGCGCCCCCGAGCGCATGGTCTGGCAAACGGCATTGGCCAGCACCTGATTCTGGATTGCCACGTCGCTGCGCTCCTCGCAATGACGTTTTCGATGTCATCGCGAGCGAAGCGTAGCGATCCAGCCCGAGCAATCCCGTTTTCGATCGCCGTGAATGTTTTCTGCGGTATCGTCAGCCCATGAATACTCAAGGATGGATGCACGGTTTGGCCCTTGGCGCCCGCCAGTTGTGGCGCGACCTGCGCGCAGGCGAATTGCGGCTGTTGATGTTGTCGGTGGCCTTGGCGGTGGCTGCGCTCACGGCAGTGGGCTTTTTGGCCGACCGTTTGCAAAACGGCCTCTGGCGCGATGCGCGGCAATTGTTGGGTGGCGATGCCGTGGTCGTCAGCGACCAGCTCACGCCCCCCGACTTTGCACAGCAAGCCAAGCAACGCGGCTTGCAGACCAACACCAATGTGAGCTTCCCAACCATGGCGCGGGCCCTGCCCGAACAAGGCGGTGCCAGCCGCTTGGTGGCCCTGAAGGCGGTCGAGCCCGGCTACCCGCTGCGTGGCCGCCTCGAAGTGGCCCCAAGCCAAGCCGCCATCCCGCCTGTTGGCGAAGTCTGGGTAGACCCGGCCTTGCTTGAAGCCCTGAACCTGCAAACTGGCCAGATGCTGGGCTTGGGTGATCGCCAACTGCGCATCACCGCCACCATCGTGCGCGAGCCAGACCGTGGTGCCGGCTTCATGAGCTTTGCGCCCCGCGTGATGCTCAATGCCGCAGACCTGCCGTCCACCGGCTTGGTGCAACCGGCCAGCCGCGTGACCTGGCGCATGGCCGTGGCCGGGCCGACCCCCGAGGCTGATCGCTTTGTGCAATGGGCCAAGACCGAGATCGACGCCCGCCCTGTGCGCGGTGTGCAGATCGAATCCCTCGACACCGGCCGCCCCGAAATGCGCCAGACCCTCGACCGGGCCTCCCAGTTCTTGAACCTGGTGGCCTTGCTGGCGGCCTTGCTCTGCGCTGTGGCCGTGGCTTTGGCCTCACGCAGTTTTGCCGAACGGCAGCTCGACGCCTGTGCTTTGCTGCGGGTGCTGGGGCAAAGCCAGCGCACACTCACATTGAGCTACGGCTTGGAATTTTTGGGCGCAGGCCTGATCGCCAGTGCGCTGGGCGTGCTGATCGGCTACGGCGTGCACCTGGGCTTTGTGCAGCTCTTGGCCGGTCTCGTCGAGACCCAATTGCCCGCCGCCACCGCATGGCCCGCGCTCATGGGCATGGGCATGGGGCTGACCTTGTTGGTCGCCTTTGGCCTGCCGCCCGTGCTGCAACTGGCCAAGGTGCCACCTTTGCGCGTCATCCGGCGTGACCTCGGCGGGCTGCAAACCCATTCGGTGCTGGTGCTGGCCATGGGCCTCGTCGGCTTTGCGCTCACGCTGCTCATGGTCAGCCGCAGCCTGACTTTGGGCCTCATCACCGTGGGCGGCTTTGCCGTGGCCTTGATGGTGTTTGCGAGTTTGGCCGCCTTGGCCTTGTGGCTCTTGCGCCGCACCGTGCCCGGCGAACAGGCACCGCGCTGGTTGCGTTTGGCCACACGGCAGGTGGCGGCGCGGCCTGTGTTTGCGGTGGTGCAGGTCAGTGCTTTGTCGGTTGGTTTGCTGGCGCTGGCCTTGCTGGTGCTCTTGCGCACCGACCTGGTCGCCAGTTGGCGGCAGGCCACACCGGCCAATGCGCCCGACCGCTTTGTCATCAACGTGCAGCCTGAACAAGCCAGCGACTTCCTGGCCAGCCTGCAGCGTGCAGGCGTGCAATCGCCCGACTGGTTTCCCATGATCCGTGGCCGGCTGGTGGCCATCAACGGGCGCGAAGTCGGCCCGAACGATTTTGTGGCCGAGCGCGCCAAACGCCTGATCGACCGCGAGATCAACCTCTCGCACAGCGCCGACTTGCCCACGCACAACCCGCTCACGGCGGGCCGTTGGGTCGGTGGCGAAGCCGATGGACTGAGCGTTGAACAAGGCATTGCCGACACCCTGGGCCTCAAGCTGGGCGACACCCTGCGCTTTGACATCGCCGGTCAAGCACGTGAAGCGCGCATCACCTCGCTGCGCAAGGTGGACTGGGCCTCCATGCGGGCCAACTTCTTCATGCTGTTTCCTGTGGCGCAAATGCCCGACTTGCCCATGACCTACATGGCCGCGTTTCGCTCACCTGAGCGCAGCGCAGGCTTTGACAACGCGCTGGTCAAGCAGTTCCCCAACATCACCAGCGTGGACATGCGCAGCACCCTGGCGCAAGTGCAGCGCGTGATGGACCAGGTCATCCGTGCGGTGGAGTATTTATTTGGCTTCACCCTGGCCGCTGGCGTGATGGTCCTGCTGGCCGCTGTGGGCGCCAGCCGCCAAGCGCGTGAACGCGAATACGCCATCATGCGTGCGCTGGGCGCCAGCCGCCACTTGCTGGCCCAAGTGCAGCGCACCGAACTGCTGGGCCTGGGCTGGCTGGCGGGCTTCATGGCCAGCACCATGGCCTTGGTGGTGGGCTGGGCCTTGGCCCGCTTCGCGTTCGAATTCACCTGGGGCCCGCCACTGTGGGCACCGCTGGCAGGCGGCGCGCTGGGCGCTTTACTTGCTTGGGTCGCAGGCAGCTTGAGTTTGTCGGGCGTGCTGCGGCAACCCGTGATGCAGACTTTGCGGCAGTCGACAGAATGAAGATGGACCCCGGATCCAGTCCGGGGTGACAAGTTTTCAAATCAGGGCTGACAAGTTTTTCGAGTGCGGTGTGATGAGTTTTTCAAGTGCCGGGTGACAGGCTTACGCTTCCCCTTTGTCATCCCGGGCGAAGACCCGGGATCCATCTGCGTGGACCTCAATCCCCGTCACAATAAGGCCTATGCACATCGAAGAAAAACCACCGTTTGACACGCCCTTTGAATGGATTGGCGGCGAGGACCGCGTGCGTGCCCTGGTGGACCGCTTTTATGACCTGATGGACCTGGAGCCCGCTTACAAAGAGCTGCGCGCCGCACATGGCAGCACCTTGCAAGACGCTCGCGACAAACTCGCGTGGTTTTTGTGCGGCTGGCTCGGCGGCCCGGACCATTACATCGAGCGCTTTGGCCACCCACGCCTGCGCATGCGGCACATGCCGTTTTCGATCGGTATTCTTGAGCGCGACCAATGGCTGGCCTGCATGGACCAAGCCATGGGCGAGACCGGGGTCGATCCGGTGCTGCGCGAACGCCTGAGCAAAAGCTTTTTCCAAACCGCCGACTGGATGCGTAATCGCGGCGCCTGAGCGTCCGATCCGCCAACCACCCTCATCAGGACCGCCGGTGAAAATCAATTCCCTCCAAGACCTCAAGAAGGTCCAGAAACAACTGGCCGAGGCACACGAAAAAGCCCAGGCCGAAGCCGCTGCCCGCGCCGCCGCAGCGCGCCAGCGTGAAGCCGAAAACAACCTCTTTGCACGTGCCGTGGGCGTGGTCCAGCGCATGCCCGACCCCGTGCGCGCACCGGCCCCCAAAACGAATGTGGCCCCTGTGGCCAAGCAACGTCAAAAAGACGAAGAAGCCGTGTTGCGCGATGCGCTCAGCGACGAGTTCGATGCCAGCACCTTGCTCGACACCGACGAGATGCTCAGCTTTCGCCGCCCCGGCATTGGGCGCGACGTGACGCACAAACTGCGCAAAGGCGATTGGGCCATCCAACGCGAAGTTGATCTGCACGGCCTGCGCAGCGAAGAAGCCCGCGTGGTGCTGGCCGAATTCATCCGCAACGCCCACCGCCAAGGCCTGCGCTGCCTGCGCGTGGTGCACGGCAAAGGCCTGGGCTCGCCCGGCAAGACGCCGGTGCTCAAATCCAAGGTGCACAGCTGGCTGGTGCAAAAAAACCAGGTCATGGCCTTCGTGCAAGCCAAACCCGCCGAGGGCGGGGCAGGGGCCCTGGTGGTGCTGCTCAAGCCCGCAGGCTGAACCCCTAGATCGCCACGCTCCGCTCGCAATGACAAGGGAGGGGCTCGCGATGGCAAATTTCGGTCATTGCGAGGAGCGCAGCGACGCGGCAATCCAGCACAATCGCCCTCAAAGGGTTTCTTATGTCTGTTTATTTGATTGGTGACATCCAAGGCTGTGACGCCCCCTTGGCGCGCTTGTTGCTGCAAATCGATTTTTCCCCCAGCCGTGACCAGCTTTATGTGTTGGGTGACTTGGTCAATCGCGGGCCGGACTCGGCAGGGGTGTTGCGTCGCCTGATGGTCATGGGCGCATCGGTGCAATGCGTGCTGGGCAACCACGACCTGCACCTGCTGGCCGTGGCCGAAGGTGCCAGCACCAGCAAGCGCTTGGACACCTTGGATGACGTGTTGCAAGCCCCAGATCGCCAAGCCCTGCTCGATTGGTTGCGCCAACAGCGCATGGCCATTTTTGAGCATGGCATCTTGATGGTCCATGCGGGCGTGCTGCCCGCCTGGACGGTTGACAAAACCCTGGCCTTGGCCGCCGAGGCCGAAGCCGTTTTGCGCGGCCCACACTTGTCTGCATTTCTGCACCAGATGTACGGCAACCAGCCCGATGCCTGGCGTGAAGACCTGCAAGGCACAGACCGCTTGCGCGTGATCGTCAATGCCCTGACGCGCTTGCGCTTTTGTTCGGCAGAGGGCGTGATGGAATTCAAGGCCAAAGAGGGCGCACATGCCGCGCCCAAGGGCTTCATGCCTTGGTTCGATGTACCCGGCAGACAAACGGCCCATGTCCCGGTGGCTTTTGGCCATTGGTCCACCTTGGGCTGGCTGAACCGCCCGGACGTGCTGGCGCTGGACACCGGCTGCTTGTGGGGCGGTTGCCTGAGTGCGCTGAAACTTGCACCAACTGGCGCGCACGAACTGGTGCAAGTCAAGTGCGCTCAAGCGCAAAGCCCCGTTTAGTGCCCATTCAAACGCTGGATCGCCACGCTTCGCTCGCGATGACGAAGATTTGAGCTCACGATGCCGCATATGCCGTCATTGCGAGGAGCGAAGCGACGTGGCAATCCAGTCACAGCGCGTGCAAAGGCACTGGATCGCCACGCTTCGCTCGCGATGACGAAGATTTGAGCTCACGATGCCGCATATGCCGTCATTGCGAGGAGCGAAGCGACGTGGCAATCCAGTCACAGCGCGTGCAAAGGCACTGGATCGCCACGCTTCGCTCGCGATGACGAAGATTTGAGCTCGCGATGCCGCGTATGCCGTCATTGCGAGGAGCGAAGCGACGCGGCAATCCAGTCAAACACCTCTTGCGCATGCCCTTTCTTCGCCTCTAAAGTTGTGCAAAAGGGAGCATCCGCATGAAACAGCCGCATGTTTACATCCTGGCCAGTGCGCGCAACGGGACGCTTTACGTGGGCGTGACCAGCTACTTGGTTCAGCGCATTTGGCAACACAAAAACCATGTGATGGATGGTTTCAGCCAACGCTATGGGGTGGATCAGCTGGTGTGGTTTGAAACACACAGCAGCATGGAGGCGGCCATCTTGCGAGAAAAGCAAATCAAGTCCGGTTCCCGCAAGCGCAAACTGGATTTGATCGAAACCATGAACCCAGACTGGCGGGATCTCTACGAGGACATTCTGGGTGGATGAATCACTGGATTGCCACGTCGCTGCGCTCCTCGCAATGACGCAATGACAAAGGGGTGTCATCGTGAGCAAAGCGAGGCGATCCAGCAGAGGCTGTCACACATCCTTGGCACAATGGCGGCATGGACTTTTTGTTGATTGCTTTTCTCACCCTGCTCAACGGCGTTTTCGCCATGTCAGAGCTGGCGCTGGCTTCGAGCCGCAAGGCCCGCTTAGCCGCCATGGACGAGGCGGGGGACAAGGGCGCGCAAGCCGCGCTCAAACTGCTCGAAGAACCCACACAATTTCTGTCCACCGTGCAAGTGGGCATCACCTCGATCGGTGTGCTCAACGGCATCGTGGGCGAGGCCGCTTTCAGTGCTGGATTGGCCCAATGGCTGGTGCAATGGGGCCTGAGCACACCGGCCGCCAGCGTCAGTGCCACCGCCATCGTGGTCACGCTCATCACCTTCACCACCATCATCTTTGGCGAGCTGGTGCCCAAACGCATCGGTCAGCTCTACCCTGAGGCCGTGGCCCGTGTTGTCGCGCGGCCCATGGCCTGGCTGGCCAAAGTGGCGGGGCCGTTTGTCCGACTGCTTTCCTTGTCAACCCAAGGCATGCTCAAACTCATGCGCATCGACAGCAAAGGCAGCCAGGAAGTCACCGAAGAAGAAATCACCGCCAGCTTGGCCGAAGGCGTCAGCGCTGGCCTGATTGAAGAGCACGAACACCAGATGGTGCGCAACGTCTTCCACCTGGACGACCGGCCCTTGACCTCGATGATGACCCCCCGAGGCGACATCCAATGGCTCGACGCCAACCTGACCACCCCCCAAGCCATGGCCCGCATCAACCAGATGCGGGTGGACGGCAACCACTCCTGGTACCCCGTCTGCCGCGAAAACTTGGGGCATGTGCAAGGCGTGATCAGCGTCTCGCAACTGCTGTCCCTGCCTGCCGACGATGAGCACACCCTGGAGCACTATGCCCAGACGGCCCACTTTGTGCCCGAAACCCTGACCGGCATGGAACTGCTTGAACAAATGCGCGACCAACCCAGCCGCATGATGTTTGTCGTCGACGAATACGGCGAAGTGCAAGGCCTGTTGACCCCACTCGACTTGCTCGAAGCCATCACCGGCGAACTCAAGCCCGACACCCAAACCGAAGCCTGGGCTACCCAGCGCGCCGACGGCAGCTGGCTGCTTGACGGCCTGATGCCTGTGAACGAACTCAAATCCCGGCTCGACATCAAGGATTTACCCGCCGAAGACAAAGGCCGGTACAACACACTGGCCGGATTGCTGCTGTATGTATTGGGCCAATTGCCTGTGGAAGGGCAATGCATTGATTTGGGTGAATGGCTTTTTGAAATCGTCGATTTGGATGCCCGCCGCATCGACAAAGTATTGGCCACACGACTGGCATAAACCCAAGATAATCACCCGATAAATAAAATATTCAGAATCTTGATTTAAATCGGTTATATTCACGCATCTTTTATTTCCATTCAGGAGTTGTCATGACCCAAAGCTATAAAGACCTGCTGCAACAACGCGAAGCCTTGGAGCAAGCCATTGCCGCAGCCCGCCAACGCGAAATCTCTGAAGCCGTCGCCAAAGTCCGCGAATTGGTGGCCGAATTCGGTTTGACAGCGCAAGACATCTTCCCAGGCCGTGGCGCCAAAGCCGCTGGCAAGCCCGTCAGTAAAGTCGCCGCCAAATACCGCGACCCAGCCACCGGCCAAACCTGGACAGGCCGTGGCAAAGCACCTAAATGGATCGACGGCAAAGACCGCAACCAATTCGTGATCGCCTAAATTGGTGGCCATTCGGCCATGGCCCGCAAAGCCATAGCCCTCAAACCCCGCAACAGCGGGGTTTTTTACGCCTCTTAAATATCAAAAATGATAAGCATTCGGCGTTAAAATCCATAATCGAAAAACCACGATAGCACTGGCCAACCCGCATTCACCATGACTCTTGCGCCAAACGATAATCTCCCGATTGAAGAAAATCCGGCGCAAGACCGCTGGTACTTGGCCTATACAAAACCGCGTCAAGAACAAATCGCACTGGTCAATCTGGAGCAGCAAGCGTTTGAAGCCTATTTGCCGCTGTACAAAAAATTCAAAAAAACGGAACAAGGCCCGGTCGCGTTGTTTGAGCCGATGTTCCCGCGCTACATCCTGTTTCGCCCCAGCCGACCAGAGCAAAGCATCTCGGTGGTGCGCAATACCAAAGGCATCGCCACCATCGTGCGTTTTGGTTTCGAGCCCGCCTTGATCAACGACGAACTCGTGCGCCGCATCCGTTTGCTCGAAGAAGACCGCAGCCACGCCACCTTGCTGGAATTGAGCAACCTCAAAGCAGGGCAGACCGTGCGCCTGAAGCACACCGCCTTGGGTGGCATCGAGGGCCTCATCCAAAGCGTCTCCAGCAAACGAGTGGCTGTTTTGCTGGAAATATTGGGTCGCCCCACCGTGGTGCAGGTGGAGCACCACCAGGTCGAAGTGACGGACCACTGACTGGATTCCTACCTGTCATCGCGAGCGAAGCGTGGCGATCCAGTCCCAACACCCCATCGTCAGGCAAAGCCACTAAAATCTCGAACCATTCAGAACAGAACGCAGTCCTTTGTCCTCATCCACCCCCAACAACCCACAGCCACAGCACATTGCCATCATCATGGATGGCAACCGGCGCTGGGCCAAAAAGCGCTTCATGCCTGCGGCCCTAGGCCACGCTGCAGGGGCCAAGCGGGTGCGTGACATCGTCAAAAGCTGCGCCGAAATGGGCATCCCCCACCTCAGCCTGTTTGCCTTCAGCACCGAAAACTGGAAGCGCCCCGAAGAAGAAGTCTCCAGCCTCATGAACCTGTTCATGACCTATTTGCAAAAAGAGGTCGACAGCATGAACAAAAACGGTGTTTGCCTCAAAGTGGTGGGGGATCGCTCGCGCTTCTCGCCTGTGCTGCAAGAACTCATTGCCCGAGCCGAAGCCGTCACAGCAAATAATCAAGCCATCACATTGACAGTGTGCGCCAACTATGGCGGTCGTTGGGACATGATCCAAGCCGCCCAAGCGTGGCAGCAAGCCCACCCCGGCCAAAGCCTGCAAGACCTGACCGAAGAAGCTTTGGCCTCACACCTGAGCACCGCCTACGCCCCCGAAGTGGACCTGCTCATTCGCACCGGGGGCGAATCGCGCATCAGCAACTTCATGCTCTGGCAAGCGGCTTATGCCGAGCTTTATTACACCGACGACCTCTGGCCCGACTTCACCCCCAAGCGCCTTGCCAAAGCCATCGACTGGTTCCAGCACCGCGACCGCCGTTTTGGATCATCTGCCCCTATCTGATCTCGGTAGTGTCATTTCTTTGGCTGATCCAGGCCGCTCGATGGCTTGCTCTGCGACGGCCGCCTTCAGGCGGGCACCAAGCCCCTCAAATGTCCTATGGTGAAGCCAAAGCATAAGACACGCCGATCAAATACCTGAAATAAGGTATGGCTGCTTCAAAATATTGCTTTCAAAAGCATTCGTTGTCAGCGAGCAGCCAATGTACTCAAGATTACAATTGGTAACTTTGCCCAAATTGCTGTTTGTAGGGCAGAACTTATTTTGAATTGCTTGATACACAGCAAGTCTGATCCACAGATCGGACTGCGGTAGCCTGCCTGCTTCACTTTTCACAAGCTCAAAAATGACCATCCTTGTCACCGGCGGAGCCGGCTTCATCGGCGCTAACTTTGTGCTTGACTGGCTCGCTGGCTGCGACGAACCCGTCGTCAACCTCGACAAACTCACCTACGCCGGCAACCCCGAAACCCTGGCCAGCCTGCAAGGCGACAAGCGCCACATCTTTGTGCAAGGCGACATTGGCGATGCCGCACTGGTCAGCCGCTTGCTGGCTGAACACCAGCCCCGCGCCGTGGTCAACTTCGCGGCCGAGAGCCATGTGGACCGCTCTATCCATGGCCCCGGCGAGTTCATCGAAACCAACATCATGGGCACCTTCCGCCTGCTGGAGTCGGTGCGCGGTTATTGGCAGCAGTTGCCACGCGAAGAACTGGATCGCTTCGTTCCTCGCGATGACGGTTCAAGCGTCATTGCGAGCGAAGCGTGGCAATCCAGTCTGACCCAGCAAAGCTTCCGCTTCCTGCACGTCTCCACCGACGAGGTCTATGGTTCGCTCAGCAAAGACGACCCCGCCTTTGCCGAAACCAACCGCTACGAACCCAACAGCCCCTACAGTGCCAGCAAAGCCGCATCCGACCACCTGGTCCGCGCATGGCACCACACCTACGGCCTGCCCGTGCTGACCACCAACTGCAGCAACAACTACGGCCCTTACCACTTCCCTGAAAAGCTCATCCCCCTGATGATCGTCAACGCCCTGGCCGGCAAAGCCCTGCCCGTGTACGGCGACGGCATGCAAGTGCGCGACTGGCTCTACGTGAAGGACCATTGCAGCGCCATCCGCACCGTGCTCCAAGGTGGCCGCTTGGGCGAAACCTACAACGTCGGTGGCTGGAACGAAAAACCCAACATCGAGATCGTGCAAACCGTCTGCAAGCTGTTGGACGACATGCGCCCCAAGGCCGACGGCAGCAGCTACGCCAGCCAAATCACCTACGTGACCGACCGCCCAGGGCACGACCGCCGCTATGCGATCGACGCCCGCAAGCTGGAGAAAGAACTCGGCTGGAAACCTGCAGAAACCTTTGACACCGGCATCCGCAAAACGGTGGAGTGGTACCTGGCCAACCCTGACTGGGTGGCGCACGTGCAAAGCGGTGCTTACCGCGACTGGGTGCAAAAGCAATACGCATGAAAACCTGGACCCCGGGTCAAGCCCGGGGTGACACTTTCAAAAGCGTCACCCCGTCCTTAACCCCGCCATCCCAGACCCACACCGCCTCCCGTCCCACACCGCCTCCCGTCCCGCACTGTCATCCCGTCCCGCACTGTCATCCCGTCCCACACTGTCATCCCGTCCCACACTGTCATCCCGGGCTGGACCCGGGATCCATTGAGTCACTTACCAAAACGCCATCTCAGGCTTTATCTAAATTTGTCATCCCGGGCTTGACCCGGGATCCATCCCCGCAAACCACGACCATGACCAACCGCAAAGGCATCATCCTCGCAGGCGGCTCCGGCACCCGTCTGTACCCGGTGACGCAAGCCGTGAGCAAACAGCTCATGCCGGTGTACGACAAGCCCATGGTCTATTACCCGCTGACCACGCTCATGCTGGCCGGCATCAAAGACGTGCTGCTCATCAGCACCCCACAAGACACCCCGCGCTTTACCGAGCTCTTGGGTGACGGCAGCCAATGGGGCATGAACATCCAGTACGCCGTGCAACCCAGCCCCGATGGCCTGGCGCAAGCCTTCATCATCGGCAAAGACTTTGTCGGCAACGACCCCAGCGCACTGGTCTTGGGCGACAACATCTTCTATGGTCACGACCTGGTCAAGCTGCTAGCCAGCGCCAACCAGCGCACCTCGGGCGCCAGCGTGTTTGCCTACCATGTGCACGATCCAGAGCGCTACGGCGTGGTCGACTTTGACGACCAACAACGCGCCAAAAGCATCGAAGAAAAACCCAAAGCCCCCAAGAGCAACTACGCCGTCACGGGCCTGTACTTCTATGACCAGCAGGTGTGTGACATCGCTGCAGACATCCAACCATCGCAGCGTGGCGAGCTGGAAATCACCGACGTCAACAAACGGTATCTGGAGCTCAACCAGCTCAACGTCGAAATCATGGGTCGAGGCTACGCCTGGCTCGATACCGGCACGCACGACAGCCTGCTTGAAGCCGCAGGCTTCATCGCCACGCTGCAAAAGCGCCAAGGCCTCATGGTCGCCTGCCCCGAAGAAATCGCCTTCCACCAAAAGTGGATCAGCGCCGAGAGCCTGCAAAAGCTGGCCCAGCCCCTGGCCAAAAACGGCTATGGCCAATATTTGTTGAACCTGCTCAAATAAACCCATGCGCCTGACCCCGGCTCAAATCGACATCATCAAAACCACAGCACAAACCGTGCTGGGCGATGGTGCGCGGGTCATGCTGTTTGGGTCGCGCGTAGATGATGAAACCAAAGGCGGCGATGTGGACGTGATGATTGAAGTCCCACAGTCTCTGGCTGAGCCTGCGTTGGTTTCGGCACGCATTGCGAGCCGGATTTCTCGTGCCATGCATGGCCGCAAGGTCGACGTTTTGCTCAAGGCTCCTAACTTGCAAGAACAGGCAATTCACCGGATCGCCGCTCAACAAGGAGTGACCCTGTGAGAGTCGATGAAAGCCAATGGGTGCGACTGCAGTTCTTGGCCCGAGTGACGCACAAAGAGTGCCAGTATCTGCTGGAAACGGACCAGCGGCTCTTTACCGGCCCCATGACGATCGATTTGGTCCAAAAGATCGAAATGGATCCACTTCTTGCCGAACGATTGGACGCCTTTGTCTCCCGCTTTGGTCGGCTCCAAGACAACCTGGGTGACAAGCTTTTGCCCCAATTGCTGGATGCCATGGCCGAGCCGGTTGGGGCTGTGATCGAGAACTTGGACCGGGCCGAGAAGCTGGGCTGGCTCAGTTCTTCAGACACTTGGCTGGAGATCCGAAAACTGCGCAATCAGATGGTGCATGAATACATTGAAGACCTTGCCATTCTGAGCAGCGCCCTCCAAGCAGGTCATGCCTATGTGCCTGTGCTGATTGACACCGCCAAACGCCTGACCGCCCAAATCAACAAGCTCAACCCCTGATAGCTTCTTTGTCATTGCGAGCGAAGCGTGGCAATCCAATACCCCCTGTGCCCTACACCGTCACCCCCACCCACATCCCCGACGTCCTGATCCTCGAACCCAAAGTGTTCGGCGACAGCAGAGGCTTCTTTTTTGAAAGCTTCAACCAGCAAGACTTCAACCAGGTCACAGGCCTGGATGTGAACTTTGTGCAAGACAACCACAGCCGCAGCGCCCAGGGCGTGCTGCGCGGGCTGCATTACCAGCTGCAACAAGCCCAAGGCAAGCTGGTGCGCGTGGTGCGCGGCGCCGTGTTTGACGTGGCGGTGGACATCCGCAAAAGCTCCCCCACCTTTGGCCAATGGGCCGGGGTTGAGCTGACTGAAGACAACCACAAACAATTCTGGGTGCCGCCAGGCTTCGCACACGGCTTTGTTGTCCTGTCTGACACTGCAGACTTTTTGTACAAAACCACCGACTACTACGCACCCGCGCACGAGCGCTGCATCGCCTGGAACGATCCGGCCATCGGCATCACCTGGCCTAAAGGCTTGACGCCACAACTCTCGGGTAAAGACCACGCAGGTCTGCGTTTGGTGCAGGCTGAGGTGTTTGCTTGATGACCAGTTACTAGATATGACCATGATCACTCCAGATTCAACTTCCGAAATTACTAATCCAAACGAAACCAACATGGCTCAACAGTTCACACTGCTCGACTTGTTACTGGTCATTGTCGAGAATTTGCGCTTGTTGATCTTGGGTCCTCTCGTGGCTGGGCTAGTTGCGTTTGGAGGTGCAACGCTGATGCCTAAAACTTATGAAAGTACGGCTATTCTCAAAGCTGAGCAAAGTACGGCCACTCTCATGAACAGTGCGTCTGTGTTGGATTCGATTGCAGTCAGTTTGGGGTATACCAAAAGACTAGATATGGACGAGGCACGACTTAATCTTCAAAAGGAAATTCATATTCATTTAAACGCCAAAGATAAGTTGCTACATTTAACTGCCCAAGCGGAAACTCCACAGGCTGCTCAAACATTAGCACAGGCTATTTTGAATCAGACATTTACAAAGAGTCAGCCACGAGATAGCGAGAAAATGAGACTTCAAAAACAATTGGAGCAGGCGCAAACTCGAGAAAAAATGGCTCAGCAATCAGCCGACGTAATGGGTAAAAAGCTTGAAAGTATTACTACTGGTGGTTCATCCGAAGTTGCACAGGGTTACGCGCAAATGATACGCGTTGTGCAAGAAAGTCAAGCGGCTCAGAATGATATCGAGCGTCAGCTAAATGGGTTGGATTCGAGTGAATTGGTACAGGAGCCGACACTGCCCACCAAGCACAAAGAAATTAAGCGCGGACTTATTAGTTTTCTAGCAATGCAATTTGTTTTATTTATTATATTTTTGAAAATAACAACTTCTATTGCTATTAAAAATTCAGCAGAGAATATTGATAATATTAAAAAAATCGAAAATATAAAAAATACCTTTAAGAAATCTATTTATTTTTGGAAGATCTAAAATATTAAATAAATATGAATTTAAATAATTTAAATTCTTCAGCATTAATAGTTGATCGGCGATGGCTTTGCAGACAAGAAGTGCTTATTATGTTTGCGGCATCTCTTTTGGTTGTTTTGGGTGATGTTCGTAATGTAATAACCCCGATGGGATATTGGTTGTTGTGGGGTGTGTGGTCCTGTGTATCTATATTTTATCATAAAAAGTACGTAGTTAATAAATATGATGGTTGGGGTAAGTCTGCCTATTTTAAAATTTTCGTTATTGGTTCTTTGTTAATGATATTTGGATTCATTATATCTGCATTGGTGAATGTTGATTTAAAGACTTTTTATCAATCGATAAAGATATTAATAATAATTTTAATTGGTTTTATATTTATTGAGATTTCAAAAAATATTGATAGGCGATCAATATTTTTAATATCTGCAATGGCGGTTTTGGTTTCGTTGTCTGTATATCTGCTGTCTAAATATATTTTCACGTCATATTATATTCTGTTGGGTGATGGTCGACAAGGAAGTGCACTGTCTTACCCAGGTGTTTTTTGGAAAACTGGAGCATTCTTTTCAATTATTGCTTTTGGGTATTTTATTTCTTCAGCTAAATGGGGTTTGAGATATTTATTTATTTATTTGGCCGGCGCTTTCATCGTCATTTCCGATGGTAGTAGAACTGGTTTTTTATGGTTTATTTTTTCTACTGCACTAATTCTATTTATTAGAGTGATGGATAAAGGAAGGAAGTTTTCATTTTTTGCTACGATTGCTTTTGGATTAATATTGTCAATAACTCTAACATATCTGTTGATTAAGATTTCCGAAACAGTCGGGGGGCTGTCAATACTTGCGTTACCACTGGATCGGTTGACGGCTGGAGATGGTTTACGAATAAAGATGCTAGATGATGTATTAAATCAAGCCGAAAAATGCCTGCCTTTTGGGTGTGGTTTTGGTAAAGCCGTAACAGAAACTGAAGGTGAAAGTATGGTTGTTCATAATGCATATTTGGCATTGCTCGCAGATGTAGGTGTCATAGGTTTGAGTGGATTTTTAATAATTATATTTGGCCCTTTTCTTGTCTTGGTGTATCAGTTAACAAAATCTAAAAATATTCTAATTTCATCTAACTCATACTTTACTGCTGCCGCAGCACTGGGTGTTGCTGGCTTTGCTTTCACGATGGCTATTCACCCGTATAGTACAGAAATGTCTGAGTGGGGCTTATTTTTTCTGATGACGACTTGGCTGTTTTCAAAAAATGAAATGACGGTAGTTAAATGAAAGTAGTGGCAAAAAATACAGCCTACTTAACTGTTGCACATCTCGTAGGATACGTTATACCATTACTAGAGATACCAATTTTAGCTCGAGTGTTAGGACCTACTACCTATGGACAGCTAGTTCTAATTCAATCAATCGCAGTGCTGATGTCAGTTGTTGTTGAGTATGGATTCAATCTAAGTAGTGCTCGTGAGGTTGCGCAAGCAATTGACAATAAGGAAAAATTAGGAGAGATTTTTTCGGATGTCCTAACTGCGAAACTTATATTGTCAGCATGTATGGCAATGTTTTTTATAATTTATATTTCGATGGGGTTAAATTCAATTAATTCATTTAATTTCAATCAAATTATTTGGGGAATATTATATTTTCTAGCCTTCGCTTTTAGTCCTTTTTGGTTTTTCACGGGAAGAGAAAAAGTGGGGGCGGTAATTATTTTTGAGCTATTTCTTCGCTCGATTTGCCTTATTTTACTTTACATACTTGTAAGCGGGCCCGCTGATGCGGATCTGGCACTGGCATTGATGGCTATAACAAGTTTTGCAAATACATTTATTACCAACGGACTTTGCTTAAGATATTTGCCTCGTATTCGACTGAGGTTTGCCGGTGGAATTGATGCAATCAGATTGGGCTTCAACGTATTTGTTTATCGAAGTTCAAATACTATTTTGATAACTGCAGCGCCAGCGCTTATTGGGACGTTTTCAGACCGAGCAGCTGTGGGAATCTTCATTCCTGCCGAAAAACTCATTCGAGGTGTTATAGGTCTTTCGACGCCCTTCTTCACAGCAGTGTTTCCTCACTTTTCACGTGTCCTTACTAAAGCAGATGCAAAAGATTATAAGGTCGCCTGGACTGTTGTGGCATTATCAGTTATTATAGGCATAATATGTGCTATTTTTCTTTATTATTTTGGCCCTCACTTTATTTTGCAAGTGATTGGACAAGAGTTCATCAAAACGGCTGATCTGTTGAAATGGTTTGTTTGGCTAATACCACTACGCATCATTAATCAAGCAATTGGACTGGTGATTTTAATTCCTGCTGGAAGAGCTAGAAAAGCTAGCCAAGCAACGGTATTTTTTTCATTATTTAGCCTGTTGATTGGCTCGATATTGTTACATGAGTTCGCAGCTTTGGGAATGGTCATGGCACTCCTCATCTCAGAGTTTGGTCTTGCGTTCGTACTTTTGTTATTGGCTTTAAAAAAATATTAATTTAACTGTGTGCACTAACGAATCATGATTACTATACTTACGCCAGCATTTAACCGCGCTCATACTTTACTACGTTTATTTGAAAGTCTTCAAGTACAGACTTTAAAGACCTTTGAGTGGCTTATCGTTGATGATGGTAGCACTGATCATACAGAGTTGCTTGTTGAGAAACTAAAAAGTTTGCATAGTGGCTTCCCCATTCGGTATATTTATCAAAGCAACGGGGGTAAGCATGTGGCCATCAATAAAGGAGCAAATAAAGCTCTTGGTAATTGGGTTTTCATCGTGGACAGCGACGACGCACTGACCCAGGATGCGATTCAAGCTTTGTCCTTGGAGATTGATAAGGTCGGGGAAACTGGAGCAACAGGTATTTGTTTTAGAAAAGCTTATTTTAATGAATCAATTATTGGGAAAAGTTATTTTGGAGATGAGCCTAAATTCATGCATCCGACTGCAGCGGGTGAATATTTTAAAGGTGATTTGGCTTATATTTTCAGAACTGAAGAATTGATCAATCATCCATTTCCTGTCTTCAAGGGTGAGAAATTTGTCCCTGAATTGTACGTCTGGAATTTAATAGGCGATGACGGGCCTGTTTGGTTTATTCCGGAAAAGGCAATTTATCTCTGTGAATATTTGGCAGATGGTTACACAGCAAACTTTAAAAAAAATCTAAGGAAAAACCCAAAAGGATTTGGTATATTTTATAGAAATCAGTTTCTCAGGGAAAAATCTTGGATATTAAAGATCAAATGTTCTATACGTGCAATGCAATGTTTATTCTACTCGACCGTGTCGAGGTAGCACGATGAAAATTCTATTTGTGATTACTGGTCTTGGTGTTGGTGGTGCTGAGCGTCAGGTGGTTGATATTGCCGATCGCCTTGCTGTACTTGGACACGAGGTAAAAATAGCCTATCTCACAGGGCCTTCACCAATTAGGCCTAATTCGGAGAAGGTAGAAATTGTCGGGATGGGTATGAAAAAGACGGTCAGTGGATTTTTTCACGCGTATTTTGGACTGAGAAATTTGATCCATTCATTCAAGCCTGCAGTAGTTCACAGTCATATGGTCCACGCAAACATTCTTACACGCCTTGTCAGACTGAGTTGTCGTATTCCAAGGCTGGTTTGTACGGCACACAGCACAAATGAAGGTGGAAAGCTGAGAATGCTTGCGTACAGATTAACAACATCGCTTGCAAATATTTCAACTAACGTAAGTGTGGAAGCTGTTACTTCATTTGAAGCTCAAGGAGCTGTGGCGCGCGGAAAAATGATTGCAATACCTAACGGTATTGACGTAGAGAGATTTAAATCAGAAGAATCAATTCGAATAAAAATTAGAAAGCAAGTGGGTGTAGCTGAAAATGAAAAAGTAGTTATTGCTGTTGGTCGATTACACGAGGCAAAGGATTACCCCAATCTTTTTCGTGCATTCGCGAACGTAATGCTTATAACCAACAATGTTCGTCTTTGGATCATTGGTGATGGAGATCTTCGATCCAATTTGAGTCAAGAGGTGAAGAAACTCGGGATTGAAAACAAAGTCAATTTCTTCGGCGTTCAAAGCAAAATTTCAGATTGGATGAATGGGGCTGATGTATTCGTGTTGTCTTCTGCCTGGGAGGGTTTTGGGCTTGTTGTCGCTGAAGCTATGGCATGTGAAAAAGTAGTTGTTGCAACAGATGCTGGTGGTGTCAAGGAAGTTTTGGGCGATTGTGGCTTTCTCGTCCCTACACGCGATTCAAAACTTTTATCTGAAGCTTTGGTTAGAGCTTTGGCACTGTCAAGTAGCGAAGCACAGGCTTTGGGTGCAGATGGACGCCAACGTGTGTTGACTCATTTCTCGTTGGATTTTGTGGTTCAAAGATGGTTGGCTATTTATAAGTCAAATTTAGATTTTAATTAAGAATTTATATATTTAAATGAATTCAAAGTTATTTATTATTTCGCACTACGCGGCTTCGGTTGTCAATTTCCGTGGGCCATTAATCAAAGCATTGCGAAAAGAGGGTGTGCAGGTCGTGGTCATCGCACCCGATTGGCAGCCGCAGATGGAAACAGCCGTGTTAGCCTTGGGCGGGAAAATAGCAAACTTTCATATGTCCCGCGCAGGCCTAAATCCGATTAGTGATTTGAGCACAGCTCTTCAGTTGTGGCGCTACTTTAAGGCTGAAAAGCCAGATATTGTGTTCACCTATGCAGCGAAGACCAATGTTTGGGGCGTTCTGGCGGCGGCATTGGCTGGGGTTCGTCATCGTGTTGCCATGGTCGAGGGCATGGGTTATGCGTTTACCGAAGGCATGAATGGACGCAATGCCAAACAGCGTTTGTTGGGCATGGTCTTGGCCGTACTGTATCGTGTTGCTTTTAAGTTTGCACACCGGGTGGTTGTGCTGAATCCTGATGATGCTTGCGATCTACATCGTATGTGCGGTCTTCCTCTACGCAAAACTTTTTTACTGGGTGGCATTGGCGTGCCTCTGGAGGATTGGCCAATTCAGGCATTTCACACCGAGCCTCTAACATTTACTCTCATCGCCCGCTTGCTCCGAGAAAAGGGCATATTGGAATATCTTCAAGCCGCTCGCTTAGTTAAAGCGCAGCATCCTAAGGTCCGTTTCTGTCTGTTGGGAGGGCTTGACGACAACCCCGGGGCGATCTGCCAAGCTGACATACAACCTTGGCTTAATGATGGCACTGTGGAATGGCCAGGGCAGGTAAATGTTAAGCCTTGGCTAGCCAAAACCAGTGTTTATGTTTTGCCTTCATATCGCGAAGGCGTTCCGCGAAGCACCCAAGAAGCCATGGCCATGGGCCGCCCAGTCATCACCACAGACGTACCAGGTTGTCGTGAAACAGTTGTAGATGGTGTCAATGGTTACATAGTGCCGCCTCGAGATGTGTCTGCCTTAGCATTTGCGATGTTACGGTTTGTGCAAAACCCCGAGCTGGTTTCAACAATGGGAACCGAGAGTCGTCGTCTTGCCGAAGAGCGTTTTGATGTTCGCATAATTAATCAAAAATTGATGAAAATTTTGAATGTGGTGGCGGAGAATGAAACGAGTTTTTGATGTTGTTATCGGTTTTGTATGTCTGGCGATCCTAGGACTTCCCTTGCTGTTGTTGGCTTGGCAAGTAAGACGCAAACTAGGAGGCCCTGCGTTGTTTCGGCAAGTACGACCTGGTTTGAATGGCAAGCCATTTGAAATGGTGAAGTTTCGTTCCATGACCGACGAGCGCGGACAAGATGGTGAGTTGTTGCCAGATGCTCAGCGGCTCACTCCATTTGGTCGTTTTTTGCGGAGCAGCAGTTTGGACGAGTTGCCTGAACTATGGAATGTAATCAAGGGCGAGATGAGCTTTGTAGGACCACGTCCTTTGCTGATGGAGTACCTGCCGCTCTACACCCCCGAACAATCGCGACGCCACGAGGTGCGACCAGGCATCACGGGTTGGGCGCAGGTCAATGGCCGCAACGCGATCAGCTGGGCCGACAAGTTCGCTCTGGACGTTTGGTATGTGGACCACCGCAGCTTGTGGCTGGATATGCGCATTTTGTGGCGCACGGTGCGCAAGGTGCTGGTGCGTGATGGCATCAGCGCGGCAGGGGAGGCGACGATGTCCAAGTTCACGGGGTCAGAGTCATGAAGCGGTTCGCCATTTTTGGGGCCAGTGGTTGTGGCCGTGGCGTGCTGCCTTTGGTCCGCCAGCAATTGCAGGCCGATTTAACTGCGGGATTGGCTGATCTGGTGTTCGTGGACGACCAGCCGAGTGCGCCTTTGATCAACGGACAGCGGGTGTTGACCTATGCCCAATGGATGGCCGAGCCCGCCAGCTCGCGCCACATGAATGTGGCCATTGCCAACAGCCAAGTGCGCCAGAAATTGGTGGAGCGCTGCACTGCCGATGGCGTGCAGTTTTATGAGGCGCGTGCAGCCAACGTTGTGCAGCTGGACGATGTGCAGCTGGGTCAGGGCGCGGTGTTGTGTCCTTTTGTCACGCTGACCAGCAATGTGCGTATTGGTCATCATTTCCACGCCAACCTTTACAGCTATGTCGAACACGATTGCGTGATTGGCGACTATGTGACTTTTGCGCCGGCTGTGAAGTGCAATGGCAACGTGCACATTGAGGACCATGCCTACATTGGCACTGGCGCCGTCATCAAACAGGGTTTGCCGGGTGCACCCCTGGTGATTGGCCGTGGCGCCGTGGTGGGCATGGGCGCGGTAGTGACCAAGAGTGTGCCTCCAGGAGTCACGGTGGTGGGCAATCCAGCTCGCGCGATGGTGCGTTAATTATTTTTACGGGTTGTAAATGCTGAATACAAATTTTTCTCCATGGCCCAGTTTCACGACAGAAGAGGCCGATGCAGTTCATCGCGTAGTCATGTCTAACAAGGTGAACTATTGGACAGGTGCCGAGACCCGTGAATTTGAAAAAGAATTCGCAGCATGGTCTGGCACGCGCTATGCAGTCGCTTTGTCCAACGGCACTTTGGCTTTGGATGTGGCATTGAAGGCCTTGGGCGTTGGGCCCGGCGATGAAGTGGTGGTGACGCCGCGCACGTTCATTGCGTCCATTTCTTGTGTGGTCAATGCAGGCGCAATTCCTGTTTTTGCCGATGTCGATGCCGCTTCAGGTAACTTGTCGGCAGAGACCATTGCCAAGGTGTTGACGCTAAAAACCAAGGCAGTGATTTGTGTTCATTTAGCGGGTTGGCCCTGTGACATGGATCCGATCATGAGTTTGTCGCAAACTCACAATTTCAAAGTCATAGAAGACTGTGCGCAAGCTCATGGTGCGCGTTACAAGGGACGACCTGTTGGCAGCATCGGTCACGTTGGGGCCTGGAGTTTTTGTCAGGACAAAATCATGTCCACAGGTGGCGAAGGCGGCATGGTCACGACGAATGACGAGGCACTCTGGCGCAGCATGTGGTCTTTCAAAGACCATGGCAAGAGCTATGAAGCTGTCTATGAACGTCAGCATCCACCAGGTTTCCGTTGGTTGCACGAGAGTTTTGGCACCAACTGGCGCATGATGGAAATGCAAGCCGCCATTGGGCGTATTCAGTTGCGGCGGATGCATGGCTGGTCAAGTGCACGCAAAGCCAATGCACGCGCTATTTGGAATACCTGCAAATCGTTTTCTGCCCTGAGAGTGCCTGATGTTCAATGTGCCTCATGCCCAGGGCAGTGCATAAGCAAGGCGGCTGCTTGTGAACATGCGCATTACAAGTGCTATGTTTATGTGCGCCCAGAGCAATTGGCCACGGGTTGGACTCGTGACCGGATTGTCGAAGCCATCAACGCTGAGGGCGTACCTTGTTACCAAGGGTCTTGTTCAGAGGTCTATTTGGAAAAGGCGTTTGACGGCACTGGCTGGCGTCCAGAGCAAAGACTGCCTGTGGCCAAAGAGTTGGGCGAGACTTCCATCATGTTCTTGGTCCATCCTACCTTAACTCAGGCAGAAATCACCAAGACCTGTGAAGTCATTCAACAAGTGATGCAGCAAGCATGTTGAGTCGGAAAGTCGCTAATTTTTTGGTCTCTTTGCCAAGACCTATCAAGCGAATCGTTGCTGTCGCTGTGGACGGCGCTCTGTGTGTCTTGACGGTCTGGGCGGCATTTGATTTGAGATTTGATGCGCTGACACCTTGGTCTTCGGCGCATGCCATCGCATCTGTTCTTAGCTTTGCGCTGGGGGTCACTGTCTTCACCGGGTTCGGTCTATATAGAGCGATTTTCAGATATGCCGGCTTACCTGCATTGATCACTGTGCTCAAAGCCATCGCTGCGTACAGTGTTTTGTATGGATTGGTGATGACTGTCATCTCAGTTCCAGGCATTCCACGAACGGTGGGGGTGCTTCAGCCTTTGTTGTTGTTGATTGCCATCACCTTGTCACGTGTGACTGTCCGGGTGTGGTTGGGGGGCATCTACAGAGGGATTTTGACTCGTCAGAATTTGCCGAAGGTGCTGATTTACGGCGCTGGTTCAGCAGGGCGCCAGCTGGCTGCAGCTCTCAAGACCAGCCCTGAATTGGTAGTGGTTGGGTTGCTTGACGACGATGACCGCTTGCATGGGCAGGTGCTCAATGGTTTGAAGATTTACAACCCGCAAGATCTCTTGTCTTTGGTCGGTAAGTTGCGTGTGAATCAGGTTTTTTTGGCGATTCCGTCGGTCTCACGCGCACGACGTAATGAGATTTTGGACGTGGTCCGTGCCGCACATGTGCAGGTTCGCACACTGCCAGGCGTGATGGATTTGGCACAAGGCCGCGTTCATGTCTCTGACTTGCGTGAACTGGAGGTGGAAGACTTGTTGGGTCGTGACCCGGTGCCCCCTAACCCCTTGATGATGGGCAAGAACATCACCAGCAAGGTGGTCATGGTCACGGGCGCAGGCGGATCGATTGGCTCAGAGTTATGTCGTCAGATTGTTACGGCCAATCCATCAACCTTGTTGTTGGTGGAGTTGACTGAATTTGCTTTGTATGACATCCACTACGAGTTGGAACAGACCTTGGCAGAGACGGGTAATGAGTCGATCACATTGGTGCCTTTGTTAGCCAATGTGCGGGATGCCGACCGGATGGCAGAGATCTTGCGCACTTGGAGGCCCAGTACGGTGTATCACGCTGCGGCATACAAGCATGTGCCTTTGGTTGAGCACAATCCTGCTGAGGGTATCAAAAACAATGTGCATGGCACGCTGGTCACTGCTCAGCAAGCGGCTTTACATGGGGTTTCTGATTTTGTGCTGGTCAGCACAGACAAGGCGGTTCGCCCCACCAATGTGATGGGTGCCAGCAAGCGTCTGGCCGAGATGGTGTTGCAAGCACAAGCCGAAGCCATGAAGGCACAGGGTGGCCAAACACGGTTCAGCATGGTGCGCTTTGGCAATGTGCTTGGCTCTTCGGGCTCTGTGGTGCCGTTGTTCCGTCGTCAAATCAAGGATGGTGGACCGATCACGTTGACAGATGAGCGGATCACGCGTTACTTCATGACCATCCCGGAGGCGGCGCAGTTGGTGATCCAGGCTGGGGCTATGGCCAGCGGTGGCGATGTGTTTGTGTTGGATATGGGTGAGCCGGTCAAGATCATGGACTTGGCCAAGCGCATGGTGGAGTTGTCTGGCTTGAGCGTGCGTGGTGAAGCGAATCCTGAAGGTGATATCGAGATCGCAGTCACCGGCCTGCGTCCAGGTGAGAAGCTTTACGAGGAATTGCTCATTGGTGACAACCCATTGCCGACCAGCCACAAGCGCATCATGAAGGCGCACGAAGAATTTCTATCCTGGTCAATATTGCAGGGGCAACTGGCTGAGTTGAACAAGGTTTTGAACGCGAATGACGTGCCTGTGATTCGTAGCTTGCTCAAGGGCTTGGTGCCCGGCTATCAGCCCGATGGCGATGTGGTGGACTGGGTCTGGATGGAGAATGAAAAGAGCGCTTGAGCGGTTGCAACAGGAGCTTAAACAAAGGCGCCTATGGCGCCTTTGTTGTTTCTGACTTGGAGTAGAACCACAAGGTGAAGCAGATCATCAGGGACAACATGGTCGGATAGTAGTTGTGGGAAAAGTTCACATTGGTCTGTGTTGTTGTCAAATGCATCACGAGGATGCCCGTCAATGTATAAGCACTCGTGTGAGCTTGTTGCCGAACAAGTTTGGAAATTACAAAAAGCAAGCCAGCGGCGTAGCTCAGAAAGCTGGCCAAGCCCCATATCCCGTGGTCGAGCAGTGTGTGCAAATAGTCGTTGTGGACATGACCAAAAACCGGGGGATTTGCTAGTTGCGTGTCGTTCGCCCAAGTTTGCAGGAGTTGTTTACGCTGGGCATGACCGTATCCGATCCAAGGTGATTGGCGGATTGCCTCTACGCTTCGTTTCCACAAATACAAACGGGCACCTACAGAACTGTTGTAGTTGTCAGATAAAGATGATTGAGACTTTCGAAGTTCTTCAAGCGCGACTTGGATGGCGATGACAGGCTTTACGATCACAGGAGATTTTTGCAGCCCCCATAAACTGCCAACGACAAGCAAGGCACATCCTGCATAAATACCCCAGGATCTTTTGCTTGCTATTTGAGGCGCTAACAGACCAGCGATTTTGTGGCGCCAAAGAATCCAAGCCAAGCAGGGCAAGATGATGACCAGTCCATAAGCACCGCGCTTTTCGCTGGCCAGCACAGCCATAAGACCGATGATGCTGCCTGCCAATGTAAGCCAGCGCGACCAAGTTGTGGCGTCCATGTAAAAAACACCAAGCAGCCAGCAGCTGACGAATGCCATACCTGCAGCCCAGGGAATGGAGTTGGTGGGAGTCCCCCATTGGCCATAAAGCAGCATGGTGATCAGCCCTGCTGTGCAAAAGATCGCACCTGCAAAAGTCAAATACCGCATGGCTTGTTTGTCCAGCGGAGCTGCACGTGTCAGGCCATACAGACCCAATGCGCCAAGAAACAAACGCAGTTCGGCATGTCGCTCTGCCCATGGGTCTTGCCAATAGAGTGTGGGAATGGTTTTGAGAACCAATGCCATCGCTGTAAAGATCAGCCAAGTTCGTGCCAGTTCATGAGCTTGTGATGCAGGCTGACTTGGTGTGGAACGCCTGATCCAAAGCGAGGCCAGACCGGCTAACAAAAACCATGTCCAAGCTGCACCTGCAAATTTGGTGCTGTAACTGGCCAATGCCAAGCAGATGGCCAGTGGAATCCAGATGAGCTTAGGTGTCGTCATGCGGCGTTCAATACCCGTTTGGATTTTGCGACTGCCAGCGCCATGCGTCAGCGCACATGCGGTCCACGCCCAGCTCGGCCTTCCAGCCCAGGGCTTCTTGGGCCAGGCGGGTGTCGGCGTAGCAGGCGGCCACATCGCCCGGGCGGCGGGCAACATATTGATAGGGCACAGGCACGCCGGTCACTTGGGCAAAGGTGTCGGCCAGCTCTTTCACGCTCACGCCTCGGCCTGTGCCCAGGTTGACGGTGATGCTGGCTTGCTTGTCTTGCAGGTAGCGCAGCGCCGCCAAGTGGCCCAAGGCCAGGTCGACCACGTGGATGTAGTCGCGCACGCCGGTGCCGTCGGGCGTGGGGTAGTCATTGCCAAAGATGCTCAAAAATTCGCGCTTGCCCACCGCCACTTGGGTGATGAAGGGCATGAGGTTGTTGGGAATGCCGTTGGGGTGCTCGCCCATGGTGCCGCTGATGTGCGCACCCACCGGGTTGAAGTAACGCAAGATGGCCACGTGCCAGCGCGGGTCAGACGCTTGCAGGTCACGCAGGATGTCTTCACACATGAGCTTGGTGCGGCCATAGGGGTTGGTCACTTGCAGCGGGCTGGATTCGGTGATGGGCACTTGTGCCGGGTCGCCATACACAGTGGCCGATGAGCTGAACACGATGCGGCGCACATTGGCGCGGTCCATGGCTTGCAGCAGGGTGAGGGTGCTGCCGAGGTTGTTGTCGAAGTAGCGCACCGGCTGGGCGACCGATTCGCCCACGGCTTTGAGGCCAGCAAAGTGGATGACGCCTTCAATGGGGTGCGCCTGGAAGATCTGGTCCAGCGCTGCGCTGTCACGCACGTCGGCTTGCACAAAACTGAAGTTCTTGCCGGCCAGTGCTTCGATGCGGTCGAGCACTTTGGCGCTGCTGTTGCACAGGTTGTCCACGATGACCACGTGGTGGCCAGCATTCATCAATTCCACTGCTGTGTGCGAGCCAATGTAGCCAGCGCCGCCGGTGATCAATATCGTTTTTTGCATCATTTGATTGTAGTGTTTCGTCACGGACCGTCATCGCGAGTTCCTTCATCTGTCATCGCGAGCGAAGCGTGGCGATCCAGTGTGTGAGCGGGCACAGCAGCTGGATTGCCACGTCGCTGCGCTCCTCGCAATGACGAGAAGTACGTCATCGCGAGCGAAGCGTGGCGATCCAGTCTTCGATGACCTCAAAGCCTGGCCTCTCAGCGGGTGTCTCACGCAGACACTGCTGCTTTAAATCCTGCAGCCCTGCCAGCGCGGCTTGGGCCAGACCTTCCACATCGCAACGGTCCAGCAACTCTTCGAGCAGGCAGCCGAAGGCGCGCACTTCGAGTTGTTGCAGTGCCTGCGCGGTTGAGGGGGCTGTGCTGCCCAGAAGCCAGGCCGCGCCGAAGTCGCCGAGCAGGGCGTGGCCTTGGCCGTCGTGCAGGATGTTGTGGGCATACAGATCGCCGTGCATGATGCCTCGCTGGTGCAAGTGCCGGGCGGCCGAGGCGATGCCATGGGCCAGTTGCAATGCAGCGCTCAGCGTGAAGCGGGTGGTCTCGGCATAGGTGTCGCGGGTGCACGAGGCCAGGCTGGGTGGCTCGGCCAGGTTGCGCATGCGCGGATCGATCAAGGGCATGACCAGGCCTTGTGTGGCCGCAGGGTGGCCCGTGATTTGGCCCAGCGCCGGGATCAGCTGCGGGTGCGTGCCTGCGTGCAGGCAGACGGCCATTTCGGTGTGCGGCCAGCCGTCGCTGGTGACGGCACCTTTGAACAGTTTGACGGCCACGGGGAGCAGGCCTTGCGGTGTGTGCAGCAGCGCTTGGTGGATGACGCCCGATGCGCCTTGGCCCAGCTGTTGCTGCATTTGCAGGTCTGACCAGGCGATGTGGGCGATGGGTGCGTGGTGCAGCACCTGCGCTTCAGCGGCTTCGCCAAATGGGTTGCCCCCACAGGCCAGCCAGGTCAGCCGGGGCATGCGCAGCAGCCAGTCGGGCAGCGCGGTCAGGCGGTTGGCCGAAATGCGCAGCAGCTCCAGCTTGTGGCATGCGGCCAGCTCGGGTGGCAAGGCGCTCAACTGGTTGCCAGCGAGCATGAGCTTTTGCAGCTGGGCGCATCGGCCAATCTCTGGGGGTAGGGCGCTCAGCGCGTTGTCGGTCAGGATCAGCCAGCGCAGCGTTGCGGGCAGGGCTTGGCCAGGCAGGTGGCGGATGCGGTTGGCCTTGAAGCCGACCATGCTGAGCGCCGGGCACTGGCCCAGAACTTCGGGCACTTCGGTGAATGCGTTGTCGGAGGCAAAGAAGATGCGCAACTTGTGCAGCCGCGCAAAATCATCGGGCAAGGCTGACAAGGCGTTGCCCGACAGGTCCAGCACTTCCAGCGTGTCGGCCAAGTCGAATATTTCACGCGGGAACTCGCTCAGGCCGCCCGCGATTTTTATCTCGCGGGCGCCTGCCAGTTGGCCGGAGCGCAGTTGTTCCAGGGTGTGCATGTTTCAGGACTGAGAGTGCTTGTTTGTGGGTTGGTGGTGCTTTGAAGATGGATCCCGGGTCAAGCCCGGGATGACAAACTCAAATCGTCAATGCCAGCCAGAGTGAAGATGGATCCCGGGTCTTCGCCCGGGATGACAAAACGAATTTGTCTCCGCCCGCCAATTTGTAAGCGCTTGCCGTGTCATCCCGGGCTTGACCCGGGATCCATCGGCGTGTCACGGCACATCATCTCAGCGTGAGCCCGACTTAAACCACCACCTTGATCTTGCCCGCCGCATCCCGCGCACGTTGCAGTGCGTTGGGGCCTTTGGCCAGGGCCACGGCCATGCGGCGGTAGGGGCGGGTGGTGGGTTTGCCAAACAGGCGCACGTCCACGCCGGGTTCGCTCAAAGCGGCTTCGACACCAGTGAACTTGGGGTCTTTGCCTTCCTTGTCGGCCAGCACCACGGCGCTGGCGCCTTCGACGCATTCGATGGTCGGAATCGGCAGGCCCAGCACAGCGCGGGCGTGCAGGTCGAACTCGCTCAGGTTCTGGCTGATGAGGGTGACCATGCCGGTGTCGTGCGGGCGGGGGCTCAGTTCGCTGAAGATCACCTCGTCTTTGGTCACGAAAAACTCCACGCCAAACAGGCCCGCACCGCCTAAGTCGGTGGTGACTTTTTCGGCCATGTCTTGTGCGGCTTTGATTTGCTCGGGCTTCATGCCCTGGGGCTGCCAGCTGTATTGGTAGTCGCCGCGCTCTTGCACGTGGCCAATGGGTTCGCAAAACAGCGTGGGGCCCTTGCGCTGGCGCACCGTGAGCAGGGTGATTTCAAACTCGAAGTTGATGAATTCTTCGGCGATGACTTTCTGGCGGTCGCCGCGCATGCCGGCGCAGGCGTAGTCCCAGCTGGCCTGGATGTCGGCGGCGGTCTTGGCCACGCTTTGGCCTTTGCCCGACGAACTCATGACCGGTTTGATGACGACCGGAAAACCGATTTCCTTGGCGCGGGCCATCAGCTCTTCGGCCGACTCGGCGTAGCTGAACTTGGCGGTGCGCACGCCCAGGCCCACGGCCACATCGCGGATGCGGTCGCGGTTCATGGTCAGGTTGGCGGCGCGGGCGCTGGGGATGACTTCAAAGCCTTCTTTTTCCACGTCGAGCAGCACTTCGGTGCGGATGGCTTCGATCTCGGGGACGATCAAATCGGGCTGGTATTTGGCAATGGCGGCGCGCAGGGGCGCTTCGTCGAGCATGCTGAAGACGCAAAACTCGTCGGCCACTTGCATGGCGGGGGCACCGGCGTAGCTGTCGCAGGCGATCACGTGGCAGCCCAAGCGCTTGGCGCTGATGACGAATTCTTTGCCGAGTTCACCAGAACCCAAAAGCAGTATTTTTTTCATAAGAGTTAGGGGTGTAAATAAGTGGACAGCCGCTATTGTTGCCCAGATCACTGACGTGAGGCCTGCAGGCGATGGGTTCTTGACCTGCGTCATGTGCACCCGTGTGCAGGCCCCACACAATGGCCGCATGAATGCTGTTTGGACCTGGGTTCGCCAACATGGCGGCAAATTGTTGATGGGTTTGCTGGCGCTGCTGCTGGGCGCTGCTTTGTGGCGCTGGTGGATGGGTCCGCAGGTGCAGACCGAGGCGGTGCAGCCCCGTGATTTGTTGCAAACCGTGGTGGCCAGTGGCCGGGTGGAGACGCCGCACCGGGTAGACATTGGTGCGCAGATCACCGGCACGGTGGCGCGTGTGCCCGTGGTGGAGGGGCAGGCCGTCAAGGCGGGCGATGTGCTGATCGAGTTGGTCAGCTCCGAGCTGCAGTCGGCCAAGCGCCAGGCCGAGCTGGCCGTGGTGCAGGCACAAGGCAGGCTGCGCCAGTTGAACGATTTGCAGGGGCCGGTGGTGCAGCAGACGCTGCGCCAGGCACAGGCCAACTTGGACGCAGCGCGGGCCAGCGGGCAGCGCAATCAGGCTTTGTTTGAACAAGGCTTCATCGGGCAGGCTGCGCTGGACGAGTCGCGCAAGGCTTTGGCGCTGGCCGATGCGCAAGCGCTGGCCGCACAAAAACAAGTGGCATCGACCCAAGTCGGCGGCGCTGAACACAGCCTGGCCGTGGGTGCCGTGGCCGAGGCGCAGGCCAACGCCGAAGTGGTGGGCGCCAAGGCCCGCTATGCGGTGGTCAAGGCGCCCGTGAGTGGCCAGCTGATTGGCCGCACGGTGGAGGTGGGCGATGTGGTGCAAGCGGGCAAGGTCTTGATGACTTTGTCACCCGAAGGGGCCACGCAGCTGGTGGTGCAGATCGATGAAAAAAACCTGCGCCTGATCGCGCTGGGTCAGCAGGCGTTGGCCTCGGCCGATGCTTACCCACAGCAAAAGTTCAAGGCCCAAGTGGCCTACATCAACCCCGGCATCAATGCGCAGACCGGGGCGGTGGAGGTCAAGCTCGATGTGCAGGAGCCTGTTCACACTTTGCGGCAAGACATGACCGTGTCGGTGGACATGGCGGTGGCGCGCAAGCCGCAAGCGTTGGCGCTGCAGGTGGGGCACGTCAACGACATCAATGGGCCAGCGCCCTGGGTGTGGCTGCGCGATGCGGGCCATGCGGTGCGCCGCCCGGTGCGGCTGGGCTTGCGCGGTGGCGCGTGGGTCGAGGTGTTGGCCGGTTTGCGCGAGGGCGATGCCGTGATCGCCATGCCTGGCGGTGGTGCTAATACGCTGCGCGAAGGCCAGCGCGTGCGTGCGCAACCTTGAGCGGGCCTCAGCATGTTCAAGCCTTGGGTGCCGTTTGAATGGATTGTGGCGATCCGCTTTTTGCGCGAAGGCCGCATGCAGACGGTGTTCATTTTGGTGGGTGTGGCCATCGGGGTGGGCGTGATCGTGTTCATGTCGGCGTTGCTGGCGGGCTTGCAGGGCAACTTCATTGCGCGGGTGTTGTCGGCGCAGGCGCACATCCAGCTTTTGCCGCCCAAAGAGGTCACGCGCACTTTGCAGGCGGTCACGCCCAGCGAGGTCAATGCGGCCATCGTGCAGCCGCCTTTGCAAAGGCTCAAGTCGATTGACCAGTGGCAATCTTTGCTCACCACGGTGCGCGACATGCCCGATGTGACGGTGGTCTCGCCGGTGGTCAGTGGTTCTGCCTTGGCGGTGCGCGGCAGCGCGAGCCGGGCCATCAGCGTGACGGGCGTGGAGGCCGAGGATTATTTTCAGATCGTCAAGCTGCCCGAGAAAGTGGTGCGCGGTGTGCCGCGCTTGACGGGGCAAGACATTTTGATTGGCACCGATCTGGCCAGCGACTTGGGTGTGGATGTGGGCGACAAATTGCGCGTGGCCAATGCGGCGGGTGTGGCCACCACTTTGACCATCAGCGGTGTGTTTGACCTGGGCAACAAAGGCGCCAACCAGCGCAGCACCTTTGTGACCTTGCGCACGGCACAAAGCCTGCTGGGCCTGTTGGGTGGTGTGACCAGTATCGAGGTGACGGTGCGTGATGTGTACGCGGCCGAGATCCTGGCCCAGCGCATTCAGGCCGCCACCGGCGTGCAGGCCGACAGCTGGATCAAGACCGGCGCGCAGTTTTTTGCGGCGGTGAGTGCGCAGAGCACCGCCAACACGGCGATCCGGTTTTTTGTGGGGCTGTCGGTGGCGTTTGGCATTGCCAGTGTGCTGGTGGTGTCGGTGGTGCAGAAGTCGCGCGAGATCGGGATCATGCGGGCGATGGGCATTTCACGCGGGCAGGTGCTGCGCGTGTTTTTATTGCAAGGCGGCTTGCTGGGTTGGGGTGGCGCGGTGCTGGGCTGCGTGGTGGGCGCTTTGGGGCTGGTGATGTGGCAGCACCTGGCTTTGAATGCCGATGGCACGCCGCTGTTCCCGCTGGTGCTGGACCCGGTGCTGTTTGCTGTGGCCTTGGGCCTGGCTACGGTGACAGGGCTGGCCGCAGCCTATGCGCCAGCTTTGCGGGCGGCACGTTTGGACCCGGTGGAGGCGATTCATGGATAAGTCAGATGTGGTGGTGTGTTTGCAGGGCGTGCGCAAGGCCTTCAATGTGGGCACCGGCATCGAGACCGAGGTCCTGCATGGCATTGACCTGACGCTGCACCGGGGCGACTTTTGCGCGGTGATGGGGCCTTCGGGCTCGGGCAAGAGCACCTTGCTCAACATCATCGGCTTGCTGGATCGGCCCACCTCGGGCTTGTTGCAAATGGCGGGCGAAGAAACCACGCTGCTGGCCGACCAAGCCTTGACGCGCTTGCGCGGCCACCACATTGGCTTTGTGTTCCAGTACCACCACCTGATCTCGGCCTTTACGGCACTCGAGAATGTGATGATGCCCATGTTGGGCGCGGCGGGTTTTCCGAATCAAGCCATGCGCGAGCGCGCCGAAGCCCTGCTGGAGAGCGTGGACCTGACGCCCTGGAAAAACAACATGGCCAACAACATGAGCGGCGGCCAGCAGCAGCGCGTGTCTTTGGCGCGGGCCCTGGCCATGAACCCGGCCCTGTTGCTGGCCGACGAGCCCACCGGCAACCTGGACACCAAGAGCGCCGACGCGGTGTTTGCGCTGCTGCGGCGCATCAACCAGGAGCAAGGCACCACGGTGCTGCTGGTCACGCACAACCCGGAGCTGGGCAAGCGCTGCGACAAGACCATCCAGGTGGTGGATGGCCTGATCCAAAGTGGTTGATGGGTGGCAGTGAAGTTTGAATCCGCTCAGGTGGATCTGTAGCTTCTGTCAGCCCAGACTTGCCTTACTTGTCATCCCGGACTTTTTTCAGTCATCCCGGACTTCTTTTTTTCAGTCATCCTGGACTTCTTTTTTTCAGTCATCCCGGACTTGATCCGGGATCCATTGCATGCAAGGGAGATGGACCCCGGGTCTTCGCCCGGGGTGACAGTGGGGCGTGTTTTCGCCCGGGGTGACAAGGGGGCGCGTCTTCGCCCGGGGTGACAAGTCAGGGCAACTTGCTGCGCCTGTCATCCTGGACTCTTTTTCAGTCATCCCGGATTTCTTTTTTTCAGTCATCCCGGACTTGATCCGGGATCCACTGCATGCAAGGGAGATGGACCCCGGGTCTCCGCCCGGGGTGACAAGGGGGCAGGTCTTCGCCCGGGGTGACAGGGGGGGCGGGTCTGCGCCCGGGGTGACAGGGGGCTACCTCTTCGTCTGGGGCGACAGGGGGCCAGCTCTACAGCCTCAGGCCAGCTCTACAGCCCCGGGCCAGCTCAGCAGGCCGTTGCAGCTTGGGCGGCAATGCCTTGCAGTTGTGCGGCCGTCAGGCGGTTGCCGTGTTGGCTGACCACGGCAGCGGCGGCGCGGTTGGCCAGTGCGGCGGCTTGCGCGGGGCTTTGGCCGTGGGTGATGCCGTACAGGAAGGCGCCCGCAAACATGTCGCCTGCGCCGTTGGTGTCCACCGCCTTGGTGGGCACGGCGGGCACTTCGATGCGGTTGCCACCTTGCACGACGATGCAGCCTTTGGGGCCACGCGTCAGGCACAGCGTGGTGGCCAGCCGTGACAGCTGGCCGATGATGGCGTCCAGGTCGGTGGTGCCGCACCACGTTTGCGCTTCTTCTTCGTTGGCGAACAGGTAGTCCAGACCGTTGCCGATCATGGCTTCCAAGCCAGCGCGGCAGAAGTTGATCATGCTCACATCGCTCAGGGTCAACGCGGTTTGCACCTTGTGCTCCGTGGCGATCTGGCGGCCTTTGACAGCGGCTTCCAGGCCCGTGGGTGAGGCGGCCAGGTAGCCTTCCATGTAATAAATTTTGGACTTGGCGATGTCGTGCGGGTGCAAGGCGCTGGCGTCCAGTTGCGATGTCGCACCGAGGAAGGTACACATGCTGCGCTCAGCGTCTGGCGTGACCAGCACCATGCAGCTGCCGGTTTGGCCTTCTTGCGCGGCGGTGTGGCTCAGGTTGGTGGCCACGCCGTTGGCTTGCAGGTCCTGGCTGTAAAAGGCGCCCAGTTCGTCGTCGGCCACACGGCATGAGTAAAACGCTTGGCCACCCAGCTGGGCCAGCGCCACCACCGTGTTGCCTGCCGAGCCACCCCCAGTGCGGCGGGCGTGCAGGCCGTGCACATGGTCGAGCAGTTCGGCGCGTTGTGCGGTGTCGATCAAGGTCATGTGGCGCTTGCTCACGCCCATGGTCTGCAGCAAGGCGTCAGAGACTTCGTATTCGGTATCAACCAGGGCGTTGCCGATGGCGTAGAGGTGGTAGTGGGACATGACCGGTCAGTGAATGCAAAAGCAGTGAGTTTACTGCCCTGCGTTCATTTGCCGTCTTGTTCGCGGTGCCGTTTGAGGGTGAGCCAGCGTTTGCCGAAGCTTTGGGCCAATTGCTCCACCATGAAGACCGAGCGGTGCTGCCCGCCGGTGCAGCCGATGGCCACCGTGAGGTAGCTGCGGTGGTCGCGCTCGATGGCGGGGATCCATTGCGCCAGAAAGCCTTCGATCTGCAACTGCATTTGCACAAACTCTTCGGACTGGCGCAGGTAGTCCTGCACAGGGGCATCCATGCCGGTCAGGGGGCGCAACGCGGTTTCGTAGTGCGGGTTGGGCAGCATGCGCACGTCAAAGACATAGTCCGCATCGGTGGGGATGCCGCGTTTGAAGGCAAAGGATTCGAACACCAGCGTCAGCTGCGCAAACGGGGCGCTGACCATGGTTTTGACATAGGTTTGCAGCTGGGCAGAGCGCAGCAAGCTGGTGTCGATGACGTGGGCGCGTTCGCGCAGGTCGGACAGCAGCTCGCGTTCAAACGCGATGGTCTCGGCCAGGTCTTTGTCGTTTTGCGGTTTGTTGCCGCCCGACAGGGGGTGCTTGCGGCGCGTCTCGGAGTAGCGGCGCATCAGCGTGTCAGAAGACGAGTCCAGAAACAGGGACTTCACCGTCATGCCCATGTCGCGCAAGATGGCCATTTGCTCGGGCATCAGGTGCAGCGAGTTGGCGCTGCGCACATCGATGGCGATGGCCAGGCGCGGCTCTTGTTGTTGTTCTTCGAGTTTGACAAAGGGGATCAGCAGTTCGGGCGGCAGGTTGTCCACGCAGTAGTAGCCGGCGTCCTCCAGGGCGTGCAGCGCCACCGATTTGCCGGAGCCGGACATGCCGGTGATCAGGATGATGTCCATGTTCAGCCTTGTGGGGTGCCCAGCATTTCGCGGGCGTGGGCCAAGGTGGTGGCCGAGAGTTTTTCGCCGCCGAGCATGCGGGCGATTTCGCTGACGCGTTCTTCGCCACTGACGGCGCGCACTTGGCTGCTGACCTGGCCTTGGGCTGCGGCTTTGCTGACCAGCAGGTGGTGGTCGGCACACGCGGCCACCTGGGGCAGGTGGGTCACGGCCAGCACCTGGCGGTGTTGGCCCAGTTGTTTCATCAGGCGGCCCACGGTTTCGGCCACGGCGCCGCCCACACCCGAGTCGACCTCGTCAAAAATCAAGGTGCCCGCTTCGCCCAACTCGCTGGTGGTGACCGCAATGGCCAGCGCGATGCGCGAGAGCTCGCCGCCCGAGGCCACTTTGCCCACGGGGCGTGGCGTGCTGCCTTCGTGACCGGCCACCAAGAAGCTGACTTCTTCCAGGCCATGCTGCGCGGGGGCGTCCAGCGTTTGCAGGCTGACTTCAAAGCGCCCGCCTTGCATGCCCAGTTGCTGCATGGCCGCCGTGACGGCTTTGGCCAGCGGCTTGGCGGCTTTTTGGCGCTGCGCCGAGACCTGCTTGGCCGCTTGCAGGCAGGCAAGGTGTGCGGCTTGTTCGGCTTTTTGCAGCACGTCCAGATCGGCGGCGGCGTCCAGCCGGGCCAGGTCGTCGCGCCATTGGGCAAGCACTTGGGGCAGCTCTTCGGGGGGCTTTTTGTAGCGGCGGGCCAGTGACAGCCACAGGCCCATGCGCTCGTCGAGTTCGGCCAGCGTTTGCGGGTCGAGGTCGGTTTTGCGCAGGTAGCTGTGCAGGCTGTGGGCCACGTCTTCGGCTTGGGCCTGGGCCGACAGCAGCACCTCGGCCAGGGCGTTGAATTCGGGCTCCACATGGCCCAGCGCTTGCAGGCTCTGGATGGCGCGGGACAGCTGGCGCAGGGCGCCGCCTTCGTCGTCGCCCTCCAGCAGCAGTGTCGTTTCGTTGGCCGCGTCGATCAGGGCTTGGGCATTGGCCAAACGGCTGTGTTGGGTGCTGATGTCTTCCCATTCGCCAGCGGCGGGCTTGAGTTTGTCGAGCTCGCCAATTTGCCAGGCCAGGCGTTCGCGCTCGTTGGCCAGGGTGCTTTGCGCTTGCTGGGCGTCGGCCAGGGTTTGCTGGGCCAGGCGCCAGGCGTGCCAAGCGGCTTTGAGCGGGCGGGTGTCGATGCTGGCATAAGCGTCGAGCAGGCCCCGCACCGCGTCAGGGCGGGTCAGGCTTTGCCAAGCGTGCTGGCCGTGGATGTCGAGCAGATGTTCGCCCAGCTCGCGCAGCTGTGTGGCGGTGGCGGGGCTGCCGTTGATCCAGGCGCGGCTTTTGCCGGTGGTGTCTACCGTGCGGCGCAGCAGCAGGCTGGCTTCGTTCACAAAACCCGCTTCGTTAAGCCAGGCCGCCACAGCGGGTGTGGGCTCGAATTCGGCGCAGACTTCGCAGCGGCTGGCGCCTTCGCGCACCACGCTGGTCTCTGCCCGGGCGCCCAGGGCCAGTTGTAAAGCGTCAATCAGGATGGACTTGCCGGCACCGGTCTCGCCCGTGAGGACGCCAAAACCGGTGTTCAGGTCCAGTTCCAGTTCGCGCACGATCACGAAATCGCGCAGGGTGATGTGCGTCAGTGCCACGGCAGGTCAGGCTCCTTCGTTCCAGTGCATTTTTTTGCGCAGCGTGTCAAAGTAGTTCCAGCCCTCGGGGTGCAAAAAGCGCACCGTGTGCTCGGAGCGTTTGACCATGATGCGGTCACCCAGGATCAGGTCGGCCAGCGATTGCATGTCGAAATTGGCGCTCACATAGCGGCCGGCCACGATCTCGATGCTGATCTCGGACGATTCGGGCAAAACGATGGGCCGGTTGGACAAGGTGTGCGGCGCAATCGGGGCCATGACCCAGCCACCAATGGCCGGGTGCATCAGCGGCCCGCCCACCGACAGCGAGTAAGCGGTGGAGCCCGTGGGTGTTGCAATGATCAGGCCGTCGGCGCGCTGGTTGGAGACAAAGCGGCCATCGACTTCGACGCGCAACTCGACCATGCCCGAGGTGCCGCCACGGTTGACGACCACGTCGTTCATGGCCAAAGCGCTGAAGACCGAGCGCTGGTCGCGCATGACGTGGGCTTGCAGCAAGCTGCGGTCTTCGGTCTGGTAGTGGCCCTGCAGCATGGGGCGCAACACATCCTGGTAGCTTTGCAGGGGAATGTCGGTGATGAAGCCCAGCCGCCCTTGGTTGATGCCCATCAGCGGCAAGTTGAAACGGGCCATTTGCCGGCCAATGCCCAGCATGGTGCCGTCGCCGCCAATCACCAAGCCCAGATCGCATTGGGTGCCAATGTCGGTCATCTCCAGCATGGGGTATTGGTTCAGACCGGTGTGCAGGGCGGTTTCTTTGTCCAGCACCACGTCGCAGCCTTGCCTGGTCAGGAACTGGGCGACGTCGTCCAAAGCCCGGCGTGAACTCTCCAGCGCACCGCCTTGGGTGGTCGTGTGGTACTTGCCAAACAGCGCAACGTGACGGAATTGGGATCTCATGCGCAAATTACATCATTAAAATGGCCGCATGCTCGACGACCGTGCCAAGTTATTGCTCAAAGCCCTGGTGGAACGCTACATTGCGGACGGCCAACCGGTGGGCTCACGCACGCTCTCGAAAGCCTCGGGGCTGGACCTGTCGCCTGCGACCATCCGCAACGTGATGGCCGATCTGGAAGAGCTGGGCCTGATCGCCAGCCCGCACACCTCGGCCGGGCGCATTCCGACCACGCGGGGCTACCGCCTGTTTGTGGACACCATGCTGACGGTGGACCGCACCGGCTTGCAGGCCCCGGCGCTCACGCCCGATCAACCCCAAAAGGTGATTGCCAGCGCGGCCAATTTGCTGTCGAGCCTGTCGCAGTTTGTGGGCGTGGTCATGGCGCCCAAGCGGGCCTCGGTGTTCAGGCACATCGAATTTTTGCGCCTGTCCGAGCGGCGGTTGCTGGTGATCATCGTCTCGCCCGAGGGTGACGTGCAAAACCGCATCCTGTTCACCGAGACCGATTACTCGCAAAGCCAGTTGATCGAGACCTCCAACTACCTGAACACACATTACGCGGGCATGGCGATCGAGCAGGTGCGCAGCCGCGTGCAGCAGGAGCTGGTCAGTCTGCAAGGGGAGATCGCTACCTTGATGCAGGCGGCGGTTCAGGTCAGTACCGAGGCCATGGCCGATGACCACAACGAGGTGGTCATTTCGGGTGAACGCAACTTGTTGTCGGTGAGCGATTTCTCAGGCGACATGGGGCATCTGCGTCGGGCTTTTGATCTGTTTGAGCAAAAGACGCAGCTCATGCGCTTGCTCGACGTGTCCAGCCAAGCCGAAGGCGTGCGCATCTACATTGGCGGCGAAAGCCAGATCGTGCCCATGCAGGAGTTGTCTGTGGTCAGCGCGCCCTACGAGGTCGATGGACTGATCGTGGGCACCTTGGGTGTGATCGGCCCGACCCGCATGCCCTATGACCGCATGATCCAGATCGTCAACATCACCTCACGACTGGTCAGCAATGCGCTGAGTCAGTCGAAATAAGCCCCTTCGGCCCACTACAATCACGGCTTCGGTTGGGGCGTTAGCTCAGTTGGTTAGAGCAGAGGACTCATAATCCTTTGGTCCACGGTTCAAGTCCGTGACGCCCTACCAGCAATTGGAAAAGCCACTGATTTCGGTCAGTGGCTTTTTTTCATTGAATGCTCAATTGCTCATACGGAAGCCGAGACAGCTTTTGCCACCCGCTCCAGCGCGATGCGCTGCGCTGACGCAGGCGCTGGGCGAACGGATCTTGGACATTTCTCATGTACGCCGCAGATTTGGCTACCGGCGCAGCCTCGACTTGCTGCGCTCGGAGTTTCCGGGCGTTAAACACAAGCGGGTCTATCGCTTTTACAGAGATGCCAATTTGGCCGTGCGCAGGCGCAAGAATGCCAAGCGCCCACCATGCGAGCGTGTGCCCTTGCAGTTGGCGGAAAAGGTCAACGATGTGTGGAGCTTGAACGAGCAGTTGTTCTTGAGCTTGCCGTAAGCCAGACGGTGCATTGCTGAATGGAGGCAGGTCATCAATCTATGTTGGCACTGCCGTCTGCACCGCGTTTCGTGGCACCAGTAGCGGCGAAGTTTTATCAGCCAATTGTTGGGTGATGGCAAATCATTGAATCTAGAAAGTCCCGTTTGAGCCAGATAAATTTTGCATTTGCAGACAGCTCAATTCAATTTGCGAATTGCTTGGGCCACCGAACTCCTTAAGATCACGTCGCACGCCAAGACAAGCTCTTCATCTTGCTCTTTACGCTCGAGTGCTCTGATCACTTGTCTTGCTGCCATTTCTGCCATTTCTTCTGCTGGCAGATGGGCCGTAGTCAATGAGGGTGAAATTTTGCGAGCCAATCCAAAGTTGTCAAAGCCACAGATGGACAGTTCGTTGGGTAGATCAATTCCTAATTCCTGAGCTGCAGCGATAACGCCTGCGGCAATGTCATCGGTCAAACACTGGATGGCGGTAGGGCGGTTTTTTTGGCGCAATACGTGTAGACCTTGCCTGTACCCGTCTTCGAAGAACACGCCGCATTGGTAAATCTCATACTGGATCTTTTGAGATTTGCATTCTTGAATGGCATCAGTGAAGCCTTTTTGTCGTTCTTTGGTGGCACGTTGTTTATTGCTGCCTCCAACGAATGCAAAACGCTGGTGACCCAACTCAATCATTGAGCGGGCCATCTTGTAGGTGGCGGTTCTCTCATCAGCAATGACCTTCAAATCTGAGCTGGCTGGGTCGTTTGCGCTGATGGTGGAAAAGATGATGGCGTTGTCTTTCAGAGTTTTGGAGAGGCCCGGATATTCCGTTGCTGGTGCAGCCACGATGTATGCGCCAATCTGACGAGAGCCAATGCGCTTGATCAAGGTCTTGACATCATTGGCGTTGCGGATTTCCAGGATGGTCACGGCATATCCGAACTGGTTGCAGATATTTAAGGCACCCATCAGCAACGCGTACTCGTATTCGTAACCTTGTCGTAGTTTTCGAAGCTCTTCGTAAGAGGGAATGACAATGCCGATCACTCGTGGGAACGACCCCGACAAATTTCTGGCGGATTGAAGTGGGATGTATCCCAACTCTTCGATGACTTGAAGGATTCTCTTCTTTGTCTCTTCGGCGATGTGCCCTTGATTTCGGATGACTCGGGAAACTGTCATGGCTGACACGCCAGACTTTTCTGCAACTTCCTTGATAGTGATTTTGGGTGATTGCTGCATTCTGAAGATCTAAACCGCTGATGACAGTCGTCATATTCAACTGTGGGGTGATCGCCAAGCTAAATTGGCCAAAACTAGCATGTTAACTGACGACATCACGCCACTTTGAGCCGAGAGGTGCTCGGCATGGCAATGCTTGGTCAATGTTCGAGTCTGGACCGGCTCAATTTTTTCAGCTTGTGAGTTGTGACGGTGGGCTGGGTCTTGCTTAGGGTAATTACGAATGTGAAACGACAGTGACTTTGAGTAAAGTCAAACATGTTAACGTTAACATACGTTGGCATACAGGACAAACAAGACAAAACTCAACAGGAGATTGACATGGGTAATTTCAAGAAAAGGCCGGTGGCCATCGCATTGCTGGGCGTGTTGGCGACGTATGCCCAGGTGGCTGCACATGCGCAAACAGCGGATGCAGATCAAATTGTGGTCACGGCCAACAAGGTGTCTCAGTCGGCGCTTAAAGTTGGCGCATCGCTGTCAGCCATCAGTGCAGATGACATCCGCGACAAAGGCGTTACAGATGCCAAATCGTTGACTGACTTGATGCCAAACACGCAGATCAGTCAAGCAGGTAACAGCTCGGTTGTGGTGAACATCCGTGGCATTGAAAACACAAACACCACGACATTGGGTGATCCCGCGGCGGCATTTCACATCGATGGCGTGTATTTGGGACGTATGTCAGGGGCTGGCGCAGCCTTTTATGACATCGAGCGCGTAGAGGTGCTTCGCGGCCCACAAGGAACACTGTACGGCCGAAACGCCAATGCTGGTGTTGTCAACGTCATCACTAAAGGTCCCAGCAATAAGCTTGAAGGATCTGTCGGTGTCGAACTCGGCAATTTAGGACAAAAACGCGTTGATGGCATGTTCAACCTGCCCGTTAATGACGCTTTGGCGTTGCGAGCTGCGTTTTCGAGCAACCGTCGCGACGGTTTCTCAGAAACTAAAACAGCCACCAACGGCTTTACACAAAATCAAGACAGCATCCACACGGACTCGGTACGCTTGCAAGCGCTGCTCAAGTTTTCTCCAAGTACGCGCCTCAATGTGTCGTATGACGAGAGCACCAATAAGACCACCGGTCCGAATTATTACGATTTGAAAAACGGAATTCCCACGAAGCTGGTCGACAGCAGCCCCATGATCCAAGGGCGTTTTGACAACAAAATGACCGGCTTTAAAGCCGAGCTGAGCACAGATGTTGGGTTTGCAAACCTGAACTACATCTACGGCAATCGCAGCACAAAAACCAAAGAAGACTACAGCACAGGCCCATTGCTTTTATTGACTCAATTTAAAGTTGAGCAAGCTTCGCATGAGTTGCGTTTCTCCTCTAAAGACGTCAAGGCACCGCTGCAGTGGGTGGGTGGGTATTTCAACTTTAAAGAAACAGGCACTAACGGTCTGCTCGACGGTAATGCACCGTTTTATCTGTTTGGCCCGACTGCGCCAGGACCAGCCCCCTTTGGACCCAGCCAGTGTGGTGGTTTTGCGGCTTGCTACCCAGGCTTGCAGTATCAGGACCGCTTGGTTACCAATGCTTCAGATGCATTTTTCGGCCAAGTCAGCTACAGCATCGCCCCATCGGATCGTGTGATCGTAGGTGCTCGTACAACTCAGGACAAAAAATCACGCGACGGCACACAGGTATTTGCGCTCAATGGCACTGACTACTCTGCAAGTGGTAATGCTGTGACACCATTGTTTGGACAAGCCACATGGAGGAGCTCAACTTACAAATTGGGCTATGAGAAAGACTTGTCTGCTTCGGAAATGGCCTACGCCACAGTTTCTACAGGCTTTAAATCCGGTGGCTTCAATGACGGCGACACCAGCAAAAACCCTGAATTGATTTTCCGCCCTGAGAAAATCACATCTTACGAGGCGGGTTTGAACGGCAAATACCTCGACAATGCATTGCAGTTGACATCGTCCATCTTCCACTACGACTACACCGACATGCAAAAGTCGGGGGTTGTTAACAGCAGCATGTTGACTGTGAATACCGGTTCAGCCACTGTTGATGGTGCTGAGGTTTCAGCGCGCTACCGCGTGAGCAAAGCCGGCCGTTTGGACGCTAGTTTGGGTTTGTTGAAAGCCAAATACAAAACCTACACAACACCAAATGGCACTGATTTTTCGGGCAAAGCACTGGACAAAACTCCTTCTGTGACTTTGAACCTTGGTTACGCTCACAACTGGAATTTGGCTTCAGGTGCACGCTTGACGGCTTACGCGGGTACAAAGTATTCAGCCTCTTATGTGACAACTGACACTGGCACTGCAACGGCAGCACCAATTCAGTTCAAGCAAAAAGCTTTCACGAAGTCCAATTTGTCGCTCACATATGCCAACGCAGAAGACACCATGGATGTTCAGGTGTATGTGAAAAACATCGAAAACAAATCTCAACTGTTGGGCTCTGTTGCTTTCTTTGGTGGCAACTACGGCTACATGAGCGAACCACGCACAGTGGGTATTCGCAGCAACTTCCGTTTTTAAATCGGCACGAAGAGGGCCTGCACAGCATGTGCAGGCCCTTTTTTTTGCATGTTCGAACAACTATGACCGACAAAGACCCTATTGCCTCCATCTTGTGCAAGGCGCCGTTTGCGCTTGCCGCTGCAGAGATCGACTGGGTGCGGCAAATTTTTTGCGAGCTCAGCCCGCAAGAAAAAATATGCCAATTGATCAATTTGCAAATCATGCCTGGAGACGAAGCGGCACTTCAGGCTTTTGAGCGGCACCCTTTGGGTGCCGTATCCATGATTCATTTTTCTGACCCCGTTGCGTGTCAAGCCGCTATTGCACGTGTCAGGAGCGTTAGTCGCATTCCGCCACTGGTCAGCGCCGATTTGGAAGGGGGTGTGACCAGTGGCCGCCTGACCAGCATTTTCCCCAATCAACTGGGCTGTGCGGCTGCAAATTGTCTGTCCACGTATGGCCATGCTTTGGACGCTTTGTCGAGTGAACTGAAAGCATTGGGCATTCACTGGACATTTTCTCCAGTACTGGATGTCAATCATTCGTTTCAAAGTGCAATCGTCGGAACGCGCTCATACGGCAGTGAACCTGCTTTGATTTCTGACATGGCGCAACTGCATATTGACGTGTTCCAGCGTAATGGCATCGCCACCACAGCTAAACATTGGCCAGGCGAGGGCTACGACGATCGAGATCAGCATTTAGTCACCACGATCAATCCGTTAGCCATGTCCGAGTGGCATGATGTTTTTGGACGTCTTTACAAACGAGCCATTGATTCGGGAGTTTTGTCCATCATGTCTGCCCACATTGCTTTGCCTGCCTATGCGCAAAGACAGGGTGAAGAGGGGGTGGAGTTGTATCGACCCGCATCCATCAGCAAGCATTTGAATCTTGGATTGCTACGCGGGGACCTCGGATTCAACGGCCTCATTGTCTCGGATGCCACGTTGATGGGGGGGCTCGAAAGCTGGGGGCCTCGCCACCAGTGGCTGCCCGAGGTGATTGAAAACGGCTGTGACATGGTGTTGTTTTCAGAGTCGCTCACCGAAGATATTCACACCCTACAACAAGCCCTGGCAACAGGTCAGCTCAGTGGCAAGCGTTTAGATGAGGCTGTTATTCGTGTGCTCGGACTCAAAGCCAAACTGGGTGTGCATCGTCAATCTGCCACCGATGCGGTCGATGAACCGAGCATCGATCTCCTGCAGCACCAAGCGATCATGTCGCGCTTGTCTGACTTATCGATCACGTGCGTGAAGGATACGCAAGCTATCTTGCCATTGAACCCACAGCGCTATCGTCATGTATGGATGTTCAAAGAAGAGAACGTTCATCCTTTGGGTGCCGATGCTGATTTCAGGATTGGCATAGACGAGGCATTGCAGGCGGAGGGCTTTGAGGTCCATGTGTTTGATCCGGCGCTCCATAAGTTGGATGACTGCGCAAATGCGGACTTGATCATCTATGCCATTGCTCAGGAGTCGCTGTTGACCAAGTCACGTCTATTTTTGGACTGGGCAAAGCTGCACGGGGGGGCCATGGCTGGCATGCGCCGGATGTGGTGGGATAAGCCCACCATGCTCATCTCATTTGGCCATCCCTATTACTTGTATGACGCACCGCGCATGCCCTGCGTCATTAATGCCTACACCGCTACGCCGCAGGTACAAAGCGCATTGATCGAAAAATTGATGGGACGCAGCACCTTCACTGGGAAGAGCCCAGTGGATGCATATTGCGGACTGCCCGATGCCATTTATTGAAAGATAACACCATGAGCGATGATGTCACTATCCCGGGGCACAGCCCCAACATTCCCGATCCCTCGCACTGGTTTGTTTTTAACCTCATCGCGGTGTACTTTGCCTTGTCTATGGCATTGCTGACACCGCCCATGATGACCATCGCCATGCGGGTGGCACAAATTGCGCCTGAAAACAAAGAGCAAGTGCTGGGTTTGCTGTTGGGAATTGGTTCTGTTGTGGCTATCTTGGCCAATCCATTGGCAGGTTATTTCAGCGATCGGACGAAGTCGTCATGGGGCAAGCGAAAAATTTGGATGGTCATGGGGACCTTGGTGGGTACATTTGGCTTGGGCCTCATTGCCTGGGGTGGTGTGGCGGTGATGGTGGTAGGCTGGTGCCTCACGCAGTTAGGCCTGAATGCTGTGGCTGCGGCCTTAATGGCACTGCTGCCTGACAAAATTCCGCAGCGCACACGCGGCATGGTCAGCGGAGCGTTAGGAATGACGATTCCAGCTGGCATTTTGGCAGGCATTGCGTTGACCAACTTCACAGACGGAAATGTTTACGCCATGTTTTTGATCGAGCCTGCAATCTTGTTGCTTGCCGTGATGGTTCTTTGTGCTTCATACCGTGATGCGCCATGCACAGCCGATAACAGTGTGCCATTTTCGTTGCGTCGTTTGGGCAAAGATTTTTACTTCAATCCAATGGCCCAATTGGATTTCACTTGGGCCTTTATCAGCCGCTTCATGTTTTTCATGGCCATGGCCACCTTTTTTGGGTACCAGGTTTACTTCTTGATGGATCGTTTGGGCTACGAAGTCAGTGCGATACCTGAGGTGATGTTGAAGCTGAATTTGGTGACCTCAGCCATTCAAATCGGTAGCAGTTTCTTGAGCGGCTGGCTGTCGGACCGTATGAAAAACCGCAAGTTCTTCATTTGGACATCGGCTGCAATGTACGGAATTGGCTTGGTTTTGGTTGCTTACTCCAACGACTACAACTCATTCTTGTTGGGTGCGAGCGTGATGAGCTGCTCTTTTGGTGTGTATTTGGCAGTGGATATGGCGTTGGTGACTGAGGTGCTGCCCGATCCTGAGAACAATGCAGCCAAAGATTTGGGGATCTTCAATATTGCAGGCACGATGCCACAAACTCTGGCACCTGCAATAGCGCCGATCTTTTTGTTCATGGGTAATGCGGATAGCCCTAATTACAATGCCTTGTTTCTTGCGGCTGCAGTGTATGCCGTTCTGGGCGCATGGGCCATCTTCCCGATCAAAGGCGTGCGTTGATCGAGTACATCTGATATGGAATTGCCCCCTTTTTGCAAGGGGTGCAGAAGTAGCAACGTGGCGCAGCCATGACCAGTCGCTGTTTTGGAGTGAAGATTTTTAGACTGCACGTCAACTGATGAATTGCGTCAACAGTTGGTTGAACTTGTCTGCTTGTTCAATTTGAGGGGCATGTCCACACTGGTCAAAAATATGAACCTCTGAGTTCTTCAAGAGACCCTGGAATGTGGCTGCATGGTGAACAGGCAGCAGCGGGTCTGAATCACCCCAGATGATCAAGACGCGCGTGTCAAGCGCTTTAATCTTCTGGTGTAACTGTTCGATGTCTCGGCGTTTGAAACCTCGAAGATCGATCATGGAACGGACGGTGGCCAGTGCGCTGGCTTGTGCACCTGGCCGCAGCGAATCTTGAAACTTTTCATCGATCCTTTCCTGCGAAAGTCGGCTCTGGTCAACAAATACAGATGACCAGCCAACTTGATGTTTGATACGGTCGGGTTTTGTCAGCAACTTGCCGATGATGGGCAGCGTTTGTAAACGCATAGCATGAGGGGCATCAGCCGCTCCACCGGCAGATGCGGCCAAAGTCAGACTTATTGCCCTATTTCCTAACATGCTGGCCATTTCTATGGCGACGCGTCCACCCAGTGAGTTGCCGACCAGATGCACTTCTTCTACATGCAGATGTCCAAGAATTTTGATTAAGGTTCGCGCTTGATTCACTGGACTGTAGTCATATCCATCAGGCTTATCGCTTTTTCCAAACCCCACCATGTCAACAGCGATAACCGTTGAGTGATCCGCTAATGAGTCGATGTTTTCCGACCACTCAAGGCATGAACAGCCCATGCCATGTATCAATAAAATGGTCGATGATGAATTACCTTTTTTCCAGTAGCGAATGCGATGGCCATCGACCTCAGCCCATTGATCAGCTTGTCGTTTTAATTGCATGAGACTCTTTGCTGGTAACTGTCGTAACGTTCTTCAGCCATTCGGTGTAAAGATTCAACCAGGCGTCAGAAGTATTTCCATTGGTGCGATCACCAAACCCGTGCCCACCATTGCGGAAAAAATGCAATTCTGGATCCAGTTGATGTTCATGCCATGTTTGGATGATGCCCACGCCTTTTCTTGAAAAAAGCGGATCATCACTGGCCATGACACCAAACAAATGCGGAAGCCTGGGGGAGTGAATGTTCATGGTGGTGAGATCACCATAAATCAATCCAAGCGAGCACAGGTCGTGATCAATGGGGTTCTCGGAAATGTATTGGCGTCCGATTAGCGCACCTGCAGAAAAGCCCAAAAAGTGAATCGAAGCGTGCGCCTTTGAAATGTGACTTTTGATCGTAGAGACCGCTTCTTTAAGATCTTCGACAGCATCTTGCACATCGAGATCAGCATTTGCATTGCCAAAATCGTCTTTCAGTAATTTTGAATAGAAGTTTGAGCAATGTTTTTTGAATTCATCATTGTCATGTGGTGTGAAATTCAATCTGTATTGCAGAACATAAGCGTCATAACCCAAAGCAGAAAATTTTTCTGCCAAGCTCACACCTTCATGCGCTATGGCCATCACCATCATTCCTCCACCCGGGGCAATGATGATGGATTCGTTTTTCACTTCAGATCCAGCAGCAGCTGGAAATGACATGAGCTTTGCCACTCTGACATTTCGAACAACAAGATCTGAATTCAGATGGAGCCATTGTTCGGGTAGCTCATTGGATGCGTTGCCCAGAGGCATGCCTTGGGGCATTCCTCTGGGACGATTGATTTCTACTGCATCAAAATTCATGGGCTTGCAATTGACGTGATTGATGTCTGTCAGTTCACAAATTGCTCTGAGCCCACGATCCCCAGTTTGGTCAGGCCAATGCGCTGGGCACTGGCCATCACGGCCGCAGCCGCTTCGTATTTCGCCTTGGCGTGCGAGCGGATGTGCAGCTCAGGCTGCGGCTGCTGGGCAGATGCCTCCTTCAACTTGGCTTCCAGCTCTGCACGGCTGGCCACCGGCTTGCCGTTCCAGTTGATCACACTGTTGGCATCCACATCGATCTTCACCACCACCGGATCGGCCTTCTTGGGCGCGTTGGTGGGCAGCGGCATGTCCAAGTTCACCGAGTGCAGCTGCGCCGGGATC
>NZ_NERX01000023.1 GCF_003063335.1 Limnohabitans sp. MMS-10A-192 | reverse complement strand
CTTGTTGGGGGTGGAGGGTTTGGGTGCTAAGAGCACGAGCTTGCTCAACGACGTGGTGGACGCAAAAGCGCAAACGGAGGTGGACACGGCGGCGGAGTTGCAGGTCTTGGCGAGTGCGGCAGAGGCGGTGATTGCGGCAGCAGGTGGGACAAGCGGGCCGAGCCTGGCCCAACTGCAAGCGCTGGGTGTGAGCGGGGTGACAGCAGACAACCTGGCGGCAGTGCAAGCGGCGATAGCGAACACGGCAGACGATGGCTCAGGGGTGAGTAGCCTGAGCGCGCTGCAGTCGGTGGTGAGTGCAGCGGCAAGTGCGGCGGCAAGTGCGCTGAGCACGTTGAGCGAAGCGGCGACAAGCAACAGCGCAAGCGACAGCAGTCCTGGGGTGGAGGTGTATGGGGCGGCTGGGGTGAGTGGGGTGACGGCGGACAACCTCAAAGCGATCAACAGCGTGCTCAACACGACAGGGGTGAGTGCAACGAGCGTGGACACGACGGCAGAAGTGCAGGCGCTGGTGGATGCGTACAAGTTGGTGTTGGCGGGAGCGGATGCAGACGCGAGCGATGACAACGTGAGCGTGACGACAGCGCAATACGGCTTGTTGGGGGTGGAGGGTTTGGGTGCTAAGAGCACGAGCTTGCTCAACGACGTGGTGGACGCAAAAGCGCAAACGGAGGTGGACACGGCGGCGGAGTTGCAGGTCTTGGCGAGTGCGGCAGAGGCG
>NZ_NERX01000022.1 GCF_003063335.1 Limnohabitans sp. MMS-10A-192 | reverse complement strand
GCTGCTGAGAGGCAAGACGGCAATTGATGTTGGCGAACAGGCCAACTTGATAGCTGTGTTGGACACGGTGATCGCTGCGACACGCAATGGTGAGCTGGATGCGCAGATCGAAAGTGCCAGCGTCAAGCTGCGTGACGGCTTCAAAAAATAACGCACTCAAGAAGTGGATGACTGGCGAGTTCGGCGACTTTGCAGCAATGCAATGTTCTGCTCCCCAGTCACCGTGCTGGCATAGTGATTGTTGATGACTTCGACGCTGGTGCGTGCATTGCGTGCAAGAGTCAGTAAGTCGATGCCTTGGCCATACAGCAAGCGGAAGGTGATGCTGGAGTGACGCAGGCTATACAAGCTGCGTTCTTGGCCGTGTGGTCCAAGCTTCAAGCCAAGCTTTGCAAGAACCCAGTTGAAGTAAAACGCCAAGACCCAATGTGCATAGTGTCGGTCACGCAGGTGTGGCAAAAACAAGTAGTCGTCCGGTGCAGCAAGCTTCTTGGCTGCATAGTGCTTTGACATCTGTTGATAGATGCGCACAGCTGGCTGTAGCGTGACAATCGGACGACCGTGGCTTTTGGTTTCTGGCAGCGTCAGGCGCAGGTAGGTGTTGTCATTGCGCACCACTTCGATGTGCCTGTGCTTCAATGTTTTGAGGTCACTTGGGCGTATGAAGCTATTGACCATAAAGCCGATCGCCCAAGCAACATCTGGGGGCATAGTGTTTTCTGAAGCACGCAGGCGATAGTTCCTTCTCAAAGCAGTGTCACTGTCTGGGTGCCGCGTGCCTTGCAACTTGCGTGCAGTGCGGATGATGCGCCAGTATTCGGTTGGCGTAAAGGCGCCTCGTGGTGTTGTTTGCACACGGATTTTTGGAAACTCTGGCAGCTTGTCCAGTGTGCCAACTGCCACAGCCAAAGTCAGCACCTTGCGCACAATGATCAGGTATTGGCTGACGGTTGTGGATGAAAAGCACTTGCTGAGGTATTGTGTGAAGGACAGCAAGGCGGCGTGATCGATGTTGGCTGGTGATTGTTGGCCCCATCTCGGCAAGATGTGTAGATCCAGTCTGTTGCGTAGGACCTTCAAGCTGCCAAGTGCAAACTCACCGCGATCAACCCTTGCTTGTTCGTTTGCAGTCATCTGCGCTGCCAATGCTGCAAATGTGTGCTGTGGCTTGACTGTTGGCGTGACGTTTAAAACGTCAATGCTTGATGGCGTCTGTTGGTGAAAACTGGCCGACAGCGCAAGCCGCTGCTCATAAAAAGTGCGTGCATAACTTTGTGCAACACGCTGGCTTTGTGTGCGTGTGCTGCTGCGGTGCGTCTTGCCTGCAATCCAGCAACGCACTTGCCAGTGACCTGCCCCCTCTGGCCGTACCAATCAATCGGAAGTAGTCCAAGGGTTCAAGGTTAATCCAAAACTTGAGGGTTGAGATTTGCAGCGGCATTGGTTTGAATCCTTTGCTGCTGCGCGAACTGAGC
>NZ_NERX01000021.1 GCF_003063335.1 Limnohabitans sp. MMS-10A-192 | reverse complement strand
TCAGCTCGATTGGGTATATTCCACCGGCTGAAGCTGAGGTGAACTACTACCGGCAACTAGCCGAGAGCAACGAGACCGAGGTCTCAACTTAAACCAACCAGCCTCCACGATACCCGGGGCGATTCATCAGGGCTAATGTATTCCGAGAAGTGCCGCATTTTGGATTGTGGAAAATTTTGACCATATCAATTCTTAATGACTGTGGAGGTGGTCTGACTTCAATAATGAATGAAGGAACAAGCCGAGGAATCCGCCAACTATTTGAGCAACAACAAAAGCTGGAACGTCAAATGGTGTGATACCTGCAAATGTGTTGCTGAACATGCGACCGAACGCAGCTGCTGGATTCGCAAAAGATGTACTAGCAGTGAACCAATATGCTGCGCCGATATAGCAAGCAACAATAGTTGATGCCTTACCTTCGGGGGAGCGCAAGATCACAAATAGCAAGCCACATGTAGCTACTGCCTCAGCAAACCACTGTGCAGGACCAGTTCTCACTTTCGTGGACCATTGCAGTATTTCGAGATCAAACATTGCATGAGCCGCCCACGCGCCCAATGCAGCACCTGTGAGCTGAGCGATCACATAGCCCACCAAGTGATGACGGGCCAAATCTTTGCGATAGGCCATGACCATCGACACAACTGGATTGAAATGCGCACCACTGACTGGCCCTAGTGTTTCAATCAACACATAAAGAGCAAAGACAGTGGCAAGCGTATTGGCCAAAAGAGCAACGGCTGTGTTCCCGTCTGCCAATTGCTCGGCCATGATGCCTGAGCCGATTACGGCACACAACAAGGCTGCTGTGCCAATTAGCTCAGCAAAATATCTTCTCCAATGAATCATTTTGTTGCGAGATCTCGAGCTGTATTTTCCAAAGCCATCTTGCTGAGACTTGTTAAAGGCAGACTTGTAAACAGATCCAGGCGTCTTTTGATTTGATGAAGCGTTTGCTTGAAAGCTTCTTGTTTTTGTTCTTCAGTGCCCACTGTCTCTGAAGGATCTGCATAACCCCAATGCGCGGTTGCAGGTTGACCAGGCCAATAGGGACAAACTTCGCCAGCTGCGTTGTCGCAAACTGTGATCACCAAATCCATATGCGGTGCATCAGGTGTAGCAAAAACATCCCAACTTTTGCTAGTCAATCCTTCGGTTGAAACACCAGCTTTTTCTAACGTAGCAATCGTCATTGGGTTAGGAGTTTGATCTTTAGCTGGGCTGCTACCGGCAGAGAAAGCCTTGAACTTTCCATGACCTATATGGTTGAGTAATGCTTCAGCCAAGATGCTGCGAGCAGAGTTGTGGGTACATAGAAAAAGTACGTTCAATGGTTTGTCTTCAGTCACTTTGGATTCCTTAGGTTTAGCAGGTTTTGCAAATATCCTCAGGGCTGACCTCGCAGGGCTCCCCTTGGCAACAGTTTTGGGTCAGGAAGGACAACACTGCATTCATGCGGTCGTACTGCGCCCGATAAATCAGGTTGCTGGCATTCCCCCAAATTAGTAGACAAATAATGATGTCAAAACTGAATTGGAGCCATGCAAATGCAACGAACGAAATATGCCGCCGAGTTCAAGTCCGAGGCGGTCAAACAAGTCATCGATAAAGGTC
>NZ_NERX01000020.1 GCF_003063335.1 Limnohabitans sp. MMS-10A-192 | reverse complement strand
CCGTAACGCTGCTGCAGCTGGTCATTTCTTAAAGAAAGCAGCGTTCGGCATCGAACACTTAGATGAAAAGCTGTGGATAACTTGTTAGCGATCGGTGTGCAACTTGCTCAGTAGTCGGCCAGATCACACTGCCAGCAACACAAGCCCTAAAAGCTGCCGTCAGGCCATCAAGCTATCCTCAAGCCCGGCCATTTTTGTGGGTTGGATGCAGGGCTGCTTTGACTGGGGCTTGATGCCCGTAAGTCTCATTTTGAGAGTTGGTGTGGCAGCATCAGTGCGGCCTGACTGTGCCAAGGTGCGCCAGGCAAACTATTACTTAAAGTAATGGTTGCTTAGACCAGCTCGACGGCCTTGCGCAACATATCGTCGCTTGTCGTTACATAACGCATCGTGGTTTTGATGTCCTTGTGCCCAGCCAACTTTGCCAGAACGAACACACTGATGCCTTGCGATGCCAAACTTGTTAGGAATGTTTTTCTTCCGCTGTGTGAGCTTGCACCACTCACGCCAGCCTTGCGATAGAGCCAGTAAAAATGCTGTGCCAATGTGTTTGGCGAAAAGTGGCGTCGAGGTCCGCGATGTGATGCAAACAGCGGAAAGCTTGGGTCGAGATGTGTGCGTGTGGCAATGAAGGTGGCAAGTTCTTGTTGCAGTCGGCTGTTGATGAAGATGGTGCGTGCGTGTCCGTGTTTGACGCGATGACTGGCCAAAAACACTTCACTGCGCACAGCACCCGTGCTGTCTAAAACATCCCCAAGCGTAAGCCCAGCAACTTCGGAAACGCGAAGTCCAGCTGCAACAGTCATCATCAACATTGCCCTGTTGCGTTGTGCGTAGGCCTGCGTGTCGATGTAGGCGAGAACTCGTTGCAGTTCTGCGGGTGTGAGTGATTTTGCTGCTGCCATTGCTGTGTCCAAATAAAGGTCGTGCAGCAAGTGTGTGATCTTGTCGGCTGAGTGGGCAATGGAAACCCGATGCTTTGGCGGGTTGATGCTGACTTGTTCGATCTCAAGCGGTCGCAATGAGGTCCAAGTAGATTGCATAAAGTGTTTGGTCTCCAATTGGCGGCTTGCTTGGCCTAAGTGCTGTGGCTTGCTTGCCACGCAATCGGCGTGATTGAACAGCAAGCCCTACAAGCTGCGATCAGGCCGACCAACAGCCCAACACGCACTCAAGTTCTGATCGTGCGCTGTAGGGCTGATTTGAGGTGTGAGCTTTGCAGTGTGCAGCCCAGGTCTTCATAGCTGCACTCAAAAAATTAGTGCGCAGTTTTTGCGGGATGCGGAGAACCGAGGCCTTGGTGATTGCAGCACACGGGGTGTCTAAAAAGCGCGGAATTGAAAATCGGCTTGCGTGTGGTCAGGCAGATCAAGTGGCGCAAGGACTGCTCACGCAGAGGATTGGCCTTTTAGCAAGCCAAGTGCAGATCAACAAGTGGCATCAGGTGGCACTGCTTTGCTTCTTCATTTATTACTATAAGCGTGTGACTTTTTGTGTGGCGACTAAAAAGTCACACACCTATTTCTGATTGCTTGATCAAGGCATCATCGTGGCAACAGTTCAGACAAGTCACACAGGCCAAGTGGCGCAAGGACTGGCAAGACAGAGGATTGGCCTTTTTTTGGCAAGCCAACTGAAGACCGATCAGGTGGCATCAGGTGGCAGTGCTTTGCTTCTTCAGTTATTACTATAAGCGTGTGACTTTTTGTGGGATGATCAAAAAGTCACACACCTATTTCTTGTGATCACTAAATAGAGGTGATGCTGCTGTAGCGGCGAAGAACACAAGGACGAACGATGATCAAACTGACACCAAAACCTGAAGTGCTTGAGGCACTGCGCAAGGCGTTCCCAACGCCCCCTAAAAGTGCAGAAAAAGCACTGGCCAAGTATTGCAAGGTGTTGGGTGCAATGCTGTTCGATGCGTTGCAGCGTGGTCAAGCTGAGGATGAACGCAAGCTGAATCTGTATTCCATATCGACTTCTGCACTTGCAAACAAGGGCGGTCAGATCGGCAAGAAAAAGCAGCGTTTGCATAGCTGGCTTGCGGAAAACGGCTGTGCATTGGTGCAGTGGGAAGACAAGGGCAGCAACATTAAAGGCACCGTGTCCAAAGTCAAGCTGACCAAGCTGGTCTCGATGGAAGATCCGATGTCCATAAATACGCAGGCAATGACAGATGAACAAGCCGAGCGTGAGATCGACGCATTTTTAACAGGGGATGATGAAAGCAACAAAGAGCTTTTCGATCTACTGTATCCGGAGCTGTCTGGTGATGATGCTGAAGACTTGTTAGGGGAGTTGTTTGACCAAGTAAAAGTCGATGTCGAGTCCCTCAGTGCCTATGTCACTTGGGTCAATACGAAGTCAGACAAGTTCGATGCAAAGCAAAAGAAAAGCAGGACACGGCAGGCCAAAACGATCTTGGCCGTGTGCGCACACACAGGTGGCATCTACTTGCAACGCCGAAAGCCAAGTGCGTTCGGTCGAACTTACTATGAAGGCGTCAGCGTGCAAAGCGTGCCAAAAGACCTGCGCAAGGCAATGCTTGGCAACTGCTGGGAATACGATATGCGTTCCAGCGTCATTGCTTGGAAGATGGGCTACGGTTGGAAATGGATTGCACAGCACAAGCCTGGTGCAAGCGTGCGAGATGAGTTCAAGGCCACGCTGAACTATCTTGAAGACAAGAAGGACCTGATGCACACAGTCCGGCTCTACACATTTCTTGATGAAAGCAATGTTCGACGTGATCAGCAGCTGGACTTGTTGAAGCAGGCATTCACAGCTGTTAGCTTTGGCGCACGGCTGACAACGAAGGGTTGGCAAGACACTGGCGGCACTTGGCAAAATCCGGCCTTAGTCAGCATCATCAAAAACCCAGAAGAGCGTGCAAGGTTCGTCAAGGATCCCTCGGTGCTTGCGTTTATACAAGAGCAAAACAAGTTGGATGATTGGTTGATTGAACAGGTGAAGAAAGAACGACCACAATATTTGCGTGACCCTAACTTGCAAACGATAAGTGGCAGACCAAGCAAAGCTAAGATCGTGGCTTACCTGTATCAAAACAACGAAACACACGCAATGGATATCGTGCGTGCAGCTGTTGAGGCAAGTGAATCGCCCCGGGTATCGTGGAGGCTGGTTGGTTTAAGTTGAGACCTCGGTCTCGTTGCTCTCGGCTAGTTGCCGGTAGTAGTTCACCTCAGCTTCAGCCGGTGGAATATACCCAATCGAGCTGAG
>NZ_NERX01000002.1 GCF_003063335.1 Limnohabitans sp. MMS-10A-192 | reverse complement strand
CTCTTTTGCCATTTTTTCAACTCCGAAAAGTAGTGGTCAACAACCAAGACAGAGGGCGCACAACTTGCATTGCGCGCCCCAAAACTGGTGCCCTTGGCGGGAATCGGACCCGCGACCTCTCCCTTACCAAGGGAGTGCTCTACCACTGAGCCACAAGGGCGAAAATCTTCAATAACCTCAATCGGATGATTGGAGCGGGAAACGGGAATCGAACCCGTGTCATTAGCTTGGAAGGCTAAGGTTCTACCATTGAACTACTCCCGCATCGAATGCCCTGCACGAGTGGATGCAAAGCCAATGCCTGGAAACCTTTTCCAAATGCTCAAAATCACCTGACTCAAGTCAGTTCGCTGGTGGAGGAGACTGGATTCGAACCAGTGTAGGCGTAAGCCAACAGATTTACAGTCTGCCCCCTTTAGCCACTCGGGCACCCCTCCGGAGCGAGCCTCAAATTATGCCACCTTTTCCGTGAATGTCGCAAGTCATGCGAAAAAGTTTTTACCAATCGATCGTTTTTAGGCCGCGCTGCATCAAAAAATCATTGGCCAGCGCGAAGTGACGACAGCCCAGGAAGGGCATCGGGGGCCGCATGGCCGACAAGGGTGAGGGATGGTTCGACTGTAAAACCAAGTGACGCGCATCGCCACTGACCGCATCGATCAGGCTTTTTTTGGCTTGGGCATGCGCGCCCCACAGCATGAACACCACGGGCTGCGCACTTTGCGCTACCGCCCGGATCAGCGCATCGGTCAAAACCTCCCAGCCCCAGCCGGCGTGGCTGGCCGCCTGCCCTTCTTCCACCGTCAAACACGCATTGAGGAGCAAAACGCCTTGCCGGGCCCAACGCACCAAGGAGCCTTGCTCAGGCACCGGCAAACCCAGGCTGTGGTGCAGTTCTTTGAAGATGTTGCGCAAACTGGGCGGCACGCGAACGCCATCGGGCACAGAAAAAGACAGGCCTTCGGCTTGTCCAGGCCCGTGGTAAGGGTCTTGACCCAGAATCACCACACGCACCTGACTGAGCGGCGTCAAGGTCAAAGCCCTCAATGGCTCCGGGGGGTACACCACAGCCCCCGAGGCCAATCTTTCGCTCAAGCGGGCCGACAAGCTTTGCCCCGCTGCCGAAGCCAGGAAATCCTGAACCAAGGCGGCCCATGCAGGGTCCAGCCCCGTCAGGTCTGGCGGCCAACGGTTCAAGCGCCTGGCAACAGGTGGCGCGTCAAAGAGCAGGCCCTGCTGCGTCACGCGATTCAGCCAAACAATTGGGCCAGCGCCTCGCCGGGCTCGGCGGCGCGCATGAAGGCCTCACCCACCAGGAAGGCATGGACATTCGCATCGCGCATGCGCTGCACATCCGCCGCATTCAAGATACCGCTTTCTGTCACCAGCAAGCGGTCTGCCGGCACGTCGGGCAGCATGTCCAAGGTGGTCTGCAAGCTCACTTCAAAAGTGCGCAAGTTCCGGTTGTTGATGCCCACCAAACGGGTCTTGAGCTTCAGGGCGCGCTCCAGCTCTGGGCGGTCATGCACTTCCACCAACACCGCCATGTCCAAGCCACGCGCCATCGCTTCCAGGTCGGCCATTTGCGCATCGTCCAGGCACGCAGCGATCAACAAGATCGCATCGGCCCCCATGGCACGCGCCTCATAGACCTGATAGGCGTCCACCATGAAATCCTTGCGCAGCACAGGCAGGTCGCAACTGGCCCGGGCTTGCTTGAGGTAGTCCACGCTGCCCTGGAAAAACTGTTTGTCGGTCAGCACCGACAAACACGCGGCACCATGCTCGGCATAGCTTTGCGCGATGTCTGCTGGAATGAAGTCAGCACGCAGCACGCCTTTGGAAGGGCTGGCTTTTTTGATCTCGGCGATCACGGCCGCTTGGCCTGCTGCCATCTTGGCGCGCATCGCGCCTTCGAAGTCACGGGTCAGCACACGGCTTTCCGCATCCGCGCGCATGGCGGCCAAGGATTTTTTGCCCAAGGCGGCGGCGACCTCTTCGCGTTTGACTGCGACGATTTTGTTGAGGATGTCACTCATGCTGATTTTCCCGATCGGACGCATCTGCGCCAGTTTTCAAAATACGAACAAAAACGCGGTGCATCACCACGCCGGCGATGGCGAACAAGGCCGATACACCCAAGGCGATCCAGGCGCCCTCATCTCGCCACATCAGGCGGCCTGACTGAAGGCCACAAACTGCGCCAGCTTGGCTTTGGCAGCACCGGACTCGATGGCCACTCGCGCACGTTCCACACCTTCGGCAATGCTGGCCGCCACATTGGCCGCATACAAAGCCGCACCGGCATTGAGGGTCACGATGTCACGCGCCGCGCCGGGCTGGTTGTCCAGAACGCCGCGCAACACGGCCAAAGACTGCTCCGGTGTATCGACCCGCAGCGCCCGGTTGCTGGCCATCGGCAAGCCAAAGTCTTCCGGGTGGAGTTCGTATTCGGTGATCTGGCCGTTCTTGAGTTCCCCGACCAAAGTGGAGGCCCCCAAACTGATCTCGTCCATGCCATCGCGGCCATACACCACCAACGCATGCTCGGCACCCAAACGCTGCAACGCCCGCACCTGAATGCCCACCAAATCAGAATGGAACACACCCATCAAAATGTTCGGCGCGCCGGCCGGGTTGGTCAGCGGCCCCAGGATGTTGAAGATGGTGCGAATGCCCAGCTCTTTGCGCACCGGCGCCACATTCTTCATGGCCGGGTGGTGGTTGGGCGCGAACATGAAGCCAATGCCCACCTCTTCAATCGAGCGGGCGATCTGCTCTGGCGTGAGGTTGAGGTTGGCCCCCAAGGCCTCGACCACATCGGCACTGCCCGATTTGCTGCTGACGCTGCGCCCGCCATGCTTGGCCGTTTTGGCCCCGGCCGCAGCGGCCACGAACATGGCGCACGTCGAGATGTTGAAGGTGTGCGCGCCATCGCCGCCTGTGCCGACGATGTCCACCAGGTTCGAGGGGTTGGCCACCTTCACCTTGGTGGAAAACTCACGCATCACCTGGGCCGCAGCCGTGATCTCGCCAATCGTTTCCTTCTTCACACGCAGACCGGTGATGAGGGCCGCCGTCATGACCGGCGACAACTCGCCATTCATGATCATGCGCATGATCTTGAGCATTTCATCGTGAAAAATTTCACGGTGCTCGATGGTGCGCTGGAGCGCTTCTTGAGGGGTGATGGGCATGGGCTTGTCCTGGCTGGAATGGCGTGATCGCGTAAGGCTCAGTCGCGCACGAGGAAGTTCTTCAACATGGCATGACCATGCTCGGTGAGGATCGATTCGGGGTGAAACTGCACGCCCTCGATGTCGAGTTGGGTGTGTCGCACGCCCATGATTTCGCCGTCATCGGTCCAGGCCGTGACTTTGAGGTCAGCGGGGCAAGACGCCCGCTCGATCGCGAGAGAGTGGTAACGGTTGACGGTGAATTTCTCAGGCAAGCCTGCAAACACCCCCTCTTGCGTGGTGGTGATGACGCTGGTCTTGCCATGCATCAACTCTTGCGCCCGCACGATCTTGCCGCCAAAGGCCGCGCCAATGCTCTGGTGCCCCAAGCACACGCCCAGAATCGGCAGCTTGCCCGCGAAATGCTGGATCGCCGCCACCGAGACGCCCGCCTCGGCAGGTGAGCAGGGCCCGGGCGAGATCACCAAACGGTCGGGCTTTCTTGCGGCGATGCCTTCGAGTGTGATTTCGTCGTTGCGAAAGACTTCGACCTCTGCGCCGAGTTCACCGAAATACTGAACAATGTTGAAGGTGAACGAGTCGTAGTTGTCCACCATGAGCAATTTGATTTTGTTTGTCATGGCGTTCACTCCAAACCTTCTTCGACCAACTCGCTCGCGCGCAGCAAGGCGCGCGCCTTGTGCTCGGTTTCGCGCCATTCCATCTCGGGTACCGAGTCGGCCACCACACCCGCAGCCGCCTGCACATACAGGGTCTGGTCCTTGATCACGGCAGTGCGGATCGCAATGGCCACATCCATATCGCCTGCATAGCTGATGTAGCCGCAGGCGCCGCCATACAGGCCGCGCTTGACGGGCTCCAGCTGGTCAATCAGTTCCATGGCATGCACCTTGGGCGCGCCCGTCAGGGTGCCCGCCGGGAAGGTGGCCTTGAGCACGTCCATATTGGTCATGCCCTCGTTCAAAATGCCTTCGACGTTGCTCACGATGTGCATCACATGGCTGTAACGCTCCACCACAAAGGCCTCGGTCACCTTGACCGAACCGATCTGTGCAATGCGACCGATGTCGTTGCGTGCCAGATCGATCAGCATCACGTGCTCGGCGCGCTCCTTCGGATCGTTGATTAACTCTTGCTCGGCGGCCTTGTCTTTTTCGGGGGTCGCACCCCGCGGGCGGGTCCCGGCCAGTGGCCGGATGATGACTTTGGCACCCTCTTCGGTTTGTTCCTGACGCACCAAAATCTCGGGGCTGGCGCCCACCACATGGAAATCGCCCAGGTTGTAGAAATACATGTACGGGCTCGGGTTGAGCGAGCGCAGCGCGCGGTACAGCGAGAGTGGGCTCTCGGTGTAGCGTTTCTTGATGCGTTGCCCAACCTGCACCTGCATGAAGTCACCTGCCGCGATCAACTCCTTGGCTTTTTCAACAGCAGCGATGTAATCGGCCTTGGCAAAGTCACGCTCAGCCGGATAAGACTGGCTGGCCTTGACCACTGGAGCGCTGACCGAGTACTTGAGCTGTTCTTTCAGGTCGCGCAAGCGTTTCTTGGCACCGGCATAGGCCTCAGGCTGAGCCGGGTCGGCATAGACAATCAGGTAGAGCTTGCCCGACAGGTTGTCGATCACCGCCAGCTCTTCGCATTGCAGCAGCATGATGTCGGGCGTGCCCAGCGTGTCGGGTGGGCATGATTTTTCGAGCTTCTTCTCAATGTAGCGCACCGCGTCATAACCGAAGTAGCCCGCCAAACCGCCGCAAAAACGCGGCAGTCCTGGGCGCAAAGCCACTTTGAACCGCGTTTGGTATTGCTCAATGAAGTCCAGCGGGTTGCCCTTGGCGGTCTCAATGACCACACCATCGCGCACGACTTCGGTTTGGGCATCGGCCCCAAAGCCACTGGCGCGCACCAGTGTGCGGGCAGGCAAGCCGATGAAGCTGTAGCGACCAAAGCGCTCTCCACCCACCACCGACTCCAGCAAGAAGCTGTACTTGCCGTTGTCCTTGGTGTGGGCCAGCTTCAGGTAAAGCGAGAGAGGGGTTTCCAGGTCCGCAAAGGCTTCCAGCATGAGAGGAATGCGGTTGTAGCCTTGGCTGGCCAGGCTTTTGAATTCAAGTTCGGTGATCACGGGCAAGAGCCTCCAACAGCTCGGCAACCTCAACGGAGGTGCATTCATTCATCCAAATGCCCAGCCAGTGCCGGGCGCGGGTGGCGGCACGGGCCGCACGGTTCAGGCGATGTCAGGCTGGCTGACGCCAGGGCCAGGCTCCCCGGCCTTCCACTGGGGAATGGCTCGGCAGGCAGGCTGCGCAGGAGTGGCTGAGGATGATGAACATGATGGACCTAGTGTAGCAAAGCCTGTTGGAAGTTTTCCTGACTTCTGTCATCGCCCAGCTTGCAGCCATGTCGGCAATTGGGCCAGCGAGTCCAGCCAGGCTGCCGCAGGGGTTTCCTGAATGGGGCGCCCATGGTTGTAGCCATAGGTCACCAACACCACCGGACAAGCCGCCGCATGGGCGGCCTGGGCATCGTTGCTGGAGTCGCCGACCATCAAGGTATTGCCCACGGCAGTGCCCAATGCTGCACAGGTCTTGAGGATGGGCAAAGGGTCTGGCTTCTTGCGCTCAAAGCTGTCGCCACCAAAGACATGGTCGAAAAAGCCTGCCAGGCCCTTGGCCTGGAGCAACGGCTGGGCAAAAGAAAGAGGTTTGTTGGTCAGGCAAGCCAGGCGGATGCCAGCGCCTTGCAAGGTCTGCAAGCCCTCGACAACGCCAGGGTAAACGTCCGAGTGCTGACCATTGCAACGCAGGTAGTGGTGTTGGTAACGCAGCCAGGCCGGCTCGTACAGCGTGTCTGCCGTCACGCAAGGGCTCACATTGGCCTCATGCTGTGCCAGCTGATGGGCCAGCACCGAACGGATCAGGTGCTCCGAACCTTTGCCCACCGTCCGCTCCACCAAGGCACGCGTGATCGGCGGCAAGTCCAAGTCGGCCATGGTGCGATTCAGGGCGATTTCAAAATCACCCAATGTGTCGACCATGGTGCCATCCAGATCCACGATGGCCGCTTGAATCACCAAGCCCATCAGCCCAGCGCTTGGCGCATTTGGTCAACCACTGCCTTGTAATCGGGCTTGCCGAAAATGGCACTGCCCGCCACAAAGGTATCCGCCCCCGCATCGGCCACGCGGCGGATGTTGTCGGCCTTGATGCCGCCATCCACTTCGAGACGAATGTCTTTGCCGCTGGCATCGATCAGCTTGCGGGCGTGCTCAATCTTGCGCAAGGACGAATCAATGAAGCCCTGCCCGCCAAAGCCGGGGTTGACGCTCATGATCAAGATCAGATCGATCTCGTCAATGGTCCACTCCAGCACATCCAGGGGCTCTGCGGGGTTGAACACCAAGCCGGCCTTCACGCCCTTGCTCTTGATGGCCTGGATGCTGCGGTGCACATGGGCACTGGCATCGGGGTGGAAGCTGATCAGATCCGCACCGGCGTCAGCAAACGATGCGGCCAGTGCATCCACAGGCGAGATCATCAGATGCACATCAATGGGCACAGCCACGCCCGATGCGGTTTTGGCATGGGGCTTCAAAGCCTGGCAGATCATGGGGCCGAAAGTCAGGTTCGGCACGTAATGGTTGTCCATCACATCGAAGTGGATCCAGTCGGCGCCGGCGTCGATGACGCTCTTGACTTCTTCGCCAAGGCGGGCGAAATCAGCCGAGAGGATGGAAGGGGCAATTCGGTATGTCGTCGTCATGCTTGAATTGTCGCAGTTAACATGGCCCCATGTCTGCCTACGCCATCCAAATTGACGTTCTGCCCCAATACGTGGCCGAGCAAAGCGATCCACTTCACAAGGTGTTTGCCTTCGCCTACACAATCACGGTGACCAATACGGGCACCTCGCCCGCGCAGTTGATTGCACGCCACTGGATCATCCAAGACGATCAAGGACACAGCGAAGAAGTCAAAGGTTTGGGGGTGGTCGGCCAGCAGCCACTGCTTGCGCCCGGCGAATCGTTTCAATACACCAGCGGCTGCCGCCTGCGCACCGCCAGTGGCACCATGCATGGCAGCTACTTTTTTGTGGCCGCAGATGGCCACCGTTTCGATGCACCCATCGACACCTTTGTGCTCGATGCCTCTGGCTCTGGTGTTTCCGGGCGCACCTTGCATTGAGGGTGCCAGCTTGCGGTTAAGCTCGGGCCATGGGTGAATTTGACCTGATTGAACGTTTTTTCAAGCGACCTGCGCGGCAAGCCGACGTGGGCATTGGCGATGACTGCGCCATTTGGACGCCACAGCCCGGCCATCAACTGGCCATCTCCGCCGACATGCTGGTGGAAGGGCGGCATTTTTTGTCTACGGTGGACCCGGTTCGGCTGGGCCACAAATCGCTGGCCGTTAACCTGAGTGATTTGGCCGCTTGCGGCGCCACGCCCCGTGTTTTCCTGCTGTCTTTGGCGCTGCCCCGTGCCGATGAAGAATGGTTGGCGGGCTTCTCCAAAGGCCTCTTCCAGCTGTCCGATGCGCACGGCTGCGAACTGATCGGTGGCGACACCACACAAGGCCCGCTCAACATCGCGATCACCGTCATGGGCGAAGTCCCCTTCGCGCAGGCTGTGCTGAGGTCCGGTGCACGCGCAGGAGATGATCTGTATGTCAGCGGCCACTTGGGCGATGCCCGCCTCGCCTTGGAAGCTTTTCGCGGCCACATCAGCTTGCCCCAATCCGTGTTCGATGCGGCGCGGCTTCGCATGGAAGTGCCTGAGCCACGCGTTGCGCTGGGCCAGTCCTTGCGCGGCGTGGCCACCGCCATGGCCGACATCAGCGATGGGCTGCTGGGCGATCTCGGACACATCCTCAAGGCCAGCCATGTTGGCGCAGAGATTGATCTGATGGCCACAGCAGATCTCATGGCCGCATCTGCTCATTGGACCTGCCCTGCGGACTTGGCTTCACACTGCGTGTTGTCTGGTGGGGATGACTATGAGTTGGTCTTCACCGCACCTGCAGAGGCCCGTTCATTGGTGCTTGCCGCGGCTGCGCATGCCCACACGCGTGTGACCCGCATCGGTCAGATCACCCCTGCACCCGGGCTTGTTCTGCACGATGCCCATGGCCTGCCCGTACAGCACCACCACCGCTCGTTTGACCATTTCGCCTGAAGATGAACGATTCACCGCAGCCCTCTCACGCGCCCGTGCGGCCCAATGCAAGATTCATGCTGTCACACCCTGCGCATGCCGTGGCCCTGGGCCTGGGCTCCGGCCTTGCCCCCAAGGCGCCCGGCACTGTTGGCAGTCTGTGGGGCTGGGCGTCCTGGTTGGTGATTCAAAACGACCTGTCGGCCTCTGCCCAAGGGCTTTTGATCGTGTGCGCAGTCTTGCTCGGCTGGTGGGCCTGCACCGTCACCGCCAGAAACATGGGCGTTTCAGATCCCGGCTCGATCGTTTGGGATGAAATCATCGCCATGTGGCTGATTTTCTGGCTCATCATGCCCACCGGATTTGTTGGACAAGTTTGCGCCTTTGCCTTGTTCCGCTTTTTTGATGCGGTCAAGCCCGGACCCGTGGCTTGGGCGGATCAACTTTTCAAGGGCTTCGGTTGGCGAGGCGGGTGGGGGATTATTTTTGACGACCTCGTTGCCGCCGGCTGCACATTGCTCGTGATCGCTCTGTGGAGTTGGTTGTGGTGAATCACATGACCACCACTTTGGCTGAGCGGCTGCTGCTCAAACAGTGGATGTTGGCCACCGCCGAAAGTTGCACCGGCGGCATGATTGCCGCCCACTGCACAGACTTGTCAGGCTCCAGCGCCTGGTTTGAACGGGGCTTTGTGACTTATTCCAACGAAGCAAAGACGGAGCTCTTGGGTGTTCCGTCTGACTTGATTTTGAAGGACGGTGCAGTCAGCGAATCGGTGGCGCGGGCCATGGCACTTGGGGCCTGCTACCGCTCCAACGCCAGAGTCAGCGTGGCGGTGACTGGCATCGCCGGGCCCGCCGGTGGCTCTGCTGATAAACCCGTAGGAACAGTGTGGCTCGCTTGGTGTGTCGATGGCATTGCCCAAGCTGAAAAGCGGCTGTTTTCAGGTGATCGCGGGCACATCAGACGGGCCACCGTCCAAGCAGCCATAGAAGGCTTGCTCAGTCGACTGCCTTAACAAGATACCGCAACAAAAAAGCCCTCCGAAGAGGGCTTTTTTGAAAATCAGCTTGCGCCGAAATTTGGTTGCGGGGGCCGGATTTGAACCAACGACCTTTGGGTTATGAGCCCAACGAGCTACCAGACTGCTCCACCCCGCGGTAAGAGGTTAATTATACCTTATTCTGCAGCTTGTTCTGCAGAAGATTCAGCGCGATCGACCAATTCGACCAAAGCCATCGGTGCGTTGTCGCCCACACGGAAACCCATTTTCAGGATACGTGTGTAGCCACCAGGGCGCGAAGCCGAACGAGGGCCCAACACATTGAACAATTTGGTGACGCTGTCGCGATCACGCAAACGGTTGAATGCCAAGCGACGGTTCGACAAGTTGTCAACTTTGGCCAAAGTGATCATGGGCTCGATCACACGGCGCAATTCTTTGGCCTTTGGCACAGTGGTTTTGATGACTTCGTGCTCAATGAGCGAGTTCATCATGTTCTGCAGCATCGCAAGGCGGTGCGAGCTGGTGCGGTTGAGTTTACGAAGTCCGTGTCCGTGACGCATGGTGCTTACCTTTCTTTATTAAACAAGCAGCCGTATCAGGTACTGCCCGTGCACACCCCGGAATTTTTCCGGGAATTGGAGATTATCGCTTTTCCAGACCAGCGGGTGGCCAAGCTTCGAGCTTCATGCCCAAAGTCAGACCGCGGGAAGCCAAAACTTCCTTGATTTCGTTGAGTGACTTGCGACCCAGGTTAGGGGTCTTGAGCAATTCATTCTCGGTGCGCTGGATCAGGTCGCCGATGTAGTAAATGTTTTCCGCTTTGAGGCAGTTGGCCGAACGAACAGTGAGTTCGAGCTCGTCCACAGGGCGCAGCAAGATCGGATCGAAACTGCCAGCACCACCGCGAGCGGCAGGCGCATCGAAAGCAGACAATTCACTGCCTTCGAGCTGTGCGAACACAGCCAGTTGTTCAACCAAAATCTTGGCCGAAGCACGCACAGCGTCTTCAGCAGTGATGGCGCCGTTGGTTTCGATTTCGATGACCAACTTGTCCAGATCGGTACGCTGCTCAACGCGAGCGCTTTCGACGGTGTAGCTCACGCGCTTGACGGGCGAGAACGAAGCGTCGAGAACGATGCGGCCCAAAGCCTTGGTTGGCTCATCGGCAAAACGGCGCATGGAACCTGGCACATAGCCACGGCCCTTTTCGACCTTGATCTGCATGTCCAGCTTGCCGCCTTGCGACAGGTTGGCGATGACATGCTCAGGGTTGATGATTTCAACGTCGTGAGGTGTCTGGATGTCAGCAGCAGTGACAGCGCCTTCGCCGTCTTTGCGCAAACTCAGGGTCACTTCATCACGGTTGTGCAACTTGAACACGACACCTTTGAGGTTCAACAAGATGTTGACCACATCTTCTTGAACGCCGTCGATGGACGAGTACTCATGCACCACGCCGGCAATGGTCACTTCGGTCGCCGAATAGCCGACCATGGAGGACAGCAAAACGCGACGCAGGGCATTGCCCAGCGTGTGACCGTAGCCACGCTCGAAAGGCTCCAACGTGACTTTGGCACGGTTGGCCGCCAATTGTTCGACTTGGATGGCTTTGGGTTTCAACAGATTGGTTTGCATTCAGACTTCCTCTCAATACCCCCGGTCCGTTACACCGGTAAGGCTGATGAAGCACCCGGCCCACAATGCCTTGTGCGCCGGGAACGATTGAAACGACGTATTAACGAGAATACAGTTCGACGATCAACGATTCGTTGATGTCAGCGCCGAATTCGTCGCGGTCAGGAACCTTCTTGAAGGTGCCTTCTGCCTTGTCGGCATTGACTTCGACCCAAGCAGGCATGCCCACTTGTGCGGCCAACTGCAGTGCTTCAACCACACGGTTTTGCTTCTTGGACTTCTCGCGCACAGCGATCACGTCACCGGCCTTGACCAGGTAAGAAGGGATGTTCACGGACTGACCGTTCACGGTGATCGCCTTGTGCGACACCATCTGACGTGCTTCAGCGCGTGTAGAGCCAAAGCCCATGCGGTACACCACGTTGTCCAGACGGCACTCGAGCAAAGCCAGCAAGTTGGAGCCGGTGTTGCCTTTGCGGCGATCGGCTTCAGCGAAGTAGCGACGGAATTGCTTCTCCAGCACGCCGTACATGCGCTTGACTTTTTGCTTTTCACGCAATTGCAGACCGTAGTCCGAAGTGCGCTGACCCGAAGTGCGACCGTGCTGGCCGGGCTTGGTGTCGAATTTGGACTTGTCAGCGATCGAGCGACGTGCGCTCTTCAGGAACAAGTCAGTGCCTTCGCGGCGGGAAAGTTTGGCCTTGGGGCCGAGGTAACGTGCCACTTGATTTTCCTTTTAGACAACTGCCGCATCAGAAATGCGGGAGCCAGGCGATGCAAGCAAGGCCTGGCGGTGGGCTTGGTTTGAAATTAGATACGACGACGCTTTTGAGGGCGGCAGCCGTTGTGCGGGACTGGCGTCACGTCCGAGATGGAAGTGATGCGGATACCCAATGCACCCAAGGCACGAACGGAAGACTCGCGACCAGGACCTGGGCCCTTGATTTCGACGTCGAGGTTCTTGATACCTTGTTCTTGTGCTGCACGGCCAGCCACTTCAGAAGCAACCTGAGCTGCAAAAGGTGTCGATTTACGCGAACCCTTGAAACCCTGGCCACCCGAAGAAGCCCAAGACAAGGCGTTGCCTTGGCGATCGGTGATCGTGATGATGGTGTTGTTGAACGAAGCGTGAACGTGTGCAATGCCGTCAGCAATGTTCTTGCGGACTTTTTTACGGACGCGTTGTGCTGCGCTGTTTGATTGTGCTTTAGCCATAGTGGTCTCTCAATCCTGCTTATTTCTTCAGAGCCGCTGCGCCTTTGCGCGGACCCTTGCGAGTACGTGCATTGGTACGTGTACGCTGGCCGCGCATGGGCAAACCGCGACGGTGGCGGAAACCACGGTAGCAACCGATGTCCATCAAGCGCTTGATGTTCATGGTGGTCTCACGGCGCAGGTCACCTTCGATGGTGAATGCTGCGATGTGATCGCGAATTTTTTCCAGGTCGCCGTCCGTCAGATCTTTGATCTTCTTGGAGTAAGCGATGCCACAGGCTTCGCAAATTTGTCGTGCGCGGGTGCGTCCGATACCGAAGATGGCGGTCAAGCCAATTTCAGCATGTTTGTGCGGCGGAATGTTGATGCCAGCGATACGTGCCATTTTCGTCCTCTAAAACTTGTTCAATCAGCCTTGACGCTGCTTGTGACGTGGATCTGTACAGATCACACGAACAACGCCTTTACGGCGAATGATCTTGCAGTTGCGGCAAATTTTTTTTACCGAAGCAGAAACTCTCATGGTTCTCTCCTAAAACTCTTTGTTCGGCCCGACCTTTCAGTCAGGCTTAAATGGTGGTCCCACCTTGCAGCAGGAATTCGTACGCAAGCCGGTCAGGACTTGAAACTCGCTTTCTTCAAAAGCGATTCGTACTGTTGAGACATCAAATAATTCTGTACCTGGGCCATGAAATCCATCGTGACCACCACAATGATCAGCAGGGATGTGCCGCCAAAGTAAAACGGAACATTGTATTTCAGAATCAGGAACTCAGGCAGCAGACAGACAAAGGTGATGTAAGCAGCACCGGCCAAAGTCAGGCGCAACAAAATCTTGTCGATGTAGCGAGCAGTTTGATCACCCGGGCGAATGCCTGGAATGAACGCACCACTTTTCTTCAGGTTATCTGCAGTTTCACGGCTGTTGAATACCAAAGCGGTGTAGAAAAAGCAGAAGAAGATGATGGCGGCCGCATACAACATGACATAGATCGGCTGACCTGGCGTCAAGGTACTGGCAACGTCTTTGAAAAAACGAACCACTGCACTGTTTGTCTCGCCTGAACTGAACCAGTTGATCACTGTTGCAGGCAACAAAATGATCGACGAGGCAAAGATCGGAGGAATGACGCCAGCCATGTTCAACTTGAGCGGCAGGTGCGACGATTGACCGCCATACACTTTATTGCCTACCTGACGGCGTGCGTAATTCACCAAAATCTTGCGCTGACCACGCTCAACAAACACCACGAAGTAAGTCACCAAGACCACGACCGCAATGATCATCATCGACACCAGAGGGTTCATTGCACCGGTACGCACCAATTCAAACAAACCACCCAGTGCGCTGGGCAAGCCAGCTGCAATACCTGCAAAAATCAGAATCGAAATACCATTGCCTAAGCCACGTTCAGTGATTTGCTCACCCAGCCACATCAGGAACATCGTGCCAGCAGTCAAACTGACCACAGCTGTCATGCGAAAGCCCATGCCTGGGTTGATCACAAGCCCTGCAGATGCTTCCAGCGCAATGGCGATACCCAAAGATTGGAAAACGGCCAAGCCGAGTGCACCAAAACGTGTGTATTGCGTGATCTTGCGACGACCTGCCTCGCCCTCTTTCTTCATCTGCTCAAAAGCAGGAAGAACGTAGGTCAACAACTGCATCACGATGGAAGCAGAGATGTAAGGCATGATGCCCAAGGCGAACACGGTGAACCGAGACAAAGCCCCACCCGAGAACATGTTGAACAAGCTCAGGATGCCACCTTGTTGACCGTTGAACAACTGCTTGAGCTGTTCAGGATCAATGCCCGGAACTGGAATGTGTGCGCCTGCGCGGTAGACGACCAACGCGAGCAACAAGAAGACCAGTCGGCGACGCAGGTCTCCGAACTTGCCTGTCTTGGCGATCTGATTAGCGTTGGTTGCCACGATGCGTCTCGACCATCAACATTCAGGCCACGGAGCCACCAGCAGCTTCAATCGCTGCCTTGGCACCTGCTGTCGCACCGATACCCGTCAACTTGACGGCTGCGGTGAGTTCACCAGTTTTGATCACTTTGACCACCTTGGCCAGCTCAGGCACGAGGCCAGCCTGCTTCAGGGTCAACAGATCCACTTCCGCCAAACCGAGCTCGCTCAGTGTGGTCAAGGTGATTTCTGCGTTGTATTTCAACAAGTGCGATTTGAAACCGCGCTTGGGCAGACGGCGCTGGAGAGGCATTTGACCGCCTTCGAAGCCCACTTTGTGGTAACCGCCAGAGCGGGATTTTTGACCCTTGTGACCACGGCCGGCGGTTTTACCCAGACCCGAACCGATACCACGGCCAACACGACGTGCGGCGTGCTTGGAGCCCTCTGCGGGCTTGATGCTATTGAGTTCCATCATCGGCCTCTTAGAGAACTTTGACCAGGTAGCTGATCTTGTTGATCATGCCGCGCACTGCGGGCGTGTCCTGCAATTCGCTGACGCTGTTGAGTTTGCGCAGACCCAAGCCACGAACGGTGTCGCGGTGGGATTGCTTGGTACCAATAGGGCTACGCACCAATTGGACTTTCACGGTAGTTTGGGTAGACATGTTCGATCTCCAGTTCAGACGAACAACTCTTCAACCGACTTGCCACGCTTGGCAGCCACGTTAGAGGCTGTTGTGCAATTGGCCAGGGCGTCCAGAGTGGCGCGAACCATGTTGTAGGGGTTCGAAGAACCATGGCTCTTGGCCACGATGTCGGTGATGCCGACCACTTCAAACACAGCACGCATAGGACCGCCAGCGATGATGCCGGTACCCTTGGGTGCTGGCGCCATCATGACGCGCGCTGCGCCGTGGTGACCCGTCACTGCGTGGTGAATCGTGCCGTTCTTCAAAGCAACTTTGTTCAGGTTGCGGCGGGCTTCTTCCATTGCCTTTTGCACAGCCACTGGCACTTCTTTCGATTTGCCTTTGCCCATGCCGACTTTGCCGTCGCCATCACCCACCACTGTCAACGCTGCGAAACCCAGGATACGGCCACCCTTGACCACCTTGGTGACGCGGTTGACCGCGATCATCTTCTCGCGCAGACCGTCTTCTGGACCGTCAGCTTGCGGTTTTGCTGTAAATTTAGCCATTTGTAATTCCGATCCGTTTAGAACTGCAGACCTGCTTCACGGGCTGCCTCGGCCAAAGCCTTGACACGACCGTGGTAAGCGAAACCTGCGCGGTCGAAGGCGACCTTCTCAACGCCAGCAGCTTTTGCTTTTTCAGCAATGCGCTTGCCAATGACGGCGGCGGCGGCGGCATTGCCACCTTTGCCCGCTGCACCCAGGGCCGTACGCACTTCGGCTTCGGCTGTGGAGGCGCTGGCCAACACTTTGGTGCCGCAGCCAGAGATAACGCTGGCGTAAATGTGCAGGTTGGTGCGGTTCACGGTCAAACGGGCCACGCCTTGCTGTGCAATGCGGATGCGTGTTTGACGTGCACGACGGAGACGCTGCTCTTTCTTGGTCATCATGATGCAGCTCCTTATTTCTTCTTAGTCTCTTTGATCGTGATCTTCTCATCCGAATAACGGATGCCTTTGCCTTTGTAAGGCTCGGGAGGACGAACAGCACGGATCTCAGCAGCAATTTGGCCAACACGTTGACGGTCAGCACCCTTGATCACGATTTCAGTCGCGGTCGGGGTGGCCACCGTGATGCCCGCAGGCATGTCGATGTTGACGGGATGGGAGTAACCCACGGCCAGGTTCAGTTTGGCACCAGAGGCTGCCGCTTTGTAACCCACGCCGACCAGGTTCAGCTTCTTCTCGAAGCCCTTGGTCACGCCTGTCACCATGTTGTTCACCAGCTGACGCATGGTGCCGCTCATGGCATTGGCTTCGCGTGAATCATTGGCGGGGGCAAAACTCAGCTTGCCGCCTTCGTTGTTCACTGTGACCAGCATGTTGGCAGAGATGGCCAATTGACCACCCGTACCTTTCACACTGATTTGTGTTGCATTGATGGACACATCCACACCAGCGGGGATGGTCACAGGCATTTTTCCTACTCGGGACATTCAGTCTCTCCTGCCTTTAAGCGACGTAGCACAGCACTTCGCCGCCGACACCGGCTGCGCGCGCTTTGCGGTCGGTCATCACACCTTTGGGCGTGGTGACGATGGCGACGCCCAGGCCGTTTTGGACCTGAGGAATTGCATCGCTGCCTTTGTACACGCGCAGGCCAGGACGGCTCACACGCTCAATGCGCTCGATCACAGGGCGACCGGCGTAGTACTTCAGGGCGATTTCGAGGGTGGCTTTGCCGCCTTCGGTTTTGATTTGGAAGCCGTCAATGTAGCCTTCATCTTTCAGCACTTGGGCAATGGCCACCTTCACTTTGGAAGAAGGAACCAACACCATGGCTTTGGAAACCATTTGTGCGTTGCGGATGCGGGTCAACAGATCGGCAATAGGATCACTCATGCTCATGTTGTATCTCTCCTGCCGATTACCAGCTGGCCTTGGTCACGCCCGGAATGTTGCCTTGGAAGGCAAGTTCACGGATCTTGGCGCGGCCCAGACCAAATTGACGGAATGTGCCACGTGGGCGACCGGTGATTTCGCAACGGTTGCGCTGGCGCGTGGGGTTGGCGTTGCGTGGGAGCTTTTGCAGACCCAGACGGGCAACTGCACGCTCTTCATCGCTGCGCTTGGCATCATTGGCGATGGCTTTCAGTTCCGCGTATTTTTTCGCGTACTTGGCCGCCAGTTTTTCACGCTTGAGCTCACGCTCGATCAAAGCTACTTTAGCCACGTGACACCTCAGTTCTTGAAGGGGAAGCGGAAAGCCGTCAAAAGTGCTTTGCACTCTTCGTCGGACTTGGCCGTTGTGGTGATGCTGATGTTGAGACCGCGCAAGGCATCGACCTTGTCGTACTCAATTTCAGGGAAAATGATCTGTTCTTTGACGCCGATGTTGTAGTTACCACGACCGTCAAATGCGCGACCAGAGATACCACGGAAGTCACGAACGCGTGGCAAAGCCACGGTCACGAAACGGTCCAGGAATTCATACATCTGAACGCCACGCAGAGTCACCATGCAACCGATAGGTTGTTGTTCACGGATCTTGAAACCGGCGATCGCTTTCTTGGCCTTGGTCACCACAGGCTTTTGGCCTGCAATCTTGGTCAAGTCGCTCACAGCGTGGTCCATGACTTTTTTGTCAGCCACAGCCTCAGACACACCCATGTTCAGAGTGATCTTGGTGATGCGAGGAACCTGCATGGGTGACGTGTAGCCAAATTTGGCCGTCAGTTCAGCAGCGATTTTCTCGCGGAAGATTTGTTGCAAACGTGCCATGCTCATGCCACCTTGATTTCTTCGCCGCTGGACTTGTAAACGCGAACGCGTTTGCCGTCAGCTTGCAGCTTGATGCCCACGCGATCAGCCTTGCCCGTTGCGGCGTTGAAAATCGCCACATTGGATTGGTGAATCGGCATGGCCTTTTCGATGATGCCGCCAGTTGTGCCCTTCATGGGGTTTGGCTTTGCGTGCTTTTTGACGAGGTTCACACCTTCAATCACGAGGTGCGAATCGCTGGCGCGCAGTGACACGGTGCCACGTTTGCCTTTGTCACGACCTGTGATGACGATGATTTCGTCGCCTTTGCGAATCTTGTTCATGGCGCGTCCTTACAGTACTTCAGGAGCCAAGGACACGATCTTCATGAACTTCTCGGTACGCAGTTCACGCGTCACGGGGCCGAAGATGCGGGTGCCGATAGGCTCCAACTTTGCGTTCAGCAACACTGCAGCGTTGCCATCAAACTTAACGAGCGAGCCATCGCCACGGCGGATGCCCTTGGCTGTACGAACCACCACTGCACTGTAAACCTCGCCTTTTTTGACGCGACCACGTGGAGCGGCTTCTTTGATGCTCACCTTGATGATGTCGCCAACACTTGCATAGCGACGCTTGGACCCGCCGAGCACCTTGATGCACAGCACGGACTTAGCGCCGGTGTTGTCGGCCACATCCAACCGAGTTTCTGTCTGGATCATTTCTTTATTCCCAACTTGTATCCCTCACTCAGCAGCCAAAGCCACCAAACAGGAATCAGTCTTGGACCCGTCATCCACACCGCAAACCACTCGCAGCACTTCAGATTGGGCAGATACTTACGCTTTTTGCAAAGCGAAGCCCACGATTCTGTCAGAAAAAAATCGGGGCGTCAACAACTTTCACAAAGAATTTTGGATTGAACCTCATTTAAGTGACTCATTGCGCCTGGAAAGAGCCCTACTTTATTGAATTGAGCGCCATGAATCACTCAAACCGCCCATTTTCTGGCGCGGTTCACCGCCTGACGCCATCGCGCCTGACGCTCACTGCGCTGCGAGGCCGTCCATTGCGGTTCAAACCGCCGCTCTTCTTGCCACTGCGCAGAAATTTCGTCGGCACCCGACCAAAAACCAGTGGCCAGTCCTGCCAAATAAGCAGCGCCCAAAGCCGTGGTTTCACTGACCTGGCTGCGCACCACCGACACACCCAGCACATCGGCCTGTATTTGCATCAACAAATTGTTCCTGCAAGCGCCACCATCTACCCGCAACTCCTGCAGCTGCAAGCCGCTGTCGGCACTCATGGCTTGAAATACATCGGCGGTCTGCAAGGCAATGGCCTCCAGCGCTGCGCGAGCAATGTGGGCACGGGTTGTGCCCCGCGTCATGCCCAACAAGGTGCCGCGCGCCTGGCCATCCCAATCAGGGGCACCCAAACCTGCAAAAGCAGGCACCAGGAAGACATCCCCCGTGTCCGCCACACTGGCCGCCAAGGCCTCGACCTCGGGCGCACTTTGGATCAGTTGCAAGCCATCGCGCAACCACTGCACCGTTGCGCCCGCCATGAACACCGATCCTTCCAGCGCATACGCTCTGGCATGTTCAGACGAAGCGGGCCCCTGCCAAGCCACCGTGCTGAGCAAGCGATGCCGGCTGACCACGGGCTTGCTGCCCGTGTTCATCAGCATGAAGCAGCCGGTGCCATAGGTGTTCTTGGCCATGCCCGGCGCAAAACAAGCTTGGCCAAACAATGCGGCCTGCTGATCGCCTGCCCACCCCGCAATCGGCACACTCACGCCCAGCAAAGCGGCCTCGGTTTCGGCCACCACGCCGCACGAGGGCAACACTTGAGGCAAGACCTCTTTCGGGATGCGGAGCATGACCAGCAACTCAGGATCCCAGGCGCCTTGTTTCAAATTGAACAACAAGGTCCGCGAAGCATTGCTGGGGTCCGTGGCATGGACGCGCCCCCCCGTGAGCTTCCACACCAACCAGCTGTCCACGGTGCCAAAAGCCAGCTCACCACGCTCAGCCCTTACCCGGGCGCCCGGCACATGGTCCAGCAGCCAGGCCAGCTTGGTGCCGGAAAAATACGCATCCAGCACCAAACCCGTCTTGCGGGCGATTTTGTCGGCCAGCCCGGCTGCACGCAGGGCCTCGCAATGCGCGACGGTTCGTCGGTCCTGCCAAACAATGGCGGGCGCGATGGGCTCTCCTGTCTTGCGGTCCCACAAGACGGTGGTTTCGCGCTGATTGGTCAAGCCAATCGCGCGCAACTGGCGCGCCGAGAGGCCTGCGCGCGCGAGCACCTCCTGCATCACGGCCAGCTGGGTTTGCCAGATCTCATGGGCATCGTGCTCCACCCAGCCGGGCTGCGGGAAATGCTGCGCAAACTCGCGCTGCGCGATCGCCACGGGCTGGCCAGCCCGGTCAAACACCACCGCGCGTGAGCTGGTGGTTCCTTGGTCAATTGAAAGGATGTAGTCCATGCCCGCAAGGCTAACGCAAACGCCTTGGCACAAACAGCGACAATTCCCGCATTGCGTTTTCCAAGCAAACACCCTAGGGACACACCGACATGAGCACACCTTCACAACACATCGCATTCATCGGCGGCGGCAACATGGCCAGCGCCATCATCGGCGGCCTGATCCGCCAGGGCATGAAGCCAGCGCAAATCACCGTGGTGGAGCCCTTTGCAGAGACCGCCGCCAATCTGCTCAAGGACTTTGGCATCAGCGCACTGCCCTCGGCCAGCCCGGCACTGGCGCAGGCCGACCTGGTGGTCTGGGCGGTCAAACCGCAGATGTTCAGCGAAGCCGCAGCACCCGTCATGCCCCACACCGGCAATGCCTTGCACCTGTCGGTGGCCGCCGGCATCCGCACCGACAGTATCAGCCGCTGGGTGGGCACCGAGCGCGTGGTGCGTTGCATGCCCAACACGCCAGCACTGGTCGGCCAAGGCATGACCGCGCTGTACCCTTGCCCCAGCGTCTCTGCCGCAGACAAGGCACTGGTCGAGCAGGTGATCGGCACCACTGGGCAATACCTGTGGGTCGCGCAAGAGTCGCAACTGGACGCCGTGACGGCCCTGTCGGGCTCAGGCCCGGCTTACGTGTTTTATTTCCTCGAAGCCATGACCGAAGCCGGTGTCGGCATGGGCCTGTCGGCCGAACAGGCCTACCAACTGGCTGTGGCCACGTTCTCGGGGGCGTCCTCTTTGGCGGCGGCATCGACCGAGTCGCCCGAAGTGCTGCGCCAGCGCGTCACATCCAAAGGCGGCACCACCTATGCGGCCCTGACCGCCATGGAGGCGGCAGGCATCAAACCCGCCTTTGTGAAAGCCATGCAAGCGGCCGAGCTGCGCGCCCGCGAGCTGGGCGACGAGTTCGGCAAAACCTGATCAAAGGTCGCGTAGAACCACGCCCACAAACACGCTGAAGCCCAGCCAGTGGTTCAGCCGAAAGGCCTGGAAACAGCCCTCGCGGCTGCGCTGGCGGATCAACAGGTAGTGCCAAACCACCTGAGCTGCTGACACGGCCCAAGCCAGCCAGAAGCCCACGCCTTGCTGCGGGGCATTGAGCAGCCATGCCCAGATCAACAGGTACGCCACATAAAAACCCATGATGGCGGGCACATCCTGGTCGCCCAAGGTGATGGCCGAGGTCTTCATGCCAATCTTCAAATCATCGTCCCGGTCCACCATGGCGTATTCGGTGTCGTAGGCCAGCACCCAAAACAGGTTGCCCAACAACAAAGCCCAGGCCAGCAGCGGCACCTGGCCCTGCACCGCAGCGAAAGCCATCGGAATGCCAAAACTGAACGCCACACCCAGCACCGCCTGCGGCATCGATACATAGCGCTTGGCATAGGGATACAGCAAGGTCACCGCCAAAGCGGCAAACGACCACTGGATGGTCGCTGCGTTGGTGGTCAGGACCAGCCCAAACGCGCACAACGCCAGCGCAGCGCCCACCAGCAAAGCTTCCTTTGTGCCGATGCGCCCACTCGTCACCGGGCGGTTGGCGGTGCGCTTGACGTGCTTGTCGAAGTCACGGTCGGCCACATCGTTGATGCAACACCCTGCGCTGCGCATGAGGATGGTGCCCAGGGTGAAGACCGCGATCAGGTGCCAACCCGGAAAGCCGCCCGCAGCCACCCACAAAGCCGCCAGCGAAGGCCAGAGCAACAGCAACCAGCCCGCAGGCCGGTTCCAGCGGATCAAATCGAGGTACAGCTTGAGTTTGTCGGTCATGGGGGAAATTATCTGTGTGAATGCCTTCAGACGGGGACTCACGCCTGGACGCCGCGCCCTTCTGAAACTCGGCAGACTCACACCACCAAAGGCGCTTCCTGCATCTGCTCGATCTGCTCTTGCAGCATGAGCACCTGGCCGCGCCAATAGTCGGGCGTGCCAAACCACGGGAAGTTGACCGGGAAAATCGGGTCTTCCCAACGCCTGGCCAACCAAGCGCTGTAATGGATCAAGCGCAAGGTGCGCAGGGGCTCGATCAGGTGCAGCTCCGCCCGGTCCAGGTCGCGCACCTGTTCGTAGCCCTCGACCAGCGCTGACAACTGTTCGGTGCGTTGGCGGCGGTCGCCCGACAAAAGCATCCACAGGTCCTGCACCGCCGGGCCCATGCGGGCATCGTCCAGATCCACAAAGTGCGGGCCGCCGCCAGGCATGTCGGTGGGCGTCCACAAGATGTTGCCAGGATGGCAATCGCCGTGCAGGCGCAACAGGCGGCGATCTGCCGCACCTTGCGCCATCTTGGTCTGGATGATGTCCACGGCCTGCGCCAGTGTGGTCTGCCATTCACGCTCTACCTCGAGCGGAATCATCTGATGGGTTTTCAGCCATTCGGCCGGCTCCAGCGCAAAGGTCTGCACGTCCAGCGTGGGCCGGTGCGCAAATGGCTGCGCTGCCCCCACGGTGTGGATGCGGGCCAGAAAACGGCCAATCCATTCCAGCACTTCAAAGTCGTCCAGCTCGGGCCTGCGCCCGCCGCGCAAAGGGCTGACTGAAAAATCAAAACCCGCGCTGTGGTGCAAGGTCTGACCACCCAAGGTCAAAGGCGCGACCACCGGCACCTCGCCCGCCACCAGCTCGGCCGCAAAGTCATGCTCTTCCTGAATCTGTTCGCGGCTCCAGCGTCCCGGGCGGTAGAACTTGAGCACCACCGCCTGGTGGCCTTGTTCGGGCTCGTCCAAGTGCACGCGGTAAACGCGGTTTTCGTAAGAGCTGAGCGCCAGCAAACGCCCGTCGGGCCACAAGCCGAGTTCAGACAGGGCGTCCATCACCCGGTCAGGGGTCAATTCGGCATAAGGGTGTTGCACAGCGGTCGTATCGGTCATGCGTCGATTGTGGCCCACAGGCAGCGCCTGTCCCTGGGCCACCACACCGAACGCTGACATGCGTCACAAGCGCTGCTCGCCAAATGGATGAAAATCAAGGCATGCGATCACATCCCCGGCGGTTCAGCCGCATCATTCATCAAGGCCTGATTTACTCACTGCTCTTGGCGGTGGCCATTTTGGGGCTGGGGGGTGTGGGCTTTTGGGTGATTGACCCCCACATCCACACCCTGTCTGATGGTCTGTGGCTGGCCTTCACCACAGCAGCCACGGTGGGTTTTGGCGATGTGGTGCCCTCCACCCATGCATCGCGTGCTTTCTCGGTGATTGTGGTGCTCTTGGGTCTGGCAGTGCTGTCGCTGGTCACCGCCTCCCTGTCGGCCATCTTTGTCGAAAAAGAAGTTGAAGACGAAGAGCGGCAAATTGAAAAAGACCTGATGCACGAAATCCGTCACCTTCGCCACGAGGTGGCGGATCTGCGACGCGATATTCAAGCGCTCTCGTCAAGCGACCCGCCCAGCGCTCACTGACCGGTAAAACGGGCCGGTCTTTTTTCAACAAACGAGCGCACGCCTTCTGCGGCGTCGTCGCTGTTGGATAGCGTTCTTTGCACCGACAGAAAATCGTGCATCGCCACCAGCGGGCCGTGCTCCACCGCCTTGAGCACGTTTTGCCGCGTGGCCACCACCGCCAGCGGCGCTTGCGCGGCGATCTGCCCGGCGATGCGCATGACCTCAGGCAAAAGGTCCGCCGCTGGCACCACCTTTTGCACAAAGTTCAGGCGCAGGGCTTCGGCGCTGTCGAACACATCGGCTGTGAGCAAATGCAAGAGCGCATTGCCCATGCCCGCCCGCTCGGCCATGCGCAGCGTGGCACCGCCCGTGGCCATGATGCCGCGCTGCACCTCCAGCTGCGAGAAGCGGCAGTCATCGGCCGCGACCACGATGTCGGCCGCCAACATCAGCTCGATGCCCAGCGTGTAGGTGATGCCCTGCACCGCCACCACCATGGGTTTGACGCGGCGGCGATAGCCCTCCATGCCCAGATTCAGCGGGTCCACCAGGCCCAGCGGCACCGACTTTTCACCACGCTTCATCAGCGGTGCAATGGTCGGCAAATCCAGCCCGGCAGTGAAATGGTCCCCCGCCGCGCACAGCACGCCCACGCGCAGCGCAGGGTCGTCGTCGAGCCGGGTGTAGGCCTCGCCCAACTCGCGGAACATCTTGGGCGTGAAGCCGTTGCGCTTGGCAGGGCGGTTGATGCAAATCTGAAGGACTGCACCGTGGACGGTGCAATCGATCTGGCCTTCGGGGTGGGGGGTGAGGTTCATGAATCAGATGCTAGAGCGTGGTGTCCCGCATGCCTTTCACCCGGGTGACAGGCTTGGGCGGCCACCACGTCTTCGCGCTCATGCCGTCCGCGATGGCGAATCCCTCATTTCGCCATCGCGGGCAAAAATTGGCGACACAGGAGCTCTTCAAGCGCCGCAGCTGGACTGCCGCGTCGCAGGCTCCTCGCAGTGACGGCCTGAGACGGCCTGAGACGGCCTGAGACGGCCTGAGACGGCATCCGGCGGCTGTCGCCGTCAGGCGCGGCCCGGAATCTCGGCCAGCAATTGCTCGACATGTGCCTTGGCTTTTTCAAGCGAGGCCATGCTGCCGGTCAGGTACATGCGGCCACTGGCACCGATCATGCTGCACTCGACCAGGGTCAGGTCGGGCGCGACTTTTTCGGCTTCGTTGGCCATGTGGGCACCAAACAGGGCCGGGGCCACTTCCATCAGCAGCATGTGGTCGCCGGGCAGCACCATGCTGGCTTGGCGCGTGCGGTTCATCAGCACGGCGTGCTGATCGGTCACGTTTTCCAGAATGTCGCTGTACAGCAGATGCGGGCGCAGTTGGTCTTCGGCCTTGGCCCCCATCCAGTCCAGGATGACCTGGCCTGCGCGCTGCAGGGCGGCGCTGTCGTTGCTGTGCAACTCCAACACGCCAAACTGCCGCTCGACGGCCAGGATGCCCGGCTCCAGCGTGGGCTCGGCTTTCAGGGCCAAGTCGATCACGCGCTGGATGGACAGCCCGGGGGCGATCTCCACCAGCAGCGCGTGGGTGCCTTGCATCGCCACGTAGCCGCGTGCGCCCAAAGGCGAACTCATCCACGAGGAGAACTGGGGCTGCAGGTCGGTGAGCGTCAGGTAAACCCGAAGCTCAGCGGCCGGCTTGGTGGGCGCTGCGGCTTTTTTGCTTGTGGCCATGCGGCCTCCTTATCTGGGGCAGCTGTCGATCACTTGCCGTCGAAGGCTTTGGACACGTCAGCGTGTGGACGCGGGATGACGTGGCAAGACACCACTTCACCGATCGCGCCTGCGGCTTCAGCACCGGCTTCTGTGGCGGCCTTGACGGCACCCACGTCGCCCGAAACGATGATGGCGACGAGACCGCCACCGACTTCTTTTTTGCCAACGATGTTGACGTTGGCGGCTTTGACCATGGCGTCAGCGGCAGCGAAAGCAGCAACATAACCTTTGGTTTCGATCATTCCGATGGCTTGTGACATGAGAGTCTCCTTGAGGGGTTAAAAAAGAAAGGGTTGAAGAAAAGGGTGAGGGGGAAAAGGTTCAACGCATCGGCGTTGGGGTGTCGTAGTTGTCGAGCGAGGCGATGATGAGCGCATCGGCCACCACACGCGGGTGGGCCGGGGCGAACCACCAGGCCGCAGGTGCGCCGATGGTGATCATCACGCGCTCGCCAATGCCGCAACCCATGGGGTCAAAGCAGACCACCACGTCTTTGGGGTAGTCCAGCTGCACCTCCAGCAATGCGCCGGGTGGCAACTCGGGCAAGCGTTTGCTGGCCACGATGCGGCCGATCACGGTTCCTGTTTTCATGGGGTAGTTCCTCGGTCAATGGTGATGCCGCGCTTGCGCAGGGCTTCTTTGCCCAAGGGGGTCATGACCGCCTTGGGATGCAGCCGAACGGTTTTCACGCTCGGCGGCAGGGTTTTGAGCAGCTTCTCGCCGATCACGCCCTTGAGTTCGGGCAAGTCCACTTGGTGATCGTGCAACTCGCAGGTGTCGCCCTTGCACTCGCAGGCCTTGCCGGCCTTGCACGAGGAACAGCAGGCGGCCGGGTCGGTGGCGGTGGTAGCCGCCATGGCCGACGTGGTTGGGGTAGCGGCAGCGGCTTGCGGGGCAGGCGCAGCAGCGGCCACCGCCTTGACGGCCGCTTCGTCCACGCGCATGTCAAAACGCAGCAGGCCCGATTGCGCGGCCTGCAGCAAAGCCGGGCTGGCGGCCAGGCGCTTGAACAAGTCGGTCAGCGCTTGTGCGTGGGCGGCCGTGCCCACACGCAAGGGCACCACCACACCCTGCGATGCAGTCGCTGGTGCAGTCGCTGGCGCAGCGGCCGGAGCTGCTGGTTTGGGCGCACCAATCTGCTTCCAATAAGCGTCTTTGCGGGCGATCAGGCCATCGCGGATTTGGTACACATCGGTGCCGTCCAGGGTGACCGATTGACCACCGGGCAAGGGCACGCCCACCTTGTAGTTTTGCACCACGGTTTGGCCCAGCACGTTCATGTGCGAGTCCGAGAACTTGGGGCCTGTGGGGCTGGCAAAGCGTTCTTTCAAAAACGCCGAGCATGCGGCGCGGCCATTCAGCACACGCGAGTCGGGCAAGGTCCAGACCACATCGGGGGCAAAGCAGGCCACGATCGCCTCGGCATTCGCAGCGGCGTAACCGGCTTCAAAGCGCTGCATCAAGGCGGCCACCGATGTGTCTGCACCCGTGGCTTTGGCACCCAGGGCCGTGCGCACCTGCGCCCGAATTTGTGCGCGCAAAGCGTCTGCGCTCATGCAGCACCTCCGGCGTCGCGAATCACCGCCTCGGCCACAGCGGCTGCGGCCCGCACGTCCGAGGCATTGCCCGACAGGTACAAGCGACCGGCCGGGCCCATGAAGCGACAGTCGATCAGCTTCACGTTGGCGGCTTTTTCGGCCTCGTTGGCCACCAGCAGCGCATACGAAGATGTGGTCATCTCCATGATGTAGAGCGACTCGCCGGGCAAAAGCATGCTGCCGGACTTGCTGCGGTTGATCAAAAACGCGTGGTAACCGTCGACCCGGTCAATGACCTTGGAGGCCAAAATTTCGGGCTTGAGCACGCTCTTCTCGCTCACGCCCATGGCTTCGAGCACCGCAGCACCGGCCGACTTGACCGACGAAGAAGACTGACCGTGGAACTCCAGATAGCCAAACTGACGCTCGACCACCAGGTTGCCGGGTTTGACGTCGTCGTGCTTGAGGGCGATGTCGGTCAGCCACTCGATGTCCATGCCGGGGGCCACTTCGATGAGCATGGCCGCGTCGTTGTGGCGCGGCAGGAAACCACGGGCGGTGGAACCCAGCAAACACATCAGTTGTGGCTGCAAGCGGTCCAGAAAAATATAGCTGCGCAAAGTGGACATGAAGGGCTTTCAGCGAAGGTGTTCGAGTTCTTCCTGCACGATGCGCAGGACCATGGCCTGGAGTTCAGGCGTGAGGGTGGACAGTTGAGACGGTGAGGCACCGGCCGAAGCAGCCGCAGAGGCCGCGCCCGAAGCCATGGCCCCGGCCCAGCCACCGGGCAGCGGAAAGGCCACGCGTTTCCAGTTGACCAGCAACTCGGGGCCGACGTTGCAGTCCACCGAGCTTTTGCCCGCGTAACCCGTGCCGATGGTGAAGGTGTAGGGCAAGCCGGTGTTGGCACCGGTGGTGTCGTGCACCGTGGAGCCGTTGACGACCACGCGGTAATAGTCAAGGGCCGCGCCCCAGACCACGGCCTGCTCGGCGCTGGCCGAATGGATGCCCGAGGTGTGGCCCGCGCCGCTGTGCTGCAGCATGAGGCGCGCCACGCCAATGGCTTGGTCGATGTCCTGCACCACCACGCAACCCAAAATCGGCGAGAGTTTTTCTTTCAGCAGCACATGGCCGGCTTGCGGCTGGGCGATGGGGCAGACCAACGCCAGGCAATCCACCGGCACCTGCACGCCTGCAGCTTGTGCAATTTCGTGCGCTGGGCGGCCGACCACCTTGCCGTTGAACTTGCCACCGGGAAAGGCGTGGTTTTGAATCTTCTGCGCCTCGTCTTCGGTGCACACATGCGCACCCTGGCGGGCCAGCGCTTGCTGCATCTGCACGGCGATGCTGGCGTGCAGCATCAGCACCGAAGGGGCCGAGCAAGGGCTGCCGTGGTCAAAGTTCTTGGCGGCCACAATGGTCTGCGCAGCCGCTTCGATGTCGGCGCTGGCGTCCACATAAATCGGCACATTGCCCGAGCCCACGCCAATGGCGGGGTTGCCCGAGCCGTAGGCGGCGCGCACCATGGGCGTGCCACCGGTAGCCAAAATCACGTCGGTGCGGCTGTCGCGCATCAGGGCACCCGTGGCTTCCACCGTGGGGCGCGTCAAAATTTGCACCGCGTGGGCAGGGCCGCCTGCGGCCTCAATGGCGGCTTGCAACTCGTTGGTCACGGCGGTGCAGCAGCCCAGCGCCACCGGGTGCGGCGAGATGACCAGCGCGTTGCGCGTCATCAGGCACATGATGGTTTTGAAGAGGATGGTGGCCACCGGCGAGGTGGAGTTGGACAAGCCCACCACCACCCCCGCAGGGCGACCGATCTCGACGATGCGCAGCGCATCGTTGCGGCGCACACCACCCAGCGCCACATTGTCCCAAGCGGTCGGCGTCAGCGTGCAGGCGATCTGGTTCTTGGCGATCTTGTCGGCGACTTTGCCGATGCGGCTTTCGCGCACGGCCCACTCGGCATAAAACTCGGCACGCGGCAGCAAAGCGGCGGCCACCTGCTTGGCCACTTGCTTGGCCTGCTCGGGGGTCCAGCGGGCCAGCTCAGCAGCCGCTTGCCGGGCACGGCCCAGCAAGTCGCGGGCCTCCTGCAAGGCAGCCAGGTCGTGGTCGGCCAGATCGATGGGGTTCATTGAACTCATGTAAGGGTGCGTCCCAGTTTCAACGTCGCTGAGCCGCGTTGGCCACCGCGTTCAGGTCCACGCTTTCGAGTGCGCTGAAGATGGCTTCCACCGCTTGCTGTTCACGCGGGCTGGCCGCTTGCATGCGGGTGGTGTCCAGCAGCTGGCGCATCACCGAAGGCTGACCGCCTGCCGCAGCACCGGCACCGGGGTTCAAGGTGGGCACAAAGCTGCCGCAAGTCATGCGCTGGCCTGCGCGGTAGTGCGGCGCGTAGTCGAACACGGCGTAGTGCTGCGTGGCGCAGTTGTCCCACATGGCCACCGAGTCTTTTTCCCAGCGAAAGCGCACCATGAATTCGGGCTTTTTCACCCATTCGTAGAGCATGTTGAGCACCGCCTCGGACAGGTCCATGTGCATGCCCAGCAGGCGCTTGGTCCAGATCGAGTTGACGAACAAAATCTTGCGGCCGTTGTAGGGGTGCGTGATCACGGCCGGGTGCGTCACCGTGGGCGTGTTCTCGATCATCTTGCACTCTTGCTGGCTGGCCTGCACCATCATGCCGCTCTTGGCCGAGGCCCGTTGCGCCAGGCGTTCGTTGGCATTGATGCGGCGAAAGTGCCAAGGCAAATCGTGATCGGCCTGCAGGCCCTCCAGCATTTGTTGCATGCCGGGGTTGAGCGCGTCATACGCAGCACCCGCGTGCATCCACATCGTGTCGCCGCCCGACGGGGGCAAGTCGGTGATGCGCAAGATCGAGACCATGTTGGGCTTCTTGCGGAAGGTCACGTCGGTGTGCCAGCGGTCGGTCTCGGGGGCTTCGTGGCCTTGGTTGGAGATCAGCTGGATTTGCGGATGGCCTTCGATGTGCGGAAAGAACTCGTGCTGCTCCATCTCACCGAAATTTGCACCCAGGCGGATGTAGGCCTCGGGCTTCAAGGCCTGCTTGCGGAAGAACACCACGCCGTATTGCCACAGCGCTTGCTTGATTTCTTCGTAAACGTCTTCCGAGCGGGTGTTATTCAGGTCAACGCCGCTGATCATGCCGCCGATGGTGGGCGTCATGGGGTCGACTTGGATGTGACGGAATTTCATTTTTTGTTCTCCTTGATGTGTCAAAACAGCCCGGCTCATTGCCAGTGCAGCAAACGTTTTTCGAGCCAGGTCATGGTGCGCACCACGGCAACGCCCAGCAGGGCCAGCACCAGCAGCAGCGCCATCACGCCATTGACTTCAAAGGTGGAGCCCAGGTAGGCCAGCGACTGGCCCAGGCCTTTTTCGGACGCGATGATCTCGGCACCGATCACGCCCAACATGGCGTAGATCAGACCCAGGCGCAGACCCGAGAAGATCACCGGCACAGCGCCTGGCAAGGTGACTTGGAAGAAAGTGGTCACGGCGCTGGCCCCCAGGGTTTTGCACAGCGTGACGTGGTCCTGGCTCACGCCGCGAATGCCGGCCACCGTGCTCGACAACACGATGAAAAACGTCAGGCTGCAACCCACGGCGATCTTGGAGCCCAGGCCCAAGCCAAACCACAAGATGAACAGCGGGGCCAAGGCGATGCGGGGCATCACGTTCATGGCGTTGAGGTAGGGGTCGAGGAATTTCTCGACCTTGGGGAAGGCCACAAACAGCAGGCCCACGGCCATGGCCGCCGAGCTGCCCAGGGCAAACGAAATCAGCGTGCCCGCCATGGTCCAGCCCAGGTCGGTCCAGAGCTTGCCGGTGGCGATGTTGTTCCAGAGAAATTGGATGACGCCGCTGGGCTGACCGACAAAGGTCGGGTCGAGCCAGCGGTTGACGGTGAGCCACTCGCCCAGCGCCAACAAGACGGCGATGAACACGATGTGGGCACCGCCCCAGCGCAGTGTGTCAGCCTTCATGTTTGCTCCAGCCAGATTCGAGGTGCGACCACAGCTGCGCATACAGCTCGTGGAAATGGGGGTCTTTTTGCAGCTCGCGAATGGAGCGCGGGCGGGGCAGATCGATGGTGATGTCGGCCACGATGCGACCGGGGCGCGAAGTCATGACGACCACACGGTCGGACACGGCCACCGCTTCGGACAGGTCGTGCGTGACGAACAACACCGACTGCTTGTGTTGCTGGCACAGGCGCAGCAACAGGTCTTCGAGTTGCAATTTGGTTTGCGCATCCAGCGCGCCAAAAGGCTCGTCCATCAACAAGAGCGGCGAGCCCATGGCAAAGGTGCGCGCCAGGGCCACGCGCTGGCGCATGCCGTGCGACAAGGCCTTGGGCAAGGCATTCTCAAAACCGGCCAGACCCACTTCTTGCAACATGGCTTGGGCACGTTCTTGCGCCTGGACACGCGGCACGCCGCGCACTTCCATGCCAAACATGGCGTTGCCCAAAGCGGTTTTCCAGGGCATCAGGCTGTCGCGGGCCAGCATGTAGCCGACTTGCGGGTTGCCCTGACGCGGCGCTTGGCCACCCACTTGCAAGCTGCCCTTGCCGGTGTGCGGCACCAGCCCGGCGGCCAGGTTCAGCAACGTGGTTTTGCCACAGCCGCTGGGGCCCACCAGGGAGACAAACTCGCCTTGCCGAACGTGCAGCGAGACATCGGACAACACCTGGTTGGTGCCGTCAAAGCTCAGGTGCACGCCATCGGCAGCGATGGCCAGGGACGTTGCGCTCAATTCAGGTGCTCCGCTCATGCAATCAGGGGGTCAGGTCGTGCAGCGATCAGCGCAGTTGCAAGATCTTGCTGGTGTCAAAGTTCTTGTCGATCTGCTTGGTGTTGAACAAGTAGTCGGCCGCGTGCTGCAAGGCTTTGGGGTCCAGTGAGAATTTGGAACCCCCAATCGAGTTGCGCAACGAGGCTTCGACCGCTGCTGCACCCGCAGGGCCATCGATCTTGAAGGTGTCGTTGATGACCTTGAGCACGGCCGCAAAGTTGGCGGGGTTCTGAATGAAGGCTTCGGACTCGCGCATGGCTTTGGCAAAAGCGTCCAGCGTGGCGCTGTTCTTTTGCGCAAAGTCACCCCGCACCGTCATCGGGCCAGAGGCACCGTTGAGCTGCGTGATCTCTTTGGGGCCTTCGCCTTTGCGGGGGTCCACAATCACGCGGCACACTTTCATGGCGGCGCAAAAACCGTCCATGGGGGCAAACAGCATCACGGCGTCAATTTGCTTGTTGGCAATGGCAGGCAAGGCGGTGTTGGGCGCGCCCACGGGCACGATGGTCACATCAGCGCCCGACAGGCCCGCGCCCTTGAGGAGGTCGAGCAACTGGAATTCAGCGCCGGAGCCGCGGGCCGTCACACCAATCTTCTTGCCCTTGAGGTCGGCCATCACGGCGGGGTAGCCTTTGGCGGCGTTGGGCGTCTCGGTGTGGGCACCAGCCATCAAAAAGAAGATGTTGTCGCGTGCGGCGTTGCCGATGATCTTGAGGTCAGCCCCTTTGTTGGCGGCCTGAATCACCACTTCCGAAGGGCCAAACGCGACGTCAATGTCGCCAGCCATCAGGGTCTGGATGCCCAAAGGACCCGCGGGGATGGTTTTGAGTTCGCACTTGAGACCGTTCTTTTCGCAATAGCCGTTGGCTGCAGCCACACGAACAATCATGTTGCCCAGACCCGGATAGTCCTGGATGCGCAGGGTCTGGGTTTGCGCCATGGCGTTGGCGCTCAGGGTCAGAGCGATGGCACCGAGTGTGGTGCGCAGAAATGCAGGGGCAGAAAATTTCATGTCGTCTCCGTTGTTGGGTCTGTGACTTGATCACCGTCAAGCTCGGCAGGGCCTATTTGATGGTGCAGGGCAACGGCAAATTGTTTCTGAGGTGACAATTTAGGGGAAAGCACTCAAAGAACAAGCCCTAACTCGACGGAAGACAACATGCCGCAGCTCCCTACGCCAAGCTACAAACACACACGCAAGGCCTTGCGCGCGCCGGTCTACAAATCGCTGGATGCGGATGTGTTCACCAAGGTGTGGGCCGAGAACTCTGCCCTCACGGCGCGCTCGGCCAAAGCGCTGCACAGCGTGGGCGTGCTGCGCCACTGGCAAGAAGGTCAGGTGGTGTTGTGCAGAGGTCAGGCCACATCGACCGCCTTGCTGCTGGTCAAAGGGCGCTTGCGTGTGAGCGTGACCACACCCGAAGGCGAAGAGCAATTGCTGCGCTGGATGCTGCCCGGCGAAATTTCAGGATTGAGTTCGGTGTTTGCCGAAACCACCTACCCCGCTGACTTGGTGGCTGTGGGCACCACCCAGGTGCTGCACATCGAACGGCCCCGTTTGATTGACTTGATCAACCGAGATCCGGCCGTGGCCGTGGACCTGCTGCGCATCTTGGGCTTGCGCATCAACCAACTCTTCGACACCCTGGCCGACCAAGGCATGCACAGCCTGGAGCAACGCGTGTGGGCCACTCTGGAGCGCATCGCCAAATTCAACAGCGTTGCCGTACCCGATGGCGTGATGCTGCGCGTGAGCCAGTCTGATCTGGCGCAAGCGGCGATGGCTTCGCGCCAAAGGGTCAACCAGCAGCTTCGGCAGTTCCAGGACCAAGGTCTGATTCGCCTGGGCTACCGAAACATCGTGCTGTTGCGCACCCCCAGCCGCGAAGACTGAGCTGCCGTGCAAGCCGCAAGGCTTACACGGTCACCTGATCAGTAGGTGTAAACGCCCTGACCGGTCTTGCGGCCCAAACGGCCTGCAGCGACCATTTCTTTGAGCAGCGGGCATGGGCGGTACTTGCTGTCGCCGAACTCCTTGAGGTAGACCTCCATCACGGCCAGGCACACGTCCAGACCGATCATGTCGGCCAGCGCCAGCGGGCCAATCGGTTGGTTGCAGCCGAGCTTCATGCCGGCATCGATGTCTTCGGCTGTGGCCAGCCCTTCGGACAGCACAAACAGCGCTTCGTTGATCATGGGCACCAAGATGCGATTGACGACAAAGCCGGGGGCGTTCTTGACGGTGATCGGGGTCTTGCCCAAAGCGGTGGCCAGGGCGTGCACGGCGTCGTGCGTGGCGTCGCTGGTCTGCAGGCCACGGATGATTTCCACCAGCGCCATCATGGGCACGGGGTTGAAGAAGTGCATGCCGATGAAGCGGTCAGCGCGCTGCGTGGCGGCGGCCAGTTGGGTGATCGAGATCGACGAGGTGTTGGATGCGATGATGACCTCGGCCGGCAGCATGCCGTCGAGTTGCTTCAAGATCTTGACCTTGAGGTCCTGGTTTTCGGTGGCGGCCTCGATGACCAGCTGCGTGGCCTTGAGGTCTTCATAAGAAGTGCTGCCCTTGATCAGCGCCAAAGCCTTGGCCTTGTCGGCTTCGCTGATTTTTTCTTTCTTGACCAGACGGTCCAGGCTGCCCGAGACGGTGGCAATGCCTTTGGCCACGGCCGCTTCAGAGATATCAACCATCACCACCGGGATGCCCGACACCGCGCACGCCTGTGCGATGCCATTGCCCATGGTGCCTGCGCCAATGATGCCTACGGTCTGGATGCTCATGCTCAATCCTTGAAAGTGTGTGATGGAAATAAAAGAACGATCTTAGCGGGTGGATGGGGGCGAATTGCTGACACATGCCCCCACTGTGAAGGATGAGGTTCAGCTCCTGAAGCGCTTGCGCGTCAACGCCAACGCGATCCAGAACGACACCACCGCAAACACGGCCAGCACCAGCACGTTGCGCATTGGATGCTCTGGCCAGCGGTCCATGAAGAGGGGCCGCACCAAATCAACGGCCACCGACAGCGGCAGCCAGTCGGCGATCACGCGCACAAACGCGGGCAGTTGTTCACGCGGAAAGAAGATGCCCGAGAGGAACATCATGGGCGTGAGGAACAGGGTGAAGTAGTAGGTGAAAAAGTCGTAGCCCTTGGCCAGTGCGTTGAAGATCAGCGCCATGCAGCTGAAGGTGATGCCCACGCCCAGCAGCACGGGCCAGGCGACCAAGAGCTTCCAGCTGTGGCTGATGCCCAAGGCCATCATCACACCCAGAATGGCCGTGACGGTGAACAGCGCTTTGAAGGCGGCCCACAGCATTTCGGCCAGCACCACATCGTCCAGCCGCACCGGGGCGTTCATGATACCGTCCCAGGTTTTTTGCACATGCATGCGCGAGAACGCCGAGTACAGTGCCTCAAAGGTCGCTGCGTTCATGGCACTCATGCAGATGCTGCCGCTGGCCAAGAACAGGATGTAGGGCACCTTCTCGCCGCCCAACTCAATCTGCCCGACGAGCGAACCCAAGCCGTAGCCAAAGGCCACCAGCCACATGAGGGGCTCGGCGATGTTGCCCACCAAACTGGGGATGGCCAGCTTTTTCCAGACCAGCCAGTTGCGCTGGAACACAGGCCACCAGCGCATGGACAGGCGGGGCGCGGCCCAGATGTTGTTTTGAATTTGACTCATGATCAACCTTCCTCGCGGATCTGGCGTCCGGTCAACTTCAGGAACAGGTCTTCCAGGTTGGAAGGGCGGTGCAAGGTGCGCAGCGCGGGCCAGGCCTCTAGCGCGTGCATCAACGCGCGGCTGTCTTGGGTGTAGAAGAAAACCGTTTCGCCGCTGACCTCGACACGCCCAGCCAGTGCCTTCAAGCTGGCTTCTTGCGCCAGCGCCACCGCGCCTTGGCCAAACACCTCAACCACTTCAGGCTCCAGGTGCTCGGCGATCAAATCGCGGGGTTTGCCTTCGGCGATCTTGCGGCCTTGGTCCAGCACCAGCAGGCGCGAGCACAGGCGCTCGGCTTCGTCCATGAAATGGGTGGTGAGCAAGATGGACTTGCCCTCTTGCAGCAGCACCTGCAGCCGCTCCCACATCAGGTGGCGCGCCTGTGGGTCCAGCCCCGTGGTGGGCTCGTCCAGCATCAAGAGTTGCGGGTGGTTGATGAGGGCGCGGGACAAGCTCAGGCGCCGCTTCATGCCCCCCGACAACTCGCCCGGCTTGGCTTTGGCTTTATGGCTCAGTGCACCAAACTCCAGAAGTTGGGGAATGCGCTCGCGGATCACGGCATCGGGCAATCCGAAGTAGCGGCCAAACACCAGCAGGTTTTCTTCTGCTGTGAAGTCCGGGTCCAGCGTGTCCATCTGCGCGACCACGCCCAAGCGGGCCTTGATGTCCAGCGCGTCACGCGGCATTTGCAAACCGTCGAAATAACGGATGGAGCCGCCATCGGGTTGCGACAAACCCAGGCACATGCGCAAGGTGGTGGTTTTGCCCGCACCGTTGGGGCCGATCACGCCCAGGCATTCGCCGGGTTCGATGTGGAAAGACAGGTCGTTGACCACCGTGGCATCGCCGTAGCGCTTGACTAGGTGATCGACCGAAAGCAAAGGGGTGTTCATGGCTGGATTGTGCCTGTGCCGAGAGCGTCGGGCTGCCCGATAAAATCAGTGCCTTCTTCTGAACCGCCCCCGGCGGCCACCACATGTCCCCTTCCATTTCTGACCGTCTGGCGGTTTTGCCGCAGTACCTGATTCCCAAACAAGCCCTGACCACCTTTGCGGGTTGGGTGGCGGGCAGCCAGTGGGGCGGTGTGACCACCGGCATCATCGATCGCTTTGTGCGTCGCTACAACGTCAATATGGCTGAAGCGGCCAACCCGGACACGGCCAGCTACAAGAGCTTCAACGAGTTTTTCACCCGCCCGCTCAAGGCCAGCGCACGGCCACTGGCCGATGCGGCTTATGTGAGCCCGGTGGACGGGGCCATCAGCCAGTGCGGCCCCATTTCTGGCGATCAGGTGTTTCAGGCCAAGGGCCACAGCTACAGCACACGCGCTTTGGTGGGCGGCGACGCGGCGCTGGCGGCACAGTTTCAGGACGGTGAATTTGCCACGCTCTACCTGAGTCCGCGCGACTACCACCGCATCCACATGCCTTGCGCGGGACGCCTGACGCGCATGATTTACGTGCCGGGGGATCTGTTCTCGGTCAACCCGACCACGGCACGCGGTGTGCCCGGCCTGTTTGCGCGCAACGAGCGGGTGGTCTGCGTGTTTGAAGGCGAGCACGGCCCCTTTGTGATGGTGCTGGTGGGCGCGACGATTGTGGGCAGCATGGCCACCGTGTGGCACGGCGTGGTCAACCCACCGCGCCCCGGCCAAGTGCGCGAATGGGCCTACGAGATGGGCAACATCAGCTTGGCACAGGGCGAAGAGATGGGCCGCTTTTTGCTCGGCTCCACCGTGGTGATGCTGTTCCCCCAAGGCGTGATTCAATTCAACGCCGACTGGACACCCACGCGGCCCATTTGCATGGGCGAGGGGATGGGAACGTTGAAATAATTGGAATCTGACCCCAATTGATTTGACCCCAATTGATTCACGTCACCCCGCACGCGATGCGGGGTCCATGCAGCTCAAGCACATGCATACCGGACCCAGTCCGGCATGGCACAGATCAGATCTCGATCTTCGAGCCCAGCTCGACCACCGCGTTGGTGGGCAGGTTCAGGAACTCGGCCGCTGCACTGGCGTTGTGGTGCATCTGGGCAAAGAGCTTTTCCCGCCAAGTGGCCATGCCGCCGCCAATCGTCGGGATCACGATGTCGCGTGACAGGAAGTAGCTGGTCATCATCGGATCGAGTTTGTAGCCATCGTCTTCAATGGTGGCCAGTGCCGATGGCAAGTCGGGGTTGTCCTTGAAGCCGTAGTTGACGATGACCTGCCAGCAGTCATGCCCCAAGGGCGTCACGTCCAGACGCTGACTCGCGTCCACGCGCGGCACCTCGTGGCTGCGCACGGTGACAAACAGATTGCGCTCGTGCAAAACCTTGTTGTGCTTGAGGTTGTGCAACAAGGCATTGGGCACGGCCCCTGTCTCGGCCGTCAGGAAGACGGCCGTGCCCTCCACCCGCGTGGGCGCAGAGATGAAAACCGCTTCCAGAAAATCCGTCAACTGCAGGGCATCTGTGCGCAAGGACTCGTTGAGCAGGCGTCGCCCATCGTGCCAGGTCAGCATGAGGGTGAACACGGCTGCGCCGATCATGAGCGGGAACCAGCCGCCGTCAAACAACTTGAGCAGGTTGGAGGCCCAGAACGCCAGATCGACCACAAAGAAGAAACCGGTGGCCCCAATGCACAGCGCCAGCGGCAGCTTCCAGGCGTAACGGATCACAAAGAAGGTGAGCACCGTGGTGATCAGCATGTCGGTGCACACCGCAATGCCATAAGCGGCGGCCAAGTTGCTCGACGACTTGAACATGACCACCGCCATCACGATGGCCACAAACAAACCCCAGTTCACAAAGGGCATGTAGATCTGACCAGTGTCGGTCTCACTGGTGTGCAGCACTTGCAGGCGCGGCAGGTAGCCCAGCTGGATCACCTGTTTGGTCACGCTGAAGGCCCCCGAAATCAGGGCCTGCGAAGCGATCACGGTGGCCATGGTGGCCAGGCCCACCAAGGGCAGCAAGGCCCAGTCGGGCGCCATCATGAAAAACGGATTTTTGACCGCTTCAGGCTCAGACAACAAGAGCGCGCCTTGGCCAAAATAGTTCAGCACCAAGCAAGGCATGACCACGCTGAACCAAGCCAGACGAATGGGCTTTTTGCCAAAGTGCCCCATGTCCGCATACAGCGCTTCACCGCCTGTGACGCACAACACGACCGCGCCCAAAATGATGAAGGTGGTGCCCGGCTCGTTCCACATGAAGCTCAATGCGTAATGCGGGCTGATGGCGAACAGGATTTCAGGGCGTTGAACGATGTGCGACACCCCCAGCACAGCGATGGCGGCAAACCAGACCAAGGTGATCGGGCCAAAGAACTTGCCGATGCCCGCCGTGCCGCGCTTTTGCACCCAAAACAAGCCAAACAAAATCACCAAGGTGAGCGGAATGACCGATTTCTTGAAGGTGGGCGAAATGACTTCAAGACCCTCGACGGCCGACAGCACCGAAATCGCGGGGGTGATGACGCCATCGCCATAAAAGAGGCAGGTGCCAAAGATGCCGACCACCAGCAAAACTTTGCGCAGTTGGGGTTTGTCTTTGACCGATTGCGAAGCGAGCGCCAACATGGCCACCAAACCACCTTCGCCGTGGTTGTCGGCACGCAACACCAGCACCACGTACTTGACCGACACGATGGTGGTCAAGGTCCAGAAGAAGATGGAAAGGATGCCGTAAACGTTCTCGGGCGTGAAAGGCACGTGGCCGGAGCCAAAGACCTCTTTCATGGCGTACAGCACGCTGGTGCCGATGTCGCCGTAAACCACGCCAATGGCGCCCAAGGTCAGGGCGGCGAGTGAGGATTTTGTAGAAGACACAAAAAATGGCCTGACCATGGGTCAGGCTTTGAAACTTGAAGTTCGCTATTTTGCGCCCGTTCAAGCGGGCATGTCACCGACTTTGGCGACAATTTGTTGCAGTGCAGCAACTTCAGTCGTACACCTCGGCCTCGGGGTCGGTGGCTTCCAGCTCGTAGCTGGCGGCCAACATGGCCAGGCGGCCAATCACGCCGTACATGTAAAAGCGGTTGGGCACGCTGGCACCGGGTTTGATGCCCGGCTGGGGCAGGTGCGGGGTGTCGGCAAAGGCCAAAGGCACAAAGCTGGCACCCGGTGCGTTCAGGTTCTCGTCCACACCGCGCTCGGCATGCACGCGGTAAAACCCGCCCACCACATAGCGGTCCATCATGTAGACGACAGGCTCGGCCACCGCGTCGTTGATGCGCTCGTTGGTCAGCACGCCTTCCTGGATGATCACGTCGTTGACGGTCTGGCCGTCCTTGATGACGTTCATCTTGTTGCGGGTCTTGCGGTTCAGCGCGTCGAGATCGGACACATCGCGCACGGTCATGATGCCCATGCCATAGGTGCCGTTGTCGGCCTTGACGACCACAAAGGGCTTTTCGTTGATGCCGTATTCCTTGTATTTGCGCTTGATCTTGGTCAGCAGCGCATCCACATTGCTGCGCAGGCACTCCATGCCCTTGCCTTCGGCAAAGTTGACATCGCCGCACTGGCTGAACATGGGGTTGATCAGCCAAGGGTCAATGCCCAGCAGCTTGCCGAAACGCTTGGCCACTTCTTCGTAGCTCTGAAAGTGCTTGGTCTTGCGGCGCACGCTCCAGCCGGCGTGCAAAGGCGGCAGCAAAAATTGCTCGTGCAGCTCTTCCAGAATGCCTGGGGCACCGGCCGACAGGTCGTTGTTGAGCAAAATGGTGCAGGGGTCGAAGTCTTTCAAGCCCAGGCGGTGCTTGCTGCGCACCACGGGCTCCAGCGTCACACTTTCGCCGTTGGGCAGCTCGATGGTGGTCGGCTCCTTGATGTCGGGGTTGATCGAGCCGATGCGCACGTTCAGGCCCGCCATGTGGAAAATGCGCTGCAACTGCAGTACGTTCGTCAAATAGAACGTGTTGCGGGTGTGGTTTTCCGGAATGATCAGCAGGTTTTTGGCCTCGGGGCAGATCTTCTCGATGGCTGCCTGCGCCGCTTGCACCGCCAAAGGCAACATCTCGGGCGTCAGGTTGTTCCAGCCGCCGGGGTAGAGGTTGGTGTCCACCGGGGCCAGCTTGAAGCCTGCATTGCGGATGTCGACCGAGGTGTAAAACGGCGGGGTGTGCTCCATCCACTCCAGACGGAACCAGCGCTCAATCGCCGGCATCGAGTCGAGGATGCGCTGCTCGAGCTCGTTGATGGGGCCATTGAGGGCTGTGACGAGATGGGGAACCATGGGTTGGCCTTCGGTAAACGGGAACTGAGAAATGATATGGGGCCGGAAGATGCCAACACAAGCACCTACCGGACATGGCCGCAAAATCTGCGTGCGCTCAGGTACGGACTTCGCCCTCGCCCAGCACCACGTATTTGAGCGAGGTCAGGCCTTCGATGCCCACCGGGCCACGCGCGTGGAATTTATCGGTGCTGATGCCGATCTCGGCACCCAGCCCGTACTCAAAACCGTCTGCAAAGCGGGTGCTGGCGTTGACCATGACGCTGGACGAGTCGACCTCGCGCAAAAAACGCTGGGCGTGCATGTGGTCACGCGTCAGGATGGCTTCGGTGTGGTGGCTGCTGTAGTGGTTGATGTGGGCAATCGCCTCGTCCAGCCCATCCACCACCTTGACGCTGATGATGGGTGACAGGTACTCCTCGAACCAGTCCTGCTCCGTGGCGTCTTGCAGCTTGGCCCCGCTGACCTGGCTCAAAATGGCCTTGGCCTTGGGGCAGCAGCGCATTTCCACGCCCTTGGCCGCATAAATGGCGCCAATCTTGGGCAGGAATTCGGCCGCCACGCCACGCGCCACCAACAAACTCTCACTGGCATTGCAGGGGCTGTACTTCTGCGTTTTGGCGTTGTCGGCCACCCGGACCGCCATGTCGATGTCGCACGGGTCGTCCACATAGGTGTGGCAATTGCCGTCCAGGTGCTTGATGACCGGCACCTTGGCCTCGGCGCTGATGCGTTCGATCAAGCCCTTGCCCCCGCGGGGGATGACCACGTCCACAAACTGCGGCATGGTGATCAGCTGGCCTACAGCGGCGCGGTCGGTGGTCTGCACCAATTGCACCGCATCGACCGGCAAACCGCTGTCGGTCAGCGCTTGCTGCACCAGCTTGGCCAAGGCCTTGTTGGAGTCGATCGCCTCGGAGCCACCGCGCAAGATGCAGGCATTGCCGCTTTTGATCGACAAGCTGGCCGCCTCAATGGTCACATTGGGGCGGCTCTCGAAAATCATGCCGAACACGCCAATGGGCACCCGCATCTGGCCCACGCGGATGCCGCTGGGTTGCTGCTTCATGCCCAAAATTTCGCCGATCACATCGGGCATGGCGGCCAATTGCTCGCAGCCTTGGGCACAGGTTTCCAGCACTTTGGGCGTGAGCTTGAGGCGGTCCACCATGGGCTCGGACAGGCCGTTGGCTTGGGCGCGGGCCAAATCCTTGGCATTGTCCAGTTGCAGGGCTTCGGTGTTTTCGCGCAGCAAAGCGGCCAATCGGCGCAGGGCCTGGTTCTTGACGGCGGCAGAGGCCTTGGCCATCAAGGCCGAGGCTTTTTTGGCCTGTTGCCCGAGGGTTTGGACGTGTTCAACGGTGTTCATGGGGCCCATTTTCGCAGATGCCAAGGGGATGGCGCAGCGCTGGAATCAACGCACCATGCACATGCGCGAAAACCGCATGGCCAAGCGCCCCAAGGCTTGCCAGGGGTCGGTCGGCCAATCGGGCACCTTCAGGCCTTTGACGATGCCGTCCACCTGGTGGGCCGATTGCAGCAAGCCGTTCAGGCGGGCTTCGGACAAGCGGGGCAAGACGCGCTCAAACAAACGCTCACGCGGGCCCCAGACACGCTGCTCCCGCAGGGCCATGGGCAAGGGCTTGCCTGCAGCCATGGCGTCTTTGACGCGCTTGAGGGCCCGGATGTCTTCGGCCAGGGTGTAGTGCACCAGCACAGCGGCTTCGCCCTCGGCCTGCAGGCCGTCCAGCATGCGCTGCACACGCGAGACCTGCCCGGACAAGACCGACTCGGACAGCTTGAACACGTCGTAACGCGCGACATTGAGCACCGCCGCTTCGACTTGGTCCTGGCTGAGTTCGCCCGCGGGGTGGAGCAAACCGAGTTTCTGGATCTCTTGGTGCGCTGCCAGCAAGTTGCCTTCCACGCGGTCGGCAAAAAACTGCAAGGTGCGCTGCCCTTCTTCGCCTGCGGCCACGCTTTGGCCCTGACGCTGCAAGCGCTGGGCGATCCACTGCGGCAAAGCGTTGCGGTCCACCGGGTCGATCTGAAGGGTCACGCCCGCGCCTTCCAACGCACCAAACCAGGCCCCTTTGCGGGTGGCCGCATCCAGTCGGGGCAACAAGAACAAGGTCAGCGTGCTGTCGTTGCCCTGCGCCGATTCGGCCAACTGCTGGATGGCCGGACTGCCCTCTTTGCCGGGCTTGCCCGAGGGGATGCGCACTTCCACAATTTGTTTGTCGGCAAACAGGCTCATGGAGCCGCCTGCGGCCAGCACTTCGCTCCAGTCAAAGTGTGCACCCGCCACGGTGTGCACCGTGCGTTCGGTGTAGCCCTGCGCTCGGGCCGCCGCTCGAATGGCATCGGCCGCCTCCTGGATGAGCAAGGCTTCGTCACCGTGCAAGGTGTAGAGGCTGCGCAAGCCTTTTTGCAGGTGCGCGCTCAGCTGAGGAAGGGCCAGTTGCATCGCTCAGGCGTCAGGGTTTGGCCGGCGCTGCAGGCATGATTTTTCGGGGCTTGACAAGTGACAAGCGGCGCATGATCTGCTGCACGATGTCCGTTTGCATGTCACGGTACATCATGCCCATCTCGATTTCCTTGGACAAGGCCGCCGTTTCTGTGAAGCTCAAATCGCGCTGTTGGTAGAGCTCCACCGGCTCGATCCACTCCTCGCCTTGCGGCGTGCGCAGCCGGAAGCTCACACGCAAGCGCAACTGCATCTCGCGCACCTGACCGGAGGCATTCATGCCCACCACCACCTGCTGGCGAACTTCGCTCAGGATGTCGAGGATGGCATCGGTGTCCGGCATTTTCTTGGGGTCGGTCACCAGGTCAATGCGGCCCGAGCCCAGCAAGTTGCGGCGCAGCTCCACGCCCAGCGGTGAGCTTTCCGAGAAGTTGCCGTACAGGGTCTTGAACGGGAAATCCTGCGTCTGGCGCAGCGCAAAGCCACAAGCCGTCAGGGCCACCGCCGGAGCGATGGCCAAAGCAGTCAAGATGCGGCGGCGCGAAGCGTTCATGCGGACTCTCAGACGACGATGTTGACCAAACGGCCCGGCACCACGATGACCTTCTTGGGCGCAGCGCCAGCGGCCTGCTTGACAAAGGCCTCGTTGGCCAAGGCAGCGGCCTCAATCTGCGCTTTGTCGGCTGACGCAGGCACCAGGATGGACCCGCGCAGCTTGCCGTTGATTTGCAGCATCAGCTCGATCTGGTCGCGCTCCAAAGCCGACTCGTCCACGGTGGGCCAAGGCGCATCGAGCAACTCGCCTGCAGCTTGGGCAAAACCCAGTTGCTGCCAAACTTCGTCGGTGATGTGCGGGCAGGCGGGGTAAAGCATGCGCATCAAGAGGGAGACGCCTTCGCACAGGGCGGCGGTATCGCCTGCACTGCCATCGGGCTTGAAATCTTCCAACGCGTTGAGCAGCTTCATGCAGCCGGACACCACGGTGTTGTACTGCATGCGCTCGTAGTCGTAACCGACTTGCTTGAGCACCAGGTGCATCTCGCGGCGCAAGGCTTTGGCCGCATCGCCCAAGGCGGCTTGGCTCAGGTCTTGGCTTGTGGCCGAACGCAGCAATTCGTGGTGCTTGAAAGCGAAGTTCCACACTCGGCGCAAGAAGCGGTAGCTGCCTTCCACGGCAGAGTCGTTCCACTCCAGCGTCACCTCAGGCGGTGCGGTGAACATGGTGTACAGGCGCGCCGTGTCGGCACCGTAGCGCTCGATCAGGTCTTGCGGGTCCACGCCGTTGTTCTTGGACTTGGACATGGTGCCCACGCCCTCATAGTCGATGGCGGTGCCCACGGGCAAGCGGCCATCGCCGCTGTCGGCTTCGTTCTTGAGCTTGGCGCCGATCACCTTGCCGGTCTCGTCGAGCACATGCTCCACGTCGTGCGGCCAGAAGTAGTCCTTGCCGCCCTTGGCGGTGCGGCGCGAATAGATGTGGTTGAGCACCATGCCCTGCGTGAGCAGCTTGCTGAAGGGCTCATCGACCTTGACCAGGCCCAAATCGCGCATGACCTTGGTCCAGAAGCGGGCGTAGAGCAAATGCAGGATGGCGTGCTCGATGCCGCCGATGTATTGGTCCATGCCGCTGCCGCCAGTGGCGTTGTTCTGGTCCCGCATCCAATAGTCCGCACCCTCTGCCACCATCTTCTCGGTGTTGGTCGGGTCGCAGTAGCGCATGAAGTACCAGGACGAATCCACAAAGGTGTCCATGGTGTCGGTCTCGCGGCGTGCGGACTTGCCGCACACGGGGCATGTCACGCCCGCGTGGAAGCCTTCGTGCTTGTGCAGCGGGTTGCCCGAGCCGTCCGGGATGCAGTCTTGCGGCAGCACCACGGGCAGGTCTTTTTCGGGCACGGGCACCGCGCCGTGCTCGTCGCAATGGATGATCGGGATCGGCGTGCCCCAGTAGCGCTGGCGGCTCACGCCCCAGTCGCGCAAACGCCAGGTGGTTTTCTTCTCGCCCAGGCCTTTGGCGGCGAGCAGTTCGGCCACTTGGGTCACGGCGGCTTTTTGGGTCAAACCATCGAGTTCACCCGAATTGATGCACACGCAAGTTTGCTTGTCACCGTACCAGTCCTGCCAGACGGTGGCGTCGAAGGCTTGGTCTTTGACGGATACGACCTGCTGGATTGGCAATGCGTATTTGAGTGCAAACGCGAAGTCACGCTCGTCGTGCGCGGGCACGCCCATGACGGCACCGTCGCCGTAACTCATGAGCACGTAGTTGCCCACCCACACTTCAACTTGCGCACCGGTCAATGGGTGCGTGACGAACAGGCCCGTGGGCATGCCCTTTTTCTCTTGAGTGGCCAGCTCGGCTTCGGTGGTGCCACCGGTTTTGCACTCTTCCAGGAACGCCGCCAAAGCAGCGTTGGACGAAGCAGCATGCAGTGCCAACGGGTGTTCAGCCGCCACGGCACAAAAGGTCACGCCCATGATGGTGTCGGCGCGGGTGGTGAAGACGTACATCTTGCCGTCGCCAATCAAAGCGCCGTCAGCGCCAGCGATGCTGTGCGGGAACGCAAAGCGCACGCCCTCAGATTTGCCGATCCAGTTTTCCTGCATCAGGCGCACTTTGTCGGGCCAGCCGTTCAGCGTGGCCTTGTCGTTGCCGATCTGCACATGGTCCAGCAGCTCTTGCGCATACTGGGTGATGTTCAGGTAATAGCCCGGGATCTCGCGCTTTTCGACCGGAGCGCCGGTGCGCCAGCCTTTGCCGTCGATGACCTGCTCGTTGGCCAGCACGGTCTGGTCCACCGGGTCCCAGTTGACGACTTGGGTCTTGCGGTAGGCGATGCCTTTTTCGAGCATCTTGAGGAACAACCACTGGTTCCACTTGTAATAAGTAGGGTCGCAGGTGGCAACTTCGCGAGACCAGTCGATGGCCAAGCCCATCGCCTGCATCTGCTTTTTCATGTACGCGATGTTCTCGTACGTCCATTTGGCCGGGGGCACGCCGTTTTTGAGGGCGGCGTTTTCAGCGGGCAGGCCAAAAGCGTCCCATCCCATGGGCATCAAGACGTTGAAGCCCTTCATGCGCAGGCTGCGCGTGAGCATGTCGTTGATGGTGTAGTTGCGCACGTGGCCCATGTGCAGCTTGCCGCTGGGGTAAGGCAGCATGGAGCAGGCGTAGAACTTCTTTTTGCTGGCGTCTTCGGTGACGCGGTAGGCATCGCGGGCCGTCCAGCGGGACTGCGCTGCGGGTTCGACTTCGAGGTGGTTGTACTTGTCTTGCATAGGGGTCGATTGTAGGCTGGCGCGGGTGCTGATCTTGGTGAGTTGACCGGCGTTGGGGCCCGCAGGACGGGTGGCCCGGGCGCCTCAGACGCAGGCTCAACATCGTTGCCCGGGCCACCCGTCCTGCGGGCTGGCGAGTGACCGCTGGTCATCCGACCTTGCGCCGGAACTGTGTGGTGGCTCAGCGCTTGGGGGCAGAGGGGGTCTGGGCGACGAAGCCGATGCGGGACAGGCCCGCTTTTTGGGCCAGGCCCATGGTTTCGACCACGCGGCCGTAGGGCACGGACTCGTCGGCACGCAGTTCCAGCTCGGTGTCGGGGTTGCGTTTGGCAGCATCGGCCAGGCGCAGGCGCAAAGCTTCGGGCGTGATGGGCTTGTCGTTCAGGTACACCGTGCCTTGGGCGTCCACCACCAAGGAGACCGCTTGGGGGGATGCACCGGCCTCGCCGCCCTCAGACTGGGGCAAGTCCAGGCGGATGGCGCTGGTCATCAGGGGGGCTGTGAGGATGAAGATCACCAGCAAGACCAGCATCACGTCCACCATGGGCGTGACGTTGATCTCGCTCATGGGCGCATCGGCTTTGGAGGACGCCAGGCGACCGAAGGCCATGGTTCAGTCCTGCGGATCGGCCAGCAAGCCGCGCACATCGTGGGCAAAGCCTTCGAGTTCGGCTTCGATCAATGCGATCCGGCGCCCCAGCAGGTTGTAGCCCAGCACGGCTGGAATGGCCACGGCCAGACCGGCGGCGGTCATGACCAGGGCTTCGCCCACGGGGCCTGCGACCTTGTCGATGGTCAGTTGCCCGGCCTCGGCCATGCCGGTCAGGGCATTGAAAATGCCCCAGACGGTGCCGAGCAAGCCCACAAAGGGCGAGATCGAACCAGCCGTGGCCAGCAGCAATTGGCCCCACTGCAAACGGCGCACCACCTGCTGCAAGGCGTCGCGCAAGACGCGGGTCAACTGGTTCTGGCGGTCACCGGACGAGGCCAAGGTGCCGCCCACAGGCAACAAAGTCGCTTCCAGCAAGGGCGCGACACAGGCATCGCGGTCAAACTGGGCCACGCCGTGTCGGGCAGCGTCAAATCCAGGGGCTTGCCAGAATGCGGCCACACTGCGGCGCACATCGAGTTGAACACGGGCCAGCAAACGCCATTTCCAGAGAATCACCACCCAGCTGCTGACCGACAAGGCCAACAGCAAGACCGCCAGCACACGGCTGACAAGATCGCTGTGGAGCAAAAAGTCGCTCAAACTCATGGTGACCGCTCAGGCTCAGCGCAAATTCAACACATCGAACATGTCGAACAAACCGCGCTGCTGGCCGGCCAGGTAGCGCACTGCACGCAGGCTGCCTTGTGCATAAGTCGAGCGGCTGGAGGACTTGTGGGTCACTTCGATGCGCTCACCAATGCCGGCAAACAAGACGGTGTGGTCGCCCACGATGTCGCCGCCGCGGATGGTCGAAAAACCGATGGTCGAGGGATCGCGTTCGCCGGTGTGCCCGTAACGTTCGTACACGGCGCACTCTTTCAAATCGCGGCCAATGGCGTCGGCGATCACTTCGCCCATCTTGAGCGCGGTGCCCGAGGGCGCATCCACCTTGTGGCGGTGATGGGCTTCGATGATTTCGATGTCGTAGCCGGTGGACAGGGCTTGCGCCGCCATTTGCAGCAATTTCAAAGTCACGTTCACGCCCACGCTCATGTTGGGGGCCATGACGATGGCGATGTCTTTGGCGATCTCGGCGATCTCGGCTTTTTGTTCTTCGGTGAAACCGGTCGTGCCGATCACGGCTTTGACGCCCAGCTCACGGCAAACCTTCAGATGGGCCAAAGTGCCTTCGGGACGGGTGAAGTCGATCAGGAAGCCCGAATCCTTCAAACCGGCTTTCACATCCGACTGCACCGAAACGCCGCTGGCCTTGCCCAAAAAGGCGGAGGCGTCATGGCCCAGTGCGGGACTGGAAGCGATGTCCAAAGCGCCGGACAAGCGGCAATCATCGGTAGCCAAAATGGCTTCAATCAGCATGTTTCCCATGCGGCCAGTGGCGCCGGCCACGGCAATGGGCAAAGTGTTCGAGGAGGTCATGGGGTTTTCAGGGCTGGTGAAAGGGGCACGGGGCACCTTTCTGGTTCAACGGACCGCAGGCTCCAGTGGAGGGTAGCTGCTGGGCAAAGGGGCCAAGGCCGGCCGAGGTGCTTCGGCCTCCTGCGGCTTGTTCGCAGTGAAACGTTTCAAGTCTTCCTCTGTGGCTTCCAGCTTCGGGGTCTGCCCTGTCGCACGCGGGCGCACCAAGCGGCCTGCAAACTCGGACTCGCTGGGCAAGAGGTCACTTTCGATTTGATCGAGCACATCCCCCTTGAAAACCACGGTCAGGCGGAAATTCTGGGCAGACACCCCTTGGCGCTTGATGCTGAAGACATAGTCCCACCGATCGGCATGGAACAAGCTGGAGACCAGGGGCGTGCCCAAGATGTCACGCACCTGCGCTTTGACCATGCCCGGACGAAGCGCTTGACGCTGCTCCTTGGAGACAAAGTTGCCCTGCACCACTTCAGGAACGTACGGCTTGAAAGTGTCCTGGTGGACACTGCCGCAGCCCGCCAGGCCAGCGCTCAAAACGAGGCCAACAAGCCAGGCGCTCGGGAAGCGGGAAATCAGGGAAGCTGTCATGTTTGAAGAGGGCCGATATGATCGGGGCATTGTAGCGGCTGTAAGAAATTTTGTTCCGTCTGCCTTACCTCTTAGCAAACCCCATGAGCCAAATCGACGAACTCAAAAACAACGGCCTTAAAGCCACCTTGCCCCGACTGAAAATCCTAGAGGTTTTTCAAAGCGGCGCGCAACGGCACATGACGGCCGAAGACGTTTTTCGTCACCTGCTGCTTGACAACACCGACATCGGTCTGGCCACGGTTTACCGGGTGTTGACCCAGTTCGAGCAAGCGGGGATTTTGAGCCGCAACCATTTTGAAAGCGGCAAAGCGGTTTACGAGCTCAATGAAGGCCAACACCACGACCATGTGGTGTGCCTGGACTGCGGTCGGGTGGAAGAGTTCTACGACCCTGAAATCGAGTCTCGGCAACAGGCCGTTGCACAGGCCAAGGGCTTTGTGATTGCAGACCATGCCCTGAGCTTGTACGCCCACTGCACGCGCACCCCCTGCCCTCACCGCCAGCGCTGAGCCGCGAAGCGGCCCTTATTCCATGGCGCGGCGCTGGCGCTCGATGAAGTCCTGGTAGGTGTCGATGCCCCGCATCTGCAAGATGGTGTTGCGCACAGCAGCCTCCACCAACACCGAGATGTTGCGCCCGGCCACCACCTGGATCACCACCTTGCGCACCGGGATGCCCAGCACGTCTTGCGTGAGCGGCTCCGAGGGCATGCGTTCGTAATCGCGGTCAAAAGTTTCACGGCGCACCAAGTGCACGATCAACTTCAGGCGCATTTTGCGGCGCACCGCTGTCTCGCCAAAAATGGCCCGGATATCGAGCAAGCCAATACCGCGCACTTCCAGCAGGTTCTGTAACAAATCGGGGCAACGCCCCTCGATGGTGGTCTGGTTGATGCGGTACAGGTCCACGGCATCGTCGGCCACCAGACCGTTGCCACGCGAAATCAGCTCCAGACCCAATTCACTCTTGCCCAAGCCCGATTCGCCGGTGATCAGCACACCCATGCCCAGGATGTCCATGAAGACACCGTGCATGGTGGTGCGGTCGGCAAAGTGTTTGGACAGGTAGGCCCGCAACACGTCGATCACGAAAGCCGAAGATTGCTCGGTGGCAAACATCGGGATTTGTGCCCGCTCGCACATGGACAGCAAGGCGTCCGGGGCAACCTGGCCATCGGCCAGCACCAGCACGGGCGGCTCCAAGGTCACGATGCGCGCGATACGACGGGCGCAGTCGTCTGGCGTGGAATTGGTCAGATAGGCCACTTCGCGTGGCCCCAAAATCTGAACCCGGTAGGGATGGATGTAGTTGAGGTAACCGACCAGATCGGCGCCTGAGCGGGCTTCACGCACAGCCACTTCATCGAAGCGGCGCTCAGAAGCTCCCAGCCCGGCCACCCACTGCCACTTGAGTTTGCCGCGGTGGTCCTCAAACAGGACGTCGGCACTGATGACGGAAGGCTTCATCGGAACTACTCAAGACGGGTCTGTGCTCAGACCGTTTGGGCGGACTGCCACTGGGCAATCAGTTGGTGGAGTCCATCTTGCGTGGCACTGCTCTTGATGTTTTCACGCAATTGGCTGTCACTCAGCAACTCCGCAATTTCGGACAAGATTTCCAGATGCTTCTGGGTCGCAGCTTCCGGCACCAGCAAGAAAATCAACAAATTGACCGGCTGCTCGTCAGGCGCATCAAAACCGATGGGCTGCGCCAACTGAAAGACGGCGGCCATTGGGGCTTTGAGGCCCTTGATGCGACCGTGCGGTATGGCCACACCGTGGCCCAAACCGGTCGAGCCCAAACGCTCGCGGGCAAACAGGCTGTCGGTCACCAGTGCACGCGACAAGCCATGCAGGTTCTCAAAGAGAAGACCCGCTTCTTCGAACGCACGCTTCTTGCTGGTGGCTTCCACCTCAACAAGAACTTGGGCAACAGGCAATATGGATGAGAGACGATTCATGTTCGAGGCGGATTATGCACCTGTCGCCGCCCAACCGCTTTGCAGCCGGTGTCGCGTCTGCAAACCATGACGTGGCATGCACAGCGTGCCATTGGCTCCAAAAATGAAAAAGGGCCGCAGATAGCGGCCCTGGTACACCGGGTCATCAACCCCCTCACATCATGCGTTTAGGCGCACTGTGGTGGTGGTCCGTGATGCGGTCCTTGTGCTTGACCACCTGACGGTCCAATTTGTCGACCAAGTCGTCCACAGCAGCATACAAGTCCTCGTGCGCGCTCTCGGCGAACATGTCGTTTCCTTTGACATGGATGTTGCATTCAGCACGTTGGCGTTTTTCCTTTTCCTTCTGCTTTTCCACGGTCAGCAGCACTTTCACATCGACCACCTGATCGAAATGTCGGGTAATGCGGTCCAGTTTGCCTGTCACATACTCGCGCAAGGCAGGGGTAACTTCCAGATGGTGTCCGCTGATTGTCAAATTCATAAGCTTGGCCTCCATAGATCCCGTGTAGGAAAAGCCCCTCCGAAAGGGGGGGCAACAAACCACTTTTTCAAGTGGTTCACCTCCACTATGCGCCCGCCTTTTGGGAAAAGCAATGCGCCCTATGGAATGCACTGAGGGGGCTGGGAAATTGAGCCCAAAGGGCCATTTCGATGTTATCGTGCTGGATGAGTTGATGTGGCTCAGCTGCGATTCACACCTGTGGTGCCCCATGCAAGCGCACCCGCCCAGCCAGCCAGACCGACACCAAGCTGGCCGCCACACCGATCACCCCTGCCACCCAGTAATTCGTCAATTGCCCATGGGCATCACGGCCAATGATGGCCCCTCCCACCATGGCTGCCAGCCCCATGGCTGCAGACTGCACGGCCGAATTGAGGGTCATGAAAGTACCGCGCAAACGCGGCTCCACCGCCGATGAAATCAGGGCCATGCCAGGAATCATGCGACCACTCATCATGGTGAAAAATGCCGTCGAGATCAGCAGCAAGCCCGCCAAAGGCAAGCCTGCCGACAAAGTGGTGGCCATCAAAGGCAGCGCGACAGCCACCGCCAGGCGCTTGAACATTTTGACTTTGCCTACACGGTCAGTCAGCCGACCAAACAAGCGCGCCGTCAGCAAGGTGGCCGTGCCGCCGAGCAAATACACCCAAGGGACCTGCTCGGGCAACATGCCCGCATTCGACTGCAAATAGATGGTGATGTAAGGGATGACCGTGAAGCCCGCAAACATCATCGCGGCCGACAAGGCAAAAGCTTTCAGATGGTTGGCCTCGATCAAGACTTGGCCAATGCTGCGCCAGACGCTGGCGCGATCGGGATGATGCAAATGGGCATCCAACTGCGGCAGGGTTTGCCAAGCGCCAACCACCAACAAGCCCACCATGGCGGCAATGGCCATGAAGGGCGCGTGCCAGCTCAAGTGCGCAGCCAAAAACAGGCCCAGCGGCACGCCCGCCACGGTGGAGACGGAAAACGAGGTCATGACCACCCCCATGGCCCTGCCGCGCCGCTCGAACGGAATCACATCGGCCACGATGGTCTGCGACAAAGCCGACAAGACACCACCAAACACACCGGCAGCCACTCGGGCGACCATCAACCAGCCATAGGTCGGCGCCAACCCGCACGCCAGCGTTGCCAAACCAAAGAGGGTGTACATGGTCAGCAGCAAGCGCTTGCGGCTGAACCGGTCCACATAGGTGGCCGCCAGCAAACCCGATGCACCGGCCGACAAGGTGTAGGCCGAGACCAGCACGCCGAATTCAGCGTTGCTGATGTCAAACAAGCGGGTGAACTGAGGCCCCAAGGGCATCATGATCATGAAGTCGAGAATATGGGTGAATTGGATGCCTGCAAGCGTCAGCAGCAGCCAGCGTTCTCTTCGAGGGGACAAGGAAGCGGTCATGAAGGAGTCAGAGTGAATCCATTGAATCTAACACCCCGGCCTCGGCCGCTTATTTCACAGCGCGGATTCACAGCAGTGACACACAAACGCTCAGGGCCAATGCGATAATCCTCCCATTCATTTTTTTGGAGTCACTGTCGTGGACGCTACCCCGAGTCGGTAGCTTTCGGACGCCTTGAGCATTGCGCCCATCGTTCGAAAGCTGCATCCCCCTTCGCCGCCCCTTTGAACTTTTGGCAACTGGCCTTTTTTTGGATTCGCCATGCTCAACATCTTCACCCTTGCCAACGGCCGTCTCTTTCAAGAAGAGATCGAGTCACTGGAAGAACTCTCTCGCTTTCAACCCATTTGGGTTGACCTGGAATCGCCCACGGTCGACGAAAAGCGCTGGATCAAACAGTATTACGGCCTGTCCATCCCTGAAGACGCGATGGACGAGGACATCGAGGAATCCGCCCGCTTCTACGAAGAAGACAATGGCGAGTTGCACATCCGCTCAGACTTTTTGATCGCCGACGAGGACGAGCCACGCACCGTGCGTTGCGCCTTCATCCTGAACCAGCACAATGCCGACCTGAAGAGCCGTGGCGTGCTGTTTTCAATCCACGACGAAGACGTACCGGTGTTTCGCTTGCTGCGCCTGCGTGCGCGCCGCGCACCGGGCCTGCTGGAAGATGCCAAGGAAGTGCTGCTCAAGCTGTTTGATGCCGACGCCGAATACTCCGCCGACACGCTGGAAGGCATTTACGACAAGCTCGAAACCGCTGGCAAGAAAGTTTTGTCAGGCGATGTGACCGACGCCATGGCCGGTGAAGTGCTGGGCGCCATTGCCCGCCAAGAAGACTTGAATGGACGCATCCGCCGCAACGTGATGGACACACGCCGCGCCGTGAGCTTCATGATGCGCTCCAAGATGCTCAACGCCGAGCAGTTTGAAGAGGCCCGCCAAATTCTGCGCGACATCGACTCACTGGACTCACACACGGCCTTTTTGTTCGACAAGATCAACTTCTTGATGGACGCCACCGTGGGTTTCATCAACATCAACCAGAACAAGATCATCAAGATTTTCTCGGTGGCCAGCGTCGCCTTGCTTCCCCCCACACTGATTGCCAGCCTGTACGGCATGAACTTTCAGTACATGCCCGAGCTGTCACAAAAGTGGGGCTACCCGTATGCACTGGCCTTGATGGCCGCCAGCGCCGTGGTGCCCATGTGGTACTTCCGTCGCCGGGGCTGGTTGAAGTAAGTCGCTTTCGGCGTGGGCGTTTGTTGCAGCGGACTGGGGCCAGGCGTCCTCAGACGCAGGCTCAACATCGTCGCCCAGCCCACCGAAAGAAACTTTGGGCAAATCTTGCCACTTTGAACAAGCACCCCAATTCAAGGCTTTACGGCATTACCGGTGCATCAACCACTGCGACAAAATGGCCAAGCTGTAGCGACTGGCCACGTCACGGATGAAACGGCTGAAATCGATGTGCGCATCGTCGTCTGCGCGGTCTGAAATGGTACGGACCGCTGAAAACGGCACCCCATAGTCCAGACACACCTGCGCCACTGCGGCCCCCTCCATCTCAACGGCCAAGGCATCCGACAAGCTTTGCTGCAAGGCTTGACGCTCAGCTGTGGTGGACACAAAGCGGTCACCGCTGACGATCAATCCCCGGTGCACACGTGGCGCGAGCAAATGGAAATCTGCAATGGCCTGTGGACCCAGATGCTGAGCCGGATCTGACAGCACCTGTCTTGCTGCGGCCGCCAAGCCCTGCGACAAAGCTGTATCGGTGTCAAAGCGCGCCCGACCATACAAAGGCACCTCGTGCTTGGGGAACAAGGGTGAAGCATCCATGTCGTGTTGCACAAAGCCACTGGCCACGACCACATCACCCACTTGTGCCTCAGCGGACAATCCGCCGGCGGCACCGGTGAACACCAGCGCATCAATCTTGAAGCGCTCCAGCAAGACCGTCGCCGTGGTGGCAGCCGCCACTTTGCCAATCCGTGACAACACCGCCACCACATCGTGACCCTGCCAGTGGCCCACCCAGAAATCGCGGCCTGCCACGCGCACGCATTGCTCATCAGGCATGACCGCCAACACAGCAGCCAACTCCTCGTGCATGGCGCTCATGATGCCGATCACTGCCATGGGTTCTCCATTGTCAAAATTCAAATCGCATGAAAAAAGCGGCCCATCTTGAGCCGCTTTCCAGTGTACCGGTGCTGACGCACCGCCCATTCAAGTTGACGGGCTGCGCAGCTCGCGGCGCAATATCTTGCCCACGGGTGTTTTGGGCAACTCGTCGCGGAACTCAACGATGCGAGGCTGCTTGTAGGCGGTCATGTTGGCTCGGCAATAAGCCAGAACCTGCGCCTCGGTCAACGAGGGGTCTTTGCGGACCACCACCAACTTGACAGCTTCGCCGGTTTTTTCGTCGGCCACACCAATGGCCGCGCACTCCAAAACGCCAGGGCAAGCCGATGCGACTTCCTCCACCTCGTTGGGATAAACGTTGAAGCCACTGACCAAAATCATGTCTTTTTTGCGGTCCACGATTTTGAAAAACCCCCGAGCATCCACGATGCCCACATCGCCCGATTTGAAATACCCATCGGCCATCATCACCTTGGCCGTCTCATCGGGCCGCTGCCAATAACCCGCCATGACTTGCGGGCCTTTGATCGCGATCTCGCCGGGCTTGCCCACCTCGGTCACATCTTGCCCCTCGTCATCAACGAGCTTCATCCAAGTGCTGGGAATCGGCACACCGATGGTGCCTGTGAATTCGGTGCTGGAAGGCGGATTGCAACTGGCCGATGGACTGGTTTCGGACAAGCCGTAGCCTTCGCAAATCGGGCAACCGGTTTTCTCCAGCCACAGTTTGGCCACATTGGGCGTCACCGCCATGCCCCCGCCCACCGAAACCTTGAGGTTCGACCAGTTGACTTTGTTGAAATCAGGATGGTTGGCCAAACCGTTGAACAAGGTGTTCACCGCTGGGAAACTGTGAAAGGTGTGCTTGGACAGCTCTTTGAGCACGGCAGGCAAATCGCGGGGATTGGGGATCAAAATGGTTTTGCCCCCGGTCCGCATGGACAACATCATGTTCACCGTGAACGCGAAGATGTGGTACAGCGGCAAAGCACACACCGAAGTGGGCTGCTCGCTCGCCGGTACACGTTTCATGACTGGGTCGTTCCAGGCCTCGGACTGCAAGACATTGGCGATCACATTGCGATGCAGAAGAACCGCACCTTTGGACACACCGGTGGTGCCGCCGGTGTACTGCAACACGGCAATGTCATCGGGCCCAATTTCGGGCTTGCGCCAAGGCATCTTGCGCCCCTGCGAGAGGGCCTGATTGAAAGCAACCGCTTGGGGCAAGGCGAACTCAGGCACCAGCTTTTTGACTTTGCGCACCACGTGGTTGACCAGCGCGCCTTTGATCAAACCCAGGCGATCCCCCATCGAGGCCAACACCACATGCTGCACAGGCGTTTGGGCAATGCACTTTTCAAGGGTCGACGCGAAATTTTCAATGATGAAGATCGCGCGTGCACCCGAGTCCTTCAGTTGATGCTCCAACTCCCGTGGGGTGTACAGCGGGTTGACGTTCACGACCACAAAACCAGCACGCAAAATCGCTGCAACTGCAACCGGATATTGCGGCACATTGGGCATCATGATGGCGACACGGTCACCTTTGTCCAGCCCCAGCGATTGCAGGTAAGCGGCCAGCGCCTGGCTTTCTGTATCGGTCTGGGCGTAGCCGATGCTCTTGCCCATGAAGCTGTAAGCCGTGCGATCGGCGTAGCGTGAAAAGCTCTCCTCCATCAGCCCCACCAGGGAGCTGTATTGGCTGGGTTCAATGTCTGAAGGAACGCCTTCGGGGTAACTGCTCAACCAAATGCGGTCAGTGGTCATTTTTGCTTCTCCTTGAAGGGTCAGTCTATCTCACAACTGACAGCAAACTGACTCACAAAACTACTGGATTTCCCGAAGGCTCAGGACTTCAAAGCCACCAAGACCTCGTCCAGCATTTTCTTGGCATCGCCAAACAACATGCGGTTGTTTTCTTTGTAGAAGAGCGGGTTGTCCACGCCGGCGTAGCCACTGGCCATGGAGCGCTTCATGACGATGCTGGTGCGGGCCTTCCAGACTTCGAGCACCGGCATGCCGGCGATCGGGCTGGTCGGGTCGTCTTGCGCAGCGGGGTTCACGATGTCGTTGGCACCGATCACGATGGCCACGTCGGTCTCAGGGAAGTCGTCGTTGAGCTCGTCCATCTCGAACACGATGTCGTAAGGCACTTTGGCCTCGGCCAACAAAACGTTCATGTGACCTGGCATGCGACCGGCCACCGGGTGGATACCAAAGCGCACGTTCACACCCTTGTCGCGCAATGTTTTGGTGATTTCAAACACCGTGTGCTGGGCCTGCGCCACGGCCATGCCGTAGCCGGGGACGATGATCACGTTTTTTGCGTCGCGCAGCAACTCAGCAGTCTCGGCCGCCAAGATGGGGCTGACTTCACCTTGCGGCTCGGCCGCTTCACCCGTCGGCTTGGGTGCTGCGGCCGTGGTGCCAAAGCCCCCGGCGATCACGCTGATGAAACTGCGGTTCATGGCGTTACACATGATGTACGACAAAATCGCGCCGCTGGAGCCGACCAAGGCACCGATCACGATAAGCAAGTCGTTGCTCAGCATGAAGCCGGTGGCCGCTGCGGCCCAGCCGGAGTAGCTGTTGAGCATGGACACCACCACGGGCATGTCAGCGCCGCCAATGGCCATGACCATGTGGATGCCGAACAGCAAGGCAATGGCGGTCATGATGAACAAAGGCACCATGCCGTCTTGCACCGTGTGGGCGTTCATGAACTCACGGCCAAAATAAATCACCGCGATCAAGCCGACCAGGTTGAGCCAGTGACGACCCGGCAGCAACAAAGGGCTGCCGCCAATGCGACCGGACAACTTGCCAAACGCCGCCACCGAACCGGAGAAGGTCACCGCGCCGATGAAGATGCCGATGTAGATTTCACCGGCGTGGATGGCGTGTGCTGCGCTGTCCAGATTCTTGGCAGCTTCGGGGTCCACATAAGTGGCATAACCCACCAGCGCAGCCGCCATGCCGACCATGCTGTGCATGAGCGCCACAAGTTCGGGCATTTGTGTCATCTGCACTTTGCGCGCGGCGTAAAGGCCAATGAGCGCACCCACCAGCACGGAGCCCACGATCATGGGGATGCCCTCGGCCGTGACTTGCGGGCCAAAGATGGTGGCCAGCACTGCCAGGCTCATGCCGATCATGCCGTAGAGGTTGCCGCGCCGTGCGGTTTCCTGGTTGGACAAACCGCCCAGGCTGAGGATGAAAAGAATGGTCGCGCCGATGTAGGCGACCGTGGCCAGGCTTGAGGTCATATGTGTCTCTTGAATTAATTAGTCGGGGACAGATCTGAAGATCTGTCCCCAAAGTCATTACTTACGGAACATGGCCAGCATGCGCTGGGTGACGGCAAAGCCGCCAAACATGTTGATGGCCGTCAGCACCAGCGCCAAAGCAGCCAAAATACCAATCAGCGTGTTGGGCCGCCCGGCCGCGGCCAAGGGCGAAATCTGCACCAAAGCGCCAATGGCGATGATGGAGCTGATCGCGTTGGTCACGCTCATGAGCGGGGTGTGCAGCGCGGGCTTGACGTTCCAGACCACCATGTAGCCCACAAAGCAGGCCAACACAAACACCGTGAAGTGCGACAGGAAAGCAGCGGGTGCATACGCACCCACCAGCACCAGCAACACAGCGGCCACCGCCGACACGATGAGCAACTGACCCACCGGCATGGGGCCCGATGGCTCGCCATGGCCGTGGCCTTTTTTGGCGGCAGGCGCTGCAGCGGGTTTGGGGGCGGGCTTGGGGGCCACCACCAATGGCGGCGCAGGCCAGGTGATTTCACCGTTCTTGATGACCGTCAGGCCACGAATGGCGTCGTCTTCCATGTTGACGTTGATCACGCCGTCTTTGGTCTTGCACAGCTCTTCCGTGAGGCGGAACAAGTTGGTGCCGTACAGCGTAGACGACTGGCGCGCCATGCGCGAAGCCAGATCGGTGTAACCCACAATCGTCACGCCGTGCTTGACCACGGCCTTGCCGGGTTCGGTCAGCTCGCAGTTACCGCCTTGCTCAGCGGCCATGTCCACGATCACGCTGCCGGGCTTCATGCTCTTGACCATCTCGGCGGTGATCAACTTGGGCGCGGGTTTGCCGGGGATCAACGCGGTGGTGATGATGATGTCGCACTCTTGGGCCTGCTTGGCGTACATCTCGCGCTGGGCGGCCTGGAAGCCATCGCTCATGACCTTGGCGTAACCGCCGCCGCCCGAGCCTTCTTCTTCGTAATCCACCTTGACGAACTCACCGCCCAGCGAGACGACTTGGTCGGCCACTTCGGCGCGGGTGTCGTTAGCGCGCACGATGGCGCCCAAGCTGGCGGCTGCGCCAATCGCGGCCAAACCTGCCACACCGGCACCGGCAATGAACACTTTGGCGGGGGGCACTTTGCCTGCGGCCGTGATCTGGCCGTTGAAGAAGCGGCCAAAGGCGTTGGCAGACTCCACCACAGCGCGGTAGCCACTGACGCCAGCCATGGAAGTCAACGCGTCCATTTTCTGTGCGCGGCTGAGGGTACGGGGCAGTGCATCGATCGACAGCGCGGTGACCTTTTTAGCCGCCAGCTGCTGCATCAAATCGGGGTTTTGAGCGGGCCACAAGAAGCCAATCAGCGTCTGGCCTTCGTGCATCAGGGCGACTTCGTCGGCCGTGGGGGCACGCACCTTGAAGACGATGTCACTGCCACTCCACAGCGCCGCGGCGTTGGGGGCAATGGTGGCACCGGCATCGACGTAGGCCGCATCCGACAGGTCTGCCAGCTCGCCCGCGCCCTGTTCCACAACCACGGCAAAGCCGAGTTTGACCAGTTTGGTCACGGCATCGGGGACCGTGGCCACCCGTTTTTCACCGGGATATATCTCTTTGGGCACGCCTATGCGCATGGTTGTTCTCCAAATAATTGTGAAATCGTGGGACTGGTGGCTTGCCGCGCCAATCGATGCTTGAATATAAACTGTAACTTACATACCCTTGATCGGGTTTATCCCCCCGTATGACGTGGCACGGCCCCGCCGATAATGAGCGCATGGATACACGCTGGAAACCCAATGTCACCGTGGCCGCCATCATCGAGAAAGATGGCCGCTACCTTTTGGTGGAAGAACAGACGCGCGATGGCTTGCGCTTGAACAACCCCGCCGGGCACCTCGACCCTTGCGAATCGCCTGCCGAGGGCTGCGCCCGAGAAGCGCTCGAAGAAACGGCCCACTCATTCAAACCCACCGCCTTGGTCGGCGTGTATTTGTCCCGGTTTCAGCGCCCCGCCACGCAAGAAGACATCACTTATTTGCGCATGGCGTTTTGCGGCGAGATCGGTGAGCGGCAAGCAGACCGGTCTTTGGACGAAGGGATTGTGCGCACGGTCTGGATGACGCTCGACGAAGTGCGCGCCAGCGCAGAGCGTCACCGCAGCCCACTGGTTCTGCGCTGCATCGAAGACCACCTGGCCGGGCAACGCTTTCCGCTGAACATGATTTACACCGACGCCGCGGTGGCCTCTTTACCCCCTCTCCCGGCGTGATGGACAGCGTGTGGCTTGTGACAGGCGCCGCCGCCTTTGGCGCGGGGGTCCTGAACGCCATTGCAGGGGGCGGCAGCTTTTTGACTTTTCCTGCGCTGGTTTTTGCAGGTGTGCCCCCCTTGGCGGCCAACGCCACCAGCGCTGCAGCCGTCAGCCCCGGCTATCTGGGCAGCACCTTGGGCTTCAAGGCCGAACTCCAAGCCATCCCGGGCACCACGCTGCAACGCGAGGTGATCATCGCGGCTGTCGGCGGTCTGATTGGCGCCACCTTGTTGCTGGTCACGCCTGCCCGCTTGTTTTCGGGGCTGGTGCCTTGGCTTTTGTTGCTGGCCACCGCGCTGTTTGCACTCGGGCCAATGATCGCATCGCGCGGTGCGGGCCTAGGCCATCCGCAGTGGCGTTTGCCAGGCCTCCTGCTGGTGTCCATTTACGGCGGGTACTTCAACGGCGGCCTGGGCATCTTGCTGATGGCGCTTTACACCTTGACGGGTGAGTCACGCCTGAACACGGTCAACGCCCTGAAGAACCTCAATTCATTTGTCTTGTCTTGGCTGTCGGTGGCCGCTTTCGCTTGGGCGGGTGCCATCGTCTGGGATCAAGCCTTGTGGATGATGGCCCTGGCCACCGCCGGGGGCTGGTCGGGTGCGCGACTGGCCAAACGCCTGCCTGCACGCTGGGTGCGCTGGCTGGTGATCACCACCGGACTGGTGATGAGTGCGGTGTTTTTCAGCCGTTTGGGCTGAGCTGACCCAACTTCATTGGAAAGGCACGCGCTCCCCAGCAGCCACCTGTTCGAGCCGAGCCTGCTCTGTACGGACTTTGGCGACGTACCCACCGTCTTCAAACACGGCATCACCACCCAGATAAAACTTCAAACCATCCTCGACCGAACCGCCCTTGAGCTTGATGGCGTCGGCCAAAACCGCCACGCCTACACGCATATTGGTGAGCGGATCAAACGCCGTCAAGTTGCCGCCATAGGCCTGGTATCGTTTGGTGTGGATGCCGGTCATGACCTGCATCAACCCCTGTGCGCCCACCTGGCTTTGGATATATGGGTGGAAGTTCGACTCGATGGCCATGACACCCAAAATCAGGTAAGGGGCCAGTTTGTACTGACGCCCCAGAACCTGCGCTTCCGCCACCAAGGCGGCCACAGGCTCTGGCGCGACTTTGTATTTACGGGACAACCAACTGGCCACCGCCGCTTGACTGGCCGGCAAATCCCGCAAGTTCATAGCGGTAGCGCGCTCTGCCGCGTTTTCGGGCAGCCAAGAGACCAGCACCTGCCTCTCCCGCAGCCAGTTGAACAGCTTTTCTTCCGATGCCTGGAGCCACTCGGTGTTCAGCCACAAAGCCACCACACATGCAGCCACGCCCAAACCCACCATGGCCAAACCACTGTGAGTGACAAGGAACAGCCCTTGGGCGATATCGCCCAGGACGGCTCGGAGGATGGCGCACCAGGCGCAGGGTTTGGACATCGGATAAATGAAGAAAAAGGATTATAAATTTGCCGTCACCGCAGGCGCGGGATAATCCAAGCATGTCACAACTTCCTCGTGTGGTCGTCGGTTTGTCCGGCGGCGTCGATTCAGCCGTCAGCGCCTACCTGCTCAAACAGCAGGGGTACGAAGTCATCGGTATCTTCATGAAAAATTGGGAAGATGACGATGACAGCGCGTATTGCTCATCCAACATCGACTTCGTCGATGCTGCCGCAGTGGCCGATGTGCTGGGCATCGAGATCGAGCACGTCAATTTTGCAGCCGAGTACAAAGACCGCGTGTTTTCCGAGTTTTTGCGCGAATACCAGGCCGGACGTACCCCCAACCCCGACATCCTGTGCAACGCCGAGATCAAGTTCAAGTCTTTCCTGGACCACGCCATGCGCCTGGGTGCCGAAAAGATCGCCACCGGCCACTACTGCCGCGTGCGCTTGAACGAACAAACCGGACGCCACGAACTGCTCAAAGGCCTGGACCCGTCCAAGGACCAAAGCTACTTCTTGCACCGCCTGAACCAGGCCCAGCTGTCCAAGACCTTGTTCCCGGTGGGCGAGCTGCACAAGACCGAAGTGCGCCGCATTGCGCAAGAGATCGGACTGCCCAATGCCAAGAAGAAAGACTCCACCGGCATCTGCTTCATCGGCGAGCGGCCTTTTCGCGACTTTCTCAACCGCTACATCTCCAAAGAGCCCGGCCCAATCAAAGACCCGACAGGCCGCACCATCGGCCAGCACGTGGGCCTGAGCTTTTACACCCTGGGCCAACGCCAAGGCCTGGGCATCGGCGGCATCAAGGCCAAAGGGGCACAAAAAGGCGGTGGCGAACACACGCCCTGGTTTGTGGCCCGCAAAGACCTCGACAAGAACATCCTCTGGGTGGTGCAAGGACACGACCACCCCTGGCTGCTGTCCGAAGGCCTGGCGGCCACAGACGCCAGCTGGTGCGCCGGTATCGAGCCCACGCCCGGCCTGTATGCCGCCAAAACCCGCTATCGCCAGGCCGATGCGCCTTGCGAACTGCGCGCAGCCGCCAACGGCGCCACAGCGCCGGCATTCGAGATGCATTTCCCGCAAGCCCAATGGGCCGTCACGCCCGGTCAAAGCGCTGTGTTGTACGACGGCGATGTCTGCCTGGGCGGCGGCGTGATCGATGCGGCAACAAGGGCCCGAGGCTGATCAACCCATCAAAGCGTGGCGTGTAATTTGGCATGGATGCGGCGCGTGACCGTCCAAACCAGCCAAAGCACCAAGGGGATCATCAAGCCTGCAGCCAACTCAGGCTGAATGGGCACACCCGCCAATTTGAGTGCCTTGGCAAGGTACAACAACAAACTCACCACGTAATACGAGATCGCAGCGATCGACAAGCCCTCAACCGTCGATTGCAGCTTCAGTTGCAAACCCTGCCCCCGGGTGAGTTTTTCAAGCAACTGTTGGTTTTGGGTCTCAGTGGCGATGTCAACCCGCGTGCGCAACAAGGCACTGGTGCGGGAAATCCGCTCTGACAAAGCTGCCAACCGTTGTGCCGTGGCCGCGACCGTGGCCATGGCTGGCGACAAACGCCGCTGCATGAACTCGCCCACGGTCTGTGTGCCGTGCAACGGTCGTTCGCGCAACTCGGCAATGCGCTCGCGCACCAGGACGTCATAAGCGCGGGTGGCCGAGAATCTGTACCCATGCTCAGCGGTCGCGCGCTCCACTTTGGCGGCCAAGCTCACCAACGCGTCCAGCAAATCCTGATCGGCAGTTTCCTTGCGCTCCAAACGGGCGGTGATGTCGGCCAATTGCGCTTCGGCTTGCGCCAGCACAGGCGACAGCTGTTTGGCCACCGGCAAACCACGCAGCGCCATCAGACGATAGGTTTCGAGCTCAAGCACACGCTGGGAAATTCGACCTGCACGGCCTTCAGGCGTGTCAGCGGGGGCCAGCACCAGCATGCGCTCAAAACCGTCGTGGCCAATGCGCCAATGTGTGAGCAAGCACGAATGCGATTGCCCATCCGAGGTATTGCCCATGCGCGAGCCAATGATGGTGCCTTCCCCCAACCAGGCTTGCGCCTTGGGCAGCCAATCGGCCGCATCCATGCCCTCGGGCAACATGGCCAAATGGATCGCCGCCACCGTGCGGCCCGGAATGCCGCGCAACCAATCCACACCGGTGGCCACATGGGGTGCCAAATCAGGCAAGGCATGCCCCCACGAGGCTTGCTCAGGCAACGGCTGCACGATCGAATAGCGGGTGAACTCGGTGTGCCGCTCCCACTTGACGGTGAAGCCGTCACAACGCAGGCGCAAAAAATTGCCGTTCAGCTGCTCGGGCTCCAGGTCCGCGTGCCCAGGCAAGCTGCGCAGGTGCGCCCATTCCTGCTCCCGGGTGATGCCTGCGTTGAGCACCGCCACATAAACGATCAGGGCCGGCAAGCGCACGCGAGCCGATGGGCGGGCATGGACCTCGTTGTGCAGCTGCCTGCGCTGCGCATCGTCCACAGGCAAATAACGCGAATTGATTTCGTTCATGGCCCTATTTTGATCTGCGGCAAAGATGGGCGGTCAATCCAGATCAAACGAAACAGTTTCAACCCACACCGACATAAACCAGCGCACGCTTGGGCACAGCCCGCGCATTCAAGCAGAGGGTGACGGTGCCGCGCCGGGCTCAGGCAGCAGCAAGCGGCCTTGCAGCAGCCCCCAAGCGGTGGCCAGCAACAAGCCTGCAATCACCGCCGTGGCCCCAGCCAACCAAGCGAGTGCCAACAGCTGCGCGACGCCATGCGCAGGCGCCAGGTGCAAAGACAAGGCAGCCGAAGCCGCCAAAGGAAAAGACATGCCCCAAAACGACATGCCAAAGGGCTGTGCCAGGCTGCGCTTGAACACCGTCATGGACACCCCCGTGAACAACAAGGCCACGCCCCAGAGCATGTGCACCAGCACATCGGGTGCTCCCAGCTGCACCCCGGACAAGGCCAGCACCGATGGCGGCGCGATGGTGATGAAGGTGGCGGGCAGCATGCGTTGCGGCCACAGCCCCACTTTGCCAATGCGCACCAGCACCAAAGTCAGCGCCACAGGCCAGAGCACGGCGGCAATGCCGTACTGCGCGGCCGCCCACACCGGGTGACCCAAGCCCACACCGGCCAAAGCGGGCAACACATTGCCCACCACCGGGATGAACAAGGCCGGCGTCATGGCGGGCCAAAACTGTGCGGCCACCAGGCCAGGCTGAAACCAGCGCTGCACCACGCCCGTGGTCACCAGCAACAAGGCGGCCGAGCCCAGCATCCACGCCGCGTCCGTCCAAAAGCCGTCAAACCCATGCACATAGGCCACCGTCGCGATCAAGACCAAGGACGATGGCAAGGCGGCCACAAACACCTGCCGCAGAGGATCACGCACATCGGCCAGCACCGCCGCCGGATGTCGAAGCACCCGCCACACCGTGGCCAACAGCAAGGCCAGCAACAACCAGGCCGCCACCACCCCCACGCCCATGGAAACCTGCGCTGCGCCCGCCCAATGGGGCACGGCCCGCATCCAGGCCAAGGACAGGCCACACAGGCCCATGACCATCGCAAACCAGGCGAAGTTCAGATGTTCGATCGATGAAACAGGGCGAATGTCAGTCATGGTCAGCGGCTGTTCTGATTGGGCATAAAAAAACCCGTGGGGCTGGCCACGGGTTTTCATCCACATCCACCCGATCAGAAGGGGATGTCGTCGTCCATGTCGTCGAAGCTGCTGGGCGCGGGCTTGGCTGCCGGTGCCGGGCGGGCTGCGGGCGCAGCCGCAGGGCGCGCCGCTGCCGGTGCCTGACGGGGGGCGTAGCCGCCGCCATCGTCCGATGGGCCGCCCATGCCTTGGCGACCACCCAGCATTTGCATGGTTTCACCACGGATTTCGGTGGCAAATTTCTCGATGCCATCTTTGTCGGTGTACTTGCGAGTCCGCAAGCTGCCTTCGACATAGACTTGCGAGCCTTTTTTCAGGTATTGACCAGCGATCTCGGCCAATTTGCCAAAAAAGCTGATGCGGTGCCACTCGGTGGCTTCCTTCATTTCGCCGGTCGCTTTGTCTTTGTAGCGGTCGGTGGTGGCCACGTTGATGTTGCTCACAGCGTCGCCAGAAGGCAGATAGCGGGTTTCGGGATCGCGGCCCAAATTGCCGACGATGATGACTTTGTTGACGGATGCCATGAAAAACTCCTCGAATAGGTGTGGATTATGCGGCTTTTAGGCCATCTGACGAACAGGCGCAGAACGCCCCGGCGCCTGCATGGGCAGCGCCACCAACCACCACACCAGCATGGCGGCCGCGCAGCTGAGGAACAAGGCCTGACTGCCCCAGGTCTTGACCAAGTAGCCGCCCAGCCAGCCGCCCACAAAAAAGCCCAGCGATTGCAAAGTGTTGTAAACCCCCATGGCCGTGCCGCGCACGGCGCTGGGCGCCAAGCGAGAAGCCAGGCTCGGCTGGGTGGCTTCCAACACGTTGAAACCGCAGAAAAACACGAACAACAAACCCGCCAATGCGCCCAAGCGGGGCGTGCCCGAAGCCTGCAGCAAAAAGCCCAGTTGCACCAGCGCGATCAAGGCGATGGCCACCAAAAACACTGTCTTGAGGTGCCCGCGACGCTCCATGGCAAACGTGCCGCCCATCACGACAAATGAGCCCAAAACAGCCGGCAGATACACCTGCCAATGGTGGTCCTTGCCGAGGCCCGCCTGCACCAGCAAGGCTGGCACGGCCACCCACATGGCCAGCTGCACCGCGTGCAAGACAAACACGCCCAAGTTCAGACGCAACAAACCGGCGTGACTCAAAACATCTTTCAAGCGGCCACGGGCAGGCCCGGCCACCATGGGTGGCGCAGCAGGCGCACCCCAGACCACCACCGTCACGCCCAACAAGGCCAAAACACCGGTCACCACAAACAGGCCGGACAAGCCAATGGCTGCGGCCATGAGCGGGGCCAAAACCAAAGACAAAGCGAACATCAGGCCGATGCTGGCGCCCACCAAAGCCATGGCCTTGGTGCGCACTTCGTCACGGGTCAAGTCGGCCAACAAAGCGGTGACCGCAGCCGACACCGCGCCTGCGCCCTGGACGCTGCGGCCAATCAACAAGCCCGTCAGGTCGGTGGCCCCCGCTGCCCAGAAACTGCCCAGCGCAAAAATCAGCAAGCCCAGCACGATCACGCGCTTGCGGCCAAAACGGTCCGACGCCATGCCAAAGGGCAGCTGCAAGAGGCCTTGGGTCAAGCCATAAATGCCCATGGCCAAGCCCAGCAAGGCCGGATCGTCCCCGCCGGGGTACTTGCGCGCCTCCAGCGCAAACACCGGGAGCACCAGAAACAAACCGAGCATGCGCAGGGCAAAGATCGAGGCCAGCGATGCGCTGGCGCGACGCTCCAAAGGCGTCATGGCGGTGGAAACCACCGGGGCGGCATCTGAAGCTGAATGGGGAGGGGTCACGCGAACAAGCCAAGCGGGTCGAAAAACGACATTGTCCCTGATTAGAGCGCCTGTGCCGCCCACACGCCATGGCGCAAGCGCCAATGGGGCAACAAAGGACCATTCGCAGAAGACCTAAAATACACATTTTAAAAATTCCGAGAATCTTCACGATGTCACGAATTGGGTCATACGCCATAACTGCCGTAACACTGCTCCTGGCGCTGTTGGGTTGCGGTGGCGGAGGCTGGAGCGGCGCAGATCCCATCACAGGCATCACCGCGACCAATTTCAAATACGGTCAATTGGCCACCCTGACCCTGACGGGCAATGCCTTGGACAACGTCATCAAACTGTCCAGCGACAAATGCCTCTCGGTCACCTTGGGCGCCATTGAGTCATCTTCCAGACGCCAAGCCACTTGCATCGTGGCCGCCACAGGCCCGATTGAATTCACCGTCAAAAGCAATGCGGATTACACGGTTTACAGCACATCGCTGACCGCCCCCGAGCCAGTCACGGGCATCAGCACCAGCAATTTGAAATACGGCAAAACAGCTGTTCTCACGCTGTCTGGCGACCCCCAAATCAGCGCCCTCAAAGTGTCTTCCGACAAATGCACAGGCATGACACTGGATGCGGTCAGCTCAGCGGCCACCCGCACTGCGCGTTGCACCGTGACAGGCACGGGCGACATGAAACTCACGGTCACCAACACCTCGGGGACCAGCACTTTTTACACACAAACCATCTCAGTGCCCGAACCCCAAGTGACTTTGGTCACGACACTGGGCACCGTGGTGATGGAGCTGAACCCGACGGCAGCACCGATCACGGTCAAGAACTTCTTGAGCTATGTGAATCAGAGTCCATCGTTTTACAAAGACACGCTGTTCCACCGGGTGATCTCCGGCTTCATGGCGCAGGGCGGGGGCTTCACGACAGGCATGACGCAAAAATCAGGCTTGTCATCGGCCATCACACTGGAGTCACAAAACGGCTTACTGAACGTCAGGGCATCTGTGGCCATGGCCCGCACTTCAGTTGCGGACTCGGCCACATCGCAATTCTTTGTGAATCTGGTCGACAACGCATTCCTGAATTACGCCAGCGCCAACAGTCCCGGTTACGCGGTCTTTGGCAAAGTCGTCTCAGGCATGGACGTGATCGATTTGATGGCCACCCAACCCACTCAGACCGTGGGCAGCAATCAAAACGTCCCTGTGACCGACATCACCATCACCTCCGCCACCCAAACCCAGTAAACACAAAGCCCATCGGACTTGTACAGTCGGAGCAAAACCCACCATCCTTGATAATGGTGGGTTTTGTTTTTGTGGCTCCACCTTGAACTCTGATCGCCAAGACACCTATCTGGCTGCGGCCTTGCGGCAAACCCACATCAGCGTGCGGGGTGCGCGCACGCACAACCTGAAGAACATCGACCTCGACATCCCCCGCAACCAGCTGGTGGTGATCACCGGCTTGTCGGGCTCGGGCAAGTCAAGCCTGGCCTTTGACACGCTGTACGCCGAAGGCCAGCGCCGCTACGTGGAAAGTCTGTCGGCCTATGCGCGGCAGTTTTTGCAGCTGATGGACAAGCCCGACGTGGACCTGATCGAGGGCCTTTCGCCTGCGATTTCCATCGAGCAAAAAGCCACCAGCCACAACCCGCGCTCGACCGTGGGCACCGTCACCGAGATCCACGACTACCTGCGCTTGCTCTATGCCCGCGCGGGCACGCCGTACTGCCCCGACCACAACCTGCCCCTGAAAGCGCAGACCGTGAGCCAGATGGTGGACGCCGTGCTGGCCCTGCCCGAAGACACCAAGCTGATGATCCTCGCGCCCATTGCCCGCGAGAAAAAAGGCGAGTTTGAAAAAGTCTTCGAACAGATGCAGGCGCTGGGCTATGTGCGCTTTCGCATCAATGGCCAGACGGTGGAAGTAGAAAACCTGCCCACCCTCAAGAAGACCGAGAAACACAATATTGATGTGGTCGTGGACCGCATCAAAGTTCGGTCGGAGGAGGATGCCAAAGCCCGCGACGCCCTGCGCCAGCGCTTGGCCGAAAGCTTTGAAGCCGCGCTGCAACTGGCCGAACACCGCGCCGTAGCCATCGAGATGGACACGGGCACCGAGCACCTGTTCAACGCCAAGTTCTCATGCCCGGTGTGCACTTACTCCATCAGCGAGCTGGAACCGCGCCTGTTCTCGTTCAACTCGCCCATGGGCGCCTGCCCGACTTGCGACGGCATTGGCTCCATGGCATTTTTCGATCCTGAGCGGGTCGTCGCCTTCCCCTCGCTCAGCTTGGCCAGTGGGGCCATCAAGGGCTGGGATCGGCGCAACGGCTTTTACTTCAGCATGCTCGAAAGCCTGGCCAAGCATTACCAGTTTGACATCGAAGCGCCGTTTGAAAAACTCGCACCGATTCACCAACAGGTGCTGCTGCACGGCTCGGGCGAGGAAGAGATCAAATTCAGCTACGTGATGGAATCCGGCGCATCGCAGGGCAAAAAGGTCAGCAAGAAGCATCCGTTTGAAGGGATCATCCCCAACATGACGCGCCGCTACCGCGAAACCGACTCGGCCGTGGTGCGCGAAGATCTGGCGCGCTACCGCAACATGCAAGCCTGCACCAGCTGCCACGGCACACGCTTGCGGCGCGAAGCGCGCCATGTGCGCATTGGCGAAGGCGCGCAAGCTCGCGCCATTTACGAGATCAGCCACATCACGCTGGGCGAGTCGCAGCAGTACTTTCAGGGCCTGACCATGCATGGGGCCAAGGCCGAAATTGCCGACAAGGTGGTGCGCGAAATCGCCTTGCGTCTGAAGTTTTTGAACGACGTGGGTCTGAATTATTTGAGCCTGGACCGCAGCGCCGACACCCTCTCGGGCGGCGAGTCGCAGCGCATCCGCCTGGCCAGCCAGATCGGCTCGGGCCTCACAGGCGTGATGTACGTGCTGGACGAGCCCAGCATCGGATTGCACCAGCGCGACAACGACCGCCTGATCAGCACCCTGCAACACCTGCGCGACATCGGCAACAGCGTGCTGGTGGTCGAGCACGACGAAGACATGATCCGCGTGGCCGACCATGTGATCGACATGGGCCCCGGCGCGGGCGTGCACGGCGGGCGCGTGATGGCGCAAGGCACTTGCGCTGACATCCTGGCCGCACCCGACTCGGTCACCGGCCAATACATGTCGGGCCGCAAAAAAATCGAAATCCCCAAACGCCACAAAGCGGGCAAGGACTTCATCGAGATCGTGGGCGCCAAAGGCAACAACCTGAAAAACGTGAACGTGAAGTTCCCCGTGGGCTTGCTGACTTGCGTGACGGGCGTATCGGGCTCGGGTAAATCGACGCTGGTCAACGACACGCTTTACACCGCCGCCGCCCACCAGATCCACCGCGCCCACGACGAAGCCGCTGCGCACGACGAGATCAAAGGCCTGGAGCACTTCGACAAGGTCATCAACGTCGACCAGTCGCCCATTGGCCGCACACCGCGCAGCAACCCGGCCACCTACACAGGCCTGTTCACCCACATCCGCGAGCTGATGGCCGAAGTGCCCGCGGCCCGAGAGCGCGGCTACGGCCCCGGGCGCTTCAGTTTCAACGTGACCGGTGGCCGCTGCGAAGCCTGCCAGGGCGATGGCATGGTGAAAGTGGAGATGCACTTTTTGCCCGATGTGTATGTGCCCTGCGACGTGTGCCACGGCATGCGCTACAACCGCGAAACACTCGAAGTGCAATACAAGGGCCAGAACATCGCGCAGATCTTGAACATGACGGTGGAAGCTGCGCACCAGTTCTTCAGCGCCGTGCCCAACATCGCACGCAAGCTGCAAACCTTGCTAGATGTCGGACTGACCTACATCCGTCTGGGCCAGAGTGCGACCACCCTCTCGGGCGGCGAAGCGCAACGCGTCAAGCTCGCGCTGGAGCTGTCCAAGCGCGACACCGGCCGCACGCTCTACATCTTGGACGAACCCACCACCGGCCTGCACTTTGCCGACATCGATTTGCTGCTCAAAGTGCTGCACCAGCTGCGCGACGCGGGCAACACCATCGTCATCATCGAACACAACCTCGACGTGATCAAAACCGCCGACTGGCTGATCGACATGGGGCCTGAGGGTGGTGCGGGCGGCGGCACGGTGCTGGGCGAAGGCACGCCGGAGCAACTGGCCAAAAACAAGGCGAGCTTCACGGGGCATTACTTGGCGCGTTTGCTTTGAGGGTGTTGGATTCACGGAAGCTGCAAAGCCCCCTCAACCCTGCCCCTTGCTCAGTTCACACCCCTCTGATGACCCACCCCTTTTGAACATTTGAATGCCATTATGAAAACCATCATCCGTGCTTTCTTCCGAACCCTGCGCACCGTGCTGGGCCCCGTCATGCTGATCAAGGAGCGCCTGACCCAGCCCACCGGCGTGGTGCGCGAAGCTGCGACACAAGCCCGCGTGGACCAGCAGTGCCAAAACCTGGCGCTGTACCAGTTCAGCACCTGCCCGTTTTGCATCAAGGTGCGCCAGGAAATGCGCCGCCTGTCGCTGCCGATTGAAAAGCGCGATGCACAACATGACACCACCCACCGCAATGCCTTGCTGCAAGGCACGGGCGCGACCCAAGTGCCCTGCCTGCAGATCACCGAAGCCGATGGTCAAACCCGTTGGCTGAAGGATTCGGGCGCGATCGTGGCTTATTTGCGCGAGCGCTTTGCCTGAGGGTCCCTCTTACAGAGAACCCCTCGTGGGTCGGCGGCTTCAGCCCCGACATGAGCGAGCTGAGCACTTGCAGCTCAGCGCCAGACCACCCACACCACAAGCAACACCATCACAGCCAACACCCACAGCAACAAACGCGTGCGCTGGCGCAACGTCTCCACTGCACTGACCAAGCGGGCATTTTGCTCGGCCAGTTCGGCCAAGGTTTGGGCCATCTCGGCTTGCGTCTGGGCCTGGCGGTCCAGTTGCACCTGCGTGGCGATCAATCGGTTTTTGAGTTCACCCAAACTGGGCAATGCCTCTCCGGCAACATCAAGGTCGGTGGTGCTTGACGGCGCAGGCTCGGCACCTTGGCGGTCCATCAGTTTGCGCGCCGCTTTGAGCACGCTGGGCGCGTGTTCCATCACATCCCCCCAGGGGATGGCCTTGAGCGCCAGCAGCCAGGGAATGGCCATGACATGTTCCTTTCAAATGGGCAAAGGACTGGCAACGGCCAAACCGCAACCGATCCCCAAAACCCAGTATGGCATGGGCCTCAAACCCTCAAAATGTGGCGGTTGTCGGCGCACAATCGTTGCGCCCAAGCCGAGAGCGCTGTTCATCCTTGCTGCATTTTTCGCCGGAAAATAGCGCCACATCCTTCGCCAAAACACCATGGAAACCGAACTCAAACTCAGCCTGAACGCAGCCGACTTACCACTGCTGCTGGCACACCCCCTGCTGGCCACAGGCGTGCACACACACCGCCTGCTCAACACCTATTTCGACACGCCTGAATTGACCCTGCAGCAAGCCCGCATGGCGGTGCGCGAGCGGCTGTCGGGTGATCAATGGCTGCTGACCATCAAGACCGCTGGCCAAAGCACAGGCGGCTTGTCACGCCGCCAGGAATGGGAAGGCCCGACCACCCCTGGCGCATTGCAGTTCGATCAGCTGGTGGATGACGCCGCGCTCAGTCAAACGCTGATGGCCTTGCGCCCCCGACTGCAAGCCATGTTCTGCACCGACTTTGAACGCCAGCGCTGGGTGATCGCCCACGGTGGTACGCAGATCGAAGTGGCGCTGGACCAAGGCCGCATCCATGTGCCCGGAACCGATCTGAGCGAACCCATTTTGGAGTTGGAGCTTGAACTGCTCAGCGGCCCGGAATCGGCGCTGATGGCCCTGGCCGATGTGCTGCGCCAAACCCCGCAAGGTCCGGTGATGCTTGTACCCAGCGATGCAAGCAAAGCGCAGCGGGGGCAGGCGCTTTGGGCGCGCGCTCACTGATAGGCCTTTGCCGCGCTGAACCGGTTACGCGGCGATCACCGTCAGCAAAGTCTGACCGTTGGCCACCAGCTTTTCGCCTTCGGCATCCACTGCAAACAAATCACAGCTGGTGAACACCTGTGCTTTGCCGGGTTTAACCACCCGCGCACGGGCAATGAACTTTTGACCCACGGCAGGACGCAGGCAGTTGACCGAAAAGTTGGCGGCCAACAAATTCGGCCCCGCCACGGTGCCAGCTGCAAATCCGCAGGCGGTGTCAATGAGTGTGCCGATCAAACCCGCATGCAAGTAGCCTGAATACTGCCCCACCTCTGGACGCCAGGGCATCTGGATTTCCACAAAGCCGGGTTCGGCCACCGTCACCTCAATGCCGCACCAGCGGTTGAACTCGGCCATGGCGTTGATTTTTTTGAGCATGTCCAGTGGGCTCATTTCGATTTCCTTTGCTTGGTTTCAAACCAGCCGATGTGGTCGATCAGCTTCTTGCGAAGTGCTTTGTGTTCAGCAATGACTTTGTCGATGTCGGCCACACGCTGGTGGATGGCTCCGATCATTTCCTGGGGCGACAACTTGCCCGTTTTGAAGCGCGGCAAATACTCGGCAATCAAGGGCAGCGAGAAACCCATCTCCCGCGACATGGCGATGAAGATGACGTGCTTGACGGTTTTCTCGTCGTACTCGCGGTAGCCGTTGGGCAATCGCTGGCTTTCTATGAGGCCGTCGGCCTCGTACCGCCGCAAGCGGTGTACCGACACACGGGTCTTGGCAGAGAGTTCTGAAATGCGCATAGATTCAGTCTAGCAACGCTCGCACTGCGCGAGGGTTATGGCCTTTGACGCATGGGCGACAAGCCAAAGCGACCGCTGCGCCGCAGGTGATACCCCATGCCCCAAGGCTGGTGTACAAAACACCCTTCAACCGGAGCCCCCCCGATGACTGCACACAAAGCTTTGTCCCATGCCCAACCCACCGATGTGGGCCTGTGCCCCGAGCGCACACAGCGCCTGATGGACGTGCTGCGCCGCGAAGTGGCCAGCGGCCGACTGCCGGGCGCGGTGGCCATGATTGCCCGGCGCGGCCAAATTGGCTTGTTTGAAGCCGTGGGCCAGCAAGACCCCGGCACGGGCGCGCCGATGAAAACCGACAGCATCTTCCGCATTTATTCGATGACCAAGCCGGTCGTGTCGGTGGCGGTGATGATGTTGGTCGAGCGCGGGCAGTTGCTCTTGAGCGACCCGGTCAGCCGCTGGTTGCCCGAGTACGCGAACCAGCAGGTGGCCACAGCCAATGGCCTGGAGCCGGTCCGGCAAGAAGCCACGGTGCAAGACCTGCTGCGCCACACGGCGGGGCTGACGTATGAATTCTTGGGCGACTCGGCCGTGCAGCGCCAATACGGCGCGGTGAAGATCGCCTCACGCGAACGCACCAATGCAGAGTTTTCGCAAACGCTGGCCGCTGTGCCGCTGCAGTTCCAGCCCGGCACCGTATGGGCCTACAGCCGCGCCACCGATGTGCTGGGGCGGCTGGTGGAGGTGGTCAGTGGGCAAAGCCTGGGCGCATTTTTGCAAGCCGAAATCTTTGGGCCACTGGGCATGGTGGACACGGGTTTTGCCGTGCCGCCCGAGCAGCAGCACCGCATTGCCGAGCCCTTTGCGCACGACCCCGATGGCGGTGTGCCGATGAAGGTGCTCGAACCTCGCCAGGTGCCCGCGATGGAGGGCGGTGGCGGTGGCTTGATGTCCACCGCCATGGACTACACCCGCTTTTTGCAGTGCCTGCGCAACCAAGGGGAATTGGATGGCGTGCGCCTGCTCGGCCCCCACACGGTGGACTTCATGACCGCCGACCACCTCGGCGGCATGCCGTCCGACGGCACCTTGCTGCCACCGGGCCACGGCTTCGGCCTCGGCTTTGCGGTGCGCACCCATTTGGGCTTGTCGCCTGTGCCCGGCTCGGTGGGGCTTTATTACTGGGGCGGGATTGCAGGCACCACATTTTTTGTGGACCCGGCGCTCGACATGTACGCCATGCTGATGGTCCAGGCACCCAACCAAAGGGACTACTATCGCCCCTTGTTCCGCGACCTGGTGTACGCGGCGCTGCTGTAAAAAATTCAAAACACTGGAGACTTTTGACATGTCCACATCCGGCCTCATGATGAACCGCCCACTGCTCATTTCGGGAATCCTCGAACACGGTGCTGCGCAGTTCGGCGACCAGGAAATCGTCTCGCGCGAGACGCACGGACCACTGCACCGCACCACCTATGCCGAGACCGCCAAACGCTCGCGCCAGCTGGCCAACGCGTTGGCACACATGGGCCTCAAGGTGGGCAGTGCGGTCGGCTCGATCGCCTGGAACAACCACCGCCACCTGGAAACGTATTACGCCGTCTCGGGCAGCGGCATGGTCATGCACACCTGCAACCCGCGCCTGCACCCACAGCAGCTGATCTATGTGATCAACCATGCCGAAGACGAAGTGGTGCTGTTTGACGCCACCTTTGCGCCGCTGGTCAAAGGCATTGCCGCGCATTGCCCCAAGGTGCGCGCCTGGGTGTGCCTGGCCGATGCGGCCAACACGCCCGCCATCGACGGTGTGAGCGTGATGAATTACGAAGGCCTGATCACTGCCCACAGCGACAGCTTTGACTGGCCCGAACTGGACGACCAAACAGGCGCTGCGCTGTGCTACACCTCGGGCACGACCGGCAACCCCAAGGGCGTGCTGTACACGCACCGCGCCATCGTGATGAATGCGACCATGGCCTGCCTGCCCGACGTGCTGGGCCTGTCCACGCAAGAGACCATCTTGCCCGTGGTGCCCATGTTCCACATCAACGCCTGGTGCATCCCCTATGCCGCGCTGGTGGCGGGCACCAAACTGGTCTTGCCCGGCCCCAAACTCGACGGCCCCAGCCTGTTTGAATTGATGGACACCGAGCAGGTCACCATCAGCGCGGGCGTGCCCACCATCTGGATGGGCCTGATCCAGCACGTCGAACAAAACAACTTGCGCTTTGCCCACATGAAGCGCACCTGCGTGGGTGGCTCGGCCATGCCCATGGCGCTGATCGCCAAGTTCATGGACAACTACGGCGTGGAAGTGCGCCATGGCTGGGGCATGACAGAGACCACCGCTGTGGCCACCATGAGCAACCTGAGCCGCGCCGACCGCCTGCGCCCCGCTGCCGAGCAACACGCCGTCGTGGCCAAGCAAGGCAAAACCGTCTCGGGCATCGAGATCAAGATCGTCGATGAAAACGGCGTCACCTTGCCACGCGACGGCACCTCACAAGGCGAGCTGATGGTGCGCGGCCAATGGATCGTGGAGCGCTACTACAAAGCCGAGAAGACCGCACTGGTCGACGGCTGGTTCCCCACAGGCGACATCGCCACCATCGACGCACACGGCACCATGCAGATCCGTGACCGCACCAAGGACGTGATCAAAACCGGCGGCGAATGGATCAGCTCGATCGATCTGGAAAACGCCGCCATCGGCCACCCCGCTGTGGCCATGGCCGCCGTCATTGGCGTCAAGCACCCCAAGTGGGACGAGCGTCCGCTGCTGTTCATCGTGCGCAAACCCGGCCAAACGCTTGAGAAGCAGGAGATCCTCGACTTCCTGGCCACCAAGGTCGCCAAGTGGTGGGTGCCCGACGATGTGGTCTTCCTCGAATCACTGCCCGTGGGCGGCACCGGCAAGGTTCAAAAGAACGACCTGCGCAAGGAATACGGCGGCGTGTTCAGCTGAACCTCCGCCTGCCGGAAACAGCGCCCAGCCTACCCACTTGTCATGCCGGGCCTGATCCGGTATCCATCGTTCACGAGACCTGCCCTTGGCTTTGTCATGCCGGACTTGATCCGGCATCCATGGTTGAACAGACATGGACCCCGGATCAAGTCCGGGGTGACAGATGGGGAACGCGGAGTGAGAGATAGGGAATGCTGGGTGACAAATGGGGACGTGCGGTGTGACGCATGACCTGCCCCTGGCTTTGTCATGCCGGGCCTGATCCGGTATCTATCGTTCACGAGACTTGCCCTTGGCTTTGTCATGCCGGACTTGATCCGGCATCCATGGTTGAGCAGGCATGGACCCCGGATCAAGTCCGGGGTGACAGATGGGGAACGCGGAGTGAGAGATTGGGAATGCTAGGTGACAAATGGGGACGTGCGGTGTGACGCATGACCTGCCCCTGGCTTTGTCATGCCGGACCTGATCCGGCATCCATCGTTCACGAGACTTGCCCTTGACTTTGTCATGCCGGACTTGATCCGGCATCCATGGTTGAGCAGGCATGGACCCCGGATCAAGTCCGGGGTGACAGATGGGGAACGCTGGGTGACAGATGAGGAACGCGAGGTGACAGATGGGGAATGCGGGGTGACATCATTGCCTCAAACCTTGGCGCTTGGCCGATCGTTCATGCGATCGCGCCAGGCCTGCAAGGCGTGCATGCCCTCGTCACCGGGCACGAACTTCATCAGGCCGCGTGCAAACTCCAGCGCGCAAAACGCGGTGATGTCGGTAATCGTGAAGCGCTCGCCCGCGATGAAAGCCTGGCTTTGCAGACGTTGGTCAAAACCCCGTGCTACGTCTCGCACCTTCTCGGCCTGTGAACGGCCGAACTCAGGGAACTGCGGCTTCTCTAAGGCCGCCAAGCCCGGGTGGCTGTGGCGGATCGCGTTGGCAATGCCGCCCAGCAAATACAACTCCACCTGCCGATCGGCCATCTCGATGAAGCCGCGCTCGTCGCCGTCAACACCCATCAGGTTGGGCTCAGGAAAGCGGCCTTCCAGCAAGGTGCAAATCGCCCGCGTCTCGGTGATCACACGGCCGTCGTCCAGCTCCAGCGCAGGCACTTTGGCCAGCGGGCTTTTGGCCAAATATTCAGGCTGGCGGTGCTCGCCACCGTTCAGGTCCATGTTGACCATCTCGATGCCGGTGATGTTCTTTTCGACCAAAAACATCAGCACCCGGCGGGGGCTGGGGGCGCGGTGGGCGGTGTAGAGCTTCATGGCTTGTCCTTGTTGGCTTGGCCCATCTCGACCATCTTGCGGGCCTCTTCAGAAAACTTCTTGGCGGCCTCGTCGCCGTCTTTGGTGAGGTTGATGCGCGACGGTGGCGCTTCGATACCGCGCAGCACCGCTGGGCGCTGACGGATCGCGTCAAGCCAGCGCTTGAGGTGCGGCAGGTCATCCACTTCAACACCCGACCAGCGGTGCGTGCGCACCCAAGCCCAGTTGGCGATGTCGGCAATCGAGTAATCGCCCGCCAGGTATTCGTGGTCTTTGAGGTGGCTGTCTAGCACCGTGAACAGGCGCTTGCTCTCGCCCTGGTAGCGGTCAATCGCGGGCTGGATTTTTTCTGGAAAGTAGCGAAAGAACACATTGGCCTGCCCCATCATCGGCCCGATGCCGCCCATCTGGAACATCAGCCACTGCAGCACGCGCGAGCGGCCCTTGGCATCCGTGGGCATGAGCTGGCCGGTTTTTTCTGCCAGGTAAATCAGGCAAGCGCCCGACTCGAACACCGCGAAGTCATCGGCACTGCGGTCCACGATGGCAGGGATGCGGCCATTGGGGCAGATCGCCAAAAAGTCTGGCTGCTTTTGCTCGCCCTTGGACAGGTCCAGCACCCTGAGCGTGTAGGGCAGCGCCAGTTCTTCGAGCGCGATGGAGACTTTGTGCCCGTTGGGCGTGGCGGCGGTGTAGAGGTCAATCATGGGCGCAGGCTATCAGCCGTGTGCAGGCGGCGCTGGCGCGCAGATGACAGGCAGTCACAGGGCGGACAGCGCGAGACTGTCACTGCCTTTCCAATAGAGACATGACAGACTGCTGCACCATTTTTCAAAGACACTCAGCCCATGAACTTTGACATCCCCCCAGAGATCGCGGCGCTGCGTGAGCGCACCCGCCGATTTATTGCCGAGCAAGTGATCCCACTCGAAGGCGACCCGCGCCATGGCGCGCACGGCCCCTCAGAGGACTTGCGCCAAGAGCTGATCGGCCGGGCACGCGCTGCGGGCTTGCTCACGCCCCACGCCTCGGTCGAGATGGGCGGGCTGGGTCTGAGCCACATCGCCAAAGCGGTGGTGTTTGAAGAAGCCGGTTACTCCAACCTCGGCCCCACCGCGCTCAACATCCACGCGCCCGACGAAGGCAACATCCACCTCATGGAAGAAGTGGCCACCCCGGCCCAAAAAGAGCGCTGGCTGCGCCCTCAAGTGGCGGGCCTGACCCGCTCGTGCTTTGCCATGACCGAACCCGCGCCCGGCGCAGGGGCCGATCCGTCCATGCTGATGACCACCGCCGTGCGCGATGGGGACGATTACCTGATCAACGGCGTGAAGTGGTTCATCACCGGGGCCGAGGGGGCCCATTACGCCATCGTCATGGCACGCATGGAAGATGGCACGGCTACCATGTTTTTGACCGACATGGAGAAGCCCGGCATACAGCTTGAGCGCAGCATGGACGCGATGGACAACTGCTTCACCGGTGGCCACGGCGTTCTGCGTTTTGAGAACTTGCGCGTGCCCGCCACCGATGTGCTGGGCGAAGCGGGCCAAGGCTTTCGCTATGCACAGGTGCGCTTGGCGCCTGCGAGGCTGACCCACTGCATGCGCTGGCTGGGCCAAGCACGCCGGGCACATGACATTGCCCTGGACTACGCCAGCCGCCGCCAGGCCTTTGGCAAACCACTGGCCGAACACGAAGGCGTGGGCTTCATGCTGGCCGACAACGACATCGACCTGCACACCGCCCGCCTGCACATCTGGCACACCGCCTGGCTGCTGGACCAAGGCCAAAAAGGCGGCTACGAATCGAGCCGCGCCAAAGTGGCCTGCTCGGAAGCCGAGTGGCGCGTGGTGGACCGCTGCGTGCAAATTCTGGGCGGCCAGGGCATGACGGCAGAAACCCCGGTCATGCGCATCTTCATGGACATGCGCGCCTTCAGGGTGTACGACGGCCCCAGCGAAGTGCACCGCTGGAGCATGGCGCGCAAGCTGGTTTACAAGGCACAGAAGGGGCAGCAGGCAGCGCAGGGGTGATGCGCTGGGTCAAGGCGGCAGACTGCGAAAGATCACCCTAGCACCCCAAAGCGACGGGCGCTGAAAGCCTTCAGCGCTTGGCCGCTTCCAGCGTGTCACGTGTTTGCATGGCCACCTTGCGGGCAGCAGCAGCAAAGTCATCACCACTCGATGCGTAGAGCACCGCACGCGATGAGTTGACGATGATGGGGCCAGCGCTGGAGCCATCGGGGTTGGCGCGCCAGCCGGCCTTGACGGTGGCGACCGCGTCGCCGCCTTGTGCGCCCACACCGGGGATCAACAGGGGCACGGTGGGTGCCAATGCGCGCACGCGCTCGATCTCGGCCGGGTAGGTCGCACCGACCACCAGACCGAGTTGGCCGTTCAGGTTCCAAGGGCCTTGGGCCAATTGGGCGACGTGTTCGTACAACAATGGCTGGCCTTCCACAGACGCGAGGCGCTGGTTTTGCAGGTCGTCACCGCCGGGGTTGGAAGTGCGGCACAACAAGAACGCGCCTTTGCCGTGGTACTTCAAGTACGGGGCCACCGAGTCCCAACCCATGAAGGGTGACAGGGTCACGGCATCGGCGCCGTAGCGCTCGAACGCTTCGATGGCGTATTGCTCGGCGGTCGAGCCAATGTCACCGCGCTTGGCGTCCAGGATGATCGGCACATGGGGTGCCACGCGGCGCATGTGCTCCATCAAACGCTCCAGCTGGCCTTCGGCGCGGTGCGCGGCAAAGTAGGCAATTTGGGGCTTGAAGCTGTTCACCAGATCGGCGGTGGCATCGACGATGGATGCGCAAAAATCGTAAATCTTGTTCGAGTCGCCCTTGATGCGGTCCGGGAACTTGGTGGGCTCAGGGTCCAGGCCCACACAAAGCATGGAGCCGTTTTGGCGCTCGGCGGTGCGCAACATGTCGAGGAAGGTCATGGGCCCATTTTAAAGACGGGGGCGATGGATCCGGCCCGGTGGGGTGAAATTTCAGCACAGCCCCTGTTTGTGTCGTCCCGGGCGAAGAAGAGGTATCCATTGCGCAGTGCGGCCCTTTGTTTTGTCATCCCGGGCGGAGACCCGGGATCCAGTGTGCAGCGCTGACCTTTACAAATGCTGGTTGCGTGCAGTGGATCCCGGATCGAGTCCGGGATGACAAACTGAAAGTCCAGGACAAACTAAAAGTTCGGGACAAACTAAAAGTTCGGGACAAACTGAAAGTTCGGGATAACAGATTAAAGGCCCGGGATGACGGATGGGATCTGACATTTGCAGACTTCACGGGGTGTGATCTATAAGATGCCGGTCATGCACAAACTCTCCCCCCGCCAATGGACCGTTCTGGTCCTGCTCACCCTCGTTTGGGGCTTCAACTGGCCGATCATGAAAATCGGCGTCACCGGCTTTCCGCCATTGACCTTTCGCACCATCTGCATGCTGTTGGGCACGCCGGTGCTGGGCTTGGTGCTGTTGGCCCAAGGCGTGTCGTTTCGCATCGAGCGCAAACATTGGCGCGAACTGCTGACGCTGGCCACCTTCAACATGGTTTTCTGGCACAGCCTGATCATCGTGGCCGTGCAGTCGCTGTCCAGCGGACGGGCTGCGATTTTGAGCTACACCATGCCCATGTTTTCGGCCGCACTGGGGGCCCTGGTGTTCGGGGACCGGCTGGCCAAGCGGGCTTGGGGCGGTGTGGCGGCGGCATCGGTGGGCGTGGTCCTGCTGCTGTGGCACGAGATCTCCAACCTGAGCGGCAAGCCGGTCGGCGTGTTCCTGGCTTTGGGGGCGGCCAGCACCTGGGCGCTGGGCACACAGCTGCTGCGCCGCACCAAGATGCCGGTGTCCACGCTGACGATTGCTTTCTGGATGGCGACCCTGACCACGGTGGTGATGAGCGTGCTGGCCGTGCTGCTGGAGCGCGATCAGTGGCATGCGCCATCTGAGGCCACCTGGGGGGCGATCGTCTTCAATGCCTTGCTGGTGTTTGGCTTTGCGCAAGCGGCCTGGTTTTATTTGGCGCGCAGCCTGCCGCCCGTCGCCTCAACACTCAGCGTGATGATGATCCCGGTGCTGGGTGTTTTCAGTGGCGCCGTGTGGCTGGGCGAAGTGCTGCACTGGCAAGACTGGGCCGCCGTGGGTTTGATGATGGTGTCGATCGCGGCAGTGCTCTGGCCCCAACGACCAGCCGCATCCAGCTAAAACCCAATGCTATAGTTTTCTCAAACATTTCAACAAACGGGGGATCACCATGTTTCAAACTTCTTTGCGTCGCCTGCTGGGCGGCATGGCGCTGGTCAGCACACTGAGCCTGACGGGCTGCGGCTACAACGACTTCCAGCGCCTGGATGAGCAGTCGCTATCGGGCTGGTCGGAGGTGCTCAACCAGTACCAACGCCGGGCGGACCTGATCCCCAACATCGTGGCCACCGTCAAGGGCGAGGCCAACTTCGAGCAGGAAACACTGACCAAGGTGGTCGAGGCGCGTGCCAAGGCCACCAGCTTTCAGATCACGCCAGAGACCCTGAAAGACCCCGAGGCGATGAAGAACTTCCAGGCCGCACAAGGGGCTTTGAGTGGTGCCTTGTCGCGCTTGATGGCAGTTTCTGAAAACTACCCCAACCTCAAGGCCAACCAGGGCTTTGCCGATCTGCGCGTGCAGCTGGAAGGCACGGAAAACCGCATCACCGTGGCGCGCAACCGCTACATCAAGACCGTGCAGGACTACAACGTGCTGGCGCGCAGCTTCCCGACCAACCTGACCGCCATGGTCATGGGCTACAAACCGAAAGCGAACTTCTCGGTGGCCAACGAGGCGGCCATCTCGGCACCGCCCAAAGTGGACTTCGGCAAGTGATGCCCCGGCGCCTTGGGCGCTGGCTGAGCGCCGCACTGGCCTGCTGCTGGCTGGTGTTGCCGTGCTGGGCTGCCGACACTGCAGGCCTGCAAACGGTGCCCGCCTTGCGGGCTCACGTGATGGACGAAACGGGCACGCTGACCGCATCCGATGCGGCTGCGCTCGAGCAGCAACTCACCGCTTTTGAACGCGAGCGCGGCGCGCAAATCGTGGTCTTGCTGGTGAGCACCACGGCGCCTGAAGACATTGCCGATTACAGCCAGCGTGTGGCCGAAGCCTGGAAGCTGGGCCGCGCAGGTGTGGGCGACGGCTTGTTGCTGGTCGCTGCGCTGCAAGACCGCCGCGTGCGGATCGCGCCCTACAAAACCCTGGAAGGGGCCATCCCCGATGTGGTGGCCAAACGCATCATTGACCAGCAGATCGTGCCGGCCTTTCGGCGCGGTGACTATGCCGGTGGCCTGCGCGATGCGCTGACGCAGCTGCAAGCCCGCATCACGGGCGAGGCGCTGCCTGACCCCACCGCACCGCCCCCTCGCCCGCAGATCGACGAGTTCGACATCGTGGAGGCAGCCATGCTGCTCTTGGTGGTGGCGCCGCTCATCACCGGTGTGCTGCGCCGAATGTTGGGGCAACGCATCGGCGCCTTGGTCGGGGCTGCTGCGGCGAGCTTTCTGGTCTGGCAAATCACACAACGCGCCTGGATGGCGGTGCTGGCCGGGTTGATCGGCTTTTTTGGCGGCCTGCTCAGCCGGGGCCTGCCGGTCACGGGCGCACGCCATGGCGGCGGCTGGGGCGGCCACTCAGGCGGTGCTTGGGGTGATAGAGGCGGCTTCGGTGGCGGTGGCTTCGGTAGTGGCGGCAGTGGCGGTTTCGGCGGTGGCGGCATGTCATCGGGGGGTGGCGGAGACGGTGGCGGCGGTGGCGCCTCGGGAGGCTGGTGATGACTGAACGTGAATCCCTGTGGCCATGGCTGCTGCGGCTTTGGCGCCACCTGTGGCAAAGCGAACGTGCCGCCTGGCAAGCCGTGCCCGACGACATGGTCGATCGCCTGACCCGGCGTGTGCGGGCCAGCGAGCAAAGGCATGCCGGTCAGCTGGTGGTGTGCATTGAAGGCGCATGGCCGCTGAGCTATGCGTGGCGCGCCGGTCGGCAGGCGCCCTTGTCTGCGGTCATGCGCCAACGCGCCATGGCCTGGTTTGGGCGGCTGCAGGTCTGGGACACCGAGCACAACAACGGCGTGCTGATTTACCTCTTGCTGGCCGAGCGCCGCATCGAAATCGTGGCCGACAGGGGCCTGATGCGGCACACCAGCGAAGCCCATTGGCAAGCGGTGTTGCAGGCTTTGCGCCAGCCCTTGCAGCAAGGTGATTTCGAAGACGGCCTGACGCAAGCCCTGGCAGCCGCGTCAGCGCTGTTGGTGGCGCATTGCCCGGTGGCGGACGGTGCCCATAGCCCCAATGAATTGCCGGACCTCATCGTGAGGGCCTGAACACAGGCACTCGAATGAGGCGCGGGCTTCAGCCCTGCGCCGTCTTGAGCGCCAGCACCAGATCGGCCCAGGCCTTGGCCTTGTCGGCGGGGTTGCGCAGCAAATAGGCGGGGTGATAAGTCACCACCACCGGCACGCCCTGGTGGCTGTGCACCTGGCCGCGCAGCTTGCCGATGGGCTCGGTCGTTTGCAGCACCGATTGCACGGCAAAACGGCCCATGAGCAAGATGATTTTGGGCTGCACCAAAGCGACTTGCCGCGCCAGATAAGGCGCACAGGTGGCCAGCTCTTGCGGCGTGGGGTTGTGGTTGCCCGGGGGGCGACACTTAATGGCGTTGGCAATGTAAACACCGCCTTCGCCCTGCGCCTTGCGGCTCAAGCCCACCGCCTTGAGCATGTTGTCGAGCAGTTGGCCCGACTGGCCCACAAAAGGTTCGCCCGCTTGGTCTTCTTCCTCGCCTGGCGCTTCGCCAATGACCATCCATGGGGCCTGTGGGTCGCCTACGCCAAAGACAGATTTTTTGCGCTGCGCACACAGATCGCAGGCTTGGCACGCCGCCGCGGTTTCTTGCAGCGCGGCCCAATCCATGCGGTCCACGCCTTCGGCCAGAGGCTTGATGGGCACCGCGGGCACCGGTGTTGCAAGCGCCGGGCGGGCAACAGATGCGGGAGAAACAGGCGCTGGGGCCACAGGCTGCGCAGCACGCGCAACAGCGCCCGCTGCATCACCCGACACGCCTGCCGCTGCAGGCGCTTGCACCGCAGACGCCGAAGTGGCCACAGCGGCCACGGGCTCAGGCTGTGCCACAGGCTCGGCCTCGGTCGTCGCAGGGCTTTGCGGCCACCACACGCGCACGCCCATCTCGGCCAGCATGGCGCGTTGGCGGTCGTCCAGGTCAAATCGGGTGGGGTCGCTCATCACAAATCCGTTCACAGCTTCAAACTCATCACCACCGCGTGTTCACGCTGCTGGCGGTCTGCAGGATAGTAATCCTTGCGCAGGCCCACACGCACAAAACCGTAGCGCTCGTAAACCTGCAAGGCGCGGGCGTTGCTCTGGCGCACCTCCAGCCACAGCGTTTGCGCGCCCACGTTGCGCGAGATCAGCGACAAGGCCTCCAGCATCATGTGGCCCCAGCCCTCGCCCTGGCGGGCAGGCGCCACGGTGATGTTGAGCAAATGCATTTCTTCGACGCCATGCATGCCCAAAAAATAGCCCAGCAGTTCATCGCCCAGCCACAGGCATTGGGCATCGAACAGCGGGTTCAATGAATCCCGGAAATTGCCGCGTGACCAAGGGTGGCTGTAGGCGGCCTGCTCGATGGCCATGACCGCATCGAGGTTCTCGGGCGTCATGGTCCGCAAGGTCACCGCGTTGCGGATGGCTTCAGTGGGTTGCTGACGGGCGGAAGGCATCGCAGCACTCATGGGTTTGAAGCCGCCTTGGCCGCAGCAGCCTGGGCTTTCATGGCTTCGCGCTCGGCGGTGGTGTTGGCCACTTTGTCGCGGATGTACAAGGGCATGGCTTGCTCGGCCGGCACAGCCAGGCCTTGCGCCCAGAGGGCAGGGGCCAGGCGCAGCAAGGCCGCCGCTGTGGGCAAAGCCACGCAGCGCTCGCCTGGCATGTTCAAACGCGGGCCATAAGCTTCAAACACATTGCCCGCCAACACAGAGGCGCTGGACTGCACATTTTCAGGCGCACTGACCTGCAGGGCCGATACGCCTTGCCAGGACTGTCCGGCTGCAGACCATTGGTAAGCCGCGCTGTAAACCTCGTCCATGCGGGCGTCCAGCAGGGCCAGCACCGACAGATCGGCATCGGCTGCACCGCCTTGCACACGCTGCCAACGCGCCTCTTCTGCCACGGCCAGCAAAGTATCGACCGGCAGCACAGGAACGTCGGCGCCAAACGCCAAGCCTTGCGCCACAGCGCAGGCTGTGCGCAAACCAGTGAAAGACCCTGGCCCACGGCCAAACACGATGGCGGTGACCGAGGCCAAAGGCATGTCCGCCTCGGCCAGCATGCTCAGCACGGCGGGGATGAGCCCACTCGACGACTGCGCGCCACCGGGCAAGGTTTGGATCCACACACGGTCGCCCCGGGCCACGGCCAAAGACAAGACATCGGTGCTGGTGTCAAACGCCAGCCAGCGCAACTCGGGCGTGGTCGGGCTCATGCCTTGGCTCCCGCTGCGGGCACAGGCTTGGCCTGTCGCACCCCAAACAAAATACCGCCGGTGACCAGCGCCAGCCCGGCCAGCAAGTTCCAGTGCATGGGCTCACCCAAAAACCAGACGGCACCCAAAGCCGACAAGCCCGGCACCAAGGCCGTGATCATGGTCGAGCGCACGGGGCCAAAGTGACGCACCATCTGCGTGAAGGTGATGCCCGAAATCACCACCGAGCCGCCGCCCTGAAAGGCGGTCTGAAACAGAATCTCGGACCATGGCGCTTGCGGCAAATGCGTGGGCAAGGCACCCGTGATCGTCAACAGCGCATAGGTGGGCACAAAAAACACAAAAGCAAAAGCGGTGATGGCCATGGTGGCACGCACCGCGTCCAGCCCATAACGGCGCACCGTGACGCTGTAAGCCGCCCAGCAGCAGGCCGCGCTCATGAACAGCACATCGCCCTTCCAGACATCACCGCCATCGAAGGCGCGCAGCAAGCTCACGCCGCCGACCAACAAGTCACCCAACACAATGAAGCCCAGGCCCAGCACTCGGCTGTTGGGAATTTTTTCGCGCAAGACCAACCAGGCCAGCAAGGTGGTCCACAAAGGCAAGCTGCCCGGCATCAGGACCGAGGCATGCGCTGCGGGCGCAAAAAAGAAGCCGCTGTAGGCCAACACGGCGTAGAGCAAGCCGCCAAAGAAACCGGCACGCACCGTCTGCCCCCAAGGCAGTGGCGACAAGCCAAACAATGAGCCCACCGGCTCGCCGCGTTGGCGGGCCGGACGCATGAGCCACCAGGCCCAGGGCAACAGCACCGCACTGGCGCCCAAAATGCGGGCCAGCGCAATGTCCAGCGGCAACAAACCGCGCGAGGCCGAAGCCCGCGCAATGACGATGAAACCGGTCCAGATGAGCACCGTGATGACTGCCGAGGCCAAGCCCACGGTTCGTGAAGAAAATCGCATGGCGTCGATCATACGGCCCACTCGAAGCGAAACTGACCGTTAGACTCCACTGGATTGGCCCAGTGCAGTTTGAAACTGTCGAGGCAAATCTGTGGTTTTTTGTCATCCCGGACTTGATCCGGGATCCCCTGCGAGCCACCGACGATGGCGATTGGCAGTGGTGCACACTGGATCCCGGGTCTTCGCCCGGGATGACAAAACAGAGACTGTGCTGACATTTCAACACCATCGGGCCATATCAATTTATGAAGCCTGATCAATCCATGAAGAATAAATCCCCGGGTTTACACCCTTTCTTGCGCGGCTGGATGGGCCTTGGTTTGGCCATCAACGCCACCTTTGGCATGGCCGCCGACTTGCCGCCCGCCGCCCTGCAAGCGCTGCGCCAGGCCAACGTGCCGCCCTCGGCCATCAGTGTGCAAGTCACGCCCCTGAACAGCGCCACCCCACGCCTGGCACACCGGGCGCACGTCGCCACCAACCCGGCCTCGGTGATGAAGCTGATCACCACCTATGCGGGCTTGTCCTTGCTGGGGCCGGACTTCACCTGGCGCAACCGAGTCTATGCCGATGGGCCGATCAAGGACGGTGTGCTGCAAGGCAACCTGATCCTGCGCGGCAGCGGCGACCCCAAGCTGGTGATCGAGCGGCTGCAAGACCTGATGGCCCAGCTGAGCGCCTTGGGCCTGCGCGACATCCGGGGCGACATCGTGCTCGACCGCAGCGTGTTCGAGATCACGCCGCGCACCGAAGCGTTTGACGACGAGCCCCTGCGCCCCTACAACGTGAGCCCCGATGGGCTACTGCTCAACTTCAAGGCGCTGATCTACACCTTCACACCCGATGCTGCCACGGGCCAAGTGAGCGTGCGGGTGGAGCCGCCTTTGGCCGGGTTCGATGCGCCTCGTACCGTGCCCATGGGCAACGGCCCTTGCCAGGACTGGCGCAGCCAGCTGCGCGCCGACTTCAGCCAAGCCCATCAGGTGCGCTTTGCAGGCACTTACCCGGCCAGCTGTGGCGAGCGGCCATGGCCAGTGGCTTACCCCGCACCCGAGGTGTATGGCGCCAAACTCATCCAGGCCGTGTGGCTGGCCACCGGCAACCGGCTGGGTGGCCAGGTGCGCTACGGCAGTCTGCCTGCCAAAGCGCGCCTGCTGCTCGAAGCCCCCTCGCTGCCATTGGGCGAGGTGATCGCCGACATCAACAAGTTTTCCAACAACGTGATGGCGCAACAATTGTTTTTGACGCTGTCGAGCGACATGGGTGCGCCTGGGCGCTTTGAGGCCTCACGCCTGCGGGTGCTGCAGTGGTGGCGCCAGCAATTTCCGGGGCAAGCCGAGCCCGTGCTGGACAACGGCTCGGGCCTGTCGCGCACAGAGCGCAGCAACGCGCAGGCCCTGACGGCCTTGCTGCAAGCGGCCAGCAGCGGACCTCATGCGGCGGCGTTTCAAAATTCCTTGTCCTTGGCGGGGGTGGACGGCACCGCCGCGAGACTGCGCGATCGCAACCCCAACTCACCCGTGATCGGACAGGCCTGGCTCAAGACCGGCTCTTTGCGCGATGTGGCCTCGGTGGCCGGTTATGTGCAAGGCCAAAGCGGCCAGCGTTACGCGGTGGTGGCCATCATCAACCACCCCAACGCCAACCAAGCCCGGCCCGCGCTGGACCAGTTGCTGGAATGGACGGTCCGAGACACGAACAACACCGACAGCCCCCGCACCGTGGCCAAACGCCAGCGACAATGAAGCCATGAATTTGATCGACTGGGTCGGCACCGCAGCCGCCATCCTGACCACCGCCAGCTTTGTGCCACAAGCCTGGCACACCTTCCGCACACGCGATGTGAGCGGCATCTCTTTGGGCATGTACAGCCTGTTCACCGTGGGCGTGGCGCTGTGGCTGGTCTATGGCGTGCTGATGGCCGCCTGGCCCATCATCATCGCCAACACCATCACCACCAGCCTGGCGCTGATGATTTTGGTGATGAAGCTGCGTTACCGCTGAAGCGGCATCATGCTGCGGCCCGCTGCAAGCGGTCGCGCACGCCTTCCCACTCGGGCGTATCGGGTGGCAGCTGCACCCAAATCTGCTGCACGCCACGCGCGTCCAGATCGCGCAGCACGCTGAACAAATCGTGCGCGGCTTGCTCGGCACTCTGCGCTTGGGCGCGCCACACCACACCAGCACCAGCATCGGGCTGCAGCGCTGACCACACGCCCAGGTTGTTGGCGTGCGGGCCCAGGGCTTGCAGCTTGGCGTAGATGTCTTGCGCCGCCATCAAGCGCACCTTGGCGCGGGGCGCGTAGTGCGATTCGAGCGTGCCCGAGGCGCGGGGTGCGGCTTGTGCGATCGCGTCCTTGTCCAGCACGGCGCGGCCGCAAGCGGCTTCGATTTGCACGCGGGTGATGTGTCCGGGACGCAGCAAGACCGGCTCACCGCGCGTGCAGTCGATGATGGTGGACTCGATGCCCACCGGGCATTCGCCACCGTCCAAGATCAGCAGTCCCTGGCCCAACTCGGACTGCACATGCGCAGCCGTCGTCGGGCTCACGCGGCCAAAACGGTTGGCGCTGGGGGCCGATACACCGTGCACCCCCAAAGCCACGCACGCTTGCAGGAGCTGTTGGGCCACCGGGTGCGATGGGCAACGCAAACCAATCGAGTCTTGCCCACCGGCCGAGGCGGTGGCCACACCGGGTTGACGCGACAAGATCAAGGTCAAGGGGCCGGGCCAAAAGGCGTCGATCAAGGCTTGGGCAAAGTCGGGCACCTGCGCGGCAAACAGCGGCACTTGCGCGGCGCTGGCCACGTGAACGATCAGCGGGTGGTCGGCCGGGCGGCCTTTGGCCTCAAAGATTTTCGCCACGGCCGCATCGTCGGTCGCGTTGGCGGCCAGGCCATACACCGTCTCGGTGGGCAGGCCCACCAGCTGGCCGGCACGCAAGGCCTGCGCGGCTTGCGCGATGGCGCTGTCATCTGCCGTCAAGATCATGCGGACCTCAGAACACTTCGATGCCGAGCAAGGCGGCTGCCTGCAAGGCCGTGGCGCGCACCGCTTCGGGTGTGTTGCCCGTGATGTTCAGGTGGCCCATCTTGCGACCGGGCCGCGCCGACAGCTTGCCGTACAGGTGCAGATGCGTGCCGGGCAAGGCCAGCACTTGGTCCCACGCCGGTGCGCCACCTTCGGGCCACAGATCGCCCAGCAGGTTGAGCATGATGGCCGGAGAGTGCTGACGCGGCTGCGTGAGCGGCAAACCCGCCAGCGTGCGCACCTGCAGCTCGAACTGTGACTGGTCGCAAGCGTTCATCGTGTAGTGACCGCTGTTGTGCGGGCGCGGCGCCATCTCGTTGACGACCAGTTGGCCGCCTTCGAGGATGAAAAACTCCACGCACAGCACGCCCACGTAGTGGATGCCTTCGGCAATGGCGCGCGTCGCCGCCACGGCTTGCGCGGCCAGATCGGAGGGCACCGCGCCTTCGTACACGCTGGTCACGGCCAGAATGCCTTCGCGGTGCAGATTCGATTGCACCGGGAAATTCACCATCTGCCCATCGGCGCCACGCGCCACAATGACCGAGCACTCGGCCTTCAGGGGCAGCATTTTTTCGAGCACGCAGGGGACGTTCTTGAGTTGGTCCCAAGCGGCGGTCAATTCCTCGCGGGACTTGACGCGGATCTGGCCTTTGCCGTCGTAGCCCATGCGGGCGGTCTTGAGGATGCCGGGCAAGAGGTCATCGTTCACGGCCGCCAGTTGCTCGGGCTTGGCGATGACGGCATGCGGCGCCACCGGCACGCCGCAGTGGACAAAGTGGGCTTTTTCGGCAGCGCGGTCTTGCGCAATCGCCACCGCATCGGCGCTGGGGGCCACCGGGCGGTGCGCGCCCAGGGTCACCAGCGCGGGCGCGGGCACGTTTTCAAATTCGGTGGTGATGGCGGCGCAGCGCTGCATCAGCTGGGCCAGGCCCTGCTCGTCCAGGTAGTCGGTCTGGATGTGGTGGTGGCTCACCAGCCCGGCGGGGCTGGCCGCGTCAGGGTCGAGCACGGCGGTGAAGTAGCCCATGGCCTGCGCCGCGTGCACGAACATGCGCCCCAGTTGGCCGCCGCCCATGACGCCCAGGGTGGCGGGCTGGCCGTTGACGATGGCGCCGGGCAAGATGGCTTTGTGCAAGGGCTTGCTCATGCTGCACCGACCGGAGGCAAGGTCATGGCGCGGGCTGCAGCGGTCTGCTCAGCACGGAAGGCTTCGAGCTTTTGGCGCAGGACCGGATCGTTGTTGGCCAGCATGGCCACGGCAAACAGGGCGGCGTTGGCCGCACCGGCCGCGCCAATGGCAAAGGTGGCCACCGGCACGCCCTTGGGCATTTGCACGATGGAGTGCAGCGAATCCACGCCCGACAGGGCCTTGGTCTGCACCGGCACGCCCAACACCGGCACCACGGTCTTGGCCGCGATCATGCCGGGCAAATGCGCCGCACCGCCTGCGCCCGCGATGATGGCCTGCAGGCCACGTTCGGCCGCGCTTTGTGCATAGGCAAACATATCGTCGGGCATGCGGTGGGCCGAAACGACGCGCGCGTCGTGGGGGATACCAAACTGTTGGAGAATCTGGACTGCGTGCTGCATGGTGTCCCAGTCGGAGCTGGAACCCATGACGACGCCGATGAGCGCTTGAGTCATTGGGTGCTTTTCGTGATCAATCTCGAATTTTAAGGTTTCGCTCCACCTTGAGCCGAAACACAACCCGGAATACTGCCCACCATGATGGACGTCACGATACAAAACTTTGAAGCCGAGGTGATTGAAGCCTCCATGACCACGCCCGTGCTGGTGGACTTTTGGGCCCCATGGTGCGGCCCCTGCAAGTCGCTGGGCCCCGTCCTCGAAAAGGTGGAGCTCGCCTACGAGGGCCGCTTCAAACTGGTCAAGATCAACTCCGACGAAGAGCAGCAACTGGCCTCGGCCTTTGGCATCAAAAGCATCCCGACTTGCGTTTTGTTGATGAACGGCCAGCCAGTCGATGGCTTCATGGGCGCTTTGCCCGAGGGCCAGGTCAAGCAATTCCTGGACAAACACCTGCCTGCGGCCGGCACACTGCAAGCGCCCGCCTTGGCCGAAGAAACGCCTGGCGAGCATGAAGCCGTTGAGCCGCCCAGCCCCCGCGCCGCACTGGAACAGGCCTTGGCCACTGACCCGGGCAACGACGATGCCCGCTTTGACCTGGTCAAGCTGCTGATCGGTCAGGGCGAGCTGGCCGAAGCCGCCGCCTTGCTGGCCCCGGCCATGAGCCGCATTCCAGTGCCTTTGCGTTTTGAAGCCCAAACCCAATGGCTCAACGCCTTGGAATTCGTCACCACCGACCCACGCGGTCAATGGGCGCTGGACAAGTTCGATGCGCTGATCGGCCAGAACAAGCGCGACTTTGAAGCCCGCTTTGCCAAAAGCCGCCTGCTGATCGCCGTGGGCGAATGGGAAGCGGCGATGGAAGAGCTGCTGGAAATCATCATGCGCGACAAAAAATGGGACGACGAAGCCCCACGCAAAACCTTTGTCGCCCTGCTGGAGTTGATGACCCCGCAAAAATCCCAGGCCCAAGACGCCACCGGCAAATCTGCGGGCGGCATCGAGCTGATGGGCAAATCAGCGGTCGAAGAAGACCCCCTGCTGGCCATGATCTCGAGTTACCGGCGCAAGCTGAGCATGGCGCTGAACTGAAGCGGTCATGCAAGACGGCTCGCGCCGTCATGGCGAGGAGCGCAGCGACGTGGCCATCCATTAGCGCGCCCTGCATCAAAAGGACCGTTATGCCAACACTGGATTGCCGCGCTTCGCTCGCAATGACGCAATAGGACACCCAAAAGGTGTGATGGCCTCAGATGCGAAGAGCGAAACAGGGCCGCATGAGACATCAAAGGCCTCAGCGCGAGGGCCCTGCCTGCCGCTCGATGGCCATGCGCAGTTGGCCCAGCAGGCCCATGGCCATGAGGACTTCCCCCACCACAAACATGGGGCCGACCAGCAGGCCCACGATGTCGTCCACAAAGGCGGGTTTGCGGCCTTCGTAGTAGTGGCCGACAAACTGGATGACCCAGCCGACCACGAAAATGGCCAGACCCAGCTGCCAGACCTGCAAGCCGAGGGGCGCAGCCATCGGCGCCAGTTCGTGGGCCAGGGCGATCAGCAAGCCGTTGACCACCACGGTGACCAAGCCCAGCAAGAAGTTGCCGCGTGACAGGTACCACAGACTGGTCAACCCCCAGACCAGCCAGGCGGGTGTCAGCAGCACGCTGCCCACCGCCCATTGGGGCTGGGTCAGCATCATGCCAATGGCCATGAAGATCAGGGGTACGCCCACCAAATGGGTGGCGATGTTGCGGCGGTCGCGGTGGTAATGGGCGTACTGAACCATCAGTGCGTTGGCGGGTCGGAGAAAACTCATCGTGTGTCTCTTTCTGGTTGCCCTACAGTCCGTGTCGGCCACGGACATGCCCATTCAAACGACCGCCGACTGGCTTGTCAAGCCATCAGGCGCTGCAAGGCTTCCTGGTATTTGGCGGCGGTTTTTTCAATCACCTCGCGGGGCAAGCGTGGCGCAGGCGCCGTCTTGTCCCACAATTGCCCGTTGACCTGAGCCGTCTCCAGCCAGTCGCGCAAGAACTGCTTGTCGTAGCTGGGGGGGTTGGCGCCTTCCACATAGCTGTCGGCGGGCCAGTAGCGCGATGAATCGGGCGTCAACACCTCGTCCATCAACACCAGCGTGCCATCGGTGTCCAGACCAAATTCAAATTTGGTGTCAGCAATGATGATGCCCTTGGTCGCGGCGATGTCGCGCGCCGCCTTGTACAGCGCAATGCTGATGTCGCGGATGCGGCCGGCCAAGTCGGCGCCGATCATGGCCACGGTCTGCTCAAACGTGATGTTCTCGTCGTGCTCACCCACGGCGGCTTTGGCTGCGGGCGTGTAGATGGGCTCGGGCAGCAGACTGGCATTTTTCAGGCCCTCGGGCAGGGGCACACCGCACACCGATCGGCTTTCCTGGTATTCCTTCCAGCCGCTGCCGGCCAGATAGCCGCGCACCACAGCCTCCACCGGGATGGGCTTCAAGCGCTTGACCAGCATGGAGCGGCCCTTGACTTGCGGCACTTCAGCGGCAGAGACCACGCTCTCGGGCGCGTCACCGGTCAGGTGGATCGGGCAAATGTTCAAGCCTTTGGGGCCGAGCTTGTCGAACCAGAACAAAGCCATTTGCGTGAGCAACTCGCCTTTGCCGGGAATGGGCTCGCCCATGATCACATCGAACGCGCTGATGCGGTCAGACGCCACCATCAAGATGCGGTCATCGCCCACGGCGTAGTTGTCGCGCACCTTGCCGCGTGCGAGCAAAGGCAGGGAAGTCAGGGCCGAGGTGTGAAGCGCAGAGGTCATGGCAAAACAGTCAAAGCAAAAAAGAAAAAGGCCCGTTGAACAGTCAACGGGCCATTCGGATCAATTATCGCAGGGTCCGGGGGCTTGGGCCGCCTCTGGTGCATGCGTCGCAGCTGGACTGCCGCGTCGCAAGCTCCTCGCAGTGACGGCCAGCGTCATGGCGAGCGCAGCGTGCGCCATCCAGAGCTCAGTTGACCACTTGAGCCAGCTCGCCCTTGGCGTAACGGGCAGCGACCACTTGCAGGGTTTCGCCTTTGATCTTGGGGGCCTGGCCTTCGCAGCCGAACTCCAGGTAACGCTGCTTGCACAGCTGTTTGGCGGCTTCGCGGGCGGGCTTGAGCCATTCGCGGGCGTCGAACTTGTCAGGGTTCTCAAACAAGAACTTGCGGCAAGCGGCGGTCATGGCCAGGCGGATGTCGGTGTCGATGTTGATCTTGCGCACGCCGTGCTTGATGGCCTCCTGGATTTCCTCGACGGGCACGCCGTAGGTTTCCTTCATCTTGCCGCCGTATTGGTTGATCAGCGCCAGCAACTCTTGGGGCACGCTGGAAGAACCGTGCATCACCAAGTGGGTGTTGGGGATGCGGGCGTGAATTTCTTTGACGCGGTAAATCGCCAAAATGTCGCCCGTGGGCTTGCGGCTGAACTTGTAGGCGCCGTGGCTGGTGCCGATCGCAATGGCCAGCGCATCCAGACCGGTGGCCTTGACGAACTGGGCGGCCTCTTCGGGGTCGGTCAGCATTTGGCTGTGGTCCAGCTTGCCTTCGGCGCCAATGCCGTCTTCTTCACCGGCTTCGCCCGTCTCCAGATTGCCCAGGCAACCCAGCTCACCTTCAACCGACACGCCGGCCAAGTGGGCCATGTCCACCACGCGGCGGGTCACGTCGACGTTGTACTCGAAGCTGGCGGGGGTCTTGCCGTCTTCCATCAGCGAGCCGTCCATCATCACCGACGAGAAACCCAGATCGATCGCGCCTTGGCAGATGGATGGGCTTTGGCCGTGGTCCTGGTGCATGACCAGCGGGATGTGGGGCCACTGCTCGGTGGCGGCCTGGATCAAATGCTTGATGAAAGGCTCACCGGCGTATTTGCGGGCGCCTGCGCTGGCTTGCAAGATGACCGGCGCACCGACTTCGTCGGCGGCGGTCATGACGGCCTGGACTTGTTCCAGGTTGTTGACGTTGAAAGCTGGAATGCCGTAGCCGTTGACGGCCGCATGGTCCAGCAGCTCGCGCATTGAAACGAGTGCCATGGTGGTGATTTCCCAGAGAGTTTAAAAATCGGGCAAAGCCGGGCGTGTACCCGGCTTGTAACTGAGCTGAATTTTATAGGTTCTGGTCTGACAGCGGACTGAATACCCCAGACTGCCTGGCTGCGGCCTGTGTGGGCCGCAGCAGGATCGGGCTCAACCCACCCGGCAGATCTTGAGCATGTTGGTGCCGCCGGGCGAGCCCATGGGCTCGCCACAGGTGATGGCGTACACATCGCCGGTGCTCACGATGTTGCGCTTTTTGAGGTAGCCCTCGGTTTGCATCAAGGCCGTATCGCGGTCGGCGCTGGTGTCCATCAACAAGGGGCGCACGTTGCGAAACAAAGCCATCTTGCGCTGCGAGGACAGCTTGGTGGTGACCGCATAGATCGGGATGTGCACCCGGCGGCGGCTCATCCACAAAGCGGTAGAGCCCGACTCGGTCAGGGCCACAATGGCCTTGGCGCCCAAGTGGCTGGCGGTGAACAGCGCGCCCATGGCGATCGACTGGTCGATGCGGCTGAAGGTCTGGCCCCTGAAGTCGGCGTCGATCTCCACGTCTTCAGCGCCTTCGGCGGCCAGGCAGATCTTGGCCATTTCTTCCACAGTTTCCAGCGGGTATTTGCCGGCAGCGGTTTCGGCGCTCAGCATCACGGCATCGGTGCCATCCAGCACGGCGTTGGCCACGTCCGACACCTCGGCACGGGTGGGCACGGGGTTGGTGATCATGCTTTCCATCATCTGGGTAGCGGTGATGACGACTTTGTCATGCACCTTGGCCAGCTTGATCATGCGTTTTTGCAAGGCGGGCACGGCGGCGTTGCCCACTTCGACGGCCAAGTCACCCCGGGCGACCATGATGCCGTCGCTGGCCATCAGGATGGCTTCCAGGTGCGGAATGGCTTCGGCACGCTCGATTTTGGCGATCAGGCCGGGCTTGTGACCGTATTCGGCACCCGCCACATTGCACAGTTGGCGGGCCATTTCCATGTCGGTAGCGTTTTTCGGGAAGCTCACCGCAACGTAGTCGGCCTGCAGGCTCATGGCGGTCTTGATGTCGTCCATGTCCTTGGCGGTCAAGGCCGGTGCCGTCAGGCCGCCGCCTTGCTTGTTGATGCCTTTGTTGTTGGACAGCTCGCCGCCGAGTTTGACGGTGGTGTGCACCTGCTCGCCTTTGACGGCAACCACATTGAGCACGATCAGGCCGTCGTTGAGCAAGAGCACGTCACCGGCTTTCACATCGCGGGGCAACTCTTTGTAGTCCAGGCCCACGCCGTGGATATCACCCGGCTCGGTGCGCGAGGCGTCCAGCACAAAGGCGGCGCCTGGCTCGAGCATGACCTTGCCCTCGGCAAACTTGCCCACGCGGATCTTGGGGCCCTGCAGGTCGGCCATGATGGCCACTTCGCGGCCAGCCCGTTGCGAGGCTTCGCGCACCAAGCGGGCGCGGTCCACATGGTCTTGCGCCTTGCCGTGGCTGAAATTGAGCCGGACCACATTCACGCCGGCGCGGATCATGGCTTCGAGCAGGGCGGGATCGCTGGAAGCAGGGCCTAAGGTGGCAACGATTTTGGTGGCGCGACGCGACATGCAGGGGTCTCCTTGTAACTTGGTTTCAATTTTCACATGGAATCGGTTACATGCCCGGTTCTTTCGGCACGGCCCACAGGGACGCGCACTGACAGGTCTTGAAAATGAGCTCTGAAATATTCAAATTTCGCAAATTCAGGCTTTTAGCTTTGATCCTTGTCAGCCCAAGGAAAACCCCTAACGACTAAACTCGGGGGTAGCGAAATACCCTGATCGAGCGTCATGACCGCAAGCAACACACAGCACTCCTCCCAACCGATCCCCTTGGATCAGCCCCTGCCACACCGCAAAATCATCCGCGAGTGGCTGATTCCCCTGTCCGAGCGCACCACGTTTCTGGCCTTCGTTCTGTTGATCGTGGACTACGCCGTTTTCTTTGCCCTGATCGCCGGCACCATCGCCTTTGACGCCGTCTGGGCCAAGCTGCTGTGCGGTCTGGCCGCTGGTTTCGTGATCGGGCGCCTGTTCATCATTGGCCACGACGCTTGCCACCAAAGCCTGACGCCGCACCGCGAGCTCAACAAGGTGCTGGGCCGCATCGCGTTCTTGCCATCGCTCACGCCCTACAGCCTGTGGGACACCGGCCACAACGTGGTGCACCACGGTTACACCAACCTCAAGGGCGTGGACTTTGTCTGGACGCCCCTGACGGCCACCGAGTTTGAAGCACTGAACCCCCTGCAAAAGCTGCTGGAGCGCGCTTACCGCAGCGGCTGGGCACCTGGCCTGTATTACATGATCGAGATCTGGTGGAAACGCGAGTTCTTCCCCAACAAAACGCACATGCCCACACGCCGTCCGATCTTCTTCAAGGACAGCATGCTGGTCACCGTGTTTGCCGCCCTCTGGATCGCCGTGATCGCCGGCGCAGCCATCGGCACAGGCCAGTCGGTGTGGTTGTCCCTGCTGCTGGGTTTTGCCGTGCCCTTTTTCTTTTGGAACAGCATGATCGGCTTCGTGGTCTATGTGCACCACACCCACGTCAAGGTCTCCTGGCATGACAACAAGGCCGCCTGGACCAAGGCCGCGCCCTTTGTGTCGACCACGGTGCACCTGACCTTCCCCTTCAACATCGGCGCGCTGATGCACCACATCATGGAGCACACCGCCCACCACGTGGACATGAGCGTGCCCCTGTACCGCCTGAAGAAAGCCCAGGCCAAGCTCGAAGAAATGCTGCCCGGCCGCATCATCGTGCAGCCCTTCTCGTGGAAGTGGTACTTCGAGACTGCCAAAAACTGCAAGATGTACGACTTCACCCGCGAGTGCTGGACAGACTTCAAGGGCAATATGACCAGCCCGGTGCGCGGCAACTTGCCACCTGCGGCGCAGGCCTGATCAGGGCTTCGGCTCCGACAATAAAAACCCCGCAATGCGGGGTTTTTTTATTGGGGCAAGACCTACAAGGTGGGGGCAACTGGCATGGACCCCGGGTCTTCGCCCGGGGTGACAAAGCGCTGGGATCGCCCCGATCTTGCCTCTGTCATCCCGACCTTGCCTCTGTCATCCCGACCTCGCCTCTATCGTCCTAGCCTGGCGTCTGTCGTCCCAGTCTCGCCCTCTTTCATCCCTTCCACGCATCTGTCATCCCGGCCTCCGAGCCGGGATCCATGCCTGCCAAGGCCGCTGATCAAGCAGCTGCGCGCTTCATCAGGATTTCAAACGCAGGCAAAGTCTTGCCTTCCAGGATTTCGAGGAATGCGCCGCCGCCCGTCGAGATGTAGCCCACTTGATCTTCGATGCCGTACTTGGCAATCGCAGCCAGTGTGTCGCCGCCACCCGCAATGCTGAAGGCGCTGGACTCGGCGATCGCCTGAGCGATGACTTTGGTGCCGTTGGCAAACTGGTCGAACTCGAACACGCCCACCGGGCCGTTCCAGACGATGGTGCCGGCTTGCTTGAGCTGGGCGGCCAGCTTGGCGGCGGTCTCGGGGCCGATGTCCAGGATCATGTCGTCATCGGCCACGTCCGTGGCTTTTTTCACGGTAGCCACCGCGTCGGCCGCGAAGGTCTTGGCCGTCACCACATCGGTCGGGATCGGCACTTCGGCGCCACGGGCCTTCATGGCCTCGATCACGGCTTGGGCTTCGCCCACCAAGTCGGCTTCGGCCAGGCTTTTGCCGATCTTCAGGCCTGCGGCCAGCATGAAGGTGTTGGCAATGCCGCCGCCCACGATGAGCTGGTCCACGTTCTGGGCCAGGCTCTTCAAGATGGTCAGTTTGGTCGAGACCTTGGAGCCCGCCACGATGGCCGCCAAAGGGCGCTTCGGCGCGGCCAAGGCCTTGCTGATCGCGTCGATCTCGGCGGCCAGCAAGGGGCCAGCGCAGGCGATGGGCGCAAACTGGGCGATGCCATACGTCGTGCCCTCGGCGCGGTGAGCGGTGCCAAAGGCGTCGTTCACGTAGATGTCGCACAGCTGGGCCATCTTGCGGGCCAGCTCTTCGTTGTTCTTTTTCTCGCCTTTGTTGACGCGGCAGTTCTCCAGCAAGACCACCTGACCGGGAGCCACCGTCACACCTTCCACCCAATTGGCGACCAGCGGCACATCGCGACCGAGCAACTCGCCCAAGCGCTTGGCCACGGGGGCCAGCGAGTCTTCGGGCTTGAACTCACCTTCGGTAGGGCGACCCAAATGGCTGGTCACCATGACGGCGGCACCGGCGGCCAAGGCCATCTGGATGCAGGGCACGCTGGCGCGCACGCGGGTGTCTTCGGTGATGCTGCCGTCGTCGGCTTGCGGCACGTTGAGGTCGGCACGGATGAAAACACGTTGGCCTGCAGCTTGGCCGCTGGCGCACAGATCAGAGAAACGGATGACGTTCATAGGAAGACAGGTCCTGTATCGAGAAAACTGTTCTCATTTTAAAAGGCACATCTGACGCCGGCTGACAAAGCCATCAGAACGTCACCGAAACAATCCGTGCTACCAGCCCAGGCCCAGATGCAAAGGCAGATAGACGGCCATGCCCGCCACAATGGTCAGCAGCACATCACGCCGCCAGAAGTACACGCCAGCGCCCATGGCGGCAGCAAACAGGCGGGCGTCTTGCCAAGTGCTGATGAGCGTGCCCTGCACGGTGATGATTTCGGGCACCACCACGGCCGACAAGGCCGCTATGGGCGCGTATTGCAGGCCGCGCTGCGCCCAATGGGGCAACTGCCAGCTTTTGCTGGAGATGAAAAAGAAACTGCGCGTGAGCACCGTCACCAGGGCCAGCCCCACGATGACCGCCAGAGTCCAGAGATCGGTACCGTTCATGCAGCAGCTCCTGAAGCAGGACGGATTTTCTCAACCGTCAGGCACAAAATCACCGCCACAGCGATCGCCACCACGATGTTGAGCTTGAGCGGCAGGCTGTAGGCCACCACCGCAGCAGCCCCGGCCACAGCCGCCGAGAGCATGCGCATGCGCGAGCTGGCCAGCGAGCACTGGATGCCCAGCAAACACAAAATGCCTGCAAAACCCAAGCCCCAAGCCGTTGGAATCAGGTTGGCCAGCGCCACACCCGCAAAACTGGCCACGATCCAGGACAGCCAATTGAGGAAATCATTGCCCGCCAAATACGCCTCTTGCTCCAAACGCCCCTCGGCGGTCTCGGCCGGGTGGGCGTATTTGCGGGCGAACAGCACATAGCTGATGTCGGCGGTCAGGTAGCCATGCAGCATCCGCTGCCAACGCGGCAAATGGATCAGGAAAGCCCGCAAGTGCAGGCTGAACACCACAAAGCGCAGGTTCACGCAAAAGCCGGTGGCCAAGATCACCCAAGCGGGCGCACCCGCCACGATGAGCGGGATCGCCGCCAGCTGCGAGCTGCCCGCAAACACCAGCAGCGTCATGGCGCTGGCCTCGAACACGCTCATGCCCGACTTGACCATGGCCACGCCGGTCATCAGGCCCCAGGCGGCAATGCCGGGCGACTGCGGCGACACCTCGCGCATGCCCTGCACAAAAGCCGGATGCCGGTTCAAGCGCGAGATGAAAAACATCAGGCCACCACCAGACGCTGACCCACTTGCAGCGGGCAACCGCGCAAAAAGTCGGCCGCGCTCAGGCGCTTGCCACCCGGGCGCTGCAACTGCGTGAGGCACAACTGGCCTTGGCCACAGGCCACACGTACGCCCTGCGCATCGGCTTGCACCACGGTGCCGGGCTCGGCCGCCGTCTGCAAAGGCTCGGCCACGGCCTGCCAAAGCTTGAGGGTTTCGGTGCCGCCAGCGGTCGTCAAAGGCACGGTCATGCCGGGGAAGGGGTCAAACGCCCGAATGCGGCGCGCCAGCACCTCGGCGGGCAAAGCCCAATCCAGCGCGGCTTCGGCTTTCTCGATCTTGTGCGCGTAGTTCACGCCCTCGGCAGGCTGCGGCACGCGTGGCAGCTGGTCGATGTCGGCCAGCGCCTGCACGATGGCCTGCCCGCCCAAATTGGCCAAGCGGTCGTGCAGCACGGCGGTGGTGTCGGTAGGCAAGATGGCCTCCTTGCGCACCAGCAGCATGTCGCCGGTGTCCAGGCCCGCGTCCATCTGCATGATGGTGATGCCGGTCTGCGCATCACCGGCTTCGATGGCGCGGTGGATGGGCGCCGCACCGCGCCAGCGCGGCAAAAGCGAGGCATGGATGTTCAAACAACCACGCGGGGGCAAATCCAAGGTCCACTGCGGCAGGATCAAGCCATAAGCGGCCACGATCATGGCGTCGGCTTGGGCGTCCAGCAGGGTCTGACGGGCCGCAGCCGCGTCTTCGGGGTATTTGCCGTCGAGGCGCAAACTGCGCGGCTGGGCCACCGGCACGGCGTGGTCCAAAGCCCATTGCTTGACGGGCGAGGGCTGCAGCTTCATGCCACGCCCGGCAGGCCGGTCAGGCTGGGTCAGCACCAACACGATATCGTGGCCTGCCGCGTGCAGGGCCGCCATGGCCACTTGGGCAAATTCGGGCGTGCCCGCAAAAATCAAACGCATACCGGGTCAGCGCTCGGCTTTTTGAGCTTTGACCATCTTGGTCTTGATGCGGCCTTGCTTGAGGGGCGAGAGGTATTCCACAAACACCTTGCCCTTGAGGTGGTCCAGCTCGTGCTGGATGCAGATGGCCAAGAGGCCCTCGGCTTCGATGTTTTGCGTTTGGCCATCGCGGTCCAAGGCGGTGACCTTGACGGCGGTGGCGCGTTCCACGCCGTCGTAAATGCCGGGCACCGACAGGCAGCCTTCGTCGCCCTTGACGCGCTCGTCGCTCATCCAGGTGATCTCGGGGTTGATCAGCACCAGAGGCTGGTTGCGCTCTTCCGAGGTGTCGATCACCACCAAGCGCTGGTGCACATCGATTTGCGTGGCGGCCAGACCGATGCCATTGGCGTCGTACATGGTCTCCAGCATGTCGTCGATCAAGGCGCGCAGACGGTCGTCCACCGCAGCCACGGGCTGGGCCACCTTGTGCAGGCGGGGGTCGGGATAGCAAAGGATGGGGAGCAGGGCCATGGGTCAAATAGGGCAAGGGGTAAACCAATCCCCTATTGTCCCTAATTTCGGATGGGCTTGCCGCTCAACGGGCAGCCGCGCAGGCGGCGAAGATGTTCAGCTCGGGTTTGGCCAGGTTGGTGCCCACTTGGCTCAGGTCCAGCATCGAGTGAAACAGGTTGTCGTGCGACCAGGGCTTGTCCGCCTGGGCCTGCAAACAGGCCATGCGCCAGCCGCGCTGCTGCTGCATGGGTTTGGACACCCAGGCCAGCATGGGCACATGAGTCTGCTCTCGCGGGGCCATGCGGTAAGGCATGCCGTGCAGGTACAGGCCCTTCTCGCCCAGCGACTCGCCATGGTCCGACAAATACATCAAGGCCGTAGGGCGGGGCTGGGCCTGCAGCCATTTGACGGTTTGCGAAACGAAATGGTCGGCATACAGCACCGAGTTGTCGTAGCCATTGACGATCTGATCGACCGGGCAGTTTTGCAGCGCACTGCTCTTGCATTCGGGCTTGAACTGCTTGAGGGCTTCGGGCGAGCGCTTGTAATAAGCCGGGCCGTGGCTGCCCATCTGGTGCAAGACCACCACCGTGCCCTTGGCGCGCTTGACCGGGTCGAGCAAGGCCAGCTGCTTGGGCAGCTCTTGCAGCATGACTTCATCAAAGCATTCGCCGTCCTGGCACAGATGGGGCACCTTCAGGGCCTGCGTCTCGAACCGGGCAATGCGGCTGCAGACCCCCTTGCAACCGGACTGGTTGTCGATCCACAACACCGCCAGGCCAGCCCGCTGCAAGACATCGAGCAAACCCTCGTAAGGCTGGTCGCTGTTTTCATACGCGGTCTTGCCCAAGTGCGAAAACATGCAGGGCAGCGAAGTTTGGGTGCTGGTGCCGCAAGAGCTGACGTCCGAAAAATACACCAGATCGCCCTGCGCCTTGAGCTGGTTCAACTGCGGCGTGGTCTGGCGTGCATACCCGGACAAACCGAAATTGGCGGCGCGCACGGTCTCACCCACCACCAGCACGATCAAGGGGGCTTCTTTCTCTGAAGCGGGCGCTGACAGGAGCTTGGCGTCTTCACCGATCGGCAGCAGCGGCTTGGCCGCTTGCGACGCCTGGCCCACCGACAAACGCACCACCGCGTACAGGCTGTTGAAAGGGTTGGCCATGTAACGCAAGGTGGTGTGGTTGCGCATCAGCGAGGCCAAGTCTTGGAACGATGCCCACACAAAAACAAACATCATGAGCCAAGCCAGCACAAACAGCCCCAACTGGCGCAACAACAAAGGCTTGGCTTTGACCTGCCGCACGGGCTGGCGCCACCACCAGATGCCGGGCAAGACCACGCCCAAAAGCAAAGCGGCCAGCATGCGCCAGGACAACAAATCACGCACTTCCCGCACATCGGTTTGGACCACGTTGGCGATCATGCTGGGGTCGATCACCACGTTGTAGGTCAGCATGAAATAGCTGCTCGAAGTCACCACCGCCATGAACACCAGGCCCGCCGGCTTGAGCCACTTGGGCCAAACCAAAAACAACAACAGCCAGCTGACCATGCTCAGCAAAATCAACATCAAGCTGCCCACCGTGGTCAGCGCCTTGAAGCCCTGGGTTTCGGGCAACTGCCACACCTTCAGCCACAAGGGCAAATTGCCCGCTGTGGTCAGCCAGACGGCCAGCACCATCAACAAGGCGGTAGGGTGCCAAGGCTGTTTTTGAGAAAGGCTTTTCATGCGGTACTTTGGTGGGTGATAGCGGGCTGATTTTAGTCGCCCATGGTCTAATCCGGCCTCAGCTTTCGCCTATCCCTGACCCCATGGCCATGAATCCCTCTACCGCTGCGCGTGAACACACCCCCTTGCGCGACCTGACGCTCTACAGCCTGCTGGCCTTGCTGTGCGTGATGGCCTGGGATTTCTCGGGCCTGGACTATCCGGTCATGCAGGCTATGGGCGATGCCCAAGGCTTCAGCTGGAAGGACAACTGGTGGCTCGAAGCCGTGCTCCACACCAAAGCACGCCAACTCGCCGGGGTGGTCCTGCTGGGCCTGGTGCTCATGGTCTGGTGGCCACGCGGCTGGTTTCGCCACTTGAGCCGGCTGCAGCGCATCGAAATTGTCATGGGCGTTTTGTGGTGCCTGCTGTGCATCAGCAGCCTCAAACGCATCAGCCTGACCAGCTGCCCCTGGGACCTGCAGGACTTTGGCGGGCCTGCCGTTTATGTCTCGCATTGGCGCTGGGGGGTGGCCGATGGCGGCGCAGGTCATTGTTTCCCTGGCGGCCACGCCTCGTCGGCCCTGGCCTTTTTGGCACTGTGCCTGCCTTGGCTGACCAACGCCACCGTGGCTGACCGACGCCGCGGCCGCGCGCTGTTGATCGGCGTGCTGGTGCTGGGCTTCATTTTGGGCATGACCCAAACCGTGCGCGGCGCGCATTACCCCAGCCACACCTTGTGGACCGGACTGATTTGCTGGGCGGTGTCGGTGCTCAACCACTGGGCCTTTGACACGTTCTCGCGCCGCCGACAAGCGCTCGCCCAACCCTGAAACAGCCGACCAAGGGCCGCTTGACGCCCGCCCAATGCGGCCACCACAATGACCCCACAGACAGCCGACCAGGCTGCACAGGGAGACATGGATGGTGAACACCCCCGAAGAATTGGGCTCGTGGCTGCGGCTGTCGCTCACGCGTGGCGTGGGCAACGAAAGCGCACGCAAGCTGCTCGCTGCTTTCGGCGAGCCCGCGCAGATCTTTGCGCAAAGCGAATCCACCTTGCGCCAAGTGGTCTCGGCCACGCAAGCGCGGCACCTGGTGAGCCCACCCGAGGGCTGGGCCGAGCTGACACAAGACACCTGGGCTTGGCTCCAAAGCCATGACAACGTCGATGTGTCATGTGCCGTGCTCACGCTCAGCGATACCGACTACCCCGCCCCGCTCTTGCTCATCCCCGATCCGCCCTTGATGCTGTATGCCCTGGGCCAAACCGCCGCACTGCCAAGCCTGAACGCAGAGCAATGCCTGGCCGTGGTCGGCAGCCGCAACCCCACCCCTCAGGGCCAAGCCAATGCGCGTGAATTTGCCCGCGCCCTGGCAGGCAGCGGGCTGACCATCGTCTCAGGCATGGCGCTGGGCGTCGATGGGGCGGCGCACGACGGCGCCATGCTGGGCGCTGGGCCCCAGGCGCTGGCCACCATCGCCGTGGTCGGCACCGGGCTGGACCGGGTCTATCCGCGCCAGCACCGCGAACTGGCCCACCGCATTGCGCAGCGCGGCCTGATCCTCAGTGAATACCACCTGGGCACGCCGCCGCTGAATGCCAACTTCCCCAAACGCAACCGCCTGATCGCGGGGCTGTCGCAAGCCACCTTGGTGGTGGAAGCGGCCCTGCAATCGGGCTCGCTCATCACCGCCAAGCAAGCACTGGAGCAAGGCCGCGATGTGCTGGCCATTCCGGGCTCCATCCATTCGGCGCAGGCCAAGGGTTGCCACGCCTTGATCAAGCAAGGCGCCAAACTGGTGGAGTCGGCGCAAGACGTGCTCGAAGAGCTGCGCATGCCCGACCCGTTTGCAAACGTGCCGCTGGCCTTGGATGCAGCGACAGCACACACGGAAACCGAAGATGAACTGCTCAGCCTGCTGGGCCACGACCCGGTGGGGCTGGACGCCTTGCAAGCACGCTGCGGCTGGCCCACGGCCCAGCTGCAGGCGCAACTGCTGGAGCTGGAGTTGATGGGGCAAGTCGGCCGCTTGCCCGGCGGGCTGTTTCAGCGCATTGGCGTGGGCTAGGCCCCAAAAACAAAGAGCACCCGAAGGTGCCCTTGCTTGGATGTGAAAGCCTCAGACCACCGCGCCCGAGTTTTCGTCGCTCGGGTCGTTGTCTTTCTTGATCGGCTTGATCAAGTCTTCGCGCTGCAAGCCCAGCCACATGGCAATCGCAGCGGCCACAAACACCGACGAGTAAATGCCAAAGCAAATGCCAATCGTCAGCGCCATGGCGAAGTAGTGCAGCGTCTCGCCGCCGAACAGCAGCATGGACAAGACCATGATCTGGGTCGAGCCGTGGGTGATGATGGTGCGGCTGATGGTGGAGGTGATCGCGTTGTCGATGATCTCGACCGTGTTCATCTTGCGGTAACGGCGGAAGTTCTCGCGAATCCGGTCAAAAATCACGACCGACTCGTTGACCGAGTAACCCAACACCGCCAGCACCGCCGCCAACACCGCCAGTGAAAATTCCCACTGGAAGTAAGCGAAAAAGCCCAGGATGATGATCACGTCGTGCAAGTTGGCGATGATGGCCGAGACCGCGAACTTCCACTCGAAGCGGATCGCCAAATAGATCATGATGCCGACCACCACAAAGGCCAGCGCCTTCAGGCCGTCTTCGGCCAGCTCGTCACCCACTTGCGGGCCGACAAACTCGGTGCGACGCAAAGTCACGTCAGCGTTGTCGGCCTTCAGGGCGCTCAACACTTTTTCGCTCTGCTGCGCCGAGCTCACGCCTTTTTGCGCAGGCAAACGGATCATCACATCACGGGCCGTGCCGAAGTTCTGCACCTGCACTTCACTGAACCCCAAAGTGCCCACCGTGGCGCGCACCTTGTTCAGGTCAGCGGGCTGGCTGTAGCTGACTTCCATCAGCGTGCCGCCCGTGAATTCCACCGACAGGTGCAGGCCCTTGGTGAACAAAAAGAACACGGCCAGCGCGAAGGTCACAAAGGAAATCGCGTTGAAGACCAACGCGTTCTTCATGAACGGGATGTCTTTTTTGATTTTGAACAATTCCATGGTCTTTTCCCCTTAGTCGGCTTTCACCGCGGTGCCAGCCTCAGGCCGCCACACGGTACCGATCGACACCGATTTGAGTTTTTTCTTGCTGCCGTACCAGAGGTTCACCAGGCCGCGCGAGAAGAACACAGCCGAGAACATGCTGGTCAAGATGCCGATGCAGTGCACCACCGCAAAACCACGCACCGGGCCAGAGCCAAAGGCCAGCAAGGCCACACCCGCGATCAGCGTGGTGATGTTGGAGTCAAAAATCGTGGCCCAAGCGCGGTCATAACCGGCATGGATGGCCGCTTGCGGGCTGGCGCCATTGCGCAACTCTTCACGCACGCGCTCGTTGATCAGCACGTTCGAGTCAATGGCCATGCCCAGAGCGAGCGCCATCGCGGCCATGCCGGGCAACGTCAATGTGGCTTGCAACATGGACAAGATCGCCACCAGGAACAACAAGTTCACCGCCAGCGCGATGCCAGAGAACAAACCGAACATGGCGTAATAAATCACCATGAAGGCCACGATCACCAGGAAACCCCAGGTCACGCTGTTGAAGCCCTTGGCGATGTTTTCGGCACCCAGGCTCGGGCCAATGGTGCGCTCTTCGATGATCTCCATCGGCGCGGCCAAAGAGCCTGCACGCAACAGCAGCGCGGTGTCGTTGGCTTCTGCGGTGGTCATGCGGCCCGAAATCTGCACGCGACCACCACCGATTTCGGAGCGGATCACCGGCGCGGTCACAACCTCGCCCTTGCCTTTTTCAAACAGCAAAATGGCCATGCGCTTGCCGATGTTCTCGCGGGTCACATCCTTGAAGATGCGGGCGCCCTTGGCGTCCAGCGTCAGGTTGACCACGGGTTCTTGCGTCTGGTTGTCAAAGCCGGGTTGCGCGTCGGTCAGGTTGTCACCCGTGAGCACCACTTGTTTTTTGACGATCAGCGGACGGCCTTCGCGCTCCAGATAACGCTCAGCGCCAAAGGGCACGATGCCGCCTTGTTCGGCCGCACGCGCTTCGGTGCTTTCGTCCACCATGCGCACTTCCAGCGTGGCGGTGCGGCCCAGAATGTCCTTGGCCTTGGCCGTGTCCTGCACGCCGGGCAACTGCACCACGATGCGGTCCAGGCCTTGCTGCTGGATCACGGGCTCGGCCACGCCCAGCTCGTTGATCCGGTTGTGCAAGGTGGTGATGTTTTGCTTCAAAGCCTGCTCTTGCACCCGGCGGGCGGCTTCGGGCTTGTTGCTGGCGATCAGGCGGAACTCGGCGCCATCGGCCACGTCCTGCGTTTGCAGGTCAGGGAACTGGGCCGACAACAGGCGCTTGGCCGCTTCGAGCTGCTGCGCGTCGCGCAAGCGGATCTCGACGTTTTGGCCGTTGCGCGTGATGCCGCCGTGGCGCACGTCTTTCTCGCGCAGCAAGCTGCGCAGGTCGCCCGTGAGCGATTCCACGCGCTGCGTCAGGGCCGCCTGCATGTCCACCTGCAGCATGAAGTGCACGCCACCGCGCAAGTCCAGGCCCAGGTACATGGGCGCGGCGTGCAAGGCACCGAGCCACTCGGGCGAGCGCGACACCAAATTGAGCGCCACCACAAACTGTGGATCGGCCGCATCAGGGATCAGGGCTTTTTGAACCGCGTCCTTGGCCTTGAGTTGGTTGTCGGTGCTGTCAAAGCGGGCCCGGATGGAGCCGCCTTCGAGCGCCACGCTTTGGGCGGTGACGCCCGCGGCCTTGAGCGCGTCTTCGACTTTTTGCAGCGTGCCGGTGTCCACCTTGATGGTGGCCTTGCCCGAAGACACCTGCACAGCAGGCGCCTCACCAAAGAAGTTGGGCAGGGTGTAGACCACCCCCAGCAACAATGCGATCACGATGATCGCGTATTTCCAGACCGGGTAACGGTTCATAAGGACTCGCGTACAGGATGAAAAACCGGGGCGTCATGCGCCCCGCTGAAAAAGCCGAAAACGGACCTGAATTACTTCAGTGTGCCTTTGGGCAAGACCTGCACCACAGCGCTGCGCTGCATTTGCACTTCCACGCCCGAAGCGATTTCCACGCCGATGTTGCTGTCACCGATTTTGCTGACCTTGCCCAGCAAGCCGCCAGCGGTCACGACTTCGTCGCCCTTGGCCAACGCGTCGATCATGGCGCGGTGCTCTTTTTGCTTTTTCATCTGGGGGCGGATCATCACGAAATACAGCACCGCGAACATCAGCAGCAAAGGCAGCATGCTCATCAAGGTGGACTGCATGTCGCTGCCAGCAGCGGCAGCAGGAGCGGTTTGGGCAAAAGCGGAAGAAATGAACATGGGGTAACTCCACAAAAACGGGCTGTCTGTCTTCTGCCCAGCTGTCACGCGGACAGCTGGGCAGACCAACGGGGGATTGTATGCGGGGCTATGATGCCCCCGAATGCACCTGGCCCCGGCGGGTTTTGTCCACCCCAAGCCACCAGCCACCCCGAAAGTCCGAATTTGTCCTTCCCCATCTGGCCCGTGGGCGCCTTGCTCGGCTCCCTCATTTCGCTGTCGATCGGCACCTCGTTTGCCAAAAGCCTGTTCCCGGCGGTGGGCGCCGGTGGCACCACGCTTTACCGGCTGGTGTTTGCCACGCTGATGTTGATGGCCTTTTGGCGCCCCTGGCGGCGCCGCTGGACTTGGGCAGACGCCCTGCCGCTGGGCCTGTACGGCGTCACGCTGGGGGTGATGAACCTGCTGTTTTACAGCGCCATCAAGACGATTCCCTTTGGTTTGGCGATCGCCATCGAGTTCACCGGGCCACTGGCCGTGGCGTTGTGGCACTCGCGCAAAGCCAGCGATTGGCTCTGGGTGGCCCTGGCCGTGCTGGGCTTGGGCCTGATCTTGCCCTTGCCCGGCGCACACGATGCGCTGGACCCGCTGGGCATCGGCTTTGCGCTGGCCGCGGGGGCTTGTTGGGCGATGTACATCGTGTTCGGGCAGCGCGTGGCCCAACGTTATGGCGCCATGGCCACGCCCATGGGCATGCTGGCTGCGGCCTTGGTGGTCACGCCCTTTGGCCTGTACGAAGCGGGCAGCGCCCTGCTGGACACGCAATGGCTGGCCGCCGGTCTGGCCGTGGCCCTGCTGTCGAGCGCCGTGCCCTACACGCTGGAGATGGTCGCCCTCAAGCACCTGCCCCAACACACCTTCAGCATCTTGCTGAGCCTGGAGCCCGCCGTGGGCGCGATGGCCGGCTGGATCGTGCTGAGCGAGCACCTGAGCCCCGGCCAATGGGCGGCCATGGGCTTCATCATCTGCGCCTCGATGGGCAGCGCCTGGTCAGCCGGGCGCAGCAGCGCATGAAACTCATTCAAACCGGTGGCGCCAGCTCAGGCGCAGCATGCGGGGCTCGACCGGGTGCACATGGTGGTCCCACACCGGGGTCAGCTCGCCTTTGAGCCTGGACTCGTAGAAATAGTCGATGTCGTTGCGCTGGGTGTTGAACACATTGAACACGTCCAGACTCAGCTGGTTGCGAAGGTCCACACGGTAGGCCACACGCAAGTTGCCGATCAGGGACGAGGCCGACTGAACGCTGCTGTCTTCGATCAAAGGGCGCGGCCCAAAGTAGCGCAGCCTGAAAGAGGCCGACCATGGCCCCCAGGCATCCAGCGTCACGCCCAGATTGGCCGTGGTCGTGACCGCGCCCGGCACGAAGGGGCCAGCCGCATCGCCATCGGTGAAGCGCGCACGCGACCACGACAAGTCCGCATCCAGCGCCACATGCTCACCCACCCGCGCAAAATGACCCCACTCGAGCCCGGTGCGGCGCGATGGCCGCGAGGGCTCGGTGGTGCCCGCATCGCCCACAAACAGCAGCTCCGACGCGGTCTTGAGCTGCCACAGCGACAAGGTCGATTTCCAGTCGGGCATCACGCTCCAGCGCACACCCACTTCCGAGGCCCGGGTGCGCACCAAAGGGCTGACCGCGTCCACCGGCTGGGTGGTGCCCCGCGCATCGTTGGAATGGAAGCCATAACCGTGGTTGAGGTAGACCTCGGTCTTGTCCCATGGCCCCAGCACCAGGCCCAACTTGGGCGAGACCATCTGGGCGCTGGTCTGCCCCGAATGGGCGGGCAAGCTCGACTGCACATCGAACTGGTACGCATCGCCGCGCAGGCCCGCAATGCTTCTGAGCCAAGGCAGCCAACGCACTTCGCTCTGAAACCACAGCGCCGTGCTGCGCTGCCAGACCTGGTCTTGCCGCACGGTGCTCAGCACCACGCGTTCGCGGGTGGCGTACAGGCCTATCGGCGCGATGTTGTCCTGCCGCGCCTGCAGGCCGTAACTGTTCTCCACCGCCTTGTCGCCCCATTGCGCGGGCACCGATTGCGACAGCGACAAGCCCACGGCCTGGCGCTGCTCGCGCTGCATGAACTGGTCACCAGTGGGGCAAGCGGTCACGGGGTCGCTCAGGCAATACTGGAAGTTGGACCACAAATCGAGCGATGACTTCAGCCACCAGGCATTGGCGCGGGTGCGCGTGTCGCCTTGCAGCCAGGCCCATTCGCCCGACAGGCTGTAGCGCTGCGTTTGGCCACCGCTCGTGCTGTCCAAGCTGCCAAAGCGCGAGATCAAGCCTTGGTCGATGGCGCGTTGCGGCACCTGATCGGTCGAGGTCCATTGCCCCTTGTAGGCCATGGCGGTGAGGGCATAACCACTGACGGTGCTGCCCTCGCTGTAGCGCAAGACCCCGTTGCGCTTGCGGTAATCCTCGGGCGTTTGCCAAGGGCCATCGTTGCGAAAGACCTCCAAGGCATACAAGAGCTTGCCGCTGCCCTGCGTGGGCGAGCCCGCCAGCAGCGTGCGCTGAAATCCGCCTTGCCCCAGCGTGATTTGCGCCAAAGGGCTGTCGAGCTTGCGCAAGTAGTCGATGTGGGCCGTGCCCGCCGAAGCGAAGTCTCCGTCTTGCGCGTCGTAGGGGCCCTTGCGGTACTGCACCTTCTGGACCAGCTCCGGGATCAGAAAATTCAGATCGGTGTAACCCTGCCCGTGCGCATGGCTGGGCATGTTGACCGGCATGCCGCCCACAAAAGTGGCGAAGTCGGTGCCGTGGTCCAGGTTGAAGCCGCGCAAGAAATATTGGTTGGCCTTGCCGTCGCCCGCGTGCTGGGTGACCATCAGGCCGGGCACCATCTCCATGATCTCGCCGGGGCGCAGCAGGGGCAGGGCACGCAAGCGCTCCCCCGACACAATGCCCTCGCTGGCCGAACGGGCCAGGCCCTCCATGTTTTCCAGCTCGGCGCGGATCACCACCGTGTCCAGCGTCTGCGCTTGCACGCTGGCGCACAGGCACGCGCCACACGCGGTGGCGGCCAGCAAAAGTCTGCCAATGGGGTGGGCCATGGGTCGGTCAACGGCCCACAAATGTCGGCTTGCGGCGCTCGGCAAAGGCTGCGCGGCCTTCGGCAAAGTCGGCGCTGTCGCTGGTCATGTGCTCGCGTGCGCGCAGGCGATCGGTGTCCATCTGGCCCACCGCGATTTCGTTGATCGACTTTTTGGTCTCTTGCACCGCCAAAGGTGCCAGCGCCAGGATGTCGCCAACCAGCGCGTCCAAGGTCGCAGCCCAATCGGCGTCCGTCACCAAGGCCTCGAACAAGCCCATGGCGTTGAGCTGCTCGGCCGAGAAAGGGCGCGCCGTCAAAAACGCACGCTTGGCACCCGCCACGCCAAAACGGCTGACGTAGCGCTGCAGACCGCTGGGGTAGTAATGCAAGCCCAGCGCGGTGGCGGGCATGCGCCACTCGATGCCTTGCAGGCCAATGCGCAAGTCGCAGGCCAGCACCACATCGGTGGCACCGCCGTACACGCTGCCATTCAAAGCGCAAATCGTCACTGGCCGCAGCTTGGCCAGTGCGTCAGGGATTTCCTCAAAGAACGTCGAGCCATGGCCGGGCTCGTTGAAACCGCTGATGTCATAGCCCGCGCAAAACACCGGCTTGGGCTGGCCTTCGGTGTTGGCCGTCAGCACCAGCACGCGCACATCGGCGTTTTGATGGACTTGTTCAAACTGCGCCAGCAAGGTCTTCAGGTCGCCGTTTTCCAGCCGGTTGCGCTGGGCTGGGCGGTTCAGGGTGATCGTGGCCACACCGCCTTCGATGTGCAAAACAGGGGCAGAGGGGTGGGCAAACGCAGGGGGCATGAAGGGCATCCAGAAACAAAAAAGGCGTCCGAAGACGCCTTGATTGTAGAAAGCACTGCGAGAGTGCTTTGGGAATTAAGCCTTGGCTTTGGCTTTGCTCAGAGCGGCTTTGACCGAAGCTTCTGCTTGGGCGGTGGCGGTCTTGAGGTTGGTCTCAGCGGTGTCAGCGGCTTGCTTGACCACTTTTTTCAGGGTTTCAGTGGCGTTTTGACCGGCTTCGATGGCGGTTTTGATGGCGGCCACAGCGGCGTCAGAGCCAGCAGGTGCGTTCTTCAGGCTGTTCTCGACCAAGCTTTTGACCGCTTGCTCGGTCTCGGCGAACTTGCCTTCGACAGCCTTGGTGAACTCAGCGCCGGTGCTGTTGGCGATGTCGGTCAGGTGACGGCCATAAGACACGGCCTTTTCGAAAGCAGGCTGCACCAAAGCGGCTTGAGCGGCCAACATGTCTTGGGGGTTCTTGGCAGCGAACAGGGCTTGTGCGTTGGCGAAAGACTCACCCACAGCGGCTTTGCCAGCGGCCATGTTCAGCTCGACCAGGCGCTCGAAACCAGCGAAAGCGGTTTGCGACAGGCCGGAAGCGGCCTTCAGGTTGGCTTGTTGAGCGGCGACGAGTTGGTCAGCATTGAAGTTCATGGTGTGTTCCTTGAAAGGGTTGTTTGTTGCAATGCAGCAATTTGAACACCGCCAGCGGGGTGGCACAAGGGAAAACCCGCACTTTAGAGGCGGCACTCCAAATCAAGGGGTGGGCCCGCGCACAGATACCCGGCCAGGCCCAGCTCTTTACACTTGGGGCACCGGGCCATCAGGCCCATGAAGCGGACAGGTATGGAACTTCTGAGTCTTTTGTTTTTGTTGGGCGTGGGCATCCACTGGCTGAACGGCCAGGGACAACGCCAACGCACCGCCTTGCTGGCCGAGCAATTGCGGCCCTACCAGATCGAAAAGCACATGGCCCAATTGACCGAGGCCTACATGCGCGCGCTGGCCGAGCCCGAGGCCGCACGCCAACAACAGATCTTGCAACTGCAAGAACTGGCCGAGCAACAGCTGGCCGAAGAATTCAAAGCCCTGGCCACCGCATTCGGCCGACTGGCTGCGCCGGTGACACGCGGCTTCAAGATCGCGCTGCCCTTCATCGACCAGCTCTCGCCCAAAGCCACGTTTGACATGCGCCGCCTGCTGGTCGTGCACGCGCAAGGCATCGAGCGCGCCATGGCACACACGCCAACGCCCAGCAAAGAGCGGGCATTTCGCATCATGGCCGAGATGTTCTTGATGCAACACAGCTGCCACTGGTTTTGCAAATCCAAAACCATCGCCTCGGCCCGCATGATCAAACAGCACCAAACGCGCTACGAACAAGCGCTGGAAGCGGTCAGCCCCGAAACGCGCGAGGCGTATCTGGCTGTAGTTCAAGGCTGAGCCTGGGCAGAGCGCTCAAGCCCCTTGCGCAGTTGGCGTCAGAACTTCCTGGACACTGATCACCGCCGGGCCCAACAAAACCGTGAGCAAGGCCGGGAACACACAAAACACCAAAGGGATCAACAACTTGACGGGCAGCTTGGCCGCCGTTTCTTCGGCCAACAGCCGCCGCTTGGTGCGCAGCGATTCCGAGTGAACTTGAAGTGACTCGTGCACGCTGGTGCCCAGCATGTCCGCCTGGATGAGCATCACCACCAAGGCCTCCACATCTTCCAGGCCAATGCGTGCGGACAAATGGCGCAGCGCATCGGCTCGGCTGGCACCCGCACGCAACTCGAGCCCGGTCAGCTCGAATTCACTGGACAGTTCGGCGCAGCTCAAACGCATTTCATGCCCGACACGGTCAATGGCCGCGTCCAGCCCCAAACCCGCCTGCACACACACGCGCATCAAATCGAGCGCATCCGGAAAAGCATTGAACAAGGCTTGCTGGTAACGCGCCACAAGATGCGCCAAGATGGCATTGGGCAAGTAGTAGCCCAATATGGCACACACCAGCACAAGCCCCATGTCCATGGCTTGCGGCAAGTTCACTTGGCTGTACCACAGCACCCCCATCGCGATGCCAGGCAATGCAAAAGTCAGCACCGTCTTGCTGGCCAGATACACCAACGGCGCCAGACGCGAATGGATGCCCGCGTTGTAAAAGCGCAGCCGTAAACGAAAGGTTTGTGCCGGGTCTTCGGGCTCTGAAACCGATGACAAAGGCCCCAGCCAAGCCATGGCCTGCTGCACCTTGTCGAGCCACTTTTGCCAGCTTGCAGGCCGCTCAGGCGGGGCCGTGTCTTGCAAGCTGGCCAGCCGCTGCGTCATGCCGCTGGGCATCAAACTGCTCAGGGCCCAATAACTGAAACCACACACCAGCGCAAACACGCAGGCATAAATCAAAATGAGCATCCAGGACATAGGCGCCTTTCCTTCAAACACGGACACTGACGAGGCGCTGCATCCAGATGACACCCACCACCACCAAGACCAAAGAACCCATCAGCAGCTTCAATCCCAAAGGGTCGGTCCACAGCTTGCCAATGAACGCAGGGTTGACCCAACTGAGCACGGCGGCAATGGCAAACGGCAACACCGACAAAATCACCGCCGACAAACGCCCTTCAGCCGACAACACTTTCACGGTGGCCATGAGCTTGTGCCGCTCGCGGATCAATGAGGCGGTGTTCCTCAAAATATCGGCCAAATTACCGCCCGTTTCGCTCTGGACCATGGCCGCCACAACAAAGTAACGCACGCTGTCGCTGGCGATGCGCTCGGCCAGATGAGGCAAGGCCACCTGCAAAGAAATGCCGAAGTTCATTTCATCAAACACCGTTTGCAGCTCACTGGCAATCGGCTCGCGGGACTCTTTGGCCGCGATCAACAAGGCCCCACTCAAGGCATGCCCCACTTGCAAGGCCCGAGCCATCATCTCCAGTGCTGCGGGCAACTGCAGGTCAATCTGCAACAGGCGCCGGCGTTTTCGGTACAACACATACCAAGCCAGCAAGACCCACACCACAGGCATGAGCAAGAGTGAGGCCCAAACAGGTGCGCCGCCAAAAAAAGCCACCGCAACACCCGACACCGTGAAGACCAAAAACAAGCCAAAAGCCTGCGCCAAACTGATCTGCAAACCCGCCTGAACCAGCACGCGATCCAGCGCCCGGATGAAAGAACTCTGCTGCAACCAGGCCTGCACAGCGGCGTTTTCACTCAAATGGCGCTTTTGCGACAAGCGGACAGCCGCCTCCGCGCCATCGTCTTTGGACACCACCCGCCAGCGCTCGTTCAAGCGTTTGCGCCCGGGGCCCATGGTGGCATCCCACGTCATGATCAAAGCCGCCACCAACAAAGCCACAGCCACGCCGACGACGCACAGGATCAGTGCATAAAAAAAACCACTCATGGGGCCACTCCTTCGATCGTGAACATCGCGGGGTCCAGTTCAATGCCGCGTGTGTGCAGCCGCTGGAAAAACCTTGGCCGGATACCCGTGGCCACAAAACGCCCTTGCACTTGTGCATCGCTCGACAGGCCCATTTGTTCGTACCTGAAAATTTCCTGCATGGTGATGACATCCCCCTCCATGCCCGTGATCTCCTGCATGCTGGTGATTTTTCGTTTGCCGTCGGACAAGCGGGAGACCTGAATCACCACCGTCAGCGCGGCCGCAATTTGCTGGCGCAGGCTGCGCGTGTCGGTCTGCATGCCCGCCATGCCCAACATGTGCTCCAGCCGGGTCATGGCGTGGCGCGGCGTATTGGCATGGATGGTGCTCATGGAGCCCTCATGGCCGGTGTTCATGGCCTGCAGCATGTCCATCACTTCCACGCCCCGCACCTCTCCCAAAATGATGCGGTCCGGTCGCATGCGCAAACTGTTGCGCAGCAATGCGCGTTGCGACACCTCGCCCACGCCCTCCATATTGGGCGGCCGGGTTTCCATGCGCACCACATGCGGTTGTTGCAACTGCAATTCGGCCGCATCCTCGATCGTCACGATCCGCTCGTCCGGCGGAATGCTGGCGGAAACCACATTCAACAACGTCGTCTTGCCACTGCCCGTGCCGCCCGATATCAACACATTGAGCTTGGCCTTGATCACGCCGTCCATCAAACACGCCATGTCGGGGGTCATCGTGCCAAAGTCCAACAAATCCTTCATGGTGTAAGGCACCACGGAAAACCGTCGAATCGACAGCAAGGGCCCATCAATGGCCAGCGGCGGGATCACCGCGTTGACCCGCGACCCATCGGCCAGGCGCGCATCCACCATGGGGCTCATCTCGTCGATGCGTCGCCCCATCCTCGACACGATCCGATCAATCACGCGCAAAAGGTGACCATCGTTTTCAAAACGAATGGGCGTCAACTCGATCTTGCCGCGCCGCTCGACATACACCTTGAAAGGCCCGTTCACCAAAATGTCAGAGACCGTCCCATCGCCCAGCAAGGACTCGATCGGCCCCAAGCCCAGCATTTCATCCTGAATGCCCTGGCCAATTTGTTTGCGCTCCACTTCATTCAAGGCAAAGTGGTTTTGCCCGATCAAACTCTCGGTCAGGTTTTGGAGCTCTGCGCGCAAGCGCTCAGGAGGCAGCTTCTCCAAGCGGCGCAAGTCCATCTCTTCGAGGATCTGCCGGTGAATCTGCGACTTGATCTGATCAAAGCGCGCATGCGACAACTTGCTGGCACCCGCAGAATGCGAGCCCGGAAAATCCACCGTTCGGTTTTCAAACTGGTGGCGAATGCTGGACGGCGCCACACTTTGCACAGCGCTGGTTTCGGCTAGATTTTCAAGCATGTGCGCCCACCCAACGTGACAGCCACGTCTTGTTTTTAGGTGGCTCTGTTTGCAGGAAATTCGCCGCCACCAAACGCAAAGCATCGACCACCGGATTTTTGGGGTGCATCTTCACCAAAGGCTGCCCCAAGTTGATGGACTCACTCACCTCATCGAAATGCTCAGGCAATGTCTGGGTTACCCGCAAACCGATCGCCGCCTCAATGCTCTTGATGTCGACAAACCCTTTGCTGTTATAGCGGTTGACCAACACACGCAATTTTTCATCGCTGTAGGCCAGGGTTCTGAACAACTTGACCAGCCGTTTCGCATCGCGCACCGAAGGCATGGTGTTGTCCATCACCAGGTACACCACGTCGGCCATGTCCAGCGACTGGATCGCCAGCCCGTCCATTGCACGGTGGATGTCCAGCAAGACCACCTCGTACCTTTGCCTGGCCAATTGCAAGACTTTTTCAAGCTGCTTGGCGGTCACCGACAAAGCCGTTTCAATGTCATGTGGTGCTGCCAACAACACCAAGCCCGGGGCCACCTGGTGCATGCAACTGAACAACAACTGACCATCGAGCCGCTCGATCTGTTGCGTCAAATCGCTGATGTTGTTTTTAACGCTGCCGCCACCCAAGTAAAAAGAAGCGTCGCCATACTGCAAGTCCAGATCCAGAAAAGCACAGGATTTGGAGAACTCGCTGGCCATCAGGTAGGCCATGTTCGTGGCGACAAAACTGGCACCATTTCCCCCTTTGCACGAGACAAACGCCGCCATCTTGCCCCTGGATCTGACATTGTCAGGCGACTCCTGAAGCTTGATTTGGTGAGAAGCACAGCGTTTGAAGGCTTCGCTGAGCGCGTCATCGGCCAATGGCAAATTCAACACCTCGCGAACCCCAGCGCGCATCGCGCCAAACAGCAAAGTCTTGTCGGCGTTGTCCGTGATCAAAATCACATACAACTGGGGACGGTTGAACGTCAAGGCTTCGAGCGCCTTGAGATCCGCCATCTCATGGAACTTCGAACTCTCCACAATCAGCACATCACCGACCAAATCGGCCAAATCGAGGGCATGCACCGGCTGCCTCAAACTTTGGGTGTGCACCTCAATGCCTGCGGCAGCCAAGCTCACCGCCACCGCTTTGGCCAAAGCGGCATTGGACAAAATCAAATCGGCATTCATGGTGTTCCTCAACGCGCGCCCATAGCGCCAACACCGGTGCCCACACCAATGTTCAACACATTGACGGGCAGTGGCAGCACTTCAAAAGATTTTTGATACCGGTCCACCGCCGACTTGGCGATCACGGCATCGGTGCCCGAAACCCCAGGCGCACTCGCGGGCGCAGCCGGGTCCAGCACCTGGGTGTGCTTCGCTTGCCGCACAGCCTCGCCAAACGTGGCATCGGGCGTCCAAAGCGACGAGGCACAAGCGCCCAGCATCAGCGGTGCGCACAACAACATGCCTTTGCATGCGCCCATCAAGCGCCGTGTTTGTGAATTTTTCATGGCTTGTCCTTTCCTTCCAGCTGTCCGTCAATGAACAATTCGGTGCGTGTGGGTTGCCGGAAGTTGTCGGTGGGCAGAGCCGTCCGCGCTGTTGTCGGCTTGACCAAACGAGGCGTCACCACAAACAACAACTCCGACTGCTCTTTTTGAAACGCCGTGCTGCGAAACAAAGCGCCCAAGACCGGCAACTCGCCCAGCAGCGGCAAAGCCTTGATCGACTCCGTCACATTGCTTTTGATCAGCCCGCCAATGGCGAAGCTCTCACCATCGCGCAACTGCACCGTGGTCGATGCGCGCCGTGTCGTGATGGACGGCAGCAAACTGATTTGCCCGCCGGGGCTTTGGATCGTGGTGCCATATTGAGACAACTCGGAAACTTCGGGCGTGACACGCAAATTGATCAAGCCATCCTCGAGCACCGTGGGCAAAAACTTCAGGCCCACGCCAAACTCTTTTTCCTCCAGAACGATCGAAGCCCCCCCAAACCGTTCGATTGCGGCACGGGAATGTAAATCCGCCCGCCCGCCAAGAACGCGCCTTCCTGACCATTGACCGCAGTGATGGTCGGCTCGGCCAAGACTTTGACCAGCCCTTTTTTCATCTCGGCCGTCAAAGCAACGTTGTTGCCCGTCCGGGTGCTGGTGATGGTGGTCGAGCCACTGGTCAACAACTGCGACAACAAATTCACCGAGGCCCCGCCCATGCTGCGCGTGATGTTCAGGTCCACGCCCAAGTCTTCCAGCAAGGTCTTGGACACCTCGGCCACCTTGACCTCCAGCATCACCTGTTGCCCACCTTCCACACGCAACATGTTGATGGCCTTTTTGCCCCCCGAAAACGCATCGGCCAAGCCCATGATGCGCTGCGCCTTCAGGGCATCGCTCACCTGTCCTCGCACCACCAAAGTGTCGGCCACCGAATCCACACTCACGCCACCGGCCGTGGGCACCCATTCGCGCAGCTTCAACTGCAAAGCAGCCGTGTCCACATTCACCATCACATCGCGCAAACTGGTGGCACCCCCCGCAGACCAGACAAACAAGTTGGTCGTGCCCGTTTTCTTGCCCAACAAATACACCTCTTTAGGATTCACCAACATGACGTCGGCCACATCGGGGTTGGCAATCGAGATGCGAACCGCCTTCTCGGACAAGCCCATGACCATCGATTTGCCGGCGGTCAGACGCACAGGCGCTTCAACCTGCACGGGGCCATGACCGCTGGAGGCCACCACGGTGGCTTTGTTGCCAAGCAAAGCTGCTTTGCCTGTGGTGTTTGCCCCGGAAGGCTCTGCGGCACAGACCATGCCAGCCCAAAGACAGGCCAGCGCCACAGGCCCTTGACCCCAGAAGGGTCTGCTAACCGTTTGCGTTTGATTGCGGGTTTGAGGGAACTTCATCTTTTACTCCGTGGTTTTTTTCAGTCCGCGAATGACTTCTGTCGTGTCTGTCATGGGGGCGGTTTTTTGTCTGGCTTGGCTTGTTGCCAGTGCAGGCTGAGTGCTCAGCTTGGCCACCTGGGTCTTGATGTTGGACACCGCACTGCTCAATGGCCCCATCAAAAGCGCCGATGGGCTTTCGCTGCCTTGGAGCAAATCGTTCTTGCGCGCCCCAAGGGTCGAGACGCTTTGCATGTCCACCTGGCTGCGCAACACCAAAGACAAAGAACCCACGCTGCGCGCCAAGTCGATTTTTTCGGCCTGCGCGGGCGTCACTTCCAGCGTGACGGCATTGACGATTTTGGGCTTGGTCTCCAAATTGGAAACGTCTTGCGCCACCGCCAGCACCTTGATGCGCTCAATGACGATCTTGGAGACCGCGCTGTTTTGCGTGTCCACGGTGTTGACCATCACATCCACAAAAGTTCCGGGCAAGGCAAACCCGGCGACGCCCACAATTTCGTTGACCTTCACCGTCACGGCACGACGGCCCTCATGCAGCACCGCCGACAAGCCACCGGTCTCGCCAACGGCTGCCAACTTGGACATCAAGATCGGCTCGCCTTTGAAGACAGGCACATTGACCACGCGGTCTGAGGCCTGCTGCACCGAGGTCATGGGGTTCTTGATCGGACTGGTGCTGGGCCAATCCACCACCTCCACCATGTTCGGCTGCAATCGTGTGCCGATTTGCAAATCCTCTTTGCTCACCACCACATGGCTGGTCAACACAGAGGACTTGCTGTTGAGCCAAATGGCGGCCATGACCACAGCTGCAAGCCCTAAGCCAACGGCCAGGAGCAGCATCACCACGACGCGTATGTTTCTCATTTTTTTATCTTTCTCTAGGGCGTTACCAAGTTGGCCCATACAGGTGCACGAACGTCCCCGCACCGATGGCCAAGGCATAAGGCATGGAACCGTGCACGGTGGGCATGTCCTGGCGGTTGGGCACATCGCCGCAGGCCAGTGAAAACATGCCGTTGCACAAGGTCTGCCAAGTGCTGCGCAAAACTTCCTGCAGGCGCGCCTTCCACAAGGCCCAGATGAGTGACTGCACCCCACCGGCAATCAGCACGGTGATGCACAGGCCCATCACATCGGCGCGCCCCAGGAACAAGCCCACGGTGGCCATGAGCTTGACGTCACCGGCGCCCATGGCCCCGATGGCGTAGAACACCACAAACACCAACAGCGCCACCACACCCCCCACCAGCGCAGACGTCAGGCCCACACCGCCTGCGGTCGTGGACCACAGCAAGGCATAGGCGGTGGCGACGACCAGCAAGGCATTGGGGATCTTGCGTTGCGTCATGTCTTTCCACATGGCGATCAGCAAGACCAAGCCCAATACCCAAAGGCCTTGTGTCTGCGTATGGAGGGTTGGCATGGTGCGCTCTCGGTGTTTCACACACGCATCAAGCTGCGGGTGCGGGAGTCAGCTTGGTGGCGATCGTTTCAAAGATGGTGACCAACTTGGTACCAATGCCCGTGACCGCTACGGCGATGACCACCGAAATCAAGCCCGCGATCAAGCCATATTCAATGGCTGTCGCGCCAGACTCGTCGTTCAAAAATTGCGTTACAGCTGTTGTCCAGTTTTTCATGATGGAACTCCAAATCAAAAGTGATGAAACGTGATGGATCACGCCGGTCCTGAATGAATTTCCAGACACCGTGGAGCAACTTTAAAAATCGAAATGGCTTGGGTCTGTGCTCCATCACACCAAGACCATGCATCTGTGCAGCAGGCCTTCAAGCCGCTGTTGGCGGTTTGTTTTTTTGTGATGCTGTGTGTGCGTGCACACCGAATGGCGGGCGCAGGTGGCCTAAGGTGCCTGATCCACGCATGGCCACAGGGGCCTTGCACGCACACGGAGAAGACACATGCACCCACGTCATATGCTCATCCGGCGGCAGGCACAGCAAGGCGCTGCCGCCGTCGAATTCGCCCTCATCCTGCCGATCTTGCTGCTGGTGTTTTTCGGCATGATCGAACTGAGCCTGGCGCTGTACGACAAAGCCATCCTCACCAACGCCAGCCGCGAAGGCGCACGGGCTGGCATCGTGCTGAGTTCCCCCAAGATGACGGACGCCCAAATCCGTGCGGTGGTGTTGAACTACACCAATGGCAGCTTGATCTCTTTGGGCACCGCGACAGTGCCCACCGTCACCGTCGTCCAATCCAACCCCGCCAGTTTTCCGAACGCCTTGCGCGTGACGGTGAGCTACACCTTCAAAGGCTTGGGCGTGGGCACCATGCTGGGCGCATTGGGCTCGCCCATTGTTTTGACCAGCAGCACATCGATGGTGAACGAATGAGCACTCGCCCACACACCCAATCGCAACGCGGCTCGGTGAGCCTGATGGTGGCCTTCTTGCTGCCCATCTTCTTGGGACTGGCCGCCTTGGCCATTGACCTGGTGTATTTGCAAATCGTGCGCAACGAAATGCAAAACGACGCCGACTCGGCCGCACTGGCGGGCGCAAACTATTTTTTTGACGGCACCAACGCCACGCCCAACTGGAGCCTGGCCACCCAAAAGGCGCAAACAGCCATCACCCGCAACACCGCCTCGGGCACCGCCCTGAAAACCGGCACCGTGGCCACCGGCTACTGGAGCTTGGTGGACACACCTAAAGTGCTGCAAGCGCTGCCCATGGTGCCAAAGGCCTACGATGCCCCCGCCATTCAAGTCACCGTGGCCAAAGCGGTCAACACCAATGACGGCGAAGTGCCCACTTTTTTTGCGCGGTATTGGGGCATCTTGTCGCGCCCCATGCAGGCCACCGCCGTGGCGGGCTTGTCCAGCCCCAGCACCATCTTGCCCGGCGGCGTGTTCCCCATGGTGATCGCGCAATGCCTGTACGACACCTACTGGAATTTCAACGCCACACCTGCGGGCCCCAAAATTGACCCAACGACAGGCAAGCCCTATGTTTTCAGGATCGGCAGCGACTACCACTACGCCACCTGCGCATCGGGTCAGTGGACCTCTTTGCTGGACGACTCCAACAGCACGTCGGACATCAAAGAGCTGATCGAAGACGGCAACCCCGTGGACCTGAGCATTGGGCAATCCATCTGGATCCAGACCGGTGCCAAAGCTGCGCTGTTCGGCACCGTTAAACAATGCAGCAAACAAGGCGACAAGAGCTGCGAGTACGTGGTGATCCCCACAGTGGACACTGTCACCGCACATGCACGCGCACCGATCATGGCCTTTGCGTGCCTGCATGTTCTGGACGCCAACCAGGGCAGCAAATACATCCAGGTCGAAATGAGCACCAAGTGCAAAGCCCCTTGGGGCACAGGCATCGGCCCCAACTACGGCGTGGTCTCGCCGCCGAGTTTGTTCAAGTGAGTCAAGCCTCTGCCAGCCGCTTGAGGTAAGGGCCCACCATCTGGCGGCTGGTGCGCTGAAGGCCCATCAGCAAAGCATGGTCCGGCTGGGTGCAGCCATGGCGGGTTTTCAGGTCGTGCTGCATCTGCGCCAGCAAATGCGCGGCCATCTCGGCATCGGCCAAGGCCCGGTGCGCACGGCCTGACGAAGGCAAGTGGTGCATAGCCGCCAGCGTGCCCAGCTTGTGGTTGAGCGCTTGCGGATACAAACGCCGCGACAGCAGCAAAGTGCAAGCAAACGCGTGCGAACCGTCTTGCCCGCAGCGGGCCAGCTCGGCCTGCCAAAACTTTTTGTCAAAGGCAGCGTTGTGCGCCACCATGGGCCGCCCGCCCACAAAACTGGCCGCCTCGCGCATGACCTGCTCGGCCGGCGGCGCGGCTTGCACCATCTCGTTGGTGATGCCGGTCAACTGGGTGATGAAACTGTTGACCCGCACCCCCGCATTCATCAGGCTCTGGTAACGGTCCACCACCTGGCCGTTTTCCAGCAACACCACCGCTACCTCGGTGGCGCGGTCGCCCATATTGGGCGAGATGCCCGTGGTTTCAAAGTCGATGACGGCGATGGAAGACATGGCAATGGAAGTGAGCACAATCGCGAAGCGTCCAAGGGTAACCGAACAACGGTGGTACAACACAGCACCCATTCTTCCATCCAAGCCCATGCACCCCGGCCCCATCCTCTTCTGTGGCGACCCCCACGGCCAATGGCAGCACATCATCGATGCGGCCGAGCAAACGCAGGCCCGCGCCGTCATCTTGCTGGGCGACCTGGAGCCTGCGCGGCCGCTGCACATGGAGCTGGAGGCCATTTGGGAGCGCGTCTGGTTCATCCACGGCAACCACGACACGGACAGCGAAGACACCTTTGTCAACGTGTGGCACCCCGAGCTGGCCGAGCGGCACATCCATGGCCGCGTGGTCACACTGCCATGCGGCACACGCATAGCTGGGCTGGGCGGCGTGTTTCGCGGGGCGGTGTGGTACCCCAAAAACACGCGCCCTGCCCAATACCGCAACCGCGACGAGCACACCCGCAAAACCCCGCGCCAAGACCGCTGGCAAGGCAGCGCACACCTCAAACACTGGTCCAGCATCTACCCCGACGAAGTGGAACAACTGGCCGCACAGCAAGCCGACATCCTGATCACCCACGAAGCCCCCGGCTACCACGCCTATGGCTTTGAAGTGCTGGACACACTGGCCCGCCGCATGGGCGTGCACACCACGGTGCACGGCCACCAACACGACTGCATCGACAGCAGCGCACGCTGGGATGCGCAAGGCTTCAAGAGCTTTGGGGTGGGGCTGCGGGGGGTGATGGTGGTGGAGAAGGTGGGTTGATTGATATCAAATTTTGATTTTGATATCATTGACACCTATCCCAAGGAGACCACGCCATGTCGTCCATCACCATCCGCAATTTGCCCGAAGAAACCCACAGAGCTCTGAGACAGCGTGCCGCATTGGCGGGACGCAGCACAGAAGCCGAAGTGCGCGCCATTCTGGAGCAAGCTGCCCGCCCGCAAGGGCGCATCCAACTGGGATCGCTGCTGGCCGAAATTGGCCGACAAGCTGGCGGCTTTGACTTGGCCATTGAGCGCGACAAAACACCTGCAAAACCCATGGTGTTTGAATGATCCTGCTCGACACCAACGTCATCTCTGAACCGCTGAAGCTGTCAGCGGATGCCGGCGTTTTGGCGTGGATCGACGCGCAATCCATCGACACCCTTTACCTGTCCGCCATCAGCCTGGCCGAATTGCGTTTTGGCATCGCTGCCCTGCCAGCGGGCAAACGCAAAGAGACCCTGCAGCTGGGCCTGGAGCAACGCATACTGCCGTTGTTCGCTGATCGAATCCTGCCCTTTGACGCAGCCGCATCGCAAACTTATGCGAACATCCTGTCGATGGCACGCACGCAAGGCAAGGCCATCTCGACAGCGGACGGCTACATCGCCGCCACCGCAAAGCGCCATGGCTTCATCGTGGCCACCCGCGATGCCAGTCCCTTTGAAGCGGCGGGGCTGACCGCGATCAATCCTTGGACGGTCAGGCATTGACGAAGCCTATCTCTGGCTTTTGATTTCTGCGAGGTAACCCAGGCAAAGCCCTGGTACACAAACACACGACTCGTCTTTAATCTGACAGCCTCATTCAAAGTGAGGCCCTATGCACACGCAGACCAGCAAAGACCAAGCACCCGTTTACGGCACTCGGCCCCAAAAACCCGGCATGTATTTGGGCTTGTTCCATGGCCGCGATACGCCTCATGAAGCGATGAACGGCTGGGGTTTTGATGGCCCCGCGCTTGGCCCGCTCAAACACGTTCACACCACCTACGCTTGCAGCATGAACGTCGAGTTCACCAGCCTGAGCGACGCCCACTTGCTCACTGGCAGCAACGACACGTTTTTGGAACTGCAACTCGACGGCGACCTCTTGTGCTTTGACGGCAAGCTGTACGGCGATTGGACGGTCTACATGGTGAAGCCCGAAGAATGCTTCCGGCCGCCCGACACCTTCAGGCAAAACACCCGCCCCAACGATTTGCGCAGACAAGCCAAGCCGATCCCTTGGGAAGAGGACAAGTAAAAGAAATACAAAAAAGATGGTCTGCAAGCAGCACATCAATTCAACGGGTCAGATCAGATGGCTTGGATACCAATCGAAGTCAAATAACCATATATTGGGTCGTAGAAAGACGGGTCTCTGGTGGGGTCTTCTGGATCGCCGGGTGGGATAACGATGACCATGCCTTGGCGAGCGCGGGTAAGCAAAACCCGATAAGCATTTTTCAAATACATCTGGCGATGTGCCAGGTGTATTTTTTGCCATTTGTTGCCCACAAACGAACGGTATTCCCAGTCGGCTTCGCCAAAGCGCAAGTCGGCATCCCAAACCACACAAGCCCAATCCAGTTCGAGCCCTTGAACGTGAAACTCGGTTGCAACGTCTTCTAAATAAAAAGACGAACGCACGTCATCGCGGTCGTCCAAAAACCAATGGATGGGGTCCATGGGTGAACGAACGTCGATGGCGTGTGGGCGCAGGCGAACGGCTTGCGAAGAAACCACCATGCCGAAGCGCTCGCTGCCGCGAGCTTTGTCGCGCAGCCAGCGCTTGGCCTTGTCTAAATCGCGGGTCACCACGATCGGGTAGCGCGCCTGAACGTCTTGGAACATGGCTTGGGCCAAATCGGTACGACGGTCCAACAAGTGCTTTACGAAGGTGGACACATGCTCTGCGCGGAAGGAGCGCATGGACACCGACAAATGCAGATCGTCGTTGTGGTGAACGTTGGCCCGTGATTTCAGTTGCGACAGTGCTGAATCCGCACCGTATTCGGAGTCTTGCAGGTGAGGCGAAATGTGCACCGCCCAATCTGGGTAATGCTCGTGAATGGCCTTGAGCCACTCACCAATACCGGCTTCACCCGTGTTAATTTCTTGACCACCGCCCACCAAACATACGACCACAGCCCAGTCGGGGTGACGGTCAAGGCAAGAAATCAAGAAGTCAGGCTCGGAGCGGTTGAAGTCTGGGTAGCCCTTTTTGCGGGCCATGAATTGGGTGGTTTGTTCTAGCGTCCAAGCGCGTTGTGCTTCGTCAAAGATCACCACGTGATCCACAGGCGGCCGCTCGTCCGACAAATACGCATCGCGGAAATGGTGGACGTTTTGAATGAAGGCTTCAACGGCTTTTCTGGCTTCGCCCTTGCGCAACTTTTGGCCGATGGCTTTTTTACGCGCCACCTCATCGCGCACTAAGGCTTCACGCAGGATGGCAACTAAAGGGCCATTGCCCGACAGGTACACGCTGTGCAAATCGCTCTCGGCGTCCATGTGCTTGGTGGCGATGTCCAATCCCACCAAGGTTTTGCCCGCACCTGGTACACCCGTCACAAAACAGATGGCCTTTTGCTTACGCTGCTTTGAATCTTGGATCAGCTGCGCAATCGCAACCGAGGTTTGTGCCAAGTTCTTTTCACCCGCATCGTTGCGTGAGAGTTCGGCCACCGAGTGATTACCGTAAAGCGCTGATGCGGCTTCGATGATGGTGGGGGTGGGACGGTAACGCCCGTTGGCCCAATCGACGGCATCGAGTTGTTCGCCACAAGAAAAGGCTAACACATCTTCGATGGTTGTAGCCAACAACGCTGGCGAGGTGTTGATGGGGAAAAGCACACCATCGTTGTGATGGCTGGTGACGATCTGACCGCTGATACCCTGTGTTTGAGTGGCGATCAAGATGGGTGCGATCACACAGTGATGGCTCGTTTCGTGGAAGTTTTTGAGGTCGAGTGCGTAGTCCCAAACCTGATCGACCGCAGCACGGTTAAAAAGCGATTCACCGACCTTGAACTCGATGACAAAAATGGCGTGGTCGATCAAAATCAACACGTCGATGCGTTTGCCCAAACGGGGCACGATGAACTCAAAGAAAACTGTGCCGCGACCTGTGAACGATTTAAGTTCTTTCTGAAGAATTTGAATCTGTGAACGCCATGCATCTCGCTGGGTCGTCTCGATGGAAAAACCACTGTTCTCAGTCAAGACGCCCAGCACCAAGTTGGGGTCTGATGTCACAAATTGCTTGATGTGTGCCGAATAGAAGGAACGATTGGAATATTGCACGCGTTATCTAAAGTACTTATTTTTGAATTGAGATGATCTTAAACGGATTGATGATGATTTAGTGATGCCAGCTTGATGCTCAATCACCTGATTTAGCAACACAATGTTCTCAGTCGGCCATGTGGTGCTGGCCCCCAAAAAGGCGCACATCCTGCTGGTCACGATCAACAAGCAGGGCCGGGCCGACGAGCACAAATACATGGATCACTGGATCGATGACAGCCACTTTCATTGGCAAAGCCAAAACGCCACCGACCCAAGCAGCAAGCGCGGCCAAGAGATCATCCGCCACGCCGCTTTGGGCATCGACATCCATTTGTTTGTGCGCGAAAACAAACTGGCCGCAGGCAAAGCGGCCCCCTTCACCTACCACGGCCGCGTGGTCTACCAATCACACCAGGGCAGCCAGCCTATGAGTGTGGTGTTTGGGTTGCAAAGTGGGGCGGGTTGATGGGCTGAGCGCTCAACTGCGGACAAACGCAAGCAAAAGCTGATAGTCACCTTGGTCTGCAGCTCGCAGGGCGGCCAAGTACCGTGCCCGAACCTCGTTGGCTGCAACCAGACTGCCGCCACTTCCCCATGTGAACGCAGCTTGGCCACGGCTTCGCAGCAAGGCGTCGGCCATCATGCGTGAATGTCGGCCATTGCCATTGGGGAAGGGGTGAATCCAGACCAGGTCGCGGTGAAAGCGTGCTGCGATTTCGTCAGGGGGAAACGTGGCGTTGTCGATCCACCAACGCGTGTTGTCGAACAGGTTCTTGAGCCGCACCGCGACCTGCGTCCAATCGCAGCCGATGTTCTTGTCGGACTTGCGAAACGTGCCCGCCCACGCCCAAGTTTTCCCAAACATCTGCTCATGCAGCTCTCGGCAGAACCCTTCGCTCAGCACTTGCGGTGCTTTGACCCGCTTGAGCCAGCGCACGGCGCGCAAGATGTTCTCTTGCTCCCAGTCGTTCAGGTCACCCTGGGTGGCCAGGTGCCCCGGGATGAGCCCGGCCTTCTCGTCGGGGTCCAGGGGTGTCTGGCCGTCTTGTTCGTCCAGGTCTATCGCCATAGGTCTGACCAGCGGCCGCGCAGCAATTCTTCGGTCCTGCGGTCCACCTGTTTGCGAAGCCGTTCTGCGCCAGGGCGCTGGTCTTCAAGTCCCATGGTGTGGGCCACGCTGCCAACCTCTTCCATCGCGATGGCGCGAGCGCGTTCCTGAACCACGTCGGTGAGCGGGCGTCTGGGAACCAGTGCATAAACCAGTTCGCAATCCAGTCCATCAGCGAGTTTGCGCAGTTGTCCGAGCGAGATGCGATCCTCCGCTTCGGATTGTTCGGACTTGTGCAGCGTCGCCCCCGAGATGCCCAGCCGCTGAGCCTGCTGACGTTCCGTCCGGCCCAGGGCCTCTCGGATGAGCTTCAGCCATCCCCGTGACGGTGGCTGCCGCTTCACCAATTCCGCGTAGCCGGAAAGGGTGGACTGCACTTGTTCGAGTCGAAGCTGGTTCAGTTCAGAAGACATTGCTAGCCTATAGGCTGGTTAATTTCATTGAAATGATAGTCTAATTAGAAGCACGATGCAAAAATTTGCTTCTTTATAGACAAGCAGGAAATGTCAATATGCTGCACTGATGGGAAGCTTTTATTGATCCGGCCAGCCCATGAGCATTGTGTTTGGACTTGATACGGCGGCGGGGTAATTTGCAGGGCGAGATTTGCCATGTCTGCGGCCCACTCGTCCCAATGGTCTTTTAAAATTTCTTCAAAATAGACAATTATTTTATTTTTTGTCCATAATGGCAAAATGTCTAGCAAGCCGCCCATTGTTTTCCCTCAAGAGCAAACGCTGCTCACCGCCTTGGGCGAGCGCCTGCGGCTGGCGCGTTTGCGCCGCAAACTGAGCACGGCCGTGGTGGCGCAGCGGGCAGGCATGTCGCGCACTTCGGTCTACAAGGTCGAGGCCGGCGATGCGGGTGCCACTTTGGGCACTTATCTGCGTGTGCTGGCGGTGCTCGGGCTGCAGGCAGATTTCAATGCCTTGGCCGCCGACGACAAAGTGGGGCGCAAGCTGCAGGATTTGGCTTTGGCCCCATCGCCCGCAGCGCGACGCCAGCGCCGTGCCAGCGTGCTGTCCACCGACGCTGCCAACAGCACTTCTGAGGGGCAGCTATGACGGGGCAACTCGATGAGCTAGAGGTCTGGTTAGATTGCGATTTGGGGCCAGCTTGTCTGGTTGGCAACTTGGCACATGACCGAGGGCAGATTCGCTTTCATTACGACAAAGATTGGCTGAGCGATCCGAGAGCTTTTGCGCTGGACCCTGATTTGTCTTTGGACGCGCATCCGTTTTTCCCCAAGCCGGAGCTGGGCAACTTTGGCGTCTTTCTCGACTCATCACCCGACCGCTGGGGACAAACGCTGATGAAACGGCGCGAAGCCTTGCTGGCCAAAGATCAAAAGCGTCCGGCCAGAACACTTTATGCATGGGATTTCCTGATCGGCGTGCAGGACATTACCCGACAGGGGGCGTTGCGGTTTCGCCCATCTGGCACGCAAGCGTTTTTGGGCAACGATGCTTTTGCAGCGCCACCCGTGACCACGCTGCGCGAACTGGAGCAGGTGGCTTGGCAGCTGACCCACAAGCGCATTGACGATCTCGATGCTTTGCGCAAATGGTTAACAGTGCTTGTGGTACCGGGTTCTTCGCTGGGAGGCGCCCGTCCCAAGGCCAACTTCACAGAGCTGGACGGTTCTCTTTGGATTGGCAAATTTCCGGCGCGTGACGATGACCGTGATGTCGGGGCTTGGGAGTTCGCCACACATCAAATGGCCCAACGTGCAGGCATCGATGTCCCTGCTGCAAAGCTGTTGCGCCTGGGTGGTGAGTTTCATACTTTTTGTGTGCAGCGCTTCGACCGTGTCGGTGGTCAGCGGCGGTTTTATGCATCGGCCATGACGCTGCTGCGCAAGGAGCAAAGCGAGGGCTGTAGTTATCTGGAATTGGCGCAATTTCTGCGGGCCAGTGGCGATGCAGCGACGGTTCAATCTGATCTGTCTCAGCTGTTCAGGCGCGTGGTGTTCAATGTGGCGGTGGGCAATCGGGACGACCATTTGCGCAATCACGGCTTTGTGTTGAGCTCAACGGGCTGGCGTTTGGCACCCGCGTTTGATGTGAACCCGAACATCGACAAAGCAGAGCATGTGCTGAACATTGACGACATGGACAACCGTCCTGACTTGCGCACCGCGTTGAGCACGGCCTCGTTTTACGGCCTGACGGCAGCGCAAGGGCGGCACATCGTGGAAGAGGTGATGGGTGTCGTGGACACTTGGCGCAATGTAGCCAGCCAAGTCCGCATTTCTCGGGCAGATATCGAACTAACGGCCTCTGCGTTCAGTACACATGAGGCTTGGCCAAAAGACTGAAGCCCACCCGGCTCTGTGGCCGTTGTTGGTGTCGCTTCAGCAGTTCACCCCATCAAATATCGATATTCCCCGCCCGCAGCGCGTTGCTCTCGATGAAGTTGCGGCGTGGTTCGACCTCGTCGCCCATGAGCATGGTGAACACGCGGTCGGCTTCGATGGCATCGTCGATCTGCACGCGCAGCAGGCGGCGCACGGTGGGGTCCATGGTGGTTTCCCACAGTTGGGCGGGGTTCATCTCGCCCAGACCTTTGTAGCGCTGGCGGCTGGTCGTGCGTTCGGCTTCGCTGATGAGCCATTGCATGGCCTGGCGGAAGTCGCTGACTTTTTCTTCCTTCTGGCGCTCGCCTTCGCCGCGTGAGACTTTGGAGCCTTCGGTCAGCAGGCCACGGAAGGTGTCTGCCGCTTCGGCCAAGGCCGCGTAGTCGGCGCCGCGCACAAAGTCTTGCGTGAGCACGCTGCTCTTGATGTTGCCGTGGTGGCGGCGGCTGATGCGCAAGATGGGTTTGTCGGTGCGTGCGTCAAATTCAGCACTCACTTCGGCAGGGATGCCGGTGGTGTTGAGTTCGCGCAGTTTGGCTTGCAGTGCGGGCGCGCTTTCGGCGGCGGTTTCCAGCGAGTCCATGTTGAGCGACACGCCGTCGGCAATGGCGCGCAGGGCCTCGGCGTCCATGAAGTTGGACAGGCGGGCAATCACCGATTCGGCCACTTGGTGCTTTTGCGCCAGGGCTTCGAGGGTTTCGCCGGTCAGCACTTGCTGTGTGGCAGTGGTGATGCTGGCGTCTTTCAAGGCGATGCGCAGCAAGAAGCCGTCGAGCGCTGGGCCGTCTTTGAGGTACAGCTCTTCTTTGCCTGCCTTGACTTTGTAGAGCGGTGGCTGAGCAATGTAGATGTGGCCGCGCTCGACCAGCTCGGGCATCTGGCGATAAAAGAAGGTCAGCAGCAGGGTGCGGATGTGGGCGCCGTCAACGTCCGCGTCGGTCATGATGATGATGCGGTGGTAGCGGAGTTTGTCGGGGTTGAAGTCGTCGGTCGCGCTCTTGCCGGATTCGGCGCTGGCCTTGCCGATGCCGGTGCCCAAGGCGGTGATGAGCGTGATGATTTCGTTGCTGGTCAGCAGCTTTTCGTAGCGGGCTTTTTCGACGTTCAGGATCTTGCCGCGCAGGGGCAAGATGGCCTGGAATTTGCGGTCGCGGCCTTGCTTGGCAGAGCCACCGGCGGAGTCGCCCTCGACGATGTAGATTTCGCAGAGTGCTGGGTCTTTTTCCTGGCAGTCGGCCAGTTTGCCGGGCAGGCCCATGCCGTCGAGCACGCCTTTGCGGCGCGTCATTTCGCGGGCTTTGCGGGCGGCTTCGCGGGCGCGGGCGGCTTCCACGATCTTGCCGCAGATGATCTTGGCGTCGTTGGGGCGCTCTTCCAGGTAGTCGTTCAGGGCTTTGGCCACGATGTCTTCCACCGGGGCGCGCACTTCACTGGACACCAGCTTGTCTTTGGTCTGACTGGAGAACTTGGGCTCGGGCACTTTGACGGACAGCACGCAGCACAGGCCTTCGCGCATGTCGTCGCCGCTGACTTCGACTTTTTGCTTTTTGGCGATCTCGTTTTTCTCGATGTACTTCGCAATCACGCGGGTCATCGCAGCGCGCAGGCCGGTCAGGTGGGTGCCACCGTCACGCTGGGGGATGTTGTTGGTGAAGCACAGGACAGATTCGTTGTAGCCGTCGTTCCATTGCATGGCCACTTCGACACCGATGCTGGTGCCGGGGATGCCGCCGTAGCTGTCGGCAGGGCGCTCGCCCATGGCGTGAAAGGCGTTGGGGTGCAGCACCTTTTTGTTGGCGTTGATGAAGTCCACAAAGCCCTTGACGCCACCGGCGCCCGAGAAGTCGTCTTCTTTGCCGCTGCGCTCGTCCTTCAGGCGAATGCGCACGCCGTTGTTGAGGAAGGACAGCTCGCGCAGGCGCTTGGCCAAAATTTCGTAATGGAAGTCGTTGTTCTGCGTGAAGATTTCAACGTCGGGCAGGAAGTGCACTTCGGTGCCGCGCTTGTCGGTCGCGCCGGTCACGCGCATGGGCGAGACTTCCACGCCGTTGACTGTTTCGAGCAGGCGGTTTTGCACAAAGCCGCGTGCGAATTCGATCTCGTGCACTTTGCCTTCGCGGCGCACCGTGAGGCGCAAGAATTTGCTCAAGGCGTTCACGCACGACACACCCACACCGTGCAAGCCGCCAGAGACTTTGTAGCTGTTCTGGTTGAACTTGCCGCCAGCGTGCAGTTCGGTCAGCGCGATCTCGGAGGCACTGCGCTTGGGCTCGTGCTTGTCGTCCATCTTCACGCCGGTGGGGATGCCGCGGCCGTTGTCGGTGACGCTGATGGAGTTGTCCGAGTGGATGGTGACGACGATGTCGTCGCAGTGGCCCGCCAATGCTTCGTCGATCGAGTTGTCCACGACTTCGAACACCAGGTGGTGCAAGCCGGTGCCATCCGATGTGTCACCGATGTACATGCCGGGGCGCTTGCGCACCGCTTCCAGACCTTCGAGGATCTGGATGGAGCCTTCGCCGTAGCCTTCGGATGCGCCCGCCTGGTGGGCGTCGATCTTGGGTTGCACGGTGGTGAAGGACTCTTCGATGGGCTGGTTTTCTTCGGTCATGGTCTGTTTTCTCTGTCGCTTGAATGGCCGAAACCCGCGAGAGGTCGCGGGTTTCGATATGGGGCCTTAAGTGGGCATCAAGGGCTTTGGCCTTAAATGCGCATCGGCATCACCACATATTTGAAGTTGTCGTTCTCGGGGATCGTGATCAGCGCCGAGCTGTTGCCGTCGGCCAGATCGATGCGGACCATGTCTTGGCCCATGTTGCTGAGCACGTCGATGATGTAGGTCACGTTGAAGCCGATCTCGATGGCGTCACCGCCGTAGTCGATGTCGAGTTCGTCCACGGCTTCTTCTTGTTCGGCGTTGGTGGAGGCCACACGCAGCGTGCCTGGCTCCAGGTTCAGGCGCACGCCTTTGAATTTGTCGCTGGTCAAAATCGCGGTGCGCTGCAGGCACGACAGCAAAGCCTGGCGGCCCAGCGTCAGGTTGTTGCGGTGGCCTTTGGGGATCACGCGGTTGTAGTCAGGGAACTTGCCCTCGACCAGCTTGGTCACAAACTCCATGCCGTCAAAGCTGAACTTGGCTTGGTTGTTGGCGAACTGCATCTCGATCGCGCCATCGGCATCAGACAGCAGGCGCTGCATTTCGAGCACGGTCTTGCGCGGCAAGATGACTTCTTGTTTGACGGGCACTTCGACGTCGAGCGTGGCCGAGGTGTAGGCCAGGCGGTGACCGTCGGTGGCGACCAGGCTGAGCTTGTTGCCTTCGGCCACAAACAAGATGCCGTTGAGGTAGTAACGGATGTCGTGCACGGCCATGGCAAACGAGACCTGACCGAGCAAGGTCTTGAGGGTCTTTTGCGGCACGCTGAACACGGGGCCAAAGCTGGCCGCTTCTTGCACCAGCGGGAAGTCTTCTGCGGGCAAGGTCTGCAAGGTGAACTTGGATTTGCCGCCCTTCAAGATCAACTTGGCTTGCGACGATTCGAGGCTGACGGTTTGGTCAGAAGGCATGGTGCGCAAGATGTCGATCAGCTTGCGTGCGCCCACGGTGGTGGTGAAGTCGCCAGGGTCGCCGTCCATCTCGGTGGTGGTGCGGATCTGGATTTCGAGGTCGCTGGTGGTCAGCTGCACGGCATGACCGGTTTTGCGGATCAGCACGTTGGCCAGCACCGGCAAGGTGTGACGGCGTTCCACAATGCCCGACACGGATTGCAGTACCGACAGCAATTTGTCTTGGGTGGCCTTCAGGACGATCATGGGTCTACCTTTGGTGGTTTTTCAAGCTTCAGCCCTGGGGGCTGGGGTTAGAGGGTCAACAGACGACATTTTCGCCTGTTTTTGGGTGCTTTTGAGGGGCATCGGCGCGATTGCTTCATCAGCCCTTGAGGGTCTGCTCCAGCACGTGCAGTTGTTGGTTCAGCTCGGTCAGCTGCTGGCGTTCGGCGTTGATCTTGCGCACGGCGTGCAAAACCGTGGTGTGGTCGCGGCCGCCAAACAGCTCGCCGATCTCGGGCAGGCTCTTTTGGGTCAGCTCTTTGGCCAGGTACATGGCGATCTGGCGCGGGCGGGCAATGCTGGCCGGGCGCTTCTTGCTGTACATGTCGGCGACCTTGATCTTGTAGTAGTCGGCCACGGTCTTCTGGATGTTTTCCACACTGATCTGGCGGTTCTGGATCGACAGCAAATCGCGCAGCGCGTCGCGGGCCAGCTGGATGGAGATTTCCTTCTGGTTGAAGCGCGAATACGCCAAAATTTTGCGCAGCGCACCTTCGAGCTCGCGCACGTTGGAGCGCACGTTCTTGGCCACGAAGAAGGCGACTTCTTCCGGCATCTCGCTGCCTTCGCTGATAGCTTTGTTGATCAAAATGGCCACGCGCATTTCGAGCTCGGGCGGCTCGATCGCCACCGTCAAACCAGAGTCAAAGCGCGAAACCAGTCGCTCGTGGATGTCGGCCAGGCCCTTGGGGTAGGTGTCGCTGGTCATCACGATGTGCGACTTTTTGGCCAGCAAGGCTTCAAAGGCGTTGAAGAATTCTTCTTGCGTGCGGTCTTTGTTGGCAAAGAACTGGACATCGTCGATCAGCAGCAAATCGAGCGAGTGGTAGTGGTGCTTGAACTCGTCAAAAGTCTTGCGTTGGTAGGCTTTAACCACATCCGACACAAACTGTTCAGCGTGGATGTACAAAACTTTGGCTTCGGGGCGGTCGGCCAGCAGTTTGTTGCCGATCGCGTGCATCAGGTGGGTCTTGCCCAGACCGACGCCGCCGTAGATGAACAAGGGGTTGTACAGGTGCCCGGGCTGGCCCGCCACGTGCATGGCCGCAGCACGCGCCATGCGGTTGGCTGTGCCTTCGACCAGGGTGTCAAAAGTCAGGGCCGAATTGAGGCGGCTGCGGAAGGTGTTGACCACCGGCTCGTCGGCCGCTTCCAACACCTCGGGGGCGTTCTCCATCGAGGAGGGCGTGGACTGCCGCACTGTCTTGACGCCAGCTTCACGCGGAGTGATCGCTAACTCAATTTGAACTGGATGGCCTTGCAGGTTCTCTAAAATGGCCGACAGGCGGCCTGCGTATTGGGCGCGGATCCAGTCCAGCTTGAAGCGGTTGGCAACGTACAAAGTCACGCGCTGCTGGTCTTCGGAGACTTGAACGGTGAGTGGTTTGATCCAGGTGTTGAGCTGCTGCTCGGGCAGCTCACGGGACAGCTCGTCCACGCAAGCGAGCCACAGCGCTTGGCCTGCATCCATCGGAATTTCTGGGGGGAGTCCCTCGGACATGTTGTATTTATTTTTGTGGATAGAGAAGAAGAAAAACGGCAGGACAGCTGACTTTATCAAGAGCTTATCCACAATCGCAAAAGCAACTGGAAGGTGATCATAAACCACATCAACTGGATTTGGATGAGGGTGTTCCCGAAAGCTTAAATGAAGGGAAATTTGCCGAGAGCCCGAAAGTTTGCGATAATCTTGGGTTTCGCCCAACGCAGCTTATGGCTTTGGGCACAAAGGAAGAGTTATGAAACGCACCTACCAACCATCCAAAACACGTCGCGCCCGTACCCACGGCTTTCTGGTCCGCATGAAAACCCGTGGCGGCCGTGCTGTGATCAACGCACGCCGCGCCAAGGGCCGCAAGCGTCTGGCTGTCTAATGTCCATCCGGCCGTCCGGCTGTGGCCCTGTGTCACTGCTGACGGTTCATGCCGGGGCCTGGTCATCGTGCAGCGTTTAAAAACACGCCCACAATTTCAGGCCGCCCTGGCTGGTGGCACGGTCTCGCGTACAGCGCATTTTGCGTTGCACCGCCTGAGCTTGACTGCACCGACAACCTCTTTGGCACAAGCCGATTCCATCGGGCCTGCACCCTCACCGGAGCAGGCCCTTTTTGACTTGCCTGACGTCTGGCTGGGGGCCATGGTGCCCAAACGCTGGGCGCGCCGTGCCGTGACGCGCAACACCATCAAACGCCAGATCTACACCGTGAGCCAACGCTTTGGCGACCGGTTGCCACTGGCAGCGCATGTGGTGCGCCTGCGCACGGGGTTTGACCGCAAGCAATTCATCAGCGCGACATCTGAACAGCTCAAACTGGCCGTTCGGCTGGAGCTGGAACAGTTGTTTGAACGCGCCAGCCGCAAGGAAGAAATGGCATGATCAAGCGCTTGCTGATGGGCATGGTTCGGGGCTACCGCCTGGTGCTGAGCCCTTGGCTGGGATCGGCTTGCCGGTTTGAGCCCACTTGCTCGGCGTATGCCTTGCAGGCGCTGGATCGGCATGGTGCAGCTGCTGGCAGCTACCTGACCGTTCACCGCCTGATGCGTTGCCATCCGTGGTGCGCTGGTGGCAGCGACCCCATTCCCGAACAGGCGCCTCGCCTGTTCACGGCTTTGTTTTCCCCTACTTCGTCAAAGAAGACTTCATGAACGATATCCGTCGCACCATCCTCTGGGTGATTTTTGGCTTCTCCATGGTCCTGCTTTGGGACGCGTGGCAGGTCCACAACGGCCAGAAAGCCACCTTCTTCCCCAAACCCGGCGCAGCCCAGGTCGCGGCGGCCCCTTCTGGCACAGCCAGCACCGCCAATGGTGTGCCTACGGCGTCTGCGCCTGTGGCCACTGCGACCGCAGCCACGCCAGGCCAGGTGCCTGCAGGCCCGGCCACCGCCAGCCCCAGCGAGCAAATCGAAGTCAGCACCGATGTGCTGAAACTGCGTTTTGACACCGAAGGCGGCACGCTCACACGCAGCGTGTTCACACAACACAACGACATGGTCGATGCGAAGAAGCCTTTTGTCTTGCTCGATCAAAGCAGCGAGCGGGTTTACACCGCCCAAACCGGCCTGATCGGTGGCAACTTCCCAACCCACAAGAGCGCCATGCGCTTTTCGGGTGAGAAAAGCCTGAAAGACGGCCAGAACGAATTGACCCTGCGCTTCGAGTCCGATGTGCAAAACGGCGTGAAGCTGGTCAAGACCTACACCCTGCAACGCGGCAGCTACGCCATCGGCGTGAAGCACGAAGTGATCAACACCGGCACCGCCGCTGTGTCGCCCCAGCTTTACCTGCAGTTGGTGCGCGATGGCAACAAGCCCGCTGGCGAGTCTTCTTTCTATTCCACCTTCACCGGTCCTGCGGTTTACACCGAAGCCAAGAAGTACAACAAGGTGGAATTCAGCGACATCGAAAAGAACAAGGCAGAGATCGACAAGACTTCGCCTAACGGTTACGTGGCCATGGTGCAGCACTACTTTGCTTCGGCTTGGTTGCTGGGCGAGGGCATCAACCGCGAAAACTTCGTGCGCAAGGTCGACAACAACCTGTATGCCGTCGGCATGATCACCCCCGTGGCCGATGTGGCCCCCGGTCAGTCCAAAAGCGTGAGCTCGCAATTGTTTGTGGGCCCTCAAGAAGAAAAGGTCCTCGAAGCTTTGGCTCCTGGCCTGGACCTCTTGAAGGATTACGGCTGGTTGGCCATGTTGTCCAAGCCTTTGTACTGGTTGCTGGACAAGCTGTTTGGCTTCATCCAGAACTGGGGCTGGGCGATTGTGGCGCTGGTGTTGCTGCTCAAGATTGCCTTCTACTGGCTCAACGCCAAGGCCTATTCCAGCATGGCCAAGATGAAAGCCATCAACCCCAAGATCATGGAAATGCGCGAACGCCTCAAAGGCGATCCGCAAAAGATGCAACAGGAGATGATGAAGATCTACCGCGAAGAAAAGGTCAACCCCATGGGTGGCTGCTTCCCGATCATGATCCAGATTCCCGTGTTCATCGCGCTGTACTGGGTGCTCTTGTCCACCGTCGAGATGCGCAATGCGCCTTGGATTCTCTGGATCCACGACTTGTCAGCACCTGATCCGTTCTTCATCTTGCCCGTGGTGATGACCCTGACCACCTTGCTGCAAACGGCGCTCAACCCCGCGCCACCAGATCCGATGCAAGCGAAGATGATGTGGATCATGCCGCTGGTGTTCAGCGTGATGTTCTTCTTCTTCCCTGCAGGCCTGGTGCTGTACTGGATCACCAACAACGTGCTCTCGATTGCACAGCAGTGGATCATCAACACCCGCATGGGCGTGCCACCGCAGTTCAATCTGCCCAAGTTCAAGTAACACCCACTGAGGTCATGCCGGACTAGCCAGATCTGTCATGCCGGACTAGCCAGATCTGTCATGCCGGACTTGATCCGGCATCCATGCCTGATTCACCATGGACCCCGGGTCAAGCCCGGGGTGACAAAAACTAGCCCGGGGTGACAATTTCAGCGGCTTTGCCCTAAGCCCCATCGCACCATGCTCGCCCGCCATCAAGAACCCATCGTGGCCATTGCCACCGCCCCCGGCAGAGGGGCCGTGGGCATCGTGCGCGTGTCGGGTCGGCAGCTGTCCTCACTGATTCAGGCGCTGTGCGGGCGCAGCCTCAAACCACGCGAAGCGACTTACTTGCCCTTTGCCGATGCCGATGGCAGCCCGATCGATCACGGCCTGGCGCTGCACTTTGTGGCGCCGCATTCCTTCACCGGCGAAGACGTGCTGGAACTGCAAGCACACGGTGGGCCGGTGGTGCTTCAGCTGCTGGTGGCGCGTTGCCTGCAGGCCGCAGCCGAAACCGACCCCGCCACCGGCCAGCCGCGTCTGGCGGGTTTGCGCGTGGCGCAGCCGGGTGAATTTTCTGAGCGGGCTTTTTTGAACGACAAGATCGATCTGGCGCAAGCCGAAGCCATTGCCGACCTGATCGACGCCAGCACCGAAGCCGCAGCGCGCAGCGCCAGCCGGTCTTTGGCAGGTGACTTTTCCAAAGAGATTCACCTGCTGCGCGATGCGCTGATCCACCTGCGCATGCTGGTGGAGGCCACGCTGGATTTCCCGGAAGAAGAAATCGACTTCCTGCAAAAAGCCGATGCCCAGGGGCAGCTGAACCGCCTGCAAACCGCGCTGCAAACGGTGCTGGGCAAAGCCAAGCAAGGCGCCTTGCTGCGTGAAGGCATCAAGGTGGTGATTGCCGGTCAGCCCAATGCGGGCAAGAGTTCGCTGCTCAACGCGCTGGCCGGGGCCGAGCTGGCCATCGTCACGCCCATTGCGGGCACCACGCGTGATGTGGTGCAGCAAACCATCCAGATCGAGGGCGTGCCCCTGCATGTGATCGACACCGCCGGCCTGCGTGAAGGCGAGGGCGTGGACGAGGTCGAGCAAATCGGCATTGCCCGCGCCTGGGGTCAAATTGAAGCCGCCGACGCGGTGCTGTTCTTGCACGACCTGACCCGCGTGGGCCAGGCCGACTACGACCGCGCCGATGCCGACATCGCCAGCGCGCTGCAAAGCCGCTTGCCTGCGGGCGTGACGGTGATTGACGTGTGGAACAAAGCCGATGCAGCTCAGTCATGGGGTGAACGCACAGGCCTGACCTTGTCGGCCCGCACCGGCGAAGGCCTGCAGGCCCTGCGCCAGCAACTCTTGCAACAAGCGGGCTGGCAACAAGCCAGCGAAGGCCTGTTCATCGCCCGCGAACGTCATGTGCAAGCGCTGCACCGCGTGCGCGAGCATCTGGACATCGCCAATGCCCATCTGGCCGCGCAGGCCCAAAACCTGGACCTGCTGGCCGAAGAGCTGCGCCTGGGCCAAAACGCCCTCAACGAGATCACCGGCGAATTCAGCGCCGACGATTTGCTGGGTGTGATCTTCTCGAGTTTCTGCATCGGCAAATGAAGCGATCCGCGCTTGTCGCAAGGCTCAAGGCTCTATGGCTCAAGGCTCAAGGCTCAAGGCTCAAGGCTCAAGGCTCAAGGCTCTATGGCTCATGGCTCATGGCTCATGGCTCATGGCTCATGGCTCATGGCTCATGGCTCATGGCTCATGGCTCATGGCTCATGGCTCATGGCTCATGGCTCATGGCGTCGGCCAGATGATGGCGAAATCTCAGCGCACCCCCCTGTTTCGTCATCCCGGGCGAAGACCCGGGATCCAGTCGTCAGCCTGACCTTTACAAACGCCTTCTGCGCGCATTGGATCCCGGATCGAGTCCGGGATGACCGTTTTTAAGTTTGTGACGGCGGCTAGAAAGCCAGTCCCCGATGGCATCAATGACAGATGCAACCCAACATCTGCTGACTTAACAAGCCGGAATCCGCGACACCAGTTTGAAAAACGCTGACCCCGACGCCGCATCATCAGGGTTTGCGTGAATGCGCACAATTTCTTTTTTATGCACAATTTTCCAATCATGCAAAATTCAGCAGCCACCTCCACCTTGTCCGAGCAGGCCTTTCAGGTCTTGCGTGGCGATGTCTTGTCGGGTCGCCATGCGCCTGAAAGCAAGCTCAAGGTCGACGCTTTGCAGCAGATGTATGGCTTCTCCAGCAGCCCCCTGCGCGAGGCCTTGAACCGTCTGGTGCAGGAGGGCCTGGTCAAAGCAGACGAGCGCCGGGGCTTTCGGGTCACGCCGATCTCGCCGTCTGATCTGGCCGACATCACCCGAATGCGTTTGATGCTGGACATCCCGGCCTTGACGGAATCCATCCAGGCCGGCGACGACGCATGGGAAGCACAGATCGTGGCCGCCTTCCACCGCCTCGAAAAAATCGAATCCCGTCTGCCGCAAGGCCCCGTTGTGCTGGATGCCGAATGGAGCCAACGCCACCGCGACTTTCACATGGCCATGATTGCGGCTTGCCCATCTGATCGCCAACTGTCGTGGAGCATGAGCCTGTTCGACCAAGCCGAGCGCTACCGGCACTTTGCGGCACGCCACCGCACGGTCTCGAAAAAGAAAGACGAAGAGCACCGCACTTTGATGAAGGCCGTGCTTCGGCGCGACAGCGAGACCGCTGCCGTGATGCTGTCCGAGCACATTCGCAGCACACAAACCAATGTGATGGCGGCCTTTGCGGTGCAACAAAAACAAGGCGCCTGAGCCCTCACTTCACCCTCTGCAGGAGACACCCATGCTGAAAGTCAGTCAACCCACCCCCTCACATTTCGGCATCTACGTGACCGATGTCGAGAAGATGGTGCATTTCTACAAAACCGTTTTCGGACTGGTCGAAACGGACCGGGGCGTGGGCAAGACCTTCAAGGCGCCCTTGGTGTTTTTGAGCGCCAGTCCGCACCAGCACCACCAGCTGGTCATCGCGGGCGGACGCCCAGCAGAGGCCACGTTCAGCACCGTGATGCAAATGTCTTTTGCGGTGCCCTCGATCCAGTCATTGCGCGAGCTGAAAGACAAAGCAGTGGCTCTGGGCGCCAGCAGAGTGCTGCCCTTGAACCACGGCAACGCCTTGTCGGTTTATTTCGCAGACCCGGAAGGCAACACCGTCGAGATTTACATCGACATGCCTTTCTACATTTCGCAGCCGCACGGCGACCCACTGGATTTGAGCCAGGACGACGCCACCATCTTGCGCGAGACCGAGGCCATCTGCAGACAAGACCCGAGCTTCATGCCCATCGAGCAATGGCAAGCCAAATTCGCCAAGGCCCACTGAACACCTTCATTGAATCAACCTACAAGGACTCCCCATGAAACTGCTTTCCTTCATCCACCAAGGCCGTGAAACCTGGGGCGCGCTCGTCGGCCCGGACGCCATCGTTGACCTGGGCAAAACGCTGCCGCAGTACGCCACGCTGACCGACTACATTGCCTCGGGCGCTTACCTGAACGCCAAGCAAGATGTGGTCGGCAAAAGCGCCGACGTCAAACTGGCCGACATCACCTTCTTGCCGGTGATCCCCAAGCCCGAAAAAATCGTCTGCGCCGTGCGCAACTACATGGACCACCACCAGGAAGTGCTGGCCGCTGGCATGCACCGGGAGCTGTCCGAAGAGCCGCCCATCTTCTTGCGCGTTTGGCGCTCACAAGTGGCGCACGGCCAGCCCATCATTTGCCCCAAGGTCTCGGGCTCGCTCGACTGGGAAGGCGAGCTGGCCGTGATCATCGGCAAAGAGGGTCGCAACATCGCCGAGGCCAATGCCTTTGACCATGTGGCGGGCTACTCTTGCTACAACGATGGCAGCATCCGCGAATGGCAATTCCACGCCAAGCAAATCGCTTCGGGCAAGAACTTTGAATCCACCGGTGGCTTTGGCCCCTGGATGGTCACGGCAGACGAAATCGCACCCAACCAAGAACTCAAGCTGATCACACGCCTGAACGGCGAAGTGGTGCAGTCAAGCCACACCGGCCACATGATTTTCTCGATCGCCAAACTGATCAGCTACGCCTCCACCATCTTCACCCTGGTGCCCGGCGATGTGATCGCCACCGGCACGCCTGCGGGTGTGGGCTGGAGCCGCAAGCCCGCCTGGTTCATGAAGCCGGGCGATGTGTGCGAAGTCGAGATCGAAGGCATCGGTACCTTGGTGAACCCCATCGCCGCACAGGCCTGAGCATGAAAGCCATCCAAGTCCAGGTGCCCGGCGGGCCGGAAAGCTTGCTGCTGGTGGATCTGCCCGATCCGCTGCCCGGCCCTGGACAGGTGCGCGTGAAAGCCCGGGCGATCGGCGTGGGGCGCCCCGATGTCTTGATCCGCAAAGGCACTTACAAATGGATGCCGCCGCTGCCCGCCATCCCCGGCGCAGAGCTGGCCGGTGTGGTCGACGCCGTGGGCGAAGGTGTGACGCAATGGCAACTGGGCGACCGGGTGCTGGTGAGTGCCCGCGAGCTGGAACAAAGGGGGGGCTGCTATGCCGAGGCCATCGTGGTGGGGCAAGACGCGCCTTACCGCTTGCCCCCTGCCGTGGCCTTTGAAGACGCCGTCAGCCTGCCCAATTTGCAACTGGCCTTGGCCCTCATGCGCGTGGCAGGTCAGCCCCACACCCCAAAGCCGCATGTGCTGATCACGGGCGCTTCTGGCGGCGTGGCGGGCATGCTGTGCCAAGTGGCCAAACACCGGGGCTTCACCACCATCGGCACCAGCCGAAGCGCGGACAAAAGCAGCTATGCACTTGGCCATGGTTTCGACCATGTGGTCTGCACCGGACAAGGCGATCTGAAGGCCCGAATTCAGGACATCACGCACGGCCGTGGCGTGGACCTGGTGTTGGACCACCTGGGTGGCCAAAGCCTGATCGATGGCCTGCACAGCCTGGCACCGCTGGGCACCGTGGTGTCTTACAACATCGTTCAGGGCATGCCCACCGAAGACGTGTTTCAGGTGCTGCGCGATTTGCTGGGCAAAAGCCTGGCCGTGCGGTGTTTCTCGATGCACACCTTTGACAAAGACCCCGAGGCCCGACGCGCACTGATGCACGAAGCCATTGAGCTGATGGCGAATGCGCAGGTCAAGGCACCGGGACACCAACTTTTCAAACTCAGCGAGGTTCACCGAACCCATGAGTTGCTCGATCAGGGCATGGTCAGCGGCAAGCTGGTGATGCAGCCTTGAAGTTCGTGCATGCAAGCGTCCATAGAGAAGCTGCATGTTTTATCCATCAGGAGACAAAAATGCTTCGTCGAAATTTACTCATCGCTTTGAGCGCAAGCGCGCTGGTTCTGCCTTTCCAGGCTTTCGCTCAAACCTATCCTGAGCGCCCCATCAAGGTGCTGCAAGGCTTCGCTCCAGGCGGCAACGCCGATGCGATCGCCAGGGCCGTCAGCCAAGAGATGAGCAAAGGCCTGGCGCAGTCCATGGTGGTGGAAGCGCAGGCTGGGGCCGGTGGCACGATTGCGGCCACCACCGTGTCCAAAGCCAGAGCGGATGGCTACACCTTGCTCTTGGCCACAGGTGGCCATGCCGTTGCGGGCGCGCTTTACAACAACCTGGCTTACCGCACGGTGCAAGATTTTGAAATGGTCAGCACCATCACCTATTTCCCGTTTTTGGTGGTGGTTCCGGCCAACAGCAAATTCCAGAATCTGACGGCCTTGCTGGCCACCGCCAAAGCCAATCCAACAGAAATCAGTTACGGCACTGCGGGCATCGGCTCGACCCATCACTTGGCAGGCGAGCTGTTGGCCAGCATGTCGAAAAACCAGCTGCTGCATGTGCCCTTCAGGGGCGACTCGGCCTCACTGACCGCCTTGCTCAGTGGCGAAATTCCGATGATCATTGCGCCACCCACCGCGGTGATGGCCAACATCAAATCCGGCAAACTGCGTGCGATTGCGACCACCGGACCGCAAAGGTGGCAAGGACTGCCGGATGTGCCCACGGTCGCAGAGCAAGGCGTGGCGGGCTATGACGTGCAGTCGTGGGCGGGCTTGATGGCCCCTGCAGGTACGCCGCGCGCCGTGATCGATCGTCTGAATGCCGAAGTGCAAAAAGCGATTGTGGTGCCTGCTGTCAAGACCCGACTGGAAGACATGGGTGGTGAAGTCCGTGGCAGCACACCCGAAGAAATGCGCACCCTGGTGGCAGGGCAAACCCAAAAATGGATCCAGGTTGTCAACGAAGCCAAAATTCCAAAGCAATAAATTCACCTGAACCAAGGACCCCGCATGTCATTGATTAAAATACGCAAACGCAGCCTGACGATCGAAACCACTTACCACGAAGGGGGACCGGTCGCAGACACCCCGCTGAAGTTGGCCGCCGCCTGTGCGGTGATCAAGAACCCATACGCCGGACGTTACGAGCCTGACCTCATGCCCTTCATGGCCGAGCTGCGCTCACTGGGCACTTTGCTGGCGCAAGAGCTGGTGGACACGCTGGGCAAAGACAACGTCGAGGTCTACAGCAAAGCGGCCATCGTGGGCGTCAACGGCGAAATGGAGCACGGCGCCGTCTGGCACGAAGCGGGCGGTTGGGCCATGCGGGCGGTGCTGGGCGAACCCAAAGCGATGGTGCCGGCCAGCAAAGCGGTGGCCAGTGCGGGCTACCGCTTGATGGTGCCTTTGCATTACATCCACGCCAGCTACCTGCGCAGCCACTACAACAGCATGGAAGTGGGCATCCAGGATGCGCCTCGTCCCAACGAAATCTTGTTTGCTTTGGTCATGGGCACAGGTGGCCGTATCCACTCGCGACTGGGTGGTTTGACCAAGGACAAGGTCTCGGTTCACGACGGCCAACGTTGAGGCGAGCAGGGTCAACCACCCTGACAGCGCCTGCGATCACAGGTCACTTCAGTGACTGATCAGGCAAAGGTTTCATCTCAAGATGATTCCTTTGCCTTCTTCATTGCAGCCCATGGTCACAAACGCACAGCCTGTGCTCAGCCCCGAACAAGACGCCTACCTGCGCGGCCGATCCGACTGGATGGGTGCCTATCTGGTCCTGCACGCTTGGGGCATGATCGCGCTGGCCATGGCGTTTTTCATCGCCTGGCCCAACCCTTTGAGCTTCCTCGTGGCCGTGGTGTTGATTGGCGGCAGGCAGCTGGGCCTGGCCATCTTGATGCACGATGCGGCGCACCGCGCCTTGTTCAAGACCACTTGGCTCAACGACACCCTGGGCGCCTTTTTGTGCGGCTGGCCCGTGGGCGCGAGCCTCACGTTGTACCGCCCTTACCACCTGAGCCACCACCGCCACACGCAGCAAAAGGAAGACCCCGACCTGATCTTGTCGGCCCCGTTTCCGATCAGCCAAGCGAGCTTCTGGCGCAAGATGCGGCGCGACATTCTGGGCGTGACGGGTTACCAGCGGCGCATGGAATTTTTCCGCATGGAGATGGGCGATGACCCCAGCCGTTTGCAACGCTGGCTGAACCTTTGGCGCGCTGAAAAGCATTTCGCCCTGAGCAACCTGGCCATCTTCGCTGTCTGCGCCACTGCCGGCGTGTGGTGGGCTTACTTTGCGCTGTGGTTGCTGCCCTTGCTGACTTGGTACCAAGTGATCAGCCGCATCCGCAACATCGCCGAGCATGCGGTGGTGGGCGACAACAACGACCGCCTGCGCAACACCCGCACCACGCTCACCAACTGGGGCATGCGCATGGTGCTGGCGCCGTATTGGGTCAACTACCACCTGGAACACCACCTGTTTGTTTTCACGCCTTGCTGGAAGTTGCCTGCCGCGCACCGCATGCTGATTGAACAAGGCTTTGGCCCGCGCATGGAGTTGACGCAGGGCTATCGGCAAGTGCTGCGCAAAGCGATCTCGAATCCGCACGACGACCCTGAGCACGGCACACCGGCCGATCAGCGCAAACGTGCAGCACTCATCTGACTTTCACATTTCAAGGATTGACCATGGCACACCGACTCGACCAACAAGTGGCCATCATCACCGGCGCCAGCCGGGGCATCGGCCGCGCCATTGCCGAGGCCTATGCCGCCGAAGGCGCCAGCCTGTGCCTGGTGGCCACCGACGTAGCGCGCTTGAGCGAAGTCAAAGACGCCTTGGGCCTGCCGGCCGATCGCATCATGACCGTGGGCCTGAACGTGACCGACCGCGACGCCTGCTTTGCGGCGGTAGAACAGGTCGAACAGCGTTTTGGCCGTGTGGATGTGTTGGTCAACAACGCGGGGGTGTACCGCGCCAAACCCTTCATGGACTATGTGCCGCAAGACTTTCAGGACATGCTGGATGTGAACCTGTTTGGCGTGCTGCACTTCACGCAGGCGTGCTTGCCGGGCATGCAGGCTCGTCAGCATGGCCGCATCGTCAACATGGCGTCCACCGCTGGCAAATGGGGCTCGCGCAACCAAAGCGCCTACAACGTGAGCAAACACGCGGTGGTGGGGCTGACGCGGTGCCTGGCGCTCGAAGCGAGCCCCTACAAGGTCACCGTCAACGCGATTTGTCCCGGTTTCATCCAGACCGACATGGTCGAAGAGCTCAAAGCGCAGGTGGCACACAGCTCAGGTATCAGTGGCGATGACATGGTCAAGGCCGTGCTGACACGCGTGCCACTGGGCCGCGTGCTGGACCCGTCCGAGATCGCCAGTCTGGCCGTGTACCTGGGCTCGGCTGAATCCCGAGGCATGACCGGGCAGTCCATTCACTTGGATGGCGGCATGGTCTTGAGTTGAGCTTTTTTCAATGAATTTGTGAAGCACGTTGAACCTTCAGACACGTGAGAGACATGCGTTCGGGATAACCACTACAGCGGTCTGGCTGCGATGAACCCAGAATCAGACAACCTTGCAGCAACCTTGCATGCACAGGCCTTCACAGGAACCTTGTTCACAAGTCATGTCCAAAGATTTCATTCTCGAGACCCGGGAACTCGTCAAAGAGTTCAAGGGCTTTGTCGCCGTCAACGGCGTCAATCTGGGCGTCCAGCGCGGGCAAATCCACGCCCTGATCGGACCCAATGGCGCTGGCAAAACCACGGTCTTCAACCTGCTGACCAAGTTCCTGATCCCCACACGTGGGCAGATTTTGTTCAACGGCCAAGACATCACCGCTGAAAAGCCTGCCCAAGTGGCACGCCGTGGCTTGGTGCGCTCGTTCCAGATTTCGGCCACTTTCCCCAACCTCACGGTGATGGAAAACGTGCGCATCGCTTTGCAGCGCAGCACCGGCATGTCCATGCATTTCTGGCGCTCCGAGCGCGTGCTGGACCAACTCAACGACAAGGCCATGGCCTTGCTCGACGAAGTGGACTTGGGCGACATGGCCGATCTGACCGCCGTTGAGCTGCCTTACGGCCGCAAGCGCGCCCTGGAAATCGCCACCACACTGGCCATGAACCCCGAGCTGATGCTGTTGGACGAGCCCACACAGGGCATGGGCCACGAAGACGTGGACCGCGTGACGCAGCTGATCAAGAAGGTTGGCGCCAACCGCACCATCTTGATGGTGGAACACAACATGAACGTGGTATCGCGCATTGCCGACACCATCAGCGTGCTGCAACGCGGCCAAGTGATTGCCGAAGGACCTTACGAAGTGGTGTCTCAAAACCCCCAAGTGCTGGAAGCCTACATGGGCACGGTCGCGACCGAGTTGGAGGGCGCCCATGGCTGATTCCAACGAATTCCTGCGCATCAGCAATCTGCACGCCTGGTACGGCGAGTCGCACATCCTGCACGGCGTGGACCTCACGGTCCACAAAGGCGAGGTGGTCACGCTGCTGGGCCGCAACGGTGCAGGCCGCACCACCACCGTCAAGTCCATCGTGGGTTTGGTGGGCAAGCGCACAGGCTCCATCACCATCAATGGCCGCGAGTCGATCGACATGGCGCCGCACAACATCGCCAAGCTCGGCATTGGTTACTGCCCTGAAGAGCGCGGCATTTTTGCCTCGCTCAGCTGCGAAGAGAACCTGTTGCTGCCACCGGTGATTGCAGGCGGCGGCATGCCCATCGATGAAATCTACGAGATGTTCCCCAACTTGCTGGAGCGCAAAAACAGCCCCGGCACCCGCCTGTCGGGCGGTGAGCAGCAGATGCTGGCCGTGGGCCGCATCCTGCGCACGGGCGCCAAGCTCTTGCTGCTGGACGAAATCTCCGAAGGTCTGGCCCCTGTGATCGTGCAGGCGCTGGCCCGCATGATCCTCTCGCTCAAGGCCAAGGGCTTCACCATCATCATGGTTGAGCAGAACTTCCGTTTTGCCGCACCCCTGGCCGACCGCTTCTACGTCATGGAGCACGGTCGCATCATCGAAGGTTTTGCCGCCAGCGAGCTGCAGGCCAAGATGCCCATGCTGCACGAATACCTCGGCGTCTGATCCATTTTCTTTTTCCACTGACATTCCACAGGAGACATCACCATGAAACGCAAACTTCTCGCAACAGCCGCACTGGCCGCATGCGCATTGGCAGGTACCGCACAAGCCCAGGTCTCTGACGGCATCGTCAAGATCGGTGTGCTCAACGACATGTCCGGCCCTTACGCCGACATCGGTGGCCCCGGCTCCGTGGTCGCTGCCAAGATGGCCGTAGAGGACTACATCAAGGCCACCAAGAGCACGCTCAAAGTGGAAGTCGTCAGCGCCGACCACCAGAACAAACCGGACATCGGCTCCAACATCGCCCGCCAGTGGTACGACACCGACAAGGTCGACATGATCACCGACGTGCCCACATCATCGGTCGGTCTGGCCATTGCCCAGATCACCAAGGACAAGAACAAGGCCCACGTGAACACCGGCTCGGCCACCGCCGATTTGTCCGGCAAGGCCTGCAATGCGAACGTGGTGCACTTCCTGTACGACACATGGATGCTGGCCAACGGCACAGGCAAAGCCATTGTGAAGAACGGCGGCACCAGCTGGTACTTCCTGACGGCCGACTACGCCTTCGGTCACGCCCTGGAGCGCGATACAGAAGCCGTGGTTCTGAAAAACGGCGGCAAGGTGGTTGGCAAAGTCCGCACACCTTTCCCCACACAAGACTTCTCGTCTTTCCTGCTGCAAGCCCAGGCTTCCAAAGCCAAGATCATCGGTCTGGCCAACGCGGGTGGCGACACCATCAACTCCATCAAGCAAGCGGCTGAATTCGGCATCGTCAAAGGCGGTCAGAACCTGGCCGGCATGTTGGTCTTCCTGCCCGACGTGCACGCACTGGGTCTGGACAAAGCCCAGGGCCTGCTGCTGACCGAGACCTTCTACTGGGACCTGAACGACCAGACACGCGCCTGGTCCAAGCGTTTCGCAGCACTGCACGGCGGCAAGATGCCTTCGTCTGACCATGCGGGTGTCTACGCCGGTGTGATCCACTACCTGAAGTCCGTCGATGCCGCCAAGACCGATGACGGTGGCAAAGTGGTGGCCAAGATGAAGGAACTGCCAACCGACGACATCCTGTTCGGCAAAGGCTCCATCCGCGCTGACGGCCGCAAGATCCACCCCGCCTACCTGTTTGAAGTCAAGAAGCCTTCCGAGTCCAAAGGCCCTTACGACTACTACAAGGTCGCTGCCACGATTCCTGCGAACGAAGCTTTCCGCCCTCTGAACGAAGGCGACTGCCCTCTGGTCAAGAAGTAATCCAACCCCTGTTCACGCAAGCCTGAAATCACCATGGAAATCTTTGGCATTCCCTCTCAAGCGCTGTTCGGGCAGTTGCTGATCGGACTCATCAACGGGTCCTTTTACGCGCTGCTCTCCTTGGGCCTGGCCGTGATTTTCGGCTTGCTGAACATCATCAACTTCTCACACGGCGCCCAGTACATGCTGGGCGCCTTCGTGGCCTACCTGGGCCTGAACAAACTGGGCGTCAACTACTGGGTGGCGCTGGTGCTGACACCCTTCATCGTGGGCGCCAGCGGTGTGCTGATCGAGCGCACCATGCTCAAACAACTCTACAAGCTCGACCACCTCTATGGTCTGCTGCTCACTTTCGGTCTGGCGCTGATCATTCAGGGTCTGTTCCGCAACGAATTTGGCTCTTCAGGCATGCCTTACCCGGTGCCTGAAGTCTTCCAGGGTGCGTTCAACACCGGCTTCATGTTCCTGCCCAAATACAGGGCCTGGGTCATCGTGGCGTCTTTGGTGGTGTGCCTGTCCACCTGGTACGTGATTGAGCGCACCAAACTCGGCGGCTACCTGCGCGCCGCCACCGAAAACCCCAGCCTGGTGCAGGCCTTTGGCATCAACGTGCCCCGCATGATCACGCTGACCTATGGCTTTGGCGTGGGCCTGGCCGCACTGGCTGGTGTGATGGCAGCCCCCATCTACCAGGTGAACCCCACCATGGGCGCCGACCTGATCATTGTGGTGTTTGCCGTGGTGGTGGTGGGTGGCATGGGCTCCATCATGGGCGCCATCCTGACGGGCTTTGGCCTGGGCCTGATCGAAGGCCTGACCAAGGTGTTCTACCCCGAAGCGTCCAACGTGGTCATTTTCGTGATCATGACCATCGTCCTGCTCATCAAGCCCGCCGGTCTGTTCGGCACTCAGAAGTAACACCATGTCCAACGCGATTTCTGCCTCTGTATCGGCCAAATCCTCCAAGCACCTGTGGGTGGCGTTCGCCATCATGACCGTCATTTTGGCCGTGGCCCCCATGTGGGTCTATCCGGTCTTCTTGATGAAGGTGATGTGCTTTGCCTTGTTCGCTTCGGCTTTCAACCTGCTCTTGGGCTTTGGCGGCTTGTTGTCTTTCGGGCACGCCATGTTCATGGGGTCTGCCGGTTATGTCGCGGCCCACTCGGCCAAGGTTTGGGGTTTATCACCCGAAATTTGTGTGCTGCTGGGCACCATGACATCGGCCGTGCTGGCACTGGTGGTGGGCCTTCTGGCCATTCGACGCCAGGGCATTTACTTTGCCATGATCACCTTGGCGCTGGCCCAGATGGTGTTCTTTTTCTGTCTGCAAGTGCCTTTCACCGGCGGTGAAGACGGCATCCAGGCTGTGCCTCGCGGCAAGTTGTTTGGTTTGATCGACCTTGAAGACAACTTCAACATGTACATCTTCGTGCTGACCATCTTCCTGATGGGCTTCTTGCTGATCTGGCGTGTGATCCACTCACCCTTCGGTCAAATCCTCAAAGCCATCCGCGAGCATCCCGACCGCGCCACCTCTTTGGGCTACGACACCGACACCTTCAAGCTGCTGGCGTTTGTGATCTCGGGCGCACTGGCCGGCACAGCGGGTGCGACGAAATCGCTGGTCTTCCAGTTGGCTTCACTGACCGATGTGCACTGGTCCATGTCGGGCGAAGTGGTGCTGATGACCCTGGTGGGTGGCATGGGCACCTTGTTTGGCCCCTTGATCGGCGCCGCCGTGATCATCAGCATGGAAAACTACTTGGCCCATTTGGGTGCCTGGGTCACCATCATCCAAGGCGTCATCTTCGTCATCTGTGTGCTGGCTTTCCGCCGAGGCATCATTGGCGAGATCGCCAACTGGATCAAGAAGCCGCTGTGATTTTGGACGCCTATGTCCTCCCGATGCGGCATTGGGGGACATGGATGCCGGGGCAAGCCCGGCATGACATAACCACAGCGCCAGCTGAATCGTTTCAGCGCATGAAGTTCTTCACATAGTCCGCACCCAGACCGACGTTTTCAAAGTGGGCGCGGTATTTCTCGATGCGCGTGAACACATCGTCGTAGCCGGTCGCATTGCCCTGCGTGTCCACATACATCAGTGCACCGTGCACGGTGAACATGGTGACCATGTCCTGGCAATCGTCAGGCACCACCAGCGTGTGCGTCTCGCCCGGCGGCTCGTAAACATAGCCGCCTTCTGTTGCCACCCAGTCGTGCTCCAGATACAACCATTTGCCGCGCAACACATAGGCGTGCACCATGCCCGAGTGGCGGTGGCGTTGCAGCAAGCCCGAGCGCTTGACCTTGAGCAGGTGGATGTAAAAACCACCGGTCACATTCAAATGCAAAGGCCGTGACCAGATGCCCGGCGCAACGGGCGCCCACAGGCGTTCGTCGTCGGTGTCCACATCGGGGATGACCATGTCAGGCGACATGCCCCAAGGTTGCGGTTTGGCGTAGGGTACGCGGTCGTCCGCAGCAGCTGGCGGGGTGGCAGAGGTGGTCATGGCGGTCCTGTGCAAACAAAAAGGACAGCGTAAAAGCAGCGGGCTTGGTTGTCAGCACTGTGCGCGACAGCGCGTCGCGCAGGTGTCCAGTCAACCCGCGATCAGTGGCCTTCGAAGGACACCAAAGTGAACAGCTTCAAACCCGAAGCCTGGATGCGTTCAGAGCCACCCAGCTCGGGCAGGTCGACGATGGCGGCACCTTCGAGCACCGTCGCGCCCAGTTTCTCCAGCAGCTTCTTGCCCGCCATCATGGTGCCGCCGGTGGCGATCAGGTCATCGATCAACAACACACGCTGACCGGGTTTGACGGCATCGGTGTGCAGCTCCACCGTGGCGCTGCCGTATTCGAGTTCGTAGGTTTCTTCCACCGTGGTGAAGGGCAGCTTGCCCTTCTTGCGGATCGGCACAAAACCCAAGCCCAGCTCGTAGGCCACCACCGAGCCCAGAATGAAGCCACGTGCATCCAGTCCGGCCACCACATCGGGCCGCAAGGCCGGGTCCATGTAGCGGTGCACAAAGGCATCGATCAGCACACGAAAGACACGGGGGTCTTGCAAGAGCGGCGTGATGTCGCGGAACTGCACACCCGGCGCTGGCCAATCGGGCACGGTGCGGATGTGGCTTTTGAGGTAGTCGTTGACGTTCAAATCGTGCATGGCTTCAGCCTCTTAATAATTTTTCTTCGGCCACGGCCAAGGTTTGCGATTTGCCTGACAAGACCAGGGTGTCGCCGTTTTGCAATTCGCTCTCATCTGTCACGGTTTCGGTATGGCCGTTGGCCCTGCGCAAGCTCACTACCCGCACGCCCATGGCATGAAAGGCCAGGTCCTTGACCTGCTTGCCCAGCCAGGGCGAGGCCATGGGCAAGCCCACCGTGGTCAGGCGCTCGTGGTCGATTTCGTCCAGCGTGTCGTCATCGGCGCCGTGAAAGTAACCGCGCAAAAGGTTGTAGCGGGCATCGCGCTGGTCTTGCACCAAACGGATCACGCGCCGCATGGGCACACCCACCAGTGCCAGCGCATGGCTGGCCAGCATGAGCGAGCCCTCCAGGGCTTCGGGCACCACTTCGGTGGCCCCGGCCAGCTGCAGTTTTTCCAGGTCCAGATCGTCTTGCGTGCGCACGATCACCGGCACCTGCGGCGCATGGCTGTGGGCGTGGTCCAGCACCTTCATGGCGGCAGGCACATCCAGGTAAGTGATGACCACGGCGCTGGCGCGGGCCAGACCAGCGGCCATGAGCGACTGCAGTCGGCCTGCGTCGCCAAACACCACCGAGTCGCCCGCAGCGGCCGCCTGGCGGACACGGTCCGGGTCCAGGTCCAGGGCCATGTAGGGGATGTTTTCTTTTTCGAGCATGCGGGCCAGGTTCTGGCCGCAGCGGCCATAGCCGCAAATGATCACATGCTTGCTGGTGTTGATCGACTTGCGGGCGATGGTGGTCATCTGCAAGGACTGCTGGAGCCATTCGCTGGCCACCAACTTCATGACGATGGTGTTGCTGTGCAGGATGATGAAGGGCGTGGCCAACATCGACAACACCATGCTGGCCAACACCGGATTGAGCAAGGCGGGTGGAATCAACTGGTGCTGCGAGCCCAGGGTGAGCAGCACAAAACCGAACTCACCCGCTTGCGCCAAATACAAACCTGTGCGCAGGGCTACCCCTTGCGTGGCCCCGGTCAGCTTGGCCAACGCGGTCACCAACACCAGCTTGAAGAGCACCGGCAAAACGGTGAGCACCGCCACCAAGGGCCAACGCTCGATCACGATGTGCCAGTCCAACAGCATGCCAATGGTGATGAAGAAAAGCCCCAACAACACGTCGTGGAACGGCCGGATGTCCAACTCCACCTGGTGTTTGTATTCGGTCTCGGAGATCAGCATGCCGGCAATGAAAGCACCCAGCGCCAAGCTCAAACCGGCCAGCTCTGTGATCCAGGCCAGCCCCAACGTGACCAGCAAAAGGTTCAGCACAAACAGCTCTTCGCTTTTGCGCCTGGCCACCAAGGTGAGCCACCAGCGCATCACGCGTTGGCCGCCCGTCATCAGCAAGGTGATCAGGACCGCGGCCTTGGCGCCTGCCGCGAGCAAAGCACTGAACATCTCTTCAGCCGGTGCACCCAGCGCGGGAATCATCACAATCAGCGGCACCACCGCCAAATCTTGAAAGAGCAAAACGCCCATCACGCGTTTGCCATGCTCGGATTCAAGCTCCAGCCGATCAGCGATCAACTTGACCACAATGGCCGTGCTGCTCATGGCCATGGCGCTGGACAGGGCCAGCGCGGTATGCCATTCCATTTTCCAAAGGGTTGGCGCCAGGGTTGCGACGAACAAGGAGGCCAAGGTCACGATCACCAAGGTCAAAACCACCTGCAGCAGACCCAGCCCGAACACATGTTTGCGCATCGAGCGCAGCTTGGGCAAGTTGAACTCCAGGCCAATGACGAACATCAGGAACACCACGCCGAACTCGGCCAAGTGCTTCACGCCTTCGGAGTTTTGCGCCAATGCCAGCGCATTCGGGCCAATCACCACACCCACGGCCAGATAACCCAACATGGGGGGCAACTTGAGCATGCGGCATGCCACCACGCCCAAAACGGCGGCCAGCAAATACAGCAGTGTCAATTCAAGAGCGCTCATGCTTGGATGGTACCAAGCCCGCGTGAAAAATCCATGAGTCGGCGCTCGGCGCGCAAGGTCTTTCAGCCCGGCGAAACGCAGCGACAACGCCCCGCCACGTCGACCGATAAAATGGCCCCATGCCCGCTCACAATGCACAAACCCTTCAGCTCGCCCGCGAGACCCTCGACATCGAAGCCGCAGCGCTGCTGACCCTCAAAGACCGGCTCGATGAACGCTTCCTTCAAGCCGTGGACATGATGCTCGGCGTGCAGGGCCGCGTGGTGGTCACCGGCATGGGCAAGAGCGGACACATCGGCCGCAAGATCGCGGCCACACTCGCCTCCACCGGCACGCCCGCCATGTTTGTCCACCCGGGCGAAGCGAGCCACGGCGACCTGGGCATGATCAAAGCGGTGGATCTGGTGCTGGGCATCTCCAACAGTGGCGAAAGCGACGAGCTGGTCGCCATCTTGCCTGTGCTCAAGCGCCAAGGCGTGCCCTTGATCGCCATGACCGGTGGCCTGAGCTCGTCACTGGCACGCCATGCCGACGTGGTGTTGGACACCTCGGTCGAAAAAGAAGCTTGCCCTCTGAACCTGGCCCCCACCGCCAGCACCACAGCGCAGCTGGCCATGGGCGATGCCCTGGCCGTGGCCCTGCTCGATGCACGCGGCTTCAAGCCCGAAGACTTTGCCCGCTCGCACCCCGGCGGCTCCTTGGGCCGCAAGCTGCTGACCCATGTGAGCGATGTGATGCGCCAAGGTGATGAAGTGCCCCGCGTGGGCCCGCAGGCCAGTTTCTCGGACCTGATGCGCGAGATGAGCCGCAAAGGCTTGGGCGCCTCATCGGTGGTCGATGCCGATGGCCGCGTGCTGGGCGTGTTCACCGACGGTGACTTGCGTCGCTTGATCGAAAAGGGAGACGACCTGCGCAGCCTCAAAGCCAGCGATGTCATGCACGCGCAGCCCCGCACGATCGCCGCCGAAGCGCTGGCCGTGGAAGCAGCCGAGATGATGGAGCTGCACCGCATCACCAGCATCCTGGTGGTGGACGATGCAGGCCGCCTGTGCGGTGCCATCAACACCAACGACCTGATGCGTGCGAAGGTGATCTGACATGCAGGCCTTGATCCCAGCCCTGAACTACGCACCCGAATTGCTGCTGCAGGCGCAGGGCATCCGTGTGGTTTTCTTCGACGTCGATGGCGTGCTGACCGACGGCGGTCTGTACTTTTCAGAATCTGGCGAAACGCTCAAACGCTTCAGCACCCTGGATGGCCAAGGCCTCAAGCTCTTGCAGCAAGCGGGCATCACGCCAGTGGTCATCACCGGTCGCGACTCGGCGCCGCTGCGCCTGCGCCTCAAAGCCCTGGGCATCACGCACGCCCGTTTTGGCACCGAAGACAAACGCCCTGCCGCCGAAGACTTCTTGAAAGATTTAGGACTGAGCTGGTCACAAGCCGCCGCCATGGGCGATGACTGGCCCGACTTGCCCGTCATGCAGCGCGTGGCTTTTGCTTGCTCGCCCGCCAACGGTCACGCACAAGCCAAGGCCATTGCCCACCACATCACCACCGAACGGGGTGGCGAAGGCGCAGCCCGTGCCTTGTGTGACCTGCTGCTGGTGGCCGGTGGCCACTACGCGAACTTGCTCGCGCAGGTGGGCGTGAACGCGCACAAAGGGGCCTCGGCATGAGGGCAATCGGCCTGTTTCGCCGAATGCTGGATCGGCTGTCCTTGTACCTGCCTCTGATCTTGATGGGATTTTTGGCGCTGGGCAGCTGGTGGCTGGTGCGCAGCATGCCGGCCATGGTCTATGCCGATGAAAACAAGCCCGCGCGCCAAGAGCCGGACTACCGACTGGAAAACTTCTCGGTCAAATCCTTTGACACCACGGGTCGCATGACACGCGAGGTGCTGGGTGACAAAGGCCGTCACTTTCCCAATGTGGACGAGATGCACATCGACCATGTACGCGTCTACTCCGAGAGCGAAACAGGTGTGAAAGTCCACGCCAAAGCCCAAGCGGGCATCGCCACGGGCGATGGTGAGCGCGTGACTTTGGTGGGCAATGCACAAGCCATTCGCTTGGCCGACGCCCAATCACCACGCACCGAATTGCGTGGCGAGCGCTTGGTGGCGCTGGCCAAACAAGATCGACTGCTGTCATCTGACCCGGTGGAAATCACCCGCGACAAAGACGTCTTCACCGCACTCACGCTGAACTTCGACAGCAGGAGCGGCATTTATCTGCTGGAAGGCCGCGTGCGCGGCGTGCTGGCGCCCAAACCCTGAAAGCACACATGAAACTGGTCTTCATCACTGGAGGGTCCAGTGGCATCGGCCAAGCGATGGCCACCGCTTATTTGCAGCAAGGCTGGCGCGTGGCGCTGGTGGCCAGGCGGCTCGGTGCCCTGGAAACTTGGGCCACAGACATGTCTGCGCAACTGCGCTTGAGCCCGGATCGCATCCACGTCTATGGCGCCGATGTGCAAAATCCGGACAGCATCATTTTGGCGGCCGAGCAATGCATGGCGCAAATGGGTGTGCCCGATGTGGTGATCGCCAATGCAGGCATCAGCCAAGGTGTGGACACCGCCGAGCGCGAAGATCTGGCCGTGATGCGCCAGGTGATGGACACCAATGTGCTGGGCATGGCAGCCACCTTTCACCCCTTCATTCGCGGTATGCAAGCGCGCGGCTCGGGCACCTTGGTCGGTATCGCCAGCGTGGCGGGCATTCGCGGTTTGCCAGGTCATGCGGCTTACTGCGCCAGCAAAGCCGCTGTGATCAGTTATTGCGAGAGTTTGCGCGGCGAGTTGCGCGCCAGCGGCGTTCAAGTCACCACCATCGCACCGGGTTATGTGGCGACACCGTTGACCGCGCGCAACCGCTACCCCATGCCTTTTTTGATGACCGCCCAAGACTTCGCCAGACAGGCTTTGCGCTGCATTGCACGCGGCACGAGCTACCAAGTCATCCCTCGGCCCATGGGTGTGGTGGCCAAGTTGCTGCGCCTTTTGCCCAATGCGGTGTTTGATCGCGTGCTCAAGGGCCAGCCCCGAAAACACAGGCACTCAGACAAGTGAGACTGGCCCAAGTGTCTGGGCATGCATCGGGCCCAGAAACAACAAAGCCCTGCAGTGCAGGGCCTTGTCAAGATTCAGCAGCTGAGTGTTCTCAGCCGCGGGCGTGAATCAGTAACCGCCGCCGTAGCCGCCGCCGCCTTCGCGACGACCACCACCATTGCCGCCGCCGTTACCGCCACGTGGGCCAGCACCGTAGGGGCTGCGGAAACCGCCGCCGCCACCTTCACGGCCACCGCCGTAACCGCCGCCGCCTTCGCGACCGCCGCCGTAGCCACCGCTGCCGCCTTCACGACCGCCACCGTAGCCACCGCCGCCGCCTTCACGACCACCGCCGTAACCGCCGCCGCCGCCTTCACGACGACCGCCGCCAAAGCCGCCACCGCCACCGAAACCACCGGTGCGGGGAGGACGTGCTTCCATTGGGCGGGCTTCGTTGACCACCACATTGCGGCCACCCAAAGGCTGACCGTTCATGCCGTTGATCGCAGCTTGCGCTTCGTCATCGCTGCCCATTTCCACAAAGCCGAAGCCTTTGGAGCGGCCCGTGTCACGTTCCATCATGACTTTGGCGCTGGTGACAACACCGAATTCACCGAAAGCTTGTTCCAAATCGCCGTCACGAACCGAGTAAGGCAGGTTGCCGACGTAAAGTTTGTTGCCCATGAAAGGGACTCCTCAAAACACAGAGATAAAAGCGATGGAGCTCTGAAAGCGCATTCAACAAACCTTGAAACATCGGAAGGAAGGCGAAACTGATCTGGTCACCGCAAACAATGCGTTGCTGTTTTTCTACAGCAACGCTCGTCCATTATGCGCCATAAAACAAAAAAAGATGCAAGGGGTATCCCCGCAAAGCGCGCCCTGACGGGCTTTCAGACCCAGCCCAATGGTTTTACCAACTCACTTCGCGGTCGGGTGTGGCACTGATTTTGTGCACACTCAGGTCGGCGCCTTCGTACTCTTCTTCAGGGCTGAGTTTCAGACCCAAAATGGCTTTGAGCAGGCCATAAACCACAAAACCACACAACAAGGCCCAGGCCACGCCCATCACGGTACCGATCAATTGGGCCGTGAAGTTCACCCCGCCCAATCCGCCAAAACTCTGCATGCCAAAGATGCCAGCAGCGATACCACCCCAGGCACCACACACCCCGTGCAAAGGCCAGACACCGAGCACGTCATCGATTTTCCATTTGTTTTGGGTCAGGGTGAACATCACCACGAACAGCGCACCGGCCACAGCACCGACCGCAAGCGCACCAAATGGGTGCATCAAATCAGAGCCAGCGCAGACAGCGACCAAACCCGCCAAAGGACCGTTGTGCACAAAGCCAGGGTCGTTTTTTCCCAACAGCAGGGCGGCCAAAGTGCCTCCGACCATGGCCATCAAGGAATTGACAGCCACCAAACCTGAGATCTTGTCCAAAGTCTGCGCGCTCATCACGTTGAAACCAAACCAACCCACGATCAAGATCCAGGCACCCAGCGCCAAGAAAGGAATGCTCGATGGCGGATGGGCCGAGACCTGACCGTCCTTGCGGTAACGGTTGTAACGTGCGCCCAGCAAAATCACGGCAGGCAAGGCGATCCAGCCGCCCATGGCATGCACGACCACGGAACCTGCAAAGTCGTGGAACTCGTCGCCGGTAAAGGCTTTGATCCAAGCCTGCACGCCAAAATGCTGGTTCCAGGCAATGCCTTCAAAGAAGGGGTAGACAAAGCCGACGATCACGGCTGTCGCAATCAATTGGGGCCAGAACTTGGCCCGCTCAGCGATGCCGCCCGAGATGATGGCCGGGATGGCCGCAGCAAAGGTCAGCAGAAAAAAGAACTTGACCAGTTCATAACCATTCTTGGCCGCGAGCACTTCCGCGCTCACAAAGAAACTGGTGCCATAAGCCACGCCGTAGCCGACCACAAAATACACCACGGTGGACACCGAGAAGTCCACCAGGATCTTCACCAGCGCATTGACCTGGTTCTTTTTGCGAACTGTGCCCAGCTCCAGAAAGGCAAAACCGGCATGCATGGCCAAGACCATGATCCCGCCGAGCAAAATAAAGAGCGCGTCTGCGCCCTGTTTCAGTGCATCCATCACTGTCCTCTTTGATTTTTGATTTAACTTGGTGCGGAAAAAGCCATCTCTGGCGTTTCGCACCATTTGCAAGCACAAACCATGCCCAATTTGATGCAAACGCGCATTTTGAGGCCACCTTTAGTGCACACGCCACCGATCGCCCCGCTCACAACAGCGGCCTCTGCGTCTCGTAAGATCGGGTTTTTACCGCCGACGCACAGGCCAAGACCTGCGCCTGAAAATCACATGGAAGCCTTCCTCGTCTCTACCGGCATCGTGGCCTTGGCCGAAATGGGTGACAAAACCCAGTTGCTGTCACTGGTGCTGGCGGCCCGTTTTCGCAAGCCCTGGCCCATCGTGCTGGGCATTCTCGTGGCCACGCTGGCCAACCATGGGCTGGCCGGTGCCGTGGGCAGCTGGGTCACCACCGTGCTGGGCCCCGATGTGCTGCGCTGGGTGCTGGGCGGCTCGTTCATCGCCATGGCCGTGTGGATGCTGATCCCCGACACGCTGGACGACGAAGAGGGCGACGCCGCGCCGCGCATGGGCGTCTTCCTGACCACCGTGGTGGCCTTCTTTCTGGCCGAGATGGGCGACAAAACCCAGATCGCCACCGTGATGCTGGCCGCGCAGTACCAAGCCTGGTTCACCGTGGTGGCCGGGACCACGCTGGGCATGATGCTGGCCAACGCGCCAGTGGTTTGGCTGGGCGATGCCATCACCAAACGTGTGCCGCTGCGCATGGTCCACATCGTGTCGGCGGTCATTTTTGCCGTGCTGGGTGCTGCGGCACTGCTGGGCTGGGGCTGATTTATACTTGCAGAGCGCCGATTTGCTCCAGCTTGCGGGCGCAGGAATCTAGAGGATTCCAAAATGCAGCTAAAGAGGTCGAGCCCAACCCGGTATCGCTTCTTCAGCGTTATCGGGTTTTTTTATTTTCGCCATGCGCTTGATTGCCACACCACAGTCGATGACCTTTGAAGCCGCTTTGCCTTTGCAAAGCGGTGCGTCCATCCGTGGCTATTCGCTCAGTTACGAAACCTACGGCACGCTCAATGCCGACAAGTCCAACGCGGTGCTGATCTGCCACGCGCTCAACGCCTCGCACCATGTGGCCGGCGTCTATGCCGAGCAACCCAACAACACCGGCTGGTGGGACAACATGATCGGCCCAGGCAAGCCCCTGGACACCGACCGCTTTTTTGTCATTGGCGTGAACAACCTGGGCTCGTGCTTTGGCTCCACGGGCCCCATGCACGTGAACCCCGACACGGGCCGTGTGTACGGCGCCGACTTCCCGGTCGTCACCGTGGAAGACTGGGTCAATGCCCAAGCCCGGCTGCTGGACGCGTTGGGCATTGAACAACTGGCTGCGGTCATGGGCGGAAGCCTGGGCGGCATGCAGGCCCTGAGCTGGACGCTGCAATACCCCGAGCGCATGAAGCACGCGGTGGTGGTGGCCAGCGCCCCCAACCTGAACGCCGAGAACATCGCCTTCAACGAAGTGGCGCGCCGCGCCATCGTGACCGACCCGGACTTCCACAACGGCCACTTCTACGCGCATGGCGTGGTGCCCAAGCGCGGCCTGCGCATCGCCCGCATGATCGGCCACATCACGTACCTGAGTGACGACGTGATGAACGAGAAGTTCGGCCGCGAATTGCGCAACGCCGTCAACAGCGAAACGGGCTACAAATACTCCACGCAAGAAGTGGAGTTCCAGATCGAGAGCTACCTGCGCTACCAGGGCGACAAGTTCAGCGAGTACTTCGACGCGAACACCTATTTGCTGATCACACGGGCACTCGACTACTTCGACCCGGCCCGCGCTTTTGGCGGCGACCTGTCCAAGGCGCTGGAGCGCGCAGTTTGCAAATTTTTGCTGGTGAGCTTCACCACCGACTGGCGCTTCTCGCCGGCACGCAGCCGCGAAATGGTCAAGGGCCTGATCGACAACCGCCGTGATGTGAGCTACGCCGAGATCGACGCGCCGCACGGGCACGACGCCTTTTTGCTGGACGATGAACGCTACATGAACCTGGTGCGCGCCTACTTCGAGCAGATCGCCCAAAGCCTCACACCTGCCATCGGAGGTGCCGCATGAGCGACCCCTTGATCATGCAAGCCATTGCCCGCCTGGTGCCGCGTGGCGCACGCGTGCTGGACCTGGGCTGCGGCGACGGCGCCCTGTTGGCCTATCTGCAAAAGCACAACGGGTGCACCGGCTACGGTGTGGAGCTGGACGACGCCAACGTGCTGGCATGTGCCCAGCGCGGCGTGAACGTGCTGCAACTCAACCTGGACCAAGGCCTGAAGGTCTTTGCCGACCAGTCGTTTGACGTGGTGCTGCAGATCGACACGCTGCAACACCTGCGCAACGCCGAAGTCATGCTGCGCGAAACCGCCCGCGTGGGCAAGATCGGCATCGTGGCCTTTCCCAACTTCGGGCACTGGTTCAACCGCCTGAGCGTGTTGCGCGGCCGCATGCCCGTGACCAAGCGCCTGCCTTACCAGTGGTACGACACGCCCAACATCCGTGTGGGCACCTATGCCGACTTTGCCGATCTGGCCCGCAAAAACCAGCTGCAAGTGCTCGATTCATTCGGCCTGCAACATGGCCAGGAAGTGCGCGTCTTGCCCAACCTGATGGCGGGCACGGCGGTCTTCAAATTGCAGCGCAGCTGAAATGCGGCGGGCGCAAGCCGCACCCGCCACCGAACTCAAGCGGTGAATTCCTGATCGTGCATCCAAGCCGCGTGCTTGGGCGCGCGTTTGGTTTTTGCCCATTCTTCCAGCATGTCCCATTTGCAAGCGTCGAGCTTTTGGTACATCTCGGGCGTGCCCACATCGGCCGCCAACTCCAGGCGGTGGCCATTGGGGTCAAAAAAGTAAATGCTCTTGAAAATGGTGTGGTTGGTCGGGCCCAGCACCTCCACGCCATTGGCTTGCAGCTGCGCCTTGGCTTCTTCAAGCGCCTGCAGGCTGTCGACCTGGAAGGCGATGTGCTGCACCCACTCGGGTGTGTTGGTGTCGCGGCCCATATCGGGGGAATTGGGCAACTCGAAAAAAGCCAGCACGTTGCCGCCACCGGCATCCAGAAAAACGTGCATGTACGGATCGGGCGCCTTGGTCGACGGCACCAGGTCTTCGGCGATCGCCAGCACAAAGTCCATGTTCAGGTTTTTGACATACCAGTCGACCGTGGTCTTGGCGTCTTTGCAGCGGTAAGCCACGTGGTGAATGCGGTTGATTTTCATGGGGGTCTCCTTGCGCAGGGTTTCAGCCAGCCACGCGGGCTTGTTGCAAAGCCTCGCGCAAAACTTTCAAATCGCCAATGTGATTGGCCAACAACAGGATCAAGCGCGCATTGAGCGCTTCGCTTTGCTCGTCGCTCAAGCCGTTGTGGGCGTCGATCAGGTGTTCGTAAAACTCGTCACCCGGCGAAAAGTCACGAAAGAAGCGGCGACCCGCCTCGTGAAAGTGGGGGTCGGTTTTCAGTGCAGACGTGTTCATGTCCATCCTCCTCAAGCTTGGCAAATGGCGCGCGCCACAGCGGCTTGCACCGCCGCTGGCTGCAGTTGGCGCCAGCGGGCGAGCACATGCTGATCCGGGCGCAGCAAATAGACCGTTTCGGCTTGGGCGTCGTAGCGTTTGGCCATCCAGCCTTGCGCATCGACCACCACCGTCCAGCCCGGCACACTCAGCGCGACAGGTGACACGATCAGCGTGTCCACCGACACGGCGCCTTGCCGGAAAGCTTGCAAGGTGGCCAAGGTCTCGGCGCTGGGAGCCGCATCGACAAACAACAGACACTGGAATCCCTTGCCCACCTGGTCGAGCAGCCAGGCGTCTTGCCCGTTCACTTGCACCGGCGCATCGTCCATCGGCGCACCGGGCACCATCTGCCCGGCAAACACCTCGGTGTCCTGTGTGTTGAGCACCGACTCGGTCAGGAAAGACGGCATCGACAGGCGCCCCGAGTTGACCAGTTTGCGCGCAAACGGGTGGTGCTTGGCCAGCGCCAGCACCTGGTTTCGGAAGGTCTTGCTGGTGCGGCTCTTGGGCGTGATGAAGTCGGTCGAGCGCGTCGAATTCTTGATGTTCTCGTCGGCCGCAAACTGGCGGTCGTGCGCGTAGGTGTCGAGCAACTTGTCGCTGGCCTGGCCCTTCATGACCAGCGCCAGTTTCCACATCAGGTCGTCCACATCTTGAAAGCCCGAGTTGGCACCGCGTGCGCCAAAGGGCGAGACCTGGTGCGCCGCATCGCCCACAAACAACACGCGGCCATGGCGAAAGTCGGTCATGCGGCGGCACTGGAAGGTGTAGATGCTGACCCACTCCAGCTCGAATGGGCGCTCGTCGCCCAGCATCGCTTTCAAACGCGGAATGACTTTTTCGGGTTTCTTTTCTTCTTCCGGGTCGGCGTCCCAACCCAGCTGAAAGTCGATGCGCCAAACGTTGTTGCTTTGCTTGTGCAGCAACACGCTTTGGTTGGGGTGAAAAGGCGGATCGAACCAGAACCAGCGCTCGGCGGGGTAATCGGCCTTCATGATCACATCGGCGATCAAGAAGCGGTCCTGGAACACACGGCCTTCGATGTCCAAACCCAAGTGGCGGCGGATCGGGCTGCGTGCGCCGTCAGCCACGACCAGCCAGTCGGCCTCGATGTCAAATGCGCCGTCGGGTGTCTCGACGCTCAGGGTGGCGTGGTCGTCGTGGCCTTCGTCGTGGCGGGTGACGGCAGTGACCTTGTGCTGCCAGCGGATGTCGGCACCCAGCGCCAGTGCGCGGGCAATCAGCATTTCCTCGACGTGGTACTGCTGCAGGTTGATCATGCCGGGGCGCTTGTGGCCCGCATCGGGCACCAGGTTGAACTGGTAGACCTCGTCTTCTTCCAAAAAAGTGCGGCCGATGTTCCAGCTCACGCCCAAGCCGCAAGCCTCGTCGGCAATGCCCAGGCGGTCCAAAATTTCGAGCGAACGCTTGGCGTAGCACACGGCACGGGAGCCGACCGAGACGGTCTTGTCATCGTCAAAGACCACCACCTCCAGCCCCTGCAAGCGGGCATCGATGGCCGCAGCCAAACCGACCGGGCCCGCACCAATGACGATCAAAGGCTTGCGCTGCGGTGGCGTCGTCATCCATGCGGTGGACGCTTTGTACGGATAAATCGGGTTGACGTAAGCACCCATGCGTGGTCTCCGGCCATGTGAAAAAGCACCCCTGGGTGCGACACCCGTAATTTACTATAGATAAATCAGTTTACCTATCCGTAATTTTAAAAACACAGGCCAATGCCCTGGTTTCAGCGCTGTCACCAGGCTTTCAGCAAAGAAAAACCACTGCGGCTATCCTTTCACTTGTTTCTTTGTATGACAACTCCATGAGTCAACACTTCACCCCCGTCTCCAGCGGTGCGCGTCTGTCCGATCAGGTGGCCGAGCAATTGGCCGCCGAGATCAAGCAAGGCCGCCTGCAGCCCGGCGACAAGCTGCCGACCGAGGCACGCCTGGTCGAGCAATTTCAGGTCAGTCGCACCGTGGTGCGCGAAGCGGTCTCCCGCCTGAAATCGCTGGGCCTGGTGGACTCGCGTCAAGGCAGCGGCGTGTTTGTGAACAACCAGCTGCCGTTTGCCCCTTTGAACTTTGAAGCCCAGTTGGCCGCCTCTGAAGAAGCGGTGATCCAGATGGTCGAAGTGCGCCGCGCGCTGGAAGCCGAAGTGGCCGGCCTGGCCGCACAGCGGCGCAATGCTGCCGACATCCGCGCCATCACACAAGCCGTCAAGGCGCTGGATGCGGCCGTGCAAGCCGGCCACAACGGTGTGGACGAAGACATGAAATTCCACCGCGCCATTGCCGACGCGGCGCGCAACCCTTTCCTGATTCAAACGCTGGAGTATCTCGGCCAATTCTTGCGTGGCGTGACTCAGGTCACGCGGGCCAACGAGGCACGGCGGGTTGACTTTGCCAAGCAAGTGCAGAGCGAACATCAGGCCATCCTCGAAGCTGTTCAGGCGGGCGATGCGCAGCTGGCACGCCAAGCCGCCGCCACCCACATGGGCAATGCGATCGTGCGCATTCGATGCGCCGACCCGGTGTTCTGGCAACAAGAGGGCGAGCGCCTGGCTCAGCCTCTGGTCAAAGGCGTCAAACGCCACAACAGCTGAAACCCTCTCTTTTCTTTCTCCTGCATCACAAGGCACCTTCATGGATTTGCAACTTCAAAACCAACACGTTCTGATCACTGGCGGCAGCAAAGGCATCGGCCTGGCCTGTGCGCAGGCCTTCTTGCAAGAGGGCGCGAAGGTGTCGCTCGTCTCGCGTGATACCGCCAACCTGGACAAGGCCCGCCAAAGCCTGCAAACCCAATTTGCGGCCGAGCGCATCCACACCGTGGCCGCCGATTTGCGCGACCCGCAAGCGGCCCTGACGGCGCTCAACTCGGCCGAGGCTGCCTTCGGCCCGGTCGATGTGCTGGTCAATTCGGCCGGCGCCGCCAAACGCACGCCCGCACCCGAGCTGACGCCCGAGGCCTGGCAAGACGCGATGCAGGCCAAGTACTTCACCTACATCCACATGATCAACCCCAGCATCCAGCGCATGGCCGCTCGTGGCCAAGGTGCCGTGGTCAACGTGGTGGGCAACGGCGGCAAAGTGGCCAGCCCCATCCACCTGCCCGGTGGCGCGGCCAATGCGGCCCTGATGCTGGCCAGCGCCGGACTGGCTGCGGCTTATGGCCCGCAGGGCATCCGCGTGAACGCGATCAACCCCGGCCTGACGCGCACCGACCGCCTGCAAGAAGGCATGGTGGCCGATGCCCGCAACCAAGGCATCAGCACCGAGCAAGCGATGGCCCAGGCCGTGGCGCGCATCCCCCTGGGCCGCATGGCGGAGCCCGAGGAGATCGCCAACGCGGTGGTCTTTCTGGCTTCGGCCAAGGCCAGCTACATCACCGGCATTTGCATGAGCATGGACGGGGCCCTCAACCCGATCGTGGTGTGATGCGCCCCGCCACACTGCTGGCCGCGCTGTGCCTGGGCCTGTGTGCGCTGACGGCTTCGGCCCAGACGCCTGCACCCCTGAGCACCGTGGCGTCCGTGGACGTGCCGCGCTACATGGGCACTTGGTACGAGATCGCCAAGTACCCCAACTGGTTCCAGAAAAAATGCGCCAGCAGCACCAGCGCCCACTACAGCCTGCAAGCCGATGGCCAGGTGCAGGTGCTCAACCGCTGCAAAACCGCCAGCGGAGAGTGGAGCGAAGCCCTGGGCCAGGCGCGCCAGATTGGCCGCGCCAACTCGCCCCGCCTGCAAGTGCGCTTTGCACCGGCCTGGTTGTCGTTCATCCCCTTGGTTTGGGGCAACTACTGGATCATCGACCTCGACCCGCAATACCAATGGGTGGTGGTGAGCGAACCCAGCCGGGAGTATTTGTGGATCCTGTCACGCACACCGGAATTGCCTGCGGCCACTTACCAGAGCTTGCTCGACAAATTGGCCGCCAACGGCTTTGACCTGCAGCGCATCCAGCTCAGCGCGCCCTGAAGTCCCGGTCAGCTCATTTGACCTGGATGTCTTCCAGGTACTTGAGCAAGGAGATGATGCGGTCCTGCGCTGACCACTCTGCGGTGCCCGCCGAGTCACCCGGACGGGTCATGGCGCGCTTTTTGAAAACCTGGCCCCAGACCGGCATTTCACGCGAGCCGTGCGGCCCTGCATCGCCCGACCAACGGCCATCGATCACCTCGGCCATCAAATCCTGTGGAAACGCGCCCGCATTGCGCTGAGCGATCGTCGTCAAATCTGCAGGCGACTTGACCAGCGAGGACCGCATCGGGCCATCGCCCTTGCCCGTCATGCCATGGCAACTGGCGCAGTTGTCGCGAAAGTCCGCTCGCCCCAAAGCGACGGAAGTCTGCGCCCAGCAAGCGCCCGACATGAGCAAGAAGCTGACCGGCAAAAAGCTGACCCACCAGGCCAATTGGGAACGTGTGTGTTTCATGAGACCGGGCCTCCAAAGCGATGGACTCATGCTATTGAAACCGACACCGCGTTTTCTTGATCTGGCGCACAGGAAACTGTCAAGCACCTGGCTTTCACACCTGTGTCATCGCAGCGGGTTATCTTTCGTGACTTGGCTGAATCCTCCGGCCGCTGACCTGAACTTGTGGAGAGCACGCATGCCCAAAGACTTTTCGACCATGGAAGACAGCAACCGCTCTGGCAACCCCTCGATCCATGAACTGATCGCCCGCCTGCCGCTGGACCGCCGCACGGTCTTGCGCGGTGCAGGGCTGGCCAGCTTGCTGGGCGTGTTGCACCCTTTGTCGGGCTGCGCCAGTTTGGCCACAGACAAAGCGCGCTTGGGCTTCACCGCCATCCCGCCCGGCCAGACCGATGCCCTGGTGGTGCCGCCCGGCTACGTGGCGCAAGTGATCGCCCGCTGGGGGGAGCCTGTGGGCATCGCGGGCAACATGCCGGCGTTTCGCACGGACGCCAGCAACAGCGCCGAGGACCAGGCCGCACAACTGGGCATGCACCACGACGGCCTGGCTTTTTTCCCGCTGAACGGCTCATCCACCCACGGCCTGATCGCCCTCAACCACGAGTACACCGACGACGGCTTGCTGCACCCCGATGGCTTTGCGCCCATGAACGCGGCCAAAGTGAAGAAGTCGCAAAACGCCCACGGCCTGTCGGTCTACGAGGTCAAGTTCAACGGCACGCAGTGGGAGATGGTGCGCCCCTCAGCCTATGCGCGCCGCTTCACCATGGACACGCCGTTTGCCATGTCGGGCCCGGCCGCAGGCCACGCCCTGCTGCGCACCGCCGCCGACCCGCAAGGCCGCACCACGTTGGGCACACTGAACAACTGCGCCAGCAGCGCCACGCCCTGGGGCACTTATCTGTCGGGCGAAGAGAACTGGATGTTCTATTTCGGTGGCGGCAAAGACATCAGCGCCCACCACAAACGCTGGGGCATGAACGAAAAAGGGCTGTACGCCTGGGAGCGTTTTGACGAGCGCTTTGACGCCACCAAAACACCCAATGAAGCCAACCGCTTTGGCTGGGTGGTCGAAGTCGATCCCATGGACCCGAGCAGCACCCCCATCAAACGCACGGCTCTGGGCCGCGCCGCGCACGAGGGCGCTTGGGTGGCGCTCACGCAAGACCAACGCGCCGTGGTCTATTCGGGCGAAGACGCCCGCTTTGAATACATCTACAAATTCGTCAGCACTGGCCGCATGCAGCCCGGCGGGGCCAAAGCCAACCGCCACCTGCTGGACGAGGGCACGCTGCATGTGGCCCGCTTCGATGCCAACGGCCAAGGCCAGTGGCTGCCGCTGGTGCATGGCCAAGGGCCACTCACAGCGGCCAACGGTTTTGCCGACCAGGGCGAGGTGCTCATCAAAGCGCGGCAGGCCAGCGATTTGCTGGGCGCGACCAAGATGGACCGCCCCGAATGGCTGGCCATCGACAAGGCTTCGCGCTGGGTCTATTGCACGCTGACCAACAACAGCCAACGCGGCACACCGGGCAAGCCCGGCGTTGACGCGGCCAACCCGAGGGCCAACAACAGCATGGGCCAAATCATCCGCTGGCGCGAGGCGGGTGACTTTGACGGCATGACCTTTGAATGGAACCACCTGGTGCTGGCCGGTGACCCGGCCAACGAACGGGCCGAGGCCAAGGGCAACGTGAAGGGCGACATCTTTGGCTGCCCGGACGGTTTGGGCTTCAGCCCCAATGGCTTGCTGTGGATCCAGACCGATGCCCACGCCACGCAGATGTACAAAGGCGAATTCGCCCGCATCGGCAACAACCAGATGCTGGCTTGCGACACGGCCACGGGCGAGATTCGCCGCTTCTTGACCGGGCCCACCAACTGCGAGATCACCGGCGTGAGCTTCACGCCCGATGGCCGCAACCTGTTCATCAGCGTGCAGCACCCGGGTGAAACGCCCACCGACCGAAGCGACCCCCAGCAGCCGCAAAAGTATTCGAGCTGGCCCGACTACCAGCCCGATGGCCGCCCCCGCTCTGCGAACGTGGTGATCCGCAAAATCGACGGCGGCGTGATCGGCTCTTGAAGACCTGTGGGTAGCTTGGCGCTTCCGCGCCGACGCTGATTCAACACAAGCCTGATGTCAGGACTGAAGCCCCGACCTGCAGATCGAATCGGTCTTAAGCGTTGAAGATCGAGACCGTCTTGGTGTTGAGGTAAGCGTCCAGCGCCTCGGGGCCGCCTTCGGAGCCGTAGCCCGAATCCTTGATGCCGCCAAAAGGCAGCTCAGGCCAAGGGGCTGCAGGCTGGTTGACCCAAAGCATGCCCACCTCCAGGCGCTGGCTCAACAGGTGCGAGGTCTTGAGGGAGTTGGTGAAGGCGTAACCCGACAAGCCGAAAGGCAGGCGGTTGGCTTCCGCGATCGCGTCTTCGATCTTCTCGAAAGTGCGGATCGCGGCAATCGGACCGAAGGGCTCGTTGTTGACCACATCGGCGTCCAGCGGCACATGCGACAAGACCGTGGGCGCAAAGAACAGGCCTTCGGTCCCGATGCGCTCGCCACCGGCCAGCACCTTGGCGCCTTTGGCGCGGGCGTCTTGCACGATCGCTTGCATGGCCACCAGGCGGCGCTCATTGGCCAAGGGGCCCATTTGCGTGCCCGCCACCAAGCCATCACCCACCTTGAGCGACTGGGCGTGCGCGGCCATCAACTGCGAAAACTCTTCGGCGACTTTGTGGTGCACCAAAAAGCGGGTGGGCGAGATGCACACCTGACCGGCATTGCGGAACTTGGCCGCGCCAGCCGTCTTCACCGCCAGGGCGATGTCGCCGTCTTCGGCCACGATCACCGGGGCGTGACCGCCCAGCTCCATGGTGGCGCGCTTCATGTGCTGACCGGCCAAGGCCGCCAGCTGCTTGCCCACCGGCGTGGAGCCCGTGAAGGTGATTTTGCGGATCACGGGGTGCGCGATCAGGTAGTTGGAGATCTCAGACGGTGTGCCGTAAACCAGGCCAATCACGCCTTCGGGCACGCCTGCGTCCTGAAAGGCGCGGATCAACTCGGCGGGCGATGCCGGTGTTTCTTCGGGCGCTTTGACGATGATCGAGCAACCGGTGGCCAGGGCCGCCGACATCTTGCGCACCACCTGGTTGACCGGGAAGTTCCAGGGGGTGAATGCCGCCACAGGGCCCACGGGCTGCTTGAGCACCTGCTGCTGCACATTGATGTTGCGCGGCGGCACGATGCGGCCATACACGCGGCGGCCTTCTTCGGCGAACCACTCGATGATGTCGGCAGCCGACATGGCTTCGACCTTGGCTTCGCCCAGCGGCTTGCCTTGCTCTTGCGTGAGCAGCTCGGCAATTTGGGGGGCGCGCTCGCGCATCAGGGCGGCGGCTTTGCGCATGATGGCGCTGCGCTCGTTGGCGGGCGTGTCGCGCCAGATCTCAAAACCCTTTTGCGCGGCCTGCGCAGCACGCTCCAAGTCGGCCACACCGGCATGGGCCAGGCGACCAATCTCGGCGCCGGTGGCGGGGTTGAACACGGGCATCGTGCGGCCGCTTTCGGCATCACACCATTGGCCATTGATGAAGAGCTGGGTGTTGGGGTAAGTCATGGTCTCGTCCTGTGAACGCGTTGATCGGCAGTGGGCGCATTGTGTCCGAAATGGGTCTGGCGTGCGTCAAGCACGGGACACGCTCAAGCCGATCGCAAGGCTTTGGCCAGGTGCTCGATCAACACGTTCACCCGATGCGGGATGTAGCGGTTGCTGGGCAGCACCGCGTAAATGCCCAAGGCCGGTGGCGCAAAGTCCTGCAAAAGCTCGACCACCTCGCCCCGCGCCAAAAAGGGCTCGGCAATGAAGTCCGGCTGGCGCGTGATGCCCAGACCCTGTGCGGCCGCTTGCGTGAGCGCGACACCGTTGTTGGACCGGATGCGGCCGCGCACCGCAAAAGCGCTGACCTGCCCCGCGTCGGCATAAGCCCAAGTGGCCGCGTTCATGGTCATGGAATAGATCAGGCATTCGTGGTGCCGCAATTGCTCGGGGTGCAGCGGCTGGCCATGCTCTGACAAATAGCCGGGCGAGGCCAGGGTGAGCAAGTGGCATTCGCCCAGGTGCCGCACGATGTCGCCCGGCTGCAAATCGGCGGTGATGCGGATCGACAAGTCGATGCCTTCTTCAACCAGGTTGGAACGCTGGTCCGAGAAATCCATCATCAGCTCGATGTGCGGCTGCGCCTTGGCGAACGCCAGCAGGGCGGGCATGAGCCGCTGCAAGCCAAAGCTCAGCGGCAAGCCCAAGCGGATGCGACCTCGCGGCACGGCTTTTTCTTCGTCCAAGCTCGATTCGGCCGCGTCCACCATGTTCAGGATGACGCGGCACTTTTCCAGATAAGCGGCCCCAGCGGCAGTCAAGGTCAGGCTGCGCGTGCTGCGGGTGATGAGCTTGACGCGCAGGTGCTTTTCCAGCCCGGCGATTTGGCGCGTGACGGCCGAGCGCGCCACCTGCAGCTGGTCGGCCACGGCGGTGAAGCTGCCTGCTTCGGCCACGCGCACAAAGGTTTGCATCGCATCGAGTTTGTCCATTGTTGCCAATTTTGCAACAAGTATTTGCACATTGGCTACTTTTTCTAATCACGGGCAAGACCTACAGTCACCCATCGAAAGTGAAAGCCCCCATGTCCACCCCCCGATCTGTCCTGTTTGTGCCCCACGGCTCCCCGATGTTTGCCCTGCGCCCCGGCGCTGCAGGCGCCGCCATGAGCCAGCTGGTGCCGAGCTTGGGCACGCCCCGCGCCATCGTGGTGGTCAGCCCCCACTGGGAGACGGCTGCGCCCACCGTGGGTTTTGCCACCCGGCCCGAGACCCTCCACGACTTTGGTGGTTTTGATCCCCGTCTGTACGAGATGCAATACCCTGCCACCGGCTGCCCCGAAGCCGCTGAGCAGGTGGTCGCCGCCTTGCAGGCCGCAGGCTTGCCTGCCCTGAAAGACGCCCACCGCGGCCTGGACCACGGCGCCTGGACACCCTTGCGCCAAATGTTCCCGGATGCCGACATCCCGATCGTCCCGCTGTCGGTTCAAAGCCATCTGGGCCCGGCACACGCCTTGCGCTTGGGCCAGGCGCTGGCACCGCTGACCGAGCAGAACATCCTGATCGTGGCCTCGGGCAATGTGACGCACAACCTGCGCGACTTCATGACGGTGAGCATGCAAGGCGGCGCTGCGCCCGCTTATGTGCAAGCGTTTGCCGACTGGATCCACACCCACATGGTGCAGCGCGATGTGGCTGCTTTGCTGGACTACCGCCAGCAAGCGTCTGGCCAACGTGCTCACCCGACCGACGAACATTTGCTGCCCTTGTTCACCGCACTGGGCGCTGCGGGCGCTGACGCACAGCCAGAAGCTTTTTTCCGAGGTATCAGTGACCATGTGATTGCCATGGATGGCTACACTTTCCACTGAACAGGACACACGATGAGCACCCACTACACCCCCCTTGCCAAAAGCCTGCACTGGCTGATGGCGCTCATGGTCTTCGGCCTGCTGGCCCTGGGTTTTTACATGAGCGACTTGCCCTTGTCGCCCGACAAGCTGCAGCTGTACTCTTGGCACAAATGGGCTGGCGTGACGGTCTTCGTGCTGGTTTGGTTGCGCCTGGCCTGGCGCATCTCGCACCGCCCTCCCGCGATGTCAGCGAGCATGTACGGCGCCGTGAAACTGGCGGCTCATGCCGGGCACTGGCTGCTGTACGTCTTCATGGTCATCATCCCCTTGAGCGGCTGGCTGATGAGCTCGGCCAAGGGCTTTCAAACGGTCTGGTTCGGCGTGCTGCCCATCCCGGACCTGATTGGCAAAGACAAAGCGCTGGGCCGCTCGCTGACCGAACTGCACGAAGCGTTGAACATCGCCTTCCTCTTGCTGATCGTGGTGCACGCGCTGGCGGCTTTCATGCACCACTTTGTGCACAAAGACGACACCCTGCGCCGCATGCTGCCTGGCACATCCAAACCCTGAGAACCCCATGAACCTTCTGAACAAAACCCTGGCCCTAGCCATCACCGCCTTGGCTTTACAAGCGCACGCTGCGCCGTACCAAGCCATCGTGCCTGCCAAAAGCAGCGTCACCTTCAGCTACAAGCAAATGGGCGTGGCCGTTGACGGCCGCTTCAAAAAGTTTGCCGCACAGCTGAACTTTGACCCGGCCAAAGCCGATGCCGCCAAAGCCAGCTTCGATGTGGAACTGGCCAGCGTGGACGCTGGATCGAGCGAGGCCGATGACGAAGTCGTGACCAAGTCCTGGTTCAACGCGGCGGCCTTTCCTAAGGCCACATTCGTGGCCAAGCAGTTCAAGCAAACTGCGCCCAACCAATACGAAGTCAGCGGCACGCTCACCATCAAGGGCCAGACCCGCGAGGTGAAGTTCCCGATGAAGCACTCCGCGCAAGGCAAAGACGGCGTGCTGACCGGTGGCTTCACGCTCAAGCGCGGCGACTTCAACATCGGCGAAGGCATGTGGACCAAGTTCGATGTGGTGGCCAACGACATCCAGGTCAACTTTTCCCTCACCGCTACACAAGGCAAATGAACTTGCCCCAGACATGGACCCCCGATCGAGTCGGGGGTGACAAGCAATCGTTTTGCACGCGCACACGGTCAACAAGGAATTGTCTGCCCGGGCACACGGTGAACAAGAAATTGTCGCCCCGGGCACGCGCACAACAAAAAATTGTCATACCCGCGCACGCGGGTATCCATCCCCTTTTTCTCGCCTCACTTTTTTTTACAGGAGCTTTCCCATGACATCTTTGAAAAAACTCAGCGCCGCGTTGGCCTTTGCATCCCTGGCCGCTGGCTCGGCCCTGGCCGCACCCGTGACCTACAACGTGGACGCGAACCACACCTACCCGCGTTTCTCGTACTCGCACTTTGGCTACTCGACCCAGTTGAGCAGCTTCAGCAAAACCAGTGGCAAAGTGGTGTTTGACGCCGAAGCCAAAACCGGCTCGGTGGACATCGAAATCGACATGACCTCGGTCAACACCGGCTCGGTGGACTTCAACGGTCACATCCAGGGCGAAGACTTCCTTCATACAGCCAAATTCCCCAAGGCCACCTTCAAGTCCACCAAAGTGGTGTTTGAAGGCGACAAGCCCAAGGCCATCGAGGGCAACTTGACCATCAAAGGCGTGACCAAGCCTGTGACCCTGACAGTCACAGGCTTCCAAGCCATGCCCCACCCCATGATGAAAAAGCCTGCTCTGGGCGCCAACGCTTTCACCACCATCAAGCGCACCGAATTCAATGCAGGCAAGTACGCCCCTTACGTGGGTGACGACGTGCGCATCGACATCGCCATCGAAGCCGTAGCACCCTGATGCACTGAGCGCTTGGCCCGTCTTGCCGGGTCATGAACAAGCCCCCCGGTATGCCTCATGCCGGGGGGTTTTTTTTTGGGTGTCTATCGGATCCATGCCGTTTGATCAATGGTCTGCTCACGCTGGCGGACCTAGCATGCTTGCTCACTTTTCATCAACCCAAGCGGGAGTTGTGCATGCGACCCGAAATGCTCGCCCAGATGCAAGCGGCCCCGATTGCCCAAGTGGAGACGGTCATGTCCTTGTTCAAAAAAATCCTGGTGCCGATCGACGGCAGCAAAACCTCAGACAAAGCCCTGGACTACGCCTTGCGCCTGGCCAAAGATGGCAAAGGTCAGGTCCGGCTGGTGCATTGCATCGACGAGATGTCTTTTCTGGGCAGCCAAGAATACTCGGGAGAACTGATGCAAATCGCCCGTGAAAACGGCAACCGCATTTTGCAAGCCGGCACCGCCACCGCCAAAGCCATGGGCGTGGCGACAGACCACGTGCTGATCGACCGCGTCGCGCAGCGCCTGGGTGATGCGGTGGCCGATGCAGCAGGCGATTGGGGCGCCGACCTGATCGTGATCGGCACGCACGGGCGGCGCGGCATCGGGCGCGTGCTGCTGGGCAGCGGCTCCGAGCAAATCATGCGCCTGTCCCCGGTCCCGGTGCTGATGATCCGGGGCTTTGATTGACCCACGCCTGCGCCCGGTTTCAGGCCTCGGGCTGTGCGTCGGTCACCAAGTCGGCTTGAACGGCGCGAACGCGGTCATCGATGTAATACCCGCCGTACTCGGTGTACTTGAGCAGCACGCGATCGCACTGGCTGCATGTGAAGACATCGCAACGGTTGTAGGGAAAGAACGCCGGTGCGATCGGCGCATCGGGTGAGTCGTAACGCGTTTTGTGGGGATGAAACTCTTCGTACGTCGGCTCGGGGCCAAAGCCGTCGGACGCGCGCAAGCTGCCCACACGCGAGACCTGCGCGGCAGGCCAGCGCTCGCCGGGCACACTCTCCCAACCGGTGCATGCGCCCATGGCGCAGGTGCATGAACGCGACAACTGCGCTTGAGCCAAAGCCTTCAGTTGTGCAGGCAGGATGAGCGGGATTTCAAAGTCAGACATGGTGAGAAGAACAGATCACGGCCCCCATTGTGATCGTGTTCTTCGAGCGCCATCCCAGGGGCACTTCAAGGCTGAACTTTTTTGATCCAGGGCTTGTTGTATGCCAAATCAGACCAGCGACTTTCGGCTTCATAGCTCACACGGTCACCCACTTTGAAAAGGCCATTCTTGCGCGCATCGTTGGTGAGCTCGGACACTTGTCCACTGCTGTCACGCACCATGAGGATCTGACCTGGGCGCTTGGAAGTTTCACAGCCGATTTTCATGCCGATGTAATAGCCCAACAAACTGCCCACGATACCGCCCGTGTCTTTGTCGAACGACTTGCCTGCCGCTTGCCCCACGGCACCGCCGATGAAACCCGCCGTGCCATCGGTCTCATCGCAAATCTCCACCTCTCGCACATCTTGAACTTCGACACCTGCCAAATTGCTGGGGCGTGTGGCACAGCCCACCAGGGTCAAGATCAAGGCGATAGTGGCAAGGAGCCGGGACACATGCATGCTGTTCTTCCTGGATAAAACGCTACAAAGGCCGCGCATCTTAATGAAAAGATTCCTGGTGTATTCAGTCATTTTGTTAGCAGTTGTAGACCCCATCCACGGGGATCCGATGCGCTTTCACACCCGGTATTGAGTCAAGGTCAGTGGCTACCCTGAGCTGGCCGAGGGCAACACCCGTGCCCAAAGGGGTCGGAAAGGGTTTGTCCCAAGCCGCATTTCATGAAAATTTGTCTACAAACAAAGGCTTTGACCCACTCTTGTAGAAAGCCCCTATGGCCATTTATGAACTGCGCACCTACTCGGCCATCGTCGGCAAGATGGGCGAGCTGACCGCCCTCTACACCCACGAAGGATGGCCAGCCCTGGCCAAGCACCCGCAAAAACTGGTGGGCTATTTCACAGGCGACATCGGCGCCCTCAACGAGCTGATCCACATCTGGAAATTCGACGACGATGCCGACCGCCGTGCCTTCTGGGCCGGTGTGTTCAGCGACCCCGAGTTCATGGCCTTTGCCGCCAAAATCCGCCCCCTGATCCGCGAACAAAACAACAAGCTGATGTTGTCTGCGCCCTGGGGCCCGAAGCCCTGATGGGCCGCTGAAGGCGCCAGCACGCGTGGACGAAGGCGGCCATGTGCCCCAAGCAAAGGACTTCCGATTCTGGTCGCAAGTGCTGACGACCAGCGCCATGCAAAACGCCCCACCAGCGCTGGGCTGATGGGGCGTTTGACTTACCGGTCAGGCTTTATTTTTTGGCTTTGGCGGCCTTGGGTGCGCGGCCACCGGACTTGATGCACTCGTCCATGCTGGCGAATGGTTTGAAGTTTTTCGTGGACTTGTAGCCAGCGCTGGTTTCGTCGTGGCAAATGTTGCTGCCGGACTTCTTGACAGCTGGCAGGGCCGCTGCGGCAGGCGCTTTAGCAGGTGCGGGTGCAACAGCGGCTGGCGCTGCAGGTGCAGCGGCAGGGGCTGCAGCAGGTGCTGGTGCGGCAACGGCTGGCTTCAACGCGGCGGGCATGGCGCCTTGCACAGCTTGTGTGGCCGCTTGCGTTGCAGCTTGCTTGGCGCCTTGGACGGCGGTCTGTGTCACGGATGGCGTGGCAGTGGCTGCGGCGGGTGCAACAGCGGTTTGCGCGAAAGTCGCCAGGGAAGCAGCCATCAGAGCAGCAGCGATCAGGGTATTTTTGAACATGTTTTTTCCTTCGAATGCGAGGCAACAGTGCCACACTGGTTCAACGTGGCGACGAATCCATAAGTTGACGCTTGTTTTTTCAAACGTAACCTGATGTAGCTCATTTGCGGGCATAACCGCGGCATGCAAATGCTTGATTGACTTGGGCATCGTGCCACCAAATACTGTACAAAACACCAGTATACTGACACCCCCATCCACATTTCAGGGCGTGACTATGAAAACCAAATACGCGGTCAACTGGACTCAGGTGATTGACGCTTTCCGTTCTGCCGGTGCCTTGATGTTCCTGCAGGGTCTTGTGTTTTGGCCCATCGTTGAATCACCTGTGCTGATCTCTTGTGCCAGAGGCTCCGCACTGGTTGGATTGCTGATGTGGGCGGCTTCCAGCCTGGCGAAGCAGCGCGATTTTTAATCACGAGGCTGGGTTTTAGTCTGTGCATCAGTCCAACGGACCTTTGACCTCTTGCACCACCTCACCGTCATTCACCCATCGGACCAGTGCATCGGCCACTTGTGAACGTCGTCCAAGATAGCCGTGAAAGCTGCCCGCGCCGCAAGATGGCCCGGATCTGCCACCACCGATGACTGTCACCAGTCGATTGCTTCGAGCGGTCGCTTTGACATAGCTGTAAGGCGTCAACCCGCTTCAGCACTTGCGTCACCTGAGCGTTCTCCCTATGGCTTCTTGGGGCGATAATTTGTATGATGACCTGATAAATATCCATCTGGAGACCCCATGCAACGCCGACTTGTGCTTACCCTTGCCGCATTGACCTGCTTGCCCTTTGTGGCGAGCACCGCGTCCGCCCAAACTTGGCCTGCACGGCCCATCAAGCTGGTGGTGCCCTTTCCGCCCGGCGGCCTGATCGACAACATGGCGCGTTTGGTGGCGCCCAAGCTCGGACAAGAGCTGGGCCAAGCCATCGTGATTGACAACAAGCCCGGCGCAGGTGGCAATCTGGGCGCGACAGAGGCCGCACGGGCGACGCCCGATGGCTACACCTTGCTGATGGCATCGCCCCCGTTGACCATCAACCCTGCGCTTTACACCAAGCTGCCCTACAAGCCCGAAAGCATCGTGCCGCTGGGCTTGCTGGGGCGGGTGCCCAATGTGCTGGTGGTCAATCCCGCATCGGGCATCCAGTCGGTCGCCGACCTGAGCGCACGCATCAAGGCCAAGCCCGGTCAGCTCAATTACGCGTCCAACGGACAAGGCACCTCTTTGCACCTGAGCGCCGAACTGTACAAAAGCCAAGCGGGTTTGTTTGTGACACACATCCCCTACCGGGGTGCGGCCGCAGGCCTGACGGCGGTGATGGCCGACGAGGTGAGCCTGATGTTTGACAACCTGCCTTCGGCGCTGGGCCTGATCAATGGCGGCAAGCTCAAGGCCTTGGCCGTGACGACGCCGCAACGCAGCAACGCCTTGCCCAATGTGCCCACCATGCAAGAGGCGGGCCTCAAGGGCTACCAAGTCTTTGCCTGGTTTGGCTTGGCCGCACCCGCAGGTCTGCCTGCAGCGGTGCAGCAAAAAATTGAACAGGCATTGGAGCGCGTCGCGCAACAGGCCGAAGTGAAAGCCGCCATTCAAAAAGCGGGCGCTGAACCCACATGGGTAAACGCCCAAGGCATGGCCAGCTTCATGCAAGCCGACACCGCGCAATGGAAAACCGTGGCGGCTTACGCCAAGATCGCATTGGATTGACAACCGCAGCCCACGCAGACTTGGCGCTGCACCGCTGCACCCTGGAGAAATGACATGACGACAGTGGGATTGATTGGTTTGGGGGCCATGGGCTCGGGCATGGCGGCATCGCTGCGCCGTGCGGGGCACAGCGTGCAGGTGTTTGACGTGCGCCGCGAAGTGGCGGCGGCCTTTGCCCAAGACGGCGGCACAGCGCACGACACCTTGGCCTCTTTGGGCGCGGCGTGCGACGTGATCGTGTCGGTGGTGGTGAATGCCGCGCAGACTGAGAGCGTGCTGTTTGGCGACGGCACCACCCCAGGATGCGCCGCCAGCATGAAGCCCGGCAGCGTGTTCGTGATGTGCTCCACCGTGGACCCGAACTGGTCGGTGGCTTTGGAAGCACGCCTGGAAGCCATGGGCCTGCGCTACGTGGATGCGCCCATCTCGGGCGGTGCGGCCAAAGCGGCCAGTGGCCAGATGACCATGATGACAGCAGGCAAGCCCGAGGCTTATGCCCTGGCCGAGCCGTTTTTGAACGCCATGGCCGCCAAGGTTTACAAGCTGGGCGACAGCGCGGGTGCGGGCAGCAAGGTCAAGATCATCAACCAGCTGCTGGCGGGCGTGCACATTGCCGCAGCGGCCGAAGCCATGGCGCTGGGCTTGCGCGAAGGTGTGGACGCCGCCGCTTTGTACGAGGTGATCACGAACAGCGCTGGCAACAGCTGGATGTTTGAAAACCGCATGGCCCATGTGCTGGCGGCCGACTACACGCCGCTGTCGGCCGTGGACATTTTTGTGAAAGATCTGGGCATCGTGCTCGACATGGCGCGGGCCAGCAAGTTCCCGCTGCCACTGTCGAGCACCGCGCACCAGATGTTCATGCAGGCCAGCACCGCTGGTTTTGCCAAAGAAGACGACAGCGCGGTGATCAAGATTTTCCCGGGCATTGAATTGCCGAAGGGCAAAGCATGAGCACGTTGAAGCTGGGTTGCATTGCCGACGACTTCACTGGCGCCACGGATCTGGCCAACAACCTGGTGCGCTCGGGCATGCGGGTGGTGCAAACCATTGGCGTGCCCTCAGCGCCTTTGGCCGCTGATGTGGATGCGGTGGTGGTGGCGCTCAAGTCGCGCACCATTCCCGCCGCCGAGGCGATCGCCCAATCGCTGCAAGCCTTGAAGTGGTTGCAGGCGCAAGGGGCGCAGCAAATCTATTTCAAATACTGCTCCACTTTTGACAGCACGCCCGAGGGCAACATCGGCCCGGTGACCGAGGCGCTGATGGACGCGTTGGGCTGTGACTTCACCATCGCGACCCCGGCCTTTCCGGACAACGGCCGCACAGTGTTCAAGGGCTACCTGTTTGCGGGCAATGTGCTGTTGAACGAAAGCGGCATGCAGAACCATCCGCTCACGCCCATGCGGGATGCGAACCTGGTGCGTGTGATGCAAGCGCAAACCCAACGCAAGGTGGGCCTGATCGATTACAAAACCGTGGCCCTTGGCGAAGCAGCCATCCGCGAACGCATCGGCGTACTGCGCAGCGAAGGCGTGGGCGTGGCCGTGGTGGACGCGACCAGCAACGAAGACCTGCTGCGCATGGGCCCGGCCTTGAAAGACCTGCCGCTGCTCACCGCAGGCTCGGGCGTGGCCATTGGCCTGCCGGCCAACTTTGGTCTGAAGCCTTCGCTGCAAGCGAGCCAATTGCCAGCAGCCAGCGGCTTGCAGGCGGTGGTGTCGGGCAGCTGCTCGCTGGCCACCAACGCGCAAGTCGCGCACTTCAAAGCCACCGGCAGACCTGCGATGGCCATCGACCCCGCCAGCTTGATGAACGGCCAAAGCGATGCGGTGGTGCAGCAGGTTCTGGGCTGGGCCGCGCCGCTTTTAAAAGACGGACCGGTGCTGGTGTATTCGACCGCCGAGCCGGATGCCGTCAAAGCCGTGCAAGCGCAGCTGGGCGTGGCCGAAGCGGGTGCTTTGGTCGAACACGCGATGGCGGCTGTGGCGCGGGGCTTGGTGGACATGGGCGTGCAGCAGCTGGTGGTGGCCGGGGGTGAAACCTCGGGCGCTTGCGTGCAGGCGCTGGACATCGCGCAGCTGCAGATCGGCCCGCAGATCGACCCGGGCGTGCCGTGGTGCCACGCGCCTTCAAGCCGAGGCGGTGTGCACATCACGCTCAAGTCAGGCAACTTTGGGACCGAAGACTTTTTCACCAAAGCCTTTACAGTGCTGGCATGAGCATCACCGAATCCCAAGCCCGCGAAGAAATTTGCCGCGTAGGCCGCAGCCTGTTCGAGCGCGGCTATGTGCACGCCACGGCGGGCAACATCAGCGTGCGGCTGGACGATGGTTTTTTGATCACGCCCACCGACGCGTGTTTGGGCTTTCTGGACCCTGCGCGTCTGGCCAAACTCGACCTGCAGGGTGAGCAACTCAGCGGCGACAAAGGCAGCAAAACCATCGCCTTGCACCGCCAGATTTACGCCGCCGCTGGCGAGCAGGATGCCAACACCCGCTGCGTGATCCACACGCACAGCACGCACTGCGTGGCCCTGAGCCTGAATGCCCACGGGCCTGAATTGTTGCCACCGATCACGCCTTACTTTGTGATGAAGGTGGGCCATGTGCCGTTGGTGCGTTACCACCGCCCCGGCAGCCCCGATGCCGCGCAAGAAGTAGCGGCGCTGATCCGCCAATACGCCGCGCAGGGTGCGCCGATCCGCGCCGTGATGCTCACTCGCCTGGGACCCAACGTCTGGCACGACTCGCCTGGGGCCGCCATGGCCACGCTCGAAGAGCTGGAAGAAACCGCGCGGCTCATGCAGCTGATGCCCCACACCGCGCCACTGAATGCCAGCGCCTTGGACGATTTGCGCCAGGCCTTTGGCGCGAGGTGGTGATGCCCTGCCACATGGCTCACCGTCTGTCACACCCTCACTTGTCATCCCGGCCTCCGAGCCGGGATCCAGTGTTGGTGGGTGCACATGGCCCCCGGATCAAGTCCGGGGCGACAGCTGCTGAGTCCTGCGTGACACCTGCTGGGCCCGAGCTGGCACCTGTCATCCCGGCCTCCGCGCCGGGATCTATTGTCTGCGGAGGCCCATGGACCCCGGATCAAGTCCGGGGTGACATTCGGTGCATTCGGGGGCACCGCTCGCCAATCGTCTGGGGTGACATGTGTCACCACTGAAATCCCCTTTTGCTGAAAGAAAACCCATGCCCCGTTTTGCCGCCAACCTCTCGATGATGTACCCCGACCTGCCGTTTCTGGACCGCTTTGAAGCAGCGGCCAAAGACGGTTTCAAGGCGGTAGAGTATTTGTTCCCGTATGCTTTTCCCGCGCAAGAGCTGGCGGCACGGTTGAAGGGCAACGGTTTGCAGCAGGTGCTGTTCAACACACCTTCTGGCGGCGCAGAGACAGACGGCTTTGCCAAGGCCTGGGAATCGGGCAGCCGTGGCACGGCCAGCGTGCCCGGACGCGAGGCCGAGTTCCGCACCGGCTTTGCGCAAGCGCTGGTCTATGCCGAGGCGCTCAACTGCCCCCGCATCCACGCCATGGTCGGCTTGCGTGCCGAAGGTGCGAGTGCCGATGCGGCCGATGCCACGCTGGTGAGCAACTTGCAGTGGGCCGCTCTTGAGGCGGCCAAGGCCGGACGCGATGTGCTGGTCGAGCCGATCAACACGCGCAGCGTGCCGGGCTTTCACCTCAACCGCCAAGACCACGCGCACCGCATCGTGCAGGCCGTGGGCGCGTCCAACGTGAAGGTGCAGATGGACCTGTTCCACTGCCAGATCGTCGAAGGCGACCTGAGCACCAAGATTGCGCAATACCTGCCCACGGGCCGAGTGGGTCACTTCCAGATTGCCGAAGTGCCGCACCGCCACGAGCCGGGCACAGGCGAGGTGAACTGGGCGCACATTTTCAAGACCATCGACGAGGTGTCTGCCGCCTGCGGCTGGGACGGCTGGATCGGCTGCGAATACAACCCGGCCGATGCCACGGCGGGTGGCACCTCGCGCGGCCTGAGCTGGGCACGTCCTTATTTATGAAACAAGGACCTTGTGATCTGTGATGGGTGAACTTCATTACCTGATCTGGGCGGGGCTGGCTGCGGCCATGGTGGGTTTGTCCAAAGGGGGATTGCCCACCGTGGGCATGCTGTCCGTGCCCATTCTTTCGCTGTTCATGTCACCGGTCAAAGCGGTCGTGATGCTGCTGCCGATTTACATCATCTCTGACATGGTGGGGCTGTGGTTGTACCGCAAAAATTTCAGCGCCATCAACCTGAAAATCCTCGTTCCGGCAGGCGTGGGCGGTGTCTTGGTGGGCTGGCTCACCGCATCGGTGGTGTCAGACACGGTCGTGAAAATGATGATCGGCCTGATGGGCGTGGGTTTTGTCTTGAACGCATGGCGTAAGCGCAACACCCTGCAATCGCCGCACCCGGCCAGTTGGAAAAAGGGGATTTTTTGGGGCAGTTTGTCGGGCTTTACCAGCTTCATTTCGCATGCGGGTGGGCCACCGTTTCAGGTTTACCTCTTGCCCCAAAAACTGCCCAAGCTGGTGTTTGCCGGCACATCGACCTTGTTTTTTGCCGTCATCAACCTGGCCAAACTGGGGCCTTACCACCAGCTGCAGCCTTATGGGTCCGCGGAACTGGCGGGTGCACTGGTGCTGATCCCGTTTGCCCTGGTGGGTACCGTGGCGGGTGCTTACCTGACACGGAAAATCGCCGACGACTGGTTCTTCAAATGGGTGCTATGGGGCTTGCTGGCGATTTCCATCAAGCTGATCGTGGACGTGCTTCGGGCTTGATATACCGTGCCAAGGCCAAGGCGCAGGTCGCCTTGGCCTTGGCGAAAGACAGGCTCACACCATCGGCAATGGCAAGGCCCGCAAACGCTTGCCGTTGAGCGACGCGATCGCATTGGCAATGGCTGGGGCCAAGGGGGGCAAGCCCGCTTCGCCAATACCGCCTGGGTGGTTGTCGGTGGGCATCACCTTCACGAACACTTCGGGTGCTTCGTTGGCACGCAGCACTTGGTACTTGTTCAGGTTGGTTTGCTGTGGCTCACCCGCCCTGAAGTCCATGCGCTCGTGCAGCGCAGCAGACAAGCCAAAGATCACTGAACCTTCGATTTGCGCTTGCACGTTTTGCGGCTGCAAAGCGTGACCGCAATCCACCGCCGACCAGACCTTGTGCACCTTGGGGCGGCCGTTGACGATGGAGACTTGCACCACCATGCCGCAGAAGGTGTTCCAAGCGTCCGAAAACGCCAGGCCCAGCGCGTGGCCTTTGGGCAGCTTGGCCTTGCCCCACTGCGACATGTCAGCCACGGCTTTGAGCACGGCCTGGCCACGCGGATTTTTCTGGAGCAAATCCATGCGGTAGGCCAGAGGGTCGGCTTTCACGCCACGTGCCACTTCATCGATCAGAGTCTCGATGGCGAACTTGGTGTAGCCCGGGCCCACCGCACGCCAGAAACCGGCATGGATGCCGCGCTCTTCTATCATGAACTGCACGCTGTGGTCAGGGATGTCGTAGGTGATCTCGGTGCCTTCCATCACGGGGGCGTCTTTGCCACCGGCGGCCTTGAAGGCTGGCGGCACCACCCGTGAATAAATACCTTCGGACACCACGCGGTGCAACAAGCCGACGAGCTTGCCCTGTGCATCCACCCCGGCCACCAGGTGCTGACCGGTCATGGGGCGGTACTTGTCGTGCGTCATGTCGTCTTCGCGGGTCCAGATCACCTGGATCGGGGTGCCTGGCATGGCCTTGGCCACAAGCGCCGCATCGGCCGCGTAATCGGCCTCCACCCGGCGACCAAAACCGCCACCGAGCAAGGTGATGTTGACCTTGATGTTTTCTGGCTTGAAACCGCCGGCGCCCGCCACCGTGCCGGTGACAAACGAGGCCGATTGGGCGGGTGCCCAGACTTCGATCTTGTCGCCGTCCACACGCGCTGTGCAGTTCATCGGCTCCAGGCAAATGTGGCTGACCATCTCGCTGATGTAGGTGGCGCTGAAAGTGCGGGTGGCACCGGCCAACTGCTTGGCCGCGTCACCGTGTGCAATGAAGGCCACGCCTTTGTCGTTCAGGTCTTCGGCGCGTTTGGCGTATTCCACGCGCATTTGGTCGGTGTACTGCACACGCGCTTTGGACTTTTGGCTCCAGACCACCTTGAGTTGGTCGCGTGCAGTCTTGGCCGTGAAAAATGAATCGGCCACCACGGCCACGCCGTAAGGCAGTCGCACCACGTTCTTGACTCCCGCCACTGCACGGGCAGCGGTGTCGTCCACGCTCTCGGGCACCTCGCCTTGCACCGGCGCACGCAGCACCGAGGCCCACAGCATGCCCGGCAATCGCTGGTCCATGCCGTACAAGGCCTGGCCGCCCGACTTGGCGGGCACGTCCACGCGGGGAATGTCTTTGCCAATCAGGCGGAACTGCGCCATCGGCTTGAGCATGCTCTTGTCGACCTTGGGCAACTCGGCTGGAGCCGTCGCCACTTTGGCGATGTCTGCATAAGTCATGGCGCGGCCGCTGCTATGGATGACGCGGCTGGCTTCGGTACGCAGCTCAGCAGCGGGCACGCCCATGGCCTGGGCCGCAGCGTTCACCATGACCAAACGGGCTTGGGCACCGGCCAAGCGCAGCGGCTCGTAATAGCCTTGCACTGTGCGCGATGCGCCGGTGGTCATGCCGCCGCCAAAGCGGGGGTTGCCAAAGCGCTTGGGGTCGCTGGGCGACTGCACCACGCGTACCTGGCTCCAGTCCAGGTCCATCTCTTCGGCCAGCAGCATGGGCATGGCAGTCATGGTGCCTTGGCCCATTTCTGCACCAGGGGACATCAAAGTCACCACGCCATCCAGGCCGATGTTGATCCAGCTGTTGGGGCCAAAGCCTCCGGCGTTGGGCGACTGGGCCAAAGCCAATTCGGTTTGCGTCAGGCCAAAAGACAGCCCCAGGGCCAGACCGCCGGAGCCGAGGATAAAGGAGCGGCGTGACACGCTCGGTGTCAGTGGGGTGTTCATGGTTTTCATGCCTTGCCTCCTTGGAGGGTTTTCTGGGCGTGCGAGACCGCGCTGGCGATCTGGTTGTAGGTGCCGCAGCGGCAAATGTTGCCGCTCATGGCTTCCAGGATTTCGGTGCGACTGAGGTTCTTCTTGACCACGCTGATCACTTTGGCCGCGGTCATGAGCTGACCCGACTGGCAGTAGCCGCACTGAGGTGCTTGGGCCTTGACCCAACCAGCTTGCAAAGCTTGTCCGGTGGGTGTCTTCATCAGGCCTTCCACGGTGGTGACGTTTTTGCCATCCACTGCCGATACGGGCAGCGAGCAAGAACGCACAGGCTCACCATTGAGGTGCACCGTGCAGGCACCGCACTGCGCAATACCGCAGCCGAATTTGGTGCCCGTGAGGTTGAGTTTTTCGCGGATGACCCACAGCAAAGGGGTCTCCGGCTTGGCATCGACCGACACGGCCTCGCCATTGACTTTGAATCGAACCATCTTGTCTCCTGTTGATTGCTAACGGACGAAGGGACTGTTCCCCGGTAAAACACAAGCGGTATGCAAAGACATTTTGCGAAGGGCACACCGCGTAAAACTCAGCCTGCGAACATAAAGTTGACTTGATGACCAGACTGTCGCTCAAGGCTCAATGTTGAGCAAACCCTGAGTCAGACGCTCAAGCCGCACACCGTTTTCGAGCCTGACCAATTGCTGAGCGCCTGGCTCAAATCCGTACCCCGACGCAAGGCGGTCATTTCGGCCACGATGCTCATGGCGATTTCGGGGGGTGTCAAGGCGCCCAGGTTCAAGCCCACCGGACCGTGCAGTTGGCTCACTTCGGCCTCGCTCACATCAAAGTCCAGCAAGCGCTTACGGCGTTGCGCGTTGTTGTGCTGAGAGCCCAATGCACCGACATAAAACGCGGGGGTGCGCAAAGCCTCCATCAGTGCCAGGTCGTCCAGTTTGGGGTCGTGTGTCACGGCCACCACGGCGCTGTTGTGGTCCAGCTGCATGCCCAGCACCAGGTCGTCGGGCATCTCTTTCGACAAGGTCACACCGCTCATGGCTTCCCAGCCCTCGTGGTATTCCACACGCGGCTCGCACACCGTGACCTGGTAGTCCAACATGACAGCCATGGCGGCCAGATAGCGCGACAACTGACCGCCACCAATGACGAGCAAACGCAGGCGCGGGCCGTGCACGGTGGTCAGGCTTTGGCCATCAAACTGCAGCTTGTCGCCTTCGGTGGCGGCACCCATGCGCACCATGCCGGTGGCCATGTCCATGCGGCGCTCCACACGCTGGTGTTGCTCAATCAGCACCAGCAATTCGCGCAGTTGCGAATGGGCCGACAGCGGCTCCAGCACCACCTGCACCGAGCCGCCGCAAGGCAAGCCAAAGCGGCGCACCTCTTCGGCCGTTTGGCCGTAGGTGGTGGACTCGGGCAGCCTGAGGGCCAACTCGCCTGCGGCCACGCGGCGAATCAGGTCGTCTTCGATGCAGCCGCCCGAGACCGAGCCGGCCACTTGTCCGTCGTCGCGGATGATCATGAGCGAGCCCGGCGGGCGTGGGGCCGAGCCCCAGGTGCGCACCACCGTGCCCAGCACCACGCGGTGGCCTCGGCTTTGCCAGTCCAGCGCGGTGCGGATCACGTCGATGTCGATGCTGTTCATGTTTGTCTCCGTTTTTCTTGTGCAAAAAAATGGGGTGCGTTACCCCGTCAAAATGGATGGGGCAAGCTCGCCGAGGGGGTCAGCGTCCAGCGCCACACCCCATGCAGCATTTGCACCGCCGCCAACGCCCCCAACAAGGCAAAGGACGACTGCACGGCCAGTGGGCCTTGCCAAGGACTGAGCAAACCCACCCAGCCCAGCAAACCGGGCCCCAGCAAAAGCGCCAAACCACGTTGCACACCCTGTGTCCACCGCACACCCGATTTCATCGGCATGCGGTGACGACCCAGATGCACAGCCCAGGCCAAGGAGGGCAGCACCATGGCCAAGGTCCCATGCACCGCGCTCTCGCCCAAGAGCATCAAGGGGCCCAAGATCAGAAAACCCAAACTGATGAAACTCAGGCGCTCATGAACAAGGGCATGGTCAACAGGCACGCACCACCGGATGCACCCGGCCACCAAGGCTGGCAAACCAGCCATCAACACCAAGTGCGAGGTGGCCATCCACTCCAGTGACAGGTTCAAACCAGCACACCATGCGTTGCCCAGCCACAGACTGCCCATCATCAGCCCCATCGCCGAAGCGGGCAGCACCTGAGGCAAACTGGCCTGGACACCCCGGCACACCGTGGGCTGCCCAGCATGAGAACGATCTCGGGCGTGCAAAACGGCCGCACACATGGCCAGCAATGCACTCACGCCCAAAGGTGCCAAGGAGACGCTACCGGGCATGCGCCAGGCGCCATAGGCCAATGCAGCGGCCACCACCGGGTGCCACGCCACACGACCCAACGTAAAGGTACTGGACTGGCTGCGGGTTTCCATCAAACCACACCACACCCCCCATAAGATGGCCAGCGCAAGCAGACCCGCATGGGCTGCACTGTGAGCCGACAAAAAGTCAGGCCACCAAACGCCCCACGCGGTCAGCAAGCCCAAAAGTCCCATCAAAGCAGGGGCTGACTCCAAGGCCCACACACGGCCTCGACTGAGCAGCCGCGCGGCCCACCACAGCACCACCGCTGACACACCGCTGGCCACGGACCAGCCCAGACGCATGCCTTGCTCTCCCAACCAAAGCCAACCGAGCAAGACCACGGTCCATTGAGCCACCTCACCGGCATGGACCAGCGCATGAACAGGCGGATGCCCCAAGCCATGCAGGCGAGTCACAGCGGGACGCTTTCGCTCAGACATGGGCATACCCGTGCAATTGGTCGGAACCACCGGTCGCGTGCACGCTCACATTGAACGACACGATCACCCGGTCGGCCGTGCCGTGGTAGGGCATGGCCTGGTGCGCCAACCATGAGGGAAACACCACCAACTGGCCCGGGACAGGTTCGATGTCGAGGTGCGCGTTTTGCAAATACGCGTTGCCAAAATCCATGGCCGCGCCGCCCAGCCGGTTGAAGTGCGGGCCATAAAACCGCGTCACGCCATTGGCCGCGCCCAGCACCGGGTGCTGGCGGCGCTGCTCGGACGGATCGACCTGCAGGCAATACACGCCCGACCACGAACAGTTGCCGTGGGTGTGCACATCGTGGTGGCTGCCTTGGCTGGAGATCTGAAACCAGATGCCGCGCAGCGCGATCTGAAAACCCGGCTTGGCCTCGGGCCAGGCGCCTTGGTTGGCCAGCACCACGGTCTGGCGCACGCTGTCCACGATGAAGCGCACCAGCTGTTCCCACTCGGCCACACGGATGCGTTGCAGCAAATCGTCACGGCTTGCGTAAAAAGCTTTGGGCTCACCCAACACGGCGGGGTCGGTGGCGCGCATGGTCTGAAACACCCGCACCAACACCTCGTTGACCGCCTCGGCGTGTGCCAAGCGGTGCACGCCGATGGGCGTGTGCCACAACTGGTGGAGCGGGTCGGGCTGGAGCATGGCAGTCTTGTGAGGATCAGGCCGTGACCATCAAATCGGCCGGCCACTTGAGCCGGTGCCCGGTGCGTGCGGCCAGCGCCTCGATGTCATCCAGCGTATCGACATCGGTGCGGTAACGGTTGTTGGTGCTGACCCAGGCGTGCACTTGTTCGGGGTTGGCCGACTGCCATTGACGGCAGCCCACGTTGGCCGCACCGGCCAAAATTTGGTCACGCACTTCGGCGCTGAACATGACCGGGTTGCCCGGCAGACCATCGACCGTGGGCTGCACCACTTGCGCGCCGGTGGGCCGCTTTTTATAGGCCCCGATCAGGTCGTTGATGTCTTGCGAGTTGATCAGCGGCTGGTCGGCCAGGGCCACCAGCACGGCATCGAGCTTGACAGACAGCGCCTGCAAGCCCAAACGCAACGATGAAATTTGACCGGCATCCGGATCGGGGTTGCGCACCAGCGTGACCGGGAACTCTTTCACGGCTTCTTCGATGCGGTCAGCGTAGTGGCCCAGCACCACCACCACCTCGTCCACCCCCGCACCCGACAGCGCGATCAGCTGGCGACGAATCAGCGGCACGCCGCCCAACTCCAGCAGGCTTTTGGGGCGGTGCCCCATGCGCGAGCCCGAACCCGCCGCCAACAACACCGCGCCCACGGTGACGCGGCTGTACAAGCCCCCACCGCCTTTGAGAATGCAACCCATATTCAGCCTCCACAGCAAGATGATTTGGCCGATGCTGCCACAGTGGTCAGCGCGACTTTCGGCTCGGCTGTCAAGGCCGGGACGGCGACAGCGTCGGACGCTGTGGCTGCGGCCTTCTTGGCTCCACCGCAGCAGCTGCTGGCAGCCACCGGCGCGAGGGTCTTGGCGCTTGCGGCCTCCTTGGAATCGCTGGCTGCAGTTGTCGAGCAGCATGTTGACGACTCAGCCGCAGAAGCTGCAACAGATGACTGAGTTGTAGAAGACGCTGAAGAAGCCATGGACGCCGACAAAGCTGCCTGAGCTGCAGGCACCATGGGCTCACGCCCACGCCGCGCCGCCACCACAGAGGTCAGCACAGACAAAGCAATTTCTTCGGGCGTTTGCGCACCGATGAACTCGCCAGCGGGCGCCACGATGCGGGCCACAGCCGCAGGGTCTTCGCCGCTGGCCACCAGCGAATCGAGCAAGACACTGGCCTTGCGGGCACTGGCCACAAACCACAGGCCTTGGGGCTGCAAAGCCAAGGCGGCTTTGAGGCCCTGCAGATCGCGGCGGCCTTGCGTGGCCACCACCACAAAGGGCGATGACAAACGGACGATGACGCCGGCCGCGTCGTCGCTGTCCAGCACCGTGTCGGCATCGGGGAAATCGGCCGCCTGCGCACCCTGCGCCACCACCGCCACGCGCAAGCCCACACGCGGGGCCAGGCCCACCAGCGCACGGGCTACGGGCGAATCGCCCACCACCGTCAAGGTGGCGCTGGGCATGACCGGGTCGATGAACAGTTCGAGTGTGCCACCCGAGTGGCAGGCCATGCCGAATTCGAGCACATCGCCCAAATCGCGCTCGGCGCTTTCATCCGATGGGGCGATGCGGATCTTGCGCGGCTGGCCGTCCAGCAAGGCGCGGCGCACGGTCTTGATGACAGCCGGTTGGGCGCAGCCGCCGCCGATCCAGCCGTGGATTTGACCGTCGGGCGTGACGACCGCTTTGTCACCCGCCTTGCCCGAGGTGGGGGCTTGTGCGCTCAAGACCGTGACCAAGGCAAAGGGCTGGTCGGCGCTTTGCAGGCGGGCGGCTTGGGTGATCCATTCATTGCGGTTCATGGGGTGCTCCTTCATGGCTCAAATTCAATGCAAAACGTGTCGGGCAGCGGCCAGATCGGCCAGGCTGGCCAGCGGCACAAAGCGTTCGATGCGGTGGCGGGCACGCTGTAAGGCACCCGCTGCGGGCACCTGGCGCGTGGGATGAAACCAGGTGATGCGGGCACCGCGTGCGCGCACTTCCTGCAAGGCGGCATCGAGCAGATCCGGCCCGTCGGTGTCAAAACCGTCCGAGAACACCCACACGCGTGCGCCCCGGTTGAGCTGGGCGCGGGCATGCTGGCGGGCAAACTCTTGCAGGCTGGCGGCGATGCGCGTGCCACCGCCAAAGCCTGCGGTGACGGCGTTGACTTTTTCCTGAATGGCGGGCGTGTCGCGGTGCATGTAGGGCGTGACTTCGGCCAAGCGGGTGTGGAACACAAACACACGGGCATCGGCCTCGAGGGCAAAGGCACGAGCCACGCGCAAGAACAGCGCGGCGTGTGATTCCATCGAGCGGCTCACATCGGCCAGGATGAACAGGCGCGGCGGCTCCACACGTTTGACTTTCCAGGCTGGTTGCATCAGCTCGCCACCCCAAGCCACGCTGCGGCGCAGGGTCTGGCGCAAATCCAGCCGCTGCCCACGCGGGGCCACGCGCCAGCGGCGGGTGGGGTGGGGCTGCAGTTTGGCGGTGATCTGGCGCGCCAGTTGTTGCAGGGCGCTCAGCTCTTGCGGCATCCACATCTGGCCGTCGCGCTGGTGCAGGGCTTCGGTGCGGCTGGCACCGCCTTGGGCGCGGGGCGTGCCGTTGTCTTGTTCATCCAGCTGGCTCGATGCCGAGTCAGCGGCTGTTTGGGGCGCGGCCTGCTGGCCGTTGGCTTGGGTGTTCGGTTGTTGCGCTGCATCCATCTGGTCGTGCAGCGCTTGCACGCTTTGGCGCAGGTTGCGGCTGGGCCGGGTCTGGCCGCTGACCTTGACGCCGCCGCGCAGTTTTTCGGGGTGCCAAAAGCGCTCGTACACATCGGCCCACAGCTGCCATTCGCGGTGGCTGTGGCAGGCAATCGCACGCCAGGCGGCTTGCAAAGGGCGCTCGTGCAGCGGGCCAAACAACTGAGCCGCTTGCAACATGGCTTGCTGCTCGGCCACGCCCACCGTCAGGCCATGGTCGCGCAGCAACGCAGCAAAACCCGCCAGACGCTCAGAGGGCGCGGTGGCGCTCTGGGCAGACGCGCCGGCAGGGAGGGTTATGTGGCGTTCGTGCATGCCACATTCAACATTCGGCGCTCAAACTGACGGCGGTCATGCCGTCGCCTTGGCCTGCTCGTTGGCGTTTTCAGCCACACCTACCGTGCGGCGGCCTTCGACCAGTTGGCGCAGGCGGTCAGCGCCCATCACAAAGCGGTCTTCGCGGGTCTTGAGCAGGCAGCCAAAGGTGCCCAGCACGGCCGACATGTCTTCGGGCAAGCTGTGGTGACGCATCTGAAACAGGGCGTTCACCCAGTCCAGGGTTTCGGCGATGCCAGGGATCTTGGCCAAGTCTTCGCGGCGCAGGCGCTGCACGAACTGCACAGCGTCTTCGACCAGCCGGGTGTCGACCTCGGGCAAGGCGGTTTTGACGATGGCGATCTCTCTCGCCAGCGTCGGGTAATCGAGGTAGTGGTACAGGCAGCGGCGGCGCAGCGCGTCCGACAACTCGCGCGTGCCGTTGCTGGTCAAAATGACCTGCGGAATGTGCGTGGCGCGGATGGTGCCGATCTCGGGCACGGTGATCTGGTATTCGGCCAACACTTCGAGCAAGAAGGCTTCAAAGGCTTCGTCGGCGCGGTCGATCTCGTCGATCAGCAGCACGCAAGGGCCTGACTGGCTGATGGCGCGCAGCAAGGGACGCTCCAGCAGGTAGTCGCGGCTGAACACATCCGACTCGCGCACCCGGCCAGTGCCATCTTGGCCAGATTCGCTCATGCGGATCGCCATCAACTGGCGGCCGTAGTTCCACTCGTAAGCGGCTTGCGCCAGGTCCAGGCCTTCAAAGCATTGCAAGCGCACCAGAGTCGCGCCTTGCGATTGGGCCAGCGCCGTGGCCAGCGCGGTTTTGCCCACGCCCGCGTCGCCTTCGAGCAAGAGCGGGCGCTGCAAGGCGGACGCCAGCCACACGGTGGTGGCCAGGTCCGCATCGGCCAGATAGCCCGCACGCTGCAGCCGCTCGCGCAGCAAGCGCTCCTCAGCTGCGGGTTGTCCGGGTTGGTCTGGCGTCGTCATGCTCAGGCCTTCTTGCCCAGCAGGCCGCCGAACCAGCTCTTGACCAGCGCCCAGAAGATGGCCAGGCCGTTGATCTCGCGGGCCACCACGGGTGCCTTGGGCGCAGCGGCAGGTGCTGCAGCCTCGCCAGCTGATGCAGCAGCCGGTGCAACAGCCACAGCGGGCGAGCCTTCGGCCGCAGGCAAGGTGAGCGCGGTCTGGCGGAAGTTCTCGACAAACTGCGCCAGCAGCATGTCGGACACCTGCACCATCATGCGGCCGCCGAACTGCGCGAACTTGCCGTTCACGATCACCGCAGCCTGGCCGTTCAGCACGCAATGCGCTGGATTGGCCGGGTCGGCGGTGATGATCGCGGTCAGGTCCATCGAGGCGGACGAGCCGCCCTTGTCAGCGCCCTTGCCGCGCAAGACCATCTTGCGCTCGGCCGCCACGGCTTCGATCACGTCCACGGTGCCGCCGAATTGCGCCACAGCCGGGCCGACCTTGACCTTGACGCCGCCCTTGAACGAGGTCTCGGACAGCTGCTCGGTGATTTCGGCACCGGGCATGCAGTTGGCCGTGGCTTTCAGATCGGTCAGCAGGGCCCAGGCCCGTGCCGCGTCCACATCAAGCGGGTATTGTTTGTCGAGTTTGACTTCCATTTTCTTTCCTGATTACAAATTAGCCCCATGCTCGCGCAGCGCTTTCCAGGTGCGGAAAGCGTTGTGCGGCATGTCCAGGTGCGTGACACCCAGGTGAGAGAAGGCATCGACCACGGCCGAGGTGAAGGTGGGGATCGAGCCGACGTGAGGCGACTCGGCCACGCCCTTGGCACCCAGGGGGTGATGCGGCGAAGGCGTCACGGTGTGGTCGGTTTCCCAGTGCGGGGTTTCCACGAAGGTGGGCAAGAAGTAGTCCATCAGCGTGTTGCCCAGCAAGTTGCCCTGCGCATCAAACGGCATTTGCTGGCCCATGGCCACGGCAAAACCTTCGGTCAGACCACCGTGGATCTGGCCGTCGATGATCATCGGGTTGATGCGGGTGCCGCAGTCGTCCAGCGCATAGAAGCGGCGGATTTTGGTCTCACCGGTCGCACGGTCGATGTCCACCACGCACAGGTAAATGCCGAAGGGGAAGGTGAAGTTCGGTGGGTCGTAGTAGTGCACGGCCTCCAAGCCTGGCTCCAAGCCATCTGGTGGCTGGTGGTAGGCCTGCCATGCCACATCGGCCATGGTTTTGAACTTGCTGTCGTCGCCCTTGACCTTGAAGCGGTCCACTTCCCAGTCGAGGTCGTTTTCATTGACTTCAAGCATGTGGGCGGCGATCTTGCGAGCCTTCGCGTGGATCTTGCGGGCAGCCAGAGCAATCGCAGCACCGGCCACAGGCGTAGAGCGCGAACCGTAAGTGCCCAGGCCGTAAGGCGCAGTGGATGTGTCGCCTTCTTCGACCTGAATCACTTCAGACGGAATACCCAGCTCGGTCGCGATGATCTGCGCATAGGTGGTTTGGTGGCCCTGACCTTGCGTGATCGTGCCCATGCGGGCGATGGCGCTGCCGGTGGGGTGGATGCGGATTTCGCAGGAGTCGAACATGCCCACACCCAAGATGTCGCACATCTTGGAAGGACCGGCACCGACCACCTCGGTGAAGGTGACGAGGCCAATACCCATCAAGGTGGGGCTGTTGGGGTCGGCGCGTTTGGCCGCTTGCTCGGCACGCAGGCCTTTGTAGTCCACGGCTTCGAGCACTTTGTCGAGTGCCGTCTGGTAGTCGCCCGAGTCGTATTCAAAACCGAAGGCGCTGGTGTAGGGGAACTGCTCTTTCTTGACGAAGTTCTTGGCGCGGATCTCGGCCTTGTCCATGCCCAGCTTTTGGGCCAGCACGTCGACCATGCGCTCGATCAGGTACACCGCTTCGGTCACACGGAAGGAACAGCGGTAAGCCACGCCACCGGGGGCCTTGTTGGTGTAGACGCCCTTGACGCTCGCATGTGCGGCGGGGATGTCATACGAGCCCGACACGATGTGGAACATGCCCGCAGGGAACTTGGTCGGGTCGGCACAGGCGTCAAACGCACCATGGTCGGCCACCACGTTCACACGCAGGCCGGTGATCTTGCCGTCGGCTGTGGCGGCCAGTTCGCCGTCCATGTGGTAGTCACGGGCGAAGGCGGTGGACGAGATGTTTTCGATGCGGTCTTCCACCCACTTGACGGGGCGGCCCAGCACGATGGAGGCCACGATGGCGCAGACATAGCCGGGGTAAATGCCGACCTTGTTGCCAAAGCCGCCACCGATGTCGGGGCTGACGATGCGCACTTTGGATTCGGGAATGCCCGAGAGCATGGACACCACGGTGCGCACCACGTGGGGAGCTTGCGAGGTGATGAAGGTGGTCAGGTCGCCCTTGATCGGGTCGAAGGAGGCCACGCAGCCGCAAGTCTCCAGCGGGCAGGGGTGCACGCGGGGGTAGTGCATGTGCTGCGACACGGTGATTTCGGCGTTGGCAAAAGCGGCATCGGCGGCCGACTTGTCACCGGCATCCCAGGTGAAGATGTGGTTGTGGTGGTCACGCTTGCCGTGGGCACCTTCGGTCTTGCCGGCCAAGTCGTCACGAATCACGGGCGCGCCGGGTTGCAAAGCGGCATAGGGGTCGAGCACCACGGGCAGCTCTTCGTATTCGATCTCGACGGCTTCGACCGCGTCGGCGGCGATGTAGCGGTCGTCGGCGATGACGATGGCCACTTCCTGCATTTGGAAGTGGACCTTCTCGTCGGCCAGCACGGCGGCCACGTCACCCGCCAGGGTGGGCATCCAGTGCAGTTTCAGAGGCTTCAGGTCGTCAGCGGTCAGCACGGCGTGCACGCCAGGGATGGCGAGCGCAGCTTCTTTGTTGATCTTGACGATGCGGCCATGGGCGATGGGGCTGCGGACGATGTCCATGTGCAGCATGCCGGGCATCTTGATGTCGTCAACGTAATTGCCCTTGCCCTGGATGAAACGGGCGTCTTCCTTGCGCAGGCGCGATGCGCCCATGCCTGCCAGCGCGAGTTCGCGGGCTTCAGCGGTTTGTACCGGTGCGTTCATGTGTGTCTCCGATCAAATGGTTTGTCGCATCAAGCCGCAACGGGCTCTTGCAGTTTTTTGGCGGCGTACTGGACGGCTTTGACGATGTTCTGGTAACCGGTGCAGCGGCACAGGTTGCCGGCCATGCCGTGGCGAATTTCGTCTTCGCTGGGGTTGGGGTTTTCTTGCAAGAAGCGGTAGGCACGCATCAGCATGCCGGGGGTGCAGAAACCGCACTGCAAGCCGTGCTCTTTGTAAAAGCCTTCTTGCACAGCGTGCAGCACGCCTTTGTTGGCCAGGCCTTCGACTGTCAGCACTTCGGAGCCGTCGCACTGCACCGCCAGGTGAGTGCAGGACTTGACCGATTGGCCGTCGATGTCCACGGTGCAGGCACCGCAGTGGCTGGTTTCGCAGCCAATGTGCGCGCCGGTCAGGTTGAGTTCTTCGCGCAAGAAATGGATCAGCAGGGTGCGTGGCTCAACGGCTTTTTCTTCTTTCTTGCCATTGACGGAAACGGTGACGAGTTTTTTGGACATGTTGATTTCCTTTTGCTTTAAGCGCAGCGCGACCAGGCTTTGTTCAGGGCGCGCTTGACCATCTCGCCAGCCATGGCGGTCTTGTATTCGATGTCGCCACGCAGGTCTTCGGCGGGGTCGCACGCGGCAATAGCGGCTTCGACGGCAGCTTGCACGTTGGCGGCGTTGAAGGGCTTGCCCAACAGGGCGGCTTCGGCGGCTTCCACGCGCACGGCGGCGGGGGCCACGTTGGTCAGGGCCACGCGCACATGGCTGACCTGGTCACCCGACTTGCGGATGACCACAGCGCAACCGGCTGTGGCCCAGTCACCGGTCTTGCGCTTGAGTTTTTCGTAGGCGTAGCCGGTGCCAGCCGCGAAAGCGGGCACGCGGATTTCGCACATGACTTCGTTTTCTTCGAGCAGCGTCATGTAGGTGCCGAGGAAAAAGCCGTCGGCGGCCACGGTGCGGCGGCCGTTCGGGCCTTCGAGCACGAAGGACGCGTCGATCACGATGGACAGTGCAGGGTGGTCGTTGCCGGGGTCGCCGTGGGCGATGTCGCCACCGATCGTGCCGCGATTGCGCACTTGCGGGTCAGCGATCAGCTTGGCCGCTTCGCACAGCAAAGGTACTTTGGCTTGCAAGATGGGCGAGGTGATCAGCTCGTTTTCGACCGTCATCGCACCGATCACCACGGTGTTGCCGTCTTCCCGGATGCCCTTGAGTTCGGGGATGCGGTTGATGTCGATCAGGTGTTCGGGCTGGGCAAAGCGCAGCTTCATCATGGGCAGCAGGCTGTGGCCGCCCGCCAGCAGCTTGGCATCGGAGCCCAATTGGCCGAGCAAGGCAACTGCCTCGCCGACGGTTTTGGGCGCGTGGTATTCAAAACGCGGTGGAATCATCAAGGTCTCCTGTGGTTTTTTTCAAAAACAGAAGCCGAGTATTGGCGAGAGTCCTTTTCCTACTGATGAGTCAGGTTTTAGACAGATTCACGTTTTATGGGGTGTTTTGTTGCACGAAACGCTCTAAAGCGGGCACGAGTTGCATAGAACGCGGCATACACGCCCCGGCAATCAGGGTATGTCCTAGGGCCAACGGGGACTGGGACTTACCCTAGAAGAGCCCTCGTCACAGACCCAAGGCCTCACGCAAGCGCCCCACCGCGGCACGCGAAACCGGTACAGCTTGCGTTTTCTTGCCCTTGAGCAACACATGTGTTTTGCTGCCCTCACGGCCGAGCTCTTGGATCGATTGCAAGTTGACGATGAAGCAGCGGTGCACACGCATGAACTGCGCAGGATCGAGTCGCAATTCCAAATCCCCAATGCTGAGGTTGCAAAAGTGGTAGCCCTCACGCGTCAGCACACGGGTGTAATGCGCCTGCGATTCGAGTGACAACACATCCGCGGTGTCCACAAAAGCGACTTTTTGGTCGGCCACCATCGGGATGCGCGACAAACGCATGTTTTTTGCGGGTGGCTCGGCGGGCGCCTGCTCTTGCCCGACGACTTGGGTCACGTCGTAGAACACCAGTGCAAAGCCCGTGGTATCGCCTCGGGCATCTCCGAGTCGGCTGACTTTGATCAACAAGACCTGCTCGGGGATGTTGATGATCATGGTCATCGGCACCGCATTGGCCATGGGGCAGCCCGAAGCTTCGTCCAAAAGGAACTTCACTTTGGGCTTGGAGCGCTCGGGATGAAAAGACGTGACCAGCTTGTCAAAGGGTTGCTTTTCTTCCACAGGCAACACGCGCCGGGCGTAGTCGTTCATGGCCAGCACATTGCGCTGCGCGTCCAAATGTATGACGCCCGCCTCGAACTTCTCAAACAAGTACAAGCTGGGATTCGCCGTGGTTTTTTGATCCATCTTTTTGCCTCCTGGCCATTGCGCCCAGTGGGCCAGATTCTGCCACCCCCCGCCCATTTGGGCCCTTGGCCGTACAGGCAGGGTGTAAAGTCATTTCTTCGCTCAGCCCTCTTGCGACCTTTTTTGGGACCCACCATGAACGCCCCCTTGCACCGTGAAATGCCCGCTGGCCAACTGGACAGCGCACAAGCCTTACGCGAAGTGACGCAGGCCTGGGACGCATCGATCCTGCCCGAGCTGAAAAAGTACATCGAGGTGCCGGCCAAGTCGCCCGCCTTTGATACCGACTGGGCTTCGCACGGCCACATCGACACCGTGGTGCGCCAGGCGGCCGATTGGGTGACGGCGCAAAAGGTCGAAGGCTTGACGCTGGAGATCATCCAGCTGCCCGGTCGCACACCGGTGCTGTTTTTTGAAGTGGCCGCCACGCGCTCAGCCGCTGAGGGCTCGGGCCAGACCGTGCTGATGTACGGCCACCTGGACAAACAGCCTGAGTTCACCGGCTGGCGCAACGATCTGGGGCCTTGGACGCCCACCTACGAAGACGGCAAGCTCTATGGCCGGGGCGGCGCAGACGACGGTTACGCGGTGTACGCCAGCATCACCGCGCTGCAAGCGCTCAAAAGCCAAAAGACACCGCACCCGCGCATCGTCGGCCTGATCGAGACCTGCGAAGAATCGGGCTCTTACGACCTGCTGCCTTATGTGGATGCGCTGCGCACGCGCCTGGGCGATGTGGGCTTGGTGATTTGCCTCGACAGCGGGGCGGGCAACTACGACCAGCTGTGGCTCACCACCAGTTTGCGCGGCATGGCCAGCGGCACGCTCAAGGTGCAGATCCTGACCGAAGGCATCCATTCGGGCGATGCCTCCGGCGTGGTGCCTTCGAGCTTTCGGATCATGCGCCAGGTGCTGGACCGGCTTGAAGACAGCGCCACCGGCCGCTTGTTGCCGCAGAGCTTTCACTGCGAAGTGCCTGCCGAACGCCTGGCGCAAGCGCAGGCCACGGCATCGATTTTGGGCGATGAGTTGTACAAACGCTTCCCGTGGGCGCACTACGACTGCGGCGGCTCCACCAGCTTTGCCTTGCCCACCACCACCGACCCGGTGCAAGCCCTGCTCAACCGCACCTGGGCACCCACTTTGAGCGTGACCGGGGCCGACGGCTTCCCGGCGCTCAAGGACGCGGGCAATGTGCTGCGGCCCTACACCGCCTTCAAGCTCAGCCTGCGCCTGCCGCCGCTGATCGATGCGGCCACTGCCGTGCAAGAACTCAAGACCTTGCTCGAAGACAACGCGCCCTACCAAGCGCAAGTGACCTTTGAAAGCGGGGGCGGCGCCACCGGCTGGAACGCGCCCGACACGCAGCCTTGGTTTGAGCAGGCGCTCAACCACGCCAGCCAGGCGCACTTTGGCGCCTCGGTCGGCTACATCGGGCAAGGCGGCACGATCCCGCTGATGAACATGCTCAGCGCAGGTTTTCCCAAAGCGCAGATGATGGTCTGTGGCGTGCTGGGCCCCAAGAGCAATGCGCACGGGCCGAATGAGTTTTTGCATGTGCCCTATGCCAAAAAGCTCACCGCTGCTGTGGCCGAAGTCATCGCCCGCATGCCATGAAAAACGTCAAACGCAGCGCCTTGCAGGGTCAAGCCGGTCAACTGGCCGTGTACGACTGGCCCCTGCCGCCAAGCCCGATCCGGGGCACGGTGCTGCTGGTGCACGGTTTGGGCGAACACACGGGGCGCTACGGGCATGTGGCCGAACATTTGCGGCAATGGGGCTTTGCTGTGCGCGGTTACGACCACCAGGGCCACGGCCACTCTGACGGCGTGCGCGGCACGCTGCACACCGACGATGGCCTCTTGCAAGACCTGGCCACCGTCATCGACGACACCCGCGATCGCCATGGCGCCCACGATGCGCCCTTGATCTTGCTGGGCCACAGCATGGGCGGTCTGGTGGTGGCCCGCGCCGTGGCAGAACAACTGCGTTATGTGGACGCGGTGATCATGTCGTCACCCGCTTTGGGCACCTGGGCCAACCCTTTGCAAAAACTGTTGCTGGCCACTTTGCCCAAATACTGGCCCAACCTGTGCGTGGGCAATGGGCTGAACCCCAAGCTGATCGCCCGCGATGCGCAAACGGTGCAGCGCTACACGCTCGACCCGTTGGTGCATGACCGCATCTCGACCCGGCTGGGGGCCTGGATCTACAAAGAAGGCCCCAAAACCGTGGCTTTGGCCGCCGAGTGGAAAGTGCCCAGCTTGTTGGTCTATGCCGGGCAAGACCGTCTGGTGCACCCGGATGCCAACGCGGCCTTTGCCGCCAAGGCGCCGGCATCGGTGGTGCACTCACACTGCTTTGCGCCGATGTACCACGAGATCTTCAACGACACCCAGCGCCAGCTGGTGTTCAAGGTGCTCAAGCGCTGGCTGGACGATCGCTTCGCTGCTTGAGGCCGAGCCAAGCCAAGGCCAGTCCGGCCAAAGCCACCGGCACCAATGAGCCCACGTTCAACCAGGTCCAGCCACCCGTGGTGACCAGCGCACCAGACGCGAATGAGGTGACCGCCATGGTGGCGAAGACGCAGAAATTGATGGCCGCCTGAGCGCGGTCTTTTTCTTCAGGGCGCCAAGCCCGCATGGCCAAGGTGGTGCTGCCGGTGAACAGGAAGTTCCAGCCCAGACCCAGCAAGAACAAGGCGATCAGGAATTGGTGCAATTCCACGCCTGACAAGGCCACCGCGATGCAGACAAAATTGAGCAACACGCCCACCCCCATGATGGTCAAGGTGCCGAATCGCTTGATCAAGTGTCCCGTGAAAAACCCCGGCGCGAACATGCCGATCACATGCCACTCCAGCACCCATGCGGCATCGCTGAAACCGAAACCGCACACCTGCATGGCCAAGGGCGTGGCCGCCATGAGCAGGTTCATCACGCCGTAGCTCAATGCCGCTGTGGATGCAGCAACGATGAAGATCGGCTGGCGCATGATGACGGACAAAGGGCGCCCCACCGCGTCACCGGCTTTTTTGGGCGGCAAGGCAGGAAAGCGGATGAAGCTGATCACCACCAGCCCCAAGACGGCCACAGCGGCCAACGCCAAGTACGCCCCCATGAATGGCGTTGCAACGATGTCCTTGGTGCGCGACGCCAAATTGGGGCCGACGATGGCGCCGATCAGGCCACCGGCCATGACCAGAGAGACAGCTTTTTCGCGGAAGCTCTCCACCGACAGTTCAGCTGCGGCAAAGCGGTACAGCTGGCCGTTGGCGCTGTAGTAACCGGCGATCACCGTGGCGCACACCAGCAACCAGAAATTGTGGCTCCAGGCCGCATAAGCGGCCAACAAGGCAGACAAGATGGCCACCAGCAAGCCCAGCTGGAAAGAGATGCGCCGCCCAAAGCGCGACTGGGTCTTGGCCACCAGGCCTGTGGACAAGGCGCCGCCCACCACATAACCCATGACCGGCAGGGTGGCCATCCAGCCCAACGGGGCCATGGACAAACCCACAAGGCCATTGATGGCGATGAAGGTGACGTTGTTCGTGAAGAACAGGCCCTGGCAGAGGGTCAGGAGAATGAGGTTGGCGTTCATGGGGACGAGTGTATCGTCAACCGCTTATAAAAGACTGTCACCAAGATCCCAAGCAGCCGCTCAACTCAAGCGCAAACAGCCAAAACAGCCAGGGGGGCTGTTTCTGCGCGCAATACGCGAGCACCCAATGTGACCGGCGCAAAGCCGCCAGCCAATGCGCTGGCCTCTTCGGCGGGACTCAAGCCGCCTTCAGGGCCACTGAGCACCGTCACGGGTCCGTCCGTCGGCATCTGCGACAAAGGCTGCGTGCCTTCGGACAAAGACAAGACCCACCGCTGCCCCGGCGGTGCTTTTTTGAGCCAGTCACTCAAGGTCACGGCCGCATGGATCACGGGCACCCGATTGCGACCACATTGCTCGGCGGCTGCCACGGCCACACCTTGCCAGTGGGCCAGTTTCTTATCCGCACGTTCGCCCTTGAGTTTGAGCACGCTGCGTTCAGCCATCAAGGGCGTGATGCTGGCAACCCCCAGCTCCGTGGCTTTTTCAACCAGCCAATCCATGCGCTCGTTGGCGGTGATGCCAGCCAGCAAATGGAGTGCACGGCTGGCTTCGCGCTCAATCGGATGGTGCACGCCCACTTCAACCTCGACATCGCTGCGGCCCATGCGGGTCACCGTGGCGTCGAATTCACCGCCCTCGCCATTGAACAAGGTGATCACGTCGCCCGGCTGCATGCGCAGCACCTGCACATGGCGGGCAGCGCCCGGCGGCAAGCTCAGCGCCAGGCCAGTTTGCAGGGGGGCAGGGCAGTAAAAACGGGGCATCAGGGTCTCACATCCGACCGTAAGCAAAACCGACCTGGGGCGTGGTGCCCTCGATCTCATCGATCACCTTCAGCAGTGGGCCCAGTTCGCGGTAACGGTCGCAGGCCTTGCGGATGTAGTGGATGAAGCGCGGGGCATCGGCCAGGTATTTGGGTTTGCCATCGCGCAGGGTCAGCCGCGCAAAAATGCCCGCCACTTTGAGGTGACGCTGCAAACCCATCCACTCCACGGCGCGGTAGAACGCACCAAAATCACTGTGCCAGTCCTCAAAGTCCATCAGCCCGGCCTTGCGGGCCTTTTCCCAGTAACGGATGGTGATGTCGAGCACAAAGTCTTCGTCCCAGGTCAGGAAGGCGTCGCGCATGAGGCTGGCGATGTCGTAGGTGACGGGGCCATACACCGCGTCCTGAAAGTCCAGCACACCGAGTTGCTCACTCTGGTGGGGCATCATCAAATTGCGCGGCATGAAGTCGCGGTGCACATACACGCTGGGCGCGGCCAGGTTGCGCTGCACGATCAAGGCAAAGGCCTTGTCCATGGTTTCTTTGTCCTGACCTTGCAACTGCACGCCTTTGTGCTGGGCCAGGTACCAATCGGGGAACAAGCTCAGTTCGCGGTTCAGCAAGGCTTGGTCATAAGGCGGCAACACGCCAGGGCGCGAAGCCAATTGCCACTGGATCAGCGCGTCCACTGCCTGCATGTACAGGCCGTGGTTGGCCTGGGGGCGTTCGGCGTCAATGGCCGACATCATGGTGGCGCTGCCCAGATCGTTCAACAACATGAAGCCATGGGCCTCGTGCCAGTCCAGCACTTCGGGCGCCCGCAGCCCCGCGTCCTTCATCAAAGCCGCAATCTTTACAAACGGTTGCGAATTTTCTTTGTCGGGTGGCGCGTCCATCACGATGCGGCTGTCACCGCTCAGTGTGTCAACGCGCAGATAGCGGCGAAAGCTGGCATCGGCCGAGGCGATGCGCACCGTTGCAGGCAAAAGCCCTTGGGCAGGTGCGATGCTGACCATCCAGCTGTTGAACAGGGCTTGACGGGCCGGATCGGCCCAGCTGACTTCAGAAGTCACGGCGGGGGAGGAAGTAGGGTGGCTCATGGATAATCCCATTCTACAAAGCCAGCGCTCTTGCCCTTGGGCCCGCCGCAGGCCCTGCCCACTTTGCCCACCTCGAGTTGTGTCCACCTTCCCTGTTTTGCCCTCTTTGCCACTGGCGCCTGTTGCCCCGCCCGCTTTGCGCGGCGTGGTCATCGCTGTGCTGTGGGCGATCAGCAGCCTGGCGCAAGCACAGGGCACTGGCTTGACGCTGCGCAGCAGCCCGGTGCTGGAAGAAAAGATTTCCGAGCGTCAGCGCAGCGAGGGGGCCATCTTTGTGGATGGCGAACAAATCACGGCCCGCCCCGACATGGACTTGGTCATTGACGGCCAGGCCACGGTGCGCCGCCCTGGCTTGGCGATCAAGGCCGACCACATCACCTACGACCAAAGTCGTGACATCGTCAACGCCACGGGTCATGTGCGGCTGAGCCGCGATGGCAGCTTGTTCGAAGGCCCCCGCTTGCAGCTGCAAGTCGACAGCTTTCAGGGGACCTTTGAAAAGCCCACTTTTGAGCTCTACCGCAGCGGCGGCTACGGCGATGCGGCGCAAGTCGAGTTCATCGATGACAAGCGTCAGATCATTCACCAGGCGCGCTACACCACTTGCAGACGTACACCCGGGCCGGAGTGGTTGCCTGAATGGTTCGTCAAAGCTGCGCACATGACCATGGACACGGAAGAATCCACCGTCCAGGCTGAAGATGTTCAGTTGCGCTTCAAGGGTGTCCCCATCATGAGCGCATCGTCCGTCAGTTTTGCGATGACCGACGAACGTAAATCGGGCTTGTTGCCCTCCCTCATCGGCGTGGACTCGGTCAGCGGTTTGAGCATGTCAGTGCCTTACTACCTGGACATCGCTCCCAACCGTGACGCCACCATCACCACCAACTTGATGAGCAAACGCGGCGTTTCGTTGGACAGCGAGTTCCGCTACCTGGAGCAAGACTACAAAGGCCAGGCTCGCTTGATCGCCATGCCCAACGACAGCCTGCGCCAGCAGTCACGCTGGGGCCTGACCACGCAACACAGCGGCAGCCTGGACACCGGGCTCGATGCCGTTGGCCGTGTCGGGATCGGCCTGACGCTCAACCGGGTGAGCGATGACAATTTCTGGCGTGATTTCCCCCGCTCTGGGCTGGCCCTGACTCAGCGTTTGCTGCCCTCGACCGGCGCACTGTCCTGGGGACGGGGCAACTTCAGCATGACGGCACAGGTGCAGCGCTGGCAAACCTTGCAAATCGACACGGCGGCGATCACGCCGCCTTATGACCGCGCACCACAGGTCACCATGCGCTACGGCCAATGGAATGCCGAAGGCCTGGACTGGTCGGTGGTGGGCGACACCACCCGCTTTGAGGCCGATTACACCCGCATTCCGAATGTGAGCGCGTCCACCTTGGCCAGTTTGCGCAATGGCGAGCGCAGTTATGTACAAGCGCAAGTCAGTCGACCATGGGTCCGGCCTTGGGGGTTTGTCACACCCAAGCTGCAATTGCACGCCACACGCTACCAACTGGACAACGCACTGAGCACCGGGGAAAGTTCTTTCAACCGCGTCTTGCCTACGTTCAGTTTGGATTCAGGCCTGGTGTTCGAGCGTGAAACCAAGTGGTTTGGCAAAGACATTTTGCAAACGCTGGAGCCACGGGCTTTTTATGCGCGCACACCCTACCGGGACCAAAGTCTGCTGCCGCTTTATGACAGCGGTGCTGCCGATTTCAACCTGTCGACCATTTACAGCGAGAACCCCTATGTAGGTCAAGACCGCCTGGTCGACAACAATTCACTCACCTTGGGTGTGACCACGCGCCTGTTCAATGCCACTTCAGGCGCTGAAATGCTCAAATTGGGCATGGCACAACGCATCCGATTTGCCAGTCAGGAAGTCGTCTTGCCAGGTCAATCGACCATCTCTGCCGGTCTGAGCGACATGCTGCTGGGTGCAGGCGTGCGTTGGGATGAGCGCTGGACCATCGATTCGGCCGTACAAATCAACGCCCAAACCAACGCGGTCTCTCGCACGACCTTGCAAAGCCGATACAACCCCTCTCCTTACCGTGTGTTCAACGTCGCCTACCGGCTCAACCAAGGTGTGAGTGAACAAGTGGACATGGGTTGGCAATGGCCGATCAACGATTTGTGGGGCGGCGGTGACCGCAAGGCAGAATCTGCCTGGAGTCGCACACGCGGACAAGGCCTGGGACCAGACCGCTGGTACAGCGTGGGCCGCATGAACTTCAGCTTGACCGAGAAACGTCTCGTGGACACCATCATCGGGTTCGAATACGATGCCGGTTGCTGGTTGGGGCGCGTCGTCTTGCAGCGTCTGCAAAGCACCGTGAGCACGGCCAGCACACAATTGATGTTCCAGTTGGAATTTTCGGGCTTGGCCAGGGTCGGTGCCAGCCCCCTGCAAAGCCTGCGCAACAACATCACCAACTACCAATTCCTGCGTGACCACACCGAACAACCGAGCCGATTCCAGTCTTATGAATGACCTTTTCTTCCGCCTGCGCTGTGCAGGCATGGCTTTGGGCTTGGCGAGCTTGCTCTGCAGCTCGGTGGCTTGGGCCCAAACGAATATCCCACGACAAGCCGACTTCATTGTGGCGGTGGTCAACTCCGAACCGATCACCAACCAGGAAGTGCAAGCGCTGCGCAAACGCATGAGCAAATCTGCCCAAGGCGGCAATTTGTCGGCGGCTGACGCGGCCGATTTGACACGCCAGGCTCTGGAGCAACTGATCAACGAAAAAGCCCAGCTTCAGCAAGCCCGTGACAACGGCATCAAGATCGAAGAAGAAGCCATTGACCAAGCTGAATTGAACGTGGCTGCCAACAGCCAAGTGACACGCGATGAACTGCGCAAAAACATGGCCAAGGAAGGCCTGACGGTCAAAGCATTCCGGGACCAATTGCGCGACCAATTGATGCTCACGCGGGTGCGCGAGCGCGAAGTTGAAGGCCGCGTGCGTGTGAGTGACCGCGAGATTGAGCAGTACCTGCAAGAACAAATCCAGGCACAAGGCGGGCAAGTCCCCACCGAATTGAATCTGGGCATGATCTTGATCGCCGTGCCGGAAACCAGCAGCGAAGCCCAGATCAAGGCGCTGCAAGACCGCGCCGATGACGTGGCCCGGCGTGCCCGCAGTGGTGAAAACTTTGCCGATTTGGCCAAGAACTTTTCGCAAGCCATCGACAAAGGCGCCAATGGCGGTGCCATGGGCTTGCGGCCTGCCGACCGTTACCCCGAGCTGTTTTTGAATGCCACGCGCAACCTGCGGGTCGGCGGCACCAGCGCGGTCATCCGTTCGGGTGCGGGCTTTCACATCCTGAAGGTGATCGAACGCAAGCAGGGCCAGGCCACCTTGAGGGTTCCACAAACCCGCGCCCGCCACATTCTGCTGCGCCCCACGGCGCAAATGCCGCAAGCCCAGGTGGTGGCACGTTTGAAAGACATCCGCCAAAGCATCGTCTCCGGCAAAGCCGATTTCGCGACAGTGGCACGACAGATCTCGCAGGACGGCAGCGCCGCACAAGGCGGCGACTTGGGCTGGGCCAACCCCGGCATGTTTGTGCCCGAATTCGAGCAAGTCATGAACGGCCTGCGTCCCGGCCAAGTGGGCGAGCCCCTGGTCTCGCGGTTTGGCGTCCATCTGATCGAAGTCACAGACCGCCGCAGTGCACCGGTGTCTGAACAAGACCAACGCACCATCGCGCGCAGTGCACTGCGTGAGAAAAAACTCGAAGAGGCTTACACCAGCTGGGTCGATGATGTGCGCAGCCGCGCCTATGTCGAGATGCGCGAGCCGCCCCAATGAAACACATCGCCCGCAAACGCTTCGGTCAGCATTTTTTGACCGACGGCGGCATCATCGATGCCATCGTGGACGCCATTGCCCCACAAGCAGGCCAAGCCATGGTCGAGATCGGCCCTGGCCTGGCCGCGCTCACACAGCCTTTGGTGGAGCGACTGGGTCACCTGACCGTGATCGAGCTGGACCGCGATCTGGCCGTGCGGCTGCGCCTGCACGAACAACTCACGGTGGTTGAATCTGACGTGCTCAAGGTCAACTTCACCGACTTATCGCACAGCATGCTGGCCGCAGCCACAGCAGCCACCAAAAGTAGCAAAATCCGCGTCGTGGGCAATCTGCCTTACAACATCTCCACGCCCATCCTGTTTCACTTGCTCGAGCATGTGGCGGTGATCGAAGACCAGCACTTCATGCTGCAAAAAGAAGTCATCGACCGCATGGTGGCCCAGCCCGCCACCTCGGACTACAGTCGGCTGTCTGTGATGCTGCAGTGGCGTTATGACATGGCCAACGTGCTGTTCGTCCCGCCCGAAAGCTTTGATCCACCGCCGCGCGTCGACAGCGCCGTGGTGCGCATGGTGCCGTTGGCACAACCCCCTGTGGTCAACGTGAAGACCTTGGAGACGCTGGTGCAGGTGGCTTTCAGTCAGCGCCGCAAGATCTTGCGCAACACGCTGGGCAAATGGCTGGACGAAAAGGGCTTTGCCGGGACATTTGACCTGCAACGCCGCGCCGAAGAAGTGCCCGTGGCCGAGTTTGTGGCTTTGGCGCAGAAAGTCTGAACACTGAAATATCTGTCACCCCGCACGGGATGCGGGGTCCCTGGCTGTTTTGTCTGCCGAGCTGAAAATCGTGGATCTCGGCTCGGGGGCCGGGACGACAGAGGACCATGCACCGCCAAAAAAAAGCCCGTCATTGACGGGCTTTTTTGTGGGTGCCGCGTGAGCGGCTCCATGCGAGATCAGGCTGCGGCGAGCCAATACCCTGCATTGAATGGGCTGCTCATGCGCAGCGCCAAAGGCGACACGTCGACCAATTTGTCGGTCGGCATTTTTTCGCCTTCTTCGACCGTTTCGGCCACTGCGGCGTCTTCGGTTTGTGCCTCAATCGCCCGTCCTGCTTGGCTGTTTTGCGCAGAACGGGCTACAGAAAAGAATAGAAGCATCGGAAGGGTATCTTCCGGTCTCCCCAGTAATCGGCCGTGTCGCGGAAGATGTCCAGCAATTGCTCGCGGGCTTCCTTGTCAAACTTCACATTGGCGGGGATCGATTCCAGCACCACAATGAAGCCGGGCTGTGGGCCCGACTTGTGCAGGGGGTCGGTCATGCAGTCGTACAGGGCATCAAAGTTCTTGCCGAAGTGCGAAGGCAGTGTGAATTGCGCGCCAATCAGGTCCAGCACGTCTTGTTTGCTCTGGGCTTCGGCCAGGTTGGCATACAAAAAGTGGTGGCCCAAGCCTTGGGCGGCCTCTTGCAAGTCGCTCACGCGGTAAGCGCGGATCGACTGCACGATGTTGGACCGCACGCCCTTCAAGGGCGCCTCTTGGTCCTGGCGAATCGGCATGTCCATCTCCGTGGTTCTTTCTCTTAAAAATCAGTTCTTATCGACAATTTCGCGAAAACTCGCGTAATGGTCCTGGGTGTAGTAACAGGCTCTCGGGTTGCGAGCTTCCTGTCCACCACACACGATGCGTCGGGCGCCGCGATCACGCGAACCGGGGGTCTTGACGGTGTACTCACGGTAGTAACCGCGTTCTTGTCGCGGCAACTGACGTTCACGGTTGCCAAATACAACCCCGTCCTTTTCGTAAGGAAAAGGACCACCCTGACGGATGAGTTGGTAAGTGGCTTGACCTTCACGCGGCAGATCGGCCACCAGCACAGTGGACGAACTTGGCGCGTCGGCAACGGTTTTGGCTTGCACCAAAAAAGTGCAGGCCATCAAAATCACCCCGACTATCACTGAGAACCAGCTTGGCCGGTCGTGGTTTTTGAACGCTACCTTCATGAAAACACCTTTCAAGAGCTCCGGGTTAACCCGAAAACTCGAAGGCGCTAGTGTGATGCAATTGTCACAAAAATGCAAGCACTTGCATCTTTAATAAGCAATGCTTCCAAGGGTTTAGACCTTGGAAGTTGGTGCTCGCTCTCTGTTTAACCCTTAACGGGCCGCGTTGGCGTCTGCCACGGTCAGGGCCGTCATGTTGACAATGCGGCGCACCGTGGTGCTGGGCGTCAGGATGTGCACGGGCTTGGAAGCCCCCAGCAAGACCGGCCCCACCGCGATGTTGCCGCCAGCGGCCGTCTTGAGCAGGTTGTAAGCGATGTTGGCCGCATCGATGTTGGGCAAAACCAGCAAATTGGCGTCGCCTGCCAGCGTGCTGTTGGGCATGATGGCATGACGCGCTGCAGCATCGAGGGCCACATCACCGTGCATCTCGCCATCGACTTCCAGCCATGGCGCGTTGTTGCGCAGCAGCTCCAGCACCTGGCGCATCTTGACCGCGCTGGGCTGGTTGGACGAACCAAAGTTGGAGTGCGACAGCAATGCGGCTTTGGGCTTGAGGCCAAAACGGCGCATTTCTTCGGCGGCCATCACGGTGATCTCCGCCAGCTCTTGCGCCGTGGGGTCGTAGTTCACGTGGGTGTCCAGCATGAACACCTGCCGGCCCGGCAGCATCAAACCGTTCATGCAGGCGAAGGTGTTCACGCCCTTGCGTTTGCCCACCACCTGGTCGATGTAGTTCAGGTGCATGGGGTTGGTGCCCCAAGTGCCGCAAATCATGCCGTCCACGTCGCCTTTGTGCAGCAACATGGCGCCAATGAGCGACAAACGGCGGCGCATCTCGATCTTGGCGATCTGCTGGGTGATGCCCTTGCGCTCGGTCATGCGGTGGTAGGTCTGCCAAAAGTCGCGGTAGCGGTGGTCCATCTCGACGTTGACCACGTCGTAGTCCAGCTCTTCCTTCAGGCGCAGGCCGAATTTTTCGATGCGTTCGGCGATCACGGCTGGGCGGCCAATCAGGGTGGGGCGGGCAATGCCCTCGTCCACCACGATCTGGGCGGCGCGCAACACGCGTTCTTCTTCACCTTCGCTGTAGGCGATGCGTTTCTTCAAGGCGCGCTTGGCGGCCGTGAAAATCGGCTTCATCATCGTGCCCGAGGCATAGACGAAGCCCTGCAATTTCTCGCGGTAAGCGTCCAGATCAGCAATCGGGCGCGAGGCCACACCGCTGTCGGCTGCGGCTTGCGCCACGGCCGGCGCGATCTTCATCATCAAGCGCGGGTCAAACGGCTTGGGGATCAGGTACTCGGGGCCAAAGGCCAGTGGCTCGCCCACATAGGCTGCGGCCACCACTTCGCTTTGCTCGGCTTGCGCCAGCTCGGCAATGGCGTGCACGGCGGCGATTTCCATCTCCAGCGTGATGGTGGTCGCGCCACAGTCCAGCGCCCCCCGGAAGATGTAGGGGAAGCACAGGACGTTGTTGACCTGGTTGGGGTAGTCGGTGCGACCGGTGGCCATGATGGCGTCGTCGCGCACGGCCTTCACATCGTCGGGATCGATTTCAGGGTTGGGATTGGCCAAGGCAAAAATCAGCGGCTTGGCGGCCATGGACTTGACCATGTCTTGCTTGAGCACGCCACCGGCCGACAGGCCCAGGAACACGTCAGCGCCCTCAATCACCTGTGCCAAGGTGCGGTGCTCGGTTTTTTGCACGAACTGGATCTTGTCTTCGTCCATGAGTTCGGTGCGGCCTTCGTAGACCACACCGGCCAGGTCGGTGACCCAGATGTTTTCACGCGGGATGCCCAACTTGACCAACAAGCCCAGGCAAGCCAGCGCGGCAGCGCCTGCGCCAGAGGTGACCAGTTTGATTTTCTTGGGGTCTTTGCCCACGATCTTCAGACCGTTCAAAATGGCCGCGCCCACCACGATGGCGGTGCCGTGCTGGTCGTCGTGGAAGACCGGGATCTTCATGCGCTCGCGCAGCTTGCGTTCAATGTAGAAGCAGTCTGGCGCCTTGATGTCTTCGAGGTTGATGCCGCCAAAGGTTGGCTCCAGCGAAGCGATGATTTCGACCAGTTTGTCGGGGTCTTTCTCGTTGATCTCGATGTCGAACACGTCGATGCCCGAGAACTTCTTGAACAGGACGCCCTTGCCTTCCATGACGGGCTTGCTGGCCAGGGGGCCAATGTCGCCCAGACCCAGAACGGCCGTGCCGTTGGTCACGACGCCCACCAGGTTGCCCCGGCTGGTGTACTTGAAGGCGTTGGCAGGGTCCTTGACGATTTCTTCGCAAGGAGCGGCCACGCCAGGCGAATAAGCCAAGGCCAAGTCGTGCTGGTTGACCAGTTGCTTGGTGGGGGCAATGGCAATTTTGCCGGGGGTGGGGAACTCGTGGTATTCGAGTGCGGCTTTGCGCAGCTGGGCGCGCTTTTCTTCGGCTTGGAGCTTGTTGCTCATGGTGATCTCCATCGTGTCATCGACCAGACATTTCATCTGGTGATATTGGTTTTTCCATTGTAGTCTGCCAACTTGACGCACAGCACTTGGTAAATCCGCGCACAAAGTGAGTTGGCTTTTGACTTTTACGCACAGATGGCGGTGCGCCTGCTGCTCTGCATCAGCGCAAATGCTTCCAGGCTTTGTGGCCCAAGGCCTGCGCGATCGAGACCGCCCGAGGGCCTGGCACCACCGTGAAGGACTCGCCGGTGTGCAAGGTGCCCCCGACATCCACCGCCAGATAAAACCCGCATCGCCCGCTTTGCACCATGTCTTTGGCCGCCTGCGAATAAGCCATCACCGCATTGAATTTGCCGCAAGGCTCACGCGGCTGGGTCACGCGCAAAACCACCTCGTCAAAACGCAAGAGGTCACCGATGAACACCTGTTCCTCCAGGACGCCCTCCAGACTGAGGTTCTCCCCCAGATAACCCGGTGCCAGGGCCTCTTCGAACAGGCTGACGCCTTGTTTTTGGCGTTGCTGCTGCCACCAGGCCAGGTGCTCTGAAGGCAATGCATAGATGGCCTTGCTCAAGCCCCCATGGACACTCAGATCCGATTGCTCATCGCCCGCCAAGCCCAAAGGTCCGGCCACGGCCTGCGCCACAGCGGTCTTGCCAATGGCCGACATGAGTTTGCGACCGCCCACCGTCAACGGGCGGACCGTGCCGGTTTGGATGGAGCGCAAGCGACCCATCACCCTCAGCCTCTCATCAAAGCTTCGATCTCATCGGCCTTGACCGGCACATCCCGCGTGATCAGCTCGCAACCGGTCTCGGTCACGATGGCATCGTCTTCGATGCGGATGCCGATGTTCCAGAACTGTTCGGGCACGCCTTGGGCAGGGCGCACATACAAACCCGGCTCGATGGTCAGCACCATGCCCGGCTGCAGGATGCGGCTGGGGCGGTCCTTGATGGTCTCGCCGCTGAGCGGGTCCTTGCGCTCGCTGATCTGGCCCACCTGCGAAGGCTCCACATAGCTGCCGCAGTCGTGCACATCCATGCCCAGCCAGTGGCCAGTGCGGTGCATGTAGAACGGAAAGTAACTGCGGTTGGCGATCACGTCCTGCGCATTGCCCACCTTGGCTTTGTCCAGCAAGCCCAGGTCCAGCAAGCCTTGGGCCAGCACGGCCACCGTGGCATCGTGCGGGTCCACAAAGCGGGCACCAGCGCGTGTCGCGGCCACGGCCGCGTCTTGCGAGGCCAGCACCAGGTCGTACAGCGCACGCTGCGGGCCGGTGAATTGGCCGTTGGCCGGGAAGGTGCGGGTGATGTCGCTGGCGTAGCCGTCGAGTTCGCAACCGGCATCGATCAGCACCAGTTCACCCTCGCGAATGCGCCCTTCGTCGGCGCGGTAGTGCAGCACACAGGCATTGGCACCAGCCGCCACGATGGAGCCGTAGGCGGGGTATTGCGAGCCGTGTTGGCGAAACTCGTGCAGCAGCTCGGCGTCCAGGTGGTATTCGCGCACATCCTGCCCGGCGCGCAGCATGGCGGCGCTGCGCTGCATGGCGCGGACATGGGCACGGGCACTGATCTGCGAAGCGCGGCGCATGATGTCTTGTTCGTGCGCGTCTTTGACCAAACGCATCTCGTCGAGCACGCTGCACAGGTCACGCTGCAAGTCGGGGCACAAGGCGCCAAAGCGCACACGGGCGCGCACCGATTGCAGCCAGCCGTCAACCCGGCCCTCCAGCCCCGCATGCGTGGCGAAGGGGTACCAAACGGTGCTGCGGTTTTCGAGCAGCTTGGGCATCTGCGCGGCCAACTCGGCCGACGAAAACGCCTTGTTCACCCCCAAGGCCGCAGGTGCAGCGTCTGGGCCCAAACGGATACCGTCCCAGATCTCACGCTCCAGATCCTTGGGCTGGCAAAACAAGGTGGCCTCGCCATCGGCCGTGATCACCAGCGTGACATGGGGCTCGGTGAAGCCGGTCAGGTAATAAAAATAGCTGTCGTGCCGGTACAAAAAATCGCTGTCGCGGTTGCGCTGCCGCTCAGGTGCGGTGGGGACGATGGCGATGCCACCAGCGCCCAATTGGGCAGCCACGCGGGCGCGGCGTTGGGCATAGATGGAAGCGTGTTCAATGACCGTCATGGGGTTCCAATTCACAGATTCAAAGCATTATGGTGGTCAAGTGTTCAATTGCGCCAAGCGCTCGGGGGTGCCCACATCGGTCCAAGCGCCCGCATACACCTCGCCCGACACCAGCCCCCGGTCCATGGCTGCACGCAACAAGGGCGCCAGCGCCAGCGCCGTGCCTGCTGGGTTGCCAGCGGGCAATCCGCAATCTGCGAAGAACGACCGTTTGTACAAAGCGATGGTGCTGAAGGTGTAATCGCAGCCCGGCGCGCCTTTGGCCAAGTTGAGCACACGCCCCTGGGCAGACAGGCCAAAGTCGCCCCCCGGGTTGTGCGCCGGATTGGGCACCAGCCAAAGGTGGGCCAACTGCTCACTGGCGGCAAAGCGCTGCACAGCGTTTGCAGAAAAAACAAAGTCGGGGGCAAACACATCGCCCGCCACCACCCAAAACACATCGGCCAAGCCGGGCAAGGCACGCACGATGCCGCCGGCCGTCTCCAGCGCATGGCCAAAATCCTGCCCCTCGTGGGAATAACTCAAATCGACCGTCGGCAAGCCTGGCAGAACAAGTTGCCGCCCGAAGTGCGTCGAGATTTTTTCACCCAGCCAGGCCGTGTTGATCAGCTGCCGAGTGAAGCCCCCGCGGGCCAGGGCCTGCATGGGCGACTGCATCAAGGGTTGGCCACGCACAGTCAGCATGGGCTTGGGCTGCACGTCGGTTAAAGGACGCATGCGCTCGCCACGACCGGCGGCCAAGATCATGGCTTGGGCACCACCGGACGCGGTCACATCAAAAGCAAGAGGATTCATGCCGCAATGTTGCCATGTTCCGTACCCAGCTTGTCGCGCGCAAACCGCCCGGGATGCGCTCTTTTCCACATGAAGGCTGGCCCAAACCGCTAAAATCTCGGGTTTTCCAGAATACTTTTCCCGGAGTTGCCCCCATGGCCAATCAACAACAAATGGCAAATGCCATCCGCGCCCTCGCAATGGACGCTGTTCAACAAGCCAACTCCGGTCACCCCGGCGCCCCCATGGGCATGGCCGACATGGCCGTCGCGCTGTGGGGCGATCACCTGCAACACAACCCCAAAAACCCGCACTGGGCCAACCGTGACCGCTTTGTGCTGTCCAACGGCCACGGCTCGATGCTGATCTATTCGGTGCTGCACCTGACCGGCTACAAACTGCCGATTGAAGAACTCAAGAACTTCCGCACCCTGCACAGCAAAACCGCTGGCCACCCCGAAGTGGGCGTGACCCCCGGCGTGGAAACCACCACCGGCCCACTGGGTCAGGGCATCACCAACGCCGTGGGCATGGCGCTGGCGGAGAAGATGCTGGCTGCCGAGTTCAACAAAGCCGAGCACAAAATCGTCTCACACCACACCTACGTGTTCCTGGGTGACGGTTGCCTGATGGAAGGCATCAGCCACGAAGCCGTGGCCCTGGCCGGCGCCTGGAAGCTGAACAAGCTGATCGCCCTGTACGACGACAACGGCATCTCCATCGACGGCCAAGTGGCCCCCTGGTTCATCGACAACACGCCCCAGCGTTTTGCCGCCTGCGGCTGGAACGTGATCGACGCCGTGGACGGCCATGACGCCGCTGCCGTGTCCGCTGCAATTGCCAGTGCCAAACACAGCGCCGACAAGCCCACCCTGATCGTCTGCAAAACCGCCATCGGCAAAGGCTCACCCAACCGTGCGGGCACTTCCAAAGCCCACGGCGAGCCTTTGGGCGCTGAAGAAATCAAACTCACCCGCGAAGCCCTGGGCTGGACGGCAGAGCCTTTCAAGATCCCCAAAGAGGTGTACGCCGACTGGGACGCCAAGGCCGCAGGCGCTGCCCGCGAAGCCGAGTGGAACACCGCATTTGCCGCTTACAAAGCCGCCTTCCCGGCCGAGGCCAAAGAGTTTGTTCGCCGCATGAAGGGCGACTTGCCCAAGAACTTCAACCAAGTGGCGTTTGACGCCGTGGTCGCGGCCCACACCAAGGGCGAGACCGTGGCCAGCCGCAAGGCCAGCCAATTGGCGCTCGAAGCCTTCACCGCTGCCTTGCCCGAAATGCTGGGCGGCTCGGCCGACCTGACCGGCTCCAACCTCACCAACACCAAGAGCACCCCCGCCTTCCGCGTGGACCTGGCCGGTGATGTGGTCAAAACCGAAGACGGCAAAATCGGCCGCCACATCAACTACGGCGTGCGCGAATTCGGCATGGCCGCCATCATGAACGGCGTGGCCCTGCACGGTGGTTACATCCCTTACGGTGGCACCTTCCTGACTTTCAGCGACTACAGCCGCAACGCCATCCGCATGGCCGCGCTGATGAAGCAGCGTGTGGTGCATGTGTTTACCCACGACTCCATCGGTCTGGGCGAAGACGGCCCGACGCACCAGTCGATCGAACACGCCGCCAGCCTGCGCCTGATCCCTGGCTTGGACGTGTGGCGTCCTGCTGACACGGCCGAAACCACCGTGGCCTGGGCTGTGGCGCTGCAAAACGCGAACCGTCCTTCGGCCCTGCTGCTCAGCCGCCAAAACCTGGCCTACTCGCCCAAGAGCGATCTGGGCGACATCAGCCGTGGCGCGTATGTGCTGTCGGAGCCCGAGCACGTCGGCATCAAGAAGACGCACGGCGTGATCATCGCTACCGGCTCTGAAGTGCAACTGGCCCTGGCCGCGCAAAAGCTGCTGGCCGAACGCAAGATCGGTGTGCGCGTGGTCTCCATGCCCAGCACCAATGTGTTCGACCGCCAGGACACCGAATACAAACAAAGCGTGCTGCCCGCAGGTCTCCCCCGCGTGGCGGTCGAAATGGGCTCCACCGACGGCTGGTGGAAATACGGCTGCGCTGCCGTGGTCGGCATCGACACCTATGGCGAGTCAGCCCCTGCACCTGTGCTGTTCAAACACTTCGGCTTCACCGCCGAGAACGTGGCCGACACGGTCCACGCTGCGCTGCTCAAGGCCTGACAAGGCCACTGACCGGCCGGACCCCATCAGCGCCCGCAAGGCGCTGATGCCACGTCCGGGATCAGGATTCTGAAAGGGTCCTGGTTTCCAATCCGGTTACGTAACGGTTTCGTAACTTTCTCCCGAGGCATTCACATGACCATCAAGCTTGGCATCAACGGATTTGGCCGCATCGGCCGCCTGGCCCTGCGCGCCGCCCTGAAACACGGCTACGACGACATCCAGATCGTCGGCATCAACGACCCCAAGCCCGCCGACTACCTGGCCTACATGCTCAAGTACGACAGCGTGCACGGCCGCTTTGATGGCACGGTGGACTTCACCGAAGACACGCTCATCGTCAATGGCAAGAAGATCAAGCTCTCGCACGAGCGCGACGCGCACAACCTGCGTTGGGGCGAGATGGGCGTGCACACCGTGCTGGAATGCACCGGCCACTACCTGACCGAGCCCACCAGCCAAATGCACATCGCCGCTGGCGCCAAAAAGGTCGTGATCTCGGCCCCGTCCAAAGACAGCATCCCGATGTTTGTCTATGGCGTGAACCACAAAAAGTATGCTGGCGAAGCCATCGTGTCGAACGCGTCATGCACCACCAACTGCCTGGCCCCCGTGGTGAAAGTGCTCAATGACAAGTGGGGCATCAAGCGCGGTTTGATGACCACGGTTCACGCCGCCACCGCCAGCCAAATGACCGTCGACGGCTCCTCGCGCAAAGACTGGCGCGGTGGCCGTGGCATCCTGGAAAACATCATCCCCAGCAGCACGGGCGCGGCCAAGGCCGTGGGCGTGGTGATCCCTGAGATCAAGGGCAAGATCACCGGCATGGCGTTTCGCGTGCCCACGTCGGATGTGTCGGTCATTGATCTGACCGTGGAGCTGAACAGCGACGCCAGCTATGCCGAGATCTGCGCCGAAATGAAAGCCCAAAGCGAAGGCGCCCTCCAAGGCGTGCTGGGCTACACCGACGAAAAAGTGGTCTCCACCGACTTCCGTGGCGAGCCCTGCGCCAGCGTGTTCGACGCGACCGCCGGCATTGCCCTGGACAAGAGCTTCGTCAAGATCGTCGCTTGGTACGACAACGAATGGGGCTACGCCAAGCAGTGCCTGGAGATGGTGCGGGTGGTGGCCAAGAAGAAGTGATCTGCTTCTGATGCGGTGGCAGGTGCCTGCGGCAGACGCAGATGCCGGTGCCCCGCCAGGGCTCAGAGGCGCTTCGCTTTGCCACATCGCCCAGGCGGAGCACCGGCATCTGAATCATGGTGGTCCTGCTCAAAGCGCCCTCGGGCGCTTTTTTCATGGGCACAAAAAATGTGGAAGCAAGCCCCAGCGCGCGAAGGGGCTGCCAGCACACGGGCATTAGGCCGCAGGTGGAGCCTTCTACAAAATTCAGAGACTTTGAACCCGCTCAACGCGCAGCCGCCCGAATCCAATCCGCCGCCTTCTCTGCAATCATGATCGTCGGCGCATTGGTGTTGCCGCTCACGATGCGCGGCATCACCGAGGCATCGACCACGCGCAGGCCCGGCACGCCGTGCACGCGCAGTTGCGCGTCCACCACCGCCATGTCGTCTTGGCCCATGCGGCAGGTGCCCACAGGGTGGTACACCGTGTCGGCGTTTTTCCGAATCCAGTGTTCGAGTTGTTCATCGCTGCGCGCATCGGCAGATGCTGCCCACTCTTTGCCATACGCCGCCAAGGCGGGTTGGGACAAGATGTTTTGTGCTTGACGGACGCCGTCGCGCAAGCGCTGCAGGTCACGCGGGTCGCTTAAAAACTGCGGATCAATCAGCGGTGCGCTGTGTGGCTTGCGGTCGGCCAATTGCACGCGGCCTCGGCTGTCGGGTTGCAACAGACACACATGCAGCGAGTAGCCGTGGCCCAGTGTCAATTGACGCCCGTGGTCCACCAGTTTGGCGACCACAAAGTGCAGCTGGATGTCGGGGTGCGCCTGGTCAGGTCGGCTTTTGTAAAAAGCCCCGCCCTCTGCAAAATTGGTGGTGAGCGGCCCCTTGCGGTGTTGGCGCCAAGCCCACAGGGCTTGCAAGGTGTGCCATGCGCCTTTGGGTGACACCCCGATCAAATCGGTTTGGCCAGGTGCATCGGCGACCAGCACCGCGTCTGGGTGGTCGTGCAGGTTTTCGCCCACGCCGGGCAAATCGTGCAGCACCTCGATGCCCAGGCTTTGCAAATGCGCGGCAGGCCCGATGCCCGAACGCATGAGGATGGCGGGCGACTGGAAAGCGCCTGCGCTCAAAATGATTTCGCGCCGGGCGGTCAAGGTCTGCGCCTTCCCGCCCTGCAAGGTGTGCACCTGCCGCGCCACGCCATCCACCAGGCCGATGCGGTCCACGGTGACGTCGGTCATCACATGCAAATTGGGTCTGCCCAAGTGCGGCGTGAGGTAAGCCTTGGCCGCGCTGAAACGCTCGCCTGCACGTTGCGTCACCTGGTACAGGCCCACGCCCTCCTGCGTGGGGCCATTGAAGTCGGTGGTGAGCGGCAAACCCGCTTGCACGCCCGCCTCGACAAAGCGTTTGGCGAACGCATTGGGGCTTTGCAGATCGGCCACGTTCAAGGGGCCGTTTTGGCCATGCCATTCGTTGTGGATGCGCTCGTTGTGCTCGGCCTTGAGAAAGTAAGGCAGCACATCGGCCCACGCCCAGCCCGCACAACCTTGCGCGGCCCAGTGGTCGTAATCGGCCTGTTGGCCGCGAATGTAGGCCATCGCATTGGTGGAGCTTGAGCCGCCCAAGGTGCGCCCACGCGGCTGAAAACCGCTGCGCCCCAGCAGACCCGGCTGCGGCACCGTGCTCAGGCCTTGCGTCACGATTTCAGTGCGCGCCATGAGGGCAATGCCCGCAGGACAATGGATCAAGGCACTGGTGTCCGGCGGCCCGGCTTCGATCAGGGCCACCTGCAGCGTGGGGTCTTCACTCAAACGACTGGCCAGCACACAACCGGCCGATCCACCGCCCACGATCACAACATCGAACTCCATGCATCACTCCGCTTGCTTGCCAACTTTTCCAATGTACTGGCTCCAGCGAAGACGTCTGTCACGGCGGTGTCTGCCTGTTTAGCGGGCTGCTTGACCACAAGGCATTCAGCTCCCTGATGGCCCGCAGACACTGCGGCCATTTCGCCTTGGGATCAAAAAAGCCGCCGACCCCTTGCAGGGCAGGCGGCTCATGCAAACAAAGGCCAATTACTTGACTGCTGCAACGGACTTCTTGACCGCTTCAGCCACATGCTCTTGCGCTTTGACCGTGTGCTCTTGGGCCACCAGGGTGTGCGTTTGTGCCGCTTTGTGGTCGCCAGCAACGATCAGCTTGGCCACTTCTTTGTGTGACTTGGCGGCGTGCTCAAAATGTTCAGCCGCTTGCGTGTGGTGCTGCTGAGGTGTGACAGCAGTCGAAGTGTCGTGTGGTTTGATTTCATTGAGGGACATGGGGTAACTTTCAAAAAATGGGAGAGTCTTCAAGCCTGTAAATCAAGTGCACCTGATCTACTGACCCATTCTTTCCACGAAGCGGCGTGCCGTCTGTTGGCCTGCACACGCTGGCTGGCGAGTTACAAAACCAAAACAAACCCTTGATTTCCCTAGGGGATGTAATTTAGTTACATATTTGCCATACGATGGTTACATAGGCGATTGGGCGCACAAAGCGCTTCGCATCCCACACGCTCAAGGAAAGAGACACAGACATGACCACCACGATCGGTATCAACGGATTTGGCCGCATCGGCCGCATGGTGCTGCGCGCAGCGGTGCAGAACTTCAACGACGTCGAGATCGTCGGCATCAACGATTTGCTGGAGCCTGAGTACCTGGCCTACATGCTGCAATACGACAGCGTGCATGGCCGCTTCAAGGGCACTGTGGCCGTAGAGGGCAACACCCTGGTGGTCAACGGCCAAAAGATCCGCCTGACACAAGAGCGCGACCCGGCCAACCTGAAGTGGAACGAGGTCGGAGCCGATATGGTGATCGAAGCCACGGGCCTGTTCCTCGACAAAGACAGCGCGGGCAAGCACTTGGCCGCAGGCGCCAAAAAGGTGGTGATCTCGGCGCCATCGAAGGACGACACGCCCATGTTTGTGTATGGCGTGAACCACGACACCTACGCTGGCCAAACCATCATCAGCAACGCCAGCTGCACCACCAACGCGTTGGCCCCGATCACCAAAGTGCTCAACGACAAGTGGGGCATCAAACGCGGCCTGATGACCACCGTGCACGCCGCCACTGCGACGCAAAAGACCGTGGACGGCCCGAGCAACAAAGACTGGCGCGGCGGTCGCGGCATTCTGGAAAACATCATCCCCAGCAGCACGGGCGCGGCCAAGGCGGTGGGCGTGGTGATCCCGGCTATTCAAGGCAAGCTGACCGGCATGGCGTTCCGCGTGCCCACCTCTGACGTGTCGGTGGTGGACTTGACCGCCGAGCTGGACACCCCCGCCACCTATGCCGAGATCTGCGCTGAAATGAAGGCGCAAAGCGAAGGCGCTTTGAAGGGCGTGCTGGGTTACACCACCGACAAAGTGGTCTCGACCGACTTCCGTGGCGAAGTCTGCACCAGCGTGTTTGATGCCGATGCGGGCATTGCGCTGGACAGCACCTTCATCAAGGTGGTGGCCTGGTACGACAACGAGTGGGGTTACTCCAACAAATGCCTGGAGATGGCACGGGTGGTCGGGCGCTGAGACTGAGCACTGTGGGCCGGCGCTGTCGGACCTGAAGGGACCGACCGACAGGCAGAAATGCGATGTGAATCCACCTGTCACCCCGGGCGAAGACCCGGGGTCCATGGGTGAAAAGTCATGGATCCCGGATCAAGTCCGGGATGACAAATTAAAAATTCCGGGATGACAGATTAAAAAGTCTGGGACAACAAATTAAAAAGTCAGGACAACAAATTAAAAGGTTCGGGATGACATGGCTGGGAGCGGGGTGGCTGGCTGAAACTCACTCACAAAGCCGCTGTCACCACCACTTCAATCTTCCAATCGGGGTTGGCCAGCTGCGCTTGCACCGTGGCGCGGGGTGGGGTGTGGCCGGGCACCACCCAGGCGTCCCACACGCGGTTCATGGCCGCAAAATCAGACAGATCGGTGATGAAAATCTGGGCCATCAAGATCTTGGTCTTGTCGGTCCCCGCCTTGGCCAGCAGCGTGTCGATGGCGGTCAGCACCTGACGGGTCTGGCCCTCGATGTCTTGTCCGGGCACTTCGGCGATTTGGCCGGCCAGATAAATCGTGCCGTTGTGGATGGCGACTTCTGACATGCGTGCGCCGACATCGATGCGTTGAACCATGGTGTTTCCTCGGGGTTATTTCCAAAGCGCCATGGTAGCGGCTCAGCCCTGCTGTGCGCGTGTGCGCGCCAGGCAACGGGCCGCCGCCAGGTCCCAGCCGCCCCAGCCGCAGCTTTTGAAAAACACCGGCCCACCAACGGGCCTGTGCGCGTTTTGCCAAGCCTCGGTCTGGCCCACCACATCGGCCAAGCTTGGCAAGGTGCTGACATCGAGGCCCGCTTGCAGCAAGTCACCGGCTTCGTGGTCGGCGTCGCGGGTGTCCACCACCAAGGTGCCGGTGCGGGCCAGGTGTTGGCAAACCTCGGCCGACCACTCGACCATGCGGGGGGTGAAGGCCCCCACAGCGGCCACAAAAGCATCGCTGCGGGGCCGTGCGGTCAACACGACTTGTTGTGCGGGCGTGGTGCTGACCACCAGCGGGCAATCGGCCAATGCGGCGTTGGGCTCATCCACACGCCGCGCTTGAAGGCCCATGCTGTGGGCATGCGCCACCAGCGCATCGGCACTGGCACGGCTGCGCGAGGCCACCCAAAACTCTTGCACACCCAGGCCTTGGTGGAACGCCTCCAGATGCGATTGGCCTTGCACCCCGGCGCCCACAATGAGCATCGGGCCATCGCGGCGCGGGGCCAGCTGTTGGGCTGCCAACAAAGACACGGCGGCGGTGCGGCGCGCCGTGACGGTGGGGCCATCCAGCAAGGCCACACGCTGACCGGTTTGCACATCAAACACCACGATGTCGCCCTGGATGGTCGGCAAGCCGCGCTCGGCATTGCCGGGAATGAAGCTTATGAGCTTGGTGATCGCGACCTGCGCATCGGCCGCAGGCATGACAAACAAACTGCCACCGCCCTGCAGGGCCTGCACGATGCGCGGCGGCACAGCCACCGTGGGGTCTTGCAGCAAAGCCGCGATCTCTTGCGCCAAGGCGCTGTACGGCAGGGCCCCGGCGGTTTGCTCAGGACTCAGGATCGCATCGCTCAAGACTGACCGATCTTGACTTGGTTGAGCTGGGCCTGCGCCTTGACCAGGGATGGCACCATCTCGCTGCCATAGCCCAAGGCCACCGCCGTGCTCAGCGCCTGGTGCACGCTGCCGCCAATGATGGAAGGCACTTTCATGCTTTCGCTCAGGTGCGCGTAGTAGCGCAAGTCCTTGGTCGCGTTGTTCAGCTCGAACTTCATGGCGGCATAGTCGCCTTGCAAGGTCTTGGCCATCAACTGGAACAGGCCCGAATTCACGCCGCCAGCCGAGATGACATCGACCAGTTTTTCGAGTTGTATGCCCGCCTTGGCACCCACCGCAAAAGCTTCGGCGGTGGCGGTACAAATGGCCTGCGCCACAAAGTTGTTGAGCAGTTTGATGACGTGGCCTGAGCCCATCTCGCCCACATGGAACACGTTCTCGCTGTAAGCCCGAATGACCGGCTCGATCTGCGCAAACACCTCGGGCGATGCGCCCACCATGGAGTTGAGCTTGCCCGCCTCGGCTTCGATGGGTGTGCGGGTCAGGGGCGCATCGACATACACCACGCCTTTCTCGGCGCACAGGGCGGCCAGGCGGCGGCTGGAATCGGGCTCGCTGGTGGAGGTGTCGATGATGACCAGGCCTGCACGGGCCTTTGACAAAAGGCCGCCGGGCCCAGCCACCACGGCCTCGACCTGGGGTGAGCCGGTCACACACACCAGCACCACGTCACAGGCGGCCAAGTCGGCATAGCTGGCCACTTGCCGCGCACCCGCTGCCAGCAAGTCCTGCACGGGCGCGGTGCGCTGGTGAACCGAAATCGACAAATCAAAACCCTTGGCCCGGATGTTTTTGGCCATGCCATGGCCCATCAAACCCGAAGCGCCGACAAATCCGATGTGTTGCATATGGCCTCTTGCGTGCAGTGAAAAAGAAAGGCCATTCTGAAAGAAGGGGCCACCGCCCCCTGTCACCTGTGCACATGCCCTGCAAAGCCCCACAAGCTTTTGCCGCATTTGCCGCCTGCGTGACAAAGCGCCACCCAGGCCATGGCTACCATCGCGCATGCACCTGACCGCCTCCTCCCCTGTTCAATCCTTGGCTGACCTCCAGCGCCTGGAAGCCACCCCTTTGGCGCAAGCCATGCCCTGGGCCAGCACTTACGACGTGATCCGCGCCAGCGCGCAAGTCCACGCCGACCGACCCGCGCTCACGTTTTTGGAAACCGGCCAAGTCGGCGGCCCCGCCACCACCTGGACTTACCGAGATCTGCTGCAAGGCATTCACCAGACAGCCAACTTGCTGTTCACCCTGGGCCTGCGCCAAGCCGATGCGGTGGCTGTTTTGCTGCCCGGTGGATTGGCCTACCACCTGGCCCTGTGGGGTGGCGAGGCGGCGGGCATTGTGCAGCCGCTCAACCCGCTGCTGAGCGAGGACAAGCTCTTGTCTTTGCTGCAAGCCAGTGGTGCCCAGGCGCTGATCGCACACGGTGTGGACGACGACAGCCAGCTGCGCGCCAAAGCGCTGCGCCTGCAAGCCCAATGCCCCACTTTGAAAACCGTGCTGCTGGTCCACCCCGATGGCGGACCGCTGTCGGCCACCCACGCGCTGCCCGCAGGCGTGCATGACTTTCACGCGGCACGGGCGCAGCAAGTGAGCGATCGGCTCATCAGCGAACGCGTGTTCCAGCCGCAAGACATCGCGGCCTACTTTCACACCGGGGGCACCACCGGTGCGCCCAAGCTGGCCCGCCACAGCCATGGGGCGCAAATCTTCACCGCCTGGGCCAACGCCCAGATGCAGGGCTTTCAAAGCACCGACGTCACCATCAATGGCTATCCGCTCTTCCATGTGGCGGGCGTGCTGCCGGGGGCTTTGTGCTCCTTGGCCGTGGGCATGCACATCCTCATCCCGACGGCCAGTTTGTTTCGCAACCGCGAGGTGATTGCCAACTATTGGCGGCTGGTCGCGCACCATGGCTGCACGCTCATGTCGGGTGTGCCCACGGTGCTGGCGGCGCTGGCCGCTGTGCCGCTGAACGGGGCCGACATTTCAAGCCTGCGTGCCGTGCGCACCGGCGCCGCGCCCCTGCCGCCCGAGCTGGCCTTGCGCTTTGAACAAGCCTTTGGCCTGCAGATCAACGAAAGCCTGGGCATGACCGAGACCGCCGGCCTGAGCACCGTGGCCCCGCCGGGCCTGAGCGCCCCGGCCGGTTGCGTGGGCTGGCCGTTGCCCCATGCCAGCGTGCGCATCGTGGCCTTGGGCAGCGACGACCAGGCCACTGCCCAGACCTTGCCCGCTGGCGACAAAGGCATGGTGCTCTACAAGGGCCCCAATTTGTTCTCGGGCTATCTGGACGCGGCCGAAACCGCCCGCAGCTTCACGCCCGATGGCTGGCTCATCACCGGCGATGTGGGCTTTGTCGATGAACAGGGTCGCCTGCACCTGACGGGCCGCGCCAAAGACCTGATCATCCGCGGCGGCCACAACATTGACCCCAAAGTGATCGAAGACGCGCTGGGTGCGCACCCCGACGTGGAACTGTGCGCCGCGGTGGGCGCGCCCGATGCCTATGCGGGCGAGCTGCCTGTGGCTTTCGCTTCGCTCAAACCCGGCGCCCAAGTGAGCGAGCAAGAGCTGCTCGCCTTCACAGCCGAGCGCGTGGACGAAGCGCCCGCCAAGCCCAAACGCATCACCATTTTGGAGCGCATGCCGGTCACCAATGTGGGCAAGATCTACAAGCCCGAACTGCGCACATTGGCCACGGGTGCGGTGGTGCAGGCCTTGGTCGATCAGGTGTATGGGGTCAATGAGATGCGCCCCAGTGTGACCGCACAAGGCGACCTGCCTGTGAGCGTGAGCCTAGAGCGCGATGGCAATTGCGATGGCGATGCCGACTTGCACCGCGAACTGCAAGCCCTGATCGCGGCGCTGCCCGTGAAGGTGCAAGTGATCAGCGCAAATTGAACGCCCGCACCGGGCGTGGGCTCCAGCGCTTAGGGAATCCCCGCTTGATACAGATTGGGGTGTCACTACATTGAGGGTTCCAACCCACCAAGGTGCCCCATGAAAATTCGCGAACTGGCCACAGGACTTCAATTCCCCGAGGGGCCCGTGGCCATGGACGACGGCTCGGTGCTCTTGGTCGAAATTGCACGCGGCACCCTGACCCGCGTGACGGCCGACGGGCGCGTTCAGGTGGTGGCCGACTTGGGCGCCGGCCCCAACGGCGCGGCCATCGGGCCTGACGGCGCGGTTTACATCTGCAACAACGGCGGCTTTGAATGGACGCGCGACCCCGGCAACTGCCTGCGCCCCATCGGGCAAGCGCACGACTACTCGGGCGGGCGCATCGAGCGCGTGAACCTGAACACCGGCAAATTTGAGCGCCTGTATGAGCAAGTGGACGGCATCGGCCTGCGCGGCCCCAACGACCTGGTGTTTGACGCACATGGCGGTTTTTACTTCACCGACCTGGGCAAGGTGCGCCAGCAAGAGATGGACCGGGGCGGCCTGTTTTATGCGCAGCCCAACGGCTCGGGCGTACACGCCGTGGCCAAGCCCGCGATGACGCCCAACGGCATCGCACTCTCGCCCGATGGCCAAACCTTGTATTACGCCGAAACCGAAGGCGCACGCGTGTGGGCCTTTGACGTCACCGCCCCCGGCCAAGTGCGCAAAGACCCCTGGCCATCGCCACAGGGTGCGCGCATGGTGACGGCATCACCCGGCGGCCACTACCAACGCTTTGACTCCATGGCCGTGGATGCCCAAGGCAACATTTGCGTGGCCACCTTGCTGCACGGCGGCATCTCCATCGTCAGCCCCGACGGCCAAGCCGTGCAACACGTGCCCCTGCCAGACCCTTACACCACCAACATCTGCTTCGGCGGCCCCGGCCACCGCACCGCCTACATCACCTTGTCTGGGACAGGGCGCTTGATCGCGGTGGACGACTGGCCGGTGGCGGGCTTGGGGTTGAATTTCAATGGGTGAGTTGTTGCATTGATTCGGGATCAGACAGTGAACATACTATTAACTTCTGGGATAGTGAAAAAGATGTTGATATCTTGGCTTGTTGCAAGACTGATAGCATTAGGAGCAAAAGGAGTATCGATGAAATTGATGTTGTAAGTTAGCTTGTGATCTCCCACTTTCGCCCACTCGGACAATCCACTGTTCACTGCGTCACTGGTTTTGAACACCCAATCAAAGTTACCGTCTTCATTCTTTTTTTCAAAAGTGGAGGTGTCAGCAATTACAAAAAAACTTTTCAAAATCGTTGCGTCATCACCGGTAATTTCAACACCATCCAAACTTACCGCTTTAAAAGCATAGTCAACACGATCTTCGTCAATGATTGTGAGGGAGCCTGTTACATTTGCCGTCAGACCGATAATGTTCCCCTCTGCCGAATCTCCGGCTCGGATTTGAACCTTGGGTGCATCGTTCGTACCGGTGATTTCAACTTTGACTGTTTCCGTTGCAAATGCACCATGCGGGTCCCTTTGAGTGACCGTGTACTCCAGCACCATCTTGGCAGCTTCAGGAATCATGTCCAATGCTTCTTTAGCAGCTGAATCAAAATTCCAGTTCAGTTTGCCCGAACCATTTTTGATGGCTGCGTCGTCCAACGAGAGCATGCTCATCAAACGGTCATAAGTCGCCTTCTCTGGAGCTGTCAGATTTGCTGGATCCAGGAAAGGGATGTAGTCACCACTGATCTTCAAATCCGTGACCACGTATACCGTTCCGCTTTCAATATCTGGGTCGCTCACAGTCACGCTACCCGAGGTCTTCACCGCATTCAGTGGGTCTTCGGTCAAACCCGTTACATCGACCCGATCACCTGTTTGAATTTGGAAAACGGGCACATCGTTCTCGCCCTTGACCGTCGCCGATATCACACTGGTCGTGCCATCTACCGCGGCGATCGTCATGCTTTCAAAAAATGCTTGATCTTGATAAAGCGCTTGGGTTTTTGTATTGTCCAAGGTGTATGACCATTCACCGACTGGTGCATCAAAAGTGAAGTGACCATATTTGCCAATCAGTTGAGCTGAAGGCACGGGCTTGAATGCAGCCTCACCCGTGTCCACATCCGTCACTGTCAATTTTCCGGTCAGCACATTGCTGGGTGCATCTTCTGTCACTTGGCCCGTAGAAGTGCCAGCGATCACCGCCTTGTCATTCACGCCTTTGACGACAATCGTCAAGGTCTGCTCTGCCGAGTCCACCGTCCCGTCGTTGGCCTTGAATTTCACGGCGATGGTTTTTAATTCACCCGTTTTGAGGCTGTTGTACGCAACGTTGTTTGCATCAAACATGTATGTCCCGTCTTTGTAGAAAGACAAGCCAGCAGGCGCTGTTTCAGTCAATGCATAAGTCAACTTGGCACCCGAATCGGCATCTGAGGCTGTCACAGAGCCTGCTGCTGCAACACCTTCATTGATCGCCTTGTTTGTTGCAATCGCCACAGGGGCATCATTCGCCCCGATCACAGTGATGCTGACCGTTTTGGCCTCACTGACACCACCCGCATTGTCCACAGCGCTGTAGGTGAAGCTGACAGTTCGTGTTTGACCTGCTGCCAACCCGTCAAAGTCTTTGTTGGCATCGAAACTGTACGAACCGTCTGCATTGAAGGTGAGTTTGCCAGCAGCAACATCACTCACCAAACGATAGCTTGCGACCGTTCCATCCGAATCTGTGGCTGCGGGAACTTTGTCACTGAGCAATTTGTTTTCATCCACCTTAGCTGCTGCATCTTGGGCAACAGGTGCCTGATTGGATTTACCACTGCCTGCCGCTGCCAAGGCACCCGTTCCAAGCACCGCTGCACCTACCCAAGGATTCAGCAAAGGGAAAACGCCAAGTGCCGCACCAGTGGTGGCGGACGTGCTCATCGCAGAATAAGAACTCGCAGCAGCGCCATCGACAGGCACATAGCTGGCGGCGGCTTCGCCGGTACCGGCAAACAAGCTCACATCTTCTTGCTTGTAATAGTTCTCCAACACCAGATCCGGCGTCTGTGCGTTGCTGACCGCCTCGTCCTCGATCTGCGCCTTTTCGTCTGTCACGATTTCAAGGTTGTCGCCCACCCGACGGGCCTTGATTTGCGCAGGGGCCTTGCCGCTTGCCGAATCGACCAATTCAAAACGGGTGTTGGGATCGACCTTCAGGTTGGCCGGCTGACCTGGTTTGACTTCTACTTTTTGTGTGTTTTTAGCGTTGATAACGTTGACATTTAGCATGTAAAGAACCCCCGGGTATGGTTGATGGATGAGGGTCCATTTTTACAAGAAATTTACTTAAACTGCTTGTAAAGTTCTAATTATTTATTTTTAGTTTGTTTTAATTTGTTATTTTATTGACAAAATTAATCGATTGAAGCACCTGTTGCCGGGAAAACCCGGAGCAAGTGTGGGGGCTGGCGCAGAATCACCGAACGCGTTCAGCCCCTAAAAAGCGTGGGAGCCCAACGCTTTGGGCTCCCACGGTATTCAGCTCAAATGCTTGCCAATGATCCCCGCCAACTCAAACATCGTGGCTTGGTCTTTGCCAAACACCGCTTGCAGCTTGTCATCGGCTTTGATGGAGCGCTTGTCTGCCGGGTCTTGCAGGCCATTGGCCTTGATGTAGTCCCAGATCTTCTTGACCACTTCGGTGCGGGCATAAGTGCCGTCACCGATCACGGCGGCCAATGAGGCGCTGGGCTTGAGCGTGCCGACAGCGGCTTTGCGCGGCGCTTTGAGGGCGGCGGTCTTGGCGGCTTTTTTGGCAGCGGGGGTTTTGACGGCGGTCTTCTTGGCGGCTGGCTTGCCAAAAGGTGTCTTTTTGGCAGCGGTCTTGCGCGGCGGGTATTTCTTGCCGCCTTCGCGCTGCTCAAATTCAAAAGCCACTTTGCCCTCTTCAGGGTTCCAAGCCAGCATGGCCTTGAAGCTGCGGCGCGTGCGGTTGCTCACGAATTTGTCGAGCAAATCGGTCTTGCCGGTGCTCAGCAATTTGACGACCTGCTCGCGTTCGACAGGCTGCTGCAAGATGATCTTGCCGGTTTTGAAGTCGCAGCTGGGCGTGGGTTGATCATTCGTCGGCACGGCTTTGCTGCACACATAGTTGCTGCCGTGCTCATGCACAGCGCTGCCGCACTTGGGGCAGACGCCCAGCGACTCGTCGGTGAATTCGACGATCTCGCCGCTCTCTTCGTTTTTCTTGTCGTCGCCGAAGTCGAATTCGAGCTTCCAGTTTTTCTCTTCTTCGTTGTACTTGAGCGCCATTTCGGCCACGAAAGGCCAGCCGGCTTTGGAGCGGAAGCCGTCCAATGGGCCGATCTTTTTGTCGCGCATGAACTGCTCGACTTCGGCGGGCTCAAAGGTGCGACCCGCAGGCGACTTGCCAAACGAGAAGCCGCAGCCTTCTGCCGCGCCATTGGCGCCTGTGCAGGTGTAACGGCGGTAGTTTTCTTTGACCACACCACCGCAGTTCGGGCAAGGCGTCGTGAGCGTGGCGTAGTCACCGGGCACGGTGTCGCGGTCGTACTCTTTGGCTTTCTTGACGATGTGCTCGGTCATGGCCGCGATCTCGGCCATGAAGGTGGCGCGGCTCAACTTGCCTTGCTCCATTTGCGCCAGCTTGTATTCCCACTCGCCGGTCAGCTCGGGTTTGGAGAGTTCCTCCACCTGCAGGCCGCGCAGCAGCGTCATCAGCTGGAAGGCCTTGGCCGTCGGGATCATCTCGCGGCCTTCGCGCAGCATGTATTTCTCGTTGATCAGGCCTTCAATGGTGGCGGCGCGGGTGGCTGGTGTGCCCAGGCCTTTTTCCTGCATGGCTTCGCGCAGTTCGTCGTCGTCGACCATCTTGCCCGCGCCTTCCATGGCGCCCAGCAGCGTGGCTTCTGAATAGCGGGCAGGGGGGCGGGTCTTCAGGCCCTTGGCTTCGACCGATTCCACACCCACTTGTTCGCCGGGCTGCACAGGCACCAGGTTCTGGCCTTTGTCGCCGTCTTTGGCGTCCTCCACCTCATCTGCCGCTTCTTTGCCGTAAATGGCCAACCAGCCGGGTTTGACCAGCACCTTGCCCACGGTCTTGAAGCTGTGGCCGGCGGCCACGCTGATGCGGGTGGTCACTTGGTACTCGGCGCTGGGGAAGAACACCGCCATGAAGCGGCGCACCACAAGGTCGTACAGCTTTTGTTCGGCCTCGGACAAGCCGCTGGGCGCTTGCAGCGTGGGGATGATGGCGAAGTGGTCCGACACCTTCTTGTTGTCGAACACACGCGGGATCTTGCGCACGTAGTTGTTGTTCAGGGCCGTGAGGGCGTGCGGGGCCAGGTGGCGCATGCCGCTGTCGGCCAGCATTTCAAAGGTTTGCTTGGCCACGGGCACGTAGTCTTCGGGCAGGTGGCGCGAGTCGGTACGCGGGTAGGTCAGGGCCTTGTGGCGCTCATACAGACTTTGGGCCAGCGCCAGCGTGGTCTTGGCCGAGAAGCCGAACTTGCCGTTGGCTTCGCGCTGCAAGCTGGTCAAGTCAAACAAACCGGGGCTCGCTTGCGTGGTGGGCGTGGCCTCTTCGGTGACGCTGGCGGTTTGGCCGCGCACCGCGTCCACAATGGCTTGCGCCTCGGCGGCGGTCCATTTGCGGTCGGCTTTCTTTTCGGCGTCTTCTTCTTTTTTCCACTTCGGATCGAACCACTTGCCGGGGTAGGTGCCTGCGGCGGCAGCGAACTCGGCATGGATCTCCCAGTAATCGCGGCTGACAAACTTGCGGATTTGTTCTTCGCGCTCGACCACCACAGCCAGCGTAGGCGTTTGCACCCGGCCCACGGTGGTGAGGAAGAAGCCGCCGTCGCGCGAGTTGAAGGCGGTCATGGCACGGGTGCCGTTGATGCCCACCAGCCAATCGGCCTCAGAGCGGCTGCGGGCGGCGTCGGCCAGGCCCTGCATCTGTTGTTCGCTGCGCAGGCTGTCAAAGCCGTCGCGGATGGCCTGGGGCGTCATGGACTGCAGCCACAGGCGCTTGACGGGCTTGTTCAGGGGTTTGGTGCCACCGGCGTACTGCTCGATCAGGCGGAAGATCAACTCCCCTTCGCGGCCCGCGTCACAGGCGTTGATGAGGGCGCTGACGTCCTTGCGCTTGGCCTGCTTGACCACGGCACTCAGGCGGCTCTTGGTCTTGTCCACGGGCTTCAAGTCAAAGTGCGGCGGAATCACCGGCAAGTTGGCAAAGCTCCACTTGCCACGCTTCACGTCGTATTGCTCGGGGGCCTGGATCTCCACCAGGTGACCCACCGCGCTCGTCACCACATAGGTGTCGCTCTCGAAATGGTCATCGTGTTTCTCGAACTTGCCCGCCACAGGGGTCAGGGCCCGAACGATGTCTTGAGCCACCGAAGGCTTCTCTGCAATCACCAAAGTTTTCATGTCTACAATCCCTTGTCTCGCGTGCGCTCGCGCGCTCGCACACATGCACGCCTGGGCGCGCTCACGCGCACGCCCACATGAATTCACCATAACAAATTTTTGAACGCCGTGGCCAAAACCCCTGTTTCTCCTTCCGCTTCGACATCCAAGCGACGCATCCAGGTCCGCCGCTCCGGCGTTCACGGCAAAGGCGTGTTTGCCCTGCAAGACCTCGCCGAGGGCGAGACGCTGATTGAATACGTGGGCGAAATCATCAGCTGGGACGAGGCGCAAGACCGCCACCCGCACGACCCCAAGGACCCGAACCACACCTTCTACTTCCATGTGAACGAGGACAAGGTGATCGACGCGCTGCACGGCGGCAACTCTTCGCGCTGGATCAACCACAGCTGCGACCCCAACTGCGAGGCCGACGAAGACAACGAGCGCGTCTTCATCAAGGCGCTGCGCAACATCAAGGCCGGTGAAGAGCTGAACTACGACTACGGCCTGATCATCGACGAGCCCTACACCAAGAAACTCAAGGCCGAGTACCCCTGCTGGTGCGGCGCCAAGAACTGCCGAGGCACGCTGCTGTCGCCCAAAGACCGTGCGGACACGCCCAAGATTCCAGGCCAAAAGAAGGCCAAAAGCAAAGCCAAAGACAAGGCCAAAGACAAGGCCAAGTCGGATGCCAAGCCAAAGTCCAAAGTGAAGGCCGAGACCAAAGCAGCCGCCAAACCGAAGGACAAGGACAAGAAGAAATCGGCCAAAAAGGTCAAGAAGGCCTCTCAATAGCATTGCGCCTCACAAGCCGTCATGGCGAGGAGCGCAGCGACGTGGCCATCCAGACTCCAAGCAAGACCGCAAACACGCTGGATCGCCACGCTTCGCTCGCGATGACGCCAGCCATGAAGTGAGCGCCCTTTTCGCAATGACACCCTGCTTGGCATTTTTCTCATGATGACCCCCACCGCCTGGCCCGCTGAAGCCATCTGGGAGCAAGTCTTTCCCTGGCTGCCCGACTTCACCGTCGAGATCCTGCCCGAGATCGACTCCAGCAACAGCGAACTCATGCGGCGCGCCCGCGCAGGCCGGCTTGAGCCCACGCTGCTGGTGGCCGAGCGGCAAACTGCAGGCCGTGGCCGCATGGGCCGCGTGTGGCAAAGCCAGCCGGGTGATTCACTGACCTTCTCGCTGAGCCTGCCCATCGCCCCCCAAGACTGGTCGGGCCTGTCCTTGGCGGTGGGTCTGAGCCTGGCCGAAAGCCTGCACCCCGATGTGCGCTTGAAATGGCCCAACGATTTGTGGATGCAAGAGCGCAAACTGGGCGGCATTCTGGTGGAAGCCGCCAGCATGGGGGGGCGCAGCCAGGTGGTGATCGGTGTCGGCCTGAACATCCGCCCGCGCCCGGCCGATGGCCTGAACACCCCGCCTGCCGCCTTGACCGAATGCTGGCCTGACGCGACCGCTGCTGCGGCACTGGCGCGCGTTGCGGCGCCCTTGATCCAGACCATTTTGGCTTTTGAGACCACCGGCTTTGCCCCCCTGCAAGCACGCTTTGAAGCGCGTGACGTGCTCAAAGGCCGACGCGTGCACACCAGCGATGGGCTGCAGGGCACTTCGCGGGGTGTCAGCGCCAGCGGTGCGCTACGATTGCAGACCGATGCTGGCGTGGTGGACATCCACAGTTCCGAAGTCAGCGTGCGCCCCTTTGCCGAGGACCAACCATGAAAATCCGCTGGTGGATTGCCCTGTTGCTGCTGCTCAACGTCATCACGATGGCTTGGCAGTGGGACGCCTTTGCCCGCTGGGGCTGGGGCCCCAATGTGCAACGCGAGCCAGAGCGCTTGCAGCAACAAATCAAGCCCGAAGCCTTGCAGTTCACGCTGCCTGGGCAGGCTGCCTCCGCACCTGCGCCTTCGTCTGCGTCTTCGCCTTCGCCCGCTGCACCAGCTTCTGAAGCGGCTGCTGCGCCTGCTGGCAAAGCGCCCGAAGTCTTGCCCGCCAAATCCACGCCAGCGGCAGTCGTTCCGTCCGCTGCCGGAGTTGCGCCGGTGAACACAGCGCCTGCCACGGCAACGCAGGCCAAGCCCGCATCCAATTAACCCCCTATCGGAGACCCCATGAGCCTGACACTGTATTTCGCCCCTGGCGCCTGTTCTTTTGTGCCCCATGTGCTGCTCGAGATGAGCGGCGCGGAGTTTGAACCACACATGGTCAAGCTGCACAAAGGCGAGCAAAACAGCGAGGAGTACAAAGCCATCAACCCGCGCGGCCAAGTGCCTGTGCTGGTCAACAACGGTCAGGTCGTCACCCAGATCGTGGCGATCGTGCTGCACCTGGACCAGCTCTTCCCGCAGGCGGGCTTCTTGCCCACCGAGCCCATTGCCCGCGCACAAGCCATCTCCACACTGGCCTGGATGAACAACACGGTGCACCCGACCTTCACGCACATCTTCATGCCGCAAAAGTTTTCAGATTTGCCCGAAGTGCAGGCAGCGCTCAAGCCCTACAACACGCAGTTGTTCCGGGGCATGTTGGGTGAGTTGCAGGCCTTGGTCAAAGCCGCAGCCGCCAAAGGCCAGGCTTGGTTGAGCGGAGAGCAGTTCGGCGTGCTCGACGCCTACAGCTTGACCTTGACCCGTTGGGGCACGATTGCCGGCATCACGCCCGAAGAGCACCCCGAGCTGTGGGCCTTTGTGCAAAAGGTTTCGGCGGTGCCTGCCGTGGCCCGCGTGATGGAGCGTGAACGCCTGCAGCTCAACATGGGCAAACCTGCCTGAGTAGTTTTGGCGCCTGGCCCGGGCTCAAAAGACTCTGAAGCGCAGCGTAAAGCACGCGCCAGGCGGCGTCTGGTTCTCAAACGTCGGGGCAATGCTGACCGTGGCGCCGTGCTGCTGCGCAATTTCCTTGACGATGGGCAGGCCCAGGCCTGAGCCATCCACGTTGGTGCCCAAGGCTCTGTAAAACGGCTGGAACACCAGATCGCGCTCGGGCACCGGAATGCCCGGGCCGTTGTCTTCGACCTGCAAGACCAGCGCCTTGCTGTAAGGGTCAACCAACACGCGCACCGTGATCACGCCCGGCCGCTGCGCCGTGGAAGGGGTGTAGTGGATGGCGTTTTCGACCAGGTTGCGCACCATCTCCTTGAGCAAGATGGGGTTGCCCGTCACTTTCACGCCGGGGGTATCGGCGTCCACGCCCTCGTAGCCCAGGTCCAGACCCTTGTCCATGGCGCGGGGCAAGCTGTCTTGCAGCACATCGCTGACCAATCGGACCATGTCGCAGGCTTGCTGGGGCACGCTGGTCCCGCCACCCTCGGCCCGCGCCAAAGACAACAACTGGTTCACGGTGTGGGTGGCTTGCACGCTGGCGCGGCCAATTTGCTGCAGCGATTTTTTGAGGTCTTCTTCGCTGGAGCCTGAGCGTTGCGCGAGGTCAGCCTGCATGCGCAAGCCTGCCAGCGGTGTCTTGAGCTGGTGCGCCGCATCGGCCAAAAAACGCTTTTGCGTGACGATGGAGTCTTTCAGCCGTTCAAGCAGGTCATTCACCGACAGCACCAGTGGCGCCACTTCCATGGGCACCGCCTTGTCGTCCAAAGGGCTCAAGTCGTCGGGTTTGCGGGCACGGATGCGCTCTTCCAGCTCGGACAAAGGCTTGATGCCGCGCACCAGCGCCAGCCACACCAAGAGCACCGCCAAGGGCAGCAAGGCAAACTGGGGCAGCATCACCCCCTTGATGATCTCTGCGGCCAGCACGGAGCGTTTTTCACGGGTCTCTGCCACTTGCACCAGCGCAGGCCGCTTGCCATCGGCGTCGAGGCGGATCCAGGTGTAGGCCACGCGCACTTCCATGCCGCGCATTTCGTCATCGCGAATGTGCACTTCGTAACTGCTGCCCTTGTCCTCGTCGTCCAATGGCAAAGGCACATCGCGGTCACCGCTCAAATGCTCGTTGTTCGCCCCGCGCACTTGGTAATAAACGAGATCGGTCTCATCGGCACGCAGCAATTCGCTGGCAGGCTGAGGCAGGTTGAACTGGACTTTTTTGTCAGCGCCCAGCTTGACCTGTTGCGCCAGCGCTTGCACGTTGTAGACCATGGCACGGTCAAACGGCTTGTTGGCCAGGCCTTGCGCCACCAGCCAGGTCAAAGCCAGACTGATGGGCCACAAGAGCAGCAGCGGGGTCAGCATCCAATCCAGGATTTCCCCGAAAAGCGAACGTTGTTCGCGTTTGAAAAGCTTGACACTCCAGCCCTTGGACTTCATGGCTCAGTGGGCACGAAGGCCGAGGTTGGGGTGAGCAAGCCGGGCACGTTCAACCAGGAATTTTCTCGAGGCAGTAGCCCAAGCCACGTACCGTGGCAATGCGGATCGGGCCTTTTTCGATTTTCTTGCGCAGACGGTGGATGTACACCTCGATCGCGTTGTTGCTGACCTCTTCGCCCCATTCACACAAGCGCTCAACCAACTGGTCTTTGCTGACCAGACGGCCCGCACGCTGAAGCAGCACTTCGAGCAAGCCCAACTCGCGGGCTGACAGCTCAACCATCTTGCCGTCGATGGTGGCGACGCGACCGGACTGGTCATAGATCAGTGGCCCGTGCTTGATCTGGGAAGTGGCGCCGCCCATGCCGCGACGGGTCAAGGCGCGCACACGCGCTTCGAGTTCTTGCAAGCTGAAGGGCTTGGCCATGTAATCGTCTGCGCCATAGTCCAACCCTTTGACGCGCTCTTCCACGCTGTCAGCGGCCGTGAGGATCAGCACGGGCAAAACAGAACCTCTGGAACGCAAACGCTTGAGCACTTCCAGACCATGCATGCGGGGCAGCCCCAAATCCAGGATCAGCAGATCAAATTCGTTGTTGGTCATGAGGGCCGCATCGGCCTCGCTGCCGCTGGCCACATGGTCCACCGCCGCCCCCGCGTTGCGCAGGGTGCGCAACAAACCATCGGCAAGCACCTGGTCGTCTTCGGCAATGAGAATTCGCATGGCTGTCTCCTGTTGTAGATGCTGGCTTTTTTGAGGTGTATATCGGGCGCTTGAGCTGATTTTAGTGTCAGGCCGCGGCTGATCGGGCGAGAGGTCGACCTTGAGGTCAACCCCGACTGACATCAATGCGCATACGCCTCCAGGCCCAAGGCCACCACCGTGGCCACATCCTGACCCACGGCGTCCCTGAATTCCGCTTCGGCTTGCGCCACAGCATCTTTGAAGGCTTGCAACCAGGCCAAGCCATCGGCGGTGAACACGACACGCTTGGCGCGGGCGTCCTGCAAATCACTTTGTCTTTGCACCAAGCCCCAGGCCGTGCACTGGTCCACCAAGTCGCCCATGGCCTGCTTGCTCATGCCCGCAGCTTGCGCCAGATCGGTCAGCCGCGAGCCTTCGATCGCCAAGTGGCGCGTGATGTGCACATGCGCCGCGCTGATCTGGTCGCGAGCGGCCAGGTTCGACAAGGCCAAAGGCACGCCTTCGTTGTGGGCCATCAGGTGCAAGACCCGCTCGTCAAAGCGCCGCATGGCGTGGCCCAGCAGGCGTCCCAAATGGGTTTGACGCCAGCGGTCGTCCACTGTTTTGGAGGGGTCTGTGGGGGTGACAAGTGGTGCATCGGCCATGCCGTAAATGATAAGGCAAACTGACCAAAAATATGGTTTACTCGTTTGTACAGTTCGTTTACAGTACTGTTCACGCATCCAGTAAAGCACAAGCTTTCAAGGGAGCGGATGCCCCAAACCATTGATATTCAAGGAGATTTCCATGAGCGAAGTGAACACCGAAAAAGCCAAAGCCCTGCAAGCCGCACTGGCCCAGATCGAAAAGCAATTTGGCAAAGGCACCATCATGCGCCTGGGCGAAGGCGAAGTGATCGAAGACATCCAGGTTGTCTCCACCGGCTCGCTCGGTCTGGACATCGCCTTGGGCGTCGGCGGCCTGCCCCGTGGACGCGTGATCGAGATCTACGGCCCTGAATCGTCGGGCAAAACCACCCTGACCTTGCAAGTGATCTCCGAAATGCAACGCCTGGGCGGCACCTGCGCCTTTGTGGACGCCGAGCACGCTTTGGACGTGCAGTACGCCCAAAATCTGGGGGTCAACCTGCAAGACCTGCTGATCAGCCAGCCCGACACCGGCGAACAAGCCTTGGAAATTGTGGACAGCCTGGTGCGCTCCGGCGCGGTGGATCTGGTGGTCGTCGACTCGGTGGCGGCCCTGACCCCCAAGGCCGAAATCGAAGGCGACATGGGCGACAGCCTGCCCGGCCTGCAAGCCCGCTTGATGAGCCAAGCGCTGCGCAAGCTGACCGCCACCATCAAGAAGACCAACTGCACCGTCATCTTCATCAACCAGATCCGCATGAAGATCGGCGTCATGTTCGGCAGCCCCGAAACCACCACCGGCGGCAACGCGCTCAAGTTCTACGCCTCAGTCCGCCTGGACATCCGCCGCACCGGCACCATCAAGAAAGGTGACGACGCGATCGGCAACGAGACCAAGGTCAAAGTGGTCAAGAACAAAGTCGCACCGCCCTTCAAGACCGCCGAGTTCGACATCCTGTTTGGCGAGGGCATCAGCCGCGAAGGCGAAGTGATCGACATGGGCGTGGAAGCCAAAATCATCGAAAAATCCGGCGCTTGGTACGCCTACCAGGGCGAGAAAATCGGCCAAGGCCGTGACAACGCCCGCGAATTCCTGCGCGAGAACCCCGACCTGGCTTTCGAAATCGAGAACAAAGTGCGTGACTCACTGGGCATTCCTTTGCTGGCAGGCGCTGCGGGTGACGCCACCCCCGCACCCACCAAGCCCGCCAAAGCAGCCAAAGAGCCCAAGGAAGCCAAAGACCCCGCGTAAGGCGCAGCATGAACAGTGCACCCAAGGCGCCCGGAACCCGCAAGGGTTTGGGGTTTCAGCCCTCACTCAAAGGCCGCGCCTTGCGGCTTTTGAGCCAGCGCGAGCATTCCCGGGCAGAGCTGGAGCGCAAACTGGCACCGCACGAGGAAACGCCGGGCGAGCTGGCCAAAGCGCTGGACGAGTTGCAAGCGCGGGATTTCATCAACGACGGGCGGGCCATCGAATCGGTGGTCCACCGCCGTGCCGGCAAGCTGGGCGCGGCCCGTGTTCGGCAAGAACTGGCCGCCAAAGGTCTGTCTGGCGAGGCAGTGGCCCAAGCGATGGAAGGGTTGCGCGACACCGAATTGAGCCGCGCACAAGAAGTCTGGCGCAAGAAATTCGGTCAGGCACCTGCCGATGCCCATGAGCGGGCCAGGCAAATGCGCTTTTTGATCACCCGGGGCTTTGCCGCCGAGGTGGTCCGCCGCGTGGTGCAAGGCTGTGAAGACGAATGAGCGCCGTTTGCAGACCGGGCAAAGCCCTCTGAGGGCTACCCCAATGAACCACCCTGATGACAGGGCAACCATCTTGCTTCGTCGTGCCCTCGAAAGGGCTCATCAAGCTGGAGAGAGCCGTCAGAAGGCTCTGTCGATGGTTGCAGTGTCCCGAAAAATGCAAATGCCGTCGGTGCCTTGGCTCACAAACACAGCATCAACTGGATGTTTTGCACCGCCGCGCCGCTGGCGCCCTTGCCCAGGTTGTCCAAACGCGCGATCAGCACCGCATGGCGCGCCTCTTCGTTGGCAAACACGCGCAACTCCAGCTTGTTGGTGTCGTTGAGCGCCAGCGCATCGAGCTTGCCGTTTTCGGTTGCGGGCTCCACGCTGACCCAGCCGCCTGCCGCTTGGCTGGCCGCATAGTGGGCACGCAAGGCTTCGTGCAAATCAGCGGCTTTGGGCTGGCCGGGCAGGGCGTCCAAGTGCAAGGGCAGTTGGACCAACATGCCCTGGCGGAAATTGCCCACCGCCGGCACAAACAGCGGACGGCAAGTCAGGCCCGTGAAGCGCATGATTTCAGGGATGTGCTTGTGCTGGAGGCCCAAGGCATAGGCTTCGTACAAAGGTGCTTTGCCCGCTTCGTAGTCTTCGATCATGGTGCGGCCACCGCCCGAATAACCACTGACCGACGGCAAGCAGACCGGGTAGTTGGCAGGCACCAAACCGGCTTGCACCAGGGGGCGCAGCAAGGCAATGGCGCCTGTGGCGTAGCAACCGGGGTTGGCCACACGGTCTGCGGCGATCACGGCCGCACGTTGGCCATCAGCCAGTTCAGGAAAGCCATAAACCCATCCGGGGTTGCAGCGGTGCGCGGTGGACGCGTCCACAATGCGTGGCTTTTGGCCGGTCAGGCTGTCGATCATGGCCACCGACTCGATGGCGGCATCGTCGTGCAGGCACAGCACCACCAAATCGGCTTCGGCCATCAATTCGCGCTTGGCTTGCGGGTCCTTGCGGCGGGCTGGATCGATGCTCAGCACCTGCACTTGGGGCATGAGCGCCAGGCGCTCGCGGATTTGCAAACCGGTGGTGCCGGCTTCGCCGTCGATGAAGATTTTGGCCATTTGTGTGTACTTCCTCATGAAATCAAGCACGCTGCGTCATGTCGCTGTAAGACGCCGGGCTCAGTATTGGTGCGTTGCAGCATGATACAGTCGCAGGCTGCAGTGTCCAGCGCCTGCTGGCGGGTGAATCACCCCAGCGGGCCGGTCAATCAACTACCCACTGAGAGAAGACCTCATGAAGATTCACGAGTACCAAGGCAAGGAAATCTTGCGTCAATTCGGCGTGCCAGTACCCCGCGGCATTCCAGCATTCACCGTTCAAGAGGCTGTTGAAGCCGCTCAAAAACTGGGCGGCCCAGTGTGGGTGGTCAAGGCCCAAATCCACGCCGGTGGCCGTGGCAAGGGCGGCGGCGTCAAGGTTGCCAAAACCATCGACGATGTGAAACGCATCTCTGGCGAGATCCTGGGCATGCAGCTCAAGACCCACCAGACTGGCCCCGAAGGCCAAAAAGTCCGACGCCTGTACATCGAAGACGGCGCTGACATCAACAAAGAATATTACGTGTCCGTGGTCACCGACCGCGCCACACAAAAGATCGCTTTCATCGCTTCGAGCGAAGGCGGCATGGACATCGAGGAAGTGGCCCATTCCACCCCCGAGAAGATCATCACCGAGTTCATCGATCCGCTGACCGGTCTGGGCGACGCCCAAGCCAAGAAGATCTCTGACGCCATCGGCATGCCTGCTGACTCCACCGCCCAAGCCGTGGACATCTTCAAGAAGCTGTACCAGTGCTACATGGAAACCGACGCTTCGTTGGTAGAAATCAACCCACTGAACCGCGACAGCAAGGGCAACGTCATGGCCTTGGACGCGAAGTTCAACTTCGATGCCAACGCCCTGTTCCGTCACCCCGAAATCGTGGCTTACCGCGATTTGGACGAAGAAGATCCTGCTGAAGTGGAAGCTTCCAAGTTCGACCTGGCCTACATCTCTTTGGACGGCAACATCGGTTGCTTGGTCAACGGCGCTGGCCTGGCCATGGCCACCATGGACACCATCAAGTTGTTCGGCGGCGAGCCAGCCAACTTCCTGGACGTGGGCGGCGGCGCAACAGCCGAAAAGGTCACTGAAGCCTTCAAGATCATGCTGGCCAACAAGAATGTCAAAGGCATTTTGGTCAACATCTTCGGCGGCATCATGAAGTGCGACACCATCGCCACCGGCGTGATCACCGCCTGCAAGGCCGTGAACCTGTCCGTGCCATTGGTCGTGCGCATGAAGGGCACCAACGACGAGCTGGGCAAGAAGATGCTGGCCGAATCCGGTCTGCCGATCATCTCTGCCGACACCATGGCCGAAGCCGCGACAGCCATCGTCGCAGCCGTCAAGTAAGGAACACACATGTCGATCTACATCAACAAAGACACCAAAGTCATCACCCAAGGTATCACCGGCAAAACCGGTCAGTTCCACACTGAAAAGTGCCAGGAATACGCGAACGGCAAGAACTGCTTCGTCGCAGGTGTGAACCCCAAGAAGGCTGGCGAGTCCATCTTCAACATCCCAATCTACGCCTCCGTCAAGGAAGCCGCCACACAAACTGGCGCGACCGTGTCCGTGATCTACGTGCCCCCAGCAGGCGCAGCAGCCGCCATCTGGGAAGCCGTGGAAGCCGACTTGGACATGGCCATCTGTATCACCGAAGGCATTCCAGTCCGTGACATGCTCGAAGTGCGCAACAAGATGAAGGCCAAGGAAGCCGCTGGCGGCAAGCGCACGCTGCTGCTCGGCCCCAACTGCCCCGGTCTCATCACCCCTGACGAAATCAAGATCGGCATCATGCCCGGTCACATCCACCGCAAAGGCCGCATCGGCGTGGTGTCCCGTTCGGGCACTTTGACCTATGAAGCCGTGGCGATGTTGACCGAAGTGGGCCTGGGCCAGTCCAGCGCCGTCGGTATCGGTGGTGACCCGATCAACGGTTTGAAGCACATCGACGTGATGAAGGCTTTCAACGACGATCCAGACACCGACGCCGTCATCATGATCGGTGAAATCGGCGGTCCAGACGAAGCCGAAGCCGCTCAGTGGTGCAAGGCCAACATGAAAAAGCCCGTGGTTGGCTTCATCGCTGGTGTGACTGCCCCTCCCGGCAAGCGCATGGGCCATGCTGGTGCCTTGATCTCTGGCGGTGCCGACACGGCCGATGCCAAGCTGGCCATCATGGAAGAGTGCGGCTTCATCGTCACGCGCAATCCGTCTGAACTGGGCAAATTGCTCAAGGCCCAGCTGAAGTAAACTCTGAGCCGCTTACGGGCGGCTGTGGTTTGCCACAATACCGAAGCCGGATGTCCTGCGGGACAATCCGGCTTTCCGTTTTTTGAAATCAAGTTTCGCCAAACATCAACAGGCGATCAAAGGAACACCGTGGAAGAATTTCTGACCGCTCATTTCTGGTTCGCTGTGGGCCAGATCATCATGATCGACATCCTGCTGGGTGGCGACAACGCCGTGGTGATTGCCTTGGCTTGCCGCCAACTGCCCGCACACCAACGCACCAAAGGCATTCTTTGGGGCACCGCCGGTGCCATCGTGCTGCGCGTGATCCTGATCTTTTTCGCACTCACACTGCTGGCCATTCCGTTTCTCAAATTTGTCGGCGCCTTGTTGCTCATCTGGATCGGCGTGAAACTGTTGACCCCTGACGAAGACGAAGACCACGGCAACATCAAGGGCAGCGACAAACTCTGGGGTGCCGTCAAAACCGTCATCATTGCGGATTTGGTCATGTCCATTGACAACGTGATCGCCATCGCTGGTGCCGCGCAAACCTCGGGCAATGCCGATCATCAAATGCCGCTGGTGATCTTCGGCCTGCTGGTCAGCATCCCGATCATCGTCTGGGGCAGCCAACTGGTCCTTAAACTCATGGACCGTTTCCCCATCATCATCACTGTGGGCGGCATGCTGCTGGGCTGGATTGCAGGCACCATGGTGCAAACCGATCCAGGTTTGATCGCCTACATCCCTCAGGACAAAGCTTGGGGCTATGGCTTGGGCGTGGCAGGTGCCTTGTTGGTGCTGGCCTTGGGCAAGATCATTTTGGCCCGACGCCCCGCACAGGAAGAAGCTTCTTAAGGGCCGCTGACTGGAGTTTGATCGGTGATTGATTTACCATCGAACTCCATTCAACAGGGAGGAGATGCCATGCAAAAAAGGCAACAAGGTTTGACTTTGATTGAGCTGATGATCGTGATCGCGGTCATCGGCATTCTGGGCGCACTGGCTCTGCCGGCGTATCAGGACTACACCATCCGCGCCAAGGTGTCTGAGCTGCTGTTGGCGGCCAACGGTTGCAAAACCGCTGTGAACGAGGCGATTTCCTCCTCATCCGATGCGGATGTGTCCAAAACCCTGCCCAAAGCCTGTGACAGCCAGACCAGCAAGTACGTCACCAGCATCGCCGTCGATGCCAATGGCGTGATCACTGTGGTCGGCAACCACGAAGCTTTGCGCGGCACCACCAGCAGCTCGGCCAATGCCATCGCATTGACACCACTGCAAAGCGGTGAGACCGCCGTGGTGGGCAGCACCGATGGTGGCAAAACCATCGCCGCTTGGCGCTGTGGCCCAGCCAGCAGCAACGGTTTGCCCGTCAAATACTTGCCCGCCTCATGCAAAGCTTCTTGAGCCTCCTGGCCCCCACCAACGCCCTGCTCTGCAGGGCGTTTTTCTTGGGGTTAGCGTGAATTGGTTTGACCGATCACCCGTCACACGCTGGCCCACTTTGCTGACCAGTTTCCTGTTGGTCTTGCCCTGGATGGCGCCTTGGGCATCGGCCCCCTTGCCCAATGTGCTGCCACTCTTGATCAGCTGGGGCTGCATCGGCTTGCTCATGGCATCGGGGCTGCGACTTCAAGCACTGGACATTGCCAGAGCTTGGGCCATGGCGGCGGTGCTCAGCAGCGCCATAGGACTCATGCAGTATTTCGGCCTGGCCGAAGCCTTCAGTGGCTGGGTCCATGTGCCCGATGTCCTGGGCGAGGCTCGGGCCAACCTGCGCCAGCGCAATCAATTGGCCACCCTCACATCCATGGGCATTCTGGCCGTACTTTGGTGGGCACGCAGTGGACTTGTCCTCACCCATGCGTTGTGGATGCTCGCCTTGATCGCCATCGGAAACGCCGCCACCAACTCACGCACCGGCCTCTTGCAGATGATCTTGGTGACAGCGCTGGTCATGGGGTGGTCCCTGCAACGTCGCCAGCATCAGGCGCATTTGTCCTGGCGCCTGGTGTTGTGGGCATTGGGCGTATATGCGGCAGCCATTTGGGCCTTGCCGCACCTGCTGTCAAACAGTTCCGGCACGGATGCCATCAGTGCCCTGACACGCATGGGCAACGACGATGGCTGCGGCAGCCGAAAAGTGTTGTGGCGCAATGTGATCGAACTGATCGCCCAAAAGCCGTGGTGGGGTTGGGGCTGGAACGAGCTCAAATACGCGCACTACAGTGCGAACTATTCGGGCGAGCGCTTTTGCGAAATACTGGGCAACGCCCACAACGCCCCCTTGCAACTGGCATTTGCCTTGGGTGTTCCGATTGCCTCACTGGTCACACTCAGCCTGATCGTGATCACGCTGGCCATGCGCCCCTGGCACGCGCGTGATGCGCAACATCAACTGACCTGGGGCGTGTTGGCCGTGATCGGTTTGCACAGCCTGTTGGAGTTTCCGCTTTGGTATGGGCCTTTTCAACTGGCGGTTTTGTTGTGCGCCGTTTTGCTGACGCAGCCAAAGTTGGCATACACCCATGCAACTCAGCGCATCTTGCCTATCATGGGCGCGGCCATCCTGGCCAGCACAGCATTCATCGCGGTGGACTATTCACGCGTGCGGCAAATTTTCATCCCAGCCAATGCGCGTTCAACGCTGTGGGGCAGCGATGCGGTGAGCGTTGCCAAGAGCAGCGTGCTGTTCCATACCACCGCCGATTTCGCCGAATTTTCCTTGACCCCCGTCACGCCTGAAAACGCGACACACCTGCTGGCAAAAGGTCAGTCGATGCTGCACTACTCGCCGGAACCGAAAGTGATCCGCAAGGTCATCGAAGCCGCACAGATGGTGGGTGATGTGCAAACAGCGCAACAGCATCAGCGGCTGATGAAAATCGCTTTTCCAAGTGAGCTCATCCAGCCTCATGCGAACTGAGCTGGTGTCAGCAGCGCCCCATCGGGGATGATGTCCAGGAGACATGGCGAATGGACTCACCTGACGCGCTTAACCTCTTTGCCTGCCCACCATCTCTCTGACGCCTGAGCGCACACGGCCATTCGGATCCAGAAATTGGAAATTGGTTTTGATGGCCAAACCCCATTCCGGTTGGACCCACAAGCTGGCGTTGAGCAAAGCTTCGCCTTCTATTTGGAATTGAATCTCCACGCGGTAAGCCAAAAACATTCCCGCTGGCACGGTGACTTGCTCACGAGCCACGACCTTGCCCGAATAATCCATCCAGGCTTTCTGCCCCTTGAGGTTGGTTCGCAATGAGCGACCACGCCAGCGTTTGCCCACCTGGTATTCAGCGCCGGGAACCAACACATACGGAGGATCAAAAGTATTTTGACCATCGCTGATCACCGCGCCCGCGATGGTCATCTGACCGCTTGGACCCTGATCAAAAACGTTGGTGTACTTGGCAGAGTCTTCGCTCACATCAAACACGGTTGACTTCACAATGAAACTGGGCCTGTGTTCATATGAAATTTTCATGGTGTACAGGTCACCATTTCTGAACCGCCCATCTGCCGGGTTTTGAACGACTTCTCCCTCGAAGGCCTGACTGCGGATGCTTTTACGGTCAATCCTCTCGAGAACGCCTTGTGCCAATTCACTCAAGCTGGATGCAGGGTACGCTTGAATGAAATTGAAAATCTGTTCAGGGTTCTTGCCATCCTTGATGTTGTTCCAGACTTGTCGTTCCTGGTCAAACTGCTTTTTCTTTTCTTCCGACGTCAAGCTGGCCGGGGATGATGCGCCTGTCAAATAAACATCTTCAAAAACACCATTGGAGTAAGCAGGCACTTGCTGGCCCTGACTGGCCCGTCTGACACCGAACTTGATGCGTTTAAAAATGTTGTCGATCGGGGCAGCGGTGTTTTTCAGCTCGTGCAACAAAGCAGCGGTGTAAAGACCATGAGCGCCATCCTCTTGTCCGTCGATGGCCACATTGCCGGCCTCTGTGGCATACCCCACCAATGTTCTTGCAGGTGCATCCACTGGCGCGAAACCGCGGAAATTTTGCTGGGCCCTGAAGGGGTTATCACGACAAGCATCCAGAACGAACACATTGAGCCGACCGCCCTGCGCGCTCATGCTTTCCACGAGTTTTTTGACACTGACGCCCTGCTCGGGAATGTCTTTTTCCGACTGGATGTTCACATCCACGGGCAAGATGAAATTTTCAGCCTCCAGTTGTACGCCGTGTCCCGCGTAATAGATGAAGCTCAAACCTTGCGTTCCCCGAATTGCCGCTTGGTGGTCTTGCAAGGCTTGGCCAAGTTGGCTTCGGTTGGCATCCAAAAGCAAATGGACTTTGAATCCTGCGGCCTCCAGCGCTTCCTTCATGGCGCGCGCATCGTTGCCCGGGTTTTTGAGTGGCGCGCTCTTGTAAGTGGCGTTGCCGATGACAAGGGCCCGCCGAAGTTGCTCGGGTGCGTTGGCCACAGCAGGCTGCAAAGAAGCCCACAACAGCCAGATGATCCATTGGATTTTCCGAAACAAGTTCATGGGTTCCCCAAGCAATATGGTTGAAACAGACTTGCCAACTGCAATCGGCAAGCACGCCGTCAGGCATTCGCCACAAAGCTCCCAGACTTGCCCCCGTGCTTTTCCAGCAAGGTCACACCATTGATGGTCATGCCCCGGTCCACGGCTTTGCACATGTCGTAGATCGTCAGCAAAGCCACTTGCACGGCGGTCAAAGCTTCCATCTCCACACCGGTCTGGCCCACGGTTTCGGCGGTAGCTTTGTATTTGATTTATCAAATTTTTCGTCCACATCCCTTAAGTTAGTGGGACAAAATTGGGACAAGATCAGTCATCCCACTAGCAGTTTACGGAATTTTTGACACCTTACCTATGTACCTTTGCACGAATCACTAGAGTTACCGTGTTGTTCTGCTCAACACACATGTTGCACTCAAACTAGATCGTTGATATTTTGTATTCTTTAGAACTACCTATTTGCATCCATAACCCGTGATCAAGCCAACAAGACAGATCTAATAACCTTGGTGTTCTGAGTCATCTACCTTAGCAATCACTTCAGCAGGTACAGCCCCGCAAGCTTTGCAATAGTCTATGAAAAAGAGAGTGTCTATGTAGCGTTCGCCTCTTTCAATTTTTGAAACGTTCGACTGTTCCATGCATAGCAGGTCCGCAATTTGAACCTGTGTCAGTCCTGATTTCAGCCGCAACTCTTTCATGATCGAGCGAAGCTTGTTGTAGCGCTTGTGATGAACAGATATGACCATCACTTGATGTTCTAGGTCAATCTGATATAGTCCATTTTGACCTATTTCATTGCATGGTTGTCCACACGAACGAGCGAAGACAGCTTACGAACCATAAAAGAAGGCTCAAAAGTATTTGAATAATATTTTTTGTTCAATATCGGCTTTATTAAATTTAATTAACATTCACCAATCGAATTGCAGAAATTACAAATGTCAAATAAATTATTAACTTTGTATATATTGACGATGTTGGCAGGATGTGGCGGTGGCGGCGGTGATGGTTCTACTGCCAATACCAACACACCAGCATTTAGTAATACAGTGCCCATTGCAAATGCTGGTGCATCAATTGAGGTTGCCACTAATGTCATTACCACGCTAGATGGCAGCAAAAGTCTTGATTCGGATAATAATTCACTAAATTACAAATGGACAATTAAATCAAAGCCAGAAGGAAGCATTATTTCAATTAATAAAAGCACGTCTGCCAAAGCAAATTTTACACCAGATTATGAAGGTATATATATATTTTCTTTGATTGTCAACGATGGTTTGTTAGATAGTGCCGAATCTTTGGTACGTGTTACTGCGACGGTTAGTCCAACTCAATTTGAAGGATATTTAAATGGCTGGTCAGTTTCCAGATTGGTTTCCAATATAGAGCAAAAAGCGAGTTGCTACATGTCTAAGACATTTGGAACATCAAGAGATGGAATAGATGGTTCTTTTAAAATACAGGCATTTACTTACGGAAATAATGCAACACCCCCTCAAATTGGAGTTTCATATTGCGGAGTAAGTTGTTATGACACATACTCTAATTTATCAAAACTTAGAGTTGGTGGATTTTTGGATAGAAATTTTTCAAATCTTAACGCTGCAACTTTGGCAGCAAATTATGCATCTATTTCTAATGGAGGTCCTCCAATATTAACGACTAATGGGTCTCCTGATCATTATGAAGGATTACTTGATGAGCTAATCACAGGTTCACTATTGACTGTGCGTGCTGTTCCTCAGAATCAATTTTTCTCTAGTGTCGAAGGAACAATAAGTTTGTCTGGCTTTAACCAAATGCTTAAAGTTTTTAATAATTGCTCGGCAAATAGACCTTAAACGTCCATTATGTTTAAATAGGCTGGTTGTTTCAAGTTGATCTGGCAGTCTCGCAGCTTTGTTTGAGTTGATCCCTCTTGGTCATGCACTGATTGGGCTCAATGCATAGTTGCAATGATGGGATTGCCTATCAGCTCTTTAGTAGCGCTATCTTTATATTTATTTCGCATGTTGCGTTTTTACAACTATTGACATTGCAATGTAATTTATTGTATGATAGAGACTTCAGGATATTTTTATCTTTTACCGGTGCTCCTGAAAGACAATAGGTGACTTCAAGTATTATTTAGTATTAAATATCATTTTCTAAATTTCTGGATGACTCCGTCTGCACCGTAGAAAAACTACGAAAGGAGTCTATATGACCATTGAAATTAATACTTTATCTACTTTAATTCAGGATGATACATCTAAGTGTGCTCTTGAATGGTTCACCAAGGGGTATCTCCCATATCCGATCGTTGAAGGGGAGAAATACCCGAGAACGAAACCGACCGATTGGTTACCAAAACTCTGTCCACAACAAATTGAACAATATTGGGATAAGAGTCCGAATGATGATGTAGCCCTCTATTGCTCCAATGGGTTGGTTGTGTTGGATGCAGATTCGCCTGAATCACAAGACGCCATTGAAAAATTAGAAGCAAAACATCAGCTGCGCTCAAATTTGAAAGTGCAGACCAAAAAAGGTGTTCACTATTACTACCGTCAAGATGCAAGCCTAAAAATTAAGCAGGCCGGTCACAGCACGGAAGAGCATCCAGAACGAATTGATATCCGGTGTGGCAACTCGTACATCATCGCTCCACCCAGTACGGGCAAGAAATTATTAGTCCCTGAGATTGTTTCGTTTGATCAACTTGTAGATCTAACACAATCCTTTGTTGATGATCTGTTGCTGCACAACGGCGCTGCTCCTGTGCTCGACCTGAAATATCTGCCAACAGCAGGGGCCAAAAAAAGTTCGCTGCCAGCTTTGAAAGATGAAAATCTTCCAGCGATTCGTGCATTGATCGCACAGCTAGATCCCGATATGGGATATGACGAATGGCGAAATGTCTTGATGGCTATTCATCATGAAACGAGTGGCTCAGTTGAAGGACTAGCTATTGCGGATGAATGGTCAAGTGCAGGAAGCAAGTACAAGGGCTATGCCGAAATTGAACGCAAATGGCAATCTTTCTCCTTCAAGGAGGGTTCATCGATAACGATGGGTACTGTTCGGCACATGCTCAAAGAACGTGGATTGAATGCTGATCAGATCCTACGAAATGCATTTGGTGTTGCCAAGGGAGGGAAGGCTCTAGGGCAATTGAGATCGAATCAAGAAGGTGCTGTTCAACCACTACCTTCCAATGGATTTCCGCATCAGCCTAGTGGTAAAGGCTTCGTACTACCTGCCACTATGGAGAATTTCACGCACCTGATGCAGTCGTACAGCGTGGATATCAAGTACAACGAAATCACGAAGAAGACGGTCATTTGCATCCCTTATCTTGAGACCTCAATGGACAATGCTGACAACGTCAAGCTAAGCTATATCCAAAGTTTGTGCGCCCTCAATAAATTCCCAGTAGGGGCCGCTAATAGCTTGTGCCATGCGTTAGCGGATCTACACCGATTCAATCCTGTGCGAGATTGGATCTCTTCAGCTTCTTGGGACGGTAATGATCGTTTAGAGGCGTTTTACGCAACCCTAGTTGCATCTGAAGATTTCCCTGATGAGTTCAAGAAGACGCTGATGAAGCGCTGGATGATCAGTGGAGTAGCTGCTGTATTCGAGCCTGACGGCTTCCATTGCAGGGGAGTGTTGACTCTTTCTGGTAAGCAAGGTCTTGGAAAAACTTCTTGGATCAAATCCTTAGTCAACGATCCTACGTTACATAAAGAGGTGGTTTTGACGGGTCATTGTTTAGATGCCTCACACAAGGATTCGAAGATGACTGCTATCCAAAATTGGCTCGTGGAATTAGGTGAACTGGAATCTACCTTGGGGAAGGACTTGCCGGTCTTGAAGTCATTCATTACGGATGCCATAGATACATTTCGTCGACCATATGCAGCTGCTGATTCAACATACCCTCGCAGAACCATCTTTTTTGCATCGGTCAATGACACACACTTTTTGAATGACTCAACTGGGAATAGCCGTTGGTGGTCAATCCCTGTGGTGGGTGTTGATCATCAACATGGTCTAGACATGCAACAGGTGTTTGCCCAAATCAAAGCGCAATGCTATGACAAAGGGGAACAATGGTGGCTCAGCTATGAGGAAGAAACTCAACTTACCGCTCAGAATAAAGATTACGAAGTCATTAGCCCAATACGAGAGATGGTGATCGCATATCTGGATGGTGCAAAAGGTCAGAACACTATGTTCATGACGGCAACGGCTTTACTACAAAAGCTTGGGATTGATCGTCCAACTAAAGGTCAAACCAAAGAGGTACACGGGGTGGTACCTGGAGTTCTTGGCCCCAAAAGAAAATCGGGAGGGAATTTCGGTTGGGATGTTCCAATGAAGGATATCTAACCTATTAGCCACTGGGGTTGTAGGGCAGTAGGGTGGTAGTTTTAAAACCATCTAGAGATGGAGAGGAGGGTCATTGGATTGGTTGTTTTGCTTTTGATAAAACTGCTACCCTGTGACCCTCCTGCCCTTTCGACTGCTTAATTGAACGTACAGAGTCATCCTTCGCCCCAACTCGAACTAAGCCCTCCCCCCCTTGGCATGAATCCAAGGCATTACGGGTGAAATACAGCGCAACAATAGTCACCCAAAAACAATAGAAGATGAAGGGCATATCAGTCTCTTCAGCTCTCGAATCATCTCCATTTGGTTGCCCCAAGTGCTACCCCAACTTCAGCGCCAGCGCCTCTGCTTTTGGTTGGTAATACCGCTTCAGCACCATCAAACTTTTGTGCCCACTAACCGCTGCCAACTCAATCACATTGGGCAACTTCTCCGCCATGCGAGTGATGGCTGTACGGCGGAGGTCATGAAAGCGCACATCGTTCAGTTTTGCACGTTTGCAAGCCCGCTTAAATGCGGCATCTAGTGTGAAATACCTCAATGGAATCACCACACCACTGATGTGCCGTGGCAACTCTTCCAACACCTGTACCGCAACAGTGGATAGCGGGACAGTTCGAGACTCCCCGTTTTTGGTATCTGACAGAAACGCTGTTCTTGCTTTCAGATCAATGTTCTCCCACCTCAACGACAACAACTCTCCTCGGCGCATCGCTGTTGCTAAAGCTAACTGCACAACGGGCTTTGTCCAATGACTTTTACGCCCTGTAGGTTCCAGCACAAGCATCAATTTCGCAATCTCTTCATTGGTCAAAACTCGTGTTCGTGCTTGAGGAGTTGGAGGCTTACGCACCATAAGAACGGGATTAAGAACGTTGATCCCCCATTCTTTTCGACCGTGGTTAATGATGGCAGAGAGGTACGCCAATTCCCTGATGACTGTACCTCCTGTAACCTCTTTAAGGCGTTCGTCCCGGTACGCTGCAATACGGGCTGCACTAAGGTTAGTCATGCTCCACCGTGAGATGTCTCTGCGCATGATGGCTTTAAGTCTGATCGTGTCCTCAGCTGCCCCTTTCATTGAGGGTGTGACCTCGACCAAATACCGATCGATGAGATCGCCCAAGGTTGTCCGCTGGGCTTCGCTAACGTTGACGAATTGCCCTTTATCAATCTCTGACTCAAGCGACCGAGCCCATTTCTCAGCATCTTGCCTTGATATGAAACTCTTGGTCTCATCCGGGTAGCCTTTACGCCGTACTCTTGCTTGCCAACGGTTGCTGCGATATCGAAAAGAAGCCATTTCCATCCTTCAGTGGGACAGGAATGGGACAAAGCTTTCAATAAATCATTACTGAGTTGCTGAAGTACTGCTACGAGACATGTCGCTTCAGGAAATCAACACCAGCGCAAACACAGCTAACCCATTGAAGATAAACAGGTTTCAAACCGGCGCAATGAAACTCCCCGACTTGCCCCCGTGCTTTTCCAGCAAGGTCACACCATTGATGGTCATGCCCCGGTCCACGGCTTTGCACATGTCATAGATGGTGAGCAGCGCCACTTGCACGGCGGTCAAGGCTTCCATCTCCACACCGGTCTGGCCAACGGTCTCGGCGGTGGCTTTGCAGACCACGCTCGATTCAGCCGTCAACACTTCAAACTCGACCGCCACACGGGTCAGGCCAATCGGGTGGCACAACGGGATCAACTCGCTGGTCTTTTTGGCGCCCATGATGCCGGCGAGGCGGGCAATGCCCAGCACATCGCCTTTTTTGGCGGTGCCCGATTCGATCAGCGCCAGCGTGGTGGGCAGCATGCTGATGCGGCCCGTGGCCACAGCCACGCGCTTGGTGGAAGATTTGGCGCCAACGTCCACCATATGGGCTTGGCCTTGGGCGTCAAAATGGGTCAAAACATCAGAGGTCGTCATGGGCGATGCGGTCCGAATGGTTTACAAGAAGTTCACGGGAATGGGTCATCATACGGCCATTGAATGGGACACTCCTTGTCGTGAAAAACAAATTCCACCGCACGAAACTGCTCCTCGGGCTGCTGGCCTCAAGCCTGTGTTTTCAGCCCGCCTGGCCACAAAACGCGGCGCTGCCCTCTCTGGGTGATGGTGATGGCATTTCCCTGGCCGCTGAACGCAAGCTGGGCGACCGCATCGCCCGCGAGCTTTACCGCGACCCGGACTACCTGGAAGACCCCGTGCTGGATGAGTACATTCAGCGCCTGTGGGCCCCCTTGGTCAAATCGGCTGCAGCACGCGGTGAGCTGTCCCCCGAGCTGCAAGAACGTTTTGCCTGGCGCATCCTGCTGGGACGCGACCGCAGCGTCAACGCCTTCGCCTTGCCCGGTGGTTATCTGGGCGTGCACCTGGGCTTGATTGCTGTGGTCAGCACACACGACGAATTGGCCTCGGTATTGGCACACGAACTCAGTCACGTCACGCAACGTCACATTGCGCGCTCCATGGGCGCGCAAGGCAAATTGACACCGTGGGTGATCGGCTCCTTGATTCTGGGCGTGTTGGCCGCCAGCAAAAGTGCGCAGGGCGCGCAGGCGCTGATCGTAGGGGGGCAGGCCGCCGCCATCCAGTCACAGCTGAGCTATTCACGCGACATGGAGCGCGAGGCCGACCGTGTGGGATTTGGCGTGATGCGTGAAGCCGGCTATGACCCCCAAGGCTTTGTCGGCATGTTCGGCAAGCTCCAGCAAGCCGCAGGACTCAACGACAACGGCGCCTACCCGTATTTGCGCAGCCACCCCCTGACCACCGAGCGGATCGCAGACATGCAAGCCCGCTTGCAATTGGATGCACCACCTGCTGGAAACCGGGTCGATGTCGAGCAAGCCATGCTGTCAGCGCGCGCTCGCGTGTTGTCTCAAGGCCAAGTGGACGCTTGGCGCGCCTCCACACAAACGAGTCAGGTCAACTTGCCCCAAGCCACTGCGGCCACCAAGGCTGGCGTCTGGTACGGCGCCACCTTGGCCCACATGCAGCTCAAGGACTTTGCGGCGGCCGAGCGCAGCTTGCAAAATTTGGAGCGCACGGTGAGCGGTCAAAACGCACCGGCCCGCTTGGCCAAATTGCTGCGCGCCGAATGGGCTGCGGCCCAAAACCGCTGGGATACGGTGGTGCAATTGCTGGCCCCTCCAGGGCAAGCCTCCAAGCTGGACAGGCCCACGCTGATCGCCACTGCACAAGCCTTGTTGAACCTGCCGCCCACCCCGACACGCACAGAAGTGCTGCACCAACTGCGCGAACAGGTGCAAGCCTTCCCACTGGACGCACAAGCGTGGAACACCTTGGCGAGCATGCTGGCCGTGGAAGGCCAGCATTTGCATGCCCTCAGAGCCGAAGGCGAAGCGCAAATGGCCCGCATGGATTGGCAAGGCGCCATTGATCGCTTCCGCGCCGCGCAGGACTGGGCCAAAAACCACACTCTGCAAGCCGGCGATCACATCGAAGCGTCGATTGTGGACACCCGCTTGCGGCAAGCCCAGTCGCTGGTGCGCGAGATGCAAGCCGAGCGCTGAGCCGGTTCAGGCCTTGGTGGACGTGCTGGCCACTCTGGAAGACCACCAACCCGCGCCCAACACCAAGGCGATGGCCACCAAGTAAGTGGTCCAGCGCCAGATGGCTTGAGAGGGCGCATCGAACACACTGTCCAGCAAAGGCTCGCCCACGATCATCTTGGCCGCGGTGAAAGCCAGCACGGCAGCGCCCAACTGGATGATCATCGGAAAACGATCGACCAGCTTGAGCACGACAGAGCTGCCAAACACCACAATCGGCACGCTGATGAGCAAACCCAGAATGACCAAGTCCCACGAACCATGTGCGGCACCTGCCACGCCCAAAACATTGTCGACACCCATCAAGGCATCGGCCACGATGATGGTCTTCATGGCACCCCAGAACGTGGTGGCAGCAGGACCGTGCTCATCGTGGTCACCGGTGTCGGCGATGAGTTTGTAGGCGATCCAGAGCAAACCCAAACCCCCCACCAGCATCAGGCCGGGGATTTGCAAGAGCCAGACCACGCACAAGGTCATGACCGAGCGCACAGCGATCGCACCCACCGTGCCCCAAAGGATGGCTTTCTTTTGCAGATCAGCGGGCAAACTGCGCGCAGCCAGTGCGATCACGATGGCATTGTCGCCAGCCAAAACGAGGTCAATCAAAATGATCGCCAACAAAGCAGACCACCAAGGTGCAGATAAAAATTCCATCAGAAGACTCCAGATTCCATTGTTGAACCTGCATCGAATCGAGGGGAACTTCATGTGCAAACCAAACTGCACGGCAAGCTTCGATCGATTCGACACAGGCGATGATCGAAGGTCTTGCTCGACGTCAGAACCAAGTTCTGGCGCCTGATAAACCGGAAGTAAAACTTCGTCATGACGGCTTATCAAAGTGCCTCAAGGCTTTGCACCTTGGGGCATGAGAGAGCTACTCCCCTTCAAGATCAGATTAAACCGTGGTTGGGTTTGTCCTTGTGCGTTGAAGGGAAATTCAGGCATGCAAGCCTGCACAAAGTGCATCACTCGCCTGCAACCCGCTATGATTTGCGTCCTGCTCTTCAACACACCATGGCCGGCATCCACATCACCGACATCGAAGCCGCCATCAACCACTGGCGGATCAAAAATCCCTCTGCGGACGGGGTATCCTTGCCGCGCGAGCTGCGCGCCTTGGCCGATGTCTATGGCCAGATGGTGTACTTCAAACAAGACCATGCCGACGAATTCAGTTTGCCACTGGCTGCTGCAGAGGCTTGGCAAGACTGGTATGTCAGCACACCCGACACCCCCTGCATCGCGATTTGCTCGACCAGCCAAGGTGACGACATGTGCAAAGGCTGTGGTCGCACTTTTGAAGAAGTGCAGTTGTGGACCGAAATGACGCCGGGTGAAAAGCGCGCCGTGTGGCACCGCATCACCATGGAAGGCACTTCCTGGCGTTTCAACAAATACGCCGAACGTGCCGCCGAAGACCGCCAGCTGGCCAAAGTGGCCGCTGAAGCCCAAACCAAACTGGATTTGTAAGTCGAAGCTGAAGCGCCGACCTGCAAATTAAAACAACAAGACTGACCGCGCTGCTCGTGCGCGGCCTGTTTCACTTCCAGCGTTGCAACTCGATGTGCACACTGCCTTTGTCGCTGCTGAAAGTGACTTCGCCTTCCTGCACCGTGGCCTGCAGCTGCATGCTGCGCTCAGCCAGCTGGGCCAACTCTTGTGAACGCTCGGTGGGCACACGCCAGACCTGCAGCTTGTCCAAGCGGGTGAGCTTGGTCTCGATGCCTTTCCACCAGACTTCAGCTGCATGGTTGAAGCAGTACAGCAGGACTTCGTCGGACTTCTGGCAGGCCTTCATGATGGGCTTGTCTTCGGGCTGACCGACCTCAATCCACATGCGGGTCTGGCCCGTGAAGTCACGCAGGCTCACGTCCGGGTCGTCCGGGTCAGACAAGCCCGCACCAAAGGCCAGCTTGCCGTCACCGTTGCACACGGCCTGCAGCTTGTAAGCGTTGATGGCCAACGCCAGCAGGCGGATCATCATGCGCTCGTCGGTCTCGCTGGGGTGGCGGGCCAAGGTCAGCTGGTGGTCTTCGTAGTAGCTGTGATCGATGTCAGCGATCGACAGGTTGGCTTTGTAGATGGTGGATTTGAGGGCCATGGGGTTCTTGAGTTTGCGCCTGCATCTGTCATGCTGGAGTTGATCCGGCATCCATGGCGGGGAAAGATGGACCCCGGATCAAGTCCGGGGTGACAAGCAATGGAAAGACTGTCTTCGTCGAAACCTCAGACGCGGCGGGCCAGTTCAGCGGCCTTGCCCACGTAGCTGCCTGGCGTCATGGCCAGCAGGCGGTCTTTGTCGGCTTGCGGGATGTCCAGGCCCCGAATCAGGCCATGCAGGTCCGCAGCGGTGACGGTCTTGCCGCGGGTCACTTCCTTGAGCTTTTCGTAGGCGCCCTGCACGCCATAGCGGCGCATCACGGTCTGGATCGGCTCGGCCAGCACTTCCCAGGCAGCGTCCAGATCAGCGGCCAAAGCTTCTTCATTGAGTTCGAGCTTGTTCAGGCCCGTCATCAAGGAGGCATAGGCCAATGCGGTGTAGCCCAAGCCCACGCCCATGTTGCGCAGCACAGTGGAGTCGGTCAGGTCACGCTGCCAGCGGCTGATCGGCAACTTCTCGCTCAGGTGCTTGAGCACGGCGTTGGCCAGGCCCAGGTTGCCTTCGGCGTTTTCAAAGTCAATCGGGTTGACCTTGTGGGGCATCGTCGATGAACCGATTTCGCCGGCCTTGAGGCGTTGCTTGAAGTAACCCAAGCTCACATAACCCCAAATGTCGCGAGACAGGTCGATCAAGATGGTGTTGGTGCGGGCCACGGCATCGAACAACTCGGCCATGTAATCGTGCGGCTCGATCTGGATGCTGTAGGGCTGGAACGTCAGGCCCAAGCCCCAATGGCTGTCCTGGGTTTCGCTCAGTTCGGGCGTTTCCACAACCTTTTTGGCGAAAGCTTCCCAGTCAAAGTCGGGCCAGGCCGACAGGTGGGCGTTGTAGTTGCCCACAGCGCCATTCATCTTGCCCATCAGCTTGACGGCGGCAATCTTTTCACGGCAACCGTTCAAGCGCATCACCACGTTGGCGATTTCCTTGCCCACGGTGGTGGGGCTGGCGGTCTGGCCGTGGGTGCGGCTGAGCATGGGCACTTCAGCAAAGGTGTGCGCCATCTCGCGCAACTTGGCAATCAAGCCGTCCAAGCCGGGCAAGATCACCTGAGCTCGGGCGCCTTTGATCTGCAGGGCATGGCTGGTGTTGTTGATGTCTTCGCTGGTACAGGCAAAGTGCACGAATTCACCCACATGCTCCAGCTCGGGGCGGTCCTTGAATTTGGACTTGATCCAGTACTCCACGGCCTTCACGTCGTGGTTGGTGACTTTCTCGAACTCTTTGATGGCCACCGCATCGGCTTCCGAAAAATTCTTCACCAGCGCCGTCAGGTAACTGCGGGCACCGGGGGTCAGGGGCTTGAATTCGGCAAAGCCCGCATCGGACAAGGCGATGAACCAGGCAATCTCCACCTGAACGCGGCGGTGCATATAGCCTTGCTCGCTCATCAACGGGCGCAGAGCATTGAGTTTGCTGGCGTAACGGCCATCCAGCGGCGAAAGGGCGGAAATGGGGGAAAAATTCATCCCCCAATTGTAGTTGGCGAGGCTTTCAAGAGCCTAAGCGACACAATCCTGTGGCCTGTCAGGCACTTTGCAGATTCTCCCCCCTAGAATCGTCCTCATCTTCACAAGACTTCTGGACACATGAAACTCATCGGCGCCATCACCAGTCCTTACGTGCGCAAAGTGCGCGTTGTCATGGCCGAAAAAAAGCTGGACTACCAGTTCATCAACGAAGATGTCTGGTCTGAGCAAACTCGCATTCATGAGTCCAATCCTTTGGGCAAAGTACCCTGCCTGATCATGGAAGGCGGCGAAGCCGTGTTCGACTCACGCGTGATCGTGGAGTACCTGGACACCCTCTCGCCCGTGGGCAAACTCATTCCTTCTGCGGGGCGCGAGCGTGCCGAAGTCAAAACCTGGGAAGCATTGGCCGATGGCCTGCTTGATGCCGCCATCCTGGCTCGCCTGGAGGCCGTGTGGCCCGGGCGCACAGACAGCCAGCGCAGCACGGCCTGGATTGACCGGCAACAGGACAAAATCCACCACAGCCTGCGCGCCATGAGCCTGGGTTTGGGCGACAAAGCGTTTTGCTCAGGCATCCACATGAGCTTGTCGGACATCGCTGTGGGCTGCGCGGTCGGCTATCTGGACTTCCGCTTCCCGCAGATCGACTGGCGCACACCTTATCCAAACTTGCAAAAGCTCTACGACAAACTGTCGCAACGCCCCAGCTTCGCAGACAGCCAACCGGCTTGATGTGGCTGTCGCTCGCAGCTGAAGCTGCGACGATGATCCATCCCCGCATGGCAACGCTTCACCGTCGGGGCTACAGCTCCGACTTGAGGATCACCTCAGGTGTTGGCCTTCTTTTTGAGCCAACGCATCACCCCGCCCAGCAGGGGCAGTTTTTCGTACAACTCTTCGGCCGCATCCCAGTAGTCTCGGTGCAAGGTCACCAAGCCTTGCTCGTTGAACAGGATGTGGCTGCCGCCACGCACGGTTTGCAAAGTGTGCGTGTCAAAGCGCTTGAAGCGAAAGCGGAACTCCCAAGTTAAAAAGGCCTGCGCCCCATCGACCAACTGGCTGGTGATGACGAAATGCGGCCCATCCAGCGCCACATACATGTGCCGAAAAATGCGCTCGATCTCGGGCAATCCCTGCACCTCATTGAAGGGGTCCTTGAAGTGGGCCTGTGCGTCATACAAGGCATGCAACTGCGGCACGCTTTGCGGCGTCAACGCTTCAAAGAACCGGGCCAGGCGGGCGGTGGCAAGGCGTGTGTCCATGGTCAAAGTCCTGTGAAGCGCCGCACCAGCGGAAAGTACCAACGGTAGGGCAAGACGCGCAAGAGCTTGAGCCACAGGGTAAATCGCTTGGGAAAGTGGATGTCAAAAGTACCTTGGGCCCAGCCCTTGAGCATCGCTTGAGCCGCTTGCTCAGGGCTGATCAAGGCGGGCATGGTGAACTCGTTTTGCGCTGTCAAAGGTGTGTCGACAAAACCGGGGTTGACCACGCTCACGCCGATGCCCACGTCTTGCAAATCGAGGTACAGGGTTTCGGCCAAATGGGTCAGGGCCGCCTTGGTCGGGCCATAGGCCAGACCATTGGGCAAGCCGCGCCACCCCGCCACACTGCTGAGCAAGCTGATGTGGCCATGACCTTGCGCCAACAGGCCGGGCAAGACGGCATCCAGCACCTGCAAAGCCCCCTGGTAATTGACCCGGTCGTGTTGCAACAGCTGCTGCAAGTCCATCGCCGTAGCGCGTTGAGCGCGGTAGTGGCCTGCGGCATAGACCACCATGTCGAGCGGACCTTGCGCCAGAATATTCTGCGCTGTGGCCTGCACATCGGCCTGCACCGTGACATCCAATGGCTGCCATTGGACACCCGTATCGCTTGCGGCCCAGTCACTAACGCCTTGCGGATTGCGCGCTGAAATGATCACCAGCGCACCGGCTTGCCGCATCTGCTGCGCACAGGCTAAGCCAATGCCAGTGGATGCGCCCACCAGCCAGACGCGTCGGCCCGTCCAATCGGTGATGGGTGTGTTCAAGGCCTTCATTTCGGCAACGCCAAAGGCGTGCGGCGGGTGAAGGACAAAGTCACTTCGCCCAGGCGAATGCCCCACTTGCTCATGGTCGCCTTGTTGAGCATCACCCGCTCGTCCATCAGGTACATCCAGTCGTCAAAGTCCACCTCCCAGACCTTGCCGTCAACCGGCAAGGCGAGGGTGTAGCCCCAGCGAAAAGCGTTGCCACTGACCTGGCCCTGGGCTTGGCCCACCACATCGTCGGCCACGCCGGTATAGGCGCCGTTTGGCCCGGCTTTGAGCTTCCAGATGCGGCGCTGGCGTGTGCCATCTGAATACACAAAGGCTTCATCCAACACGCCTTCGTCACCTTGCCAGCTGCAATCCATCTCGACCGTGAAGCGCTTGACCACCTGACCGCTGCGGTCGGTGAAGACGCCCCAAGCGTCGACCTTGCCATTGAAGTAGGTGCGCAAGTCGAGGTTGGGTTTTTCTTGCGCGTACTGCTGCACCTGAGGCGATGCACAGCCCCCCACAAAGGGCAGGCTTGCGGCCAGAGGGAATACGGCCATGCGCCGCAAAGCGCGGCGACGGTGATCGAATGCAGTCATGATGTGCCTTTCATTGGACCAGCTCGGGAGCCTGGCACCATTCACGGCGCCAAGCCTTGCAAAAGCTGCAAACGCATCTTGGGCTCAGACGTGCGTTCGTGCAGCCAAATGCCAAAAAATAACCGGGCAAAAACGGGGTCTTGCACCAGCCCCAAGCGCTGCCCGTTGAACCAAAACTCCACCCCTTTGCCGGGCCAGTTCAATCCTGTGATGCGGTCGTTGTGATCCACATTGGGAAACAACTGCCGCATGGCCTGAAGCCAGGTTTTTTCCTGCTGCTCGCTGAACGTGCCTACACGTCGCATTTCTTGTATCGACCGGCTGGCGATGGCATCACCATCGAGCTTGCGCAAATACTTCAGCTCCAGCGCAAACGGCTGTTGTTCAAACCGGGACGCAACGAAGCCCGGCAAAGTCCACAGTCGGGCGTCGTAGACATCAAAGCCCCACACACGCAAGCGCGAAAAGGCTGTCGGCACGGCGCCCTTGGGCACCGCCGTCTCAGACACCAAAGCTGTATCCGCCCAAGCCGATGGCAATGCACCCATGACCACGCATGAGAGTGTCAGGATCGATGAACGAATGGCGCGAAACATGGCCTGCTCAAGCGGGCTTGCGCAATGTGAACTGGATCACATCGATGTTGGCCTCATCAAAAGCCGCTTCGCAATACGCCAGATAAAACTCCCACAATCGAATGAAGCGGTCATCGAACTTGAGGGCGCGAACATGGTCCAGCTGCGCCATGAAGCTGTCGCGCCAACGACGCAAGGTCTCGGCGTAGTCGGGGCCAAAGTTCAACTCGTCCACCACCTCCAGGCCTGCGGCACGCGCTTGCTTGCGGAACTCGCTCGGACTGGGCAAGCAGCCGCCCGGGAAGATGTACTGCTGGATGAAGTCGGTGGACTTCACATACCGGTCGAACAAGGCATCGTCGATGGTGATGCTCTGGATGCAAGCGTGACCACCGGGCTTGAGCAAGCGACTCACGGTCTGAAAATACGTGGGCCAATACGCTTGGCCCACCGCCTCGATCATCTCGATCGAGCAAATCGCATCGAACGGTGCATCGCTGATGTCGCGGTAATCCTGCAAACGCAAATCGGCCTGCGCCGCCACACCCAAACGGCTCATGCGCGCTTGGGCAAAGGCCAGCTGTTCGGTGGACAAGGTCACGCCCGTGATGTGCGCACCCAGCTCGCAGGTGGCTGCCTCGGCCAAAGCACCCCAACCGCAACCGATCTCCAACACCCGGTCTCCCGGCTGGACACCCGTCATGCGCAAGGCCCGGCGGACTTTGGCTTTTTGCGCCTCCGCCATGTCCTGGGTCTTGTCGCCGTCAAACAAGGCCGACGAGTAATTCATCGTGCCATCCAGCCAAACTTGGTAAAACGCATTGCCCAGGTCGTAATGCGCGTGGATGTTTTTGCGGCTGTTGGTTTTGTTGTTGCGGTGCAGCCAATGTTTGACCTGGTACGCCAAGCGCCCCAGCCAGTGGCCATAAATGGCGCTTTCGATCTCGCGGCGGTTGGCGATGAACAAGCGCAACAAATCCGCCAAAGAGGGCGTGGCCCAATCGCCATCCATATAGGCTTCTGCAAAGCCGATGTCGCCCGACTTGAGCACGGCGGCGCACACCTCCCAGCGCTGAATGTGCAGCGTGGCAAAAGGGGCCTGGTGGTTGCCAAACACATGTACGGCACCATCGGGGCCGTACAAGGTGAGGGTGCCCACCTTCAAGCGGGCCAGCAAGGCCATCACCCGCTTGGCCGCTTGGGGCAGAGGGACAGAGGCTGCGGCCACGGGCGCCATTGCGCCATTCAAGGGGGAAGCCATCGATTCGGTGTCGTTTTTCATCGGGTCACAAACAATGAAGGGGGCGCGGGCTTGCGCCAAAAAGGAACCTTTTTGAGCCACAAGAGCAAGGCGTGCCAGTGGATGCGGGCCACCACACCCAGCGTGAGCAGGGGAAAGCGCCACATCACACGGCGCAGGGCCGCCGCAGTGGCCGGCTCCAGCGTGCCACTCCAGCTGGTGTCAATCAGAGGGCCGTCGGCGTCGGCATGCTCCACGCGGGCCACCAGTTGCTCTTGGCCATCGCGCTGGGTGCGCATGAAGCGAAAACGGTATTCGCCCTGCACGTCGCAAAAAGGCGAGACATGGAAAACCTTGTCGGCCCTCAGCGTGTGACCGTATTGGGGCTTGGGCAAGAGGTAACAGTGCCGCTCGCCAAAGGTGTTGTTGACCTCGGCCACAATGGCCGCCAAGCTGCCGTCGCTGCGGTGCGCGTACCAAAAGCTGACCGGCTTGAAGGCATGGCCCAGCACACGGGGAAACGTCTGCAACCAAACTTCGCCTTGCGCATCGGTGATGCCTTCTTGATGCAGCAACTCGTCCATCCAGGCCAAGGCACCGCCTTGATCGGCTGGGCGCCCGTCGCCATGGTCCACGTCGTGAAAGGCAAACCAGGCCCGGCGGTTGATGGCCAAATCGGCTGTGGCGGCATGGGCCTGCAAACGGCGCATGGGCAACATCAAAAATGCGGTGGGGTACACAAAAGCGTGGCGCGCAGGGCGCATGCGGGTGTGCCGCACCTGGCCCCAGCCAATGCAGGCACCCGCCGTGTTCATGGGGTGGTGGCTTTCATTTTGCTCAGCAACATGCGGCCCACCTGCAGGCCCGATTTGAGCCCGTCCTCGTGAAATCCATAACCAGCCCACGCCCCCGCAAACCAAGTGTGTTGCAAGCCCTGAATCAAGGGCAAGCACTGCTGGGCCTTGATGGCCCGCAAATCAAACACAGGGTGCGCGTAGTCGTACTCACCCACGATGGTGGACGGATCGATGCCTTGCACCGGGTTGAGCGACACCACCACCGGCTGCTCAAACGGGATGCGCTGCAAGCGGTTGAGCAGGTAATGCAAACACACGCGCGACGACTCGCGCTCATTGCTGGGGGCACGCTCGTAATTCCAGGCGGCCCAGGTCTTGGGATTGGCAGGCAACATCGAAGCATCGGTGTGCAAGACCGCGCGATTGGCCTGGTAGCGGATGCTGCCCAGCACATGCTGTTCGTTGGGTGTGGCTTCGCGCAGCATGGCCAGGGCCTGGTCGGTGTGCGTGGCGATCACGACCTCGTCAAAATGCTCGGTGCGCCCATCGGTGATGATGCGCACGCCTTGCTCATCGCGCTCAACCATGCGCACGGGTGTGTTCAAGCGCTTGTCGGGCACATGGGCCAAAATTTTGTCCACGTATTGCCGCGCACCGCCCACCACGCTGAACCATTGTGGCCGGTTCATCACTTGGATCAGCCCATGGTTGTGGCAAAAGCGGATCATGGTGGCCACGGGAAACTGCAGCATCTGATCGGTTGGGCAACTCCAGATACAGCCGAGCATCGGCAAGAAATACCAATCACGGAACTGCTCACTGAACTTGTGCGTGGTCAGAAAATCTTTCAGCGGCTGCTGCAAGGCTTGCTCACTTTGCTCTTGTGCGATGCGGGTGCACAGCTCGTTGAAGCGGATCACATCGCTGAGCATGCGCCAAAAACGGGGGCTCACCAAGTTGCCGCGTTGCGCAAACACCGTGTTCAGGTTGGTGCCGCTCCACTCCAGGGCTCGGCCATTTTTGGCGCCAGGCACTTTCACCGAAAACGACATGTCTGACGGCGCCGTCTCGACCTGCAGATCAGAAAACAGCTGGATCAAGTTCGGATAGGTCCGCTCATTGAAGACCAAAAACCCTGTGTCCACGCCGTGAGTGACCACGCCCTTGGCCGTTGGCAGCGTCACATCCACCGTGTGGGTGTGCCCGCCAAAATAATCGCCCGCTTCGAACAAAGTGATGTCCGCCACGCCTCGGAGCGTGTGTGCCACGGCCAGGCCTGAAATGCCCGAGCCCACAATGGCCAACTTCATGCGTGGAGAATTCATGGTGCAGTTTTCAAGGATTTCTCAATCGCCGAGATGAGCGACTTGCTGTCTGGCCCGGTGATGCTGCCATAGCTGTCCAGCAGCTTGCCATCACGGCCAATGAGGTATTTGTAAAAATTCCAGCGGGGCTTTTGGCCCGATTCGGCGATCAATTGTTTGTAGAGCGGTGAAGCCCCGTCGCCCGTGACCTGGGTCTTGGTGAACATGGGGAACTTCACGCCGAAGGTGTTTTCGCAAAAATCGGCGATTTGCTTGTTGCTGCCGGTCTCTTGCGAAAAATCGTTGGACGGAAAACCCAGCACCGCAAAGCCCTTGTCTTTGTACTTGGTATGCAAGGCCTCCAGCCCTTTGTACTGCGATGTGAAACCACAAAAACTGGCGGTGTTCACCACCAGCAAGACCTTGCCGCTGTATTGACACAAGGATTGGGGCTTTTCATCCTGCAAACGCTCCACCGTGTGGTTCAGCAAGGCCGGACATGCGGCTGTGGGCATGGCCGCAGGGCCAGCGGCCATGCCCTGCGCGGCCCATGCCAGCAGACCGGCAGCCATGGCCAGCCTTTTTTGATTCCAAACGTGTTTCATGTGAACTTCCCGCCTCATTGACCGACGGGTCAGTTTAATGGCCTTCTTTGCCCCTTGCCCAGCCAATGAATTAAGCAGCCAACCAATGCAGCAAGGCGTCTGCCACCGCTTGGGCCTGCTCCATTGGGGCCATGTGGCCTGCATCGGCAAAAACGGCCAGCCGGGCATGCGGCACCAATGCCCGCATCGCCTGGTGCTGGGCCAAAGGCGCCCACAAGTCCTGATCGCCACAAGCGATCAGGGTCGGCACACTCAGGCTTTGCAACACTGGGCGGGCATCTGGCCGCGCCAGCAGGGCACGGATCTGCGCTTCAAAAATGTCATCACTCTTGCATTCGAACATGGCCACAATGGTTTCGATCAAGGCCGCATCCGCCAAGCGCTGAGGATGCACCATACCTTGCACCCAGGCGCTGGCCATGCTGCGCACGCCTTGGGTGCGGGCAATGTGCAGCAGTTGCTGGCGTTTGTCTTGTTCGGCCCGCCCCGCATCCCCCTGGGCCAAGGGCAAGTAGCCGGTGTCCAGCAAGGCGATGCGGCTGACACGGTCCGGCGCCTGGCGCACCACCTCCAAAGCAACCCTGGCCCCCATGGAATGGCCCGCCAAAGCAAACCGTGCGGGTGCTTTTTGCAGCAGTTGCTCGGCCATCAGCGGCAAGCTGTCGGCTGCGCCATGGTCCACCACCTGGCAATCCGCTGCATGCGCGATGAAAGGGGTCACTGGCGCCCAGACGGCCTCATTGCACATGAGGCCGGGGACGAGCAGCAAGGGTTCTTTTGGATACATTTTTCTATTCATGGCTTGGATGTCACCTCAAAGCCAGTTGGTTTTTTCTGATTGTCGTTTGAAAAGCGCAGGCGCTACGCACTTCAGTCCGCGAGCATCGACACCGGCAATGGCCTCTTGCCAAGCGCTCAAGGACCATCTTTGGACATACGCTCAACCATCGTGGCGGCTTGACCGCGTCGACGGTGAGACCAGACTGGGCTGCTCCAGCTGCGGTGTTTTGAGCTGCCGCACGCAGCGGAAAGCCCATGGCCTGAGCAGGGTCAAGACGTCAGTCTCTCGATTGCCATATTTCGCCCTTTTATGACTTGCCATTGCGGAATTCAGCCATCTGTACAGAGTCCGCCATAAGCTTCAACTACTATGCGCTTAGTTGTTTTTTTCAATTGACTACGTTAATAGACATAAAAATCAATTTTGTGATTTAATTGCCACTCACCAATCTTCAGAAGTGCAAAAGACGCAAAAAGCGCATGCACATGACAGCTCAGGGAGGAAATCATGAATAAGCTCATTCACTGGAGCTGCGCCGCAGCTTGGTCTGCCACCTCACTCATGCCGGCCATGGCCCAGACCGATGCGCCGTTGAATAAATATCCTGCTCTAGAGATCAACGATACGCCGCTGGAATACCGGCAATTTGAAAAAGTAGAAATCACGGGGTCAGCCATCTTGGCCAAAGAGGCCAAGGAGGCCTTGCCCGTCCAAGTCATCACACAACGCGAGATTGAACGCACCGGCAGCACCAACTTGAGCGAGTTGCTGCAACAGCTGCCATTGATGAACAATTTTGCAGAAAACGGGACGCTCGGGACCGGCGCCGGCGGCCCGCAATCTGCCGCCATACATGGCTATGCCAGCGGCACGCTGGTTTTGCTCAATGGCAGGCGCCTGCCGTATTACGGCAACAACCCCATTGCCGGAGAACGCGCCTATATCGACTTGAACATACTTCCATTGTCAGCCATCGAACGGATTGAAATCCTCACCGATGGCGCATCGACACGGTACGGTTCTGACGCCATGGCTGGCGTGGTCAACATCATCACCAAATCCTCCGTTCAAGGCACCACCATCAGCACGCAACTGACCTGGCCAGCAGGCGGCAAAGCAGTAGGCGAGCAAATGAACTTGTCGTGGGGCAAGGGCAAAACCGAAATTGACGGCTTCAGTGTGCAGCTGCATCTGTCCCTGGAAAAGCAAAAACCGCTTTATGCAGGCGATCGCATGGCGTCCAAAGAAGCCGCTTATGTCCTGGACGTGAACGGTCAAAAGCTTTGGTCACTGGGTAACAACCTCAGTTTGCACGGCTGGCCGGCGAACATCATGACGCCTGAAGGCATCACTACCCACCCAGTCCTGAGCCAAACTGGACGGTGCCCCGATCAGTGGTATGGACTGTCCAACGGTCAGTATGCGGAGTGTTACCGCAATACGCAAACCGCCTTGACGCTTTACCCGGGATTGGACAAAAAACAAATCTTTGCAAGCGGTGAAGTGCAACTTAACAACAACTGGCATGCCTTCGGCCAATTGTTGCTGGGCGAATATGTTCAATCCTTCGTCGCCAAAGACTCGTATGACCTGGGAATTCCACTCAGTGATGGCAACTATGCCTTGTTCACCTCTCAGCCCTTGGGACCCATCACACAGGCCTACACCAACAAGTCATACCAAGCCACCTTGGGACTGCGAGGGCAAATTGAAGACTGGGACGTCGTGGCGTCACTGTCCAATGGCGAGCACCGTGTCGTTCGTGAATACACCAGCGGGATCGTTCGAGCAGCACAATGGCGAGCCATCCAAAAATCAGGTTTGACCCTTGAGGATTTTTCGCAAGATTACCGCCAGCTTTCTGACTCAACTTGGGCCAAGTTCAGCCCTCATCAGCAAAAAGAAAATTTATTGCTGGATGACGCCAACACCCACTTGAACGCTCTGGACTTGCTGGCCTCTAAAGAATTGGCCAATACCGACCATGGTCCCATTGCCTTGGGTCTTGGCTTGAACTGGCGCCGTGAAAGCATCAGCAATTTCGTCAACCCGTTGATCAACACAACACAAAGACCAGACTTTACAGCCCAACGCAGCAACACCGCTGTTTACGGGGAGCTCCAGCTCCCTGTGAGCGCGCGCAGTGAACTCACCGCGTCACTTCGTCAAGACCAGTACTCTGATTTTGGACAAGTACAAACGGGAAAACTGGGGTGGCGGTGGCGGCCTGCTTCTGATTTAATGTTGCGGGCGTCTGTTGGCACCGGATTCAGGGCACCGACATTGGCCCAAATGATGCCTCTCAGCACGCGCTTGGGCTATGTACTAGATCCGATCAGCGACACTTATATTCAAGTAAAAACCTACGGGAACCCCGATTTAAAACCCGAGCGCTCGATCCAGTCCAGTGTGGGCGTGCGTTGGGAGCCCAACCCCACCTGGACCCTTGGCGCCGATCTGTGGCAATTGCAACTCAAGGACACATTTGGAAACTTAACAGCTGAGTCGATCCTCCGCGACCCTCTGCTCCGTGCACAATTTTTGGTCGAGGGGCCTGACAGTTACCTCAAGTCGTTGAACAAAAATCTCGGCCACGCAATTTATCAAGGCATTGATTACGATGCCCAATGGCGCCATCCCACCGACTTTGGCCGCTTACGCCTGAACCTCAAGGGCACGTGGAACCTGACCTCCAAATCACAATCTGCGCCGAACGGCGATTACCAATCAGATTTGGGGCAATTCAATCCAAATAGTTATACCGTCACACCAAAGCACCAATTCATGATGTCCTTAGGGCTGGAGCAATCGAATTGGAGCATCTTCAGCGCCGTGAATTACCGGTCTGGGAACAAGGAAACGGTAAGCCTTCTGAATCTGGTGACGGGCGAATACACCGACATTGAGCGAAAAGTGCCTGCGTACTGGACACTTAATTTAGGCGCCCGCTGGCAAACCCATCGCCAATGGACATTGAGCGGTCTCATCGCCAACCTCACCGACAAAACACCACCCTTGCGGCTCATCTCCACCGGCATCATCAATGGCGTGGACACCCGATACGCCAACTACTACGGACGCACCCTCAAGCTCAAAGCCGAATACAAGTTCTAAGCCATGGCCCAGCGCCACAGCGCCAACACCGCATCGCGCTCTGACGCCAATGCGGCCAGGGGGACATCAGTGGGCTCTTCATTCAAGCGGGCCCGGTGCTGCACTCGGCGCATCTCGCGGTAAGCATTGGCCGCCGCTTCGCCCACACCCGCAGGCAACAAGCCAACTTTTTCTGCGCGTTGCAGCAAAGCGATGTTGCCCACGTTGTCGGCCAGCTCAGGGTGCTGGGCGGTGTGCAGCAGCACCAGGTATTGCACGGCAAACTCTGCGTCGACCATGCCGCCGGGGCTGTGCTTGACATCAAAACGGTCCGCCTTGACCGCATGACCCTGGCGCACGCGTTCGCGCATGGCCACGATTTCAGCCTTGAGGCTGGCCGCATCGCGCTCAGCGCTGATGACGGCGTGGCGCACGGCGTCAAAGCGGGGCGCCAGTGAGGGCAAGCCCATCACAAAACGGGCGCGGGTCATGGCTTGGTGCTCCCAAGTCCAGGCGGCGTTGCTGCCGCGTTGCGCTTGGTAGTCGGCATAGGCCTCAAAACGCGTGACCAAAAGACCCGCGTTGCCGTTGGGGCGCAAGGCGGTGTCGATTTCGTACAAATCGCCGTCAGCGGTCTTGACGGTCATCCAGTTGATGAGCTTGCGCACAAAGGCTGCATAAATTTCCTGGGCGCGTTCATCTTCGTCGTCGTACACAAACACGATGTCCAGGTCGCTGCCGTAGCCCAATTCTTTGCCGCCCAACTTGCCATACGCGATGATGGCAATGGCAGGCTCGTCGCGGTGCCGTTGCTTGAGGCGGCTCCAGCACCAACGCGCGGTCACGCGCAGCACCGCGTCTGCCAAGGCGCTCAGGTCATCGGCCACCTGTTCCACCGTGAGCACACCTTCCACGTCACGCGCCAGCGTGCGGAACTGCTCGGCGTGGTGGGCGCGGCGCAGCAAATTCAAAAGGCTTTCTTCGTCGTCTTCGCCGGTGCGCTGCAGCGCGACCAAACGCGCTTGCAGTTCGGCTTCAAATTCGGCGGCATCAAAGCGGCTGTCAAACAAGTTGCCGCCAGCCAGTTCGTCGATCACGCCCGGGTGTTGCAACAAGTAACGGGCAGGCCATTTGGCCGCGCCCAACAAACGCAGCAGCCGCTCGTGCACCGAGGGGCGCTCCAGCATGAGCGCGAGATAGCTTTCGCGGCGCAGCAAGGGCTCGATCCAGTCGACCATGCGCAGCACGGCTTCTTCGCTGACGCGGCCTTCTTGCAGCCACTGGGCCGTGCGTTGCAGCAAGCGCATGAGACGGCCTCGAGCGTCGTCGCGCAAGGCTTGCACACGGGGATTGCCAGGCCATTGGGCCAGGCGCTCACCGATGCGGCCACTGAACACGCTGGCGATGCCGTCCAGCTCGGCAGGGGCCCGTTGCCCGTTTTTGCCGTTGCAGCCTTTGCACTCGCGGTCACCGCCGAGCAAGATGTCAAACTCTTGCGCCACCACTTCGCGGTGCGCGTCGAGCGCGCTCAAAAAGCGGCAGGTATCGGCATACCCCATGGTCTGGGCGATCCAGGCCAGGTCGTCATCGCGTGTGGGCAATACATGGGTTTGCTGGTCGTCCAGGTACTGGATGCGGTGCTCCACCTGGCGCAAGAACACATAGGCCGCGCTCAGGGCATCGGCGGTGGCCTGTGGCATGAGGCCCGCTTTGGCCACACGCTGCAAGGCGTCCAGCGTGGGGCGCGTGCGCAGCTCTGGAAACTGCCCGCCGCGCACCACCTGCAAGAGTTGTACGGTGAACTCGATCTCCCGGATGCCGCCACGCGAGAGCTTCACATCGTTGGCGCGCTCGGGGTGGCCCGCGCTGCGCTTGGCCGCATGGTCGCGGATTTGCTGGTGCAGCGTGCGCAACGACTCGAACACGTTGTAGTCCAGATACCGGCGAAACACAAAGGGCAACACCACGCTGCGCAAATTCTGAGCCGAGCCGCTGACCACCGCACTGCGGGGCGCCACGACTCGGCTTTTCATCCAGGCAAAGCGCTCCCACTCGCGACCTTGCACCAGCAAATATTCTTCCAGTGCGCCCAAAGACACGACGCTGGGGCCCGAGTTGCCGTTGGGGCGCAGCGCCAAATCCACCCGGAACACAAAGCCATGCTCGGTGGTGTCGCCAATCAGCGCATACATGCGTTTGACGGCACGGCTGAAATATTCCTGCGTCGAAATCTTGTTGCGGCCCTCGGCGTTGCCCGCCGTCTCGCCGTCTTCGTCGTACACATAAATCAGGTCGATGTCGCTGGAGACATTGAGCTCGCGCGCACCGAGCTTGCCCATGCCAACAATCCACAGCTCGGCACGCTGGCCGCCGGCCGTCATGGGCGCGCCGTGGTTGTTGTCCAGATCGGCCAGCGCCTGCCGGCAAGCGATGTCGAGCGTGACTTCGGCCAGCCAGGTCATGCCGTGGGTGATGGCCTGCAGCGGCGCCTGCTGCGTGCAATCGAGCTGAACCAGGCGCTCCATGGTCAGTTGGCGCAACACCCGCAAGGCGGCGCCGGTGTCCAGCCCTTTGTCCTGAAGGGCGGCAAAGGTCTCGCTCAGGCTGTTTCGGGTCGGCGCGCCTGGCGGCAAGAGGGGCAGCCAGTCGGCATAACGGCGCTGCAAACGCTGCACAAAACGTGAATGCGAAGCCAAATTTGCCGAAACCTGCTCATTCGTGGGCTGAACGACATCCAAAGGCACACTGCGGGTCATAATTCCTGCCAACTTTCTGATTCAAACGTTTGTGCTGTCCATCCCCCATTTTCCCCGCCTGACTCGGTGGCTGAACCACGGCATCCACGCCCTGAGCTGGGTGCTGCTGGTGCTGTGTTTGTTGCTGGGGCTGGCCTGGGGCGTCCTGCATTTATGGATTGTGCCGCGAATCGCTGATTACCGCCCCGCACTGGAGCGCTTGGCCCAGCAAACCATGGGGGTGCCGGTTCGCATCGGCGCCTTGTCTGCGCAATCGACAGGTTGGGCACCCTCTTTTGAGCTGCGCCAAATTGAATTGCTCGACGCCCAAGGTCGACCCGGGCTGATCTTGCCGCGCGTGGTGCTGGCCATCAGCGTTCGGTCGGTCTTGCGCCTTCGCCTTGAACAGCTGGTGCTGGACGCGCCAGAGCTGGACATCCGGTGGACCGCTGACGGCCATTGGTTGATCGCGGGTCTGGATTTACCCCCCAACCCGCAAGGCAACAGCGCCGCAGCCGATTGGCTGTTCTCTCAAAACGAAGTGCTGGTGCGTGCTGGCACCGTCCGCTGGACCAACGAGCGTGCACAACTGCCCCCCAAGGGCAAGACACGGCCGTCGGACAAACCGGCGCCGGCCACCGAAACGCTGGCGTTGCGTGAGGTCGATCTGGTCCTGCGCAATTCGACCCGTTTTCACGACATGCGGCTGGACGCAACCCCCCCCGAAGAATGGGGCGCACGTTTCGTGACGGTGGGGCGCTTCAAGCGAGGCTTGCTGTCCACACACGCGGCGCAGTTCTCGGACTGGTCAGGGCAGGCCTACGCCTATTTCCCCAAAGTCGACGTGGCACAACTGCGCAAGCAAGTGCATCTGGGCGCAGACATCCAGTCCGGCCAAGGCGCCTTGCGACTGTGGAGCGATTTTGAAAAAGGGCAATGGACCGGAGGCGCGGCCGACAGCGACCTGACCGATCTGAACATCCGACTGGACCCACAACGAGCGCCCTTGGCTTTTGAACACGTCTCAGGGCGCGTCTCTGTGCAGCGGCTCCCGCAAAAATTTTCACTCGCTTTGCAGAACTTGTCTTTTGTCAGCGCCGAAGGTCTGCATTGGCCTGGTGGCAACCTGAAGTTGACCTACACCCACGAACAACTTCAGGCACGAAAACCCGCTCAAGGCCGCATCCAGGGCGACCACCTCGATTTGCAAGCGCTGCGCGATCTGTCTTTGCGCTTGCCGCTGCCCGATGCATTGCACCAACAACTGCAAACAGCCGACGTGATGGGCCAAGTGGACGCACTGCAATTGGCTTGGGTGGGTGACTGGGAAAATCCGCAAAGCTATGAAGCCCAAGCGAACGTTAGAAATTTGAACCTGCCAGCACGCGCACCCAGCGCAACACAGGAGCGCTCGCCAAGTTGGCCAGGGGTGCAAGGGGCTCAGGTCCAAGTCAAAATGACACAGGCCGGCGGTCAAATGCAGCTTGACATGGGCGCAGGCGCTGCCCTCATGTTGCCAGGCATTCTGGAAGAGCCCGTCGTGCCCATCAACAGTCTGCATGCCCAGGCACGTTGGCAACACAAGGATGGCTTGTGGGACGTGCCGCAATGGTCTGTGCAACTGAACAACGCCGATCTGAATGGCCAATGGCAAGGTCAATGGCATGGCCGTGCGAAAGGCCTGGGCATGCTCGAGTTGCAAGGCCAGGTCAGCCAGGCCAATGCAGCGCGTGTACACCGTTACCTGCCCCTGTCTTTGCCCGCATCGGTACGCCAGTATGTGCGCGATGCCGTGGTCAAGGGCAGCTACAGCGGGGTCCAGGTCAACATCAAAGGCGACCTCGATCGTTTGCCCTTTGCCAACCCCAAAGATGGTGAATTCCGATTCGCCGGACGTTTGAACGGTGTGGAACTGGACTATGTGCCCGCATCTTTGATGCCCAGCAACAGCCTGCCCTGGCCACGTCTGCACGAACTCTCGGGACAACTGGTGTTTGACCGATTGGGCATGAAACTCAGCGATGCCTCGGCCCGCGCTGGCGAGGCAAAAACGGGCATGCCTTTGAGCGGCATCCAGGCCAAAATTGCCAACATGGCCGAGCAAGCCACACTGGAAGTCTCTGCAGAACAAAAAGGCCCTGCCGCGCAAGTGCTCAGCCTGATTCAAAAGTCAGCCCTGGACAAGCTCTTGGGCTCGGCCTTGCATGACATGCAAGCCACGGGCGTCATCCAAACCCGCCTCAAACTGAGCATCCCCTTGCTGGCGACGCACAACACCAAAGTGCAAGGCGCCCTTGCCTTGAACAGCAACGATTTGCGGGCAAGCACGGTGTTACCGGTTTTTGAAAAAGCCCAAGGGACCATTCAATTTTCAGAATCTGGTTTTAGCCTGAATGCCGTTCAGGCACGTTTTCTGGGCGGCCCGATCCGGATAGAAGGCGGTTTGCGGCCCACCAGCAACAGCAGCGAACCCACATTGCAGCTGCGTGCACAAGGCGAAATCAGCGCCGAAGGCTTGCGTCAAGCCCGCGAATTCCAACCCCTTGATGACTTGGCCAAACACCTCAGTGGCAGCACGCCTTACACCGCCAATCTGGGGTGGCGTCAGGGCCAACCCGAGCTGCTCATTCAAAGTCAACTGGAAGGCCTGGGACTGAAGTTGCCCGCGCCATTGAACAAGTCAGCGGCATCGGCCATGCCGCTGAGCATACGCAGCCGCGTCCAAAACACCGGCAGCAATTTACAAGACCGCCTGCAAATTGATCTGGGCCGCGTGGCCGCGGTTCAGTATGTGCGCGACCTGTCAGGTCAAACGCCTCGCGTCTTGCGCGGCAGCATGAGTTTGGGCAACGCCAACGGCGCCTTGCCGCCCATGCCCGAAGCCGGTGTTGCCGCCACCATCACGATCGACCAATTCTCTGTCGGCGAGTGGCAGGCCTTGTGGCCCGCCAGCCAGAATGCAGAGGCGTCTGGCAAGGACCACAGCGCCATGCAAAGCTACTTGCCAACTCGCATTGGTTTGCAAGCCAACACCATCACCGCTGAAGGCCGCACCCTTCATGAAGTGGTCGCCGGTGGTTCGCGCGATGGCTTGACATGGCGCGCCAACGTGGATGCCCGCGAGTTGAGTGGGCACCTCGAGTTTCGCCAATCCTCCGGTGGCCAGCCAGGCCATTTGTATGCCCGCCTCGCACGCCTGAACCTGCCTCCATCCAGCGCAGCCGATGTCGAAAGCCTGTTGGATGCACCGCCAACCCAGCTGCCCGCGCTGGACATCGTGATCGAGCAACTGGAACTGCGTGGCCTGAAACTGGGACGCATCGAAATCGAAGCACTCAACAGTGCGCTGGCCATACCGAGAGGCAAACCCGCCGGCGAATGGCGACTCAACAAATTCAACATCATCTTGCCGGAGGCCACACTGCGAAGCACCGGCCGGTGGCTGACGGCCAGCGAAGGCAGCAACTTGCGCAAAACCGAAATGAATTTTCGCTTGACCGTCAACGATGCTGGGGACTTGCTGACACGCTTGGGCACCCCTGGCGCCCTGCGCGACGGCAGTGGCGATCTAGAAGGCCACATCAGTTGGAACGGTTCGCCGCTGACACTGCACCACCCCAGCATGAGCGGCCAGTTCGACGTGAAGATGGGCCGCGGTCAATTCCTCAAAGCCGACGCAGGTGCTGCCAAACTGCTGGGCGTGCTCAGCTTGCAAGCCTTGCCGCGCCGCTTTTTGCTGGATTTTCGTGACGTGTTCTACGAAGGTTTTGCCTTCGATTCTGTGACAGGACATGTCAGCATCGACCATGGCATTGCCACCACGCGCAACTTGCAAATCAAGGGCATCAATGCTGTGGTGCAACTGGATGGCTGGGCAGACCTGTCCAAGGAAACACAGCAATTGCGTGTGGTGATTTTGCCCGAGGTGGACACCGGCACAGCGTCTTTGGTGGCCGGCATCGCTGTCAATCCGCTGGTTGGCCTGACCACCTTTTTGGCACAGCTTTACTTGCAATCACCTTTGAGCCGTGCTTCGACACAGGAGTTCCTGATCGACGGCAACTGGACTGCACCACGCGTCAAACGCGTGTCGCGCGATGCAGACAAAACCGATGCGCCAACAAAGTAAACAGACGATGAAATCGCTGCGATCGTTGCAGATTTTTCAACCCCTCTTGAAAGGCCTGCGTGCTTGGCGCTTGGCGCAAAACGAGGGGCTGTTCAAGGTCTCCGGACGGCGTTCCTTGTGGGCCGCCCTCATGGCACTGGTGGTGGCTGTGCTGGTCACGCTGGTGTGGCTTGCTGGACGCTACGAAATCAGCCAACTGCAAGCCGAACTGGAGCGCGACACCACCGATGCGGTCAACGACATCCGCAGCGGCCTGTCTCTGGATGTGCAGACCTTGCAAGCACTGCAGGCACAGCACACCACGCTCAAAAGCTGGTCCACAGAGGCCCTCACTTTATTGCGCGACAACCGCGACTGGTTGCGCCTGGAGTGGCGCGATGCGCGGCTCAATAGCCTGGCGTTTGTGGAGTCCCCCCTGCGCGCACCCGTCTTTGAACGCGCACCGCGAATCGACACGTTCGCAGAAGGCATTCAAGCATGCCAGCGGGCACGGCGGCTCAACGGTCCCGCCTATTCCACCAGCTACTACGTGCCCCAAACCGACGGCTTGGGCATGGAGGTCATGGAGCTGTGCCTGCCGCAAACACTGGCAGGCGAGCTGGTGGGTTACACCATCGTGACCTATGGTCTGCAAGCCATGCTGGCCGAGCGTTTGGGCAACACACTGGGCCGACGCAACGAAGTGTCTTTCACCGAAGCCGACGGCACACGCCTGGCCATTGCCGGCACCCAGCGACGCGGCCTGCGGCTGTTCACAGCGCAGCAATTGGTGGACTTGCCGGGCAACACCCTGGTGCTGCGCATGGACAGCCGCAGGGGCGAACCCGATTTGTTCCCCAACGTGCTGACCGCCTTGGTCACCGCCATGTCGATTGCACTGATCACGGTGATGGTGCTTTTGGTCAAGGACTCGCGCAGACGCCTCAAAGCCGAACACGCCCTGGCCGATGCGCTGGCTTTTCGCAAAGCCATGGAAGACTCCTTGGTCACCGGCTTGCGCGCGCGGGATTTGGAGGGCCTCATCACCTACGTCAACCCGGCTTTTTGCGACATGGTGGGCCTACCGGCCAGTGCGCTCATTGGACACAACGCCCCCATGCCTTACTGGCCACCCGAAATGGTGGACGAATACAAACAACGCCAAGCGATCCGACTGGCGGGCAATGCCCCGCCGCGCGAAGGTTTCGAATCGGTGTTCATGCGCCAAGATGGCACGCGCTTTCCGGTGCTGATCATCGAAGCCCCGCTGATCAACACCCAAGGCCAGCAAAGCGGCTGGATGGGCGCGGTCATCGACATCAGCGAGCAGCGCCGCATTGAAGAAGTCTCACGCGCCAGCCAGGAGCGTTTGCAGGCCACCGCCAGGCTGGCCACGGTGGGCGAGATGGCTTCGCTGCTCAGCCATGAACTGAACCAGCCACTGGCCGCCATTGCCAGTTATGCCAACGGATCGCTCAATTTGCTCAAAGACCCCGATGCCTTGGCGCAATCGCAAGACGATGTGCACATGGCGCTGCGCCGCATTGCCGAACAAGCCGGCCGGGCCGGGCGCGTGATCAACAGCGTGCACGACTTTGTGCGCCGCCGCGACCAGGCCCGCGAAGCCGTGACACCCCATGCGCTGATGGATGCCATCTTGCCTTTGGTCAATCTGCAGGCCCGCAAACTGCAGGTGAACGTGGTGACCCGCATTGAGCCGCGCCTGCCTGCCGTGTGGTGTGACCGCACCATGGTTGAACAAGTGCTGCTGAACCTGGCGCGCAACGGCATGCAGGCCATGGACCGGCCCGAATGCACAGAGCGCGTGTTGCTCTTGCAAGCCCGGCGAGGAGCATCCAATGCCGAACAAAGTTGGGTGGAATTCGCTGTCACCGATGTGGGCACGGGCATTGCACCCGAAGTGGCCGAGCAACTTTTCACACCCTTTTTCACAACCAAAGCCGAGGGCATGGGCCTGGGCCTGAGCCTTTGCCGTACCGTGGTTGAACAACACGGTGGGCATCTGGAGTTCGAGGCGCAGACGACCAAGGGCACCGTGTTTCGCTTCACTTTGCCTGCGGCACTCGTTGAGCAGGCCAGCACCACACCGACCAAAGCCTAAAATCCGGCCATGCATTCTCCCCAAGACAGCACGGTTTACATCGTGGACGACGACATCAGCGTGCGCGAAGGCATGGCCTGGCTGCTGCGCACACGGCGCTTGCTGAGCGAGCCTTTTGACAGTGCTGAGGCCTTTTTGGCCATGCTGGAGAAAACCACGGACAACGGGGCATCTCCCGTCAAACAAGCCGGTTGCATTTTGCTGGACGTGCGCATGCCGGGCATGAGCGGACTGGCTTTGTTTGAGCAGTTGCTGGCCAATGGCCTTGCGCAGACTTGGCCCGTGATTTTTTTGACCGGCCACGCTGACGTGCCCACCGCGGTAGACAGCGTCAAGCGCGGGGCTTTCGATTTTTGCGAGAAGCCCTTTTCCGACAACGCGCTGGTTGATCGCATTGAGCAAGCCTTGCACCTGTCTCACGAACGGCTGGCGGCCCGTCGCCAAGCGGGACTGCTGCAATCGCAATTGGGCGAATTGACCGAGCGCGAACGCGACGTCATGCGCCTGGTGGTCGAAGGCCTGCCCAACAAACTCATCGCCGACCAGCTCGACATCAGCGTGCGCACCGTGGAAGTCCACCGGGCCCGTGTGTTCGACAAAATGCAGGTCAAGTCGGCGGTCGAGCTGGCCAATTTGCTGCGCACACTGTCATGAGCATGGCCCGGGCACACCTGACCCGCCAAGCCTGGTGGACGACAACAGAGCTTTGTCTAGCGGCAGCGCTGCTGGCAGGATGCAGCGCCCCTGCGCCTTACAAGGCCAAGCCCGCCACGCCACCCACGGCGTCCAGCACAAGCCCCTCACCGCACAACGCCACGCGCAACGACCTGGCCTTGTACGCAATGTCCTTGCTTGACACGCGTTATGCCTGGGGTGGGCGCGGGCCCGCCATGGGCTTTGACTGCTCGGGTTTGGTCACGCATGTTTACAAAGAGGCTGCGGGCATGAAGCTGCGCGGCACATCGGCCGATCTGGGCCGCTTGTCACGGCCTGTGGACACCGCTTCTCTACAAGCCGGCGATCTGGTGTTCTTCAACACCCTGGGCGCGAGGCATTCACACGTGGGCGTGTATGTGGGCGATGGCCGCTTTGTGCACGCCAGCAACGAGCGCACCGGCGTGCGCATCGACCACCTGAGCAACCGCTACTACGCCAAGCGGTTTGAAGGCGGTCAGACCTTGCTCGACTGATGTCGCCTGTTGCAGCCCGTCACGGTTTGTCTTGGTCCGCATCGTCTGGGCGGGCAGACAACTCCCCTTTGGAGCGTCCGGCAAACATCGTCCACCAGACAATCACAACCAAGACGACCAAGGCCAGCAAAGCTTCCAGCAAAATCAAACCCATGAACACGTTCCTTTTGATGCGATGGCCATCGGCCCGGGCCGCATGGTTATTGGCCGCGATTGTAGGCAGTCTGGCCGGCTGCAGCATGAGCCCGCGCCAGCAAACCCCTTGGCCAGAGGCAAAACCTGGCCCACAAGCAGGCCCAATGCCCTCGGTCATCACGCAGGCCCAAAGCCGCTGGGTGCCGGTGCCCTGGTCCCACATCACCGGGCTGGACAACGACGACCTTCAAGAAGCCTGGCCCGCCTGGCAACAAAGCTGCCTGCGCCCCGCACCCGCCTGGAAAACCCTCTGCCCCGAAGTGCAACAACTCGCCAACGCCTCGGCTGCTGCACAGCGCCAATGGCTGCGCCAGAAGCTGCAAGCCTACCGCGTGGAGTCGCTCGACCAACGCAGCGAAGGACTGCTGACCTCGTACTACGAGCCGGTGCTCAACGCCTCGCGCCAACCACGCGCAGGCTACAACGTGCCCTTGTATGCGCCCCCTGCCAGCCTGGCCCAGCGCAAGCCCTGGTACACCCGCCAGGAGATGGAGACCACATCCGCTGCCCGCACCGCCCTGCGCGGCAAAGATCTGGTGTACCTGGCCGACCCGGTCGATGCCATGGTGCTGCACATCCAGGGCTCGGGCCTGGTCAACCTGACCGAGCCCGATGGCCGCCAGCGCCTGGTGCGCATGGCCTATGCGGGCACCAACGAGCAACCCTACAAAAGCATTGGCCGATGGCTGCTCGACCAAGGCCTGATCCGCGATGCGTCCTGGCCCGGCATCAAGGACTGGATCGCACGCAACCCCTCGCGCGTGAACGAGCTGCTGTGGCAAAACCCGCGCGTGGTGTTCTTCAAGGAAGAAGCCTTGCCGCCGGGCATCACACCGCCCGGCCCCAAAGGCGCGCAAGGCGTGCCGCTCACCGCAGGCCGCTCCATCGCGGTGGACCGCAGCAGCATTCCCTATGGCACGCCGGTGTGGCTGCGCTCGCAAGGGCCGGTGACATCGCTGGACAAACTGGTGCTGGCGCAAGACACCGGCACCGCCATCGTGGGTGCGGTACGGGCCGACTACTACGCAGGCTCGGGTGCAGCCGCAGGCGAGCTGGCCGGGCGCATGAAACAGCCTTTGCAGTTGTGGGTCTTGTGGCCCAAATGAAGGCTTTGACATGAAGGCCGTGTCTTGCCGCGCAGGCTGCGCCGCTTGTTGCATTGCGCCGTCCATCTCCTCGGCCATCCCCGGCATGCCTGGCGGCAAACCGGCAGGCGTGCCCTGCGTGCAGCTCGACGAGCAGCTGCGCTGCAAGATTTTTGGCCAGCCCGGCCGCCCCGCCGTGTGCGGGCAGCTGCAAGCGTCTCTTGAGATGTGCGGCGCTGTGGACGATGGCGGGCAGTACGCAAGCATTTACCTCACGCAACTGGAAACGCAAACCCGCCCCGGCTGAAGGTGCGCCAAGTCACCAAGAGGTCTGACCGCGCACACGCTTGTGGTTAAGCTGAACGCCTTGTTCTGATTCACCCCCGCAGGAGCTGTGCCATGGCGTTTGAGATCCCTTCTTTGAAAGACAGCGTTCACCCCGATGAGTGGCAGTTGCGTGTCGATCTGGCCGCTTGTTATCGGCTGGTGGCGCTGTACGGCTGGAGCGATCTGGTCTTCACCCACATCAGCGCCAAGTTGCCCGAATCGGTCACCGGCGGGCAAGAACAGTTTTTGATCAACCCCTATGGCCTGATGTTCGACGAGATCACCGCATCCAGCCTGGTGAAGGTGGACATGCAGTGCAACAAACTGCACGACAGCCCCTTCCCGGTCAACCCGGCAGGCTTTGTGATCCACAGCGCAGTGCACGAGGCGCGGCACGATGCCGGGTGTGTGCTGCACACCCACACCCGGGCGGGCGTGGCCGTGAGCGCACAGGCGCACGGCGTGCTGCCCATCAGCCAGCAAAGCACTTTTGTGCTGGCCTCGCTGGCCTACCACGGCTACGAAGGCGTGGCCATCCGTGACGATGAGAAAACCCGCCTGCAAGCCGACCTGGGGGAAGCCAATTATTTGATGCTGCGCAACCACGGTCTGCTCACGGTGGGCAAATCGATCGCCGATGCTTTCTTGTCGATGTACACGTTTGAGAACACCTGCCGCATCCAGGTCGATGCCCTAGCCGGGCAATCGGGCCCGAAGGAGCTGACAGCCGTGAACCCGCAAATTTTGGACGGTATCTCACACGCCATGCGCGTGCAAACCGGTGGCCTGGGCGGCGCTTTTGTGTGGCCTTCGCTGCTGCGCAAACTGGCCCGCGAGAACCCGGGCTTTGACGTCTGAGCCCCTTTGAAATCCTTTGAAATCACTCTGAGAAATGCCCCCGATGACCTCCCTGTTTGAACCCTGCCAAGTCGGCGCCCTGGCTCTGTCAACCCGCATCGTGATGGCGCCGCTCACGCGCAACCGTGCGCCTGGCGGCTTGGCCAATGCCCGCATCGCCGCTTACTACCGACAACGCGCCAACCCCGCCACCGGCGCGGGCCTGATCATCACCGAAGCCACCGGCATCAGCCACCAGGGCCAAGGTTATGCCGATGTGCCCGGCATCTGGAGCGCTGAACAAATCGCCTCATGGAAGCAGGTGACCGATGCGGTGCATGCCGAAGGCGGCAAGATCGTCATGCAGCTGTGGCACGTGGGCCGCATCTCGCACACCAGCTTGCAGCCCAATGGCCAAGCGCCCGTGGCCCCGTCGGCTGTGGCGGCCAAAGGCAAAACCGTGTTGTTGGTCGATGGCAAAGCGCAATTTGTGGATGTGTCGGCTCCCCGCGCACTCGATGCCGCAGAGCTGCCCGGCATTGTGGAAGACTACCGCCGCGCCGCTGCCAACGCGGTGGCTGCGGGGTTTGATGGCGTCGAAGTGCATGCGGCCAACGGTTACCTGATCGACCAGTTTTTGCGTTCGGGCAGCAACCAGCGCAGCGACGCGTATGGCGGCTCGGTTGAAAACCGCGCCCGCTTTTTGCAAGAAGTCATGCAAGCCGTCGTGGCCGAAATCGGTGGCGGTCGCACCGGCATCCGCCTCTCGCCCGTGACGCCCGCCAACGACGCCAGCGACGACTTGCCACAGCCTTTATTCGAGCATGTGGCCCGGCAACTGGCCCCGCTGGGCCTGGCCTATGTGCACATCATCGAAGGCTCGACCGGTGGCCCGCGCGACCACCAGCAAGGCCCTGCGCCTTTCGATTACGCAGCGCTGAAAAACGCTTACCGCCAAAGCGGTGGGCAGGCAGCCTGGATGGTCAACAACGGTTACGACCTGCCACTGGCCGAACAGTCCTTGGCCGAAGGCGCCGACCTGATCGCCTTTGGTCGCCCCTTCATCGCCAACCCCGACTTGGGCGCGCGCCTGAAACAAGGTGGCCCCTTCAACACGCTGGAGCGCGCCACCTTGTACGGCGGCGGCGATGCCGGTTACCTGGACTACCCAACGCTGGGCTGAAGCGCAAAGCGCAGGCTGACTTTGAGGCCCTGGCCTTGGCTGGCGGGGCTGACCATCGACAGCTGCGCACCCATGATGCGGGCGTACTCGGCCACGATGGCCAGGCCCAGGCCCGAGCCTTGTTTGAGCGCTTCGCCCGCGCTGCCTTGGGCCCAGCGCCGCAAAAGACGCTCGCGCTGCGCCTCGGTGATGCCCGGGCCGTTGTCGATGACCGACAAGCACACCGCGCCCGGCTCTGGCTGAGAGACAGCCACCGTCACGTGCCGGTCGGCCCCGTCCGTGGGCACGCCATAGCGCAGGGCGTTGTCGATCAAATTGTCCAGCGCCCCTTCGAGCAAAGCGCGTTGGGCCAAGATGAACAACGGCAAGTCCAGGCCCTCTTCAAAGTCCACGCCCAGATCGACACCCAAGGCATCAGCCCGGTGCAAATGGCGCATCAGGCTGTCACGCACCACCTCGTCCAAAGCCAGGGGCTGGGGCTGCAAAACCTGCTGGGCTTCTTGCGCCAAAGCCAAGGCCAGCAACTGGTCGATCAAGTGGCTGGCTCTTTCCTGGCTTTGCGCGATGCTGCGCAGTTGCTCACGCCAAACCTGCGGGTCGGATTGGGTCAGGCCGTACTCCGCCAAGGCCCGGATGCCCGCCAGCGGCGTGCGCATCTCGTGCGCCACATTGCCCGCAAACTCTTTTTGGCCACGCACGCTTTGCTCAATGCGCGTGAGCAGAGCGTTGATGGATTCGCCGAGTTTTTGCACATCCAGCGTGCGGGTGGAAATCGTGAGCGGCGTGAGGTCGCGCACATCGCGCTGCGCCACCGCGCGCTCCAAGTCCATCAGGGGTTGCACATCTTTCTGAATGGCGCGGCGCAACCACCAGGCCAGCCAAATCAGCAGCAGCAACTGCGGCACCAGCGAGAAAAACAACAAGCGTTGAAACAAGCGGTCCTGCACCCGTGTGGTTTGCGCCACCACCACGGTGAAGTTGGCGGGCTTGCTGCGTTCCAACACCACGGCACGCACGCTGCGGTTCTGGAACGGGGTTTCCGTGAAAAATGGCGTCACGACCGTGCGGGCACCGACCGGCAACTGCAAACCGGCATGGCCGGCCAGCAGACGGCCATCGTCTTGGTAAACCGCAAAGTAAAGGTTTTCGTTCTGGTCAAAGAGCAAATTGCCCATCTCCACAGCACTCAAGCCCAAAGTCAGCCCACCGTCTTCGGCATCGCGGACATGGCTGGCCACGGCGTAAGCGTCATCGAGCAGGGCGCGGTCAAAGGCCTGCTGCGTGAAATAGCGCGCCACCGCCAAGGCCAGCATGGCGCCCACCAGCCATGTCAAGGCCAGCGGCAAGATCACGTGGCGCAACAAGCGCGCACGCAAAGAGGTGGAAACGCGCCTCATGAGCGCTGCTCTTCCATCAAATAGCCCAAGCCACGCAAGGTGCGAATCGATGCGCCCGATTGCGCCAGTTTTTTGCGCAAACGGGAAATGAAGGCTTCCAGCGCGTTGTCGGCCAGCGCTTCTTCAAAATCCGAGAGCTTGTTGGACAGGTCTTTTTTGCTCACCGTGCGGCCGGGCGGGCTCATCAGCTCCCACAGCACTTCGAGTTCGCGTGCAGGCAAGGTCAGCTCCTGGCCCTGAATCAAAATCCGCCGTGCTTTGCGGTCGAGCACCAGCTGCCCCACCTGGGTCTGCTCATCGGCCCCCTGACTGCGGCGCACCAGGGCACGCAAACGGGCCTCCACTTCGGCCAGCTCAAAGGGCTTGCCCAGATAGTCGTCAGCGCCCGCGTCCAGCCCCGCAATGCGTTCATCGGTGCGGTTGCGGGCGGTGAGCACCAGCACGGGGGTCTTGTCGCCTTTGGACCTGCGCTCACGCAACAAGGTCAAACCGCTGACCATCTCGGCGTAGCGGCGCTCGTTCAGGGGCAAGTTCAGATCCAGCAAAACGGCGTCATAGCTCTGCACGTGCCACAAGTGCTGCGCCGTCGCGTAGTCACCCGCCCCATCCACGCGATGCCCGGCATCGGCCAGACTGCGCAGCATGACCGCCTGCAGCACCGGATCGTCTTCCACCAACAAGATACGCATGAACCCTTAGTCTCCACAAAACAAGTCCCGAAGTCAGGTATTGGTCAGGCCAGTTCACTGATAAAGGAACAATGAGCATACGACACTTGTTTCTTTGGAGTGGCCTGGCGGCCTTGGGTTTGAGCCCCTGGGTTCTGGCGGCCGACGCGATCAGCCCGACGGCTGCGCCATCTTTGGGTACGCCCGCGCCCGCGTCTTCGGTCTTGGGCCTCCAAGAGGTGCTGCAGGCGGCCCGGCAAAGCCCCGAGGTGCTGGCCGCACAGCGCGCCGTGAACGCCGCTCGCGCCGAAGTGCTCAGCGCAGACCGGGCGCCCGCGCCCACTTTGTCGGCCGGCGTCGCTTCCATTGATTTGCAAAACGGCAATGGCAGCGGTTCTTTTTGGTCTCAAAAACGCATCGACAAATCCCTCGGCCTGGACTGGACATGGGAGCGCGGCAACAAACGGGCCTTGCGCACCGAAACGGCAGCGCACAGCGCCAACGCGGCCCAAGCCGACAGCCAAGAGGTCTTGCTGCTTCAACAAATCAACGCCCAAGCGGCTTTTTATGACTTGTTGGCGGCACAGCAACGCTTGCAGGCTGTCCAAGCCATCGGCCAAAGCGCCAAGCAACTGGCGCACAGCGCGCAGTTGCGGCTGAAGGCTGGCGATTTATCGGCACAGGACGCAGCGCGCATTCAAATTGAAGCCGAACGCAGTCGCGCCGAAGAACAAAGTGCCGCGCTGGACCGCCAGCAGGCGGTCTGGGCCCTGTCGCAATTCACAGGCTTGGCCGTGCCAAGGGGTGGCTGGCAGGTGCAAGGCGAATGGCCTGCCAGCACCGCCGACACCGCACAAGCCGATGCCCTGCTGGAGACGCTGATCGAGCAACGCCCCAATGTCATCGCTGCCCGCGAACGCTTGGCCGCAGCACAAACGGCCTTGCAATCGGCACAAGCTTTGCGCCAAACCGACCCCAGCATAGGCACCAGCTTTGACCATTTTCCGGGAACATCCACCCGCTTGATGGCTTTGCGCATCTCCATGCCCTTGAACGGCTGGCAGCGCTTTGACGGCGACATTGCCCGCGCTTTGGCACAAGAAGAGCAAAGCCAGGCCCTGCTGCAAAAAACCTTGCTGCAAGCGCACGCAGATCTGGGCGCGCTGGTGCAAGCGCGTCAAATCAGCGCACAACGCTTGCAAATATTCGAAAGCAGCATCCTGATACAAGCCACTCAGGTGGCCGCGCAAGCCGAGACGGCCTACAACAAAGGCGGCTTGACGCTGACCGATTTGCTGGACGCCCGCCGCACCCTCAAGACCATCCAACTCGAAGCTTTGGCCGCACGCAACGCGCACGCCAAAGCCTTGGGCGCTTGGCAATTGCGCTTGGCCATGCCAGGCCGCGCCCATTGAACCTCTTTGAATTCCCGAGCGAGACCAGCCCTTGAAAAACCTGCACACCCCAATCGCCGTCTTGAGCATCGCCGCCCTGGCTTTGTTGGCCGCCTGCCAAGAAAAGTCCGAACCAATGGCCGCTGCGCCCATGCCCATCATTCAGAACCAACAGTTGCGCTACCCGGCTGGGCATCCCCAGTTGGCCCTGTTGGTGAGCACGCCCGCCACACAGGCCCAAAGCATCCACATCGAGTTGCCCGCCAAGTTGGTCTGGAACGAAGAGCGAACACAACGCATCTTTCCGGCTTTCACGGGCCGCGTGACACGCATCAGCGCCGACATAGGTCAATCGGTCACGGCAGGTCAGGTGCTGGCTGAGCTGGCCTCGCCCGAGTTTGGTGCCGCGCAAGCCGATACCTCACGCGCTCAGGCCGATGCCCAATTGGCCAAACTCGCTTTGCAACGCCAACGGGAACTTTTCGATGCCGGTGTGGTGGCCCGCAAAGACCTGGAGCAAGCCGAGGCCGAAGCCGCTCGTGCGCAATCCGAACTGGCCCGTGCACAAGCGCGCACCAGCCTGTATGGCAGCAGCACAGGTGTCAACCAGCAGTTGGGCGTGCGCAGCGATGTATCCGGTGTGGTGGTGGAACGCAACCTCAACCCCGGCCAGGAAGTGCGCACCGACAATTCGGGAGCCCCGCTGTTTGTGGTGTCTGACCCCCGCGTGCTGTGGGTGAACATTGACGCCCAGGAAGCCGATGCCGCAAGCCTTCGTCTTGGCGCCAAGGTCAAGCTGCAGGTGCCGTCTTTGGCCGAACAGACTTTCGAAGCGACCATCACGGCGGTCACCGACCAGATTGATCCGAACACCCGCACCATCAAAATACGCGCCAAGGTGGCCAACCCCGCACGCCTGCTCAAAAATGAAATGCTGGCCCAAGTGCACTACCAACGCCAAGTGGGCAGCAACATCGAGGTGCCCGCTTCGGCGGTGTTCTTGCGAGGCAACCAGCATTTTGTATTTGTGCAAAGCCAGGCGGGGGTTTTTGAGCCCCGCGATGTGAAAGTTTCCTACGCAGGGGCGCAACGTGTCTTGCTCAGCGCCGGACTGAAAGAGGGAGAACAAGTGGTCAGCCAAAACGGCTTGCTGCTGGCCCGCGAGTTGCGACTCGCACAAGAAGCGGCCCACGCAGCGGAGCCAGGCAAGCCATGAAAAAACTCATCCACTACGCGCTGAACCAGCCGCTGTTCATCGTGCTGGGCACGCTGTTGTTTGTGATGTCGGGCGTCTTCGCCTTCAAGAACCTGTCGGTTGAAGCCTTTCCGGATGTGACCGACACGCAAGTGACGGTGATTGCCCTGTACCCCGGCCGCGCCGCCGAAGAGGTGGAAAAGCAGGTGACCTTGCCGATCGAAGTCGCCCTGGCCGGCTTGCCCAATTCGATCCGCGTGTTCTCGCACACCCAGTTTGGGCTGTCGTTCACCGTGGTCACCTACAACGACAACGCCGAGGTGAACACGGTTCGCCAACAGGTCAACGAGCGTCTTCGCGGACTGGATTTGCCGCCAGGCGTCGAGGCCAACATTGCCCCCAACGCCACGCCAGTGGGCGAGGTCATGCGCTACCGTTTGCGCGGCGATGGACAAACCACCACCGAGCTGCGCACCCTGCAAGACTGGGTGGTCGAGCGCGGCTTGCGACAGGTCCCCGGCGTGGCCGACGTGGTGGCCATGGGCGGCTTCATCAAGCAATACGAAGTGCAGCCCGATCTGGAAAAGCTGCGCGCCCACAAGTTGACCTTTCAGAACTTGCTCGACGCCTTGGGCCGAGGCAACGCCAATGCCGGTGGCAGCTATGTGGCACAGGGCCTGCAGCAATTCGCCATTCGCGGCATTGGCTTGTTGCGCTCGTCGGAAGAAATAGGCCAAGTGGTCGTTGCCACGCGCAACAACACCCCCATCTTGGTGCGCGATGTGGCGCAGGTCAAGATCGGTGCCGTGCCCCGCTTGGGCACCGTGGGGCAAGACGAAGACAACGACATCGTCACCGGCATCGTGGTCATGCGCAAAGGCGAAAACCCCAGCGTGGTGCTCAAGGGCGTGAAAGAAAAAATCAAGGAACTCAACACACGTGGCTTGCCGCAAGGTGTCGAGATTGCACCGTATTACGACCGCGCTTGGCTGATGGACAAAACGCTGACCACGGTCTTCAAAAACCTGGTGGAAGGAGCCCTGCTGGTCTCCTTGGTGCTCTACATCTTCCTGTCCAATCTGCGCGCCAGCCTGGCCGTGGTGGCGGTGATCCCGCTGGCCTTGCTGGCCACCTTCATGGGTTTGAAGATCATGGGCGTGCCAGCGAACTTGCTGAGCCTGGGTGCGATGGACTTCGGCATCATCGTGGACGGCGCGGTGATCGTGATTGAAAACATCATGCACCGACTGGCCGAGCGCGGTGAGGGCATGAACGAGAAAGAGCGCAAGACCCTGATCACCGAAGCAACCAACGAAGTCGGACGACCCACCTTGTTTTCGATGCTGATCATCATCGCCGCACACATCCCGATTTTTGCCTTGCAACGCCACGAAGGCCGCATCTTCCAGCCCATGGCCTTGTCGGTCACGGCCGCCTTGATTGGTGCGCTGATTTTTTCTCTGACCCTCGTGCCTTTGCTGGCTTACTGGATGTTGCGCAAGAAATTGCCACACCATGACAACCGCGTTGTCGCCAAGTCCAAACAACTTTACAAGCCCGCTTTGAACTGGGCCTTGGGCCATCGCCGTCAGGTGGTGGGCATCGCCATCGCCTGCTTTGCCATGGCCATGGCGGCCGCCTCGCGTCTGGGCTCGGAGTTTTTGCCCGAGCTCAATGAAGGCACGATTTGGGTGAATGTGCGCTTACCCGCCAGCGTGGCCAACGCGGAGGCCACGCGCATTTTGAGTGACATCCGCAAAACCTTGCGGTCTGTGCCCGAAGTGCGCACCACCGTGTCCAAAGCGGGTCAGCCCGAAGACGGCACAGACCCCAAAACCATCAGCATGGCCGAGATCTTTGTGGACCTGAAGCCGCCAGAGCAATGGCGCAAGGGTCTGACACGCGAAAAACTGATCGAGGAAATGGACCATGCGGTGTCGGCTTTGCCGGGCATGGAGCCGACGTTTTCGCAACCCATTCGTGACAACGTGCTGGAATCCATTTCGCAAATTGATGGCCAAATCGTGATCAAGATCGCAGGCGATGACCTGGCCACGCTCAAGCAAACCGCGGAGGCCATTGAGCGAGAAATCAAGCAAGTCAAAGGGGTCAGCCGTGCCGAGATCGACCGTCAGGGCGAATTGCCGCAGTTGCTGATCAACATCCAGCGTGAACAAGCGGCCCGTTATGGCCTGAACGTGGGTGATGTGCAAGATGTGATCGAAGCGGCCTTGGCGGGCAAAGCGGCCACCACTTTGTGGGACGGTGAGCGCCGCTTTGATGTGGCGGTACGTTTGCCGCAAGAGCGGCGCAACATTTCCGAGTTGGCGTCGATTCCCATCCCCAAACCGGATGGTGGTTACGTCAGCTTGGGCGCGGTGAGCAAGATCGAGCAAACCGGCGGCGCGATGAACATCGCACGCGAATCAGGCCGCCGCACCATGGCCATTGGCATCTTCATCAAGGGCCGTGACATGGGCTCTGTCGTCGCGGACATGAAACAACGTGTGCAGAAAAACGTGAAGATCCCGGCCAATTACGTGGTCAATTGGTCGGGTGAATTCGAGAACCAGGAGCGTGCCATGCAACGCCTGAGCGTGGTGGTGCCGATCTCATTGCTGTTGATCTTTGTGTTGCTGTTCGATGCGTTCAGTTCGTTCAAGAGCGCCGCGCTGATTCTGATCAATGTGCCCTTGGCCTTGATCGGTGGCTTTGTCGCCTTGTGGATTTTCAACATCCCCTTGTCGGTTTCAGCGGCCATTGGCTTCATTGCATTGTCAGGGCAAGCTGTGCTCAACGGGGTGGTGATGTTGTCGGTGTTCCAGCAATTGCGCAATGCCGGTCACACGGTGCTGGAAGCGGTCAAGGAGGGTGCGCTTCAGCGCCTGCGCACTGTGTTGATGACGGCCATGCTGGCGGCGCTGGGCCTCTTGCCCATGGCCATGAGCCACGACATCGGCTCGGAAACCCAACGCCCATTGGCCATCGTGGTGATCGGGGGCTTGTTCACCGCGACGCTGTTGACCTTGCTGGTTTTGCCCGTGTTGTATGTCTCCTGGTTCAAGGACCGCACGCACCACCACACACCGAACGCGCACTGAACATCGAGTCCGACAAGCCCTGCATGACGCCGTGCTTGTCGGCTCGGTAAAGTTGGTTCAGCCCAAGCCAATCGGTGAGGGCGCGCGCGTCACGATCAGGCTGAAAAGTTTCTCGTAGGCCTGTGTGGGTGGATAGTGGCCCGTGAGTGGGTCGGCGTTTTCGGCAAACGCTTGGTCCAGCAATACCCAGTCTGCCTCGCTCAGGCAACGCTCGGCCTCAGGCAAGATCACGGTTTCTTCCAAATGCATGTGCGCCAGGTAGAAGTCCACGTAATTCTTGAACGCATCTTCAAACGCCTGACGGCGGCTTGAACCCAGCAGTTCCCAAGACAGCAACAAGTGTTGCAAATCCCGTGCAGCTTTTTCGCTGTACATGTGGTCACGCTCGAGCTTGTCGACAGCGCCCATCACCTTGGGTGCCGCCTTGACCACCTTGGGAAACAGCAAGTTCGATTCTTTGGGGTGATGCAGGCGCTCGGGAAACTCGTCGATGTAAAACAACATCGCACGCACCACATCAAAAAAATTGCGACGGTCATCGCTGGGACCGCGCTCGACCATCATGCGCATGGACTGCAACATGGCCGCCAGTGAGGCGTGTTCATCACGGATGACCTGCAAACTGCTGTGTTTTTTCATCTGTCTGTTCTCCAATTCAATGGATCCCAGTGTGATGGTTTGTGTGTTTGTCTGCCGTGACGCAGGTCAAGAAATGTGAGATCAGCCGGCCACTGGACTTCGCTTGCCCACGGAATCAGTCACCCCGGGCGTGGACCCAGGGTCCAGGTCTTCAATCGGGCTTCCAGCGCTTGAGCAACAAGGCATTGCTCATCACGCTGACCGAGCTGAGCGCCATGGCGCCGCCAGCAATCACAGGGTTGAGGTAGCCCATCGCGGCCAGTGGGATACCGGCCACGTTATAGGCAAAAGCCCAGAACAGGTTTTGCCGGATCTTGGCGACGGTGCGCGCCGAGATGTCGAGCGCGGCCCCGACCAGGGCCACCTCGCCGCGCATGAGCGTGATGCCCGCCGCGTGCATGGCCACATCGGTGCCGTTGCCCATGGCCATGCCCACATCGGCTGCGGCCAGGGCCGGGGCGTCGTTCACGCCGTCGCCCACCATGGCCACGATGCGACCGCCCTCGCGCAGTTTTTGCACCTGTGCGGCCTTGTCGCCGGGCAAGACATCGGCGAGCACTTCGCCGTCTTCCGGGCGCAGGCCCAAACGGCGGGCCATGGCTTCGGCTGCGGCCTGGTTGTCACCCGAAATCATCACCAGCTTCAGCCCACGTTCACGCAGTGCAGCCAGCGCCTCCTGGGCGCCGGCCTTGGGCTCGTCGCCAAAGGCCATGAGCAAAACGCCTTGCACGCCGTCTGGGCCGCGTTCGGCGAGCGCCGACAAGGTGGCCCCTTGCGATTGCAAAGCCTTCACGTCTTCGGCCCACAAAGCGTTGTCCATGCCTTCTTGTTGCAGCCAACGAAAACTGCCCAGCAGCAGTTGCCTGCCATCCACTTGGGCTTGCACGCCGCGCCCGGGAACAGCGCTCAGGTCTTGCGGCGTGCTGGTCTTCAAGCCCTGCGCCTGCGCCGCTTTGAGCACGGCTCGGGCCAAGGGGTGTTCGCTGCCGCTTTGCACGCTGGCGGCCCAAGCCAAAGCGGTTGCGGCGTCATGGCCGGGTGCGACCAAGTGCTCAATCAGGCGGGGTTGACCGACCGTGAGGGTGCCGGTCTTGTCAAAGGCCACGGTTTGCACGCGGTGCGCCATTTCCAGCGCTTGGGCATCTTTGATCAAGATGCCGTGCTTGGCCGCCACGCCCGTGCCCGCCATGATGGCCACAGGGGTGGCCAAGCCCAAAGCACAGGGGCAAGCGATCACCAACACAGCTACCGCATGGATGAGTGCCGTTTCAAAAATTGCCCCCATGAACAGCCACACGGCCAAGGTCAACAAAGCCACCAACAGCACCACCGGTACAAAAATTTCGGCCACCTTGTCCACCAGCCGCTGGATGGGTGCCTTGGCCGCTTGCGCGTCTTCCACCAGCCGGATGATGCGCGAGAGCACGGTTTCGTGACCGACCGCTGTGACGCGCATCAGCACACGGCCATCGCCATTGATGGAGCCACCGGTCAGGGCGGCGCCCATGGTTTTGCTCACAGGCAAGGGTTCACCGGTCAACATGGATTCGTCCACCTGTGTTTGCCCTTCGATGAGTTCTCCGTCCAGCGGAAAACGCTCACCGGGCCGCACCGCCACCCTGTCGCCCACCAGAATTTCGGCCACCGGCACATCCACCTCGCCGTCGTCGCTGATCCAATGGGCCTTGTCGGGACGCAAAGCGTGCAGCGCTCGGATGGCTTCGGTGGTTTGGCGCTTGGCCCGCGCTTCGAGCCATTTGCCAAGCAAGACCAAGGTGATGACGACGGCCGAGCCTTCAAAGTACAAATGCGGTGCATGGCCTTCATGTGCGTTGAGCCACAGCCAAACCGAAAGCAACCAACCTGCGGTGGTGCCCAAAGACACCAGCAAATCCATGTTGCCCGTGAAGGCCTTCAGGGCATGCCAACCGGCTTTGTAGAAGCGGGCACCCAGGACGAATTGCACCGGCGTGGCCAAGGCAAATTGCAACCACGACGGCAGCATCCAATGTTGACCCCACAAGTCGCCCAACATGGGCAAAACCAGTGGTGCCGACAAGAACAAACCGAACGCCACGGGCGCAAAACCGGCCCAGGCCGAGACTTGATCGGCCATTTCTGCCGCTTCGGGCGTCAAGGGTTCATAACCTGCATCACGGATCGCCCGTCTCAATCGGGCATCGGTGACCTGCGCGGATTGCACAACAATGCGTGCCGATTCCGTAGCCAGGTTCACGGTGGCCGATTCGACGCCGGGCATTTTGTTCAAAGCCTTTTCAACACGCGCCACACATGATGCACAGGTCATACCGCCAATGCCGATGTCAATGGTTTCGGTTTGTGGATTGATGTGTGTCATGTCGGGCGTTGATTTTTGAACTATGCTTTGAGCAGCCCCAGGAGGGTTTCTCTGAAAGGGACATCATGAACCAAATTTTCACCGTTGAGGGCATGACGTGTGGCCACTGCGAAAAAGCCGTGACCAAGGCTTTGCTGGCTGTGGATTCGAATGCCAAAATCGTGATCGACCGCACACACAACAAAGTTGAAGTGGATTCCGACACAACACGCGAAGCCTTGGCACAAGCCATTGCCGAAGAAGGCTACCGCGTCGCGGCCTGATTTTTAAACCCAAAGGAGTTCTCATGACCACAAACATTGGCGGTATGGAGCGCATTCTGCGCATCGTGATCGGTTTGGTCCTGATCGGATTGGCTGCTACGGGACAAGTCGGCGTCTGGGGTTGGATAGGCCTTGTGCCTCTGGCCACGGGCTTGATCGGCTGGTGCCCGCCTTATAGCTTGCTAGGCATCAACACCTGCAAAAACCGCAAGGTCTGAACCACAATCCCCGCATGCAGCGGGGATTGTTTTTGCGGCATCATCCGGGGCATGACTTCTTTTGCCCCCTTTCAAAATCCACGTTCTGTAGAGGCCTTGGTCGCCGGTCGTGCCACACGCGACGGTGCAGGTGTGCGTTTGACCCGTGTGCTCACGGGTGAATTGCAGCAACGCCTGGATCCTTTCCTGATGCTTGACCAATTTGGCAGCAACGACCCCAAGGATTACGGTGCCGGTTTCCCCGACCATCCGCACCGCGGCTTTGAAACCGTGACCTACATGATTGCCGGCCGCATGCGTCACCGTGACAGCGCAGGTCATGAAGGTTTGCTGCAAAACGGTGGCGTGCAATGGATGACGGCAGGCCGTGGTCTGGTGCACAGCGAAATGCCCGAACAGGAAGAAGGCTTGATGGAAGGTTTTCAGCTTTGGCTGAACCTGCCCTCGCATCAAAAGATGTGCACCCCTTGGTACCGCGACATCCAGAGCGATAGCATCCCGGAAGTGCACACCGAGAGTGGCGTTTTGGTGCGTGTGATCTCAGGCCAAAGCCATGGTGTGCAAGGCGCCATGCACAGACCTGCAAAAGACTATCCGACCGATCCTCTTTATTTGGACATCCATTTCAGCGCAGACCAAACGTTCACGCAAAACATTTCGGTCAGCCACAACGCTTTTGTTTATGTTTACCGTGGATCGCTCGCTGTGCAAAGCCATCAAGGCGCTGAAACCGTGCCCCTTCAACGCATGGCCATTTTGAGCCATGGTGGTGACGGCGTGGTGCTGCAGGCTCAGGCGGGCACGCGCGCCTTGCTGATCTCAGGCCAACCTTTGCACGAACCCATCGCGCAGTACGGCCCCTTTGTCATGAACACCCGCGATGAATTGATGCAAGCCGTGGAAGACTTTCAGGCTGGACGTTTGGGTCAATGAACGATGCAGCTTGTTTGCCGAACTTTACAGTGGCACTGCAAACAAGGAACAGGCCAGACACATGGCCACAGCACACTGGAGACATCCCATCACTGAAAGGATGTTTTCCATGAAATTGATTCGCAACACCTTGATCGCCGCGTCTTTGCTAGCAGGTTTGTCCACTTTGAGTTTTGCCCAAATGGGCCCTGCTGCTGGCGGCGAACACATGGCCAAGATGCATGAACACATGTCGCAGCGACATGCCCAGCATCTGACCGATCTGAAAACGCAGTTGAAATTGCAAAACGAGCAAGAAGCGGCTTGGGCCACATTCACGCAAGCGGTGCAAATTCCTGCTCAAGCGCCTGCAAGGCCTGATCGCGCCGCGTTCGACAAAATGAGCACTCCTGAGCGCTTGGATGAAATGCAGGCACATCGGGCCAAAATGGACGTGCAAATGCAAAAGCATGCAGAAGCGACCAAGCTTTTCTACGGGGTTCTGAATACCGAGCAAAAGAAAGTGTTTGACAGCGAAAGCTTGCGATTCATGCATGGCATGCGCAAGGCCTCACACCGTCAACACTGATCAATACTTGTGTATCTGTACCAAGGCAGCCCTCCGGGCTGCCTTTTTGTCTTGACTTGCATCAAATTCAAGCACAGCCATGACCGTTAAGCTCGGCGAATGTTCGAGCCACCAACCCCATCCAAACGTCAAGACAGTTCCACTGTCTTTTTACCGCCCGTCTTGCCCATCGTCTTTGACCAACCTTTGCAATGGTTGGCACTGGGCTTCAAGGATTTCGCACGATCTCCATGGCTGAGCACTTTGCACGGCTTACTCATCAGCCTGTGGGGCTTCATCATCACTTGGGTGGCGCACGATCAATTTTGGTTGTTGGCAGGTTGTTTGTCCGGGTTTTTGGTGATTGCACCTGTATTGGCCACAAGTCTGTACGCTATGAGTCGGGCCATGGAGCGGGGAGAGGTTGTTGACTTCCAGTTGCTGGTCAATACCTGGACTCAATGGCATTTGCGCTTGCGCCATCAGCCAGACAGCTATTGGAGTCTGATCCGTTTTGGCTTACTTTTGGCATTGGCCGCTGTCGGCTGGGTGATCACGTCTGCGGCTTTGATCACCTTGCTGGCGCCAGCACCCATTCACACGCCCATGGATTTTGTGCACCACGTCGTGCTCAGTCCCAACCATTTCTTGTTCGAATTTTGGCTCGGCTTGGGGGGTTTGATGGCGGCTCCGGTTTTTGCTTCGAGCGTGATTTCCATGCCATTGTTACTGGACCGCCAAGTGAGTGTCTTGCAAGCTGTCTTGACCAGCTGGAAAACCGTACTGACCCACCCCCTGCAGATGGCTTTTTGGGCCTTGCTCATCATGGGGTTTTGCTTGCTGGGTATTTTTTCACTGTTTCTGGGACTGATCTTGGTCATCCCAATGCTGGGTCACGCCAGTTGGCACGCTTACCGTCAACTGATCGATGTTTCCAGTCTTGAAGAACGCATGTCAGGACAAGGTGGGCACTGATGTGGGGATTCACTGAAGAACAGTTCGCCTGGTTTGGGCTGACGATTGGCGTCGGTGCCTTCATGCTCTACATGTTGTTCATCATTGGACAACTGGCCTGGGAATCTAAAGCTGGAAAATTTGGCACCTTTGTCATTTTTCTAGGTCTGGCTTTTGGCATGTTGGGTTTTGTGGCCAAAGGTATCATCCAATGGCTCATTGGGAGCTGAGATGGTTGTTGCATAAAGCTGTGGATAAGAAAAGAGCAAAGCATCAGTTATCCACAGATACATGGATTTTTCAGAAGTTGTTCATGTCCGCGTGCTTTTGCAAAACCAGAGTGACACACAAGCACTCAAACGCTCTAAGTGTTTGTTATTAATAGGAAAAATTGGCTTATCCACAAGTACGGGATCGCCTTATCTACTACTACTAATTTAAAATCTAAATCTATAGAAAACTAACAAATAACAAGTGCGCTGGTAAGATTTGCATCTTTTCCCCCATCTCGGCACCATGGCCTTCGATTCAGACGCTCCTTCCTCACTGTGTTACGACATCAAAAGCGCTGATTTGCCATTGGTTGCTTTGTTGCTCAAAACATCCAGCATTGATGCCGTCTCAGCGGCTCTGAGTCAGCAATTGTCTGACAGCCCCGGGTTCTTTGATCACGATCCTGTTGTCATTGATGTCTCTTTACTGTCTTCAGATTTACCAGCTTCTGAATTTGATTTAGCAAAACTTTTATCAGTCCTTCGTCAACATGGCTTGGTTCCCTTGGCCATCAAAGGGGCAAGCAACGAGGTATTGCTTGTTGCACAAGGGTTAGGGTTGGTTGACGCCTCAGATGCCCGCATACGCCGTTCTGTGCCCCTTGCTGAGCCTTCAAGACCAACACCCGAGATGATTGCGCCAGTGGCATCCCCCATTTTGGGTGCGATGGTGATTGATAAGCCGCTCCGCTCTGGTCAGCAGGTTTATGCCAAGGGCCGGGATTTGGTGGTTTTGGCAGTGGTCAATCCTGGTGCTGAAGTCATTGCCGATGGATCTATCCACATTTACAGCAGTTTGCGTGGTAAAGCGATTGCTGGCGCGCGCGGTAACACCAACGCAATGATCTTTGCTCATTCGATGTCGCCCGAATTGATTTCAATTGCAGGTGTGTACCGCACCAGCGAAAATCCTTTACCTGCCGAGGTTGCTGGCTTGCCTGCTCAGGTTTGTTTGCAATCAGGCCTTGATGGCGACAAATTGTTGATTTCGCCTCTGATATCCTGAATCCGCTTTTTATCTCTGTCCCTAGAAAGAAAACCCCATGGCAAAAATCGTCGTAGTGACTTCCGGCAAAGGCGGCGTTGGCAAAACCACGACCAGCGCCAGTTTCGCCACCGGCTTGGCTTTGAAAGGCTTTAAAACAGCTGTGATCGACTTTGATGTGGGTCTGCGCAACCTGGACTTGATCATGGGTTGCGAGCGCCGTGTGGTGTACGACCTGATCAACGTGATCCAAGGTGAGGCCAATTTGAACCAAGCCCTGATCAAGGACAAGCAGTGCAGCAACTTGTTTGTGTTGGCGGCCTCTCAAACCCGCGACAAGGAAGCTTTGTCGCAAGAAGGCGTTGCAAAAGTGCTCAACGATTTGAGCGACATGGGTTTTGAATACATCGTGTGCGATTCGCCCGCCGGCATCGAAACGGGTGCTTTGATGGCCATGCATTTCGCCGACGAGGCCTTGGTCGTGACCAACCCCGAAGTGTCTTCGGTACGTGATTCGGACCGTATTTTGGGCATGTTGGGCAGCAAGACCAAGCGCGCGATTGAGGGCTTGGAGCCGATCAAAGAGCATTTGCTCATCACCCGTTACAACCCCAATCGCGTGGAAGACGGTCAGATGTTGTCTTTGCAAGACATCCAGGACATCTTGCGCATCAAGCTGCTGGGTGTGATCCCTGAGAGCGAAAACGTTTTGCAAGCTTCGAACCAGGGCACGCCTGCGATCCACATGGCTAACAGCGATGTGTCGGAAGCTTACAAAGATGTGATCGATCGTTTCCTGGGTGAAGAAAAGCCGATGCGTTTCACCGAAGCCGAAAAACCTGGTTTCCTGAAACGTCTTTTCGGAGGCAAATAAACCATGTCCTTTCTTTCCTTCCTGCTGGGCGAAAAGAAGAAAACCGCCAATGTGGCCAAAGAACGCTTGCAGATCATCTTGGCGCATGAGCGCAGTGGTCGCAATGCAGCCGAGCCAGATTACCTGCCTGACTTGCAGCGCGAGTTGGTCGCCGTGATCAGCAAATACATCAAGATCAATCAGGACGACATCAAGGTCAATCTGGAACGCCAGGATAACCTGGAAGTTCTGGAAGTGAAGATCGAGTTGCCCGACGCACGATGATCTTTCATTCGATCCACCTTGTGGGTGAATCGAATCCATCACCAAAGGCCACCGCAAGGTGGCCTTTGTTTTTCAGGCTTTGCTCAGCGATGTCCAAAGACTGCGTGCAGCTTGGATGTTGCGTTCCTTGACGTGACCAAAACCCTTGATGTTTTCTGGCACACGCGCCACGTCCACCGCATGTGCATGGGTCTGCGCATTAAGCCCTTGCAGCGCTGCTTCGACATGCTGCAGGTATTCACCGATCAACGCACGTTCGGTTTTTCTTTCTTCACTGCGCCCGAGAATATCCAAAGGGGTACCTCGTAAACTTTTGAGTTTGGACAGCAACTTGAAACCCGTCAGCATGGTCGGGCCAAACTTTTGTTTGATCAATTCGCCCTTGGCATTGCGTTTGGCCAACAGAGGAGGTGCCAGGTGGTAATGGACTTTGAAGTCGCCTTCAAAACTGTCCTTGATGCGTGACAGAAAACCTGACTGGGTGTGCAGGCGCGCCACTTCGTATTCGTCTTTGTAGGCCATCAACTTGTAAAGCTGGCGTGCGACGGTTTCACTCAGCAAAGTTTTACCCAGGGGTGCTTCTGCCGTTTTGACACGTTCCACGAAAACGCGGTAACGCTCGGCGTAAGCGCTGTTTTGGTAGTCGGTCAACCGCACCATGCGGTTTTGCACCAGATCGTCCAATGTTTCACGCTTTTTGAAGTGCATCGTTTGTGCAGGTTGCATCTTCTGCATCAACACATCCAAATGGTGTGCAGCATGACGGCCCCATTCAAAAGCCGTCAGATTGTTTTGGACAGCGACTTCGTTGAGTTCGATGGCACGGATCAGCGATTCACGGTGCATCGGTATCCAGCCCTTTTGCCACGCATAGCCCAAGATCATGGGGTTGACGTAAATCGTGTCTCCCATCAATTGTTTGGCCAGCAGATCCGCATCAAAAGCGCTGACGCCGGTGCTGCCCACTTGCTTGGAAATTTCAGCAAGGCATTGCTCTGCCGGGTTCTGCCAATTGCTGTTTTTCACGAAAGCGGCTGTGGGCGTGCTGCTGCTGTTGAGTGCCACATGGGTGCGGCCTTCGCGCATGCGCAGCAGGGTTTCCTTGGAAGCCGTCACGATGGGATCGCACCCCAAAATCACATCGGCTGCGGCCATGCTCACGCGTGTGGTGCGGATGTCATTTTGAGAATCGGCGACCAGGATGTGGCTCCAAGTGGCGCCACCTTTTTGGGCCAGGCCTGCTGCGTCTTGTGTGACGATCCCCTTGCCTTCGATGTGTGCGGCCATGCCCAGCAATTGGCCAATGGTGATGACGCCCGTGCCGCCAACACCCGCCACTACCGTGCCCCAAGGATGGGAGGTGTCGGGCAATGTGGGCTCAGGCAGGGCCCCCAATTCTGAGGGCGACAGCGTGCTTGTGGCTTTGCCCGTCTTTTTCTTGAACTGGCCACCTTCTACGGTTACAAAGCTGGGGCAAAAGCCCTTGAGGCAACTGGTGTCCTTGTTGCAAGTGCTTTGGTTGATGGTGCGTTTGCGGCCGAGTTCTGTCTCCAGAGGTTCGACCGAAAGACAGTTCGATTGCACACCACAGTCGCCACAACCTTCGCAGACTTCTTCGTTGATCATCACGCGCACAGCCGGGTCCACCATGGTGCCGCGTTTGCGCCGGCGGCGTTTTTCGGTGGCACAGGTTTGGTCATAAATGATGACGGTGGTGCCTTTGATCTCGCGCATTTCCCGCTGGATGCGGTCGAGTTCGTCGCGGTGGAACACGCCCACGCCTTCGGCCAAAGCCACGCCATCGTATTTTTCGGGCTCGTCGGTGACGACCGCGATGCGCCCAGCACCTTCTGCCCGCATGCTCATGGCGATTTGCACCACACTGTGGCCTTCGGGGCGTTCGCCCACTTGCTGGCCACCGGTCATGGCCACGGCATCGTTGTACAAAATTTTGTAGGTGATGTTGACACCTGAAGCCACGCTTTGGCGCACCGCCAGGATGCCGCTGTGGAAGTAGGTGCCGTCACCGATGTTGGCAAAGATGTGCTGATCGGTGCTGAAGGGTTGTTGCCCCGACCATGGCACACCTTCACCGCCCATTTGGGTGAAGCCCACGGTGCTGCGGTCCATCCAGATGCTCATGAAATGGCAGCCAATGCCCGCCATGGCGCGTGAGCCTTCGGGCACCTTGGTGGAGGTGTTGTGCGGGCAGCCTGAGCAGAACCAGGGCTGACGATCAGCGCTTGCACCCAGTGTCAAAGCCTGCATGTGTTGTTCTTTGCCATCGAGCACCGCCAGATGCGCGTCGATCAGTGCAGTGGTGTCGCTGTCGATGCCCAGTTTTTTCAGCCGTTTGGCAATGGCCCTGGCGATGATGGCGGGCGTCAAATCGGCATTGGCGCGCAAGAGCTTGCGATCGCTCGGATTGGGAATGGACCATTCCCCACCCGACACATCGCCTTCGCTTTCGTCAAATTTGCCCAGGATGTTGGGACGGACATCGTCGCGCCAGTTGTACAGCTCTTCCTTGAGCTGGTATTCGATGACCTGGCGTTTTTCCTCGACAACCAAAATCTCGCGCAGACCGGTGGCAAATTCACGTGTGGTTTGGGCTTCCAGGGGCCAAACCACGTTCACTTTGTGCAAACGTATGCCCAATTGTCGGCATCGGTCGTCATCCAGGCCCAAGTCCAGCAGGGCTTGACGGGTGTCGTTGTAGGCTTTGCCGCTGGCGATCAGGCCAAAGCGGTCGTTGGCGCTGGCGATCACGTTGTGGTTGAGGCGGTTGGCGCGGATGTAGGCCAAAGCGGCATACCACTTGTAATCGAACAAGCGGGCCTCTTGTTCCAAGGCCGTGTCCGGCCAGCGGATGTGAACGCCGCCGGGTGGCATCACGAATTCGGGCAAGACGATTTGCACACGTTCAGGGTCGATGTGTGCCGTGGCGCTGGATTCGACAATCTCCTGGATGGTTTTCATGCCCGACCAGATACCCGCAAAGCGGCTCATGGCCAGTGCATGGAGGCCTTGGTCGAGGATGTCTTGCACGCTGGCCGGAAAGAACACCGGCAGGCCACAGGCCTTGAAGATGTGGTCGCTCTGGTGCGCCGCCGTGGAGCTTTTGGCCACATGGTCGTCGCCGGCCACGGCCAGCACACCACCCCAAGGGGTGGTGCCTGCCATGTTGGCGTGCTTGAACACGTCCGAACAGCGGTCCACGCCAGGGCCTTTGCCGTACCATATGCCGAACACGCCATCGAACTTGTTGGTGCCGGGTGGTGCAAAGCCCAGTTGCTGTGTCCCCCACAGGGCGGTGGCGGCCAGCTCTTCGTTCACGCCCGGCTGGAAGACGATGTTTTGGGCCTTCAGGTGGTCTTTGGCTTTCCACAGCGACTGGTCGTAATTGCCCAGCGGCGAGCCCCGATAGCCACTGATGAAGCCAGCGGTGTTTTTGCCTTGCAGCGCATCGCGTTGGCGTTGCAGCATGGGCAACTTGACCAGGGCTTGCACGCCGCTCATGAAGGCACGGCCGACATCCAGGCTGTATTTGTCGTCGAGCGTCACCGTCTCAAGAGCTTGGCGAATCGAGTCGGGCAAAGGGGCGTTCATGGCGGAGTCCTGCAAGTGGAAATTCACAGTCAGTGTAGAGCGGGCGAGCCGACAGGTGCTTGCTTTATGCGACAGGATTTCCCCTATGATTTGAAAGAATCTTGCTCAAAAGGATAAATTATGGAAACACTGGACAAATTTGATTGGGCGATTTTGAATGAACTTCAAAATGACGGTCGCTTGACCAATGCTGAACTTGCCCAGCGCGTGGGTTTGTCGGCGGCGCCATGTTGGCGACGGGTTCGCGCACTGGAGGAGTCGGGCGTCATCAAAGGGTACCGTGCCGAGATCGATCGTCAAAAGGTCGGGCTGGATGTATTCGCATTCGTCCGGCTTGATGCCGAGCGCAATCGCGGTGATGTGACGCGTCAATTGGAAGAGGCCATTCTCAAGATCCCGGAAGTGATTTCCTGTCATTACATCAGCGGCACAGGCACCTTTGAATTGCAGGTCGTCAGCAAAGACTTGAACACCTTCAGCCAGTTTGCCCGGGATGTCCTCATCAATTTGCCCAATGTGAAAGACCTGCACACGAGTTTTTCATTGGGTGAAGTCAAGGCCGCGGGTGCTTTGCCCTTGAAGACCTGAGCATGGTGACGATTCAGGGTGTGCCTGTAAAATAAGCAACTTCAGCCGATCCCGTGGCAGGGCGGCCCACGGCGCAGGCGGCGCCCATTTTTTGGCCTCGACCAGAGGCAGACATTCATGCTTTACCCTCAAGAATTCGATGTGATCGTGGTCGGTGGTGGCCATGCCGGAACAGAGGCCGCGTTGGCCGCTGCGCGCATGGGTTGCAAGACCTTGCTCCTGTCGCACAACATCGAGACGCTGGGTCAGATGAGCTGCAACCCCAGCATTGGCGGCATCGGCAAGGGTCACTTGGTCAAGGAAGTCGACGCGCTTGGCGGTGCCATGGCCTTGGCCACCGACGAAGGCGGCATCCAGTTTCGCATCTTGAACTCATCCAAGGGTCCGGCTGTGCGCGCGACCCGCGCCCAAGCCGACCGCATCCTCTACAAAGCAGCCATCCGCCGCATCCTGGAAAACCAGCCGAACTTGTGGCTGTTTCAACAGGCGGTGGACGATCTGATGGTGGAAGGGGACCGGGTGGTGGGGGCGGTCACGCAGGTGGGCATCCGTTTCCGTTCGCGCACCGTGGTGCTGACGGCGGGCACATTCCTGGACGGCAAGATCCACGTGGGCTTGCAAAACTATGCGGCTGGTCGGGCAGGGGATCCGCCTGCCGTCAGCTTGTCGGCTCGTCTGAAAGAGTTGAAGTTGCCGCAAGGTCGTTTGAAGACGGGCACTCCGCCGCGCCTGGATGGTCGAACCATCGATTTCAGCCAATGTTTTGAGCAGCCTGGCGATGGCATGCCAGGTGGCATGAATCCGGACGATGGTGTGCCGGTGTTCAGCTTCATGGGCCGTGCCGACATGCACCCGCAGCAGATGCCATGCTGGATCACCCACACCAACGAACGAACGCACGAGATCATCCGCTCCGGCTTTGACCGCAGCCCCATGTTCACCGGCAAGATCGAGGGCGTGGGCCCGCGTTACTGCCCGAGTGTGGAAGACAAGATCAACCGCTTTGCCGACAAGGACAGTCACCAGATTTTTCTGGAGCCCGAAGGTCTGACGACGAACGAGTATTACCCCAACGGCATCTCGACCAGCCTGCCGTTCGACATCCAGTACGACCTCGTGCGCTCGATGAAGGGCCTGGAAAATTGCCACATCCTGCGCCCCGGCTACGCGATCGAATACGACTATTTCGACCCCCGGGCGCTGAAGAACAGTTTCGAGACCCGACAGATCAACGGTTTGTTTTTCGCGGGCCAGATCAATGGCACCACCGGTTACGAAGAGGCTGCGGCGCAGGGCTTGTTCGCTGGCATCAACGCCGCGCTGCAATGCCGGGGTGAAGCGGCCTGGACGCCCGCACGCGACCAGGCCTATTTGGGCGTGCTGGTCGACGATCTGGTCACGCAAGGCGTGACCGAGCCATACCGCATGTTCACCAGCCGAGCCGAGTTCCGTTTGCAGCTGCGCGAAGACAATGCCGATGCCCGCTTGACCGAAGTGGGCCGTCAGATGGGCTTGGTCGATGACGCGCGTTGGGATGCCTTCAGCCGCAAGCGCGATGCTGTTTCACGTGAAACAGAGCGCCTCAAGTCCACCTGGGTGAACCCGCGCAACCTGCCTGCCGAAGAGTCGGTGCGGGTTTTGGGCAAAGCCATTGAGCATGAACACAATCTGTTTGACTTGTTGCGCCGTCCAAATGTGACCTATCAGGCTTTGATGTCCCTGGACGAAGGCCGCATGGCCAGCGCCGATGTTTCACGTGAAACGTTGGGCGACTTGAGTGCCCCGGTGATCGAGCAGGTTGAGATTGCGGCCAAGTATTCCGGCTACATCGACCGCCAAAAAGGGGAGGTGGAGCGCGCTGCTTTTTATGAACACCTGCGCTTGCCCGATAGTCTGGATTACATGCAGGTGTCGGCCTTGTCGATTGAGGCCCGTCAAAAGTTGGCCAAGCACCGGCCCGAAACTTTGGGGCAGGCCTCGCGCATCTCGGGCATCACGCCCGCCAGCGTGTCGTTGCTGTTGATCCACCTGAAGAAGGGCGGCTTCAAGGGCTTCATGCATCCCGCCGAAGAAAGCCAGTCCGCATGAGCACGAACCTGGCCGAGGGCTTGCGTGCGGGTATCCAAGCCTTGGGCTTGGACCTGTCTGCTGAACAGCAACAACGCCTGCTGGATTACATGGCATTGATTCAAAAATGGACCAAGGTGTACAACTTGACCGCTGTGCGCGATCCTGCGGAGATGCTGACGCACCACCTGCTGGACAGCTTGACGGCGATTGCGCCATTGACGCGGCACACACTGGGCCAGCCGATCCGTGTGCTGGATGTGGGTTCGGGCGGCGGTTTGCCCGGCGTGGTGTTGGCCATTTGCATGCCCGAATTGAATGTGACCTGTGTGGACACCGTGGCCAAAAAGGCCGCCTTTGTGCAGCAGGTGGCCGTGAGCTTGAAGCTTTCCAACCTGCGTGGGCTCCATGCCCGGGTGGAAACTTTGACCGACCCGTATCAGGTCATTTGTTCCCGTGCCTTTGCCTCCTTGCCCGACTTCGTGACCTGGTCTCGCTCGGCCTTGGCAGAAGGGGGCGTCTGGATGGCCATGAAGGGCAAGCACCCCCAAGATGAGATTGAGGCCTTGCCAGTGGACGTGAAAGTGTTTCACGTGGAACCATTGACGGTGCCAGGCCTGGATGTGGAGCGCTGCATGGTCTGGATGCGCCCGAACGCCGGCGCGGCTTGATCGGAGTTGTCAGGCCATGTCGCCTGGCAATGGCCTCAAAACAGGCGTGTCTTCCGCTTGATCACGAGGGCTGCGATCAACGTGTTTCACGTGAAACCGGTTTGCTTGACGCTGGATTTGTGACCCCATCACTTACACTCGCCATATTCCCCCAAAAAGAGTGCCCATGTTTTTCGGTATTTCGGATTACGGTTCGTTTGTTGCGGCGATTGTTTTGTTCCTGGCCATACCCGGACCGGGCAATCTGGCGCTCATTACCTCGACCAGCAAAGGTGGCATGGCTGGCGGCTTGGGCGCAACTTTGGGGGTGATCGCCGGGGACCAGGTGCTGATGTGGTTGGCCGTGGCCGGTGTGGCGGCGGTCTTGTCCACTTATCCCGCGGCATTCGCGGCGGTGCAGTGGCTGGGTGCCGTCTATCTGGCCTGGTTGGGCTGGAAGATGCTGTCGGCCAAGCCCGGTGATGCGCCTGTGCTCAACATCCGTCCGCGCCATTATTTCCAGCAGGCCTTGGCCATCACTTTGCTCAACCCCAAGGCCATCGTTTTTTACATGGCGTTTTTCCCTTTGTTCGTGGACCCCAAGCACCATCTGGGCCTGCTCAGTTTTGGCGTGATGGCGGCCACCATAGCCTGCCTGACATTTCTTTATGGTCTGGGTATGACCTTGTTGACCCACCATCTGGCCGAGCGCATGCGGGCCAATCCACGCATCGGACGCTGGCTGGAAAAGCTGGCGGGCGTTTTCCTCATTGGCTTTGGCGTCAAGCTGGCCATCTCCAAATAAACCGGACGTTTCACCATGGCCAAGATTTTCTGCATTGCCAACCAAAAGGGTGGTGTCGGCAAAACCACCACCACCGTCAACTTGGCCGCGGGCCTGGCCAAAGTCGGTCAGCGTGTGCTGTTGGTGGATTTGGACCCCCAAGGCAATGCCACCATGGGTTCGGGCATCGACAAACGCAATGTCGAACTCAGCGTGTACGACGTGTTGCTCGAGTCCGCCTCGATCAAAGAGGCCGCCGTGAAAGCCGACAAGTGCGGCTATGACGTGCTCAGTGCCAACCGCGAATTGGCGGGGGCTGAGGTGGAGTTGGTCGATCTGGAGCACCGCGACCAGCGGCTCAAGATGGCCTTGGCTGCAGTCGATGCAGACTACGACTTTGTCCTGATCGACTGCCCGCCATCCCTGTCGATGCTGACCCTCAATGGCCTGTGTTCAGCCCACGGCGTGATCGTGCCGATGCAGTGCGAATACTTTGCTTTGGAAGGTTTGACGGATCTGGTCAACACCATCAAGCAGGTGCATGCCAACCTGAACAAGGACCTCAAGATCATCGGCCTCTTGCGCGTCATGTTCGACCCGCGCATCACTTTGCAGCTGCAAGTGAGTGAGCAGCTCAAGGCCCACTTTGGCGACAAGGTGTTTGACGCCGTGATCCCGCGCAACGTGCGCCTGGCCGAAGCGCCCAGTTATGGCTTGCCCGGCGTGGTGTTTGACCCATCGGCCAAGGGCAGCCAGGCCTATGTGGAATTTGCCCGCGAACTGGTGCAACGCGCGCCCACCCTCTGAGCATGAGCGGCACTGTATTGATCTTGCCCGGTTGGCAGGGCAGTGGACCCGGGCATTGGCAAATGCATTGGGTGCGCCGTTATGGCTATGCCGTGGTCGAGCAAAACGATTGGCTGCGGCCAAGGCGTGGCGATTGGCTGGCTCGCCTGGACGAGGTGGTGGTCGACACGCCAGGCCCTTTGGTGCTGGCTGCTCACAGTTTGGGCTGTCTGCAGGTGGCGGCTTGGGCCGCTTTTTCTCGTCACGTCGGGCGCGTGCGTGGCGCTTTGTTGGTGGCGCCGGGAGATGTGGAAGCCCCTGAGCTGAAAGAACAATTGCCGGGCTGGTCGCCCATCGTGCGCCAGCCTTTGCCGTTCAAGAGCATCCTGGTGGGCAGCCAGAACGATCCGTATTGCACCGCAGCCCGCGCCCAAGGGCTGGCCCATGACTGGGCCGCTCAATGGGTGGATCTGGGCGAAGCCGGACACATCAACGCAGAAACATCGCTGGGCGATTGGCCTGAGGGCCACGCGCTTTTGCAAACTCTTTTGAAGGAATGACCATGGTCACCAAAAAACCCAAAGGCCTGGGCCGCGGACTCGAAGCCCTGTTGGGCCCCAAAGTCGCTGATGTGCCCGCCGCTGTTGCAAACGCTGAAACCGGCTTGCCCAGCCAGTTGAATGTGGACCAGATGGTGGCCGGTGTTTACCAGCCACGCACCCGCATGGACGAGGGCGCTTTGTACGAATTGGCCGAGTCCATCAAGGCACAGGGCATCATGCAGCCCATTTTGGTGCGCCAGCTCAGCGATGGCCCAAACGCGGGCAAATACGAAATCATTGCCGGTGAGCGGCGCTTCAGAGCCTCCAAATTGGCCGGCCTCAACGTGGTTCCCGTGTTGGTGCGCGATGTGCCCAATGAAGCTGCTGCGGCCATGGCGCTGATCGAAAACATCCAGCGCGAAGACCTGAACCCGCTGGAAGAGGCTCAGGGTTTACAACGCTTGGTGCGAGAGTTTGGGCTCACTCACGAAGCGGCGGCGCAAGCCGTTGGGCGCTCGCGCAGCGCCGCCAGCAATCTTTTGCGTCTGCTGAATCTGGCCGAGCCGGTGCAGACCATGTTGATGGCCGGCGACCTGGACATGGGCCACGCCCGCGCCTTGTTGGCCCTGGACAAAGCAGCCCAAATCACAGCGGCCAACCAGATCGCCGCCAAAAAGCTGTCGGTCCGCGAGGCCGAAAGCCTGGTCAAGAAACTCAGCGCTGAATTCAACCTGGTGCACCAAAAACCCAAGAAAGAAAAGTCACGCGACATCCGCCGAGTGGAAGAGGAGTTGTCCGACTTGCTGATGGCCGAAGTCGAAGTGCGCGTCAAAAAACGCGTCAAGCGCATGGGCAAGATCGAAGAAATGGGTGAACTCAGCATCCAGTTTGGCTCACTCGATGAGCTCAACGGCCTGATTGATAAATTGCGCGCCTAAGAGACATCGCAATGAGCCGCTTGGAAGCGCTGACGTGGCGTGGGGACGCGCGATCACCGCGTGTGTCGATTTTTGAGAGCAAAAACCTGCTGGCGATTTATTTGCTGGCCATTGGTTTGAACTCCTGCGTCTTCTATGTTTTTCCTTCCGGCTATTACGACCGCAACGTCAACCTGGCTTTCAGCCTGACGTGTTTCGGATTGCTGCCATTCACCAGGGTCGAGAAGCTGTTTTCCACCGTTCTTCATCTGGCTTCTTTGCTGTGCGTGGTCCTGGTGGGCTATGTCGCGATGAATTCAGGTGGCGTCAATTCAACGGTGCTGGTCTGGTTGAATCTGGTGTCCTTGCCGGTGTTGATGCTGCTGGGACCGGCCCCCGCGATCAAATGGATTGGCGTTGTTCTGGCCGTCATCTGGGGTCTTTGTCAGGCCACCGAAAGCGGCTGGATCAGCGGGCATGCCATGGTCAGTCCTCAAGCGGTGCCTTGGGCGGTGATGCAGAACGTGATGGGCCTGGGCAGTTTGATGCTCTGCGTCTGGTTGTTTGATCAGCTGCACGACAAACAGCTGCAGCAACTGGATCTGCGCAACAAGGAACTCCAAGCGACCCATGAAGCCTTGCTCAAGGCACAAGCGCACAAAGACGAATTTTTGGCTGCGGTGGGCCACGAACTGCGCACCCCCATGAATGCGATCTTGGGCTTCAACGGCGTGCTGCGAGAAGAGCTGTCCAGCGAACCCGAGGAGGTCGAGGTCGTCGACCACATTCGCCGTTCGACCCAGCACTTGCTCCAGGTGGTCAACGACATTTTGGATTTTTCGCAGCTACAAGCCAACAAGCTGGCACTTTTCAATGTGGATTTCTCACTTGCAGAGTTGATGGAAGATGCTTTGCAGCCCTTGAGGGCGCGGGCGCATGAAAAGGGCATTGAATGGCTCGGAGAGCTCGATCCGCATTTGCCCGCGCGCATCCATGGCGACCCACAGCGCTTGCGACAAATCTTGAGCAAATTGCTGGACAACGCCTTGAAGTTCACCGCATCGGGTGCCGTGCGTTTGCGCATACAGGCTCAAGGCGAAGACATCTTGTTCCAAGTGAGCGATGCCGGTCGCGGCATTGCGCTGGCACAGCAGGTCAACATCTTTCGGCGTTTTGAGCACGCCGATGTGCAGACCACACGCACCTACGGCGGCACGGGTCTGGGCCTGTCGATTTGTGAAAAGCTGGTGCTGTTGCACGGCGGCCAAATTGGGGTGAACAGTCAAGAAGGACAGGGCGCCACATTCTGGTTCCGCATACCGAGGGTGGATGCCAAAGTGGCGCAGCCGGAGCAACCCCTTGTCATTCCAGCGGACCAGGCGCTGCGGATTTTGGTGGTGGACGACAACGCCCTGAACTTGATGGTAGCCCGCATGCAATTGCAAAAATGCTGGCCCAAAGCGCAGATCGTCACGGCCGATGGCGCTGCACAAGCGCTGGTCTTGCTCGATGCGCAAAGTTTTGATGTGGCGCTGATCGACATGGTCATGCCGGAGATGGATGGCATGGCCTTGACCCAGCAAATTCGCCGACAGTTTCCCGCCATGACGCAAGCCATGCCCATCATTGCTTTGACGGCCAACACCAACCCGGTGGACCGACAACGCTGCCTGGATGCCGGCATGGACGATGTGATGGACAAGCCCATGGACCTGGATCGACTGACCCGCTGCGTCAGCCAGCATTTGCAAAGAATGCGGGGTTAAGACGATGCGCGCCTTGAGCCAATTCCGCCAGCTGCGACAGCTGAGGCCTGTGCACCTGAAAAATGGGTGGATGCAACAAGTGCAATGGTTGGTGCGCCATTTTCCGCGTGCTTTCAGGCAGGGCAAGATGCCCTACATCTTTTTCTTTGTCACCGTGATCATCGCGGTGTTGTTGATCTACTCCGCGGTCAGCCCCTACCGCAATGCCGCCGTCTTGTTCAACTCCATGGCAGTCTGGCTGGCGCTTTTACTGGTCTTCATCAACCGCGGCATGCCGCTGAATTGGGCCGTCCATCTGGGGACCGTTGCAGGGGCCTTGGTGCTTTTTTATGCAGCGTTCAGTGCTGGCGGCGTTTTTTCCCCGCGCTTTTCCTGGCTGCTGATTTTGCCCTTGACCCCCTTTTTTGTGGTCAGCCGCAAGGCTGGAGCCTGTTGGTTGGCGATCGTTTTCACGCTGCAGGCTGTGATGGCTTATGCAAGTTACAACACCTTGTTGCCCGCTTTCGAAATGGGCCAGGTGCATGCCACGACATCATGGCTGACATTCAGCCTTATCACGGGCATTTTGATGATCGTGCCGATGATTTATGCGCGGCTGCACCGAGAGGCTTTGCAAGAGAGCTTGCACAACCAAAGTCAGCTCGAGGCCAAGCGGCAAGAGCTGGAGCAGACCATGCAAATGCGTGAGCAATTCATCGCCACGGTCAGCCATGAATTGCGCACGCCCATGAATGCCATTTTGGGTTTCAATGCCTTGCTCTTGTCGCGTGTCGAAAACAAACCCGCTGCGCTCAAGGTGCTCAACCACACGCGTCAGTCGGCCGAACACCTGATGACGGTGATCAATGACATCCTGGACTATTCGCAATTGCAGGCCGGGCATCTGATCATCCAACCCGAAGACTTTGAACTGCGGCGTGTGGTGGAACACGCGTTTGAATTGTTCAGCCCCCGGGTCAACAGCATGGAGCTCGATTACCGCTTGGAGGTCGATGCCACATTGCCGCAATGGGTGCACACCGACCGGCACCGTTTGATGCAGGTGCTGGTGAACTTGCTGGGCAATGCCCTGAAGTTCACACACGAGGGTTCGGTGGTGTTGCGTGTGAAATGGGCCCCGCCCAACGTGTTGTTTGAAGTCGAAGACACCGGAATTGGCATTGCCAAGGACCGGCAGGCCAAAATCTTCCAGCGCTTCAGTCAGGCCGATGGCGACATCCACGCCATCTATGGTGGCAATGGACTGGGCTTGGCCATTTCTCAAAAACTGACGGATTTGCTGGGCGGCCAGATGGGCTTTGAAAGCGAGCTGGGCAAGGGTTCACGCTTTTGGTTGCGCTTGCCGGTGGTCGCAACGGCTGCGCCTGCGGCAAAAACGCCATCGACCAGCCTCGAAGTGAAAACGGCCGACAAAGCCTGGCGCTTCCTGGTGGTCGACGATCATCCATTGAACCGTTTGCTGGTCAGGCAAGTGCTTCAGAACGCTTGGCCAAGCTGTCAGGTGCTGGAAGCCGTCGATGGCCAAAAAGCGCTGGAGGTCTTGGCCGCGCAAGCCGTGGATTTGGTCTTGATGGACATGGTCATGCCGGTGATGGATGGCATTGCGGCCACGGCAGCGATACGGCAAAACGCGTCCGAACGACTTCAAGACTTGCCCATTTTGGGCCTGACGGCCAACGTCACGCCGCAAGATTTGGAGCGCTTTGAGTCGGCGGGTCTCAGTGACCTCATGCTCAAGCCGTTTGAGCCCGCACAACTGTGCGACAAGGTTGAAGCCTTGCTGCGACAGTCTGCTGTTTTGACGCCTGCGATCTGAACGGCGCGGTTTTTCCGCGACCATTCACATCGAGAAAATCTTCCCCGGATTCATGATGTTGTGCGGGTCCAGCGCCCGCTTGATGGTGCGCATCATGTCGACTGCGCCTTCGCCGGTTTCGGTGCGCAAGAAGTCCATTTTGTGCAGGCCAATGCCGTGCTCACCGGTGCAGGTGCCACCCAAGCGCAGGGCGCGGGTGACCAGTTGCTGGTTCAGTGCTTCGGCGGTGGCGCATTCCTGCGGGTTGTTCGGGTCGATCAAATAACCAAAGTGGAAGTTGCCGTCGCCCACATGGCCGACCAAAAAGTAAGGAATGCCGCTGGCATCGGTTTCGGTGATCGAGTCCAGCAGGCAGTCGGCCAGGCGGCTGATGGGCACGCAGGTGTCGGTGCTGATGGCGCGGCAGCCGGGACGGCTTTGCACGGCGGCAAAGTAGGCGTTATGCCGTGCGGTCCACAGGCGCGTGCGCTCTTCAGGCGTCGTGGCCCATTCGAACGCATTGCCACCGAATTCGCTGGCGATTTCTTGCACCGTCTCGGCTTGTTCTTTCACGCCCGCAGGCGAGCCGTGGAACTCCATCAGCAGCAGCGCTTCTTCGCGCAGGCCCAGCTTGGCATAGGCATTGACCATGCGCACGGTGTTGTGGTCGATCAGCTCCACGCGGGCAATCGGCACGCCCAGCTGGATGGTCTGGATCACGGTGCGTACAGCGGCTTCGATGCTCGGGAAGGAGCAAATGGCAGCAGAGATGGCTTCGGGCAGCGGGTACAGGCGCACGGTGATTTCGGTCATCACGCCCAGCGTGCCTTCACTGCCCACCATCAGGCGCGTCAGGTCGTAACCGGCGCTCGACTTTTTGGCGCGGGTGCCGGTGCGGATGATTTCGCCCGACGAGGTGACCACTTCCAGGGCCAGCACGTTCTCGCGCATGGTGCCGTAGCGCACGGCGTTGGTGCCGCTGGCGCGTGTGGCGCTCATGCCGCCAATGGTGGCGTCCGCGCCCGGGTCGATCGGGAAGAACAGGCCCGTGGACTTGATCTCTTCATTGAGTTGCTTGCGCGTCACACCCGGTTGCACCGTCACCGTCAGGTCTTCGGCGTTGATGGCCAGCACCTTGTTCATGCGCATCAGGTCGATGCTGATGCCGCCTTGTACCGCCAGCAAATGGCCTTCGAGTGACGAACCCACGCCAAAGGGAATGACCGGCACTTTGTGCTCGGCGCACAACTTGACGGCGTCGGCCACGTCTTGCGTGCATTCCGCAAACACCACCGCAGCCGGTGGCGGCACATGGGTGAAGGCCGATTCGTCGCGGCCATGCTGCTCGCGCACCACCAAGGCGGTGGAGCAGTTGTCGCCAAAGCGGGCTTTGAGGGCCGTCAAAAAAGCATCGGGCACAGCGCGTTGCGCGATTTCGGGGGCCAGGTGGGCGGCAGCGGTGGGGGCGTTCATGGGGTGTCTCCTGGTCAGCGGATCAAAGCCGCCAAACTGATGAAGACGCAGTTTACGCCGCTTGTCGCACCGGGCTTGTCCTGTGTCAGACAAGCCAAGGGAACATGGTCGACAATCGTCAGCCAGAATACGAGACCGAACAGAGGACGCATCCATGGGCAACCGACTCACACAAATCGCCACCCGCACCGGCGACAACGGCACCACCGGCTTGGGCAACAACCAGCGCGTGTCCAAAAACAGCTTGCGCGTGCACGCCATGGGCGAGGTGGACGAGCTTAATTCCAACATCGGCGTTTTGCTGTGCGAAGACATGCCCGTTGATGTGCGCGATGTGCTGGTCGAGGTGCAGCACCAGCTGTTCAACCTGGGCGGCGAGCTGTCCATTCCCGGTTTTGAATTGCTCAAGGAAGAGGCTGTGGCCGCGCTCGACGACGCCTTGGCCACCTACAACGCCCAGTTGCCCAAGCTCGAAGAATTCATCTTGCCCGCAGGCACCCGTGGCGCAGCCCATGCCCATGTGTGCCGCACCGTGGCGCGCCGGGCCGAGCGTGCCTGCGTGGCCCTGGGCAACGAAGAGTCGATCAACGACACGCCGCGCCAATACCTCAACCGCTTGTCAGATTTGATGTTCGTGCTGGCCCGTGTGCTCAACCGCATGAACGGCGGCGACGATGTGTATTGGAAAAGCCAACGCATGAAGCAAGGCTGAGCGTTCGCAGTTTTCACGCACCTGTCACCTAGGTGCATGTTTTCAGGGTTGTCGGTCGTGACAGCTGGGCATTGGCGCTGATACCCTCATTCCCATGAACACTGCGACCTCGACCCCAGCACCCTATGTGCCCCAGATCCGTCTGTACCAAAACTGGCTGCGCGATCAATGCGGCCTGAGCTTTGAGCACTACAACGACCTTTGGCAATGGTCGGTGTCCGATCTGGAAGGCTTTTGGCAAAGCATGTGGGATTACTTCGAGATGGAGTCCCCCACGCCGCACAAGGCGGCCATCTCCCAAAACGTCATGCCCGGTGCCGTGTGGTTCGAAGGCGCCAAGACCAATTACGCGCACCAGGTGATGCGCCATGTGCAGCCGGCCGATGCGGCAGGGTTCCCGGCGGTCATCAGCCTCAATGAAAAAGGCCTGCGCCGCGAAATGAGCTGGCCCGAGCTGCGTCGCCAAGTGGCCGCCTTGGCCTTGCACCTGCAAGCGCAAGGCCTGCAGCCCGGTGACCGGGTGGCGGCCTATTTGCCCAACATTCCAGAGGCCATGGTGGCGTTTTTGGCCACGGTCAGTGTGGGCGGCGTGTGGAGCATTTGCGCGCCCGACATGGGCACCAACGCCGTGCTGGACCGCTTCAAGCAGATCGAGCCGAAGATCCTGATCGCCGTCGACGGCGTGAGCTACGGCGGCCGTGACTTCGACCGCATGACCGTGGTGCAGGAACTCAGGGACGCGTTGCCCAGCTTGCAGCACGTCATCATCCACGACAACCTGGGCACGGTGGACATCGCCCAATGCGATGTGGCCGCCAGCACGCCTTTGTCGGTCATCACGGCGCGTGACGATGCCGAGGTGCAGGCCTTCGAGCCGCTGTGGCTGCCCTTTGACCACCCGCTGTGGATTGTGTATTCGAGCGGCACCACCGGCCTGCCCAAGCCCATCGTGCACGGGCACGGCGGCACCGTGATCGTGGCGCTGGCCAACAAAATTTTGCACAACGACGTGGGCTGCAGCTACCACCCCAACAGCTTTGGCGAGCGCTTTCACTGGTACAGCTCCACCGGCTGGGTCATGTGGAACGCCCAAGTGGCGGGCTTGCTCAACGGCGTGACCTGCGTGATCTACGACGGCAACCCCGGCGGCAGCAAAGACAACCCCGACTGGGGCATCTTGTGGCGCATGGCCTCCGAAGAAAATGTCACCTTCTTTGGCGCCGGTGCGGCCTTCTTCGCCAACTGCCACAAGGCTGGTTTGGACATTTCCCGCTGCGGCGATCTGTCGCGGGTGCGCGCTCTGGGCACCACCGGCTCGCCCCTGTCGCCCGAGACGCAAAGCTGGGGCACCGAGCAATTCAAAAACATCGGCACCGACATCTGGTGGTGCAACATTTCGGGCGGCACCGACTTTGCGGGCGCCTTTGTGGGGGGCCACCGCGAGCTGCCGCAAGAGCCCGGCGTCATGCAATGCCGCATGCTGGGTGCGGCCGTCGAGTCGTGGAACGAGGCGGGTTTGCCGGTCAAAGGCGAAGTGGGCGAGCTGGTCTGCACACAACCCATCCCGTCCATGCCGCTCTTCTTTTGGGGCGACAAAGAGAATGCCCGTTACCTCAGCAGTTATTTTGAGATGTACCCTGCAGGCCATGGCCGCATGCCCGGTGGCGGCGACGGCCCGGCCAGCATGGGCGGCGTCTGGCGGCACGGCGACTGGCTGCGCATCGGCAACGGGAACCCGGAAACAAAGGGCGAGGGCGAAGGCTGCGTGATCTTTGGCCGCAGCGACGCCACCATCAACCGCCACGGCCTGCGCATGGGCACCAGCGAGCTGTACAGCGCTGTGGAGGCCCTGCCCGAAGTGATGGACTCCATGGTCGTGGACCTGGAGTACCTAGGCAAGGAAAGCTACATGCCGCTGTTTGTGGTGCTGCGCCCGGGCACAGCGTTTGACGACGCGCTCCAGGCCAAGCTCAACAACGCCATCAAGGTGGCATTGAGCCCCCGCTTCATCCCCAACGAAATTTTCCAGGTCGCTGAGATCCCGCGCACCCTGTCCGGCAAAAAGCAGGAGCTGCCGATCAAAAAACTCATGCTCGGTCAGCCCCTGGAAAAAGTGGTCAACAAAGACGCCATGGCCAACCCCGGCTGCCTGGACTGGTACGTGGAGCTGGCCAAGCAGCATTTGGCCAAAGCCTGAGGGCCCGCGCATGAGCGAAGATAAATTGCTTGAACAGGCGGCTTTTTCTGAAAAAAGCTTTTGGGACAAGCTCAAGCACTTTGCCAAGGCGGCAGGCCAAGATGTGGTCGAACGCGCCCTGTGCCTGTACTACGCCGCCCAAAAACCCGACACCCCGCTGTGGGCCAAGACCGTCATCTATGGCGCCTTGACTTACTTCATCTCGCCCATCGACGCGGTGCCCGACATCACGCCGGTGTTGGGTTATTCGGACGACCTGGGCGTGCTGGTTTCGGCCGTGTTGACGGTCGCCATGTACGTGACAGATGAGGTCAAACAGCAAGCCCGTGACAAGGTGGGCAGCTGGTTTGCCTGAGCGTTTCAACTTTGCAGGCATCGCGCATCTCGATTGATTCGATCAACCGCGTTGACTTCCGCCCTTTCTGCTGTGGTCCAACGAGTCACCTTGCCTTTAAAAACCATTCAATCATTTCTGCAAATTGGGAATTTGTAGAATAAATTCTTTGAATGACAATAACTTGGGCGTCTTGTATCATTGAAATATCTATTCAGATATCCATTCAGTGAACACCTCTGACCCCTTGATCGCAGCCTTGCGACGCTACAACGGCCATGCCAGCAGCCCCCAGCTACAGGCGCAGCTGGATGTGAGCCAACCCACCGTCTCGCGCTTGCTCGCGCCCTTGTTGGCTTCAGGGGCGGTGGTGAAGGTGGGCGCTGCCCGCGCGCAGCGATATCTGTTGCCACGCGATGTGCCGGGTGTGGGGCGGCAGGTGCTCATTCACCAGGTGCTGCCCAGTGGTGAGCTGCAAAGCTTTGGCACGATGTACCCGCTGGCCGGAGGCGGCTTCTGGATGGAAGAAGCCGACAAGGCCCATGGCCGCAGTGAGTTTCACCACAGCTTGCCTTGGTTTTTGATGGACACCCGCCCCCAGGGTTTTCTGGGGCGGGCTTTTCCACAAGCCCATGCCGAGTTGGCCTTGCCCCCGCATCTGGCGCACTGGAGCGATGACCACATCCTGCTGGCGCTGGTGCGTGCCGGTGAAGACCTGCCTGGCAACCTGTTGGTGGGTGCTACGGCCTTGGACCGTTACCTGACCTTACCGCCCAACCGCAGCGCCGCACCGGCAGTGACCGACCCTGAGCAGGACTACCCCCGTTTGGCCTTGCAATCCTTGGGCAGCGCAGCCCCTGGCTCCAGCGCGGGCGGTGAGCAACCCAAGTTTTGCGCGGTGACGGATGGCGTGCCCGTGCTGGTCAAGTTTTCGCCCGCAGGCGATGCCCCAGCCGACCAGCGCTGGCGCGATCTGCTGGTGTGCGAGGCACTGGCCCTGCACACCTTGCAAGCCGCAGGCATTGCCGCCGCGCACACCGACATCGTGCAGGCCGGTGGCCGCGTCTTTTTGCAAAGCCGCCGATTTGACCGCACGCATCAGGGCCGCGTGGGCATGGTGTCTTTGGAGATGTACGACGCGCATTACATCGGCATCGGCTCGCAATGGGCCGCCACCGCCATGCAGACCGGCCGCGCAGGGGCCGAAAGCCTGAGCGCTGCCGACATTCAGACCCTGTGCCTGCTCGACGCCTTTGGTGCCCTGATTGCCAACACCGACCGCCACCACGGCAATGTGTCGCTGCTGCTGCACCAACACCGCTGGCAACTGGCCCCCGTTTACGACATGCTGCCCATGTATTACGCCCCGGTGGCAGGCGAGGTGGTGGCGCGAGACTGGTCCAGCCAGCTGCCGCGCCCCAATGCCCATACCTTGGGCGTCTGGCCGCAAGCGCGGGCATTGGCGATGCAGTTTTGGCAACGCGCTGCGGCGGATGAGCGCATCAGCGATGCGTTTCGTGCGGTGGCACGGGTCAATGGCGACTTGACCCAAGCGCTTTGAGCCGCCTGCAAAGGCACGCTGCGGGGGCGGAATTCAGACATGGCGCCATTGCCGTCAAAAGGCTTCTTGTCCCCCGATAAACTCAATCCATTTTTGGGTCTGGGAGTCGGTCATGAAAAAATCCGCATGGATTGCTTGTTTGTTGATGGCGCACGGGTGTGCCGCCTTGGCTGCCGACGAAAAGGCCAAAGGCTCGCAGCCCGCCAAACCCAGCCTGACGGTGACGGTGGCCACGCCTCAAACGGCCAGCCTGGCTCAAAAAATCAGCGCCAACGGCAGCTTGGCCGCTTGGCAAGAAGCCATCATCGGCGCTGAGGCCAATGGCCTGAAGATCACCGAAGTGCGGGTGAATGTGGGCGACCGGGTGCAGCGCGGCGATGTGTTGGCAACTTTGCAGTCCGACACCCTGCGTGCGGAATTGGCGCAGGCCGAAGCGGCCCTCGCCGAAGCAACGGCCAGTGCGCAAGAAGCCAAAGCCCAATCTGACCGCGCCCGCAGCTTGCAGCAGCAGGGCTTTTTCAGCAACGCGCAACTGAGCCAGACCTTGGCCGCCGATGCTTCGGCGCAAGCGCGTGTGCAATCGGCCCGTGCCATGGTGCAGTTGCAAACCGTGCGCTTGTCGCAAACCCAAGTGCGTGCGCCCGATGCGGGCGTGATCTCGGCGCGGCAAGCCACCGTGGGCAGCGTGGTGGGCGCAGGCACCGAGTTGTTTCGCTTGATTCGCCAGGGCCGCATCGAGTGGCGGGCTGAAGTGACCGCCGCCGAGATTGGCCGCATCCAGGTGGGCGCGCCGGTGCAGATCAAAGCCGCCAGCGGCCAGCAGCTGCAAGGCAAGGTGCGCATGGTCGCGCCTTCGGTGGACGCGCAAACCCGCAACGCCATCGTGTATGTGGATTTGCCCGCCGTCACCGGCAGCGCCCGTGCCGGCATGTACGCCCAAGGCGAGATCGCGCTGGGCCAAAGCCAGGCGCTCACCGTGCCGCAAAGCGCCGTGGTGGTGCGCGATGGCTTCAGCTACGTTTACACCGTGGGGGCCGACCAAAAAGTCAGCCAACTCAAGGTGCAAACCGGACGCCAAAACGGTGACCGTGTGGAGGTGACCAGTGGCCTGAAAGCCGATGCCCGCGTGGTGGCCAGCGGCGGTGCATTTTTGAACCACGGCGACACGGTGCGTGTGGTCGATGCGCCTGCCGCTCAAGCTGCTCCCGCCGCCGCCACCAAATAAAAGGGACGCCATGCTCAACGTCTCTTCCTGGTCGATCCGCAACCCCATTCCTGCCGTCATGCTGTTTGTGCTGCTGACGGTGGCCGGCTTCATCGCCTTTGGGTCCATGAAAGTGCAGAACTTTCCGGATCTGGACGTGCCCACCATCAGCGTCACCGCCAGCTTGCCCGGCGCTGCGCCTTCGCAGCTCGAAACCGATGTGGCCCGCAAGCTCGAAAACGCGCTGGCCCCACTGCAGGGCTTGAAGCACATCACCACCAAAGTGCAAGACGGCGTGGTGTCAATCACCGCCGAGTTCCGCATGGAAAAGCCCACGCAAGAAGCGGTGGACGATGTGCGTTCCGCCATTCAGGGCGTGCGCGCCGACCTGCCCGGCGACCTGCGCGACCCGGTGGTGCAAAAGCTCAACTTGGCCGGCTCGCCCGTGCTGGCTTACACCGTGCGTTCTTCGCGCATGGACGACGAGGCGCTGTCGTGGTTGGTGGACAAAGACATCACCCGCAAGCTCTTGTCGCTGCGCGGCGTGGGCGCCGTCAACCGCGTGGGCGGTGTGACGCGCGAGGTGCGCGTCGCTTTGGATGTGAACCGTTTGCAGTCGCTGGGCATCACGGCGGCCGAGGTGTCGCGCCAGCTCCAGCAGGTGCAGCGTGAAGGCTCGGGCGGCCGCATGGACATTGGTGCCGGTGAGCAACCTGTGCGCACGCTGGCCACCGTCAAGACGGCGCAAGAAGTGGGTCAAATCGAGTTGTCCACCTCGCGTGGTGGGCGTGTGCGGCTGGACCAAGTGGCCACGGTGAGCGACACCCTGGCCGATGCCCGCTCGGCCGCCACCTTGGACGGTGTGCCCGTGGTGGGTTTTGAGGTGGTGCGCAGCAAAGGCGAAAGCGAAGTCGCTGTCGGCCGCTTGGTGCGCCAGGCCTTGGCCGACTACCGCTTGCAAAACCCGGACATCGAGATCACCGAATCCTTTGACTTTGTGACCCCGGTGGAAGAGGAATACAACGGCTCATTGGTGCTGCTCTACGAGGGCGCAATTTTGGCGGTGCTGGTGGTGTGGCTGTTTTTGCGCGACTGGCGGGCCACTTTTGTGTCAGCCGTGGCGCTGCCGCTGTCGGTGATCCCGGCTTTCATTGGCATGGCCTATCTGGGCTTTTCCATCAACGTGGTGACTTTGCTGGCGCTGTCTTTGGTGATTGGTGTGCTGGTGGACGACGCGATCGTGGAGGTGGAAAACATCGTGCGCCATTTGCGCATGGGCAAGTCGCCTTATCAGGCGGCGATGGAAGCGGCCGACGAGATTGGTTTGGCCGTGATCGCCACCACCTTCACCCTGATCGCGGTGTTTTTGCCCACGGCTTTCATGAGCGGCATTCCGGGCAAGTTCTTCAAGCAGTTTGGCTGGACGGCGTCGCTGGCGGTGTTCGCCTCGCTGGTGGTGGCGCGGGTGCTCACGCCCATGATGGCGGCCTACATCCTCAAGCCCATCGTCACGGCCGCGCACGAACCCGGCTGGCTCAAGCGCTACATGGTCTGGGCCACTTGGTGCATGAAGCACCGTTTGGTCACCATGGTCTTGGCCACGCTGTTTTTCATCGGCTCCATCATGCTGGTGCCTTTGTTGCCCAAGGGCTTCATTCCGCCGGACGACAACTCACAAACCCAGGTGTATGTGGAGCTGCCCCCAGGTTCGACCTTGGCGCAAACCCAGGCCAGTGCCGAACACGCCCGCATGTTGCTCATGGCGGTGAACGACGTGAAAAGCGTCTACACCACCATTGGCGGCGGCAGCGCGGGCAGTGACCCGTTTGCCGGTGGTGGCGCGGCCGAAGTGCGCAAGGCAACGCTCACCATTCAGCTGACCGAGCGTGGTCAGCGCCAACGCAAGCAGGCGATTGAAAACGACATCCGCACCGCGCTGCAGCAATTGCCCGGCGTGCGCAGCAAAGTGGGTTTGGGCGGCTCGGGCGAGAAATACGTGCTGGTGCTCACGGGCCAAGACCCGCAGGCCCTGCAAACCGTGGCCATGGCCGTCGAGCGTGACTTGCGCACCATTTCTGGTCTGGGATCGATTGCGTCCACCGCCAGCTTGGTGCGCCCCGAAATCGCGGTGCGCCCCGACTTTGCCAAAGCCGCCGATTTGGGCGTGACCAGCGCCGCCATCAGCGACACCTTGCGCGTGGCCACCTTGGGTGACTATGACGCGGCCTTGCCCAAACTCAACCTGTCCGAGCGGCAAGTGCCCATCGTCGTCAAGCTGGGCGACGAGTCCCGGCATGACCTGGCCACGCTCGAGCGGCTGATGGTGCCCGGCAGCCGTGGCCCTGTCATGCTGGGCCAGGTGGCCAGCATCGAGGTGGCGGGTGGCCCTGCGGTGATCGACCGCTACGACCGCCAGCGCAACATCAACTTCGAAATCGAACTCTCGGGCATGCCCTTGGGCGACGTGACAGCGGCGGTGCAAAAACTGCCTGCGCTGCAAAGCTTGCCGCCGGGTGTGAAGGTGGTGGAGGTGGGCGACGCCGAAGTCATGGGCGAACTGTTTGCCAGCTTCGGCTTGGCCATGCTGATTGGCGTGATGTGCATCTACATCGTGCTGGTGTTGTTGTTCAAAGGCTTCTTGCACCCGATCACCATTTTGGCGGCGCTGCCGCTGTCTTTGGGTGGCGCGTTTGTGGGCTTGTTGATTGCGCAAAAGAACTTCTCGATGCCCTCGCTTATTGGCCTGATCATGCTCATGGGCATCGCCACCAAAAACTCGATCTTGTTGGTCGAATACGCCATCGAAGCGCGGCGCGGCAAACCCGCCGAGGGCGACCATCCTGCCGTGCCACCCATGAGCCGTTGGGACGCGATCTTGGACGCTTGCCACAAGCGCGCCCGGCCGATTGTCATGACGACGATTGCCATGGGCGCGGGCATGCTGCCCATTGCCATGGGCTGGGGCGCGGCCGACGCGAGCTTCCGCTCGCCCATGGCCATTGCCGTGATCGGCGGCTTGCTCACCAGCACGGTGCTCAGCTTGCTGGTCATCCCGGTGGTGTTCACCTACCTCGATGATTTGGGGCAGTGGTCGGGGCGGCTGTGGGGGCGTTTGACGCGGCGGCCGAGGTGATGCGGGAAATCGCTGACTTCGCCCAAAGCCTGGACCGTGCCCGTAAGAATGGGCAAAAAATGGGGCGCAGCGAGAAGTGGATTCAGCAGCGCATGACCGGGCAAGCGGCGCGCAACAAGCTCACCGATGATTGGCAGACGCGCCAAACATAAAAAACGGCGTGCCGCTCACGCGTGCACGCCGTTGTCTTTAGACAAGAATCAAAAATCAGTTCTTGTGCAGCTCAGCGTTCAGCTCGCCCCAGCTCTTGTTGCGTGGAATGGCATGCAGCGCGCCCGACTGTGAATCGCGGCGGAACAGGATGCCGTTTTTGCCGGACAGTTCTTTGGCTTTCATCAGGCTGCCGTCGGGCAGCTGCACGCGGCTGCCGCCGGTGATGTAGCAGCCCGCTTCGACCACGCAGTCGTCGCCCAGCGAGATGCCGATGCCGGCGTTCGCGCCCAGCAGGCAGCGCTTGCCGACCTTGATGACTTCTTTGCCGCCACCCGACAGCGTGCCCATGATGGACGCGCCGCCGCCGATGTCGCTGGCGTCATCGACCACCACGCCTGCGCTGATGCGGCCTTCAACCATGCTGGCGCCCAAGGTGCCCGCGTTGAAGTTGCAAAAGCCTTCGTGCATGACGGTGGTGCCGCTGGCCAGGTGCGCGCCCAGGCGCACGCGGTCGGCGTTGGCGATGCGCACGCCCGACGGGATCACGTAGTCGGTCATCTGCGGGAACTTGTCCACGCCTTTGACTTCCAGCACGCGGCCGCTGGCGCGGGCTTTCATGCGGGCGGCGGGTACATCGGCCACGGCGCAAGGGCCGAAGTTGGTCCAGGCCACATTGGCCAGCAGGCCAAAGATGCCGGTCATATTCGCGCCGTGTGGCTGAACCAAGCGGTGGCTCAGCAGGTGCAGGCGCAGGTACGCGTCGTGGGTGTCGGCGGGCGCGTCGGCCAGGCTTTTGATTTCGGTGCGCACAGCCACCACGGTGGTGCCACGCACAGCGCAGGCACTCAGGGCCTTGGCCACGTCAGCGCCCAGGGCGGCGACGGCCTCGGCTTCGGTCAGGCGGGTGCTGCCGCTGGCGGCAACGCCTTCGGCCAGTTCGGGGGCTGGGAACCAGGTGTCCAGCACGGTGCCGTCAGCGGCCAAGGTGGCCAGGCCCGTGGCGCGTGCGCCGGTGGTTTGGAAAGTGCTCATGTTCTTCTCCGTAAATGGTCAAGCCACCTTGGTGGCTGTAGCTGAAAAATCAAAACCTCGATTATCTGCGAGATACCCAATAGCCCGGACTGGGAGGCATGTTCGCTGCTGGTTTGAGTCAGTGCCCCGAGTTGTTTACAGCTCATGCCAATGAGGCCTCGATCGATCACATCAGAGCCAGACCTGGGTTCGACTTGGGCGTGTCGCCTGCACGCTTGCAGCTGGCTGCAGAACAGGACACGATGTATTTGATGCGCTCAGCATTTAGCGATTGATGTTGATGAAACAGTGAAAGGACAGAGGCGCGACTGCTGACAAGGTCACACAGACGCATTCAAACACCCGCAATCCCAGAGTTCGGCAATCCGAAAGACCCGCTTCAGCATTTGAAGATTGTTCAGAATCACTGAACGCCGCAAGATACATCAACCCCCAGTGGGGTGACGCTGGCCCGCCAGACGTTCGCCCCACGACCTGAAGGAGAAAAAATGAGCAAAGCCCGATTGGTAGAAGACAAAGTCGTCGTGGTCACCGGCGCTGGCGGCGGCATTGGCCGCGACATCGCGTTGGCCATGGCACGCGAAGGCGCCAAAGTGGTGGTCAATGACATCGGCGCGTCCGTGTCGGGCGAAGGCCAGGACGCAGGCCCCGCGCAAAAAGTCGTGGACGAAATCAAAGCCATGGGCGGCCAAGCCGCGGCCAACACCGACAGCGTGTCCGACGCCGCAGGCGCAGCCCGCATCATCCAGACGGCCATCGACAGCTTTGGCCGCATCGACGTGGTGGTCAACAACGCGGGCATCTTGCGTGACCGCTTCTTCCACAAGATGAGCATGGACGAGTGGGACGCGGTGCTCAAGGTGCACCTGTATGGCGCGTTTTACGTCAGCCGCGCCGCAGCCACGCACTTCAAGGAACAAGAAAGCGGCAACTACATCCACATGACGTCGACCTCGGGCTTGGTGGGCAACTTTGGTCAGGCCAACTACTCGGCGGCCAAGCTGGGTGTGACCGCGCTGTCCAAGTCGATCGCGCTTGACATGCAAAAGTTCAAGGTGCGCTCGAACTGCATTTCGCCCTTTGCCTGGAGCCGCATGATCGGCTCGATCCCGACCGAGACACCCGAAGAGCAGGCCCGCGTGGAACGCATCAAGCAGATGACGCCCGCCAAGATAGCGCCCATGGCCGTGGCCCTGGCCAGTGACGCCTCGGCCCATGTGAACGGCCAGGTCTTTGCCGTGCGCAACAACGAAATCTTCTTGATGAGCCAGCCGCGCCCCATCCGCTCGGTGCATCGCAGCGAGGGTTGGACGCCGCAGTCGGTGCTGGACCAAGCCATGCCCGCGCTCAAGTCGAGCTTCTTTGACTTGGAGCGTTCGGGCGATGTGTTCAGCTGGGACCCGATCTGAGGAAAACACGATGAGCGACAACTCAAAAGGGGTGCTCGCGCAGCACCAAGCCGCCCTCGATGAAGGCCGCTTCATGGTCCAGCAGTGCAAGGGCTGTGACCAACACATTTACTTCCCGCGTGAGGTCTGCCCGCATTGCGGCAGCGACGACCTCGCGCTGGTGGCCCCCACGGGTTTGGGCACGGTGTATTCCGTGACCACTGTGCGCCGCAAGCCCGACGCGGGTGGCGACTACAACGTTTGCCTGATTGACCTGGACGAAGGCGTGCGCCTGATGAGCCGCGTGGACATGGACCCTGTCGACGCCGTGCAGGTGGGTCAGCGTGTGCAGGCCCGTGTGGTGGTCGACAAGGGCCAAGGCATGGTGGTGTTTGACCCGGTCAGCACAGCGGCAACAGTGGCCAAGCCCGTGCCCCGTGGCCCGGCCGCTTCGGCAGCCGTGCACACCTCGTCGGGCCTGAAAGCCTTGCGCGGCAGCGCCGCCATTGCGGGCGTGGCCACCTTTGGTTGTGGCGAAGCCACGGGTTTTACCGAGATGGAAGTGCTGGCCCGCGCTGCGCGCACAGCCGTGGCCGATGCTGGCCTGAAGATGAGCGACATTGACGGCCTGTGCACCGCCAGCGTGCTGTCCACCATGTGGCCCATGCCCGTGACCGAGTATTTGGGCATCAACCCCCGTTACATCAACGGCACCATGCTGGGCGGCTCCAGCTTTGTGGCGCACATCTTGCCAGCCATGATGGCTTTGCAGTCGGGCCAGTGCAACGCGGTGCTGGTCTGCTACGGCAGCACGCAGCGCACCTCCACCTTTGGCCGCGCCGAGATCGCGCAGGCGCGCCGCGTGATGGACCCGCAGCCTTACGAAACCCCCTACGCCCCGATGCAGCCGCTGAGCGCCTATGCGTTGGCCACGCGCAGGCACATGCACCAGTACGGTACCACCCGCCGCCAGCTGGCCGAAGTGGCCGTGGCCGCCCGCGCCTGGGCGCAGCGCAACCCCGAAGCCTTCATGCGCGATCCGCTGTCGATTGACGAGGTGCTCAAGGCCCGCATGGTGTCCGACCCCTTGTCGGTGCGCGACTGCTGCCTAGTGACCGACGGCGGCGGCGCCTTTGTGCTGGTGCGTGCCGACCGTGCGCGTGACTTGCCAAAGAAACCTGTTTACGTGCTGGGCAACGCCACCGCCAACTGGAACCGTCAGGTCTCGTCCATGCACGACCTCACCGTCACGGCCGCCAGCCAGTCCGGCCGCGAGGCCTTTGCCATGGCGGGCATGAAGCCCGCCGACATGGGCGTGGTGCAGCTGTACGACGCGTTCACCATCAACACCTTGCTGTTTCTGGAAGACCTGGGCTTTTGCAAAAAAGGCGAAGCCGGTGCCTTTGTGGAAGGCGGCGGCATCGCGCCCGGTGGCCACCTGCCGGTCAACACCAACGGCGGCGGCTTGTCGTGCACGCACCCGGGCATGTACGGCATCTTCACCGTGATCGAAGCCGTGCGCCAGTTGCGCGGCGAGGGCGGCGAGCGCCAAGTGCCCGGCGTGCAGACCGCGCTGGCCCACGGCAACGGCGGCACGCTGTCGAGCCAGTCGACTGCCATCCTGGGCACTTTTGAAACTTTGTAGATGCACCACAGGGACACGTCAACCCACCGCCCCTCTGATCTCGGCAAAGATACCGCCATGAACACAACACCCACCAACCTTGATGCCGCCCAGGTTGCGCACTTGCGTAGCTGGGAAGGCCGCAGCGAAACGCTCGACGACGACATCAGCGCCGCCCCCTTGCGCGGTCAAAGTGCGCTGCTCGACCGTGACGATGCTCGCCAAGCCGCTGGCAGCGAAGTGCCGCCCTTGTGGCACTGGCTGTACTTTTTGCCGCAGGCCCCACAAAGCCAGATCGGGCCAGACGGCCACCCCTTGCGCGGTGGCTTTTTGCCGCCCGTGCCGCTGCCGCGTCGCATGTGGGCCGGGGGCCGCTTGCAGTGGCAAACCCATAACCCCTTGCGTGTAGGTGACGCCGCACAAAAGCATTCGCGCATCGCTTCGGTCAAACACAAGGCTGGCCGCACGGGCGACTTGTTGTTTGTCGAAGTCGAACACACTTTCAGCAACGCCCAAGGCCTGTGCCTGACCGAAACGCACGACATCGTGTACCGCGCCGCCGCAGTGCCCGGTGCACCCGAAGTGCCACCCACTGCGGCCGAAACCGGCGCGCCCTGGCAGCGCGAGTTTGTGCCCGATCCGGTGTCGCTGTTTCGCTATTCGGCGCTCACCTTCAATGGCCACCGCATCCACTACGACCGCAGCTACGTCACGCAAGAAGAAGGCTACCCCGGCCTCATCGTGCACGGCCCGTTGATCGCGACCTTGCTGGTGGACCTGGTGCGTCGCCAAATGCCCGATGCCCGCGTGGCCTCGTTCAAGTTCCGCGCCGTGCGCCCCACGTTTGATCTGCACCCCTTTCACCTGAACGGCCGGCCGTCAACTGATGGCAAAACCATTGACCTTTGGGCCTGCGACCACGAAGGCTGGCTCACCATGCAGGCGCAAGCCACCCTGGCCTGACATTGCGCTGCATGTTCATCCTTTTTTGACCCATTCATTCCCACCACCACCATGCACGCACCCGACCTATACCAGGACATCCGCGACGCCGTGCGCGACCTCTGCGCCCAGTTTCCTGACGAGTACCACCGCAAGATCGACGAAAAACGCGCTTACCCCGAAGAATTCGTTGACGCGCTCACCAAAGCCGGCTGGATGGCCGCGCTGATCCCGCAGCAATACGGCGGCTCGGGCTTGAGCATGTCCGAGGCCTCGGTCATCATGGAAGAGATCAACCGCTCAGGCGGCAACTCGGGCGCTTGCCACGGCCAGATGTACGTGATGAATTCCATCGTGCGCAGCGGCTCCGAATCCCAAAAAAACACGCTCTTGCCCAAGATCGCCACGGGCGAGTTGCGCATCCAGTCCATGGGCGTGACCGAGCCCACCACGGGCAGCGACACCACCAAACTCAAAACCACCGCCGTCAAAAAAGACGGCCGCTGGGTCATCAACGGCCAAAAGGTCTGGATCTCGCGCATCCAGCACAGCGACCTGATGATTTTGTTGGCGCGCACCACGCCCGCTGACCAGGTCACCAAGCGCTCCGAAGGTCTGTCGTGTTTCCTGATCGACCTCAAGCAAGCGATCGGCAACGGCCTCACCGTGCGCCCGATCCTGAACATGGTCAACCACGAAACCAACGAGCTGTTTTTTGACAACCTCGAAATCCCCGAAGACGCGCTGCTGGGCGAAGAAGGCAAAGGCTTCAAAACCCTGCTCGACGGCCTGAATGCCGAGCGCACGCTGATCGCCGCCGAGTGCATTGGCGACGGCTATTGGTTCATCGAACGCGCCCGCAAATACGCGGGTGAGCGTGTGGTGTTTGGCCGCCCGATTGGCCAAAACCAGGGCGTGCAGTTCCCCATTGCCGATGCGTTCATTGAACTGGAAGCGGCCAACCTGATGCGCTGGAAAGCCTGCGAGAAAATCGACGCCATGCAAAACGCCGGGGCCGAGGCCAACATGGCCAAGTACCTCGCAGCCAAGGCCAGCTGGGAAGCGGCCAACGTCTGCCTGCAAACCCACGGCGGTTTTGGCTTTGCGTGCGAATACGACATCGAACGCAAGTTCCGCGAGACGCGCCTGTACCAAGTCGCCCCGATCTCGACCAACATGATCTTCAGCTACGTGGCCGAGCACATCCTCGGGCTGCCTCGCTCTTTCTGACATGAGCGCGCCAAGACCTCTGGACGGCATCACCGTCGTCTCACTCGAACACGCGATTGCAGCGCCGTTTTGCACGCGCCAGCTGGCCGACTTGGGCGCACGCGTCATCAAGGTTGAACGCCCCGGCGCGGGCGACTTTGCGCGGGCTTATGACACGCGGGTGCGCGGCCAGGCCTCGCACTTTGTGTGGACCAACCGCTCCAAAGAAAGCCTGACGCTCGACCTGAAAAACCCCGACGCCATGGCCGTGCTGCGCGAGCTGCTCCAAGACGCCGACGTGCTGGTGCAAAACCTCGCACCGGGCGCCGCTGCCCGCATGGGCCTGTCGTTTGAAGCGCTCAGCGCCACGCACCCCCGGCTCATCGTTTGCGACATTTCGGGTTATGGCGAAGACGGCCCCTACCGCGACAAGAAAGCCTATGACCTCTTGATCCAGAGCGAAGCGGGTTTGTTGTCGATCACCGGCACGCCCGAAGCCCCGTCCAAGGCGGGCAACTCGATGGCCGACATCGCGGCCGGCATGTACGCCTACACCAACATCCTGTCGGCCCTGCTCTTGCGCGGCAAGACGGGGCAGGGCAGCCACATCGACGTGTCCATGCTCGAAGCGCTGGGTGAATGGATGGGTTACCCGCTGTACTACGCCTATGAAGGCGCGGCGCCGCCACCGCGCACGGCCGCATCACACGCCAGCATCTACCCCTATGGCCCCTTTGCGGCGGGCGACGGCGGCACGGTGATGCTGGGCTTGCAAAACGAGCGCGAGTGGAAAGTGTTTTGCGAAGTGGTGCTGGGCGATGTGGCGCTGGCCACCGATGCGCGTTTTCACACCAACGCCTTGCGCAACGCCAACCGTGCCGAGCTGCAGCAACTGATTTTGGGCGTGTTCGCGGCCATGAACACCGCCGAAGTCGAAGCACGCTTGGACCAGGCGCAAATCGCCAACGCCCGCATGAACGACATGGCCGGTGTTTGGGCGCACCCGCAGCTCCAGGCCCGCCAACGCTGGCAACAAGTGGGTTCACCCGCTGGTGACATTCCGGCCCTGCTGCCACCCGGGCGCAACAACCGCTACGACTACCGCATGGACCCCGTGCCCGCCGTGGGCGAACACACCGAAGCCATCTTGCGCGAGCTGGGCCTGGACGACGCGGCGGTGCAAGCCTTGCGTGACAGCCAAGCGATTTGAGACAGAACACAAGGAGACAGCATGACATCCCACACCGCCCAACTCGCCGCCTCGCATGTGGACGGCAAGATGGTTGACCCGCCGGTGCTGCTGTTGGCGCGGCAGATGCTCCAGACCCCTCGCGCTTCGCTCGCTTGAGGCCTTAGCCCTGGTGCTGTGGGGCGAGGGATGTGCATTCTGATCGGCGACAATCAGAGCTCTGCCCATTCAAGTCATGCACACCAAGACCTCCCCCCTCCTTCCCCTGATCCTCGCCATCGCCGCAGGCGCTCTGGCGCCCAGCTCGGTGGCCTTTGCCGCCAAAAACGCCACAGGCAAACACGCGGCCAGCAAAGCCGCTGTGCCCAAGAAGGCTGCGTCCGGCAAAAAATCTGCCGCCGCCGCGAACGCGCTGCCGCCACTGGCAGCGCAAGTCGCACTGGCCGACAACGCCCCCGCTCTGCCCGCCAAGGCTTGGTTGCTGATGGACTACGACTCCGGCCAGGTGCTGGCCGCGGCCAATGCCGACGAAGCCCTGCCGCCTGCGTCGCTCACCAAGATGATGACCAGCTACATCGTCGAGCAGGCGCTGCGCTCGGGCAAGCTCAAGACCACCGATTTGGTCTCTGTCAGTGAAAACGCCTGGTGCCGTGGCACCAGTGCCGAGTCGTGCATGTATTTGCCCCTCAACAGCCAGGCCACCGTCATTGACCTGCTGCGCGGCATCATCGTGCAGTCGGGCAACGACGCGTCCAAGGCGATCGCCGAGCACATGGCCGGTTCCGAAGCGGGCTTTGCCAAACTGATGAACGCCGAAGCCCAGCGCTTGGGCATGACGAAGACCACCTTCGTCAACCCCACGGGCTTGCCCGACCCTGGGCACAAATCTTCGGCGACTGACCTCGCCATCCTGGCGCGCGCCATCATCAAGGACGGCTCCGAGTACTACCCCATCTACGCCGAGCGCGAGTTCAAGTACAACGGCATCAAGCAAGGCAACCGCAACGCCTTGCTTTACACCGACCCCACCGTGGACGGCCTCAAAACCGGTCACACCGCCGAGGCGGGCTACTGCCTGGTCACCTCGGCCAAGCGCAACGACATGCGTTTGATCACGGTCATTCTCAACACCCACAGCCCGCAGGCGCGTGCCGATCAGTCACGCGAACTGCTCGGCTGGGGCTACAGCCAGTTTGAGAAAGCCACACCCATCCAGCCAAGCGCTGTGGTCACCACCGCCAAGGTCAGCTTTGGCAAGGCCGACACGGTTGCCGCTGTGCTGGCCGCACCGTGGATGCTGACGGTGCCGCGTGGCCAGCAAGTGCAGACCACGTTCGAGCTCAAGCCCGGCCTGGAAGCGCCGATTGCCAAAGGCGCTGTGATCGGCAAAGTGATCGCGACGTCGAACGGCAAGCTTGTGGGCGAAGCCCCGCTGGTGGCGCAAGCCGAAGTGGAACGCTCGGGCTGGTTGCTGCGCGCATGGCAGCATCTGCTCCAGCTGTTCGGCAAGTGATGTTCGGCAGGTCAACCAGCGACTGCCCATGTCTGTGCACTTTGACCTGGTTGACCTGCGCCTGATGGTGCGGGTGGCCGAAGCCAACAGCCTCACCAAAGGGGCCGAGGCTTCGCACATCTCGCGGCCTGCCGCATGATCTAAGCGGGCGTGGGCGTGCTGCCCGAATCGGCCGCCCGCCGCCACGCCCGCAGCATGGCCATCCGCCTGGTGCCCCTGTCTGATGCGTGGGCGATTCGCTCCATGCAAATTTGCGTGCGCAGCCTGGACGAGCTGCCCAACTTTGCGTGGGACTTGATTGATTTGTTGTCAGAGGATGCGCGCTTGGCGATGGCTTGAGTGCTGGCCTTTTGTTTGGACAAGTTTGATCGAGGGCATGTCCGCAAACGGCCAAAAGCGGTCATCGATTCTTCAAATTTAAAGGGCAGGTTACGCTTGGAATCAGTCGGCATCATCGGTGTGATGCTTGCTGCATGGCGGGCGGTTTCCGCTTAGCAGTAATTTTTATTCTTCCTCGGGTTACCGCTCCTAATTGTTCTTGCAAACATACGCCCATCAGCGCACTAGGCCTTGGCAGGTAGCACAGTACCCAAGCACTCGCCAAAGCCAATGCGCGCTGCGCCCGCTTTTTCGCACCAACCGCGCAGCACCACGCTGTCACCGTCTTCCAGCCAGGTGCGCTGCTCGCCATTGGGCAGCGCGATCGGATTTTTGCCACCAGTGGTCAATTCGATCAACGCACCGGCTTGGTCCAGCGTGGGGCCCGACAGCGTGCCGCTGCCCAGCAGGTCACCCGGTTGCAGGTTGCAGCCGTTCACGGTGTGGTGCGTGAGCATTTGCGCCACCGTCCAATACGCGTGGCGGTAGCTGGTGCGGCAGATGCTGGCGTCGGCCTGGCCGGCGGCGCGCATCGTGGCCGTTTGCAGGCTCACTTGCAGCTGGATATCGAACGCGCCGCCGCTGCGGTTGGCAGGTGAGTTCAGATAGGCCATGGGCTGCGGGTCACCTTCGGCCCGGGTGAAGGCCGTGCGGTAAGGGGCCAGCGCTTCGAGCGTCACCACCCAGGGCGAGACCGTGGTTGCAAAGTTCTTGGCCAGGAAGGGGCCTAGAGGTTGGTATTCCCAACCCTGAATGTCGCGGGCCGACCAGTCGTTGAGCAGGCAGATGCCAAACACATGGTCTTCGGCTTCTGTGATCGGCACGGACTCGCCCAAGGCGTTGCCGCTGCCCACAAAGATGCCCAGCTCCAGCTCAATGTCCAGCCGCTTGCAGGGGCCGAACGACGGCTCGGTCGCGCCGGGCGGCATGGTCTGGCCCACCGGGCGGCGGAACTGCTGGCCCGATACGCCAATGCTGGACGCACGGCCGTGGTAGCCGATCGGCACCCATTTGTAGTTGGGCAGCAGCGGGTTGTCGGGGCGGAATTGCTTGCCGATGTTGGTGGCGTGGTGCACCGAGGTGTAGAAGTCGGTGTAGTCGCCGATGCGGGCGGGCACGTCGTATTCGGCCTCGGCTTGTGGTACCAGGCATGCCTGCAGCGCAGCTTGATCGGCAGAGCCTTCACGCAGCGCACGCGACAGGGCCAGGCGCAACGCGCTCCAGGCCTTGGTGCCCAGCGCCATCAGCGCGTTGAGCTTGTCTTGTGCGCCCGCTTGCGCGGCAGCAGCAGCTTCGCCTGTCAGCACGCCTGATTGGGCAACAGCAGCCAGATCCAGTATCTGGTCGCCAATGGCCACACCGCCACGGAAGGCTTCTGCAGAGCCCTTGCGGCGGAACACCGCGAACGGCAGGTTCTGGATGGGGAAGTCGGTGCCAGCCGTGTTGGCCGAGGGGACCCAGCTTGTGAGTGCCGAGTTGTGGGTTTCGTTGAGCATGGTCATCGAGCGGCTTTCAGGCGGACATGCTGCCGTCGTGCATCCAGGCGGCGTGTTTGGGCGCGCGCTTGGTTTGGCTCCATTCTTCGAGCATGTCCCACTTCACTTCGTCGAGTTTCTTCATCATCTCGGGTGTACCGCAGTCGGCGGCCAGCTCCAGGCGGTGGCCGCTCGGGTCAAAGAAATAGATGCTCTTGAAGATGGTGTGGTCGACCGGGCCGAGAACCTCGACACCGCCCGCCACCAGCTTGTCCTTGGCGGCCAGCAATGTTTCCATCGAGTCGACTTTCAGCGCCAGGTGCTGCACCCAAGCGGGGGTGTTTTCGTCGCGGCCCATCTCGGGCTGGCTGGGCAGCTCAAAGAAAGCCAGTATGTTGCCGTGGCCTGCATCCAGAAAGACGTGCATGTAGGGGTCTGGCGCTTTGGTGGATGGCACTTCGTTTTCGGCGATCGCCAGCACGAATTTCATGTCCAGGTGCTTTTGATACCACTGAACGGTTTCTTTAGCGTCTTTGCAGCGGTAAGCGACGTGGTGGATTTTTTGTATGAGTGACATATTGCCTTTCTGTTTGGCGTCAATGCGAGACGTGTCAATCACCGCTTCATGCGGGAGTATGCGAGGGGGCAACGGGCGCGATCGCTGTGCGTCCGGCCAGGGATACGGATTCGGCAGCAGCTGGCTTACCGCGGGCAAGGCCTAACGCCTCCTGGAGCACTCCGAGGTCACCGATGTGGTTGGAAAGCAGGAGTACCAGGCGTGCATTCATTGCATGGCTCTCCTCCGTCTCCAAACCTTGATGGGCTGTGATGAGCGCCTCGTAATAGTCATCGTAAGAGGCCATGTTCGGTTGGGTATTCAGCATGTTGTCTCTTTGAGGATCAAATTTGGGTACAAGTGGTTTTTGCCAATGCGGCGCGCACAGCCTCTTCATTAGGCTTGCGCCATCGACCGCTTACATGCTGATCCGGTCGTATCAGGTAAGCCGTGCCAGGAGTGGCATCTAACCTTTGAGCCAGTAAGCCCTGGGTATCAAGCAGGTCCATGCCAATCCGCAATACGGTTACGTTAGACAGGCTGGGAGCCCAGGAAGGCGCATCGCCAAATACCAGCAAGGTGAACTCTGGTCCCAGTGAACGCAGCAGCCATGTATCCCGGCTCGCGCGCTGCACTGGTGCATCGGTCAGGGGTGCTCCCGGGACCATGCGTCCCTTGAAGGCGTCCACGTCAGGTGTGTTCAGTGAGGTCTCATGAAGCGTAGCAGGTACCGACAGTCGGCCGCTGTTGACAATGCGGCGTGCAAACTCATGGTCACGTGCCAGTCCCAGCACCTGATCGCGGAACATACGACTGATCTCGCTTTTGGGCGTGATGAAATCGGTGGCGCGCGTAGAGTTGAGGATATTTTCGTCGGCCGCGTATTCACGCTCCGTTCCGTAGCTGTTGAGCAACTCCACACCGGCACGCCCTTTGAGAACCCAGTCCAGCTTCCAGGCCAGGTTGTCGGCGTCTTGCACGCCGCTGTTGGCGCCGCGAGCTCCGAAGGGTGATACACCGTGTGCTGCGTCTCCCGCAAAAATCACTCGGCCGTGTACGAATTTGTCCATGCGAAGGCAGGCAAAGGTGTAGACACTGGCCCATTCCAGTGTGAATTCCACGTCCTTGCCCAGCATGGCCTGCACCCGGGGCATGATGTTCTCGGGTTTTTTCTCTTCTTCCGGATCGGCATCCCAGCCCAGCTGGAAGTCGATACGCCAAACGTTGTCAGGTTCGCGGTGCAACAGCACGCTCTGGTTTCGATGGAAGGGGGGATCAAACCAGAACCAGCGCTCGGTGGGGAAGTCCGCCTTCATCTTGACGTCAGCAATCAGGAATCGGTCCTGGAAGATGCGGCCCTTGCTGTCCAGGCCCATCATGTTGCGTACAGGCGAGCGACCGCCATCACAGGCGATGACCCAACTGGCATCTATCTGGTAACTTCCTTCGGGCGTATCCAGCGTCAGTAAGGCTCCATCGTCCCGAGTTTGCAAAGCTGTAAGGTTATTTTTCCAGCGGATTTCGATGTTGGGGAGCTGCAGTGCACGCTCGACCAGATACGCCTCACAGTAGTACTGCTGCAAATTGATGAAGGCCGGACGCTCATGGGCCGATTCTGGTAGCAGGTTGAACTGGTAGACCTGCTCGTCGCGCAAAAAGACCTTGCCCACGTTCCAGGACACACCCTTGTCCACCATGGAATCACCCACGCCAAGACGGTCCCAAATTTCAAGTGTGCGCTTGGCAAAACACAGCGCACGCGAGCCGAAGGAGAGCCTGTCGTCGTTGTCCACAACCAGTACGGGCTGGCCACGCTGTGCGAGGTCGATGGCCGCTGAAAGGCCGACCGGTCCTGCCCCCACGATCACTATGGGGTGACGGGCCGGTTGCGCCGCATCTTGGTCGGGCGAACGCACATAAGGGAACTGTATGGCTTGCACCTGCTCACCGGTGCCGCGCAATTCATGAAGGGGAAGGTCGTCGAGTTTCATTAGGATTCCTGATGAGTAAATGAATACGCCTGCTCCTCAGCCTTCCAGCGTTTGCCACATTTGCTGGTCACGTTCGGCAGTCCAGATTCGAGGGTCGGGGTATTGCGTAGCCTCGTCGTAGGCGCGGGTGACGTCAAAAGGCATGCAGTGGTTGAAGATCACCCAGCTGCCGTACTTGGGCTGAAGCTTGGCAAAGGTTTCCTCATAGACTTTGCGCAGGTCACGGCCTGCGTCGGCCCCAGCCTTGACACTATTCCACACGTCACTAATGAAGTCGCGCGTGCACTCAAGGCCCGCCTTGACTTGCAGCTCACCCAGCAATGCAGGGCCACGCCCAGGTACCAACGCACGTGGTTTGAGTGCAGCGATGTTGTCCAGAGTTTGTGGCCAGTCCTGAAAGTAGGCGTCACCGGCATAAGGCGTGGCGTCAAATTCAACCAGATCCCCCGAAAGAAGTGTCTTCTCACTCGGCAGCCAAACTACGGTGTCGCCTTTGGTGTGGCCACGGCCCAATTGCAACAACTGCACTTCAAGCTTGCCTAGCCACAGGGTCATCTTGCCGTTGAATGTCATGGTCGGCCAAGTCAGTCCCGTAGGAACTGTTTCTACGTTTTGAAATAGGCGAGGGAAGCGCCCAATTTCACTGGCTTTGTCCTGCTCTCCCCGCTCGACGATTAGGTCGTAGGTGTCCTGACTGGCCAGAATTTGTTGAGGTTGGTATGCGCTGGCGCCTAGAACGCGCACGGCGTGGTAATGCGTGAGTACGACGTATTTGATGGGCTTATCGGTGACCTCGCGGATTCGACGGATGACGTCTGCTGCCATGGCTGGGGTGGCCTGGGTGTCGGCGACCAGAACGGCGTCGTCGCCAATGATGATTCCAGTATTGGGGTCTCCCTCTGCGGTGTAAGCCCAGGCGTGTTCAGAGATCTGGCTAAAGGTGACCTTTTTCTCTTCGAGGTCGGCTGCGGATGCGAATGTCTTGGTCATGGTGTCTAAATCTTATATTTGCAAATAGCGAATCTATTTGTCATTGATGAATATACTGAGATAGTTGGTTTGTGTCAAACTCATTCGTTCTATGCGAAAAAAATCTGAACCTACCCAAGTGCTCTCGCTTGAAATCGAGGACAAATCACAACGCGCTGTTCAGTCGGTTGAAGTTGGTGGCCGTCTGTTATTGGCTCTTGCAGACAGCGGCTCGGCCCTGAGTCTCAAGGACTTAGCCGCACGTGCTGAAATGACGCCATCCAGGGCCCATCCCTACTTGGTGAGTTATGGTCGACTCGGCTTAATCGAACAAGACTCTTCGGGCCGATACGACCTGGGACCGGCAGCTTTGCGCGTGGGTTTGGCCAGTCTGCAAAGACTTGAACCCATGACGGTTGCTGAACCTGTGATCCGACAACTTGCCGCACAAACAGGACATGCCATTGCGATTGCAGTTTGGGGTAATTTCGGACCCACTGTGGTGCGTTTGATTGAGGCGCAGCAGCAACTGCACGTCTCACTGCGGATCGGCAGTGTGTTGTCGCTTTTCGATACGGCGACGGGAAGAGCGTTTGCCTCAGTCTTGCCTCAAGAGCGGCTGCTACAAGCGATTGCAGGCCCTTTGGGTGAGGCTATGCCGCAGGAAAAATGGCAGCAGCGCCAACCGGAGATTCAAGAAATTGTTCAGGAAGCACGCCGGCATGGCGTCAGTCGAGCGATCAGTAACCCTATTCCCGGCGTGAATGCATTCAGTGCACCGGTCTTTGACTTGGAGGGTAACCCCGTGATGGTGATCACGATGACCAACCACGAAAACCGGCTTCCCGCAGCTTGGAAAAACGAAGCGGTATCCATGTTGGCCGAGGCCGTTAAAGAGCTGACTTTGCGTCTCGGTGGTCAGCAACCAGCGCAGGCTTAACGTCTCAGGTCGCGTGATGGCCCAGAGCTTCCGCGAAGGGCGTGGCTTCACGCACAGGGTTCAGCGTTTGCAAGCTGGTCAGCCCCAACTGGATGGCCATGGGGCCTAAGAGGTAATAGCCCGTAAAAGGGTCCTGCGCGACCAGGCCAATTTTCGCAAAACTCACCAAATACGGGTGAATTTTTCCCGAAGGCATGTTTGCCGCCTTCACCAAGTCTTTCAAGGCCATCGGTCTTGGCTCTGATGCGAGCACCTTGAGGATTTCCCCCCCCACCTCAATCGACTGGATACCACGCCGCTCGCGCTCGGGTGCGTGTTCCGGTTCGTTCTTCAAACTGATTGGCTGGACTTTAGACATGGGTGGAATCATACGCACCAATTATTCACTATTGTTTAGCGCGCTAGATCAGGGTAAGTCCCTAGATAAGGTTTAGCGCGCTAGGTTTAAATTAGCAGACATGCGAGGAGCAATCGCTTTCTCGTTCATTTCTTAGGAGAAATTTCAATGTCGGTAGCAAATCAGCTTGACTGCGATGTACTGGTTGTGGGTTCGGGTGTGGCAGGCATGTCTGCTGCGATTACGGCCGCCAGCCGCGGGTTGAAAGTCGTGGTGGCAGAAAAGGCCGCTTTTTATGGAGGGACGACCTCCCGTTCGGGCGGCTGGCTCTGGATTCCGAACACTCAGATGGCTAAAGCCTTGGGCCATGTGGAGCGCCCGGATCAGGCGCTCACCTACATCAAGGATCAGGCTGGTGACAACTTTGATGAAAAGCGCGTGCGCGCTTTTATCAAAAATGGCCCCAAGTGCGTCGAATTTTTCACATCTAAGACGGTGCTGCAGTTCGACATGCCGCTGACATTCCCGGACTACCATGCAGAGGCACCAGGCGCTGCACAAGGCGGTCGCTCATTTGTGACACGCCCCATGGACGCACGCGAGATGGGGCCGCTGCTTAAAGACCTTGGCCCTGTGCTGCCTGAGTTGACGGTCTTTGGCCTCACGATCGGTTCGGGCAAAGACATCATCCATTTCATGCGGGCTTCACGATCTTTGGAGTCTGCCTGGTACGTAACCAAGCGTCTGACCAAGCATTTCATGGAGGTCTTGCGTTACGGACGCGGGATGACGCTGACCAATGGCAATGCCTTGGCTGCTCGTCTGGCCAAATCGGCTGCGAATTTGTCGGTGCCGGTTCTGCTGTCTTCTCCTGTAACTCAGTTGTTGCGCGACGGAGAACGCGTGACGGGCGCGGTGCTGGAGCAGCAAGGTCAAAAGGTTAAGGTCAATGCCAAGATGGGTGTGGTGTTAGCCAGCGGGGGCATTCCACATGACGAGGAGCGCAAGAAAAAGGTCTACGCTCACGTTCGCTCAGGCCATCAGCATTGGTCACCGACCCCCGAGTCCAATACTGGCGATGGCGCACGCATGGCCGAAGCTGTCGGTGGCGTGTTTGATGACACCTTGCAACAAGCCGCAGCCTGGACTCCGATGTCGCTGGTTCCGCGCAAGGACGGGAGCACGGGCATCATGCCGCACTTCATCGATCGCGCTAAACCGGGTGTCATCGCGGTCAATCAGGATGGCAAGCGTTTCACCAACGAAGCCAATTCTTACCACGATGTCGTGCAAGCCATTGTGGAGTCTTCTGTCGGAAAGCAAAACAGTTTCTGCTGGCTGGTGGCTGATCACCGCGCGATTCGTCGTTATGGACTTGGCTTTGTCAAGCCGTTCCCCATGCCTATGGGCGAACACCTGAGCAATGGGTATCTGAAAAAAGGCCGCACGGTGGCTGAACTCGCGCAGAAAATTGGTGTTAGCGCCGCCTCACTGGATGAAACGATTAACCGTTACAACGAAAACGCTCAATACGGTCGTGATCCCGAATTTGGTCGTGGCAGTAAAGCCTACAACCGTTACCAAGGCGATGCACTACACAGTCCTAATCCTTGTGTGGAGCCACTGAAGACCGGTCCTTTTTATGCCATCAAGCTGGTGCCAGGCGACATTGGTTCATTCATGGGGCTGAAAACGAATGGAAACGGCCAAGTGATCCGCACCGATGGCAGTCCGATTGAAGGCCTCTATGCCGCTGGTAATGATGCAGCCAGCATCATGGGTGGCGAGTACACCGGGGCCGGCATCACATTGGGACCAGGTCTTACCTTTGGCTATATCGCAGCAAATCACATTGCCGATCAGGTTCAAGCCACACAATCCGCTCCTGCTTACGCTGCCTGAAGATAAACCATGAAAATGCCAAAAATTCTCAAAGGTCGTACGGTTTTCATCACGGGTGCAGGACAGGGAAATGGCAAAGCTATCGCCATAGGATTAGCAGACGCGGGCGCCAAGATAGTGGTCACAGACCTCAATCGGGAAAACGCTGATGTGACGGCCGAAATGATTCGAAGCAAAGGGGGACAAGCCTGGAGCTATGGCCTGGATGTAACTTCGGCTGAGCAATGCGCCGAAACTGCTCGTCGTGTCGCCAAGGACGTGGGCGCTGTGGATGTGTTGGTCAACAACGCCGGCATTCTGATCCGCGAAGGCATTGACAGCCCGAATGCATCCAAAAATCTGCAACTGATCATGAGAGTCAATGTCGAGGGTACTTTCAATGTCACGCATGCGTTTCTCTCTGATCTCCGGAAAACGAAAGGCACGATCGTCAACGTCGCTTCTGTAGCTTCCTTTGCTGGCTGGCCAAACACTCTGGGCTATGCCCCATCGAAAGGGGCCGTCAAACAGCTCACACAATCGCTGGCTGTTGATTTGGCAAAGGACGGTGTAAGGGTCAATGCGATCGCGCCGGGTGTTATTGCCACAGCTATGTCCGCCTCTACGCGGGCTGATCCAGCCAAACTGGAAAAATTCCTCACCCGCATCCCGATGGGGCGGGTCGCGGAGCCTGAGGAGTTAGTGGGAGCTGTTTTGTTCCTGGCATCCCCTATGTCCTCCTATGTGACTGGAGTGACGATTCCTATCGACGGCGGATTCTTAGCAGCCTGACTTCCACTGCGGCCTGAACCTCGCGCAAGGTCGCAATTTTTCAAAGCGAGTACCTCAACCAACTAAGGAGACAACCATGTCTAAATTCAAAATGAGCCGCCGTATGGCCATCCTCTCGGCTGCATCTCTGATGAGCTTGGCTACTGCAGCGCAGGAAATCAAGCTCGGCTTTAACGGGGACCTGTCGGCATCTCCCTCGGCACAGAGCGGTGCTGCTGGCGTTCTCGGCATTCAGGCTGCAATCGAAGACATCAATGCTGCCGGTGGTATCAATGGGCGCAAGCTGACCTTGGTCATTCGAGACGATCAATCTCAGCCGCCCAAATCGATTCAAAACATGAGCGATCTAATTGATAACGAGAAGGTAGTGGCCGTCTTTGGCCCAACCAACTCTGGCAATGCGATGGCATGGAAGCATATTCCGAATCAGAAAAAAGTTGTTTCCATGGGCATGATCGGTGGCGGCACAGACATCACCAAAAACACTGGCGGTGACAACTACATGTTCCGTGTGTCGATGGTTGATCGCGAACAGGTCGCAGGTATCATCGCCTACGCTCAAAAAGCCGGCTATAAGAAAGTCGGTCTGCTGACCGAAACCACCGGCTATGGCGCAGGTGGTCTCAAGGACATGCAGGAGATCGGAAAACTTCACGGCATTGACGTTTCAGTGACTGAAAAATTTGCTGTTGCGGATACCGACATGACTTCTCAGCTCAACAAAATGAAAGCGGCAGGCGTGGATGCCGTTGCGGTCTGGGCGCAAGGTACTCCTACCGGACAGCTCATGCGCTCGATGGAAAAGATTAATTACTTCCCTCCTGTGCTGTCCTCTTGGGCTGCTGACAACATTACGTTCCACGATGCCGCAGGCAAGACACTGGCAGAAAAGCCGATCTTCATGCGTACCATGGTGGACCCTTCGACGCCAAAGCAAAAACAGCTTTTCGAGCGGACCAAGGCCAAGCTGGCTGCCGCTAGTGCATTTCCGTTCGTCGTACACGGTTATGACGCAGTGCAACTGATTGCAGCTTCGATTCGCCAAGCTGGTAGTACCGATGGCGAAAAAATGCGCGCTGCATTGGAAGATTTGAAAGAACCCGTGGCTGGCGCAATGAAGTCTTACAGCAAACCTTTCAGCAAATTACAGCATGAGGCACTCACTGCCGCTGACTTTGCATTTGTGAAGTGGAATGCCGGCAAACTGGTCCAGGTGACTGATCCAGTCATCAAATCGTTGACCACGGCTGACTTCAAGCGCTGATGGTTATGGGGGCCGCGAGAAAAAGCGGCCCCTCCTCAACAGGAATTTAAAAATGGAAATCGCTCTGTTGCAGGCATTGCTGAGTGGCGCTGCCGTAGGAAGCGCGTATGCGTTGGTCGCTTTGGGTTTTAGTGTCACATTCACCACCACCAAGACATTGAACTTTTCTCACGGTGAGTTCGTCTCTGCCGGTTCATTTATTGGCATGAGTGTTTTGTTTTTGGCACTTGGTAAGCCCATCACCTCGACCTCATTTGGAGGCGAGGTCACAGGCGATGGTGCGCAGCTATTAGCGCTTTTGGCAGCGTTGGGCGTGATGGGTGTTCTTGGTTGGTTGTTGTATTTGCTGGGTGTGCGGCCTTTTTCGCGCAAACCAGGCATGTCCTGGGTCATGAGTACGCTCGGATTTGGCGTGATTTTGCAAAGCATTGGATTGGCTATTTGGGGGCCTAAACCTGTCGTGGTGCCGGGCCCCGTCGGCGATGAAGTTGTGCGTTTGTGGGGGATCGGCATCCGTCCACAGGAAATTTTGATGTTGGTAGTTTCCGTATTCGTCATGGTTCTATTCGATCACGTCATGCGAAAGACCATGGTCGGAAAAGCTATGCGTGCAGTAGCACAGAACCCCAGTGTTGCCAGTCTGATGGGCATCAACGTCAACGCGATGATGATTGGCGCTTTCGTGGTCAGTTCTGCGCTGGCAGGCTTGTCCGGCTTCATGCTAGCGCCCATTGCGCAGGCTTCGTTATTTATGGGGCTGGCGGTCGGCTTGAAAGGTTTCTCGGCCGCGATGGTGGGCGGGTTAAACAACGCTCGCGGCTGTGTTTTGGGTGGCTTCGTATTGGGAATTCTTGAGTCCATGGTCAACCTGTGGTCGGCTCAGTGGCGCGAAGTGGCGATTTTTGCGCTAGTGATTGCGGTTTTGGCTGTGCGGCCCACTGGCCTGTTCGGCACCAAGATGGTGGAAAAGGTATGAACAACCTCAAACATTTCCTGGGAGTTTCCCTCTTTGTTTCGATACTGTGCGCTATCACGGCCCAGATCGGAAACGACTATTACCTTCGCATCATTTTCATGATGTGCATTTACTACCTCTGTGCGGTCGGCATGAACGTTTTGGTGGGGTATGCCGGCCAAAAATCGTTAGGTCAGGCAGGGTTGTTTGCTGCCGGGGCTTACGCTGTTGCATTGGTGACCACTCGAACTGAAATTGACGGGGCAACAGCATTGCTTTTAGCAACTGTGATTTCCGGTTTGTGCGGCGTCTTGATTGCCTTACCTTCATTGCGCGTCAAGGGACCTTATCTTGCAATGGTCACCATGGCTTTTGGCATCGTGATCGAAAAATTAGTGTCGGAGTGGTCGGATGTGTTTGGCGGTGCCACGGGTATATATGGCATCAAGCCACTATCTTGGGGAGGCCAGCCTTTCACCATCCAGCATTGGGTATGGTTTGCGATCGTTATTTCTGCTGTGGCCCACCTGTTGATTCGTAACTTGATGACGGGGCGCTTTGGCCGCGCAATGCTTTCCTTGCAGGCAGATGAAATTGCCTCTGCCTCGGTGGGTGTCCGGGTCTATCGTGCAAAAGTGGTGGCTTTTGTGATTGCGGCCATCACTTGCGGCTTGGCGGGTGCTCTTGTAGCCCAGCAAAACCAGTACATCAACTCCGACTTCATCAGCTTCCACCTGTCAATTTTCATCCTGCTGCTTGTCTTGTTCGGCGGCGTTGGCAATTTGTATGGCCCCCTGGTCGGTGCAGTCTTGCTCACGGCCATCGATGCCGCTTTGGCACGCTGGCCATCGGTACAGCATCTGGTGTATGGCGCACTCTTGCTATTTGCGATGTTTGTGATGCCAACGGGTGTGATGGGTGTGTTGCAAAAGTGGTTCAAACGTCATCCCTCCAGCTTCGGCGCTGAAAAGTCCACGATCTCAGAATCGGGTCTGCGAATGAATTCTGGCGGGGCTGGCGATTTGTTGGTTGTCGAGGGTGTCAGCAAGGCCTATGGAGGGGTCAAGCCTGCACAGAATGTGAGTTTCAAGCTTCAATATGGCCATGTGCACGCCCTGATCGGCCCGAACGGCGCCGGCAAATCCACCATGATCAACATGCTCAGCGGTGTGGTCACGCCTGATGCTGGCAGTATTCAGTTTGACCGCCACAACCTCATCGGAGAGGAAGCGCATCGCATCTGCACATTTGGCATGGGTCGGACTTTCCAGAATCTTCGATTGTTCGGAGACCTGTCTGTTTTGGATAACGTGATGCTGGGGCGCCATTCCCGCATGCGAAATGGATTTTTCTCGTCGCTATTTGCTTTGCCTATGGCTAAAAAGCAAGAATATGCTGCACGTCAGCATGCTCTGGCAGTGCTTGATCTGGTTGGTTTACCACAACTGCAAGGGGCGCCTGCGGGAAGTCTGCCCTATGGCCTGCAGCGCAGGGTAGAGCTGGCGCGCGCATTGGCAACTGAACCCAAACTCTTGTTACTGGATGAGCCAGCAGCAGGTTTGAATCCTCAAGAAACTGCAGAACTTGGCCAGTTGCTGGTCAAGATCAGCCGCCTAGGAACAACCATTCTTATGGTTGAGCATCACATGGACCTGGTCATGGCCATATCGGACCATGTGATTGTTCTCGACTACGGGATCAAAATTGCCGAGGGTAAGCCCTCTGAAATTCAGAGCAATCCCAAAGTGATCGAAGCCTACTTGGGCGGTGAAGCTGTCTTGGCCGCATGAAGCACAAGGAAAAGAAAATGCTCAAGTTACAAGACATTCGTATCTCCTACGGTGCCATCGAAGCGGTCAAAGGGGTCAATCTGGAAGTACGAGAAGGAGAAGTGGTGACCATCATCGGTGCCAATGGCGCTGGTAAATCTACACTGCTCAAAAGCATCGTCGGACTGGAAAAACCGCAAAGCGGCACCATCCATTTCAATGGACAAGACATCACCCATACACCCGCTCACAAACGCGTGGGTATGGGTGTGGCCTTGTCGCCTGAGGGTCGCGGAGTGTTTCCGGATCAGACCGTGCGTGAAAACCTGATGCTCGGGGCTTATGCTCACCAGGGGAATCCGGCACAGGTAGAGGCTCTGATCGAAAGAGAATTTCAAAGATTCCCCAGATTGAAAGAGCGTCAAAATCAGCTGGCAGGGACGATGTCTGGCGGTGAGCAACAGATGTTGGCAATTTCTCGGGCACTGATGAGCGAGCCCAAGCTCCTTCTGCTCGATGAGCCCTCATTGGGGTTGGCGCCTCTAATCATTGCTGAAATTTTTCGTTCTATTCGTCAGCTCAGTGCCTCTGGCTTGACCATTTTGCTGGTGGAGCAGATGGCCAACCAAGCCTTGTCAGTGGCTGAGCGCGCCTATGTCTTGGAAACCGGAAAAATTACTCTTCAAGGTTCAGGGTCTGATCTCCTGAAAGATCCAGCAGTTCGGGCTGCTTATCTTGGTGCCCATTGATACAAGGGGCACCCCATGGGCAAGCAAGAAACTGCACCGGCGATGACTACCGTCAATGACTTTGAAGGACAGGTGGCTTTGGTCACAGGCGGGGGATCAGGAATTGGTGAAATCACATGTGAAACGCTGGCCGCGCGTGGCGCCAAAGTGGCGGTGATTGACTTCGATCTGAGTGCAGCAGAGCATGTAGTTACCCGAATTCAGGCGCATAAGGGCAATGCTGTAGCGATACAAGCGGACGTCACAAAGGCGGCAACTGTGGAACAGGCCATACAGCAAGTTCTAAAACGCTGGGGTGGTTTGCACTTGGCGGTCAACAACGCTGGTATTCCTTCGCCCAAAGCTGCAGTGGCCGATACCGATCTGACGCTCTGGAGCCGAGTGCTGGACGTCAATTTGACAGGCATGTTTTATTGCTTACGCAGTGAAATTCCAGCGATTTTGGCCAGTGGCGGTGGCGCCATTGTGAACCTGTCTTCGATTCTGGGACTCAATGGCATGGCTGGTCGGGCTGCCTATGTTGCTGCCAAGCATGGCGTGGTAGGCCTGACCAAGTCGGCCGCGCTTGACTATGCCGAAACAGGGCTGCGCATCAATGCGGTTGCACCAGGTTATGTCGACACCCCCCTTTTGAAGGATCGCACCGCTGACGAGCGCAAAAGCATTGCTCAGATGCATCCAATGGGGAAGATGGCAGAGCCTCAGGAAATCGCGGAGGTCATTGCGTTTTTGCTGTCCCCCCGAGCATCTTTCGTCACTGGGCAAACTTATTTGGTTGATGGCGGCTACTCAGCACGCTGACCATTGTTCTAGCTATGTCTAGTTTAATTTTCAGAGATATTGAATGAACGAGAGCAGTGTGATCGTTTCCAAGGAAATTGATGCAAATCGGTCCGAGTGTGTCGAGCCTTGGTTCACCTTTGTGATTTCCGGCTTGCTGATTGCGATATTTCTTGCTCTGTTCATCGCGACTTTTTGATGCGACTACAGAAATTTGCTATGAAATTGACCGTTCGAATCGTTTAGAGATGGTCGGATGTGATTCACTCTGTACGTGCCAGAAGTCGTCATTCAGGTAACTCAAGCTAAAGACCCCTTTGGGTCGCAAGCGGTCCTTCTTCAGTCTCTGCGAAAGCTAAGAAGACATCCTCGACAACACATCAAACACCGCCGCTGTGTCGTGCTCGGCGTGGCCCAGGGCCATGGCCGCGTTGTAGACGGGCACGGTGGCGGCAAACAGGGGCGCGGGCACTTGGGCGTCGGCCAGTGCGGCGGCGATCAGCTTCATGTCTTTTTGCCAGATGCCGACTTTCATGGTGGCGGTGTGCCAGCCTTCGCCTTCCATCAGGGGGCCGCGCACTTGCAGCATGCGTGAGCCGCCTGCGCCGTCGCTGAGCACCTTGACGGCGTCCTTGGGCGCGATGCCCCAGCGCTGGCCCAGCAGCAGCGCTTCGGCGGTCGACACGTTGTGGATGGCCACCAGCAAATTGGCCATCAGCTTCATCTTCATGCCCTTGCCAAAGGCGCCCAGGTCAAAAGTGCTTTTCGAGAAGCCTTCAAAGACGGGCGCCAGTTGCTTGATCGCCGCTTTGGGGCCGCTGGCATAGACCGTGAGGTCTTTGTGAACGGCTTGCGCGCCGGTGCCCGACAAGGGGCAGTCGAGCATGACGATGCCTTGGGCTTTGAGGGTGTCGCGTGCGGCGGTTTTGTCGGCGATGTCGAGCGTGCTGGTTTCCACCACCAGCAGGCCGCGCTGGCCGACAGCCGCGATCTGTTGCGCCGCACCGTGCAAGGCCTCGGGCCCCGGCAGTGAGCAGATGATGACTTGGGCATCGCCCGCCAAGTCACCTGCCGATTTGCGCGCTGTGCCACCGGCTGCTTTGAAGCGCTTCATGGCTTTGGGGTCGGGGTCGTAGCCCGTGACTTGAAAGCCAGCCTTCATCAGGTTCACGGCCATGGCCAGGCCCATGATGCCGACGCCCAACATGCCCACGCGTTCTATGGGCGCATTCTGTTTGACGGGTTGAGCCTTTGGGGCAGCGCGGGGTTTGGGGGCCGGAGTGCTCATGCGGTTTGCTGCGGGTCGAAGTCGATGGTGGGTGAGAAGGCCGTGGTGCGCAAGATTTTGGTGCTTTGCTCGATGACCACGTCCAGCTCCAGCAGCGCCTGACGGTAGACCGGCCAAGCGGGGTCGGCCTCCATCAAGGCGCGGCGGCGCTCGCGTTCGGCCAGGCTGGCAAAGCCCCACAGGTGCACCACCTCGTTGAGCGGGCCGATCTCTGACACATAAAACCCGATCAGGTGCCCGAGGTACTGGTTTTGCAGCGGCAGCGCCGCTTGCTCATACAGCTTCAGAAAGGCACCCGTGTGCAGGGCTTTGAGGGTGTAAGTGCGGTGCTCAACGATCATGGGGCGTCCTCAGTCGACCTTGATGCCCAGGTCGTTGATCACCTTGTTCCAGAAGGCGTAGTCGCCGTTGGCCACGGTGTCGAGCGCAGCGGCACTGGTGCCCGTGGGCGTGAGGCCCAGCTCAATCAGGCGGGCCTGGATCTCGGGCAGCTTCACGATCTTGACGATCTCGGTGTTGAGCTTGGCGATGATGTCGTTGGGCGTGCCGGTGGGCGCAAAGATGCCGTGCCACGAACTGCCGATGACGCCGTTGACGTCGAGGTTGGCGTCAAACTCGGTCATGGTGGGCACGTCGGGCAGGCCGGGGATGCGCTGCGCACCCGAGATGCCCAGGGCCTTGACCTTGCCGGACTTGATCAGTGGAATCGCCGTGGTCGATGCTTCGACCGAGAGGCTCACCACGCCACTCATCACATCGGGCGAGGGGTTGGTTTTGTAAGGCACGTGGTTGAGCTTGATGCCCAGGCGCTGCGACCACACCTCCAGCGCCACATGGGGCTGCGAGCCGACGCCCAAGGAGGCAAAGTCGATCTTGCCGGGGTTGGCCTTGGCGTACGCCACCAGCTCCTTCATGTTGTTGTAGGGCGCCTTGGGTGTGGCGGTCAGCACATGGGGCACTTGCAGAATTTGGGCAACGGCCTTGAAGTCACGCGGGGGGTTGTACTTGGCATCCCTGTACACATTGGGCGCGATGGCGTGTGTGGCCTTGACGCTGAAAAACAAGGTGTAACCGTCAGCCGGTGCGGTGCCTGCCGCCACGGCGCCGATCATGCCGCCCGCGCCGGGCTTGTTGTCCACCACCACGGGCTGGCCCAGGGCCGCGCCGAGCTTGTCGCCAATCAGGCGTGCCACCACATCGGGCGAAATGCCGGCCGGAAACGGCACCACCAATTTGATGGGGCGATTGGGGTAGCCCGCAGATTGCGCAAAGGCACTGGGCATGGCGCTGAGCGTGGTGGCGGCGGCGAGGGCGAGCAAATGACGGCGTTTCATGGTGTTGTCTCCTGTTGGTATGGTGGTTGCGCGAAAGAAAAAGGGGGGGTGAACGTTGGCAGATGTGTCAGCACAGGGTGGCGAAATGCGCCACGCCTGCAGCGGCCACAACGCCGTCTTCGTGCGACTGCACGCCCGAGATGCCGATGGCGCCGACAAACTGGCCATCGCGCACCAAGGGCAGGCCGCCCTCGATGGGCGTGGCGCCGGGCAGCATCATCATCACGCTGCGGCCTTTGGTCACAGCGGCTTCGATGGCTTGTGTGGGCCGCTTGAACAGCAGGGCGGTCTTGGCCTTTTCTTGGGCGACCACGCTGGAGGCTTTTTGGGTGCCGTCGAGCCGTTCGAGGTACATGGTGTGTCCGCCGTCATCGACGATGGCGATCACCACGTTCCAGCCGTTCTGCACGGCGCAGGCTTTGCAAGCGGTGGCGATGTTTTTGGCGTCGTCGATCGAGAGGGCCCATTGGCTGTACATGTGTGTTCCTGTTGGTGTTGAAGGGTTGCGAGATGCGAAAGGTTCAGAAGTTCACCTGCTGTGCGCCCTTGAGCGCCAGGATTTGTCGGGCCTCGTCGGGCGTGGCGATCTGCAGGCCCAGGCCTTCGATGATCTGGCGCGCTTGGCGCACCTGCTCGGCATTGCTTTTGGCCAGCGTGCCCTTGCCCAGCCACAGGCTGTCTTCCAGGCCCACGCGCACATGGCTGCCCATGCTGGCGCCCATGGCAGCGATGCGCATCTGGTGACGCCCTGCGCCCAAAACAGACCACTGGTATTGGTCGCCAAACAAACGGTCGGCGGTGCGGCGCATGTGCATCACGTCTTCGGGGTGGTTGCCAATGCCGCCCAAAATGCCGAAGACCGACTGGATGAAAAATGGCCCCTTGATCAGCCCTTTGTCGGCAAAGTGCGCCAGGTTGTACAGGTGCCCGATGTCGTAGCACTCGAGTTCAAAACGGGTGTTGTTTTCCGCGCAGGCCCGCAAGGCGTATTCGATGTCCTTGAAGGTGTTGCGAAAGATCAGGTCGCGGCTGTTTTCCAGGTGCTCGCGTTCCCACGCGTGCTTGAACTCGGTGAAGCGGTCCAGCATCGGGAACAGCGCGAAGTTGAAGGACCCGAGGTTGAGCGACGCCACCTCGGGCGCAAAGCGCATCGACGGCTGAATCCGTTCATCAATGGTCATGAAGGGCGAGCCGCCGCTGGTCAGGTTGAGCACGGCGTTGGTGCGACTTTTGATCTGCGGCAAAAACTTGCCAAAGGCTTCGGGGCTTTGGTCGGGCTTGCCCGTGACCGGGTCGCGTGCGTGCAGGTGGATGATGGCTGCGCCGGCGTTGGCTGCTTCGACCGAGGCTTCAATGATTTCCTCGGGCGTCACCGGCAAGTAGGGTGACATGGAAGGCGTGTGGATGGCGCCTGTGACTGCACAAGTGATGATGACTTTGTTCATCGAATGGACCGCTGAGTTTGAATGTCAGGCCATCGTAAGGACGAGTCACTGTGCGGCACATCGCGTTAACCCCTAAGGGCAGACACATGGGTTACAGCTGCGCTGCGGCTTGCAGCGCAGCGGGGCTCGTCAGGCGTTGACGTTGACCACCACCCGCCCGCGCACCTGACCGGCCAGAATCTCGGCGCCCAGAGCGATGGCGTCGGCCAGGCCCACTTCGCGGGTGATGCGCTCCAGCTGCGCGCCGTCCAGGTCTTGGGCAAGTCGCGCCCAAGCGGCTTCGCGCACGGCACGCGGGGCCATCACGCTGTCGATGCCCGCCAGCGTCACGCCGCGCAAGATGAAGGGTGCCACGCTGGATGGAAAGTCCATGCCTTGGGCCAGGCCGCAGGCGGTGACCACGCCGCCGTACTTCGTGCTGGCGCAGGCGTTGGCCAGGGTGTGGCTGCCCACGGTGTCGACCACGCCCGCCCAGCGCTCTTTGGCCAGCGGTTTGCCGGGGGCAGAGAGTTCCGCCCGGTCCATGACGTCGGCTGCGCCCAGCTGGCGCAGGTAGTCGGCCTCTTGCAGGCGGCCTGTGCTGGCCACCACGCGGTAGCCGAGCTTGGCCAGCAACGCAATCGCCACGCTGCCCACGCCGCCGCCCGCGCCGGTGACCAAAATGTCGCCGCTGGCGGGTGTGACGCCGTGCTTTTCAAGCGCCATCACGCACAGCATGGCGGTGTAGCCTGCGGTGCCAATGGCCATGGCCTGGCGCGGGGTGAAAGCGGCAGGCAGTTTGACCAGCCAGTCGCCCTTGAGGCGCGCCTTTTGCGCCAGACCGCCGCTGTGGCTTTCGCCCACGCCCCAGCCGTTGAGCACCACTTTGTCGCCCGCCTTGAACAGCGGGTGCTGGCTCTCGGTCACGGTGCCCGACAAGTCGATGCCGGGCGTGAGCGGGAATTTGCGCACCACCGGCGATTTGCCGGTGATGGCCAGGCCGTCTTTGTAGTTGAGGGTGGAGTAGTCCACCTGCACCGTCACATCGCCCTCGGGCAAGGCGCTGTCGTCCAGCGTCTTCAGGGTGCAGCGGTAACCGGCATCGTCTTTTTCAATTTGCAGGGCTTGGTAGCTCATGGCTCTCTTTCGGGTTCATCGGGTGGAGGGGTGGATGCCCGCGTTCGCGGGCACGACGAATCAGGGTGTCACGGGGATCAGGCGGTTCATATCAGGGGCTTCATTTGCGGTTGACCAGCACAATGCCCACCGCCACCAGGCCCAGCGCCATCAGCAAGGTGGGGGTGGCCGACTCGCCCAGCCAAAGCGTGCCGAACAGCAAGGCAAACAGTGGGGTCAAAAACACGAAGACCGAAATCTTGGTGGCCGGGTAACGGCCCAGCATCCACATCCAGGCCAGGTAGCTGGCAAAAGCGCCGATCACGGTTTGCGCCAGCATCGAGCCCCAGGCCATGGGGCTCCATTGCAGGTTCCAGCTTTCGCCCAAAGCCACCGACAGCCAAGGCACGGCCAGCGCGGTGGCGGCGATTTGGTAGAAGAGCAATTTTTCGGGTGAGATGCGCGTCAGGTTGTTGGCCCGGATGGCCACCGTGGTCAGGCCCCACAAAGCGCCAGCCGCCAGGCCCAGCAGGTCGCCCAGGGCGCTGTTGTTGCCCGCGCTCAGGCCCTCGCGCATGGCAAAGGCCACGGCCACAAAGGCGCAGGCCATGCCCAGCCATTGCAGCGGGCGCAGGCGTTCGGACTTCACAAACAAGGGCACCAAAGCCGCCACCCAAAATGGGGAGGTGTACAGAAACACCGTCAGGCGCGAAGCGGTGGTGTATCGCAGGCCCAGGTAAATGCAGGCGAATTCAGCCGCGAATAAGCCACCGGCCAAAAGGCCTGCCCACAAGGAGCCGTCGCGCTCGAACAGGCGAATGCCGCGCACGCGGCACCAGACCAGGAGCAACACGCATGCGCCCATGCAGCGCAAGCTGGCCTGAAACAGCGGCGCCACCTCGTCCATGATGGACTTGACCAGCACCTGCTGCAGACCCCAAAACATGCAGCAGACCAGCAAGATGCCGACCGCCAAACCGTCCAGATGCTCTTTGCGTGAATTCATGGCGGCCATTGTGCCGTGCCCCAGAGGGGCGGGCTGTCACCTTGGGCATGTACCGTGCAGGTAATATGCCTGCACAAGGTTTTTTGAATTCACGCGACATGTTGCTTCCCCATTTCACCGCGCTGGGCGCTGGCCCGATTGTTTTGATGCTGCACGGGGCAGGCGGCAACTTCCGCAGTTTTGCACCGCAGGTGGAGCGTTTGGCGCGTGCGGGCTACAAGGCGGTGGCTTGGGACATGCCGGGCTACGGCCACAGCGTGCCGGTAGAGCCTTATGGGCTCAAGGGCCTGGCGCGCAGCGCCATCGCTTTGATCGAGGCCTTGCTGCCCGCCGACGCCCCGGCCCCCAAGCGGTCGGTGCATCTGGTGGGCCATGGCCTGGGCGGCATGGTGGCGCAAGAGCTGATCATGCGCAGGCCCGACCTGGTGCGCCGCTTGGTGCTGGTGGGCAGCACCAGCGGGCCCGACTCGGGCTGGGCAGAAGATGCCGTCAGTCAAACCTTGCTGCTGGATGCCGCTGCGGATGCCGATCGGCCGCAATGGGCGCAGACCGTGGTCGCTGCGCAGACGGGCCCCCAGGCCCTGGCTGAAGGGGTGATGCTGGCCAGGCATTGCATGGCGCAGGTCTCACCCGTCACTTACCGCCACGCTTTGCAGGCGCAGGCCGCTTTTGACCGCGATGCGGCCTTGTCACACATCCATGTGCCCACCCTGTTGATCAGGGGCGAGCACGACCCCTTGGCGCCGATGGCCGCGCTCGAACGCATGGCGAAACGCATCCATGGCGGCCGCTGGGTGCAGATGCCCGGCGTGGGCCACTGGCCACAGCTGGAGTCGCCCGAGGCCTTTGAGGCCTTGTTGCTGGATTTTCTGGATGAGCCGCCTGTGCATTGGACGCATTGAACGTAGGACGCAGGGAGCGAGAAAACAATGAACGCATTTGAAAAACACATGGCCGCGCTGCCAGCGGGCCCTTTGAACCGCCGCGACTGGCATCGCTTGGCCTTGGCGGCGGCCATGACGCCTTGGCTGGGCGCTTGTGCCCAAGCGCAGGCTGTGGGCAGTTCGGCCGAAGCCGCGCAAGGCCCGCGCTGGCAGGTCGATCCTTTCAGCCTGGGTGTGGCCAGTGGTCAGCCCCAGCCCGACAGCGTGGTGCTTTGGACGCGCTTGCGCATCACTGAGGCCGATGCGGCGCAGATGGGCCAGTCGGTCGGTGTGGTGTGCGAGCTGTTTGCCGATGCCGCCTTGCGCCAACCGCTGCGCCAGTGGCGTGTGCAGACCGATGCCGGCCGTGGGCACAGCGTGCATGTGGTCGCCAATGGTCTGCAAGCCGGGCGCCATTATTGGTACCGCTTTGTGTGCGGCAGCGCCACCAGCCCGGTGGGCCACACCCGCACCAGCCCGGGCGTGAACGACGCGGTGGACCGCTTGCGCATCGCTTTGGCTTCTTGCCAGCATTTTGAGCAGGGCTACTTTGTGGCACACCGCGAAATGGCCCAGCGCGATCTGGACTTGGTGCTGTTTGTGGGCGACTACATCTACGAAAGCACCAACCCGCAGTACATGTTGCGCAAGCACGAAGGCGGTGTGCCCAAGCAGCTGGACGAATACCGCGAACGCCATGCGCAGTACAAGGGCGATGCGGACTTGCGCGCCTGCCATGCCGCGCACCCCTGGGTGATGACCTGGGACGACCACGAAGTGGTGAACGACTACGCCAACGACCTGGACCGCAACTACACCGACCCGCAGGTGTTTTTGCGCCGCCGTGCGGCCGCCTACCAGGCCTACTTTGAACACATGCCGGTGCGTCTGGGGCCCGATGCGAACAACGCCAGCCAGATGCGCATCCACGACCGCATGGCCTGGGGACGCTTGGCCGACCTGTGGACACTGGACTGCCGCCAGTACCGCGACCACCAAGCCTGCCCCGACCCGATGCGCGGCGGTGGCCGTGTGGTGGTGGGCTGCGATGCGCTGGCCGACACCTCGCGCACCATGCTGGGTGCGGCGCAAGAACAATGGTTCACCGACGGCCTCACCCGCAGCAACAAGCGCTGGAAGCTGGTGGCCCAGTCCACCCAGATGAGTTCCAGTGGCCTCAACACCCCGCTGGGGCGCAGCGCTTTCACCGATGGTTGGGATGGTTATCCGCAGGCGCGTGCCCGCTTGCTGGGCAGCGTGGCGCAAGCCGGCCTCAAAGACGTGGTGCTGCTGGGCGGCGATGTGCACATGAACGTGGCCGCGCAACTGCGTGTGCAGTCCAATGACGAGCGCTCGCCGATTGTGGCCAGCGAACTGGTGACCACCTCGATCACTTCACGGGGCTTGGGCGAAAAGTTGCTGGCGCAGATCCGGGACAGCAACCCCGACATCCTGCATGCGCGCTCGGATGAACGGGGCTACACCCTGCTGGACGTGAAGCCGCAAGGCATCAGCGCCCAGTTCAGGACCACACCCAACCCGGCCAAAGCCGACGGGGTGCTCAAGACCCAGGCGCAATTCCAGATCCAGGCGGGTGTGGCGGGCGTTCAGAAAGCTTGAACGCTTTACGCCTTTGGCGCGTTACGCCGGATTCTTTGCATGTCGTCCCGGACACCCTGCACGTCATAGCGGATAACCTGCACGTCATCCCGGACACCCTGCATGTCATCCCGGACTTGATCCGGGATCCATGACTTGCCCGACTTCAGCGCACCAGCAGCACCGGCACTTTGCAGTGCGCCAGCACCTGCGTGGCGACCGAGCCCATGACCAGGTTGCCCAGCGTGCCGTGGCCGTGCGAGCCCATGACCACCATGTCGAATTTGCCGCTGTCGGCGGTCTTCGAGATGATCTCCCCAGCGTGACCGACTTTGGTGATGCTTTTGGCTTCGATGCCGTGGCGTGTCAAAAAGGTGGAGACCGGGGCCAGCACTTTTTCTGCTTCTTCGCGTTGGTAGGTCTCGACCACTTCTTTGCCCACCGCCGAGCGTGCGCGTGGCGGCAATTGGGGCTGCACGGTGATGAGGGTGTACTTGTTCGATGCGCTGAACAGTTCATCGTGCGTGGCCAGATAGGCCAGCATTTTTTTCGTGTAGTCGCTGCCGTCAACGGCCAACAAAATTTTCATGGTGTGCTCCTTGATTGGTGAGGCTTCCAGCTTAAGCCGGCGTCCTCACCACGCTATTGATGCAAGTCAAGAAAATCCGTTGGCCAGGTGCCTCAAGGTTGGCCAGCGCACCGTTCAAACGGCGATCAGCTGCTGTGCCTTGAACCGAAGCTGTTCGCCTTTGTGCGCATAGCCCAAGGGGTTGGCCACCACACGGCAGCCGTCCACCGCATAGTCGCTCGGGCAATGCAAATGGCCGTGCAGCCAAAGCTGCGCTTGGGGCAGCAGGGCATCGAGCGCGTTGCAAAACCCGGCCGTGCCCGGTGTCTCGCCATAGCGCGGGTCGGCGCTGCGCAGGCTGGGGGCAAAGTGCGTCACGACCACGGTGGGGCCGTCAAATGGGGCATCCAAGGCCGCGCTCAACCAGTCCTGGCACAGCAGGGCATGTTCGCGCATGCCCTCGGCCAGCCAAGGCGCGTTCGTCCGCGTGGTGCCGGTTTTGCGCAAGTAATAGTTGGCGGCCCGAAAAGCCTTGTCGCGTGCTTTCAGCTGGCGGGTGTACTGGCTGTTGGGGTGGCTGAAGTGCGCCGGGATTTTCTCGGGCAAAGGCTTGCCCGCCAAGGGGCCGAGCGCGTCAAAGTCGGACCACAGCGTGGTGCCGACAAAACGCACCCCACCGAGTTGCACCACTTCGCGCTCCAGCCAGGTGATGCCCAAGCGGGCGCAGGTCTCTTGCAGGCGCTGATGCGCTTCGTCAAAGTCCATGCCGTCGTACTCGTGGTTGCCGGGCACAAACAGCACCGGCGTGGGCCAGCCGTTTTGCGGCGAGAAGCGGCCCAGGCCAAAGTCGGCATCGCCCGAGGCGCTCAGCGCCGAGTTGTTTTGGTAGGAACCGATGTCACCGGCCAACACCAGCACATCGGCACCGGGGGCGGGCGTGGGCATGAAACCGGGGTTGCTTTCCAGGTGCAGGTCCGACAGAAGCTGAATGTTCATGGGGTGCTCTCGGGCATGAAGGCTTGTTGTGCCACTTGCAGCAACTGGCTGCGCAGCCATTGGTGGGCGCTGTCGTGCTGCAGGCGGCGGTGCCACAGCGCTTCGACGTGCACCGGCGGCACGTCAAAGGGCAGCTCGCGCAGCACCAGTTGGTCGGCCATGCCGGTGGTGGGCACAAAGTGGCGGGGCAGCACGGTGAGCAAATCGGAGTTGACCACGACTTGCCCGGCGGTGAAAAACTGGTTGACGGTGACCACGATGCGCCGCTGCTGGCCGATGGAGGCCAGGGCCTCATCCACAAAGCCATAGGGCCTGCCGGAAAAGCTCACCAGCAGATGCCGTGCGGCGCAGTAGCTTTCGGTGCTCAAGGGCAGGTCGGCCATCGGGTGGCCTTTGCGCATCACGCAGACGTATTCACCGGCGTACAAGCGCTGGTGTTCAAAAGTGACGGCCTCACCGGCTTGGGCGCGTGCGGTCAAGTCGGTCAACACCGCGGGAAAGTAGCCCAAGGCCATGTCGGCCGCGCCATCGCTGAGCAGGCGGCGCGGGTCGCGTGTGGTCAGCGGCACCACGCGCAGCGAGACGCCCGGTGCGTCGCTCTCCAGCCGCCTGGCCAGGCCGCCCATGAGTTCGGCGGCCGTGGCATCGGCCATGGCCAGCACAAAAGTGCTGCTGGCCTGGGCGGGCACAAACAGGCTGGGCACGATGGCCGCTTGCAATTGGCGCAAGGCCTCGCGCACGCTGGGCCACAGGGCCAAAGCGCGGGGCGTGGGCTCGATCCCGTGGCCGTGGCGGCGCACCAGCTCGTCGTCCAGCGCATCGCGCAGGCGGCGCAGCGCGTTGCTGACCGCAGGCTGCGTGAGCGACAGGTTGCGCGCCGCCCGGGTCAGGCTGCGTTCGGCCATGACCTCGTCAAAGACCCGAAGCAGGTTCAGGTCCAGGGTGCGAAAGGAGGCGGGAATGGGGGTGTTCATGGGGCGGTCAGGGGTCGATGGCTCAACTCATCACCAATGTGAATGATACACATCATGAATATAAAGTTGAACAATACCCGTATTAACCCTAATATTCGATCCAAGGTTTTGATCTCTTTGCTTTGCAAACACATACAAAACCCTTTTGAAGGGAATACAAAATGGACACAACTGTTTCGAAATCTGTCTTGGGCCAAGTGCCCGCAGCCTCTGCCCAAGCGGTGGCACCCGCCACTTCTGCCAAGGCCTTGGCCACTTTGTTGCTGGCCGCCGGGGTCGCGGCCTTGGTCGTCATGACCGACCAAATGATCGACGACTGGGCGGAAACCCATGTCATCGCTTCCTGGTTGGCCCTGTGGGCCGTGGCGGTGCTGGCCATTGGGGCCTTGCGCGGCGTGACCCGCATGCTGGCCCAAAAAACAATGGCCAATTTGGACGGCTGGTCGGCCCATGTGGCGCGCCGCCGCGCTGACCAGCGTCTGTGGGCCATGGCCCAGAACGACACCCGCATGATGCGCGACCTGCAAACCGCCATGGACCGCGCCGATGACGACAGCGCGCCTGCCAAGGATGTGCACGCGCTGATGAGCCGCCGCGTGGCCCGCATGGTGGCAAGCCGCCTGTACTACATCTGATCTGCCGACAGGCGGGTCCATTCGAGCCTCCTTCGGGAGGCTTTTTTCATGGGGCTTGCGGTTTCAGGGTTCGGTCGTCTCAGGCGCGGACCTGGAGGCCAGGTAAATGCCCGGCAAGATCAGGCCTGCGCCCAGGATGTGGTGCCAACCCATCGGTTCGCCCAGCACGGCCCATGCGGTCAAGCCGCCATACAAAGGCCCCAGGTAGAGGCTGGCGGCCACGCGGCTGGCACCGAGCACTTTCTGGCAAAAACCATAAGCCCAGTAAGCGCCGATGCCCGGCACCACGGCTGCAGCCAGCACCAGCCCAGTGGCGGTGGCGGACCAGGCGGGCCGGTCGGCCGACCACCATTCGGCCACGGCAAAAGGCAGCAAGACCAGCGAGCCGCCCCAAGCCGTGGTGGCCAGACGGGCCGTGGCGCCCAGTGGGCTGGGCCATTTCTTGAGCAACAGCGCATATGCGGCCCAGGCCGTCATGCACAGCACGATCCAGCCATCGCCCGCCACCCACTGCACCTGACCGAGCGACAACCATTGGCCTTTGACCACCACATGGAAGACCCCCGCCATGGCGATCAGCACCCCAGCGGCTTGCCGCCACGAAAAGCGCTCGCCCAGCCACAAGACCGCGCCCACGGTGATCAGCACGGGTGAGGCGGCGTAGATCAGGGCGATGTTGATGGCCGAGGTGGTCTGCGCCCCTCGGTAAACCCAGGCGCCGCAAATGAGCATGCCCAAGGCGCCCAGCACCAGGTACTGCCATGCCACTTTCAGGGTGTTTTGGCGTTGGCACCACAGTTCGCTGCGGGCCACAAAGGCCAGCACCAGCCCGGCCAGCCCCCAACGGCCCAGGGCCAGCACATGGGGTTGCACCACGCCGGGCGCGGTGCGCGCCACGATGTAATTGACCGACCACATGGCCGGCGTGAACCAGAGCAGCCACAGGGCCAAACGGTGGCGGGATTCAGGGGTTTTCAAAAATGACATATGCCAGCGATTGTGCCGGGCAAAAAAAACGCCCCGGTTTGTGGCCGGGGCGCTTGGACAGTCTGGCACCGATGGGGCGCAGACCGTTGGGTTTAAGCCAGACGGGCTTGCAAAGCAGCCTTGGTGTCCAGCAGCGCTTGGGGCAGGTGGAAAGCCAATTGGGCAAAGTGCTCGTCGTGCAGCTTGAATTCGGCTTGCCAAGCGGCCTTGTCGATGCTGGTGACGGACTTGAACTGTTCGGCCGAGAAGCTCACGCCGTTCCAGTTGATTTCGGCATATGTGGGGGCCACGCCGAACATGGTCTGCTCGCCTTGGGCCTTGCCTTCGATGCGGTCGATCATCCACTTGAGCACGCGCATATTGTCGCCGTAACCGGGCCACACGAAAGAGCCGGTCTCGTCCTTGCGGAACCAGTTCACGCAGTACATGGCGGGCAACTTGAAGCCTGCGGCCTGGGCCTTGGCGCCGGTGTCCAGCCAGTGCTGGAAGTAGTCGCTCATGTTGTAACCGCAGAAAGGCAACATGGCGAAAGGATCGCGACGCACCACACCTTGCGCGCCAAAGGCAGCGGCGGTGGTTTCCGAGCCCATGGTCGCGGCCATGTACACGCCTTCGGTCCAGCTGCGTGCTTCGGTCACGAGTGGCACGGTGGTCGAGCGGCGGCCGCCGAACATGAAGGCGTCGATCGCCACGCCTTTGGGATCGTCCCAAGCGGGGTCCAAGGCGGGGTTGTTGATCGCGGCCACGGTGAAACGGGCGTTGGGGTGCGCGGCCTTGGTGCCTTTTTCTTTGGCAATGGCGGGGGTCCAGTCATTGCCTTGCCAGTCGATCAGGTGATCGGGCAGCTTGCCGGTGTCCTTGTCCATGCCTTCCCACCACACGTCGCCATCGTCCGTGAGGGCCACGTTGGTGAAGATCACGTCCTTGTGCAGGCTCAGCATGCAGTTGGGGTTGGTCTTCATGTTGGTGCCAGGGGCCACACCAAAATATCCGGCTTCGGGGTTGATGGCGTACATCTTGCCGTCGGCGTTGGGCTTGATCCAGGCTATGTCGTCACCGATGGTGGTGACTTTCCAGCCTTCGAAAGCTGCTGGAGGCACCAGCATCGAGAAGTTGGTCTTGCCGCAGGCGCTCGGGAACGCCGAGGCCACGTGGTACTTTTTGCCCTCGGGGCTGGTCACGCCCAAGATGAGCATGTGCTCGGCCAACCAGCCTTGCTCGCGGCCCATGTTGGAGGCGATGCGCAGCGCAAAGCACTTCTTGCCCAGCAGCGCGTTGCCGCCGTAGCCCGAGCCGTAAGACCAGATCTCGCGGGTGGTGGGGAAGTGAACGATGTACTTGGTGGTGGGGTTGCAAGGCCAAACGGTGCTGTCCTTTTGACCAGCGGCCAAAGGTGCGCCCACGGTGTGCATGCAAGGCACGAACTCGCCGTTGCTGCCCAACACGTCGTACACGGCCTTGCCCATGCGGGTCATCAGTTTTTGGTTCACGGCCACGTAGGCGCTGTCGGTCAGCTCGATGCCGATGTGGCTGATGTGCGAACCCAGCGGGCCCATGGAGAAAGGCACCACGTACATGGTGCGGCCGGCCATGCAACCGTCAAACAGCGGGTTCAGGGTGGCGCGCATTTGCGCAGGTTCCATCCAGTTGTTGGTGGGGCCGGCGTCTTCTTTCTTGTCCGAGCAGATGTAGGTGCGGTCTTCCACGCGGGCCACGTCCGAAGGATCGGTCCAGGCCAGGAAAGAGTTGGGGCGCTTGGCGGGGTTGAGCTTTTTGAAGGTGCCCGCTTCGACCAGCTCGGCGCACAGGCGGTCGTATTCCTCTTGCGAGCCGTCACACCAATAGATGTTGGCGGGCTTGCACAGGGCGGCCATTTCGGCGACCCAGGCGATCAGCTTGGCGTTTTTGACGTAAGCCGGTGTGTTCAGGTTCAGGCCCTGCATCACGGGTGAGTTCATGGGAAAGCTCCAAAGTTTAAAAATCGTTTTTTCAAAGGCTCTGGGCAGGGGCTTTGAAAAAACGAATCAGGGCGTGGGTGGTGGCGGCACACGGGCATGTAACCGCTTGGTAACCGCGGGCCTCGATTTTAGGGAGGCTGGCCGTTGCGTGCCTGTCATTTCGGCCGAAAACCGGTCTAAATCTATGCAAAAGATGCATGACATTATGCCAAGGCCTTGGCGGCGGTCTGTTTTCAGGCGGCAAAGGGCGATCAGGCAAAGGCGTTGGCCAAGGGGCGCAGAAAAAACAAAACCCGCAAAGCCAAAGCTGTTGCGGGTTGTTGGCGGAGCAGACGCGTGGCCTGCACCCAAGGGCTGAGAAGCTCAGGCCATGAAGACGGCAATGAAGGCCAGCAAGAAGATCAGCACAGCGCCAGCGGCCGGAATGATCACGGGAATGTGCTTGACCACGTTTTCCACGGGATCGTCAGATGTGTGTGCGTCGTTGTGAGCGGACATGGGTTACCTCAAAACAAGAATGCTCGTATTGTAGCCAAGCCCGGCCAGCGCTTGCCTTACATCAAGGCATAGGTCGTGCTGGCCCGGAAAACGCTCTTGCCATCGTCGGCCCCGGCCAGGTCGATTTCACCAAAGGCCATGGCCTTGCCGGCCCGCAATACCCGGGCGGTGATCAGTGCATCTTGCCCAGACAGGGGTTTCATGAAGGTGCTGGACAGCTGCACCGTGCTGCAAGGGCGGAACTCGCCAAAGTGCCGAATCAGGGCCAGCACCATGGCCGTGTCGGCAGCGGCCATCATGGCCTGGCCGCACAGCATGCCGCCCACACGCGAGAGCTGATCGCTTTGAGGCAGGCGCAGGGTCACGCCATCGGCTTGAAGGTTTTCGACGCGCAAATTCAGGGCCTGTACCCAGGGGGCGAACAGGTCTGCAAGCGATTGTTGGAGCTGATCGGCATGGATTTCAAGGGAGCTCATGGGCGACTTTCAAAAGCGGCGATGGGCTATTTTCGCTTCACAATGTCTGAACTTCTTCAATGAGCTATCCCATGCATTCCAAACAGACCCCGAACCTAAAGCGCCGTTATTGGGTAGCGATGACCTTGGCATTGACGGGTATGACCGCTCATGCGAACGATGGCTGGCCCAGCAAAGCGATCCGCATCATCGTGGGTTACCCGGCGGGTTCGTCGCCTGATGTGCAGGCCCGTTTGGTGGCCGAGCCCCTGTCACGGGCCTTGGGTCAGTCGGTGGTGGTCGAGAACAAGCCTGGCGCCAGCGGCAACATCGGCGCTGACGCCATCGCCAAAGCCGCAGACGGTCACACGATTGGCGTGATCGGCAATGGTCCGCTGACCAGCTCGAAATTCCTGTACGCCAAGCTGCCCTACGACCCCAGCACAGACTTTGCCCCGATTGCGCTGATCGGCACGGCGCCCCTGGTGTGGGTGACGGCCAAGCCCGCAGCCGAGCGCACACCGGCGGCTTTCATCGGCCAGCTCAAGGTCGACGGTGACAAGCAAGCTTATGGTTCAGTGGGCCCCGGCTCGGGCGGGCATTTAGGCATGGAGCTGCTCAAGCAGGCGCTGGACATCGGGCCCATCCATGTGCCATTCAATGGGGGGCCAGCCATCCTGAACGCCATCCTCGGTGGGCAGGTGCAAATGACGTTGTTGCCTGCCTCGACTGTCAGTCCGCTGGTGCAATCGGGCAAGCTCGAAGCCGTGGCGGTGTCCTCTGCCAAGCGCACGCCGCTGGCACCCACTTTGCCGTCCATGGAAGAGATCGGCGCCAAAGGTGTCAACATCGAAGTATGGAACGCCGTGATGGCCCCGGCCCGCATGCCTGCAGCGCATCAGGCCAGGTTGAGCCAGGAACTCGAAAAAATCCTCAGCTCGCGCGAGATCCGCCAAAAACTCTTTTTGCAAGGCTGGAGGGTGGACGACGCCAGTGCCAAAGGCTTGGCCGCCCGCATCCAGCAAGACACGAAGATCTACCAGGACATCATCGTGCGCAACAAAATCAAGATCGACTGATACAGACTCAAATATGCTTTCCACCCAAGACAAAACCCGCATCGACGACACCCGCATTGCTTCGGTGCGCCCGCTCATGACCCCGGCCTTGCTCGAAGAGCGGCTGCCCGCATCGCCCGCCCATTTGGCATTGGTGGAGCGTTCGCGGCAAGACATCTCGAAGGTGCTGCAGGGCCAGGACGATCGCCTGGTCGTGGTCGTCGGGCCATGCTCGATCCACGACCACGAGCAAGCCATCGCTTACGCCAAGCTGCTCAAGGCTGAAGCGGACAAGCACGCCAAAGACCTGCAGATCGTGATGCGTGTGTATTTTGAAAAACCCCGCACCACCGTGGGTTGGAAGGGTTACATCAACGATCCGCACCTGGACGGCAGCTTCGCCATGAACCAGGGCCTGGAGATGGCGCGCAAGCTCTTGCTGGAGATCATTGACCTGGGCTTGCCCGTGGCCACCGAGTTTCTGGACTTGCTCAGCCCGCAGTACATCAGCGATCTGGTGACCTGGGGCGCGATCGGTGCGCGCACCACCGAGAGCCAAAGCCACCGCCAGCTGGCCAGCGGCTTGTCGTGCCCGGTCGGTTTCAAGAACGGCACCGACGGCGGCGTCAAGGTCGCGGCCGACGCGGTGGTGGCCTCCAAGGCACCGCACGCCTTCATGGGCATGACCAAGATGGGGCAGGCGGCGATTTTCGAAACACGCGGCAACCAGGATGTGCACATCATCTTGCGTGGCGGCAAAGCGCCCAACTATTCAGCCGCCGATGTGGATGCCGCTTGCAAAGCACTGGAGGCTTCGGGCATTGCACCGCAAGTGATGGTGGACGTGTCGCACGCCAACAGCAGCAAGCAGCACGCCAAGCAGATTGAGGTGGCGCACGATGTGGCCGCGCAAGTGGCGGGCGGCGATCGCCGCATCATGGGTTTGATGATCGAGAGTCACCTTCAAGAGGGCAGGCAAGACCAAAAACCCGGCCAGCCGCTGCAACACGGCGTGTCCATCACCGACGCCTGCATCAGCTTTGCGCAGACGGTGCCGGTGCTGGATGCCTTGGCGGTGGCGGTGCAAAAGCGGCGGCAATACCGCTGAACAGCGTTCTAGGGCTTCAGCCCGCCAGACCCACAAACACGTTTTGCACGTCGTCGTTGTTGTCGATGGAACCCAGAAAGGTTTCGACTTCTTCGAGCTGTTCGGCGCTCAGGTTGGCGGGGTCGACCGGGTTTTTGGGTTTGTAGCCCAACTTGGCCGACACCACGGTGAAGCCGTGCGCGGGCAGGGCGCGGCTGACCAGGTCCAGATCGGTCGCTTCGGTGATGAACACCGTCACGCCGTCTTCGTCGGCGGGCTCAAAGTCCTGTGCACCCGCTTCGATGGCGGCCAACTCGGCGTCCGCTCCGGCTTGGGCAGGTTCGGCCTCAATGAAGCCCACATGGTCAAAGTCCCAGGACACCGAGCCCGAGGTGCCTTGCTGGCCCTTGCGGAACAAGACGCGCATCTCGGACGCCGTGCGGTTGACGTTGTCGGTCAGCACTTCGATCATCACCGGCACCTGATGGGGCGCAAAACCTTCGTACACCACGCGCTCAAAGCTGACCGCATCGCCCAAGAGGCCAGCGCCTTTCTTGATGGCGCGTTCCAGCGTTTCCTTGGGCATGGAGACTTTGCGGGCCTGCTCGACCACCAGGCGCAAGCGCGAGTTGGCGGCCGGGTCGGCGCCGTTGCGGGCCGCGATCATGATGTCCTTGGCCAGACGGCCAAACAATTTGCCTCTGGCGTCTGCCGCTTGTGCTTTGCCTTTGGCTTTCCATTGCGCGCCCATGGGGTGTCTTTCTAGGTTGGTGGCCGCGCTCAAGGCACTGGCCGGGTCATCGGGCGCCAGCTCAGCAAGTCTGGCGCGTGTTGCAAGGCTGCCAGTTTAATCGCCTGGCTGTCGGGGGCTGGCGCGATGGCTCGGATGTGGGCACCCGTAAGCAAAACAGGGCGCCATTTGAGATAAAGTCTCGGGTTAATCCGCCTTAAAAGGGCGGTTTAGCGAATTTGCTCGACACACCGCCGGGCACACATTCTTTTTTCACATCCCTGATGACGAGACGATCCATGGCAGCAGACAAATCCAAAATCATTTACACCCTGACCGACGAAGCCCCTTTGTTGGCCACCGCCTCCTTCTTGCCGATCATCCGCACCTTTGCGGCCCCTGCCGGCATCGAAGTGGCCGAGAGCGACATCTCGGTGGCCGCGCGCATTTTGGGTGAGTTTTCCGATTTGTTGCCCGCCGAGCAGCGCGTGACCAACAACCTGGCCGAGCTGGGCAGGTTGACCCTCAAGCCTGAAGCCAACATCATCAAGCTGCCCAACATCAGCGCATCGGTGGGCCAGTTGACCGCCGCCATCAAGGAGTTGCAGGCCAAGGGTTACGCCCTGCCCGACTACCCTGAGAACCCCAAGAACGACGAAGAAAAGGCCCTCAAAGCCCGCTATTCCAAGTGCACCGGCTCGGCCGTGAACCCTGTGCTGCGTGAAGGCAACTCGGACCGCCGAGCCCCCCGCGCCGTCAAAGAGTTCGCCCGCAAGAACCCCCACAGCATGGCCGAGTGGAGCCAGGCTTCGCGTTCGCACGTCTCGCACATGCACAGCGGCGACTTCTACCACGGCGAAAAGTCCATCACCCTGGACCGCGCCCGTGACGTGAAGATGGAGCTGATCACCAAGAGCGGCAAGGCCATCGTGCTCAAGCCCAAGGTTTCTTTGCTCGACCGTGAAGTCATCGACAGCATGTTCATGAGCAAGAAAGCCTTGGTCGAGTTCTACGAAAAAGAAATCGAAGACGCGCACAAGACGGGCGTGATGTTCTCGCTGCACGTCAAGGCCACCATGATGAAGGTCTCGCACCCCATCGTGTTCGGTCACTGCGTCAAGATCTTCTACAAAGAAGCGTTTGAAAAACATGGTGGCCTGTTCAAAGAGCTGGGCGTGAACGTGAACAACGGCATGGCCGATCTGTACAACAAGATCGCCACCTTGCCCCAGTCCAAGCAAGACGAGATCAAGCGCGATCTGCACGCTTGCCACGAAGGCCGCCCTGAGCTGGCCATGGTGGATTCGGCCAAAGGCATCACCAACTTCCACTCACCCAACGATGTGATCGTGGACGCCTCCATGCCCGCCATGATCCGCAACGGCGGCAAGATGTGGGGCGCCGATGGCCGCCTGAAAGACGTCAAGGCCGTGATGCCCGAGTCGACTTTCGCCCGCATTTACCAGGAGATGATCAACTTCTGCAAATGGCACGGCGCCTTCGATCCCAAGACCATGGGCACCGTGCCCAACGTCGGCCTGATGGCCCAGCAAGCCGAAGAGTACGGCTCGCACGACAAGACCTTCGAAATCTCCGAAGACGGCGTGGCCAACATCACCGACTTGAACACCGGCGAAGTGCTTTTGAGCGAAAACGTGGAAGCCGGTGACATCTGGCGCATGTGCCAGGTCAAGGACGCTGCGATCCGTGACTGGGTCAAGCTGGCCGTCACACGCGCCCGCAACTCCGGCATGCCCGTGGTGTTCTGGCTGGACCAGTACCGCCCACACGAAGCCCAGCTGATCACCAAGGTCAAGATGTACCTGCACGAGCACAACACCGCTGGTCTGGACATCCAGATCATGAGCCAGGTGCGTGCCATGCGTTACACCCTGGAGCGCGTGGTGCGCGGTCTGGACACCATCAGCGCCACAGGCAACATCCTGCGCGACTACCTGACCGACCTGTTCCCGATCATGGAACTGGGCACCTCGGCCAAGATGCTGTCGGTCGTGCCTTTGATGGCGGGCGGCGGCATGTACGAAACCGGTGCCGGTGGCTCTGCCCCCAAGCACGTGCAGCAGTTGGTCGAAGAAAACCACCTGCGTTGGGACTCGCTGGGCGAATTCCTGGCGCTGGCCGTGAGCTTCGAAGACCTGGGTCTGAAAACCAACAACGCCAAAGCCACCGTGTTGGCCAAGACGCTGGACGCCGCCACAGGCAAGCTCTTGGACAACAACAAGAACCCTTCGCCCAAGACCGGTCAGCTGGACAACCGTGGCAGCCAGTTCTACTTGGCCATGTACTGGGCCCAAGAGTTGGCCGCGCAAACCGAAGACGCTGCACTGGCCGCCCAGTTCGCGCCTTTGGCCAAGCAACTGACCGACAACGAGAAGAAGATCGTGGACGAGCTCAACGCGGTACAGGGCAAGCCTGTCGACATCGGTGGTTACTACATGCCTGACCAAGCCAAGCTGGCCGCCATCATGCGCCCCAGCGCGACCTTCAACGCGGCTTTGGCCAGCGTCAAGGCCTGATCGTTTCGGCGCTCAGCCCCAAAGCCATCCCGGTGAAAGCCGGGGTGGCTTTTTTCATGGGCAGTGCGACTTAAAGGCTGTACGCCAGGCCTGAGGCCACGCCGCCAAACAGATCGCCTTCGACCAAGGGCACATCCGCAAACGCCGCTTGCAAAGCGCGCTGGAAGGTGCGCAGCGCCGAGGAACCCCCGGTGAGGTAAATCGCATCGATCTGCTCGTCGCGCAAGCCTGCGGCCTGCACGCATTCGCGGGCGCACGCCACGGTGCGGTCCAGCAAGCTGGCCAGGTGGGCCTGCATGTCGCCCACACCCAAAGCCGCCGCCAAGCGGGGCGCGATCACCGACAAGTCAATGGCGGTGTCGGCATCGGTGACGGAGCAACGGATCTTGGCCTGCTCCACCTCGTGCGCGATGTGGTGGCCGTGCCGCTCGGTCAGCACCTGCATCAGGCGTTCGTGCATGCTTGGGTCGCTGTAATTGCTGCGCAGGGTCTTGGCGTGGCTGATCGCCTTGGGCTGGTACTGCCAGTGGATCAGGTGCCAGGTCGACAGGTCAAAGAACACCCGGCTGGGCACCTCGCGGTGCTCGGGCCCCAGGTGCCGGTAGCCCAGCAGCGGCATGACCTGCTCCAGGCTGAGTTTTTGGTCGTAGTCGGTCCCGCCAATGTGCACGCCGGTGGTGGCCAGGATGTCGGCGCTGCGGTCGGCCTGTTGCATGCGCTCTGGCCCCAGGCGCACCACCGTGAAGTCCGAGGTGCCACCCCCTAAGTCCACCACCAGCACCGTGCTGTCCTTCGTCAAGCGGCGTTCGTAGTCCAGCGCCGCCGCGATGGGCTCCAGCTGAAAAGACACGTCCTCAAAACCCACGGCCTGTGCGGCCTGGCGCAGCGAGGCTTCGGCCTGTGCATCACGCTGTGCATCGTCGTCCACAAAGTGCACGGGCCGACCCATCACCACCCGCGTGGGCGCAAAACCCAGAGCCGTGGTGGCGCGTTCGCGCAGCGTGGTCAAAAAGGTGCCGATGATGTCCTGGAAGCTGATCTGTTGGTGGTTGACCAGCGTGGTCTCCATCAGCAGTGGGCTGCCCAGCAGGCTTTTGAGCGAGCGCATCAAACGCCCTTCGGTGCCTTCCAGGTAATGGCCAATGGCATCGCGCCCGAAATGAGTGGTGCTGTCTTCGGCGTTGTAAAACACCGCGGTGGGCATGGCCAGCGCATCGCCCTCCAGAGGGATCAAGCGCGCCGTGCCTTGGGGCGTGGCCCAGGCCATGGCCGAGTTGGATGTACCGAAATCAATGCCGAGCGTGCCGGAAAGCGTGGGGGTCATGAGCAAGAGAAATGAGCACAGGCATGTGCTGGGGTGTGCAGGGCATCGACACCGCGGGTGCGTCGATGCTTTTTGAGGACCGGCGATTGTGCCACCCCCTGGGGCCGTTTCCGCTCGGGCGGGTCTGTAAATCGTGGAAAATCGGAACCCGTTCGTATTCCACTCTCAAAGTCATCCATGACCGAAGCCACACAGCGCCCTGAATTGCCCGATCACCTGTCCATCGACCCGCGCAGCCCCTTCCACATCCGCGCCGTGTTCGAGCACGACATCGGCATCCGCTTCAACGGCAAAGACCGCAACGATGTGGAGGAATACTGCGTCAGCGAAGGCTGGGTGCGTGTGCCCGCTGGCAAAACGCTGGACCGCAAAGGCCAGCCCCTCTTGATCAAGCTCAAAGGCAAGGTCGAGGCGTTTTACCGCTGATATTTCCGGGCGGTATCACGCCGCTCCGTTGCACACCCGCAGCACCTGCTCGCCATAGGCTTCGAGCTTTTTCACGCCGAGCCCGCTGATGCCTTGCAGGTCGGCCAGGTTTTGCGGTGCGTGCTCGGCAATGGCCGCCAACGTGGCGTCGTGGAAGATCACATACGCGGGCAGGTTGTGCTCTTTGGCCACTTCGGCGCGCCAGGCTTTGAGGTTGATGTAGCGCACCATCGCGTCTTGGCCCAGGTTGGCCGCGGCCGGGCTGGGGGCGCTGCGTGAGCGGCTTTTCTTGTCGCTGCGCTGGCTGGTGCTTTCGCGCAGCTGCACAGGCACATCGCCCTTGAGCACGGCGCGTGAGGCCTCGGTCAGGTGCAGGGTGCTGAATCCGTCTTCGGTGTGCACGTGCAAAGCGCCAATCGCGATCAGCTGGCGCATCACGGCGCGCAGTTGCTGCTCGCTGTACTCGGCGCCCAGGCCAAAGGTGCTGATGCCTTCGTGGCCGCGCTGCACCACCTTGTCGGTCTTCTTGCCGCGCACGATGTCCATGGTGTGGCCCGCGCCAAAGCTGTGGCCGCTGATCTGGTGGGTGCGGTAAACGGTCGACAACAGCTTGCGTGCGGCATCGGTACCGTCCCACACTTGAGGCGGGTTCAGGCAGTTGTCGCAGTTGCCGCAAAAGGGCATGTACACGCCTTGCGTGTCGTCGCCCTTGGCATAGGCTTCACCAAAATAACCCAGCAGCCGCACGCGGCGGCAGTCGGTGGCTTCGGCCAGGGCCAGCAGTGCGTCGAGCTTGCCACGCATGACTTGTTTGAATTCTTCTTCCGCCGGGCTTTCGTCGATCATGCGGCGCTGGTTGACCACGTCTTGCAGGCCATAGGCCATCCAAGCGTCAGAGGCCAAACCATCGCGCCCGGCGCGGCCCGTCTCCTGGTAGTAGCCTTCGATGTTTTTGGGCATGTCCAGGTGCGCCACAAAGCGCACATCGGGCTTGTCGATGCCCATGCCAAAAGCCACGGTGGCCACCATCACCACGCCTTCTTCGCGCAGGAACTCGTTCTGGTGGCGTTGGCGCATGCCCGCGTCCAGACCGGCGTGGTAGGGCAGCGCATGGATGCCCGACTCGACCAGCATGGCCGCGATGTCTTCCACCCGCTTGCGGGACTGGCAATAGACCACGCCCGCTTCTTCGGGGTGCTCACGCTCGATGAAGCGCAGCAGCTGGGTGCTGGCGTCTTTTTTCTCGACGATGGTGTAGCGGATGTTGGGCCGGTCAAAGCTGCTGATGAACAGCTCGGCGCTTTCCAGTTGCAGCCGCTCGACGATGTCGGCACGCGTGAGCGCATCGGCCGTGGCCGTGAGCGCCACACGCGGCACGCTGGGGTAACGCTCGTGCAAGACGGCCAGGCCCCGGTACTCGGGCCGGAAATCGTGGCCCCACTGGCTCACGCAGTGCGCTTCGTCGATGGCAAACAGGCTCAGCAGGCCGCGTTCAAGCAGCGAATCCATCTGCGCCAGAAAACGGGCGTTGGTCACGCGCTCAGGGGCGGCGTACAGCAGGGTGATCTCGCCGCGCAGCAAACGGCGTTCGATGTCGCTGGCTTCTTCGCTGCTCAGGGTGGAGTTGAGAAAAGCGGCGTTCACGCCTGCTTCGTGCAGGGCGCCCACCTGGTCGTGCATCAGCGCGATCAGCGGTGAGACGACCACGGTGATGCCGTGGCCCGCACGTTGGCGCGCGATGGCCGGAATCTGGTAACACAGCGATTTGCCGCCGCCCGTGGGCATGAGCACCAGCGCATCACCCCCAGCCGCCACATGGTCGATGATGGCTTGCTGCGGGCCGCGAAAGGCGTCGTAGCCGAAAACTTCGCGCAGGATGGGCAGGTGAGGGGACAAAAGCGGGGTCTGTGACAGCAAAACAGCCGATATTGTGCGCTACCGATTACCATCCTCGCCATGCACACCTCTGCCCTTGTTCTGTTTTCCGGTGGTCAGGACTCCACCACCTGCCTGGCCCATGCGCTGGCCCGCTACGAGCGCGTCGAAACCCTGGCGTTTGACTATGGCCAGCGCCACAAAGTCGAGCTGGACGCCCGCCTGAACGTGCTGGCGGCCATCAAGACGCGGTTTCCGCAATGGGCTGCCAAGCTGGGCGAAGACCACCTGTTGGATGCGGGCATCTTGGGCCAGATCAGCGAAACGTCTTTGACCCGCGACACGGCGATTGAGATGGAAAGCTCGGGCCTGCCCAACACCTTTGTGCCCGGGCGCAACTTGCTGTTCCTGACCTTGGCGGCAGCTCTGGCTTATCGCCGTGGCTTGCAAGTCATCGTCACGGGCGTGTGCGAGACCGATTTTTCGGGCTACCCCGACTGCCGCGACGACACCATGAAGGCCATGCAGATTGCCTTGTCGCTGGGCATGGACCGCAAACTGCTGATCGAAACGCCCTTGATGTGGATCGACAAGGCGCAGACCTGGCAACTGGCGCACGACCTTGGCCAAAAGGCCGATGCGTCTGGCGGAGGGAAAGCGTTGGTGGACCTGATCGTGGAGCACACCCACACCTGCTACCTGGGCGACCGCACACAGCGCCACGAATGGGGCTATGGCTGCGGGCAGTGCCCGGCTTGCCAGTTGCGAGCGGCGGGGTTTGCGCGGTTCGTCAAGCCTTAAGGCCTGCTTGCGCCCACATGGACCCCGGGTCTTCGCCCGAGGTGACATTTGAACAGCGCCCGGAGTTGGTGAATCGCACCTCAGACTCGTTGCATGTCGTCCTGCACAGGTTGCATGTCATCCCCCACGGGTTTCGTGTCATCCCGGACTTGATCCGGGATCCATCTGGGCCCCCGCCGACTCTTTTTACAATACACCCCATGAAGACCCCTGCTTACACCCGCGCCCAAGCCCTGCCTGAGATCCTGAAAACCCGTATCGCCATCCTGGACGGGGCCATGGGCACCATGATCCAACGCTTCAAACTGAGCGAGGCCGACTACCGGGGTGAGCGTTTCAAGGACTTTCCCAAAGACGTCAAGGGCAACAACGAGCTGTTGAGCCTGACCCGCCCCGACGTGATCCGCGACATCCACGAAGGCTATCTCGCCGCCGGGGCAGACATGATCGAGACCAACACCTTTGGCGCGACCACGGTGGCCCAGGCCGACTACGACATGCAGCACCTGGCCCGCGAGATGAACCTCCAGTCTGCAAAAATAGCCCGCGCCGCTTGCGACAAGTTCTCCACCCCCGACAAGCCGCGTTTTGTGGTCGGCGCATTGGGCCCCACGCCCAAGACCGCCAGCATCAGCCCCGACGTGAACGACGCCGGTGCCCGCAATGTGACCTTTGAAGAATTGCGCGCCGCCTATTACGAACAGGTCGAAGCCCTGGTCGAAGGCGGCTCCGATGTGCTGCTGGTCGAAACGATTTTTGACACGCTCAACGCCAAAGCCGCGTTGTTTGCCATCGAAGAATTCTTTGAAGCCAGCGGCCAGCGCCTGCCGCTCATCATCAGCGGCACCGTGACCGACGCTTCGGGCCGCATTTTGAGCGGCCAGACTGTGACGGCGTTTTGGCACAGCGTGCGCCATGCGCAGCCGCTGGCCATTGGCCTGAACTGCGCGCTGGGGGCCACGCTCATGCGACCCTACATCCAGGAGCTGAACAAGGTCGCGGGCGATACGTTCATCAGCTGCTACCCCAACGCCGGCCTGCCCAACCCCATGAGCGACACCGGCTTTGACGAAACCCCCGAAGTGACCAGCCGCCTGCTGCACGAGTTCGCCGCCGAAGGCCTGGTCAACATCGTGGGCGGCTGCTGCGGCACCACGCCCGATCACATCGGCGCGATCAGCAAGGCGGTGGCGCCTTTGGCCCCGCGCGGTGTGCACAGCGGTTTCTTCTACAAAGAAGCAGCCTGATCAATCTTCCAGCAGCAGCTTTCGCAACTCGGCCAGTTCCTGTGGGCTGAGGCCAATGGCGCCTTGCAGATAGCCTGTCATGCCACCGTGCCGGGTGTCCACCTCGTCAAATGCTGCCTGCATAAATTCGGGCTGCACTTGCCAAAGCACCTTCATCACATGCGGATGCCCCTGGCCCTCCAATCGGGCATCGCGCTTGTAGAGCTGGTTGGTCAGCAAATAGTCGTGCTCGATGGTGTCACGCGCAACGCCCAGCGCTGACAACAGCAGCGCTGCCGCAAAGCCTGTGCGGTCCTTGCCGGCGGTGCAGTGGAACACCTGCGGTGTGGGCTGCTCCAGCAAATGTTTCAAGAAGCGCCCGAATGTGCCCGCATTGCGGTTCACAAAATCGCGGTAGGTCTCGCGCATCAGCTCGACCGTCTCTTCGGTGGTGGGCACGATGCCTTGGGCCACCAGCGCCTGCATGCGGGCAATCACGGTGGGCTCGATGTTCAGGGCCACACGTTGCACGCCCGGAATGTCGTAAGGCGTGGCGGTGTACTCGGCCACCCCACGAAAGTCCAGACTGTGCCCCACGCCCATCGCCTGCAAGCGGGCTACATCGGCATCGCTCAAGCCGGCCAGATGGTCTGAGCGGAAGACCTGACCACGGCGCACGCGTTGGCCGTTTGACGTCAGATAGCCGCCGACATCGCGGAAGTTGGAGGCGCCTTGCAGCAGAGCGGGGGTAACCGGGGTCATGGGCAGAAAATCCTGGATGAACGATGCATGCATTGCATTGTCGTTGCCCCGCAGCGGCCAGCTTGTTGCTGCAGGCGACAAACCCCGCCTGGCCAAGGTGAAAGTGCGGGCATGCCCCTTTTGTGGCACACCGCTTGCTTGTCTGGTGCATGCACCTCGATTTGAACCCGCTCCAACCCGTCGGCCCGGGTGTCTCCAGCGCCTGGCGTGACCCCTTGGGCCTCATGCTGGCATCCACCGGCGAGGGCGTGTTCGGGGTCGATCTGGAGGGGCTGTGTGTCTTCATCAACCCGGCCGGGGCCCGCATGATCGGCTTGGAGCCGCAGCAGGTGCTGGGCCAAAACATGCATGTGCTGACACACCATTCCCATGGCGACGGCGCGCATTACCCCATGGATGACTGCCCGATTTACAACGCCTTTCGGCGCGGTGAGCCTTGCCGCATCGACAGCGAAGTGTTCTGGCGTGCAGACGGCAGCAGCTTCCCGGTGGAGTATTCGAGTTATCCCGTCTTTGACCAGGGGCAGGTGCGCGGTGCGGTGGTCACGTTTGTGGACATCACCGAGCGCAAGCGGGCCGAAGACGCTTTGCACCAGGCCAAAAACGAACTGGAGGCGCGGGTGGCCGAGCGCACGCGTGCGCTGGAAACGGCCTTGCAGCAACTGCGCGAACTGGCCGCCTGGTCCGAGGCGGTGCGCGAAGAAGAACGCACCCGCATTGCCCGCGAGGTGCACGACGAATTGGGCAGCTTGCTGGTGGCCCTGAAGATGGATGTGGGCTGGCTGGACAAGCGTTTGTCCGAGCAAGAGCAGCGCGCCTTTGAGGAGGCGCAAAGCATGCGTGAAAAGATGCGGGGCAAATGCCAGAACATGAGCCGCTTGATCGAGAACGCCGTGGTCAACGTGGGCCGCATCATCACCGACTTGCGCCCCAGCATCCTGGACCACCAGGGCCTGTGGGGGGCGCTGGAGTGGCAGGCGCAGGAGTTTGTGCAGTCGGCTGAACAACAACTCAAATGGTGCATGGAGGTCAACGAGCAGCGGGCGTTGCCCGAGCCCATGGCCATGGCGGTGTTCCGCATTTTTCAGGAAATGCTGAGCAATGTGGGCCGCCACGCCCAGGCCCGCACGGTGGATGTGGACATGGTGGAGCGCGAGGGCTGGCTGCACTTGTCCGTAGAAGACGATGGCTGTGGTGCTTTGCCACAGGTGTTTGAGTCACCGCAGGCCTACGGCATCCTGGGCATGCGCGAGCGGGCGCGTCACTTTGGCGGCGTGATCGACATCGACAGCCAACCCGGCAGGGGCACCCGCATGCGGCTGTCCATGCCTTTGCCGGTCATGGAGGCCGCGCCATGAACGCGACAGTGCGCGTGCTGCTGGGCGACGACCACAAGATCGTGCGCGAAGGCCTGAAGATGGTCCTGGCCGATGACCCCTTGCTGCAGGTGGTGGCCGAAGCCGATACCGGCCCCGGCGTGCTGGACGCGGTGCAACAACTGCAAGGCCCGCAGGGCATTGACGTGGTCTTGCTCGACATCGCCATGCCCGGCATGGACGGGCTGGATGTCTTGCAGGCTTTGCGGCGCGACTGGCCGGGCTTGCCGGTGCTGATGCTCAGCACCTACCCCGAAAAACAATACGCCGTGCGTTGCATCCAATTGGGTGCATCGGGTTACTTGAACAAAAGCACCGATCCCGATGACCTGATGGCGGCGCTGCGGCGTGTGGCGGCAGGCGGCATGCACGTCACGCCCACCACGGCCGAGGCGCTGGCCAGCCTGGTGAGCCAGGGCCGCACCAAAAGTGGGATCGAACTGCTCTCGCACCGTGAGCACCAGGTCTACCTTTTGTTGACGCAAGGCCACACCGTGACCGAAATTGGTGCGCAATTGAGCTTGGCCCCCAACACGGTGAGCACTTACCGTGCACGCATCCTGGAAAAGACCGGCACCAAGAACGATGTGGAACTGGCTTTGTACGCACAAAAAGTGACTTTGTCGTCCCGGGCGTAGACACGGGGACCATCGTCCAGCGCGGTCGTTTGCAAACGCCAGCGCCACGCAGTGGATCCCGGATCACAGTCCGAGATGACAGCAGCGACAGCTTTGCTTTGTAGGGCCAGCCCTACACCGCGTCGACAAGCGCGGCACGAAATGAAGTCCTCCGCGCTCAATGGCATGCCAAACCCGTTTTCTGGCCCGCAGCTTGCATGGAGACAAACATCTTCAACCCCGTGAGGCCGCCATGTCTGAATTCTTTGATCCGTACAACGCCGACCGCCCCTTGATGCTCAAGTGCAGCTGCGGCCGTGACCATTCACCTGCAGACCACCACGCCGAGGTGGCCGCCGATGCCGCCGCCGCCCAGCTGCGTGCCCGCTCGGAAACCGCTGAGTTCGAGGCCTACAGCCAGGAGTTCATCGAAGCCACCTTGGTCAAATCGCTGTTCCCGCAAGATGAAGAGCGCCGCATGTTCTTGCGCGCCGTAGGCAAGAAAACCGCCATGGCCGCCATTGCCAGCGTGTTGCCCGTGGCCAGCTTGCAGGCCATGGCGCAAAGCAAAGGCCCACTGGAAAAAACCAAGCTCAAGATCGGCTTCATTCCAATCACCTGCGCCACGCCACTCATCATGGCGCACCCCTTGGGCTTTTACCAAAAGCAAGGCTTGGAAGTCGAAGTCACCAAAACCGCAGGGTGGGCTTTGGTGCGCGACAAGATGATCAACAAGGAATACGACGCCTCGCATTTCCTCTCGCCCATGCCTCTGGCCATCAGCATGGGGCTGGGCTCGAATGCCACGCCCATGAACGTGGCCACGGTGCAAAACGTCAACGGCCAGGCCATCACACTGGCCATGAAGCACAAAGACAACCGCGACCCCAAGAACTGGAAGGGCTTCAAGTTCGGCGTGCCGTTTGATTACTCGATGCACAACTTTTTGCTGCGCTATTACCTGGCCGAAAACGGCGTCAACCCCGACACCGATGTGCAGATCCGCGTGATCCCACCCGCCGAGATGGTGGCCAATTTGCGTGCGGGCAACATCGACGGTTTCCTGGGCCCCGATCCGTTCAACCAGCGTGCGGTGTTTGACGAAGTCGGCTTCATCCACATCCTGACCAAAGATTTGTGGAATGGTCACCCTTGCTGCGCCTTTGGCACCAGCACCGAGTTCATCCAAAAGAACCCCAACACCTTTGCTGCGCTGTACCGCGCTGTGCTCACGGCTGCGGCCATGGCGCGTCAAGCCGACAACCGTGAATTGATCGCCAAGGTGATCGCGCCTGCGCAGTACCTGAACCAGCCGGAAGCCGTGCTCAATCAGGTGCTGACAGGCAAGTTTGCCGACGGTCTGGGCAAAGTCATGAACGTGCCCGACCGCGCTGACTTTGACCCCATGCCTTGGCAGAGCATGGCGGTGTGGATGCTCACGCAAATGAAGCGCTGGGGTTATGTGAAGGGCGATGTGAACTACAAACAAATCGCCGAAAAGGTGTTCCTGATCACCGATGCGCGCAAGCACATGAAAGACCTGGGTCAGCCCTTCACCGCAGGCCCTGCCTATGCCAAGCACACCATCATGGGCAAGCCCTTTGATGCCGCCAAGCCTGAGGAATACCTCAAGAGCTTTGCGATCAACAAGATGGGTTGATCCACATGAAAACCTCTCACCTCAATTTGCGAGCGGCCATGGTGTCGCTGCTCATGTTCCTGGTGTTTCTGGGCGCGTGGCAACTGTCGGCCACCGCACCGTCGGTGGCCGGTGCGTCCAAGGCGGGCATGACGGCCGATGAAATCGAGTACCAGAAGATGATGGGCAAGGACCCGGGTGCGGTCAAAAGCACGGGCTTTCCGCCGCCTCTCGAAGTGGGCAAGGCCATCGTCGGGCACCTGTCCGATCCGTTTTATGACAAAGGCCCCAACGACAAGGGCATTGGCATTCAACTGGCGCATTCGCTGGGCCGCGTGGGCTTGGGCTTTTTGCTGGCCGTGCTGGTGGCGCTGCCCGTGGGTTTCATGATTGGCATGTCGCCGCTCATGCGCAAAGCGTTTGACCCCTTTGTGCAGGTGCTGAAACCCATCAGCCCCTTGGCCTGGATGCCCTTGGCGCTGTACACGCTGAAAGACTCGGAGGTCAGCGGCATTTTTGTCATCTTCATCTGTTCGGTCTGGCCCATGCTCATCAACACCGCCTTTGGTGTGGCCGCTGTCAAACGTGAATGGCTCAATGTGGCCAGCACACTGGAAGTGCGTCCTTTGCGCAAAGCGTTTCAGGTGATCTTGCCCGCCGCAGCGCCCACCATCGTCACCGGCATGCGCATCAGCATGGGCATTGCGTGGCTGGTGATCGTGGCCGCCGAGATGCTGGTGGGCGGCACAGGCGTGGGTTACTTCGTGTGGAACGAGTGGAACAACCTGTCGCTGGTGAACGTGATCTTTGCGGTGCTGGTGATTGGTGTGGTCGGCATGTTGCTGGACCTGGCTTTTGCCCAAGTGCAAAAGGCGGTGACCTATGTGGAGTGAAACCACGGAACGCGAGCTGATCGCGCCTTTGCCCACCGACATTTTTGCACCCCAACCCAAGGCCAAAGCCATGAACGCTTTCCTCAAAATTGAAAAACTGGGCAAGGCCTACCAAAGCGACAAACCGGTTTTTGCAGACGTGAACTTCACCATCGACAAGGGTGAGTTCGTTTGCATCATCGGCCACTCGGGCTGCGGCAAGACCACCATCCTGAACGTGTTGGCGGGCTTGGACACCGCCAGCGAGGGCCACGCCTTCATGGACGGCCGCGAGATCGCAGGTCCGAGCCTCGAGCGCGGCGTGGTGTTCCAAAGCCACGCGCTCATGCCCTGGCTCACCGTGCGGCAAAACATCGCGTTTGCCGTCAAGTCCAAATGGCCTGAATGGAAGACGCCGCAAATCAATGTACATGTGGAAAAGCATGTCGGCATGGTGGGTTTGCTGCACGCCATCGACAAAAAGCCCAGCCAGTTGTCGGGCGGCATGAAGCAACGCGTGGGCATTGCCCGGGCCTTCGCGATCCAGCCCAAGATGCTGCTGCTCGACGAGCCCTTTGGCGCACTCGATGCGCTCACGCGCGGCACGATTCAGGACGAGTTGATGACCATCGTGCGCCAGACGCAGCAGACGGTCTTCATGATCACGCACGATGTGGACGAAGCGATTTTGTTGTCGGACCGCATCTTGCTCATGAGCAACGGCAACGAGTCGGGTGGCAGCTATGTGCCTGGTGGCCTGGCCGAAGTGGTGGTCAACCCGCTGCCGCGCGAGCGCACCCGTGCCCAACTGCACCACCTGCCGGGCTATTACGACATGCGCAACCACATCGTCGACTTTTTGGTGTCCCGCGCCAAAGCCCATTGAATTGTTTCACCCCTGATTTTTCATCAACCCCCTCAAGAGGTCTTTCATGAACCGTTTAGAAGTTACCGAAAAAATCATCTCCACCAAAGTGGCCAAAGGCATCAAGTGGAGCGATGTCGCCGACAAAGTCGGTCTGTCCAAAGAATGGGTCACCGCCGGGTGCCTGGGCCAAATGACCTTTGACGCCAAGCAAGCCAAAATCATCGGCAAGATCTTTGGCCTCACGGCCGACGAGATCAAGTGGCTGCAAGTGGTCCCCTACAAAGGCTCCTTGCCCAGCCAGGTGCCCACCGACCCGCTGATCTACCGCTGGTACGAAATCGTCAGCGTCTACGGCACCACCATCAAGGAACTGATCCACGAAGAATTTGGCGACGGCATCATGAGCGCCATCGACTTCAGCATGGACATCGTGCGCCAGCCCGACCCCAAAGGCGACCGCGTGAACGTGGTGCTGTCGGGCAAGTTCTTGCCTTACAAGCAGTATTGAGCAGCCCAAGGCCCTGCGGGGCCTCCCTTATAAGCCGTGCAGGTCCAAGGCCTGTACGGCTTTTTTACGTGTTTCATGCCGTGGACGTTGCTTGCGGGTAAAAAAGCCCACAAAGTGATTAAAAATAGAAGCTCCCGCCCCGCCTTTTCACCAAAAGCCCCGTGAGCCCAGCTTGGACAAGAAAAAACTCTCCGAAAGCGACATCTGCGACAAGTTCATCCGCCCCGCCATGGAGCAGGCCGGGTGGAACGGGCTCGACCAGATTTACCGCGAGTTTCCGCTGCGTGCTGGCCGCGTGAGTGTGCGGGGCAACAAGGCCCACCGCGACCAAAGCACCGTGCTGCGGGCCGACTACGCCCTGTTTTACAAAGCCAACATCCCCATCGCGGTGGTCGAGGCCAAAGACAACAACAAGTCCATGGGCTCTGGCATGGCGCAGGCCATCAACTATGCCGAGCTGCTGGGCGTGCCCTTTTGCTTTGCCAGCAATGGCGACGGTTTTGTGTTCCGTGACGCCACGCTGGCCGATGGCGTGCTGGAGAAAAACCTCAGCCTCGAAGAATTTCCCTCGCCACAAGACCTGTGGGAGCGTTATTGCGCCTGGAAGGGCTGGACGCCCGCTGTGCGCCGCGTCACCGAGTTCGACTACGCGCCCAGCAAAACTCCGCGCTACTACCAAATCAATGCCATCAACCGCACGGTGGAAGCCATTGCCCAAGGTCAAAACCGCGCCATGCTCGTCATGGCCACCGGCACGGGCAAGACCTACACCGCATTCCAGATCATCTGGCGTTTGTGGAAGAGCGGGGCCAAAAAACGCATCTTGTTTCTGGCCGACCGCAACATCCTGATCGACCAGACCATGGTCAACGACTTTCGCCCTTTCAAGGGCGCGATGGCCAAGCTCAGCCCCAACGCCAAAGGCGTGGAGCGGGTCGATGCCCAAGGCCAGATCACCGTCGAAGACGTGGACCTCGCCGTCAATAAAACCACCAAGCTGGTCGACAAAAGCTACGAGATTTACCTTTCGCTGTACCAAGCGGTTACGGGCACCGAAGAAGAGCGCAACATCTACAAGCAGTTCAGCCCCGACTTTTTTGACCTGATCGTGGTGGACGAGTGCCACCGGGGCAGCGCCAACGAAGACTCGGCCTGGCGCGAGATCCTCAACTATTTCAGCAGCGCCGCACAGGTGGGCCTGACGGCCACGCCCAAAGAAACGCAAGACACCTCCAACAGCGACTACTTTGGCGAACCCATCTACACCTACAGCCTCAAGCAAGGCATTGAAGACGGCTTTTTGTCGCCCTACAAAGTGGTGCGGGTGGACCTGGACAAAGACACCTTTGGCTGGCGGCCCACGCAGGGCATGACCGACAAGCACGGCCACCTGATCGAAGACCGCATCTACAACGCCACCGACATGAACCGCAAACTGGTTCTGGAGCAGCGCGACCAAGTGGTGGCCGCCAAGATCACCGAATACCTCAAGGCCACCGACCGCTACGCCAAGACCATCGTGTTTTGCGAAGACATCGACCACGCCGCCCGCATGCGCCAGGCGCTGGCCAACGCCAATGCCGACATCTGCAAAGACCAGCCCCGCTATGTGGTGCAGATCACGGGTGACAACGCAGAGGGCAAAGGCCAGCTCGACAACTTCATCGACCCCGAAAAAACCTACCCGGTCATCGCCACCACCTCCAAGCTCATGAGCACCGGGGTGGATGCGCAAACCTGCAAGCTCATCGTGCTGGACCAAAACATCAAGTCCATGACGCTGTTCAAGCAAATCATTGGCCGGGGCACCCGCCTGCGCGAAGACCTGGGCAAAACCTGGTTCACCATCCTCGACTTCAAACGCGCCACTGAGCTGTTTGCCGACCCAAAGTTTGACGGTGAGCCGGTGCAGATTTACCAGCCCAAAGGCGATGAACCCGTCAACCCGCCTGAAGAAGCTGGCGCACCGGGCATCACCGATCCATTGGCTCCCGGCCAGCCCGACCCATTTGGCGAGCAGCCCGGCGGCCACACCGCGCCCGGTAGCGGCGGCGACAACGGCGAACCCAAGAAATACGTACTCGGCGGCATGGTCACTGTGGCCGTGGCGCGTGAGCGCGTGCAATACCTCAGCGCCGAAGGCAAGCTCATCACCGAAAGCCTGCGCGATTACACCCGCATCAACCTGGCCAAGCAATACGACTCGCTCGACAAGTTCTTGCAAGCCTGGAACGACGCCGACCGCAAAGCCGCGCTGGTCGAAGAGCTAGAAAAGCAAGGTGTCTTGATCGAAGCGCTGGCCGAAGAAATCGGCAAAGACCTCGACCCCTTTGACCTGCTGCTGCATGTGGCCTACAACCAGCCGCCACTGACCCGCCGCGAACGCGCCAACCGCGTCAAAAAACGCAACGCCTTCACCCAATACGGCCCCGTGGCCCGCAAGGTGATTGACGCACTCATCGACAAATACGCCGATGAAGGCATCGCCACCATCGAAAGCAACGAAGTCCTAAAGGTCCAACCCTTCACCGACTTTGGCAGCCCGGTCGAACTCATCAAAAGCTTTGGCGGTCGCCCCCAATACCTGGGCGCACTGCAAACGCTGGAGCGCGAACTGTACGCGCCTCAAGTCACTGTCATGCCCGCGAACGCGGGCATCCATCCCCCGGACTCACGCGCCTGAAGCCTTAATTTCTGGATTCCCGCGTTCGCGGGAATGACAGAACCGAACCCATAAAAACATGTCCAACCTCTCATCTGTCATCAAATCCATCCAAGACATCATGCGCCAAGACAGCGGCGTGGATGGCGACGCGCAGCGCATCTCGCAGCTCACTTGGCTCTTGTTCCTCAAAGTGTTTGACGCGCTCGAAGAAGAGCTGGAACTGACCCGCGACGACTACAAAAGCCCCATCCCCGAAGCCATGCGCTGGCGCAACTGGGCTACCGATGCCGAGGGCATCACCGGCGACGCGTTGCTGGATTTTGTGAACAACCAACTCTTTGCCACCCTCAAAAGCCTGAGCGGTGACGCCCAGCGCAACCCCCGTGGCTATGTGGTGCGCGGCGTGTTTGAAGACGCGTACAACTACATGAAAAGCGGCCAGCTGCTGCGCCAGGTCATCAACAAGCTCAACGCGATCGACTTCAACCGCCAAGCCGAGCGCCACCAGTTCAACGACCTCTACGAAAAAATCCTCAAAGACCTGCAAAGCGCCGGTAACGCGGGTGAGTTCTACACGCCCCGCGCCGTGACGCAGTTCATGGTGGACATGGTCAACCCCCAGCTGGGCGAACGCGTGATGGACCCGGCCACCGGCACGGGCGGTTTTTTGGTCTGCGCCATCGAGCACCTGCGCAAACAAGTGCACAACACCGCAGACGAAGCTGTTCTGCAAAACAGCATCTTGGGCGTTGAGAAAAAGCAAATGCCCCACATGCTGTGCGTGACCAACCTCATGCTGCACGGCATCGAAGTGCCCAGCCTCATTGCCCACGGCAACACACTGGCCCGCCCGCTGCGCGACTACACACCCGCCGAGCGCGTGGACGTCATCCTGACCAACCCGCCCTTTGGCGGCATCGAAGAGCCGGGCATCGAGCACGGATTTCCGGCCGATGTGCGCACCAAAGAAACGGCGGACTTGTTTTTGGTGCTCATCAAACACATCCTCAAAACCAATGGCCGCGCCGCTCTGGTGTTGCCCGACGGCACGCTGTTTGGCGAAGGCGTGAAGACCCGCATCAAAGAACAACTGCTGGCCGAGTGCAACCTGCACACCATCGTGCGCCTGCCCAACGGCGTGTTTGCGCCCTACACCGGCATCAAAACCAACCTGCTGTTCTTCACCAAAGGCAAGCCCACCGAACACGTTTGGTACTACGAGCACCCCTACCCAACGGGCGTGAAAAACTACAACAAAACCAAGCCCATCCGCATCGAAGAGTTCGACGCTGAAAAAGCCTGGTGGGGCACCGAGGCCGACGGCTTTGCCGCCCGCGTGGAAAACGAGCGTGCCTGGAAGGTGAGCCTTGAGCAGATCAAAGCCGCCAACTACAACCTCGACCAAAAGAACCCCCACGCTGCTGAAGTGGTGAGCCACGACCCCGAGCAACTGCTGGCCGACTACGCCCGCCTGCAAACCGAGGCGCAAAGCCTGCGCGACCAACTCAAAAGCATCCTCGCCCAATCGCTGGGAGCCCCAGCGTGAGCGCAGTGCTGACAGCGCAAGAACCCAGCGCCAAATACCTGGTGAATTTGCAACCGCCACTGGTGCGGCATTTCGACCTGATCGCCCAAGCCCCCGGCGGCGTGGCCCGCCTGCGCGAACTCATCTTGACGCTGGCCGTGCAAGGCAAGCTGGTGCCGCAAGACCCGAGCGATGAACCTGCAAGTGAATTGCTCAAGAAGATCAGGGCGGAGAAAGACCGACTGATTGCAGAAGGCAAGATCAAGCGGGACAAGCCGCTGGCGGAAATCACTGACGAGGAAAAGCCGTTTGACTTACCGACTGGCTGGGAATGGGCACGGATACCTGAGATTACCCACGGACTTGGTCAAGGCGAGCCAACAGCGTCTTTCAGCTATATCGATGTGGCTGCGATTGACAACGCCAAGGGACGAATTGCACTAGAAGTTCAAGTACTTGAGGCCTCTGATGCGCCTTCACGTGCGCGAAAAAACGTGGCGCAAGGTACGGTCATTTATTCCACTGTGCGACCGTATCTCAAAAACATTGCAGTCGTTGAATATGAGTACGTGCCACGCGCGATTGCAAGTACCGCCTTCGCTGTGATGCACCCACATACAGGGGTGCTATCGAAGTACCTGCTGCATTACCTTCGTAGTGAGCCGTTTACTGAGTTCGTGAATAGTAAAGCGGTTGGTGTGGCCTATCCCGCCATCAACGACGCGAATTTTTTTCAAGGCGTTATTGCGTTACCGCCTGCTGCCGAACAATCCCGCATCGTCACCCGCGTTGAAGAACTAATGCAACTCTGCGACGCCCTCGAAGCCAGCGGCCAGCTCGAAGCGCAACAACACGCCCAACTCTTGGGCACCCTGCTGGCCACGCTCACCCAAAGCGAAACGCCCGAGGCACTGGCCGACAACTGGCAACGCATCGCCACCCACTTCGACGTGCTGCTCGACCGCCCCGAAGCCGTGGACGCCCTCGAACAAACCATCCTCCAACTCGCCGTCCGCGGCCTTCTCGTCCCCCAAGACCCCACCGACGAACCTGCCAGCGTCCTCCTGCAAAAAATCCGCACCGAAAAAGACCACCTCATCGCCCAAGGCAAGATCAAACGCGACAAACTCCTGCCGCCCATTACTGACGAAGAAAAACCGTTTGAGTTGCCGCAGGGGTGGGAGTGGGCGATGGTCGGTCATATTGCCGAAACAAATACCGGCTTTGCGTTCAAGAGTTCTGAGTACAAGTCAGAGGGTACGTTGGTTTTTAGAGTTACGAACATCAGACCAGACGGCTCAGTTGACTTGTCCGATTCAAAATTTATCGATCCGATATCAGCAGAAAGCACATACAAGGGGTTCAAACTTCAAGCGGGGGATGTGTTGCTTGTGATGGTCGGTGGCAGTCTTGGAAAAATAGGGGTGGTTGACGAGAAGTGTTTACCTGCAGTTTTAAATCAAAACATGTGGAAAATTGTCATCAATAAAAATGTTGATCGTCAGTTTTTTGTTTTATGCATGCGGTATATCAATCGCTATCAGCTTAAGGTTACTAGTTCAACGCATGGGCATTTGGCACAAGGTGAATACCTTCAAAAGCTAGTCGGACTGCCCCCCTATGTTGAGCAAATACGTATCGTCAACCGTGTTAACGAACTCAGCAGCCTTTGCGCCGATTTGCGCCAACGTCTAGCTGCTGGTCAAGCGGTTCAGTCGCATTTGGCCGATGCCTTGGTGACGGGTTAAGGCGCGCAATCAAGCCATGGCTTCACGCAACGAAAAACCTTGGTTGAGTGTGGACGACCAACTCGCGCAGTTGGTCGAACGGGGCATGGCGATCAGCGACCTTGCAAAAGCCCACGACTATCTGGAGCGCATTGGCTATTACCGCCTCAGTGGTTATTGGTATGACATGCGGGTGCGCGATGTTCCGTTTTGTCCGCTAGACCCCAAGACAGGACGCAAACCCCAAAAGGTGGTGATTGAGCGCCCCGTTTTAGATGAGTTCAAACTTGGCACGCGCTTTCAAGATGCGGTGGATTTGTATGTGTTCGACAAGAAGCTGCGCTTGCTCACGATGGATGCACTGGAGCGCATCGAGATTGCTTTGCGGGTGGACTTGTCCCATTGCTTGGGCAAGTTAGACCGCTTCGCGTACATGAACCCATCGATTTTTCACAACACCTTTGCAAGTGACATCAGCCTTGACTCGGGTTTGACTAAGCACCACGAATGGTTGGTCAAGCACGCGAAACTGATCAATCGGTCTCGTGAAGAGTTCATCAAGCACAACAAACAAAAATACGGCTTGCCTCTGCCCATTTGGGTGGCTTGCGAGGTGTGGGACTTTGGCTGTATGTCGACCTTGTTTGCCGGCTTGCCCACCGAGATGCAAGACAACATTTCAGCTGCCTATGGCGTGAGTGATGGTCGGGTGTTTGCCAGTTGGCTGCGCAGCTTGAACTATTTGCGCAATGTCTGCGCGCATCACAGCCGCCTGTGGAACCGCAACGTGGTGGATCAGCCTAAATTGCCCGCTGTGGGTGAGGTGCCAGCACTGGATGGTTTTCAGGGTGACCCAAACGCCAGTTTGCGTGCCCGCCCGTTTGTGTTGCTGTGCATCTGCCAGCATTTGATGACGGTGATTAACCCATCATCAGGCTGGGGGCAGCGCTTGGTGACCTTACTGCAAAGCGATTTTCCAGATTTGCGCCACGTAGGCCTGACGCTGCACGGCATGGGTGTCGATGCTTCGTGGGAACAGCGAACTTGGTGAGCGGCCAAAGAAAAACCCCCAAGCAGCTTGACGCCGAAGCGTTTTACCGAAGGGGGCCGTGTTAGAGGAAGTTTACCAAATCCGCCGGTGGATATCCAAAATTGACCTTTGAAAAGTCCTCAGTTTGTTATCTGGTGCGTGAGAAAACAACACGCCCTATCGGGAAAACTTCAAATAATTCAATGACTTGCGTCATTGGTTGTTATCTTTGACGCCAACTGAAAGAGCCTATGTCCATCCAACACGCCATCTGGCAAGTCGCCGACCAGCCCGCCATCTTGCCCGCCGCCAAGCTCGCCAGCGAGCAGTTGTTGGAATCCATGATCGTGCGCGAGCCGCGCATACTTTCCAGCGAATGGATGCTGATCGGCCAGCAAGAAGTCACCTCGCACGGCGGGCGCATTGACCTGTTGGCCATTGCGCCCGATGGTTCGCTGGTGCTGATCGAACTCAAGCGCGACCGCACCCCGCGCGAAATCGTCGCGCAGGCGCTGGACTATGCCTCTTGGGTGGTGGACCTGACGGCCGATCGCATCGTGCAGATTTACCAGCGCTTTTCTAAGGGCGGCAGTTTGCAGGCCGATTTTCAAAAGCGCTTTGGTGCGGTGCTGGACGAAGACACGCTCAACCATTCGCACCAAATCATCATTGTGGCCAGTGAGTTGGACCCATCCACCGAGCGGATCGTGGCGTATTTGAATGCCCGTGACATTGCCATCAATGTGGTGTTCTTCAAGGTGTTTGAGCACGGCGGCCAGCAGCTGCTCAGCCGCGCCTGGATGATCGACCCAGGCGAAACCCAAGCCAACGCGGCAGCCACCAACACCGCCAAAGGCGAAGACAAAGAACCGTGGAATGGTGAGTTCTATGTTTCGTTCGGTTCGAATGAACACCGCAGCTGGGAAGACGCTCGGCGCTATGGTTACATCAGCGGCGGTGGCGGCACTTGGTACAGCCAGACGCTCAAGCTCTTGTCCCCCGGTGACCGTGTGTGGGTCAAGATTCCGCAAACGGGTTTTGTGGGTGTGGGCGAGGTGACTGAATCCGTGCAGTCAGCCAAAGACTTTATGGTGCCCACCCCCGAGGGCGACCGCCCCGCGCTCGACGTGTTGCAACATGGCCCGCTCTACAGCGCCACAGCCGACGACCCCGAGCAAGCCGAATACTTTGTGCGCGTGAAGTGGCTTCACGCCGTAGACACCACCCATGCCTTCAACGAGGTCGGTCTCTTCGGCAACCAAAACACAGTCTGCCAACCCCGCGCCGCCAAATGGCGGCATACGGTGGAGCGGTTGAAGGCGGTGTTTGTGAATTGGAATGGAGTCATTTGAATGTTCATAATGCGTCATCAGACAGCCAAGGAAAAGACATGACCATTGCCGATCTTTTCGGTGATTCCGATCAGAAAAAAAGCGCCAAATCTCCACGGCCAGCCGCTACGAATAAGTCTGTGCGCAAAACCAAGCCACCGCGTTTGCAAGTGAATCACTTGGGCCCCGTTGCTTCTGCTGATTTGGCATTTGGCGACCTCACGGTGATCGTCGGTCCACAAGCCACGGGCAAGAGCATCTTTTTGCAGACGCTCAAATTGCTGGTTGATCGGGACCAGATTCATGACACATTCAAGCACCACAGCATGTCTTTCAATGACAAGGCGGGGGCATTCATGGAGGGCTATTTTGGGCGCGGCCTTTCGGGGGCATGGAGCGCAAAGTCGAGCCTGACATGGAAAGGCAAGTCTGTTGATCTCGCCGACTACGCCAAGCCATCCAAGTCCACAACGCGGCATGAACGGATGTTCTACATTCCGGCGCAGCGGGTGATGAGTTTGCCTGGTGGTGTCTCCCAAAACTTTGGCCAGTTCAATTTTGGGGACCCCTACACCTTGCGGGCTTTCAGCGATGCCGTGCACGATCTGATTCAAAACGAATTTGGCGCCAAGGGTGAGCTTTTTCCCGGGCCGAACCGATTGAATGACACTTTGCGCAAGCCCATCCAGAACCATTTGTTTGGCGGCAATCGTTTGGTGATCGATGACAAGGATTTCACCAAACGGCTGGGGCTGCATGTCAAAGGGCAAGACAAGCCCCTTGGCTTTTTGTCCTGGTCGGCAGGGCAGCGTGAATTCACGCCTTTGCTCATGGGTGCGTATTGGCTTTGCCCCACCACGAACCGCCGCAAGACGGGCAAGACGGTGGATGAGTGCATCGAATGGGTGGTGATTGAAGAGCCCGAGATGGGCTTACACCCACAGGGTATTTCTGCGGTTTTATTGCTGGTCCTGGAGCTGATGAGGCGCGGTTATAAGGTTGTTTTGTCCACCCACTCGCCTGTGGTGCTCGACATGGTTTGGGCGTTGCAGGAGTTTAAAAAATTGGGTAGCTCCGAGGCATTGGTTCGTCAAGTGTTTGATTTGCAATCGACGCCAGATGCCAAAAAAATTGCGCAGTCCGCACTGACCAAAGACTATGCAGTTTATTACTTTGACCGTGGTGGTTCGGTTCAGGACATTTCCAACCTCAATCCCGGTGCCATGGACACAGCAGAGTCTGAGTGGGGTGGCATCAGTGGTTTTGCAACTCGCACCAACAATGCCATTGCAGATGCCGTTGCCGAGTCGGAGTCGAGACCGAGCAAAAGGCGAAAGGCCAGGAAACAGGAGTCGATCTGATGGCTGCCAAGGGAGTGAAACAAACAAAAAACGCCAGCAAAAAGAAAATCAGCGGTTTCGATTCAGCGGCATGTGACGCTGGTCTGTTGCCGAAAGCTGGCAAGGAAGCGGTCGAAAGCTCGTACCGCGCACAAATTCAAGTGAACAAAGGTGGTGCGTTCTCTGGCAGCGTTGATGTTGACGGCCATTTCAGGGCTGTTGAACCGCAAAGCCACCGCTGGGATTACGGCATTGGCGTTCAGTTGATGAACGGTCAGGAGCTGGTGTGTTGGGTGGAGCCGCATCCTGCATCCAGCACTGGGCAAGTCGCCAAAATGCTGGAAAAGCTCGCGTGGCTCAAAAACAAGCTTGAGACACCGGCCTTCAAGAAATTGAAAGCCATGACGCACGCCCCTGGACACACTGGCTCGCCTTATTACTGGCTGCGAACCGTGAGTGGCGAATGCCGAATTTCGGCCAACAGCCGAGATGCGAGATTGCTGGCGTTGAATGGTTTGCGAATGCCAACGCAACATCTCAGATTGCCCTGATGCGTATCCGTCCAGCAACCGTCTGGTGCTCGTATAAGGCTGAAAAATTAGATTTGTCTTCAACTAAGAAAGCGGGTCTCTCTCGGCTAAGTGACTGATTTCATTGATGTCTAAATGCACAAGTCTGAAATTACTAGACAAGAGAACAGCAAGTCTTAGGTTGTTCATCCTGAGTTGTCAGCAATTGCGATAGGGCTTGGCCAGTTGACCTTTCTTGTTCAGGATGCCCGCTCGGATGAGGAATTCTTGAGCGGTTTTTTTGGATTCGCGAATTTCTCGGCCAAATGCCTGCATGTCGGCAATGCGTTCATCGGGCGTCATGACGACCACAAATTTGCCGTGAGGCGGTGAGGCCACTTTGTTGGGGCTTGTGTTGGTGGTCATGAACGAATGGCTCCGAATAGCTGCTTTCGAGCGACTCTACCTTGTCATTTGAGGGTTGAGAATTAGAAGGGCTTAAAATCCCCCCTTCCCCAAGGAGCGTTGCAGCCCGCCGCCTTATAGGCGCAGCAGGTCAGGCTTGGGGCCTTCAATTCCTGATTGTTTTGCACAACGACGCTCACCTGTAAGCCCAAGGTGAGCCTGTGTCTGTTGTCGCGTCTTCCATCGTGTCTGTCCCCCCCATGAAGTTGTCCGGTCTGGAGCCTGTCTCCATCGGCACCGGGTCGCTGTTTGTCAACGTGGGCGAGCGCACCAACGTGACCGGCTCCAAGGCCTTTGCCCGCATGATCTTGAACGGCGAGTACGAGCAGGCTTTGGCCGTCGCACGCCAACAGGTCGAAAACGGTGCGCAGGTGATCGACGTGAACATGGACGAAGCCATGCTCGACAGCCAAGCCGCCATGGTGCGGTTTTTGAACCTGATGGCCGGTGAGCCCGACATCGCCCGCGTGCCGGTGATGGTGGACTCGTCCAAATGGACGGTGATCGAAGCCGGTTTGCGCTGCATCCAGGGCAAAGGCATCGTGAACTCGATCAGCATGAAAGAGGGCGTGGACGAGTTCAAACGCCAGGCCAAGTTGGTCAAGCGCTATGGCGCGGCAGCCGTGGTGATGGCGTTCGACGAAAAAGGCCAGGCCGACACCTACGAACGCAAGATCGAGATTTGCGAGCGCGCTTACCGCGTGCTGGTCGATGAGGTGGACTTCCCGCCCGAAGACATCATTTTTGACCCGAACATTTTTGCCATCGCCACCGGCATCGAAGAGCACAACAACTACGCGGTGGACTTCATCAACGCCACGCGCTGGATCAAGCAGAACCTGCCGGGTGCCAAGGTTTCAGGCGGCGTGTCCAACGTGTCGTTCAGCTTCCGCGGCAACGACCCGGTGCGCGAAGCGATCCACACCGTGTTCCTGTATCACGCCATCCAGGCGGGCATGGACATGGGCATCGTCAACGCGGGCATGGTCGGCGTGTACGACGACCTGGAGCCCACACTGCGCGAGCGTGTGGAAGACGTGGTGCTCAACCGCCGCCCCGATGCCGGTGAGCGCTTGGTGGAAGTGGCAGACAGCGCCAAGGGCGCGGCCAAAGACGAAAGCACCAAGCTGGCCTGGCGCGGTACGCCCGATGCGCCTGTGGGCGTGGCGCAGCGCCTGAGTCATTCGCTGGTGCACGGCATCACCGACTTCATCAGCGACGACACCGAAGAGGCTTACCAAGAGATTCTGGCCAAGGGCGGTCGCCCGCTGCATGTGATCGAAGGCCCGCTGATGGACGGCATGAACGTGGTCGGTGACCTGTTCGGCCAGGGCAAGATGTTCTTGCCGCAGGTGGTCAAGAGCGCCCGCGTGATGAAGCAGGCCGTGGCGCATTTGCTGCCCTACATCGAGGCTGAAAAACTGGCCAAGGAAGCGGCGGGCGAAGATGTGAAGGCCAAGGGCAAGATCGTGATAGCCACCGTCAAGGGCGACGTGCACGACATCGGCAAGAACATCGTCACGGTGGTCTTGCAGTGCAACAACTTTGAAGTGGTCAACATGGGCGTGATGGTGCCCTGCCACGAGATTTTGGCCAAAGCCAAAGAAGAGAATGCCGACATCATTGGTCTGTCGGGCCTGATCACGCCCAGCCTGGAAGAGATGCAGTACGTGGCCGCCGAGATGGAAAAAGACCCGTACTTCCGCGAGCGCCAGATGCCGCTGCTGATCGGCGGCGCCACCTGCAGCCGCGTGCACACGGCTGTGAAAATCGCGCCCAACTACTCAGGCCCGGTGGTCTATGTGCCCGATGCCTCGCGCAGCGTGAGCGTGGCGCAAGGCTTGCTGTCCGAGCAAGCTGCGAACTACATCGCCGAGCTGAACGCCGATTACGCCAAGGTGCGCGAGCAGCACGCCAACAAAAAACAAACCCCCATGTGGACACTGGCGCAGGCCCGCGCCAACAAGACGCCCATCGATTGGTCCCAAGGCGTGCCCGCCGCGCCCAAGTTCATAGGTCGGCGCGTGTTCAAGAATTACGACCTGGCCGAGATCGCGCAATACATCGACTGGGGCCCGTTCTTCCAGACCTGGGATTTGGCTGGGCCTTTCCCTGCCATCCTCGACGACGAAGTGGTGGGCGAGCAGGCGCGCAAGGTGTATGCCGACGGCCAGGCCATGCTGCAAAAAATCATCGACGGCCGCTGGGTCACGGCCAATGCGGTGCTGGGCCTGTACCCCGCCAACAGCGTTCATGATGACGACATCGCGCTCTATGCCGATGAATCCCGCCAGCAGGTCGCCATGACCTGGCGTGGCCTGCGTCAGCAGACCGAAAAACACATGATCGATGGTGTCATGCGCCCCAGCCGTTGCCTCGCCGACTTCGTCGCGCCGCAAGGCACAGCGCCAGACCATGTGGGTGTGTTCGCCGTCACCGCAGGCATTGGCGCCGACAAACGCGCAGAGGCCTTTGAAGCCGCGCACGACGACTACAGCGCCATCATGCTCAAGTCATTGGCCGACCGCCTGGCTGAAGCGTTGGCCGAGTGCCTGCACAAAAAAGTGCGCACCGACCTGTGGGGTTACGCCGCTGGCGAGGCCCTGAGCAACGAAGAGCTGATCGCCGAAAAATACCAGGGCATCCGCCCCGCACCCGGCTACCCCGCCTGCCCCGACCACAGCGCCAAACAAGCGATGTTCGACTTGCTGCAATGCGAAGACATTGGCATGGGCCTGACCGAAAGCCTGGCCATGACGCCTGCGGCCAGCGTGAGCGGTTTTTACATCGCGCACCCCGAGGCGCAGTATTTCAACGTCGGCAAAGTCGGTGACGACCAAGTGCAAGACCTCGCGCAGCGCAGCGGAGTGCAAGTCAAAGACCTGCAACGCTTGCTGGCCCCCAACCTGTAAACACCATGCAACACATCTGGACGGCTTGCGGCCACCAACACCTGAGCCCCAACGAGCGGGGTTGGCTGGTGCCCAGTCCAGACTATTGGCGGCTGTGGCTGCAGCGCCCTGAAATGGCGCTGGTGCCTGAGTCGTGCAAGGAAGAAATTCGCTTGCACAAAGCGCTGCTAGAGGCGCCGCTGATACAGGTTGCCCCCGCGAGTCTCAAAGCCTTCAAGGACGAAGATGCGCGCGAAAACTACGCGCTGTTCTTGCGTTTCCGCGACGATGTGGAAAACGCAGGTTCGCTGGAGTCGGCCTACATGGGCTGGATGAAAAGCGGCCACATCCAGCTGCCGCCCTTGTTCATCGATCTGGTGGTGCAGGCCATCGTGTGCCAGGTGCTCAGCGATGTGGACGATGCCTGGGTCTGGCGTGCCGCAGAGCTGCTGTTCCGTCGCCAACGCATCACCGTGCAAGAGGGCCGTGTGCTGTCGGGCGACAGCGACACGCTCGACACCTTGCAAGCCACCGGTGGCCTGGGCGAGATGGGTCGCTTGTTGATGGAGGGCGGTGCGCCGCTCAAGGCGGTTGATGTGAAGGTGCTGCACCAGGACAACGAAGACCGTTACCTGGCGCAGCGCGAAGGCTTGGGGCGCTACGCCTTTTTGCTCGACATGACGCACGAAATCCAGAACGAATTGCCGCACGGGCTGATCCTGAAAATGGTCAACGCCCGCTCAGGCCTCAAGGCCTTGTCGGTGGTGCTGGCCCGCTGGGTGCAACACTTTTTGGGTGTGGCGGTGCAGATCGAACCGGTGCAAAAAGTGGACGACCCCGCCTGGCGCTGGCATGTGGGCCTGGACGCCACGGCCACCGCTTTGCTCAACGATTTGTACCAAGGCACCGAGCTGTCAGCCCAACGCCAGCAACAACTCATCAGCCTGTTCAAGCTGCGCTTTGACAACCCCCAAGACATGCGCGCCGACGTGCAGGGCAAGCCGGTGTATTTGGGCTTGGCCATGAACGAGCAGGGCCTGCTCAAGCTCAAGCCGCAAAACCTGTTGCTCAATTTGCCCTTAACCCTTTCGGCCTGAGCTTGTTCCGCTCAGGTTTTGTTGTCCTTAACCTACCCAGCGCATCATGAAAACTTCCCTTCGCCTTTCGTGTCTCGCCATTGCTCTGTTGGCCCAAGTGGCCATGGCGCAAAACGCGGTGACCACAGCCGCCGCCAAGGAAGACGGCGCTGTTGTGACCCCCAGTGGCCTGGTTTACCGAAGCCTGAAAGACGGCAGCGGTGCCAGCCCCACGGCCAGTGACAAAGTGACGGTGCACTACAAAGGCACCTTCCCGGACGGACGCGAATTTGACAGCTCTTACAAACGCGGCCAGCCCATCGACTTCCCCCTCAACCGCGTCATCGCGTGTTGGACCGAAGGCGTGCAGCGCATGAAAGTGGGCGGCAAAGCCAAGTTGACCTGCCCACCTGAGATCGCTTACGGTGCGCGAGGCGCGGGCAACGCGGTGCCGCCCAATGCCACGCTGTTGTTTGAAGTTGAGTTGCTGGGCATTCAAGGCAAGTGATGCCTCTGGCGCCATTCACAGCACCGCCGCGCCCTGCCTGACACGATAGGCCTGACATGACACACCAGACTCCTTCCCCCACCGAAACCCCGCAGCGGCGGTGGAATCGTCGGCAAACCTTGGCTGCTTTGGGGGCGGTTTCGGTGTTGCCCGCCACGGTGGCTGTGCGCCCGGCGGCGGCGCAAGTTGCCAACACCGCTTGGCCCGACACCTTGCGCGCCACACGCGGTCAAACCGTTTACTTCAACGCCTGGGCGGGTAGCGAGCGCATCAACGCTTACCTGCAATGGGCGGCGGGCGAATTGCAGCGCGACTTTGGTGTGAAGCTGCAGCACGTCAAGATCAGCGATGCGGCCGATGTGGTCAAGCGTGTGCGTGCCGAAAAGCAAGCCGGGCGCAAAGACACCGAGGGCACGGTGGACCTCATCTGGATCAACGGCGAAAACTTTGCCGCCATGAAACGCGATGCTTTGTTGTCTGCGCCCTTTGCCCAAACCCTGCCCAACTTCCAGTGGGTGGACACAGCAGGCAAGCCCACCACGCTGGTGGATTTTTCGGTGCCCACCGACGGGCTGGAATCGCCCTGGGGCATGGCGCAGCTCACGTTTTTTGCAGATCGCCAGCGCCTGCCCCAACTGCCGCAAAGCATGGCCGAACTGCTGGCCCTGGCCCGCAGCCAACCCGGGCGCATCACCTACCCGCGCCCGCCCAACTTCCATGGCACCACCTTCATCAAGCAGGCGCTGATCGAGCACGCGCCCGATGTGAAAGCACTGGCCCAGCCCGTGACGCCGTTAGCACTGGAAGCACAAGCCGCACCGCTGTGGCGCTTTCTCGATGCGCTGCACCCGCACCTGTGGCGCGGTGGCAAACAGTTCCCGCAAAACTCGGCCGCGCAGCGCCAGATGATGGCCGACGGTGAGTTGGTGATGGCGCTGACGTTCAACCCCAACGAAGCGGCCAACGAGATCGCCGCCAAGCGCCTGCCCGCCACGGTGCAGAGCTGGCAGTTCGCCAAGGGCACCATTGGCAACACGCACTTTGTGGCCATCCCCTACAACGCACCCAGCAAAGCGGGCGCACAAGTCGTGGCCAACTTTTTGCTGTCGCCGGTTGCGCAAGCGCGCAAGGCAGACATCGACGTGTGGGGCGACCCCACGGTGCTCGATGTGGGGCGCCTGCCCGCCGCTGACCGCGCTCGCTTTCAGTCCGCACCCCACGCCGGGCAAGTGCGCCAAAGCGCCCCCGTGCTGCCCGAGCCCCACGCCTCGTGGGTCGATGCGCTCGAAAAAGAATGGACCCGCCGCTACGGCGTGTGACACGTCGCTGCGCAAAAAAACGGTCATCCCGAATTTAAAGCGCGTCATGCCTGGCACGCTTCATTGTCATCCCGGACTCGATCCGGGATCCATGCATTGTCATCCCGGGCTTGACCCGGGATCCATGTCTGCAAGGGAGCTGGACCCCGCATCAAGTGCGGGGTAATAAAGAGTTGCCATTGCGAGCACGCTTCATTGTCATCCCGGGCCTGACCCGGGATCTATGCTTGCAAGGGAGCTGGACCCCGCATCAAGTGCGGGGTGACAGAGAGTTGCCATTGCGAGCACGCGTCATTGTCATCCCGGGCTTGACCCGGGATCCATGACCCGCCACCTCAGCATTCCGTAGGGTTAACATCAGCGCTCACCAATATGGTTAGCCCACGCAGGCCGCGCCGTTTCTGGCCCTGCCCTGCACCCCCGGCCCTTCATGCCCCGCAAGCTGTCTTTTTCTGCCGTTCTTCTCACGCTGGCCTTGCACGCGCTGGCTTTGGCGTGGGCTATGGGCTGGGTCTTCAAACTTTCGGATTCCCAACCCTCGCCCAAAACCACGGTGGTGTATCTGAACCTGCTCAAGCCGCCGGACTTGCCGCAGCGCGAGCCCATCCAGCGCAAGCCCATCACCGCCCCGACTCAGCAACCAGCCCCCGCCTTGCCGCCGGTCACCACCACGCCCGCCGCACCAGTCACCCAGCTCGCCACCCCGCCCAACACCCCCCGCGCCACCATGGCCGCGCCCCCGCCGCCCACGGCCGAAGAATGGGCCTTTGCTGCCGGCTACACCAACAAAAACAGCAAGGGCTACCGCTACAGCTGGGGCCAGCAAGTGCGCAGCATGATGGGCACCGCCGTCGAAGGCCCCGACCAAGGCTTTGTGCGCTTTCGCATCGAGATCGCGCCCAACGGCACGCTGGTGCAACTGCAAACGCTGTGGACCACCTCGCCCGTGGCCGAAAAGCTGGCGCGTCAGGCCATTCAAGCCATGCCCCCGCTGCCGCCCACGCCCACGGGCAAACCGCTGGTGTTTGAGAAAACCATTTCGTTTTCGCCCTTCGCCAGCGATGGCCCGCCGCTGTACAAAGACGATTGCCTGCCCGACCCGCCGGTGTTCCGCAACCCCTTTGCTTGGGACGGCCAATCGCCGCAAGTGGCCCCAGCGCCGGTGCAGGCGGCACCGCCCGATCCGCAAGCGCTGGCCGACTGCTTGCGCCAACTGCCCAAAGACTCCATCGAGGCCGAAAGTGCCCACGACCGCAGGCTGATGGAGCAATGGGGCTCAGGTCAACTCAAGCGCTGAATTTGCTTGATACTCCAGCCACATCCAAATGAGAAACCCCCATGACTTCACGCATTTTTGAATTTGGCCAAACGCTGCCCGGCTACGACGTGCCGGTGCTCAACGAACGCGCGGTGCGGGCCAGTGCGGGCATCTTGTTTTTTGTGGCCATGGTCACCTTCATGCAGGCGCTGCTGCTGGGCAACTTCAAACCCACGCAAGTGTTTGTGGTGGCCTTCCTCATCGAGTTTGCCATCCGCTTGTTCGTCAACCCGCGTTGGGCCCCGGCCATGATCGTGGGCCAGTGGGCGGTGCGCGCCCAAATGCCCGAGTACGTGGGCGCACCGCAAAAGCGCTTCGCCTGGAGCATCGGTCTGGTGCTGGGCTTGTCCATGTTTTATTTGATCGTGGTGCAAGGCGTGATCGGCCCCATCAACATGCTGGTGTGCGGCACCTGTTTGCTCTTGCTGTTTTTGGAGTCGGCTTTTGGCATTTGTGTGGGCTGCAAACTGCACGACCTGCTGCGCCCCCAAACCGCCCAGCTGTGCCCCGGTGGCGCATGCGCCTACACACCGCCCGCAGGGGCCGGTGGGCAGTGGGGTCACTTGGCTTTGCTGGTGGTGTTTGCGCTGGTCATGGTCGGGGTGGGGCGTTGGGTCAGCCACGGGCCTGATGTGCGGGGCATGCACCACCCCAGCATGCACGGGCAGGGCACGGTGCAGCCAGCCTTGCAGTCTGAGCAAACCCCCGCATCCGGGGCCGACGCCGAGCGCTGCAAGGTGCCCGAGTTTGCCAAAGCCATGGGCCACGAAACCATCTGGAAACAGCACAACGGTTGCCTGTGAGCGCCTTGGCCCTTTTTGCTGCGTGGCTGCTGGCGCTGATCGCGGCCTTGCCCATCGGCGCAGCGCTGTGGGCGGTGGGCGCGCAAATGCTCGACGCCGCTGCCTGGCAAGCCCTGTGGGCCGACCCGCAAACATGGCGCGCCTGGGGCATGACGCTGTGGACCGGTTTGGCCTCGACCGCATTGGCGTGGATCACCGTGGCGCATGTGCTGGCCAGCGGCTTCATCCGCCAACAACTGGGGCGCTGGCTGTCGCATCTGCCTGCCTTGTTGGCCACGCCGCACGCGGCCATGGCCATCGGGCTGGTGCTGTGGCTCTCGCCCAGCGGTTGGGCGCTGCGACTGGTGTCGCCGGGCCTGACCGGCTTTGACGCACCGCCGCCCTGGTTCACCACACAAGACCTTTGGGGCCTGGGGCTGATCCTGGCGCTGTGGCTCAAAGAGGTGCCGTTTTTGCTGTGGGTGGCCGCCACCCAAATGCAGCGCGAAGAACTGCGCCGCCGCTGGCAAGCCGAATACGCCCTGGCCCAAACCCTGGGTCGCACCCCCGCACAAGTCTTTGCGCAAATCATCTGGCCGCAACTGGCCCCGCGCCTGCGCTGGCCGCTCTTGGCGGTGCTGGCCTATGGCCTCACGGTGGTGGATATGGCGCTCATCATCGGCCCCGCCACACCGCCCACCTTGGCGGTGCTGGCTTGGCAATGGCTGAGCGATGCCGATCTGCTCACGCAATCGCAAGGCGTGGCGGCAGCGGGGTGGTTGACGGGCACGGTGTTGGTGGCGGGCGTGGTTACGGCCTGGCTTGTAGGAGTCGCGCCCTCGCGGCGAATGCGGGGGTATGGCAAGCGCTTGATCGGTGTGGTACTGCCGCATTCACCCAAGGATGGACTTGTAGGAGCCGCGCCCTCGCGGCGAATGTTGGGGTATGGCCAGCGCCTGATGCTGGCTTGGGCAGCGTATCTGCCAAAGCCAGGTTTTGTCGGGGGGTGGCCGCCGAATGTCGTTTGGACGCTGATCCTCACCACCTACGCCGCCATCTGGTTCGCCCTGACCGTGGGCAGTGTCTCGGGCGTGTGGCCTTTTCCCCAAGTGTGGCCCGAGTTGTGGACGCTCAATGCCTGGCAACAAGTGGCCAGCAGCGCGCACACCGTGTGGACCACCTTGGGCTTGGGCGTGGCCTCGGCCAGTGTGTGTTTGCTGTGGTCGGTGGCTTGGTTGGAGCTGGCGCCGCGCCGTTGGCAGCATGCCTTGCAACCCTGGTTCTTGTTGCCGCTGGTTTTGCCTTCGGTGCTGTGGGTGGTGGGCTTGTACAGCCTGGCGCTGCACACACGGCTTGAAGGCCAATGGCTGGGCCTGTGCCTGGCGCACGCGGTCATGGTCTTGCCCTATGTGCTGCTGGCACTGGTGCCCGCCTACCAAGCGGTGGACCCGCGCCAAGCCGCGCTGGTGGCCAGCTTAGGCCATGGTCGTTGGGTGTATCTGTGGCGCGTGAAGTGGCCTTTGCTGAAACGCGCCATCGCCTCGGCTTGGGCCGTGGGCTTTGCGGTCAGCGTGGCGCAATACCTGCCCACGCTCTATGTGGGCGCGGGCCGCTTTGCCACCGTCACCACCGAAGCCGTCACCTTGGCCGCGGGTGCGCAACGCTCGCTCATGAGCGCCTACGCCGCGCTGCAAATGCTCTTGCCCATCGCTGCCTTTGCGCTGGCCGCGTGGCTGGGCAGGCCCCGCCGATTTGAGAAGATCGCCCCCATGAAAGCCACACCATGACCGACACCCCACAAGATGGTCTGCATCACGGCATGAACGACGGCCTGCACGTACACATCGAACGCTTGGGCAGCGCGCGCCATGCTCTGGTGAGCGGCCTGCGCCTGCATGTGCCGCCCGGCGAAATCCTCACGCTCATGGGCCCGAGTGGCTGCGGCAAAAGCTCGGTGCTCGCGTCAATAGCGGGCACGCTGGCCAGCGTGTCCGAAGGGCTGCAGCCCCTGCAATTGCAAGGCTCGGTGCAACTCAATGGCCGCGAACTTGCGCAGCTGCCCACCCATCAACGCGGCGTGGGCCTGGTGTTTCAAGATGCCTTGCTCTTCCCGCACATGACGGTGACCGAGAACCTGCTGTTTGCCGTGCCCGCTATTTCCACAAACGGCATCAGCAGCACCAACGCGCAGCGCCAAGCCCGCGTGCAACAAGCGCTGCAAGAAGCCGAGCTGAGCGGCATGGGCGATCGCGACCCATCCACCCTCTCGGGCGGGCAGCGTGCGCGTGTGGCGCTCATGCGCGCCTTACTGGCCGAGCCGCAAGCGCTGCTGCTTGACGAGCCGTTTTCCAAACTCGACGCCGCCTTGCGCGCCCAGCTGCGCCCGTGGGTGTTTGCGCATGTGCGCGAGCGGCGTATCCCGGTGGTGCTGGTCACGCACGACGAACAAGACGTGGCCGACCCGCAGCGCGTGCTGCACTTGCGCGCCACCGAAGAAAGCACCAGCCATGTTTGACCGCCACGCCCAAACCCTCTTGCGCCCCGCGCTGAACGCCGCCGCACGCGGCTTGGTGCGCGCAGGCATCAGCGCCGATGCGCTCACCTGGCTGGGCTTTGCCATCGGCATGGCCGCCGCCGTGGCCATTGCGCTGCAAGCGTGGTGGTGGGGCTTGGCGCTGCTACTGACCTCGCGCTTGCTCGACGGGCTGGACGGCAGCGTGGCCCGCCTGACCCAGCCCACCGACGCAGGCGGCTTCCTCGACATCGCGCTCGACTTCGTCTTCTACGCCGCCATCCCCCTGGCCTTTGCGGTGGCCAATCCCGCCACCAACGCCCTGCCCGCCGCGGCCTTGCTGGCCAGCTTCATCGGCACCGGCAGCAGCTTTTTGGCATTTGCCGCGCTGGCCGAAAAACGCGGCTTGACCGACACCGCCCTGCCGGGCAAAAGCTTTTACTTCCTGGGCGGCCTGACCGAAGCCACCGAAACCATCACCGTCTTCGCCGCCATGTGCATCTGGCCTGAACACTTTGCGGTGTTGGCTTATGGGTTTGCGGGCTTGTGCGCCATCACCACGGGGATGCGGGTTGGGTGGGGGTATTGGCGGTTGGGGTGAATTGCAGCGGCCATGCGATCGGCTGGGGTGGGGCAAATAAGCATGGACATTTAACGCCAAGCTCAGCCCAGGAGGCGCGTTAGCGCCGACGTCGGTTGGAGCGTCGTGTTATACGCTCACAGGTAACTTTGAATTGAAGGAACATCCGGGTCTTCCGCCGCAACCAATGAGGCGTATTTCCTTGCCTGGGCTTGATCACCTTTCTCTTTGGCAGCATAAAAGGCTTCTAGCCAAGCATTGAGCTTGATTTCGTCATCAATCGCGTCGATGGTTGACTCAATTTGCGCTATTGCCTCATCAAATTTTCCTTGCCCGCGAAGGGCAGCACTTTGCTGAATGATGTTTTCACCTGACATTCTTTGTCTCTCCTTTATCTTTGTTGTTTATTGCGTATAACGTTGGAGATGAGGAGCAAGCAACGGCGGCACGGCCTTGGCAAAAGCGAGCAAACGTTGCACGCCGTTGTTTGTCGCCTCGATTGACTGGTTAGCCATCTCTCATAGAGGAGGAATGGAGTTGGAAGGAAGTGATGAGAGCTTTGCATCAAGCTGTTGACGCGCCACATTCAGCTCCCCTTTCGTGAGTCGTGGTCGCCATGTCTTGTACAGCTCAACAATGTTTTCCCAGTACCCGTTCGAATTTCCGTGTCGAACTGTCGCGATAAGGTCGTAGTTGTCTTCTACCGTACTACAGAAGGTACGGCCGAAAATTCTGAATGCGACCTCTTCATCTGCCACACCAGTCGTAAGGCGGGCCGATATTGACTCTAGGCGGTTTAGTGCGGGGAGCCATTCGAGTATGGCGAAGCGCGTTGCGCACTCACTCAAGAGTTCTTTGGGTACGGAGTTGAATGAAAAATCTCCAATTGGCCCGGCATAGCTACGAATGTTCTTCTCACGCTTTGCGTCGGAGTGCTTCGCTATGAGAGACACATACTCGCAAAAATACAGGTCAGCAGCTTCTATCGCGTGTTCTGCGGCCGCACGTCGGCTTCGACTCAGAATGTCGGCCTTGAGCAGAGCAAGTTGCTTGTAGGCAAAGGCTAATCCGATTGTGAGCGCTATGGTGCTCGCAAACGAAAGGACTTCTAGATAAGGGCGAATCTGAGCAACAAGTGCGTCCATGTGGCCTCAAGGATGGCTAACGCGATGTAGACCGCAAAGCCCGCTTCATACACCCGGCTCGTGTCGATACATCTTTTTGTTGAAATCGTTGCAAGCGGCCTGAGTCATGAGATTTAGGCCAGGCGTTGTATGTGCATGCAGGTATAAATTTGCAGCCCAAACCCGGCATTCAGCCGCTCGCAACTTTCCTCCTGCACCATTTAGCGCAGCAGGCATGAGGCGTCCAACTATACCCAAATAAATACAAATAAAGAGCTACAAATCTCCTTTGCGTGCAAACTCCCATGAGCCCCCTCAAATCCACCCAGAAACCAAAGCTGGGCGTAATCATTCACGTCCCCGCTGGCCACCTAGTCCAAACGCCCCTCTGTAAATCTCCAAAAACAACAATCAGCCCCCGTACAGATGACCGCCAACGCCTTCCGCAACATCGCGCAAAATGAAACCAGCCTGTGGGAAGCCGCCTATCAGCTCCGTGCCAACTCCAACCTCACGGCCACCGAATAGTCCATGCCGGTGTTGGGCGTGATCTTTTTGCGGCACGTCATCAACCGTTACCAGACCGAGCTGCAAGCTTTTTGGTGAGTAGTGCGGTGAATCACTTCACAATTCACCGCAAAATATGCGGTGAATAAGGCGCATAATCGCCGCATGTTCCCCGACAAGCCCACCCGCAAACGCACTTACCTGTGGCAGCGCACCGACTGGCCGCAGTGGCGTTATGACGCGACTGCACTGGCGGGGCCGTTGGCACAGTTGCACCGTGCGCAAGGCGAGTTGGTGGGCAGGATGGCCCATTTGGGTTTGGCGCAGCGCGATCTGGCGACTTTGCAAGCTTTGACGCAAGAGGTCATCACCACCAGCGCCATCGAAGGCGAAACGCTCAACCTGGAGGCGGTGCGCTCGTCCATCGCCCGGCGCATGGGGGTGGATATTGGCGCGCTCGCACCCGCTGACCGCCATGTGGATGGTGTGGTGGACATGGTGCTGGACGCCACCCAGCAACACGCGCAGCCGCTCACGGCTGAGCGCTTGTTTGGCTGGCATGCGGCGCTGTTTCCAACCGGTTTCAGTGGCCGTGTACGGATTCAGGTGGGCACTTGGCGCAACGATGCAGCGGGGCCGATGCAAGTGGTCTCGGGTCCGGTGGGCCGAGAAAAGGTGCACTTTGAGGCACCACCTGCCCACACCTTGCCCGCACAAACAGCTGCGTTTTTGGAGTGGTTCAACGCCGGGCCGGTGGGTGATGCGCTGGTCCACGCGGGTTTGGCGCACTTGTGGCTGGTGACTTTGCACCCGTTTGATGACGGCAACGGCCGCGTCAGCCGAGCTGTGGGCGACATGGCCTTGGCCCGCGCTGAAGGCTCTGCGCAACGGTTTTACAGCCTGAGTGCGCAAATTCAGCGCGAGCGCAAGCAGTATTACGAGCAACTCGAAATCACCCAACGCGGCACGCTGGATGTGACCCCGTGGCTGGATTGGTTTTTGGGCTGCTTGCTGCGCGCGGTGCAGGGTGCTGATGGTTTGTTGGTGGGCGTGCTGGACAAGTCGCAGTTTTGGCAAAGGTGGGCAGACACGCCGATGAATGCTCGGCAGACGCTGGTGCTCAACCGCATGCTCGATGGCATGGACGGCAAGCTGACCAACGCCAAATGGGCCACCATCGGAAAGTGCTCGGCCGACACGGCGCTGCGAGACATCAATGACTTGTTGGCGCGTGGCGTGTTGCAGCGGCTCGAAGGCGGTGGGCGCAATACGGCTTATGGTTTGGTGAAGTAGAAAAGCACGCTGCGCTGGAGATGAAGGCGCCAATCTATGGGGAGTTGTGTGATGCGTTTTCGTCAAATTCTGTTGTTGCTCTTGCTGGCGCTGGCCATCGGGGCGTTTGTGGCGCTTGACCTGGGCCGCTTCTTGAGCTTTGAGCAGCTCAAAGCCAGCCAGGCCAGTTTTGCGCAGCTGCACGCCGAGCAGCCGCTTGCGGTGGCGGTGGTCTACTTCCTTGTCTATGTGCTGGCCACGGCGTTGTCGTTTCCCGGCGCGACCATCATCACGCTGGCGGGGGGCGCGGTGTTTGGGCTGTGGCAAGGTTTGTTGATCGTGTCGTTTGCGTCCACCGTGGGCGCAACCTTGGCGTTTTTGGCATCGCGCTTTTTGTTGCGCGATTGGGTGGAGGCGCGCTTTGGTCAGCGCTTGGCCGACATCCACTTGGGCGTGGACCGCGAGGGCGGTTTTTACCTCTTCACTTTGCGCCTGATTCCGGTTGTGCCTTTCTTCTTGATCAACCTGCTCATGGGTCTCACGCGCATGAAGGTGTGGACGTATTACTGGGTCAGCCAGATCGGCATGCTGGCGGGCACGGCGGTGTATGTGAACGCGGGCACGCAGTTGGCGCAGCTTGATTCGGTGAAGGGCATCTTGAGCCCCGCGCTCTTGGGCAGCTTTGTGCTGTTGGGCCTCTTCCCGCTGGTCGCGCGCCGCATCGTCGCGGCTGTGCAAAAGCGCAAGGTCTACGCCCGCTGGGCCGACCAGCGTCCCCAAACTTTTGACCGCAACCTGATCGTCATCGGCGGCGGCGCGGGCGGTTTGGTCAGTGCCTACATCGCGGCAGCCGTCAAGGCCAAGGTCACGCTGATCGAGGCGCACAAGATGGGCGGCGACTGTTTGAACTACGGCTGTGTGCCGAGCAAAGCGCTGATCAAAAGCGCCAAGCTGGCCCACCAAATGCGCCACGCGTCGAGCTACGGCCTGAGCGATGCGGCCCCGAGCTTCAGTTTCAAGGCGGTGATGCAGCGCGTGCACGACGTGATCAAAGCCATCGAGCCGCACGACAGCATCGAGCGTTACACCGGCTTGGGTGTGGAAGTGTTGCAGGGCTACGGCAAACTGGTGAACCCGTGGACGGTGGAAGTGGCGTTGAACGACGGCACAACTCAACGCTTGACTGCCCGCAGCATCGTGATCGCCGCTGGCGCCCGCCCCTTTGTGCCGCCACTGCCCGGCTTGGACGACGTCGGCTATGTGACCAGCGACACGCTGTGGGACGAATTTGCGAAGCTCGATGAAGTGCCCAAGCGCCTGGTGGTGCTGGGCGGTGGGCCGATTGGCTGCGAGTTGGCGCAAAGCTTTGCGCGACTGGGCTCACACGTCACCCAAGTGGAAATGGGCGCACGCATCATGGTGCGCGAAGACGCAGAGGTGAGCGAACTAGCCAAAGCCGCACTGGAGGCCGACGGCGTGAAAGTGCTCACCGGCCACAAGGCGCTGCGCTGCGAGCTTCGTCCTTCTCCCGTCACTGCGAGCGCAGCGAAGGAGTCTATGGATCGCCACGCTTCGCTCGCGATGACGGATAAAGGGTTCGCGATGACGAGCGAAGGTGTCGCGTCCACTTTCGAAAAATGCCTGATCGTTGAGCACAACGGTCAAGAGCAAGTCATTCCATTTGACCAACTGCTGTGCGCCGTGGGCCGCGTGGCGCGTTTGCAGGGTTATGGCCTGGAAGACTTGGGCATCCCCACGCACCGCACCGTGGAGACCAACGAGTACCTGCAAACCATCTACCCCAACATTTACGCCGCAGGCGACGTGGCGGGGCCGTTCCAGTTCACGCATACCGCCGCACACCAAGCCTGGTACGCCGCAGTCAACGCGCTGTTTGGCGAGTGGAAGCTGTTCAAGGCCGACTACTCGGTGATTCCGTGGGCGACTTTCATCGACCCCGAGGTGGCGCGTGTGGGACTGAACGAGCAGGAAGCGAAAGAGAAAAACATCGCTTATGAAGTCACGAAATACAACATCGACGATCTGGACCGCGCCATTGCAGACAGCGAAGCGCAGGGTTTTGTGAAGGTGCTCACCGTGCCGGGCAAAGACAAGATTTTGGGCGTGACCATCGTGGGCGCACACGCGGCAGACTTGCTGGCCGAGTACGTGCTGGCCATGAAACATGGCCTGGGCCTGAACAAGATCTTGGGCACCATCCACACCTACCCCACGATGGCCGAAGCCAACAAATACGCGGCGGGCGAATGGAAGCGGACGCATGCGCCGCAGCGCTTGCTGGCGTGGGTCAAGAAGTACCACGACTTCAAACGCGGAGCCTGAGCATGGCAAGGCACCTCCGTGCATTCGCCGCCGCTGGGCTCTTGGCCTGGAGCGCCCACGCCACATCGCCCTTGTCTTTGTCAGGTCCGCTGTTGCCGTTCACGAGCCAGCACAGCGCCAACACCCCAGGCTGGCGCTTTGTGGGCTTGCCCAACAAACCCGAGATCGGCGCCACGCGTTTTGAACTGGGCCAAGTCGACGGCGTGGCCGGTGTGCAGATGCGCACCAACCAGTCGTACGGCACCTGGGCACACGACTGGCGCGGCACTGCAGGCACGTTGCAATGGCGCTGGCGCTTGGACCAAGCCTTGAGCGGTGGCCAGCGCCCTGCCGACTTGCGGCGCAAAGACGGTGATGACGCCGCACTCAAAGTGTGTGTGATGTTTGACCATGCGCTCGATCGCGTGCCCTTTGGCGAACGCACGCTGCTGCGTGTGGCGCGATCGGTGAGCGGCGAAAACCTGCCCGCCGCCACCGTGTGTTATCTGTGGGACCCGCTGCAAGCCAGTGGCACCTCAGCCGCCAACCCCTACAGCCGCCGCGTGCGCTACGTGGTGGTGCAAGGCACTGGCGCACCACTCCAGCAGTGGCTCAGCGAATCACGCGATGTGGCGCAAGACTTCCTCGCGCTCTTTGGCGATGAACTGCCTGTGGGCAGTGCCAAAACCGCCGTGCCCGCAGTCAGCGCGGTGGTGATCGGCGCGGACAGCGACAACACGCAAGCGCGCAGCAGCGGCTGGGTCGCGCAGCTTCAGTGGCGCTGAGGCGTGTGCGTCACACCAGGTGACCGGTTTTCACCAGAATCAAACAGCCTTCTCGGCTAAACGGTTGGTGCTGGCTCATGTGCGGGCTGCGCAGCCAGCTGCCTGCCGGGTAGTTGCCGTGCTCGTCTGAGAACACGCCTTCAACCACAAAGATTTCTTCACCGCCCCAATGCCGGTGTGGGTTGAAAAACGTCTGCGGGGCCCAGCGCACCAGCGCGGTGTTTTGCGTCTCGAAGGTGTTCAGTGGCAAAACCTTCAGGCCCTCGACCATGCCTTGGTGCCAGGGGGTGTGGCGCGAGTCAATCACCACGCGTTCGCTGTCGCGTGGGTCCAAATGGCGCAGCTTCACAAACAGGGTGCAACCCTCGGCCGTGAAGGGCGCGTGTGCGCTGCCCACCGGGTTCTTGATGTAAGTGCCGGGGCCATAAACACCGTGCTCGTCTTGCAAAGTGCCTTCGAGCACCAGGATTTCTTCGCCACCGCCGTGCGTGTGCGCGTCAAACGCGGAGCCCGCTGCGTAGCGCACGATGGAGGTGGCCCGCGCCACCTCACCACCATCGCGCTCCAGCAAGCGGCGTGACACGCCCGCCGCAGGTGAAGCCACCCAGTCGAGCGTGTGGCTGTTGACCACACAGCGCTGGCTCAGGTCAGAGTTGAGGGTCATCTTGTCGTTCATGTTTGAGCGTTGTCATGTTGTGTCGCTGCCAAGTGTGCCCCAATGGCTGTGCGGCCTGAGGGTGCGGCCAATTCACATGATGGAGTTAGCCAAAAGCAATTGGATTAAATCAGTTAATCAACCTAACCTATCAGCCAGTCCATCCATTCACCCCAAAGGAGATCGTCATGTCCAACGACAGCAAATGCCCCGTGATGCACGGTGGCAACACCAGCACAGGCAACACCCCCATGGCCTGGTGGCCCAAAGCACTGAACTTGGACATCCTGCACCAGCACGACACCCAAACCAATCCGCTCGGGCCTGACTTCAACTACCGCGAAGAAGTCAAAAAACTGGACGTGCCAGCGCTCAAAAAGGACCTGACCGCGCTCATGACCGACAGCCAAGACTGGTGGCCTGCCGATTGGGGCCACTACGGTGGCTTGATGATCCGCATGGCCTGGCACTCGGCGGGCACTTACCGCATTGCCGACGGCCGAGGGGGTGCGGGCACCGGCAACCAGCGTTTCGCTCCGCTCAACTCCTGGCCTGACAACGCCAACCTGGACAAAGCACGCCGCTTGCTCTGGCCCATCAAAAAGAAATACGGCAACCGCATCAGCTGGGCCGATTTGATGATCTTGGCGGGCAACGTGGCTTATGAATCGATGGGCCTCAAGACCTATGGCTTTGCATTTGGCCGCGAAGACATCTGGCACCCTGAGAAGGACATTTATTGGGGAGCCGAAAAAGAGTGGATGGGTGCGGACCGCTACGAAAGCGACCAACGCGAGTCGCTCGAAAACCCGCTGGCGGCGGTGCAAATGGGCTTGATCTATGTGAACCCCGAAGGTGTCAATGGCCAACCCGATCCTTTGCGCACCGCACAAGATGTGCGCCTGACCTTTGCGCGCATGGCCATGAACGACGAAGAGACCGTGGCGCTGACGGCGGGCGGCCACACGGTGGGCAAGGCCCACGGCAACGGCAGCGCGCAAAAGCTGGGCCCTGCACCCGAGGGTGCTGACTTGCACGAGCAAGGCTTTGGTTGGATGAACCACAGCAGCCGGGGTGTTGGCCGCGACACCGTGACCAGCGGCATCGAAGGTGCCTGGACCACCCACCCCACGCAATGGGACAACGGCTACTTCCATTTGCTGCTGAATTACGACTGGGAATTGACCAAGAGCCCGGCAGGTGCCCACCAGTGGAAGCCGATCAACATCCAACCCGAGGACATGCCGGTCGATGTGGAGGACCCATCGATCCGCCTGCAGCCGATGATGACCGACGCCGACATGGCCATGAAAATGGACCCGGCGTACCGCGTGATTTCGGAGCGCTTCTACAAAGACCCCGACTACTTCACCCAAGTGTTTGCGCGTGCATGGTTCAAGCTCACCCACCGCGACATGGGACCGAAGGTGCGCTACATCGGCCCTGAAGTGCCGCAAGAAGACCTCATCTGGCAAGACCCCATTCCTGCTGGCAAATCCAACTACGACGTGGCGGCTGTCAAAGCCAAAATCGCCGCCAGTGGCTTGAGCGTGAGCGACATGATCAGCACCGCTTGGGACAGTGCCCGCACCTACCGTGGCTCAGACATGCGCGGTGGTGCCAACGGTGCACGCATTCGTTTGGCTCCTCAGAAAGATTGGGAAGGCAACGAGCCTGCACGTTTGGGCCAAGTGCTTCAGGTCTTGGAAGGCATTGCCAAAGACAGCGGCGCCAGCGTGGCCGATGTGATCGTGTTGGCTGGCAATGTGGGCTTGGAAAAAGCCATTCAAGCCGCAGGCTTGAAGGTGGATGTGCCGTTCATGCCAGGCCGGGGCGATGCTACGCAAGAGATGACCGACGTGGAGTCGTTTGCCGTGCTCGAACCCATTCACGATGGCTTTCGCAACTGGGTGCAAAAGAACTATGCGGTCAGCCCCGAAGAGCTGTTGTTGGACCGCGCCCAACTCATGGGACTCACCGCACACGAGATGACCGTGTTGGTGGGCGGCATGCGTGTGCTGGGCACCAACCACGGCGGTTCCAAGCAGGGCGTGTTCACCGACCGTGTGGGCGTGTTGAGCAACGACTTCTTTGTGGCCCTCACCGACATGGCGTATCAGTGGAAGCCCACGGGCCGCAACTCTTACGACATCTGTGATCGCCAAACAGGCCAGGCCAAGTGGACGGCTTCACGCGTGGACTTGGTCTTGGGTTCCAACTCGGTCTTGCGTGCTTATGCCGAGGTGTATGCCCAAGACGACAACCGCGAGAAGTTTGTGCGCGACTTTGTGGCCGCATGGACCAAGGTCATGAACGCTGACCGGTTTGACTTGAGCTGACCGTCTTGTCTTTTGCGGGGAGGCGCATGGGCCTCTCCCGCAAAGCACTTCAGGTTTTCAAAACCACCGGCTCGATGGCCTGGCTTGCGGCCATGACGCGGCCAATGATGGCGGTGTGTGCATAACCGGCCGCCTGCAGCGCGGCCACGCAGGCGTCGGCCTGTTCAGCAGGCACGCTGGCCAGCAGGCCGCCAGCGGTTTGCGGGTCAAACAGTAGGGGGTAACGGGCGTCTTGCACAAACTCCTCGGCGTTGCGCAGGGCGCGGCGCAAGCGCACATTGGCGGGCTGCAGCGAGCTGACGATGCCCGCCTTGACGCATTCCACCGCGCCGTCCAGCAACGGCAGGGCGCTCAGTTGCAGCTCGGCGTCCACACCCGAGGGGCGCGTCATCTCGACCAGATGGCCCAGCAGGCCAAAGCCGGTCAGGTCGGTGCAGGCGGTGGCGCCATAAGCGCTCAGGATTTGCGCACCCACCTGGTTGGACATGAGCATGGACTGCATGGCCCCATCGATCCAGCGGCCACGCGCTGCACCGCGGGCATGGGCTGCAAACAAGGTGCCGGTGCCGATCGGCTTGGTCAGCACCAGCAGGTCGCCCGCTTGCATGCCGCCTTTGCGCATGACCTGGGCCATCTTCTCGTCGATCAGGCCGTTGATGGCAAAGCCCAGGGCCAGCTCGCGGCCCTCGCCGGTGTGGCCACCGACCAAGCTGCAACCGGCGGCGTTGAGCACTTCCACCGCGCCGCCCATCATTTGCAGCAACAGGTCTTCGACCTTGGCTTCCAGCCCCGGGGGCACGGTGCACACCGCGGTGGCGGTCTGCGGCTCGCCGCCCATGGCAAAGATGTCGCCCAGCGCGTGGTTGGCCGCCACCTTGCCAAACAGATAGGGGTCGTCGATGAAGGCGCGAAAGAAGTCCACCGTCTGCACCACGGCTTTGCCCGCAGGCACTTTGACCACGGCTGCATCGTCGGGCTCGTGCAGGCCGATCAGCACATCCTGGCGTGCGACCGGCTGCAAGCTGCCCAGCGCCCGCGACAAAATGTTGGCACCCACCTTGGCCCCACAGCCGCCGCAGCGCATGGCGATGGCCGACAGCGCTTGCAAGGATTCTTCGCTGCTCAGTTGCATGCCCTGTCGGCCCGCAGCCGGAGCACGCCAGGCCGAGAAAGCCTGTGTCAGCAAGGCCCACAGCGAGGCTGTGCGAGGCTGTGCCATCGGTGCAAATTCGTTGAAGCGCCGCATGAACTGGCGGTCGATGCTGTCTTTCCAGCGCCACACCCAGCCACCGGCAAAGCCCAGTGGGCCGCGCGAAGCGACCGCGTAGCGGTTGCCGGTCGAGATCAAGGCCAGCCAACGGCGTTGCGGCGTGTAGGGCTGCAGCGCTTGGCCGCGCAAGCTGCGCCGCAAGTTGCTCGCCAGAGGCTTGGCCATGCGCACGGCGAACACACCGGCTTTTTCGAGCGGGCGCTCGGAAAAGCAGGCGATGTCGCCAGCTGCAAAAATTTTCGGATCGGTCAGCGTTTGCAATTGCGCATTGACCTGGATGAAGCCGTTCGCGTCGAGTGCCAGGCCGGTGCTTTGCAACCAGGCCGGGCCGCCCGCTTGCGTGACCCACATGGTTTCGTCGGCGTCAAAGGTGCGCCCGCTTTTGGTGTGCAGGCAACCGGGTGAGACTTGCACCACCTCGGCGCCGGTGTGCACCTCGACATTGCGCTCGCGCAGCACACGCACAAAGCGCGCGCGCACACCGCTGTTGTGGGTGGGCAGCAGCGTGTCCGAGGCGGTCAGCAGCACGAAGTTGAGGTCTTCCGGGTTGCGCCCCAGGGCTTTGAGTTCATGGCGCAAACGGTATTGCATGGCCAGCAGCAACTCCACGCCGCCTGCGCCACCGCCGACCACGGCCACCGTCATGCGGCCACGCCACTCGCGCACTTTGACCAGCAACTGCAGCCAGCGCTGGTTGAACTGGGCAATCGGCTTGACCGGCACGGCCAAGGCCTGCGCACCTTCGATCTGCTGGACCTGCGGGGTCGAGCCGATGTTGATCGATAAGAGGTCGTAAGCCACAGGCGGGCGGTGGCGGCAAATCACTTGTTGGTTTTGCCGGTCGATGCCGATCACCTCGTCGCGGTAAAGGCGTGCGCCGGTGGCGGCGGCCAGTCGGCCCAAGTCGATGTGCACTTCGTCAAAGCTGTAGTGTCCGGCCACATAGCCGGGCAGCATGCCCGAGTAAGGCGTGTCGGTGTCGGTGCAGATGACGGTGATGCGCAAGCCCGGCTCGGGCTTCATGGCGAACATGCGCAGCACGCCCACATGGCTGTGGCCACCGCCCACCAGCACCAGGTCGCGCAGCACGGGTTGTTCAGAAGATTGCATTCAATGGGTCCAGAGATCCTGCACCCAGCGGTGCAGCGCAGAGCGTTCGGCTTGCGGTTCAAACAGTGTGGCGCGTTCGGCGCACAGAGCCGACAAGTGTGACAGCAAGCCACCAACCGAGTTTTGATTTGATCGGCATTGCTGCAACAAATTGGTCAGTGCGGGGGCATCGCCCACCTCAAACGTACCCGGGTAATTGTCGCCGAGCATGCCCAGGTTGCCGTCAATGCGCGAGGCCAGCACCGGGGTGCCGCTGCGCAGGGCTTCCATCAGCACATGGGCGCCGCCTTCCATGCGGCTGGTGTGCACCAGCAGGTGGGCGCGCTGGATGCGCTGCAAGGTCGCGGCATGGGGCAGGCCACCCAGCCAGCGGTACCGCGGGCACTGTGTTTGTGTCTCGTGTGCGGCCTGGCCCAGTGCCGGGTCGAGCGCCTGGCCGATGTGGTCGATGAAGATGTCCGGCTGCATGCGCAGCAGCTGTGCAGCGGCCATCAGTGTGCGTGGGTCTTTTTCATCGCGCATGTGGCCGACCATCACCACGCGCATGTGGCGTGCGGTTTTGACCAGGGTCTGCCGTGAACCACCGGAGGCCACGATGACCCGTGTCTTGCTGTGAAGCTCTTGGGGCAGCGCTTGCAGGCCTTGGCTTTGCAGCACGACCAGGCTGTGGGCTTGGGTCAGAGCGGCTTGCGCTGCCGCGTCGTGCTGGATGTCGCGGTACAAGTCGGTGCCGGTGAGCACCAGGCCCAGGCCTTTGGGGCCGCGCTGATCGAACCAAGCTTGCACGGCCGCAGCAGAGCGTCGCGCATGCAGGGCCAGCATGATGTCGTCTTGCGCGGCTTGTGCGTCGGGCCACTCGCGCACGATGCGCACCGTGTGGGGTGCCAGCAGGCTTTTCCAGCGTTGGGCGGTTTGCCAGTTGCCATTGTTGGCGTCGGCCAAGGCAGGGCTGACAATGAGCACACGGAGTTTTTGCATCGCCGGTTTATACCTGAACGGTCTCAGAGGCCGAGCCTCAGTGCCTGCGGGCCCGAAGCGTCAGGTGCTGTGTCAGCCACAGGGCAGAGGCCCCCAGCACGCTGGCCAGCAGCAGCCACCACAAAGCCAGCGCATAGCCCTTGTCGGGCGACCACAGCAAACCCACGGCCAGTGGCGCGGCCGCACGGGCCAGTGCAATCGGCAGGCCGAGCAAACCGTTGAGCTGGCCCACATGGGCCCGGCTCACGTATTGCGCCATGGCTGTGCCTTTGACGATGGTGTTCATGCCATTGCCCAGGCCGTACAGCACCACGAACACCACCGCGGCCACAGGCTGCAAGCCGCCCACGATCAGGACCAGCAGACCCAAGGGGATCAAAGTGGGGATCCAGCGGTTGGCGGTGTGCACATCCCAATAGCGCTCAAACACAAACAGCAAGAGCCGCCCCAGCACCTGGATCACACCAATGGCCGCAGGGATGGCGATCACCCAGGCCGGGGGCAAGTGGGCCTCTTGCAGCAAGGCGATCATGTGGGCAGGCAAGGCCGAGGTGACCGCCATCATGAACAGTGTGAATACGGCCAGCAGCCAAAACGGGGCCTGGCGCAGGTGGGTTCTGACCGACACGGGTCGGGGTTCGTGTGGCTCGGTGCGCTGGATGCCGCGTCGGGCACCTTGCAACAGCCAGGCATGCAAGGGGGCACACAGCAGCAGCTGCAAAGCCGCCAATGCCCACAGGGCGTGGCGCCAGCCCCACAGGGCCATCCACCATGAAAACAGCGGGATGAACACGGTGCTGGCCAGCCCGCCCAAAAAGGTGAGGGTGATGATGGCGCGGCGAAAGTCTTGCGCAAAGCGCCGGGTGACCACCGCAAAGGCGGGCGTGTACAGCGTGGCGGCCAAGCCCAGACCCAGCCAGATCCAGACCGCGTAAAAACCGTTGACGCTTTGCACTTGGCTGTGCGCGATCAGACCCAGACCGACCCAGACAGAGCCCACGGTCATGACCTTGCGTTCATGCCCTTGGTCGATCCAGCGGCCCACCAGATAAGCCATCAGGCCCTCGGCCAGCAAGGCCAGACTGAAGGCCAGTGACGATTGCGCACGGCTCATGCCCAGCTCAGCCTCCAGCGGGGTCATCAGCAAAGAGAAGGTGTAGAACACGCTGCCCCAGGTGATGAGCTGGGGCAAGGACAAGCAGACGCTGAAGGGACCCAAGGCCTTCGGCGATGGGCGGCTGAAAAAACGCATGCACGCATTATCGCGAGCGGGCTGCTGCAACAGCGCGCATTCAAGACAGTGCGCCAGGCCTGCAGGCCAAAAGCCTTGAGGCTCAGTGTTCCTTGAGCACGCGCCGGTATTGCACCGCTTCGGCCACATGGGCGGCCTCGATGGTGGCACTGCCGGCCAGGTCCGCGATGGTGCGGGCCACTTTGAGGCTGCGGTGCGTGCTGCGGCCGCTCCAGCCCAGTTGGGCGGCGGCTTTTTGCAGCAAGGCGCTGGCCTTGTCACTCAGGCGCGATTGCGCATCGATGGCCTGGCCTTGCAAGTCCGCATTGGCGCAGCCTTGCCGGGCCAGCGCGAAGTTACGCGCCGCCAGACTGCGTGCGGCGATGGCTTCGGTGCTCTCGCCCGCTGGCGCTGTCAGCAAGTCGGTGGCGGGCAGGCTGGGCACTTCGATGTGCAGATCGATCCGGTCCAGCAGCGGCCCACTGAGCTTGCCTTGGTAGCGGCTGACCTGGTCAGGCGAGCAGCGACACGCCCGCGTGGGGCTGCCCAGATAACCGCAAGGGCAGGGGTTCATGGCCGCGATCAGCTGGAACCGCGCCGGAAACTCGGCGCGCCGTGCGGCCCGTGCGATGGTGATGGTGCCGGTCTCCAGCGGTTCGCGCAGGGCTTCGAGTGCGGCGCGTGGAAATTCTGGCAGCTCGTCCAGAAACAGCACCCCGTGGTGCGCCAGTGAAATCTCGCCTGGCCGGGGCGGCGAGCCGCCTCCGACCAAAGCCACCGCACTGGCCGAATGGTGCGGTTGACCGGTTGGGCGCTGCGCCCAGCGCGAGAGCTCAAAACGCCCGGCCAGGCTGGCGATGGCGGCCGACTCCAGCGCGTCTTCGATGGCCATGGGCGGCAGCAAACCTGCAAAACGCTGCGCCAGCATCGACTTGCCCGAGCCAGGCGGCCCGACCATGAGCAGGGAGTGAGCGCCAGCAGCGGCAATTTCCAGCACCCGTTTGACGCCCGCTTGGCCTTTCACGTCGGCCAGGTCGGCATAGCGGGGTGGATCGGTCGGGGTCGTGGCGCTCAGACGGGCCCAGCCCTCGCCAGGCTCGGGTGGTGGCTCGGCCGATGGCGGCAAAAACTGTTGCACCACATCCAGCAGGTGCTTGGCGCGAAAGACTTCGGCATCGGGCACCAGCGCGGCTTCTTCGGCGCTGCCCGGCGGCAGCACCAGGCGGGTGCGCACCTGCTGCTGGCGCAGCGCCAGGCTCATGGCCAAGGCCCCGCGGATGGGCCTGAGCTCACCCGACAAAGACAGCTCGCCTGCGAACTCGTGACCGACCAGCTTGGCCGCATCGATTTGGCCGCTGGCCGCCAGAATGCCCAAGGCGATCGGCAAGTCCAGCCGCCCGGAGTCTTTGGGCAGATCGGCCGGGGCCAAATTGACGGTGATGCGTTTGTTGTGCGGAAACTCCAGCCCGCTGTTTTGCAAGGCGGAGCGCACACGTTCGCGGGCCTCCTTGACTTCGACATCGGCCAAACCCACCAAAGTGAAGTTGGGCAGGCCGTTGGCCAGATGCACCTCGACGGTGACCGCGGGCGCTTGCAGCCCGACCAATGCACGGCTGTGCACCAAAGAAAGACTCATATCCCCTCCCTGCCCCATGTTGGTGCATGGTTTGTGTGCGTGCACGCTGACGTGGCGTGCACTTCTTATTCCAATGGGATTGAACCATGCACAGAGTGGCGGCGCACTGGTGAATGCCCCAGTTTCAAGCGCAACAGCTGTTGGCACGGTCCGTGCTTAAGAGGTACGTCCTCAACAACTTTTCACCGGAGTCCATATGAAAAAGATCCTCGTTCCTTCCCTGATCGCCCTGGCCGTGAGCGCTTTGGCTTCCGTGGCCCAAGCCCAGACAGCCCCTGAAAGCACGCTGTCTTACAACGCTGGCGTTGTGAGCGACTACCGTTACCGTGGTCTCTCGCAGACACGCTTTGACCCTGCACTGCAAGGCGGTGTGGATTACGCAGACAAGAGCGGTTTCTATGTCGGTGCTTGGGGCTCGACCATCAAGTGGATCAAGGATGCAGGCGCAACAGCCGGCTCCGTTGAAATCGATTTGTACGGCGGCTACAAAGGTGCTGTGGGTGATGTCGCTTATGACATGGGTTTTCTGCGCTATGAGTACGCGGGCAACAAACTCAAGAACACCGTTGTCTATGGCAATGCCAACACCAATGAACTCTATGGTGCCGTGACTTACGGTTTGTTCACCGCCAAATACTCCCATGCCATTTCCAACCTGTTCGGCAACCTGGACAGCAAGAACAGCTATTACGTTGACCTGAGTGCAGCGCTGGACTTGGGCGACGGCTACAGCCTGGTGCCTCATGTGGGCTACCAAAAGCTCAAGGGTGCTGGCAATGCCGCTGGTTCTTACACCGATTACGCATTGACCTTGGCCAAAGATTTGGGCGATGGTTTGTCTTTGACTGGGGCAGTGGTGGGCACGGATGCAGACAAGAACTTCTATTACACACCTGGCAAAGCGGGCGTGGAAGGCTTGGGTAAAACCGGCGTCGTTCTGGGTCTGAAGTACACCTTCTGATTGCCTCATATTCATACCAAGGAGCCATCATGAAACTGGTGACCGCCATCATCAAACCCTTCAAGCTGGACGAAGTGCGTGAAGCACTTTCGGGCATCGGCGTGCAGGGCATCACCGTGACCGAAGTCAAAGGCTTTGGTCGTCAAAAAGGCCACACCGAGCTGTACCGCGGCGCGGAATACGTGGTCGACTTTTTGCCCAAAGTGAAGATCGAAGCCGCTGTGTCCAACGAGTTGGTCGAGCGCGTGATCGAAGCCATCGAGTCCGGTGCCCGCACCGGCAAGATTGGCGACGGCAAGATCTTTGTGTACGACCTCGAACAAGTGGTTCGCATCCGCACCGGTGAGACCGGCGGCGAAGCCCTTTGATAGACAAGAAAGAGAGTCGAAAAATGAAAAAGCTACTCGCTTCGTTGGCCCTGGGCTTGTCCCTTGGCTTTGGTTTGTTGGGCGCTGGCTCTGTGGCCATGGCTCAAACAGCACCAGCGGCCGTCACGGCACCCGCAGCCGATGCCAAAGCGGCCGCACCCGCACCGGCTGCTGCCGCAGAGGCCGCTGCACCTGCAGAAGCCGCACCCGCACCTGTGCCCAACAAGGGTGACACAGGCTGGATGCTGCTGTCCACCTTGCTGGTCTTGATGATGGCCGTGCCCGGTCTGGCCTTGTTCTACGGCGGCTTGGTCCGCAGCAAGAACATGCTGTCGGTGCTCATGCAAGTCATGGTCACTTTCTCGCTGATCCTGGTGCTCTGGTTTGTCTACGGTTACAGCTTGGCTTTCACCGAAGGCAGTGCCTTCATCGGCGGTTTCGATCGCCTGTTCATGAAAGGCATTTGGGACAACGCAGCCGGCACTTTCGCCAATGCAGCCACCTTCTCGAAGGGCGTCTACATTCCTGAAATCGTCTTCGCTGCCTTCCAGGCCACGTTTGCGGGCATCACTTGTGCGCTGATCGTCGGTGCCTTTGCTGAGCGCGTGAAGTTCTCTGCTGTGCTGGCTTTCATGGTGCTGTGGTTCACCTTCAGCTACCTGCCGATCGCTCACATGGTCTGGTTCTGGATGGGTCCTGACGCCTACGCTTCCAAAGAAGTTGTGGACGAAATGACTTCCAAGGCAGGCTTGCTGTGGCAGTGGGGCGCGCTGGACTTCGCTGGCGGTACCGTGGTGCACATCAACGCCGCTGTGGCTGGTCTGGTCGGTGCCTTCATGATTGGCAAACGCGTCGGATACGGCCGTGAATCCATGGCGCCTCACAGCCTGACATTGACCATGGTCGGTGCCGCCTTGCTGTGGGTGGGCTGGTTCGGCTTCAACGCAGGCTCCGCACTGGAAGCCAACGGTTTCGCTGCCCTGGCCTTCATCAACACCATGATGGCCACAGCCGCTGCTGTGATCGCCTGGTGCCTGGGTGAAGCCCTGATGCGTGGCAAAGCTTCCATGCTGGGTGCCGCTTCTGGTGCCGTCGCTGGCCTGGTCGCCATCACGCCCGCAGCCGGCAACGTCGGCATCGGCGGTGGCGTGATCATCGGCTTCATCGCTGGTTTCGCCTGCCTGTGGGGTGTCAACGGCCTGAAGAAACTGCTCGGCGCTGACGACTCGCTGGACGTCTTCGGTGTGCACGGCGTCGGCGGTATCGTCGGTGCTTTGCTGACCGGCGTGTTCAACTCGCCAGCCTTGGGCGGCCCCAGCGCTGTGGGCGACTGGGTCACCGTGGCCATGGTCACTCCGGACGCTTACTCCATCGCTGCACAAGTGTGGATCCAGGCCAAGGCTGTGCTGCTGACCATCGTCTGGTCGGGTGTGGTGTCGGTCGCTGCCTACAAGATCGTGGACCTGACCATCGGTTTGCGTGTCTCGGAAGAGCAAGAGCGCGAAGGTCTGGACATCTCCTCGCACGGCGAGTCGGCTTACCACGGTTGATCTCTCCTGCGGTGACGCCAGTCACCGCCCCAAAGCCCGCAGCGCTTGCGCCCTGCGGGCTTTTTTCATGGGTGTTTGGCGCGGGTGGATGTCGACATCGGCGAGCCAGAAGGCCGCCGGTGAGGGTGGTAAAGTGCCTTGTTAATTTTTGCATTCCCCCCCATGTCACATATTCCCCCCAACGACAAGACTGCCACAGCAGATTTCATGGTCGAGGAGTCGGATGAGCAAACCGTCGTTCCGCTCAAAATTGAAGATTGGTTGACCGTGATCGTCATGGGCCTGCTGTCCCTGATCACCTTTGCCAACGTGCTGGTCCGCTATTTCACCGACCAGTCTTTTGCCTGGACTGAAGAGTTCTCGGTCTTTCTGATGATCGTGCTGGCGCTGGTGGCCGGCTCGGCTTCGGTGGCGCGCAATCGCCAAATTCGCATCGAATACTTTGCCGACAGCGGCTCTGAAAAACGCCAACGTGCACTTGCCCGGTTTGGGGCCTTGATGGTGTTCGCCTTGTTTGCGCTGATTGCTGTGCTCAGCGCCCGCGTGGTCTGGGACGATTACCGGTTTGGCGAAACTTCGCCCGGCATCGGTGTCCCACAGTGGTGGTACACCATCTGGTTGCCCGTCATGTCGGTCGCCATTGCCGGCCGTGCGCTGGGCTTGTTCATCCGTCGGGGGCGCCAGCCATGATCCCAACGCTCCTTTTTGTAGCCTTCGTGGTCATGATGCTCATGGGTGTGCCCATCGGTGCCGCCTTGGGCCTGGCCGGTGCGGCTTGCATTGCCTTGGCCAACACCGATGCGCAGTGGTTCGGCCTCTTGGCGGTGCCGCAAAACTTCTATGCCGGTTTGGGCAAATACCCACTGCTGGCCATTCCCATGTTTGTGCTGGTGGGCTCCATTTTTGACCGTTCGGGCGTGGCGCTGCGCTTGGTCAATTTTGCTGTCGCCATCGTCGGCCGTGGCCCCGGCATGCTGCCTTTGGTGGCGATTGTGGTGGCCATGTTCTTGGGGGGCATCTCCGGTTCTGGCCCGGCCAACGCGGCAGCGGTGGGCGCGGTCATGATCGCGGCCATGTCGCGTGCCGGTTATCCGGCGGCGTTCTCGGCCAGTGTGGTCGGCGCGGCGGCCGCCACCGACATTTTGATTCCGCCTTCGGTGGCCTTCATCGTGTATTCGGTGCTGGTGCCCGGTGCCTCGGTGCCTGCCTTGTTTGCAGCCGGCATGATTCCCGGCGTGCTGGCAGGTCTGGCGTTGATCGTGCCCACCGTGTGGATGGCCCGCAAACACAAGATGGGCGCGCACGAGGCGAGCCTGCCGCGCCCCGAATTGTGGAAAAGTTTTGTGGAAGCCACCTGGGGCCTGGCCGCACCGATTTTGATTTTGGGTGGCATGCGTGCAGGCTGGTTCACGCCCACCGAGGCGGCGGTCGTTGCGGTGTTCTATGGTCTGTTTGTCGGCATGGTGATTTACCGCACCATCAAGCCGCGCGACTTGTTCATCATCTTGCGCGAATCGGGCGAGCTGTCGGCGGTCATCTTGTTGGTGGTCTCGCTGGCGGGCATCTTTGCCTTCTCACTGTCCACGCTGGGCGTGATCGATCCGGTGACCCATGCCATCGTCAACTCAGGTCTGGGTGAATATGGCGTTCTGGCTTTGCTCATCCTCATGCTCATCACCGTTGGTATGTTCCTCGACGGCGTGTCCATCTTCCTGATCTTTGTGCCGCTCTTGTGGCCCATCGTGCAGTTTTACAAATGGGACCCGGTTTGGTTTGGCGTGATCCTCACGCTCAAGGTGGCGCTGGGCCAGTTCACGCCGCCGTTGGCCGTGAACCTGATGGTGTCTTGCCGCATTGCCGGTGTGCGCATGGAAGAGACCGTGCGCTGGGTCGGTTGGATGCTGTTTTCGATGTTCCTGGTCATGCTGGCCGTGATCGCCTGGCCCGAGCTGGCCCTGTGGTTGCCGCGTCAGATGGGCTATTAAGATCGCTGCTGTACTTTTTCAAAACAAGGAGACTTTTCATGAAACTTCGCCGTCACCTGCTCAGCCTGCTGGCTGCAGCCACCGCCTTCGGTGCTTTCTCTGCCCCCGCTGCTGCGGCCGACTACAAAGCCGAATACCGCTTGTCCATCGTGCTGGCACCGCCCACACCTTGGGGTCAAGCCGCCAAGATCTGGTCTGACCTCGTCAAAGAGCGTACCCAGGGCCGCATCAATATCAAGCTCTACCCCGGCGTGTCGCTCATCCAGGGCGACCAGACCCGTGAATTCAGCGCTCTGCGCCAAGGTGTGATCGACATGGCCGTGGGCTCGACCATCAACTGGTCGCCCCAGGTGAAAGAACTGAACCTGTTCTCGCTGCCTTTCCTGATGCCCGACTACGCCGCCATCGACGCGCTGACCCAAGGCTCGGTGGGCAAGAAGATTTTCCAGACGCTGGACAAATCCGGCGTCGTGCCCCTGGCCTGGGGTGAGAACGGTTACCGCGAAGTGACCAACTCCAAGCGCGCCATCAAGTCGCCAGCCGATCTGAAGGGCATGAAAATCCGCGTGGTGGGCTCGCCCATTTACTCGGACATGTTCAGCGCCATGGGCGCCAACCCCACGCAAATGAGCTGGGCCGATGCGCAACCTGCACTGTCCAGCGGCGCAGTGGACGGTCAAGAGAACCCATTGTTTTTGTTCACCGTGCTCAAGATGCAAAACGTTGGCCAGAAGTTTGTGACCTCTTGGGGCTACGTGGCCGACCCATTGATCTTCGTGGTCAACAAAGACATCTGGGCTTCGTGGACACCCGCTGACCAGGCCATCGTGCGCCAAGCCGCTATCGATGCAGGCAAGCAAGAAATCGCCATCGCCCGCAAAGGCCTGACCGAAGCCGACAAGCCCGCCTTCAAGGACATCGCCGCCATGGGCGTGACGGTCACGCACCTCACACCCGCCGAGCGCGAGGCCTTTGTGAAGGTGACGCGCCCTGTGTACGACAAGTGGAAAAACACCGTTGGTGTGGCTTTGGTGAAAGAAGCCGAAGACGCGATCGCTGCACGCAAGAAGTGATCCGAGCCGGGCTTGCCCGGTCGCCACGCCACAGCCCGCAGCGCTTGCGCCCTGCGGGCTGTTTCCTTGGGGTTACCAAAATGTGTTCGGCCCCCGAAAACCCGAGCCGCAGGGGCACAATGCCCCACATGAACAACGCACCCACCTGGACCGCCATCACCACCGTGCCCGACGGCTTGAGCGAATCGCCGTTTTGGCATCCGCAAGAAAACCGCCTGTACTGGGTGGACATCCCGGGCCGCAGGCTGGCGCGACTGGCCATTGCAGGGCAGATGCAGCCACAAGGCGAAGTGCAATATTGGCCCATGGCCGAAGAGCCGGGCTGCATCGCCCCCGTGCAAGGCGGCGGCCTGGTCATCGCCCTGCGCGACGGCATCTACCTGGCCACAAGCTGGGGTGGTCCGCTGCAACAGTTGGCCGCCGCGCCTTATGACACCGCCAAACTGCGCTTCAACGATGGCAAGTGCGACGCACAAGGCCGCTTTTGGGCGGGCAGTTTGTACGAACCCAGGGACCAGGCGCTGGGCGTTTTGTACATGCTGGACGGCCAGGGCCTGCACCCCATGATGGACGGTGTGGTGACCGCCAACGGCTTGGCCTGGTCACCCGACGGCCGCACCGCCTATTGGGCCGACACCGCCGCGCACCAAGTGCGGGCGTTTGACTTTGATCCGGCCACCGGCCAACTGAGCGCCGGGCGCGTGTTCCACCCAATGACACCCAAGCCCGCAGGCTGGGCCTGGGGCGATGCTGCGGCTTATGGCGGCCGCCCCGACGGCGCGGCTGTGGACAGCGAAGGCTGCTACTGGAGCGCCCAATACGAAGGCCAGCGCCTACTGCGCCTGTCGCCCAACGGCCAAGTGCTGGCCGAAGTGCGCACCCCCGTGCCATGCCCCACCATGCCTTGCTTTGGCGGGCCCGACCTGAAAACCCTGTTCATCACCACCTCCCGCCAAGGCCGCAGAGCGCAAGAGCTGGCGCAGTTCCCTCTGGCGGGCTGCGTGTTGGCGATGCGGGTGGAGGTGGCGGGCTTACCGGTGAATTTCTGCACGCCATGACACTGACGTGCTGGGGCAGCGCGAATTTCCCACAACCCCCCCGTTAAAAATCTTCACGCCCCGGTCAAGGGGTGGGGGTTACCATCTTTGCCCATGGAAGCTCAACTCAATTCCCTCATCGACGCCGTGCGCCAGGCGGGTGCGGATGGCCGCGTGCTGCGCTTGCGCGGCGGTGGCAGCAAAGATTTTTGGGGCCAAAGCCTCACGGGCGATGTGCTCGATACCCGAGGCTACCGGGGCATCGTCAGTCACGAGCCCAGCGAATTGGTGGTCATGGTGCGCTGCGGTACGCCCCTGGCCGAGCTGGAAGCCGCTTTGGCCGAGAAGGGCCAATGCCTTGCGTTTGAGCCGCCGCACTTTGGCGAGGGCGCTACGGTGGGCGGCATGCTGGCTGCAGGCCTGAGCGGCCCGGCCCGTGCCACCGCTGGCGCTGTGCGCGACTATGTTTTGGGCGCCCGCTTCATCAACGGTTTGGGCGAGCACCTGACCTTTGGTGGGCAGGTCATGAAAAACGTGGCCGGTTACGACGTCAGCCGCTTGATGGCGGGCAGCTGGGGCACGTTGGGTTTGATCACCGAAGTCAGCCTGAAAGTTTTGCCTGTGGCCCCGGCCGAGGCCACGCTGATGTGCGCGGGTCTGCCCCAAAAAACCGCGCTCGACTTGCTCCACCGCTGGGGCGGTCAGCCTCTGCCGCTGAACGCCAGCGCCTGGGTGCGCGACACCACGGCCCAGCCGGTGGCCGACTATTTGTTTGTGCGCCTGCGCGGTGCGGTGGCGGCGGTGCAGTCGGCCACGACCCGCATGACGGCCGATGCCGTCGCCTTGGGTGCCCAGGTGACCGTGATGGACAAGGCCGAAGCCGCTGCCGACTGGCGGGCCAGCGGTGAGCAAACCTTGCCATTCTTTGAGGCGCCCGCGCCCGATGCTTGCCTCTGGCGCTTGTCGCTGCCGCAAACCGCGCCGGTGCTGGACTTGCCCGGTCTGGACCACCCTGCGGAATACATCGAGTGGCAAGGCGCGCAGCGCTGGCTGTGGGCCCCGGCCTCGGCGGCGGTGCCGCTGCGCGAGTTGGCGCAATCGGTCGGCGGCCATGCCACCTTGTTCCGCGCCAGCGCCGCTCATGCCGAGGTGGACAAAATCGCCGGTGTGAACACCCCGCTGGACGCCGTGCAAGCGCGCATCCAGCAACAGCTGCAACAACAGTTCGACCCCAAAGGCGTGTTCGCCACCGGTCGCATGCACCCGCTCTGAGGCGACCTTTCCATGCAAACCCACCTCGCCCCCGAATACCAAAAAACGCCCGAAGGCCTGGAGGCCGAAGCCATTTTGCGCAAGTGCGTGCACTGCGGCTTTTGCACCGCCACTTGCCCAACTTATCAATTGTTGGGCGACGAGCTCGACGGCCCGCGTGGCCGCATCTATTTGATGAAGGCGGTGCTCGAAGGCGAAACGCCCACCCGCAAAACCCAGCAACACCTGGACCGCTGCCTGACCTGCCGCAACTGCGAAAGCACTTGCCCGAGCGGCGTGCAGTACGGCCACCTGGTCGACATCGGCCGCAAGCTGGTGGACGCCAAAGTGGAACGTCCCGTCGGCGAAAAGCTGGTGCGCTGGGCCCTCAAAGAAGGCCTGCCATCGCCCCTGTTTGCTCCTGCCATGAAGATGGGCCAGATGGTGCGCGGCCTGCTGCCAGACAGCCTGAAATCCAAAGTGCCCGCGCCGCAAGACGCCGGTGCTTGGCCGACCCGCCAACATGCCCGCAAGGTGCTGATGCTGGCCGGTTGTGTGCAGCCGAGCATGAGCCCCAACATCAACACCGCCACCGCCCGCGTGCTGGACGCCGCAGGCATCCAGGCCGTGACCGCCCCCAAGGCCGGTTGCTGCGGCGCGGTCAAGTTCCACCTGAACGACCACGACGGCGGCAAAGACCACATGCGTGCCAACATCGACGCTTGGTGGCCGCTGGTGGAGAGCGGCGACGTCGAAGCCATCGTGATGAACGCCTCGGGCTGCGGCGTCATGGTCAAGGACTATGGCCATGTGCTCAAAGACGATCCGCATTACGCCCACAAAGCCGCCCGCATCGGCGCGCTGACGCGCGACCTGAGCGAGCTGCTGCCTGAGCTGGTGCCGCTGCTCAAGGACAAGCTCAAACCTGAGGCGCTGCAAGCCGCAGGCCTGCAGGCCTACCACCCGCCTTGCACGCTGCAACACGGCCAGCAACTCAAAGGCGGCGTCGAGAAACACCTGACCGACCTGGGCTTCCAGATCAAGGTCACCGCCAACGAGTCCCACCTTTGCTGCGGCTCGGCGGGCACCTACAGCGTGCTCAACCCCACGCTGTCCAAACAGCTGCGCGACCGCAAGCTGGGCCACCTGAACGCGCTGGAGCCGCAAGGCGTGCTCAGCGCCAACATCGGCTGCATCACCCACCTGCAAAGCGGCAGCGGCCTGCCGGTGCGTCATTGGGTGGAGTTGGTGGATGAGGCGCTGAATAAGACTTCTTGAAAAATCAAAACAACACAAAAATTAACTTCTGTTAAAGTTTGTGTTATGCCAAAGCCATCTCTAGCTGCCGACCAACTGCCCGCATCCGCAGCCAAAGCGCTGCGGGATTTGGGTGAAAACCTCGCGCTGGCACGTCAGCGCCGCAAGGAAAGTCTGCGCGCTTGGGCCAGTCGCATGGCGGTGTCGGTGCCCACACTCATCCGCATGGAAAAGGGCGACCCGTCGGTGGGCATGGGGGTGTACGCCACAGCGCTGTGGCTCATGGGCCGCCACGCGGCCTTGCCTGAAGTAGCCGCTCCGGCGCAAGACCTGAACGCGTTGGAGCAAGACATCGAGGCGGTACGCCAGCGCGGTCGGCGCATGTCGCGCAAGCCGGAGGAACTCACATGAGCTATGAGCCCCAGGACAGCATGAGCTTGTGGTGCTTGGGTGATGCGGCATCGCCCCAGCGGATTGGTACATTGAGTTTGCAAGACCAGCGCCGCAAAGTGGCCCTGAGTTACGACCCTGCATGGATCGCATCGCCGTTAGGCTTTGCCTTGAGCGAAGACTTGCCCTTACAGCCGGGTTTGCACATGCCTGACATACGCGATACGGCAGCCGGTGCCGTGGACGATGCCCGGCCTGACCAGTGGGGCGAGCGCGTCATCCGCTTGATCGAGCGACCTGTGCGTTTGTCTTTGCTGGAGTATTTGTACTTCGCGGGCGATGAGCGCTTTGGCGCATTGGGCGTTTCATTGCACGCTGAAAAATATGTGCCCGCACCCACAGCGGCCATGCCCACGTTTGAGGGCTTGGCCGCCATGCATCAAGCGGTGCAGCGCATCATGGCGGGTGAGGCGGTCACTGAACATCAGCGCCGCTTGTTGCAGCCGGGCGTCAGCATGGGCGGGGCCAGGCCCAAGTCCTTGATGCAAATCGATGGCGCGTCGTGGGTGGTCAAATTTTCCGAGGGCGGTGAATTGGATTCGCCTTTGATCGAGCACGCCAGCATGCAGTTGGCGCGCGCTTGTGGCATCCACACGGCCGAGACCTTGGCTTTGCCTTTGCCGCAAGGCCATGCGGTGGCCATCAAGCGATTTGACCGACAAGGTGAAAAACGCCTGCACGTCGTGTCGGCCCATGTCGCTCTTCGCGCCGCAGGTGAAGCCATGGGCTACCCTGAATTGGCGCAGCTGATCCGCCGCTTGGGCCACCCCGATCAAGTTCGCGCACAGCAGCAAGAGCTGTTCAGGCGCATGGTCTTCAACATCCTGATCGACAACACCGACGACCACGAAAAAAACCATGCACTGGTGCGGGGTGCGGATGGTTTTTATGCCTTCTCGCCAGCCTTCGATGTTCTGCCTGCGGCGCAAGGTTTGGGCTACCAACAAATGCGTGTGGGCGCCATGGGCCACGAATCCAGCCTGGCCAATGCCTTGTCAGAGGCGCGGGCGTTTGGTCTGACGGATGCCGTGGCACGGCAGACGGTGGCAGAAATGACCCGCCAAGTCGCGCAATGGCAATCGGTGTTCAAGGGTCTGAATGTTTGCGATGCAGACATCGATTTGTTGGCGCAGTACGTGGGCGGTCACAAGAGCTGAAAGCAGGATCCTTGCGGCACAATGACCGCACAGGAGACACCGTGGCTGCATTCAATTACCGACATCTGTATTACTTCTGGGTGGTGGCCAAAGAGGGTGGTTTTGCCCGTGCCGCCGAGCGGCTGGACATGGCCATCCAGACCATCAGTGCGCAGGTGCGCGAGCTGGAAAAGTCTTTTGGGCATCAGCTGCTCAAACCGCAGGGGCGTGGTGTCACGCTGACCGAAGCGGGCGAGGTCGCTTATGCACGCGCCGAAGAAATTTTTCAGATTGGGCAGCGCATCCCGCAAGAGGTGATGCAGGCGGCCACCGTGCCCGCGATCCGTTTGTCGGTGGGTTTGTCGGACGGCATTTCCAAACTGGCGGCGCACAAATTGTTGGGCCCGGCGCTGCAAGAGTCTCAACTGAAGTTGGTTTGCCATGAGGGCGAAATCGAGCAGCTGACGGCTGAGCTGGCCTTGCACCACCTGGACTTGGTCTTGGCCGGGCAGCCCGCGGCGCACAACAGCAATCTGCGTTTGTCGAGCCGTTTGATTTCTTCTTCCGATGTGGGCTGGTTTGGTCCCAGCCCATGGGTGCACAAGGCCGATGTGGAGCAGTTTCCCCAGAGCCTGAGCCGCTTGCCGGTTTTGTTGCCCACCGTGCACTCACCGCTGCGTGCATCGTTGGACCGCTGGTTTGACGAGCTGCAGATTCAACCCCGTGTGGTGGGTGAGTTTGAAGACAGTGCCTTGATGTCGGTGTTTGGCGCGGGGGGCTTGGGGGTGTTCCCGGCCAGCCTGATTGGGCGCGACGACCTGTCTTTGATGAAGGGCCTCAAACTGCTGGGCCAGTCCGAGGTCAAAGAGGACATCTATGCGCTGTACACCCGCCGCAGCAGCCACCACCCCTTGGTCCAAAGCGTGTTGCAGGCGGCGCAGGCTTAAGGCCTGCACCGCTGTGCGGCATCAGCTCAGGCTTTGCTGGTCGCGGATGCGGTGGATGCTGGCGATGTCGATCACCCAAACCAAGCCATCGCCGATCTGGCCGGTGTAACAGGCTTCGATGATGGCGCGGCGAATGGGCTCGACCATCTCATCATTCACGAGCACGCAGACCATCAGCTTGTCGGTGAAGTCGGTCAGCTCATCTTTGACCGAGCGCTTGTTCACAGAGGCCGGGGCGGTGAAACCTTCGGCCTTGAAGATGGTCACACCCGGGAAGTTGGGAATGGCCCGCAAGGCGTCACGCAGGCGTTGCAGACGGTTGGGGCGGACGATGGCGCGAATTTCTTTCATGTGCAATCCTTGTTGATCAGGCTTCACTGGGGTTGTCGTCAAACCAGCGGTAAAGGGTGGGCAGCACCACGAGCGTGAGCAGGGTGGAGGAGATCAGGCCGCCAATGACCACGATGGCCAAGGGGCGCTGAACTTCTGAACCCGGCCCCGTGGCAAACAGGAAGGGTACCAGGCCCAGTAAGGCCACGGTGGCGGTCATCATGACAGGGCGGAATCGCTGTACGCAGCCTTCACGCACGGCGGTGGCCACATCCATGCCGTCTTCGCGCAGGCGGCGGATGCAGGTGACCAGCACCACGCCGTTGAGCACGGCAATGCCCCACAAGGCGATGAAGCCCACAGAGGCTGGCACGCTCACGTATTCGCCCGAGACAAACAGGCCGATCAGACCGCCGATGGAGGCGAAGGGCAAGACCAGAATGATCAGGCCCGCCAGCTTGACCGAGCGGAACAGGATGAACAGCAGGAAGAAAATGGCCACGATGGTCAGTGGCACGATGATGGCCAGTGTGGCCATGGCGCGTTCCATGTTTTCAAACTGACCGCCATACACAAAGTAATAGCCCTCGGGCAGCTTCACCTCCTGGTCGATGCGTTGCTGCACTTCGGTCACAAAGCCGGCCAGGTCACGACCCTCCACATTGGCCCCGACGACCACACGGCGTTTGCCACTTTCACGGCTGATCTGGGCCGGACCATCGACCAGCTGAATGCTGGCCAGACTCGACAGCGGCACTTGCGCACCGCCCGGTGTGGGCAGCAAGGTGTTGCCAATGGCCTCGGCCGATTGGCGTACCTGAGCAGGGAAACGCACCACCACGCTGTAGCGGCGCTCGCCTTCGTAGAGGGTGGTCACGTCTTTGCCACCGATGGCGGTCTCGATGATGCTTTGCACATCGGCCACGTTCAGGCCATGGCGGGCAATGGCTTTGCGGTCAATGTCCACCGTGAGGGCTTGTTGGCCGGACAGACGCTCGATGCGGATGTCGCGGCTGCCTTGCACGCTCTTGAGGATGCGGGCCACTTTCTCAGAAACGTTTTTCAGCTCAGCCAGCTCGTCGCCAAAGATCTTGATGGCCACTTGCGAACGCACACCGGTGACCATTTCATCGACCCGTTCCGAGATGGGCTGTGAGAGCACGATCTGCACGCCCGGGATGCTGGACAGGCGCTGGCGGATGTCTTCGTCGATTTCATCTTGGGTTCGGTCGGATTTCGGATCGAGCAAGACAATCGGATCGGACTCGTTGGGGCCTGCAGGGTCAGCGGGTGATTCGCCCCGTCCGAGTTTGGAGACGACCATGCGCACGCCAGGCACTTCGGCGATGGTTTTCATGGCCGCCATTTCCATGCGGATGGATTCGTCCAGCGAGATGCTGGGCACGCGGTTGATCTGTGGGGTCAGGGCGCCTTCTTTCATGGTGGGCATGAAGGATTTGCCGAGCAGCGGGAACAGCGCCAAGGAGCCCACCAGCAGGGCCACCGCGACGCCGAGCGTGAGACGGTTTTGCGCGGTGGCTGCGTCGAGCAGGCGCAGGTAGCGGACTTTCAGGTATGCGATCAGTCGCGTGTCTTCGCCTGAGCCGCCTTTGAGAAAGTAAGAGCACAGCACCGGCGACAAGAACAGCGAAACCAGCAAGGACACCGCCAAAGACATGGCGATGGTCAGCGCCAGGGGCGCGAACATCTTGCCCTCAATGCCTTGCAGCGTCATCAGCGGCAGGAACACCAAGATGATGATGGCAATGCCAAAGATGGTGGGGGTGGCCACTTCGGTGGTGGCAGCCAACACCGTGCGCACCCGCTCGCCCACGCTTTGGCCTGCGTGTCCCAGTCGGTGGTAGACGTTTTCGACCACCACCACGGTGGCGTCCACCATCAGGCCAATGGCAATGGCCAGGCCCCCCAGTGACATCAGGTTGGCCGAGATGCCGTAGCGGTTCATCAGGATGAAGGTGGTCAGTGGCGTGATGATCAGGGTGGCCACCACGATCAAACTTGAGCGCACATCACCCAAGAAGACAAACAGCACGACGACGACCAGGAAGATGCCTTCGATCAGCACCTTGCCCACGGTCCACAGTGCAGAGTCCACCAGTTCGGTGCGGTCGTAGTAAGGCACGATCTGCAGGCCATCGGGCAGCATGTGCTGGCGGTTGATTTGATCGACACGTTTTTTGACACGCGACACGACTTCTTTGGCGTTGCCCCCGCGCATCATCAGCACGATGCCGGAAACGCCTTCGGTGTAGCCGCCTTTGATGATGGCGCCCTGGCGCACTTCGCTGCCGATTTGCAATTGCGCCACATCGCGCACAAACACGGGCACACCAGCTTGTTCCTTGATCACGATGTTGCCAATGTCATCGATGGACTGGATCAGGCCCACGCCACGGATCAGGTATTGCTCATTGACCTGGGGCAGGATGCCACCGCTGGCGTTGGAGTTGTTGGCGGCAATGGCCTGTACCACTTGCTGCACCGAGAGGTTGTAGTGCCGCAGACGTCCAGGGTCGACCAGTGCTTGGTATTGTTTGACATAACCCCCTTGGGAGTTGATCTCGGCCACGCCTGGAATGGAGCGCAGCAGAGGGCGAACGACCCAATCTTGGATGGTTCGCCGTTCGGCCAATTCTTGCGGTGTGAGGGCGCGTTGGCCGTCATCGGGCCGCTCCAAGGTGTATTGGTACACCTCGCCCAGGCCAGTCGAGACAGGTCCCAACACCGGGGCAATGCCCGCGGGCATGCGGGGCGTGACTTCGATCAGGCGTTCGGTGACCAGTTGTCTGGCGAAGTAAACATCGGTCTTGTCGGTGAACACCAAGGTGATGATGGACAGGCCGCTCTTGTTGAGCGAGCGCATTTCCACCAAGCCAGGCAAGCCGGTCATGGCGATTTCCAGCGGCACGGTCACAAAGCGTTCGATCTCTTCGGGTGACCGACCGGGGGCTTCAGTGGCCACCTGAACCTGGACGTTGGTCACATCCGGAAAGGCATCGACCGACAGGCGCGTGGCTTCACGCAGACCAAAGGCGCAAAGCACCAGTGCGAGGACCACAACAATCAGGCGCTGGCTCAGCGCCCCACGGATCATGGAGATGATCATGCGTTACTCCAACTCAGCGCGTTTGCGCTCGTTGTTCATGTGAAAAGCACCTTCGGTGACCACTTCCGTGCCTTCGGTCAGACCTTTGAGGACGGGGCGCATGTCGTCTTGTGCAGGGGCCAATTCAACGGGGGTCAGGCGAAAGCGTTGCTCAGCGGTGCGCACAAAGACGTGGTCGCGGTCGTTTTCGCGCACCACGGCTTGCGCAGGCAAGGCCAGCGTCTGTTGCGCTCCGCCGCGCACACGCATGGTGGCCAGCATCTGGGGCTTCAGGTCGCGCTTGGGGTTGTCCACTTGCGTGCGGATGGTCACGCTGCGGGTCTCGGGCGAGACGGTGTCGCCTACATAGACGATCTTGCCCGACAGTGAGCGGTTGCCCAGTGCCGGCACTTCGATCATCACGGTTTGGCCCGCTTGCACGGAGCGTGCGGTTTGTTCGGGCAGTGCGCCCACCACCCACACCGTGTCCAGATCGGCCACCGTGAACAAATGGTCACCCGGTTGAGCCACTTGCCCGTTGCTGACTTTGCGCTCGATCACCACACCGGCCAGTGTGGCGCTGACGGCCGCCACGGGGTGCAGTGTGCCTTGGTCTTTGAGGCGATCAATGGCTTCGGAGGGTAAGCCCATCAAACGCAACTGGTCGCCTGCGGCGCGCAACTCCGCACGGGCGACGGCCAGCTCGGATTCTCGGCGCTGCAATTCTGCCGAGCCGATCACATCGGCTTGGATGAGCTGACGCGCCCTGTCGACTGCCCGTTCGGCTTGCGATGCGGCAGAGTGCGCTTTGAGAAAGCCCATTTGCGCGGTGGTCAGTTCGCTGCTGGCCAGACGCGCCAATGCTTGACCTCGTTGAACCCGGTCACCGACTTCCGCCAGAACTTCAGTCACGCGCCCTGTGACAGCTGCACCAATGCGGGTGACCAAGCGGTCATTGGCCTCGATGCGGCCTGAAATCTCAAGCCACGGGATGATTTGCTGTGTTTCCAGTTTGCTCACTTTGAACTGGTTGGCCATCTCAGGTTTGATCACCACACTCAAAGGATCGGCTTCGGCGGTGGCGGCTGGTGTGGGCGCTGAAGCTTTGTCGCCGCAGGCGGCCAACAACAAGACGCTGGTGCCCAAGAGCATGGACAAGACGGTGCGTTGGAAGGTGAAGGATTGGGGTGTCATGACGAGGTCCTGCAAAATTCAAGAAGGTGTGTGTTCGATGTTCTGGCCGATCAACTGGTCCAGCATGACGCGCGCTTCTTGCAACTGGTAGCGTGCCTGGATCAGGTCAGCGCGGACGCTGCGCAACACGCGTTGCGCGTCCAACACATCCAGAATGCCCCGCTCACCAAAGCGGTAAGCGGCTTGTGCCACGCGCAAGGCCGCTTCGGCCTCGCGCACGGAGCCCTGGCTCAAGGCCTCGATGCGCAGACGCGCCATCTCCAGGGACTTCCAGGTCAACAACACTTGTTGGGACAGCTCGGCCTTGCGCCCTTCCAGGCGTATTTGCGCGCGCTCCAGTTCGGCACTGGCTTGTGCGATGGGCCCTGAGCGCCTGTCCAGCAAAGGAAGCTGAACGCCCACGCCCCATTGGCCTTGACGAAACTCCGGATCACGGCTTTGGCTGTAGCGCAACTCCACGCCTGGCCAGCGGCTGGATTCGGCGCTGCGCAGTTGCGCTTGCGCTTTGTTCACATCGGTTTGGAGCAAACTCAACTCGGTGTTGTGCTTGAGCATCAATTGCTGCAGTTGCGCCATGTCCAGTAACTCTTGGCTGTCTTTGAGATCGCCTTGCAGTCGCCATTGCGCAGGCAGCTGGCCGGCAGCCAATTGGTTCAGCTGGATCTTGCTTTGTTCCACCATCAGGCGCGCTGTTTGAAGGCGTTCACGGGCGGTGATGATTTCGGCATCGGCCTTGATGATCTCGTAGCGTGCGGCTTCTCCGCTCTCTACCCTGATGCGCACACGTTCGCGCACCTGCTCCAGCAGCTGCACATCGTCGGCTGCCGCGGTCGCCTGGGCCTGGTGCAGCAGGCCTTGGTATATGAACAAGCGCACCTGGCTCACCAGCCCGTTGCGGGTTTGGCCAATCAGGTGTTTGCCTTCAAGCTCCGACGCGTTGGCGAAGTCAATCCGCGCTTGGCGGCCGTAGGGATTTTCGATGGGTTGACTGAGGGTCCAGCTTCGCAATGCGCCCGATGTCACGCCCGGGATGCGTGCCGTATTGTGGCCTTGTGTCCAGTCAAAACGTGGGTTGGGCAGTGCCCTGGCTGTTTGGATGCCCGATTTGGCGGCGTCGAGCGCGCTTTGCGCTGCGCGCAACTGGGGGTTGTGCTCGAGGACGGTGGCGATGATCTGTGCCTGGGCCAGTTCGGGAGCGGTGGCCGGGTTGATGGGGTTGATCGCCGCAGGCGGTGTGGTTTGTGCCAGCGCGCTGTGCATCAAGAGCGTGAGGGGCCAAGCCCAATGCCAGCTTGGGCGTTTGGCTTGCCCGTTGGCAGATGTGGATAGGCGCATGGGGTTGTTCCGTGGTTCAAAAAACAGATCGAATCCTAAAGCCTGAGAGGCTTTTGAAAAAGCAGATTATTGATGACTGTCAGTTCGTAAAAAACTGAATGTTTTCAGTTCACCATGTCGGTGAAGGCCTGCCGAGGGCCGGCGAGTCGCTGGTCCGCATCAAGCGGCCAGTGCCGCCTCAATGTCTTGAGCGATCTTTGCGGGGGCATCTTGCGGCGCGTAGCGCTTGATCACGCGGCCGTCTTTGCCCACCAGGAACTTGGTGAAGTTCCACTTGATGGCCTTGCTGCCCAAAATGCCGGGGGCTTCGGCGGTGAGCCATTGGTAGAGCGGGTGAGCGCTGTCGCCGTTGACTTTGACCTTGCTCATCATTTGGAAGCTCACGCCGTAGTTCTTCTGGCAGAAGTTGGCGATCTGGGCGTCGTCGCCCGGGTCCTGGCTGGCGAACTGGTTGCACGGAAAACCGATCACTGCCAAGCCTTGTGCGCCGTATTGCTGGTGCAGTTTTTCCAGGCCGGTGAATTGGGGCGTGAAGCCGCAGGCGCTGGCGGTGTTCACGATCAACATCACCTGGCCTTTGTATTGGTTCAGGGCCACGGTTTGGCCGTCAATGCCGAGGGCTTCAAAGTCGTACAGGCTCATGGGGTGCTCCAATTCAGTCGTGTTGCGAAGGGCCGACCACCGACAGCAGCGCCGCCAGCAGGATCAAGGCACCGCCCCATAAGGTGCGGCTGTCCCATTGGGAGGCACCCAGTATGACGGAAGACACGCTGGCAAACAGCACCTCAGACAACATGACCAGGGCCGTGGTGTGGGCAGCCAGCCGCGCCGCACCGTATTGCAGCGCCAGGTTGCCCAGCAAGAAGGACACGCACAGCAGCGCCACAAAAGGCAGCCAGGCCCAGTCGGGGGCGGCACCCGTGCTGACCACGCCTGTGGCCAGTCCGACCAAGGCGGCGGCCGTGGCCATGACCGCGCCACCCCCAAACATGGCCAGGGTGCGCGAGGCGCTGGGGCTGTCTTTGAGCTTGAGCAGCAGCGCGTTGGTCACGGCAAAGGTGAAGCCGCTGAGCAAGGCCAGCACATCGGCCAGGCTCTCGGGTATGGGCCAAGGGGTTTCGGGGGTCTTGAGCACGATGACCAGACCGGCCAGCGCCATGAGCAGCCGCAGCAGCGCCATGGGGCGCGGTCTGTCGCCCAGCATCAGCCAGGCCACCAGCACCGACCAGGCGGGCATCAGGTAAAACAGCAGCACCACGCGCACCACATCACCCACGGTCACGGCCCAGTTGAAGCCCACATTGGTCAGACCCGAAGCCAGCAGCAAGTACCACAGGGCGGGGTGTGCACGCCAGCTCAGCAGGTGGCCGCTGCGCCAAAGAGACGCGCCGATGGCGAGGGTGACAAAACCGTAAACCAGCGCGGTGGCCCACAGCGGGTGCAGGCCCAGCGCTTCGAGTTGTTTGAATGGCCACCAGCAAATGCCCCAGACCAAGGCATTGAACAGCAGCCCGGCCACAGCCAGGCTTGTGTCGGTGGGGCGAGCCATGGCGTGGCTCAGTGGGTGTCGTTGGGGTGTGCGGCGGCAGCTTTGTGCTTGCGCCACCAGCGCCAGCCCACCCAGCCCAGCCCCAGGGCGAGCAGAGCAAAAATGCCGTGCTGGAATTGGCGCAGGACGCCAAACATCCAGTCCCAGTTCTGAGCGCCAAAGTAGCCCAGGTACACCCAGATCGGCACGCTGATCAGGGCGGCAAAGCCGTCCATCAGGAACCAGGTGGGGAAGGTGACGCGGTGGCTCATGCCGGCCGAGAAGAACACGGGCGTGCGCAAGCCGGGCAGAAAGCGGGCCACGAACATGACCCACTTGCCGTATTTGTGGAAGGCGTCTTGCGCGCTGGTGAAGCGCTCGGGTGTCAGGATTTTGCGAAAGCCGGGCATTTGCGAGATGCGTTGGCCATAAAGACGGCCGAGTGTGAACATCAGCCCGTCGCCGATCATCACGCCGGCCATGCCCACGGCAAACATGGTGTGCACATCGGCGTGGCCCAGCCCGGCGATGACACCGCCGGTCACCAGCGTCACGTCTTCAGGGACAGGAATGCCGAAGCCACAGACCAACAGCATCACGAACACGGCCCAGTAGCCGTACTCGGTGAAGATGGGCATCAGAAATTGAAAAACTTCCATCGAATATCAAAGTTCAACCAGCGCCTTGGCGGGTGAGCGAAATGCTCGTTGCCAGAAGGCAGCGGGCCAGTGTAATCCATTTGCATGACCCTTTCGGAGCAGGGTTTGGCGGGGTTTTCCCATGGGCACCCAGTGGGGTTTTGACGGCCATTGCGCGTGGGCGGTGCTTGGGTGTGAAGCTGGCATACTTCATTGGCCTTTTCCACCTTTGCGCCCATGCCCCGTCCGATACAAGCCACCATCCACACCGCCGCCTTGCGCCACAACCTGGGGGCTGCCCGCCAAGCCGCGCCCGACGCCCAGGCCTGGGCGGTGGTCAAGGCCAATGCCTATGGTCACGGCATCGAGCGGGTGTTTGAAGGCCTGCGCGCCGCCGATGGCTTTGCCTTGCTGGACTTGAGCGAAGCCGAGCGCGTGCGTGCCCTGGGCTGGCGCGGCCCCATCTTGCTGCTGGAAGGCGCGTTTGAGGCCCGTGACCTGGAGCTGTGCTCGCGCCTGCACCTGTGGCACACGGTGCATTGCGATGAACAGATCGACATGCTGGCACTGCACAAGACGCACGAGCCGCACCGGGTGTTCCTCAAGATGAACTCGGGCATGAACCGTTTGGGTTTTGCGCCGCAGCGTTACCGCTCGGCCTGGACGCGACTGAACGCTTTGCCCCAGGTGGACGAGATTTCGCTGATCACCCATTTCAGCGATGCCGATGGCGACAAAGGCATTGCCGAGCAAGTGGCACTGTTTGAAGAAGCCACACGCGACCTGCCAGGCGAGCGCAGCCTGAGCAACAGCGCTGCCACTTTGCGCCATGCCCAAGAGGCCAGCGTCAAGGCCGACTGGATCCGCCCGGGCATTGCGCTGTATGGCAGCTCGCCGGATTTCCAGACGCATTCGGCCGCCGATTGGGACTTGCAACCGGCCATGAGCCTGAACGCGAACATCATCGCGGTGCAACAACTGCAAGTGGGTGACAGCGTGGGCTATGGCTCCAGCTTTGTGGCCGATCGGCCCATGCGCATCGGCGTGGTGGCTTGCGGTTATGCCGATGGCTACCCGCGCATTTGCCCCACCGGCACGCCGGTGCTGGTGGATGGCATGCGCAGCCGCACCCTGGGCCGTGTGAGCATGGACATGCTGGCGGTGGACTTGAGCGATTTGCCCGAGGCCGGCATGGGCAGCCGCGTGACCTTGTGGGGACGCGCCGCCAATGGGGCGGTGCTGAGCATCGACGAGGTGGCCCAGGCCGCAGGCACGGTGGGCTACGAGCTGATGTGCGCACTGTCCCAGCGCGTGCCGGTCGTCAACGAAGACTGATCTGGCCCTTGGCCCTTGCTGCACGCGTGACAAGCCTTCTGGCAGGCCACGGTGACAATGGCCCATGCCCCACCGATCGCCCACGCACCGCCATGATCAAACCGCTTTGATGGCCGCGTTGGCCCTGATCGTGATCTGGGGGGCCAACTTCACGCTGCAAAAGTTCCTGTTCGACTTGATCTCGCCCACCGGTTTCCTGATGGCGCGGTACATCATCATGCCGTCGTGTGCGCTCTTGTTGATGCGCTGGCGCCTGGGCCGCTGGCTGCCCGCTTTGCCGCGTAAAGACCTGTTGCACATGGCCTGGCTGGGCTTTGCGGGTCACACCCTGCACGTGGGCTTGGTCACTTACGGCATCCATTGGTCCACCGCGTTTTCCAGCGCGGTCATCCTCGCGTGCGGGCCGGTCTTCACCTTGCTGATCCTGCGTTACAAGGGCTTTGAGCGCTTGAGTCTGGCCCAGATTCTGGGTGTGGCGTTGGCGCTGGGTGGCGTCTTGATGTTTTTGTCCGACAAGCTCTTGGGCGGCCACTGGCGTGCCGGTGGCGGTGATCTGGTCTTGCTGATCGCCGCCAGCCTGTTTTCTTATTACACCGTGGCGGCCAAGCCGCTCATGCAGCGGCATGGGCCGGTGCTGACCATGGGTTACACCACCTTGCTCGGCAGCCTGCCGATTTTGCTTTTGTCGTTGCCGGTGGGCCTGCAGGCCCCATGGGCCACGCTCGATGCATGGGCCTGGGCGGGCCTGTTTTGGTCGGTGCTGGTGTCGGCCTTCATGGGCTGGCTGATCTGGGGCTGGATCAACATCGTGCGTGGCGTGGCCCGCACCGCGCCTCTGATGTATTTGATGCCACCCATGACGGGCTTGTTCGCCTGGGCCTGGTCGGGCGAGCACTACACCTGGATCAAGATCGCTGGCGCGGGCGTGATCCTGTCGGGCGTGGCGCTGGCGCAGTACGCCGGGCAGATCAAGTGGCGCTTGCGCTGAAGTGGCCTTAACGCAGCCAAGTGTCGTAACCGGTCTTGCAGATCAAGGCCAGCACCACGAAGATGAAGACGTGGCGCACAAAGCCCGCGCCGTGCTTGAGGGCCAGCCGGGTGCCGATCAGGCTGCCGATCACGTTGGCCACGGCCATGGCCAGCGCCAGATGCCACCAGACATGGCCTTTGAAGGTGAACAACACCAAGGCCGCCATGTTGGTGAACAGGTTGATGAATTTCGCAGCGGCCGAGGCGTGCAAAAAGTCATAACCCAGCCAGCGCACATAGGCAAACACCAAAAAACTGCCGGTGCCGGGGCCAAAGAAGCCGTCGTAAAACCCGATCACCAGGCCGATGCCTGCCGCCACCCAGGCCTCTTGCGAACCGGCAAAGCGCGGCGCGTGGCTGCGGCCCATGTCTTTTTTGACCAAGGTGTACAGCAAGAGCAAGACCAGCAGGACCGGCAAAGCTTTGCGAAACAGGCTGGGGTCCACTTGGGTGACGACCCAGGCACCGGCCAAAGAGCCCAGCAGACCGAGACCGGCTCCAGGCAGCAAAGATCGCCAGGGCATGACCACTTTGCGGCTGTACTGCACGGTGGCAAAGGCGGTGCCCCAGATCGAGGCGCTTTTGTTGGTGCCAAACAAGGTGGCGGGCGGCGCGCCGGGGAAGGTGGCAAACAGGGCGGGCAGCAAGATCAGGCCACCGCCACCGACGATCGAGTCCACCAGCCCGGCCAGCAGCGAGGCCAGCGAAACAATCAACAATTCCATGCGGTCGATTGTGGCATTGGGGGCGCGCAAGGCCTGTCGGGCCAGCGACGGGCGAAAAAAAAGCGCCGCTTGCGCGGCGCCTGAGAAGTCACATCTCGTTCGGATGTTGGTTCATGTTGGAGTTCTTAGGGATTCGAGTTGTCTCCTCGGCCCTCGGGATGCAAGGTACTGCTTTGCATCGAGTGAGTGAAATGTAAGGGCTGACGGGAGACGAAACCCTCAGGGATTTCCCGATTTGCGGGAAATCCCTGATCAGAACTGAACGGGAACTGACCTTCGGGCAGTTTTCAGGCTGCCGAACGCTCGGCGTCCTGCGCGATCCATTGCGCAGCTTTCTCGGCAATCATCAGGGTCGGGCTGTTGGTGTTGCCGCTGGTGATGGTGGGCATCACGCCCGCATCGACCACGCGCAGGCCCGCCACACCGCGCACCTGCAGGCGCGAGTTGACCACCGCCATCGGGTCGTCATCGCGCCCCATGCGGGTCGTGCCCACGGGGTGGAAGATGGTGCTGGCGATGTCCCCGGCCAGCTTGGCCAGTTCATCGTCGGTCTGGTACTGCACGCCGGGCTTGAACTCTTCGGGCAGAAAAGCCTTCATCGCGTCTTGCGCCATGATGCGGCGCGTCACCCGCAGGCTGTCGGCCGCCACCTTGCGGTCTGCGTCGGTGGCCAGGTAGTTGGGCGCAATGGCGGGGGCGTCTTCAAAACGGTTGGTTTTGATCTGCACCGAGCCCCGGCTGGTGGGGTTCAGGTTGCACACGCTTGCCGTGATGGCCGGGAAGCTGTGCAGTGGCTCGCCAAATGCGTCCAAGCTGAGCGGCTGGACGTGGTACTGGATGTTGGCGTGCGGCTGGGACGGGTCGCTTTTGGTGAACGCGCCCAGCTGGCTGGGGGCCATGCTCATGGGGCCGGTGCGCTTGAGCGCGTATTCCAGCCCGATCATGGCCTTGCCCCACAAGCTGCGCGCCATGGTGTTCAGCGTTTTGGTGCCCTTGACCTTGTAGACCGAGCGGATCTGCAAGTGGTCTTGCAAGTTGGCCCCCACGCCGGGCAGCTCGTGCTTGACCTCCACGCCTTTGTCTTTGAGCAAGGCGGCAGGGCCAATGCCCGACAACTGCAGGATTTGCGCCGAGCCGATGCTGCCCGCGCTCAAAATCACTTCGCGGGTGGCTTTGACTTCGACCATCTCGACGCCCGACCAGACCTGCGCGCCGGTGCAACGCTGGCTGCCGTCGGCTTGGGTTTCGATGATCAGCTTGGCCACCTGAGCCTTGTTCCACAACTCGAAGTTGGGGCGGGCGTAGCAGGTGGGCCGCAAAAAGGCCTTGGCCGTGTTCCAGCGCCAACCGTTTTTCTGGTTGACCTCGAAATAACTCACGCCCTCGTTGTCGCCCCGGTTGAAGTCGTCGGTGGCCGGAATGCCCGCTTGCTGCGCGGCGTGTGCAAACGCATCCAGCACGTCCCACCGCAGGCGCTGCTTTTCGATGCGCCATTCGCCGCCGGTGTTGCGCCCGCGCAGGGTGTGCAGGTAGCTGCCTTTGGGTAAATCGGTGGGGGCCAGCAATTCGGACTTGGCGCCTTTGGCCCCGTGGAATGCGTTTTCGCCCTTGTAGTGGTCTTCGTGCAACTTGAAATAGGGCAAGGTCCGGTCCCAGCGCCATTCGTCGTTGCCGGTGATCTGCGCCCACTGGTCGTAGTCCCGCGATTGGCCGCGCATGTAAATCATGCCGTTGATGCTGGAGCAACCGCCCAGCACTTTGCCACGCGGGTAGCGCAGGGTGCGGCCGTTCAGGCCTTGTGCGGGCTCGGTTTCATACAACCAATCGGTGCGCGGGTTGCCAATGCAATACAAATAGCCGACCGGGATGTGCACCCAGTGGTAATCGTCTTTTTTGCCTGCCTCGATCAGCAGCACGCGCTTGCTGGCGTCGGCACTCAGGCGGTTGGCCAGCAGGCTGCCGGCTGTGCCGCCGCCGACGATGATGTAGTCAAAGGTGTTGTCGTTCATGTGTGCCCAGTCTCCTCAAGGCGACGATTGTGCCTGTGGAATCTTGTAGGTCGGCGCTTCAGCTCCGACATGGCTGGCTTCGGCAAAGACCGCATGCAGGGGTTTTGACACAGAGGTCGGTCGATCGAGCACAGGCTGAGCGTCCGTGTTTCGGGCCAGCCCGGAGCGCGGATGCGGCACCGAAGCTGCCCCAATGAACCGAGCCTTTATTTGGCCGTCGGCATCACAAACTCAGCGCCCTTGCCAATGCTCTCGGGCCAGCGCTGCATGATGGACTTTTGCTTCGTATAAAAGCGCACGCCCTCTTCGCCATAGGCGTGCATGTCGCCAAACAGCGAACGCTTCCAGCCGCCAAAGCCGTGCCAGGCCATGGGCACCGGGATCGGCACGTTGATGCCGACCATGCCCACCTGGATGCGGCGCGAGAACTCACGGGCCACGTTGCCGTCTCGGGTGAAGCAGCTCACACCGTTGCCGAACTCGTGGTCGTTGATGATTTGCACGGCGGTGCCAAAGTCGGGCACGCGAACGCAGGACAACACCGGGCCAAAGATCTCTTCCTTGTAGATCTTCATGTCGGTGGTCACGTTGTCGAACAGCGTGCCGCCCAGCCAGAAACCGTTGTCGCAACCTGCACCGGCTTTGACGCCGTCAAACTCGCGGCCGTCCACCAAAAGCTTGGCGCCTTCCGCTACGCCAGCGTCGATGTAACCCTTGATGCGCTGACGCGCTGCGTCGGTCACGATGGGGCCCATCTCGGCGGCCAGGTTTTCACCGTTGAGCACTTGCAGCGCCTTGGTGCGCTCGATTAGCTTGGGCAGAATCTTGTCAGCCACATCGCCCACCAGCACGGCGACCGAAATCGCCATGCAACGCTCGCCGGCCGAGCCGTAGCCTGCGCCAATCAGCGCGTCCACGGTCTGGTCGATGTCGGCGTCGGGCATGACCACCAGGTGGTTCTTGGCACCGCCCAGGGCTTGCACGCGCTTGCCGTGGTGAGCGCCGGTCTCATAAATGTAGTTGGCAATCGGTGTGGAGCCCACAAAGCTGATGGCCTTCACATCGGGGTGCTCGAGCAGCGCGTCCACGGCTTCTTTGTCGCCTTGCACCACGTTGAACACGCCGTCCGGCAAACCGGCTTTTTTGAGCAGCTCGGCCATGAAGAGCGAAGGTGTTGGGTCGGTCGGGCTGGGCTTGAGGATGAAGGTGTTGCCTGCGGCAATCGCCACCGGGAACATCCACATGGGCACCATCACTGGGAAATTGAAAGGGGTGATGCCCGCGACCACGCCCAGCGGCTGACGCAGGGTCCAGTTGTCGATGCCGGTGGAGACCTGGTCGGTGAAGTCGCCCTTGAGCAGTTGCGGAATGCCGGTGGCAAATTCCACGATGTCGATGCCGCGGCTCACTTCGCCCTGCGCATCGGTGAACACCTTGCCGTGTTCGGCGGTGATCATGTGGGCCAGCTCATCTTTGTGGGTGTTCAGCAGTTCGAGGAACTTGAACATCACGCGGGCGCGGCGCAGTGGGGGGGTGTCGGCCCAAGCGGGGAAAGCGGCTTGCGCAGCAGCCACGGCTTTGGCCACTTCGGCGCTGTTGGCCAGGGCCACGCTGCCGGTCACGGCACCGGTGGCGGGGTTGGTGACGGGCTGGCTGCGGCCCGAAGCGCCTGCGGCGACTTGGCCGCCGATGTAATGGCCGATGTTGGTGATGCTCATGGAAGTCTCCAGTGGGGTGGGCGCGCGTTGCAGCACGCAAAAATTTTGGATTTGTGAGCAGTGTAGGCACCCCAGGCGCCCCTCACAAGCCCGTAAACATGAATTGATTGTTCAAAATAGTGAACAATACTCGAATGGAAGAGCAAAAAATCAACACCCTCTGGACCCACCTGCACTGGCTGAGCGTGCTGGCCCAGCAAGGCAGCTACACCGCCGCCGCCGCACGTTTGGGCGTGAGCAAGGCCGCCATGAGCCAGCGCATTGCCGAGCTGGAGCGGGCGGCCAAAGTCACCCTGGTGCAGCGCACCACCCGCAGCCTGCGCCTGACCGAGGCGGGGCAAAAGCTGGTGGACGAGACGCGCGCTTCTTTTGAGCAGATCGAGCAGAGCTTTGCGCAGGTGCGAGACCTGGCCGAGCAGCCCAGTGGCCTGGTCCGTGTGACCGCGCCGGTGGCCTTGGCCCGTCAACAACTGGTGCCCTTGTTGGCCGATTTCCTCAAAGACTTTCCTGACGTGCGCTTGGAGTTGGACATGTCCGACCGACTGAGCGCCTTGGCCACGGAGGGGTTTGACCTGGCGATACGGCACACCGCCCATCCGCCCGACACCCACGTGGCTTGGACCTTGTGCGACACCCAATCGGTGCTGGTCGCGACCCGAGCTTATTTGCGTCGCCGGGGCGAGCCGCTAACCCCTGCTGATTTGCAGGCCCACAACTGCCTGCATTACCCGCGCTCACAAGACACGCCGGTCTGGACTTTTGAGCCCCGCCAAACCCAAGGTGTCAGCGAACGCCTCACGGTGCCGGTGTCCGGCAACTTCGCGGCCAACAACAGCGAGGCCTTGCGCGAAGCGGCCCTGACGGGCGCAGGCATCGCCCTGATGCCCGACTTCAGCGCACAAGCCGCTTTGCGTCAAGGCAAGTTGGTGAGCGTGTTGCCCGGCTGGAAGCCCGTAGGGGCTTTTGCCGAGAGCATCTATGCCATCCGGCCGTATGCGCCGCATGTGCCCAGAGCGGTGGCGGCATTGGTCGAGCATTTGCGCAAAGGTCTGCGGGCTGGGTTTGCCGTGTGATGCCATGACCGCTTGGCGACTGGGATTCAAAGCCGTCAGCGTGCAAGACAGACCCCAGTGCGGTCACGGGCGTGACATTTTCAAGCCCTTTGGGCCGTTGGACAGGGGTTTGCACTGATAAGCCGTTCCCCCTTCTCCGATCAAGATGACATTGGCGTTTTTTTCGATGTCGTCCTGTTTTGGACAAACAAGTGGAGAGACACATGGCAATTCAAGGTATTCGCAAAGCGACTTGGTCGCACAAGACAATCGGTACGGCTGTGACGGTGGTTGCAGCGCTGAGTGGAGCGGCGGCCGTGCAGGCCCAGGAGACCTTCAAGGTCGGCATTGTGAGTTTCTTGTCAGGCCAGGCGGCGGAGAGCTTCGGCATCCCCGCCGTCAACGGTGCCAAGGTGCTCGTGGATGCGTTCAACAAAGGCGCAGCGCCTGCCCCCTACAACAAGACCGGTTTTGGAGGCATGAAGCTTGAAGCGGTTTATGTCGATGAAAACGGCGGCGCCACCAAGCAGGTGCAAGAGTTGCGCAACCTGTATGACCGTGAAAAAGTCGACGCGGTGGTGGGTTATGTCGGCTCAGGCGACTGTCTGGCCGTCGCTCCTGTGGCCGAGGAGATGAAGAAGTTTCTGATTCTTTATGACTGCGGCACGCCACGCATTTTTGAAGATGGCAAATACAACTACGTGTTTCGAACCGCATCGCATGCCGCGATGGACAACGTGGCCCTGGCCCGCTACCTGAAGGCCAAGGACATCAAGGTCAACACGTTCAACATGATCAACCAGGACTACGCTTGGGGCCAAGACTCCAAGAAAGATTTCACCTGGTCGATGGAAAAGCTTTACCCCAACGCCAAGGCGGGTGAAGACCAGTTGCCCAAATTTGGCGCAGGCCAGTACGGCACAGAAATCTCTGCTTTGATGGCCAAGCCGGCAGACATCACCCACAGCAGTTTGTGGGGCGGTGATTTGCAGGCCCTCATCTTGCAAGCAGGGCCTCGTGGTCTGTTCAAGCGCTCGCAAGTGATCCTCTCTGCAGGCGACCACGTGTTGCCAGGTTTGGGCGAGAAGATGCCCGATGGCGTGATTTTGGGCGCTCGAGGTGCCTATGGCTTGATGTCACCCAAGTCCAGTTTGAATGACTGGTGGTGGGATTTGTACAGCAAAGCCTACAACGTGTATCCCGTGCAGGCCCCCTACCGAATGGTTCAATCCTTGTTGGGTTTGAAGCTGGCGGTTGAAAAAGCCATGGCAGCCAACGGCGGCAAGAAGCCCAATGCCGAGCAATTGGCTGCAGCCTTGCGCAACTCCGAGTGGGACTCTCCTGCAGGCAAGATCCGCATGGCCTTGGGCGGTGGTCATCAGGCCGTTCAGGAAACGGCCATTGGCAAAACGCGTTTTGACGCCAGCAAAAAAATGGTGGTGCTCGACGACATCATGCGATTTCCTGCTGAGTGCGTGAACCCGCCGGCCAACATGAAGTCGGAAGACTGGATCAAGGCCGGATTCCCGGGTGCCAAAGGTTGCCCATAAGGACCCCTTGGCATGCTGACCATACTGATTGACGGACTGACCTACGCTTCGTGGTTGTTCATCGTGGCGCTGGGGCTGACGCTGGTCTTCGGCGTCCTCAAGATCCTCAACATCGCACACGGCAGTTTCTACGCGCTGGGGGCCTATGCGGCCGCCAGTTTCGTAGGCTGGGCCAGTGCCATGAAGTGGGCGCCCGGCTACACGCTGGTGGCGATGCTTTTGGCGGCGGTGGCGGTGGCGGCGCTCGTGGCGCCCCTGACAGAGCGCGGCTTGCTGCGTTTCTTTTATGGGCGTGACGAGGTGCTGCTGGTGTTGGTCACGTATGCCATGTTCCTGATCATGGAGGACGCCACCAAACTGCTGTGGGGTGCCAATCCTTACTATGTGTCGGAGCCTTATGGGCTGTTTGGCAACATCGACATCGGCACGCAAACCTATGTGGGCTACGACTTCGCGCTGGTGGCTTTGGCCGTGGTGGTGGGTCTTGCTGTTTGGTGGTGGCTCAACCGCACCCAGCAAGGCAAGATCATGATCGCCGTGATCCACAGCTCGGAGATCGCGTCGAGCATGGGCGTGAATGTCTCGCGCGTGTACATGCTGGCGTTCTCGGTTGGCATTTTCTTGGCGGCATTGGGTGGGGCGTTCACTGCGCCCATGATTTCGGTGCAACCAGGGGTGTCTGTCGGGGTGATCATCGTCTCGTTCGCGGTGGTGATCATCGGCGGGCTGGGCAGCATTGAAGGCGCAGCCATTGGCGCTTTGATTGTGGGTCTGGCCCGGGCCATGGCCGTCCACTTGGCGCCCGTGGCTGAGCTGTTCTCAATTTATGTGGTGATGGCTGTGGTGCTGATGTTCCGCCCGGAAGGGCTGTTCCAGCGCATTCAGGCCCGAAAGATCTGAGCCATGGCGAAAATTTTGGGCACATCTGTGTCTTCTCAAGAGAAACCCGTCGGTCAGACCGTGCTGTGGGCTGCAGGCATTGGCCTTGCGCTGGCGCTGGCGGGTACCGTCATGCCCAAGTGGCTCACTTTCCTGATCACCATGGCGGCGGCCAATGGCCTGGTATCACTGGGCATCGTGGTGCTGATGCGCGGTGGTGTGGTGCCATTTGGTCAAGGCATGGTGTTTGCCGTAGGCGGTTACGCCGCAGCCTTGATGTTCAACAAGCTGGGCATCACCGATGCCTTGCTGCTGACCCTGTGCGGTGGCGTTGTGGCTGCGTTGGTGGCTGCACCCTTCGCGCCGCTGCTGTCGCGCTACCGTGGCATCTTCTTTGCCATGTTGACCCTGGCTTTGTCGATGGTCACTTATGGCCTCTTGATGAAGTTGGAAGTGCTGGGCGGCTCGGATGGTTTCAACCTGGGGCGTCCCACCTTGTTGGGTCAGAAACTGCCAGATGCCCAGGTGGGCTACATCATGTATGTGCTCACCATTTCGGTCTCAACCGTGATGGCTTTGCTCGCTCGCATTTACTTCGACAGCACGCGTGGCTTGATCACCGTGGCGGCCAAAGAAAACGAATTGCGCGTGGAGTATTTGGGCGGTTCCGTGCGCCATGCGATGGCGATCAACTTCATCTTGGCGGCTTTTTGTGGCGGCTTGGGTGGTGCTTTGGCGGTGATGGCCTTGGGGCACATTGAGCCGAACTTCAGTTTCTGGACGACATCGGGCGAGTTTGTGTTTGTCGCCATTTTGGGGGGCTGGCAAAGTGTGATCGCTTTGTTTGTCGCCAGCACGGTGTTGGAGGTGGTGCGCTCGTTTTCGAGCGCCTATTTCCCCAACACCTGGCAAATGGCACTGGGTATTTTCTTGCTGATCGTGATCCGTTTCTTGCCACGCGGGATCGGTTCACTGTGGGTCAAGGGAGGCACCCGATGAAGCCCGTCTTGCAAGCCCGTGAGGTGGGCAAAAAATTCGGTGCCGTGGTCGCGGCGTCCAATTTGAACATCGACATTTTTGCCGGAGAGCGTGTGAGCCTGATTGGCTCCAATGGCGCTGGCAAGACCACGTTCGTGAACATGATCACGGGTTACCTCAAGCCTGACCAGGGGCAGATACTGTTGGACGGTCAGGACATCACGCCCTTGTTTCCGCGAGCCATCACGCACTTGGGTGTGGCGCGGTCGTTCCAGATTCCGCAGCTCTATGGCGAGCTGACCGTTCTGGACAACATGCTGGTGGCCAACGCCTGTCATGACCAAAAGCTGAGTTTTTGGCAGCCGGCTCGCCGCCGCGATGCCATCGAACGAGCCGATGCTTTGCTGGAGCGATTTGCCTTGACCGAGCACCGTGGTCGCCGTGTGGCCGAGCTGCCCGGTGGTGTGCGCAAGCTGCTCGACATCGCGATGGCTTTGACCGCATCGCCTAAATTGTTGCTGCTGGACGAGCCCACCAGTGGTGTGTCTGCTGAAGAGAAATTTCCGATGATGGAAACCATCATGGCCGGGCTGGGACAGGACCAGTCCACCACGGTTTTGTTTGTGGAGCACGACATGGACATTGTCAACCGCTATGCCAGCCGGGTGGTGGCGTTCTACAGCGGTCGCATCATCGCCGACGACAAACCCGAAGTGGCTTTGGCCACCGACGATGTGAGACGCTATGTCACCGGCGAACTGCTGAGTGAATAAAACGCTGAGCCCAAAGGAACACGCATGCTCAAGGTAGAAGGCCTCCATGTGGCCATCCAGTCGGTCATCGCTTTGCGCGGTTTGTCGCTCACCGTCGAAGACGGCACCATGGTGGGTTTGATCGGCCGAAACGGTGCGGGCAAGACCACTTTGCTGCGCTCGGTGATGGGTCACTTGACACCGAAACAAGGCACCATCACTTTCAATGGCCAGGATTTGTCCGCCTTGCCCCCGCACGCACGGGCGGGGTTGGGCATCGGGTACATGCCCGAGGACCGTGGACTGGTGCCTGAGTTGACGGTGGAAGAGAACATCCTGATTCCCGTTTGGGTGAGCCCGTCGCTGGACCCGCAGGAGCGGTTGGCGCTGGTCTACAAAGTTTTGCCCGAGTTGCTGGAGATGAAAGACCGCCGCGCCTTGCTGCTATCGGGCGGTCAACAAAAGCTGGTGGCGTTGGCACGAGCTCTTGCGGTGGGAACCCGCCTGTTGTTGCTTGATGAGCCCTTTGAGGGTGTGGCGCCTGCCTTGTCCAAGCGACTGGGCGAGGTCATTGCCGGACTCAAAGGCACAGAAGTGTCGGTGTTGATCGCGCAAAGCGATTTGAACCACTCACGCAAGCTCGTGGACTGCGAATTCGTGATCGAGCGTGGGGCCAATTTGCAGACTGCCGCAGTCTGAATATTGCCGCGTTGAGCTGTTGCCTTGCGGGTGCGGTCTGATCTCGCAGCCAGCGCAGGAAGCGGCTTGCAAAGCCGCCGGCCATGCGCGTGACGGGCACGATTGTGCGTTGCCCCTGCGCTTCAGACCGCCGGGGTACGCCTTCTGAACATGCCCCAGCCTTCCATGTGCAAGACCTTGTCACCGTGCTGGTTGAACATTTCCCAGAGGTTGCGCGTCATGCCGACGTCGGGTCGTTTGCTCATGGGCTTGGTCTCGAGCATTGTGGACTGCAGTCGCAAAGTGTCGCCCGGGTAAACGGGCTTGAGCCACTTGATGCCCTCCAGGCCGGGCGAGCCCAGACTCGAGGTTTCGCACAGGAAGTTGCTCACCATCAGCCGCATGGCCATCGCGCAGGTGTGCCAGCCGCTGGCCGACAGGGCGCCAAACACCGAGGCTTTGGCAGCCTCGTCGTCCAGGTGAAAAGGTTGTGGATCAAACTGCTGGGCGAAGGCGATGATTTCTTCGCGGCTGGGCGTGATGGTGCCCAGGTCGCGCACTTGGCCCACCGCAAAATCTTCCCAGTAATACTTGAACTCGGCCATCAGCGCCCTCCGGAGACGTCGATCAAGCTCATGGTGGTGTAGCTGGCGGCGTCTGACAGCAGCCACACGATGGATTGCGCCACTTCTTCTGCGGTGCCGCCGCGTTGCATGGGCACCAGGTGTTGCAGGTCTTTGACGCGGTTGGGCAGGCCACCCGAGGCATGGATTTCGGTGTCGATCAGGCCGGGGCGTACGGCATTGACGCGGATGCCCTCTGCTGCCACTTCCTTGGCCAGACCCAGCGTGAAGGCGTCGATGGCGCCTTTGGCGGCGGCGTAATCGACATACTGACCGGGTGAGCCCAAACGCGATGCGGCGCTGGAGACGTTGACGATGCTGCCGCCTTCGCCGCCGTAGCGAGTGCTCATGCGGCGCACGGCCTCGCGGGCGCAGATCAAGCTGCCCATGACGTTGATGTCGAACATGCGTTTCCAGCGCGCCACGCTCATGTCGGCCACGCGGGCATAAACATCCACCACACCTGCGTTGTTGACCAAGCCTGTCAGGCGACCGAGTTTGGCATCGATGTGCTCGAACATGCGCAAAACCTGGTCTTCTTCGGCCACATCGGCCTTGACCGAGATGGCTTGCCCACCCGCAGAGCGGATCTGGCGCACGACTTCGTCAGCGGCCAAAGAATTGGCGGTGTAGTTGACCGCCACCGACCAGCCTTGCTGGGCTGCCAAAAGGGCCGACGCTGCCCCGATACCCCGGCTGCCACCGGTCACCAACAAGACCTTGTTCATCGCATGTCTCCTGCAAAAATTCATCGGGACGGTTACAACCGCTGTTTCGTCTGAACATTACACAACACCTCAGGAGATTTCATGGGTCGCACAGTGGACTATTACTTCGCACCGCAAAGCCCCTGGGCTTATTTGGGCCACCAACGCTTGGCTGATATTGCGCAGCGAACGGGCGCCAGCCTGCGCGTGATGCCCATTGATCTGGGGGGCAAGGTGTTTCCGATTTCGGGTGGGTTGCCTTTGGGTCAGCGCGCGCCGCAGCGGCAGGCCTACCGTTTGATGGAATTGCAGCGCTTCAGTGAGCACCTGAATGCACCTTTGAACATCAAGCCCCGCTACTTTCCCGTCGGGGGTGACGATGCCGCGCGCGTGATCATTGCGGCAGAACTGGCCCAAGGCGCAGCAGCTGCCATGAAGGTCGCCGGCGCAGTGCTGTCGGCTTGCTGGGCGCAAGAGCGCAACATTGCCGATGAGAAAGTGTTGGCCCAGTTGCTGGCCGAGCAAGGCTTGCCTGCTGCGGTGTTGGAGCAAGCGCACAGCCAGGCAGTTCAAGAGCGCTATGAGTCCTACACGCAGGCGGCCATCGACGCGGGTGTGTTTGGTGCACCCAGCTATGTGATCGGTGGCGAAATTTTTTGGGGCCAGGACCGGCTTGACTTTGTCGAGCGGGCACTGGCTTCTTGATGGCATGTGAACAACTGGAGAAGACCATGGGAAACATGATTGAACTGAAAACCGCTGACGGCACTTTGGTGCCTGCCTACGAAGCCCGCCCTGCCGGCACACCCGAAGGTGCTGTGGTGGTGATTCAGGAAATCTTTGGCGTCAACAGCCACATCCGCCATGTGGCCGATGGCTATGCCGCCCAGGGGTATCTGGCGGTCGCGCCCGCCATGTTCCACCGCGCCAAGCCTGGCGTGGAGCTGGGCTACAGCGAAGCCGACATGGGCGAAGGCTTTGGCTACAAAACAGCGGTCGAGGCCTTGCCCGCACCGGGCGCGATGCCCGACATTCAGGCGGCCATTGACCATGCGGCCAAGGCCTCGGGTGGCAAGGTGGGCATCGTGGGGTATTGCTGGGGCGGCTTGTTGACCTGGCGCTCAGCCTGCACCCTCCAGGGCTTGAGTGCGGCAGTGCCTTATTACGGCGGTGGTGTGACGAGCGAAGCGGAAATCGCCCGCCAGGCCAAGGTGCCCGTGTTGGCGCATTTTGCAGAGGAAGACAAGTGGATTCCGTTGGACACAGTGGAGGCTTTCAAGAAGGCGCATCCCGAGGTGCAAGTTTTCACTTATGCGGCGCACCACGGTTTCAACTGTGACCAGCGCGGTGCTTGGCACGAGCCCTCGGCCAAGTTGGCGCGTGAACGCACCTTGGCGTTCTTCGCGCAACATCTGTCCTGATTCAGCCGCCAGTGCGGGCCAGGTAGCGTTTTCGCCAGAACACCAGGCCCATGGTCAGGGCGATCAGGCCCATGCTGCCCAGCGTCCACCAAAATGCGGAGGCTTGGTGCAGCCAAGGGATGAACTCGAAGTTCATGCCAAAGATGCCCGCGATCAGGTTCAGCGGCAAAAAGATCGCGGTCAGCGCCGTCAGGGTGCGCATGATGTCGTTGGTGCGGTTGCCCTGCACGTTGAAGTGCATCTGCACCGCGGTCTCGGTGTTGTGCTCCAGGCGGCGCACGTGTTGCACCACGCGGTCGATGTGTTCGAGCACGTCGCGGCTGCGGATCTTGAGCAGTTCGTGCTCGTGAACTGCGGCGCTGTCGAGGCCAATGCCCCAGCTGTCCAAGGATTCGGTCCATGACTTGATCGCGTTGTGCTGGTCGTCGCACAGGTCTTCGAGCTGGTGCAGCGCCAGGCGGGCTTGCAGCAAAGCGTCCCAGCGGTTGAAGCGGGTGCGGGGGTGCAGCAGCTCGGCTTGCCAATGGTCGAGCTGGCGGCTCAGTTCCCGCCGCAGGTCCAGATAACCGTCGACCATGTGGCTGACGATGCGCAGCATCATGTCGGCGGGGCTGTGGGGCACGCCGCGCGCACCGGCCGAGCGCACATCGGTCGCATCGTCAGTCCCGGCGCTGGCCAGCAAGCGGCTGGCGTAGGCCTCGCGCACTGCGCAGTCGGTCGGGTGAACGCTCAGCAGCACGCGGTCAAACACCGCAAAGCCCACCGGGCTGGTGTCGATGCGTTGCAGGACCGGAGGGCCAGGGCGCTTGGCTTTGCCCGTATCGGACGGAGCATCTTCGTGCCGCTGTGCCAGGCGGCGGAACACCATCAGGTCGTACTGTGAGCTGAAGTCGTAACGCGAGGGCAATTGCGGGTTCAGCAGGTCCGAGGTGTGCAGATCGACCAAGGGTTGCCCGGTCAAGCGCTCCAGCGCGGACTGGATCAAAGGCAGTGCGGTCTGGAAATAAGACCGGGAGCAGGCGATCCAGACAAAGCCGTGCTCGGGCATTGCTTGCGGCAAAGCCCGCCCATCATGGACTTGCTGGCCGCTGACGGTGATGACCCGCATGGGTGCTTCAGCTTTGCTGGCGGATCAGGCGGGCCGCATCGCGGGCGAAGTAGGTCAGCACACCGTCAGCACCTGCGCGCTTGAACGCCAACAGGCTTTCCATCATGACCAGGTCGTGGTCCAGCCAGCCGTTTTGTGCTGCCGCTTTGAGCATGGCGTATTCACCCGACACCTGGTAGGCGAAGGTGGGCACCTTGAACTCGTCTTTGACGCGGCGCACGATGTCCAGATACGGCATGCCGGGTTTGACCATCACCATGTCGGCGCCTTCGGCCAGGTCCATGGCGACTTCGCGCAAGGCCTCGTCGCTGTTGCCGGGGTCCATCTGGTAGACCTTTTTGTTGCTCTTGCCCAGGTTGCCCGCCGAGCCGACCGCGTCGCGGAAGGGGCCGTAAAAGGCGCTGGCGTATTTGGCGCTGTAGGCCATGATGCGCGTGTGGATCAGGCCACGGGCTTCGAGCGCCTGGCGGATCGCGCCGATGCGCCCGTCCATCATGTCGCTGGGGGCCACCATGTCCACCCCTGCTTCGGCTTGCGTGAGGGCCTGTTGCACCAGCACGGCAGTGGTTTCGTCGTTCAGGATGTAGCCAGTCTCATCGAGCAGGCCGTCCTGGCCGTGGCTGGTGAAGGGGTCGAGCGCCACATCGGTCATCACGCCCAGCTCGGGAAAGCGCTTTTTCAGCTCACGCACCACACGCGGCACCAGGCCGTTCGGGTTCATGGCTTCGCTGCCCGTGGGGTCTTTCAGGCTGGCGTCGATCACCGGGAACAGCGCCATGACCGGAATGCCCAGCTTGACGCAGTCTTCGGCCACTGGCAGCAGCAGGTCGAGCGACAGGCGCTCCACGCCGGGCATCGAGCCCACTGGCTGGCGCTGGTTCTGGCCGTCCAGCACGAACACGGGGTAAATCAGGTCGTGCGGCGTGACTTGGTGCTCGCGCACCAAGTTGCGGGTGAATTCGTCACGGCGCAGGCGTCGTGGGCGGCTGAAGGGAAAAGGTGCGACGGGGTTCATGTGGAAAATTGTGCCTGAAGTCGCTTGCGCTTTGCGGATGGCTGTAGCAAGCCGCGTCACGAGAGTGCAAGCGCAACCATCAAAAATAATAAAAAAATTGGAAACAAGCTTGTTATCGGTTTTGATATTTGATAAATTCGGACCGGGCAGCTTGCTGCCTCCCGCTTTTCCTCCCTGAGCGGGCGCCTTGATGTGTGACAGCAAAAAGGCTTCCCACCCTCGGCCCCTGGCCGAGGGTTTTTTTTGCCCGAATGCGTCCAGGTTCACCGCATGCGCTGGTCCCTGACTACACTTGCCCCATGCTCTGGATCAAAGCCCTTCACATTGTCTTCATCGCCAGCTGGTTTGCGGGCCTGTTTTATTTGCCCCGCATTTTCGTGAACCTGGCCATGGTGGCGCCGGACTCAACAGCGGAGCGCGCGCGACTGCTGCTCATGGCGCGCAAGCTCTACAAGTTCATGACGATTCTGGCGGCGCCCGCTTTGGCCTTGGGTTTGTGGCTGTGGCTGGTGTATGGCATCGGCCGTGGCCCCGGGCAGGGCTGGATGCACGCCAAACTGCTGATAGTGCTGTTGCTGATCGGCTACCACCACGGCTGCGGTCTGATCTTGCGCAAATTCGAAGCTGGTCGCATGGAGCGCAGCCACGTCTGGTTCCGCTGGTTCAATGAAGCTCCGGTTTTGATGATGCTGGCTGCGGTCATTTTGGTGGTGGTCAAGCCCTTCTGAGGGGTGTGTGCCAAGTCATGATGCGCAAAACAGCGGCGTGGCCTTTGGCGTGGATCTACATGGTCCTGATCGTTTATGCCAGTTTGTACCCTTTTGACAACTGGCGTGTTCAGGGCATAGCGCCATGGTCCTTTCTTTGGGCCCCTTTGCCCAAATACTGGACGGGCTTTGATGTGCTGTCCAACGTGCTGGGTTATGCCCCCTTGGGGTTTTTGCTGGCGCTGGCATTGCATCGGACCCGCCGACGCTGGCCAGGGATCTGGCTGGCCACTTTGGCGGCGACAGGCTTGTCTCTGTCCATGGAAACTTTGCAGATGTTTTTGCCCGTGCGTGTGCCCTCCAATGTGGATGCCGCGCTGAATGTGGCCGGAGCTTTGATGGGGGCGGTGACGGCGCGTGCCTTGGAGTGGGTTGGCCTGATGGAGCGCTGGAGCCGTTTTCGTGACCGCTGGTTTGTGGTCGATGCGGGCGGAGCCTTGGCTTTGTTGCTGGTGTGGCCGATGGCTTTGTTGTTCCCTGCACCGGTGGCTTTCGGATTGGGTCAGGTGCTGGAGCGGGTCGAAGCGGCTTTGTCCAACCTGCTTCAGGAGTCACCCTTGCTGGAATGGATGCCCCTGCGCGAAGTGGAGCTGCAGCCCTTGCTGCCCGTGAGCGAAATGCTGTGCGTGACGATTGGACTTTTGCTGCCCTGTTTGGTGGCTTTCAGTGTGTTGCGGCAACGTCACCAGCGTTTTGTGATGGCCTTCCTGGTGTTGGCTCTGGGGGTAGCCGCAAGTGCCTTGTCGGCTGCATTGACGTATGGTCCAAACCACGCTTGGGGGTGGGTCAGCACCGAGGTGGGCATGGGGTTGGCTTTAGCGGTGGTAGGCATGTTGGCTTTGGCCTTTGCGCCCGCAAGAGCTTGCCTGGTGTTGGCGTTGGTGGTGTTGGTCTGGCAATTGAGCTTGCTCAACAACGCATCTGCGGATGCTTATTTCACCTTGACATTGCAGACTTGGGAGCAAGGGCGGTTCATCCGTTTTCATGGCTTGATCCAGTGGCTGGGTTGGCTGTGGCCCTATGCCGCTTTGCTGTATTTGATTCGACGCTTGTCTTCCTCACAGTTGGCGCCTTAGCTTGCCGGGTCTTGGCGCCTAAAATTCGGAGATGACCGCAGAAAACCCCCACCCTTATTTCAAACACCACATCTTTTTTTGCCTGAATGAGCGCAAGAACGGCGAGGCCAGTTGTGCCCAGCACAATGCCCAAGCCGCATTTGACCATTGCAAAAACCGCATCAAAGAGCTGGGACTGGCCGGTCCAGGGCAAGTCCGTGTGAACAAGGCGGGTTGTCTGGACCGTTGTTCTGGCGGTCCCGTGGCGGTGGTTTACCCAGAAGGCGTCTGGTACAGCTATGTGGACCACAACGACATCGAAGAAATTGTGCAGTCTCACTTGAAGAACGGACAGGTGGTTGATCGCCTGGTGACGCCGGAACATTTGGGACGCTGATGAATTCGTCCACCCAATCTCTGATCTTTCAAGGCGGCGCAGGCGCGATCGAAGCTTTGCGCGATCAGCCCCCTGATGGCCGGGTGCGTGGCACCGCCGTGATTGCGCACCCTCACCCATTGTTTGGGGGCTCCATGCAAAACAAAGTGGTACAGACCTTGGCACGCGCTTTTGTTCAGTGTGGCTGGCAAGCTGTGCGTTTCAATTTTCGGGGGGTGGGCGCCAGCGCGGGTGTCTATGACGAAGGGCGTGGCGAAGCTGCAGACATGCTGTCGGTGATCGAGCAAGTGGCACCCGATGGTCCCCTGGCTTTGGCCGGTTTTTCATTCGGTGCTTTTGTCACCAGCCATGTGGCGCAGGCCGTGCACGCGCAGCGCCCCTTGGATAAGCTGGTTTTGGTGGGGACGGCGGCCTCCCGTTTCACGGTCGCGCCGGTTGCGCCCGACTTGCATGAGCGCACCTTGGTCATCCACGGTGAACAGGACGATACGGTGGCGCTGAGCAGCGTGATGGACTGGGCCCGCCTTCAAACCTTGCCGGTGACGGTGATTCCCGGGGTGGAGCATTTCTTTCATGGACAATTGCCCCTTTTGAAGTCTTTGGTGGTGCGGCACTTGAAGGCTTGATCTCTTGATCTGTAATGGCCTTTGGGCTGGGGCCTGGTGGAACTCATGAAACGTTGGATCCAAATTTTGCTGGCCTGCGCCTGGATGGTGGTCACTTTCGCGGCCCAGGCCCAAATGCCTCAGGCGCCCCAAGTTGCAGCCAAGGCTTACTTGTTGCTGGACATCACGGCCAATCAGGTGCTGGCGTCCAAAGACCCCGATACCACGGTCGAGCCGGCATCGTTGACCAAGCTGATGACGGCGTACCTGGTGTTTGATGCGCTGAAATCCCGCAAGATTGACCTCCAACAGTCTTTCCCCGTTTCCGAGCGCGCTTGGAAGATGCCGGGCTCCCGCATGTTCATCGACCCCAAGATGAAGGTGCCGGTGGAAGACCTGATCAAGGGCATGATCGTGCAGTCTGGCAACGATGCGACCATGGCTTTGGCCGAAGGTGTGGGCGGTAGCGCGGACCGATTTGTGCAGATGATGAATGAGCAGGCCAAGGCGCTGGGCATGAAGCAAACAAGCTACATGAACCCGGAGGGCTTGACCGCCCCGGGGCACATCACCTCGGTGCGTGACTTGAGTATTTTGGCGACGCGCCTGATGCGCGATTTTCCCGACTATGCGCCTTACTACGCCATCAAGAAGTACCGTTATCCGGGCACCCCTGCAGCCAACGAGTCCAACCGCAATTTGTTGTTGTTTCGAGATCCCACGGTGGATGGTTTGAAAACAGGTCACACCCAAGCAGCGGGCTATTGCTTGGTGGCGACGGCCAAGCGCGATTTTCCCAACGTGGGCACGCGTCGTTTGTTGTCCGTCGTGGTGGGGGCCGACAGCGAAAATGCCCGCGCCAATGAAAGCCAGAAGCTCTTGAATTGGGGTTACACCGCGTTTGATGCGGTCAAGCTGTTTGACGCGAACCAGCCGGTGGCCATGCCAGCGGTTTGGAAGGGCAAGGAAAATGTATTGAAACTGGGCTCATTCCAGTCCTTGGTTGTGGCCGTGCCTGCAGGCAGCACGGCGCAGATCAAAACCCAGGTGGTCCGCCCGGACCCCTTGGTGGCGCCATTCGCCAAAGGGCAGGCCGTAGGCGCTTTGCAAATTTTGCGTGGCGATCAGCCCTTGCTGGACGTCCCCTTGGTGGTGCTGGAGGGGGTGGAGCAGTCCGGTGTTCTGGGCCGTGCGTGGGATGCGCTTCGCCTCTGGATCAAGTGAATCGGCGAGGCGTCAGCCCCCTCAAATTGTGGATAACTTGTCACAAGCCCGCCAGGCGGTTATACTGGCGGGCTTTTCCGCTTTTGGGGCGGGGAAGTTTCTTTTGTCTAATTCAAACGTTTAGGGACGTTACAAACAATGCCAACCATCAATCAATTGGTGCGTCAGGGGCGCGAGGTCGAAACGATCAAGTCCAAAAGCCCTGCGATGCAAAACTCTCCACAGCGTCGTGGTGTCTGCACCCGTGTGTACACCACAACGCCAAAGAAGCCTAACTCCGCTCTGCGTAAAGTTGCCAAAGTGCGCTTGACCAACGGTTTTGAGGTCATCTCCTACATCGGCGGTGAAGGCCACAACCTGCAGGAACACTCTGTTGTTCTGGTGCGCGGTGGTCGTGTCAAAGACTTGCCAGGTGTGCGTTACCACATCGTCCGCGGTTCTTTGGACCTGCAAGGCGTGAAAGACCGCAAGCAGTCTCGCTCCAAGTACGGCGCGAAGAAGCCAAAGGCCAAGTAAGCCCTTTTGGGTTGAAATTTTTCGGTGCTGTTTCCCGCGTGGCGCGGTGAATCAGCGAAGTGACCCGAAGCCCGGAATTGTCCAGGTGGGTCGAGTAAGTGAGTGTTTTGAATAACGCTCGCGGTGTCTGAAAAGATGCCAACTGAAGCAATATGAGGTGAAATATGCCACGTCGTCGCGAAGTCCCTAAACGTGAAATCCTGCCGGATCCCAAGTTCGGTAATGTCGAATTGTCCAAGTTCATGAACGTGATCATGGAAGGCGGCAAAAAAGCTGTTGCCGAGCGCATCATTTACGGTGCCCTCGAAAACATGGAAAAGAAAACAGGCAAAGACCCTGTTGAACTTTTCTCCATCGCCATCAACAACGTCAAGCCCATGGTGGAAGTGAAATCCCGCCGCGTGGGTGGTGCGAACTACCAGGTGCCTGTTGAAGTGCGCCCTGTTCGTCGCTTGGCTCTGTCGATGCGCTGGATCAAAGAAGCCGCTCGCAAGCGCGGTGAGAAGTCCATGGCCCTGCGTTTGGCCAACGAACTGCTCGAAGCCAACGAAGGCCGTGGCGGCGCCATGAAAAAGCGTGACGAAGTTCACCGTATGGCCGAAGCCAACAAGGCGTTCTCGCACTTCCGCTTCTGATTCACAAGGGCTTCATAAAGAGGCCCGACACTGTCAGAAGCCGGCCCGCTGGCCCCATAAGGGGTGGCGGGCTTTAGTACATCATCATCGGAGAAATTTATGGCTCGCAATACCCCCATCGAGCGCTATCGCAATATTGGTATCTCGGCTCACATTGATGCCGGCAAGACCACAACGACCGAGCGTATTCTTTTTTATACCGGCGTGAACCACAAGATTGGTGAAGTTCACGACGGCGCCGCCACCATGGACTGGATGGAGCAGGAACAAGAGCGTGGTATCACGATCACTTCCGCTGCGACCACCTGCTTCTGGAAAGGCATGGACGGCTCTTTCGCTGACCACCGCATCAACATCATTGACACCCCCGGCCACGTTGACTTCACGATTGAAGTTGAGCGTTCCATGCGTGTGTTGGACGGTGCTTGCATGGTTTACTGTGCTGTGGGTGGCGTGCAACCCCAGTCTGAAACCGTGTGGCGTCAGGCCAACAAGTACAAAGTGCCACGCTTGGCTTTTGTGAACAAGATGGACCGTACCGGTGCCAACTTCTTCAAAGTCGTGGAGCAGATGAAGTTGCGCCTGAAGGCCAACCCTGTGCCCATCGTGATCCCAATCGGCGCTGAAGAAAACTTCACCGGTGTGGTTGACCTGCGCAAGATGAAAGCCATCATCTGGGACGAAGCTTCCCAGGGCATGAAGTTCACCTTCGAAGAGATTCCAGCTGACTTGGTCGAAGTGGCCAAAGAGTGGCGCGAGAAGATGGTCGAAGCAGCTGCTGAAGCCTCTGAAGAGCTGATGAACAAGTACCTTGAAGAAGGCGACTTGACCGAAGAAGAAATCACACACGGCCTGCGCGTTCGCACCATCAACAGCGAAATCCAGCCCATGTTGTGCGGTACAGCGTTCAAGAACAAAGGCGTTCAGCGCATGCTGGACGCGGTTCTTGAATTGATGCCATCCCCTCTCGACGTGAAAGCCATCAAGGGCTTTGACGAAGACGAAAAAGAAGTCACACGCAAGGCTGACGACGAGGAAAAATTCTCTGCATTGGCGTTCAAATTGATGACCGATCCGTTCGTGGGTCAGTTGACATTCGTGCGCGTGTATTCCGGCGTCTTGAAAAAAGGCGACACCGTGTACAACGCGGTGCGTGGCAAGAAAGAGCGTATCGGTCGTATCGTGCAGATGCACGCCAACAACCGTGAAGAAGTCGACGAAATCCGTGCCGGCGACATCGCTGCTTGCGTGGGCTTGAAAGACGTCACCACTGGCGAAACTTTGTGCGACCCCAACGCAGTGATCACCTTGGAGCGCATGGTGTTCCCTGACTCCGTGATTCGTCAAGCTGTGGAACCCAAGACCAAAGCCGACCAGGAAAAAATGGGTATGGCGCTGGCGCGTCTGGCCGCTGAAGATCCATCTTTCCGCGTGCAAACCGACGAAGAATCCGGCCAGACCATCATCGGTGGTCAGGGCGAATTGCACCTGGAGATCATCGTTGACCGCATGAAGCGTGAATTCGGTGTGGAAGCCAACGTGGGCAAGCCTCAAGTGGCTTACCGCGAAACCATCCGCAAGACCGTGGACGAAGCCGAAGGCAAGTTCGTGCGTCAGTCCGGTGGTAAGGGTCAATACGGCCACGTGGTTCTGAAGGTTGAGCCTCAAGAGCCAGGCAAGGGCTTTGAATTCGTTGACGCCATCAAGGGCGGTGTGGTTCCTCGCGAATACATCCCTGCGGTGGAAAAAGGCGTGATCGAAGCTTTGGGTCAAGGCGTTTTGGCGGGCTATCCTGTCGTGGACGTCAAGGTCACACTGCACTTCGGTTCGTACCACGATGTGGACTCGAACGAAATGGCCTTCAAGATGGCTGCCATCTTTGGTTTCAAAGAAGGTTGCCGCAAAGCCAGCCCCGTGATTCTGGAGCCCATGATGGCTGTGGAAGTCGAGACCCCAGAAGACTACGCCGGTAACGTGATGGGCGATCTGTCCTCACGCCGTGGCATGGTCCAAGGTATGGACGACATGGTCGGTGGCGGCAAGGCCATCAAGGCCGAAGTGCCATTGTCCGAGATGTTCGGTTACTCGACCACCCTGCGCTCCATGTCGCAAGGTCGTGCCACCTACACGATGGAATTCAAGCACTACGCTGAAGCCCCACGTAACGTGGCAGAAGCCATCGTCGCTGCACGAGCTAAGTAAAAAATTGTGTGCCGGACCAAATTCGCCCCAGCGAATTTGGTCCGGCACCACTGACTAAAAGCAAGCGATAGTCAGATCTGAAAGTTCAGAAACTGTCTGCGATCAAGTGCCACTCTGTGCCCGTGCGGAGTGATCAAGCAACCTGATGCAAACATTAAACCAACACACGGGCATTGCTCTTTTTAAGGATTGAAAAATGGCTAAAGAA
>NZ_NERX01000019.1 GCF_003063335.1 Limnohabitans sp. MMS-10A-192 | reverse complement strand
ATTACATCGAGGGTTTCTACAATCGAGTGCGACGCCACAAGCATCTCGATCAACTCAGCCCCCATGAGTTCGAGCGCCAGCGTCAAACTGCGCTATGAAAAGTGTCTACTGATTTGGGGGAATGCCATGCGGCCACTGCGCTCTTGCGAAATGAGATCTGCGTGCATCAACTCTTTCAGGTGAAATGAAAGAGTGTTCGCGGGCATACCCAGTTCCTCAGCGATCAGCGCGGGCGTCAACCCTTCCGCGCCTTTCACGACCAACAAGCGAAAAATCTGAAGTCGGTTGGGTTGTGCTAGCGCCGCGAGTGCTTTGATGACGTATTTGTCTTCCATGATTCAACCTTACTGGAAATATGTGACTATTGTATGTCAGCGATTGATGTGAATGACAAATGACCCCCTCAGATCATTTTTCCGTTGTGCAGGCTAGCAATTCCAACTGAATTTTCAATTACCCGTTTGTGCGAGATGGCTGTCTCAACATTTAGAATGATGCATTGAAACCCAAGTGCTTGATCGGCTTGGCCAAGTGGCGCAAATTGGACATTCCATGACATGCGCCAATGAAAGTCATCCACATCCATCGGGAATGCTTTCTGGGCTCTGGTCAACCGCTGCTCATTTGGAAAGGGAACCCTCCTTGCTGGACGTTTATTGCTTGTGCGCAGCTTGGTGCGCAATCTGCCGCAAAATCAAGCCGGAATTTGATGGCTTATCCACCGAAGGCTTTCATTTGCATTGGGTGGACGTTGAAGACCAAGCCAATTCATTAGCGGACCTTGAGATCCTGATTTTCCCAACCATAGTCATTGCTAACTCGGCGGGGAAAATCTTCTTTGCGGGACCCATCGAGCCGCGTTTGACTCATCTGCAGCGTCTTCTTCAATCCATGGATTGGAGGGTTTCAGATGTAAAGCAATCTCAGGATTGGGAAGACTTTGTGCTTGCGATCAGAAAAAGTGGCAAGTTAAAACTCAACCCTGTTCTGCCGAGGCTATAGCGACAAAAAATTCATTTAACCTACTGCGGAGCATGAACTGCTTCTAACACCGCAGAAATTGAAAAATCCTCTGGTCGAGGTAGATCAATAAAAAACCCCGCATGGATTCCAAGCGGGGTTCATTTGGCGGAGCAGAACGTGCTTCATCACAAACCGCCTAAGTTTCCCAAGGACAATACGCACCAGACTCAGTTGGCGCTCAAACGACCCAACCAGTTACCCATCAATCCTGTCGTATTGACTTTGCCAAAGCGTGTACCAGTCTTCCCAGTGCCTTGAGCGATGGCCCGAGTTGTCCCGCCGAGGGGTGTCCGAAATTGAGTCGAATGAAGTGGCTGAATCGCTGGTCCGCAGAGAACAATTGTCCTGGGGCGATGCTGATGTTTTGACATAAGGCCAGGCGCTGAAGCTCTAGCGCATTCAAACCAGGCGGTAACTCCACCCACAAAAAGTAGCCGCCCTCGGGCTGGGTAACCCGAACGCCTGCCGGAAAATGCTTGGCAATGGCTTGAAGCGCCAAGTCACGCTGCGCGCTGAGCGTCTCGCGCAACAAGCGCAGGTGCTTGTCGTAACCACCTTCCTGCAGGTAATTCAGGATGCCCAATTGCACGGGTACCGAGACAGACAAGGTGCTTGAAAGTTTGAGCCGCTCCACGGTGCGCGCATAACGGCCTGCTGCAGTCCATCCCAACCGATACCCGGGTGCCAGATTCTTGGAAAACGAGCTGCAGTGCAACACCCAGCCGTCCTTGTCAAAGCTTTTGGCCGGTGGCGGCCTCCGCACGCCAAAGTACAACTCACCATACACATCGTCCTCGATCAACGGGATACCCTTTTGCGAAAGTAAGTGGACCAGTTTGCGCTTGTTCTCCAAGGGCATGAGTGCACCTAAAGGGTTCTGGAAGTTGGGCATGAACCAGCAGGCCTTTACGCGCTCGCGTTTGAGCACGGCTTCTAGCGAGTCAAGTTGAATGCCATCGTGGGGGTGGGTAGCGACCTCCACCGCCCTCAGCTTCAAACGTTCAAGCGCCTGCAGACAGCCATAAAAGGCTGGGGACTCGATGGCCACGGCATCACCTGCTTGGGTGACGGCTTGCAGGCACAAGTTCAGCGCTTCCATTGCACCGCTGGTTATCACAATTTCCTCTGAGCTGGCGGCGACCCCGTTACCCATGTAGCGCACCGCAATTTGGCGGCGTAACTCCGCGTTCCCCGGTGCTAGGTCTTCCAGCAATTGGGCTGGTGACATTTCTCGAAGAGCGGCGCCCATGCTGCGTCCAAGTCGGGCAACTGGAAACAAATGTGGGTTGGGGAAAGCGGATCCGAGAGGCACCACATCGAGCCCGTGCCCCGCGCCCAAGACTTCCAACACCAAGTCGTTGACGACCACCTCCCGTGGCTCTGGGGCAGGTTTGGCGGCCTGTGGTTCGTTGCGCAAGGCGGGCCGACTCTTCACGAAATAGCCCGAGCGTGGTCGTGCCTCGACCAGTCCTCGCGCCTCCAGCAGGTAATAGGCCTCAAACACCGTGGACGGACTGAGGTGCCGGGCGGTAATGGTCTGGCGCACGGAGGGCAGCCTCTCGCCTGGCTGAATGGTCCCTGAAGCGATCAGGGCCTCAATGTCCTCGGCCAGTAATTCGTATTTTTTCATAGGGCAGGGTGGATCAGGCGTCAGGACAAACTGATACGGTATTTTAAATATTAACTGAGTCTGGCGGTATCAGATGTTGTTCGCGACACTGCTTTAAACCGTTTACGAGTCCCTCAAACATGAGCCCAACTGCATCGTCATCTGTATCTCGCCTTCTTCCATGGTGGCTGCTTTTTATTGCCCTTTACCAAGGCACAGCCTTGGCTGCTGAACCCCCTGATTCCATGGGGCAACGGATGCAGGCCTGCGCCACATGCCATGGCAAGGAGGGGCGAGCAACAAACAGCGGCTATTTCCCAAGGATTGCGGGCAAGCCTGCCGGGTATTTGTACAACCAACTCATCAACTTTCGAGACGGTAGACGCCAGAACGCGACCATGGCTTATCTGCTGGACCACATGTCTGACCAGTACCTGATGGAAATCGCGAAACATTTCGCATCATTGGACCTTCCCTACCCGCCAGCGCAGACCACCAAAGCGCCCGCGGCGACGCTGGCCCGTGGAGAGCAACTGGTCCGTCACGGTGACGCCAGCCTTGGCGTACCTGCCTGCGCGAGTTGCCATGGGGCAGCCATGACGGGGGTGGCTCCCGCCATGCCGGGTCTGCTCGGTCTACCGCACGATTACCTGCTTGGGCAGTTGGGTGCGTGGCGCACCGGCATGCGGCGTGCAAGCTTGCCAGACTGCATGGGGGAAATCACGCGCCGACTTTCGCCGCAGGACGTTGTGGCGGTTGCGACATGGCTGTCTTCGCAGCCAGTTAAGCGGGGCTTACCTGTTGGAAGCCTGCCTGCTCAACCGACCATGGAATGTGGGAGTGGATTTCGATGAAAGTCTTGCGTTTGAGATTGGCCAAGACTTTGGCTGTGATCATGGTTGTGTGTTTGGGGGGATTTGTTTGCCTTGAGTGGATATGACCTGCCCCCTCTGAGCCGTACCAAATCGATGGAACTAAGTTCGCTAATTTTGGAGAATGGCGGATATGAAGACCACACGATTTACCGACGAGCAGATCATCGGATTCCTCAAGCAAGCTGA
>NZ_NERX01000018.1 GCF_003063335.1 Limnohabitans sp. MMS-10A-192 | reverse complement strand
AGTCTCCAAAAGTTGGTGGACCTGCCAGCTGAACGCTGAAATTATGTTGTGTCAAGACACGGGTTGGAGATGCCCTTTCTAGTGAGAAACCAATCTTGGATCACATAAATATGGCCGCAACATAACGACCATAGTCCGATCCAGATGGGTCAATAAAAAGATAAGGGCGACCGGGTGCATGGACCTCGACACACAGTCTGCCATCTGCGTAGTACCCGCCCTTGCCTTTGAGCCAAGCGCGAGACTGGAGCAGGTTCATCGCAAAGCTGTCGAACTCTGCTGGCTCCATGTCGCGGGTTTCGGTGATGTAGATCGTGCAGTCTTCGCTGCCAGCGATCTCGCTCATGGTCGCGGGCTTGCGGCCAAAGGGCAGGCGGATGCTGAGCTCTTCGACTTGCATGTCCTTGCCATCGAAGTGGATGATCAAGGGTTTACGTTCAATCGTGATGGTCATGGTTTTCATGTGAGTCTCAGGCAGCTTGGTTTGCGATTCTGTAGATGCGGTCTGCACCGTTTTGCTTTTCTGATGTGATCTCCAGGCCAAGCTTCTTCTTGAGAGCTCCAGCCATAGCGCCTCGCACCGTGTGCTGCTTATGCCGATGTCGGCATAAGGCGCATTACGCCGATGTCCTGGTTATGCCGACCAACATCAGCAACTCGGCCTGTGTGGTGGAGCACGCTGCTTTGCGGTCGGCATAATCACAGAGCATCCAAGAAGGTGAGCAGTTTGTCACTCGGGCGGAAGCGACCGGGTTTTGTTTCTATTGGTGCTGTCTTGGCCAAAGCTCGTTCTTTGATCCCCAAATCTGCATGCAGGTAAATTTGCGTCGTCTCGACCTGTTCGTGACCAAGCCAGAGCGCTATCACTGATGTGTCGATACCTGCCTGCAACAGACGCATGGCAGCAGAATGTCGCAGCACATGCAAGGTCACCCGCTTACACGTCAGGGATGGACAAACAGCAGTGGCATCCGCGACATATCCTGCAAGTCGGCGTTCAAGCGCATCTCGACTGAGCGTGCGTCCACTTTGTGTTGGGAACAGTGGTTCACCAGGCTGACCTGAACGCTCGGCCAGCCAGACCCGCAAGACGGCCACAGTACTCGAAGTCAGTGGTGTGACCCTCTCCTTACGTCCCTTGCCATTACAACCCACATGTGCGCCTGCGCCAAGATGCACATCGCTGCAGCGCAGTCCGATGAGTTCGGATGCTCGAAGTCCAGTCTGGACCGCGAGGCTGAACAGGGCCATGTCGCGCCGCCCGGTCCAGGTTGCCCGATTTGGCGTGGCCAGTAGGGCCTTGATTTCCCCCTCACTCAGGTAGGTCACGAGCCGTCGCTCGAAGCGTTTCGGTGGGATAGCGAGAACACGATCGATGGTGGCAGCATGTTCGGGATGGCGAAGAGCCGCATAACGGAATAGAGAGCGAATCGCCGCCAACCGCGCATTGCGGGTGCGCACACTGTTCTTTCTGTCGCGCTCCAGATGGTCAAGGAAGGCACCGATCAATGGCGAATCGAGATCGTCGATGTCGAGTTTGGCTGGCACCTTACTGTATCGTTCCGAAGCGAAGACCAACAGCAGCCGCAGTGTGTCGCGATACGCCTGAAGAGTGTTCGGACTCACCTGGCGCTGGCGGATGAGCCGATCACTGAAGAATAGTTGTAGTGTTGTGGCGAGGGTGGTCATACGTCACCTCGCAGGTGACGATCGAGTCTTTCGCCTGCCAGCCCCAGTAACTCCGGCGCGGCTGACAGGTACCAATAGGTACCGCCAGGATCGGTATGACCAAGATAGGTGGACAGGATCGCAAGGCGAGAGCCGGGAGCGGCTGTCCTGTAGTCATCGGCGATGGTGCTGACAGCAAAGCTGTGCCGAAGATCATGAATCCGTGGTCGACATCTCGTCGAGCGCGCAACGATGCCGCAATGGTGCAGCAGTTTTTGGAAGATCGGCTGCACGCCCGTATAGCGCAGTCGTTTGGCGGTCGAACTGATCAGCAGGGGCGACGTGTTCCGCGCACCGGGGCGATCATCTCGGCACAGGTATTCGTTCAGCGCCGCGACGGTGCTCGGATGCAGTGGCAAGGCGCGCGCCTTGTCGAACTTGCCGTGCCGGATGGTAACCATGCCGCTGCCCGCATCGAAGTCATCTCGGTCGAGTCCTATCGCTTCTCCGATCCGCATGCCGCTCACCGCCAGCAAGCCGATCAGCGTGCGATAGGTTGCCTGCACATGCGATCCACGCAGGATCGCTGTGGCTCGCATCAAATCCGCAATTTCCTGCGCGGTGTAGAGATATGGCGTTGCGCGACGCCCTCGTGCCGGCAGAAGTTCTCTGGGCGGCACCTCGGTCATTGGATCGAGTGTTTGCATGTGCCGAGCAAACAGACGAACATCGGCCAGACGTCTGGAGGTCCAAATCACGTCTGCACCGCAAGGGAGATCCGCCCAGGCTAGCGCCGTTTCGGTCCGAACATGGGTCTCACCGCGATCTTCGGCGAAGGTGACGAACTGGCCGAGAAGCCGCTCTGCCTTGTCCATCTTGTAGCCGAGGGCGCGCCTCATGCTCAAATAATCAACAAGGTAATTTCGTAAGTTGCTCATAGCGCGCCCTCCGGCCAAGGGCGTGCGATCAGACGTAAGTTGTCACGGTCCACCTTGGCGTAAATCGCCGTGGTCGCGGTGCGGCGGTGGCGCAAGAGCTGACCGATCTCCGGCAAGGATGCACCGGCTCGTAAAAGCTCTGTTGCTGCGGTGTGGCGCAGGCGATGCGCATGCACTCGCCCAAGGCCAGCGCGCCGAGCGACGTCCGCTACGATGGTGCTCACACGGGTCGTGCTGAGCGCGTGATGTGGTGCCAAGTGCCTGACGAACACGGTCCGCTCTTTGGCATGCGTCGGTCGGCCGTGTTGCAAATATTCGGCGACTCTATACCCAACATCGGGGGGCAGGGGCACTTGTTCATAACAATTGCCCTTGCCGTGAACACTGATCGTACCTGCGCGCCAGTCAATATCGTCAAGCCTGAGCCTAGCAACCTCTCCGCGCCGCAAACCGAACCGGACCAATAAGGTCAAGATTGCCAGATCACGGCAACCGACAGCGGTGTCGACATCGCAGGCGGCAAGCAAGCGACGCACCTGATCGGGCTCAAGCCCCTTGGGCAGACCGGCCAGCCGACGGCGGAGCACCTTTGGTGCAGCGTGGACGAGCGATCGCTCCGTGACGCCATCGAGATGCAGGAAGCCAAGGAACGAACGCAGCGCTGTGACCGTCAGTTTTGCCACGCCAGCGTTCAGTTGCGGACACCTCGCAACCACGAAGGCGGTGACATCGGCCGATTTCAGATTCCGGAGATCGAGACCACCTTCAAGTACCCTTTGGGACAGGAATGGACGCAGGCAATCGATATACCGCGCGGCCGTTACCATGGCCAAGCTGCGTTCTGCCGTCAGGAAGATTCGGTATCGATCGAGAATTGCGCTTGCGGGGTTTGGGGATACTGGCGCCTCAAGAGGAGGCGTGATCTTCAGCCGACAGAGATAGTCCAGGATCGGACGCAGTGTTTCATGCGTCTTGTGTCTAGAGTAGCCAGCAGAGCGGCGATCAAATAAGAAACGATCCACCAGTTGGAACGATAGATCACCTGCGGATAGTTCGTGGACCTGCAGCCAATCGTTCAGATCAGCAAACAACTTCTTCTTTTTGGCAACGGTACTTGGTTTGTATCCTTGCCGAAGTAACTCAACTTCAAAATCCCGCAAAAGAT
>NZ_NERX01000017.1 GCF_003063335.1 Limnohabitans sp. MMS-10A-192 | reverse complement strand
GCTCAGTTCGCGCAGCAGCAAAGGATTCAAACCAATGCCGCTGCAAATCTCAACCCTCAAGTTTTGGATTAACCTTGAACCCTTGGACTACTTCCGATTGATTGGTACGGCCAGAGGGGGCAGGTCAACAGTAGCATCCTTGCCGCTGTAATCGTCTTGCCCTGCAGCGAACAACTTCATGGGGATGTTGGCCCAGTTGTCCATCATGTCTGCAGGAAAATCTTGAAGGCGTTCTTTAAAGAACCACGAGTTGGTATCGCGTTTGATCAATTTGGGATAAAACCAGCAGACTGGGTAAAGGGCCGCAACTTTGCGAATTTTGATTTGTTCTGGAAGAAACTTCTTCTGCGCCCATTGCGTCGCCATGAACACACTCAAGTTAGCACCATAAGAGGTTCCGATGACCGAAACATTGCTCATGTCCACGTCAGAACGTGTGCTGAGGTAGTTGATGGCCCCCATGGCCTTGGCAAGACTCTCACCGTATGTGGTTTTTGTCGGTCTGCGAAACAGAATGGGTTCCATGGCAATGAAGCCATTTTGCGAAAGCAGTTCTACATACTGTTTGTTGGTTCCTGCATCCCAACCACCTGAATGGTGCAAGATGACCACCGCGGGCCGTTTGCCTTCCATAAGAGATTTGGTGATAACGGCATCCAAGCTTTCGCTTGCGCCGCTTAACGTTTTGTAGGTATAGCTGATGCGCTCTTGTGCGTGAGCCAGAGGAAGCGTTATTAGCAACGCAAGCGTGAGAGTCAATCGGGTTAAAAGCATCTTGATCCTTTTTGTTGTTATTTTTATATACAACCGATTTGAATGCAATCAGATTGCAAAGATCCGGCAATGCAGTTCAACGATCGATAGGCCTTCAACGCTGATTTTTCTCGTAACACGACATCTGCGCCAATGCCCCGCCAAACTGGACGGACTAAGGTTGCTCGACCATGGTGGCTGAACACATACTTGTCTGTGCTTTATCAATTTTTGAAAAGGATCAAACGATGAGCACTAACATTCTCAATACCCTCAAACTCACAGCGGCACGCAAAACCCGTGCACTTCCTGATGTGGTCAAACGCCGCAATAAATTGCTGCAAAAGCTGATTGAACAACGCGAGCTAGCTGCTGCACTGAACGAAGGCCGGCACTATGCACCCACACGCTACCGTTCATTTACAGATGCAGATACAGGGGCTCGAGTGGTTAAAGAAGTACCTGTGCGTATTAAGCCTTGGTTTTGGACCGGAGAAAAAGGGGAGGTGCTGCTTGCGGTGCAATATGGCAGCAAGCAGATCGAACTGCAAAAAGGCAAGACAGCGATTGATGTTGGCGAACAGACTAACCTGGTCACAGTGCTGGATACGGTGATTGCTGCGACACGCAACGGCGAACTGGATGTGCAGATCGAAAGCGTCAGCGTCAAGTTGCGCGATGGCTTCAAGAAGTAAGCAATCAAGAATTGGATGACTGGCGAGAGCGACGACTTTGCAGCAATGCAATGTTCTGCTCTCCAGTCACCGTGCTTGCATAGTGATTGTTGATGACTTCGACGCTGGTGCGTGCATTGCGAGCCAGTGTCAGCAAGTCAATGCCTTGTCCATACAGCAGACGGAAAGTGATGCTGGAGTGACGCAAGCTGTACAAGCTGCGTTCTTGGTCGTGTGGTCCAAGTTTTAAGCCAAGCTTTGCCAGCACCCAGTTGAAGTAAAACGCCAAGACCCAGTGAGCATAGTGACGGTCACGCAGGTGTGGCAGGAACAAGTAGTCGTCTGGTGCAGCAAGCTTCTTGGCCGCATAGTGCCGTGTCAGCTGCTGATAGATGCGCACTGCTGGTTGTAGCGTGACAATGGGACGGCCGTGGCTTTTTGTTTCAGGCAGCGTCAAGCGTAAGTAGGTATTGTCATTGCGCACCACTTCAATGTGCCTGTGCTTCAATGTTTTAAGGTCACTTGGTCTTATAAAGCTATTGACCATAAAGCCAACTGCCCAAGCAACATCTGGCGGCATTGTGTATTCCGCTGAACGCAGACGGTAGTTCTTGCGCAAAGAGCTGTCGCTGTCTGGGTGCCGTGTGCCTTGCAGCTTGCGTGCAGTGCGGATGATGCGCCAGTATTCAGTTGGCGTAAAGGCACCTCGTGGAGTTGTTTGCACACGGATTTTTGGAAACTCTGGCAGCTTGTCCAGTGTGCCAACTGCTACAGCCAAGGTCAGCACCTTGCGCACAATGATCAGGTACTGACTGACGGTTGTGGATGAAAAGCATTTGCTGAGGTATTGTGTGAAGGACAGCAAAGCTGCGTGATCAATAGCATCTAGTGAGTGCTTGCCCCATCTCGGCAAGATGTGTGCATCCAGACGATTGCGTAAGACCTTCAAGCTGCCAAGTGCAAACTCACCGCGATCAACCCGCGCCTGTTCGTTTGCAGTCATCTGTGCAGCCAATGCTGCAAATGTGTGCTGTGGCTTGACTGCGGGACCGCCGGCAGCATCGTGGCGTGCGTTGGGCGCCATTGCCTGAAAACTGGCCGACAGCGCTAGCCGCTGTTCATAAAAAGTGCGTGCATAACTTTGTGCCACACGCTGGCTTTGTGTGCGTGTACTGCTGCGGTGGGTCTTACCTGCAATCCAACAGCGCACTTGCCAAAACTTGCTGGCTGCGATTTTGTAGATTACAAGCTTTTGGGGATAGCCAGGCACAGGCGTAATGGTTGATGGAATTGGCACGGTGCGTTCGCGTTCGTGCGTTTTGTAATGGCTGTCATTTGCACTTGTGTGAGTGCTTGCGGTAAAACGGTCCAACATCACTTAAGCTTACTGTTGTGCATCGCAAATGCAACCGCGTGCAGGAACGCTTGGCACGATTTACGGGGACAGTTTTACCGTGCCGCTGCCGTGCATTTCCAGTGCGTGCCGTACAGAAAAATAGTGCTGCAGATGCGTGATCAGTTGTGCAGTTGCAGGCCAACAACTTTGTTCACTTTGATGTTGGAAATTTCTTGGCACCCTATTGGCACCTTCAAGCAACTTAGTGGAAAAATCAAACACTGTTCGCTCTGGCCGCATTGGCAGCCACTGGTGCTTTCGCACAATCTTCCGTTCAAATTGACGGCGTGGTGGACGTGGGCTACCAAGCCATCAACTACAAAGGCGGCAAAGTCAACGGCATCGGCAACAACGGTTCTTCGACCAGCCAGATCAACTTCCGCGGTACGGAAGACCTGGGCGGTGGCTTGAAGGCCAACTTCCGCGTTGAAACCGATTGGAACACCGTGTCCAACAAGGGCAACACCGGTTCTGCCTCCACTCCAGTGACTTTGGGCAACGAAACTGTTGCTGCAGCGTCTACATTCGGCAACGGCGAAATCCGCGTGGGCTTGGCTGGTGGTTTCGGTTCGATCGACGCTGGCGCCGTGAACTACAACACACTGGGCACCTACCTGACTGGCCAGCCTTTCGGCACCGCCATCGGTTCGGGCTTCCGCACTTTCTACGTGAACGATGCGCAAGGCACTTCGCAAGTGCGTTCCGACAACTCGGTCAAGTACGTGTCGCCTTCTTTCAGCGGCTTGAACGCTTCTTTGTACTACGCTGGCAAGCAAACCAAAGCCAACGGCACAGCTGACGCTGGTACTCCCGGTGCTTACACTGCAGTTGGCGTTAAGGACACCAGCTTCGGTGGCCTGGGCGCTTACGACATGCAAGGCACCACCGAGCTGGGCATCAACTACGCCAACGGTCCTCTGGCCGCTTCGTTCAGCTCTTTGAAGCAAGACTACAAGCAAGTTGGCACAGGCACTACTGACTCCACAGTCAACACCTTGGGTGCCAACTACGCCTTCGGCGCTGCCAAGTTGTTCGGTCTGTACCAGACCAACAAGACAAACACCAGCAGCACCAACAACAAAGCCATGACCATCTCCGGCACATACACCATGGGTGCTGTGGTCCTGATGGCTCAAGTTGGTGAATTGAAGGCTGATGCTGGTACTTACTCCGGTCAAAAGTCCAAATTGGTGGCACTGGGTGCTGACTACAACCTGAGCAAGCGCACTGCCGTGTACTTCCGTGCTGAGTCCATCGACGACAAGGCTCGTGCTATGAACGGTGCAGTGAACCCTCAGCAAATCGGTGGCGCTGCAAACGTTGCTGCTCTGACCGATCAGAAATTTGGTCGTACATCTGTTGGCGTGCGTCACGCTTTCTAATCACTCCGCTGGCGCAAGCCAGTTGATGATTTAAAAGTCAAAAACCCACCGTGTTGCCACGGTGGGTTTTTTTATGGTCTCTGCCCTGTGCTTACTCAAAGCACGTGCTCAAAAACCATTCAATCCAGCCAGATGTCCCCGTACCAAGCCCGAACCTTACTGCGCGTGTTGTCGCTGTCGGTCATGATGGCCAGTGCCACCAAGGCGCCGGGGGGCTCGCCAAAGGCTTTCTCAAAATCTGCGCGGATGTCGCGCTGGTAATGCCGCCATTGGTTCAGCTGTGATGGTCCTGATTCGATCACCCATTTGCGCACGCGGTCGGTGCGCGGGTTGACGATGACCGAATCCACCGGATGCCGATTGCTCCAGACATACATCAAGGTCGCGTAGGGCAATTCTTCGCCCGTCATGGCCCGGGTCAGCTCGTTGAGCATGGCGTTCTTGGCGGAGAACCGGCTCCGGTCGCCTTCAAACGCCAGAATTAAGCGCACTGGTGAATCTTCGGTTTCGCGCACCGACATGTCGGCCTCGGTCATCAAGTTTTCAACTTGCCAGTCAAAACGCAAACGGCCCAATTGTTCTGGTGGGATGTTCAGCTTTTGCCGCAGCATGCTGGCAGAAGACTGTGCATCGGCCTGCAGCGCGGCACGCTGGTCGCGTTTGTCCAGTTTGAATGCGGTACGCAGTTTGCCGGGCAAGGTCACCGGTTCCCATTGCGCCTTGTCTTGCGGCCGAAAATGCAGGCCTTGGCTGGCCGGTTTGCTCAAAACCGATGGCGGTGCTTCGCTGCGCCAAGCGCATGCGCTCAGCAACAGGGCTGCAGAGGCACACACCGCAGACCGACGTCCAATACAAAGATAAGGCATGGGGTTATTGAGCCGCTTGATTGAAGGGATGCGTGTATAAATACCGCACCGTGATTCATCTGAATTGTCAGTCAATTTTTGCTTCATCAGTTTTAAAGGTTTCCCTATGATCCAACGCCGCACCCTGATCCAAGCCGCTGCATTGAGCGCACTGCCCGCCGCCAACGCTTGGGCGCAGGCCTCGTTTCCCAGCAAACCACTCAAGATCGTGGTGCCTTTTGGTGCCGGCGGTGTGGCCGACCTGACCGCACGCGCCGTGGCGCAAAAACTGTCCGAAAACCTGGGCCAATCCGTGGTGATTGACAACCGCCCCAGCGCAGGCGGCATTGTGGCCGGTGAGATCGTGGCCCGTGCCGAGCCGGATGGCCACACCTTGCTGTTGATGTCCAACGGCACCGCCGTGAGTGCGGGCTTGTTCAAGTCGCTGCCGTTCAATCCGCGAACCGACTTTGCGCCGGTGTCTTTGCTGGGCTTGTTCGACATGGCGGTGGTGGTCCCCGAGAACTCGCCTTTCAAAACCCTGGCGGAGCTGATCGCCTTTGGCCGTGCCAACCCCGGCAAACTCAACATGGGCACCATCAACATCGGCAGCACCCAAAACCTGGCCGCTGAGTTGCTGCGCACGCAAGCGAACTTGATCGCTCAGATCGTGCCCTACAACGGCACACCAGCCGTGATCAATGCGTTGCGCGGTGGTCAGGTGGATGTGGCGGTTGAAATCTTGGGCCCCATGAAGCCCCAAATCAACGCCAAGGCTGTGCGGCTGTTGGGCGTGATGGGCGAACAACGCCCCAAAGATCTGCCGCAAACCCCCACGGTGCGCGAGCTGCCTGGACTGAGCAACTTCAACGTGTCCTCGTGGAACGCGTTGGCTGCCCCTGCCAAAACCCCCAAGGCCGTGGTGGACCGCCTGAGCCAGGAACTGGGCAAGATCCTGGCGCAACCCGAGATGGTGCAACGCTTGGCCGGCTTCAACGTGCAGGCCAAAGCCAGCACACCTGCGCAACTGGCGCAGTTGCTGGACAGCGACATCAAGCGCTGGAGCGATGTGATCGTCAAGGCGGGCTTGACGCCTCAGTAAAACAGCTGATTTGACCTGACCATAAAAAAACCCACCGTGTTGCCACGGTGGGTTTTTGACTTTTAAATCATCCACTGGCTTGCGCCAGCGGTGTGATTAGAAAGCGTGACGGATACCAACCGCTGTACGA
>NZ_NERX01000016.1 GCF_003063335.1 Limnohabitans sp. MMS-10A-192 | reverse complement strand
CAAAGTTCCCACGTTGATCACTCCCGGCCACCCTTGCTCAAAAAATAAGCAGGATAGGCCAATGAAGCGGCTCAAATTTGGATGCAAATTCCCATCAAAGTGGCTCAGTTTTCAAAGCCAATCAACACAACTGTCGGTTTCGCAGCCGCTCCAGCAAATGCGCAGTCAGGTCCTCGCGTAGGCCAAGCTCAAGCATCGGGAACTTCTCGCGAAGCAGAGGCATAACGGCGGGCAGCACGAATGGCGCAATTGTCGGAATCACTCCAAGACGCAATCGTCCCTGCATGGGGCGCGAAGCGTCAGAGGCGAAATCGCTCAGGTCTTCGGCTGCTGCAAGCACCTGCCGCGCACGAGTCACCACGTCTTTGCCCACGGCCGTCAGCGCCACGCTCTGCTTGTCACGCTCGACCAGCTGCACGCCCAGCGTACCTTCGAGCTCCTTGAGACCTGTGCTCAAAGTGGACTGACTGACAAAGCTGGCTTCAGCAGCGCGGGTGAAGTTCAGGTGCTCGGCCAAGGCCAGCAGATAGCGCAGCTGTCGCAGCGAGGGCAAGGCGGCCATAGGGAGTGTTCTTTCAGTTGCTAAAAGTTCATTATCGATATTTTAGATTGATTCAATGAAAATTATCCGTTGGACTGATTGATTGAGAAATTTCACAATTCATCCATCGCAACAAAACCACCCCCTGAAAGGAGCTTCAAATGGCACGTCCAGAAATCAAAACCTACCAAAACCTCGAAGCCGCATTTGCCGGCGAATCGATGGCCCACATCAAGTACCGCTACTTCGCCAAACTGGCGCGCGCTGCTGGTGACGAAGATACAGCCCGCATCTTCGAGCAAACCGCAGATCAGGAAGTGATGCACGCCTTCGGCCACCTCGATCTGCTTTACCCAGCGACCGACATGACTCCGGCTAAGGCCCTGCAGATCGCCATCGAAGGCGAAACCTACGAGTACAGCGAGATGTACCCAGGTTTTCGCAAGACCGCTGTGGAGGAAGGCAACGCCGCTGCCGTTGCCGAGATCGACGAGCAGATCAGCGAGTCCAAAGAACACGCCGATCAGTTCAAGGCCGTGCTCGAAAAGGCCGCCAAGCGCTTTGCTGCCTTGGCCAAAGTTGAAGAGCGCCACGCCAACCACTACCAAAAGGCCCTCGACGCCATTCAGGCCTGAGCCATCCACACCGATTCAACGTTTCAATTTTTGGAGAACATCATGAAAGTTTGGCAATGCATTGTTTGCGGTTTCATCTACGACGAAGCCCAAGGTATCCCTGAAGACGGCATCGCCGCCGGCACCCGTTTCGAAGACATCCCTGAAAACTGGGAATGTCCTGATTGCGGCGTCGCCAAGGCCGACTTCGAAATGGTCGAGATCGGCTGAGCGAACAGGAGCACTTGATGATTGCGCCTGCACAAAGCCTGGTGATCGTAGGCTCGGGTCTCGCGGCCTGGACGTTGGTCCGGGAGTTCCGCAAGCTCGATGCCCAGACACCCATCACCCTGATCACCCGCGACAACGGGGACTTTTACAGCAAGCCCATGTTGTCCAACGCCCTGAGCAGCGGCAAAACCGCAGCTCAGCTGGTCAGCGCCACCAGCGCGGCCATGGCGCACCAGTTGGGGGTCACTGTGATGGCTAAGACCGATGTGACGGCCATCGATCCGGTCGCCTGCAGTGTCACCACTGCCCTGGGGCCAGTGACTTACAGCCGTCTGGTGCTGGCGTTAGGCGCTGACCCGGTGCGTCTGCCCCTGCAGGGCGATGCAGCGGACCGGGTGATCTCGGTCAATGACCTGCAAGATTACGCGACGTTTCGTGCACAGCTCGAAGGTGCGAAGCGAGTGACCGTCATCGGCGCAGGCTTGATCGGCTGCGAATTTGCGAATGACCTTGTGCAGGCCGGTTATGAGGTTGATGTGATCGATCCTGGCACTCACCCCTTGGGCCGACTCCTACCGCTAGAGGCGGGGCAGCAGGTGCAGCAGGCGCTTGCGCACGCTGGCGTGCGTTTTCACTTTGGCACCTCGGTACAGGCAGTGCTCGCAGCGCCGCAGGGTCTGCAGGTCGAAATGGCCAATGGCCACCGCTTGGCCAGCGACCTCGTTTTATCGGCTGTTGGCTTGCGCCCTCGGATCGCGCTGGCAAAGGCTGCCGGACTACAGACCGCGCGCGGCATCGTCGTCAACCGCCAACTGCAGACCAGCCAAACCGACATTTACGCGCTGGGCGACGTTGCAGAAGTTGAAGGTCTGCTCTTGCCCTATGTTATGCCTCTGATGCAGTCTGCACGCACTCTGGCAGCTCATCTGGCTGGCCAGCCGGCCACTTTGCGCTACCCGGCCATGCCTGTGGTCGTCAAGACACCCGCCATGCCGGTGGTGGTCTCACCGCCACTCGCGGACGCCCAAGGAAGCTGGCAGGTGAACGCCTTCTCTGACGGAGTGGACGCCCGATTTGTTGGTTTGGATGGCATCTTGCTGGGCTTTGCACTTGCTGGCAAGGCTACAGGCCAGAAAACCGTTTTACAAAAATCTTTGCCAGCCGTGCTGGCTTAAATCAATCCCTTAACCCTTGAATGGAGAAATGAAATGACCACTAAACTCGACAAAGTCCTCTACACCGCCAAAGCCCATACCACTGGAGGCCGTGACGGCCGCTCAGTCTCCAGTGATGGTCTGCTGGATGTCAAGCTGGCACCACCGAAGGAACTCGGCGGCATGGGCGGTGCGACCAACCCCGAACAACTGTTTGCAGCGGGCTATTCGGCTTGCTTCATGGGCGCACTCAAGCATGTAGCCAGTTTGAAGAAAGTCGCGGTGCCGGTTGATGCGGCCATCGACGCCAGCGTGGACATTGGTCCAATTCCCGCAGGCTTCGGAATCGCCGCCCGTCTGGACATCAGCCTGCCCGGCATGGACCGTGCCGTGGCCCAAGACCTGATCGACACAGCCCACCAGGTCTGCCCTTACTCAAATGCCACTCGCGGCAACATCGTCGTAGAGTTGACGCTGGTCTGATCTGAAAGGAAAGCGCCGCCATGATGACTTTGTCCTTTTGGGCGCTCACCATGACGGTGCTCATCACATCCGATAGGGGAAGTTTCCAATCCCATACCTGTTTCATCGAGTGAACCATCAACACCGCAGGAAGTCAGAATCTACGAGATGGGCCAGCATCCTCTTGGACAGTTTTCCTTGACTGCGCCGTACTTCAAGGCCTAAAGCAGCCCACTAGATTTTCTGGCATGACCGACTGCTTATGGCCGGACTGAGTCACTCGAAGTTGACCGTCTCTATCCGACCCATAACTACACTTTGAAAGTGGCGAAGCAGTCGTTCATGGAGTCAGGTTTTCACAAATAGCGGTCACCTTGCGAAACGATTCTCCTATTCCATTTCGTTCCATTTTTCGACCTAGTCATCTAGGCGGAGGCAAGACCTTGCCCGGGTTTAGGATCCCCTTGGGATCTAGCGCAGACTTGATAGCGCGCATTGCAGCGATCTCGGCCACAGTTCGGGAATGATGGAGGAATTCGCGCTTGAGTGTGCCGATGCCATGCTCGGCGGAAATGGAGCCGTGCCATTCACCCACCACCTGATAGACCAGTTGCTCAACCTGAGCCTCTGGCTGCTCTCCCGGGCACACCTTTACGCCGATGTGAATGTTTGAGTCTCCAGCGTGGCCGAAGAATACCGTTTGGACCTCAGGCCATTGGGCCTGCAGCTTGTCCTTGAGCGTCTGAACGAAGCGGCCAATTTCTCCGGTGGGAACGCTCACATCAAAGCCCACGTGGGGCCAGAACACCGCCCGGAATTCGCCCGAGGCGTCGCGAACCGACCACAGCCTCAGGGCATCAGTCTCGGACTGGGCAATCACCACGTCCTCTACCACCGACTGCTCCAGCGCCTCGGCCAGCACCCGCTCAAAATGTTCCTGGTCTGCAGACGGCGAGGTGCCCTGCGCCTCCAGCAAAACGTAAGCGCCATGTCCGTGTGGCAACGGGGTGGTCAGGTGTGCAAGACCCGACGTCATGCGCTCATAGAAGTCTGGCCACATCATCTCGAATGCCGACAGGTTAGCGCCCAGGTTGTGGCGGACATGTGACAGCAGTTGCAACACCGCATCATAGTTTCGTAGCGCACACAGGGCCGTCTGGGTGGTCCTCGGCTTGGGGAATAGCTTCAACGTTGCCCGCGTGATCACCCCCAGGGTACCTTCACTGCCCACGAACAGCTGCTTGAGGTCGTAACCCGTGTTGTCCTTGAGCATCAGATTCAAGTGGCTCATGACCGTGCCATCGGCCAGTACAACTTCTAACCCCAGCACTAGGTCGCGGGCCATACCATAGCGCAGCACGCGGTTGCCCCCGGCGTTTGTCGAGAGATTGCCGCCTATAGTGCAGGAGTCGCGCCCTCCGAGGTCCAGCGGGAAGAACAGGCCTTGGTTCAGCGCTTCGGCTTGTACCCGGCCCATGGTCACACCCGCCTGTACAGTGATAGTTGACGATGCGGGATCAACGGATTCAATCTGGTCCATCCGCTCAAGGGACAACAGCACACAACCCTTGACTGGCTTTGCGCCGCCAGCCAAGCCGGTCAAACCGCCCTGTGGCACGACGGGAACGCCCTCTGCATGGCACATGCACAGCAGCGCGGCGACCTCGTCTGTGGAAGCGGGCCGTACAAGCGCCCGTGCCACGCCCGGCGGGCTGGTGGTCATCCAGTCGCTCAGGTGGGGGGGTGGAATGTCCTCGCCAAGGAACACGCCAGCTGCCCCAAACCGTTGCACCAAGGCTGATTCGAATTCATTCATCACTTCACTCCTCATGCGGCCCGACGGCCAGGAAAGAACCGGATCGGTTGCGCGACCAATTCAGGCACGGGCAGCCCCAGTAATTGCGCCAGGCGCCGCCCCTGCGGATCGGCCAAGGCGGCCTGGCGGAGATCCCGGATTCGCTGAGCCAAGGCCACATTGGAGCCGCCACAGGGCAATTGCCGCTGCAAGTCGCTAAGGATCGACGACAGGTTGCTGCGACCGCGCTCGTTTGTCTGGCCGTAACCCTTGACTAGGCTGGCGCACAGAGCCACTTCGCGTGCCACCTCTGGACTCCGCTCCATGGCCCCAGAGACAACCTGCAGCCACTCACGGATCGCAGCATCCTCCTGGGCGAAGCGTGACATGTGCCGGCGCATGGGCCGTAGTGACCGCAGGGCAACAAGCATCATGAAGCCGCGCATCGTGTCCGAGCGAAGATGCAGGCCCTTGCGCGGCGAACGTAGGCGCCCGCCCCAGGCTCGGGCCAACGCACGGGCGGCTACGGTTGGCAACAGGGAGAGCAGCTCGTCGAGTCCGGGTTTAAGAAACTCGGTGACCCGCACGGGCTCGCGTGGGCCGGCTCCAACCTCACGACGGATCTGATCAATGCGGTCTCGCCGTGTCTTGAGGTCCGCCACCCGAATCACATCCTCGAACGCCATCCACAATGCCAAGTGGCGGGCCACCTCCACGCTGACACGCCAGTCACAACCTTCCTGTGCCTGCTCCTGACTGGCAATCGCCAGAACCCTGGCTAAGTACAAGTCAGCATAGCGCCGGTCCTGGAAATCGCCTGTCAGGCGCATTCCGTGCCCTACCACCTCGCGCAGTTCGATCGGCAAGCCATCGAGTCCGGGTTCAGCACATGGAGGTACGACAACGGGCAATGCGGCCGACGAGGAAAGAACGTCAGGGGCGGACTCCCGGGCTGTGTAACCTGTCGCGAATCCCCGCAAGCTGGCCTGCACCGCCTTGCCTGATGAGCGAATGGCCTCCTCGCAGGCATGACGGGACAAAGGGAATCCAGGCGTGGCCGCCATGACGCCAAACAGCACGGTGTTAATAACCGTTCCCTGCTGCCTTGACAGGGCGCGCATGTCCAGCAAGGTCAATGAGCGGGATCGGGAGGCCGCGGCCTGCGCGATGCGCTCGTCAGCGAAACGCCCATCGGCCATGTCGGACTTCTCGGACACAGCATATTCACGGTGGCTGGATGTGATCAAAACCGTGCGCGCCGGATCGACCCACCCGTTCTGGATGGCTCTGCCAGCCTCCACCAACTCCGTCGCTGCCACCAGGTCCACATGACCAGGCGTGGGAGTAAGCGACAGAACCGGCTCACGCCCGCCCAGAGTCTGGCGCGCCTGCGGAAAAATCTCCACGTAGTAGGTGGTTGCCCCGGTTCGCTGGGCCACGCCCGGCACCGAGGTGGACTGAACCGGAAAGTCCATCCGGCTGGCCGCATCGACCAGCCAGTCGGCCAGAACACCACCGCCTTCGCCGCCCATAGCAGCGACCAGGATACAAAAGGGACGTGTCATGCGGAAAACTCCTGGACGGGGCTGGCCTTACCGGCGAGCCGCTGGATGATGGAACGCCGCATCCGGTCGACCACGCGGTCCCACCATCCGGGGTTCTGGACAATCTCGGCCTTGTAGAACGATGGGCACAAGGTAGCAGCATGAGCGTTCTCGCCGCACAGCCCACAGCCGACGCAGGACTCACTGACAGTTGCCACCGGGTCCTTGCGCAAGGCGCTGGGATTGTCCTTGACCGTCAGCGCAGGGCAACCGGATAGGCGGATGCAGGAATGGTCACCGGTACAGACGGTGTCGTCGATACCGAACCGTGTACGCAGTACCCGCTCGCCCTGCTGGAGCTTGCGGGCCACCTGGGGCTTGAGCCGACGTTGACGCTCCAGCTGGCACTCGCCGTCGGCCAGGACCACCTTCAAACCCGGCTCTTGCGTGGTCATCGCCTCCTGTAGCACTTGAAGCATGTCATCGACCTGGTAGCTGGGCACGCTGCGGATCCATCGGACGCCGACACCGCGCAACGCCGCCTCGATATCCAGCGCGTTCGGGCCTGTCGCCGGCTGCGATGGCGATGAGGGAATGGCCTGGGCACCCGTGGCGGAGGTGTAGCCGTTGCGCAAAATGACAAGTACCGAATCGTGCTGGTTGAACACCGCGTTGACCACCCCGCTGGTGAAGCCGTTGTGCCAGAACCCGCCATCACCCATGATGCTCAGGGTGCGCCGCTGCATGAGTGGAGCCACGCCAGAGGAGCTGGCTAATCCAAGGCCATAACCGAGCACGGTGCTGCCCACATTAAAGGGCGGTAGCGTTCCGAAGGTGTGGCAACCTATGTCGGCGCTGACATGAACCTGGCCCATGCGCTCCTGCATCAGCTTGATGGCGGCGAACACCGGGCGCTCCGGGCACCCCACGCAAAAACCAGGTGGACGATTGGGGACGGGAACACCAATCGCCTGCGCAGAAAGCTCCCGCCCCAATGCCAGGCTGCCAGAAGCGGCTCGCACCGGTGCCAAGTCCAGGCTGCGCGGCTGCGCTGCCTCAAGAAAACGGGCCATCGCATTAAGTAGCACTTCGCCGGTGTATTCGCCGGACACTGGCAAGATCCCCTTGCCATGCAAATGGGTCGCTTGGCCGTCCTTGCGCAGGATGGCAGCGATGGCGTCCTCGATGTAGTTTGGCTGCCCCTCCTCAACCACCAGCACCTCCCGCCTGGACTTGCAGAAGTCAATCACCTCCTGAGACACCAGCGGGTACACCACGTTGAGGACGTAGATCGCAATGCGGGAGCGGCCAAAAGCGTCGGCAAGCCCCAGCAACTGCAAAGCCCGAATGACGCCGTTGTAGAGGCCACCGGTTACGATAAGGCCAACACTCTCTTCCTCGCCCTCGAACACTTCGTTCAATCCAGCTTCCTGTATGTAACGGACTGCAGCGGGCCAGCGCTGTTCAACCTTCTGGCGTTCATGCTCGTACGTTGACGGTGGCAAGTTGACCTTGGCGTAGTCGAAACGGGGAACTTCGATGCCATGGCGCGTAGAAATCTCTGGCGCCACGTTGTCCTTGCAATGGAAGCGGCCATGGACATGGCAGGCCCTGATGCGAAGCTGCAGCATGACTGGGGTCTGGCTGGCCTCGGACAGCTCGAAGCCCTGTTCCACGGCCTTCACGATCGATGGCAAATCCGGACGTGGGTCAAGCAACCAGATCTGCGACTTCATGGCGAAGGCATGGGTTCGCTCCTGAATGATGCTGGAGCCGTCCCCGTAGTCCTCCCCAAGGATGATCAACGCGCCGCCCAGGACGCCGGCCGAGGCCAGGTTGGACAAGGCGTCCGAGGCCACGTTGGTTCCCACCGTCGACTTCCAGGTGACGGCGCCGCGCACTGGGTAATGGATGGAGGCGCCGAGCATGGCGGCCGCCCCGGCCTCGGACGCACTGGGCTCGAAATAGATGCCCAGATCATCCAGCAACTCTCGGGCATCCCCAAGCACGTCGATCAGGTGGGACACCGGTGCGCCCTGGTAGCCCCCGATGTAACTGACACCCGACTGAAGCAAGGCCTTGGTGACAGCCAGAATGCCTTCGCCGTGGAACTCCTCGCCCGCCCCCATGGACAAGGCTGCTACTTCTGTCTTGAAAGAGCGCTCCATGCCCTTGTCTCCTGTTTTCTTTTGGTTGATGCAGGCCATGCTACGGGTCTTACATCATCGACACAACAAATTTTGTTTATATGTGAAATAGATAAAACGCATAATATGAAGTGCGAGATCCACTCGCTCTGACACGCTCAATGAACACGCTCATGCCAACCTTCGACCTGAACCTGATTCGCACTCTCGTTACCCTCTACGAAACGCGCAGCGTCACCCAGGCCGCTGAGCGGATGGACATCACCCAGCCTAGCGTGAGCCATGCGCTGGCACGACTTCGAATACTGTTCAGCGATCCGCTGTTTACCCGCACTGCAAAGGGACTGGTGCCAACCCCGCTATGTGACCACCTATATCCGGCCTTGCGCGATGCCCTCACGACAATCGAAGGTACGCTGGTGTCCTCGCGCTCCTTCGATCCGCTGACCTCGAACCGGCGTTTCACCCTGGCCCTATCGGATATCGGCACCATGTACTTCATCCCACCGCTACTCAAGCGGCTGCAGGCCAAGGCGTCCGGGATCGAGGTGGACGTGATCCAGCCCACCGCCGACTTATCCCATCTCCTGCTGACCGGCAAGGTCGATTTCGCCATAGGCAACATGCCTGAGCTGGTGTCGCAGACTCGCAGCAAGAAGCTGTTCGAGGAGCGATACGTGTGTCTTGTGGCCCGCAACCATCCTGACATACAAGAACGCATGACCAAGGCCCAGTTCGCCCGAGCACGCCACGTCATGGTCACTTCATCGTCCTCTGGCCACGCGCTGATCGACCAGGTGTGCGCCGAACAAGGCATCGTCCGCCGGGTCGTGGCCCGCATCCCCCAGTTCACCGCGCTGCCTAACCTGATTGCCGGCAGCGACCTGGTTGTTGTCCTGCCCTCCCGGGTGGCTTCGGTCTTCGTCAGGCAGGCCCCGCTGAAGACGGTCCCACTTGCACTGCCAATCCCCATGTTTGAGGTGCGGATCCACTGGCAGTCACGGCATGAAAGCCAGGCGGGCTTTCAATGGATGCTGCGCACCATTACCGACACCATCGGCTCGCTGTGAAGCGTTCCGAAATAGCGCGCCCTGGGTTTTCCCGCATTCACATCGGTTAATTCCGTCGCTCATAATTCGTTGTCATCACAACAAATTTGCGATTTCAAATGCATTCGCCCTTCATGGTCTGCGTAGTCCAGGCCGCACCGGTCTACCTGGACTTGGAACGATCCGTCGACAAGGCGCTTACTCTCATCGAGCAAGCCGCTGGCGATGGTGCGAAGCTCATCGCGTTTCCAGAGTTGTGGCTGCCCGGTTACCCCTGGTGGGTCTGGCTTAACGGCATCGAATGGGCACACCAAAAGGGATTGAGTCAGCGCTACCTCGAACAAGCCCTCGACTTCGAAGGCCTGCAGGCAGGCCGTATCGCTCGGGCGGCCGCTGATCACCGCATCCAGGTTCTCATGGGTACCGCAGAGCGCGAAGGCGAGCACCTCTACATTGCCCAATGGTTAGTAGATGAAACCGGCCGCACGCTCCTTCGCAGACGTAAGCTCAAGCCGGGCCCGTTGGAGCTCAAGGTGTTCGGCGAAGGCGGGGCACAGGATCTGCCGGTGGTCAACACAGCGCTGGGCCGGGTCGGAGCCCTGGCCTGTGCAGAACACCGTCATCCGCTACTCAAACACGCCATGCACCTGCAGCACGAAACACTGCACGTGGCGGCCTGGCCCAGTTTCGCGCTGAACCAAGCCCCCGGCATGCTCAGTGCCGACACCTTTCTGGCGATTAGCCGTACCTACGCCGTCGAGGGCGGCTGCTATGTGCTGGCGCCCTGCGCTCCGTTGCCCGCAGAGGTGGTTGCCTTGGTGTGCGACACGCCGGACAAGGCGCTGCGTCTGCATGCAGGCGGTGGCCATGCGCAGATCTTCGCACCTGATGGGGAGCCTATGTGCACTCCGCTGGCACCGACACAGGAAGGACTGCTGTTCGCGCAGGTCGATCCACAGATCGTGACCAGGGCCCGCAACGCCTTCGACCTGTCTGGCCACTCCTCCCGCTCGGACGTGGTGCGACTTCAAGGCCCCACCGATCTGGGAAAGCTGCCTCTGCCTGAAGGAGCTCGGTGATGCCACCACGCAAAGGGGTGGATGTCACCCAGAATTTGACTTTTCGCATCATCCAGCTGGCCAGCACGCTAGGACGCTCGGCCGCCAGCGCGATTCCCGACGCGACGGGCATGTCCGTACCCCAGTGGCGAGTCATTTCAGTGATCGGTAGCCGCCCCGGCATTTCCTTCCGCACCCTGGTCCAAATCCTGGAAATTGACAAGGGATGGATCAGTCGCACACTAACCAAGCTGCAGGACGACGGCGTGGTGACCGCTACGCCCGACCCAGCGGACAAGCGCCAGTTCACTCTTGAACTAACCGCTGCCGGACGCGAGCTTCACCACCAGGGCTCGCGCGTCTCCCGGATGCGCCAGAAACAGCTAGAGGCCGAGTTCTCAGACACCGAGTACCAGGCACTTCTTGACCTGCTGGATCGCTTGCAAGCGGCGGCCGAGAAGCTGGAGTAGCACATGTCCACGGATTTGGATGAACTGCAGGAGAGCATGAGCCAGGGCCAGTGGGGTGAAGCGTGTCGATGGGCCATCGAGCAGCAACTGCAGGTCGCCCGCTACTTTGGCGCCAAGCGCTTCGTCCCTGTGGATTCCGCACAGGTAGGCGCAGAGGTTGGCACGATGGGCGAGGCGGGTATCGAGTGGGTCGAGAAGCTGGCCCGGGCCGGCGGGCGCTTTCGCATACCAGCCCTCACTGCAGCCTGCAGCGTCGACTTCAAGCGCGCCACCCGCTACGGCGTCGCGCAGGCTCAGGTCGACCAGGAGACGCGTCTGCACCAGGCCTTGCAGCAAATGGGCTGCATAGATACCTCCACCTGCATCAATTACCAGACTGTCTCCCCGCCGCGCTTTCGCCAACACCTGGCCTGGGGGGACACCGGCGCGGTGGCTTTCGCCAACGGCGTGGCGGGTGCGCGATCCAACTACGAGGCGGGGCCCGCGTCCATCGCAGCCGCTCTGACGGGCATGGTGCCGGCCTACGGCTTTCACTTGGAGGAGAATCGACTCGCCACCCGCGTCTTCGAAGTTGATGCACCTCTGCTCGGAACGGCTGACTGGTCAGCACTGGGTGCCTGGGTGGGCCGCGAGATCGCGGACTACTGGACGGTGCCCGCTGTGGTCGTGCCAGACGCCAACCCGGGAATTGACGAGTGTTGATTAGCCAGTCAAACTGAGCCAGTGTTTGCATCGAATATTGAGCCACTGGTTTTTAAAGAATTGGCTTATTCGGTTGTGGATAAGTTTAGCTGCTCGGTGCTTTTGCCCCCTTTCGTTTTG
>NZ_NERX01000015.1 GCF_003063335.1 Limnohabitans sp. MMS-10A-192 | reverse complement strand
GCTTCAGCTTGCTTGAGGAATCCGATGATCTGCTCGTCGGTAAATCGTGTGGTCTTCATATCCGCCATTCTCCAAAATTAGCGAACTTAGTTCCATCGATTTGGTACGGCTCAGAGGGGGCAGGTCAAGGCCAGCGCAATGAAAAACCTTCTTTCTCTGATCGATAAAGCTAAGAAGGATTAGATTCCCATGGATCCAGAAGGATTCCCGACCGCACAAACGACAAAAAGCCCGACCTGTCCTAAGACAAGCCGGGCTTCTGTTTAAGGTTCAATTGCTGATTGTTTTTGGTACCACCGCTGTACCTCAAGCAGCATCAGGGTGGTTTGTGCAGCATCCTTGCTCAACTGCGCGCAACTCACCGCTCCCGCATCTCCAGCGGTAAGAGATAGAGCGTCGGCGGGGATGCTTGCAGCTCCTGCGGGAGCTTCGGAAACGGCGGACAAATCCCTGTCACCGGCTGTGGTGATGTTGCACACCCCGCCAACATGAGCATCAGGCTGGCGATCAGCCAGTAGCTTTGACCTTTTTGCGTATTCATTCGAGATTTCCTGCGTGATTTGAGATTGGGTCAACCGCACATCGGCGACGCGCTGCTCTTGCCTGGCCTGGGCCAGTGCGATCTTTTGCTTTTCGGCGTCCCAATCCTTCTGGACACGGGACTCGCCAACCTGCATCCCGCAAAGCAGCGCCATGGTCAAGAGAAGTGCGTCAAAGATGTGTGACCAGTTGGCCAGCAAGAATCGATTGAGCCAGTTCATGCCGCACCTCCGTCCAGAGACAGTAGGTTGTGCTGCTTGATCAAGCCAATGACCTTGTCCGCATAAGCCGGGTCGGTGGCATAGCCTGCCTGCGCCAGCGTCTTGGCAAACGCCTGGGCAGTGGTGCAAGCAAAGCAGGCCTTGTAGCGGGGGTTGCGCTTGAGGAACGTGGCGTGATCGTCGATGCTGGCCTGCCAACTCGGATACTTGCGCCAAAGGGCTGGCACCACCACCCACTGCCCCTTGATGAACTCCTTGGTGTTCAGGGTCAGGGTCTGACCGCGCCAGAGGCTATCAGCTTTGATGCCGAAGAGGTTGTTGCCGTTCCTCGCAAGGCCAGATTCTCCCCAGGCAGATTCAAGCGCGGCCTGCGCGATCGTGATGCTGGCAGGAACACCCGTGGCTTTGAATGACGCGACTGCGGCCGTGGTGAGCCGCATGATGAATTCACTGGGATTCACAGCATCCCCTTCACTTCCTTGGCCACCTCGTCGATCGAGTCATCCCGACGCTTGTCGATGAACGCAAAGGTCCAACGCACCATTGCCCACCCTGGCAGGCCAGGCACCAGCCCAGCCAGCTGAATGACCAGTGCGCTGAGCAGGTCTACCTGCTTCTCCAGGGAGGCCAGACTGTCAAGCGGGTTTATCTTGCGCAGGAGTTCGATCTTGGCCAGGTTGCGCGTCCCCAGCTTGTCGCTCCCCGGGAAGATGCCTGGCAGAACATCTCTTGGCTTGCCCGGTTGCACGACGTCAAATGGGCACTGGGCCATCAGGGCTTTTGTGATGCACAGGCAGGCCTCTTTGGCGCTGTCACCGAAATAGAACCAGCCCAGGCCATCTGTCAGGCCGTGCTGAGCCAGAATCGTGAGGCCATCGCGGCTGTCGACGTATTCACGCTGCGACACGATCCCGATGACCTCGTTTTCATACTGCTTCCCATACATCAGGAACTGCAGTTCGCCCTGCTTGAACAAGTGCTCCCCGATGTCGATGGATGCGGCAGCAAATGAAACGGTGTAGCCGTCTGCGGTCTTCTCGACCCGCACGGCTTTGCTTTCGTCAACGCTGGTGCCGAAGGTAATGAGCTTCATGCGGCCTCCGCGAGCATTTCAAAGTGAAGTTCCACACCTGGGCGCTCGCCGTTGTACGGGAAGACAAAATGCGGCATGTGCGATGGGAAAACAAACGCATCGCCAGGCGCAGGCATTTCCATGTGGTTGATGTTGCCAAACACGCCACTTGCACGGCCGCCAAACAGCAGGTGTGGGTTGTGCAGGCAGAACACCGCCCGAAAGAAACGCCACGTGAGCCCGCTAAACCGGTTTACGGCCCCTTCGCGGACGACTTCCGCACGGTGCTGCTGCCAGAGCACGGCCACATCAACCTCACCGAGGCACAGGCTTCGGTGTTCCAGTCGCTCTGGTCGTTCAAGGGTGAGCCCATGCGAGCCGAGCGAATCATGGAGCGTGCAGGCTTGGACAGCGACAAGCCCATTGATGTGTTCAAGGTGAAGTCCCGTGACAAAGGAAAACCGGGAGTTGACCGTCCACTGATCGCATATCGAAAGTTAGTGAATACGCAGAAGCGACAGGGGCTGTATGCGATGCCTTGTGCTTCTGGTCAGTGAAGCTGATGGTCCCGTTTATGAGTTGACTATTGAATCAAAACTCTGCGTGAAATCGAACAGCAAATACATCTACGGGTCCTCGACTAGCGTTGTACGCTGGGTTCTGAATCCGCTGATAGTCGCCAGTCAGCCAAACGCCCTTTGATATTCCCCAGCTATAAAAGCCCTCAAAGATCGTCTCTGGCTTGTACTGCAACTGTCCGTCGCCAATGAAGAAGGAAATACCACCAGCCTCTAGGAACTTACGCCGTTCAGGCGAAAGATAGTTCGTCATGAGCGACAAGCCAACAGTATCTTCTGCTCGCCCCCACTTGTTACCCTTGATCAGGAAACCTGCCGACAGTGAGCTGTCAACTTCGGTGAAGGCGTAGGTCTCAGACTTCCCATCGGACTTCATGCCTCGAAAGAAGAAGCCGACTTGGTCATTGATCGCTTGCTCAAGGTTCACACCCAACCCGTACTTGATCTTCTCGCCATTTCTGACATTAAAGATCGTCTGTTTGTCTGCAGGATTATTCGCCAGAAGGTATGCCGTTGCGTCATTGAAATCGGCCAGAACTGCGCGATTGCGGTAGAACAGTACGCGAACCTTACCGGGTTGATTGTTGAAGACATGAGCATGCTCAACCTCAAACTGATCACCATAGTGATTCAACAAATTGAAATCAACTGGTAAGCCGTTTGGCTCCTTAGGACCAGTCATGCGGCCAAGGCGATATACCCAATCCCCTTGATAAAACTCCAGCGCAAAGCCCCAGCCAAAACCACGTGCGTCGGCAGCATAGTCCCATGATGAATATGTCCAGTTCCCCCAGTTCATAAACTGTGTGCGTGGATCCTTCGCATATGCGTTGTCATCGAAGACATCCAGGGTTGAAAAATTCCCAACTGTTAGCACCGTGCGATTCTTGTCGACGGTTCCTGCCATTTGGTTGAAATCAGACTCAACCTTCTCGGAGCCACCTCCTCGATTCCAAGTTTGACGCAAAAAAAGACGCTGACGATATGCTTGTGGTGTTGTGCCCGCCGCGCGGGTGATTTCACCGTTGGTGAAACCACCTAAGCCAATCAAGTTTTCTGTGAAGGGAACACCAGAGGCAATTTCTGGATTGAAATACAACTCCCCGCCAGACCACAGGCGAGTGCCCCAGTGCGCCGTCAGAGAGAAGGTGTACATCTTGTCTGCGCTACTGGACATACTGTTCTGTCCAGAATAGTTGGAGCTGAAGCCAGGGTGCCTTTGCCAGTTGTATGTGGTTTGATACTTAGCCGTCGTTTCTTCGTAATCATCGTCAGCCCATGCGGTTGCCATAGGAACCATGAGCAAAGCAATCAGTCCAATTTTTTTCAATGTATTCATTTGAGGGGGTTTCTATTTCTTCCGACCATGGACTTACTCCGTGGTTGATGGACTCCAAAATGCCTGGGTGATGCATTCCGACTCAGAAAGACGTTTGATCACCGCGTCCAATTGATCACCATCGACAGAGTTCGTCGAAAGCACAGCCTCGATTTCGACGCTATCTTCCCCAAATGCATGTACCGTCAAATCGCGCATCGGGTACTCTGCCGTCTCAAGTTCCTCTTCCAGTTTTTCAAGCGCTTCACGCTGTTTGTTTTTCAGGGCAATCACAAAAACCGTGTACGTCGCTTCAACATTTTCTGTATCGAGAGGCTGCCTGTTGATTCGATTGACGACAGGGCGCAACAATGTGTTCGCTGCCAACACAAACAGAGCGGCCAAAATGGCTTCAACAATCAAGTCTGCGCCAGCACAGGCCCCAACTGCAGCGGAGCCCCAAAGGGTCGCAGCGGTATTGATGCCGCGCACATTCCCTTCTTCGCGCATGATCACGCCTGCTCCCAGAAAACCCACGCCAGAGACGACATAGGCAATCACATTCACGGCACCAGAATTTCCAGTCAGTCGATGTGCGATGTCAACGAAAACGGCTGCACCAACGGCCACAAGAACGTTGGTTCTAAGCCCTGCTGTGCGCTGACGGTATTGACGCTCAAGTCCAATCATTCCGCCAAGCAAAAACGCCGCAGTCAAACTGACTACGGTATCCAAAAATGATGCGAGATGAATGTTGTTTATGGCTTGCACGCTGGACCTCTACCCGTCTAATTTATTTCACTAATGTGACAAGGCAATGAATTAGGAAGTGGAAGAGTTCAAATGAATTTCGATGGTCGAATGAACCAACTCCTCGTGCTCGGCCAACATTTCACGGACCACATTGGGCGTCAAATGGGGATCAGTGGTGACTATGGTCATGGCGCATGAATAGACTTGCTTTCCTACTCGCCATACATGCAAATCAGTGATTCGCAAATCAGCATTGGCGTGGCTGCCTTCTACGGCCATGCGAATTTCCTCAACCACTGGGTGATCCATCTCACGATCTAGCAATACTTTGCCTGTATCTGCAATCAGGCCCCTGGCCCAAACCAGCACCAACGCCGCACCAACAATGCCCATTAGTGGATCTAGCCATGACAATCCGAACAACCAACCACCTACAAGGGCCACGATCGCCAGAACCGAAGTTGCAGCGTCTGCAATCACATGCACATAGGCCGACTTCAGATTTAGATCGTGGTGATGGTCGTGGCTTTGTTCGTGCTTATGTCCATGAGGGTGGTCGTGATGATGAGCTTTGCCCAAAATGAGAGCGCAAACGATGTTCACGAATAGACCCAACACAGTGACCACGATGGCTTCCTGATACCGAATGGGCTGCGGAGAGATGACTCTTTCAATTGATCCCCCCAACATCAGCACAGCAACACCTACCAAAAAGAGCGCGCTAGCAAAGCCTCCAAGAATCTCAATCTTCCAGGTTCCAAATGCAAATCTAGGATCTTTGGAATAGCGACGCGCAGTCCCGTATGCCAATGCAGAGAGCCCAATGGCAACAGCGTGCGAGCTCATGTGCCAGCCATCTGCAAGCAACGCCATGGAGTTAAACCACCAGCCAGCGACAACTTCGATCACCATGGTGATAGCTGTGACCCACATCACCAGGCGCGTACTGCGCTCAGCTGCGTCACTGCTAACGTGGAAGACGTGGTCATGCATCCATTCGGACAAGTCTTGGTTTTGCATTTGTTTGCTACCTGTTATTGACCGTTATTTGAGATACACACGAAGTACATCCATCAGTACATCCGCTCCATGGGATCGCTCTTTGGCATCAGTGATGTCAGGATCTGCGATGTGGGTGTAAACGTGATCCTCCAGAACCTCAGCCATGAGTCCATTAATGGCACCGCGCACGGCAGCGATCTGGTGCAATACCTCTGCACACCCCTTCTCTGCATCCAATGCACGCTCAAGTGCTTCAACTTGCCCTCGGATGCGTCGAACGCGTTTGAGTAGCTTTGATTTGTGTTCTATGGTGTGGCTCATGTCTAACCTCATATATAGGGTAGGGGGGTATAGTATATAAAGATTCAAATTCCACCGCCGACAGCTTGGTCATTTCCCGACGCAGGGTTGGCTAATGGACTACTTATTGGGATGCGTTCTCAAACCATCGTGTGCGACAACACACAAACCATATCGTTTGCCTCAGCAAGTCGATAGCAAAACCTTCGTATCCGACACACGTGTAAGTTGTTGCCGTGAAAGGCGTTCTGCGTGTGCCACAGCGTGAGGGTTTGCAGAAGTTTCGTGAGAAGAGAAGGCGGAATATGAGATTTGGGGGTCAATACCGCCCCAAGTACTGGAGGGGGTTGGCACACGTAGAATTGCGCCGCACCCCGCGTGCTCTGGGGATGCCCCAAATGAAAACGCCCAACTGAGATCAGTTGGGCGTCTTGGATTGGTGGTGGAGTATAGCATCCTGCATGACAGCCCTGCCGGAGTCTTGCGCCAATCGCAGGAAAACCTCCGGCTTAATGTCACATTTGAGGGGAAGGTCTGTCTTCGCTCATACCCCCGCCTGAATGTAAATCAGCAGACCTGCAACCGCAGATTCTTGCCACACGCTTGTACGTAGCGGCGCAGGGTGGCGACCGATGGTGAATGTTTCCCCGTTGCCAGAGATTTCTCCAGCCGCGCCACCGATGGCGCTTGCGTGCCCATCCGTGCAGCGAGCTCCGCCTGCGTCAAGCCGGCTTCCTGCCTGGCCTTGAGCAAGGCGTCGAGCAGCTCACCTTCTTCCCGTTCGATGCGTTCAACCTCGGCTTTCACGCCAGAGCGGCTCATCAGTGCCTTGACCACTTCGTCATGCGTTTTCATGCTTCACCTCTTTCAAGCGACTCATCGCCGTATCCAACTCGCGCGGGGGCGTGCGATTGGTCTTCTTCACGAAACTGTGCAACATCACGATCCGTCGGCCCACCTGCGTGCAGTAAAACACCCGAGCAATGCCTTCAGCACCTTTGAGCCGAAGTTCGAACAAGCCGCTCTTCATGGCCTTGGTGTGAGGCTCGCCCAGATTGGGTCCCAGCGCCACCATGCGCCGAGTCAACACCACATAGCGCGCAGCCAGCGTGTCAGGCAAGTCCAAGATCTCATCCTGTACGGCTTCGCTGTAGTAGCGGATCTCGTATTCCATCGCCCGCATAGTAACAAATATGTTAATTGCCGTCAAACCCGCCTGTGACCATCGCCTTGCTGCACAAAAGGGCTCCGCTGCGCATCACAGCCACAGCACTTTTCCGACATCGCCCTCGGACTTGGCTTTTCGCGAAAACTCAACCTGAATACAGGCTCCCGTCAACCACCAGGAGCACTGACATGCAGCAAATTGCCATCAATGAGAACGAACTTGCCACACGCTGGGGCGTCAGCCCCAAGACATTGCAGCGTTGGCGATCAGAAGGCCGAGGTCCGCGTTACCTCAAGCTTTCAAAGCGCGTGACGTACCCGCTGGACGAGATCTTCCTTTTTGAAGAACAGGCACTACATGAAGCAACGTGGGAGCGTGGCAGCGATGTCGCCGTCACGTCGAATGTGAGGCTTTACTCCGCCCGGGAGATGGCCGCCGCCACCAGTCTTCCTCTGTATTTGTTTACGCACCCGAATATGCGCAGGGCTTTGGAGATCCCTTGCATTCGCGTCGGCAAGCTCGTGCGCTTCAAACTCGACGAGGTCATGGCATGGGCCAAGCGCACCCACGCCGAAATGAGTGGGTTCGGTGTCCAGGACACCTCAGACCCGATCGAAAACAGAAAGACTCTGATGCATGCCATCGGCAACCTGATCGCATAGCTCTTGAACGACCAGGACGTGGGCGAGGTTAGGGGGCAAAAAACGAAAGCCGCCGACTCACCACCGCTCACCGGATCACACTGATGCCAGCAGCACCATCCTGCACGCCGTCAAGTCTGGCCAGTGGCCTTGAGATAGAAGTTGAGCAGTCTTGTCGGGGTCAGTCTCGACTCTTCCAGACCCTTGCAAATCCTTGCGAAAACGGCCCCATCCATCGGGGCCTGCGGGACAAGTTGACCGCTCTTCACCCCGCGTAGAACTTTGTCAGCTTCCTCGATGCGTGCCTTTTGATAGACGACATAACTGTCATGTTTCACAAAAGCATGATCGCCCGCGTACAAAATACAAGCGGGGTCATGGGGTACGCCTTGCCTGACAGTCGATAGCGATACCATCAATACACAAGCCTTGCCAGACTCGTCATCATGAGGATCATTCAGCAGGATAAAGAGATGCTTGCGATCTTTGTCGCTTTCCGGCCCTGACGGAATGAGCAGCGTCGCCCGCTTCAGCGGAAGAAACAAACTCATAGAGCCGCGAAGATTCGATCGATTTCCTGTTCAGCGTGAATTTGAGCAGCCAGCTCCTTCGCCGAATCATCGTCAAAGCCTACCGCACGTGCCATCGCGTCGTATTGAATTGGAATCGATGATCCCTTCGGGTCTTTCCACTCGGCGCAGTGCTCATGGGTCCAGTCGCGGATTTCCCACTTGCCCATGGCTCCAAACTTGCCCCAGACGATCTTGAGCACGTCGATCTCCGCCGGGGCCAACTCATCAAGGGCGGCCGCGTCCAAGGGCTGGCGCAGCGAAAGCTCGTGGTTTTCCTTGTCAGAAATCCACTCTTCCCAACCACCGGGCTGGGACTCGACGTCACCATCCATGAGGTTGAGCGTCTGCGACAAGACGGGTCCATGGGGCATTGAGACCAGTCGATCACCCGAAATCGGCCAACCAAAGACCCGCAAGGCCTCGCGATCCGAAAGGTACAGGAGCTTCATCAGCTTCAAATGCGACATTCTGCTCTCCGAGGTCTGCCCCAGAAAGAACGCTGCCATTTGCGCCGCTTTGCGCTCGTTGAACATTGAACAGGCTCCTGTACGCCAAACACCAAAACCCTCGTAGACATGCTCGAACAAAAAACGAGGCGTCTTGAGGGCAACTATCGCCCACGCTCAACGGGCGGGCTACGTCCGGATTCTACCCGTTGACCTTTCAGTTGACCATCCAGCGCTGTTGTCGGATCGCTACGGAGCAGTTTGACAGTTCCCATACGAATTTTCGTATGGAGAAATCTGATGCCCCCAATAGTCTGCGCCTGCTGCGGCCAATCCTTCCTGCCTGACCCACGGGTCAAAAACCAAACCTACTGCTCCACTCCAGCCTGCCAGGCAGAACGGCGCAAACGCTGGCGGCAAACCCGGCCACGCTCGGGTGAGGTGTACCTTGACAACAAAGCCCGCGCCCAAAGAGCTTGGTTGGATCGCAATCCGGATTACTGGCGCAACTACCGAGGCACCGGAAAAGTCACCAGAAAAAAGCAACTCACCGATTCCGAGACCATTTCGGCTCCGCTGTCCGGGCTGTACCGAATCGAGTTCATCCCCAACTTGGGCGCTGCTAAGAGCGACGAGTGGATTGCCAAAATTTCCCCCGTGTGCCCCCACTGTCCATGCAAAGAGAACGAGTGCAAAGATATAACTCGTTCGACGAATTGACCCACTGGCATTACCGTTGCGTCCAAAAATGCTCCCAAATTTCTGCATCGCAACATCTTCACCGGTACGTCAGCGCTGACAACCATCAGCACCCTGGCTCGCGGCGAAGTGAAATGCAGGCTCGAGAGCATCCCTTACAAACGTTGAACGATCGGGTGCTATGCAAAACAATGAGGTCACAGAAGAATTGACGGAACCGTCCAAACGCATTCGCGCCGCTGAATACGTGCGCATGTCAACGGAGCACCAGCAATACTCTACTGAAAACCAGGCTGACAGAATTCGTGAGTACGCCCGAGTTCAAGGCATTGAAATTGTTCGCACCTACGCCGATGATGGCAAAAGCGGTCTGAACATCGGCGGGCGCAAATCCCTGCAGCAGCTACTCCGGGACGTGGACGCCGGGGCCACCGACTTCAAATTGGTCTTGGTGTACGACGTCAGCCGATGGGGACGGTTTCAGGACCCTGACGAAGCCGCCTATTACGAACACCTCCTCAAGCGCAAAGGCGTTCACGTCCGGTACGTCGCGGAACAATTCGACAATGACGGATCCCCCGTCTCCACCATCGTCAAGGGCGTCAAGCGCGCCATGGCAGGCGAATACAGCCGCGAACTCTCGGTCAAGGTGTTCGCAGGTCAGTGCCGACTGATCGAACTGGGCTACCGCCAGGGCGGCCCTGCCGGCTATGGACTGCGTCGCGTGCTACTGGATCAGACGGGATCTGTGAAGGCGGAGCTGGCGCGCGGGGAACACAAAAGCCTGCAAACCGATCGTGTCATCTTGATGCCGGGACCAGACGTCGAGGTGCAAAACGTGCTCCAGATCTATCGCTGGTTCACAGAGGATGGTCTGTCTGAGTCTGAAATTGCGGCCCGTCTCAACGACCAAGGTGTGCGCACCGATCTGGGGCGCAACTGGACACGGGCCACGGTACACGAGGTGTTGACCAACGAAAAGTACATCGGCAACAACGTGTTCAACCGTATCTCGTTCAAGCTCAAGATGCTGCGCACCGTCAACGAGCCAGACAAGTGGGTCAGGAAAGAAGGCGCCTTCGAAGCCATCGTTCCGCCAGAAACGTTCTACATGGCACAAGGGATCATTCGCGGACGTACGCACCGTTACAGCATGGAAGATTTGATCGAAAAGCTGCGCAATCTCTACGAGCACCGGGGTTATCTGTCGGGACTGATCATTGACGAAACCGAGGGAATGCCATCCTCATCGGCCTATATCCACAAATTCGGAAGCCTGATTCGCGCCTACCAAACAGTGGGGTTCACCCCCGACCGGGATTACCGGTATCTGGAAGCCAACCAGTACTTGCGACGACTGCACCCGCAAATCGTCGCGCAGACAGAACAAGCCATCGGCGAGTTGGGTGGCACCATTGAAAGGGATCCCGCCACGGACCTGTTGGTGGTCAACAAGGAGTTCACGGTGTCTCTGGTGCTGGCGCGCTGCCAAACCCATGACAACGGGCGCAACCGCTGGAAGGTGCGTTTTGACACCAGCCTGGCGCCCGACATCACGGTGGCCGTGCGGCTGAACCATGCCAACGATGCGCCCATGGACTACTACCTTCTTCCACGGCTGGATTTCGGGCAGCCGCGCATTAGTCTGGCCGATCGCAATTCCATCGAAATTGAAAGCTTCCGCTTTGACACCCTGGAATATTTCTATGGCATGGCTCAGCGCACACGCCTGCGGAGGGCGGCATGACCAAAAAGCAGCCTGTGGGCGATCTGCGCATGATCCCTGTCGACCGGATCGAGGTACTCAATCCGCGTGAGCGCAACAAGCAGGTTTTTGAGGGCATCGTCGAGAACATCAAATCCGTCGGACTCAAAAAACCCATCACCGTGACCCCTCGCCCTGGGGACGATGGCGCTGAAAAATACTTACTCGTTTGTGGCGAAGGTAGGCTCAAAGCGTTCATGGCCCTGGGAGAGACCACCATTGCTGCAATGGTGGTGGATGTCAACGATGAAGACGCCTTCATCATGAGCATGGTGGAAAACATCGCCCGTCGCAAATCCAGCCCCCTCGAACTGCTCGCCGGCATCCAGCAACTGGTGGCCAAGGGTTATGACAAGAAAACCATCGCCAAGAAAACCGGCCTGAGCGTTGACTACGTGCAGGGGATCATGCTCCTCATTAAGAATGGAGAGGAGCGCCTGATGGTGGCGGTAGAAAGTGGCCGCATACCGCTGAATGCGGCATTGGAGATTGTGGGTGCCGGCAACAACAATGAGGCTGTACAGACCGCGCTGCAGGACGCCTACGAATCCGGATTGCTGCGCGGAAAGCAGCTGATCCAGGCCCGTCGGATCATCGAAAAGCGCCAGACCTTTGGGCGCGCATTGGGTCGGGGTACGCAACGTGTGGCGGTGGACATCACAGCATCAAGCCTGGTCAGGACATACCAAAAGGAAGTTGAACGCCAAAAGCTGATGGTCAAAAAGGCGGGGGCTGCCCAACAACGCCTCTTGTTCGTGATCGGCGCCTTGGGGCAACTCCTGGTCAATGAACACTTCACGACCCTGCTTCGGGCGGAGGGATTGGACACCTTGCCAACGTACCTGGCCGAACGTGTATGGCCGAAAGGAGCATGAAATGGCACAACTGTCACTCGCCTTCCTGTTGGAACCACTGTCCATTCCTCTGGATCTGATTTTGCCGTCACGCAAAGCGCTTTCCAGAATATTGACCACCCGGAAATTCATGCAAATCCAAGCCTCCATCAAGGCAGTCGGACTCATCGAGCCATTGACAGTCGGGCCTGCGGACAAGAAGACGGGGCACCGCATCCTGCTTGACGGTCATTTGCGATTGCTGGCGCTCCGGTCGCTGGAACACACCGAGGCGTTGTGTCTGGAGTCCACGGATGACGAGAGTTACACCTACAACACGCGAATCAATCGGCTTTCATCCGTTCAAGAACATGTGATGCTTCGCAGGGCAGTTGAAAAAGGCGTCACGGCGCAGCGTCTGGCCGATGCACTGGACCTGGATATCTCCACCATCACCCGTAAGCTCAATCTGCTCGACGGCATCTGCGCCGAGGCGGTGGCACTGCTGAAAGATCAGCAATTTGCGGCCGACCTTGGCACCATTTTGAAAAGAATGAAGCCGATGCGCCAAGTCGAGTGTGTTGAATTGATGGTGGACGCCAACTGTGTCACCCTGGCCTATGCCAATGCTCTGTATGCGGCGACACCTCCGAACCAGCTGGTGGATGCGGTCGTCACCAAAAAGGTCTCCGGAGTAAGTCCGACACAGATGGCCAACATGGAGCGCGAGATGGGAAGTCTGCAAGAGCAATACAAACTTGCGGAACAAACATTCAGTCAGGATGTTTTCAATTTACTGCTGGCCAGCAAGCTCCTGGCTAAATGGCTGGAAAACACCGAGATCGAACGGTACTTGCAACAGCACTACCCAGAGATACTGACGGAGTTCAAATTCATCGTGGAGTGCGAGTCACTCGACGCATAGATGAATGCACAGCAGCGATTTTTTACCCCTACCGACAGCGCAAGGTCTACTTGACGGGGCCAAAGTCAACTCATCTTCCGGTGATGAGCAGATGGATGACGACTCACCCCACACCCATCGCAATGCACCACAGCCCGATCCCATCTGCCTGTATGGCTTGATAGGTGACGTGGCCCGAGCGGGCAGTGAAGGGACGGAGACGAATGCCCATGCCATAGCGGCGAACTTCATGGCCTATCTGTCATGCGCCATCGGGCGTGGCGTGTACCTGCCCATTGGCAACACCCGGCACCACACGCGGTTGTTCTGCCTGCACATCGGGCGTTCTGGTCGTGGCCGCAAAGGCGACGCGGTGTCGCTGGTGCTGCGCATCGACGCGGCTTTGCGGGCAATCGATGATGCTTTCGCGCCTCAGATTCACAGAGGAGGATTGTCCACGCGCGAAGGTCTGGCAGCGCTTATCCACGACGGCTACCGGCAAGGTCGGCAGGACATCCCCGCCATCGAGGACAAGCGGCTGTGGGTGGTCGAATCCGAATTCGCCAACGTGCTGCATCAGGGACGGCGCGATGGCAACACACTTTCGGCGGCGCTGCGTGACTGCTGGGACGGTATTGACCTGAAACCTGCCACGAAATCTAATCGAGTCTATGCCAGCGATCCGCACGTTTGCCTAAGCGGCGCGATTTCGCCCAGCGAACTGACAGGGTTGATGAGCGCCCGTGAAATGAGCAACGGCTTTGCCAACCGATTTCTCATGATCTGGGCCGAGCGGTCGCGGATGTTGCCGTTTCCGAAAGAGACGCCACAGGCGGTAGTCGACCACCTGGCACGCAAGACGCTGGATGTGTTGACCTTCGTTCACGCTGACCGGCACGACGAGTGCGCACATCGGCCGATGGAACTGTCGCCCCAGGCGCAGTGGCGGTACGCCCAGCTCTACCGGGGTGAACTGCACGATGGCGTTGACGATGGTGCAATTGGCGCCTTGCTTGAGCGCAACGCGCCAATGCTGCTCCGCTTGGCAATGCTGATGGCCCTGACCGACCTTCAAACCCGGATCGAGGCACAGCACATCGACGCAGCGATGGCTTGGATTCGTCATGCCACGGCGTCCGTGCGCTTCGTGTTCGTCAGCGCTGCCGAGGATGCAAGGCTGTCGCAGGTAGTGGACCTTTCAAATCGCGTACTGTTCTTCCTGCTCGAACGCGGTCAGGCCACGCGCAGCCAGATCAGCTCCGAATGTTTCCGGGGCAAGATGCCAAAGGCGCGAATCGACGCCAGCCTGGAGCACCTGTTAGCCAGCACGCCGCCCAAGATCACGGTGCAATGGGGAGAACGCGCCGACGGTGCGCCGGGTGCGCCACTGCGGGTGTACCGGTTGGCCACGGAGTGATACGGGGGGATTTTTTCGCTAATTTCGCAGAGAAAAATCGGGCGCAAGTGCTTGTCAGAACACTAATTTCGCTGATTTCGCTGATTTCGCAGAGTCCTCATGTACCGATTCATGCACAACGAAAAGTTGGACGGATGGCTTTCGAATTAATGGACCCATAAGTGCTATCGAAAACGGGCACAGCAACCGACATGAACAGTTTCTATCCAAAAGATCAATATGCGGTTTGCTTGTAGACTGTTTGACGTTGAGTACATCAGAACGCTGAACGTAATGATGAATGCGGCCCGCGATCCGTTGCGAGGACCGGCGACGACTCAAAGATCAGCCAACCCCTCTACTACACGCTAGACATCGTCCGCAATGAACATATTTAACACGCAAGTTTTCACTTGGATTCTGAACAGCGTATTCTTCATCGCGATTCTTTACGCCTTTTTAAAAGCTAAAGCTGGCCTCACATCTGATAGAAACAATTATGTTGAGTACGCGCCGTCATTGATGACTTCAATGGGGTTATTTGGTACTTTCTTGGGTATTTTTATTGGCCTACTTCAATTCGATACAAAACAAATCGATGGCAGCATTGAACAACTACTTGGGGGTCTGCAAACAGCGTTTGTCACTAGCCTTATCGGCATGGGATTTGCTATTGCTTTCAAGATAATTCAAACCAGTCACCTTGACAAGAACAAGCCAAATGATGAGGGGACGTCGCCAGATGGTATCGAGCCTAAGGACATTCACGCCATTCTCACCAAACAACACGTCGAACTGACCACTATCTCTAAAGGAATCGGCGGTAACGATGAACGCTCTATGGTCGGGCAAATTCAACTGCTCCGAACTGATCTAAACGACTTTAGATCTATGTTAAACAGACGACAGGAATATTTTGAAGAAAAACTCTGGGCTCAGATGAAAGACTTTGCAGAAATGCTTTCAAAATCTGCTACCCAGCAAGTTATTGAAGCCCTCAAAGATGTCATCATCGACTTCAACAATAACTTGACAGAACAGTTCGGCGATAACTTCAAGCGTCTTGATGAATCGGTCAAAAAGTTAGTAGAGTGGCAAGCTAACTACATGATTCAACTTTCAGAGATGACGCGTTTGTATGAGCAAGGCGTGGAGTCTATCAATTCGACCAAGATTGCAGTTCAGTCAATCAAGGAAGAGACTGGGCGTATTCCGGCAGATATGAAAAATCTTGGAGAGGTGCTGACAGTTAATCAACATCAGATCGCTGAGCTTGACCGACATCTTGATGCATTTGTGAAAATGCGCGATCAAGCTGTCATAGCAGTGCCACAAATTCAGTCTCAGCTCGCAGAAGTTGGGCAACAACTCTTGAACGGGGCAGAACAGGTCAATGTGACGCTCATCAGAGGATCACAAGACTTTGAAAGTTCTGTCAAACAGACTAACCAAGCTATGGTTGAGAACGCAAAGGTGATTGCCACTGAATCTGAAAACATATCTGAAGAGCTCAAAAGCGCTATGGAGCTTCTTGGTCTGAATACTGAGCGTATTCGTACAGGCATCACCTCAGCGATTTCTTCAGCCATGGAAACAGTCGAAGAAAACTCACGGAATATGCTGTCAACAGCGCAACAATCCGTACAAACTGCTATCGATCAAACCAATCAAGCACGAGCTGAATCCTTGCGGTCTGCGGAAGAAGCGAATCGATCAGTTGTACAAAACGCTGATCGCACATTACAAGCGGTAGACCGCCAAATTCAAGATGCTGTTAACCGTACAAATGACGCCGTCAACGCACAGCTTCGCCAGTTAGATGAGGCTTTGAGTCGCCAACTGAATGCTGCACTTCAAGAGCTGGGTTCGGCGCTTGCAACTATCGCGCGTCACCTAACAGACGCCTACAACAGCAATAACCAGCGTAGTTAAGCCTGAGGCCAACCGTCATGGAAAAAATTCTCGGGTCACGAAAAAACAAAATTGATCATGAGACGTCTGAACACTGGGTAAGCGTGTCTGACCTGATGTCCGGGCTGATGATGGTCTTCTTGTTCATTAGCATTGCATTAATGCGCCACGCCTTGATCGAAAGGGACAAGATCAAAGAAGTTGCTGTAGCTTATCAAAACAACCAAGTGGCACTATACGAGGCTCTCAAAACCGAGTTTCAGCCTGACCTAAAACGATGGAACGCGGAGATTGACAAGGAGACATTGTCTTTTGAATTTAAATCACCTGATATTCTTTTCGGACTCGGTTCGTCTGTAATGCGTCCTCAGTTCAAGGATGTTCTCAGTGACTTTTTCCCCAGGTACATGGAGGTTCTGAATCAATTCAGAGACTCAATAAGTGAAGTACGAATTGAGGGGCACACCAGTTCACAATGGAATACAGGTGTTAACCCAGAAGAAGCATACTTTCGGAACATGGAGTTATCACAAGCACGGACTCGATCGGTCTTGTTGTTCGTACAAGGACTAAAAGCAACCGCCGAAGACCAAGCCTGGACCCGCAGAAACGTAGCTGCTGTGGGGCTTTCATCCAGCAGACTTGTAATTGACGCCAAAGGAAAAGAGGATTCAGAACGCTCTCGTCGCGTTACGTTCCGTGTCATCTCTAACGCTGAAACACAAATCAGACGACTGATTCAGGACTAATCATGCAAATCACACATGATTTTTCCGAGCTCTGGAAGGTCGCAGCCAGCTTAGGTGCTGAGCGTCAAACTTTCGCACTCAGTAGAACTAGTTCAATCTCAGCCATTGAAGCCGAACTGATTCGTGGACGCGAGGTGCAACTCGATGAACTAGAAATAGTCTCTGGATTGTTGGCTTTTGAAGGACGGCAAATCCTTTTGTACATTCCTGATCAAGGTAACAGAATCGAAGAAGTCCTGAGCGGAAACCGTGAAGGAGGTAAAAAATTTCACGTTGCCCATTGCACTACTTTGGAGTCAATGAAAAACTCCGGGCGGTTTGAACGCTACATCGCAACAACTGACATTAGTGGAACGTTTGCACTCAGCGGTTTCGACATGTCCATGAGAGAAATAACAGGTCAAGGCAAACTATATGTTTGCCAAAACTGCCTGAACATGTTGAACTATAAGCAGGCTAAAGTTAAACGTTGTGCCAGGATCATCCGCGAACATTTCGATCTCAACGATTTCTTTGAAGCGTTTTCTTCGTGTTTCCGGTTCTTGCCGGTACGAACTAAGGTAGAGCCTGGTGCAGCAATCTATGCTCCGAATTGGCGTGAGATTTCCGACAGCCTTAGAGAATCTGTCAAATGGAATTGTGAAGGCTGCAACATCAATCTTGCAAGCACCCGACATTTGCTTCACGTACATCACATTGATGGAGTTAAAAGCAACAACTCCAGAAGCAACCTAAAAGTTTTGTGCAAAGCTTGTCACAGAATGGCGCCGCTTCATGATCACATTTACGTGTCGAGAAATGAGATGAAGGCCATCAACCTTTTGCGACGTGGTTCCGGGGTGTTCGATGGCACCTGGGATTCGGTTTTCAAGTTTTCTGATCCCGCGTTACATGGAGCTTTAGGGTTGGCGAAAAGCCAAGGATGGGAACCGCCAGAGATTGAATTTGCTGCACCTGGTTTAACAGAACACCTGGAAGCAGCCTGGCCGAGAAGAAATATTGCAATCACACTAGAGCAGCCGGCTCCCACACTGCGAGGTTGGAAGCTCTTCGATATCTCAAAATTTGTTGAAATTCATCTTTGACAAAGCATAAAAGTGCCTGTATCACGTCTGCCGGAATGGTAATGGCGCAGGTCACATAGCAATGGTTATAAAGGTAGCACCAGACTATCAGCCATCCCGTGGTACCAATTCAGATTATGTTCTTCAGCGAAGGCCACAGCGTTCACAAACAATCCAAGTGGGTCGGAGTGCTGGTTCATGCAGGTCGCCTTCTCCGGTCTATTGTGTCCTGACGAATGATTGTCATTATCATTTTGCGACGCACCACCATTCGATAATAGTTTATTAGACTCACTCTAGAGCACAGGATATACTTTCCGCAACAGTCCTTATCAGCCATCGCTAACCCGAATGAGCACCCACAGGATGTCCAACGAACAGCTTGCAGATCTAACACGACCACAACGCGACCGCCTCGCATTCGTGGAGTTGCGCGTGCGCTTTATCGGGGAAATCCGACGCCAAGACCTAGTTTCTCGGTTCGGAATCCAGTCAGCGGCGGCCAGTCGGTGTTGATTAGCCAGTCAAACTGAGCCAGTGTTTGCATCGAATATTGAGCCACTGGTTTTTAAAGAATTGGCTTATTCGGTTGTGGATAAGTTTAGCTGCTCGGTGCTTTTGCCCCCTTTCGTTTTG
>NZ_NERX01000014.1 GCF_003063335.1 Limnohabitans sp. MMS-10A-192 | reverse complement strand
AAGTTCCCACGTTGATCACTCCCGGCCACCCTTGCTCAAAAAATAAGCAGGATAGGCCAATGAAGCGGCTCAAATTTGGATGCAAATTCCCATCAAAGTGGCTCAGTTTTCAAAGCCAATCAACAGTCCGCCAGTCTTGCCGTCAACCCATATGCGTATGTAACGCACGTCTTTGTGTGTGTGCCACTCAATGTGCTGCCAACAGATGTTCATCGCTTCTGTGCCGTGTCGCATTCCAGTCAACAGCAGCAGTTCAATGTAGTCACGCAGCAGCGGACGTATTTCCTGTTCTACAGCCATACGTCCCTGCGTTTGCCACACGTCCATAAATGTCAGCAACTGTTGAACTTCTTGTTCTGTAAACGCTGGACGTGTTCTCCCCTTCTCGCCACGTGCTGTCAACTTGGGAACTGGCACACGCTCGGAGATGTAGCCACGTGCCACAGCAGTTTCAATCAACTTGTTCCACGCACAAGTAAAGTTGTTGAGTGTTGACGTTGCTGGTTTGCGTCGCATCTGTCTGTCACGCCACAACTCAAACTCACGCACGTCTGTATGCGTCAACTGTTCAAGACGTCGTTCGCCGAAGTACGGTACAAAGTAGCGTTCAATACACGACAGGTAATCGTGACTCGCTGTTTTGCCAGTGCTGCCGTCTATTTTTGTACGCAGTTCAGCACAGCAAACAGCAGCAATTTGTGCGACTGTGTGTGTGCGGTGTGCTAAACCCAGCCGTTGTCTGTAGCGTGCCTCGTCATACAAATCACAAGCAACGGCAATGGCGTGTTCAACTGACGCTTTGCGTGTGCTGACTCTGTGCCACGTACCGTCAGCAAGTCGGTAACGGCACTGATACAGCAGACTGCGGCTTCGTCTGTACAACACAACTTCACCGTCACGCAAATACAAAATGCTGGGCTGTGCTGCTGCGAGTGCGGCGACTGACACGCGGAGTTTCGTGTGCTGCGTCACTGCCTCTGTGTCTGTGCTGTGCGTCATAGAGCAAAGTCACAGCAGCGTAGGCACAAAGTTGCTGTAGCGTTGGCAGCAACGTGTGATTTACGTTTCGGAAAAAGAAAAACCGCCGTTCTACAAAGTAAAACGACGGTTCTAAATGGTGGCCTGGGGCAGAATCGAACTGCCGACACGCGGATTTTCAATCCGCTGCTCTACCAACTGAGCTACCGGGCCGGTAAGCGCAAATTATAGCAGAGGAAAAACTGCATTTTGAAAGGGCCAACAAACAATGCATCAAGCGATGCGTTTGCTGCGCGACAAATCCACGCCCAATTGTTTGAGTTTGCGGTACAGGTGGGTTCGCTCCAGGCCTGTTTTTTCGGCCACTTTGGTCATGGAGCCGCCTTCGTGAGAGAGGTGAAATTCGAAATAGGCTTTTTCAAATGCATCGCGGGCTTCGCGCAGGGGACGGTCCAGATCAAAGCTTTGCTCTACTTCCGGCGCCTGCTCTTCTTCACTGGTCACCGATCCCATGGACAACACACTGGATGGCTGCTGCGGCACGGCCAGGCTGGGCACCAAGGGCTTCATGACTTCACGGGCCAAGCCCTGCTCCACCGCCTTGAGCAGCTTTTGCAAAGTGATGGGTTTTTCCAGAAAAGCTTGCGCACCGATTTTGACGGCATCGACTGCCGTGTCGATGGTGGCGTGGCCGCTCATCATGATCACGGGCATGGTGAGCAACCCCGAGGAAGCCCACTCTTTGAGCAAGCTCACACCATCGGTGTCGGGCATCCAGATGTCCAGCAGCACCAAGTCAGGGCGCATGCTTTGACGTGCCGCGCGGGCTTGCGCCGCGTTCTCGGCCAGCTCCACCTGGTGCCCCTCGTCAAAGAGGATTTCCGAGAGCAGGTCGCGTATGCCCAGCTCGTCATCCACCACCAAAATATTTGCCATATTGCCTGTCTTGTCTCAGTTCATGCAGAGGGCGAAATGGGCCCTCCTGGTTTGCTGTCCAGTGCGAATGATAACGAGACTTGAGCTCCTTTGATTTGGCCGTCCTGCACGACGTTGCTCAATTCAATTTTGGCTTTGTGCTCATCGACAATTTTCTTGACCACCGCCAACCCCAAACCGGTGCCTTTGGTCTTGGTCGTGACGTAGGGCTCAAAGGCGCGTTGCAAGATGTTGGGCTCAAAGCCTGGGCCGCTGTCGGTCACCGTCATGCGCACGCGTGAGCGTGCGGCGTTCCACTCGGTACGCACCCGCACACGGGCATCGGCATGCAGACCGGGCCGTGCATCGCAAGCATCCTGTGCGTTTTGCAACAGGTTGTGGATCACTTGCCGCAGTTGCTGCTCATCGCCCGCGATGGGTGGGCAAGTGGGGTCCAGCTCGGCCACCACCGTGGCGCGGTGCACGTGATCGCTGGGCTCATGGGCATACAGGACCATCAGATCCGAGATCAGACTGTTCAGTTGCACGGGGCGCAATTCAGCGGTGGGCAAGCGTGCGTAATCACGGAACTCGTTGACCAGGCGCTTCATGGCATCGACCTGGTCCACGATGGTTTTCACTGACTTGGCCAAGACTGCATCGTCTTGTGCATCGAGCTTCCCGATCAATTTGCGCTCCAGCCGCTCGGCCGACAGCTGAATCGGCGTCAGTGGGTTCTTGATTTCATGCGCCAGTCGGCGGGCCACTTCGCCCCAGGCCTGAGCGCGTTCGGCCGACACGATTTCCGAGATGTCATCAAAGACCAGCAAGCGCATGCCATCGGGCAAAACCGCACCACGCGCCAGCAAGGTCACGGCGGTCTCGCTCAGGCCTTGCCCGGTGGCATGGATTTCGAATGACTTTTGCCAATGGTCCAACTCGTGCGCTTCTTTGTCCGAGCGCAGCAATGCAAACTGCTCGGCCACGCCTTGTGCAAACTTTTGCAACATGGGCAAAGTCAGCAATGGCATGCCTTCATGGGCAGCCACAGGCACCCGCAAGATGCGCGTTGCACCCGGGTTGGCCGATTGGATGACCCCTTGCGAATCGAGCACCATGACACCTGCCGTCAGGTTGTCCAAAATGGTCTGCAAATTGCCGCGCGCTGCATCGAGCTGACGCAAACTGCGCTCCACCGCTGAGCGGGCATCTGACAGCTGCTGCGTCATGTCTGCGAACGAGCGCGTCAGTCCGCCCAGCTCGTCTTTGCCTTGCAAGGCAAGTTTGGGCGTCAGGTCACCAGCTGCGACCTGTTGCATGCCGCGTGCGAGCAAAAGCAAAGGCCTGGCCAATTGGTTGCCCAGGAAAAATGCCAGCAATATCGCCCCGAGCACAGCCATGAAAAGACTGAGCGTGAGGGTGCCAATGTACATGCGGCGCAAACCATCCCGCGCCAAGGCACGCTCTTGGTATTCGCGGTTGGCGGCCTGGACTTCCAATGCGTTGTTGACCAATGTGGGGGGCAAGTCCTGCGTCAACAACAAAACGCGCTGATCCTCATCGAATGCCATGCCCGATGCGGGCACCAGCACCAGCACTTTGATGCGGCCTTTGTCACCCCCTGGAATCGACTCGTCAAAGCCCTCCACCCACTCGACACTGCCCTTTTGCCGTGCTTCCTTGAATTGCACAGGGGCAGGTCGTTCGGGGCGAATCTGGAATCTTGATTGCCCAGCACTGGCCAAGATGCGCCCGCTGCTGGACCACAAGACCGCATCGCTGACGCCGAGCTGCTCCCGGATTTTTTCAAGACTCAATCCGGCGCTGGCATCACTGACCTCAGACAACTGGGAGGCGGCTGCCCGCGATTGCTTGAGCAAATCACTGCTCAAGGTGTCCAGCGTCGCACGTCCGAGGTTCAAGCCAGCGATCAAGGCGGCCTCAACTTTGACATCAAACCAGCTTTCAATCGATCGGGAGACGAACTGGTAGGACACCACGTAAATCAGAACGCCGGGCACCACACCGACAAGGCCAAAAATGGCTGCCAGTTTGAGCAGCAAGCGTGAGCCAAACTGACCGCGTCTCAAGCGCAAGATGAGGCGCACCGCCCCCCACAAAATGGTGATGAACAAGCCGCTGGCCACAACGGTATTGACCAGAACCAACCATTCATAGTTTTGGTTGTAGCGATCGCGGGTGCCCGTCGCTTGGGTCAACAAGACCAGCAGACCCAAGCCGATGACCGCCAAGCTCAAAACGCCAATACCCCAGAGCCAGCGGCTGGTGCCCCGCTCCATCATGGATGATTTGAGACTTTGCGAGGAAAACAAGGGCATGTCAGCGCACCATCTCAGCGCTTAGACGCAGTTGACGACCGATCTCCAGTCGCCAGTCGGCTTGGCTTCCAGCGGCGATCTGAAAGGGCCTGGGCAGTTGTGAAACATCGAGTTTGAACCGATAAAACACGTGCTGGCGAGCCTCTGGGTCAATGTCCGACATGTCAGCCACCTTCCAGTTGGTTTGCCTGCGGATCACATCAATCGCTTCTTTCAAGCTCTCGAAGTTTTGCGACAGACTGCTGGTCACCCCGGAATGGGCAATGGGCTCACTGGCCACGTTCAGGCGCCAGCGCCTCGTCAAAGGCTGGTATGCCAGGCGGTAATAACGGGTGACAGTGCCCAGTTTCTTGTCCGACCAGTACCAACGGTCACGCATGACCTCGGCCTCGGCCACGAAGTGCACCGCCAAACCCTTGATCAGGGCATCCTCCACGGCGGGACCCAGCTCCAGTTTCAATTGGGCATTGAGCAGCAAAGCGCCTTCTTGGCGCTCCAACTTGAATTCGGTCATGTCGGCTGAAGACGCTTGCGCCCAAGCGGGTGCGCACACAAGCCAGCAGGCCCACAGCAGCCAGCGGCAAGCACGCCGCAGGTCAGACCCGGCTTTTTTCCAGCAGTGCGTAATAAAACCCATCGTGTTCACCGAGTCGATTGTCCTCGACAGGTAGCCCTTTGGGGGTCTGACCGGGAATCAAATGACCCGGAGAGGGGTGTAAAACCGCATCGGTGTTGCGTCGAAGAAACGCCTGCACGGTTTCATCTCCCTCGGCCTTGAAAACCGAGCAGGTGCAATACAGAAGTTTGCCGCCCTCGGCCAACAAGGGCCACAAAGCTTTCAGCAATTGCGCCTGGATTTTGGCGAGCTGCGCGCTGTCGGTCGGGCGGCGCAACCAGCGCACATCCGGATGGCGACGCACGATGCCTGAAGCGGTACAAGGCGCATCGAGCAAGATGGCATCAAAGGTTTGCCCGTCCCACCAGGTGTCGGGCTGGCCCGCATCGGCGGCTTTGACCTGCGCTTTCAGGCCCAGTCGGTTCAAATTCTGATGGATGCGCTCGCAGCGCTGGGCATCGACATCCAGCGCCAACACCTGGGCCTGTGGGCACAACTCCAGCAAATGACCTGTTTTGCCACCGGGGGCGGCGCAAGCGTCCAGAATGCGCCAGGGCTTTGTGGTGTCCATGCCTTGCATGAGCAAACGGGCCGACACCTGCGCTGCGGCATCTTGCACCGACACATGTCCGAGGGCAAAACCCGGCAACTGGTGCACAGGCACAGCCTGGCCGAGCTGCAAACCATCCTGTCCCACCGGCTTGGCGTTCAAGCCCAGCGCCTCCAGCTGCGTTTGGTAAGCGGCCACGGTGTGGTGCTGCCGGTTGACACGCAGTGTCATGGGGGCCGCTTGCTGCGCCATCAACAGCAAGTCTTGCCAATGATCGGGGTGATCGGCTTGCAGGCGCTCGATCCACCAACGTGGATGGTTCCATTGCGCCACCGGGTTCTGGTCGATCGTCGCCACCAAGGCGTCGCGCTCGCGCATGAAGCGGCGCAAGCAGGCGTTGATGAAGCCACTTTGGGCCTGTGTCTGGCGCTGCTGGCGTGCGGCCTCGACCGCTTGGTTGACCAGCGTGTGGATGGGGTAAGGCGCGTCGGCGTCGTTCCAGCACAAAACCAGGGCCGTGCAAAGCAAGGCATCGGCCGCCGGAGGCGGCGCCTTGGCCGCCAATTGCTCACGCAAGGCGGTAGCGCGACCGAGTTGGCGCAGGGCCTGAAAGCTCAGCGCCTGCACCCCGGGACGCAAGGCTTGCGGCACGCGCTCAAGCTGGGCGGTCAGTGACTGCCCCTGCCGTGTGGCTTGCACCGCAGCGGCGGTGGCTTGCAGCAAGCGCCACAAAGGCGCTGATTGGCCAGGCTGCGTTGGCGGGTGTTGTGCGGTAGAAGTCATCGATGGTTCAGCTGGAAGCCACGCTCAGGTCCATGCGCAAGGCAGGCTGGAACTTCAAACGTTTGGCCAGCCATGCGGCAGGGCGCATGTCCAGCGCTTCGTTGTAAGCGGCCACCGCCACGTGGTAAGGGATGACCGATGCCGGCAAGGTCTGGCGCATGCGGCTCAAAGCGATGTCCAGATCGGGCTTGACAGCATCTGATGCGGTCTGCAGCACGCGACGCACCTCGGCCACGAGCTGCTGGTGCTGCTGGACCACCAGTTTCTGGCTTTCGCCTTCCAGGGGCTGCAAGCGAACCTGTGTCAAGGCTTCCAGCAAGTCATCACACACCGTTTGCAGCGTTTGCAAGGACTGGATGTCTTCTTCGGTGGCCATTGATTGGCGTGCAGCGATGCCGCCTTGTAAACGGACCAGCAAGCGCAACCACACGGCGTCCACACTGCTCCATTGGCGAATGACCTCGCTGCGCAAACGCACCAAACGGTTGTGCGCGCCCACGGCCCAAAACAAGACCAGTGCGGCCATCAAGCCAAAGATCAAAGCCACCATGGATTCACCTCTTGGGAATGTCTTGAACAAAACAGCCCCTGACCGCAAGCGGTACAGGGGCTGGTCGCAATCACCGCAAAGCCGGTGATTTGACGCTTTTAGGCGGCTTCGCCCGCGTCTGCTGGTGCGTCTTCGGAAGACTCACCGGCCAGATCGGCGGCTTCAGCATCGGCAATGGCGCGGCGCTCGGCGTCGTCCATGGCGTCTTTCACCTTGCGTGCCTGGTGATAAGCCAGACCGGTACCAGCAGGAATCAAGCGACCCACGATCACGTTTTCCTTCAGACCGCGCAGCTCGTCGCGCTTGCCCATGATGGCCGCTTCGGTCAACACGCGGGTCGTTTCCTGGAAGGAAGCGGCCGAGATGAACGAATCGGTCGACAAGGAGGCCTTGGTGATACCCAGCAACAAGTTGCTGAATGTCGCAGGGATCTTGCCATCACGTTGCAAGGCATCGTTGGTGTTGAGCATTTCGGAACGCTCCACCTGCTCACCGGCGATGTAGTTGGAGTCACCAGAGTTCTCGACCACGACGCGACGCAGCATCTGACGAACAATCACTTCGATGTGCTTGTCGTTGATCTTCACGCCTTGCAAGCGGTAAACGTCCTGCACTTCGTCGACGATGTAGCGGGCCAGCTCTTCGATGCCCAAGAGACGCAAGATGTCTTGTGGGTCGGCGGGGCCGTCCACAATGCTCTCGCCCTTGTTGACCACTTGGCCTTCGTGCACCAGGATGTTCTTCTCTTTGGGGATCAGTTCATCCCAGACCTTGCCTTCTGGGTCTGTGATCTGCAAGCGGACCTTGCCTTTGGTTTCCTTGCCGAAGGACACGGTACCGGTGATCTCGGCCAGCATGCCTTTGTCTTTGGGCGAACGGGCTTCGAACAGTTCGGCCACACGTGGCAAACCGCCGGTGATGTCTCGCGTCTTTTGGCCTTCGACAGGGATACGGGCCAGCACTTCGCCTGGGCCCACGTCCATGCCGTCGCGCACCTGGATCAGCGAGCCGATCTGGAAGCCGATGGTCACCGAGTGGTCGGTACCGGGGATCTTCACTTCTTTGCCAGCGCCGTCGATCAGCTTGACCTGAGGACGAATCACCTTCGCCGCACCGCGACGCTTGGGATCGATCACCACCAGTGTGGACAGACCGGTCACTTCGTCGACCTGCTTGGCCACGGTCAGACCTTCTTCGACGTTCTCGAACTTCACCTGACCGGCGAATTCGGTGATGATCGGACGGGTCAATGGATCCCAGTTGGCCAAGATGGTGCCAGCCTTGATGGTCTGGTCCGCCTTGATCGACAGGATGGCGCCGTAAGGCACCTTGTGGCGCTCGCGCTCGCGGCCGTGTTCGTCATGAATGATGATTTCGCCGGAGCGGGCAATCACCACCAACTCGCCTTTGCTGTTGGTCACATAACGCATCGTGGCATTGAAGCCAATGATGCCGTTGGACTTGGCTTCCACGCTGGAGGCCACTGCTGCACGCGAAGCGGCACCACCGATGTGGAAGGTACGCATGGTCAGCTGGGTACCGGGTTCACCGATGGACTGCGCAGCGATCACACCCACAGCTTCGCCGTTGTTGACCAGACCGCCACGGCCCAGGTCGCGGCCATAGCACTTGGCACACAGACCAAAGCGCGTGGCACAAGTCAGGGCTGTGCGGACCTTGACTTCGTCGACGCCTGCGGCTTCGAGTTCGTCGATCAGGTCTTCGTCGAGCATGGTGCCAGCGGTGGCCAGGACCGAGCGGTTCTCGGGGTGCAGCACGTCTTCGGCAGCGGTGCGGCCCAAGATGCGGTCACGCAGCGATTCGATCACTTCACCACCTTCAACGATGGCGCGCATCAGCGAGCCGTCAGAGGTGCCGCAATCGAGTTCGGTCACGACCAAGTCTTGGGTCACGTCCACCAGACGACGGGTCAGGTAACCCGAGTTGGCCGTCTTCAAAGCCGTGTCGGCCAGACCTTTACGCGCACCGTGTGTCGAGATGAAGTACTGCAACACGTTCAGACCTTCACGGAAGTTCGCCGTGATGGGGGTCTCAATGATCGAACCGTCAGGCTTGGCCATCAGACCACGCATACCGGCCAACTGGCGAATCTGCGCGGCGGAACCACGGGCACCGGAGTCGGCCATCATGTAAATCGAGTTGAACGATTCCTGATCGACTTCGTTGCCATGGCGGTCGATGGTGCGCTCTTTGCGCAGCTGGTCCATCATCACCTTGGAGACGACGTCACCGGCTTTGCCCCAAATGTCCACCACCTTGTTGTAGCGCTCGCCAGCGGTCACGAGACCGGAGACGTATTGCTGCTCGATGTCTTTGACTTCTTTTTCGGCGGCTTCAATGATGGCGGGCTTCTCGGGCGGCACCAACATGTCGTCGATACCGATCGAGATACCAGCGCGTGTGGCCAAACGGAAACCGTTTTGCAACAGCTTGTCGGCGAACACCACGGTCTCTTTCAAACCGCACTTGCGGAAAGACGTGTTGATCAGCTTGGAAATTTCTTTCTTCTTCAAAGCCTTGTTCAGGTTGGAGAAAGGCAGGCCCTTGGGCAAGATTTCCGACAGCAAAGCACGGCCAACGGTGGTTTCGACCATGGACACCGATGAAGTGAATTCACCCGTGACTTTGTCTTTGGTCCACTCAGTCATCCGCACGTTGATCTTGGCAGCCAACTCGACCGCATCCGCATCGAGAGCGCGCTGCACTTCGCCAATGTCGGAGAAGATCAGGCCTTCACCCTTGGCGTTGATGCGGTCACGCGTGGCGTAGTACAGACCCAGCACCACGTCTTGCGACGGCACGATGGAAGGTTCGCCGGAAGCAGGGAACAAGATGTTGTTCGAGGCCAGCATCAAAGTGCGGGCTTCCATCTGGGCTTCCACCGACAAAGGCACGTGAACGGCCATCTGGTCACCGTCGAAGTCGGCGTTGAACGCGGCGCAAACGAGGGGGTGCAACTGAATGGCCTTGCCTTCAATCAGCAAAGGCTCAAACGCCTGGATACCCAAACGGTGCAGCGTAGGCGCACGGTTGAGCATCACGGGGTGCTCTTTGATGACTTCTTCGAGGATGTCCCACACCACGGGGGTGCCGGCTTCAACTTCTTTCTTGGCGGCCTTGATGGTGGTCGCGATGCCCATGGCTTCGAGACGCGCAAAGATGAAAGGCTTGAACAGCTCGATGGCCATCAACTTGGGCAAACCGCACTGGTGCAGTTTGAGGGTTGGACCCACGGTGATGACGGAACGACCCGAGTAGTCCACGCGCTTGCCCAGCAAGTTCTGACGGAAACGACCGCTCTTGCCTTTGATCATGTCGGCCAAGGACTTCAGGGCGCGCTTGTTGGCGCCGGTCATGGCCTTGCCACGGCGACCGTTGTCCAGCAAGCTGTCCACGGCTTCTTGCAGCATCCGCTTTTCGTTGCGTGCAATGATTTCGGGCGCTTTCAATTCCAGCAAACGGCGCAGACGGCTGTTGCGGTTGATGACGCGGCGGTACAGGTCGTTCAGGTCGGAGGTCGCAAAGCGGCCGCCGTCCAGTGGCACCAAAGGACGCAGGTCCGGTGGCAACACGGGCAGCACTTCGAGCACCATCCACTCGGGCTTGATGCCGGACTTCTTGAAAGCTTCCAGCACTTTGAGTCGCTTGGAATTTTTCTTGACCTTGAGTTCGGAGCCGGTCAGATCACCACGCAAGCGCTCGATCTCACTTTCGATGTCGATGCTTTGCAACAGTTCCTTGATGCCTTCGGCACCCATCTTGGCCACGAATTCGTCGCCGTACTCTTTGACTTTGGCGTCGTAGTCGTCTTCGCTCATGATGCCGAACTTCTTGAGCGGCGTCATGCCGGGATCGGTCACGACATACGCTTCAAAGTACAGCACACGTTCGATGTCGCGCAGCGTCATGTCGAGCACCAAGCCCAAACGCGATGGCAGCGATTTGAGGAACCAGATGTGGGCGCAAGGCGCGGCCAGGTCGATGTGACCCATGCGCTCGCGACGCACTTTGGTTTGTGTGACTTCAACGCCGCACTTCTCGCAGATCACGCCGCGGTGCTTGAGGCGCTTGTACTTGCCGCACAGGCATTCGTAGTCTTTGATGGGGCCAAAAATCTTGGCGCAAAACAGACCATCGCGCTCGGGCTTGAAGGTACGGTAATTGATGGTTTCCGGCTTCTTCACTTCACCGAAAGACCACGAACGGATCTTCTCGGGCGATGCCAAGCCGATGCGGATGGCATCGAAGTGGTCATCGGGCGTGAACTGCTTGAACAGGTCGAGTAGTGATTTCATGGTTTAAATCCTTTGCCTGTGAATTAAGAACGCTCGAGCTCGATGTCAAGACCCAGCGAACGGATTTCCTTGACCAGCACGTTGAACGATTCGGGCATGCCCGCTTCGATGGAGTGTTCACCTTTGACGATGCTCTCGTACACCTTGGTACGGCCTTGCACGTCGTCGGACTTGACGGTGAGCATCTCTTGCAGAACGTAAGAGGCGCCGTACGCTTCCAGTGCCCACACTTCCATCTCACCGAAACGCTGACCACCGAACTGCGCCTTACCACCCAGCGGCTGCTGCGTGACCAAGCTGTAAGGACCGGTCGAACGGGCGTGCATCTTGTCGTCCACCAAGTGGTGCAGCTTCAAGTAGTGCATGTAGCCGATCGTTGTCGGACGGTCAAAGGCATCGCCTGTGCGGCCGTCGAACAAATTGGCTTGCGTGCGTGTGGCGGTCAGGCCCTTGGCCTTGGCCAAGCCGTCTGGGTAAGCCAGGTGCAGCATGGCGCGGATTTCTTCTTCTGCAGCGCCGTCGAACACGGGCGATGCGAATGGGAAACCTTCCTTGAGGTTATCGGCCATGGCCAACACTTCGTCGTCGGTCAACTGCGACAGGTCTTCCTTGCGGCCCAGGCTGTTGTAAAGCTGGTCGAACAGCTTGCGCAATTCGGTCACTTTTTCCATGCGCTGGGTTTCAGCTTGCAACATGTTGCCAATGCGGTGACCGATGCCCTTGCCGGCCCAGCCCAGATGGACTTCCAGCACCTGACCCACGTTCATGCGCGATGGCACGCCCAATGGGTTGAGCACGATGTCGGCAGGGGTGCCGTCGGCCATGTAAGGCATGTCTTCAACCGGCACGATCTTGGAGACCACGCCCTTGTTACCGTGACGACCGGCCATCTTGTCACCCGGCTGCAAGCGACGCTTGACGGCGAGGTAAACCTTGACCATCTTGAGCACGCCTGCGGGCAGCTCGTCGCCTTGGGTGAGCTTCTTGCGCTTTTCTTCAAAAGACAAGTCGAAGCTGTGGCGCGTCTGCTCCAGCGAGTTCTTGATGGACTCGAGTTGGGTGGCGACTTCGTCTTCGGCTGGGCGGATGTCGAACCAGTGGAACTTGTCCACGGACTCGAGGTAAGCCTTGTCGAGCTTGGTGCCTTTGGCCAGTTTCTGAGGGCCCCCGTTGGCCACACGGCCGATCAGCAGTTTTTCGATACGGTCAAATGCATCGGCTTCCACAATGCGCAGCTGGTCGTTCAGGTCCAGACGGAAACGCTTGAGTTCGTCGTCGATGATCTGCTGGGCGCGCTTGTCGCGCACGATGCCTTCGCGGGTGAAGACTTGAACGTCAATCACAGTGCCTTGCGAGCCCTGGTCCACGCGCAGCGATGTGTCTTTCACATCCGATGCCTTCTCGCCGAAGATGGCGCGCAGCAGCTTCTCTTCTGGCGTGAGGGTGGTCTCGCCTTTGGGTGTGACTTTACCAACCAACACGTCGCCGGGTTGCACTTCGGCACCCACGTAGATGATGCCGGAGTCGTCCAGACGGCCCAGTTGTTGTTCGGACAGGTTGGGGATGTCGCGCGAAATTTCTTCGGCACCCAACTTGGTGTCACGGGCCATGACCACAAGTTCTTCGATGTGGATCGAGGTGTAGCGGTCTTCCGACACGACACGCTCAGAGATCAAGATCGAATCTTCGAAGTTGTAGCCGTTCCAAGGCATGAAGGCGATCAGCATGTTCTGACCGATGGCGATTTCGCCCAGGTCGGTCGATGCGCCATCGGCGATCACGTCACCCTTGGCCAGCTTGTCGCCACGCTTGACGATGGGGCGCTGGTGGATGTTGGTGTTCTGGTTGGAACGCTGGTACTTGATCAGGTTGTAGATGTCCACACCGACTTCACCGGCCACGGCTTCTGCGTCGTTCACGCGGATCACGATGCGGGTCGCGTCAACATAGTCGACCACACCGCCACGGGTCGCGGTCACCACGGTGCCCGAGTCGACCGCAGCGACGCGCTCGATGCCGGTACCGACCATGGGCTTTTCAGGACGCAGCACAGGCACGGCCTGACGCGACATGTTCGCACCCATCAAAGCGCGGTTCGCATCGTCGTGCTCGAGGAACGGCACCAGCGATGCGGCCACGGACACGATCTGCGCAGGCGACACGTCCATGTACTGGATGCGCTCGGCACCGCACAGGATGGATTCACCTTTTTCACGGGCAGACACCAGGTCACCGGTCAGCTTGCCGTCTTTGTCCAATGTGGCGTTGGCCTGGGCGATGACGTACTTGCCTTCTTCGATGGCCGACAGGTAGTCGATGTTCATCGTGACTTTGCCGTCGATCACTTGGCGGTACGGTGTTTCAATGAAACCGTACTCGTTCAAGCGGGCGTACAGCGCCAGCGAGTTGATCAGACCGATGTTCGGGCCTTCTGGCGTCTCGATAGGGCAGACGCGACCGTAGTGGGTCACGTGCACGTCACGCACTTCAAAGCCTGCACGTTCGCGGGTCAAACCACCTGGGCCAAGAGCCGAAACACGGCGCTTGTGGGTGATCTCGGCCAGCGGGTTGGTCTGGTCCATGAACTGGGACAACTGTGACGCACCGAAGAACTCTTTCAACGCAGCCGAGATCGGCTTGGAGTTGATCAGGTCATGCGGCATCAAAGGCTCTTGCTCGGCTTGGCCCAGACGCTCTTTGACGGCTTTTTCGATACGTGCCAAACCGGTGCGGTATTGGTTTTCGGCCAATTCGCCCACGCAACGCACGCGGCGGTTGCCCAAGTGGTCGATGTCGTCGACTTCGCCATTGCCGTTGCGCAAGTCCACGAGGATCTTGACCACGGCCAAGATGTCTTCGTTGGTCAGCACCATGGGGCCAGTGGACTCGCCACGGCCCACGCGGGCGTTGAACTTCATGCGGCCGACGCGCGACAAATCGTAGGTATCGGGGTTGTAGAACAGGCGCTGGAACAGGGCCTGCACAGCGTCTTCTGTCGGCGGTTCGCCAGGACGCATCATTCGGTAGATGGCCACGCGTGCAGCGAACTCGTCCACGGTTTCATCGATGCGCAGGGTTTGCGAGATGTACGCGCCCTGGTCGAGTTCGTTCGTGTAGATGCACGGGACGTCCTGAATGCCCGAAGTGCGCAGCTTCTTGAGCAGCGCTTCAGTGACTTCTTCGTTGGCCTTGGCGATGATCTCGCCGGTGTCGCCATCCACAATCGCCTTGGCGATCACGCGACCGATCAGGAAATCTTCTGGCACGCTGATGTGCGTGGTGCCCGATTGTTCGAGTTCACGGGTGTGGCGCACGGTGATGCGCTTGTCTTTGGCCACCACCACTTTGCCGCTCTTGTCGGTGATGTCAAAACGGGCCACTTCGCCGCGCAGACGCTCGGCCACAAATTCCATTTGTGCGCCGCTGTCCATCAGACGGAAGTTGTCGTTGACGAAGAAGTTCGCCAGGATCGACTCGGGCGTCAGGCCAATGGCCTTGAGCAGGATCGACACAGGCATCTTGCGGCGGCGGTCGACGCGGAAATACAGGATGTCTTTCGGGTCGAATTCGAAGTCGAGCCATGAACCACGGTAAGGGATGATGCGTGCCGAAAACAGCAGCTTGCCCGAACTGTGGGTCTTGCCCTTGTCGTGTTCAAAAAACACGCCAGGCGAACGGTGCAGCTGAGACACGATCACGCGCTCGGTGCCGTTGATGATGAAGGAGCCTTTGTCGGTCATCAGGGGCACTTCGCCCATGTAGACCTCTTGCTCTTTGACTTCCTTGACCACTTTGGACTGCGAAGTCGATGACTCGCGGTCGTAAATGATGAGTTGAACGCGGGCACGCACGGCCGACGAGAAAGTCAGACCACGTGTCTGGCACTCACGCACATCGAACGCAGGCTTGGCCAGGTTGTACTCGACAAACTTCATCTCCACAAAGCCGTTGTGCGAGACGATCGGGAAAGCGGATTCAAACGCAGCTTGCAGGCCCTCGTGGGTGCGTTTGGATGGAATGGCACCGGCTTGCAAGAACGACGTGTAAGCGTCTTTTTGCATCTGCAGCAGGTAAGGAACTTCGAGCACGCTCTCGCGGCTGCCGAAACTTTTGCGAATTCGCTTGCGTTCGGTATAGGAATAGGACATGAGATCTCCGGGCTTGATCTTTCAGGACTGGGTGCCAAGAGCGCTTTTGGCACTCTCAACGGGCTTGGCGGCTGGCCTCTACCAGCGTTGGCGGACGATTGCGCATTGCACGCAACCCGAACCAAGGGTTTTCTGCAGTCGGGTCAGAAAACACTGGAAAGCAGACTTTGACAAATCCACTTTCCGGTGTTTCGCTCAAACACTGAAAAAGAGCTCAAAATGGGCTGCTTTTCGGTGTGCTCTTCAAGCACCAAAGGCTGGAGGCCCTTGCGGACACTCCAGCCTTGGAACGAGACCGAATTACTTGAGTTCGGCCTTGGCGCCGGCTTCTTCCAGCTTCTTCTTGGCGGCTTCAGCGTCAGCTTTTGGCAGACCTTCTTTGACAGCCTTAGGAGCGCCGTCCACCAGGTCTTTGGCTTCTTTCAAGCCCAGACCGGTGATTTCGCGCACAGCTTTAATCACGGACACTTTGTTTGCGCCGGCTTCCAACAACATCACGTTGAATTCAGTCTTCTCTTCAGCAGCAGCAGCGGCACCGCCACCAGCAGCAGCGGGAGCAGCCATAGCGGCAGCGCTCACACCAAACTTCTCTTCGATGGCTTTCACCAGGTCGTTGAGTTCCATGACCGTCATGCTGTCCAGCGCGGTCAAAAATGCGTCTTTATCGAATGCCATTTTTATTTCCTAACAATTGGTTAAAACACGAACGCTGGCCTTAAGCGGCAACAGCTTCGCCTTCGCCTTTTTTGGCCGCCAAAGCACCCAACACCACAGCGGTGCGGGACATAGGCGACATCAACAAGCCACACAATTGAGCCAACAACACTTCTTTCGAAGGGATGCTTGCCAATTGCTTAACGCCGTTCACATCCAAGACTTTGCCTGCAAATGCACCTGCACGAATGACCAACTTGTCGTTGGTTTTCGCGAAGTCAGCCACCACTTTCGCGGCAGCCACTGCATCTTCAGAGAAGCCATAGATCAGCGGACCGGTCATCTGGTCGGCGACAACTTCAAACTGCGTACCTGTCACAGCACGGCGAGCCAAGGTGTTTTTCAACACGCTCAGCGAAACGCCCTGGCTGCGAGCTTTGACGCGCAGGTTGGTCATGTCAGCGACCGTGATACCACGGTATTCCGCAATCACCAGCGTTTGAGCTTTAGCGGCGAGGTCGGTCACTTCGGTAATGACCGCTTCTTTCTCACTGCGATTCAGACTCAAGGTCTACTCCTTTATATGTGTCGTCGGGTTACCCCTGAAACACGCCTATTTGCAGCGACCAACTGTTTTGGATATTCATCCATCTGCAGCGGGATCGCCATCTGCGTTGGCCCAAACCTTCAGAGTGATCTGTCAGTTTGTTGATTAAGCACAGCGGTGTGTGCACCAACGGTCTTGGATGGCCTGCTGAACTTTTGCAAGATCAGCAGCCCACCACATTGAGCAGGCCTTTCGGACCACTCAAATTTTTACCGCAATCAAGCTGCGATGGATTGTGTGTCGACGCGAACGCCCACACCCATGGTCGAGGACACAGCGACTTTGCGCAGGTAAACACCTTTGCTGGTGGCTGGTTTGGCTTTCACCAAGGCCTCGATCAATGCAGCCAAGTTGCCTTGCAACTTGTCAGAGTCAAACGAACGGCGACCGATGGTGCCATGCACGATACCGGCCTTGTCAACGCGGAACTGGACTTGACCAGCTTTGGCGTTGCGCACGGCGGTGGCGACGTCAGGTGTCACGGTGCCGACTTTGGGGTTAGGCATCAGGCCACGTGGGCCCAAGATCTGACCCAAAGTACCCACAACGCGCATCGCGTCAGGGGCAGCGATCACCACGTCGAAAGGCATGTCACCGGCCTTGACCATCGCGGCCAGGTCGTCCATACCCACCACGTCCGCGCCGGCGGCTTTGGCTTCTTCAGCCTTGGCGCCTTGGGCGAACACGGCCACGCGTGCAGTTTTACCTGTGCCGTTAGGCAAGACCACGGCGCCACGCACCACTTGGTCAGATTTCTTGGCATCGATACCGAGTTGCACGGCCACGTCGATGGATTCATCGAACTTGGCAGTTGCAGCTTCTTTGACGATGACCAAAGCGTCAGCCAGGGCGTACAGCTTGTTGCTGTCCACTTTGCCGGCCAGGGCTTTTTGCTTTTTAGTGAGCTTGGACATTTACACGCCCTCCACATTCACGCCCATGGAACGGGCAGTACCAGCGATGGTGCGAACAGCTGCGTCCAGATCGGCAGCGGTCAGGTCTTTCATTTTGGCCTTGGCGATTTCTTCCAGCTGAGCGCGGGTGATCTTGCCGACCTTTTCCAGACCTGGCTTGGTCGAAGCCTTGTCGATCTTGATGGACTTCTTGATCAAGGTCGCAGCAGGAGGCGTCTTGATGATGAAGGTGAAGGATTTGTCTGCAAACGCAGTGATGACCACTGGCAATGGCAGACCAGGCTCGACGCCTTGGGTCTGGGCGTTGAACGCCTTGCAGAATTCCATAATGTTCAGACCACGTTGACCCAATGCTGGGCCAATAGGTGGCGATGGATTGGCTTTACCAGCTGGAACTTGCAGCTTGATGAAGCCGACGATTTTTTTCGCCATGCTTTTCTCCTTGCGGGTGATAACGCTCTTTCGAGCTCCCCGGGGTTAACGACTCATTTGCAATGTCTGACGCCGAGTCGGGAAGCGCCAGACAGAAAACTTTGGAAACCGCTCAGGTTTTTTCGACCTGGCTGAACTCCAGCTCAACCGGTGTCGCACGACCGAAAATGGTCACCGACACGCGCATCTTGTTGCGCTCGTAGTTGACTTCTTCCACCGTGCCATTGAAGTCGGTGAATGGACCTTCCTTGACGCGGATGTATTCACCCACTTCAAACTCCACCTTGTGGCGCGGTTTGTCGGTGCCTTCTTGCATCTGGCTCACGATTTTCGCGACATCAGCTTCGGAGATGGGCGCAGGTCGGTTCTTGGCGCCACCCACAAAGCCAGTGACCTTGTTGGTGTGCTTGACCAAGTGCCAGGTTTCGTCATCCATCACCATTTCCACCAGCACATAACCGGGGAAGAACTTGCGCTCAGTGGTGCGTTTCTGGCCGTTTTTGACTTCCACCACTTCTTCGGTAGGCACCAAAATACGGCCGAACTTCGACTCCATGCCAGAGCGCGTGATGCGCTCAATGATGTTGCGTTCGACGGCTTTTTCCATGCCCGAATAGGCATGCACCACATACCATTTCAGATCAGGATTGGTGGACGAACCCGCCATGGGAGCGTTGACTACAGCATCGTTCATTATTTTTTCCACCCAAGAATCAGATCGTAAAAAACCCATTCCAGAGTTTTGTCGGTGAGCCACAGAAAGACAGCCATCACCACCACAAAGCCGAACACATAAGCCGTGATTTGCATGGCTTCCTTGCGCTCAGGCCAAACCACTTTCTTGACCTCGCGAACAGCATCGCGGCCAAAAGCAATCAGTTGGCGACCCGCTTCGGAAGTGAAAAACACTGCAATCGCAGCCACCAAACCCACCAGCAAAGCACCCCACTGGACCAAGCCTCCCTGGGGACTCAGCATGGAGTAGGCCACCAACGCAGCAATGACCAATGCAGCAGACAGCGCCAGACGCATTTTTTCGCCAGAGGCGCTCACAGTTTGTACTTCAGACGTTGCCATACGGCTTGGTAACCTTTGTTGCACCCTGAAAAATCAGGGCACTTATCAGACAAGGAAGCCCGCTAGAGACTAGCGGGCTTGAAAATCCACCTTTTCAGGTGGCAGGGGCAGTAGGAATCGAACCTACAACCTTCGGTTTTGGAGACCGACGCTCTGCCAATTGAGCTATACCCCTACGTAAACCTCTTAAGCGATGATCTTGGCAACCACGCCAGCGCCGACGGTACGGCCGCCTTCGCGGATAGCGAAACGCAGACCTTCTTCCATCGCGATGGGGTTGATCAGCTTCACAGTGATCGACACGTTGTCACCA
>NZ_NERX01000013.1 GCF_003063335.1 Limnohabitans sp. MMS-10A-192 | reverse complement strand
CCGCCCGAGTGACAAACTGCTCACCTTCTTGGATGCTCTGTGATTATGCCGACCGCAAAGCAGCGTGCTCCACCACACAGGCCGAGTTGCTGATGTTGGTCGGCATAACCAGGACATCGGCGTAATGAGATTGCCATCCGGTGGCCTCGCAGATTTGCGTGATCGTTGCGCCCTCGGCTCGTTTGAGCATCGCAATCACCTGGGCTTGCTTGCTGTTGTCACGCGTGCGTGGCTTGGCTTCAGGACTTGCTTCAGCAGACTCAATCACCGCGTCCAGAGCCGCCATCGTGATGGGCGCTCGACGCGGCATCCCAAGTGCTTCGTAGCCTTCAGCGGCTACAAACCAATGTGTGCCGTCGGTCGTGATCAGCGCCCGGTTGAAGAGGCTGTCGAGAACTTTCTTTCTGGCACCGCCCTTGAGGGTCTCGGGAAACCAGACCAACTTGCCATCCGTGTTGACGGCGGCGTGGTTGAGGATCTGTTGTTGCGATGCGCTCAGTTGCGCTTTGGCTGGTGTGGTCATGTCGATCTCCTGATTACTTTTTAGCTTGGGTTTGTGAAGGGCTGGCAGCGGCGTTGCGGCCTGCCTCAAAGGCGGCTTGCAACGCGGTCTTGATGGCCCAGACGCTTACGTCATGGAAGTCGAGGCTGTCGCTGCTGCGGGTCTCAAGGGTTGCGAAAAACAAGTGGTCCAGCGCGATTTTCTGGAGTTGCTGGTCTCGGGTGCTGTTGCTCATGATTGTTTTTCCTTTGGGTTGTTGCTGGTGTTTGTATGAACGCTCTGAACACAAGTAAAGCCAAGTCCTGAACCCACAAGACCCGCAAATAGTTGCGAACATTCTTAAGACTGTCGACTTCATGCCACTGTCAGCGCCAACCCCTTGCAGACACCCCGGTTGTGGTGCTGTGTTGGCAAGGCCTGGGTATTGCGATACCCATCGCAAAGCGGTGCACCGTGACTACGGTCGTGCCCGGCGCAGCTTCGATGCGGAGCTGGGCTTTTATCAATCAGCCCAGTGGCGCGCGGTACGTGCCGCGTTCTTGCGTCAGCACCCGGTGTGCGGCGCGTGTGAGCAACGTGGTCGCGTGGTGACAGCCGTCGTGGCTGACCACGTCACGCCCCTCAAGGACGGCGGTGCGCGCTTTGACACGGTCAACCTGCAGGCACTGTGCGTCTCATGTCACAACCGAAAGACGGCACGCGAGACCGCAGCTCGGCGCTGACCACTCCTCCGCAGGGGGGTAGGGGGTCTGAATCTCTACAGATGGCGGCCAGAGATGCGTGCGCCTGCACAGATTTTTGCGCGTGCAAATTGAAAACATTTTTTTGAAGAATTGAGTCCACCCCCATGGCTGGTCGTAAGCCGCTTCCGCTGGCAATCAAACAGATCAAAGGCACCGTGCAGAAATGCCGGACCAATCCCCACGAGCCTCGGCCCACCACGGCGCTGTGCACGCCGCCCGAATACATGAGCGACGTGGCCAAGGAAGCCTGGAACTACGCGGTGGCCAATTCCCCGCCCGGACTCTTGTCCGCGCTGGATGGTGCAGTGCTGGAACGATGGGCGAACTGCTCTGGTCTGTACCGTGAGGCGCTGGCCAAGATCAATCGCGCCGGTGTCTCGGGGATGATCATCAAGACACCCAGCGGTATCTTGCGTCGCTCGCCACTGATGGATGTGATTCGCGAACTGGCCATGGAGATGAAGGTCTACGAGACCGAGATGGGTTTCACCCCAGCGGCACGTTCACGGATTTCGGCACCCAGTGACGCCCCAAGGGATAACGACCCTTGGGCCGACATTGCGGGTTGATGCAGATGGCAAAACATGACTACGCCGCTATCGCACGCCAGTACGCCAAAGACGTTGTTGCCGGGAAAATCCTGACCTGCAAGTGGGTCCAGCGCGCGTGCGAACGCCAACTGGCAGACCTGAGCCGGTTCAAAGGCAAAGACAGCCCTTATCGCTTCAACCCGAAGCTCACAACCAAGGATGGCCGGGCGTTTCACCCCGCCGATAACCTGTGCGCGTTCATTGAGCGCCTGCCTCACGTCAAGGGGCCGCTGGCAGGCGAGACGATCAAACTGGAACCCTGGCAGGTGTTCATCCTGACCACCGTGTTCGGCTGGGTCAAGCCCGACGGCAACCGCCGCTTTCGGCGCTCGTACATTGAGGTGCCGCGTGGCAACGCCAAGTCAACCCTGTCGTCTGCGCTTGCGCTGTACATGCTGGCTGCCGACGGTGAAGGCGGTGCCGAGGTTTACTCCTTGGCCACCACCCGCGACCAGGCGCGTATTGTGTTTGGAGATGCCCAGACCATGGCACGCAGGTCACAGGGCTTTCGCAGCCGGTTTTCTGTCAACGTCGGTGCGCACAACATGAACGTGCTGCAGACCGGCTCCAAGTTTGAAGCGCTCTCAGCTGAAGGCTCGACGCTTGATGGCTTGAACATTCACTTTGGCTGCATCGATGAATTGCATGCCCACAAAACCCGCACCGTCTATGACGTGGTGGAGACCGGTACCGGCAAGCGAGACAACTCGCTTCTGTGGGTGATCACCACCGCAGGCAGCAACCGCTCTGGCATTTGCTACGAGGTGCGCACCTTTGTAACCCGGTTGCTCGATGGCGTGTTCGAGGACGACAGCCAGTTTGGCATCGTCTATGGCCTGGATGACGGGGACGACTGGACAAGCGAAGACTCGCTGATGAAGGCGAACCCCAATTGGGGCATTTCGGTGCGCCCGGAAATTCTGGGACCGCTGCAGGCCAAGGCCATGCAACTGCCCAGTGCGATGAACAACTTCAAGACCAAACACTTGAACGAGTGGGTCAATGCCGACACCGCATGGATGGACATGCGCTCCTGGGACGCCTGCGCTGATCAGGACCTGGACATCGAGTCCTTTGTGGGCCAGCCCTGCTGGGTGGGCCTGGACTTGGCCAGCAAGACAGACATTGCGGCCTTGGTCATTGTGTTTGCCCATCCCGAGATTGCTGACGCATTCGCTGTCTTTGGCAAGTACTACCTGCCAGAGGACACGGTCAATGCCAACGGCAACAGCCAGTACCCCGGTTGGATGCACACGGGCAGGCTGACTGTGACGCCGGGCAATGTGATTGATTTCAGTTGGATTGAAGCGGATCTGAACGATCTGTCTTCGCGCTTTGCGGTGCAGGCAGTCGCGTTTGATCCGTTTCAGGCGACGCAACTCTCGACCCGAATGATGAGTGAGGGTCTGCCCATGATTGAAGTGCGTCCAACGGTGCTGAATTTCTCAGAGCCGATGAAAACGCTTGAAGCCTTAGTGCTTCAAAAGAAATTGGTTCACGACGGTGACCAGGTGCTCGGCTGGATGGTCAGCAACGTGGTGGCCCACCTGGACGCCAAAGACAACATTTACCCACGCAAGGAGCGAGCAGAAAACAAGATCGACGGCATCGTGGCACTGATCATGGCGCTATCGCGCGCGATCAAACCGGGCGACTCGGTGGTGCTGGGATCCGACTACGAGTTGATGTTGCTCTGAACTGATGGGACTGTTTAGCTTTTTTGATCGCTTTCGCGGATCCGGTGAACCCCGTGCCTCCAGCGGTGACCGCAGCCCATACGGCGAATTTTGGTTTGGGTCGGTCTCCGCTCGGACTGGCAGCGGCATGCGCGTCTCGCCTGACAGCGCGCTGCGCCTGGCTGCGGTGTACGCCTGTGTGCGCATCCTGGCTGAGACCATGGCATCGCTGCCTTTGGTGGTTTACCAGCGCCGCGCGGATGGCGGCAAGGACAAGGTCACGGACCATTGGCTTTATCGCTTGATGGCCAAGCGGCCGAACCGGTTTCAAAATCCTTTCGAGTGGCGTGAGATGCTCCAAGGCCACCTGGCTTTGCGCGGCAACGCGTACAACCAGATCATCACCAACCCGCGCGGCGAGATCATCGAGTTGATGCCGATCCATCCGGACAGGGTCAAGATCGAGTTGCTGTCCTCTGGTGAATACCGCTACCGGGTTACTGACCGGGCGGGTACCGAGGTCATCATGCCCAGAGGTGATGTCTGGCACCTGCGCGGCCTGTCCTCAGACGGCTTGATGGGCATGAGCCCGATTGAACTTGCCCGAGAAAACCTGGGCATGGCGCTGGCCGCCCAGGATTACGGCGCACGCTTCTTTGCCAACGACGCCAAGCCGACCGGCGGCTGGATTGAGTTTCCCGGCTCGTTCAAGGACAACGAGGCCAAGAAGGTGTTTCGTGAGTCCTACCAGCAGGCGCAGTCTGGTGCCAACCGGGGCAAGGTCCTGGTGCTGGAAAACGGCATGAAGTTCCACGAAGTGGGTGTCACCAACAAAGACGCCCAGTTTCTGGAGCTGCGTAAGTTTCAGATCACTGATATCGCCCGGCTGTTTCGCGTTCCGCCGCACATGATTGCCGACCTTGAGCGCGCAACGTTCTCCAACATTGAGCAGCAAAGCCTGGAGTTTGTCATGCACACCATGACACCCTGGGCTGAGCGCTGGGAGGCCAGCATCGAATCGGAGTTGCTGCTTGAGGGCGATGACATCGAGATTGAATTTGACTTCGCCAACTTGATGCGCGGCGATGCCGCCAGCCGCTCGAGCTACTACCAAAGCGGGATCCAAAACGGTTGGCTCACGCGAAATGAGGCGCGTATTGCAGAAAACCTGAATCCGATTGACGGGCTGGATGAGCCGCTGCGCCCCTTGAACATGGTTGAAGAAGGCTCGGCCGAAGATCTTGAAGCGGATGCAGAGGCTTCAGAACCACCAGCCCAAGAAAAGGCTGAGCCTAAAGACGACGCAGATGACACCGCCGCAGCCCGCTTGTCGGCCGTTGTGGCGAGCGCCGCTGAACGATGGGCACGGCGCATCAGCCGCGCCGGAACGATTGATGACAAAGACATAGCGCTGATCGCCGAAGCACTGGCCGTCTCACCTGATCGTGCAGCTGCATGGGCTCACGCGATCAGCGCTAAACCGATAAATGAAGCAGAGCTGACTCAATCATTGATTGCACTGGGGGAAACACCTTGAACCAACAACTTCTGATCGCCGAGTTTTTGGCGACACCCTGGGCTTTGATGCCCGAACGATTGAATGCCGTTGCTGCCGTGCTTGCACGCTGGTCGCGCAACACGCCCGCAAGTGAAGACGTGATGCAACGCATCGCAGCAGATCGCAGCGCCCGTGAGGCCCGGCGTCAGTCCAATCAGGTCAATGGAGGCGGTGCTGGAAACGGTATAGCTGTTTTGCCGCTCTATGGCATGGTCACCCAGCGGGGCAATATGGTTGATGACGTCTCAGGCCCGGGAAGTGTCAGCACCCAGCAGTTCGCTGCAAGTTTGCGTCAGGCACTCACAGACGAGAGCGTGAGTCAGATTCTGATCGACATCGACAGCCCCGGGGGCAGCGTTTATGGCGTTGCAGAACTCGCCGATGAAATCATCAGCGCCCGGGCGCAAAAGCCGGTCATTGCCATTGCCAACAGTCTGGCTGCCTCGGCGGCCTATTGGATTGGCGCTTGTGCCTCCGAGTTTTATGTCACCCCCGGCGGTGAAGTGGGATCTATCGGCGTGTGGCAGGCGCACCAGGACTACAGCAAAGCTATGGATGAGGCAGGCGTTAAAACCACGCTCATATCGGCGGGCAAGTTCAAGGTCGAGGGCAATCCTTACACCCCGCTGGACGAAGACGCACAAGCCTTCATGCAATCCCGCGTTGACGACTACTACGCAGCGTTCACCAAGGCAGTTGCCAAGGGTCGTGGGGTCTCCATCGCCCAAGTACGTGATGGCATGGGCCAGGGCCGTGTACTAGGTGCCGAAGCCGCCCTTGCCAGCAACATGGTTGACGGCATTGCCTCCCTGGATGACGTGGTGCGCAAGATGCGCCGCAACGCCAAAGTACAGAACAAACCGCAGGCCTCGCGTCTGCTGCAAGCGAGAAATTCGCTGGCCTACCTTTGATTTTGCGGGCTGTGCTCCGTTGAGCACAGCCCTTCATTGATACGACCCGTCGGTCGTTCCCCAACCAGCCACTGACTCCTTCGGGATGCGGTGGCTTTTTCATTTCTGGAGAACCCTTTCATGAGTAAACAAATGCGCGAGCTGCAGGCTCGCAAATCCACCCTGGTTAAAGAGGCCCGCTCGCTGACCGACCGCGCTGCTGCAGATAACCGCGACATGAGCGATGAGGAGGTCAGCGCATTTGATGCGTTGAAGGCTCGCATCGAATCAGCTTCAGCCGCAATTGACCGTGAGGCCAGTCTGATCGCTGAAGAAGCGCAGATGGCCATGCATCAGCCCCGGAGTGCGCACGTGACCGTGACTGACAACCGCCAGGCTGATCCTATGCATGGCTTCCAGTCAGTAGGTGAGTTCATGCAGGCCGTCTACCAGGCAGAAAAACCCGGCAAGTCTCTCGACGATCGCTTACTGATTGGCGGTGGCCGTGGTGCTGTCGCACCCGGCAGCTTTGCCAACGAGTCGTCGGGTCAGGACGGCGGCTTCATGGTGCCACCCCAGTTCTCGCAGCAGATTTTTCAGCTCTCGCTGGGCGAAGACTCGCTTTTGCCAATGACCGATAACGTCGAGATCTCTGGCAACAGCATGGCGTTCCCCAAGGACGAGACCACCCCCTGGGGCACCAACGGTATCCGCGCCTACTGGCAGGGCGAAGCTGCCTCAGCCATTGCCACCAAGCCGGTCCTGGGTCTTGCTACTTTGCGCCTGAAAAAACTCATGGCGCTCGTGCCCACCACGGACGAGTTACTGGATGACGCCAGCGCACTGACCAGCTACCTGCCCGACAAAGTGGCGACATCCATTCGCTGGAAGATGAACGAGTCCATCCTGTTTGGCGCTGGCAATGGCGTGCCTGTAGGTGCCTTGAGTTCAGGCGCTACGGTCACCGTGGCCAAAGAGGCAGGCCAAACGACACAAACACTTGTGCCTCAGAACCTGGCCAAGATGATTGCCCGCTTGCCGACTGGCTCGTTTGCCAATGCGGTCTGGATCGTTAACAACGATGTGCTGCCAGCGCTTTTCACGCTGACGCTGGGCAACTACCCGATCTACATCCCGACGGGACTGACGGTGGGTGGAATTCAGGTCTCCCCGTACGGCACGCTCTTGGGTCGCCCGGTGTTTGTGTCTCAACACGCCAACACCTTCTCTGCGCAGGGTGACATCTTGCTGGTGGACCTGAAGTACTACCAGACGATCACCAAGTCCGGCGGTATGCAGACCGCTACCTCCATGCACCTGTACTTCGATGCCGATCTCACGGCGTTTCGCACGACCTTCCGCATGGACGGCCAATCCAAGATCGTCTCCCCCATTGCGCCAGCCAAGGGCAGCGCAACCATGTCCCCCTTCATCCAACTTGGCGCGCGCTAAGCCGCCGGACCCTACAAGGAAAAACCATGTATCCCAACTCAAAAGCAAGCGAGATGCTCGCAGTACTTGCCACCATCGATCCGGCCACACAGGCTGCAGGTGCAGTCAGCACCGGCTGGGTGTCCGTTGCCAACTACCTCGGATTTCTGGCACTGGTGCAGACTGGCGTTCTTGGCACCTCAGCCACGGTCGACGCCAAGTTGCAGCAGGCGCTGGACAGTGCAGGCACAGGTGCCAAAGACATCAGCGGCAAAGCGATCACCCAGATCGTCAAAGCCACGGGTGACAACAAACAGGCGCTCGTCAATGTCAAGCCTGAAGAGCTCGACACCGTGAACGGCTTCGGTTTTGTGCGCGTCACAGTGACCGTTGGCGTGGCCGCCAGCATCACCTCGGCCCAGCTGCTTGGGGTCAACCCCCGTTATGCACCGGCGGACGTGGGCAATCAGGCTGCTGTGGTTCAGGTGATCTAAATGCCATTGCAACTCGTCACACCACCTTCAGAGGAGCCGGTGTCCCTGTGGGAAGCCAAACTCCATCTGCGGGTGGATTTTGACGAGGATGACATGCTGATTGCATCGCTCATCACTGCAGCCCGTCAAGCAGCCGAGACTCTGACCGGCAGGCAGTTCACCACTGCCCGCTGGAAGCAAGTACTCGACTGCTTTCCCGGACCGTCTCAGATGGGCGTACCCGCAGGTCAAGCTTTCAGCTTGCCAGGGCATGCCATTTTGCTGTTCAAGACGCCGGTGCAGTCAGTCGTTTCGATCAATTACCTTGACATGGGGTCTGCGCTGCAGGTCATGCCTGGGGCCACCTATACGGTGGACAACGCCTGTGAGCCCGCCCGCATTACACCCGTGTATGGCCAGATCTGGCCGGTTTGCTTGCCGCAGATTGGTGCGGTATCGGTCACCTTCGACGCCGGGTATGGCAGCGCCGCCCAGGTACCAGAGGGAATCAAGAGCTGGATCAAATTGCGTGTCGGCAGCCTTTATGCCCACCGTGAAGAGATTGCAGTTCTAAGTCGCGGCCGCGTGGAAGCGCTCCCATTTATTGATGGTTTGCTTGACCCCTACAAGGTCGCTTTCGTATGAGGGCGATCCCATGAGTTCATTACGAGCGGGTCAGCTAAACCGGCGCATTTCCTTGCAGCGACAAAGCAATGCGCAAGACAGCTACGGCGGTCCGGTCCGAACTTGGCTGAATGTGGCCACCATTTGGGCCGATATACAGCCCTTGACGGGGCGCGAGCTGGAAAGTGCACAGCGCATGGCCAGCGAAATCTCCCACCTAATCACTGTGCGTTATCAGTCAAGTCTCACCGATACCCGCGTTGTATCTGGATACCGAGCGCTCTACAAAGCTCGCATCTTCAACATCCACGCGGCGTTGAACGAGGACGAGAGCAATGTATTGGTCACGCTGCTGGCCTCAGAGGGTCTGGACGATGGCTAAGTACGAGAGCGTTCAGATTCAGGGCCTTGATGCCTTGGCCAAGGCTTTGAAAGAGTTGCCTGACCGGGTGGCCAAGAACGGATTGCGTGCAGCGGTCTATGCCGGAGCAAAAGTGATCCGCGATGAGGCTAAGTTGCAAGCTCCTGTTGCCACGGGCGATCTGGGACCCAACCAGCCACCGCCCGGCACTTTGAAGCGTTCGGTGATTTTGAAACAGATCCCTGAGTTGTCGAACAAGAACAAGCAGACCTTCTTTGTGACGGTTCGGCATGGCAAGAAGTACCGCAATCAAGGCAAGAAGGGAAACCTTTCGCAAGACGCTTGGTACTGGCGCTTTGTGGAGTTCGGGACCGTAAAGATGTCCGCGCGCCCGTTTCTACGGCCTGCTTTTGACATGAAGAAAAACGATGCGCTATCAGCCATCAAGACACGGCTTGCTGAGCGCATTGAGCAAGCTGCACGTGAATTGAAAAAGTAGATCAAAAAATGATTCAGCAAGACCTTTTCGCGGCCCTCGCAGGTGTGGCCGGGGGAAGGGTGTATCCGAACGTGGCACCCAACAACGTGCAAAAGCCCTACGTGGTCTATGCCCGCGTGTCCAGCGCACCTGAAAACACCCTGGCCGACGGCGCACCCATTGAAAACACCCGTCTGCAGGTGGACTGCTTTGACATCACCTACGCCGCTGCCGTTGCCTTGGCCGAGACCGTCAAAGCCGCTATGAAAAGCAGCGCCATCACCCACGTCTTGCTCCTTGAGCAAGACCAATTCGAACCTGAGGCATTGCTGCACCGGGTGATTTTGGATTTTTCGATCTGGAATTAATTAACAGGCCATAACTTTTAGGAGAACTCTATGCCAAGCACCGCCATCTCAGCCCAAGGCTCCACCGTCAGTATCGGCACAACTTCAGGGTCGGCACTCACCATCACTGCCGTCTCGCTCACCAACCCTTGCCGGGTCACGCTCTCAGCGGTCACCGCATTGAACAAGGGTGATGTGATCACCATCGCTGGCGTCGTTGGCACCACGCAGCTGAACGGCAACAGCTTCGTGGTGCAGTACATCGAACCTACGACCAAGATCGTGACCCTCGCTGGACTGGATGCGACTGGTTATACGACCTACACCAGCGGCGGCACGGCCACCCCTGTGCAGTGGACCAAGATTTCCAACGTCAAGAGCTACAGCGGCTTTGACGGCTCAGCCTCCGAGATTGAGCGAACCAACTTTGATTCGACCGCCAAGGAATTCATCTTGGGTCTATTTGATCCCGGTGCTTTTGCCATTGAGGTCGACCAGGACAACAGCGATGCAGGCCAACTGGCTCTGATGACTGCGCTGGTGACCGGTGTGGCCAAGAACTTCAAGTTGATTTTGCCCAACGGCAACACCGCAACTTTCACTGCCTACGTGAAGAAATTCAACAGCCAGGGCGCGGTGGATCAGGCGATCCGGCGCTCGGCTGAGCTGCGCATCTCTGGCTCAATCACCTGGGCCTAAGGTCTCATGCTCAGGGAAGAGGCCGCCCACCTTGACCTTTGGCTTTGTGAAGTGGATAATGCACTGTATTACACATGCACAGGAGTGTTACGCCATGACCGCCAGAACCATTAACGTACGCCTGCCCGAGGCGCTTTACAACCAGATCGAAGAACTGGCCAAGGCGACCGCCCGGACCAAGAGCTTTTTGGCCATTGATGCGCTGACCAACTACGTGCAGAGTGAATCCTGGCAGATTCGTGACATTCACGAAGGCATCAAGGAGGCCGACGCAGGTGAATTCGCAACCGACAAGCAGGTCAAAGCGGTGTTCGCCAAATACGACGCTTGATTCATGTCGATCAAATGGACCAAGACAGCGCTCGCGTCAGTGGATGACATCGCTGGCTTCATCGCCAAAGACAACCCGACCCGCGCCACCAGCTTTGTGCTGGAGTTGCAGGCCGCTGTGACCAAACTTCAGGCCCATCCAGGCATGGGCCGGGCTGGCCGCGTCCCTGGCACGCGTGAGCTGGTCCTGCACAAGAACTACATCGCCATTTACCGCGTGCGTGGCGACGATGTTGAAATTTTGAGGTTGCATCACGCAGCCCGAAATCTATGACGAACCGGGTCAGCCCCTGACGCTGACCTTTGTCCGTAAACCAACCCGCCCATGGCTAAAACCTCGGCGGGTTTTTTCATTTCTGGAGTACCTATGACACTACTTTCTAAATCCGCCATCCTTTGCGCCAACGACCTTCAAACAGAGGACGTCAATGTCCCCGAATGGGGTGGTGTCGTGCGCGTGCGCAGTTTCACCGGTCGCGAGCGTGATGCCTTTGAGGCCAGCATGGTTCGTGGCGAGGGCAAGGACCGCAAGGTCGATCTCACCAATATGCGCGCGCGTCTGATGGGCCTCACAGTAATTGATGAGGGTGGCCAGCGCCTGTTTACCGACGAAGAGGTGGATCTGCTCGGTGCCAAATCTGGCGCTGCATTGGACCGGGTGTTTGCCATTGCGCAAAAGCTCAATGGCTTGTCGGGCGCAGATGTGGAGGAACTCACAAAAAACTCCAGCGGCGTCCCGAGCGCCGTTTCTATTTCCGACTCTGCCTTGCCCTTGGATTCCAACACCCTGACCATCTCCTCGCAAACCTGAGTTCGCAGCAGGTTGCGGAGTGGATGGCATTTGCCTCTCTGGAAGGCTTGCCGGACATGCGGGCCGACTTTGGCTTTGGCCAGGTCTGCGCCACGCTGGCCAACGTCCACCGCCGCGAAGGTCAGGATGCGTACCAGGCCGATGACTTTATGCCGGGACTGCGTACTTCAGAACCTGCAGCCACCAATGACGCCGATGCTCCGCCCGATCAGAGCTTTGATGTTGAGGCGCATAGCCGTTTGATCTCAGCCCTCTTGGGCAAAAAGGAATAAATCTCCCATGGCAACCCTCGCCAGTCTCGTGGTCAGCCTCGAGGCCAATGTCGCTCGCTTTGAATCCGACCTGAATAAGGCCGAGTTCATGGCCAAGAAAGCCATGGACACCATCGGCAATGTGTCGGAAACCGCCATGAAGACGGTCAAAGGCGCAGTGATGGCCATGGCGGCGGCATACACCTTTGATGCTTTTGCCGATGGCATCAAGGGGGCGATTGCGTCTGCGGGTGACCGAGCGACTCAACGACACGGCCAAGCAACTCAAGCAAGACAACGTGATTGAGACTTGGGCACGGGAAGGTTTGCGTGCAGTGGCTGCCTTCATCGACATCTTTGACGCTTGTGTTCGTATTGTTCGCATTGCCGGTAACGCCATTGCAGCCACCGGAGCGGACGTGGTCTCGGTGCTGGCTTTCATGGACGGCATTGGAGCGGAGATGATCAGTGAGAAGTCACTCGATCCGGTCAAGCGCCGCTTTGCAACGCTGACGTCAGACCTCAAGAGCCACGCCGAGTCCTTCAACGAGGACATGGTCAAGATTTGGACCGCGCCGCTGTTTCTCACAAAACTCGATGAGCAGTTTGCCCAGCGGGATGCAGGTCTGAAAAAACCTGTCGATTCGCCCAAGCGCTCGTTTGCCATTCCAGACCAGCGGCCCGACAAAACCAGCCCGTTTGATTCCTACCTGGACTCGCTCAATGTCGAATCAATCAAAGACAAGTTGGGAAAGTACGAGGCGATGATCGAAAAAGGTCGTTTGCTGGCGGTCAAAGAAGGCCGTCTGGGTGACATGGCCAAAGTGACAGCCACCGTCTCAAGCATCCAGTCCATTGACGAGAGCAAGCGCATCGATGCTTTCGCCCACAGTCTTGATGTGGCCAACCAGCAATATGAATTCCAAAACACCCTGATTGGACTGAACGCCCGCGATCAGGCTCTGGCCACGGAGGGTCGCAAGAATTTCCTGGCCGTTGAGCAGCAAATCTGGGATGCAGAAAAGAACGGCTCGAAGTTGTCCACCGGTGCGCAGCAGAGATTGCGCACCGAGGCGACCAAGTCCACGGCCACTTTGGTGCAGGCGGTGAATGATCGATTCGATGCCCAGCAGAAGTTCGATGAGACCAAGCGCATCAATGCCTTCACGCACAGCCTGGAGCAAGCCAACGAGCAGTACATATTCCAGACCGACCTGATTGGAATGAACGCCCGGGCCCAGGAGATCGCCAACGTCAAGCGTAAGAACTTCCTGGCCGTCGAACAGCAAATCTGGGATGCCGAGCAAAGCGGCACCAAACTGACGGCAGATACCCAGCAGCGCCTGCGCGATGAGGCTGTCAAGTCCACAGCAGTCATGGTCAAAGCGATTGAAGCCCGTTGGGAGGCTGAGCGCTCGTGGGAGACGGGTGTTACCAAAGCTCTCAACAACTACATCGACACCGTCACTAACGCAGCTGCCCAGTCCGAGCGGCTCTTTACAAATGCATTCAAAGGTATGGAAGACGCGCTGGTGAGCTTTGTGCTGACCGGCAAGCTCGACTTCAAGAGCCTGGCCAATTCCATCATCGCGGACCTGATTCGCATCCAGATCCAAAACAGCATCATGAAACCACTGGCACAAGCGACCAGCGGCATGTCACTCTCAGGGATGTTCAGTAGCGCGGGAAACTTTCTGTCGGGCCTGTTCAAGGCTGATGGCGGTCCTGTCGCCGGTGGCCAGCCCTACATCGTGGGTGAGCAAGGCCCCGAGTGGTTTGTGCCCAACGGCGCAGGAACGATCGTCCCCAACGGGAAGTCGGCAGGTACAACATCTTCACCCGGCGGCAGCGACAGCGGAACGGTCACATCCCAAGCGCCAATCAACATCAATTTCTCGGTGCGTGCCATGGATGCACGCAGCTTCCAGTCCGCCATGGTGCAAAACAAGGCCGTAGTGGTGGGCATCGTGAACCAGGCGCTCAACATGCGCGGACGCTACGGGATTACGGGATAAGTCATGAGCGGAACATTTCCTCTGACCCCAGCGCCAAGCGCCATCAAGATTCAGTCTTATCAGCCCACACGCGTGTCGATCTCGCACAACCTGCGCCGCAGTGTGCGTACCAACGGCGCTCAACGCTGGGTGATTACTGCCGACTGGGTGGGTCTGACCCGTGCGCAATTCGCACCGATTCAGGCCTTTGTTGTCGCCCAACGCGGCCAGTGGGACAGCTTTACCGCTGTGCTGCCTGCGCACAAACTGCCTCAAGGCGTGGCCACCGGCACGCCGCAGATCAACGGAGCCAACCAACAAGGCAGAAGTCTGTCGACGCGTGGCTGGACGGCAGGACTTACTGGTGCCCTCAAAGCCGGTGACTTCATTGGCGTTACTGGCCAGACCAAGGTCTACATGGTCACCGCTGATGTGAATGCCGATGCCTTTGGCCTAGCCACTTTGGCGATTGAGCCAGCCTTGCTGGCGGTGCCTGCCGACGGCGCAGTGATTACCGTACGCAATGTGCCGTTCACGCTGGCTTTGGGCGCAGACACGATGGAGTCTGCCGTGGCTCCTGGGTCCATTTACAACTTCAGCTTGCAATTGGTGGAGGCCTTTTAAGGTCAATTTTTATGGATCGTGGAGCAAGTTCAGAGTTCATCGCCGAGATCCTCAAGTCAAGCAACCAGCCTGTCTATTTGGTTGAGGCCTGGTTTGACGACGGCACCATCCGCATGACGGACGCCTGGATCAACGTGCTCTGGAGCACCAACACCTACACAGCTAACGGTCACTTTCTCGGGTTCTCCGGCCTGTCAGAGACCAGTGACATGAGCATTCCCAATGTCACGGTTCAAGTCTCGGCTGTGGATCAGACTTGGATCTCGATTGCACTGTCCAAGCCCTATATCGACCGGCGCATCGCCATCTACAAGGGTTTTCTGGATTACCGCCTGGCAATCATCAGCAACCCTTTGCTGGTGTTCGATGGTCGGATTGACAGTATGGAAATTTCCGATGACCCCAACAACGGCACCTGCACGATCGCAGTAACTGCCAGTTCGCAATGGGTAGATTTCCAACGCACGCCGGGCAGGCACACCAACGACCCGGAAGAGCAGATCTGGTTTCCGGGTGACCGGGGGTTTCAGTTCGTGACCAACATCAACCGTGAAATCAAGTGGGGGTCTCTTTGAGCTAAGCGTGCCAAGTTCAACCGCGTCACCGCTGGGTTTTACAACCCCGCCAAGAAGTGGCAGCCCGATCTGGCCATGCTCGAGTCAACGGCCTTGCGTGCGGTTGATAACGGCTTGATTTTGGAATCCAAGATCGATCTGCCCTTCACGGCCAACAGTTACCGGGCACAAAACATTGGCCAGCTGACCCTCAACCAGAGTCGGTTCGGACTGGTGGTGAAGTTCTCTGCTTTTCAGGAAGGTCTGCGCTGTGAGGTCGGTGATGTGGTGCCAATCACGCATTCGACACCAGGATGGACTGCCAAGTTGTTTCGCATTCTGCAAATCGAGATCAAAGACAACGATGAGGTCTACATCGTTGCGCGTGAATACGACGCCAGCATTTATACGCAGTCGGTTCTGTCGCCTGCTGCGATCGTGGCAAAGTCAAACCTACCTGACCCCTTCAGCGTGTTGGGTGTGTCCGGTCTCAGCCTGGCTTCTGGTACTTCGGAGTTGCTGCGTCTGGGAGACGGCTCTGTTATTTCCCGGATAAGGGTGAACTGGGCGACTCCCACAGACATCTATGCCCAAAAGGGGCAGATAGGAATGAAGAACCCACGAGGTAACTTAGCGTAGACCACCACCTCGGTGCTGGCATCCAGCTCACGCACGAAATCACGCTCATTTTTGGAGTCGGTGAAAACGTAGTCGTAGATGTGGTGGTTGGCCTTGACCGCTTTGCTGAAATCTTCCTTGGGTTTTTCCTGTGTGAAGATGTCCATGGTGTGGGTGTCGCCCGTGGGGTCGTAGGCAATGTGCTCCACGATCACAGTCGCCTTTTGCTCGTTCATCAGACGTGCGGCCTTTTGCATAAAGTCTTCCGGGTTCGTTCGGTACTGACTGAACACGGCTTTGTTGATGCCCTGCAAAACACTGGCCACGGTTGTGCGGGTTAGTTGTGTCTCACCCGCCAGTCTGCCAATCAAGTCGTACTTGACGGCAGAATGGGCTGAGGCAGCTGAGTAGTCTGTCGTGGACTCTGTGACTTTGAACGATTCACCCTGGCGAATGCCGTCATAAGTCGCTGACTCGAGCTGCTCCCCGGCAATCACGGTGTATTGCATAGGGCTGACCTTAAGTTCGGCCTCTAAGGCTTTTACACACTTGGCCACCAACTCCGGGGTTTCGAATTCCACGGTGTAAGCGGCTTTGCGGTTAATGCGACTCCACAGAGCCTTAAATTCGGACTTTTCGAAGTTGGCATTCAGCGGGTTGGTTTTGGCCTTGCGGTCATCTTCCGGCAGTGGCAACTTCGCATCGCTAAAAACGCTGTCAATCAGAGCAAAGACGGCATCGGCATGCAACTCCAACTCAGGGGGAAGCGCGGCGAGAGTTCCCTCTTTCTTTGCCTCGTGGTAGGCCTCCGCGATTTTGTCTTTGCTGTCGGTGTAGTCGTTTTTGAGCAGGTACTTATAAATCTGCTTGGCCAGTTGCGGTGTCACTTCCACATCACCCGCTGTGGTTTTCAGAACCTTAGCAGTGAAGTAAGACTCGTCTGCAACCCGTGGCCGCTCTGACAATCCTTCGCTGATATCACGCTGCAAGGCAGTTACGAAGTCCTTGTAGCTCTCGCTGGCAACAACGGTCAACACGTTCACTTGGTGGACTGTGGCTGGGTTGTCCATTCGATCGCCATGCTGATTGACAGACAAACGTAGCCCGCGTCCGACTTCCTGGCGGCGGCTCACAGTGTTGTCGCTGTGCTTCAGCGTACAAATCACGAACACATTGGGGTTGTCCCAGCCTTCACGCAGCGCAGAATGCGAGAAGATAAATCGAACTGGTTCATCAAACGACAGTAAGCGTTCTTTGTCTTTCAAGATCAAGTCATAAGCATCGACGTCATCGGTTTCAGTGGATTTTTTACCCGTCTCGGGGTCTACCATTCGTTTAGTTTTCTTGTCGATTGAAAAATAACCGTTGTGCGTCTTGGTTGTCGCAATACCTTTGATATAACGGTTGTAGGGAGTGTCGTCAAGCGTCTGCACTTCGGCTAGCTGGTGGTTGTACTCTTCCTCAAACATTTGGGCATACTCGCCGGGCTGCTCGCCCGATTCGTCATAACTGCGGTATTTGCTCACTGTATCGATGAAAAACAACGACAGCACTTTGATGCCTTGAGAGAAAAGTGCTTGCTCCTTTTCGAAGTGGGCCTTGATTGCCTCACGGATCTGAATGCGACGCAAAGCTGGTTCGCTCACATCACCAGTAGCCGATAGCATCAAGACCTTGGTCTTTACGCCTTGTTTGATGACTTGATTCATCAACTTCTGATACCGCGTTTCTTTGTCTTTAAACGCATCGTTGTTTCTGAAGTTGTGCGATTCGTCAATCACGACCAAGTCGTAATTTCCCCAATTAATTCGGCTGAGCGGCGTGCCGAATGACTCGCCGCTGGTTCTACTGAGGTCGGTGTGGCACAGCACGTCGTAGTTGAAGCGATCGCGAGAGAAAATATTGGTCTTCAGGTTACGGTTGTAATTCAACCAGTTGTCTGCCAGTTTCTTGGGGCAGAGCACCAGCACCGATTTGTTGCGCAGCTCGTAGTACTTGACCACCGCCAAGGCCGTGAACGTTTTGCCTAGGCCCACACTGTCAGCCAGAATGCAGCCGCTATAGGTTTCCAGCTTGTTGATGATGCCGGTCGCTGCGTCCTTCTGGTAATTGAAAAGCTTGTTCCAAATCAGCGTGTCCTGATAGCCGGTCCGGTCATTTGGCAAAACGTCTTCATTGATATCTTCAAGGAACTCATTGAAGATGTTGTAGAGCATCAAGAAGTAAACATGCTCAGGTGAGTTTTCTTGATACACGGATGCGATGTGATCGCAAATCTGAGCGGTTACATCTTCAAGCTTTTCCGGGTCAACCCAAATTTGGTCGAAAAGGCTGATGTAGGTGGAGGTGAATGCGGCCTCGTCCATTTTGTTGACCAAATTCGATACGGCGTTCCCTTGCTGGTACCCAAGATCGACCGCTGTAAAGCCGTGCAAAGGCATGTAGGCCGTCGCTGTCTCCTTGGCCTGCACGCATGCAAACTGCTGCATTGGAGCTTTGCTGCGGTTTGATTTGAAAGTTGCTTTGCGTCGCATCCAATCAGCGCACTCTTTGGCAATGGCTCGTTGGGTCAGCTTGTTGCGAAGTTGAATTTCAAATTCGCTGCCGTACAGGCTTCTTTCCCGATCGGATTTGGGAATGTGGAACTCACGTCGTTCCTTCTGCACCTTGTCAGTGACCTCGTTTGCAACAAACGTCGGGGAGGTAAAAATGAAGCTGAGCTCTTCAATTTTTTCCAATTCGGACTTGAGCGCTTCAAAGGCGTATATGGAAAAGCAAGAAGCCGCAATTTTCAGTCGAGCTTGGGGCTTGAGCGTCTTTTTTAAATCATCCCCGAGTAACCGATTGATGTTGTCAATAAGTTCCATTACGCGTTACCCCTTTGAATTGCAGAATAGCCCGGTGCCAAGGCGGCGCTTTCAACACCGTAAAGTGTTTGCGGGTTGTTCAGCCATAAATGGTGCTCTTTGGGGTCAAGGCTGTGCTCGGGCGAGCAATCCACAGACCATCGTCTTAGGGCGTACCCAACCAGTGGAGCCCGCATATCGAGCGCCAGCACGCCGTTGTTCATCATGAAGTCAGCTTCAATCGCTTTGGGGTGCGCAATACCAGGGTGGGGGACCAATTCAATATGAACGAGCCGTGCCCACTGCACATCAGATTCAATCTGTTCTTCGACTGGGATGGCCTGGTCAATGGCCTTGGCTTTGACGATGCGTGTCAACGCAAAGTCGGCAAAGCGGCCACGTTCGCGGTCATAGGCGCGCAAATGCCATCGCAGTCCGGTATCGGCAAGAGCAAGGGGGCACAGGGTCTTGTTTGAGGCACCGGAGGTCAGTGACAGGTAATTGACCTTGACTTGGCGTCTGCCTGCGATAGCGCGGGTAAGTGTTGCCAGGGTTTCGATATCGGGCTTGACCAGGTCGCTGGCGCTTTCACATGGGACGGTGCGCTTGAGTTTCTGGTCCATGTTGTCGCCAAAGCCCGAGCGGAACCAGGTCAGTACACGCTCGGCTGAGTGTTCAAACAGGGGGGCGAAGCGATCCGTGGTGGCGTACTTGCGCTGACCGGCGTCATAGAAGAGGTTCTGTGGGGCCAGGCGGCGGTAGGTGCTCAGGTCGCGCGCAGAGGCGGCAGGTTTGACCCCAAATCGGCGCTCGATGTCTGCGCGCGTCAGGTCACCACAGAAGAACGCTTTGACTTCAATGTAGAAAAGTCGCTCTCTTTGCGTCTGCGTCAGGTCGTCTAGTGCGGCAGCGACTGTTCTGTTGACCACGTATCTGTCCCCATTGTGTTGGCGTAGGTTCCACTCTAGCATATTCAGCGACTGCGCTTAATCATTTTGATGCAGTGAGAAGCAGTTGGTGCTAGAATTTTTCAAAAGCGATCAGGTTGGCACCGGTCGCTTGGCCCGAAATCATCACTTTAAGGAGATGACCATGTCTTTTTGGCAAATCTTGGGGCGGCTCGCTGTGTCCGACACTGGCGAAACTCTGCAGAAGCTCTCGGACACCACCAGCGTCACCTGTGACGGCACGACCTACACAAAGATGGGTTCGACCACCGTTGGGTCTGACGGGTCTGTTTTCACTCAGATGGGCAATTTCAGTACCGATGGCAGTACTCGCATGGGAAGCACCGCGACTGGCATTGGGGCCGTGTTTAACGAGCGAGATGACTGGCCGAACTCTGGGGCGGGAGCTTCGCATGCACAAAAGCGGTTCGGCATTGATGACGACACGTGGTAACGACGCAAATTTTCAATACGAAACAGCGCCGCCTCAAACAAAGGCGTCTAGATTTCGTGACCAATTAACTGCTCAAGGAAATACACATGGCGACTGAAAAAAATCTGAACGACACTCGCGATTCGCTGGACCGTATTCAGCAATTTGAGGTGAGCAAACTTGAGCGTAGCAATGAGCTGGGGATAGCTCTTAGCTTTGTGGATACGTTGAAGTCTGCTCAAGCAGTGGTTGATCTGTACAAGCGGATACCCATGGCCGCATTACCAGACTTCACAGAGGAACAACTAAACGCCATCAAGGGTCAGGCGAACGCCGATTATCAAATGTTTGACACCATTTTGAAGTTTGATCCGGCAAAGGAAGGTACTGCTCAGAAGAGGCAAGAAATCATTACTCAAGTGCAAACTCGCCGAGATGCGGTTTTTCAGCAGCTTTGGCAATATATTGCGTACGGGGTTGCTCGTCTTACGGACACCAGTTTATTGGAGGTCCAAGCGCGGGCCACCATTCAAGGCATCAAAGATGAAGCGAAAGTTTTCACTGACAAATTGGCCTCGGATCAAGGTGATGCAGAAAAAGCCCTAAAAGCAATCCGCGATGTCGCCGTTGAGCAAGGCGTCTCGCAGCAGGCTGCTTATTTCAAAGGGGAGGCTGAAGATCAAGAGGCCAAAGCTGAGGTCTGGCTAACCCGGACCTACCAGTTTGCGGGCGGACTTGGGGCCTTCGCTCTCGTAGGCCTGTTTTTGCACCGATGGGAGTGGCTTGCCCCCAAGTCAAGTATTGAGGTTTTTCAATTTGTCACAAGCAAAGTGTTGATCTTTGCACTGTTGGGTTTTATGCTCATCATGGCAGCCCGTAACTACGCAAGCCACAAGCACAATGCCGTGGTAAACAGACACAGGCAGAACGCATTGCTGACATACAGAGCGCTAGTTGCGGCTGCTGGGGAGCAGGGTACAGAGGACATAGTGCTTGCGCATGCTGCTGCTTGTATCTTCTCCCCGCAAGAGACGGGCTACTCTGGTGCTAAATCCGAGGGATTTGGGGGCTCAAAGTCAGTCCTTGAGCTTATGACCAAAGGGGCATCAAAATCGGGGGATTAAGTTATCTGCCGATCCTTTGAATTAAAGGCACACGCAGGCTGGCAGCTTCAAATTCTTCTATGTCGCAAAGCCGATAGAGCGCACGACCACGAATTTTTAGAAATACAGGGCCAATGCGGTCGCTGCGCCAGCGCTCCAATGTCGCCTCACTCATTCGCCAGCGTTCCGCCAGCTCTTTTTGACCCAGGTGAATGACTTGCATGGTGGTTTTCTCCGTTTTGAGTAAAAACCAATGAACGCGTGCATCTGGCCGTAAGTCAAGTTTGAAAATGGTTTCGTGCTTGTTTGCCATTGCTCCCTCGGGAGCTACGCGGACAATGGCCAAGATGATTGACGCTTGTTGCGCTTTGGCCTAAAATCTCAACATGGCTATACACAGCAGCTTTCTTGGTTCGGTTACGGTATCTGGCGATGAGGCTAAGGCCCTCACTCGCCGTGTGCAGTTCGCTCGCGGGACCAAGGCGTCCATTGCAGCAGCCGCAAATGGTCGCAAGCTGGTTTCTACCTTTGCCAAAAAAGGTGTGGTCACAATCAAGCTGAAGGCATCCAAGGCCTTAGCCGAGGTCTGATTTTCGGTGCCTTTCGAGCTTCGTGAGCTCCATCAGGGCGATGGGTGTAATGCGCTGAGCTTGGGTGATCCAGCTTTAACACCGCTGAAAACCTTTCTGCGCAAAGAAGCAAAAAAGCTCCACGAAGAGAATCTTGCTAGAACATTCGTTTTGGTTCCATCGGGTGAGACCAAAGTTCTTGCGTACATTACCACCCTGTGCACGCATGTGGCAGTTGAGCAGTTTGATCAACAGGCAGTTGTTGATGGCTTTCGCTACCAAGACTATCCCGCAATCAAGCTCGCCCGTTTAGCCGTTGATGCTTCACTTCAAGGCAAGGGCATAGGTAGTCAGCTTGTCGATTTTGTAATCGGCTTGGTTGTTGAAAACATCATGCCCAACACCGGTTGTCGATTCTTGGTGGTTGATGCCAAGCCAACATCGGTCTCGTTTTACGAGCGCAAGGGATTTACAAAAATCGGTCAGCTAGGTGGCGAAGATCAGGGTTTGACTGCGATGTTTGTTGATTTACGCAAACTTGGCGGCAAGCAGGGCTGAATGGAAAATTGAAGTCTGTGGACGCGGATTCAAGTGTGATTTCGGATTTGAACCGCCGTCCGCAATTCTCGAGAATTGGACTCATTCGATTGAGGCGTTCCCATTGGGAGACGTCACTGAATTGGGGATTGTTCGCAGGAGCTAGATGGGGCCCGCTGGGGCTACTCTGAGGCTGTTTGCGTAGTGGTTACGCCCCACCACCATTTGCATTGTGAGAGAAACACTCTCTCAGTTTTTAAGAACCCCGCAGAGGCCCTGTCTCTGCGGGGTTTCGCCGTTTTTAGGTGTTGTCTTCGTTCCAGAAAAGCACCGTGAAAAACAGATTTTTGGCCTGTTTTTACTCTCCATTCTCCAAAACTTGTGGACTTGAGAGTAGCCAGTCAACAAGTCGGACCCCTTAAAAATCAACAACTTACGCACTCTCAGAAAGTGCCATTCTTTTTGACGCCGCGCCTAGGAGAGTTGAGCAATAAAAACAACTCTACGCGGCTGAGTGCTAACGGTTGCTGGTTTGGTAGGTGCTCAGGAGCGATGCGAAAAGTGGCGTAGGACTCGTGTGTTTATTGCGTAATTTTTGCACTTGTTTTGGGTTGCTTCCGAAGCCCAGCAGTCATAACGTTGACATAGAAAGCGAGGAGGAAAGAGACCCTTTGCAGGTGGTAAGAGACTGGACCTTGAACTTCGACCAGATCAATCAAAGAATCGTGTGTATGAGTTTGATGGGATGACGCGTTTGAACTTGTTAGCTGATAATTCGGTTTCAAGGCGAAAATTTCAATGAACCTGCATCGCATCGACCTCGTTTCTTTGTCGCTCTTCAATCTGGTTGCTCGTACAGGCAGCATCAGTCAAGGCGCGGAGTTGGCTATGCTTGCTGTGGGGGCAGCCAGCAAGCGAGTGACCGATCTTGAGTCCGCATTTGGCGTTCCCTTGCTGGAGCGGCACTCCCGTGGTGTCAAGCTTACGCTTGCAGGCGAGGCGTTGTACCAGCATGTGCAGCTTATCTTGAGTGATGTGGACAGGATGAGCGCTGACCTGTCGGATCATGCCCGGGGTCTGTTGGGGGTGGTGAGGCTGTGGGCCAACACATCGGCGGTGACGCAGTTTTTACCAAGCGAATTGACCTGTTTTTCCAAACTGCAGCCAGGCATCCGCATTGAGCTCAACGAGGCGGACAGCCATGAGGTGGTGATGGCCGTGCTGGACGGACGGGCCGATCTGGGCATCTTTGCCGATCGCACGCCAGTTCTGGGCTTACAGACGCTGCCTTATCGGCGGGATACGCTGGTGCTGGTGGTGCCGCAAGGCCATGCGCTGGCTCGGCGCAAGAAGGTGGCTTTTGCCGAGGCGGTGGATTTCGATTTTGTCAGTCTGACCCAGGCCACCTCGCTGGCGCAGCGGCTTGAACTGGCCAGCGGACAGATCAGCAAGCCTTTGCGCATCCGAATCCAGGTGCGCAGCTTTGATGCCATGTGCCAGATGGTTGCTTCAGGGTTGGGCATTGCCGTACTGCCCGTGGCCGCTGCTCAGCCCTTGTGCCGAGCGCTGGGCTTGCGTTTGATTGAATTGAGTGATGACTGGGTCGAGCGACAGCTGTTACTGGGCGCGCGCGATTTGGACGTGCTGACAAGGCCGGTGCGCGGTTTGCTGGACCATTTGCTGACTTGTTAGGGTTGAGCCTTGCCAGACGCCAGCTTTCGTCGATCGCGAAAGCTGGGTTAACGTCCTAGTCATTTCGCTGCGGCGCATTTGTTTCTAGACTGCGGGCCATCATCATTCTTGACTACAGCAGCGATGCCAACGACCTCTTCTGCGCGAACCCTATTCGACAAACTCTGGCAAAGCCATTTGGTCGATCAGACCGAAGACGGCGAATCCCTGATTTACGTAGACCGCCACCTGGTCTACGAAGTGACCAGCCCACAGGCTTTTGAAGGTCTGCGCCTGTCGGGACGTCAGCCCTGGCGACCCGACACTACGATTGCTGTGGCCGACCACAACGTGCCGACCACCGCTGCCCAGCGCACGTCGGTTGACGCTATTGAGGATCCGCTTTCGCGTGCTCAGGTGCGCCAGTTGAGCACCAATTGCAAAGAATTCGGTATCACCCTGCATGGGTTGGGTCAAAAGACGCAGGGCATCATCCATGTGGTTGGACCGGAGCAAGGCGCGACGCTGCCGGGTATGACGGTCGTGGCGGGTGACTCGCACACCAGCACACATGGCGCCTTTGGTGCGCTGGCCTTTGGGGTGGGCACTTCGGACGTTGAGCATGTGCTGGCCACGCAATGCCTTGCGATTCGGCCTATGCTATGCATGCGGGTACAGGTGAACGGGCAACTGGCCGCAGGTGTGTCGGCAAAGGACCTGGTGCTGCAGATCATTGGTACGCTCGGTACGGCAGGCGCCACCGGGTACGCCATTGAATTTGCAGGCAGTGCGATCCGTGACCTGAGTATGGAAGGGCGCATGACCCTGTGCAATATGGCCATCGAAGCCGGTGCTCGCGTAGGTCTGGTGGGCGTTGACGACAAAACGATTGACTACCTGCGAGGTCGTCCGCAGGCGCCGCAAGGCGATCAATGGAACACTGCCGTGACTGCTTGGCGCACGCTGGTGAGCGATGAGGGGGCGACATTTGACCGTGAACTGACGGTGGATGCCAACGCGTTACAGCCCATGGTGACCTGGGGCACTTCACCCGACATGGTGGTGAGTATCGACAGCCGCGTGCCCGACCCAGCGGATGAGCCCGATGCTGTGCGCCGCGCCAGCATGCAGGCCGCATTGGCTTACATGGACCTGCAAGCGGGCAAGCCGATGCGCGAAATCGCCATCGACAAAGTGTTCATCGGGTCCTGTACAAATGCCCGTATCGAAGACTTGCGAATTGCGGCAGACGTGGTCAGGGGACGCCGCATTGCAACCAATGTCGTGCAGGCTCTGGTGGTTCCCGGCTCTGGTCTGGTCAAGGCGCAGGCCGAGGCCGAAGGGCTGGATCAAATTTTTTTACAAGCCGGTTTGCAGTGGCGTGAGCCGGGCTGTTCCATGTGTCTGGGTATGAACGATGACCGCCTCTCGCCTGGCGAACGTTGCGCATCGACCAGCAACCGTAACTTTGAAGGCCGACAGGGCCCCGGTGGACGGAGCCATCTGCTGAGTCCCGCCTTGGCCGCTGCCGCTGCCATTGCCGGGCATCTGGTTAGAGTGGAAGAACTTGATGCTCCGAAGGTGACCGCATGAGATCTTTTGTACAACTGCAATCCTTGATGGTTCCAATTGACCGTGCCAATGTCGACACTGACGCGTTGATTCCCAAGCAATTCATGAAGTCCATCAGTCGCACGGGTTTTGGCGACAACCTGTTTGACGAATGGCGTTACTTGGACCGGGGTGAGCCAGGGCAGGACGTGTCGAAACGATCGCGTAACCCCGACTTCGTCCTCAATCAGCCAAGGTATATGGGTGCAAAAATCCTGTTAGCGAGAGAGAACTTTGGCTGTGGTTCGAGCCGTGAACATGCCGTATGGGCTTTGAATGATCACGGTATCCGTGTGCTGTTAGCGCCGAGTTTTGCCGACATCTTCTTCAACAATTGTTTCAAAAATGGCCTGCTACCCATTGCATTGTCCATTGAGCTGATCGAGCAGTTGTTCAATGAGGTGGCTTACAACCCCGGCTACACCTTGTCGGTGGACTTGCCATCGCAGACCATCCGATCTTCAACCGGCATGTCGATTTCGTTCGACATTGACTCCACACGCAAGCACAGGCTGCTCAATGGGCTCGATGACATCGGCATCACACTCCAAAATCCAGAACGCATCCGGGCTTATGAGGAGCGCCAGCGTGTGGCCAGCCCCTGGCTTTTCAATTGATTGATTTTCAAAGAGGAAAACCTCCATGTCCCCACAACGCAGAACCCTTCTGGCCTTGGCGCTGACAGTAGCCGTCGGCACCGCACCGGCTGAAGACAAATACCCCAGCAAACCCGTCACGGTGATCGTGCCACAAGCTGCTGGGGGTGCCAAAGATGCGATTGCCCCTGTGATTGCCCAAAAACTGACCGAGCAAGTGGGGCAGTTTTTCATTGTCGACAACTGCACTGGTGCAGGCGGTAATGTGGGCACCGTGGCGGCTGCGCGCGCCAAAGCTGACGGTTACACGCTGATGATCACGGCCGACAGCTCCATGGTCACCAATTCTGTGTTTTACAGGAGCACCGGCTTTGACCCGATCAAGGAATCCGGCGCGTCGATTGGTTGAGGGTCCGCAAGATGAACATGACACAACTCAGTCCAGGTGCCTTGAAAGGCTTGCGCGTGGTTGAAATGGGCCAGCTGATCGCTGGGCCGTTTTCTGCTAAGACGCTTGGCGATTTTGGCGCCGACATTATCAAAATCGAGCCTCCCGACGCGGGAGACCCGCTGCGCAACTGGCGCATGCTGCAGGACGGTACCTCCGTTTGGTGGCAGGTGCAGTCGCGCAACAAGCGCTCGATTGCGTTGGACCTGCGCAACCCCGAAGGCCAGGACATTGCCCGACAGCTGATTGCCCAGGCCGATGTGCTGATCGAGAACTTCCGTCCCGGCACGCTCGAAGGTTGGGGCATGGACTATGAAACCCTGTCGAAGTCGAACCCTGGGCTGGTGATGCTGCGCATCTCGGGTTACGGTCAGACTGGCCCCTACCGCGATCTGCCAGGCTTTGGTGCCATTGGTGAGGCCATGGGTGGGTTGCGTCACCTCACGGGTGAGCCGGGGCGCATTCCTGTGCGTTGCGGCATCTCGATTGGTGACACGCTGGCTGCGCTGCACGGCACAATTGGTGTGTTGATGGCGCTCTACCACCGCAAGGTCAATGGAGGTCAAGGTCAGGTGATCGATGTGGCATTGAATGAAGCCGTCTTCAATGTCATGGAAAGCCTGGTGCCGGAATACAGCGCCTTTGGTGCGGTGCGAGAGCCCGCCGGATCGGCCTTGCCTGGCATTGCCCCTTCCAACGCTTACCGCTGTACCGATGGGGTGGTATTGATCGCTGGCAATGGCGACAGCATTTTCAAGCGTCTGATGCAGCTCATGGGGCGTGATGACTTGGGTAACGACCCGGAGCTGACCAACAATGCCGGCCGTGTGGCCCGTGTCCAGGAATTGGATGCGGCCATCGAAGCCTGGACACTGACCCACAGCGTCGTCGATGTACTGGCCTTGCTGGCAGAGGCCAGTGTGCCTGCTGGTCGCGTCTATACCGCCAAAGACATTGTCGAAGATACGCATTACCGCGCCCGCGACATGATCCTCAAACAGCGGACGCGCGATGGTCATGACATCGAAGTGCCGGGCATTGTGCCCAAGTTGATGGGCACGCCCGGGCGGGTGCGTCATTCGGCTCCCAGGTTGGGCGATGACACGGATGCGGTGTTGGCTGAACTGGGTATGAACGCCCAAACGATTGCTCAATTGCGCAACAAAAAGGTGGTGGCATGAACACGAATAGCCAAGTCTGGCAAGGTGCAGGGCGCCGCATTTACATCCAGGAAGTGGGCACACGTGACGGCTTGCAGGCCGAAGCTGCTTTTGTGCCGACTGAGGACAAGATCGCGCTGGTCAATGCGTTGTCCGATACGGGTCTGGCCAAGATCGAGGTGACGTCCTTTGTCTCGCCAAAAGCCATCCCAGCGCTGCGCGATGCCGAGCAGGTGCTGAGTCAAATCCGCCGCGTGCCTGGCGTGGTTTACACCGCCTTGGTGCCCAATGTGCGTGGGGCCGAGCGGGCGGTGGAGTCTAAAGCCGACGAGCTGAACTTGGTTATGTCAGCCAGCGAAAGCCACAATCTGTCGAACCTGCGCATGACGCGTGAGCAGTCCTTTGCCGGATTGACCGAGGTGCTCAAAGCGGTTCAAGGAGCCAATGTGGCCATCAACGTTTCTCTGTCCTGTGCCTTTGGCTGTCCGATGGAAGGCGATGTGCCTATGACCGTGGTGCTGGAATGGTGCCGTCGATTTGTAGAAGAGTTGGGGGCAGGAGGTGTGACCTTGTGCGACACAACCGGCATGGCTTACCCCACGCAGGTGGCCGAACTGGTGCGTGCCTTCCGTCAGCGCTGGTCCTCCCATGAGCTGACACTGCATTTCCACAACACACGCGGCATGGGCTTGGCCAATGTGCTGGCCGCCCTCGATGCGGGTGCTGACCGCTTGGATGCTTCATTGGGCGGTATCGGTGGTTGCCCATATGCGCCGGGCGCTTCGGGCAATGTCTGCACCGAAGAAGTGGTTCACGCACTGATCCTGATGGGTTACGACACTGGAATCGATCTACCCCAGTTATTGGCTGCAGCCCGTGCTTTGCCTGCCTTGATTGGCCACGACGTGCCTAGCCAGATCCTCAAAGCAGGCCGTCGGTTAGACCTCCATCCAAACCTCACTGATTTCGACGAAATCGCCGCTCGCGCTGTGAATCGCTGAGTGAGTGAGCGTTCATGACGTCACCCTTCTTCATAGGCTGCGCGGATGACGTAATTGCTTATCGCGAAATGTGCAGGAGTATCACGACTGGGGAACGACGCATTACAGCTGTCGTCGACGAGGCATTGCAAACCTGTTCACCAGTGCAAGACTAAAGACGGCATGTTAAGGAACAGGTTGTGCTCGACGGAGTGGTAATTCCTGCTGGTGGCCGATAGATGTTCAGCAGTAAAAAAGTCCGGCATGCCTGGTTCACTAACCACCTCGGTCAACACGCATTAATTTTTTGATTTTTTTATTTTTCAATAAGTGTTTTCTCGGGGTTTATTTCACAAAAACAAACAGACAATACTGTCTTTAAATGATATATTTCGAACCCATTAACAAAACATTTAATGCAGAACCAGCCTTCTGCGCCGAGGTCGATTCTGTCGATGATCTGATTGCCGCTATCGCGGGAGAAGACTGCGTACCCGGATGGATCGATCATCAGCCTCCGCTGATGAGGGGCAGTCCCCAGTCTGCTCTTAAGCCTGCGCACTGGAGATATGACCGCATGCGCCCGGCCTTGATAGCGGCAGGTCGGGTGATCGGCACCGACCAGGCTGAGCGGCGTAACTTCATTCTGCGTAACCCGGTAGCTGGCAATCAGTTCGCCACTACTCGCACGCTGGTGGGCGCCTACCAGTCAATCCTGCCCGGCGAGCGGGCGCGTTCGCACAAACATGCGCCGCATGCGCTGCGCGTCATCCTGGAGTCGCGCGGTTCCTACTCTGTGGTCAACGGGATGAAGCATCCGATGGAGACGGGTGACATCGTGCTGACGCCCGGCGACCATTGGCACGGCCATGGCCACGAAGGCGAAGCCCAAGCGTTCTGGTTCGACTGCCTGGATATCCCGTTGGTGCAAATGCTGGAGCCTATGGCTGCGCAAGAACATCCCGATGGCTGGGAAGAAGGGAGTGTGGAATGTCATGACTCGGAGATGCGTTTTGCGTGGAAAGACACCCAAGCCCGGCTTGACGCTTTGGACGCATCGGGCGCTGCTGTCGCAGACATTGAGTACCCCTTGTTTGGCACGACATACACACTGGACGCGCCCGTCATGCCGACCATAGCAATCAAGGTCCATCGCATGATGGCTGGATGGCAAGGCCTAGACGCGCAAACTCACCACCCCATGCACCCACTCGCAAGGCACGCTGTAGCGGTTGCGTTGGTATTGAATCAGCGATGTAGAGGTCACCCGAATCGGTTGTTCAACGTACCCATCAAAGGGCTTGG
>NZ_NERX01000012.1 GCF_003063335.1 Limnohabitans sp. MMS-10A-192 | reverse complement strand
CAAAGTTCCCACGTTGATCACTCCCGGCCACCCTTGCTCAAAAAATAAGCAGGATAGGCCAATGAAGCGGCTCAAATTTGGATGCAAATTCCCATCAAAGTGGCTCAGTTTTCAAAGCCAATCAACAGTGGGGGGCATTGTTCGATGGCCAAGTGAAGCGACTGTTTGGGTTCAATCTCCCGAGGTTTGAATTTCTCGTGAGACTGTCCACAATCCCGCCGCCCACATCCCTGCCGCAGAAATGGCTCTGCCATGGGGGCGGTCGTTTTCTGACCCGAATGCGCGCCAGCCCTTTCGCTCAAGACGGTCAAAGGGCCGAAGACCGTTGAAACGCTTGGGCATTCCACCCCATACAGCCCCTGGCCAGATTGCCGCCAGCAACGGCATGACAGACATCAAATTGTCTGGACCATCTCCGGCACAGCCGCAAACAGATCGGCCTCGAGGCCGAAGTCGGCCACGCTGAAGATCGGGGCCTCAGGGTCCTTGTTGATCGCCACGATCACCTTCGAATCCTTCATGCCCGCCAGGTGCTGGATCGCGCCCGAGATGCCTGCGGCGATGTACAGCTGCGGCGCCACGATCTTGCCGGTCTGGCCCACTTGCAGGTCGTTGGCGGCGTAACCGGCATCGACCGCTGCGCGGCTCGCGCCAATGGCCGCGCCCAGCTTGTCGGCCAGCGGCGTCATCACTTCGTTGAACTTCTCGGCGCTGCCCAATGCCCGGCCACCCGAGACGATGATCTTGGCGGCGGTGAGTTCAGGGCGGTCGTTCTTGGCGATCTCGCTGCCCTTGAAGCTGCTCTTGCCGCTGTCGGCCTGGGCGGCTGCGGATTCGACGGCAGCGCTGCCACCTGTGGCGGCTGCGGCGTCAAAGCCGGTCGTGCGCACGGTGATCACCTTGGTGGCGTCGGTGGACTGCACCGTGGCCATGGCGTTACCGGCGTAGATCGGGCGCTCGAAGCTGTCGGGCGAGATGACCTGCGTCACGTCGCTGATTTGGCCCACATCGAGCTTGGCCGCCACGCGGGGGGCCACGTTCTTGCCTGCGGCCGTCGCGGGGAACAGGATGTGGCTGTAGTTTCCAGCGATGACCAGCACTTGCGCCGCGACGTTTTCGGCCAGTCCATGGGCCAGGGCTTCGCTGTCGGCGTGGATGACTTTGGCCACGCCCGCTATTTTGGAAGCGGCTTGCGCGGCAGCAGCGGCGTTGTGGCCAGCGACGAGCACATGCACATCACCACCGCAAGCGGCAGCGGCGGTGATGGTGTTCAGGGTCGCGCCTTTGATCGAGGCGTTGTCGTGTTCTGCAATCACAAGGGATGTCATGTTTTTTCCTTGATGAATAGGGGTTGGTGTAGGCGCTTGCCTGCAAGCGATGGTCTGCAGACTTTGACAGGCCTATCGCCAGCAGGGCTGGCTCCTACAAAAACAGCTTGTTCAAATGACCTTGGCCACGTTCTTGAGCTTGTCCACCAGCGTGGCGACGTCAGGCACCTTGATGCCGGCGCTGCGCTTGGCGGGCTCGGCCACCTTGAGGGTCTTGATGCGGGGGGTCACATCAACGCCCAGGTCTTCCGGCTTGAAGGTGTCGAGCTGCTTTTTCTTGGCCTTCATGATGTTGGGCAAGGTGACGTAGCGCGGCTCGTTCAGTCGCAGGTCGGTGGTGATCACCGCAGGCAGGCTGATGCTCAGCACTTCCAGGCCGCCGTCGATCTCGCGGGTCACTTGCGCCTTGCCGTCCACGATCTCGACCTTGGAGGCGAAGGTGGCTTGGGGCAAATCGGCCAGCGCGGCCAGCATCTGGCCCGTCTGGTTGCAGTCGTCGTCAATGGCTTGTTTGCCCAGGATGATCAGGCCGGGTTGCTCTTTGTCCACCAGGGCCTTGAGCAGCTTGGCCACGGCCAGAGGCTGCAGGTCCAGGTCAGCGGGGGCCTCGACCAGGATGCCGCGGTCGGCACCAATGGCCATGGCGGTGCGCAGGGTTTCCTGGCACTGGGCCACACCGCAAGAGACGGCGATGACCTCGGTGGCCACGCCTTTCTCTTTCAGGCGCACGGCTTCTTCGACGGCGATTTCGTCAAAGGGGTTCATGCTCATCTTGACGTTGGCAATGTCCACGCCCGAACCATCGGACTTGACACGGACCTTGACGTTGTAGTCCACCACCCGCTTGACGGGAACGAGAATTTTCATGATGTCTCCTTGGGTGTACAGCACCGCTCAATCGAGCTTGGCGCCAGAGAGTTTGACCAGACGTTCCCAGACCGGGGCGTCTTTCTTGAACTGGACTGCGAATTCCTCGGGCGTGCTGCCCACGGGAATGAAGCCCATTTGCTGGATGCGCTCGCGCACATCGGGCTGCGCGATGATGGCGCGCACTTCGGTGGCCACGCGGTTGAGCACATCGGCCGGGACCTTGGCAGGTGCACTCATGCCCACCCAACCCGTGACGCGAAACACCTCGTCCTTGATGCCCTGCTCGATCATGGTGGGCACCTTGGGCAGCGCAGGCATGCGTTGCATGCCAGTGACCGCCAGCACCTTCAGTCGGCCCGATTCGATGTAGGGACGTGCTGACTGCAGGCTGGCGAAAGTCATCTGGATCTGGCCACCGACCAGGTCCTGCAGCATCAGGGCTTCACCCTTGTAAGCGGCGTGGTTCATGTCGGCCTTGAAGTTGTCCGACAGCCAGGCACCGGCCAAGTGGGCATACGAGCCCATACCCCAGGACCCGTAGGCCAGCTTGCTTTTGTTGCGCTCGATGTACTGCATCAGTTCGGGCGCGTTGTTCACCGGCAGTTGCGGGTTGACCAAAAGCACCACTGGTGCCAGCGCGATCTGCGTGATCAAGGCCTGGTCTTTTTGCGGGTTGTAGGGCAGCTTCTCATACAGGTACTGGTTGATGAGCATGGTCGTGCCCAACGAAACCAGGAAGGTGTAGCCGTCCGCCGGCGACTTCAAGGCCTGGTCGGTACCGGTGACGCCACCGGCGCCACCGCGGTTGTCCACCAGCACGGGCTGACCCAGGCGAGTAGCGAGCTTCTCGCCCAGAGTGCGGGCTGTGATGTCGGTTGCACCGCCAGCGGCGTAAGGCACGATCAGCTTGATGGGCTTGCTGGGGTAAGCCTGGGCCCAGGCGCTGACAGTGCTCAGTGCCATTGCGGCGACCAGCAGGGTGCGGCGGTTGAAAATCGATGTTTTGAAAACGTTCATCTCTGTGCTCCTGTTCAGTCCACACCAATGGACTTGTTGCGAATCACTCGGCCCCATTTGTCGTAGTCGCCCTGGATGCGGGCAGCCATGCGCTCAGCGCTCTGATAATTGGCGATGGCGCCAGCGGTCAGCATCTTTTCTTGCACCGCTTTGTCAGCCAGAATTTCTGTCACCTCTTTGTTGAGGCGCGCCACCACTTCCTTGGGGGTGCCCAAGGGGGCCAGCAGGCCACCCCAGGAGACGGCATCAAAGCCCTTGAAACCTTGCTCGGCAATGGTCTTGACTTGCGGCAGCATGGCCACGCGTTGCGGCGAGCCGACCGCAATCGCACGCAGCTTGCCCGACTGGATATGCGGCAGGGCTGCCACCAGGTCGGCATACATCACAGGCACCCGGCCGCCGATGGTGTCGGTGATGGCCGGCACACCGCCCTTATAGGGTACATGTTGCATGTCAAACTGACCCAGCTCCTTGAGCAGTTCCATGCTCAGATGTCCAAAGCTGCCGGGGCCGGAGCTGGTGTAGTTGATCTGACCAGGTCGCGCCTTGGCATGCGTGATGAGCCGCTGCACATCGGTCACGCTGGGCATCTGGGCAGGGTTGACCACCACCACAATCGGCAGGTCATAAATGGTGGCCACGGGCGTGAAATTTTTCACCGTGTCGTAGCCGGTTTTCTTGTAGATGTGGGGGGCCAGCAGCGTGGGCGTGGCCAGCATCATCAGGGTGTAGCCATCGGCCGGGCTGTCCATGACCTGCTTGGCAGCAATCGAGCCGGAAGCCCCGGCACGGTTTTCCACCACCACAGGCTGCTTGAGCCGCTCGGCCAGTTTCTGGCCGAGGATGCGCGAAGCGGTGTCGGTCGGGCCGCCCGCCGGAAATGGCACAACGAGCTTGATGGGGCGGCTCGGCCAGGCATCGGCCAGAGCGGTGGTCGCCACCAGCGGCAGCAGTGCAGCCAACAGGGCGCGGCGAGTGCATCGGATGATGTTCATGAAGGTACTTCCTCTGAAAAAAAAGCGTCAGTTCGGTTGGGAGGGGGGCAGCGTCAGCACCCCCCTGGTTTGCAAATCCTGCAGCGCCTGCTCGGACATCTGCAGTAATTTCTGCAGCACCTCGCGGGTGCCTTCGCCCAGCGTGGGTGGCGCGTTGCGGATCGGCAGGCGTTCGCCGTCAAGCCGGTAGGGTGGCGCGAACACATGGGTGCTGCCGGCCACCGGGTGTGGCATTTCCTGGAGCAGACCGCCTTGGCGGGTGCGCTCGCTGGTCAGCGCTTCGTGCAGACCAGCCACTTTGCCGCAGGGAATGCCTGCCGCGCTCAGGCGCTGCAGCAGCACGTCGCGGGGGAAGCTGCGAATCAGTGCCATCATCATGGGCAGCAGCGTGAGCCGGTTTTTGGCACGCTCCACGTTGGTGGCATAACGCGGGTCCTCCACGATGTCGGGGCGCTGCACCACCTCACGGCAGAACTTGTCAAACTGGCTGTTGTTGCCCACCGCGATGATGAGCGGACCGTCCGCCGCCTCGAACATGCCGTAAGGCACGATGGACGGGTGGGCGTTGCCGTAACGCTGGGGATCGCGGCCCAGCAGCATGGCGTCCAGGCCGTAATAGCCTGTGACCATCAGGCCACAGTCGTACAGCGACATCTCGATGTGCCGACCCTGGCCCGTGCGCTCACGACGGAACAGTGCCGCCAGCACCGCCTGGGCGGCGTACATGCCGGTCATCATGTCCACCACGGCCACGCCAAACTTGAGCGGGGCCTGCCCGGCTTCGCCGTTGATGGCCATGAGGCCGGCCTCGCCCTGGATCACCAGGTCGTAGCCCGGGCGTTTGGCTTCAGGTCCGGCGCTGTTGTAGCCGGCCACCGAGCAATAGATCAGGTCAGGCCTGATCGCTTTCAGCTGGGCATAGCCCAGACCCAGTTTGTCGGCGCCGCCGGTCTTGAAGTTCTGAATGACGACGTCGAACTGCGGCAGCAGGTCGTGGATCAGCTTTTGTCCTTCGGGCGTCTGCAGATCCACGGTGATGGACCGCTTGTTGCGGTTCATGCTGTTGTAGTAGGTCGTCTCCGTCTTGCCGATGCGCATGCCCCAGTCACGGGTATCGTCCCCGCGACCGGGATGCTCCACCTTGATGACTTCGGCACCGAAGTCGGCCAGCACCTGCCCGCACAAGGGGCCTGCAAACACGCGCGACAGGTCCAGGACCCGCACGCCTTCAAGTGGCATGTCCATGGCTTCAGCCCTCTGCACCCAGGGCCATGTAGCGGGCCAGGTGGTGGTCTTCGTCGCCGAGCTGGTGGTCGATCATGACCAGGCGCTTGGCGTAATGCGACAGCGGCAACTCCCAGGTCATGCCGATGCCGCCGTGCAGCTGGATGCTTTCTTCGGCCACCCGCGTGCCAATACGACCGATGGTGAACTTGGCCGCCGACAGCGCGCGTTCCCGGGTGATGCGGTCAGCGTCCAGGGCGGCGGCGGCATTGATGACCGCCGAGCGCGCCTGCTCCACCTCGAGCAGCAGATCGGCCATGCGGTGTTGCAGGGCCTGGAAGCTGCCAATCGGTTTACCAAACTGTTTGCGCGTTTGCAGGTATTCGAGCGTGCTTTGTTTGGCCACGTCCATGGCCCCCACGGCCTCGGCACACAGCGCCAGCACACCGCAGCCCACCGCTTGCTCCAGCACGGCCAGGCCCTGGCCTTCGGTGCCAAGCAATGCGCTGGCATCCACACGCACCTGGTCGAGCACCAGCTCGCAGGCACTGCCGCCGTCGATGCGGCTGTAGCTGCGGCGCTGCACACCAGCGGCATCGCCCGGCACCAGGAAGAGCGAGATGCCCTCTGCACTGTCCACCGCGCCCGAAGTGCGGGCCGACACCAGCAGCAGCTGGGCGTGTTGGCCGTGCACCACCACCGCCTTGCGGCCCGAAATCACCCAGCCATCGCGCTGACGCTCGGCACGGGTGGCCACGCGTTCCAGCTCGTAGTGGCCCTGCGGCTCATCGTGAGCCAGCGCGGCCACGGTGCTGCCATCGATCAGTTCGGCCATGCGTGCCTTCTGGGCCTCGCTGCCTGCGGCAGTCAGCGCACGGCCGACCATCAAGGCGCCCAGGAAAGGTTCGGTCACCAGGCCACGGCCCAGGCACTCGAACACCACGGCAATGTCAAAGCCGGCACCGCCAAAGCCGCCCACGGCTTCGGGAAACAGCGCGCCGATGGCGCCGAGCTCGGCAAACTGCTGCCAGCGCTCTGCGGCAAAGCCCTGCTCGCCATAGGCATGGTGGTTGCGGAACTCGATGCCGTATTGCTCGGCCACGAAACGGTTGAGAGAGTCCGCCAGCATGCGGCGGTCTTCGGTGTGTTCGAAATTCATCGCGTGGGCCTCACAGTCCCAGGATCATCTTGGAGATGATATTTTTCTGGATTTCATTGGAGCCGCCGAAGATCGACAGCTTGCGGTAGTTGAAGTAATTGGCAGCGGCCGTGGCGGCTTCCTTGGGGCCCACGGGCTCATCTGTGTAGCCTTCGTACTGGGCCTCTTCGATGTAGGGCAGCGCATACGGCCCCATGGCACGGCGGATCAGCGACAGGATTTCCTGGCGGATCTCGGTGCCGCGGATCTTGAGCATGGAACTCTCGGCTCCCGGCACGCCACCACCGGCCACCGCAGCGATCACGCGCAAGTTGGTGGTCTTCATGTTCTCCAGATCGATCTCGACCTTGGCCATGCGGGTGGCAAACAGCGGGTCCTGGCTCAGAGGCTTGCCGTTGCGGTGCACCTTGCTGGCCACCACCTTGAGCTTTTCGAGTGCCGCCACCGAAAAACCCACGCCCGCAATGCCGGTGCGCTCGTAAGTCAGCAGGTATTTGGCGCAGGTCCAGCCCTTGTTCTCCTCACCCACCAGGTTTTCGACCGGTACTTTCACATCGGTGAAGAAGACTTCGTTGACTTCGCGGTCGCCGTCGAGCGTGCGGATCGGGCGCAGTTCCACGCCCGGGCTCTTCATGTCCACCAGCAAAAAGCTGATGCCTTCCTGCGGCTTGGCGTCGCGGTCGGTGCGCACCAGACAGAAAATCATGTTGGCGTGCTGGCCCTGGGTGGTCCAGGTTTTCTGGCCATTGACGATGTAGTGCTCACCCTGGCGCACGGCCGTGGTTTTGACCGAGGCCAGATCGGAGCCGGCACCCGGCTCGGAATAGCCCTGACACCACCAGTCCTCGCCGCTCAAGATGCGTGGTAGCCAGTAACGCTTTTGCGCTTCGTTGCCGTATTTGATGAGCACAGGCCCCAGCATGTTGACACCAAAAGGCACGATGCGCGGCCCGCCGGCCAGTGCACACTCGTGATCAAAGATGAATTTCTGCACCGCGCCCCAGCCGGGGCCACCCCAGGCCTGGGGCCAGTGGTTGGCATACCAGCCACGCGCGTTCAGGATGGCGTGCCACTCATCCTGGTCAGCTTTGGAGAGGCGCTGACCGGCCTTGACCTTGCTGGCGATGCGCTGGGGCAGTTTCTCTTTCAGAAAAGCCTGCACCTCGGCGCGGAAGGCTTCTTCTTCGGGGGTGAAGTTCAGATCCATGTCGTTCCTCAGTAAATTTCAAACAGGCCCGCAGCGCCCATACCGCCCGCGATGCACATGGTGACCACGGCGTACTTGGCTTTGCGGCGTCGGCCTTCGAGCAGCACATGTCCGGCCAGGCGCGCGCCGGTCATGCCGAAGGGGTGACCCACGGAAATGGCCCCGCCATTGACGTTCAAGCGCTCGTCGGGAATGCCCAGCTTTTGCTGGCAATAGATGGACTGCGAGGCGAAGGCTTCGTTGAGCTCCCACAGGTCGATGTCATCGACTTTGAGGCCATGGCGCGCCAGCAACTTGGGCACAGCGAACACCGGACCGATGCCCATTTCGTCAGGTTCGCAACCGGCCACCGCCATGCCGCGGAAGGCACCCAAAGGCTGCAGGCCCAGACGCGAAGCCTCGCCCGCTTCCATCAGCACGCAGGCCGATGCCCCGTCAGACAGTTGCGAGGCATTGCCGGCGGTGATGAACTGCTCAGGGCCTTTGACGGGCTGCAGCTTGGCCAGCGATTCGTAGCTGGTGCCGGGGCGGTTGCAGTTGTCGACCGTGGCGGTCACTTCGCGCTGGCTCACCACACCGGTTGCCTTGTCGGTCACGGCCATGACCGTGGTGCAAGGCACGATCTCGTCGTCAAAGCGGCCTGCGGCCTGGGCTTCGGCCGTCTTGCGCTGGCTCTCGACCGAGAACCGGTCCTGCGCTTCGCGGCTGATGCCGTAGCGGCGGGCCACGATGTCGGCGGTGTCGATCATGGCCATGTAGAGCTCGGGCTTGCGCTCCAAAATCCAGGGGTCCATGCCCGAGTTGCCATCGTCGCGCGAGCGGATGCCCGAGATGCTTTCCACACCCCCGGCGATCATGGCAGGCGCACCGTCAACCACGATGCGGCCTGCGGCCATGGCAATCGCCTGCAGGCCGGAAGCGCAAAAGCGGTTGATGGTGGTGCCGGCGATCGACAACGGCAGCTCGCTGCGGATGATGGCCTGGCGCGCCACGTTGCGCCCGGTGATGCCTTCGGGGTAGCCACAACCGAGGATGGCGTCCTCGATCAGGGCCGGGTCGATGCCAGAGCGCTGCACTGCCGCCTGGACGGCGAACGCGGCCAGCGTGGGCCCGGGCGTGATGTTGAATTCGCCCCGGTGGGATTTAGCCAGAGGGGTACGGGCGGTCGAGACGATGACGGCTTCACGCATGGCGTGTCCTTTCCTTGAAAACTGAAATCGGGTGGGTCAGAGGTGACTCAAAGGCGGTTCAGGCTGTCGAAGTTCTGGCCTTCGGCCACCAGGCGTTCGAGCAGGGGCGAGGGCTTCCAGAACACGGGATCTGCCTTGTCGAACTCGCGGATGTCGTCGAGCACCTTGTCCAGGCCCACCATGTCGGCGTATTTCATCGGCCCGCCACGGTGACGCGGAAAACCGTAGCCGTACAAAAAGGTCACATCCACATCGAGCGGGCGCAGCGCAATGCCTTGCGCCACCACGTTGGCCCCTTCGTTGACCATGGCCGCCATGTAACGCCGCATGATCTCTTCGGGTGTGAATCTGCGCGGGGTGATGCCGGCGCGCTGGCGTTCGGCATCGATGATGGCGAGCACTTCGGGGTCGGGCTGACCCGTGCGGGCCCCTTGCGGGTAGAGGTAATAGCCACGGCCGGTTTTCTGGCCGAACCAGCCACGCTCGCAGATGCGGTCGGCAATCTGCACATAACGGGCTTGGGGATCGCGGGTGGGTGCACGGCGTTTGCGCGTGGCCCAGCCGATGTCGCCGCCGGCCAGGTCCGAGACCTGAAACGGGCCCATGGGGTAGCCAAAGTCGCGCACCGCTGCATCAATTTCGTAGGGTGAAGCGCCGTCCTCCATCATGTGGTCGGCCGCGGCACGGTACACCGCCAGGATGCGGTTGCCGATGAAGCCGTCGCACACCCCGGCGCGCACAGCCACTTTCCTGAGCTTTTTCGCCAGCTCGAAGGCCGTGGCCACGACATCGGCCGCCACCTGGGCGGGCACGACGATTTCCAGCAGCTTCATGATGTTGGCCGGCGAGAAAAAGTGCAGGCCAATCACGTCCTGCGGGCGCGCAGTGCTCGCCGCGATCGCGTCGATGTCCAGGTAAGACGTGTTGGTGGCCAGCACCGCGCCGGGCTTGCAGACCCGGTCCAACTCGGCAAACACCGCCTGTTTGACGGCCAGATCTTCAAACACGGCTTCAATCACCAGGTCCACCGGGGCCAGCGCTTCGTATTGCGTGCTGCCGGTGTAACGGGCCATCACGGCCGCCTTGGCTTCGGGCGTCATGCGGCCCTTGGCCACCAGGCCGTCGTACACCTTTTCCACATTGGCGCGGCCACGCGCGATCGACGCGTCGTCGCGCTCCACCATGGTCACGCTCAGGCCGGCGTCGAGCGCCGACACCGCAATGCCCGCGCCCATGGTGCCGCCACCCACCACGCCCACCGAAGCGATGGCGCGCGGCTTGGCGGCTTGTGCCTCGGGCACTTTGACAACCTCGCGCTCGGCAAAGAAAGCATGGATCAGCCCGGCGCGCTGCGGGCTGTCGATGCACTGCAAAAACAACTGGCGCTCGAATTTCAGGGCTTCGTCAAACGGCAGGTCCAGACCGGCCTGCACCGCCTCGATCACCTTGAGCGGCGAGAACAGGCCGCGTGACTTTTTGGCGGTCTCGCTGCGCAAGGCTTCCAGCGTGGCCAACGATTCGGCCTTGTCGCGGAACAGCGTGTCCAGATCACGGGTGCGGCGCACGCCAACGCCCGCAGACAGCAGCTCCCGGGCATAGGCCAGACCGGCCGCGCGGACATCGCTGCCTTCGGCCAGGCGGTCGATCAGGCCCACGTCCAGCGCTTCCTGGGCCCCCATGTGGCGGCCGCTGAGCATCAGCTCCACGGCGGGGCGCAGACCCATCAAACGGGGCGCGCGCTGCGTGCCACCCGAACCTGGCAGCAGGCCAAGCTGAACTTCGGGCAAACCCAGACGGGCATCGCCCAGGGCCAGCCGGTAGTGGGCGGACATGGCGATTTCCAGCCCCCCGCCCAGCGCCGGGCCGTGGATGGCGGCAATGACAGGCTTGTCGCAGGCTTCGATGCCGTTGCACACCTCGGGCAGGCTGGGTGGCAGCGGTGGTTTGCCAAATTCGCGGATGTCCGCGCCAGCGATGAAGGCGCGACCGGCGCCCACGATCAGCACAGCGCGTACCTGCGCGTCGGCTTGCGCCTGCTGCACGGCCTGAAGCAGACCCCGGCGCACCTCCACATTCAGGGCATTGACCGGCGGGTGGTCGAGGGTGACAACCAGGATATCGCCCGCACGCTCGGTGCGGACGGCGGGTGCTGCAGAAAGGCTCACACCAAACTCCAAAAGGCAAAAAACCACCGCAGTGGACTCTCGGTATTGTCTTTTGGAAAGATTGGATTGACAATTACACATTTCATTGACAGAGTGTCAAATAAATTTGACGTATGAGCCTGGATCTTTCGTCCCTGACCTTGCTGGTCGACATCATTGATGCGGGCAATCTCAGCCAGGCCGCGCGCAAGCTGAAGATGACGCGCGCCAACGTCAGCTACCACCTGAGCCAACTGGAAAAAGCCGTGGGCGTGGAACTGGTGCGGCGCACCACACGACGGGTGGAACCCACCGAGGTGGGCTGGCGTCTGTACGAGCATGGGCGTACCGTGCGCAACGAAATCGTGGCGGCCGAGGAAACCATTGCCAATCTGGGTCAGGGCCTGCAAGGGCGTGTGGGCCTGAGCGTGCCCAGCGGTTACGGACAGATGGTGATGTCGGACTGGCTGGTCGAGTTCAAGCGCCTGTACCCGGGCATCGTGCTCGACGTGGTGTTTGAAAATCGGATCGACAACCTGCGCGACGAGGTGGACATCGCCGTCCGCATCCTGCCCGAGCCACCGCAGCAAATGATCGCGCGCGAGTTCGGCACCGTGCGCTATCTGGCTTGTGCCTCCAAGGCCTATGTGCAGGCGCACGGCTTGCCTACCGAACTGGCGCAGTTGCGCACCCAGGCCCTGATCACTGCCAACGTGGTAGGCCGACACCTGTCACTGCGCGGCTATCGACAAGGCGAACGCGAAGAGGTCATGCTCGCGCCCACCCTGATCTCCGACCACTACCCCTTTTTGCGCCAAGGCATCCTGGCCGGCCTGGGCATCGGGCTGGTGCCCGACTATGTGGTGCAAGACGTGATCGCCAACGGCGAGGTGCTCACCGCACTCAACGATTACCGGCTCAGCATCTTCGGCACCAACATGTACCTGCTGTACCTGCCCAACCGGCACCAGACCCGGGCGGTACGCACCTGCATCGATTTCCTCATGGACAAGGCCCGCAGTATTGAAGCTTGAGGCTTCGGCGGCATGCACGCAGGGTTTTTGGACCATCCACCGATTTGCTCGGCCATGGCCAACAGGGATCAAAAGCCAGGCCTCCTGTGGTCCGACATTCTTGAACCTGCACCCAACCCGCGCGTGTGCGGCGAAGCCACCCCCAAGAGCGCTTTGACCTGCCAAGCCTTGGCAGGACCGGCCTCGTTACACAAGGTTCAGGCCGATGCTGCAGTGGCCCCGGGGGAAGATTGGTGCGCCGCAAAACGCGCCAGCACATGGCCGATCATGCCTTTGGCCAGCTCTTCCTCGCCAAAGAACACGGTGCCCACGCCGTCCTTGCGCAACATCGACGACTCGTCTTCGCTGTGCATGCACAGCACGACCTCGATGTCCGGGTTCAAGGCGCGTGCAGTGCTGGCCATCTGACGCACCGTCAGCGGGTCGTGCGTGGCCACCACCAGCATGGCGGCATCGGCAATGTGGGCCTGGACCAGCACCGCCGGATCGGCCGCGTTGCCCGACACCGCCACCAGCCCCTGGCTGCGCAGGTCTTCGACCAATTCGCGGTTTTGATCGGCCACCACAAACGGAATGCCGCCCGCCGTGAGCGCGTCAGCAATGCGCCGACCCACCCGGCCATGACCCACCAGCACCACTTGGCCTGAGAGGTACTTGCGTTCGGTGCTCGTGGGCAGCTCGGCATAGGGGTCGTCGCGCTGCTCCAGACTGCGGGCCAAGGCCGAGCGGGCCAGAATCCAGCGGCGCATCGGCTCGATGGCCGCGAACAACAGGGGATTGAGCGCGATGGAGATGAGCGCTGCAGCCAGCACCAGGCTCATGCCTTCGGCCGGCAACAAGCCCAGCGACAAGCCGAGTCCCGCCAGAATGAAAGAAAACTCGCCGATCTGGGCCAGACTGGCCGACACCGTGAGGGCCGTGTTCAGCGGGTAGCGAAAGGCCAACACAATCGCCAACGCCGCCACCGATTTGCCGACGATGATGATGGCCACAACAGCCAATACATGCAGAGGTTGCGTCAACAAAATGCCCGGCTCGAACAGCATGCCCACCGACACAAAAAACAGCACCGAAAACGCATCGCGCAAAGGCAGCGACTCCTCGGCGGCGCGGTGGCTGAACTCCGACTCGCGCATCACCATGCCCGCGAAAAAAGCCCCGAGGGCGAAGGACACGCTGAACAGCTGCGCCGCACCGTAGGCAATGCCGATGGCGGCGGTGATGACCGACAAAGTGAACAGCTCGCGCGAGCCGGTGCGCGAGATGTGCCACAAGAGCCAGGGCAGGACGCGGCGTCCCGCGACCAGCATGATGGCGATGAAGGCCGCCACCTGCAGCAGGGTTTTGCCGATCGTGACCCACAGCGGCTCGGCACCGGGTGCAGGGACCACCGAACTCCCCAGCACACCGGCCAGCGGCGGCATCAGCACCAGCACCAGCACCGTGGCGAGGTCTTCCACCACCAGCCAGCCGACGGCGATGCGGCCATTCATGCTGTCCAGCACACCCCGCGCTTCGAGCGCCTTGAGCAGCACCACCGTGCTCGCGCACGACAGGGACAAACCAAAAATCAGGCCCGCACCCCAGGACCAGCCCCAGGCCCAGGCCGCCCCCATGCCCAAGAGCGTGGCCAGACCCATCTGCACCACCGCGCCGGGCACCGCGATGCGCCGCACCGCCAGCAAATCCTTGAATGAAAAATGCAGGCCCACGCCAAACATGAGCAGCATGACGCCAATCTCCGACAGCTGCGCCGCCAGTTTCACATCGGCCACAAAGCCGGGTGTGGCGGGGCCGATCAGGATGCCGGTCAACAGGTAACCCACAAGGGCGGGCACCTTCATGCGCTCGGCCACAAAGCCCAGCACCAGTGCGATGCTGAAGCCTGCGGCCAGGGTAGTGATGAGGGAAATGTCGTGCGGCATGGTCCCGAATATAGGGCAGATGCAAAGGCCTCACATGGCCCGACATTTGGCGCAGGGCCACAGCGGCGGCGACAGGCCTGAAGGAACCTCTCCGCGCCTCAGCGTGTGAGCCAACGCCGCGCCGCAAAGCTCAGCGCGTCCACGCAAGCCACCATCAGCAGCATGGCCGCCAAAATGGTGGCGGTCTTGTTCATGTGGAACAGGCCCATGTGGAAAGACAGCAACTGCCCCAAGCCGCCCGCACCCACCACGCCCAGCACGGCGGCAGCGCGGATGTTGTTTTCCCAACGGTACAGGGTGTAGCTCATGAGCTGCGGCAGCACCTGCGGCAAGGTGGCATACAAGAACACGCGCAGCGGACCCACGCCCTGGGTGCGCAAGGCGTCGCCCGGCCCGGTGGGCACGTTTTCCATGGCCTCGGCAAACAGGCGACCCAGCACGCCACTGGTGTGCAAGGCCAGCGCCAATGTCCCCGCCATGGGCCCGAGACCTGCCGAGATCAAGAGCAAAGCCGCCCACACCAGTTCGGGAATGGCGCGCAACGCATTGAGCAACCAGCGTGTGGGGCTGCGCAGCCAAGCCGGGTCTTGGGTGCTCAAGCGGCTGGCCGGCACCGCCAGCGCCAGGCCCAAAACCGCCGCCATAGCGGTGCCCAGCGCCGACATGGCTAAAGTTTCCCAAGCGGCCCAGGCCACCTTGTTCACAAACACGGGCGACAAGTCGGCTAAATGAGCCCATCCCCTCGAAAAGGTAAAACGAGCGGATTTCTCCTCTGAGGAATGGAATTCAAGGCCCGAAACGTAGACCCGCTTTGGGCCGAAAGCTGCCCCATCCGGGAGGGGTAGTTCGAATCCCCGTCCCCATCAAAAAACGATGCATCCGGACCTGAGCAGGTTAGTGGGGCTAGAATTTCTGCTCCGCCAAAACAAGTCCTCCCAACTCGCTCAGCCGGGTTGTAAGGCGCTCAGAGCCCCGCACCACGCGGGGCTTTTTGCTATGGGCTCCTGACTGACCCCATGGCCACCCACCCCCGAAAAGCGTCTCAAACCCCGTTTCGTCTCAGAACCTCCTGACTTTTTGTCCGCGGTACGGCAGGAGGGGGTCGTGGCCGGCGGCCTGCAGGCGCTGCTGAAATTGCGCAATGCCCCGGCGCACGGCTTCGCGCTGGGACTGGTTGGGGTCGACGATGGGGTGTTCCTTGCCTTCGGTCATGCCTTATTGTCGGTCAGTTGCAGGCGAGTTTTTGAGCGACAACATCGCGCCTTTGTGCGGTCAGTTGTCGGCTGGAGTCCAACCGAGAGGGCGCAGCTTCAGCAAGTGGCGCAAGCCTGCAAAGCCTTGGCCGTCTGCAAACGTGTCTCCTCGATCAGAAAGTCCAGAAAAACGCGGGTGCGTTGCGGCATGAATTTGCGTGTGGGCACGGCCGCGTACATGCTCAGCCGACCCGTGATCCACGGTGCCAGCACGCGCACCAGCTCACCGCGTGTCAGATACGGTGCCACCATGTCCATTGCCACCGAGGTGATGCCCGCGCCATCGAGCGCCGCGCGCAACAGGCTGTCGGTGTGGTTGACCAGCAGCACCGGCTGGATGTCGATCTCGATGGGCTGCGTTGGGTTGTCGGGGCACCACATTTGCCACATGCGAGGCCGCATGTGGGGCATTTTCAGGCGCAGGCAATCGTGCTGCATCAGGTCCTGTGGTTGCTGCGGCGCGCCGCGTTGGCGCAGGTACTCGGGCGAGGCCACCAAAATGGCTTCGGACTCCAGCACTTTGCGCGCAATCACATCGCCGTTAAAGCTCTCATCGGTGCCCAGCAAGGTGATGTCGAAGTCCTCAATCGGTGGCTCCCGCAAGGTTTCCACCTCCAGCTCGATCAGGATTTTGGGATAACGCCTGCGAAACTCCGCCAGCAAAGGCGCAACCACATAAGTCGCCAGCACCGGTGGCGCATGCAGTCGCAGCAGGCCCGCCAGCTCGGTGGTCTGCGCACTGACCACCGCATCGGCTTCGTCAATGTCCTGCAGGATGCTGCGCACACGGCCCAGGTACTGCTGGCCCGCTTCGGTCAGCGACAGGCGGCGGGTCGAGCGCTGCAGCAAGCGCGTGCCCAGGTGGTCTTCCAGATCGGCCACCAGGCGCGTGACCACCGGCGCTGACATGTCCAGCGCACGGGCAGCGGCGGCAAATCCCCCCTCATTCACCACGCGCTCAAACACGCGCATCGACAACAAACGGTCCATGAAGCACTCCAAAACGGGATTTCAAGCCCTTGATTGTTTCTAATTTAGAAATAACTCAATGTGTTTTTGATTGTTTTTCTATTGATTCGGAAATTTTACAGTTCAACCCATCGATGCAGCGCTTTCAACCAACGCTTCACCGATCAGGTCAAAGCCCCGTCAATCCGACAGGCAGACCGTTTTTCAAACTTTCAAGGAAACCTGATCATGAACCGCTCTTATTTCTCCGCCATCACCCTCGCTGTTGCTGCCTTGGCTGCTGGAAACGCCATGGCTGCCGACGCATCTGCAGCCAAAACCCGTGAGCAAGTCAAAGCTGAACTGGCCGAAGCCATTCGCACGGGCGACTTTGTCGTCAACAGTGAAACCCATCAAAAAGCCAATGAATTGAACCCAGGCCTGTACCCCGCCAAGTCGGCCGCTCAGGGCAAGACCCGCGAACAGGTGAAAGCTGAACTGGCCGAAGCCCTGCGCACCGGCGACTTCGTCGTCAACGGTGAAACCCATCAAAAAGCCAATGAAGTGAACCCTGGCCTGTACCCCGCCAAGTCTGCTGCTCAGGGCAAGACCCGCGAGCAAGTGAAGGCCGAGTTGGTCGAAGCCCTCCGCACCGGCAACATCATGGCGGATGGTGAAACTGGCCTGAAGTTGAACCAGTTGTACCCACAGCGTTACAACCGCAACATCTGATGAGTCACCACACGGCCAGCCTGTCCATCGGGGTGATGGCTCCGGGCATGGCCTGAGCATGGCCCTATCCGGCCCATTTTCAGCGGCGTCGATGACGCCGCTTTTTTTGCGCCATGTGCACTCAATGGTTTTGAGCCATGTCGCTGTGGCTGAGTTGTCCTTGAACCACCGTGTGCGCAATCAAGCGCTCATCGCCCAGCACGATCATGGCGAACAGCCATTCGGCCAGAGTCTCGGTTTGTGCGGTGCGCCGGGCCAGCAGGGGCGTGGCCTTGGGGTTGAGCACCACGAAGTCGGCCTCGCAGCCGGGCAGCAGGTTGCCCACTTTGCCGTCCAGGTCCAGCGCGGCGGCGGCACCTGCCGTGTGTTGCCACCACAGGTGTTCGGGCGCGAGGCTGATGCCAGGATGCCCCACACTTTGCCTTGCGACGGTGTAGGCCGCGTGCATGGTGTGGAAAGGGCTGAAGCTGGTGCCGCCGCCCACATCGCTGGCCAGGCCATAGCGCAAGCTCGCCGCGTCCGAGGCGGTGTAGTCAAAAAAGCCGCTGCCCAGAAACAGGTTGCTGGTGGGACTCACGGCGGCGGTGGCACCCACTTCGGCCATGCGGCAACGGTCGGCTTCATCGAGGTAGATGCAGTGCGCATAAACCGAGCGTTGCCGCAGCAGGCCTGCGCGGTCGTACACGTCCAGATAACTGCGCGCTTCGGGGAACAGTTCTTTCACCCAGCGGATTTCGTCGAGGTTTTCCGCCACGTGCGACTGGATCCACACATCGGGAAACTGCTGCGCGATCTCGCCTGCGCCATGCAGCTGCTCAGGGCTGCTGGTGGGCGCAAAGCGCGGCGTGGTGGCATAGCCCAGGCGGTCCACGCCGTGCCAGCGGCGGATCAGGTCTTCGGTCTGGCGCAGGCTCAAGGCCGTGTCGGAGTCGCGCAGGCCGTCAGGGCTGTGGCGGTCTTGCAGCACCTTGCCGGTGACCATGCGCAGGCGCCGTTGTTGTGCCTCGGCCATGAACACATCGATCGACTCGGGGTGAGCTGTGGCAAAGCACAGCGCAGTGGTCACGCCGTGGCGCATCAGTTCGTCCATGAAAAATGCGGTCACTTCGTGCGCATAGGCCTGGAACGCCTCACCCAGTTCAAAGGACAACGGCACAAACCCCGCCCCTCGGGCGTTGTGGTCTTGCTCTAGGCGCCACTGCTGGGCAAAGCGGTACACCGGCCCACGGCTGCCGCCGTAGCCCATGGCGCGCAAGGCCTCGAACATGGCCTTGATGCCGCGGCGCTCGCGCTTATTGCGGTGCTGGTCGGCCTTGAGCCAGCGGGCCAGGGTCTCTTCAAAAGGCCCCAGGACGCTCACCACCTTCACCCGCTTCGGATACTTCGGCTCCCGCATCTCGGGCTCAGATAACCACTTGCTGGCCGTGTTGCGCGAGATCCCCAGCCGCCGGCTGGCCTCCCGCACCGATACGCCATCCCTCAGCACGAGGCGGCGCAATTTTCTCAATGTGCTCACGTTGATCACTCCTGACCACCTTGCTGAAAAATTCAGCAGCGTAGCCGTCAACGTGGCTCAGTTTTCAGTGTGATTCTCCCCAAATTTGGCCCAGTTTTCGTTGTGATTCAACACTCAGAGCCGTGATCGACGGGGCAGGCATCATGTCCTTGTCGATGGAGATCGCAGCGCCTTACCTCACGCAAGGCACCTTGAAGCGGGTGCTCTCGCCCTGGATCACTGGGCGGGTCAGCTTGTATGCGGCGCTGCCAAGCCGCAAGTTCATTCCCGACCGGACACGGATATTTTTGGAATATTTAATCGAGCAGACACGGCTTCAGACCGAAACGGCCTTGCAGGCATGCGCCACTTGAAGTGCTGGTTCCATCCCGTGAGGCCCACAGTGCGAAACGGAGCGAGTTCACAGGAAGTTGTCAGGCGCTGTGAGGTGGCTGGCAGTTGCAACCGAGCTCGAATAGACCTGTCGTGATGTTTCCGAATGCCCGCTCCAGATCCATGAGCGCCGAAACGGCGGTTACAGGCTGTGACCACCGACCACTGTGAGCGGTCTGGGCCCTGCGGTCAGATCACAAGCATGAGTCTGCGTGCTCACCCATCCCTCACCATGCGTATGGCAGCGCTCGAATGTGCAATGAGCGCCAAGGCTGGGCCGGACATGCACGGCGAAGCCCGGAGCATCGAAAGGATCAATCGAGGGGGGTACTCGATTTCCGCACCAAACTTGCGGCTCTCGGCGTAGACCAAAGTTGCGAACTGCTTGGGCGTCGCTGGGATCAGGTCACCGCCTTGCTCGTACAGTGCCTCGGGGCTTACTCCCTCTTGGCGCACCCTCATGGGTGAATATTTGGATTGTGTTTTTCATGAACGCGGCAGCATTTCCGCTTAGCTGGGGCAACAAGGCAATCTGGTCTTGCTCAATATGCTGCAACACCATCTCATTGACCCCCCCAATCAGACTGGTGGAAAGCCATTGCGGGATCTGGTTTTCGCGCTGATAGGCAGCGGCTTCCAGGAGCACAGCAGCTATTTTTTCCATGGCGATGCGTCTGGCACTCAGGCCTGCGGCGCCGAGCGCTAGGATTTCCACAAACAAGGTACGTAGCAGCACAGGATTGGCGGCCAACGTTTCCAGATAGATCTGGATGGTCCGATCGATCTGGGAACTCCAGTCACCCTGTGGGTCGATGCTTGCACGTAATGTGGCCTCAATCCTCTGCGCAGAGTGATTGAACAACGCAATCAGACATTCGCTCTTATCTTTGAAAAATTGGTAAAAGGTTCTTTTGGACACGTTCGCTTCGCGCACGATGTCTGATGTCGTGAGCTCCGCATACCCACAAGCCGTGACCGCCCGCGCCATCCCCTCCAGCAACCGGGTGCGATGCTCGTCGTCGGGAATTTGGGGGCGACTCATCGCGCAAGTATCTCACATTAGGTACTTGACAGTACCAATAATCCGATTAGAATTTCGATTATGGTACCGATTGGTACCGACAAAGAGAATGCCATGTTGAATCAACCAAATCGATTGCGCACCAAACTGTCACTGTGTGCCTTGATAACTGCGGCGGCCTGCGTTCCCGCGCTGACACGGGCTGAAGCGCTCAGCTTCGAAGAGGCCGCACGGCGCCTCCAAGCCAATTCTGATCGTCTGGCAATGACTCGCTTGTCGGTCGAGAGCGCGCAGTTGAAGGAGCAGGCTACCCGCTACCTGGGCGGCCCCGTGGTGTCCGTAGGCGCCGCCTCCTACAGGTTCCAAGGCGCGGTGCAGGGGGTCGATCTGTCACCGCTGACGCACACCATCGGTTCGTCCATTGCTGCTCTACCCCCTACCTTGGCTGCAGGCCTGTCACGCCTGCCGCAACTGCCGAACAGTGTCGACCTGAGCACTCAGCGCAGCGGCAACACCTCTTCTGTCTCGGCTGTATTGCCCCTTTACACCGGCGGCGCCACCACCGCCATCAAGCAGGCCTTAGAAGCCAAGACCGAAGAGGCCCGGGCGGGCGGACGCCAGGCGCAGCAAGAGGTGTTTACGGAATTCGCGCAGCGTTATTTCGGAGCCCAGTTGGCTGAGCGCGCGGCCGGGTTGCGCGAGGCGGCCTTTCGAGCCGTCCAGGAGCATGACGCCGCGACGCAGCGAATGCTTGAAGCGGGCCTTGTCGCACAGGTCGAGCGACTCCAGGCCCGCGCTGCGATGGAGGAAGCCAAGCGGAACGCCCAAAAGGCTCGGGATGACGCTGAGTTGGCGTCTACCGCGTTGGCCAGAACCATCCGCAACGGTGAACGGGTTCAAGCCATGAGCCCTCTTTTCGTGATCAGTTCACCCATTGAGCCGCTTGGCTACTTCATCGACGCTGCTCTGGAACGACACCCAGGATTGGGCAAGGTGGCCGCCAAGCGGCATGAGGCCGAGCAGATTCATGCCCTGGAAGAGTCCCACAAGAAGCCCACGATATTTGCCTTCGGGCAACGCCAGCTCCGCTCCTCGGACCAAGCCAACTGGGTCGTGGGCGTGGGAGTCAGCTGGCGTCTGTGGGGGGGGGTGGACCGCTCCTTGATGAGCGAAGCATCGCATCGGCTCATCGAGATGGCGGACAGCCAGGACAAGCAGGCCCGAAATGACATCGCGCTGCTGGTCGAGAAACGGTGGATGGCCGTTGACCAGACCAGGCGTCAATTCCTGTCCCTGGCCCCAAGTCTGGAATTGGCCGATGCAGTCCTCCAACTCAAGACCAAGGGCCAGAAGGCGGGGACGAACTCCACATTAGAACTGATCGACGCAGAGGTGAACCTGGCTAAAACCAAGACCGAGCAGGCACAGTCGGCTTATGACTATGTTAAGGCCCTCGCCGATCTCCTGGAAGTGGCCGGTCTGTCCGATCAATTCACCAGCTACATGGCCCGTGCCGATCTGAAAGCGCAATGAGATGAATAAGAAACTACCCGTCACACTGGTCACTATCGGCGCAGTGGCAGTTCTCGGCCTGGGCCTGTGGAAGGCCCAGCAGCCTGGCGCGGAGGCCTTCCAGGGACAGATGGAGGTGCAGGAAGTCGATGTCGCTTCCAAGGTCAGCGCCCGCATCGCAGACATCCTCGTCAAGGAGGGGGATGTCATCACGGTGGGCTCACCGCTCATTCGCCTGGACAGTCCCGAGGTGACCGCCAAATTGGCGCAGGCCACGGCAGCCCAGGAGGCTGCCCAGGCCACGGCGGCCAAGGCGCAAAAGGGTGCCCGGCCCCAGGAGGTGGAAATCGCCCGCCTGAACTGGCAGCGCGCCCAGGCCGCGGCGGATCTATCACAAGCATCGTTCAAGCGGATTGAGGGACTGGCCCGGGACGGCTTGATCGCCGCACAAAAGCGCGACGAGGCTGAGGCTAATTTCAAGGCAGCCCGCGATCAGGCCTTGGCCGCGCAGGCCCAGTATGAGATGGCGCGCGACGGGGCACGTTCCGAAGACAAGCAAGCTGCCGCCGCCCAGGCACGTCAATTGGCTGGCGTCGTGGCTGAAGTTCAGGCGGCCAAGGCCGAGACGGAGCTCAAGAGCCCGGTGGCCGGTGAAGTGGTCAAGGTCCTGGGGCGTGTGGGCGAGATCTCGCCCCAAGGAGTGCCTGTGGTCACGGTCGCCAACATGGCAGATCAGTGGGTGGTGCTCAACGTGCGCGAAGACAAGCTCGATAAGTTTGGCGTCGGCAAGGAATTCGATGGCACCTTGCCCGCCTTGAAAGGCCGCAAGGTTCGCTTCAAGGTGTACCGGGCAGCAGTGATGCCCGATTTCGCCACCTGGCGTGCCACGCGCTCCGATCAGGGCTTTGACATCAAAACCTTCGAGGTCCGGGCCCGCCCGTCCCAAGTGATCGAGGGGGTTCGCCCAGGCATGTCCGTTCTGGTCGATTGAATTGACCATGCACCACTTCTTCGACAGCGCCAGGCGGGAAGCCCGTCGCCTAGGCCAAAGCCCCTGGGACCTGGCGATGGTGACGTGGGTGCCTTTGCTGGCCGTGGTGCTGGTCGTGTGGATGTTCTCCAGCGCCATCCCGAGGAACCTGCCAGTCGGCGTGGTAGATGAAGACCACTCCGGGCTGTCGCGGCAACTGGTGCGCATGCTCGACGCCTCGCCTGGCATTCAGGTTGTCGACGAATTCGACAGCGAATCCTCGGCCCAAAACGCTCTCAGGAGCGTGCGGGTATACGCGATGGTCAACATTCCCCGGGACTTCGAGCGAGACATCAAGCGCGGGGTCAAGACCGAAGTCACCCTGCGCCATAACGCCCAGTTTGCCACGCACTCGAGCCTGCTGCAGCGGGATGTGCGCACGGTGGTGGGGACCTTGGCTGCCGGTATCGAAGTGTCGGCTCGAACCAAGCGAGGTGAATCCCCCCAACAGGCCAAGACCAGCTTTAATCCGATCCAGACTCAATCGATTGTGCTGTTCAACGGGTCCGGTAACTACGAAAAGTACCTGACTGCTGCCGTGATCCCGGCCATCCTGCACATTCTGGCAATGACGGCTGGTGCCTGGGCGGTAGGTCGAGAGTTGAGGGACAAGACGCTAGGACAGTGGCTGGGACACGAGGGAGGGCGGTCCGTCGCGGTCGCCCTGCTGGGCAAGCTGGCGATTCCCTGGATGACGCTTACGGGGATCGGTACCGGAGCGCTTTGGTTCATCACGGCCGGGCGTGGCTGGGACATCCCCGGGCATCTTGCCTGGATCTGCCTCGCCCTGGCTTTGCTCATGGCACTGTCTCTGGCCGCGGGTGCTGCGGTGGCCGCACTGACCAAGTCTTTGCGGACCGCGTTGTCCGTGACTGGACTTCTAACCGCCCCGGCCTTCGCATTCAGTGGCATGAGCTTCCCACTGAGTGCAATGCCTGACAGCGCTCGCCTATGGGCGACTTCCATGCCGTTCACCCACTACATCCGGCTGCAGACGGAGCAATTGCTGATGGGCTTGCCGGCCCGCGCGAGTGCTGCGACTCCTGTGGCATTCCTGCTGGCCACTCTGGGTTTGCTCGCACTGGCCGCGTGGGGCTTGGTCCAGGCTCGCAACAAGCCATCGACATGGGGAGCTCGTTGACATGACCCTCCACCACTCAAGAACCCTGAGGACGGGGTTCGTCGCAACGCTGCGCGATGTTGTGCGAGACAAGGGCGTATTGATGCTGCTTTTTGCAGCGCCCTTGTTCTATGCTTTCTTCTACCCTTGGTTCTTCGGTCCGGAGGTCGTGACCCGAGTGCCGGTGGCGGTCATCGACCAGGATCACTCGGCTCTGTCACGGACGATCCAACGCCTAGCACTTGCCAACCCACGGATCGAGGTCAAAGCCGTAGCGTCTGATGAGCGCGCCGCGCAGGCCGCCATGAGTCGCGGCGAGATTGAAGGCTACCTGCTTCTCCCAGACACCCTGAAGGCAAACGTCGCCAGGGGGATGCCAGCTTTGGTGACGATCGTGTCGAACGGCGCCTACCCCATCATCAGCAAGGCGGTGCAGTACGGGTTAGCGGAAGCCGTAGGTGCAGCATCGGCGGGTATTGAAATCCGACAGCGAGAGGCAAAGGGTCAAAGTCCTCGTCAGGCAAGTGAGACTCGTACGCCGGTGGATTTTCAAGCCATTGCCTTGTTCAACGCCACAGAGGGTTACGGCAGCTTCATCGTTCCTGCCGTCGCCCTGCTGATCATGCATCAGACCCTTCTGATGGGAGTGGGGATGTTGGTGGCGACCTGGGTCGAGCAACGTGCAGTTCAAGCAAGTCCTATGGTCTGGATTGGACGCTGGCTGGCATTTCTCGTGCCGGGATTGGTGTCTGGGCTGTTTTATTTTGGATGGATTTTTTGGCTCTATGGCTACCCGCGCGCAGGAAACGTTGCTGGATCCCTAGTCTTCTTGGTCCTGTACTTGTCCGCCATCGTCACGCTGGGCTCATTGGTGGGCCTGTGGTGCCGAGATCGCGAACGGGTCCTCCAAGTGATTCTTTTCTCCACGCTGCCTTTGGTATTTCTTGCAGGATTTTCATGGCCGTCAGAGGCATTGCCTACCGCGTTGCAATACCTGCGTTGGTTGATTCCCACATCCCCACGATCTTCAAGTACGGCGGCCCCTCGCCGACGGTGCGCCAGCGCTGAAGCCGCGCGACGGAACACACCCAGCGATCGGCGAGCATTTTCTCGGTCAGGAGTTCTCGGCTGGGTTCGGCCGGGGTCGCTGGAGCCTGGATGAGGGGCTCCGGCTTGGTCTCTCGTGCTGCTGTTCTGACGATGCCGCAGGTCAGTACGTCCAGCACGTCTCGGGTGCCTTCCAGCCGTGGTGTCGCAGCAGAGGGGTGGCCATGTGCCTCGGTGCTTGTATGGGGTGATTTCATACAAGTTCATACCGGTTGGCCTGACGCTTTTTCTCAGCGTGGTGAGGCGGCTTTCGGCCAAAAGCGGACGATGCTGTTGTTGTATCAATCTGTGATTTAGGCTGGTTGTAGTCACTCGCGGTAAGTGGACGTCATAGTTGCGGCGATTACTACCGGTCATTTAAGCGGGAGGAGCTACGAGGACCGTTGTAATTGAAATACCGGTCACTCGACATGCCGCGTATGCGATCCGTGCTTATGCGAACATGATCGGGCGGTCTGGTGCTGGCTTTACAGACACCCCGCTGTCTTGGAGTCAGTCGCCATCACTATCTTTTACAGTCCCGTCTCACCAAATCCGTAACCGCTGCTCCTCCCACAGCGCAGGCGGGTCCACCGCAAGATCAAACAGCGTCAGGTGATCCGGCAGCGTATCCTCCAAAATCGCCTCGACGATGTCCGGTGCCAGCGTAGTCAAATTCACCATCCGGCTGACGTAGCTGTTGTCGACTCCCTCCAGCGCTACAATTTCAGTCAGGTTTTTCAACTTGCCGTACTCCAGCATTGCCAACCACCGGTGGCCCCTGGCCAGCGCCAGTTCCAGCGGTGTGGCCGCCACGTCCCACGGCCGCAGCAGTTTCCCCGGTCGCCTTGATTGCTCATTGGGCAGTCTCATTTGTTTGCGCCCGCTGCGGCGGTTGTTATGAATCGGTACAGCGCGATCCGGCCCTCTCTTGTTCACGCAAAAGGCGTTATTCAGGGCCGACTAAGTAGTTCAGTCGCTTGCCTCATCCTTGCTTGAAGCTCTGGAAAAACAAGCCTGAATCGAGTCCACTCCTGGTCTGAAGTAACCGAGATCGCCCCGCCATGGGCCTCGACGATGGCTTTGGTAATCGACAGCCCCAAGCCTGCCCCGTCAGAAGCTGGGTGCCTGCGTGCTGAGTCTGCGCGATAGAAGCGCTCGAAGACTCTCTGCTGGACATCCAATGGAATCTCCTTGCCCGTGTTTTTGACAGTGACTTCAATTCCACGCGACGAACTTTCGATTCTGACGCCCACTACACCGCCGACTGGTGCATGCCTGAGCGCATTGGATAGGAGGTTGCTCAAGGCACGTCTGAACATCAAACGATCGCCATAGATTCGCCCATCACCTTCCACGCTCATCAAGATGCGTTTTTCGTCCGCAACGGCTTCATAAAATTCAACGAGTTCGCGAGCTCCTTGTGCTGCCGAGAAGGACTCCTTATGGGGCAGGTCTACCCCCCGCTCTGTCTTGGCGAGGAATAGCATGTCTGATACCACCCGAGCCAAACGCTGCAATTCCTCTGCGTTGGACGCCAGCGTATCTTGGTATGTCTTAAGGTCGCGTTGGGTGGACAGCGTCACCTGTGTTTGGGTGAGGAGATTGCTGATGGGTGTGCGAAGTTCATGTGCCAAATCCGCCGCAAAATCAGCAAGCTGTTTGAAGTCGTTCTGCAGGCGACCCAACATCTCATTGAGTTCCCTTGCCAAATCTGCCATTTCAATCGGGACGGCATCCTCGGGCATGCGCTCTTGCAACTGTTGGCCTGTCACTGCAGCGGCGCGACGTTTCATTGCGCGCAGCGGAGACATGCCTTGATGAGCCGCGAACCAAGCCAAGAATCCGCTTAGAAGAATGGCCAGCACAGCATAGATCGCAATGCTGCGCCGGAGCTCCCTCATGAATTCTTGGTGGTGCTGCGTATCGACGGCGAGTGATATTTGGAGCGGCCCGGCCATTCCCTGAACCATGCCAGCAGTAAAGCTCATCTCATGGAACTCGCGACCGCCACTCCTCCAAGACTGAAGCCCGTGGCCGTCGTCATTCGTGATGAATGATGCTTGCGTAGTCGGGCCGCTGTATCCGTTGGTCTGGTACAACTTTTCACCCTGCGGTCCTTTGACCAGAGCGTAAAGGCTGTGGTGATGGCTCAATGCTTCGTTCAGGCGACTGCGAGCTTCTTCATGGGATCGAGAACTGGCCAGAATGCCCTCGATCAGGTGCTTTTTATCATCCAAGGCGGCGCTATCGAGGTCGACGAAGTGCCTATCAGCCTCTACCATGAAAAGAAGCGCCAAGCCCAGGATGACCGAACTGGCCAGCGCTATAAAAAAGATGGTGAGGCGGGATGTCAGTGACAGCCTGCGAAACATCTAGCGACCCTCCGGCGCTTCGAGCACGTAGCCCATGCCGCGTACAGTTTGGATCAGCTTGAACTGGTGATCATCATCGATCTTGACGCGCAGACGCCTCATGGCCACCTCGATGACGTTAGTGTCGCTGTCGAAGTTCATGTCCCAAACCTGAGAGGCGATCAGCGACCTGGGCAGGACTTCTCCCTGCCTACGCATCAGCAGTTCCAGCAATCCAAACTCCTTGGCGGTAAGATTAAGGCGCTTGCCGTCTCGGGTGACGCGGCGGCGTAGCAGATCAAGTTGGAGGTCTGCCACCTGCAAGGTCGTGGATTCGGTGCCACTACGACCGCGGCGCACAATGGTGCGAACTCGGGCCAAGAGCTCGGCAAAGGAAAACGGCTTGACGAGGTAATCGTCGGCGCCTAATTCAAGCCCCTTCACGCGATCTTCCACCTGATCGCGGGCGGTGAGAAACATGGCTGGCACTTGTAGGCCTTCATGACGTATCGCCTGCAGGACCTCCCAACCGCTCATGCCCGGCATCATCACATCCAGGATCGCGAGATCGTAGTTACCGCCAAGAGCTAGGTGAAGGCCGTCGGGCCCATTTCTGGCCAAGTCCACAACGAAACCGGCCTCGATCAGTCCCTGGCGCAGATATGCCCCGGTCTTAGGCTCATCTTCCACAATCAAAATTTTCATTGGCAACTGACCCTCTTTGGCAGACCTGAGTATGACGACTTCCATTTATTGCGATGGCGAGATGACAAATATGTAATCTTTTCGACATCGTGCTGACGACTTGGTATTTTAATAATTCCCCCTGTCTATGTTACCGATCACATTGAGGAAACCATGCTCGTCAGACGTTCACTATTATTCGCACAGACATGTCTCGCCCTGAGTTGTGCCATGTTAGCTGGTGTAGCCGCGGCCCAAGCCAACAAAGAGCCCGTGAAAAATCTTTCGGTGGTGGAAGTTGAGTACAAGTCTGCACTTAGTGACTTCCGCCCCTACAACGACCAGGCCATTCAGTCCTGGGTCAAAGCCAACGACTTGGTAGGTCGTATTGGAGGCTGGCGCAGCTATGCCAAGGAGGTCGCGACAGGTGAGGCCCTAAAGGATGCCTCTGAAGTGCCTGATACGCAATCTAGTCATCATGGGGGAGTCAAGCCATGAAGCGCATCCCAAGCACCTCGCTAGGGAAACTGGCGCTATCCGCGATCGCCTTGGCCACGCTTGCCGGTTGCGCCACTGTTAGCCTCGAACAAAACGTTGCCCGGGTGAACGAGGAGGCCAAGAGTTTTGCCGAAGGGCAGATTTCTCTCGCGCGGACTGCCGATGAGCGCGAACAGCGTGCGCAGGCGGCCCAGAAGCTGCTTCAAAACATTCTGGGTCAGCGCGAGGCGGTCCAGCTGGCGCTCGTCAACAGCCCATCGCTCCAGGCGCTGCTGGCTCAAGGTTGGGCGGAGTCCGCAGATGCGGCACAGGTGGGCAGAATTGCAAACCCGGTCTTCTCCCTGGAACGCATGGTGGCCGGTGATGCGCTGGAGTTAAACCGTACGCTTTCCTTTGGTCTGCTCGATATTCTGACCCTCCCTAGTCGCCAGGGAATCGCCAACCGTCGCATCGAAGTGGCCCATCTGCGACTGTCGAGTGATGTGGTCGACCAGGTCACCCGCGTGCGCCAGGCATGGGTCCGCGCCGTGGCTGCCCAACAGACGCTTCAGTATGCCAAGCAGGTGTATGAAAGCGCTGCAGCGAGTGCCGAACTGGCTCGCAGGATGCAGGCCATAGGCAACTTCAATCGCCTCACACGGGCTCGTGAGCAGGCCTTCTATGCGGACGCAGGGACCCGATTGGCAACAGCAACTCACCAAGTAACTGCTGCCCGCGAAGAGTTCGTACGCGTACTCGGTCTGGATGCCCAACAGGCCCAGATGCTCAAACTGCCGGACCGCTTGCCTGAACTACCCAAACAGGCGCTCGATCCGCAGGGCGTTGCGACGTTTGCTACGCGTAACCGCCTCGACATCCGTCTTGCCCAAAGCACACTGGATGCTTCCGCCAGAGCCCAGGGTTTGAACATGGTCACCAGCATCACCGACATTGAACTGAGGGCCATGCGCAACACCAGCACGAACAGCGTGGCGGGTGAGCGCAGCGTAGCGCGAGGGTATGAAATCGCGGTACGCCTGCCCATCTTTGATTGGGGGGGCATGCAGCGCGATGCCATGAACGCACGCACCTTGGCCGCAGCCAATCAGCTTGAGGCGACCGTCCGCTCGGCGGGTTCAAGCTTGCGAGAAAGCTACTCATCCTATCGCACGGCTTATGACATTGCACGGCACAACCGGGACGAGGTGATACCGCTTCGTAAGGTGATCTCAGAAGAGAACCAACTGCGCTACAACGGAATGATCATCGGCATCTTCGAGTTGCTGGCGGACTCACGTGATCAGGTCTCTACGGTCATGGCTGCGATCGGAGCCGAGCAGCAGTTTTGGCTAGCGGATGCCGCGCTACAAGCCTCACTGGTCGGGCGACCGATGAACACTCCGCTGGCAGCCATGCCCAGTGCGCCAGCCGGTGGCGCTGCGCCTCATTGAATGAAAGATACAACGATGACTTCCAGAAGAGACTTTTTTAAGTACGCCGGGATTGCTGGTGGTGCCGTGGCCGCCAGCGCGGTCAGCCGCGTGGCGATGGCCGCTCTGCCTGAGCCTGTAATACAGACCAGCCCTAACACCATGGCGCCGCTTGTCCCCAACAGCGGACGCGCCTACAACCCGGTGGTGACGCTGAATGGATGGACTTTGCCATGGCGCATGAATCAAGGCGTCAAGGAATTTCACCTGGTCGCCGAACCAGTAGTGCGGGAAATGGCCCCTGGCTTTAAAGCCCATCTCTGGGGCTACAACGGCCAGAGCCCGGGGCCCACGATTGAAGTGGTCGAGGGCGATCGCGTACGGATCTTCGTGACCAACAAGCTGCCAGAGCATACCTCCATTCACTGGCACGGGCAGCGCCTGCCCAACGGCATGGACGGTGTGGCCGGACTGAACCAGCCGGCTATTCCCTCCGGCAAGACGTTTGTTTACGAGTTCGTCGCGCGCCGGCCTGGCACCTTCATGTACCACCCGCATGCTGATGAGATGACACAGATGGCCATGGGCATGATGGGCTTTTGGGTGACCCATCCTAAGGTCAAGAATGATCTGATTGATGAGGTCCAGCGAGACTTCTGCTTCCTACTCAACGCCTATGACATCGATCCGGGCAGCTACACCCCCAAGATCATGACAATGCTGGACTTCAACCTGTGGAGCTGGAATAGCCGGATATTTCCAGGCATTGACAGCCTCAATGTTCGCCTGAACGACAAGGTGCGTATTCGCATTGGCAATCTGACGATGACGAACCACCCCATACATTTGCACGGCCATGAGTTCCTCGTCACTGGTACGGACGGTGGCCCGACACCCAAGAGCACCCGCTGGCATGAAGTGACGACCGATGTGGCCGTCGGTCAGATGCGACAGATCGAGTTTCTGGCAGATGAGGAAGGGGACTGGGCCTTCCACTGTCACAAAAGCCATCACACCATGAACGCCATGGGTCATAACGTTCCGACATTGATTGGTGTGGATCACCGTGGCATCGCCAAGAAGATCAATAACCTGATTCCAGACTACATGGTCATGGGTGAGCGTGGTATGGCCGACATGACTGAGATGGAAATGCCCATCCCTGACAACACCGCTGCGATGATGACTGGCCAAGGCCCCTTCGGATCGGTCGAAATGGGTGGCATGTTCAGCGTTCTGAAGGTCCGCCGTAATCAAAAGCCGGGGGACTACAAGGACCCGGGTTGGTACAAGCATCCCGAAGGCACGGTAGCCCATGAGTACACCGGGCCGTTGACTGAACCAGCGCGCTTCAAGGCGGAGGGTGGGCAGTCCATGCCTCGCGCCCAGATGCCCGCCAAAACGACCGAAGTCAAGGTGCGCAAGCCCTCATCACATAGCAATCACTGAATTTTTTTCCGGAGTTAACGAATGAAATCCAAGTACATCACTTCTCGCCAAATCTTTGTTTTGGTTGCTCTGACCCTGTCAGCGTCGGCTTTTGCGGCTGGAAAGCACGCCGGTGGGCATGGCCATGCTGACGAGGAAACCGCAATTGGCAAACCAGGTGTTGCCTCCAAGGTAACGCAGACCATCAATGTCGATATGACGGATAACATGCGTTACACACCCTCATCTATTCAGGTCAAGCAAGGAGAGACGGTCCGCTTTGTTGTCAAGAATCAAGGAAAGGTCAAGCACGAATTGAGTCTGGGCACCCAGAAGGAATTGCTCGAGCATCTGGAGCAGATGAAAAAATTCCCAGATATGGAACATGACGAACCTGGCAAAGTGACACTATCTCCAGGACAGCAAGGCGAAATTGTTTGGCAATTCACGAAGACTGGAACCGTAAATTTTGCCTGCTTGATGCCAGGCCACTACGAAGCTGGGATGAAGGGCGCGATCAAGGTTGGCAAGAAGTAATTTCATTACAGGATAGGGCTGCTGAAATGACTGACAAAAACAGTTCAAAAAATTCAACGAGGCGGTTGCTATTGTTGGGAATAGCTTCAATGTGCTCGTCCTCAATTGCTATTGCAGCCAGCCCAAACGCTATAGCTATACAAGTCTGGAAAGACCCTAACTGTGGCTGTTGCAAAGACTGGATTATTCATTTAGAAAAGAATAATTTTTCTTTGAAAGTAAACGATCAAGGTAATAACGCAGCGCGGGCTCGACTGGGTATGCCTCAAAAGTTCGCTTCATGTCATACAGCTCTGGTCGGTGGATATGTGATTGAGGGGCATGTGCCAGCCGAAGACATTCAACGTTTACTCAAAGAAAAACCACAAGCGTTAGGTCTTGCCGTTCCGGGGATGCCTATCGGATCTCCTGGAATGGACGGTCCTGTCTACGGCGCAAGGCGTGACGCGTATCAAGTCTTGCTAATCCAAAAAGACGGATCATCAAAAGTTTTTAACTCTTACTCATGAGGAAAATATGAAAAATATTCAAACGAAAATTGCAATTGCACTATTGACCATTGGTGCGGCTCTTCCCTTAAGCAGTTTTTCCCAAGCTGTCATGGATCACAGCAAGATGAACATGTCTCAAATGACGCCGTCTTTAACCGACGGAGAGGTCAAGAAAATTGATCTCGAAACTGGCAAGGTCACGATCAAACACGGCGAAATCAAACATATGGATATGCCGGGAATGACAATGGTATTTACTGCTAAAGATAAGAGTTTATTGACCAGCATCAAGCCAGGCGAAAAAATTAAGTTTATGGTGATCAATGAAGGTGGCAAGATGATCGTCACTGACATCCAGCTAGTTCAGTAAGAAAACGTCGCTGCATCGAAAATGTGCAGGGCTCCCTGTTCATTGGGCGTCATAGCCTGTTGTGCAAATTGGCCCATGCATCAATGGATCCTATCCGTCAGCACTGGATAGGATGTGTGGTAGCGGTCATTGGCCTATGACCGAACTGACCGGCTGCCGAGCCTGATGGTTAAAGATCGACCGACCGCTACTGGCAGAAAGCCCACAAATGACTGCGGGACACGACCGGCAGCAACCGCTACAAACAAGTCAACGTCTTAAAAGATGTGACCGGCTGCAATGGGTCGGTTACTGCCGGTGACTTGCCACGTAGCTACGACTGCATCCAGCCTTTACAGGACATGAGCCACAAACGCTCCTACCCCAACACCCATCACGCTTACCCCGCCTGCATGGGCTGTGCGTGGAGCTGGATGCCCAGCGCCGCCGTGACTTTCAGGATCGTGGCAAAGCTGGGGTTGCCCTCCCCTGACAACGCCTTGTAGAGGCTGTCCCTGCCCAGGCCCGTACGCGCGAAAGTTGCGACATGCCCTTGGCCCGGGCAATGGTGCCCAGGGCCTTGGCAGCATCATCCCCTGCCTCTTGCAGGCAGGCCTCCATATAGAGCGCCATGTCCTCTTCGGTCTTGAGGTGTTGGGCGCTGTCCCATTTCCGCAGTTTGAGTGCAGTCATCGGTTACCCCTTCAGTTGGCGCATATGACCTGCCCCCTCTGAGCCGTACCAAATCGATGGAACTAAGTTCGCTAATTTTGGAGAATGGCGGATATGAAGACCACACGATTTACCGACGAGCAGATCATCGGATTCCTCAAGCAAGCTGAAGC
>NZ_NERX01000011.1:7500-41705 GCF_003063335.1 Limnohabitans sp. MMS-10A-192 | reverse complement strand
TCGCCTCGGTGTTCGAGCACCATACGAACAGCGCGTTCGCGCACCTCGGGTGAAAAACGGTTTGATTTCTTGCTCATGGCTCCATCTTCTCAAAGTGTGGAGCCTCCTCAAAATCCGGGGCGATTCATTACGGTGATCAGCGTGAAAAAGCGTGCGTCATGGTCAACATCGATTTCGATGCTGTGGGCAACTGGGCCGAGCGCCGCAACTTGCCTTATGCCGGTTACACCGATCTGGCCCAAAAGCCCGAGGTGTACGAGCTGATCAAGGATTGCGTCGAGAAAGTCAACGCCGATTTGGCCGAAGACGCCTTGCTCGCGGGCAGTCAGGTCAGCCGCTTCCTGGTCTTGCACAAGGAGCTGGATGCGGATGACGGCGAATTGACACGCACCAATAAGGTTCGCCGCGGCTTCATTGCCGACAAATACAAACCGCTGGTCGATGGCCTGTACGAAGGCAAGACCGAGCAGTTCATTGAAACCGTCGTCAAGTTTGAAGACGGTCGCAGCGGCAGCGTGAGCGCCACGCTCAAGATTTCCGATGCGAAGACATTCACCCCTGTGAAGGCAGCAGCATGAGCAAGGTCATTGGTGACGTCATCCTCGACGTCCAGAACATCAGCCTGAGATTTGGTGGCGTCAAGGCGCTGACCGACATTTCTTTCAACGTCAAAGAGCACGAGATCCGCTCGATCATTGGCCCCAACGGTGCGGGCAAGAGCTCGATGCTCAACTGCATCAACGGTGTGTACACGCCGCAAGAAGGCTCGATCACTTTCCGTGGGCAGAAGTTTGACCACATGAGCAGCCGCCAGGTGGCCGAGATGGGCATTGCCCGTACCTTCCAGAACTTGGCTTTGTTCAAGGGCATGAGCGTGATCGACAACATCATGACCGGCCGCAATCTGCAGATCAAAAGCAATCTTTTGATGCAAGCCTTGCGCGTGGGCCCAGCCCAGCGCGAAGAAGAAGCGCACCGCGAAAAAGTCGAGCACATCATCGACTTCCTGGAAATTCAGGCCTTCCGCAAAACCCCTGTGGGCCAGCTGCCCTACGGTTTGCAAAAGCGCGTGGACTTGGGCCGTGCGCTGGCGATGGAGCCGCAAGTCTTGCTGCTCGACGAGCCCATGGCCGGTATGAACCTGGAAGAAAAACAGGACATGTGCCGTTTCATTCTGGATGTCAACGACGAGTTTGGCACGACCATCGTGTTGATCGAGCACGACATGGGTGTGGTGATGGACATTTCTGACCGCGTGGTCGTGCTCGACTACGGCAAGAAGATCGGGGACGGCGAACCCGAAGAAGTGCGCAACAACGAAGACGTGATCCGTGCCTATCTTGGCACTGGCCACTGAGGAGACAAGAACATGGCATTTTTTCTGGAAGCTCTTTTTGGCGGCCTGATGGCAGGCATGCTGTATGCGCTGGTGGCGCTCGGCTTTGTGTTGATTTTCAAGGCCTCCGGTGTCTTCAACTTCGCGCAAGGCGCGATGGTGCTGTTTGCCGCTTTGGCCATGGCCCGTTTTTCAGAATGGGCGCCTGGCTGGCTGGGTATTGAAGACAAGTTCCTGGGCAACTTGGTGGCCTTTGTTCTGGCAGCGGGCATCATGTTCGTGCTGGCCTGGGTCATCGAGCGCTTGGTCTTGCGTCACCTGGTCAACCAGGAAGGCGTGACGTTGTTGATGGCCACCTTGGGCATCACCTACTTCCTCGACGGTCTGGGTCAAACGATTTTCGGCAGCGACATTTACAAGATCGACGTGGGCATGCCCAAAGATCCGGTGTTCCTGTTCGAGTCGATCTTCCAGGGCGGCGTGATGATCAACCTGGAAGACGTGTATGCCGCTTGCATCGCTGCCTTGCTGGTGGTGGTCCTGTCGCTGTTCTTCCAAAAGACCAGCACCGGCCGCGCCCTGCGTGCGGTGGCCGATGACCACCAAGCAGCGCAGTCGATCGGTATTCCGCTCAACCGCATCTGGGTCATCGTCTGGTTTGTGGCCGGTATCACCGCTTTGGTCGCCGGCATCATCTGGGGCTCCAAGATGGGTGTGCAGTTCTCGCTGACCACCGTGGCCTTGCGTGCTTTGCCTGTGATCATTTTGGGTGGTCTGACTTCGGTGCCTGGCGCCATCATCGGTGGCCTGATCATCGGTGTGGGCGAGAAGCTCTCCGAGGTTTACATCGGCCCCATGGTCGGTGGTGGCATCGAGATCTGGTTCGCCTACGTGTTGGCCCTCGTGTTCTTGTTGTTCCGTCCGCAAGGTCTGTTCGGCGAAAAAATCATTGACCGCGTGTAAGGAGAAAAAACATGTTTTACAGAGAGAACGGTCAATTCAAAACCACGTACCGCAAAGACCAGCAAATCTTTGCGATTGCACAAGACCGCTGGGTGATTCTGGCGCTGATCGCCTTTGCCTTCGTTGGCGTGCCTTTCCTGGTCGACGAGTACATGTACCGCGCCATCTTGATCCCATTCCTGATCCTCTCGCTGGCCGCTTTGGGTGTGAACATCCTGGTCGGTTATTGCGGTCAGATTTCCCTGGGTTCGGGGGCCTTCATGGCGGTGGGGGCCTATATGGCCTACAACACGTACATCCGTATTGAGGGCATGCCTTTGATCTTGGCCTTGTTGTCTGGCGGCTTTTTTGCAACCTTGGTGGGGATCTTCTTTGGTGTGCCCAGTTTGCGCGTCAAGGGCCTTTATCTGGCGGTGGCGACTTTGGCTGCCCAATTCTTTTGTGACTGGGCCTTCCTGCGCGTGGGCTGGTTCACCAACAACAACGCATCGGGTTCGGTGTCCGTCTCCAATTTGAACGTGATGGGCATTGGCATCAATACGCCGCTCGAAAAATACCTGTTTTGCCTGGGGTTCCTGGTGGTCTTTGGCTTGCTGGCCAAGAACCTGGTGCGTTCGGCGATCGGTCGTGAGTGGATGGCCATCCGCGATATGGACGTGGCCGCAGCCGTGATCGGTATCCGTCCGGTCTACGCCAAGCTCAGCGCCTTTGCAGTCAGCTCGTTCATCGTGGGCGTGGCAGGTGGCTTGTGGGGCTTTGTGCACCTGGGTTCGTGGGAACCAGCTGCGTTCTCGATTGATCGCTCCTTCCAGTTGCTGTTCATGGTCATCATCGGTGGCATGGGCTCCATCATGGGCAGCTTCTTCGGTGCTGCGTTCATCGTGATTCTGCCCATCTTCTTGAACCAGTTCCTGCCTGCATTGGGGGCTGTTTTCGGTGTCGAAATTTCGACTGCCACGGTGTCCCACACCGAGTACATGATTTTTGGCGCCTTGATTGTCTGGTTCCTGATCGTCGAGCCGCACGGCTTGGCCAAGCTGTGGTCTGTGGCCAAACAAAAATTGCGCCTGTGGCCCTTCCCTCATTGATTCCAAGTGTTTTTCCCAAGTGCTTCCACCTATTTTTAACAGGAGACAAACCATGAAGCTTCGTCAACTCGCCCTCGCCACCACGGTGGCTGCTGCAGGCCTTGCCAGTGCGCTGGTCAGCACTGTGGCCACTGCTCAAACCAAAGAGCAGTTCTTCCCCGTGCTGGTGTACCGCACTGGCGCTTACGCTCCCAACGGCGTGCCGTTTGCCAACGGCTACGTTGATTACCTCAAGCTTGTCAATGCCCGTGGTGGCATCAACGGCGTGAAGGCCAGTTTCGAAGAGTGCGAGACCGGCTACGCCACCGACCGCGGTGTGGAGTGCTACGAGCGCCTGAAGGGCAAGAACGGCGGAGCAACCGTGTTCCAGCCTTTGTCGACCGGCATCACTTTCGCGCTGACCGAAAAAGCACCCAACGACAAAATCCCTTTGATCACTGCAGGCTACGGCCGCAGCGAATCGGCTGACGGTGGCGTGTTCAAGTGGAACTTCCCCTTGGCCGGTACCTACTGGGTGGCTGGTGACGTGATCATGCAAGACATCGCCAAGAAACTCGGCGGCGCAGACAAGCTCAAGGGCAAGCACATCGCTTTGGTCTACCACGACAGCCCATTTGGCAAGGAAGCCATCCCAATCTTGCAAGAGCATGCAGCCATGAGCGGCTTCAAGCTGAGCTTGCTGCCGGTGACACACCCAGGCGTGGAGCAAAAATCCACCTGGCTGCAAATCCGCCAAAGCCGTCCTGACTACGTGGTCAACTGGGGCTGGGGTGTGATGAACTCCACCTTGCTCAAAGAAGCACAAGCCACCGGTTACCCCCGCGAGAAAATCTATGGCGTCTGGTGGGCTGGTGCCGAGCCTGATGTCAAAGACGTGGGCATGGGTGCCAAAGGCTACAACGCCATCACCATGCAGCACGGCGTGGAAAAAGGCTCTGCTGTGGTCAAGGAAGTGCTGGAGAAGTTGCACGCCAAAGGCCAGGGCACAGGCCCCAAGGATGAAGTGGGCGAAGTGCTCTACATGCGCGGTTTGTTCAGCGCCATGTTCGCTGTCGAAGGTGTTCGCCAAGCCCAAGAAAAATATGGCAAAGGCAAAGTGGTCACAGGCGAGCAGGCTCGCTGGGGCTATGAAAACCTGAACCTGACCCAGTCCAAGCTGGATGCCTTGGGCTTTAAGGGCGTGCTGCGTCCTGTCTCGACATCGTGCGCTGATCACATGGGCGCCAACTGGGCCCGTATCCACACATGGAACGGCAGCAAGTGGGAGTTCTCCAGCGACTGGTACCAGGCCGATGAGCAGATCATCAAGCCGATGGTCAAGGCTGCTGCAGACAAATACGCTGCTGAAAAGAAAATCACACGTCGCACACCTGCTGACTGCCAGTCTTGATGGCACAAACCCCACTGCGCAAGCAGTGGGGCGGTGGCTGCAGCTTGCAGCCACCAAATGAAAGCCTCGAAAGAAATTCGATCGGCGCTTTCATTTGGGCAACCCCTGGAAAGTTGAATAGGCAAAGACCATGAGCGAAAAAAACATTGTTCTGAACGTCAACGGCATTGAAGTCATTTACAACCACGTCATCCTGGTGCTCAAGGGCGTGTCCTTGCAAGTGCCCGAGCAGGGCATCGTGGCCCTGTTGGGCGGAAACGGCGCGGGCAAGACCACCACTTTGCGCGCCATCTCCAACTTGCTCAAAGGCGAACGCGGCGAAGTGACCAAGGGCTCCATCGAGTTGCGCGGTGAGCGCATCGAGAACCTGTCGCCGGCCGATTTGGTCAACCGCGGTGTGGTGCAGGTCATGGAGGGCCGTCACTGCTTTGCCCACTTGAGCATCGAAGAAAACCTGATGACCGGCAGCTACACCCGCACCGACAAGGGCGAGATCGCGGCCAACCTCGAAAAGGTCTACAACTACTTCCCCCGCCTCAAAACGCGCCGCACCTCGCAGGCCGCCTACACCTCGGGCGGTGAGCAGCAGATGTGCGCCATTGGCCGCGCCCTGATGTCCAACCCTAACATGGTCTTGCTGGACGAACCCTCGATGGGCCTGGCCCCACAGATCGTCGAAGAAGTGTTCAACATCGTCAAAGATTTGAACGAGAAGGAAAAAGTCACCTTCTTGATCGCCGAGCAGAACACCAATATGGCCCTGAAGTACGCCGACTATGGCTACATCATGGAGTCCGGTCGCGTGGTGATGGACGGCGCGGCCGAATACCTGCGCACCAACGAAGACGTGAAAGAGTTCTACCTGGGCGTGGGCGGCGGCGAGCGCAAGAGCTTCAAAGACGTCAAGAGCTACAAGCGCCGCAAGCGCTGGTTGGCTTGATGCATTGATTCCCCCTTTTTCCTTTCGCACCGCAGTACCCCAGAAAGAAACCCATGTCCCAGCACTTTGATGCCTTGGAAACGCGCGACCCGCAAGTCCGTGAAGCCGCGTTGATGGCCGCTTTGCCCGCGCAGGTCGCCCACGCCAAAGCACACGCACCGGCCTTTGCCGATTTGCTCAAGGACGTGGATGCGGTCAGTGTCAACAGCCGTGCGGCGCTGGCGAAGTTGCCTGTGATTCGCAAATACGAATTGCTGGAGCGTCAAAAAGCCGCCCGTGCCGCAGGCGGCAATGTGTTCGGTGGTTTCAGCGCCTTGGGTTTTGGCAAAGGCATGACCCGCGTGTTCGCCAGCCCCGGCACGATCTACGAACCCGAAGGCACGCGCAGTGACTACTGGCGCATGGCGCGGGCCATGTTTGCGGCGGGCTTTCGTCCCGGCGAATTGATCCACAACAGCTTCAGCTACCACTTCACGCCTGCGGGCTCGATGATGGAAACCGGCGCGCACGCGCTGGGCTGCACCGTGTTCCCCGGCGGCACCGGTCAGACCGAGCAGCAAGTGGGCGCCATGGCCGAATTGCAGCCTGCAGGCTACATCGGTACCCCCAGCTTTTTGAAAATCATCATCGAGAAAGCCGCCGAGCAAGGCGTCGCTTTGCCCAGCGTGACCAAGGCCCTGGTGTCCGGCGAGGCGTTCCCGCCCAGCCTGCGCGACTGGATGGCCGAGCGCGGCGTGGCCGGTTACCAGTGCTACGCCACCGCCGATCTGGGCCTCATCGCTTATGAAACCGCGGCCCGCGAAGGCCTGGTGCTGGACGAAGGCGTGATCGTCGAGATCGTGCGCCCTGGCACCGGCGACCCTGTGCCCGAAGGCGAAGTGGGCGAGCTGGTCGTGACCAGCCTCAACCCCGACTACCCGCTGATCCGTTTCGGCACGGGTGACCTGTCGGCCATCTTGCCGGGCCAGTGCCCCACGGGTCGCACAAGCCAACGCATCAAGGGCTGGATGGGCCGTGCCGACCAGACCACCAAGGTGCGTGGCATGTTCGTGCACCCCGGTCAGGTGGCGGAGATCGTGAAACGTTTCCCCGAGGTCAGCAAAGCCCGTTTGGTGGTGACGGGCGAAATGGCCAATGACCAGATGGCCCTGCGTGTGGAAACTGCCCACACGGCTGACGAAGGCCTGAAGGCCCGCATGGCCGATGCCGTACGTGACGTGACCAAACTGCGCAGCGATGTGCAGCTCGTGGCCGTGGGCAGCCTGCCCAACGATGGCAAGGTCATCGAGGACGCCCGCAGTTACCAGTGAAGAAGGCCTCAATGGCCTTGTCTTTTGCAGGGAATCACTAGGGCAAACCGCTAAGTAATTCCCGCGATGCAAGCACTTGTTCGGGCGCTTAAACTTGAGACACTTTTTAGGAGTGTCGACATGAAGAAATGGTTTGCTCTGGCTGCATTGGCAGCTGCTGCAGTGGGTGCTCACGCCCAGTCTTTCCCCGGCGCCAAGCCGATCAACATCGTGGTGCCATTTGCTGCAGGCGGTCCTACAGACCGTGTGGCCCGTGACTTGGCAGAAGCCATGCGCAAATACGTGCCCGGCAGCAACTTTGTGGTTGAAAACGCTGCAGGCGCAGGCGGCACCATCGGTGCGAGCAAGGTGGCCAAGGCGGCACCCGATGGTCACACACTGCTGTTGTTCCATATCGGTATGGCTGCGACGCCAGCCCTGTACCGCAAGATTTCCTACAAGCCTTTGGAAGACTTCGAGTTCTTGGGCATGGTCAACGATGTGCCGATGACCCTGATCGGTAAGCCTCAGTTGCCCGCCAACACGTACCGCGATTTCGAAAACTACATCCGTGCCAACGCCGGTAAGTTGAATATCGCGCACGCCGGCTTGGGTTCGGCATCGCACATCTGCGGTTTGCTGTGGCAGTCGTCTTTGCAGTCCAAAGACGCCATGACTACGATTCCGTTTGGTGGCACAGCGCCAGCCATGACCGCCTTGATTGGCGGGCAGGTGGATGTGATGTGTGACCAGACCACCAACACCACACAACAGATCGAGTCGGGCCGCGTCAAGGCATTCGCTGTGACCACCGCCAAGCCACTGAGCAACCACCCCGTGCTCAAGCACTACCCGAGCCTGCAGGAAATGGGCCTCAAAGGCTTTAACCTGACCATCTGGCACGGACTGTATGCGCCAAAAGGTACACCGGCAGCTGTGACCAAAACCCTCAACGACGCACTGAAGAAAGCACTCAAAGACCCTGAGTTCATCAAGAAGAATGAAGGCCTGGGCGCTTTGGTGGTGAATGACAAGCGAGTCGAGCCAGAAGAGCACAAGAAGTTCGTGGCCGCCGAAATGGTCAAGATCAAAGCCGCTGTGGACGCCGCTGGCAAATACGCAGACTGATCCTTCGGATCTTTCTACGAAAAAAAGCCGCTCTTTTGAGCGGCTTTTTCTTTGGGTGGGGTTGCGCACTCAGTTCACAAACTGCTCAGAGCCCACGATCCCCAGTTTGGTCAGCCCCATGCGCTGCGCACTGGCCATCACGGCCGCAGCCGCTTCGTATTTCGCCTTTGCGTGTGAGCGGATGTGCAGCTCCGGCTGGGTCTGCAGGGCAGACGCCTCTGTCAGCTTGGCCTCCAGCTCCGCGCGGCTGACCGCCTTGCCGTTCCAGTGGATCACACTGTTGGCATCCACATCGATCTTGATCACCACCGGATCGGCTTTCTTGGCTGCATTCGTGGGCGCTGGCATGTCCATGTTCACCGCATGCAGCTGTGGCGGGATCGTGATGATCAACATGATGATGAGCACCAGCATCACGTCAATCAATGGCGTGGTGTTCATCTCCAGCATCACTTCAGGTTCGTCGCTGGCGCTGCTGATTGGGTTCATTCCCACATGGTTCTCCTGTCAGTGGCCAGATGGCTCGGTGATGAAGCCGACTTTGGTGATGCCTGCGCGTTGCACCGCGTACATCACGCGGCCCACCGACTCGAAATCACTTTGGCCGTCACCCCGAATTTGCACCTCGGGCTGAGGTTTCATGGCCGAGAATTTCTTCATGCGCTCGAGCAAGTCCGTGCTGTTTTTGACCTTGGTGTCGTACAGATAGATAGCGCCTGCTTTGTCTACCGAGATGATCACGTTTTCGGGCTTGGTCTCGCGCACCACGTTCTTTTCTTTGGGCAAGTCCACCTTGATGGAGGTGGTCACCACGGGGATCGTGATCAAAAAGATGATCAAGAGCACCAACATCACGTCCACCAGGGGCGTGGTGTTGATGGTGCCGATGATCTCGTCATCGGCTTCGCCTACGTTCATGGCCATGTGGGCTCCTCTTGTTCGAAACTTGAGCGAACAGGATTTACTTCTTGGCCGAGCCCAGCAGCACGGCGTGCAGGTCAGAGCCAAAGGCGTTGACTTGTTCCATCACCGCCTTGTTGCGGCGCACCAGGAAGTTGTAGCCCAGCACCGCAGGCACCGCCACAGCCAAGCCGATGGCGGTCATGATCAGGGCTTCACCCACGGGGCCTGCGACCTTGTCGATCGAGGCTTGGCCGGACATGCCGATCTTGACCAGCGCGTGGTAGATGCCCCACACGGTACCGAACAGACCCACGAAAGGTGCGGTCGAGCCCACCGTGGCCAAGACAGCCAGGCCGTCTTGCATGCGGCTTTGCACATTGCCAATGGCACGCTGGATGCTCATGGTGACCCATTCGTTGAAGTCCACAGCGCCCAGCAAGCCGGTGTGTTTGGAAGCGCCTTCCAGCCCCTTTTCTGCGATGAAGCGGAAGGCCGAGCCCTCTTCCAGAGTGTCTTTGCCCTGGGCCACGGTGTTGGCGGACCAGAAGGATGCTTGCGCAGCCTTGGCTTGCTTGTTCAGCTTGGCCTGCTCAGCGAACTTGGTGAAGATCACATACCAAGAGCCCATGCTCATGAGCACCAGGATCAGCAGTGTGCCTTTGGCGACCAAGTCGCCCTGGCTCCACAAAGCGGCCAAGCCGTAAGGATTTTCTTCAACCACAGCCGCTGCGGCCGCAGGCTCCACCGCTTGCGCCATGACCGAACTCGCCACGAAAAGAGTGAGCAACAAACTTGTGCGAAGGATCAGTTGGGGTGTGATGTTGTTCATGATGAGGCGCTCCTCGAGATGCTTGGGGAAATGGTTGAAGGGTGAAGGGCTTGAATGGATCATTCCAGACGCCAGGTGTATCGCATGCTGGCCCAAGCTTGCTCGGGTTTGCCATCCACCGTGGCCGGGCGGAACTGGCAACGCGACAAACCCGCGCGGGCCGCTTCATCCAGGCGTTTGTAGCCGGAAGATTTTTCGATTTCAGATTGGATCACTTTGCCATCGACCCCGATCAGAAAGCGCAGGCTCACTGTGCCTTCTTCCTCCATGCGGCGTGATGCGCTGGGGTATTCGGGCTTTTCACAATTGGCCGAGTTCACCACCGCCGAGGTGCGAACCGCATCGGCCTTGCCTGCCGGCGCCGATGGAGCGGGTGTGGCTGCGGCTTGTGGCGCAGCCGAGACGGCTGCGATCGCATGGGCAGCGGGTGCAGCCAGGGGCGCGGGCACATCGGGCACAGGCACTGAAGCTGTAGGGGGTGGCAGGCTTTTGGGCGGTGGGGGCAGTTTGGGGGCAGGCTGGGGGGGCACCAGATCCGGTGGCGCATCGGCCAGCAAAATCGCTTCGACAGGGCGGCTGATCTTTTTGACAAATGACTGGGCCAGTCCGGAGTTGATGGCCCAAAACAGCAAGAGGTGCAAGACGATCACCAGCCCCAGCCCGAACAGGTGCTTGGTCGGCTTTCTTTGCCGGCTGGCGTAATCGTTCATGTGGGGTGTCCTCCGAGATCAGGCGGTGCAGTGGTCCTGTGCGCGTGCTGGTTTTGTTGAGCTTGGATTGTAGGTGGCCTGTGTGAAGCTGCGCGTGCGCAAATCAACGCACGCGATGTGAGCGCATCTCAAAGCGCTGCGGCGCTTGGCCTGCCGAGCCCTCTTGCCGTTCACCGGTGATGATCTGACCGCAGCTGCCCGCTTGCACCTTGCCCAGCCAGGTGGCGGCGATGCGTTGACCGTCGTGCGACTCTTCCATGGTGAACTCACCCTCTTCGATGTCGGCGGCCACTGCGTAGTGCTGGGGGTTTTGCATCAGCGCACCGCGCAGGCTGCCCTCGTGCTCGGGGTGCGGGCGCAGCAACAAAGTCCATGCAGCAGCTTGACCCGCCCATTCCACGCGCCATGAACCCACGAGCTGTTCGGCTGTGATGTCTTCGTTGGCACAGCCGGGGGACGATGGCACGGTGGCGCATGCCGACAGGCCCGCGATGCAGGCGCTGGTGATCAAGCCAGACAGCTTGCGAGAGGGTTTCATGGTTTGGCCTCTGCGGCAGAGTCGGCAGCCCGCTTGGCAAACTCGGCGCGCAGGGCACGGAGTTTTTCGCGCGGGTCTTCCTTGGTGGTGTTTTCGTCCAGGCGCATTTCGGCGATGAAGCGGCTGGGCAAAGCCGCCACCATTTCGCGGCCTTTTTTGCGGCGCTTGGTCCAGCTCACGGCCAGGCTGCGCTGGGCACGGGTGATGCCCACGTACATCAGGCGGCGCTCTTCCTGCAGGCGCTGCAAGATGCCCTCGCTCATCGGCCCATCGCTTTTGCCAGAATGGGGTTCATCGTCGCCCAGCTTGAAAGGCAGCAGCCCTTCGTTCACGCCCACCAGCATCACATGCGGCCACTCCAGACCCTTGGACGCGTGCAGGGTCGACAGCGTGACCACGTTTTGGTCTTTCTCGCGTTCGTTCAATGTGGAGATCAGCGAGATGGTCTGCGCCACATCCAGCAGGTTTTTGGTTTCGGTGGCTTGGGCCCCGGTGGCGTCTTCGATTTCGCCGCCGCAGCGCCCGGCCATCCAGTCGCAAAACTCCAGCACGTTGGTCCAGCGGGCACTGGCCACTTTTTCGTTCTCTTCGCCGTCGTACAGGTGCGACTCGTAGCCGATTTCCTTGAGCCACTCCAGCAAAAATGCCAGCGCATCCGTCTTGCCCAGAGTGTGGCGGGCGCGGTGCTCCAGGTCGTTGATGTAGCGGCCAAACTCGTGCAGGCCGTCCACGGCGCGGGTGTTCACCGCGCTGGGCAGGCTGCCCGCAAACAGCGCCTCGAACAGGCTCAGTTTGTATTGCGTGGCGAATGTGCCCAGCTGGCCCAGCGTTTGGTGGCCGATGCCGCGCTTGGGGCTGGTGATGGCGCGCAAAAACGCCGGGTCGTCGTCGTTGTTGATCCACAGGCGAAACCAGGCGCACAGGTCCTTGATTTCGGCCTTGTCAAAAAAGCTCTGCCCGCCCGACACCTTGTAGGGGATGTTGGCGCGGCGCAGTGCTTGCTCAAACGGCCGGGCCATGTGGTTGGCGCGGTAGAGGATGGCAAAGTCCTTGAACTCGCGGTGTTTGGACGGGTTGATTTGGCCGCCACGAATCGACTGGATGCGGGCAATGGCCCGGTCGGCCTCGTGTTCTTCGTTCACGGCGTCGACCACGCGCACGGGTTCGCCTTCGCCCAGCTCCGAAAACAGCGTTTTGGGATACAGCTTGGGGTTGGGCTGGATCACGTTGTTGGCGGCCCGCAAGATCGCGCTGGTGGAGCGGTAGTTCTGCTCCAGCTTGATCACTTTCAAATTCGGAAAGTCTTGCGGCAGGCGCTTGAGGTTGTCCAGCGTGGCGCCGCGCCAGCCATAGATCGACTGGTCATCGTCACCCACCGCCGTGAAGCGCCCCCGCTCGCCCACCAGGTGCTTGAGCACTTCGTACTGGGTGGCGTTGGTGTCTTGGTATTCGTCCACCAGCACATGGCCCATCTTGGCCTGCCAGCGTTCGCGCACCTCGGGGTAGTCGGCCAGCAGCTTGAGCGGCATGCCGATCAGGTCGTCAAAGTCCACGCTCTGGTAAGCGGTCAGCCGTTCTTCGTAGAGCGCCATGATGCGGGCGATCACGCGGGCGTTGTCGTCGGGGGCTTGGGCTGCGGCCTGCTCGGCGTTCAGGCCCATGTTTTTCCACAGGCTGATGGTCCACTGCCACTGGCGGGCGGTGGCCGCGTCGGTGGTGCCGCCGCAATCTTTGAGGATGCTGGTCACATCGTCCGCATCCATGATGCTGAACTGCGGCTTGAGGCCCAGCACATGCCCGTCTTCGCGCATGATGCGCACGCCCAAGGCGTGGAAGGTGCAGATCAGCACGTCTTTGGCGGCCCGGCCAATCAACTGCTTGGCGCGCTCGCGCATTTCAGCGGCGGCTTTGTTGGTGAAGGTGATCGCCGCAATGCGCTTGGGCTCCAGCCCCACATCGATCAGGCGCCCGATCTTGTGGGTGATCACGCGCGTCTTGCCCGAGCCAGCGCCCGCCAGCACGAGGCAGGGGCCCTGAACATAGTTCACGGCTTCAAGTTGGGCGAAATTCAGACCGGCAGACATGGGGCACTCAGGATCATCAGGGCAAAGCCGATCATCATAGCGGCCCGGCTGCCAGGTTGGGGTCCCTTGGCGGGTGGTCCGGTGGGGCGCGTGTCGGTCTGGCGACGGGTGGGGCGCTGTGGGGGCGGCGACAATAAGGCCATGCTTGAAGTTTTGCGCATCACATTTCCGTTTTTTGCCCTGGTGTTGTGCGGCTATGCCGCCGCACGCAAAGGCTTGTTGCCACTGGAGGCGATCCCGGGTCTGAATGGCTTTGTGCTGTTTTTTGCCTTGCCCTGCATGTTGTTTCGGTTTGGCGCCAGCACACCGATTGCGCAGTTGTTGGATGCGGGGGTTTTCTTCACGTATTTGGCGTGTGCCTTGATCATGGTCGCCTTCACGATCGGGGTCAGTCTCAATGCCCGCATCCGTTGGAACGACGCGTCCTTGGGCGCTTTGGTGGCCGCTTTTCCCAACACGGGCTTCATGGGCGTGCCTTTGCTGGTGGCTTTGCTCGGCGCGCAGGCAGCCGGCCCCACCATCGTGACCATCGTGGTGGACATGGTGATCACCAGTTCGCTGTGTGTGGCCTTGTCGCGCATGGACACCGCAGGCGAGCACGGGGTGGCCGGTGCTGCGAAAAAAGCCTTGGCCGGCGTGGTGCGCAACCCCATGCCTTGGTCGATTTTGTTGGGTGCCGCTTTTTCATTCTGGAGCTTTGAACTGGTCGGTCCGGTGGCCAAGACGGTGGGTTTGCTGGCCGATGCGGCATCGCCAGTGGCCTTGTTTACCATCGGTGCCGTGCTGGCCCGCTCGCAAATGTTGGCACATGAGCGCCCCCATGGACCCTTGCGCGCAGGGGACTATTTACCGGTGGCGGTGATCAAGTTGCTGGTGCACCCCTTGTTGGTGTTGTTGGCCACGGTGGCCGCAGTGCAGCTGGGGGTGAAGATCGAACCTCTGGCCGCGACCGTGATGGTGCTGGTGGCCGCTTTGCCCAGTGCCAGCAATGTCTCGCTCTTGGCCGAGCGCCTGGGCGCTGACAACGGGCGCATCGCCCGCATCATTTTGGTCACCACGGCGGTGGCGTTCTTGACCTTCTCTGGCGCGGTGGCTTTGATCAAGCCCTGAGGCTCAGCTTCAAATCGCCTGAGGATCCACGTCCACCAGCCAGCGGATCACACCCTTGTGTTCGGGCTGGCTGCGCAAGTGGTGCAACACGCCGTGCAGGTGCCACAGCATTTTTTGCAGGGCCATGCGCGAGGGGCTTTCTAGCAGCATTTGGGCGCGTTCCACATCGGCCACGCGTTGCATGCTCATGGGCACGGCGGGATAGAGACTCACCTGCATCACCAAGTCGGCCGTGGCCGGGTCGGCGCTCAGTTGGGCTTCCAGGGTTTCGCGTGCGGCGTTCAGCAGACCCTGGGCCACGTCCTGACTGCGGGCATCGGCGCGCAGCAGGGCCTGGTGGCTGATGGGGGGCAGGTCGGCGGCGGTGCGCTCGGCCAGCTCGCTGGCGGCAAAGGCAGGGTAGTCGTGTTTTTTCAGCGCCTCAAACAGCGGGTGCGTGGGGTGAAAGGTTTGCACCCACATCTCACTGGTGGCGCTTTGGCTGGCTTCGCGCCCGGCACGACCTGCGGCCTGCATCAGCAAGGCAAACAGCCTCTCGGGCGCCCGGAAGTCGCTCGAAAACAGCGCCGTGTCGGGGTTGACCGCCGCGACCAGGGTGATGCGCCGGAAATCATGCCCCTTGGCGATCATTTGGGTGCCTACCAGGATGTCCACCTCGCCCGAATGCACCGAGGCCAGCTGGCTTTCCAGGGCGCCTTTGAGCCGCGTGGTGTCGGCATCGATGCGGGCGATGCGGATCGGTGAGCCATCGGGGCGTTTGACGTGGGCCAGCAATTCGCCCAGGTGTTCTTCCAGTTGCTCGGTGCCGCGGCCAATGGGGGCGATGTCGGCGTTGCCGCATTCAGGGCAGGCGCGTGGCACCCGCTCGGTCAGGCCGCAGTGGTGGCAGCGCAGCGTGCGGTCGATCTTGTGGAACACGCGGAAAGCGCTGCAATGTTTGCACTCGCTTTTCCAGCCGCAGTCGGCGCAATGCAGCACCGGCGCATAGCCGCGCCGGTTGAGCAGCAGCATGCATTGCTCGCCGCGCTCCACCCGCTCTTGCAGCGCGGCCAGCAGTGGCGCGGACAGCACGGCTTTTTTGGCCTGGTGGTTCATGTCCACCCGCCGCACTTTGGGCAGCAAGGCGGTCCCGATGCGCGAAGGCATGTGCAGCCGCAGGTAGCGGCCCCCTTCTTCGGCGGGGCGGCTCAGGTGCCAGCTTTCCAGGGATGGCGTGGCCGAGGCCAGCAGCACTTGCGCGTTGTGCAGGCGACCCCGGTAGACGCCCAAGTCGCGGGCCGAGTAGCGGGCGCCTTCTTGCTGCTTGTAGCTGGGGTCGTGCTCTTCGTCGACCACGATGAGTTTCAGGTGCGGCATGGACGCAAAAATCGCCATGCGCGTGCCCAGCACGATGCGGGCATGGCCCGCGTGCGCGGCCAGCCAGCCTTTCAGGCGCTGTGCAGGCGTCATGCCGCTGTGCATGGAGACGACCGCTTGTTCGCCAAAACGCGCTTGCACCCGCTCTTCCAGTTGTGGGGTCAGGTTGATCTCCGGCACCATCAAGAGGGCCTGGGCCTGCGGGTCGGCCAGCAGCATGCGCTCGACCGCTTGCAGGTAGACCTCGGTTTTGCCGCTGCCGGTGCTGCCGAACAGCAAAAAGGGGCCAGCCTGGCTTTGCATCTGTGCCAACACGGCGATTTGTTCATCCGACAGTGCATGGCCCGGCTGGACTTGGACTGCGGCAGCTTGGGCTTGCTTCTTCAGGCGCCTGGCCAATTGCTCTGAACTCAGGTCTCGCAACTGGGGCGGCAGGGCCGACAAGGCCACTTCACCCAAGGATCGCTGGTAGTACTGCGCCGAAAACTGCACCAGTTGCCGCCAACGCTCGTCCAAAGGCGGCAGACCTTCCAGCAAGCCCGTGGCATCACGCACCGCCGAGGCGGGCATGTCGGCAGGTGCCGTCTCTGAAACCGCCCACACCACGCCCAACACCTCGCGCTTGCCCAGCGGCACGCGCACCAGCTGGCCGGGCTGCACGTCAAACGGGCAGCGGTAGCTCAGCAGCCCCCCGATCTGGCTGTGGGCGGGGGTCTGGACGGCAACATCGATCCAGTGGTGGGTGCTCACATTTTTTCCAGTGTCTTGGTGGTGTTGATGGATTTGATGGTTATGGAAATTCTTCAAATCAGACCTAAGTCCTTGATTTTGAAGTGCTTTGGCAGTCATCCCAAAAAACTGTGGATAACTTTGTGGAGAACCGGGGCTGGATGTCCGAGAAGCCTTGAAAATCAAGCCTTCCGCTAGATTGCCCACGCAATGTGCAAATTTAAAAATCTATTTGAAATCAACAACTTGCAAAGTTGGCAGGTGCTTGGCTTGGGCGTTACGAAATGTACGATCTCGCCAGGAGCGGTTTGAATTTTTGTGCATAAGTCAAGCATCCAAATGCATTTATTTGCTAAAAAAATGGCATTTGGAGCTTGTTTTTTATGCTAGCCAGACATTTAAGCCGCCGAGCGCAAATGGCGAGAGTGCTGGTGCACCGCTTCTACCAGGGCCGAGACATGTTCGGGCGAGGTGAACTGGCTGATGCCGTGCCCCAGGTTGAAGATGTGCGTGGGGCCGGTTTGTGTGCTGTCCGCGTGCGGCGTGCCGAAGCTGTCGAGCACGCGGCGCGCCTCTTTGGCGATCTGCTCGGGTGGTGCAAACAGCACATTCGGGTCGATGTTGCCTTGCAGGGCTTTGCCGGCGCCGCCGACTTGGCCGCCCACCAAAGCACGCGCACGGCCCAGGTTCATGGTCCAGTCCAGGCCCAGCACATCGCAGTTCAGACCCGCCATCTCGGGCAACCACAATCCGCCGCCTTTGGTAAAGACGATGCTGGGGATGCGCTGGCCGTTGTGCTCGGTCTTGAGCTGGCTCAGCACGCGGGCCGTGTAGGCCAGGCTGAATTCCTGGAAGGCACCATCGGCCAGCACGCCGCCCCAGCTGTCGAAAATCATGGCCGCTTGTGCGCCCGCTTCGATCTGGGTGTTCAGGTACAGGGCCACGGCGTCGGCGTTGATCTCCAAAATGCGGTGCATCAGGTCGGGGCGGCTGTACATCAGGCTTTTGACCTGACGGTAGTCATCAGACCCCTTGCCCTCGACCATGTAGCAAGCCAGCGTCCAGGGGCTGCCCGAAAAGCCGATCAGCGGCACGCGACCGTTCAACGCTTTGCGGATGCTGGTGACGGCGTCGAACACGTAGCGCAGCTTGTTCATGTCAGGCACGGCCAGCTCGGCCACGGCCGCTTCGTCGCGCACGTTTTTGGCAAAGCGTGGGCCTTCGCCCTGGGCAAATGACAGACCCAGGCCCATGGCATCGGGCACCGTCAGGATGTCGCTGAACAAAATGGCGGCGTCAAAAGCGTAGCGCTCCAGCGGCTGCAAGGTCACTTCGGTGGCGTAATCCACGTTGGTGGCCAGGCCCATGAAGCTGCCGGCCTTGGCGCGGGTGGCGCAGTATTCGGGCAAGTAGCGACCCGCCTGGCGCATCAACCAGATGGGGGTGTGGTCGGTGGCTTGGCGCAGGCAGGCGCGCAAGAACGTGTCGTTGACCAGGGGGGCGAATGAAGAGGAGGAAGGACTTGTGCTCATCCCTCGATTGTCGCAGGACTGCCTGCGCCCTCACCCGGCAGGGCCGGGCAGCTGCTCACAAACTCCGCAGGGCTTGCTGAACCTCGGCCACGGAGGGCAATTCGGACAGCAACACCGGTGCACGGCCGGGTGCGTACAAGGCATACACCGGCACGCCACTGCGGCCCAAAGCCGTCAGCGCTTGCGTGATGGCCGCATCGCGGCGCGTCCAGTCGGCGCGCAGCAGCACGACTTGGCGTGCGTCCAAGTCGGCCAGCAAGGCGGTATCGGACAAGGTGGTTTTCTTGTTGTATTGACAGGTCACGCACCAGGCGGCCGTGAAGTCCACAAAGACCGGACGCCCTGCGGCCAGTTCGGACTGCACACGGGCTTCGGACCAGGCTTGCCAGCGGGGTGCTGATGCGGTGGCGGTTTCGCTGTGGGTCGCCTGGCTGGACGGCGCTTCACGCAAGGCGGCGGGCAGCACGCTGAGCGTCAGCCATGCGAGGGCGAGCAAAGCCAAGGCGCTCAAGCCCCAGCGGGCACGGCCCTGCAAACCCAGGGACCACGCGCCAAACGCCACACACAGCAGCAGCGCCAGCAGGCCGGTTGCCCCGTCGATGCCCGCTTGTTGACCGAGCACCCACAACAACCAGATCACGGTGGCGAACATCGGGAAGGCCATGGCCTGACGGAACACCACCATCCACGCGCCGGGCCTTGGCAAGGCCCGCGCCACGGCAGGCCAGAAACTGGCCGCCAAATAGGGCAAAGCCATGCCCAGGCCCATGGCGACAAAGACGGCCAAGGCTTGCCATGCGGGCAAAGCGATGGCCAGTCCCAGCGATGTGCCCATGAAGGGGGCGGTGCAAGGTGAGGCCACCGCGACCGCCAAAACACCTGACAGACCGGCGTTGACGGTGGTGTGGCGGCTTTGCCAGCTGGCCAGGCGGCTGGGCACCATTTGGCCAAATTCAAAAACACCCGCCAGGTTCAGGCCGAGCAAGGTGAACAGCAGGGCCAGACCTGCGACCACAGCCGGTGATTGCAGTTGAAACCCCCAGCCCAGTTGTTCGCCCGCTGCGCGCAAGCCCAGCAGCAGCCCGCCCAGCAACAAGAACGAGAGCACCACACCCACGGTGTAGGCCAGGCCTGCAGCGCGGTGGTCTGCGCGGCCTTGGCCAGGTTGGGCAAAGCCCAGCACCTTGATGGCCAGCACCGGGAAGACGCAAGGCATGAGGTTCAGCAGCAAACCGCCCACGAAGGCGCCCACAAGGGCCAAGAGCAGGCTGCCCCAGCTGCCGCTGTGCGGTGGCGGGGCTTTGGCGTTGTCTTTCAGGGCTTGGGCCAAGGCCGGCGACACGCTGGCGCTGGCTTGGGCCAAGGCGGGCCAGGCGCCCTTGACAGGGGTGTCCACTTCAAAAGCCGGGGCGCGAGGCGCCGTTTCTGGGCCTGCGGCGATCACCCAGCGCATGAGGGCGGGGCTTTCGCTGCGCTCATCGGACACCGGCATTTGCGCCGTCCAGCGGTCGCCTTGCCAGCTTTGGGTCCAGGTTTTGCCCTGCACGGCGGCGTTGTTCACCACATTGGCCGTGACGGGGAACAGGCTCAGGGTTTGACCGCGCCACGCAGGCGGCAGGGCTTCGATGCTGAGCGTCACGGTGCGCCCATCGGCAGAAACGTTGGCTGTGTGCGAGCCTTTGAGGCTTTGTGGGCTTTGCTTTTGAGCCGCGTCAAACAGATCGCCATGCAAGGCGGTGGCGCCTTGGGCAGGCAAGCTCAGCTCAAACTGTCCCTCTTGAGGAATGCACGCTTCGCGGCAGACCAGCCATTCGGCCTGCAGCTGGATTTTCACCGGGCCCACCACGGGCGCTTTGAAGTCGGGGCCAACGTTCACGGACACCGGCAGCAGCACCGTGTTTTCATAGCCATAGTTGGCCAGGGTGCCGATCGGGATTTTCTTGGGCAAGGGCCAAGCGATCTCGCCCACTTGCAGTCCCGCAGGCAACTTCCATTGCAGCCGCGTAGGCAGGCCAGAGTCGCCGGGGTTTTGCCAATAGGTGTGCCAATGCGTTTGGTGCACGATTTGCAGGCCCAGCCAGAAGGTCTGGCCCGCCTGAAGGCCTTGCGGTGCGTGTGCAAGCAACTCCGCGCGGACTTGCTCGGTTTTGAAGGTGGCGCCGGGCACTTGGGCGTGAACGGGGGCGGCCAGTCCACACCAGAGCGCAGCGATGCAGCAAGCCGAGGAAAGGCGCGAGGTGCGCAAAGCCGACAGGAAAAGCGAGAAGGGGTTCAGCATGTAGGAGCACAGCGCTGCCGTGACCAGCGCGCTTCATGGAAAGTGGCACTGTACACCGAGGGGCCGGGCTCCATTAAGATGCACCCATGCATACCCCTTGCCGTTTTTGGGCCGACCTGACCACCACCGACTTCGCCACGCTGGCGCTGGACCGCACCATTGCGGTCTTGCCTGTGGCCGCGACCGAGCAGCATGGGCCGCACTTGCCGCTGTCGGTGGACACCGATTTGGTGGAGGGGGTGGTGGCCGCCAGCTTGCCGCATTTGCCCGCCGATTTGTCGGTGCTGTTTTTGCCGACCCAATCGGTGGGCTTCAGCCCGGAGCACGCCCGCTTTGCCGGGACCTTGACGCTGAAATCCGAAACCATCGTGCGCTTGTGGACCGACATTGGCGAGTCGGTGGCCGCCAGCGGTGTGCGCAAACTGGTGCTGTTCAATGCCCATGGCGGCCAGGTCAGCGTGATGGACTTGGTGGCGCGTGACTTGCGTGCCCGTCTGGACATGTTGGTCTACAGCGTGAGCTGGTTCAACTTGCCCTTGATTGACGCCCAAGGCCAGGATGTCAATGCTTTGTTCAGCGCCGAGGAGCAGCGGTTTGGAGTGCATGCCGGCGATGTTGAAACTTCCATGATGCGTGCTTTGCGCCCAGAGCGGGTGCGCATGGATGCGGCGCAAAACTTTCGATCTTCATCGCAGGACCGCGCTGAGCGTTTTGAGATTTTGGGCAATGGTCGCAGTGCCAAGCTGGGCTGGCAAATGCAGGATTACAACCCCCATGGCGCAGCAGGCAATGCGCGCTTGGCCACGGTTGAAAAGGGTCAAGCCTTGCGCGAGGCCGCGGGCCGCGCCTTGGCGCAGTTGCTGGTCGAAATGGACCAGTTGCCACCGGATACTTTGACCGATCGGATCGGCGCTTAAAAAACGGGCAAAACCAGCTCGCAGTGTTGACTGCTCACGCCGCGTGGGTATTCCCGGGTGGAGTCGATGCAGCCGCCGCTGGCGTAAACCCCTTGCGGATCGCGCATGCGCAACATCCGGGACAGCACGTCTTGTGTTGCTTGTGGGCTGGCGCAGGTTTGGGCCACATGCTGCGCCACCACGTGTTCGTTCATCTGCAATTGACCTTGGGCATCGGTGTGAACGCCGTCGCGCCAGTGGTAGATCTCAATGGCCTTGGATTCCAGTGTGAAGGGTTTGTCACGTTCCCAGAAGTTGCTGAATAAACCACCGCCCATGTAGATGACCCAGGAGCCTTCGTAACCCATCACGTCCGATGAGCGTTCGTCCGGGTTGCGAAACCACAGGCGATCGCCGGGTACGTAATAGCGCGTGGGCAGCGGCTTGTCCATGCTGCCATATTCGATGAGAAAAACGTCATGGAACTGGCCCGATCGGATGGCGTGGCGTTCGTTGGTTTTTTGCAGTTCTAGCAAGAGATGGGGGTGGTGCTCTTTGAGCTCTTGTGCAATGCCCAACAAAATCACGTATTCGCTGGCCCGGTAGCACGAAAAGTCATACAGCCTGCCTGTGACTTCGGGTTGCGTGGCGCTGATCAGTGCATCGATCAGGCACACGCCAGGTTGAAGGATGAAGCCATGCTCTTCGTCGTAGTGCCAGTAACGTTCGGGCCGTTCGGCCGCTTCGGTTTTGAAGGCCAATGCGGTTTTGCGGGCGGCCAGCGTCATGTGTCGCCTCACCCGGACATGAGAAGCCAGCGCGCCGAGGTCCGCAAATTTGAATCGACAAGGCGATCCCAGCAGCGCCACCAGTATTTCACGGTCCAGACTGACCGGATCTTGGGCAATGCCAAGGTGCGCCAAGCCTTGGTGTAATGACAGGGTGTCGTGCTCTGGCATCCAGGCTTGCTGGATCTCGGGGCGCAAGGTGCAGACCAGTGTGGTCTCGGTGTCATTGGGTATCAACAGCGTTTGAACGGCATCTTCAAGCTGAAGTTTGGACAGCCACGCAGCCAATTCCTGCGCGGCTTGTTGTGCGCTGGATTCTTCTTGGAGAGAGAGCTGGATGCCGCCTTCAAGTGTCTTGAGGGCCGCCCAAGCGGTCGAACAATTCATGCAGACCATTGTGCACGTCTGCAGTAGGGGTATTGCCTAGGGATTACACCTGTTCGTGGTCCTGGGCATCAGGCGAAAGTGACCCAATTGGTGTAAGCCTCAGCATCCAGATGCGGCAGTGTGTTGTAAGTCAGCAGCATGTGCCGTTTGGGATTGAACACAAACTCGGTCAGGGCCGTGTTGCGGATGCGCAGGTTCAGCTCGATGGTGGTCTCCGGCGGGGTGCCCAACACGCGGCCCACCGCGGTCGAGATGGGGCCGCCACTGGACACGATCATCACGTCGCCTGAGTGGTTTTGCCGCACATGGTCAAGCGCGGCTTCGATGCCACCCACAAAGTCTGCATAACTGGGCATGCCGCGTGGCTGGGTGCGGCCGGCCATCCAGGCCTGCAGTGCATCGCGCAGCAGGCGAAAGTGGTGGCGATACAGCTCGGGGGTGTCGGGTTTGGCCAGCGGCTCAGGGTGGATGGCTTCGATCAACGCGTGGCTGTCGTATTCGTTCAGGCCCGGCCAGACCGAGGGCGTGTGGGGCAAGCCTGCGCCTTCGGCAATGCCTTCCCAGGTTTGGCGGTGGCGCTTCAAGCTGCCCATCATCACGGCCTCGATGGGTTGGCCCTGCAATTTGGGCCTCAGGTATTCGCCCAAGCGCACGGCTTGCTGGCGACCCAGTGGGCTGAGTTGATCGTAGTCATCGGCCCCGAAAGAGGCTTGTCCATGGCGGACCAAATAGAGTGTTCCCATGGGCTGCGATTGTGCGCAGACCGGACTCTGGCGCCTGTCGCTGGGGTGATCAGCGGCAGAGCTTTAGGGCCTGGTTCCGGCACCAACGGGCCGCTGTGCAGCGGCACACGCCGGACTCACAAGTTCACTGTGCCTTGAATGCAGCCGACCACATCGCCGCCGACCCAGACCTGGGCTTGCGTGTCTTGCGACAAAAACACCTGTCCGGCACGCCCCAGCACCGTGCCCTGGCGTGCGCTGTAAGTGCCGGGCATGTGGCCATCGGCCATCAGCCATTGGGCCAGCGATGCGTTCAGGCTGCCCGTCACCGGGTCTTCGGCCACGCCCACGGGGGCGGCGAAGGCGCGCACTTCCAGATCGGTCGGGTCGTTGGCGATGCGGGTGTTGGAAGCCGTGAAGGCCCGCGCTTCGCGGTTGGCGCGGCGTATCAGGCCTCCCGCTGGCGCTGGCCTGCGGGCCGCCACGCCGACTTTGGTGCCCAGCTTTTTCAGGGCGGCGTGGTCGGGTTCCAGGGCCAGCACTGTGTCCACACTGTCTACCAGCAGACCCAGCCAGTGCGGGCCGTTGTTCAGGCTTTGGGCGGCTATCACTTCCGAGGCGTCCAGTCCTAACGCGGCCAGCACCGGGCCGAGATCTTCGGCCGAGATGTCCGAGCGGCTCAGCGGTGGCGCTGCAAAAGCCCAGCGCTCGCCAAGCTGCTTCAAAGTCACCAGGCCAACGCCGCATTCCTGCACCAGCTGCCCGCTTTGCCGGGGCTGGCCGCCTACGCTCAGCCAAGCATGCGCCGTGCCCAAGGTCGGGTGGCCCGCAAACGGCAACTCCATGCCGGGCGTGAAGATGCGCACCCGGTAGTCGGCCCCGCCTGCAGCGCCCTCGGGCGTGGGCGGCAGCACAAAGGTGGTTTCGCTCAGCTGTGTCCAGCGGGCGAAGCTTTGCATTTGCGCGTCGCTCAGGCCCGTGCCGTCGAGCACCACGGCCAGCGGGTTGCCCAAGAAGGCGGTGTCGGTGAAGACATCCACTTGCTGGAAAGTGCGGGCTTGCATCGTGCGGTTCAGTTCAGGCGGTCAAAGCGATTCGCGGATCGCAGCTGCCAGCGCGGCCATGCCGGTGTTGATCTGGTCCACGGTGGCGGTCACAAACGACAGGCGCAAGGTGTTTTCGTTGGCGGCCCCAGCGTAAAACGCCGAGCCTGGCACAAAGGCCACGCCTTTTTCGACGGCTTTGTCCAGCAGTGGAATGGCTTTGAGGCCCTGGGGCAGTTGCACCCACAGGAACATGCCGCCCACCGGGCGGTTCCAGGAGAGGCCCAGGCCTGCCATTTCGCGGTCAAGCGCGGCCAGCATCGCTTCGCACTGCTGTTTGTAAAGCGCGCGGATGGTGGGCACATGGCGGTCGATGAAGCCGTCTTTGAGCACTTCGGCCACCACGCGCTGGTTGAAGCTGGGCGTGTGCAGGTCGGCCGCTTGTTTGGCTTGCAGCAGTTTGGGGTACAGGGCCTTGGGCGCAACCAAATAGCCCAGACGCAGGCCGGGGGCCAAAATTTTGGAGAAGGAGCCCAGATAAACGCTGCCCTCGGGGTGGCGTGAACTCAGCGATGGGGCAGGTTGTTCGTCAAACCACAGGTCGCCGTAGGGGTTGTCTTCGATGATCGGCAGACCAGACTCGACAGCCACCTGCGCCACGGCGGCGCGGCGTTCTTCGGTCATGGTGCGGCCGGTGGGGTTCTGGAAGTTGGGCAGCAGGTACACAAAGCGCGCTTTGTCAGCCCCGGTGCCGACTTTGGCGCGCAGGTCGGTCGGGTCCACGCCGTGGTCGTCGCTGTTGACCGACACGGCCACAGGCTCCATGGGCGTGAAGGCTTGCAGTGCGCCCAGGTAGGTGGGCGTTTCCACCAGAATGCGGCTGCCCGCGTCGATCAGGATTTTGGCGACCAGGTCCAGGCCTTGCTGGCTGCCGGTGGTGATCAGCACCTGGTCGGGGTCAACGCACATGCCTTGTTTGAGCAGGTCTTGCGCGACCCATTCGCGCAAGGGGGCGTAGCCTTCGCTGGCCGCGTATTGCAAGGCGGCTTTGCCGTCGTCCCGCAGCACGCGCTCGCTGGCTTCGCGCATGGCGTCGATCGGGAAAGTCAGGGGCGAGGGCAGACCACCCGCAAAACTGATGATGCCGGGTTTTTCGGTGACTTTCAGGATCTCGCGGATCACCGAGGGGTTCATCTTGTCGGCGCGTCGGGCCAGGTTCCAGTTCATTTGTTTGCTCCGTGATGTGTGTTTATCGGGTGGCTGGGGCCTTGGCCATGCGCCGCCCCATGAAGACGGTGAGCACGACCAGCAGGGCAAAGCCCAGGGTCATCGCATCCAGTGATTCTCCCAGCAAAGGGACGGCGGCCAGAATGCTGATGAAGGGCTGCAGCAATTGCAGTTGGCTCACACGCAGCGGACCGCCCATGGACAGGCCCCGAAACCAAGCGAAAAACCCGGCCCACATCGAGAACACCCCGACGTACAGCAAGGCCAGCCATGAGGTGGTGGCGATCGGCTGTGTGGGCCAGGTGAGCCAAGTACCGGGCAATGTGATGGGCAGCGCCATCACGCAGACCCAGCTGATGACTTTTTCAGCACCCAGACTGGCGGTGACTTTGGCCCCGGCCACATAACCCAGCGAGGCGGCAACCACTGCGCCCAGGAGCAGGGTGTCGGCCCAGGTCAGGCCAAAACCATGCCCCATTTGAATAGCGCGCAGCACGCTGTAGACCGCGACCAGCGCACTGCCCAAACCGGCAAATATCCAAAATCCCAGGCGTGCCCGCTGGTGCATGAGCCAAGCCGCTGCCGCAGCTGTGGCCAGGGGCAACAAGGCGGTGATGACGGCAGCGTGGCTGGCCGTGACGTGCCGCAGGGCCCAGCCCAGCAGCAGCGGGTAGCCGATCACGTTGCCCGCCAGTGATAAATACAAGGGCCCGCGTTGTGCAGCGATTGGCCAAGGGGCATGCACGGCCAACAGGTAGATGCCCGACAGCACCCCGGCCAGCGCGGCCCGCCCCCAGGTTACAAACCAGGGCGACAGTTGTGGAGCATCGACCGTGCCGGTGGCCAGCCGTGTCATGGGCAAAGTGAGGGCAAAGATCACCACGCCCAGCAGGCCCAACCACAGGCCTTGGGTTTGTGCTTTCACGTCGTGCATGGGGACGCCTTCATGCACCGGTGGCGCGCAAACCATTCAGCAGCCAGACCACAGTGGCCAGCAGCGCCACGGCCATGCAGCGGTTGAACACCAGCAAGCGGCGGCCATGTGCCAGCCAGTGGCGCAGCATGGAGCCCGCGATTGCGTAGGTCAGGTTGCTGAAAAAACCATAGGCCACCATGATGGGCAGCAGCACCAGTGTGCGGGCGGTGGCGTCTTCACGCCCGGCCACCCAGCCGGCCACGATGGCCAAGGCCAGCATCCAGGCTTTGATGTTGAGAAACTGCAAGCCCACGCCTTGCACAAAGCCCACTTGCAGCTTGGCGCTGTCGGCTTGCTGCAAGCTGCCACTGCCCCACAGCCGTGAGGCGAGCCACAGCAAATACCCATTGCCCAGCACCACGATGCCCCAGCGCAAGGGCGGAAAAGCGACGACCAAGCCACCCAAGCCGGTGGCACACAGCACGAACAAAATGCCCCAGCCCACTGGCACTGCGCACACAAACCGCATGGCCCGGCGCAGGCCGTGGTTGGCGGCCATGGCGGTGGACAATGCGGTGTTGGGCCCCGGGGTGAAGCTGCTCACGGTGGCCAACACCAACAGTGCGCTGAGTTCAGAAGAGTTCATGCCTGTGAATGTAGTGCCAACAGGCTTCCATGAGGGTCGCCGTTTGGACTGCCCTTGACAGCGTCAGCGTGCGGACAGGATTTCCCAGCGCTCCATGGCGGCCAGCAACACGTCGTCGATCTCGGCGTCGCGCTTGAACAGTTGCTGTGCCAATCCCGCGTCGCGCTGGTAGATGCTGCCGTCCGCCAGTTGCGCACGGGCTTCAGCCTGTTCTTTTTCCAGCGCCTCGATCTTGGCGGGCAATTCGGCCAGCTCCCGTTGCTCTTTGTAGCTGAGCTTGCTGCGAGCGGGTGCGGCAGCTGGCGTCGCGACAACGGGTGCTGCAGGTGCTGGCGTAGCAACTGCGTTGCCACTGCGTTGCGCGGCTTGTGCGCGGATGGCCTGGCTGCGTTGCGACTGGATCAGCCAGTCTTGCACCGAGCCCTCGTATTCGCGCCAGAAGCCGGGCTGGTCCGGGGCACTTTCGCAGGCGATGATGCCGGTGACCACGTTGTCCATGAAGGCGCGGTCGTGGCTGACCAAGAAAACAGTGCCTTCGTAGGTTTGCAGCAGCTCTTCGAGCAGCTCCAGGGTTTCGATGTCCAGGTCGTTGGTCGGTTCGTCCAGCACCAGCACGTTGGCTGGTCGCGCAAACAAGCGGGCCAACAGCAGACGGTTGCGCTCGCCACCCGACAAAGACCGCACCGGCGAGGTGGCGCGTGCGGGCGAGAACAAGAAGTCGCCCAAATAGCTCTTGACGTGCTGGCGCTTGTTGCCGATCTCGATCCATTCGCTGCCGGGGCTGATGAAGTCTTCCAGCGTGGCGTTGAGGTCCAAGGCGTCACGCATCTGGTCGAAGTAGGCCACTTCGAGTTTGCTGCCGCGTCGTACTTCACCGCTGTCGGCTTCGAGTTCGCCCAAGATCAATTTGAGCAAGGTGGTTTTGCCTGCGCCGTTGGGACCCAGCAAGCCGATCTTGTCTCCGCGCAGCAAGGTGCCGGTGAATTTCTGGATCACGGTGCGCACCGAGCCGTCGGGTTGGGTGAAGCTCTTGCTCACATCGGTCAGTTCGGCCACCAGCTTGCCGCTCGGCACGCCAGAGGCCACTTCCATCTTCACGTTGCCCACTTTTTCACGACGTGCAGCGCGCTCGCCGCGCAGGTTTTGCAGCCGCGTGATCCGGCTTTGGCTGCGGGTGCGGCGCGCTTCCACGCCTTTGCGAATCCAGATCTCTTCTTGGGCCAGCAGTTTGTCGGCTTTGGCCTGAATCACAGCTTCCTGCGCAAGTTGCTCTTCTTTTTGCACTTGGTAGGCGGCGTAGTTGCCCGGGTAGGGCCGCAGCTTGCCTCGGTCCAGTTCGACAATCCGGGTTGCAATGCGGTCCAGAAACGCCCGGTCGTGTGTAATGGCGATCACGCTGCCTTTGAAGTCGATCAACAGGTCTTCCAGCCAGGTGATGGCGTTCAGGTCCAGGTGGTTGGTGGGCTCATCCAATAAGAGCACATCAGGACGGGTCACCAAGGCTTGCGCCAGGGCCACACGCTTGCGCATGCCGCCAGACAGGGATTGAACGACTGCATTGGGGTCCAATTGCAGGCGCTGCAGGGTTTCGTCCAGCCGTTGCTCCCAGCCCCAGCCGTCGCGAGATTCGATTTGGCCTTGCAATGTGTCCAGGTCGCCACGGCTGTGCGTGTAATCGTCAATCCATTGCACAACGTCTGCCAGACCCTCGCGGACAGATTCAAAGATGGTGTGCTCAGGCATCAACAAGGGTTCTTGCGCCACATAAGCGATACGAACGCCCTGCTGCACATGCAGATTGCCGTCATCGGGGCGCTCCATGCCCGCCAGGATTTTGAGCAGGGACGATTTGCCCGTGCCGTTGCGACCAATCAAGCCGATGCGCTCGGACGTCTCCAAAGAGAAGTCAGCGTGATCGAGGAGTGCGACATGGCCAAAAGCCAGTGATGCGTTCAAGAGTGTGAGTAAAGCCATGGACCCATTATCCGGGGCGTAGGTACAAAAAAATGGCGGAAAATTCAAAAAGCTGGTTGGAGGCTAAAAAACTGTGTCATAATCGAGGGCTTCGCTGCACGCAAAGCAGCTTTCGAAAGAGAGCAAATGCAGGCAGCAAAGAGGTTTTTGAGAAGATCTTGATGATCAAAAAAATTTTCAAAAACTTGACGCGGCGTTGAAAACTGTGTCATAATTCAAGGCTTCGCTGATCGCAGCGAGGCAAGCAAAGTGGCTCTAAGCTGCTTGGGTTCTTTAAAAATATACAGCCGATAAGCGTGGGCGTTTGATGGTAATTGCCAAGTTCTTTGGAACTTAGCTTTAATTAGCTAACAAACGCTCATGAAGTAAAAAAGATGTGGATATCAGAAATGATGTTCGCGTCGATTCCAATTTATGAGTTGCTCGAAAGAGCGAAAAAAATCAAGATCGAACTATAGAGTTTGATCCTGGCTCAGATTGAACGCTGGCGGAATGCTTTACACATGCAAGTCGAACGGCAGCACGGACTTCGGTCTGGTGGCGAGTGGCGAACGGGTGAGTAATATATCGGAACGTGCCCAGTCGTGGGGGATAACGTAGCGAAAGTTACGCTAATACCGCATACGATCTATGGATGAAAGCGGGGGATCGCAAGACCTCGCGCGATTGGAGCGGCCGATATCAGATTAGGTAGTTGGTGGGGTAAAGGCTCACCAAGCCAACGATCTGTAGCTGGTCTGAGAGGACGACCAGCCACACTGGAACTGAGACACGGTCCAGACTCCTACGGGAGGCAGCAGTGGGGAATTTTGGACAATGGACGCAAGTCGGATCCAGCCAGTCCGCGTGCAGGATGAAGGCCCTCGGGTTGTAAACTGCTTTTGTACGGAACGAAAAGGTCTCTCTTAATACGAGGGGCTCATGACGGTACCGTAAGAATAAGCACCGGCTAACTACGTGCCAGCAGCCGCGGTAATACGTAGGGTGCAAGCGTTAATCGGAATTACTGGGCGTAAAGCGTGCGCAGGCGGTTATATAAGACAGATGTGAAATCCCCGGGCTCAACCTGGGAACTGCATTTGTGACTGTATAGCTAGAGTACGGTAGAGGGGGATGGAATTCCGCGTGTAGCAGTGAAATGCGTAGATATGCGGAGGAACACCGATGGCGAAGGCAATCCCCTGGACCTGTACTGACGCTCATGCACGAAAGCGTGGGGAGCAAACAGGATTAGATACCCTGGTAGTCCACGCCCTAAACGATGTCAACTGGTTGTTGGGTCTTCACTGACTCAGTAACGAAGCTAACGCGTGAAGTTGACCGCCTGGGGAGTACGGCCGCAAGGTTGAAACTCAAAGGAATTGACGGGGACCCGCACAAGCGGTGGATGATGTGGTTTAATTCGATGCAACGCGAAAAACCTTACCCACCTTTGACATGTACGGAAGTCGCTAGAGATAGCTTCGTGCTCGAAAGAGAGCCGTAACACAGGTGCTGCATGGCTGTCGTCAGCTCGTGTCGTGAGATGTTGGGTTAAGTCCCGCAACGAGCGCAACCCTTGTCATTAGTTGCTACATTCAGTTGGGCACTCTAATGAGACTGCCGGTGACAAACCGGAGGAAGGTGGGGATGACGTCAAGTCCTCATGGCCCTTATAGGTGGGGCTACACACGTCATACAATGGCTGGTACAAAGGGTTGCCAACCCGCGAGGGGGAGCTAATCCCATAAAACCAGTCGTAGTCCGGATCGCAGTCTGCAACTCGACTGCGTGAAGTCGGAATCGCTAGTAATCGTGGATCAGAATGTCACGGTGAATACGTTCCCGGGTCTTGTACACACCGCCCGTCACACCATGGGAGCGGGTCTCGCCAGAAGTAGTTAGCCTAACCGCAAGGAGGGCGATTACCACGGCGGGGTTCGTGACTGGGGTGAAGTCGTAACAAGGTAGCCGTATCGGAAGGTGCGGCTGGATCACCTCCTTTCTGGAAAACTGCAATTTAAATTGAACGCTCACACTTATCGGTTGTTGGAAGGTTGTCGCTGACGGCTAAGGCTTCATGCCTGGTCATTGGTGACCGGCTTGGGTCTGTAGCTCAGTTGGTTAGAGCACTGTGTTGATAACGCAGGGGTCGTTGGTTCGAGACCAACCAGACCCACCAATCCTTCTGAGGACAAGTGCTGAAAAGCGCTTAGGTTGAATATTGGGGGATTAGCTCAGCTGGGAGAGCACCTGCTTTGCAAGCAGGGGGTCGTCGGTTCGATCCCGTCATCCTCCACCATCACTTATCGAATGCTGATGGAGTCTGAAAAAGATTCCGAAAATTGTTCATTCAAAACAAAAGCTGCTTGGCAAGAGATTGCAAAGGCTGTTTTTGTGTTGATTGATATTGATCGATTAACAAGTGTCGAAAGACACACGGCTGTTCTTTAAAAATTCATAGAGTCGAATCAGAGTTGCCAGGGGAAACCGCACATTCGTAAAGGTTTAGTGCGGACCGTGCCCCTGGTGACAATTTTTTGATTGCGTCAAAACGAATATTCAAACGACGTTTGAAATTCAAGTAATGACGAATTGTTCTTTTAATATTGGATGGAAACATCCGGTGTTGAGGAATTATTCATATTACGGCATAACGCGTCAGGTGAAAGACCTGACAGACAGTCCTTGAAATAACGATGGGTTCTCGATAAGAGAGTTCAAAGTTATAGGGTCAAGTGACTAAGAGCATGTGGTGGATGCCTTGGCAATGATAGGCGACGAAAGACGTGAAAGCCTGCGATAAGCTTCGGGGAGCTGGCAAATAAGCTTTGATCCGGAGATTTCTGAATGGGGAAACCCACCCTTAGGGGTATCGCATGATGAATACATAGTCATGCGAGGCGAACCGGGTGAACTGAAACATCTCAGTAGCTCGAGGAAAAGACATCAACCGAGATTCCGAAAGTAGTGGCGAGCGAAATCGGAAGAGCCTGTTAGTGATAGCGCAATTGTTAGCAAAGCGGCATGGAAAGGCCGACCATAGTGGGTGATAGTCCCGTATGCGAAAACAAATGTGTGGTACTGAGCTAACGACAAGTAGGGCGGGACACGAGAAATCCTGTCTGAATATGGGGGGACCATCCTCCAAGGCTAAATACTCATCATTGACCGATAGTGAACAAGTACCGTGAGGGAAAGGCGAAAAGAACCCCGGGAGGGGAGTGAAATAGATCCTGAAACCGCATGCTTACAAAAAGTAGGAGCCCGCAAGGGTGACTGCGTACCTTTTGTATAATGGGTCAGCGACTTACATTCAGTGGCAAGGTTAACCGAATAGGGAAGCCGTAGAGAAATCGAGTCCGAATAGGGCGTTCAGTCGCTGGGTGTAGACCCGAAACCAAGTGATCTATCCATGGGCAGGATGAAGGTGCCGTAACAGGTACTGGAGGTCCGAACCGACTAATGTTGCAAAATTAGCGGATGACCTGTGGATAGGGGTGAAAGGCTAAACAAACTTGGAAATAGCTGGTTCTCTCCGAAAACTATTTAGGTAGTGCCTCAAGTATTACCATCGGGGGTAGAGCACTGTTTTGGCTAGGGGGTCATGGCGACTTACCAAACCAAGGCAAACTCCGAATACCGATGAGTACAGCTTGGGAGACAGAGCACCGGGTGCTAACGTCCGGACTCAAGAGGGAAACAACCCAGACCGCCAGCTAAGGTCCCTAAAATTGGCTAAGTGGGAAACGAAGTGGGAAGGCTAAAACAGTCAGGATGTTGGCTTAGAAGCAGCCATCATTTAAAGAAAGCGTAATAGCTCACTGATCGAGTCGTCCTGCGCGGAAGATGTAACGGGGCTAAGCCAGTTACCGAAGCTGCGGATTTGCAATTTATTGCAAGTGGTAGGAGAGCGTTCTGTAGGCCTGTGAAGGTGTGTTGTAAAGCATGCTGGAGGTATCAGAAGTGCGAATGCTGACATGAGTAGCGTTAAAGGGGGTGAAAAGCCCCCTCGCCGTAAGCGCAAGGTTTTCTACGCAACGTTCATCGGCGTAGAGTGAGTCGGCCCCTAAGGCGAGGCAGAGATGCGTAGCTGATGGGAAACAGGTCAATATTCCTGTACCGATTACAAGTGCGATGTGGGGACGGAGAAGGTTAGCTCAGCCAACTGTTGGATATGTTGGTTCAAGCCTGTAGTCGTGCTCGGTAGGCAAATCCGCCGGGCTTAGATGAGGGGTGATAACGAGTGTGCTTGCACACGAAGTGAGTGATACCCTGCTTCCAGGAAAAGCCACTAAGCTTCAGCTTGTAATTGACCGTACCGCAAACCGACACTGGTGCGCGAGATGAGTATTCTAAGGCGCTTGAGAGAACTCAGGAGAAGGAACTCGGCAAATTGATACCGTAACTTCGGGAGAAGGTATGCCCCTAGTAGGTGAACTCGAACAGAGGGAGCCCAATGGGGTTGCAAAAAATCGGTGGCTGCGACTGTTTAATAAAAACACAGCACTCTGCAAACACGAAAGTGGACGTATAGGGTGTGACGCCTGCCCGGTGCTGGAAGATTAAATGATGGGGTGCAAGCTCTTGATTGAAGTCCCAGTAAACGGCGGCCGTAACTATAACGGTCCTAAGGTAGCGAAATTCCTTGTCGGGTAAGTTCCGACCTGCACGAATGGCGTAACGATGGCCACACTGTCTCCTCCTGAGACTCAGCGAAGTTGAAATGTTTGTGATGATGCAATCTCCCCGCGGAAAGACGGAAAGACCCCATGAACCTTTACTGTAGCTTTGTATTGGACTTTGAACAGATCTGTGTAGGATAGGTGGGAGGCTTTGAAGCCGGGACGCTAGTCTCGGTGGAGCCAACGTTGAAATACCACCCTGGTGTGTTTGAGGTTCTAACCTAGGTCCATTATCTGGATCGGGGACAGTGCATGGTAGGCAGTTTGACTGGGGCGGTCTCCTCCCAAAGCGTAACGGAGGAGTTCGAAGGTACGCTAGTTACGGTCGGACATCGTGATAATAGTGCAATGGCATAAGCGTGCTTAACTGCGAGACTGACAAGTCGAGCAGATACGAAAGTAGGACATAGTGATCCGGTGGTTCTGTATGGAAGGGCCATCGCTCAACGGATAAAAGGTACTCTGGGGATAACAGGCTGATACCGCCCAAGAGTTCATATCGACGGCGGTGTTTGGCACCTCGATGTCGGCTCATCTCATCCTGGGGCTGTAGCCGGTCCCAAGGGTATGGCTGTTCGCCATTTAAAGAGGTACGTGAGCTGGGTTTAAAACGTCGTGAGACAGTTTGGTCCCTATCTTCCGTGGGCGCTGCAGATTTGAGGAAGCCTGCTCCTAGTACGAGAGGACCGGAGTGGACACACCTCTGGTGTATCGGTTGTCACGCCAGTGGCATTGCCGA
>NZ_NERX01000011.1:0-2500 GCF_003063335.1 Limnohabitans sp. MMS-10A-192 | reverse complement strand
GATGGCCACACTGTCTCCTCCTGAGACTCAGCGAAGTTGAAATGTTTGTGATGATGCAATCTCCCCGCGGAAAGACGGAAAGACCCCATGAACCTTTACTGTAGCTTTGTATTGGACTTTGAACAGATCTGTGTAGGATAGGTGGGAGGCTTTGAAGCCGGGACGCTAGTCTCGGTGGAGCCAACGTTGAAATACCACCCTGGTGTGTTTGAGGTTCTAACCTAGGTCCATTATCTGGATCGGGGACAGTGCATGGTAGGCAGTTTGACTGGGGCGGTCTCCTCCCAAAGCGTAACGGAGGAGTTCGAAGGTACGCTAGTTACGGTCGGACATCGTGATAATAGTGCAATGGCATAAGCGTGCTTAACTGCGAGACTGACAAGTCGAGCAGATACGAAAGTAGGACATAGTGATCCGGTGGTTCTGTATGGAAGGGCCATCGCTCAACGGATAAAAGGTACTCTGGGGATAACAGGCTGATACCGCCCAAGAGTTCATATCGACGGCGGTGTTTGGCACCTCGATGTCGGCTCATCTCATCCTGGGGCTGTAGCCGGTCCCAAGGGTATGGCTGTTCGCCATTTAAAGAGGTACGTGAGCTGGGTTTAAAACGTCGTGAGACAGTTTGGTCCCTATCTTCCGTGGGCGCTGCAGATTTGAGGAAGCCTGCTCCTAGTACGAGAGGACCGGAGTGGACACACCTCTGGTGTATCGGTTGTCACGCCAGTGGCATTGCCGAGTAGCTAAGTGTGGAAGAGATAACCGCTGAAAGCATCTAAGCGGGAAACTCGTTTCAAGATGAGATCTGCCGGGGCCTTGAGCCCCCTAAAGAGTCGTTCAAGACCAGGACGTTGATAGGTCAGGTGTGGAAGCGCAGTAATGCGTTAAGCTAACTGATACTAATTGCTCGTGCGGCTTGACCCTATAACTTTGATCACACATCGAAAGGTGTGCATCGATCAAGGAAGTTATGCCAAGTTGACGCATTCAAAAAAGGCTGAAAAGCCGAGCGCAAGCTCAAAATCTGATTCCAAACTCTATGAATTCGTTGTCTTGATGAGAGTCAAGACGACACCAAGTTATGCCTGATGACCATAGCAAGTTGGTACCACTCCTTCCCATCTCGAACAGGACCGTGAAACGACTTAGCGCCGATGATAGTGCGGATTCCCGTGTGAAAGTAGGACATCGTCAGGCTTCTAACAGCCCAAAACGCCTCACCGTTCGGTGGGGCGTTTTGCTTTTTACGGTTCACTTTAGATGTATTCACGTTTGACCGTGGCCACACTCACTGTATCTATCTTGAGTTTCACGGGCTAATCATTTCCTCTTTGGAATCATATTTCCCACTTTTTTGTTGGCTGAGATGTTGCGCTGATGGAGAACCCATGCTCTTCGCTTTCGATATTCTCTAAAATTAGCAGACGCTGTTACATCGCTTTGGTAGGGCCAAGTGGCCGAAGGTCACTCCATCTCTTGTATTGCTGCCAGCGAGTGCTCAGCCCCTGGTCCAGCGCTGTGCTTCCTGCATCAAGTGGCTGCTGAAGACCGTCGCGATCGGCGAGATCTGGCGTGCCTTGGGATAGACCAGGTGCCATTGGGAGGGGATCGGTGTGCCGCTGACCGGCAGCACACACAGGTCTTTGGTGAGCTCGCTCTTCTTGAGCGCGTGTCCGGAAATCACCGCCACGCCCAAATGCCCGGCCACGGCTTCCTTGATGGCTTCGTTGCTGCCCAGCTCCAGCCTTGATGTGGGCTCGAAATCTTGTGATTCAAAAAATCGATCGGTCGCCAGCCGCGTGCCGGAGCCGCGCTCGCGCAACAAAAAGCGCTCGCCTTGCAGGGCGCTCACAGTCAGCCGTTTGCGCTCAGACAAAGGGTGTCCCTTGGGCGCGATCAGCAGCAAGGGGTTGTCCAAAAACACCTGGTCTTCCAGCTCCATGTCGGCGGGTGGTGTGCTCATCACGTAGAGGTCATCGCGGTTTTCGCGCAGACGTTGCACCACACCATCGCGGTTGAGCACTTCGAGCGAAAGGTCGATGTGCGGGTGGCTTTCGCAAAAGCGCCCCAGCAAGCGCGGCACAAAGTACTTGGCGGTGCTGACCACGGCCACCCGCAAGCGGCCTTGCGTGAGGCCTTGCATGGAGTGGACGCGCTGCTCAAAGCGCTCCCACTCGTCCACGATCTGACGCGCCGTTTCGGCCAGTTTTAGCCCAGCGTCGGTCAGGTACAACTTGCGCCCAATGATGTCGTACAGCGGCATGCCCACCGAATCGGTGACCTCGCGCAGCTGCATCGAGGCGGTGGGTTGTGTGACATGCAGGGCTCGGGCAGCAGCGCTGACACTGCCTGTTTCCGCCGTAGCCAGAAACATGGCATTCCCCCAAATTAGTAGACAAATAATGATGTCAAAACTGAATTGGAGCCATGCAAATGCAACGAACGAAATATGCCGCCGAGTTCAAGTCCGAGGCGGTCAAACAAGTCATCGATAAAGGTC
>NZ_NERX01000010.1 GCF_003063335.1 Limnohabitans sp. MMS-10A-192 | reverse complement strand
GCTCAGTTCGCGCAGCAGCAAAGGATTCAAACCAATGCCGCTGCAAATCTCAACCCTCAAGTTTTGGATTAACCTTGAACCCTTGGACTACTTCCGATTGATTGGTACGGCCAGAGGGGGCAGGTCACATAGATCGTTTTTATGGCGCTCTGTATCCATTGAGATACATTGCTGTCCATGCCGCCAAGCGGTGAAGCGGGTTCAACCCGCCATCGCCGCCACCGGCATCTGCAGCAGCGTGCTGGCCGGCGCCAGCGCCATGCGGTGGTGGGCGTCGGCGCGGGGCAGCAGGCGTTCAAAGTAGAACTGCGCGGTTTGCAGCTTGGCCTGGTAGAACGCCGCTGACTCTGGCCCCTGGCCGCTGTGCAGGGCCTGCTCGGCGCGCTGGGCCATCAGCGCCCAGTGGTAGGCCATCATCACGTAGCCGCAATACATCAGGTAGTCCACCGACGACGCGCCCACTTGCTCCGGGTCGGCCTTGGCCTTGAGCATGAGGCGCAGGGTGAGCGTATTCCATTGCACGGCGCGGCGCGCCAGGGCGCGGGCCATGCGGCCACGCAAGCCCCCAGCCAGCAGGCCCGGCCGGGCCAGCACCCACATCTGGGCGGTGAAGTCGCGCACGCACTGGCCGCGCGTTTGCAGCAGCACCTTGCGCCCCAGCAGGTCCAGCGCCTGGATGCCGGTGGTGCCTTCGTACAGCGTGGCAATGCGGGCATCGCGCGCGATCTGCTCCATGCCATGCTCGCGGATGTAACCGTGCCCGCCGTACACCTGCATGCCCAGGTTGGCGGCTTCCAGGCCCATTTCGGTCAAAAAGCCCTTGAGGATGGGGGTGAAGAAACCCAGTTCGCCGTCGTGGCGCTTGTAGCCGGCCTGGTCGCCGGCCCAGGCAGCGGCAAACATCTTGTCGGCCAGTTGCGCGGCGCCGTAGATCATGGCGCGGCCACCTTCGGCGATGGCTTTTTGGGTGAGCAGCATGCGCCGCACGTCGGGGTGCCAGACGATGGCGTCGGCCACCTGCTCGGGCTCCTTTTTGCCCGAGAGCGCGCGCATGGAACGGCGCTCGCAGGCATAGGCCAGCGCGCCCTGGTAAGCCAGCTCGGCATGGGCCACGCCCTGGATGGCGGTGCCGATGCGCGCGGTGTTCATGAAGGTGAACATGGCCTCCAGCCCCTTGTTCGGTTCACCGATCAGGGTGCCGATGGCGCCGTCGAAATTGAGCACCGCCGTGGCACTGGCGCTGATGCCCATCTTGTGCTCGATCGAGCCGCAGTGCACCGCGTTGCGCGTGCCTAAAGCACCACCCTCGCCCACCAGAAACTTGGGCACGATGAACAGCGAAATGCCGCGCGTGCCGGCGGGCGCCTCGGGCAGGCGCGCCAGCACGATGTGCACGATGTTGTCGGTCAAGTCGTGCTCGCCGCTGGAGATGAAGATCTTGGTGCCGGTGATGGCGTAGCTGCCGTCGCCCAGCGGTTTGGCCTGGGTCTTGACCTGCGCCAGGTCAGAGCCGCACTGCGGCTCGGTCAGGCACATGGTGCCGCCCCACTCGCCCGCCACCAGCTTGGGCAGGTACTGCTGGCGCATGGCCTCGGTGCCGTACTGCAAGATGGTGTTGATGCAGCCGATGCTCAGACCGGGGTACATGCTGAAGGCCCAGTTGGCCGTGCCCATCATCTCGCTCTTGAGCAGGTTGAGCGACACGGGCAGGCCCTGCCCGCCGTAAGCCGTGGGGAACGACAGGCCCTGCCAGCCGCCCTCGACGAACTGCGCATACGCCGCTTTGAAGCCCTTGGGCGTGGTGACCTCGCCCGCCTGAAAGTGGCAGCCCTCTTCGCCGCCCGAGACGTAGAGCGGCGCCAGCACCTCTTCGCAGTAGGTGGCGGCGGCCTCCAAAATGGCGTCCACCACCTCGGGCGAGGCGTCTTCGCCGCTGCCCAGCGCGCGGTAGTGCGCCGGGTAGTCGAACACCTCGTTCATCACAAAGCGCATGTCGCGCAGCGGGGCTTTGTAGTTCAACATGCTCATTTCTCCAGAATGGCCACGACGCCCTGGCCGCCAGCGGCGCAGATGGAAATCAAACCGCGCCCGCTGCCTTTTTGCGCGAGCAGCTTGGCCAGCGTGGCCACAATGCGCCCGCCGGTGGCGGCAAACGGGTGACCGGCGGCGAGCGAGCTGCCGTTCACATTGAGTTTGCTGCGGTCAATGGCGCCCAGCGGCTGCGCCAGGCCGAGCTTGTCGCGGCAAAACGCCGGGTCTTCCCACGCCTGCAGGGTGCACAGCACCTGGGCGGCAAAGGCTTCGTGGATTTCATAAAAGTCGAAGTCCTGCAGCGTCAACCCAGCGCGCGCCAGCATGCGCGGCACGGCGTAGGCGGGGGCCATCAGCAGGCCTTCTTTCTTGGCCGGGTCGGGGTTGAAAAAGTCCACCGCCGCCACCTCGCTGAACGTGAGGTAGGCCAGCACCGGCAGACCACGCTCGGCCGCCCAGGCTTCGCTGGCCAGCAGCACGGCCGAGGCGCCATCGGTCAGCGGTGTGGCGTTGCCTGCCGTCAGCGTGCCCTGGCCGGGCGCCACCTTGCGGTCGAAAACCGGCTTGAGCTTGGCCAGCTGTTCAGCGTTCAGGCCCTGGCGCAGGTTGTTGTCCTGCTTCACGCCCAGGAAGGGCGTCATCAGGTCGACAAAGAAACCTTCGCCATAGGCGCGCGCCAGGTTGTGGTGGCTTTGCAGGGCCAGGGCATCTTGCGCTTCGCGCGTGATGCCCCATTCGCGGGCCATGAGTTCGGCGTGTTCGCCCATCGACAGGCCGGTACGCGGCTCGCCGTTGCGCGGCAGCTCGGGCTGGAAGAACTGCCCCGGGCGGATGCGCAGCGCCCGCTGCAGGCGCTGCCAGGGGCTGCGCGCGCGCGAAACATCGAGCAGGGTGCGGCGCAGTTGGTCATTGACGGCGATGGGCGCGTCCGAGGTGGTGTCCACCCCGCCGGCCACGCCGCATTCGATCTGGCCCACCGCAATTTTGTGCGCCACCAGCATGGCGGCCTCCAGCCCGGTGCCGCAGGCCTGCTGCAGGTCGAAGGCCGGGGTCTCGGGCGAGAGCGTGGTGGAGAGCACGGCTTCGCGCACCAGGTTGAAGTCGCGCGAATGCTTCATCACCGCGCCTGCGGCCACGTCGCCCAGGCGCTGGCCATGCAGGTTGAAGCGGTCCACCAGGCCTTGCAGCGTGGCCGTGAGCATATCGAGGTTGGAGGCGCGGCTGTAGGCGGTGTTGGAGCGCGCAAACGGGATGCGGTTGCCACCCACGATGGCGACGCGACGGAGGGTGCTGTTGGGGGTCATGGTGGGGCTCAGGAAATGGTGGGTTGATGCGCGGGTTCGGCGCGGAGTTCGGAACGCAGATGGACCTGCTCGCCGCGTGCGTCGCGCACCTCGAACACGGTCTGGCCTGTACTGGCCTGCGCCTGCCAGAGCGAGGCGCGTGTCGGCAGCAGCACGGGCCGCTTGAACACGGTGGTGAGCGAAGCGGCTTGCAGCACAGTGGCCGGCGCGGCGGCTTGCAACAGGGCCAGCGCGCGCGCCTGCGTCCACAGGCCATGCGCGATGGCGCGCGGAAAGCCGAACAAGCGCGCGCTCAGCGCCGACAGGTGGATGGGGTTGTAGTCGCCCGACACCGGGGCGTAGCGGCGGCCGGTGTCGGCGGGGGCGTCGAATGCACCGGCCTGGGTCAGGGCGAGTTCCGGCCCCACGGCGCCGTTGAACGGTGCGCCCACGGGCGACTTCACGCCCAGGCGCAGCAGGGTTTGTGTGGCCTGCCAGACGCATTGGCCATCGCCCTCGCCATCTGACTCGCGTAGCACGCGCAGGTGCAGCGTGAACACCTGCCCCTTGTCGTGCGCCAGCAGCTCGCCGCTGCTCAGCTCCACCCGCACCGCATCGCCTGCGGCCAGCGGCGCATGCTGGGTGATGGCGTTGGCCAGGTGCACCGTGCCCATGGCAGGCCAGGGGCAGGCGGGCGAAGTCATGTAGGTCATGACCAGGGGGAAAGTCAGCATCTGCGGGTAGGTGAGCGGCGCTTGCGCACTCGGGGCAAAACCGCAGACCTCGGCGTAACGCGCCAGGTGCGCGGCGTCGACCACGACGCGCGGCAGCACCAGCGTGACCGGGGCCAGCGCGCGCACCGGCCCGGGGCGCTTGAAACTGCTGGCCAGCGCACGGGCCAAGTTGCTCAGCGTGCTGGCGGGTGTGATGTTCTGGCGCTGCACCTTAAGCCCCCAGCAGGCTTTGGCCGCACACGCGCACCACCTGCCCATTCACGCCCTGCGAGGCGGGGCTGAGCAGCCAGGCGATGGTTTCGGCCACATCGACCGGCTGGCCGCCCTGCCCCATGGAATTCATGCGCCGGCCGGCTTCGCGGATGGCCAGCGGGATGGCGGCGGTCATTTGCGTTTCGATGAAGCCCGGCGCCACCGCGTTGATGGCCATGCCGCGGGGCAGGCGCGGCGCCTGGCTGTGCACCAGGCCGATCACGCCAGCCTTGGAAAACGCGTAGTTGGTCTGCCCCAGGTTGCCGGCAATGCCCGAGATGGACGACACGCACACCAGCCGTGCCTGGGGTTGGAGCGCGCCCCGCTCCAGCAAGGCCTGGTTGATCGCCTGCTGCGCCACCAGGTTGACCTGCACCAGCGTCTGCCACAGGTGCGGCGGCATCTTGGCGATGGTCTTGTCGCGGGTGATGCCGGCGTTGTGCACCACGCCGTCCCAGCCGCCGTCAGCCAGGGCCGCCTGGGCGATCTGCCCGGCGGCCGCCGGATCGGCAATGTCGAGCGCCAGCGCGCGGCCCTGCAGCCGCTCGGCCACGGCCTGCAAGGCGTCCTGGGCCTGCGGCACGTCCAGACAGACCACCTGGGCGCCATCGCGCGCCAGGGTTTCGGCAATGGCCGCGCCAATGCCGCGCGCCGCGCCGGTCACCAAAATCTTTTTGCCCGCCAGCGGCTGCACCCAGTCGCTCGGGGCCGGGGCCTCAAAGGGTGCCAGCCGCACCACCTGGCCCGACACATAGGCGCTGCGCGGCGACAAAAAGAAGCGCAGTGTGCCTTCGAGTTGCGCCTCGGCTCCCGGCGCCACATAGACCAGTTGCACCGCAATGCCGCGCTTGACCTCCTTGGCCAGCGATTTCACAAAACCTTCCAGAGCGCGCTGTACCGTGGCCTGCTCGGCAACCGGGCAGGCTTCGGGCGGGCGGCCCAGCACCAGCACGCGGCCGCAGCTTTGCAGTGAGCGCACCGCGTCGTGGAAGCACTGGTACAGCGCCTCGGCCTGGGCCACGGTGGCCAGGCCGGTGGCGTCAAACACCACGGCCTTGAGGGGACCGCCCGGCTGCTCGCCGGTGCTCCACAGCCCGCTCATCAAGCCGGCCTGGTTGGCCATCGCGGTCCAGCCCTGCACGCTGCGGTGCGCCACGGTGGCGGCCCGCATGGCGCGGAAGGCAGCCAGCAGCGCGGGCAGCAGTTCGGGCGTACCACCGGCGCCGACCAGCACGTCGCCAGCAACCACCGGTTGGCCGGCTTCGAACCGCTCGAGCGGCACGGGACGCGGCAGGCCCAGCATGCCGGCCAGGCGCGCGCCAAAGGCCGAGTTGGCAAAGTTGAGGTAAGCGTCGGACATGGACAGGGCTCCTTTGTTTGTGTACGATCGTACACCGAAAAACCCAAACCGCCAAATCCGTCCATGCCGAACGCCCGTCCCGACACCCCCGCCCCCGCCACGCCCGAGCCGCCGCTGAGCCGGCAAGACCGCAAGGACCTGACCCGCCAAAGCCTGGTGCAGGCCGCGCTGCGGTTGATCGGCGAGGGACGCAGCTTCACCAGCCTGGGCATCCGCGAGATCGCGCGCGAGGCCGGCATGGTGCCCAATGCGTTTTACCGGCACTTTCGCAGCCCAGACGAGCTGGGCCTGAGCCTGGTGGACGAGGTGGGGGCCACGCTTCGCGGCCTGCTGCGCCAGGCGCGCCAGCCGAGTTCGGCCCAGACCAGCGTGGTGCGCCAGTCGGTGCAGGTGTACCTGCAGTACGTGCGCGACAACCGGGTGCTGTTCCGCTTCATCTCGAGCGAGCGCGCGGGTGGCAGCCGGGTGCTGCGGCTGGCGATCCGCCACGAGGTGCAGCGTTTTGTGGACGACACGGCACGCGACCTGGCGCCGCTGGAGGCCTACCAGGGCCTGTCGCAGGCCAGCCTGCACATGGTCTGCGGCCTGATGGTCAACACCCTGCTGGCCGCCGCCCCCGAGGTTCTGGATCTGCCCGCCGACGAGCCTCAGTCCGAGCAGGCGATGGTGCAGGACTTCGTGCAGCAGTTGCAGATCATCTTGCTGGGCGCGGCCAGCTGGCGCGAGGCAGAGCGGCGCTGAAGCGGCGGTGACTGCCAATCGGCAGCCATCCCAAGAAACCCGCCCCCAATCCGCGACAATCGATGCTCTACCGAACCACACCCTGCAAGCCAAGACTTTCTCTCTTCTCCCCATCGCCCTGGCCATCGCTGTGGGCACCCTGTTGCCCAGCTCGGCGTCCTTCGCGGCCAAACACCCCGCTGCCGCCAAGCCTGCAGCGCACAAAAAGGCTGCGGCCGCCGCAGCCTCTGCAAACGCCCTGCCGCCTCTGGCCGCCCAGACGGCCCTGGCCGACAACCCGCCGGCGCTGCCTGCCAAGGCCTGGCTGCTGATGGACTTTGACTCCGGCGAGGTGCTGGCTTCGGCCAACGCCGACGAGCCGCTGCCCCCCGCATCGCTGACCAAGATGATGACCAGCTACATCGTCGAGCAAGCGCTGCGCTCAGGCAAGCTCAAGCAGACCGATCTGGTCACAGTCAGCCAGAACGCCTGGTGCCGCGGTTCGGGCACCGAGTCGTGCATGTACCTGCCGCTCAATAGCCAGGCCACCGTCATTGACATCCTGCGCGGCATTGTCATCCAGTCAGGCAACGATGCCTCCAAAGCGATTGCCGAACACATGGCCGGTTCAGAGGCCGGCTTTGCCAAGCTGATGAACGCCGAGGCCCAGCGCCTTGGTATGACGTACACCCAGTTCGTCAACCCTACGGGTCTGCCCGATCCGGAGCACAAGTCCTCCGCGCGTGACCTCGCCATACTGGCGCGCGCCATCATTCGCGACAGCGCCGAGTACTACCCCATCTACGCCGAACACGATTTCAAATACAACGGCATCAAGCAAGGCAACCGCAACGCCCTGCTCTACACCGACCCCACTGTGGACGGCCTCAAGACCGGCCACACCGCTGAGGCCGGTTATTGCCTGGTCACTTCGTCCAAGCGCAACGATATGCGCTTGATCTCGGTCATCCTCAACACCCACAGCGCACAGGCACGAGCCGACCACACGCGCACGCTGCTCGGCTGGGGCTTTGGCAGCTTCGAAAAAGCTGTCCCGATCCAGCCAGGTGCAGTGGTCACAACGGCCAAGGTGAGCTTTGGCAAGGCCGACACCGTGGGTGCGGTCCTGGGCGCGCCATGGATGCTTACCGTGCCACGCGGCCAGCAGGTGCAGGCCACGGTGGAACTGAAACCGGGCCTGGAAGCGCCCGTGGCCAAGGGCGCCGTGGTCGGCAAGGTGGTCGCCACCTCGAACGGCAAGCCGCTGGGCGAAACCCCGCTCGTGGCGCAGGCCGATGTGGAGCGCGCCGGTCTGTTGCTGCGCACATGGCAGTACGTGGCCAAGTGGTTCGGCAAGTGATGGCTTGAACGCAGCGGAGGGCTGACGCGGGGGACCTCTGCGGTCCCTTGGTTCTTAACGCATACCGACAGGCCACAGGCTGGCAGCTGAGGATATCGGCGTCGCAACGGGAACTATCGTTGGCTCAGACCTGCTGGCTGCTACCGGCCAGAAGCGGTCGCCGGCATGCTCGTCCTGGAAGTCCGTTCTGGGGCGAACAGCTACTCAAGGCACGGTACTCCTTGCTCAGTGCACGCCTGAGGATCGGCAGATCACCCTAAGGTCAGATCGACCACGATGTTGCCGCGCGTCGCGTTCGAATACGGGCACACCTGGTGCGCTGTATCCACCAAGTCCTGCGCCACCGCACGGTCCAGCCCCGGCAGGTTGATGGTCATCTGCACGGCAATGCCGAAGCCCTGGGAGATCGGGCCGATGTCCACACTGGCTTCAATGCTGGCATCAGCAGGCACGGCTACCTTCTTCATGCCGGCCACATGCTTGAGTGCGCCCATGAAGCAGGCCGAGTAGCCCGCCGCAAACAGCTGCTCGGGGTTGGTCGCGCCGCCCATGCCACCCAGTTCCTTTGGCGGAGCGAGTTTCACATCAAGCAAGCCGTCGTCGGACACGGCGCGGCCATCGCGGCCTCCGGTCGTACGTGCCTTGGCGGTGTAGAGGACTTTGTCGAGTTTCGTGGTCATGTCATTTCTCCATTTCAGGGGTTAAAAAATCAATTCACGCCAGCAGCGCTGGCAAGCTTTTCTGCAAAGCAGTTTTGTTCGTTGTAGCCTGGCCTGCCAGGGCGAATCATCGATTCGCCCACGAATGCGGCTTCGAGGTTCTGCCAGGTTTTGATTTCAGGACGTGCCATTTTTAAGCTCCTTGGTGGTGAAGATGTGTTGCGATGGGATGAATTGTGGATTTCGGCGATCAATCGGTCCAACGCATAATTTCAACTGAATCAATCTAAAATTCAGATAACAAAGCCCCAAGGAACCCGACCATGGCTGCCCTGCCCTCTCTGAGACAACTGCGCTACCTGCTGGCCCTGGCCGAGCACCTGAACTTCACCCGCGCAGCCGAAGCGAGTTTTGTGAGCCAGTCCACCCTGAGCACGGGACTCAAGGAACTCGAATCCACCCTGGGTGTGCAACTGGTGGAGAGGGACAAACAGACCGTGGCGCTGACGGCGGTAGGCAAAGAGGTGGTGGCCCGTGCGCGGCAGGTGCTGGCTGCTGCCGAAGACCTGAGCGACTTTGCATCGGACGCGTCACGACCCATGCAAGGGCAGCTGCGCCTGGGTGTGATCCCCACCATTGCCCCATTTGTGCTGCCGACTGTCATGCCCGCCCTTCGCGAGAAATTCCCGCAGCTGCAGTTGGCCTTGCGCGAAGACCTGACCGCCCATCTGCTGGAGCGGCTGCGCGACCGCCAGCTGGACTTCGCACTGATCGCACTGCCCTACGACACGGATGACCTGCGCGTGCAACCGCTCTACAAGGACAAGTTCTGGCTGGTGGGACGAGAGCAAGACCCCGCCATCACCGGCAAAGCGATCCAGCTCAGCAGCGCATGGACGAAGCGGTTGCTGCTGCTCGAGGAAGGGCATTGCCTGCGCGACCACGCTCTGCAGGCCTGCCGGACGGCAGAGGTTGCCAGTGTGGACGGAATGGAAGCCACCAGTCTACTGACGCTGGTTCAGATGGTCGCCTCAGGCATGGGCGTGGCCTTACTGCCGGAGATGGCGATCAAGAGCGGCCTTCTTCAAAATCTATCGCTCAAAGCAATGCCTCTGGCAAACCCTGCCCCCAAGCGGGTAATTGCATTGGTGACTCGCGCCACATCCGCCCACTCGGCCGAGTTCGAAGCGATTGCGAAGGTGATGGTTGCTGTCCATCGTAAAAAGAATTAGAAGCCTACCGTTACACAACTGCCGTATCGATGAATTGAAAGGCGGACATGCAGCAAACGCTGCTCACCGACTGCTTGGGGTCGGCTGCTGTCGGTCTAGGACTCGCTGCGAGGGACCGCTATCAGCCTTAAACAGACATCGCCTTAACTGTTGCGAATCGCTGTGCCCATCTGCAAATTGATAATTGCGCAAGCTGGATGGAGTGCATTTGAAAGTTCAAATTGCTCCACCACTCCTGTAAAAAAATGGAATTGTGACAACGCTCGTAAGCCCATGATTTATAAGGAGCCGTGCGTGTGGATGTTGCCCTCTCTCATCCAATGACTTCGGAGAGTAGAGAGCCAAAACAGGGCGTGAAGGGCGAAAAATGCGGGTTTTGTGGGACTCAAAATCCACACGCAAAAACGCGAAACCCCGCCAGGACTGGGCCTTAGCGGGGTGTTCGGTTTTCCATAGAGGGCATCCATGGAAATGCATATGGTGGTGGATGGTTGACCACTCAGGAACTTTCTATTAGCACTCAAGCGTGCCAGAGAGTACTAGGGCGTGAATGCGAGGTAGTGACTTAGCCAACCGATAGATCAGACTTACATCAACGAACTGTACCGACTCAACTTCAAATCCGTTCACCGGAATTGAACCCAAATCCACAACTACCGCACTTAGCCCACATGCAACGGCTGTGCGTGGAGCTTGATTCCCAGCGCAGCCGTGACTTTCAAGATGGTGGCAAAGCTGGGGTTGCCCTCCCCTGACAACGCCTTGTAGAGGCTTTCCCTGCCCAGCCCCGTATCGCGTGAAAGTTGTGACATGCCCTTGGCTCGGGCAATGGTGCCTAGAGCCTTGGCAATAAAGGCCGCATCATCCCCCGCCTCTTGCAGGCATGCCTCCAGATAAAGCGCCATGTCCTCTTCGGTTTTGAGGTGTTCTGCGCTATCCCATTTACGTAGCTTAAGAGCAGTCATCTCTTACTCCTTCAGTTGACGCGCTAGCTCCTGCGCGGTTTGAATATCTTTGGCCTGACTCGACTTGTCTCCTCCGGCCAAAAGGATGACGATTTCCAAACCTCGTAGCGTGAAATACACCCGAAAGCCTGGACCGTGATGAATTCGCATTTCGGAAACGCCGTCACCCACAGATTTATGGTCTCCGAAATTTCCTTCTTCCGCCCGATCAATACGCACCTGAATCCGACGGGCTGCTTGTTTGTCTCGCAAGGAGTCAAACCACCCATCAAAAATTTCGGTCGTATAGATCGTCTTCATGAAACATTGTATCAATTGGGATACATGACTGTCAATCTCATCCAAACGTCAAAACTCGACTCATCGCCATCACATTAAAGGAGTCTTTAATTTACTGACGCACATTCAAGGGCTCTTCAACAAGCCTGCCATCACGAACCTCTCCCCCTGCCCCTCGCATCGAGCGATGTTTCTAGTCCCTCAATTGACTGGAGAACATCCATGACCAAGCTTCGTTGCGCCCACTGTGGCGCTCGTTTCATCCCAGCGCCGCAGGTGCCAAACCAAGCGTATTGCTCAAAGGCCAATTGCCAGAAAGAGCGTAGGCGGCAATGGCACAAAAGCAAGCTTCAATCCGACCCAGACTACCGAGACAACCAGTCTCGTGCGCAGAAGGCCTGGACCGAAAAAAAAATCCGGACTACTGGCGCAAGCACCGTCAAGGCAGGTCAGATTATGGAAATCGCCTGCCCTCTGGGCAAGATTCGAGCGCCCCTGAGCCGAGAAATCCATCCATCAAGATGGAGTCGTCAAATCCATCTCACCCCCTGCGCAAAGCCTTGCCGAACCTGATGCCGTCAAGATGGACGTGTGGATTGTTAAACTTTCCAGTATCCATGAGGGTTCACTTCTTGACTCCCTTCAGCCCCAAGGCTAGCCAAACAAACTATTGGGCTTGAACACCAGGAACACGATCATTCCCACAAAAATCAGCAAATAAGCCAGGCTTCCGGGCAGCAGGTCGTAGCCAATGGCTTCGGCAAAACCCAGCAAGATTCCGACGACGATGGCCCCCGAAGTCACGCCCGCACCGCCGATCATGATCATGATGAAGGCCTTGGTGGAAATGTTGGTGCCCACGCCCGAGGTCACGCCATACACCGTGACCAACAGCGCGCCGGTCAGTCCCGCCAGCGCCATACCAATGGCAAAGCCAAGGGTAGTGGTGGCTTTCACATCTACACCTTGCAAGCGCGCAGCCTCTTTGTCCTGCGCCATCGCCCGCAGGGCGCGGCCCGGCCGGGTGTACTGCACGAACAACAGCAGCGCCACGATGAACACGATGGCCAGCACCGTGACCATGACGTTCGGATAGGTCAGGATCGCCCCACCCTCGGTGATGTCACCGTAGATGAAAGCGCCATCCACCACCGGTGGCACACCGCGCTGCTTTTCGCCAAACAGGGTCAGCGCCAAGTTTTCTCGCAACAAGGCAAAAAACGCAGAGCAGTTAAAATTGTCCACAACCGACTAGGCTAAATTATTTAAAAACCGGTGGCTCAATATTGGTTGCAAATAGTGGCTCACTTTGCGTTGCCATTCAACATCCTTCCTCAATCAAGACCCTTCATGGCTGAAATTTCCCGCTCTTTCGATGTGCTGATTGTCGGCAGCGGCCTGGCGGGCCTCAGCGCGGCCTTGCACCTGGCCGCTACGCACCACGTCGCCGTGATCACAAAGTGCACGCTGGGCGATGGCTCCAGCGCCTGGGCCCAGGGCGGCATCGCCGCCGTGCTCGCCGAGGGCGACAGCTTCGAGGCGCACGTGGAGGACACACTGGTCGCGGGCGCCGGCCTCTGCGACGCGGCCGCCACGCGCTTCGTCGTCGAGCATGCGCCCGAAAGCATCGTCTGGCTGCAAGAACTCGGCGTGCCGTTCTCGCGCGAGGACGGTCAGCTGCACCTCACGCGCGAAGGCGGCCACAGCCAGCGCCGCATCGTGCACGTGACCGATGCCACTGGTGCGGCAGTGCAGCGCACACTGATCGAGCGCGTGCGCCAGTCGCCGAACATCACGCTGCTGGAAAACCACACGCTGGTGGACCTGATCACCGGCCGAAAGCTCGGTCTGGCGCACGACGAGTGCCTGGGCCTTTACGCGCTGGACGAAGCGACCGACCGGGTGATCACCTTCCGCGCGCCCCACACCATCCTGGCCACCGGCGGCGCGGGCAAGGTCTACCTCTACACCACCAACCCCGACACCGCCACCGGCGACGGCATCGCAGCCGCCTGGCGCGCCGGTTGTCAGGTGGCCAACATGGAGTTCATCCAGTTCCACCCGACCTGCCTGTACCACCCGCACGCCAAGTCCTTCCTCATCTCCGAGGCGGTGCGCGGTGAGGGCGGGCGGCTGCTGCTACCCGAATCGGCCGGGGGCGCGCGCTTCATGCCGCAGCACGACGCGCGCGCCGAGCTGGCCCCGCGTGACGTCGTGGCCCGCGCCATCGACTTCGAAATGAAGAAGCACGGTCTGGACTGCATCTACCTCGACATCTCGCACCAGCCAGCCGCCTTCATCCGGGAACATTTCCCCAACATCCATGCGCGCTGCCTGGAACTGGGCATCGACATCACGAACCAGCCGATTCCCGTGGTGCCAGCCGCGCACTACACCTGCGGCGGCGTGCTGGCCGACCTGGCCGGCCGAACCACCCTGCCCGGCCTGTATGCGATCGGCGAGACCAGCTGCACCGGCCTGCACGGCGCCAACCGGCTAGCCAGCAATTCACTGGTCGAATGCATGGTTTTCGCGCGCGCGGCGGCGCAAGACATCGCGCAATCACCGCGCGCCGCCCCGCCCGCCCTGCCCGACTGGGACGATAGCCGCGTCACCGACGCCGATGAGACCGCGGTGATTTCGCACAACTGGGACGAACTGCGCCGCTTCATGTGGGACTACGTTGGCATCGTGCGCACCAACAAGCGCCTGGAGCGCGCGGCGCACCGCATCGCGTTGCTGCAGCAGGAAATCGACGAGTACTACAGCGCCTTTCACGTCACGCGCGACCTGCTGGAACTGCGCAACCTGGTGCAGGTGGCCGACCTGATCGTGCGCTCCGCCCAGGCCCGCCACGAAAGCCGCGGCCTGCACTTCAGCCGAGACTACCCGGCGCAGCTGCCGCAGGCGGTCAACACGGTGCTGACGCCCTCGGGTCCCGGCATGGAGGGCGCATGACTTACAGCGTCAAGGAAATCTTCTACACCCTGCAGGGCGAAGGCGCGCAGACCGGCATGCCCGCCGTGTTCTGCCGCTTTGCCGGCTGCAACCTCTGGAGCGGCCGCGAGGAGGACCGCGCCGACGCCGTCTGCCGCTTCTGCGACACCGACTTCGTCGGCACCGACGGCACGCTGGGCGGCAAGTTCGCGCAGGCCGACGAACTGGCGGCACTGATCGCGGCGCAGTGGCCGGCCGGCGATGATGCTCACCGCCTGACGGTGCTGACCGGTGGCGAACCGCTGCTGCAGGTGGACGAGGCCTTGGTCGACGCGCTGCACGCGCGCGGTTTCCGCATTGCCGTGGAAACCAATGGCACGGTCGCCGCGCCACCCGGCATCGACTGGCTCTGCGTGAGCCCCAAGGCCAGCGCGCCCTGGGTGCAGCGTCAAGGCCAAGAGCTCAAGCTGGTCTGGCCCCAGCCGGGCCTGGACCTGCAGGCCATCGCCCGCACCGGACAATTCACCCACCGCTTCCTGCAGCCCATGGACGGACCCGCCCAGGCCGCCAACACCGCCACCTGCATCGCCGCCTGCCTGCGCGACCCAGTCTGGCGGCTGAGCCTGCAAACCCACAAGATCAGCGGCATCCGCTGAAAGCCGAGAGACTCATGTTGTTCACCGTCAGCCAACGCTTTTTCTTCGATGCGGCCCACACCCTGAAACGCGAGATCGAGGCCGAAGGCAGCCGCCGCATCCATGGCCACACCTACCACGCCGAGGTCTGGCTGGCCGGCCCGCGCAACCCGGACACCGGCATGGTGATCGACCTGGGCCTGCTGCGCCGGCGCCTGGACGAGGTGCGCGAACTGCTGGACCACCACATGCTCGACGAGGTGCCCGGCCTGGGCGCGCCGACGCTGGAAAACCTCTGCCTGTTCATCGCCAACGAGATGCCCGATTTTAGCCCCCGCCTGTCCCGCGTGCGCGTCTGGCGCGAGGCGCTGGGCGACGCCTGCACGCTGGAGCTCAAGCCCTGAGTCCGACGCGCCAGGCGTTGCCGCCCTGTTCCGTCCACTTTTTGATTCCGAGGAAACCCCATGTTCCGCACCCTGCTCAAGTCCAAGATCCACCGCGTTGCCGTGACCCAGTGCGAGCTGCATTACGAAGGTTCCTGCGCCATTGATGAAGACCTGCTGGACGCCGCCGACATCGCCGAAAATGAACAGATCCACATCTGGAACATCGACAACGGCGAGCGCTTCGTCACTTACGCCATTCGGGGGGAACGCGGCTCCGGCATGATTTCCGTCAACGGCTCGGCCGCGCGCCGCGCCGCCGTGGGCGACCTGATCATCATTGCGGCTTTCGCCCAGGTGCACAACGACCAGCTTGCCGGCCATGAACCCCAGCTGGTGTTCGTCGACGACAAGAACCGGCAGACCGAGCTGCGCCACAAGGTGCCGACCCAGCACCTTTGATGGCGCGCGAAGGTGGCCAGCCCGCCGCTTCACACGCCTCATCGACGGCTGACTCATGCGTTCGCCAGCGCCTGGCAGATCGGCGTGGGAGAAGGACCTTCTCGGAAAAGAAGTAAAGGGTTGCCGAACCTCGGCACCGCATCGCGCGCGGGCGGTGCCGTGATAACGCTGCGGATTCATTCAATGTGATCTATAATAATTAATTAAGATTACCCGCAAGCCAGCCCGAATCACTGTTGCTGAGGAGATTCAGTAAAATGGATTACACCTCTGCCGCATGCGAAGGCCACATCGCATCGCCGGCCCAGGCCACTGTGCCGCCGCTCGGGCTTCCGTCGGTCACAGAAACGCCCGCACCCGTGCCTGGATGCGAGCCCTTGCCAACCCCCTCACTTAGCGAGTCATGCGCCACGCCTCTTCCGACCTGCAACAGCGCAGCCTGACTCATATCTGGCATCCCTGCACGCAGATGCAGCGCGCGGCCCAGATGCCGCCATTGCCTATCGTGCGTGGCCAGGGCCCCTGGCTGTTCGACGACCAGGGCAGCCGCTATTTCGACGCCATCAGCTCCTGGTGGGTCAACCTGTTCGGCCACGACGATGCACGCATCAACGCGGCGATCAAGGACCAGCTAGACACCCTGCCGCACGTGATGCTGGCCGGCTGCACCCACAAGCCGGCGGTCGAACTGGCCGAGCGCCTGTCGGCACGGACCGGCAGCGTGCTCGGCCATTGCTTCTTCGCCAGCGACGGCGCCTCGGCGGTCGAGATCGCGCTGAAGATGAGCTTCCACTGCTGGCGCAACCGCGGCCGGCCGGCCAAGCAGGAGTTCGTCTGCCTGCGCCAGGGCTATCACGGCGAAACCCTGGGCGCACTGGCGGTCACCGACGTCCAGGTGTTCCGCGACGCCTACGATCCGCTGCTGATGCGCGCGCACCAGGTCATGTCGCCAGACGCGCGCCAGGCCGCGCCCGGCGAGTCCGCCGCCGACGTGGCGCAGCGTGCCGCAGCGGACCTGCAGGCACTGTTCGAAGCGCGCCACGAGCACATAGCCGCCCTGATCCTCGAGCCGCTGGTGCAGGGCGCCACGGGCATGGCCATGCACGACCCCGCCTACCTGCGCACCGCGCGCGCACTGTGCGACCAGTACCAGGTGCACCTGATCGCCGACGAGATCGCGGTTGGCTGCGGCCGCACCGGGACCTTCTTTGCCTTTGAGCAGGCCGCGCTGCCGGGAGAATCTCCGATCTGGCCCGACCTGGTCTGCCTGTCCAAGGGCATCAGCGGCGGCTACCTGCCGCTGTCGCTGGTGCTCTCGCGCGACAGCATCTACGAAGCCTTCCTCGACGACGACGTGGCGCGTGGCTTCCTGCATTCCCACTCCTACACCGGCAATGCGCTGGCCTGCCGCGCGGCACTCGCGGTGCTCGACCGCTTCGAGGAGGAGCAGGTACTGCAGCGCAATCGTGAACGCGCCGCCATGCTCACGGCCGCGCTCGCGCCGCTGCAAGCCGACCCGCGCATCGAGCATTTCCGCCAGCGCGGCATGATCTGGGCCTTCGACGTGCGCGAGCCCTTCGCGGGCCCGCGCTTTGCCGAGCGCTTCCATCTGGCCGGCCGCGAACGCGAGCTGATGATCCGACCGATCGGCCGCACGGTCTACCTGATGCCGCCCTATGTGCTCGACGACGAACTGTCAGCCTGGCTGGCCGGGCGCGTGATGGCCACACTCGACGACGTGCTGAACCAGCGCCGCTCCGATGCTGATAGACCACCTGAACCGCCAACTGCGTGAGCGCGAAGCGCAGGCGCTGCGGCGCCAGCGGCGTATCGCCGAATCGCCCTGCGCGCCGCACCAGCGCGTCAGCGTGGGTGACGCACCGGCGCGCGAGCTGCTCGCGTTCTGCAGCAACGACTACCTGGGCCTGGCGAACCACCCGGCGCTGATCGAGGCGCTGGCCGAGGGCGCGCGGCGCCATGGTGCGGGCAGCGGCGCCTCGCACCTGATCAGCGGCCACTCGCGCGCCCATGCCGCGCTCGAAGACGACCTGGCCGCCTGGCTGGCGCCGTCCATTCCGGGCGCGCGGGCGCTGAGCTTCTGCACCGGCTACATGGCCAACCTGGCGCTGCTCACCGCGCTGGGCGACGCCAGCGCCACGATCTTTGCCGACAAGCTCAACCACGCCTCGCTGATCGACGGCGCCCTGCTGGCCAAGGCGGCCATGCAGCGCTACGCCCACGGCAATCTCGCGGTGCTGGCGCGCCAGCTCGAACGCTGCACCACGCCGGTCAAGCTGATCGTGACCGACGCCGTGTTCAGCATGGATGGCGACCTGGCCGACCTGCCCGGGCTGCTCGCCCTGGCCGAACGCCATGATGCCTGGCTGATCGTGGACGACGCGCACGGCTTCGGCGTGCTCGGGCCGCAAGGCCGCGGCAGCCTGGCGCACTTTGGCCTGCGCAGCGAGCGCCTGATCGTCATGGGCACGCTCGGCAAGGCCGCCGGCCTGGGCGGCGCCTTTGTGGCCGCGCACCCCACCATCATCGACTGGCTGGTCCAGGCGGCGCGCGCCTACATCTACACGACGGCAGCACCGCCGGCCGTGGCCCATGGCTTGCGCGAAAGCCTGCGGCTGATCGGCGGCGAGGAAGGTGACCGGCGCCGTGCGAATTTGCAGCAGCGTATCGCGCAATTGCGCAGTGGACTCACCGCGCTGACCGAAGCGCACCCCGCGCTCGGCTGGCACCTGGCCGACTCGGCCACCGCGATACAGCCGCTGATCGTCGGCGACAACGCCGCCGCGATGGCGCTGGCCGCCGCGCTTGACGCGCAAGGCCTGTGGGTGCCGGCGATCCGCCCGCCCACCGTACCGGTTGGAACAGCGCGGCTGCGCATCACGCTCAGTGCCACGCACAGCGCGGACGACGTGCAGCGCCTGGTCCAGGGCCTGGCCCACGCTGCGAAGGACCTCGCATGAGCGCCGCGCCGGGCCGTCCCCAAGCAAGCTCGCACCGCAGTGCGCAGCACGAAGGTACTCCAGTGAGCCTCTCGCCAAGGCCGCGCGGCTGCTTCGTCACCGGCACCGACACCGAGGTCGGCAAGACCCGCATCAGCGCGGCGCTGCTGCACTGGTGCGCCCGGCAGGGCTGGCGCAGCGCCGGGTTCAAGCCGGTGGCGGCCGGCACCGAGCTGGTCGACGGCGTGCGCGTCAACGACGACGTGCGCACCCTGCGCCTGGCCAGTTCGCTCGCGCTGACCGACGCCGAGGTCGGTCCCTACCAGTTCGACACCGCCTGCGCGCCGCACATCGCGGCGGCGCTGGAAGGCCGCGCCATCGAGCGCGGCGTGATCCTGCAGGCCGCGAACGACCTGGCGGCGCGCGCCGACGTGCTGGTGGTCGAGGGCGTCGGTGGCTTCTGCGTGCCGCTCGGCCCGGAATGGGACACGGCCGGTCTGGCTGCCGACCTCGGCCTGCCCGTGGTGCTGGTGGTCGGCCTGCGCCTGGGCTGCATCAACCATGCGCTGCTCACCGCCGAAGCGGTGCGCGCGCGCGGACTGCGCCCGGTTGGCTGGATCGGCAACGTCGTTGACGCCAGCATGCCCTGGATCGATGAGAACATCGCCTGTCTGCGCGAACGCCTGTGGCGGCAGCACCAGGCCCCCTGCCTCGGCCTCGTGCCGCGGCTGTCCGCAACCGGCGCGGCTGCCGTGGCCGCGCACCTGGACGACGCGGCGCTGCGCACCGTGTTCGCCGCTCCCTGAAACGTTTCACCCCCTCGCATGAAGGACCTGACATGACCACCTTAGCCACCATCGACATTTCTGGCCTGCGCGCGCGCAGCACCCCGCCCGACAGCCCGGGCGCCGCGGTGCGCTGGCGCGTCGCCGACGTCGAGGCGCTGTTCGCGCTGCCGTTCATGGACCTGCTGCACCAGGCCCAGCAGGTGCACCGCGAGAACTTCGACCCGAACGAAGTGCAGTTGTCCACCTTGCTGTCGATCAAGACCGGCGGCTGCAGCGAGGATTGCGGCTACTGCCCGCAATCGGCCCATTTCGAAACCGGCGTCGAGGCCAGCAAGCTGATGCCGCTGGCCGAGGTCGTGGAGGCTGCGCAGGCCGCCAGGGCCCAGGGCGCGACCCGCTTCTGCATGGGCGCGGCCTGGCGCAGCCCGAAGGAGCGCGACATGGAGAAAGTGACCGAGATGGTGCGCGAGGTCCGGGCCCTGGGCCTGGAGACCTGCATGACGCTGGGCATGCTCGAAGCCGGGCAGGCGCAGGCACTCAAATCGGCCGGACTGGACTACTACAACCACAACCTGGACAGCGCGCCCGAGTTCTACGGCAACATCATCAGCACCCGCAACTACCAGGACCGGCTGGACACGCTGGCCCACGTGCGCGATGCCGGCATCAACGTCTGCTGCGGCGGCATCGTCGGCATGGGCGAGAGCCGGACCGAACGCGCCGGGCTGATCGCTCAGCTCGCCAACCTCGACCCGTACCCCGAGTCGGTGCCGATCAACAACCTGGTCCAGGTCGAAGGCACGCCGCTGGCGGATACCGCGCCGCTCGATCCGTTCGAGTTCGTTCGCACCATCGCGGTGGCCCGCATCGCCATGCCGCGCACCATGGTTCGCCTGTCGGCCGGGCGCGAGCAGATGGACGAGGCCCTGCAGGCGCTATGCTTCGCCGCCGGCGCCAATTCGATCTTCTACGGCGACAAGCTGCTGACCACCAGCAATCCCCAGGCCGAGCGGGACCGCCGGCTGTTCGAGCGCCTGGGCTTGAAGGCGCAGGGTGAGCGGCCCGCGGCGCGCAACGATCAGAGCGAATGAGCGCCGTCCTGACATCGCCGCCCCATCCGCTGGGGCGCCCCATCGTCGACGCCGCGTTTCTGGCCAACCCATATCCGACTTACCAGGCCTTGCGCGAAGCCGGGCCGATCCACTGGAGCGAGGAATTCTTTGGCGGCGCCTGGCTGCTCACGCGCCATGCCGACGTGGAAGGCGTGCTGCGCGATCCGCGCTTTGCGGCCCAGCGCACCGGCGGCTGGGTGAACCAGGCTGCGGCCGAGCGCGGCGCGCTGGCGGGCTTCCAGCAGCTGTTCGCGCGTGCCCTGCTGTTCCTCGACGCGCCCGACCATGGGCGGCTGCGCGCCCTGCTGCAGCCTGCCTTTAGGCCCGAGGCGCTGGCGCGGCTCAGGCCCCAGATCGCGCGCATTGCCGACGAGCTGATCGACGGCCTGGACCATGCCGATGAATTCGACTTCATCGCCCGGCTCGCGCGCCCGCTGCCGGTGCGCGTGATCTCGGCCATCCTGGGCATTGAGGGCGCGGACCGCGCCGAGGTCATGGCTTGGTCGGACGACCTGGCGGCCTTCATCGGCGCGCCCGAGCCCAGCCAGGAACAGGCGCGCCGCGCCCAGGCCAGCCTGCTGGCGATGACGCGCTACTTCCAGGCGCAGCTGGCGGCCAAGCGCGCCGCGCCGGGGGACGACCTGCTGAGCGAGCTGCTCAAAGCGCGCGAGCGCGGCGAGATCCGTGACGATGCCGAGCTGCTGGCCCAATGCGCGATGCTGCTGTTCGCCGGCCACGAGACCACGCGCAACCTGCTGGGCAACGGCCTGTTCGCGCTCTTGAGCCACCCCGAGCAATGGGCGGGGCTGCGGCAGGACCCGGCGGGGGTGCCGGGCGCGGTGCGCGAGCTGCTGCGCTACGACAGCCCGGTGCAGTACACGGGAAGGCGCGTCACGACGGACCTGATGCTGCACGGCCAGCGGCTGCGCCGCGGCGACTTGGTGCTGGCCCTGATCGGCTCGGCCAACCGTGACCCGGCGCGCCACGCCCTGGCCGAGGCGCTCGACATCACGCGGGCCGACCCGGGCGCGCTGTCCTTCGGCTCAGGCGTCCATGTCTGCCTGGGCGCGGCGCTCACGCGGCTGGAGGCCGAGGTGGTGCTCGGCCGCCTGCTCGTGCGCTGGCCTGACCTGCAACTGGCCAGCACCCAGCCGCAGTGGTGCGCGAACCCCGCCTACCGTGGCCTCGCGGCGCTGCCGCTACGGCGCGCCTGATACCGACTTGCGAGCAGAGGTACAAAAAGAGGTCCCTGCCTGCGTTAAGGGAGGCGGGGACGGCGGGCGAACGGCTCCGTTCATGTCCCCCGACGAGGGCGTACCGCCCTCGTCTCCTCCTTGACTTCACTGCGCCATTCACCCACCGTCCCCTTCGGGTCCACCACCGCTCTCGCGCCGCTGCTTCGCGCACCACGACGCAGGCCGGAGCGCTGCGGCGCGGTGTCGTGTGCAGTGAAGTCAAGGAGGAGGTGGCGGCCGAAGGCCGGCGCCGGGGGACATGAACGGAACACGGCACCGCGTCGCAGCACGATGAGACGAACCGGTACGTTCAGACCAGCTCCGCTGCCAGCCAGCCGCGCAGGCTGTTGAAGAAGGCCAGGCCGCTCGCGCGCTCAAGGTCCTCGACGCGCACCACCGCCTCGGCGATGCGGCCCTCGCGCAGCCAGCGCTGGCGGCCCACGCCGTCCAGCAGGCCGCTGGCCAGCGGCGGCGTGAGCCAGCGGCCGTCCAGGCACAGGGCGATGTTGCCGCGCGTGCATTCGGTGAGCTCGCCGCGCGTGTTCCACAGCAGGGTGTCGAACACGCCGGGCGCGCTCGGTTCGAAGGCCTCGTAGTGCGCGCGCCGCGTGGTCTTGAAGCGCACGAACTCGCTGTCGGCGGCCTCGAAGGGCCGGTCCGCGAGCTGCAGGCGCACAGGAGCGGGCGTGGCCTGCATGGCGAAAGCCTGGGCCTGCAGCCTGCCCTGGGCGTCGAGCAGCAGCCGCGCTCGCCACAGGCCCTGGGGATGGGCCCGGGCCAGCCGGTCCAAGGCCTGCCGGGCCTGCGCCTCGTCCCAGGGATAGGCGAAATGCGCGGCCGCGCGGGCCATGCGAGCCAGGTGCGCCGGCGCCTCGCGCGGCACGCCGTCCTCGAGCGCCAGGGTCTCGAGCAGCTCGAAGGACTGGCTGGCGCGGTCCAGGAAGGCACGCTTGTGGCGCCACTCCTGCCACTCGCCGTCGGCTGTGGCATCGGCCGTGATGCCGCTGCCGATGCCGCAGCGCAGCCGTCCTTCACGCGCCGCCACGGTGCGGATCGCGACATTGAAGGTGGCCGCTCCGCCGGGCCGGACCACGCCGATCGCGCCGCAGTAGACGCCGCGCGGCTCGGGCTCCAGCGCACGGATCATGCGCATCGCCCGCACCTTGGGCGCGCCGGTCACCGAGCCGCAGGGAAACAGGGCCGCGAACACCTCGGCCAGCGTCGTGCCGGCGCGGGTGCGCGCCTCGACGTCCGAGCTCATCTGCCAGACGCTGGGCAGCGCCTCGAGCCGGAACAGCCGCGGCACGCGCACGGAAAAGGGCTGGGCCACGCGCGACAGGTCGTTGCGGATCAGGTCGACGATCATCACGTTCTCGGCCTGCTCCTTGGCCGAGGCGCGCAGCCGCGCGGCCAGTGCCGCATCGTCTTCGGGCGTGGCGCCGCGCGGGGCCGTGCCCTTCATCGGGCGTACCAGGATGCGCTCCCCGTCCCAGTCGAAGAACAGCTCGGGCGAGACCGACAGCAGCTGCTCGTCGCCGGTGTCGATGAAGGCGGCGTAGCCGCCCGGCTGCGCCCGCCGCAGCGCCATGAACAGATCGCGTGGTGCGCCGCGCAGCACCCCGTGCAGCTGCGCCGTGTAATTGAGCTGGTAGAGCTCGCCGTCGGCGATGGCGCGGTGGATGTCTGCCATGCCTCGGTCGAAAGCGGCCCGCGACAGGCCGCCCTGCCACTGCGCCTCGGCCGTGCCGCCTGCCTCGGCTTCGGGCCAGTGCCGCGGGGCGTCGTGCACGCCGAACCAGGCCAGCGGGCCGTCGGCCTGATGCACTGCCAGCGCCGGGTCAAAGGCCGCCGCGGCCTCGTAGCGCAGGTAGCCGACGCACCAACGGCCCTGCCGGGCCAGCGCATCCACGGCTTCCAGTACGGGGCGCACCTCTTCCATGGCATGGGCCGCCAGCACCCGGCGCGGCGCGCCGAAGGCGCAGCGCAGCGGCGCAGCGCCATCCGCCGGGGCGGCAAAGTCAATCAGCGTTGGCATGGCTCAGCGCATGTGAAGCCGCTGCGGGCCCGGTCGCCCACCCCCGAGCCGTGGCCGGAGAACGGCCACCCGGGCCGGCGCGCCGGCTGATGGCCGGCAGAAACACCTCCTGCACCATCAGCGCCGGGCCGCCCCGGCGCTGGGCGAACAGGGCGCGGCGCATCCAGAGCACGCCCAGACGCGGCTGCGGACTGGCCGGGTAGTTCCGCAGCGCGCGCCCGACCCGGCTGTGCCAGGGCGATGCCGGCGGCAGGCGCAGCGGCGGCAGGACCTCGCGGTGCGCCGGGCGCACGCCGAACAGCAAGTCGGCCAGCGGCCGCGTGCCAAGGCGGCGCAGCGCCCGCCACGGCCCCCGCACCGCGCGTGCGAGCGTGAAGCTGCGCGCGAACACCAGGGGCTGGCCATTGACGTAGAGCAGGACTTCGCGGCCCCAATACCGTTGCGAACGCGCGCGGCTCGAACCAGCACCCTCGTCGGGCAGCAGGCGCAGCCCGCCTTCGCGCAAGGGCCGCACACGGTAGTCCGAACCGAGCGCCGCAAGGTGGCGGCTCAGCGAGCCCGGCGCGGCCAGCCAGCGCCGCAGCGACACGGAATGCGCGGGTTTCACGGACGCGCCGACCTCAGGCGGCGCCGATCCGGGGCACCAGCGCGCCCGCCGGCTGGCCAGCCTTGAGCGCGGCGGTGAAGGCCAGCATGCGGTCGATCGGCACCCGCGCGCGCAGGCCCAGGGCCGGGTCCACGTGCACTTCATTGACGCCGGTCCAGCACATGGGTACACCCGCCAAGCTGTTCATCGCCATCCAGGGGCAGTGCGCGCAGCTCTTGCAGGTGGCGCTGTTGCCGGCCGTGGGCGCTTCGATGAAGGTCTTGCCGGGGTTCAGCGCGCGCAGCTTGTGCATCATGCCGCTGTCGGTGGCGACAATGAATTCCGGTGCGTCCAGCTCATGCGCGGCCTTCAGGATGGCCGAGGTCGAACCCACCGCATCGGCCAGCGCCACCACCTCGGCCGGGCTTTCCGGGTGCACCAGCACCTTGGCTCGGGGGTGTTCCTTCTTCAGGGCTTCCAGCTCAAAGGCCTTGAACTCGTCGTGCACGATGCACGAGCCCTGCCAGAGCACCATGTCGGCGCCGGTTTCGCGCTGGATGTAGGCGCCCAGGTGCTTGTCGGGCGCCCAGAGGATCCTGTGGCCCTTGTCCTTGAGAGCGCGCACGATGTCGAGCGCGCAGCTGGACGTCACCAGCCAGTCGGCGCGCGCCTTCACCGCCGCGCTGGTGTTGGCGTAGACCACGACGGTGCGGTCCGGGTGCGCGTCACAGAACGCGGAAAAATCCTCGTTCGGGCAGCCCAGGTCGAGCGAGCAGGTGGCGTCCAGGTCGGGCATCAGCACGCGCTTTTCGGGGCTCAGGATCTTGGCGGTCTCGCCCATGAAGCGCACGCCGGACACGATCAGGGTCTGCGCCGCGTGGTCGCGGCCGAAACGCGCCATTTCCAGGGAATCGCTGACGATGCCGCCGGTTTCCTCGGCCAAGTCCTGCAGGTCGGGGTGCACGTAGTAGTGCGACACCATGACCGCATTGCGCGCCTTGAGCAACTGCCGGATACGGTCCTTCAGCGCCGCGCGCTCCACCGGCGACGGCTCGGGCGGCACGCGGGCCCAGGCATGGCGGGTCGGGCAGGCCGGCTGCTCGAATTCCACATCGATGACCGGATAGATCACTGCTCCCATCACAACTCCTGAAAACGCATGGAAAAGTCGATCGCCTTCACGTCTTTGGTGAGGGCTCCGATGGAGATGCGGTCGACCCCCGTTTCTGCAAGGGCGCGCAGGCTCTTCAATGTCACGCCACCCGATATTTCCAGTATCGCGCGGCCGGCATTCAGGCGCACAGCCTCATTCAGTCCAGGGATATCCATGTTGTCGAGCAGCACCATGGTCGCGCCGGCTTGAAGCGCCTCGTCGAGCTGGACCAGAGTTTCGACCTCGATCTCCACGAAGGCAGCCTGCGCCGCACCCTCCCTCATTAATTGCGCCGCTGCCTGCAGCACCGGCGCCACACCGCCCGCCGCGGCGATATGGTTTTCCTTGATCAACACCGCGTCGTACAGGCCGATGCGATGGTTGGTGCCGCCACCGGTGCGCACCGCGTACTTTTGCGCCAGCCGCAGACCGGGCAGGGTCTTGCGCGTGTCCACGATACGCGCTCGGGTGCCCTTCACGGCGTCCACATACATGGCCGTGGTGGTCGCCACGCCGCTGAGCAATTGCAGGTAGTTCAGCGCGGTGCGCTCGGCGGTGAGCAGCGCGCGCGCCTGGCCCTCGATCTCCGCCACCACCTGATCCGCCACGCAGCGTTGGCCTTCGGCCACTAGCCAGGTGATGCGCGCCTGCGGGTCCAGCTGGTGCACGGCCTCTTCGAGCCAGGGCGCGCCGCACAGCACGGCGCTTTCGCGCGCAAGGATAAGCGCCCGCGCGCGCCGGACCGGGTCGATCAGGCCGGCGGTCAGATCCCCATTGCCCACATCTTCCTGCAGCGCGCGCGCCGCATCCTGCCGGGCCAGCTCGGCAATGGCTTTTTGCGATTCATCGGTAAAATGTGTCATGAGCCTGAAGCATAGCCGAATCGAATAGACTCCCGACACCGACTGACTTGACTTGCAGCCCCACCATGAACCCCAGCCCAACGGCCCCCGCCAGCGCCACGCCCTACGGCACCCTGCCCCCGGCCTCGCCGCTGCCGCAGCGTCGCCCCGTCAGCCTGCCACGCCTGCAGCAGTTGCGGGAGTCGGGCGAGAAAATCACCATGCTCACAGCCTACGACGCCACCTTCGCCGCCGTGGCCGACGCCGCTGGCGTGGAGTGCCTGCTGGTAGGCGACTCGCTGGGCATGGTCTGCCAGGGCCTGCCCAGCACCGTGGGCGTGACGCTGGAGACCATGCGCTACCATACCGAAAGCGTCTCGCGCGGCCTGCACCGGGTGCAGGGCACGGCCTGGCTGATCGCCGACCTCCCCCACGGCAGCTACGCCGAAAGCCGCGAACAGGCGCTGCGCAGCGCCTGCCAGCTGATGCAGGCCGGTGCCCACATGGTCAAGCTCGAAGGCGGCGGCTGGACCGCGCCTACGGTTAAATTCCTGGTCGAGCGGGGCATCCCGGTCTGCGCCCACCTGGGCCTGACGCCGCAAACGGTGCACGCGCTGGGCGGCTACCGCGTGCAGGGTAAGACTGAAGCGGCGGCGCGCACGCTCAAGCAACATGCCCATGAATTGCAGGACGCCGGCGCCACCATGCTGGTGCTGGAAATGGTGCCGGCGAGGCTGTCGGCCGAACTCACATCCGAGTTGCACCACTGCCACACCATCGGCATCGGAGCCGGCAAGGGCACGGCCGGCCAAGTGCTGGTGCTTCACGACATGCTCGGCATCAACCTGGGGAAGATACCCAAGTTCGTGCATAACTTTATGCAAGATGCCGGCAACGTGAAGGCGGCGATCGAGGCCTATGTCCAGGCCGTCAAGAGCGGCACCTTCCCCGACGACAAGCTGCACGCCTGGTAAGCTCGGCCCGCCGCCCACATCCACACCGATCATGGAAATCGCCCGCACCATCCCAGAATTGCGCCAGCTCCTGTCCGCGCACGCCAAGCCTGCCTTCGTCCCGACCATGGGCAACCTGCACGACGGCCACCTGGCCCTGGTCAAACAGGCCCGGCTGCTGGGCGACGCCACCGTGGTCAGCATCTTCGTGAACCGCCTGCAGTTCCTGCCGCACGAGGACTTCGACAGCTACCCGCGCACTTGGGACGCCGACTGCGCCAAGCTGCAGGCGGCCGGCTGCGACATCGTGTTCGCGCCGCGCGAAACCGACCTGTATCCCGAGCCCCAGACCTTCAAGGTGCACCCGGACCCGGCGTTGGCTGACATCCTGGAGGGTCAGTTCCGACCCGGGTTCTTCACCGGCGTCAGCACCGTCGTGATGAAGCTGTTTTCGGCCGTGTTCAGCGGCCACGCGGCAGGCGTGGCGCTGTTCGGCCAGAAGGACTACCAGCAGCTCATGGTGATCCGCCAGATGGTGCGCCAGTTCACGCTGCCGATCGAGATCGTCGGTGGCCCAACCGGCCGTGCCGCCGACGGCCTGGCGCTGAGTTCACGCAACAGCTATTTGAGCGAGACCGAGCGCGCCGAGGCGGTTCAGCTCTCGCTGGCGCTGCGCACCCTGGCGAGCGATGCGCTGGCCGCGGCGAATGCTCTGCCGGCACAACTGCCAGGCTTGGAGCAGCGCGCCCTGCAGGCCTTGGCCGCGCGAGGCTGGCGGCCCGATTACCTCACGCTACGCCGCCGCGCCGACCTGCAGGCACCGCAAGCCGGAGACACAGGACAGTCGCTGGTGGTGCTGGGTGCAGCGCGGCTGGGCACGACGCGTTTGATCGACAACTTCGAGGTCTGATCTTTGACCGGACGGATCTGCAAGTCCGCAGGTTGCGAGTCCACGGTCTGAGGGTTCAGACTGACTCGCCCCGGGGGCTCGCGACCCATCAGCGCGGCAACCGCTTCGGCCGGCTGCAAATGGCCGTCCAGCAGCGCCACCATGCCTTCTCTGATCGGCATGTCCACGCCCAGGTGACGCGCGCGCTGCACCACGGTGCGAGCGTTGTAGCTGCAATCTCACTGCGGTGCTGGGTAGAGGTCTTTTTGAGGACTTGGATCTCGGCACGGACCTCTTTCTTGGCAAGGCGGCTGATTTCCGTTTTGAGTTGGTTGACAAATATGGACATGTGCAACTCCGGGCTTCAGGGGGTGACTCAAAAAGAAAACGGTCCGAAGGCCGCATTTTCTTAGATCACTTCTTCTTGTTGACCAGCTCGGCAACAAACGCATCGACCACGCGTATCGGGTTGTCTTCGGCGATGAAGTCATCCAGGCACTCCGGCAGCAAAGTCACCTGCTGCCTGTCCTGACCTTCGATGTATCTGGACATATTGACCTCGCTGTTCAATATGTCTACCAACACTACAGAGTTCGACCACTGACGGGGAGAGGGTTTTCACACAGCCTCGGCCAGACTGGGTCACTCGTCATTGACCGTCGCTATGCCAGCTGAGAAACGTCGACCTGGATGAACTGCAGTCCTAAGGGCTCGTTGATCGATCGCGAGCAAATCCAGCGTTTTCCAGCAATCGATACACACAATAAAATGCCGATATCCAAGAACGCTTCAGAATTTCACAATCCATATCAAAAACTCAAGTGCTTGAATGACTTCTGCGGCGCACCATGTCATGCGACATGCCCTCAAGCTGTTCCGGGTTGAGCACCTTGGCAGCAGCCGGATAGACATAAATTTCTTCGTCATTGATATGGTCCTTGTAGACCGCGAAAAATAGCTCCATGTCGACGTTCATCGCATCACTAAAGCCCGTCCAGCTCTGAGCATCTGCATGCACGACAGAATCCAACGCACTGCGTACGCCGACCCAAAGCTTTTCCATTTCCAGATGTTCTTGCTTGAGTCGATAAACCAGAAGGTCCAACCGTCCATTATTCAAAGCCAGAACAGCAGGGAAGACATGGATTTCCTCGTCCAGGTGATGCTGCGGTGCCGCCAAATCGAAATAGCGCATCACATCTTCTGCGGCAGACGCTGCTTGTGCATCCCAACCGTTTTGGGCCAAGTGCTTTCGGAGTTTGGACAGCAAATCCAGCATGCGTTCCACTCGCTCATGGCATGCCGAAAGCATCTCAAAAGGTGCTTCAAAACCTACAGCCGGAGCGCGATGCCCCGGGAAGGCGACACCCACGGGCGTTGAATCGACCATGATCACTTCCCCCAAATGCATGTGAACTTGTGAACATCAGGCCGCGGTTTGAACGGTTTGCGCGAACTCACCGTGCCCAGACTCAAAAAGCAAAGCGCCTGCTCATGCTGCTGCAAACCCAAACCCGATCTGAACGATGCCGCCTTGAGCGCCTTGCCGCTGGTCAGGCCCGACCCATAGCCCATGGCGTTGGCCAGCAGCATGATGTTTTGCACCGCGCAGCCCGCGCTCAGGACACGCTCATGCATGTCAATCTCGGCATCTCCCTTGGCTTCGTCCACGATGAGCAGCATCAGCAAGGGCGCACGCATGGCTTTTTCACGGGCTTGTTCAATCTGCTCCTGAGAAGCACTCGGATCACGTTCAATAAGGGCTTGGGCAAACAACTCACCCAGATCGGCCCTCTTGTGCGCCAGGATGATCAAAAACCGCCAGGGGTTGATCAGGTCATGATCGGGCGCTGAAGCCGCCGCCTCAAACAGCTGCGTTAGTTCTGCCGCATCCGGGCCGGGTGCGACCAGGCGTTTGGGTAGCACGGTCTGGCGCGAGGCCATCAACTGGCTGGCCAAGCGGGTGGCGGTGTCTTTGTCGGTATCACTCATTCAGATATTTTTCCATGGGCTGCTCACACACCGCGTTCAATCCGCAATGATCTGGCCATCATGCTCCACATAAGGCGGGAACGGCCCCGTGCCGCTGTGTGAGGACTGCGATGCTGGCACAAAATCGCCGCGCTGCACATCGAACACATGCACTTCGCCCTCCTCGATCACATAGTGCCAGCCGTGCAGGGTCAAGCGCCCTGCTTGCACCTCGCGCTGCACCATGGGGTAGTCCATCAGACGTTCCAGTTGCAGCACCACCGAGCGCTGTTCAGTGCGCAGCAAGGCCTCGGGGCTGGGCCGCACCGGCAGCAAAGCCTCGTCGGCCAGCTTCAGCCAGCTTTGCAGAGCCTTGGCCTCTTCGGGCGCGCCTTCGTAGGCGGTACGAATCGCCCCGCAGTGGCTGTGACCACACACGATGATGCGCTGTACATGCAATTGCAGCACCGCGAACTCGATGCCCGCCATGGTGCCGTGCAGTCCGTGCGAACCGTCGTAGGGCGGCACCAAGGCACCCACATTGCGCACAATGAACAACTCGCCTGGGCCTGTGCCGGTCAGCAGATACGGCACCAGGCGTGAATCGGAACAACCGATGAACAAGGTTTTGGGGTGCTGCCCCTGTGCCACCAGATCCTGAAACCGCTGCTGGTGCAGCGGAAAATAATCCGCATGAAAGCGCTGCAAACGCAGCAGCAGCTCATCGGAGGTGTCTGGCAGCACCTGCTCGCTCATTGCACCAGGGGCGAGGCATCCCCGTCCAGCTCGATGCCCTCGACCAGGGCCAACCCGACCAGGCGGCGCATGTATTGGCCCAGGGCCGTGGCCCGCGACTGCCATTGCAGGCGCGAAGCGATTTGTGCCTGCAGCTGCTCAAACGCAGGCAAATGACCGAGGTTGACCTCCAGCACATCGACGATGTGAAAACCAAACCGGGTGTGCACCAAACGTGGCCGCAGGCCTGTGCTTTGGCTGGATTCGGCCGAATAAAACAACTCTTTGGCCAATTCAGGCACACAGTCCTGCGGCGTGAGCCAGCCCAGATCGCCGCTCTGCGCACCCGTGGGGCAGTTGGACAACTCGGCGGCCAATTGCTCAAAACGCTCGGGTGCTACCGACTTGTGGCTCAACTCCAGCAAAACCGCTTCGGCGCGTTGCGCCAGCGCAGGCATGTTCACCCCGGGCGTGACGGCAAACAGGATGTGGCGCACCCGCCTGCCCTGCCCGACCATGAATTGCGCCTGGTGCGCGTGGTAGTAGCGCTGCGCTTCTTCGGGCGTGGGCTGGGGCGAAGTCACTTCCTGGTCCAGCATGCGGTCGATCATGGCCTGCTCGTCGGCACTCAGATCGGGGGCGATCAGACCCGCATGGGCAGGCAACAAACCCAGCCGCACGGCCTCTTGGCGCAGCAATTCAGCATGCGCCCGCTCCAGCAGGTCTTCTGCTGACAAGATCTCGCCAGGGGACAGCAAGGCGATGCCGTTGATGGAAGGTGGAGTGGCAGACGCCTCGGCCAGCAAAACATCGTTGGCCGCTTCTGCCTGGACTGCAAACGCCGTCGCAGGCATGGCCGCGGCCGTGCGTTCATAAGCCAAAGATGAAGACGAGGACGTGCTCCCGCAGCCACAAGAACCGCTACCGCATGAACCGGATGCGCCGGCGGTGTCCAGCGGTTTGTCTGTCAATGTGTCAAAAGTCATGTGAAGCCCCTGATGCATGGTTTCAAGAATGTTGGCGTCCAATCAGCCGCGCCCAAACGGAGGCCGTGGCGTCATGCCCACACGGCGGCTGCGTACCACCTGATAAGGGCGCACCACATAAGCCAGCGTGCCAAAGCCACTCCAAACGTGCACCAGCCGCGTGAACGGGAAGATAAAGAAGATGCTCATCCCCAGGAACATGTGGGTCTTGAACACCCAGCTGGCTTCGGTCAGCAACTCCACGGCACCGCCACGGAAGGTGACGATGCGCTGCGCCCATTCGGCCAGCTTGAGCATCATGCTGCCGTCCAAGTGCTGGGCCGACAGCGGGATGGTGGCCAGGCCCAGCGCAAACTGTGCCCACAGCAAGACCAGCAGCACAATGTCGCTGGTTCGGCTGTTGACCCGGATACGCGCGTCAAACAAGCGGCGGTGCAAGAGCAGCGTCACGCCCACAAAACCCAGCACGCCGAACAGGCCACCCGAGACCATGGCCATCCATTGCTTGTCGCCCGCGCTGATGAAGTGTTCATACATGAAATGCGGTGTGAGCATGCCCACGGTGTGCCCGCCAAACAAAAACAACACCCCCACATGGAACAGGTTGCTGCCCCAGCGCAGCTGGCCTCCACGCAGCAATTGCGAGGAATCGCTCTTCCAGGTGTACTGATCGCGGTCAAAACGGATCAGGCTGCCGAGCAAAAACACGCTCAGCGCGATGTAGGGGTAAATGCCAAAGATGAAGTGGTCCAGGTAACTCATGCTGCTACTCCCCGGGTCTGGGTGGTGGTTTTTCTCACGATGTGAATGGGTTGGGCCTCGCCCGGCCGTGCCTGGCCACGTGTGCTGCAGCCGTCAAAGGCTTCGGGCTCTTGCCAGCTCTCGTCCAGCGCTTCGTCGGCCGCGATCTGCACCGCCTGGGCCTTGTGCCCGGCCAGCTCCAGCACGGCGGCCAGCACCACGGCATAAGGGCTTTCGCGTTTGAGCAACGCGCTGAAAATCGCGTTCAGGATGTGCGCCATCTCGCCCAGAAAAGCCTTGGCCACCTCGGGCGTCTGGGTCGATGCGAACTCCAGCACCACGCACAAATGGTCGGGCAACTCGTCGGGCGACAGGAACAAACCCGACTGCTCGTAGGTTTGGGTCAGGTCGATCATGGCCGGGCCCCGGTCACGCGAGTCCCCGTGCACATGCTCGAACAGGTGCAGGCAGGTGGCGCGGCCCCGGTCAAAGGTCTCGACATAACGTGCTTGCAAATCCATGCTGTCCACGCGCAGCAGGTGCGTCACCAAAGTCTGCAGCTCGGCCTGACGCGCAGTGCTCAATGCGCCCTCTTCGGCCAGCGCTGGCAACAGGGCGGGCAGTTGTTCGCGCAGCGCTGCGTCCGGATAAGACAGAAGCAAGGACAAAACGCGCAAGGAATAACGGTTGTTTTTCATGTTAACCTCGCTTCAGACCACAGGCTGGATGGGGATGGTGCGGCGCTTGTCGCCACCGAACAGGCTGGCTTCGGACTGACCGTCCGAGCAGCCATTGCCAAACGAGAAGCCGCAGCCGCCGCGCATGTCGAAAGTGTTCTCGGCGTACTCCCTGTGCGAGCTGGGGATCACGAAACGGTCTTCGTAATTGGCAATCGCCATGACGTGGTACATCTCTTCGACCTGGGCCACCGTGAGGCCGGTTTGCTCCAGCACCGCCAGGTTGTCCACGCCATCGACGTGCTTGCCGCGCTGGTAAGTGCGCATGGCCAGCATGCGCTCCAGGGCACGGGTCACGGGTGCGGTGTCACCGGCCGTGAGCAAATTGGCCAGGTATTGCACCGGAATGCGCATCTGCGACACATCGGGCAGCTCGCCGTTCATGCCCACATGGCCGGCATTGACCGCCGAGGTGATGGGCGACAGGGGCGGCACATACCAGACCATGGGCAGCGTGCGGTACTCGGGGTGCAGCGGCAAGGCCACCTTCCAGTCGATCGCCATTTTGTAGACCGGGCTGTTGCGTGCACCTTCCAACCAGGCCTCGGGAATGCCGTCCAGACGGGCCTGCTCGATCACCTGGGGGTCGTGCGGGTTCAGGAAGATGTCCAGCTGCGCCTGGTACAGGTCTTTCTCGTTTTCGGTGCTGGCCGCTTCGGCAATGCGGTCTGCGTCGTACAGCACCACACCCAGGTAACGGATGCGGCCCACACAGGTTTCCGAACACACGGTGGGCTGGCCTGCCTCAATGCGGGGGTAGCAGAAGTTGCATTTTTCGGCTTTGCCGCTTTGCCAGTTGTAGTAAATCTTTTTGTACGGGCAGCCGCTCACGCACATGCGCCAGCCACGGCACTTGTCCTGGTCGATCAGCACGATGCCATCGTCTTCGCGCTTGTAGATCGAGCCCGAGGGGCACGAGGCCACGCAAGCCGGGTTCAGGCAGTGCTCGCACAGCCGGGGCAAGTACATCATGAAGGTGTTTTCAAACTGGCCGACCATGTCTTTTTGCACTTGGTCGAAGTTGGCCAGGTTGGCATCCTTGCTGCGTTTGCTGAACTCGCCACCCAGAATTTCTTCCCAGTTGGGGCCCCATTCGATTTTTTGCATGCGCTGGCCTGTGATCAGGCTGCGCGGACGCGCCGTGGGCGTGGCCTTGGACTCGGGTGCGCCTTGCAGGTGCTCGTAGTCGTAGGTGAAAGGCTCATAGTAGTCGTCGATCTGGGGCATGTTCGGATTGGCAAAAATCCGCATCAGCAGCTTCCACTTGCCGCCTTGTTTGGGCTCGATCGAGCCATCGGCCTTTCGGGTCCAGCCGCCATTCCAGCGGTCCTGGTTTTCCCAGTCCTTGGGGTAACCGATGCCGGGCTTGGTTTCCACGTTGTTGAACCAGGCGTATTCCATGCCGGGTCGGCTGGTCCAGACGTTTTTGCAGGTGACCGAACAGGTGTGGCAGCCAATGCATTTGTCCAGATTCAGCACCATCGCAATTTGTGCGCGAATTTTCATGTTGTTTCTCCTTCAAGCCTGCACGGTGGCAGGGGCTTCACCGTCGAGCCAATCCACCTTGCGCATCTTGCGCACCACGACAAATTCATCGCGATTGGTGCCGATGGTTCCGTAGTAATTGAAGCCGTAGCTGAACTGGGCGTAGCCGCCGATCATGTGGGTCGGCTTGGTCACGATGCGGGTCACCGAGTTGTGGATGCCGCCACGGATGCCGGTGATTTCGGAGCCTGGGGTGTTGATGGTTTTTTCCTGCGCGTGGTACATCATGACCATGCCGGGGTTGACCCGCTGACTGACCACCGCACGCGCAGCAATGGCGCCGTTGCTATTGAACAGCTCGACCCAGTCGTTGTCCACGATGCCTGCGTTTTTCGCATCGTCTTCACTCAGCCAGATCACCGGGCCACCCCGGTTGAGCGTGAGCATGTGCAGGTTGTCGCTGTACGTGCTGTGAATGCCCCACTTCTGGTGCGGCGTGATGAAATTGAGCGAGATTTCCTTGTGGCCGTTGGGCTTGCGGTTGATCATTTCATCCACCGTTTTCAAGTCAACTGGTGGACGGTAGCTGCTCATGCCTTCGCCAAAAGCGAGCATCCAGGGGTGGTCCAGATAGAACTGCTGACGACCGGTCAGGGTACGCCACGGAATGTATTCGTGCACGTTGGTGTAACCGGCGTTGTACGACACCTTTTCGCTCTCCAGCCCCGACCAGGTGGGCGAGCTGATGATCTTGCGCGGCTGCGCCTGGATGTCGCGGAAACGGATTTTTTCGTCTTCGCGGTGCAAGGCCAGGTGCGTATGGTCACGTCCGGTGATCTTGGAGAGTGCCTCCCAAGCCTTGACGGCCACATGGCCGTTGGTCTCGGGAGCAAGCTGCAGCACCACCTCGCAAGCGTCGATGTCGGTGCTGATGCTGGGCATGCCCTGAGTCACGCCTTCGGCGCGCACTTTGCCATTGAGTTCGCCCAGCTGGTGCACCTCGTCGGTGGTGTTCCAGCCAATGCCCTTGCCGCCGTTGCCGACCTTCTCCATCAAAGGACCGAGCGCCGTGAAGCGTTTGTAGGTGTTGGGGTAATCGCGCTCGATCACCGAGATTTGCGGTGCAGTCTTGCCGGGGATCAGCTCGCACTCGCCTTTTTTCCACTCTTTCACGTCAAAGGCCTGGGCCAGCTCGGCCGGTGTGTCGTGCATCAGCGGCGTGAGCATCAGCTCTTTTTCGACGCCCAAATGGCCCACGCACACCTCGCTGAAGGCCTTGGCAAAGCCTTTGTAGATTTCCCAGTCGCTCTTGCTTTGCCAGGCCGGGTCCACCGCGGTGGACAGCGGGTGGATGAAGGGGTGCATGTCGCTGGTGTTGAGGTCGTTCTTCTCGTACCAGGTGGCGGTAGGCAGCACGATGTCCGAATACAAACAGGTGGTGCTCATCCGGAAGTCCAGCGTCACCAGCAGGTCCAGCTTGCCTTCTGGTGCGCGGTCGTGCCATTGCACTTCGGTCGGTTTGGCGTCTTCTGCACCCAGGTCTTTGCCCTGCACGCCGTGGGATGTGCCCAGCAAGTGCTTGAGGAAGTACTCGTGCCCCTTGCCCGACGAACCCAGAATGTTGGAGCGCCAGACGAACATGTTGCGCGGCCAGTTCAGGGGGTGGTCCGGGTCTTCGCAGCTCATCTTGAGGCTGCCATCTTTCAGCGCCTTGATCGCGTAGTCCTTGGGGTCCATGCCCTGAGCCTGCGCGTCCTTGACGACCTGCATGGGGTTGGTTTGCAACTGCGGCGCGCTGGGCAGCCAGCCCATGCGTTCGGCGCGCACGTTGTAGTCGATCATGCTGCCGCCAAATTGGGACTTGTCGGCCAACGGCGACAGGATTTCTTCCACGCCCAGCCGTTCGTAGCGCCACTGGTCGGTGTGCGCATAAAAGAAGCTGGTGCTGTTCATCTGGCGCGGTGGGCGCACCCAGTCCAAGGCAAAGGCCAGCGCGGTCCAGCCGGTTTGGGGACGCAGCTTTTCCTGGCCCACATAGTGGGCCCAGCCGCCACCGCTTTGGCCAATGCAGCCGCACATCATCAGCATGTTGATGATGCCCCGGTAGTTCATGTCGCTGTGGTACCAGTGGTTCATGGCCGCACCGATGATGACCATGGACTTGCCACGGGTCTTGTCGGCGTTGTCGGCAAACTGGCGCGCCACGGCGATCACCTGGTCGCGCTTCACGCCGGTGATTTTTTCCTGCCAGGCGGGGGTGTAAGGCGTGTCGTGGTCGTAGCTGGTGGCGGCGTTTTCGCCGGGCAAACCCCGGGCCACGCCATAGTTGGCGGCCGTCAGGTCAAACACCGTGGCCACCAGGGCGTAGCGTTCTTCGCCCGCCTTGCCCAGCTTGATCCGGCGCACCGGCACCTGGCGCACCAGCACATCGTCCACCGCGCTGGCTTGCTTGTTGGCACTGAAGTTGGGGGTGTCGATGCCACCGAAATACGGGAAAGCCACGTCGCCCACTTCGTATTCACTGCCCTCCCCCTCCATCAGGCTCAGTTTGAGCTTGACTTCGCTGTCGCCTCGTGCCTCTTTGTTTTCTAGATTCCATTTGCCGGCATCGCTGCGGCCTTCGGCCCCCCAGCGGAAACCGATCGAGCCGTTGGGCAGCACCACACGGTCGTTCTGATCCAGGGCCACGGTTTTCCACTCGGGGTTGTTGTCCTGGCCCAGCTTGCCGTTGAAATCGCTGGCACGCAGGTAGCGACCGGGCACCGTGACCTTGCGGCCATCAGGCAAGGTGCGCTCTTCAAGCTGCACCAAGTTGGGCATGTCGGTGTAGCGGCGCACATAGTCATCAAAGTAGGCGCTGCGCTTGTCAAAGTAAAACTCTTTCAGGATCACATGGCCCATGGCCATGGCAATCGCGGCGTCAGTGCCCTGCTTGGGGTGCATCCACAGATCGGCCAGCTTGCTGATCTCGGCATAGTCGGGCGTGATGGCCACGGTCTTGGCCCCCTTGTAGCGCACCTCGGTGAAAAAGTGCGCATCGGGCGTGCGCGTTTGCGGCACGTTGGAGCCCCAGGCGATGATGAAGGTCGAGTTGTACCAGTCGGCCGATTCGGGCACGTCGGTCTGCTCGCCCCAGATTTGCGGGCTGGCCGGTGGCAAGTCGCAATACCAATCGTAAAAGCTCATGCACACGCCACCGATCAGCGACAGGTAGCGGCTGCCTGCGGCGTAGCTGACCATGGACATGGCGGGAATCGGCGAAAAGCCGATGATGCGGTCCGGCCCATATTGCTTGGCGGTGTAAACGTTGGCGCTGGCGATGAGCTGGTTGACCTCTTCCCAGGTGCTGCGCACAAAGCCGCCCAAGCCGCGCTGCTGCTGCCACTCGCGGCGGGCTTCTTCGTTTTGCACGATGCTGGCCCAGGCGTCCACCGGGCTCTTGGCCACGGCCAGCGCGGCGCGCCAGTGCTTGAGCAGGCGGGCGCGGATCATCGGGTATTTGACGCGGTTGGCGCTGTACAGGTACCACGAATACGAAGCGCCACGGGCGCAGCCGCGAGGCTCGTGGTTGGGCAAATCGGCGCGGGTGCGGGGGTAATCGGTTTGCTGGGTTTCCCAGGTGACGATGCCGCCCTTGACGTAGATCTTCCACGAGCACGAACCCGTGCAGTTCACGCCGTGCGTGCTGCGCACGATTTTGTCGTGCGCCCAGCGGGCACGGTAAGCGTCTTCCCAGGTGCGGTCTTCGCCGGTGGTGACACCGTGCCCGCCCGAGAAAGACTCCTTGGGGTTTGAAAAGTAATTCAGTCGGTCCAGAAAATGGCTCATCTTTTTCTCCAATTCAGCGGGGCTGGTTCAGCCCCGTTTGCAAACAATGATCAGTCGGTTTCAGGGGTTGCGGATTTCAGCCCCGGCGCGCAGGTAAAACCACCAGTTGAGCAAGAGGCACAAGGCATAAAACACTGCAAAGCCGTACATCGCCACTTCAGGGGTGCCTGCCTTGATTTGCTGACCAATCACCACCGGGGCGATGAAAGCGCCATAAGCCGCCACGGCCGAGGTCCAGCCCAGCACAGGGCCGGCCTGCTGGCGGTCAAAAATCACGGCGATGCTGCGGAAAGTCGAGCCGTTGCCAATGCCGCTGGCCGTGAACAACAGGACAAACAGCAGCATGAAGGTCAGGAAATACTGCTCGGGCGTGGCCGAGTGGTAGGCCAACCACATCACATAACCCACTGCGCCCGAGGCCACCACCATTAAGGCAGAGATCCACTGCGTGACAATCGATCCGCCTGTTTTGTCAGACAACCAGCCGCCCACAGGACGCACCAGTGCGCCCACAAAAGGACCGATCCAGGCGTAGGTCAGGGCCGAAGGGGCGTTGGGGTTTTTCAGGGTGTGCTGCAGCACGCCGCTGGCATCGGGCACATGGCTGATGCCAAAGATCACAGTGATCGACAGCGGCAAGGCCATCGAAAAACCGATGAAACTGCCGAAGGTGACGATGTACAGCACCGTCATGGCCCAGGTGTGCTTGTTCTTGAAGATCGAGAACTGGGCGGCGATGTTGTCCTTCATCGTGCCGAAAGCGGTGAGCTTCATCACCATCAAGGTGCTCACGATGATGAGCGGCATGGCCAGCCACATGTTGAGAACGCCCAGGCCGCTGGGTGCAGGCAGGTACAAATACAGGCCAATGCCTGCTGGCACAAAGGACAGGGTGTAGAGCCAGATGATCTTCAGAAATGCAGGAATGGTGCTGCCAATGTTGGGCGAGACGGTGGTCAGGTTGTTCATGCCGAAAAAGCAGATCACCGACAAAGGCACCAGCGACAGCAGCCAGGCAAAGCCCGCGTTCTGCACCCAGGTGGGCGTGCCTGCGGCGATCTTGCCGAAAATCCAGCCACTGTCTTTCACCAGCGTCATGGGCTCTCCGCCCAGGCCGCCAAACAGGCTGACGGTCATGACCAGTGGGATGACGATCTGCATGGTCGTCACGCCAAAATTGCCTAGGCCCGCGTTCAAACCCAGCGCTGTGCCCTGCAGGCGCTTGGGGAAAAAGGTGCCGATGTTGGACATGGAGCTGGCGAAGTTGCCGCCGCCCACGCCCGACCACAGGGCCATGAGCTGGAACACCCACAAAGGCCACTCGGGGTGCTGCAAGGCAATGCCCGTGCCCGTGGCCGGAGCCAGCAGCATCGCGGTGGTCAGGAAAATCGTGTTGCGACCACCCGACAGGCGAATGAGGAACGAAGCCGGGATGCGCATGGTCGCGCCCGCCAGGCCCGAGATGGCGGTGAGGCTGAACAACTCAGCCTGGCTGAACGGAAAGCCCAGGTTAAGCATCTGCACCGTGATGATGCCCCACATGCCCCAGATGGCGAAGCCGCACAACAGCGCCGGCACCGAGATCCAGAGGTTGCGGTAAGCGATGCGCTTGCCGGTGCTTTCCCAGAACTGCTCGTCCTCGGGACGCCAGTCGTTGATGTCGGCCGCGCTGTTGGCCGTTGGCTTGGATGCGGTATTCATTTTTTTGTTCCTTATGCAGGGTTCAGGCGCGCAGGCCTGGTTGCGTGATGTCGGCTGGGGCTTGGCCCATAAATTCGGTTTTGCGCACCTCGGTCCAGTACATCCAGATGAGCGAGACCCAGACCACGCCGTACATCAACATGAAGGCACTGCTGCGCACACCGGTAAGATCGACCAGCGCGCCAAACAGGATGGGCAGCACAAAACCACCCAGACCCCCGGCCAAACCCACCATGCCGCTGATGGCACCGATGTTGTCGGGGTAGTCGTTGGCGATGTACTTGAAGACACTGGCCTTGCCAAAGGCCCAGGCAATGCCCAGGATGAACATCAAGCCGGTGAACACGTACACGTTCAGGCCAATCACAAAGGTCTGCGGCCCGGTGACGGTGGCAATCGTGAATTCGGTTTGCGGATAGGACAGCAAGAACAGGCAAATCCAGCTGACCCACAGCACCCACCATGTGACGCTGTGGGCGCCGTATTTGTCACTCAACACCCCACCCACGGCGCGCAACACGCCGCCGGGCAGCGAAAAGCACGCAGCCAGCAAAGCCGCCACGCGGATGTCCAGGCCGTATTCGCCGATGTAGTACTGCACCATCCACAGTGCCAGCGCCACATAGCCGCCAAACACGATGCTGTAGTACTGGCAGTACTTGAGCACGCGGGGGTCTTTCAGTGTTTTGAGTTGGTCCATGAACGACACCTGGCTGGGCACCAGGTGTGCCGGATCGCTGTGGCTGAACAGCCAGAACAGCACCACCGTGCCCGCCATGATGGCCGCATACACCTGCGGCACAGCCGCCCAGCCAAAGGCGACCAGAATCACCGGGGCCACAAATTTGTTGACCGCCGAGCCCGAGTTGCCCGCGCCATAAACCCCCATGGCCATGCCCTGCTTGTTTTTGGAGAACCAGCGCGCCACATAGGGCGTGCCCACCGAAAACGAGCCGCCCGCCAGACCCACAAACAGGCCAATCACCAGAAAATGCCAGTAAGCGGTGGCGTAAGACATGAGCCAGATGGCCGGCACCGTGAGCGCCATCAGCACCGCCATGACGATGCGCCCGCCGTAGCGGTCGGTCCAGATGCCCAATGGCACCCGAACCAATGAGCCGGTCAGCACCGGCATGGCCATCAACAGGCCAAACTCGGTGGCGTTGAGGTTCAGCATTTTCTTGATCGGCACCCCGATCACGCCAAACATCATCCACACCATGAAACAGACCGTGAACGCCAGGGTGCTGACAATCAGCACCGACCAGGCTTTGCGCTGCTGGATCAATTCATTCGCCATTTTTATTCTCCAAACTCATGCACCGAGTGTGGTTTTTTGGCGCAGCCTTGGGTATCCGTCTGAAGGTATCTACCCCCAAAGCAAAAGGAGGATGAAGAACCTGCCTTCACCCTCCCATAAAACTATCAAATTTGATATTTATCAACTCATGCCGTTACTTGCAGCAAAAATGGCAATTTGCACCCGTGATGTCAGATTCATTTTTTTGAAAATATGTTGAACATGGATCTTTACCGTGGTCTCGGCAATGTCCAGCTCGCGCGCAATTTGCTTGTTGCGCAGGCTCTTGGCGATCAGCAAAAAGATGTCCTTTTCGCGGGGCGAGAGTTTGTCCAGTTCCTGCAAGGGATGGGCTGTGGCGGCTTGAATCCGCTCATTTGGCGGCTGGCTGGCACCTGCGGGTTGGCGCAGACCCGACACCAGCTTGTTGAGCATGGCCGGGCTGATGACCGAATGCCCCTCATGCACTTTGACCAGGGCTTCACACAGCTGGTCTGACTCCGCGGTTTTCAGCAAATACCCGTCGGCCCCGTTTTGCAGGGCTTTGGACAGGTCGTCCTCATCTTCGCTCACGGTGAGCATCAGGATGTGCAAATCGGGCGAGGCTTGCTTGAGCGCCCCGATGGCATCCACCCCTTTCACGCCCGGCAAATGGTTGTCCAGCAAGAGCAGGTCTGGCTGGATTTTGGCCAGTACGCGCAGGGCTTCGCCCACATCACCAGCCTCGCCTACCACCCGAAAACGCTCGTCTTGCGAGAGCAAGGCAATGAGGCCACGGCGAAACAAGGTGTGGTCGTCGACCACAAGAAGTGCAATCGGTTCGGTCATGCGTACAAAGTGGGGGACATCTCCCCGCTCGGTTGGGTTTTGGGAGATTGGGCGGTAGGCACCCTAAGGGTAACGGCGGTGCCTTGGCCCACAGCGGAGTCCACCGTCACCGAGGCACCGATCTGGTCGGCGCGTTCGCGCATGATCTTCAGACCCACCTGCAGTTCGCTGCGCTGGCCACCTTCGTCAAAACCGGCCCCGTCGTCGCGCACCACAAAGCGCCAGGAGTCGCCCTTGTGGATTTCGATCTCGACGCCACGCGCACCCGCGTGTTTGCGGACATTGGACAGCGCCTCCTGCAAGACATGCAAAACGTGAATCTGAACATCCTGCGGCAAAGGCAGACCCTCACCTATCACCTTGCGACTGACCTGCAGACCGGTCTGGTGCTGAAATTTCTGGAGAGTCTCCTGCACCGCTCGGTCAATGTCATCGGCCTGGGTGCGGGTGCGAAAGTGCAACAGCAACTCGCGCACATCGGCAATGCTTTCCTTCAGGCCACTGTCAAGTTCACCCAGGGCCAGTGCTGTTTTGTCGGCATCGTTTTTGGCCATGGCGTTGCGCAACAGCTGCACCTGAATCTTGAGAAACGCCAACGACTGCGCGATCGAGTCGTGCAGCTCCCGGGCCAGCAAAGCACGCTCACCCGAGATGGCGGCCTCCCGGTCCAAGGCCGCAGCACGCAAACCCTCCACCGCCGTGGCCAGGTGGCTGGCCAGGGTGTCCATCAGCTCCAGCTCTTCGGCAGGCAGGCTGACCTGGCTTTTGTAGAACAGGTTGATCTCACCCAGCACCTTGTGGTGCATGCGCACGGGCACCGAGGTCATGCCCACATAGCCTATGCGGGCGCAGTGCTGCAAGGGGGCCACCTCGCTGTTCATGATGGGGATTACCCGCGTGCGGGCATCGTTCTGGGGCTGGCCGCAGGCGCAAGCCCCTGCCATCAGGCATTTTTCTTCCTCCTGCATGGCCAGCGGAAAAGCGTCCGATGCCAGCAGGAGCAATTTGCTGGCGTCTTCGCCCGACCATCGCAGGACAATCGCATCTGCCTTCATGAGCAGGCGCACGTGCTGTGCAAAGCCTTGCGTCAACTCGTTCAAGTCATTGCTTTGGGCCAGGAAAGCACTCATGCCGTAAAGCCCCTCCAGCCGTTCTTTTTGCGCAGCGATGCGTTGCGTCTTGGCTGCCACCTGAGCTTCGAGGTTGCCATACAAGGACTGGAGGGTCGCCGCCATGCGATTGAAACCCGAAGCCACTTGGCCAAACTCATCGTTGGAGGCCACATCGACCCGGGTGGCAAACTGTGCTGACTCAATTTTGCGCAGACCATCGCGCAGATTGCTCAAGGGGTTGATCACATACATATAACCCGTGTAGAGCATGATGACGGCACCGCCGATGGCCAGCGCCATCATCACAAACTGGAACAGGTTGAGGATCGCGGTCAAGCCCGCCATCTGGCCTTCGATGGACAAGACAAACCGATCAATCGAGGTCAAAAAGGTATTGGCATGCTGAACCAGACTGGCATGGTCCATGGACGGTTGCGCCATGAAGCGGGTTTTCTGGTTTTGCCACAGGCGCTCCACCTCGCCATATCGCAGCCTGACGTGATCATCCCAAGGCACAAACAGCGGCCTGCTGGCATCGCCGTTTTTGAGCAACTGCATGCTGCTGTCAAATTCGCGGGTCAAGGCCTCAATGTGTGCTGCTGGCAACTGCGCCTGCACTTCGCTGGTCAGTCGCCAGGTTTGCATGCGCATGCGCCCCGCCTCGTTCAGGGCGGCCGCACCGCCACTGAGCTTCCAGGTCACCCACAAGGTCAGGCCAATCGAGATCAGGGCAACCACCAGCAAACCGGCACCAATGCGCACTAGTTTGGCCGACAGGGACGCTGTGTGCTTCATGTCATGACGACCTTGCGTGACCTGGCCGCCTGGGGCTTGAAGGCCAGGGTTTGCAGCGTCGCCATTCGGGCTTGTGTGGTGTCCATCAAATCGGCCAGGGTGATCCCATCTAGGGTTGCAAAAAAAGCTTCCAGAGCTTGCGCCAACACGTTTTTCAAGTGGCAGGCTGGCAGCAAGGCACAGTGGCTTTGGCCTTCACCAAAACATTCAACCATCTGAAAATCCGTTTCGGTCTTGCGCACCACCTCGCCCAGCACAATCTGCGCAGCAGGCCGCCCCAGGCAAATGCCACCGCCCCGTCCCCGACTGGTTTGCAGGTAGCCATCGGCGGCCAGCGTCATGACAATTTTGGTCAGGTGACTCTTGGAAATGCCATGTTGGTCTGCAATCGCTTGGATGGTCGCCACGCTTTGTTGCGCCTCGCATTGCGCGCAATACATCAGCACACGCAAACTGTAGTCGGTCCAGTGGGTCAGTCGCATCGTTCTGAAGTCCTAGTTCTTGAGGAGGATGCCTCAAATATTCTCTTTGAATGCATTTTATGACCGACACCTGACACCAAGCGCTTTTGAGTGCCTGGCAAACCTCATGTTCAACGCATTGGGTAACTGTCGCCCATTGTCATCAAGGGGGCGTCAACAATTGAGATTTCGAACTTAATCCAGTGCTCTTCCCTCACCTTGCTCCTCTATCGTTTGACCATCACGAATGTGATAAATCCGCTTGAAAGTCGGAATGATCTTCTCATCGTGGGTCACGACGATGATGGCCGTCTGCGCCTGCCGTGCCATATTGTTAAGGATGCGCATCACGCCCAGTGCACGTTCGCTGTCCAGCGGGGCCGTAGGTTCGTCGGCCAGGATCACCGGTGGCTTGTTGGCCAGTGCACGGGCAATCGACACCCGTTGCTGCTCGCCGCCTGAGAGTTGTGCAGGCTCGGCCTGGGCGCGGTGCGCCACGTCCAGGGCATCGAGCAATTCCAGTGCGCGCTGCCGCGCATTTGCATTGGGCACACCTGCCAGCATGGGTAGCAGGGCCACGTTGTCAGTCACGTCCAGAAACGGAATCAGATAGGGCGCTTGAAACACAAATCCGATCCGGTCGCGGCGCAGGGCGCGCAGATCGGGCGTCTTCCAGCCATTGTCGTAGATGACTTCATCGCCTAGCGTCATGCGCCCGGACGTGGGCTCAATGATCGCACCGAGACATTTGAGCAAGGTACTCTTGCCCGAGCCCGATGGCCCCACCAAGCCCACCACCTCGCCCGGCGCGACCTGCATGTTGACGTTCTTGAGCGCTTCCACGGCAGTGTCGCCATGGCCATAGACCTTGCGCAGGTTTTCGATGCGGATACCGCCTGGTGTGCTGTTCATGGGGCGCGCCTCAACTGATGGCCTGTGCAGGATCGACGCGCAGGGCAATCCGGATGGCCAGGGTACTTGCCAGAGTGCAAATGAGCATGGTGGCGATAAAGCCCAACACGGCATCTTGCGTTAGCAAAAGAACGAACTTTGGAAAGACTGGTGCCCAAAGGGTAGCGGCCACTTTGCCCACCACAAAGCCGATCACACCGAGGCCCAGGGCCTGTTGCAGGATCATGGACGCAATGGTCAGGTTGCGGGTGCCGATCAACTTGAGAACGGCAATTTCGCGAATCTTGCCTAACGTCATGGTGTAGATGATGAAGGCCACAATCGCTGCACTGACCACGGCCAGGATGGCCAGAAACATGCCGATCTGCTTCGCCGAGGTTGCAATCAGTTTGTCGACCAGGATGTCTTCCATGTCCTCGCGGGTGAAGACAGTCAGATGCTTCCAGCGCCGGATCGGTTCGGCTACCTGCGCAGCTGACCAGCCCTCGGTCACGCGCACCAGCACCGCATTGACGTTGCGACTGCTGGTTTGCAGGTTTTGCACGGCATCGAGCAGACCTGGTACCGCAGGCCGATTGAACGCGGGGTTGGCCGCTGTGCGCGACCGGTCGTTCACGATGGCGTCGTTGTCCTTGATGAATTGCGCTTCCTGAGCGTCCTTGAGCGGAATGAACACCATCGGGTCTCCACCGGAGGACACCATGCGGCGCGTCAAGCCCACCACTTCGTAGGTGTGACGCCGGATCTCGACCTTGTCGCCCAGCGACAGCCCTGTCTTGATGTCTGCCACTGCTTCGTAGTGGCTGCGAGTGAGGTGCCGACCTGCCAGCAAATGGCCAGGTTGCCCGGGCAACCCAGCAGCACCGGGTTCAATGCCGACCACCATGGCTCGGGCCTCCTTGCCTCCCACGGCTTTGATCTGCATGGTGAAGTAAGTGATGTTGGCTGCCATAGCAACACCGGGCATACCCGCAATGCTGCGCACCACATCGTCTTTGAGGCTGGAAGCTTCGGCATACGGCCCCTGCGTGTCCTTTTGGACCACCCACAAGTCGGCGCCGCTGTTGTTCAGCAAAGCCTGCGCATCGTCCACCATGCCGCGAAACACACCGGCCATGGTCAGCGTCACACCAATGAGCAAACCCAGCCCCAGCCCGGTGAGCACGAACTTAGCCCAACTGTGCTGAATGTCGCGCGCCGCCAGGCTGATCATGGTTTGGCCTTTTTCACGAGCGTATCGACCACCTTGAAGCGCGCCCCTGCGGACAGCGGTTTTTCGCTGTACACCACCACCGTATCGCCTGATGCCAAGCCGCTGAGCGCCTGCACACGCCCATCCAGGCTGGCGGCGCCCCATTGGACAGGCACAAAATCGAGTGCGCTGTCTTTGAGACGCCATACGCCTGTGCGGCCCTGATGGGTCTGTACACTGGCCTGCGGCACCACCAGCGCCTGCTCGGTCGGCTGGAGCTGGAGAGTGACCTCAGCCATCTCGCCAATCGAAAGCGCCGCAGGAATCTGCTCGAACGCCACTTGCGCAATCCGCTCTTCTGTCACAGCGTCCGCCTGCAACTCAACCCGATCCACTTTGCCTGCCAGAACCTGCTGTGGCCGTGAGCGCAACACAATTTGGGCTGGCAAGCCGACAGCCAGCTCAGTTGACCGAGCCTGGTCTACCCGCAACTTGACCCAGAGGCTGTCGGGGTTGGCCAGTCGGAGCACCGGTTGTCCGGCAACCACCGTACTGCCTGATTCGGCATCCCGGCTGATCACCACGGCATCGGCAGGAGCGAGCAACCGAGTGTTCTGTTTTTGAAGCGATGCTGCTGCGCGTTCAGACTGCAGACGTCGTGTGTCCTGCTTGGCTGCCTGCAAGTTGGCTTGCGCCGCCGCCAGCGCAGCATCGGCAGACTGCAGCTCCTGCTCCCTGCCTTCCAGAGCCGAGGGGCTGATGAAGTTTTGCCGGGCCAGCTCTTTTTGCCGGTTCAGGTTGGTCATGGCCAATGCGCGTCGCGCTTGTGTGTCAGCCACCTGGGCGTTGACTGCCGCTTCAACACTGACTGCCTTGGTCAGGGCAGCATCCTGCGCCTGCAGGCGCTGGTCCAGGTCCACCGGGTCCATCTCGGCCAAGAGTTGTCCGGCCTTGACCGTCTGTCCTACATCCACATGCACATGCAGCACGCGTCCGGCCACCGTCGGCCCCATGAGCCAGCTTTGGCGAGCTTCCACACTGCCAATGCCGAACACCGACGGCGTCAGGCGCTCGTTGCTGGCCTGTGCGACAGTGATTCTGGTGGGAGCCAACGGCCCCATGCGAAAGACAACGAATCCGAATGCAAGCACCGCTGCTGCAAGGCCGAGGACGATCACGACCTGTCGCTTGTTCAATTTGAAGAGGATCATTTGCGCTTCCTTGATTCGGCCGCAGACTGCATCAGTAAACCGGCCTCGTAAATGTTGAAAACCGCCTGGGCATGACGTGCCATGTCTTTGAGGCGGCCTGTGACGAGTGACTGCATGACCAGCCCTTGAACAGCCCCCATGAAAAGAACGACCGCACCCTTGGGATCCACCTCGGCTGTGATCAGACCCTCCTCATGCGCTTGTGCCAGCAATCCGGCAACCAAGCCACGGTAGTCGGCCATGAGCAGCTGAACCTTGCCCTTAAGTGCCGTAGGCTTGGCATGCTGTAGCTCCTGAAAAATCAGCCGTGGAACTCCGGGGTATGTCTGCACAAAACCGATGTGGGCCGTGAAAACTGCGCGCAATGCCTGCACAGGGCTGGTCTGTTGCGCCTGCGCTACCTGCTGCAATCTTCCAATCAAGGTCTGGTGTGCCCAATCGAGCACCGCCAGCCAAATCGCTTCCTTACTCTCGAAGTGCTTGAACACGCCACCCTGCGTGATCCCGATGGCCTGTGCCAGGTCACCTGTCGTGATCTCTGCAGGACTTTTCATAGCCGCTAAATCCAAAGCGGCTTGGACTAACTCGGCTTGACGGTCTTCTGTTTTGAGCTTGGTACGGGTCAGCACATTGACTTTTAATAAGTAATTAATGAATTACTTTATCACGAAACTGATGGGTCCAGAAGGTAAGCGGGACTGCTATAGATCGCTGGGGTGGAGCAAACGAAGCTTGATCATGAACGACAGCTATCGCGAAAGGCAGCGGCGGACGGCTTCTGGCCGACTACCGCCCTTGAAAATCAAAGATTGATCGGCTGCAACCACTGCATTCATTTCATTCAGCTGGCTGAAAGCAGGTGCTTTTGTATTGGGCAACAGCTACCGAATAGCGATGCTCAACCGCAAGCGCCCACAAAACCGCATTGCGTGCAGTACTCGCACCCGTCTTTCTTGATGACGGCATGGGCCCCGCAATCAGGGCATTTTTTGCCCGCCATCACGCTGGCTCCCATGGCGGGTGCTGGCGTGGGCTCTGGCACCTCGGGCAGCGGCAAGGGCATTTGCTCGGCTGTGCCCTGACGCTGAGCGCGCTGCGCCAGGATGTTCTGGATCGCCCAGGCCATCGCCGCCACTTCGGAGTCGTGCCACATCGGCACGCGGGTGCCGTCTTCGCGCACTTTGTAGCCGCCACGCACAGGGCCACGGTCCCAGGCCACTTTGCGCATGTCCGACAAGGCCCGCTCCAGAAAACCACCGCGCGCGGCCAGTGACAGCAAACGCATGCTGGCCGTGATCCACTGCTGCGACTCGCCGCTTTGCCCCACCGGCATGAAAAACTCGATGGCGCGGTCCACCGTGCCCAAGCCCTCGCCACGCGAGACCGGCAAAAACGACACGACCAGGTACAGCGACTTGGCGCCTTCGCTGGTCCAGTACTCGATTTTTTCGGCCACCGCATCCAGCGCACCGTTGGGGCGGCTTTCGATCACGGTGCGCATCGGGTCTGTGGTGGCGGCAGCAGGCACCTCGGCTTTGGCGGTGGCGGGTGATGGCGTGAGTTCCAGCACCGATCCCAAAATGGCATTGGGTCGGTAAGTGGCCAGGCCCTTCAGGCCCGAGCGCCAGGCCTGCAGGTACAGGCCCTTGAACTCTTGGTAAGGGTAATCGGCAGGCACGTTCACCGTTTTTGAGATCGCGGTGTCCACAAAGGGCTGCACGGCTTGCATCATGGCGATGTGCTCGTTGGCGCTCATGTCCATGGCGCCCACAAAAGCCGGTGGCAACTGGGTGGTGTCGCCGCCCAGCATTTTGTAGAGACGCCAGGCGTGGTCTTGCACTTCGTATTCGCTGCGCGTGCCATCGGCCTCGCGCTTTTTGCGGGTGTAAGTCCACGAAAATGCGGGCTCGATACCGTTGGATGCGTTATCGGCAAAAGCCAGACTCACCGTGCCGGTGGGCGCAATCGACAGCAAATGGCTGTTGCGGATGCCGTGAGCCCGGATGTCGGCCTTCAGCGCTTCGGGCAGGCGGCTGGCAAAGGTGCCATCGGCCAGGTAAGCGTCGGGATCGAACAACTCAAACGCGCCCTTCTCACGGGCCAGTGCCACCGAAGCGGTGTAGGCGGCATCGCGCATGCAGCGTGCGATTTTTTGCGCCATCTCGCGGCCCTCGGCGGCGTTGTAGCGCAGGCCCAGCATCACCAGGGCATCACCCAGCCCGGTGAAGCCCACGCCAATGCGGCGCTTGATGCGGGCTTCTTCTTGCTGCTCGGGCAAGGGCCAATGGGTCAGGTCCAGTACGTTGTCCAAAGCGCGCACCTGCAGGGCCACACTTTGCGCGAAGGCTTCAAAATCGAACTCGGCAGGCCCGCCATGGTCAAAAGGCCGACGCACAAAACGCGGCAAGATGACCGGCCCCAAATCGCAGCAGCCATAAGGCGGCAAGGGTTGTTCGCCGCAGGGATTCGTAGCGCTGATCGACTCGATCGCACGCAGGTTGTTGTCGCGGTTGATTTGATCGAGAAACAAAATGCCCGGCTCGGCAAAGTCGTAGGCTGAGCGCATGATGGCGTCCCACAGGTCTTGCGCGGGCAGACTCTGATAGACCCATTGGCCGTCTTCGCGCTGGTGCGCACCCTGGTCAATCAAATCCTGCCCGGGGTGTGCGGCGTGCACCAGATCCCAGCTGCGGCCTTGATGCACCGCTTCGATGAAAGCATCGCTCACGCCAACCGACACGTTGAAATTGTTCCAGCGCCCCGGCGTGCGCTTGGCGGTGATGAACTCGATCACGTCCGGGTGGTCGATGCGCAGCACGCCCATTTGGGCGCCGCGCCGGGCGCCTGCGCTTTCCACCGTGGCGCAGGACTGATCAAAAACATTGATGTAGCTGCATGGCCCCGACGCCGTGGAGGCCGTGCCCTTGACCCGCGCTCCTTTGGGCCGGATGCGCGAAAAGTCATAGCCGACGCCACCGCCTCGGCGCATGGTTTCAGCCGCTTCTCGCAGTGCCTCGTAAATGCCGGGGTAGCCGCCCTCATCACGACCCTGAATGCAATCGCCCACGGGCTGCACAAAACAGTTGATCAAGGTGGCCTGGATACCGGTGCCCGCTGCACTCATGATGCGGCCTGCACCAATCGCTCCCGCGTCCAGATTGCACCGGAATTTTTGCTCGTATTCGGGACGCAGCTCGGGTTTTTCAACGCTGGCCAGAGCACGCGCCACGCGGTCGAACAACTTACTGGCGCTGCTTTCGTCGGCCTTGAGGTATTTTTCTTTCAGCACATCAGTGCTGATGGGCTGCGCGGCCATGAGGGGCAAGATGGCAGACAACTGAGGGTCTTCAGCGGGGCGGTTCATTCAGGGTGATCCTTGGAAGTTTGGAGGGGTTCGGTGGGCTTGCAAAGTCTGCTGGCCGATCTCACTGGCAGGTTATCGACCCTCAGCGGGTCTGGATTTGCCTTGCGTCAAACAGCGCTGCATCAAGGCCTTTTCGGTACGCCAGCCCACAGACAAATTCGTCATATCAGGCCACCCCATCAAGCCGACAGATGCGGCACTGCGCGCATTTGCTCGGGCGTGGTGAAGTAGGCCGCGGTCTGCCCCAGACGCTCACGCGCCTTGTGCAGCTCATGCCGGGCCAGGGTGCGCAGATGCACTTCATCAGGGCCGTCCATCAAGTGCATGGCACGCCCCCAAGTCCAGAAATAAGCCAGCGGGGTGTCGGGCGACAAACCCATGGCACCAAACACCTGCATGGCACGGTCCACCACGCGGGTTTGCAGCCGGGCCGACACCACCTTGATGGCCGAGACCTGGGCTCGCAGCTCGGCGGCAGGCGCGTCGCCCCGGTCCAGCAGCCAGGCGGTCTTGAGCACCAAAAGTCGCGCCTGATCGATCTCCAGGCGCGACTCGGCCAGCCAGTCCTGCACATTGGATTGGTCGGACAAATGCTTGCCAAATGCGGTGCGCTCCAGTGCGCGCTCGGTCGCCATTTCCAGTGCCAACTCGCATTGGCCAATGGTGCGCATGCAGTGGTGCACCCGCCCCGGCCCCAGGCGCGCCTGCGCCATGGCAAAGCCTTGGCCCCAACCGCCAAGCAAATGGTCTTTGGGGATGCGCACCTGGCGAAACACGATCTCGCAATGCCCTTCGGGTGCCAGGTGGTGCACCACCGGAATGTTGCGCAGCACCTGCACGCCCGGCGTGCCCATGGGCACCAGCACCATGCTGTGCTGGTGGTGCGCGGCTTGCTCTGGCGGCCATTGCACATCTGCTGCGGCCAGCCCGGAGGGTCCTTCGTTTTTGCACACGACGATCAGCAGCTGGCAATGCGGGTGCGCCGCGCCGGTGATGAACCACTTGCGCCCATTGAGCACCCAGTCGCCGCCGTCCGAGCGCAGCGTGGTTTGCAAATTGGTCGGATCAGACGAGGCCACATCGGGTTCGGACATGGCAAAAGCCGAGCGGATCTGGCCATGCAGCAAGGGTTCCAGCCAGCGCACGCGCTGCGCTGGACTGGCAAAGCGGTGCAAGAGTTCCATGTTGCCGCTGTCGGGCGCATTGCAATTGAACACCTCAGCCGCCCAAGGCAATCGGCCCATGGTTTCGGCCAGAGGAGCGTAATCCAGATGGCTCAGGCCCGTTCCGGGCTCATCCGGCTTCAAGCAGGGCAGAAACAAATTCCACAGTCCCTCTTCTTGCGCCAGCGCCTGCAGGTCCGCCATGAAGGGCGGCGGGAACTCGCTGTTTTTCACCGACTGGTGCCACGCTGCGTTGTAGGGCAAGAGGTAGCGGTCCATGAAAGCTTGCAGACGCTGATGCCAGTGCTGCGCTTGAGGAGACGGCGAAAAATCCATGGAATTACTCCAGACAGAACCTACAGCGTGCCCCAACCGGGCACAAAGCGCCATCGTTCTTTGGTGGGATGCAAAGACCTGAAAGTCAACAAGGTGAATATTCACATGAAATGAATCTTATCTGATAATAGATTCACCAAAAATAAATTTTTAAAGGAAAACACATGACACCAGTTGCAGTCCAGAACACCGCCCAGCCTGCAAGCCAGGCCCAACAAAGCATCGGCTCGCTGGCGATGCAGATCCCCGGGGCCACCGCCATCTTCCGCAAATTCAAGCTCGACTTTTGCTGCGGCGGTCAACAGCCTCTGGCCAAAGCCTGCGAGGACAAAGGCCTGAACACCGAAGAAGTGCTGCAAGCCCTGAACGCATTGCAGTGCAGCGACGAGCTGCCCCCTGCCCCCTCGGCCAGCGATTTGGTGGACCACATCTTGCAGCGCTACCACGAGGTGCACCGCCAGCAACTGCCCGAGCTCATCCGCATGGCCCGCCGTGTCGAGGCCGTGCACCGTGATCACCCCCAAGTGCCGCACGGGCTGGCCGACCAGCTCGAAACTATGGAACAGGAACTGCTGGAACACATGGCCAAGGAAGAACAGATCTTGTTCCCGCTGCTCAAGCAAGGCGGCCACCCGATGGTGGTGCACCCGATTGGCATGATGCGCCACGAACATGTGAGCCACGGGGCCCAGCTGGAACAACTGGCCGAGTTGACCACCCAGCACCAGCCACCCGCCGGTGCCTGCAACACCTGGCAGGCGCTTTATGCAGGCACCGCCCGCTTGACCGAAGACCTGATCGAGCACATCCACCTTGAGAACAACCTGCTGTTCCCGGCCTTTGAAGGCCAGGCGCAGCACTGAGCCATGGCGACGAACCTGGGCCTGCACCCTGAGACAGCCTCATGGCTGCCCATGACCGAGGCTGCCGGTCTGAAGCCTCTGCGCATACGCGGCAAGACCTTGCTGCCCATCGTGCAAGGCGGCATGGGCGTGGGCGTGTCGGCTTCCGGTCTGGCTTCGGCCGTGGCCCGACTGGGCGGCATGGGTACCATCTCGTCGGTGGACCTGCGCCGCCGCCATGCGGACCTGATGGTGCAAACCGCGCATCTGGACAAAGAGCCGGATGCAGGCGAACGCATCAACGCAGCCAACCTGATCGCGCTGGACCGCGAAATCTGCGCCGCACGCGAAGCGGCGCAAGGCCGCGGCTGGATAGCCGTCAACGTGATGAAGGCCCTCAGCGCCTACGAAGCCTATGTGCGGCAAGCCCTGCACAGCGGTGCCGATGCCCTGGTGGTGGGTGCAGGCCTGCCGCTGGACTTGCCCGATCTGGCCCGCGATCACCCCGATGTGGCGCTGATTCCGATCTTGTCGGACGCCCGTGGTGTGCAGTTGCTGGTGCGCAAGTGGGAAAAGAAAGGCCGCCTGCCCGATGCCGTCGTCATCGAAAACCCGCGTCTGGCCGGTGGCCATCTGGGTGCGGCCAAGGTGGCCGACCTGAGCGATGCGCGTTTTGACTTCGAAGTGGTGCTGCCGCAGGTGCGCGAATTCTTTCGCCAGGCCGGGTACGAGCGCGACATCCCCTTGATTGCGGCGGGCGGCATCGGCTGCCATGCCGACATCGTGCGACTGCAAGGCCTGGGCGCTGCAGGCGTGCAGCTGGGCACCGCCTTTGCCGTGACCGAAGAATGCGACGCGTCCGCCGTCTTCAAACGCATCCTGGCGCAAGCCGGGCCGCAAGATCTGGTCGAATTCACCAGCGTGGCCGGTTTGCCCGCCCGTGCCGTGCGCACGCCCTGGCTGGAAAAATACCTGCGCATCCTGCCGGTGTTGCAAGAGCGCGCCCACCCCAAGGCCAAATGCAATATGTCGTTTGATTGCCTGCAAACCTGCGGCTTGCGCGATGGCATTTCGGGCATCGGCCAGTTCTGCATCGACCAGCAGTTGGGGCACGCCATGGCGGGTGACGCTGATCGCGGCCTGTTCTTCCGGGGGGCCGGTCGCCTGCCCTTTGGCGAACAAATCCGTGGAGTGGCCGACCTGGTGCATCACCTTCTCACGCCAAGATTAGCCATTTCAAATGAGACTTGAATCAATTGCCAAGAGCACAACAGCCGTTCAAAAGACTTTATGAAATTTTAATCAAAAGACGCAAGTGATCAGTAACTAGAACCTGATCGTCTACATTGACAACGTGCAAATTTGTCCCGTAGGCTTCAAATACCCGGTGCCCCATCTGGTAGCCCGGGTTTTCAACGACTACGTCATCACCTGGATTGACAAGCAAACGCGCTCACAGATCGAGAGCTTGCGAAGAGCCGTTGACAATCATCAATTGCTCGACCGAGCACGACAGCCCCCGCGTTTGGCACAGGCGGGCTTGCAGGGCCTTGCACAACCCCTGATTGCCACGAGGGTCCTCGTATTCGAGCCGGTGACAGTGTCAGATGCGGCTATCACGGACCTTTGTTCAATGCACAGGGCAAGTGGACCGAAAACTCCTGGAATGCCCCCCCACACCTAAAGCATGCGTAAGAAATATCCACAGGCAGTCAAGAATAAGTGAGTACCCCCCCTTGTTCAATTTGCACGCACAAAAATTTGCGCAGGCCAACGCATCTTCGAAGGCAGTCTGTAGAGATTCATCCCCCCTACCCCCTCAGGACGGGGCCTGGTTGCGCAGGGATGCCGTCTCTGAGGCGGTCTTGGCGTTGTGACAGGACACACACAGGCTCTGCAGGTTCGCTCGCTCAAAGCGCTCGCCGCCTTGCTTGACCGCAACGATGTGGTCTACGACCTTGGCCGGTTGCAACAGCCCTTTGGCCTGGCACCTAAAGCAAAGCGGGTTATCCCGTAACACCGCTGCACGGGTGTTACGCCACCTGGCCGATTGATAAAAGCCCAGCTCCGTATCAAACCCTCTGCGCGCACGCCCGTACTCACGGTGCACTTGCGACTGGTGATTGGTGCAGTACCCAGGCACGTTCAGCACCTGCGCGCAACCCGGATATCTGCATGGAGTGGGCGCACTTCGCGGCATCTCAATCGTCTTTCAAGGAATAAGCGACAGCTTCAAAAATTGACTTGGCTTCATCTTGATTCAGAGCGTCAATCCATCACATTGGATGAACGAAAGGAATCAAGCCAATGAAACAAAACAAGGACCTGAACAAGCTGCTCGCGCAGATCGCCAAAGAGCATTTGTTCATTGAGACGCTTGAGACACAAAACAGCGATCGATCGGACTTCCACGACGTCGCGGTCTGGGCCATCAAGAGCGCACTGGAGGCTGCTTACGCCGCAGGTAAAGCATCAGGTAACGGCGCAGCAAAAAACACATCAACAACATCGAAAGGCAAACAATGAAACTCACGGATACCCAACGCGCGCTGCTCGAAGCGGCTGCGCAGCATCCACAAAAGAAACTGATCAACTTCCCCGACACCCTCAAAGGCGGGGCTCGCATCAAGGTGCTGACCTCGATGCACAACGCAGAGCTCATCGAGCCAAGCGCCGCAGAGCCTGAGGTGTTTGTGGCCACAGCCACAGGACTGCAGGCGATTGGCTTCACGAGTCAAGCGCCGCGCGCCAAACGTGAAGGCACCAAGCAAGCTGTGCTGATTGAGCTGCTCACACGCGCAGAAGGTGCCACGCTGCCCCAGATGACCGAGGCCACAGGTTGGCAGGTTCATTACGCCGATGTCCTGGTTATGCCGACCTGCGTCGGAAATCCGGCCTGTGTAGCGGAAAGAGTTGCGATGAAGTCGGCATAAAAAAAATGTCACGCGCATGATGAGAGCCCCTATTTCAA
>NZ_NERX01000001.1 GCF_003063335.1 Limnohabitans sp. MMS-10A-192 | reverse complement strand
CGCCTCGGTGTTCGAGCACCATACGAACAGCGCGTTCGCGCACCTCGGGTGAAAAACGGTTTGATTTCTTGCTCATGGCTCCATCTTCTCAAAGTGTGGAGCCTCCTCAAAATCCGGGGCGATTCAAAGAGACGGAAAAGATCGGCGATCATCTGCATCGTTCGCCCCCAATGAAATCAGAACTACTTCTGGGTCGACCGTTTCAAGGGCACGCCCCCAACGATCTAACCATCGCCAGCTCGAAAGCCCGCCCGTGGAAATGGAAAGGCAGCGCGAATGATTGGATACACCCACAGCAATCGAATCCCCGATGACTAAGCAGCGCTGCGAGATTGGCTGAGCCCATGCGCACAACGGAAGGCATGCCATTGCCACGGAAGTAGAGACTAAGAAACCCCGCAATTTGGTCATGCCCGCTCAGAATCCCAAAACAGCGGCACCTGAAGTTAGCACCACAATAACTCTAAAGTATATTATTCTCAGAGAAAAAATACCAATTAAATTTTATTTAAATAACCCCCAAAGAGGATTTCTTAAATTTGAATTGGTGGCGAGTTTGCTGCATCTAAACGCCAGAGCTGCGAAGCCGCTCAATAAATTTGGCGAATTCAGCGTTAGTCGCCCCGTTCACACAAGTAAAGTTGACGCTACGAATAGTTAGAGCCAACCCTTGGAGTGCGCCTTTTTCCAAGCAAAGTTGACGCTACGAATTCCAAGTAATGTTGAAGCTTAGTGGTCTGAGGATGAGAACAAGCATCTATTTCCTTGGTTTTACGCTACAAATCCCGCGCCCAAGTAGCAAGTTGGGTCATGTTTCGATCTGTGTTTCATCTTTACTTGGAAACTAGCATCAACTTTACTTGTGTGACCGTGACCGGCGCACTCAGTGCCCTCCCCTTGGATCAAGGTATGTCTGATAATCTGTATTATCAAACCTATGTTTTTGATCTAAACATGCTGTTTTCTAGGCGTTCGATCGACTGAATATCCCCATTGTCAAAATTAAGAGCTATAGTTAGAGCTTAATTTGGAGTCAAATTTATGGAAGCAATCTACTCCGACATCACGATCAGCATGTCCGAATTCAAAAAGAATCCGGCTGCTGTGCTGCGCGATGCCAAAAGCAAGCCTGTGGCCGTGCTGAACCACAACAAGGCTGCGTTCTACATGATTGAACCCGCACTTTTTGAAGCGCTGCTTGAAGAGTTGTCAGACCAAGATCTGCACCGTACTGTTTTGTCACGCATGGGCGAGCGTTCACGGGCCATTGAAGTTGACATCGATGCCATCTGAGAAACCGGCAAAGCACAAATATCGACTGCAGTTTGTTCCCAGTGCCTGGGACGAATGGCAGGCACTGGACGGGTCAGTCAAAGATGTACTTCGAAAACTGCTGAAAAAACGGCTGGACAATCCGCATGTGCCCGGTGGTGAGTTGCATGGGGCTCTGGCCGGCCACTACAAGATCAAACTGCGCAAACAAGGCTACCGCTTGGTGTATGGCGTGCAGGACGATATTTTGATAGTGATGGTGATGGCGGTCGACAAGCGTGAGGACAGCGCCGTGTACCAATCCGCGATGGCCCGACTTGCGCAGCTGGTTACCGAACTCCCGAAAGTCACACCCAAGCGCCATTGAAGCTCATCAGGACTTGTTACGTTCACCGCCCTCCCCTCCCAAAGACCCAAGCCCTTTAAACGCGCCACAGGGGATCAAAAGGGGCGGGGGCGACCAACCCCCTGGGAGACAAGAAAAAACGCCTCCAGCGGCGTTCTACGAGGTCGTTTTTGAAGGGGATTGGGCAGTTTTTGATCCGTCACAGAGCCGCATCTGAGCCACCAAGCAAGATAAGGAAACAATACATGGCACAACACGCGAACGTCCACATGGAGCCTGTGCGCTACTCGCGCACCGACTTCACCGCATTGCGCGCTTGGATCCAACGCATCCCCTCTGAGAAAGTCGCCCAGCTGTACTACAGCGAAGAAGCCCCCCAGCTCGCGCACGGGATCGAAAAATTCCTCACAGCCATGCGCAACGACCTCATCGAGCGCGCCATCATCTCCAACCCCCGCTTAGCCGACGCCCTATCCCACGCAAGGTCCGGTGGATCAATCACGACAACCGTCCTGGACATCCTGATCAAGGCCGCCGACGCAAAGCCAAGTCCGCCCTCCCCCGACGACCACATCGGCCAATGGCTGCGCTCCAAAGTTGCTCGTCAACTGGCAGCCGAAGGCATCCAAACGCTGCGCAACTTCAAAGCTTTCATTGAGGCCAATGGCCCCCACTGGTGGACCCCCATCCCCCGCATCGGCCGTCTGCGCGCACAAGCCCTGACCACCTGGTTGAATAAGCATGAGCAACTGGCCATCAACCCCGCCACGCAAGTAGCTCTTTCAGGGTCCTCAAACCTCTCGCCTCTGGCAAATACCCCCCTGCCCTTAGAACGAATCAGCGCCCTCCCCTACTCCCTTGATGGTCAAAATGGCATCAATCGCTCTCCGGTTTTTTCTTATCTGAGCGCCCGCAACGACCTTGAAGCCGTGCGGGCTTACATCCAAAAATTTCGCCTCCAGCCACACACAGCCAGGGCCTACCAGCGGGAGCTGGAACGCTTTCTTCTATGGTGCGTCTTGGTCTGCAAGAAACCACTTTCCTCCGCTCTGGTCGATGAGTGCGAGGCCTACAAGGCTTTCCTTGAAGCGCCCTCCCCTGAGTTCTGTGGACCCCGGCGTGGCCGCTTCACTTCGCAATGGAGACCCTTCGCAGGCCCCCTATCTCCAGAAAGCCAAAAGCAGGCAGTTCAGATTCTTCGCACAGCCATGGGCTGGCTGCACAAAGTGCGCTACCTCGGCGGCAACCCTTGGGCAGCGGTCAGCGATCCCCAAGTCACACAGCAACTGAGTGCCATGCAGATCGAGCGCGCCCTGCCCTCTGACCTGTACGAGCGGGTGGTGTCCAAGTTGTCCTTGGAGTCCGAAAAGCCTGAAAACACCCAAGCAAGGATCGCCTTAGCAGCATTGCTTTTGATGGGTGACTGTGGATTGCGCATCAGCGAAGTGGCCTCAGCCCAAGCTGAAAAACTCGAACCCAGCCCATTCGTTACAGGTCAATTTAGGCTGACCATCTTGGGCAAAGGTAAGAAGCTCCGTGCCGTCCCCCTCTCGGAGCGAACCTACAAAGCAGTCCAAGCCCACCAAATGGACTTGCTCATTCAGTATGGCAAAAGACCAGCAAAAGGCGCCGCTCTGATCCGCCCCATCTCCCTCCCCCCCATCGGCAAAACAAATGAATTGCACCAAGCCAACTGGATTGGCTACGCACCAAACTCTATCGCTCGGATCATCAAAAAGTCCCTGAAAACCATTTCTGGCCTGGACGAAATCAATGTCGATGACATGTTGAAATTGAGGATGACGACCGCCCACGGTCTTCGTCACACCTTCGGGACGATGGCAACCGAACGGGAAATGCCGCTCGATGTTATTCAGGCCATCCTTGGGCACGCATCCATCGACACGACCTCCATCTACATACGGGCACAAGAAAAACGAGTGGCCAAAGAGGCCGAGAAATACCACACACAGAACACCTCACCCGACCGGTGAGAAAACACCTACGCCGCCCAAGTGTCCAGGATTTTAGAAGGCTGCAAAACAAGAAAAGGGGGCCGAGGCCCCCTTCTTTTTTGGAATTCAGATTCTGAATTCCTTATAAATCAACAACTTAGCGAATAGCTGGCTATTCCTTGATGTGTGACCGGATCAATTTTTCAATTTCCACCACCAATGAAGACGCCAGGCTGGAATCCTTGAATTTGACGGAGACCAAGCCATCCCTGCGGACGATTTCAGCAACTCGCTCACGTCCATTTTTAATGACCAGTGGAACGGGCTTAGCCGCCACCGGCTTGTCTTTAATCTCTGAAGCAAGTGCAATCGCTTCACCCAAGGTAGCTTTGGCTTCAACCAACGCCTTGATGCCTTCGAGCATTCCTGGCAAATTCTTGAGCTTCACAATCGCAGAATAGCTAACCGCATCTGGGCGCTTCGAAATCAGCTCAATAGCCTCCTTTGGCAATTTGTCGAACTCCATGATCTGAGACATAGCCGAAGTGGAAATTCCAGCTTCCTTGGCAGCTTCAGTTTGGGTCTGCCCTGTGTGCGCCATGATCTGTTTGAAGCCGCGAAACTTCTCGTAATCGGGCAAGGTGTCGCTGATCAAGTTGGCATAGAAAGCCCCCTTGATGGCTCCAACGTCATCGAAGTCAACGACGGCAGCCGGGATTGTTGCTCGGCCAAGATCCCTGAATGCGTGAAGTCGGTTGTGCCCCGAGATCAACTCAAACTTTCCGCCACCCAACGACCTGACCGTGATTGGTGTCGCCAAAGGGTTGTTTCGCAGGTTTTCGACAAGCTCTGCATATTTTTCTGGAGACAGATTTCGGCGACGTCCCTTGACCTCACTGATCGATTCCAATGAAATCTCAGATGACTTCAACGCTTGGTTTTCTGCCTTAAGCGCTTCGTTCTCTTTGAGCGCAGCTGACTCTTTAGCCATGAAAGCCATCATTTGGCCTGGCGCTGTTTTCGCTTGTGCAACCTGGCCGGCCTTGTTTTGCGCTTCAATCAGGACCGTAGAGGTTGGAACCATGCTGGCTCGATCTGCCAGCTTCTTAGATGAGCCACTCATTTCGCGTCTCCTTTGCTGTTCATCAGCGCTTGGCCAGCCCAAACGCCCCGCACTTGCTTTTCAACATAATCGATCATGTCTTCATAAGCGTCTTTTGCACGCTTCAGAGTTTTGGCCAAGACAGATCCAGGCACCAAGTCGTAAACCGTACCAAAACCTGCACTCGCAGTTTCAGCGATGGATGTTTTGGGGATTTCAACCGGCATAACCATGGAGCCGTAAGCGTTGTAAATCCAGGACCGGACTGCAGTGCTCACGCCCACAGATGAGTCCACCTTAGACAACAAGATATTGATGAAGCTGAATTTCTTATCCGGTAGACCGCGGTCGGCATAAAGCGTTTTGATCAAGTCTGTGCACAAATTCCAGAACTGGGCGCTTGAAGCAAAGTCAAGGTTGGATGGGGGCATGGGCATCAAAAGTCCATCGGCCGCCATCAGTGCATTGATCGTGGTGTACGACAGCGAAGGAGGCGAGTCGATGATGATGACATCGTATTGATCACGGACAGAATCTAGGCCCGCATCAAGAACTCTCCAAAATTCAAAACCTGGCTCAGAACGTTGCCGTGAAGGCAGGATGAATTCAGAACTGTAAAGCGCTGGACTTGCAGCAATGATGTCGATGCCATCCCAATACGTTTTTTGGATACACGACTCCAATCCGTCCTGTGTGCCCATATAAAGTGGGGTAACGGTTTGATCTTCCTCGACATCTACGTCAGCAAGAATGCCAAAAAGGGCAGAGCAGCTCCCCTGAGGATCGAGATCAATCACGAGCGTCCGCATACCCCGGCGACACAAGCCCTGTGCCAGCGTTGCCACAGTCGTTGTTTTTGTCACCCCACCTTTGTAGTTGGCCACAGTGATCGTGCATCCGGCACTGACACTAGGGTCGCGGACTTTGTCTGGTCGCAAAAATCGGATCCACTCACGCGCTTCAGCCATGGTGAACTCACGCTTGTTTCCCGCAATTTGGCCTCGCGGAAGTGTTTCATTGGTCGTATAGTGGTAATTGAAATTGGACCTCTGAAGTTGTGTAATTTCACAAATCTCGGTGGTCGTCATATGAGGCGCTTTTTTGACCTTGTTAGGTGCAAGCATGTGCTCTCGTGCGGACTGGACCATCGTTGTTGCTGCCAAAGCAATTTCTTCCAATTGGTCAAAGTCAATATTAGGTATGAGAGGTTCGACGTTCATACGTCCTCGCAGTGGTAAAGATGTGGCCATTCTAATGATAGTTGTACAAAAAAGCTAGGAGTTGCTTTTTTCCGTACAGTAAGCTGCTCAACAGATACCTGGTCACACCTCGTCGAAGCTAGACCCTCTTTTTTGGTCTGCATTGAGATCGAACAAATGACTCTAGCTAGCTTTAAAAAAATCTCTAAGAAGTTCTTTAAAACTCTCTTCTGTGGATAACTTGAAATTTCGCTTTTAAATCAATGACTTGAAAACTCCCTGTGTCCAGCTTTTTATACGCTTGTGTCCAAGTTTTTATAGATGAATGTCCAACTTTCAATAGCCAAGTGTCCGGCTTTCTATACGCCACGCATGGCTAGCCTGTGGATAACTTGTAGCTAACTTTGGCCAGATCTGAATCCACGAAAAGACCGGCATTTGTGTCAATGTTTAGCATCGGTCGTGCCTGATACAAAGTGTCCAGCTTTTTATAGATGAGGGCGAAACAGACTGTCCGCGGACATGCTAACATTTGGACACTTCGACCTATGCAAACCCAAAACCCGCTTTTAAAAAAACCCAATGAAGCTGTCGTGATGTTTCCAAAGATTGGAAAGTTGACTGCTTACGGAAGGAAGTTTTACGTGTCTTTGATGCGTGAAGCACAACAACACCTGCTTGCCAAAGCGGCCAAAGGCGAAGTATTTGAGGCAACAGACTTCTTCAAAGAACCCCTGACCAACATCATTCGACCGATCAGCAAACCCTCCAGTAATTTGGTTGAGGTGACGAAACAGTACGTGCGAGAAATGCAATCGACGCAAGTGGAATGGTCTGCTCCAGATGCCGATGCTGGTGTCATCTGGGACAGTATGGTTTTGGTATCGCAAGCAAAGATTGAATTGGAAAACGGCAAGCTGTATTTGTTGTGGGCATTTCCGCCGGATATGGTCAATGCACTTAAAGATCCCAAGCGCTTTACGCTGATTGCACCAGAAGACCTGGTGAACTTGAAAAGTTACGCCGCAGTGGCGCTTTATGAAATCTGCGCACGCTATGCCGATAACTTGTCTCAGCGCACAAGCAAAAAGCCCAAAGAATGGTGGGTTTCAGCTCTAACTGGTGACTCTCATAAAACTTCAGCCAGATCCAAAGAGTCAGCTAAACCACGCGAGTGGCGTAAGTTCAAGGGGGAGTCAGTCGTTCCAGCCATTGAGGAAATCAACAAAGAGACAGGTCTTCAGGTCGAACTGATTGAAATCAAAGAGGGCAAAGCTGTCGTCGATATCCAGTTCAAGGTGGCTAGGAAATCAAAGTTCAAGTTGGACCCTACGCAGGCGCACATTGAGGCTGCAAAACTCGACATACCCGCACAAGACATAACCAATTATTTGGGGGGAGGGGGGTCACAGGAAGAGGCGCTCTTGATCCTTGCAAAGATGAAGGCGCGGATAGAAGACGAAACGAAAGACCCTGTGCCCAACAGACGCAGCTATTTCGCTGCCATTGTGCGAAAAACCAATATTGGCGATAACAGCGAAACGTCCAATGCCGTGTCGAAAGAAGAAACAACGAACAAAGAGCAAGGGGCGGCTGCAGATCAGAATGTAGCCATAACAACCAACGCACGCATGAATGCGCACGTACTTGGCTTGTCTGAAGATGTTGCTTTGCCACTGCTCGAAAAGGCTAAGCAGCACCTATCAGAAAAGAAGATGCTTACCCCAACTTTTGCCAAAAGATTGGCAGAGAAGAATTGGCGCACAGGTCCTATTTTTCACATGGTTGTTGACCTCTATGCCACCGAGAATATTGGCCCAGAATGGCGTAATCTTGCTAGCGAAGAAATCAAGTCACAACTTGCTAGGCTCCAACAGAACGCCGCGGACAAATAAAACCATGCGTTGCGTGTATACAAAAAGGCAATCAAAGAGCTATGACTATTACGCGGTTTATACATGCAGCTGACCTTCATCTTGATAGTCCTCTGAGGGGCTTGTACCCTTGCGACAGCATCTGCATCCAGTACGCATAGCGCTTCTTTGTCACATCCTCGCGAGACATCCCCATTGTTTTGCGCACGTGGCGAACATCATCAACCGGGATCTCCAGCTTTTCAGCTATGAAAAGGTCTTTAACCCCCCTTTCAAGTGCAGCGTGAATCTTTTCTTGGATCTCACGCGCACGTTTGCCGGTTTGTTTGTTTTCGTTCGAAGCGCCCATTTTTCTCTCAGGGATGTTTGTCAAAAGTCCAGATCAAACCGACAGCCTCACCTAGCCATCGAAATAATTCCATTGGTCAATTGACTGAAAAGTGCAGCATCACCCTTGGTGAATTCAGGCGTCACTACATATGTGCCCGCGACCGCAACGGCCGGGGTGTTTACAACCTGTAAATTATGCCGCAACGTAATATAAAGTTCTACGTCTCGTACCACTTGCGCCTCATTGCCTTTAACCAGAACAGGAATCGATTCCGGTAGCCTGACTGCGCGCCCTATGCGATCAAGACCCTGCCAAGTTGCAGTCGACACCCCGCGTGGTTCAAAATGACCATTGGTGTGAGTAACCCGTAAAAAATGGGAAAGTTCCGTAAATGATGGGAATTTCCCGCGAATAAAGGGAAAACGTGGAGCCGATTCCCCCCAGAGGCTGCGGCGAATTGTGCTTAATGGGTGATATAGGTGGCGATATGGTATAGAGACTTATACCATCTGAAAATCCGAAAAATCAAGCAAAATCAAGGACTTACGCCTCATCATAATTTACGAAAAAAGCTCGGAGTGTGTCCCGCTACGCACGAACACCACCAAGCCAGCCCTACCTGAATCATCAAGTCTGTAGATCAGCAGGAAATCGCCACCTACATGGCATTCACGATGGCCCAGCCAATCGCCCGTTAAGGGATGGTCCAACCACTCAGCGGGTAAAGGTCCACCGTTCGCAACCAGAAGCAACATGGCCTCTTTCAGCCTATTCATGTTGTACCTACCAGAATGGGACAGGCGCTGCCAATCCTTCTGAAATTCTCGGGTGTAGTCTGAAGCCCGAGGTAGGCTTGCCCGCTTACTTGCGGTTGGTTTTTTCGAGGTCATTCAACAGCGCGTCAGCAGTTGCAAAACGAGCCCGACGGCTCTGAACAATTTGATCGCCCTCAGCAATAGCCTCACGGCTGGTCTCATTCGGAGCTTTAAGCGCGAATGGAAGTTCTTTGTCTGCAACGATACGGGTCAGGAACACGCGTACAGCGTCCGAAACCGTCAGCCCCATAGAGCTAAGCGTTTCAGCAGCTTGGGCTTTGATCTTTTCGTCCACTCGAACGTGAACCATTGTGGTGGTAGCGGCCATGATTGCCTCCTGAGTTGATGGACTGAGATACATTGTATCTCAGTCCGCAGATTTGGCTTGAGTGCAGTCATCTATGTTGAGCGCCAATCCATTCCCACGAAATTCGATATTTTTTTCCCACGTATTCAGAACAAAACAAAGCCGAAGAGGTGGATTTTTCCCAATATTTACGGATCTCTCGCACGCTGCACTCCGGTCGGCCGGGATGGCTAAGGCGACTGCAGGCTGGCTGCCGTCACTCGTCGAATCCGAATCACTCAAAGAAAAAAGCAAAAGCTGTCACTCAAGTCACTTTATTTGGCTTCTTGGCAGAAAACATAGTGCTTTTTTGAACCGTATTCGCGGTTACGACAGGCATAGTATTGATGCAGATGATGATTTGACTAGGAAAGCTGATTGCAGTTTGACCAGCGCGTTCCCAATGAACGGTCTGGTCACCGCACGATCGGCATTACTCCAACAGTTGTTCAAATTGTGGTCGACGGTGACACACAAACCGCAGAATGAAAAAAGCTCGGTGGTGATCTTGCCGCCCGATCGCTGCGACGAGTGGCTGCAGGCCGGTGCGGGTGCGAGTGGGGATTTTTTGCGGGCTTGGCCAGCGGAAAGAATGCCAGCGGATGCCGCGCAGCAAGGGCTCAGCCTTTAAGCCACCTATCCACCAGAGCCACAAAATATTCTTTGCCCGGATCAAGTTGGCCTTTAGAAACAACATTGAACTGGATACCAGTCCTGGAGCTAAAAGCTTCGACGTTGGCTGGAATACTTTGCCAATTTTCTTCACCGACATCGATCTCGCTGGGGCCGATGCAAACAGGCACAGGACTAGGTCATCATTGCTGCGCTGGGTCGCGCCCCACTTTTTCCACGGCTTTCAAATTATTGAGCATGCGGTGCATCATGGCAATCAGCAACTGCCGCTCGTCCACGGAAAACCCCTCAAAAAGCGCTTTTTCTCTGGCAATGGCTAATTTGAAGACCGCGTTGTGAAGTTTTGCGCCCGACGGTGTGACCTTGTATTCAATTTTGCGCAATCCGAGGGGGCGGCTTTTGAGCCACCCCTTGGCCATCAGCATGCCGATGGAACGACTGACAGATGCCTTGTCCAATCCCATGAGTTCTGCCGCTTTGGACGCTGTGGACCAAGGGTAAATCATGAAGTAAGACAGCATTCGCCAGTCGGTGACGGCGATTTGGAACTTTTCACGGTACAGGCTGGAAGCGCTGCTGGAGACTTTGTTGGAAAGCCACAAAAGCAGGCCGGGGAAGTAGCTCTGAAGATCGAGTTTCATAGCGCGCTGAAAATGAAGAGGCTCATTGTTTTTTAGATACGAACGGAGTGGCTAACTGCCATAAATTCGGTGCGTATTTAACCATTGATCACACCCCCGTCCACCGTGATGACTTGTCCAGTCACGTAAGACGATGAGTGACTGCACAGGAAGCCCACAACCTCGGCCACATCTATGGCTTGACCGTAACGCCCCAGCGGTATTTCGGCCAGTCGCTGAGGACCGAGCCTGCAGATTAATTCTTGGGTCATGGGGGTTTCGATGAGGCCAGGCGAAACGGCATTGACCAAAATGCCTGGCGCAAAGTCCCGCGAGAAGGACCGAACCAAACCCACGATCCCGCCTTTGGCAGCGGCATAAGCAGCCCTGCCAGGGGTGCCGCGTTGAAATGCACGCGAAGTGCAAAGCACGATGCGTGCAGCAAAACGCGCATCATGCCAAGCTTGAAAAGCGATGCCCATGTCATAGGCGCTTGTGAGATTAGCAGCGATGGCGCGTTGCCAAACTCCTGCATCGCTGCCTTCAAGGTGATCTTCTTCAAACAGGCCCGCCATGTGCACCAGTGCGTAGGGCAAACGATGCCCCTCGTGCAGGGCCGAATCGCATTTGGCAAGGCTGGAAAGGTCAGAGACAGCGAAGCTCAATCGGGAACCTGCAGCCAGGTTCTTGACTTCACTGAGCAGTCGTTTTTTGTTCACGTCGATCAGATGAACGGTGGCGCCTTCAGACAGGAACAATCGCGCACAAGCCGTTGCAATGCCCCCTGCACCCCCAGTGATCACGATGTGACGATCTTCAAACATTTTCGGTCTCATAGGCCCTGACCCTTATGGCATTCGATCCAGCGATTAGAGTTTATTAGGTTGTTATCTCAACCTAGGGAATGTACCCATGAATTTAGGTTGAGGAAACAACATGCGATCGTTATAGTGAGACACAAGATGAAGGAAACTGAGAGCCCCATGGAAGTTCAGAAACTAGATATGGTGATCGTCGGGGCCGGATTTGCCGGCTTGTACCAGCTGTACCAAGCCCGAAAAAAGGGATTGCGCGCCCGCGTTCTCGAAGCAGGCGACGGCGTGGGCGGAACGTGGTTCTGGAATCGTTACCCCGGTGCAAGGTGCGATGTTGAAAGCCTGGATTACTCCTATTCGTTCAGCCCAGAGCTTGAGCAGGAGTGGAACTGGTCTGAGCGGTATGCCCCGCAAGAAGAGATCCTTCGCTACATCAACCATGTGGCCGATCGTTTCAATCTCCGACCGGACATAGAACTTAACACGCGCGTTCATTCGGCTTTTTTTGATGCGCAAAGCGCCAGTTGGAACATTCGCGCCGGAAACGATCAGTCTTTCAATGCAACTTATCTGGTGATGGCCACTGGCGCCTTGTCCGTACCTCAGCAACCTGACTTGAGAGCACTGGATCGTTTCAAAGGTCAGTGGTACCACAGTGCGCAATGGCCAAAGGAAGGCGTTGATTTCAAGGGTAAAAGGGTGGCTTTGATTGGCACGGGTTCAAGTGGCGTACAGATGGTGCCCGTGATCGCGCAAGAGGCCAGTCAATTGACGGTTTTTCAGCGTACAGCGAACTTCAGCGTTCCAGCCCACAACGTGGCCTTCACAGAGAAAGCACTCAAGGCAGCCAAGAGCCGTTATCCGGAACGACGTGCGATGGGACGCGAGGCAGTCACAGGCCAGTTCTTGAATGCCAATACAAAAACAGCCGCGGAGATGACGCCTGAAGAACAAAGCGCAGAGCTGGAGTACCGCTGGAAAGGGGCTGGTGGCGGCTTTAGGATGTTGCGTAATTTTGCCGACCAGATGAGCAATCCAGAGACCAACAAGATGGTGGCGGATTTTGTCAAAGGCAAGATTCGTCAAATCGTTCAGGACCCCTTGAAGGCCGAAATTTTGTGCCCGAACGACGATCTCCCATTTGGTGGGAAGCGCTTGTCAGTCGATTCTCACTACTACGAAACCTTCAACCGCGACAACGTCGATTTGGTGGATCTCAAAACCCAGCCGCTGGTCGAAGCCACTGAAAATGGCTTGCGCACCAGTGCACGAGATTATGAATTCGACATCATTGTCTTTGCCACTGGTTTTGATGCTTTGACTGGGGCACTCACGGCGATCGACATTCGCGGTGAAGGCGGACTTTCTTTGCGCGACAAGTGGAAGGATGGCCCTGTGGCCTATATCGGCTTGGGTATCGCTGGGTTTCCCAACATGTTCACCATCACCGGTCCTGGCAGCCCATCCGTTTTGAGCAATGTCGTTCACTCCATAGAAACGCATGTCGACTGGATTATGCGCTTTCTGGAGCAAGTCCGCAGCAAGGGGATCCGTCAGTTTCAACCCACCACCCAAGCGGAAGAAAGTTGGGTCCAATTTTGTGCCGACGAAGCCAACAAAACACTGTATCCACGCGCCAACTCTTGGTACATGGGGGCCAATATTGAAGGCAAGCCAAGGGTTTTTCTGGCCTTTGTGTCAGGGGTCCCGGTTTATCGAAGATTCATCGAAAAAGTAGAAGCTGACGGCTACACCGGGTTTGAATTCAGCTTCAGTTCCTGATCTCCTCCGTATCTCTATTTCGAACATTTTCAAAAGGAAAACACCATGATTCAACGCAGACAGATGATCAAAACGGCCGCAGCAGTTGCCCTCAGCGCGCCGTTCGTGAACAGCAACGCCCAACAGTCGTTTACCCTCAAGTTCCAGACCTTTGTGCCTGCGAGTTCGAATATCTGGATGCGCGTCATCACGCCCTGGATGAAAAAAGTGGAGACCGAATCGGGTGGCCGCATCAAGTTCGAGAGTTATACCTCCATGCAACTGGGCGGTGCACCCACACAATTGCTAGAGCAGGTTCGCGATGGGGTGGTTGACATTGCTTGGACATTGGCAGGTTATTCACCCGGCCGCTTCCCAAGATCCGAGGTTTTTGAATTGCCTTTTTTCACCTATGACGGTGAAGGTGCATCACGTGCCGCTTGGGAGTTCATGACAACCCATGCACCCGATGAATTGAAGGACGTGCGTTATTTGGCTTTCCATACCAATGGACTGAATATCCTGCACACCAAGAAGGCTGTCGTCAAATCGGTGGCGGACCTCAAAGGCATGAAAGTGCGGGGTCCTTCCAGAAAATCAACTCAAATGCTCAGTTCATTGGGCGCTATCCCGGTGGGCATGCCACTGCCTCAAATTGCAGATGCCTTGTCCAAAGGTGTCATTGAAGGCGCCATCATTCCTTGGGATACAGCACCATCTGCCAAATTGGATGAATTGACCACGTTTCACACCGAGTTTGCCAAAGGCGCTCCTGGGTTTAACAACAACATTCAGTTCTTGATCATGAACAATGAGGCTTACCAGAAGCTTCCCGCGGACCTGCAGGCGGTCATCAACCGCAATTCAGGCTTGGAGTTGTCAGCCTATTTTGGCCGTGGTATCTCCGATTACGATCCGATTGTTCGCAAGCGCGTGATTGACAACGGCCACACCGTTCATGTCGTGGGCAAGGCACAAACAGATGAGTTCATTCGGATGTCAGCCCCAGTGACCGATGATTGGGTCAAGGACATGAATTCAAAGGGCTTTGATGGCAAAAAGTTGTTGGATGCCGCAAAGGCTTTGATTCAGAAGCATCGGCCTAAGTCTTGACCGGCAGTTATTTCTGACGCTGATCACCAATGCTGTCAATTGCCGCCCCGAGTGAATACGGTGACATCGATGGAGTCGGCCAAGCTTTTCATGGCAGCCAGTGCCAAGGTAAAACAATGAAAATTTTGACCCATCTCGCGGATTTTTGCGCCACATTGGCGGGTGTTTTGCTGACCGTGATCACCTTGATGACCTGTTTCAGTCTCATTGGTCGAAACACGGTGGGCGTCACTTTGGTGGGTGATTTTGAGCTGACCAGTGTGGTGGCAGGCGCGGCCATTGCATTGTTTTTACCTTGGTGCCAAGTGAGGCGTGGAAACATCATTGTTGATTTTTTCACCGCCAAGATGACCCAGCGCGTCAACGCACGACTGGATCGACTGGGGGCATTTTTGTTGGCCTGTGTTTTTGCGATGTTGATGTGGCGGGTCGCGGTGGGGGGGTGGAGTGCCTACCGCTCTGGCTCGGCCACGATGCTTTTGAATTTTCCTGAATGGGTTGTTTATGCGGTGATGGTGCCGGCCTTGGGCTTGACTTCACTGATTGCATTCGCTCAGGCAATTTGGGGCTGGACCGAGGTTGCCGAATGAACGGGATCACGCTGGCTTTGGTGATTTTCGGCATCATGCTGTTTTTCATGGCGCTCAGAACGCCCATCGCCATCTCCATGTTCATCGCGGGCGCAGTGGGATTTCTTTACCAGTCCGGTTGGCCTGCTTTGAGTAATTTTCTGAACACCCAAACATTTGCCCGATTTGCCAGCTACGACCTGTCTGTGATTCCCTTGTTCATTTTGATGGGAAATTTCGCGACCCAAGGTGGTATTTCAAAGTCCTTGTTTGAATTTGCCAGTGCGGTGATGGCGCGTTTTCGAGGTGGCTTGGCGATGGCTGCCGTGCTGGCCAGTGCCGCATTCGGTGCCATATGTGGCTCGTCCGTGGCGACTGCTGCCACCATCACTTCAGTGGCATTGCCTGAAATGAAAAGACATGGCTATTCGGGCCGTTTGTCCACGGGCGTTTTGGCCGCGGGCGGCACGCTGGGCATCCTGATCCCCCCTTCGGTGCCATTGGTCATTTACGCGATTTTGGCAGAGCAAAATATTGCCAAGTTGTTTGCCGCTGCGATGCTGCCAGGCATCATCGCGATGCTGGGATACATGGTGGCCATCGCCGTGTATGTGCGCACCGTACCCGGGCATGCCCCCGAAAAAAATGAAACACCCCCCATGAACCTCCAAGCGATGATGGGCATCGTGCCTATTGCCGTGGTGTTCATACTTGTATTTGGTGGTATTTACGGTGGGTGGTTCACGCCAACAGAGGGTGCAGCGGTGGGTGCAGCATCGACTTTTGTGGCGGCACTGCTCAAACGCGAGCTCACTGCCCACAAAGTCAGAATGTGTTTCCGGGCGACAGCTGAAACCTCTGCGATGATTTTTTTGATCTTTCTGGGCGCTGACGTCATGAATGCCGCACTGGCGATGACGCAGGTGCCCGCCCAATTGGGCGCTTATGTATCGGGTCTGGGATGGCCGCCTTTGTTGATCGTCTCCAGTATCTTGATCTTGTACGTGGTGCTTGGGGCTGTGATGGACGAGCTGTCCATGATCTTGTTGACCATCCCCATCTTCTTTCCCATGGTCATGGGCCTGGACTTTGGCATGCCCAAAGAGTCGGTGGCCATTTGGTTCGGCATCATGGTCTTGATGACTGTCGGATTTGGCATGCTGGCACCTCCCGTTGGGCTGAATGTCTATGTCGTCAATAGCATGGCCAAAGATGTCCCCATCTCTGAAAGCTACAAAGGTGTGATGCCTTTCTTGATCAGTGACACGATCAGAACCATCTTGCTTCTCGTGTTCCCGGGAATTTCCTTGTGGTTGGTTCAGTATTTGTCGTGAGCACGACAAATTGACCGGCATCTGATACCCATTTGATTCCCTTGCACCACCAAACAGGTGTAATCGCCAATTTAGGCGCTCGCTACAAAAAGTCAATTGCGGTCGGCTAGACAGCCAAGCAGGACGACTGCAGCTCCTTCGATACCGGTTGTTCATGTCTCCGCAATGCTCAGTGAGTCATTGACGGCTTTTACCGGGCACCATGACCCAAGCAACTCAGTTCGGCTGTCCGCTATCGCTGCAATGCTGACATCCATCGAACAACCGGAATAGGCTGTTATGTAGAGATCTACATAACAGCCTCTATGCTCAGGTGACAACTATGCGCAGATGTTGTTTTGTGAATGACACTGGCCCCTCTGTCGGTGAGACTGCGGGGCCAGCGAAATCTGCGCATAGTTACAGTGTCTGAAGGAATTGCATAAGCGAGTCGGGAGCTTTGTATCGGCTCATCTTGGTATTGGGTTCCTCCAGCCTCGCAAGGGCCCGCTCTTTCATTGCAAGGTCAGCCTCAACGTAGCGGTGGGTGGTTGTCAATTTTTCGTGACCCAGCCAGAGAGCGATCACGTTGAATGGAACGCCTGACTGGAGCATGTGCATTGCGCAGGTGTGCCTCAGGGTATGGGGTGAGATGCGTTTCTTGAGAAGGTTGGGTTGCCCCTGGCCTGCGCGAGTTACCGCCACCGCCAAACGTTGTGCGACGTTGGACCTGGTCATTGCCTGCCAGTCGCGGTTGGGCACGAGAGCGGCTTCTCCTCGTAGCGACGGATTGAGCCGTAGCCACGCACGTATCTCTACAACGGTCGATTTCCACAGGGGTATTGATCGCAGCTTTCGCCCTTTGCCGTGCAGATGCACGCACGCACCGCCTTCGAGGACGACGTCGATGACGCGCACGTTAATGATCTCGGAGACACGGGCGCCCGTGTTGTAGAGCAGGGCCAGCAGCAAGTGGTCTCGCTGAGAAGACCAAGTCTGTCCCGGTTGCCCGAGTATCGCCATCATTTCCGCTCGTGTGAGGAACCCCAGCATCGGCCTCTCGAAGCGCTTCATCGGCACAGCCAACGCCCGCTCGACATCATTGAGCGAGGCCACATCGCGCCGGGCCGCAAACTTCAGGAACGCGCGCAGTGCAGTCAACCGCAGGTTGCGGCTGCGTACAGCGTTATGCCGGTCCTTCTCTAGGTGGTCCAAAAAGGCCAGAATCAGCCCCGGTTGGATGTCTGCGAGGCTCATAGCCGTGGGCAGCTTGCCCAACTTGCGGCTGGCGAAGTCCAGGAACAGCATCATTGCGTCGCGGTAACAGGCTACCGTGCGCGCACTGACGGCGCGTTGTGTAACCAAATACTCGGTGAAGAACTGTTGGACCAAGGAGGAGAATGACGGTGGCTTGGGTACGGTGGTCTTACTCATCATGCACCTGCGCTTTCGATGTAAATGACTCGAAGCGATCAGCGGCCAGTTCCATCATCTGTGGCACTGCCGACATATACCAGTAGGTATTGCTCACCTTCGCGTGTCCGACATACGTGGACAACGACAGCATGGCTTGGTCAATATCCACGCCCTGTGCTTGCCACTGCACGATGCGTCGGACGATAAAGGTATGTCTCAGGTCATGGATGCGGGTGGTCTGGTGTGTTCCGCGGTTATGCCAGCCCAGTTGTTTGCGCAGTTCGCCGAAGATGCGGTGCACCTGGCGATCCCCCAGTGGCAGACCCCGACGCCGACCGCGTGTGCCGATGAAGAATGCACCATCTGGTTCAGATGGCTGAGCGCTCAGGTCGCGCATCCAGCGATATCGGCGCAAGGCATCCAAGGTGCTCGGATGCATCGGAACTTGGCGTGACTTGCCGAACTTGGCTTGGTGAATGCTCAGCATCCCCACCTTGAGATCGACATCCCTGTTGCGCAGCGCCAATGCCTCGCCGATACGCAAACCGGTGGATGCAAGCAAGCCAAACAAGGTCTCATAGACGATGCCCCGAAGTCCGGGCGCTGGACCGAGTCGACGTGCTGCAGCCAGCAAATCTACGACTTCCTGCTCGCTAAAGATGTGTGGGGTTTGGCGCTCGGGAAGACTTCCAAAGATGGTGTTGTCAGGCACCTCGGTGCGTGGCTCAAACTGCTGGAGCCATCGCATGAACACGCGCAACTTCTTGAGCCTTCGTGCCCATGTGTGGGGGTCTGTGCTGTGCTGACTGTCGCATCGTGCCCACTCAGCCATCACCTCCGCCGTCAATGGTCCACGGTGGCCGACAGCCTGGACATGGCGTGCAAAGCTATGCAGGGCCCATGCATCGTTGTCCGCGTCATACCCCAAGCGGGCGCGTTCAGCAAGATAGAGTTCGACGCGCGATTGCAGGCAAGTGCGGGCACTCATGCTGCGCTCCCTGGCCACGGCAGTGCCACCGCAGCGAGATTGCGACTGTCCAACTTGGCATAGATCATCGTGGTGTTCAATGATCTGTGGCGCAGCACATCGGCCACTTCCTAGAGTGATGAGCCCCCTGCAAGCAATCGGTTGGCCATGGTGTGACGCAGCAAATGCGACCGGGTGTAGGGCAGCCCTGCTCTGGCATAAGCTTGGCGGATGGTCTTGCGCACAAGATCGGGGCCAACGGGTTGGTCGAGAGGCGCCATGATGCGCATGAAGATGGCACGATTGGTGGTGCGGGGGCGCTCCTGCTTGAGGTACGCAGCGATGGCCTCCCCGGTGGTGGCCGGCAGCGGCAGCAAGTCTTCGCGGGCACCTTTGGTATGACGCAGCGTCAAGGTGCTTGCGCGCCAGTCAATATCGTCTAGGCTGAGGTGGGCAATCTCGCCGCTGCGAAGGCCAAGATCGAGCGCGCAGCGCACGATGGCATCAGCACGTCGCATGGATGGGCCGGGCCGCCCCAGTGCGTTGACCAACTGTGTGACTTCTTCGGTGGTCAACGTCTTGGGTAAGGCGGACTGCTTCCAATTGGCCGGGTAGGCCATAGCGCTGGTCAGACCGCCATGTACGTGGTCCCCGAGCGAGACGTGGTACCGGAAATACCCGCGCAGCGAAGCCACGACCGAGGCCAGGCTGGAGGGCTTGCTGTATCTGAGCGCCTCTTGGGCAAAAAACTGCCGGACCTGCTCTGGCGTTATGGTGCCAATGTTGATGGCGTCACTGCCAAAGCATTCCGTCAGCAGTCGCCCAATGATGCGAAGCGCCATGCTGCGGGTCTTTGGCACCAGGCCCCGCGCATGTTCCATGTACTCGTCGTAACGGCGTAGCTCCTCATCCACCGCCGTCGCACTGAGCGGCGTCGGTGCAATAGCGTCCAGAGACCGCAACACCTCCAGCAGGTGGCCAAGTGCGGCGCGGTGATCCGACCGGTCATGATGGCCCGGTGCAGCGCATTGGCAGTTCGGCAAGTGCTCGTCAAGAAATTCGGCGACGGATGTCTCGTTGACACTGTTCAAACGCAGCCGTTTGGTACGCGCCCATCGCGCGAAGTGCGCAACGTCAACCAGGTAGCTGGCTGAGGTATGCGCGGCATAGCCATGCTGCGCCAGGTACTGCCTGAACGCATCGAAGTACGGTTCGATCGGCCCCTTGACGGGGCAGTCGGCGTCAAGGTGAAGAGGGTGTTGAGTGATTCGGGGTCTCCTCGTTTTCAGTGCAATAAGTGACGGTACGAAAAGCTAGCACTGGCGCGGAGGTGGTGTTGGTAGATCGTTGATTTCATTGACTTTCCTGTTCACTTTCAAATCTGCGATTCGTGGCGTCAAACCGTGGTCGGTTTCATCCATTGGTGCCAGTTATCGATGCATTTGGCCGCGAAGGCAGGATTTGATCGGCATAACGATCCACCGGGAACCGAAACACACCCCGCAAGTTGATGCTCTCCAGCCTGGTGGGCGCAATCTTCCCGATCAGTTCCGGTGGAATGACCTGGCGGCGGTTCGACCAGCGATCCAGGACCGCCTGCATCTGTGAGGTATTCCACGCCATCACGATGTTGGCCATCAGGCTCAACGCATCGGCCACAGCCTGCATTTCATCGACACGTTTGGCCTGCGCCGGGCTGATCCGGCCGGTATAAATGGCGCGCTTGAGGGCGTTAACAGCCTCGCCCCGATTGAGCACCCGGCGCAACTCGTTCCTGAAAGCGTCCTTGACAAAGTAGTCAGCCAAAAACGCCGTACGCAGCAACCGCCCCAATTGCACGCCAGCCTCATAGATTGGATCGCCCTGGGCGGCAGAACCGAACCGCGCAAGAGCTGCCACCGCACTGGCATGTCCGCTCATGACCGAGGCTGCCAGGTGCACCAGACTATCCCAATGCTTTTCGATCAAAGCGACGTCGACATTGGCTTCGCACACCGCAGCGATTTCTGCGGGCACTTTGGTGCCGCGTGGCACAAAGAGGTGGCGCTGTTTGAGTTCCTTCAACCGCGGGCAAAGATCAAAACCAAGCAAACGGGCATGTGACATGGCAAAGTCGGTGTAGCCATGGGTATCCACAGCAAGCTGGCTGGTCTCCAGCTTTTCTTGGCGGATGACACCTTCAATGGCCACGCCCGCCTGGCGCTCATTGAGCACAAAGGGCTGCGCATGGAAGATGCCCCACCGGTCTTTTACATGGGAGTAGATTCCAATGGAAGGTGTGTTGCGCCGAGGATCAAGCCGGGCTTGCCACACCCGTTTGGTGGTCTCCATGCTCATCATGTCAGAAGATGCCAAATCGGACCGCCCCCAGGTGGCGGCAATCGGGTGTCGCTGCATGAATTCCAGCACAGCCTGGCAGGCCTGGCTCAGACGCCGTTCGTCCCGCGCCCAGCGCATGGCCTGGCGAATGCTGGTGGCAGACAATTGCGGAATCATGCGCGCGCATTCGACCGCAGTCAGACTGGTGCCGTGGGCCATGATGCCGGCATAGACCATCAGCAGCTCGTCGGTAGAGCGCGGCTCACGTCCGAGCATGATCCAGCTAAAGCGCACCTGGGCGTCAACGGCCAGAATCACTTCCGGCAATTGAACCTCACCGATGCGGTGATCCAAAGCCGCGCGCAGCTTGGTCACTTCTGGGTCTTCGTCCTCTGCGGGCAATGGCGACAAATGGAGTTCATCATCCACGCGCAGTACGCCACTGCGGGCTGCAGCGGCCACCGCATCGACACCGGCAGTTACTCTGGCCAGCAAAGGCTTCAAGAAAGTGGCAGCCTTGCTGGGTAACGATAGACGGGCATAGTGTTTCTTGGACTCTGCCTGCCAACGCTCGTCCGTGAAGAACAAGCGCGCACGACCCCGAAAGCTCAGGCTGTGCTCAATCCAGACCGAGCCATTGCGCACCGCGCGGCGCAGGGCAAACAGGGTGGCCACCTCCAACGCCTGAAACGCCCGTTCCCGGTCTGGGCTGGAGATCGAAACCTGCCAGATCATTCCCAGACTTGGTGCCACCACTTCAACTGGCAGCTTTCTGGATCCTTTGAGATATAAAGCTTGCAGCTTGGCAAGGTACTCGATGGCAGGATGCTCGCCGGTGGCCTGCCAGGGCAGCTTTGCAATGGCGACGAGCAACGACCGCACGGGGCGAATTCCATCAATCAATCCCTCGCGGACCAGGGAGGCCCTGCTCGGTGGTTTGCGTTTCTGGGTTTCGGTGATCAAGGCTTCAAGACGGGCACGCAACTCAGCATCTGGCACCGCACCTTGCGCGCTCAAGGCAACAAGTTCGCCGAGCAGCGTTTTGTACATTGCGGCCCAATTGACGGTAGCGGGGACATCGGCGGCAGCCTGACGCCACAGATCGGCGATCCGGCGCTGCACCATAAGGATCAACTGGTCTGTGGTGGTGAACAGGCAATACCGAAGAAAGCATGCGACCTCCACGGTGCGCGCTGGCTCTTTGATCTTGGCTCCGGCTGAGGGCGGCCTGGAGACAAGTCGGCGCGCGTAGCGGCGCAAGATGAGATCGGGGATGTCTGCCAGGTGCTTATGAACGTCCAGCGTGTAAAGCAGGTCGATGCGCTCCAGTACCTCGCTGATTTGGCGGGTTGAGTGTTTCGCCGGTGCAGCCCATAGCCAACTCTGCTGGGTTTGTCCATCTGGGCGCAGCTCTGAAACTGAGGCTCGCCAGCGATCAAGTGTTGCTGGATCAACGCTGGCGGCGATGGCGGTGCCTGTTTCAACTTCAAGCTGGGCAAGTGCCGCCGCAATCAGTGTCCGAATTGCCCGCTCGTGCACGATCACCAGCTTGTTCTTGTACAGCCATTGACGCGCCCGCACGAGTAGCTGATCGCGGTCGGCGCAGCGCGCCACTTCGTCGCGCAGTTCACGTACCAGTGAGCGGCGCTGGTGCTCGCTCATCCACTGGAATCCAAGGACCGTGCAGGCTACTTGTTGGTGATCGAATAGCGTGCGCCCGCGTTCATACATGGCTCTCAGCGAGGCGACTTCTGGTGCTGCAATGCCAAGCTCGTTGCCAAGGTGGCGCCACAAGGCTACTGGAATTACCCGAAAGGCACCGAGCAAACGCCCACTCATGCGCAGGAAACCAATATGGAGCGCCAGACCAAGCTTGTGGGAATCACCTCGGCGTGCATTGATTGCGTCGCGCTCGGCACCATCGAAGGTGAAAAATGCCTTCATCTCGAAGTCGCTGATATCGCGGGGGAGCCCACGCATCCCCAAAAACGTTGTGTGCCAACCCTGCATCGTGAACCTCAAAAGTGGGAGGCCACCATACCCGTTTACAAAGCGAACAGGAAAGTCAATGAAATCAACGGTCTACCCAGACCACCCCCGCGCCAGTGCTAGCTTTGCGTACCGTCACTTATTGCACTGAAAACGAGGAGACCCCGTCTTTTAAATTTAGTAGCTCATGTGTCAGCGCGTTGCCCTAGCGAGATCCATAGAAATTCACGGATACAGGATTGGGGAACATCAACTCACTTAGTGACCTGTTGTATCCGCGCGATCACAGAGCCCCACTTCTTGGTCTCGGATGCAATAAATTCCCCGAAGGCCTGCGGCTCTAGATAGGCTGGCTCGGCAGCTAGGCCCTGTATTTGGCTTTGAACGGTCGGGTTCGCCATGACCTTTTGAAGCGCGCCCGATAACCTGTTGCGGACCTCCACTGGCGTTTTGGCTGGTAAGAACAGCCCCATCCAGGCTGGTGCGGCGTAGCCAGCAATTCCTTCTTCTGCCAGTGTCGGCAGTTCAGGCGCGACCTTGCTGCGCTTAGCGCTGGTGAGACCCAGGGCCACCAGCTTGCCGGCCTTCACATGAGGGTAAACAGAGGTCAGGTCCACCATGGCGGCAGGCACCATGCCACCAAGTAAATCGGTCACGGCAGGCCCACTGCCCCGATAGGGGATAGGAACCAGGGGCACACCAGCCAGGTTGGACAGCAGTTCGCCCGAAAGGTGCTGTGATGTGTACTGGCCAGCAGTCCCGTAAGACAGACCACCCGGGGTATTGCGTGCAGCCTTGAGGAATGCCTGCAAGTTGCCGTAGCCGCTGCTACTGGAAGTCACAAATACCAACGGAATGTCCGCCAGCTTTGCCAGCGGCATCAGGTCTTGTTGGGGCTGCAAGGGTGGTGCATCAGGCAGATGCGGGTTGACTGCAATGGCGCCGGTGGCCCCCAACCCTATCGTGTAACCGTCTGCAGCCGACTTAGCAACGGCCATTAGGCCCAGTGCCCCACCCGCACCGGCCTTGTTTTCAACCACCACGGGTTGCCCCAGAAGCTGTGCCAGTTCCCGCCCGACGATTCGCGCTATGCCATCAGCCGACGCGCCGGGGGCGAAAGGAACGATGAGTGTGATTGGCTTGGCGGGGTACGACTGCGCCGAAGCTGCACTGGCCAACACAAGTGCCGCAACTGTAACGAAGATGTGAGAAATCAATCTATGCATGGTGTTTCAACGTTCTTATTCGGGTTTGATATTGGCGGCTTTGGCCACGGCGGACCAACGGGAGATGTCAGCCGCAATGCGCTTTGTCAATGCTGATGCGTCAGTGTCACCGGGGTCCAGGCCCAGCACCTGCATTTTCTCGATGGTCTCCTTTTCCTTAAGGATCTCAGCGACAGTGAGTCGCAACCTGGTCAATACAGGTTCCGGAGTGCCTTTTGGAGCCATCAGCGCAGTCCAGATGGGCGCGTCGTATCCGGCAAATCCGGATTCCGCGATGGTGGGAACGTCGGGAAGTGCGTCCGAGCGTTTTGCTGTGGTCACAGCCAGTGCCTTGAGTTTGCCGGCCTTGACCTGGGTGATGACGGCCGGGCTATCGAGCACGCCCACCTGAATTTCGCCGCCGAGCAATCCCGCCACAACTGGGCCGGAGCCCTTATAGGGAATATGGTTGAACTTCACTCCCGCAATGGCCGTCAGCGTTTCGGCAACCAGTACAAACGAGGTCGTGGGTGTTCCATGGTCCAGCTTGCCATCTTTCGACGTTTTGGAATACTGGACCAGATCAGCAAAGTTCTTCACCGGCAGCGTGACCGGCACCGTCACGACCAGTGGAAATGAACCGAGTAACGCAATCGGTTCGAAATCTTTCACCGGGTCGTACGGTAGGTTCTTCATGAGCACCGGGTTGGTGGTGAGGCCGCCACTGGAAGACACCAGCAGCGTGTAGCCGTCAGCTTTAGCCTTGGCTACAGCGTCATTGCCAATAGAGGAGTTCGCTCCCGCCTTGTTCTCGACCACGAAGCTTTGCTTGAGCTTTTCCTGAAGCTTCACAGCAAACAGCCGGGCCAGTATGTCATTGGTGCCTCCGGGGGCAAACCCGACCACGATGCGAACGGGGCGGTCAGGGTAGGTTTGAGCCTGGGCAGACGATAAGAAACCGAAGGACCCGCAAGCAATGGCAATACAAGCAGCAATCGAATGAGTTAGACGCCGTGTGGCCCCACAGAAGAAGTTATACATGTCAGATGTCTCCAAAATTTGACTGAATCCATTCGATCCGCCATTTGTCCAAAAGGCGGATAAGAAGTCCATTTTATGGACATTTTTTGATTCAAGTCAAATTTATCGTACACAAGGTCCGCCTGTCGGACAAATGATCTAACTGCTACGGACTAGTAAGGCTTGCAAATCCCAAGCCTTCGGACAATTTAACGGACTCCGTAACCAACAGTGCCGCAGTTTCTTTGAGCCGTGCTGCATTCAGGCGCACTTCTGGTCCAAAAACACCAATCGAGCCTGCCACCTGACCTGAGCTGTCGAAAAATGGGACAGCCACCGCAACCGCTCCCGAAATCAGCTCACTTTGGCTGGTGGAATAGCCTCGCGCACGGGTCATTGCCAATTCAGCCTGAAGCTTTTCGAAATCGACGTCGGTGTCCTTCAGGAAGGCGCGAAGTTCGTCAGGCGTTGGATTCGCGAAAGCCAGGATGGCACGCCCCGTTGCGCCCAAAACGATTCGCTCAGTGTAGCCAACCCCTCGCTTGAAATTGAGAGGCTGAGGACTCGGCATCTCGGCCAAACACAGGCGTTTGTTGCCTTGCACAACAAACAGCGCCACTGTCTCCTGGGTCTCATCCCAAAGTCGTTTCATCATTGGCGCGGCCACAGACTTCAGGTCCAGCGTGCCCTTCCAGACATGCGCTAGTCGAGCAACGGCTGGACCCAGCCGGAAGCGCTGCGGCTCGCCACAGGAAACCAAAAAGCCATGCTCTTCAAGGGTGTAAATCAAGCGGTACATCGTGGGCCGGGAAAGATCGACCCGTTTGAGCAGTTCGCTGGCCGACAACTCTGGCGCATCTTCACTAAAGGCCAACAAGATCTCTAGGGCGCGCCCGACGGCCCGCACATTGTCATTTTTCTCCGCCGCTGCCATTCGAACTCCTTCAAAAGTATTGCGCGCATTGTCCACCATCCGGACAACTTGACAACCATCAAATTAAGTCCATATAATGGATACATAGTCCACCAATCGGACAATCTTTAAATGATGCTGCCATCCACTGTTCCTGTAACGCTGCTGTTTGCCGACGGGGTCTCGCAACGCCTGACCGTACCGATCGGGACAATGCTCATTGAAGCTGCGACCGGGGCAGGGCTCACTCTGTTGACAGATTGCGCCAATGGCAAGTGTGGTACCTGCACTGCACAGCTTGTTTCCGGATCAGTCGACCTGGAAGACTTCGACAGCGCCGTGCTGACGGATGCCGACCGGGCTGGAGGCGCAGTGCTGCCTTGCGTTTGCCGCGTGACGGCGGCATGCGCTATGGAGTTCCCGTATGACTCCTCGGAGGCCATGAGCGAGGAACCTCCACCCCTGCCCGCTACCGTTACCGCAGTAGAACAAGTCGCCACCGAAATCATGCGCCTTGAATTGCAGGTGTCTGATGACGTGATCTTCGAACCGGGGCAATACGTGCGCATTCGACCTGTGGGTTCAAAAATCTCTCGTTCGTATTCAATGGCCAATGTACCTGGCGTCAATCGACTTGAATTTTTTATCCGCCTGGTTCCGGGCGGTGAGTTCTCGCAATGGCTTGGCGCTGCGAGGGCCGGGGATCTTCTCGAGTTGAGCACACCGCACGGTAGCTTTTTCCTGCGCGACGAAGATCGCCCCAGGCTCTTTGTCGCTGGTGGAACCGGCATCGCGCCGTTTCTCTCCATGCTGCGCGCCATGGCGTCTCAACCGCCGAAACAACGCACCACCTTGCTCATTGGAGCGCGGACTCCGGGGCATCTGCTCGCAATGAAAGAACTCTCTGAACTGCGAGCAAAAATTACCGGTCTTGCTATCGAGGTGGCCATTGAACAAGGCGCAGAGACCGGTTGCCATACGGGTTACGCAACAGACTTGATTCACTCATTGGACCTGGACTCTGCCACCCGTGTCTACCTTTGCGGTCCACCCCCAATGGTTGAAGCAGGGCGTAAGGCTGCAGAGTCTGCTGGCCTCAAGCGGGCTGATGTCCTGTGCGAGCGCTTCACCTGATTTTCCGAAGAAGAAAGAACCATGATCCCCATCACTACCGATTCCCGCTACAACGCTTTGATCAACCTGCGCGAAGGAAAGATCGGGCGCGAAATTTTTTCCGACCGTGAGATTTACCAAGAAGAGTTGGAGAAGGTCTTCACTCGCGCTTGGCTTTTTGTGGGCCATGAAAGTCAGATCCCCAACCCCGGCGACTTCTTCAGCTCGCGCATGGGCGCTGAATCAGTGATTCTGGCGCGCGACAAAAAGAAGAAGGTTCACGTCTTCCTCAACTCGTGCCGCCACCGTGGCATGAAGGTCTGCCAGTACGACCACGGCAACACGCAGCTGTTTACCTGCCCGTACCACAGCTGGAGTTACACCACAGATGGCAAGTTGTTCGGGGTACCTCAGTTCAAGAACCTGTACGAGGGTTGCCTTGACAAGGACGAATGGTCGCTGATTGAGGTGCCAAAGATGGAAGTCTACAAGGGCACAGTATGGGCCAGCTGGGATCCTAACGCCCCTGATTTCATGACCTACCTGGGCGACGCTAAGGCCCACCTTGACTTGGCATTGGACTGCCGCGACGGACGTGAAGGCGGCTCCGAGGTGCTGTTTGGTGTACACAAGTGGGTGATCCCCTGCAACTGGAAGTTTGCGGCAGAAAACTTCCTCGGCGACACTTACCATAACGTCAGCCACCGCTCGGTGGACCTGATCGGCATTGGCCCAAGCGCCGAGGCCGGTGAAAAGGGCCGGCGTGACAATGAGCTTGAGAAGGCTCAGCACGTCTGGGCTAATTTTCCCGCCGGACATGGCGTGCACAGCGCTTTGATGCCTGAAACTTGGGAGTTTCTCGACACCTACAAAAACAACCCCATCGTGGCGGGCTACTTTCGCCATTGTCATGAAGAGCGTAAAAACCGTCTCGGCGCCGAACGCAATCGGCTTGTCCCCTTTGTGGGCACCATCTACCCCAATGTCTCATTCCATGGCAACCAGCCGCGCAACCTGTGCGTGTGGCACCCGCACGGCCCAGAATCGACAGAAGCCTGGCGCTTCTTCCTGGTGGACGCCGACGCACCGCAAGAAGTGAAAGACTTTCTGCGCACCTACTACATGCGCTACTCCGGCCCTGCAGGTATGACCGAGCAGGATGACATGGAAAACTGGAACTACGCCACGGCAGGAAGCCGCGGCGTGATTGCCAAACGATACCCCTACAACTACCAACAGTCGCTAGGCAAGGTTCAGACCAACGGCCCTGTGCCTGGCAATGTGAGCCTGCAGGTCAGTGAAGAGAACCCACGGCAGTTCTACCGCCGTTGGCGCGACTACATGAACAGCGCCGACTGGGACACCTTGCTGGGACGCAACGATAAGGAGCCGGCAAGTTTTGCCGGATAAGCCATGAGCGTCATCATCGTCACAGGTGGTACTTTTGGACTAGGCCAGTCGATCGTGGTGGATCTGGCTCAGCGCGGTCACCAGGTGGTCGCGTTCGGACTTGCCCAAGCCCAGATTTCTAGCACTGCGCAAGGCTTGGATTCCCTGCAAGCTGCACTTCTACAGGCCGGCTGTAGTGCTGACGTTCTGGAGGCTGATGTGTCCAGCGCCGCAGATGTACAACGCGTTGTGGACCACACCGTGGCCCGTTACGGCACCGTTCACGGCCTAGTGAACAACGCTGCCATTGGTCCTCTGGGTACCGTACTTACAACCGACGAAGCCACCTTTGAACGCATCTTTGATGTGAACGTCAAAGGAACCTACCTCGCTTCGCGCGCCGTGCTGCCGTACATGGTTCGCGGTGGCGGTGGCTCCATCGTCAACATTGGTTCTGGCGCCGGTTATGGCAAGTCTAATATGGCCGCGTACAGTGCCAGTAAAGGCGCCATCGTGGCACTCAGCATGGCCATGGCCTATGACCATTTCCACGATAAGGTGCGCGTGAATGTAGCCATCCCTGGCGGCGGCGGTATCGTTTCGGGCATGAGTGTCGGACGCACCGGTGGGGACGCCGACGCCTTTCGGCGTCGGCCAGCACAAGGTACGGCCGATGGTCGACCCGCCACCGGCCAAGATCTGGCCAACGCTGTTGCCTTTCTTTTGTCGGCTGAAGCAGCAACCATTTCCGGCACCATCATTGATGTCGGCTGCTTCTCCCATCAGGGTGGCCCCGTTCCGCCCAAACCTTGACCCCCAGGAGCGAATATGTCCGATACCCTCGAAGCCACGGCCCCGACCGAAAGCGTCGCGCGCCGCCTACCCCGTGATGCGCATTACTTCGAAGTCAAGCGCGAGATTGAGGAATTCCTCTACGACGAGGCCAACCTGCTGGACGAGCGTCGCTTTAAGGAATGGCTGGCCACGTTGGCTGAGGACCTGCGTTACTTCATGCCCATGGAATTCAACGTGAAGTTCGGTGAGCAGGCCCAAAGCGAACTGACGAAGCGTGAAGAGCACATGAGCTGGTTCAACGAAGGCAAGTGGACTCTGACCAAGCGTGCAGAACAAATCCTGACAGGGGTGCACTGGGCCGAGGAACCGCTGTCGCGAGTGTGCAGATTGGTGACAAATGTGCAACTCTCGGCCATCGAGGCCAATGCGGCCGGCGAAATGGAAGTCAATGTCTCAAGCCGCTTTATGATTTACCAGAACCGCTGCGAATATGAGCAGTACTATTTTGTTGGCGACCGCATGGACCGAATTCGCAGGACTACAGCCGGTTGGCAGCTGGCCAGTCGCGAAATCCGGTTGCACCAAAATGTATTGTTGTCCAAGAACCTTTCCATATTTTTCTAGGAAGTGCCATGTTGAATTTGATGGAAGTGCAACCAGGACAAGTGATTCAGCTCAAGGATGGCACCACAGCGGAGGTGGTGGAGAATATCGGAGATGGCATTTGGCTCAAGGCCCGAAACGCTTCTGGCGACGAAGACCTGGTGTTCTGCGAAGACATTGCTGGACTGTTAGAGAGTTGTGATGGTGGTGATGACGCCTAGCGACCAAAACTCGCCGGCACTTGAATGCGTTTATTCCCACCCGGATGAAGCGACGCTCGCTGTCAATGGTCTCTCGTCATTTTGTTTATAAGAAATTGCGATGCAAACAGATATCGAACGGCGGGCCGACCTGGCCGCTTGCTACCGGCTTTTTGATTGGCTCGGCTGGACAGAGCTGATCTTCAACCACATCACGGTACGGGTGCCAACTCCGTCAGACCAAAAACCCGAATATCTCATCAACCAGTTCGGGCTGCACTATGCCGAGGTACGTCCCGACAATCTGGTGCGTATCGACATTGACGGCAATACGCTTGATGGATCCGAGGCAAAGATCAATCGAGCAGGCTTTGTGATTCATAGTGCCATCCACGCAGCGCGTGATGACGCTCATTGCATCATGCATGTGCACACGACTGCAGGCTGCGCTGTTGCCTGTAAGGAAGAAGGCCTGCGCCACGATAATTTCTACAGCGCCATGCTATTTAACGACGTGGCGTACCACGACTACGAAGGCGTCACCACCAATCTGGACGAGCAACCCAGGCTAGTCGCGTCCCTGGCAAAGCGAAACCATCTCGTCTTGCGCAATCATGGGCTGCTGGTGGTTGGGCCAGATATTCCCACGGCCTTCAACAGGCTTTGGACTATGCAACGGGCTTGCGAAATCCAGCTGGCCAGCGACGCCGGTCGCGGCCCAAACCGCGTCATCCCTGAGAACATACTGCGTACCGTCCCGGAATCACGCGTTGCGAGCAGTAGCGAAGTGCACAGATTGATCTTCGACTCCATGCTGCGGCGCGCCGGCATCGCCTGATCTATGTGAACTTTTATGGCCGCTTTCGCCTTCTCGATGGAGCTAATAGAAAGCCTGCGAGAGTCAGCTAAGGGCCGAAGCACTGGTTGATGCAACAACCGCATCGTCCGCTTATGGCCGAAAGCGGAGGTTCGTTGAGGCCTCCGCGACAGGCAGCAACCGCTGCAATTCAGACCTTCATCTCAGCGATGTCGCCTGTAAGCTGAAAGCGAAATCTCATGCAGTCTTACTTCGTAACTGCTTAGGCTGTGCGATTGACCTTGCCGGATGCGATGCCCAGGCTACTCTAATTGCAGCTGCCCGGCATGGGGGTAAGACGTGCATTTGGTTGATCGAATCATAATTTCTGAACATCCAATCGACGAAAGATCTCCACGATGCTGCGTATCAGTGCATTGTTCGGTTTGCGTAATCATTTAGAGATAGCTATCTCAACTGCAGGGAGCAATCAAGCAGATCTCTTACCAATGGTTCTGGAAACGATCCTGCATTGAGCGATGCTACGGTGTGCACAAAAGCAATCAGCTGCGACTTGAGAGGTGGAGACCAATGCTGCAATGTATAAAACTGACTCATGAAAGGCAGCAGCTGATTGCACTCGGACGCTTTCTTCATTGCTTCAACAAAAACTACTGGCGTTTGCCATGCAAGGTCGACGAATTTGATGGCCATCGGGTTCTGGTGCACAGCCGCAATGCAAATGTCGATTGAGTCCTGAATGACAAATTCTAGGAGCATTCCATCTCTATTGACCACACTGAGACACCTTGCATGCGTCTTTTCCTCAGAGCTCAGATGTTCAATGGCAAAGGGTGAATGGTTCAGCGCAACATCAATGACGCCATCGCGCTGAGGAGAATCAATTAACTGAATAAGAGTTCCATCCAGTTTCAGTGCTGCTGCATAGACGTCTTGCTCAAAGAGCATGTTTATTTCCCACGCTTCAGACAGAATTTTTTCAGGTTCCTTTTGCATTGCAGCAACAAAAATTTCTTGAGATATCTCAATCTCGCCTTTGGACCAAATGTCCAAGATCGACATTGGATTTTCGAGAACAGCAATCATTAGAGAAGCTTGTTCTGCGAATTCTGGATCAACGTATTCAAGTGCTTGATGGTTTTCGGTGACGGCTGCAAAGCACATCTGAAGTGTCTGTTGCGGGACGTGTTGGAGCTCACTGGGGGTTTTTTTGATGAGTACCAACCATTCGTCATTGTTCAGGTGTTCACCAAGGATGCGTTTACGCTTGGGCCTCCACCACGCCGACCTTTTCGTAGCTGATCATTTTTTCGCCAAGACTTTCAGCGAGACCAACAACCTTTTCGCTGGCAAACACCTTGAGTCGCTCACCGAGCGTCGATGCCTCGCCAGTCAGCTTTTCAGCCCCTCCACGGTGCTTTTCAGCCGCATCCAATAGCAACCCAGCGACACGGCTCATCAACCCGCCATCGCTCTTGTAAACGGATTCAGTCTTGTGGTCGAAGGTGTAGCGGTTCGTGCCAAAGTTCAAATCAAAGCTTTTGGCCTCAAGGTGCTTGACCTCAATGCGCGGAGCTGCAGGGTCCCGGCCCTGGCCGGCCGTTTGCAACTTGTACTTGAGCGCCTCGATCTCCATGGAGAGATCTTTGGTCGCGTTGTTCCGGTCTGCAAAAAAGCCAGCAATCGTGTTGCTCTTGATACCGCTGCTGGCTTGCAATTCCTCTGCGGCGGAAGACGTTGTGGCCACGCCTTGGATATTCCAGCCCTTGCGTTCGGCCACCTCTCTCACAAACTCCAATGCGGCCGTCTTGCCCGTCCCCGCGTCGCCCTGAATCGCCTGAAACTTATCTTGGTGCATCAAGGTGTTTTTCGCAGCATTGACCTGCTCGCCGGACAACTTGAAATCGATCCCCAGTGCCTGAGACTTCTTGGTCTCAAACTCAGACAACATTTGGTCGAATTCAGAGCTGCTCGACAAGACAGCCTGCCCCTTGCCGAATCCCTCAACAATCGTCGAGACCAGTTCTTTTTCAGCGTTCAGTGCCTTTTGAGTAGTCAACCAGGTAGCACCCGAGGGCATGCCGTCTCGACCCAAAATCATGTGACCTTCGCGGTGATCTTCGATGGCGGCCTTCACATCCTCGATCACGCTTTTACCCATCAATGCAGCGGTTTTCTCAAGGTTGGCAACAGTAAATGCTTGTTCACGCTCAGCCAAATGTTCAATGGCCTCTGAGACGGCAAGGCTGGCCAATCTTTTATCTTCGGCCTTGAGCGCCTGCGGATCGAGGGTGACTTCAGGGCCGATCCGACCTGAAGACAGAGCCAAGGCTTGGCGCTAGGTGCGCATCTTTTCTCAAGACCTACCTGGCAGGAAGATGGTGGACCATTGCTTCTGTTCAGTAATGAGTTCGCGCATTCCTATGCGGAGGATGGGCAGGTATGCACGGCCAAGAACTCCCTCTCAATTTAAAAGCTGTGTCGCGGACGCCGTTGGAGGCTGAATCAAGCCTTGGGTCACTAGAGCGGTATTCGAACCAAATCCTGCCTTTGCCCGGTCTCAGCGAGAGTCGTTTTTGCCTCGCGCCTCACAGTCTCATGATCAGATCGCTTGCTTGGCTGGCTGCTACAAGCTCACCTTCGGTGCTTGAACGCGCAGCGGAAGACGTTCTGAAAGAAACATGGCGACATCCGATACACACATCGCTGCGCAGGGAACTTCACGGCTAAAGCCAAAAAACAAATGGGCCATACCTGGGTAAATCCTGAAAAAGTTCAAATTCCCTACATGCGCCAAGCGTGCTGCCATTAAGGCAGAGGCATCCAGAAACACATCGAGTTCTGCCGCGGCAATAAATGTTGGAGGGAACATGTCACAACTCGCTAGTGACGGAATTGCTCTTGGATCATTGCGAGAATCTAAGTCGGGAACGTAAGCGGCAAGCATGGGTTCGATGGCGCTTTTAGGTGGGTACAGCTTGCCACCTCCATACGTGTTCATTGACGCTGTTGCGGTGTCAAAGCTAAACGCTCCGACGATTCCCACTGCAGCTCGCAGCCAAGACTGCGGCCCCAGGTGAATTGTGGTTCCAAAGCTGAGGCAAGCGCCCGCAGACACACCTCCAAGAGCAATTCGCTCTTGATCGAGATTCCAAGAAGCGCCGAAGGTGTGTATCCACTGAAGCAATGCGCTTGCTTCTAGGACAGGTTCTGGGAAAACATGTTCTGGTGTGTGCAGGTAATCGGCGCTGATTACCACGCCTCCCCAGGCGGCGGCGATCTCCCGCATCTGTCTGTCGTTTGCTCGGGGGTTTCCGATCTTGAACCCACCCCCATGAAAAAAAACAAAAACGGGCGCAGGTTCGACAGATTCATACGCACGGTAGAGAACTACGGGTACATCGCGTGTCGGCCCGGGGATCAGCCGTTCACTGACCTCGAAAATCTCTGGTCCACCCTCGTTCCAATAGTTGCGGGCCAGAGCAGCTTTTTGGCGAATTTCGTCAATACCGGGGCCGAGATCGCCAATTTTTCGATCGATTTCAGCAGCTTTGTCAAAAGCAGCGAGAAGATGTGGATCCACGGAGAATTCATTACTGTTATCCATGGGTGTCCACATCCTTCACTTTCACTCAGTCATGGTTGGTCGAGTTCACTTACCCAAGTACTTCCATACCTTTGCATCAACATCCGCAGCCAAGACAGTGGTGGGAATGTGCGCATCACCGGTGTCACGGAAGGTGTACCTATGTGCGCCGCTGAATCCCTTCAGTTTGGTGAACTCTCCACGGATTGCCTCACGAGCCTTTATCGGGTCGGTGGTGCCGTCTAGTTGCAAACGGCGTGCGATGTCAGCAAACAACATTACGCCATCGTAGGAGACGCCCCAGTTTGCAACGTTGAAGGGTTGACCCACTGATGCATCTGCACGTTTCATCGCGCGCTCAACCATTGCCTTGTAGACCGCTGGGTCGGAACCTGCCGGACCTGCGTCGTTGGTGGAAAAGCCGATGACATGCCAGTTGCGACCGACATCGCCAACGTGATTGATAAAAGGACCTGTCCACAGGATGCTGGTGTTAAGCACCGGCGCCGCCACCCCTTGCGTCTTGAGGTCCTTGGCAATCAGCATCGCTTGCGCCGGAAATGCGGCGGCAAAAATGGCATCGGGGTTGCGGCTTTTGATTTGAATCGCTGCAGCTGAAAAATCCGTTGCACGTGATGAGAACTCGACCGTTTCCAGCACTTCAAGACCATTTTGTTTGGCCAGTGCAGCGTAAGCATCCGCGCTAGCCTTGCTAGAGGCTTCACGGACATCTGCCATGATTACGACTTTCTTGGTCTTAGGGAATGCTTTCAGGAATTCTTTAACGCCCTCAGGCATCAGCGTATCGTCCGCCGGCTGAAGTCGTATGGTCCATGGGCGCACCGTGATCCCAGGTTTGACGGCATTGACGCTGATGGCTGGCATCTGGATGCGGTTGGCCAGTGGACTGACTGTTTCCCACTGAGTCCCAGTCATGGGGCCTAGGACCCCAAAATACCCCTCACCTGCAAATTTGCGGAAGAGAAGCACTGCTTGGCCCGGATCTGTTGAGGAATCTTGAATATCAAGCTGAAGTGGGCTGCCATTGATGCCCCCCTTGGCGTTGATATCTTCTACCGCAAGTTTCATCACTAATTCTTGAGCCTTGCCGTATGAAGCAAGTGGCCCCGTCAATGGGGTTATCAGCCCCAATTTGATCGGTGGCTTTTGTCCCTGCGCGTTAGCGCCAAGTGGTGCTAAAGCTAATGCCAGAGCCGAAACGGCGCCAGCCAGAATCACTCGTTTTCCATTTTTCATCGTTGTCTCCTTCTTTGGTTGCTGGGGTGGGAAATCAGTTGTTGATGTGGGTCGCCGAGTATTCGGCCGCCCGTGAAAGCGCTTCTTCAATTCGGCGGTGACGTGTTTCAATGGTCACTTTGGCCGCCGCGTCGGTCAGAATGTAGAACTCCTCGTCCTCGATGGCGCGCCAGATCCGCTGTGCTACGTAGGCAGGAGGCACACCGACACGGGCGATTGCCTCGCGCAAAAAATCCTGCTGAGGACGCTCAGTCGCCCCTCCCAGGCGGTCAGGACGAGTGCTTGCATTCGATAAGTTGGTCGCCACTGCGCCTGGACACAGGACAGCCACCCGCACTTGAGTCGACTTCAATTCGTTTTCAAGCGCCTCACTCATTGCTACGACCGCAAATTTGGTCATGGAGTACGCGCCAGTCAGCCAATTTGGGTTGACCTGAAGTCCACCGATTGACGCGGTATTCAAAAACAATGCTCGCTCACCGTGACGAATCATCCGTGGAAGGATGTGATGAATCGCATGGACGACACTTTGAATGTTGACCTCATTAACCCAGCGCCAATCGGGCAATTTCATTTCATGCATCTTTTCGCCGTGCATGGCAACGCCAGCATTGTTGAAGCACAGATGTACGCGGCCGAAGGTGTTCTCGGCAAACAATCCAAGCGCCTCGACCATGTCGGGATCTGACACATCGCAGACTTTGTGTGCAACATTAAGTCCCTCATCCTTGAGGCGAGACGCAGCTTCAGCCAACGGCTTAGTTTGTATGTCCGACATTACAACGTTCATGCCCTTGCGCGCTAAAAGTTCAGCGGTGGCAGCGCCGATTCCGGATGCAGCACCTGTAACGATGGCAGTTTTCTTGTTCCAGTAATGCTTCATGACAAAGAGTTCGTAGATGGGTTGGAGACTGGTGTTCCAAGCAGGACACCGCCATCAGCAGGGAAGAGGCCACCTGTTAGGTAACTTCCCGCATCCGATGCGAGCAGCAAGGCGAGACCTTGAATTTCGTGTGGCTCACCCAAACGCCCAAGTGGAATGCGGCGCACAAGGCCAGCCTCTACATCAGGGTCATGGAGGCAACCATTTGCGATTCCCGTGCGCACGTAGCCGGGGGCGATCCCATTGACGCGGATACCGAAGGGAGCCAGTTCAAGGGCTGACTGATGCACGAGTTGGATAACTGCTGCCTTTGCAGCCGCGTATGCGTAAGAGACAAACGATTCGGCCTGCATTCCGGCAACTGAGGCTGTTATGACGATGCTGCCTCGCCGAGCCTGCTTCATGGCGGGAATCACAGCCTTCATGGAATGCAATACCCCCAATAGATTGATCTGAAGCACTTGGTTCCAGTGATCAGCGTCCTGATCTTGTAGACGCCCTAGTGTTGCGCCCATCGCAGTGCCGAAGCCTGGACCTCCACTGACGCCGGCGTTTGCGAACACTCCATCGACTGTTCCACGCTTGAATGTGAATTCGTCAACCGCAGCTTGGATTGCGCTTGCATCACTAACGTCCAGCACACATAGGGTTGCGGCCTTACCAAGCGTTGCTGCAGTTTCTTTTAATTTGTCTTCGTCCCGATCGAGTAAAAGTAAATTGGCGCCGTTCGCCGCCAACGTTTGAGCAATTGCTAGTCCTAGGCCGCTTGCGGCTCCCGTCACTACAAAGGCCCGTCCACCCACATCAAAAAGACGGGCAGCTTGTGCTGTTGACGACACGTTATTCATTCTTGGCCCATGTAGCTGGCCATTACGCGCGGATCCGAAGCCAGCTCTTTTGCCGGTCCCTGCAGCGTGATTTCGCCATGGCTTAGAACCATGGCGCGATGAGCAAGCTCCAAAGCTTTTGATACGTTTTGCTCGACTATCAAAATAGAGACTCCCGCATTGCGTATTTCTGCCAATGCCTTGAAGACTTCTTGGGTAAACAAGGGTGACAGGCCCATTGATGGCTCGTCGAGCAACAGCAAACGAGGCCTGTTGATGATGGCGCGCGCGACAGAAAGCATTTGTTGCTCACCGCCCGACAGGTTGCCTGCCAGTTGTTCGCTGCGTTCCGCAAGTCTTGGAAAGCGCGCATACACGTTTTGCAGCGCCTTCTCCAGTGGCTCCTCGGTTGGTCTGATTTCCCAGGCCAATTGAAGGTTCTCTCTCACGCGCATCGTCTGAAGCGTTCCTCGCCCCTCGGGAACGTGGAGCATGCCAGCTCTCGCTAATTGGTGTGCCTTTGCTTTCCCGACTTGAATGCCGTCAAAAGTCGCGCTTCCTCCGGATAGAGGAAGGATTCCGGACAACGCACGCATCAGGCTCGTTTTACCGGCACCGTTTGCCCCGACGACAGCAACAGTCTCGCCTTCTTTTACCTCAAGAGAAACGCCCCGAAGTGCCCGAATCGGTCCGTAACTTGCGGACAAATTACTGACTGAAAGAATTGTGGTTTGCATGGCCTTTTCCTTACTCATCTGAGCCGAGGTAGGCCTTAAGGACTTCGGGGTGACTCAGCACCTCACCGGGTGTCCCCTCCGCAATTTTTTTGCCATAGTCCATCGCGACCAGTCGATCTGACAATTTGCGAATCAGGTTCATGTCGTGCTCAACGAGAAGGATGGCGTCGACCTGCTGTCTGATTTGCTGAATATCTGTAATCAATTGCTCCGTCTCAGATTCGTTCATGCCAGCAGCTGGTTCATCGAGAAGCAGTAAACGTGGGCGACCAGCAAGTGCCCGAGCTATCTCAAGTCGTCTCGCATCGCCATATGACAGGGATGAAGCCAGATTATTTGCTTTCCCAGACAGCTGCAGAAGTTCCAGCAAGTTCATCGCATCTTGTTGCTCGGCCTTGTTCGATCCGGAGCGAAAGAGTGAACGTAACAGGTGAGTCGCATTTCCTTTTTGCGCTACGAGTACGTTTTCCAAGACCGACATCCGTTTGAAGAGACGTATGTTCTGGAACGTGCGTCCAACACCAAGCCGCCCGATCCGATGCATCGGGAAGGATGTGATTTCCTCACCGTTTAGTGCGATGTGGCCTGACGTAGCTCTGTAAAACCCCGTGACCGTGTTTATCAAGGCCGTTTTTCCAGCGCCGTTGGGGCCGACGACACCCAACACCTCTCCGTGGCTTACGTGTAAATCGAGTCCATCGAGGGCGCGTACGCCGCCGAAGTACTTGCACAGACTCTCTACTCTTAGGACATTGCTATTTTTCATGGCTTGTCGGCTAAGTTGGCTAAGCGCTGGTCTACTTTCCAGCGACTACTTAGGGTGCGGAAAGAGAGGAGACCTTGGGGTCTGAAAAGCAGCATGAGTAAGATGGCCAGTCCGAAAACAGTTGGCCGCCACTCTGCCAAGACCCGGAAATACTCGGGAAGCAGTGTCATCACGGTCGCGCCGATCAATGCTCCCCACATGTTGTTTACGCCCCCCAAGACCACATACAACACTACGTATACAGAAAGCAGAATGTCGAAGCTTTCTGGTCGCACAAAACTCATGTAGTGACCGAACAGCGAACCAGCCGTAGCAGCAATAAAGGCACCCGAGGCAAATCCGATCATGCGCACGACAGGTACGTTGATGCCTAGCGAGGCAGCCACACGATCATCTTCGCGTACAGCATCGAAAGTTCGCTGAAGGGGGCTTCGTGAAAGAAGCAAGAGCGCTGCTCCAACGAGCGCAACAGCCACCAGCACTGTCACGTGTGTTGCGCCTTGCATGCCGCCAAACCCGGCTACGCCGCCTACGTACTTAAAGTTTTCTAGCAACACACGGCCGCAAAACGTTATACCGATCGTCACCAAAATGAGGTACACCCCACGCAAGCGAAGCGCAGGCCATCCGACAACTGCTGCGACAACCGATGCGAATGCCGATGCCATTAGCGTCGCCGGCACGAGTGACCAGCCAAAGTTCACGGTGAGTACGCCTGCCGTATAGCAGCCGACCGCCATAAACATGCCTTGAGCAAAAGAAAGGCTGCCAGTCATCAGCACAACGTACACGCTCCAAGCTAAAAGTACGTTTATTCCAGCAAAGAACAGGTGATCGGCGATCATGCGCGCTGCTCCTGAGCGTGTATACCGCCGCCAAATAAGCCATGCGGACGGAAAATCAGCACCGCTATAAGTGCTACCCACGCCGTCATCTCTACCAACCGGCCCAGTCCGAGTTGGAACATCAGAGCCTCAAGCACTCCGATTAGCAGACCCCCTACTAAGGCTCCACGCAGATCACCCATGCCTCCGATCGCCATGATGGCCAGGGATTTGAGTCCAAAAGTGAGTCCAATATCTGAACTCGCGGCACCACCGCGCAATGCGACAAGTAAGCCGCCGACTGCTGCGAGCGCCGATGAGACGAAGAAGACAGTTTGGGTGACCCTACGAACGTTGATGCCAAGGAGGGATGCTGAAACGCTGGATTCAGCGAGCGCTCGGATCTGCCGTCCCATACGGCTTTTTTGCAGTAACAGATGCAGCATGGCCATCAGCAGAAAGGCCACTGCCAGAATGACAATTTGCAAATTCAGTACGGTCGCACCGAAAATAGAGTGGCCTGTTTGAAGCCATTGACTTTGCGTAGTCAATCGCACTGGTTCCGCTCCCCAGCCTTTATGAACCAGGTCTGTAATGATCAGGCCCAGGGCCATCGATGCCAGCGCGGCTGTGATCTTTCCCTCATTTGTCTGGAATCGGCGAAAGGCAATGAACTCGGTGGCAAGTCCCAGTAGCCCACCGACCAGAAAGATGACGAGAAGCGCAAGATGCCAGGGCATGTAGTTCGCCGTCAACACTGCGACAAAGCCGCCGACCATGAAAACTTCAGAGTGGGCAAAGTTCAGTTTGTCCAAAGTTCCGATGACCAGCGAGAAACCGATGGCGACAAGGGCATACATTGCCCCTGTCACGATCCCGTTAAGTAATTGACCAACCAACATAGAGATGCCCTCCAGTGATTACCATTCGTTCGCCATTCATTCGTGCCGATCAAGGACACGAAGCATTAAGCTCATCAACATTCGTCGCTCAGCCGATGAAAGTGGCTCCATCAGCCACTGCTGTGTATCTAGTACTACGACATTGGCTTTTTTCAGCAGCGCATCTCCTTGCTTTGTCACGTTCAGGAGTCGAACTCTTCGATCGTTGGGTGAGGCCTTTCGCTCAAGCAGTCCGCGCGACTCAAGTCGATCCAGTACGCCAGCAATCGTCGATGTGTCGATAAAGATTTCTTTCGATAAGGCTGTCTGGTCAAGTCCTGGCCGTTGCTGTGTCGTCAGCAACGCCGACCACTGGATTGGTGTGAGGCCGAGATCTCCCATCTCGCCGGTGAATCGTGCCACTGCGAATTGATGTAGCCGACGAAAGAGCGCACCTGGAAGTTCCTCAAGAAGAATGGGGCGTGCTGCGGCAGTCTTTTTAGCCGAGGTACTCATAGTCCTCCGGCTTGAACTTCGCGGTTATGTTCCAGTAATCAAGCAGCCCGAAAGGCCATGTCTGAGAAGCGCGACCGTTTTGGTTTTTGTACCAGCTGGTGGTTCGTGCTGCACCCCAAGCCCGCTTGAGGTTTCCTGCATCGACCCAAACGTTATACGAGGCGTACGGATCCTCTCGGCAATCGAGTGCCTTATGGCCAGACGCCAGCAGGTCCCGAATCGCACGCATCGTGTATTCGATCTGACATTCAGATGAAAAGATGGCACTGCCGTTGATAACGACTGCAGTGTTAGGGCCGCCCAGCATGAACAGGTTGGGAAAGCCTGGAATCGTGATGCCAAGGTATGCGCGGCAGTCACCTGCCCAACAATCCTGATGCAGATCTTTTGACTTTCGACCAGTTACTTTCATCGGCGCGAGGAAGTCGGACGCTTTGAAACCAGTGGCAAAAATAATCACATCAAATTCGTGCAGCACTCCATCCTTGGTTTGAATACCCTCGGGCACGATTCGCTCAATGCCTGTAGTGTTCAGCTCTACGTTGGGCTTCTTAAGCATGGCTGCCCATACGCCGTTGTCTCGCAGCATGCGTTTCCCCGCCGGCGGGTAGTTGGGCGTCATCTTTTCCAACAGGTCCGGGCGGTCGTGGTATTGCTTAGCAAGCCATTCCAAACAACCTTGGCGCAAGGCCTCATTTTTTCTTCCGACAGAAATTGGGTGATTCCAGTCGTCTTCCACCTCTGTCAACGGAAGGCGACCCTCCACTGCAATCCAAAATTGCCAAAATCTAAACCATCGACCGTAGTACGGCACGTGCTTTAGCAGCCACTGCATTCCCGCAGGGATGTCGTCGTGATAGGTCGGCGTTGGAAGCATCCACGGTGGGTTTCGCTGGAAAACTTTTAGCTCTCCTACTTCCCCTGCGATTGATGGACCTATTTGGAAGGCGCTTGCTCCCGTGCCGACAAGGGCGACGCGCTTTCCGGTGAGATCAACATCATTGGCCCATGCTGCGGAGTGAACCTTCCGACCTTGGAAAGTGTCTAGGCCCGGGATATCGGCAAAGCTCGGACGGTTGAGGATGCCCACGGCAGTGATGACTGCGTTGAATTCTTCTTGGCTTACTTCCCCTGTACGGTCGCGCACTGTGAGCGTCCAGATGCCGCGCTGCTCATCAAAGCGCATCGCGTCAACTTCACAGCCGAAGCGAATATGGCGTTTCATGCCTGCACTCGCAGCCACTTCTTTGAGGTACCCCAGTATTTCTGGCTGCCGCGAGAACTGCTGCGGCCAGTCTGACTTCTGTGCGAAGGATAGGCTGTAGGCAAAGTTGGGGGTATCGAGGCGACAGCCGGGATACCGGTTTTCCCACCAGACGCCTCCGACCTCCTCGTTTTTCTCGTAAACGGTGAAGTTCAGATCTGCCTGCTGAAGCCGGTGGGCAGCAGCTATGCCGGAGACGCCAGCACCGATCACGGCGACCCGGAAATTCGTCTGCGGCGCTATTTGGTCCAGGGTCCAGCCTGGTGAGCCGAGATCTTGCGATACGCCTAGCTCGTGCTCGAGGAGCGATCGATATTCTTCAAGGTCGCCGCGAATCAGGTACTTAACGCAGGCGTCTAGCAATGCGGGGGGTGGCTTGCCTTCAAAAGCGTTTGGCTCGTCACGGTATTTAATCAGTGCCGCAACTGCTAGTCGCCTTGCTTTGGTCTGTGCCTCTTTGCTCATACCCCCTTGGGGGGCAATTGCAGTGATCATTGGAGGTGTCGGTGGCTTCAGGTCTTCGGAGATCAAGGAGGTATCGCCCGTGATCATGGCTAGAGCTGCCATCAGTGCTGGGAGATCCGCTTCTTCTACGGCTTTTCTGATGAAGTCGTCCGAGGCATCGATCTTTTCAAACCGACTGAACTGCTCCATGACGTTGCTACTGTCGGCCGTCTTGAGGGGGGGCGTTGCAGGATGATTCATTGTGCAGGGCAATAAAATTTTTGTATGTACTCAAACCATTCGTATTCGTACGATTAGAAAAATTTTATTGCCTGGTCGCTGCGCGCGAAATGCGTATTTACCCTAGAGGGCTGCCAGGGTTCTGGATTCATGTAGCCCAGCAAGCAGAAGCGCGCGACCCCGGTGTACCCCTCGCTCGTGAAGCAAATTCGCTGATCGCGTTTTCCAACTGGCCGAGCTCTCGCACGGGTTTGCCGAAACTGCGAGTGCAAGCAATCTGTTTGCGGGCCTCCTCGTGATCGGACAGCTCAATGCAGGAAACGCCCTGGAGCTCTCGCACTGTTTTGGCCATCACCACGCCCCAACGCGCCTGCACCTGGGCGGGGTTCATCCGGCGAAGATCAAGAACGCTGTGCACGCCCACCTCGCGCAACTGGTCCCGATAACGTGACCCCACGCCCCACACCTCTCCTGCCTCGGTGAGGGCAAGCAAGTCCTCAAGATCCTTCTCGGGCATGGCCCCGAGGTTGCAGACCTGAGCGAGCTCGGCCGAGTAGGCGAAGCATCGCGCAGCGTGTACATCTGGGTCGACAGCGAGATCTTGACGCAGCCATCGTTGTTTCTGAATGACCCTAACAGTTAGTCAGGTAAAGTTCCCCCATCAATCTTGACTAACAGTTTCCTGCTTTTTTTGCAGAACCACCGCTCCCTACTTGATGGGAAGCAAATGGCTCTCCCGGAGGCTAGACTTCCGCTATCGGCCTCTAGCAGTCCTTCGCCTCGTGCTGTCCACTGAACGGTCAAGACTGATTGCTGCCACTTAGGTTCGACGGCAGAGTCCATGGGCGCCACCGCAAGCGGTCGCTCACCGGTCAGGATCTCAAGCGACCGATCGATTACCTGTACCGGTCGTTCGGCACTGTAGCGAAGTGCAAAGTTCTGGAATGGCCCTTTGCGTCACGGACGAAACGGTGTTCTGGACCCTGGGCAGGCCTTCTTCAAGCGCCAGCAGGGAGGGCGAATCACTTCTTTTGGTCCTTCAGTGTCCGTAGCGCAATACCCGCCACCCGGGTTCCCAGTGCTCCTCAAAGTGCGTGATAGACGGGCAATAGTTCACTTTGACCTGATGCTGTTGCAACATTCTGATCATTGCTCTCGCCGCAAATAAAGAAGGAGACAAGGGGTGGCCGTTGGATCGCAATGCCCAAGACATCGCGTGCGGTATGTGGATATGCGGCAGTCTTGACCTCGCCATCCGCATCCGGCATTTGTGCAGGTGAGCCTGCCGTGAATCTCGTTGAAGGTGCGTGGATAAGCTTTGAGCGCCGACTGGCGAGCTGCTCAGGCCTGACCTCGATGGAGTCACATTTCATGGCGCCGTTTTCTCGGCGCCAGATACCTGGTCGACAAATGCCAGCAGCGAAGCGGTGGGCTGTTTGTCGCGATGCACGACCAGGTGAGATTGTCGGAGCTGCCGCGGCAAGGTCGTGGCGATGCGGCACAGGCGGCCGGCCTCCAAAGCGTCGCTCACGACCCACGACGAAAGGCAGGCCACCCCCATACCCGCCTCGGCCGCATGTTTGATCGCCTCCGAACTTCCCAGCTCGATGCTTCGACGGTAGGAGCGCAAGTGGGGCAGCAGACTTTGGTCGGTGGCCTCGCGCGTTCCCGAGCCCAACTCACGCACCAGCCAGACCCCTTCACGCAGTGTCCGCATTGGCACCCGCTCGCCGGCCAGGCTCATTCGTGCCCACGCGCTGTCGGGCGATGTAACGACCACCATCTCGTCCTGGTGCCATGGCGTGACGGCCAGCGCCGCTTGGTGGCAAGGCCCTTCGATCAGGCCCACGTCCAGTTCAAACGCAGCGACCGCGTCACAGATGGCCGCCGTGTTTCCGATCACGACCTTTGAGCGCCAGGCACTGGCATGGCCCGGTTGCGCTGCGACAAAACGGGCCAGCAGCCTGGGCAGCACATAGTTGCCGATGGTGGTGCTGGCGCCGATGCGCAGCGACTGCGCCTGGGCGCTGCCATCGCGGGACATCAACTCGATGCCGGCGGCACCGTCCAGCAGCGCCAGGGCCCGCGGCAGTAACGCACGGCCGTTGTCGTTGAGCAGCAGGCGCTTGCCCGCGCGGTCGAACAGGCGCAGCGACAGCAGCCGCTCAAGTTCATTCACGGCCGAGCTGGTGGCCGACTGCGACAGCGCGATCTCGGCGCTGGCTGCCGTGGTAGTGCCGCTGCGCGCAACCGCCACGAAGATCTGCAGCTGTCGCAGCGTGAGGCGAAGGGTATTCATGGCGGATTTGTTTGCAAAGCGATCAGATGGGTACATCTTAGCGATACAACCCGTTTGACGGGTCATCTATGAAGCCGGAAGCTTCGTCCTCATGAACTTCAACCGGAGGCAAGCAGCATGACCATCAACGTACTTCCTGAGCCACGCACATCGGCCTCTGCATCGGCTTTCGCACGCATGCTCCCCGGCCTGGCCCTGAGCGGCGCCTTGGCTGCCACCGGTATCGCGCTGGGCCGCATCGCCTGGCTGCAGGACCATGGCTTCAGTGCGCTGACGCTGGCCATCGTGCTGGGCATGATCGTGGGCAACACGGTTTACCCGTGGGCCCCGCGCTGGGCGGTAGCCAGCGGCGCCGGCGTCAACTTCTCCAAGCAGAACCTGCTTCGCCTGGGCGTGGTGCTGTACGGCCTGCGGCTCACCGTGCAGGACATTGACCATGTTGGCATAGCTGGTGTCGCCATCGACACAATGATATTGGGCTCGACCTTCGCACTGGCCTGCCTCATCGGCACGCGCTGGCTGGGCCTGGAGCGCAAGACGGCGATGCTGATCGGCGCTGGCAGTGCCATCTGCGGCGCTGCTGCGGTGATGGCCGCCGAGCCGGTGGTCAAGGCGCGCGCCGAGCAGGTCACGGTGGCGGTGGCCACGGTGGTGGTGTTCGGCACGCTGGCGATCTTCCTGTACCCGGCGCTGTTCGAGCTGAACCGGCACTGGGCGCTGATCCCCGGCGGCGCCAACGGGTTCGGCATCTACGTCGGATCGACCATCCACGAGGTGGCCCAGGTGGTGGCCGCAGCACGTTCGGTGGGCCCGGACGCAGCCAACTCGGCCGTCATCGCGAAGATGGTTCGAGTAATGATGCTGGCGCCGTTCCTGGTGATGCTGTCGGCTTGGCTGGCGCGCGACAGCACCCTGCAAGCCCTGGTGGAGGCAGAGCATGCTCACGCCAAGGGTCAACTCGCTGTGCCCTGGTTCGCCTTCGGCTTCGTCGCGGTTGTGTTGCTCAATTCGCTGCAATGGCTGCCGGCGTCGGTGGTGGCAGTGACGATCGAGATTGACACCGCGCTGCTGGCGATGGCGATGGCTGCGCTCGGCCTGGCCACGCACATCGGCGCCATTCGCAAGGCCGGGGCCAAGCCGCTGCTGCTGGCGTTGATCTTGTTCGGCTGGCTCATCGTCGGAGGCGCGCTCATCAACCGCTGGGTGCCGGCCCTGCTGGGCTGAAGCCTCGAATTCACGGCCCAGGGCCCTGACCCTAAATTTCTTTGCACGCTCTGGAATAGACCGCATGCCGACGCCGTCTGCTCTTTTGTCGGGACCTATCGGACCCTTCGTCCAGCACTCACCCCCCTTCACTTCACACCAACCCTTCATCGGAGCCCACAATGTTCAAGACTTTCGCTTTCGCCGCCACCGCCCTGACGCTCGCCTCCGGCAGCGCCTTCGCCGCCCCCAGCGACGACGCCCGCACGCACTTCCAGGCCATCGCCTCGGGCGACACCCAGATCGTCATGCGTGCCTATGCCGACCAGGCCCAGCTGAACTGGGTAGGCGGCCCACTCGACGGCACCTATGCCACCACCGATGCCATTCGCGGCACCTGGGAGAAGTTCGGCAAGGCCGTCGGCCCACTGAAGCTCACAGTCGGCCAGATTGAAGAATCGGCCAACCCCAAGGGCGCCACCGTCTCGGCCAACGTCGTCTTCGAAGGTAAGATGCCCATCAAGGTGCGCTACGTGCTGACGTTCCGTGAAGGCAAGATCGTCAGTGAAACCTGGCAGATCGACCCCAAGCTGGCGGTGGCTGCGGCTTACTGAACGGCACGCAGCGTGGCTACTCTCCACCAGACCCTAAAGGACAACCCCATGAAGCACCTTTCGACTCTGGCCGCGCTGCTGATCACAGCGGCTTCCTTCGCGGCACCACTCACCGGCGCTATGGCTGCCGACGCGCCGGCCAAGCTCGCCAACGGCGCGCTGGTCGACGCCAAGGGCATGACGCTCTACACCTTCGACAAGGACGTGGCAGGCAGCGGCAAGAGCACCTGCAACGGCGGCTGCGCCGCGCTGTGGCCGCCCGCGATGGCCGCCGCCAGCGACCAACCCGCCGGTGCATACACGATCGTCATGCGCGACGACGGTGCGCGCCAGTGGGCCTACAAGGGCAAGCCGGTGTACACCTACCAGGCCGACCAGAAGCCCGGCGACCGCGCCGGCGACAACTTCAAAGACGTCTGGCACATCATCAAGGAATGACATTTGCTGTCGACTTCCGTCCAGACCCTCAGGCCACGACCCCCCGATGCAAGACGACGCAAGCCTGCTGAGCTGGGTGCCGCGCCTGCGCCGCTATTCGCGCGCACTGGTGAACAACCGTGACGACGCCGACGATTTGGTGCAGGACACGCTGGAGCGGGCCTGGGCCAAGTCGAACCTGTGGGGCGGCGTGGCCGACATGCGCGCCTGGCTCTTCAGCATCATGCACAACCTGCACGTCGATGGCGTGCGCCGTCCCAGGCTGCACACCGTGACCATGGACGACGACACGCCCGAAGTGCCGGTGGCGCCGACACAAACCGACAGGCTGGCTGTACTGGATCTGCAGGCTGCACTGGACTTGCTGCCCGTCGAGCAGAAGGAAGTGCTTCTTCTGGTGACGCTGGAAGACATGGCCTATGCCGATGTGGCGCAGGCCCTGGGTATCCCCATCGGCACCGTGATGTCGCGCCTGTCGCGAGGCCGTGAGCGCCTGCGCGGCCTGATGGAAGGCCGCGCAGAACCGGTGCGGCTGAAAGTCGTCAAATGAATGTATTGCGAAGCAACCCATGAATACCGACCGTCCGCCACCGTCCATTCCCCCGGTCACCGAGGCCGACCTGCATGCGTTCGTTGATGGCCGCCTGCCCGCTGAGCGCCAGGTCGAGATCGCCGCTTATCTGGCCGCACGCCCTGAAGACGCGCAGCGCTTGGAGGCCTACCGGGCGCATAAGCGCGAACTGCACGCCTTGTTCGATCCCGTGCTGGATGAACAGCCGCCGCAGCGCCTGCTGAAATCGGCGCGCCCGCGCGCCGTGCCGCAGACGCCTTGGTACCTCCAGCGCCTGGCCGCTGGGATCGCCATCGCCGTCATCAGCGGCGCCACAGGCTGGGGCTTGCGGGGCGGCCTGCCCGCGGGGGGCGACGATGCCGGCCGCATGGCCGCCGCGGCACCCGCCGAGCGCGGCCTGACGCTGGCGTCAGCGGGCGGCTTCGCGCAGCGCGCGGCGGTGGCTCACGCGGTATACAGTCCCGACCCGCGCCGCCCGGTCGAGGTGGACGCGGCGCACGAAGACCAGCTCGTGGCCTGGCTGTCCAAGCGCATGGGCGCGCCGATGAAGCCGCCGTACCTGCAGGCCCAGGGCTATACGCTGGAAGGCGGGCGCCTGTTGCCGGGCGGCCAGGGGCCGGTGGCGCAGTTCATGTACCGCAACGAGCTCGGCAGCAAACTGACGCTGTACGTATCCAACGATGTCGCCGACGTGGGCAGTGCCGCGGGGCCGGACAAGGCACTGCAGGCCAGCGTGAAGAACACAGACACGGCCTTCCGCTTCGCACGCGAAGGTGTGGTCAATGTCTTCTACTGGGTCGACGGTCCCTTCGGCTACGCCCTGTCGTCCGACGCCGACCGCAGCGTGCTGGCGCAGGTGTCGGCCGAGGTCTATCGGCAACTTGGCACCCCGCGCTGAAGGCCAGGGCGGCGTCGGCGCGACGCGCTGTCGGCATGCCCAGGGAATGAAACGGCCCGAGCCGCGCTCTTGACCTGAAGCAAGCGCTGGGCAGTGGTTCATCGGCGGCTCCCGGCCCACGACCCAAGCGATCACTCTCCACACCAACTCAGAAAGCACACATGACCACCCAACGCCGCGACATTCTCAAGTACACCCTGGCCGCCGCGGCAGCCAGCGCGCTGCCCGCAGCACATGCCCAGGCCCCGTCCGGCGCTTCAGCGGGAGCCGCAGCCACCGGCATCGACCCGCGCGACCGCGTCTTCATCACCAATGAAGACTCCAACACGCTGGTCGTCATCGATCCGAAGACGAACACCGTCGAGAGCACGATCAACCTGACCAGCTTCGACGAAGACCCGCGGCCTCCATTTCGCTACGTCACCGCCGGCGTGGCGCCGACACACGCGGCGATGATCCACAAGCCGCTGTACCACGGCTGCATCGACGCCCACGGCGCGGTGCCGTCGCCCGACGGCCGGCTGCTGGCCACCAGCGGGCGCGGCTCCAGCAACATTTATCTGATCGACGCCGAGCAGCGCCGCGTGATCGGCAACACACCCAACCCTGCGTCTGGGCCCACCACCAACCCCGAGCGCCTGAGTAGTGGCCTGCTGCTGGGCCGCGAACCGCACGAGCCCACTTTCACGCGCAACGGCCGCGAGCTGTGGGTCACGCTGCGCGGTGAAGACCGTATTGCCATCGTCGGCGTCGATCGTGCCGTTCGCCAGCTCAAGGGGGCCGACAGCCCGGGCTCCAGCGCGGTTCGCCAATACCTGCCCACACTGAGCGGCCCGGCGCAGGTGTGGTTCAACCGTGAGGGTACGTTGGCCTTTGTGGCCAGCCAGAAGGTGTCGAAGATCGACGTGTTCCGCGTCAACCCCGGCGCGGATGGCCACAGCCAACCGCAGCGGCTGACCACGCTGGACATCAGCGCACAGGACAAACCCGGCTTCACGCCCTTCATGAAGACCACACCCGACGGTGCCGAGGTGTGGTTCTCGCACAAGCTGGCTGATGCGGTGTCTTGCCGCTCGACGCAGGGTGGCTTCGACCTGATCGACACCGTGCCACTCGGCATGGGCGCTCGGCCCAACCACGTTGAGTTCGTGCGCAATGCGCGCGGCAGCGTGGTCTATGCCAGCCTGGCGCGCATCGACGATGGTGGCCCCGGCGGCGTGGCGTCGAGCCCGATCGCCATCATCGACCGCAGCGCTCCGGGCGGACAGCGCAAGGTGGTGGGCACCTTCTCCAGCCGTGGCCGCGAGTCGCACGGGTTGTGGACCAACCCCGAGAACACGCTGCTGTATGTGGCCCACGAACAGGACGAGCTGCCCGGCACGCCCAACGCGGGCCAGACCGTGTGCAGTGCATTTGATGTGAGCGACCCGCTGCGCCCGACCTTCATTGCGCAGATCCCCCTGGGCAATCTGACGCTGCCCTCTGGCGCGCTGCGCAACAAAAAGAGCATCAACCTCGTCTACGTGCGTGTGGGCGAGAAGGGCCAGACGGCATGAGCGGCGCGCACACCAGCCACGGCGCCAGCGCCGCGCACACCAGCGCATTCCAGCGGGATATGGACGAATCGATGGCCCGCATGATGCAGGCCATGCACAGCCCGGGCTACGCAGGCCAGGCCGACCAGGACTTTCTGGCGATGATGATTCCGCACCACGCCGGCGCTGTGGACATGGCGCGGCTGGTGTTGCAGCATGGGCGCGATCCTGTCACCCGGCAGTTGGCCGAGGAAATCATTGCCGGGCAGACGGTGGAGATCCAGAGCATGCAACGCCGACTGCACACCCTGCAGCAGCGCACAGCCAAAGGTGCGGAAGCGGAATTTCCGTCGCTGGGTGGGACGCGGGGGCCTTGATCGACAGCCCTAGGGAAAGTACCAATGAGCGCCACGGAATGAACCAAGCCATGCAGCGCTCTTGATCACCATGCTGTTCCAGTCTGCCGAGTCCCGCTATAACCAATGGGTGCGTGAGCACTACCGTTTTTTGCTGCGCAGTGCGTGGGCGCTCACTGGTTCGCGCGCCATTGCCGAAGACGTGGTGCAAGACTGTTTTGCCAACGCCTGGAAGCACCGGGAGCAACTGCGCGACGCTGCGCTGGCACGGGCTTGGCTCTTTCAGATCATGCGCCGCGCCGCCTTTCGCCAGGCCGCACCCAGCATGCAGTCGCTGGACGATGAAGAGCAGCCCGAGCAAGCGGCGCCCGACGCGGGGCTGGACGACAAACTCGATGTCGTCAAGGCGCTCGCGCGCCTGGCGCCCATCCACCGCGAGGTGCTGGTGCTGTTTTATTTCGACGACATGCCCACCGCCCAGATGGCCGAGGCGCTGGAGATCGCGCCCGGCACGGTGTTGTCGCGCCTAGCCCGTGCGCGCGACGCTTTGAAGCTGGCCATGGGGGTACCTGCGACACCCAAGGCCGATGTCAACGTTACCCCGTTTCGCAGGACCAAGACATGAGCCCCGATACCGACGCGCCTTTCCTGCCCGACAGCGAATTCGATTTGCGCGCGCGCGCCGAGTTGGCGATCGCCTTCGAGGCCAGCGACGCACCGGCACACCTGTACCGAAAGCCGCAGCCGCTGCTGGCGCGACGCGGCTTGCAGCGTTTTCTGGCTGCGCTTTTGCTGGCCGGTGGCACCAGCGGCGGGGTGCTCGCCGTGCGACCGCCAGCGATGGTGCGCGACGCGATCGACCACGAATACCACGAGCGCAGCTTGCGGGGCAGTTTCATGGAGCAGCGCCAGTTGCTCATGCACCTGGGCATGCGGGACGCCAACGTGGTGCCCGGGTTTCCCCAACTCATGCGGCCATGCGATATCGAAGGTCACCTCGCTTACCACCTCACCACGTTCTTCGAGAAGGGCGGCATGGTGACGGTGTATGCCTTTGACCAGTCTGTGGACCTGCGCGAGGCCAGCGGCTGGTGGAGCAACGTGCGCTGGAAGGTGATCCGCTCGCGCGAGGGCAAGCCCTTGTTGCTGGTGGCCCAGAAAAAGAAGGCACTGGCGGTCGCGCAGACGGCACTGCAGGCACCTCCCGTGTCCGGGCCAGGCTGAGGCACCGCGTCCCTGTCAACGAATCAACCGCTCACCCCTTTCACCCCAACCGGCGCACGACGCCCAACCACCGGAGACCCCAGAAATGAACCAACAACCCACCTCGCTCCCCCGGCGCCACCTGCTGGCCGGCAGCGGCGCTGCTTTGGCTGCCGTTGGTCTGGCCAGCTTTGGCCGCACCGCAGCCGCTGCTGGTGAGACCGCGCCCGTCGCCTTGGCCGGTGCTGCCAAGCCTCTGCCAGCGTACGTGGGCTGGAAGGACCCGGCCAGCCTGATCGTGCACAGCAGCACCACCATTGAGACCAAGCGCAGTGTGTTCGGCACCAGCGTAATCACGCCGTCCGAGCAGCTCTACATCCGCAACAACCTGCCCGCGCCCGACGCCTCGATCCTGGGCAACCGCGATGCCTGGGAGATCAACATCGAGGGGGTGAAGAACCCGCGCAAACTCACGCTGGGCGACCTCAAGCGCATAGGCATCGAGACCACGGCGATGGTGTTGCAATGCTCTGGCAACGGACGCGGCTACTTCCCCAACAAGCCCAGTGGAACGCCTTGGCAAGTGGGCGCAGCAGGCTGTGTGGTGTGGAGCGGTGTGCCGGTGCGCTGGGTGGTGGATGCCCTGGGCGGCGTGGAGGCCGGCATGGCCTACCTCACCGGCACAGGCGGCGAAAAACTCCCCGATGGACTGGACCCCAAGAGCGTGATCGTGGAACGCTCGGTGCCTGCTGCCGCACTCGCCGATGCCCTGCTGGCCTGGGAAATGAACGGTGTGCCGATTTCGCTGGCCCACGGCGGCCCACTGCGCTTGATCGTGCCGGGTTACACGGGCGTGAACAACATCAAGTACGTCAAACGCCTGGCCTTCACCGCTCAGGAGACCGACGCACGCATCATGTCGCACGGCTACCGCATTTCACCGCCCGGCGCGAAGGGCGACCCGTCGCAGCCATCGGTGCAGGAAATGACGGTGAAGTCGTGGATCAACGGTCCCGGCACGGACGGCGCCCCGCTTAAAGCGGGTGACACACAGATCCATGGCGTGGCGTTTGGCGGCATGAACGCGGTGGCCAAGGTCGAGGTTTCTCTGGACGGCGGAAAAACCTGGCAGCTCGCGCGCATGGTGGGGCCCGACCTCGGCCGCTTTGCGTGGCGGCAGTTTGTTTTTGCGGCGCGCCTGCCGGCGGGCCAGTTCACCCTGGCGAGCCGAGCCACCGACACCGCAGGCAACGTGCAGCCCGAACAACGCATGGAAAACGCGGGCGGCTACAACAACACCAGCTGGGCCGACCACGCCGTGAAAGTGAGCGTGGCATGAAGCGCACAATCCAAAAACACGCGTTGGTCGCTGCCCTGTGGTCGTTGGCATTCACAGTGCTGCCCGTGCACGCCGCCGACGATGCCGCGCAACTTCAACAAGGCAAGGTGTTGTTCGGCCAAGGCGCGGTGCCTGCCTGCGCCCTGTGCCATGCGCTCAAGGACGCGGGAGCCGAAGGCGCCGTGGGCCCCAGCCTGGACGAGCTCAAGCCCGATGCCAAGCGCGTGGCCACCGCGCTGCGCAACGGCATTGGGCAGATGCCGTCCTACAACGGCAAACTCAGTGATGCGCAAATTGCCGCCCTGGCGGCCTACGTGGCCAAGGCTTCGGGTGGATCAAAGTGATGGCTGGTTGGCCACAGCGCTGTTGCGCCAACTGACAAAAAGGACGGGATCACCTGCAAACAGCGATCCCGACTGAGTGGCTGACCCAGGGCGGGTCAGCCACTCACCATCACTTGCCTGGTTTGATGTCGGGGACCACCATCCAGCCAGCCCCCATCATCACAACCGCCGGGAACTTCTCGCCGGCCTAAGTCTTGCCCAGCATGGCCTTGTGCTCGCGGTAAGCCATCAACGCTGGCGACACGCCCAGGTGATTGATCGCACCATGCTTGATGCTGCTGCAGTCTTGCTCGTCGAGCTTGCAGATCTCTGCACGCTGTTGTCAACTCTCTAGCAATGTCAACTGCGCGCCTGAAACCTGTCTCTGCGCATTACCACGATGCATGAATAGGAGTGATCGCAATCCGGCACGCCAAGGGCATTCACGTTGAAAACTCGAACGGCAGCAACCGCTGCACTCCCGGCATTCACGAGGACTTGCCGAACTTCCGCAGTGGGCCCACCACCGCCCCAGCTACCATGACGCACATCGGCCAGAGGTGGACGTTCTAGGAGGGGCAACATGCGCGAAGCGAAGATTGCTGGTTGGTTCTTTTTCGTTTTGGGAGTCGGTTTGAGTCTGCTCAGCGCATGGGCGGCCTTCACATTGGCACCTCCGTCGCCAACCATCTCGTCGCTCCGCAACGGTCTGGCGCAAGTCTTAAAGACAGCACTTGGTGAGCCAGCCGGCCATGTTGCATACCACCTGTTTTGGACGGCCATCGGCGCTTGCGTGGCCTACCTTGCGCTGCGAGTACTGAAAGACCAGTCGAGGTAAGGTCCTACGGTTTCGTTCGCTCAGGGACCACCACCGCCCCCGCTAACATGCCGCACGGCGTCCAATAGCGGGCATTGATCAAGGCGTTTACAGCATGAAACTTAATCGTGGTGAACCGGACCACGCATATTGGAAGAAGCCGTTCTCGCACAAAGAGATGGCCGCAGCCTGGTGGGGTCTCGGCGCGTGCTCTATCGTGCTCGGTCTTCAAGAATGGTTTGACCCTTCGCAGGCACCGTTCAGCGGTCGCTGGAGCTGGATCAAGACGATGGCATTCAACGCGATGGGGCACCAAGGGCCTGCGATTGTGTACATGGGCCTCGGCGCAATCCTAGTAGCCGCAGGTTGCCTGAAGTGGTCCCATTACCGAGCGCAAAATCGGGCGTAGGGACGGACGTGTCCGGGTTGAAGTGCGCGCGCGCTGGCTTTGAGCCCTGTTCGGTTCGCGCTAGCATGGCGATCATCGACCAGTAGCAGTCACCCAAACTGGCCATGAATTGGGGGATGACGATGCGAAATGCATTATTCGGTTTAGCGATTTGCACGGTGCTTATTGCGGCGCTGCCGGTGATTTACGCCCTCAGTCCTGCACTGTCGCTGGTAGCCGTGCTGATCGTGCCCGCATTTTTTCTTTATGTATTCGATGTTGGATCAGCCATAGCTGCGCGATTTTCAACTGGCACCAAGCCTCTTCGTTTTCTTGGAGCAATGAGCGTACTTCCGCAAGCGCTGGCAGGAACGTGCATTGCTCTGTTTGGCATAGGGCTGCTTGTGACTTCTTGGCTCTGGCCCAGAAGCACGGAACTGGGAGGATGGTGGCTCACGACTCCCTGCCTCTGATTAGTCACACCTCCGTCGACAAGGGGTTGGCCTCATTCATCGATCTACGGAATGAAGCCTCGCACGCGACTCGACGTGTCGGCGAAGTTATTGGCGACGATACCTTAGTTGCATACGTAAGATTCATTCGTGCGCTGTGCGAAGCAATAGTCGAGGCGATGCTACTTTCTTCACTTCAATGGCATTCCGAACACGGAAATTGGACCAAAGCTGGAAGGATTGAGTCGGTTGTCACGGGAAACAAGAGGATATGCGTGGCGCCTCTTCAAAGTTGTCGAATCCGGCAGGGTGACAGTATCTATATTTCGGGCACGTACCAGTGTCTCGCCGCAAAAATCGAAGAAATTCGGATTGAAGACCAAGTTGTTACTGACTATGTGATCGGTCTGACCCCGAAGGAGGTCGGCCTTCGGTTGGATATTGAGACCTACAAAAACGCCATCGTGTGGGTTGAGAGTCGGCAGCCAGCGCCTACGTCGCCTACCCAATCCTTGGCCCCCCTGACAATAAACTTGGACGACCAAAGTGAAGATGTAGATGTGGACGCTGAATTGCCGGCCGAAGAAGCTGCTAATTTAGATAATACTTCCGACGTTGGTTGAAGGGCACAATTCTCTTGGTATCGGAAACTCGGGTTGGATGTCGCGTTCAACCGAGGTTGGAGTCTCTCGGCCCAACGGGTTCTAACCTTAGTTGGTAACGGGAGCTGCCAGTGCGTGCCACCCACAGAACTCACTCATTGCGGCAGGAGTGAATCGCCCCGGGTATCGTGGAGGCTGGTTGGTTTAAGTTGAGACCTCGGTCTCGTTGCTCTCGGCTAGTTGCCGGTAGTAGTTCACCTCAGCTTCAGCCGGTGGAATATACCCAATCGAGCTGAGCAGTCGGTGATTGTTGAACCAAGCTACCCATTCCAGGGTTGCCAGCTCCAGTGCCTCCTTGGTTTTCCAAGGCGCACGGCGGTGGATCAATTCGGCCTTGTACAGACCATTGATCGTCTCGGCCAGGGCGTTGTCGTAGCTGTCGCCACGGCTGCCCACTGATGGCTCTATGCCAGCCTCAGCCAGGCGTTCGGTATAAAGAATGGAAACATATTGAGACCCCCTGTCCGAATGGTGAATCAAGGCATCCGAGCGTTCTGGTTGCCTGTCAAACAAGGCCTGCTCCAGCGCATCGAGTACAAAGTCCGTTCGCATGGAACTGCTGACACGCCAGCCCACGATGCGCCTGGCAAACACATCGATCACAAAGGCCACGTATTGCCAGCCCTGCCAGGTGCTGACATAGGTGAAGTCCGACACCCACAGCTGGTTGGGCCGATCGGCCTTGAACTGGCGGTTAACCCGGTCAAGCGGACAAGGAGTCGCTTTGTCCGGCACCGTGGTGCGAATGACCTTGCCCCGGCGAACGCCGTGCAACCCCAGACGTTTCATCAGCCGCTCGACCGTACAGCGCGCCACCTTGGTGCCCTCACGATTCATCTGGTGCCAGACTTTGTCGGCACCATAGACCTGCATATTGGCCTGCCAGACGGCTTGGATCTGTGGCATCAGGGCTTCATCACGTTTGGCTCGGGCGCAAAGCAGTTCGGGCTTGCGTTTGCGGGCAGCGTGGCACCTGTAGCCAGACGGGGCGATTTGCAGCACTTTGCAAATCGGCTCGACCCCATAGGCCTCGCGGTTTTGATCAACAAAATCCCTCAGGACTTGAGTCGGCGGTCGAGCTCCGCCTGGGCAAAAAAAGCGCTCGCCAGTTTGAGGATTTCGTTGGCTTTGCGCAGTTCCTTGACTTCACGCTCCAGGTCTTTGATGCGGGCTCGCTCATCAGAGCTGATGCCATCGCGCATGCCTTCGTCAACTTCGTGCTGTCGAACCCAGTCGTTGAGGGTTTGCGGAACGCAGCCGATCTTGGGGGCAATGGACTCAATGGTGGCCCACAGGGATGGGTACTCGCCTCGGTGTTCGAGCACCATACGAACAGCGCGTTCGCGCACCTCGGGTGAAAAACGGTTTGATTTCTTGCTCATGGCTCCATCTTCTCAAAGTGTGGAGCCTCCTCAAAATCCGGGGCGATTCACAAGTGATCGCAAGGTCCTTGCGAACATCCACGACGCTGTGGTGATCGACAAACGCTTGGGTGCTGAGTTGAAGGCGAAGATCGAGTTGTTGATGCAAGAGGAAACTGGCAATCCCTATTGGCGCTTAGGTCAAACGCAATACGAACGCTTCAACTCAACACCTAAAGAAGTGTTGGATGAAGAACAGCTACACCGGCAGCGTATGGCGCAACTTGAAGCGAAAGCACAGGGCTATGAGCCAAAGTTTGCTACGGTCGATGACAAGGTTGTGTGATGCGCCACGCAAGCAAGCTGGCAGCTAAATAGTTGTATGCGATTCTTCGAGTTCAAACCCATCAAACACATCAAGCCACTGACGCCGCCACAAGCCCGCATCCACAACATCAAGGCCAACATCGATCACAGCAAGCGTGCTCTGAAAGCAGAGAAGGACTTGCAGCAACGCCAAGCCGAAGCGGAACGCCAACGCAAGCAACGACTGGGGCGTTGAAATCGCCAAATCGGCTTAAAAGCTTGGGTTCTCAGCAAGATCTATGCACTGTGTGCAGATCACTTGAAGACGCAAGGCAGGCATAGCAAAAATACTTTTCTCCAAGCAGCACCCAATGTCCCGCCAAAGTTTCGGTGCATTGCACCTCGGTTGTCCATAGCGCTGCACGATCATAAAGTTGTGGCTGTCAACTACTTCTACATAGCCACCAATGCAACTCACTTCGCCACTCGCAAATATTTATCACTCACCAAATAAAAGGCGGCTAAAACTGGCTATTTTTTTGGGGTCTGCAGATCGCGGCGCAGATCGATATGGACTTGGCTTGAGGCAGCACGCAAGCAAGCTGGCAGCTAAATAGTTGTATGCGATTCTTCGAGTTCAAACCCATCAAACACATCAAGCCACTGACGCCGCCACAAGCACGCATCCACAACATCAAGGCCAACATCGATCACAGCAAGCGTGCTCTAAAAGCTGAGAAGGACTTGCAGCAACGCCAAGCCGAAGTGGAACGCCAACGCAAGCAACGACTGGGGCGTTGAAATCGCCAAATCGGCTTAAAAGCTTGGGTTCTCAGCAAGATCTATGCAGTGTGTGCAGATCACTTGAAGACGCAAGGCAGGCATAGCAAAAATACTTATCCTCAAGCAGCAGCCAATGTCCCGCCAAAGTTTCGGTGCATTGTCGTTCGGTTGTCCATAGCGCTACACGATCATAAAGTTGTGGCTGTAAAACGCACACAAAGGAGAAGGCAATGACAGCCATTTTGAACACCTTGAAACTCACAGCTGCACGCAAGACCCGTGCATTGCCTGAGTTAGTCAAACGCCGCAACAAGTTGCTGATGAAGCTGGGGGAACAGCGACTGTTGGCAGAGGCACTGAACGAAGGCCGGCACTATGCACCCACACGCTACCGTTCATTTGCTGATGCGGACACGGGTGCGCGAGTGGTCAAAGAAGTTCCCGTGCGCATCAAGCCTTGGTTTTGGACTGGAGAAAAAGGCGAAGTGCTGCTGGCGATTTCATATGGAAGCAAACAACTTGAGCTGCTGAGAGGCAAGACGGCAATTGATGTTGGCGAACAGGCCAACTTGATAGCTGTGTTGGACACGGTGATCGCTGCGACACGCAATGGTGAGCTGGATGCGCAGATCGAAAGTGCCAGCGTCAAGTTGCGCGATGGCTTCAAGAAATAACGCACTCAAGTATTAGATGACTGGCGAGTGCGGCGACTTTGCAGCAATGCAATGTTCTGCTCCCCAGTCACCGTGCTGGCATAGTGATTGTTGATGACTTCTACGCTGGTGCGTGCATTGCGTGCCAGAGTTAGCAAGTCGATGCCTTGGCCATACAGCAAGCGGAAGGTGATGCTGGAGTGACGCAAGCTGTACAAGCTGCGTTCTTGGCCGTGTGGTCCCAGCTTCAAGCCAAGCCTTGCAAGAACCCAGTTGAAGTAGAACGCCAAGACCCAATGTGCATATTGACGGTCACGCAGGTGTGGCAGGAACAAGTAGTCATCCGGCGCTGCAAGCTTCTTGGCTGCATAGTGCTTTGACATCTGTTGATAGATGCGCACAGCTGGCTGCAGCGTGACAATGGGACGACCGTGGCTTTTGGTTTCTGGCAGCGTCAGGCGCAGGTAGGTGTTGTCATTGCGCACCACTTCGATGTGCCTGTGCTTCAATGATTTGAGGTCACTTGGCCGTATGAAGCTATTGACCATAAAACCGATCGCCCAAGCAACATCTGGTGGCATTGTGTTTTCTGCGGCACGCAGGCGATAGTTCTTGCGCAAAGTGCTGTCGCTGTCTGGGTGCCGCGAGCCTTGCAGCTTGCGTGCAGTGCGGATGATGCGCCAGTATTCAGTTGGCGTAAAAGCACCTCGTGGAGTCGTTTGCACACGGACTTTGGGGAACTCTGGCAGCTTGTCCAGTGCGCCCACTGCCACAGCCAAAGTCAGCACCTTGCGCACAATGATCAGGTATTGGCTGACGGTTGTGGATGAAAAGCACTTGCTGAGATATTGAGTGAAGGACAGCAAGGCGGCGTAATCGATGTTGGCAGGTGACTGCTTGCCCCATCTCGGCAAGATGTGTGCATCCAGTCGGTTGCGCAAGACCTTCAAGCTGCCAAGTGCAAACTCACCGCGATCAACCCGTGCTTGTTCGTTTGCAGTCATCTGTGCTGCCAATGCTGCAAAGGTGTGCTGCGGCTTGACTGCTGGCGTGACGCTTAAAACGCCAATGCTTGATGGCGTCTGTTGGTGAAAACTGGCCGACAGCGCTAGCCGCTGTTCATAAAAAGTGCGTGCATAACTTTGTGCCACACGCTGGCTTTGTGTGCGGGTGCTGCTGCGGTGCGTCTTGCCTGCAATCCAACAGCGCACTTGCCAAAACTTGCTGGCTGCGATTTTGTAGATCACAAGCTTTAGCGGATAGCCTGGCACTGGCGTGATAGTTGATGGGATTGGCACGGTGCGTTCGCGTTCGTGCGTCTTGTAATGGCTGTCATTTGCACTTGCGTGAGTGCTTGCGGTAAAACGGTCCAACATCACTTGAGCTTACTGTTGTGCATCGCAAATGCAACCGCGTGCAGGAACGCTTGGCACGATTGACGGGGACAGTTTTGCCGTGCCGCTGCCGTGCTGTTCCAGTGCGTGCCGTACAGAAAAATAGTGCTGTGAATGCGTGATCAGTTGTGCAGTTGCAGGCCAACAACTTTGCTCACTTTGATGTTGGAAAAATCTTGGCACCCTGTTGGCACCTTCAAGCAACTTAGTGGAAAAATCAAACACTGTTCGCTCTGGCTGCTTTGGCTGCCACCGGTGCTTTCGCTCAATCTTCCGTGACTTTGTCTGGCGTGTTGGACTTCTCTTACGCGACCATCAGCGGCAACGGCACAACTGCTGACACAAAGCTGAACACTGTTTCCAGCACTGGTCAAACATCTGCAATCAGCTCTATCAACCTGCATGCAGTTGAAGATTTGGGTGGCGGTTTGAAGGGTGAAATGCGCTATGAAATCGATCCACGTGCTAACGCCAACGGCGGTGCAGCATTTGGCCGTCACCAAGTGTTTGTCGGCGCGAGCGGCGGCTTTGGTGCTGTGAAGTTGGGCGCACCTAACGCAGCATCGTTGCAAGCTTTCTTGGCCAGCTCGCCTTTGGGTACTGGTATCGGTTCTGCTTTCAGCTTGTCTGATAACAGCGCTGTTACCGTCAACACTGTTCGTTACAGTAACTCCGTCCGTTATGACACACCCAGCTTCAGCGGCTTTGGTGCTAGCGTGACTCACGCTCCTGGCAATGATGACGCTACTAAAGGCGGTGCTGCTCCTGCCATCACCAACTTGGGTTTGACTTACAGCAACGGCCCTCTGAACGTGGTGTTCTCTAGCCTGCAGACCTCTGCAACTGGCGCACAAGTTGCGGTTGCAACAACAGCTACTGCAATCGGTACGGCTGCTGTTGACGCTCGAGTCAAAGGCACCTTCAACTACCTGGCTGCCAACTACGCTTTGGGTAACGCTAAAGTGTTTGTGGGTTACGGTGACGGCGACAAGTCCACCACAACTGGCCTGGATACCAAAGTTTCTCGCGTTGGCGCATCCTACACAATGGGTGCTGTGACTCTGATCGGTCAATATGCAACCACCGAAATCGGCACTGCTGCTAAGCGTAAGACAACAGGTCTGCGTGCTGACTACGCTCTGAGCAAGCGCACAGCTGCTTACTTTGGCTATGAGGCTTATGACTCTGGTGCCGCTACCGCTAACAAAACCAACATCGCTGCTGTTGGCGTGCGTCACGCTTTCTAATCACTCCGCTGGCGCAAGCCAGTTGATGATTTAAAAGTCAAAAACCCACCGTGGCAACACGGTGGGTTTTTTTACGTCTGCGCTGCTGGCGCTGTCATCAATCCAGCCATCGTCCAGTTAAGGGACGATGAGTGTTTCATTTGCATCAAACAACGGACGCCATTGCCCAGCTGCAACCGCCTCGTTCAATCGTTGCTGTTGAACTGGCCGCCAGGCTATCGGCTTTTTTAGTGGCTGCACGGACGGGAATGTGCCCACCGCAGCGTTATCAATCAGGTTGTTGGCACGGCTCAACATACGTGAAACGGCGACCTTCATGCCGTTAATCCGCTTTGCTGCTCGTTCCTTGTCATCAGTGGCTTGCGGCATACAGGTCCGAACCAGCCGCAGTTCCTTGCCGATTTGGTAAAGGCTTTTACTGCCCTGTGCCTGTCCAATCTTGTCCACGACACGACCGTCGCGGCTGGCATGGTGCAGTTGCCACACAGCGTAGGCAGACTCAATCACATCTTGCTTGATGCCTATGAGTTTGGCCAGCTTGCGATTTGCCGTACTGACCCGCTCAACCTCCCGATCGGGATGCAGCCGAATAAGCCTGCGAATCTGGCTAATGATCGTGCGCTCGGTCATGTTGATAGGAATTTCCAGCAACAGATGGCCACCGATAGGCTTGGTCAGTTCCAAGTTGTTTGGATCAAGTTCACGCACAGTAGGCAGTGCCACCTGTTCCCGAAACAGGCTCACGCCACGCCTGTCCCACCAATCGTCAAAGGTCATTTCGTAGACCTTCCCGAAGTCGGCATACATCTCCCGCAGCCGCAAGTCATCGGCCACGCCTCTGCGCTGACACACCCACCAATAGTCTTTGCTCAGTCTCAAATGCGCCCACCACCAGTAGTAGGGGCTACGTTGTGCGTCATTAAGTAGCAAATCATCGCGCCTGTAGCGGAGGCGGCGCATGCCTTTGAAGACCAGTTGCTCGTTGTTTTGATCCATGCAGACATATTACCGTTAACACATAAATCATGCGAAGGTATGTTATCTGATATCGGTGGGACTATTCGTCTGTCGGCAACGAGCAAACAAAAAGCAAGTCGCCTGAAAGCTCCGTCGACAGCTCATCTACTTAAAGGAGATTGATATGAGTAAGAAACTGAACGCAACTGAAAAGGCTATCAACGCTGTTAACGCGAAAATGAAACGCGATCAGAGGAGTTTGTTCACTGCTGCTGTGAAGGAGAGTAACGCAGCGCACTTTGCTGGTTCCATCGTCCAGCAACTGGACGATCTGTCTGTTCGTCGCGAGCAGTGGGAGAAGACTGACTACAAAAAGGCTAATGACGGGCTGTATACCCTTCTGGCTGAATGTCTGGACGTGTTTCAGGCTCGGTTTGTGAAAGGAACCGAGCAAGAGAAGAAAGCATTGCGTGAAAGCTTGATGCAGCGTTTGAAGGCTGATGGCATTCGCGTTGTGAAAACCTCTACCACGCTGACCATGTTGGCACGCTACGTGTTTAACAGCGATCGTAAACGTGCACAGGGCTACGGCTATGTGTTGGCGGCTGCCGTGTCGCATGAGAAAACCGCGGCAGAATTTCCTGCTTGGGTGGTGGAGCAGGGCGGGATTGAAGAGCTCAAACGCAGGATGGTCAAGTCTGAAGGCGCCAAGGCAAAGCAGGAAGCGGTGAAGGCTGCAACTTTGAGTGTGAAGGGGTGGGTTGAGTTGAACACGCTGGAGCCTCTGGCGCATGTCGACATTGAAGGGGTGACTGGCAGCTATGCGGTGCTTTTGGCGAAGCCCAATGTGCAGGGTGGCGTGGACATTGTGGGTTCTCTCAGCGAAGTCAACGATGCACTGGTCAATGCACTGATCTTGCGTATGGCAAAGCGGCAGGTGACGAAAGCTGACGCTGATGCCGCTATGGGTCGTCAAATTGCAAAGGAGCATGGCGACATGCTGGCAGCGGCAAACGACGAACAGCAGCGTTTGGCTGCTAATGGCTAAGTGCATGGGCGGGGGCGCTGCCCCTGCCTTTGTCTATCTATCTCTATAGGAGCACGAATATGAAATGCGAAATCAAATACGCACCTACGAACTTGAACGAGGTGATTTATCCCAATGTGGCTGTTGAGCGGCGCATTAAGGGTTATGGCAAAGGCGAGCTGGAGGGACACGTCATGCTGCATGGTCCTAACGGAACAGGCAAGACCACTGTGGCAAAGCTGTTGGTGCAGGAAATCGGCGGCGATAGTGCAATGTTGGAGTCACTTGGCTTTGATGAATTGCTGGCCAAGCAAGACTTGCGTGGACATTTGCTGCAAGCTGCGGCGCTGGCAAGGTTGTCTAGCAGTGGGAAATATTTTTTGCTTTTGAATGAGTTTGATAACGCCAAAAAGGGGGTCAATAAATTGTGGACGGCGTTGGATGACTGCGCGGATGGTGTGATGGCAATTATCACGACCAATGAGCCATTGGGCGTACACATCAGTGTCCGCTCTCGATGTGATGTCATTGATATGCCTGGCCTCAGCGCTGTAGCGGTTCTGCCGCGTGTGCAGTTTGCACTGGAATCGGAGGGTTTGCATCTGCCTAACCAGCAAGTTCTGCATTACCTGAAAGTACAGGAGCGGCTTATGGACTTGCGTAAGTATTTCAAAGTGGCTGACGAATTGCTCTATTTGCAGCGCAATGGTTTGCCATATCCTCCATGGAATGGGGCAGCGCCCACGCTGAAATCTGTTTAAGTAACGTCTATTAACTGGACGATACACAAGCCCTGCAAGGAAATCTGCAGGGCTTTTTGATGTCAAATTAACTCCACCGCATTGCGTTTCATGTCGTCGTTCACGTCGATGTAGCGCTGCGTCACGGCAATGCTGCGATGACCAGCAAGCGATGCGAGCACACGCACCCCAATTCCTTTGGTTGCCAAGTTGGTGATGAATGTGCGGCGCATAGAGTGTGATGTGGCCCCTGCAATGCCAGCCCGTTTAAACAGCCAGTAAAAATGCTGGGTCATGCCATTTGCTGTGAAGCCTTTGCGGCCAGCAGTAATGAATAGTGGGTGAGTGGGTTTTGCGCCCTGTCTCATCTGCAAATATGTGGCCAGTTCATCGCGTAGCTTTTGCGGCAGGAACACTATGCGTGGATGACGTCCTTTCGTTTGTTCTGCGGTCAAGCGTACTTCAGCTTTCACGCTGCCATCGACATTCATGACGTCGCTGATGATCAGGCTGGCGATTTCCCCAACACGCATACCTGACCATGTGCCCGTCAGCAACATGACGCGGTTACGTAGGGCGAAGTTGCGCTGTGCAATGCATGCAAGTGCTTGATCGAGTTCTGCAAGAGTGAGTGTTTTTGCTTGTCCCATGATGTTGTGCCCCTTTGGTAAATGTTTGTGCTGCATGCAGTGTGTTTTCTTTTGTCGAATTGCACGACCAGAACCCCGACAAAGCATCGGGACAAAAAACATCAATGAAATCAACGCGGTTAATAAAAGCGCTGTTTTCTTATGCTCAGTTATTTAGCTCTGTGCGCAGCTGATCTGTGGGAACAAGACGACATATGGCAGCGTTTGCGTAAAGCAGCGCAGCAGCGTTTTTCTGGCCCTCTCGCTACTCGAGTAGCTGGCCCCGTGTTTTGACAGCTTGTAGGGCTGATTTGAGGTGTGTGCCGTTGCCGCCGACAGCAGCGCCAGCAAAAATGGTGCTGCTGCTGGCGCTGCTGTCAGCTTTGCCAAGTCACCTAATGAACCTACAGATGGCACCAGATGATTTGCGCTGATCTGCTGGCGCAGCAATCAGTTTTGCAGAAATTTTTCCCGTAATACCCCATATCTGCAGTTGGTTGCCAAGGTCAATTCACCGCTATGAGCGAACTGGCGTTCGCTGTGCTTTCATGAAATGCTTTCGCTGTCGCTCTGCATTTCAATCAGCACATGAGTTTGAATTTCTTTGAAATGGTAGAAGTCGAACGCAACGCTTGCGTTGTGTGAGATGTATTGGGTTTACGGAGAATGTTTGGAGCAAGCGACGGCTATAGCGTTTTAAGAAACGCATACATACGTCGCTTGTGCTAATAGGTTTTACGGTAAAAAGCCCTTCGCACACGCTGCATTAGAGTTTGTTGGGAGACGGATGCATTGAAACTCCCAGATCGCCAAGCGATCTACTCCGCGGCATCCACTGTTGATCACATGTCAATGCAGCGACATGTGCAGTGCGGGGTCATTAGCCGTCATATTCCAACCCGCGCTTTTGCCATTTGTTACCGAGAGACTTACTCGGGATTTGCTTGTGTGGTGCCTTGATGAATGCCTGTGTTTTTTCGTTTCGTCAACTTCGCGTGCTTGCGCTGGACTTGCTTGGTAATGTTGAGCACCTTGAAGCATTGTGCTTGTGTGATCCTCAAGCGTTTTTGACCGCTATTTGCAGCACGTAGGAAGTTGTGCAGGACATGCGCTTGATTCTGTTCAAGCAAGTCACCATGATCACGTAGCGTTGTCGATGCCAGCTTTTGTGCTTGAAATAGCTCAGCTGTACCTGCGTAAATTTGGTTCACGCTGATGCCATTGCTCTTAAGCCATGCATTGGTGCGCTCTGTGTCTTTTTGGTTTTTGAATGTGTCCATGCAAGTATTTATCTCGCGGCAAATAAAACCGCAAATAAATGCACCGAAATTAGGCTGAGTTGAGTGGAGCCAACTAAATACATACATGAGACACAGAGAATTCGCCACTCAAACCAAGACACCCGAACAACTTCGCCTAGACAGTCTGAAGGCCGCTAAAAATCGTGCTGCACAAGCCGTTAAAGCCGAAAGACAGCGCCAGCAAATAGCAAAAGCGGAAAGAGCGCTTACTGCGGTCAAGCAACCGCCAAAGCCTGTTTCGCCAACGTCCAGTAGCTAGACGATCACGTCATGCTTATTGCCGAAGTCATCAGTACCTTGCACACATATACGGCAACTGTGCGTGTGAACGTGGGGGGAGGTGCCTTGCTAGTGCGAACGCAGGTACATGCTGACGGCATGACCCAAGCTCGCGCATTGCTGCTGCACTTGTACGGCGCGGGGAACGTGCTCGCGGTTGCCTAGCTCGTTAGTCCTTTTGCAAGAAGACCAACAGTTCATTTTTGGCTTGAGCCGTGACGTTCGGGTTGGACGCATTCGTATTGGTGCACCCCGTGCTCTTGCATGCAGCAGGCTCATGAAATGAGAACGTGCGTCCTTGATCCCAGCCATGCGTCGCATCAGGATAGACGACAACGCTGGTCAATGCTTTTTGCGCTTCACTGGGCAATGCCTCTTTGAAAGCAGGACAGACAGTGACCTGCCCCCTCTGAGCCGTACCAAATCGATGGAACTAAGTTCGCTAATTTTGGAGAATGGCGGATATGAAGACCACACGATTTACCGACGAGCAGATCATCGGATTCCTCAAGCAAGCTGAAGCAGGCATGTCCATCAAGGACATTTGCCGCTCTGGCGGCTTTAGCCAGCCGACCTTTTACAAGTGGCGCTCGCGCTTTGGCGGCATGGAAGCCTCCGATGCGGCCAAGCTGCGCGACCTGGAAGCTGAGAACAACAAGCTCAAGAAACTGCTGGCCGAAGCGCACCTGGACATCCATGCGCTCAAAAGCGTCTTCGGCGTAAAGCGCTAGCCCCGCAGGTCAAACGCGAGGCCATCACCCAGATGATCCAGACCCATCTTCTGTCTGAGCGCCACGCGTGCTGCCTTGTGGGGCTAAGCCGAGACAGTTTTCGCCACCCGCCTAAGCGTGATGCGCTCACGCAGGCGCTGGGCGAACGTATCGTGGACATTGCCCACGTACGCCGAAGATTTGGCTACCGCCGCATCCACGATCTGCTGCGCCCGGAGTTTCCGGGCGTCAACCACAAGCGGATCTACCGCTTGTACAAAGATGCCAACTTGGCCGTAAGAAGGCGCAAGAAGGCCAAGCGCCCACCGTGTGAGCGGGTGCCCTTGCAACTGGCGCAAAAGGTCAACGATGTTTGGAGCATGGATTTCGTCTCGGACAGCTTGTCCAATGGCAGGCGCATCAAGTGCCTGACTGTGGCCGATGACTTCAGCCACGAGTGCGTGGACATTGCCGTGGACTACGGGATCTCGGGGCAATACGTGACACGCTTGCTCGACCAAGCGGCCACCTTCAGAGGCTACCCACTGGCCGTGAGAACGGACAACGGTCCAGAGTTCACAAGCCGGGCCTTTATGGCTTGGGCCACAGCACATGGCGTGCGGCACATCTTGACCCAGCCGGGCAGGCCGATGCAAAACGGCTACATCGAGAGTTTCAACGGCAAGTTTCGAGATGAATGCTTGAACGAGCAGTGGTTCTTGAGCTTGCCCCAAGCCAGGCAGTGCATTGCCGATTGGCGCCAGGACTACAACGAAGTCAGGCCCCACAGCAGCCTGGGCCGGATTCCACCGGCTCAGTTCGCGCAGCAGCAAAGGATTCAAACCAATGCCGCTGCAAATCTCAACCCTCAAGTTTTGGATTAACCTTGAACCCTTGGACTACTTCCGATTGATTGGTACGGCCAGAGGGGGCAGGTCAGATAAAGGACCAGGAAGTGCCTTCCATCGATGACCGACCATTTAACGAGGCTCTGGCACCACAGGTGGCTCAGCGTGGTGCCTATTTGGTCCAGGTTGGAAACTGTGCTGCTTGCCATACCGCGCGAGGAGGCTTTCCGTTTGCCGGTGGAAAAGGTATTGACACATCCTTTGGCACAGTTTTCACCTCCAATATCACCTCAGACAAACTGACAGGAATAGGCGCTTGGTCCGCAGCCGACTTCTGGCAAGCGATGCACCATGGCCGCTCAAGAGATGGCAGGCTTCTTTATCCCGCCTTTCCTTATACGGAGTACACCCGAATCACCAGAGACGACACGGACGCGATGTTTGCTTATTTGCTCAGTGTGCAGCCAGTCCAACAGACCAATCGGCCTCATGCTTTGAAATTTCCATACAACACCCAAGCGGCTTTGGCGGTATGGCGAGCACTGTTCTTTTCGCCAGAGCCATTCGAGCCGCTGAAGCAGCAGAGCGATGAATGGAATCGAGGTTCATATTTGGTGAAAGGCCTAGGGCACTGCCAAGCCTGTCACGCGCCACGCAACGTGTTCGGTGCCACCCAATCCAAGCTCGGGTTGAGTGGCGGTTTGATTCCGATGCAGAACTGGTATGCCCCGTCTCTTTCCTCGCCTGTCGAGGCGGGCCTTCAAGACTGGCCCATGGAGGACATCATGCAATTGTTCAAAACAGGCAAGACTGCCCACAGTTCAACTTTAGGACCGATGGCAGAGGTTGTTTTCAGCAGCACACAGCACCTGAATCAAAAGGACTTGAGAGCCATAGCTCATTTTTTGAAAGAGCTACCGCGACAGGAAAATGCAAAAGAAGACCGGAAGCTCTCCACCACGGAGGGCCAGCAAATCGGTCAAAGTCTCTATCTCAACCAATGCGCTCAATGCCATGGAGACCATGGCGAGGGGCGTGGTGACTATCCGGCCTTGGCGGGCAACCGCACGGTCATCATGAATTCAAGCGTTAACCTGGTCCGGATCATTCTCAGCGGTGGTTTCGCACCCACCACTGAAGGTAACCCGCGCCCCTATGGAATGCCGCCCTTTGGTCATACCCTCTCGGACTCAGAGGTCACTGCCGTAGCGACTTATGTTCGAAATGCTTGGGGTCATAAGGCCGGAGCCGTCATGCCACTTGACGTGCAGAAAACCCGATGAAAAGGAGCCGTATGCAAATTTTGCACACGCTAAAGACAGTGCTTTGGAGCTTCATTGGCATCGGAGGTGGCCGAAAACAAGGAGAAGACTTCCAGACCAACCCACTGGTATTGATTGCAATCGGGTTGACTTTGCTTCTAATCTTTGTGGGAATACTCGTCATCATTGCAAAAGCCATGGTGGCAGCCAACTAATTGTTGCCCCAACATTTAGAAAGATGAACTGGACCCCAAGTGCTTGATTTGCTTACCCATTAAAAACTTAGGTAGTTTGTCATGACGTATGTTCTGCCCCGCCAAGACTATTTCGAACTGATTCCAAGTCGTTCGAACAATTTACAACCCGTTCGGGGCCTCCTTGGGTGCGCCGCTAGAACACTTTCCGGATCAGACAGGCTTCTTCATAGGCCTCAATGTCTTTGAGCCGGTACAAAACTTTCCCCACGATCTTCAAGTACTGCGGGCCCTCGCCGACTGTGCGCCAGCGTTGAAGGCGAGCGACTGAACACACCCAGCGCTCGGCGAGCATTTTTTCGGTCAGGAGTTGGCGGGCAGGTTCGGCCGGGACCTCTGGAACCAGGAGTAGGGGCTCGAGCTTGGGTTCGTTGGCTGCGGTTTTGGCGATGCCACTGGACAGGGCGTCCAGCACGTCACACATTTTGGCAGCCCGTGGGTTCGAAGATGAGGTGTTGTTAGTAGCCATGGCCTTGCTCCTTGATGCCTATATGCAGTGGTTTCATATAGGTTCATACCGTTTGGCTGGGCTTTTTTCTCAGTGGGGTGGGATTTATGCCTCCAAAACGCTACGACCCAAGGCTCTAGACAGCGTAGAAGGGCTGGCATAGCCAGTTCGCGCAGCTATTTGCTTCAACCCAATACCGGTCTGCACCAGTTGCCGTGCAATCGCCAGTCGCAAATTTTCTAAATACTTTCCAGGTGACACCTGCATCACATCTTTAAAGTAATTCGCAAATGATGTCCGTGACATGCCTGCCAAGTTAGCCAAAGTTTCCAGGGTCCAAGGGTGAGCGGGCTTGGCGTGCATGGCAACCAAACTTTTGGCAATTCGCGGATCTGACAACGCAAAAAACAGCCCTGATTCTTGTTGCGGTTGAGATGTCATGTGCCGCATCAAACTGATCAGCAAGATATCGCCTGCATGATTGATAAATAGCGGCTGACCACAACGAGTGGCCTGCATTTCATTGGCAATCAGCGTCATGACTTGCACGAGCGATGGATCAGCGTCCCTCATACCAATTGAGATTGGCCGAGATAGCTCAGCTAAAAAGCTGGGCCCCATGGGACCATCAAAAACAACGTCAAAACTCATCAAGCATCGCTGATCGGCTTCAAGGCTGTTTTGTAGCGCGTGCTCCGCAGGACAAACCAATAAGGACAGGGCGTCCAGTTGAGTGGCCGAAAAGCTATCCGAGGGGAGTTCAGATGTTCCCGCCTTGATGATGTGTAGCGAAAAACCGTCCGCCTTTGAAGTCAGCGTAACTTTTGGACTGAGTCCTTCCAGCAATGCGGTGAGTCGATCTAAGCGAGGAGCATCCATTTGTACGAATTGCAAATTTATATGTACGTATTGTTGCATCAAGTACAAGATAATGCAAAGTCTTGCGTGTGCATCTAACCGAGTCAGGATTCATGTTCTCAAAAATTGCATCCATCACGCTACCCATTTTTACTCTGGTGCTGGTTGGCTTTCTGTACAGTCGCCGGGTCAAACCGGATCTGGGCGGTGCCAACAAACTGGTCGTGGACGTCGCACTGCCCGTCTTGATCTTTATTTCGCTGTCTGCAAAATCGTTTGACCCGATTTCCGCCCTGTCATTCACTGGGGCATCCGTCGTATTGATTTTTCTGAGCGGATTGATCGCTTGGCCGTTGGCAAAATTTTCAGGCGCAACTCTGCAGGCATTTTTACCTTGTGCCATGTTCACCAACGTGGGCCCGATTGGTATCCCTTTGATTGCATTGGCCTATGGACCAGCGGGGATGGCAACAGCGGTGGTTTTGTTGGTGATCTCCAACATTCTGCATTTCACGCTGGGTGCTGGCGTGATGAGCGGCAAAGTTGACTGGCGCATGGTCTATGCAAACCCACTGGTGTGGGCAACTGTGCTGGGTGTGGCAAGTTCTCAATTGCAGTTGACTCTATCCGATTGGGTTCAAACCTCCTGCACCATGATTGGCAGCGTGTTGGTTCCGATGATGTTGATGTCCCTTGGGGCAAGGCTTGCCAGCAGTCAAGTCGCAGATGCTTGGGTGGGGGTTCAGTCAGGCGTGCTGATTTTGGTCGTCAGAATTGCGGCTGTATTTTTGACCCTCTGGCTCATCCCTTTGCAAGGCTTGGAGCGCGGAGCGTTGATTTTGTTTGCATGTTTGCCACCCGCAGTTTTCAATTTCATGCTCGCTGATAAATTTCAGGTTGAGCCCAACAAGGTGGCGTCCACAGTCATCGTCGGCCACTTGCTGAGCCTGGCATTTCTGCCTCTCGGTATTTGGCTCGCATTCCTTTAATCCTTTCAATCCAAACCCACAAGGAGCATTTCGCATGATCAAGTTCTATTTTCATCCGTCACCCAATCCATTGAAGATCGCGCTGTACCTGGAAGAGACTGGTGAGCCCTACGAGCTCATTCCAGTGGATACGCGCAAAGGTGAGCAGCACTCCGATGCTTTCAAGGCCATCAACCCCAATGCCAAGACGCCGGCCATGCTGGACGATGACGTTCGAGTTTTTGATAGCAACGCCATGTTGCTTTATTTGGCTGAAAAGATTGCTAAGTTTGTTCCCGCTGACACGCCCAAAAACAAAGCCGAGATGTACTCATGGCTGATGTTTGTGGCCACGGGTATTGGCCCTTACTGCGGTCAAGCAGTTCACTTCAAACACTTTGCACCCAAGCCCAATGACTATGCGGTGAATCGCTATGACTTTGAAGCATGGCGGCACTGGCAACTTATCAATGACCATTTGGCCAATCAGCCCTACATGATGGGCAATGAGTACACCATCGTGGACATGTCGGTTTGGGGCTGGGCTCGTGTCGCACCCTTTGTTTTGGGTGCAGATGCTTGGGAAAAACTGCCCCATGTCAAACGCTTGCTCGATGAAATCAACGCGCGACCTGCGGCGCAGCGCGCGGAAGCTTTGAAGACGAAATTTGCCTTCAAAACCGAAATGGATGAGGACGCACGAAAGAAACTTTTTCCATCTAACGAGCGTCTTAAAACCGCTGGGGTATGACGCATGATTGACTTTTATTACTGGACCACGCCGAACGGTCACAAGGTCACGATGTTCCTGGAAGAGTCAGGCCTTGACTACAACATCAAACCGATCAACATCAGCAAGGGTGAACAATTTTCCGCTGATTTTTTGAAGATTGCCCCCAACAATCGCATCCCGGCCATCGTGGACCACTCGCCACTAGGTGGCGGTGAACCCATTGCGATTTTTGAGTCAGGTGCCATTCTTTTGTACTTGGCAGACAAGACACAAAAGTTTATTCCTCAAGATTTACGTGGAAGAAATGAATGCCTTCAATGGCTGTTTTGGCAAATGGGCGGCTTAGGCCCTATGGCGGGCCAAAACCACCACTTTGTGCAGTACGCGCCAGAGCAAATGCCGTACGCCATCGATCGGTACGTCAAAGAGACTTCACGCTTGTATGGCGTCTTGAATAAGCATCTGTCAGATGGCCGTGAGTACATTTGCGGCGACTACTCGATCGCCGACATGGCCGCCTATCCTTGGGTCGTGCCGCATGAGCGTCAGCGCCAGGACATGAGTCAGTTTCCATCGCTAGCGTCATGGTTTGAACGGATTAAAAACCGTCCAGCAACACAGCAAGCCTATGAGATTGCCAAGTCCATCAATACAGCGCCCACCGTTGACCAGAACGCTAAGTCTATTTTGTTTGGCCAAGATGCCAAATCCGTTGTTTGATTCATACCAAGAAAAATTTCATGAAAATAAAAGCGGTTGTTTTCGATGCCTACGGCACATTGTTTGATGTTTACTCCATCCAAGTTCTGGCTGAAAATTTCTACCCTGGACAAGGGACCGATATTGCAGTGAAGTGGCGCGACAAGCAAATTGAATACACACGGTTGATCACACAGTCAGATCCGCACAACGTATCGGGTAGCCAATACTTCCGCCCGTTTTGGGAATTAACGCGCCTGTCGTTGGAGTACACGCTAGACCGACTCAAACTGGAACGTGGATCTGGCCAGGTTGAAAAACTGATGCAGCAATATGCACACCTCACGCCATTTACAGAAAATTTGGCAGTGCTTCAAAAGATCAAAGACATGGGCCTCACGACAGCCATCCTCTCCAATGGCAGTGTGGATATGCTCACATCGGCAGTCAAGAGCGCGGGGATGGAAGATGTTTTAGACCATCTCATTTCAGTGGATTCGATTCGACTGTTTAAGACCTCTCCCGAAAGTTACGGGTTGGTCCAACAAGCCATTCCGGTCAACAAAGATGAAGTTCTATTTGTATCCAGCAATGCTTGGGATGCTTTGGGTGCAACCTGGTTTGGCTTTACTACGCATTGGGTCAATCGACAAGGTTTGCCGTTTGAAGCGTTATCTCCTCGGCCGCATTTTTCAGGCTCTGACCTTAATTCTGTATTGGATTCTTTGGGTTAAATTGCAATGAGACCATGTCTTTGATTTGATAAATTTTCAAGTTACATGCCCGAACCAAATCGCTGTCTCAACATTTAGAATGATGCATTGAACCCCAAGAGCTTGATCTACGTGCCCTTGGAAAACTTAGGCGGTTTTTGATCTGGTATCTTCTGGCCCGCCAAAACTATTTCGAACTGATTCCAAGTCATTCGAACAATTTACATCCCGTTCGGAGCCTATTTGGGTGCGCTCCTAGAACACTTTCCGGATCGAACAGGCTTCTTCATAGGCCTCAATGTCTTTGAGCCGGTACATCACTTTCCCCACGATCAGCGAGCATTTTTTCGGTCAGTAGCTCGCGTGTAGGTTCGGCCGGGACCTCTGGAACCAACAGTTTGGGCTCGAGCTTGGGTTCGAAGGCTGCGGTTTTGGCGATGCCACTGGACAGGGCGTCCAGCACGTCACCCATTTTTTCAGCCCGTGGGTTCGAAGATGAGGTGTTGTTAGTAGCCATGGCCTTGCTCCTTGATGCCTATATGCAGTGGTTTCATATAGGTTCATACCGGTTGGCTGTGCTTTTTTCTCAGCGGGGTGGATTGGTGCATCCCACGGGTAAGCATTAGCTTCTGACGATGTTTTGAATTGCTAACAAGTTCAGATTTACTTATTCCAACCCCATCGTTCCATCTCACGTCTATCACGTGCCATTTCGGCTTCAATAGAGTCTCTTGGCAACTGTCTGAGGCAATCCTCCATGGCTTGTGGATCGAGCTTTTCAGCCTTTGGTGGAGTTGCCACCGTTTGTGGTGATTTGCCATCCCACGCAAACGGGTTTCGAAAAACAGGCGGATCCGGCAAGCAGTCATCTTTGTAACTCGGTGGACCGTCAGAAGCAAACGGCGTGAACGAGATTGTTTTCTCAAAAATAAGCGGCTTTCCTGTTGGGGTCGGCGGCAGTGACGGCATGTTTTCAACCGCCTTGCGCGCCAGTTGCTCGGCCACTGCGGACGTCGTCCAAATGGTTTCCAACTTGGCCAGTGTCCCGTCGGGTGCAATTTCAATCCTGAAACGAACGTAACCTTGATCAGGCCCTTCGACAACAGTACCCATCATGCTGCGCACCTGTTGGCCCCAGTTGTACCGATAGCCTTTGCTGTTTTTGTTTGTGTAACTTCCCGCAAAAGCCCATTCTTCTGCTGTTGGCGCTGAAGGCGCTTCCATGGTGGCTGGCTCTTTGGCTGGCGGTGACCTGTCTGTCGACTCAGTGATTGGGGCAATGCCGAGTGCTGTTGGGTTTGGTGAATCGATCGCTGGCGAAAGTTCCTGGCTCCCCATGGGTAGGTCATCTTGCGGTGGTGGCAACACCTGCATGAAGACGATTCGACTTGGGGAAGATTCTTTGTCGGCACTACGGAAGCCGAACTGATAACCGCTGACCAACGCCAAGACTGCAGCATGCAATGCCAAGCTGAACAAAACTGCAACGACGTTCGGGCGATCAACTGCCAGCATGTGTTTCAAAAAACACTGTCTGGATCAAAAGACCATTCGTAAATTTCCATCCCCACGAGATCCCTAACTCGTAAAGTGCAATTTCGACGAATGCTCCACAACAGCGACCACATTACTCACGCTCGACCTCAAGGTAGGTGCGGCTGGCGTTTCCCGGGTGCAACTCAGCTGCGTTTGCCAGGTTCATGAAAGGCTTGACGTTGAATGACTTGACCGCTTCGCTAATGTCTACACCTTGCTCCACAGCGCGTTGCATGTGTGAACGCATGGCTTGCAAATAATCGTGGCTTTGTGCCTTGGCTGTTTTGCTGTCAGTGATGCGCCCATGCCCTGGAACAATGCGTTTTGGATTCCATTGAGCCAAAGCGTTGAGGGCCTCTACCCATGCCCGCGTGCTGCTCACAGGCAAAACTGACAGCAAACGGTCCACATAAACAATGTCACCCGAGAAAGCCACTTGGACGTGGGGCAGCCACACCATCAAGTCGCCAGGAGTGTGGCCACCCCCGCGATGGCGAAACTCGAAAACGGTACCGCCGAGCTCCAATCGCGCTTCAGGCCCCTGCAGCAGTCTGCTGGGAAAGCTCAGCTCCGTTCCATCTGCAGCAGGTCCCAGTAAGGTGCGAAGTGCAGCGAACTGATCGCCGCCGCGCGAGCGCATGTCCGGCACAGCTGCAGCGTGGGCAATCAACTCAGCCCCTTGTGCCTTGAAGTAGCCATTGCCCAGCCATCGATGATCCTGTCCGCCCGTGTTGATGACCCAGCGTACGGGCTGCTGTGTCACTCGGCGCACTGCTTCGTGGATGGCACGAGCGGTTTGAAACGTCGAACCACTGTCAATCAGTACGGCACCGCCTGATGTAAGGACCAGCCCAAGGTTAGCATTCAGGCCCTGGTTGGCCACCGTTCGACCGCCGATATCGCCCACGTAAGCGTAAACGCCGTCCGCCACGGGCTCAAAGCGAACCTCCACAGCCGATGCCCACATCGTCTGGACTGCAAAAAAACTCACCAACAGCCGAGTCAAAACCCGGCGCGACATCATGAACATCTTTAACTCTCCATCACAAAATATCGATGACCTGTATCCCTCAGCCCAGCAGGGGGAACAGCCAGGACACCGCCAAGCCAACCAGAGCACTACCTGTCAGCAGCGTCATGACGCCAACCTTGAAGCGAAAGAGCGCCACTGCAGCACCAGCGGCAATTAAAGCCGACATCAGATCGAACCTTCCCTCGAATCCTTGGGGCCAGAGGACATGGTGGGCAAAAAACATGGCCAGATTCAAGATCACGCCCACCACCGCCGCCGTGATCGCTGACAGGGGTGCGGTGAATCCCAGCTTACCGTGGGTGGCCTCGACCACCGGACCACCGGCCAAAATGAAGATGAATGAGGGCAGGAAGGTAAAAAAAGTCACCACGGTAGCGGCCAACGCCCCACCCAGAAACAGGGCGTCCGGGCCTGATACCTCTTTCAACCAGCCACCCAGAAAGCCGACAAAGGCAACCACCATGATCAGCGGGCCCGGCGTTGTTTCGCCCAGGGCCAGGCCATCGATCATTTGCGGACCGCTAAGCCACTGGTGGGTGTCGACTGCCCCTTGATAGACGTAGGGCAAGACGGCATAGGCTCCGCCGAAAGTCAGTAGTGCTGCTTTGGTGAAAAACCAGCCCATTTGCGTCAAAGTGCCCTCCAGGCCGTTGACCGCGATCAGTGTCACCATCGCCAGCAACCACAGCCCGAGACCTACAAGGAGAACTTTCAAAAGTCTGGCCCGAGAAAACTTTGCGTGCAAAGGTGTAGGCGTATGGTCGTCGATCAGTGCGGGGCCATAACTGGTTTTGTTTGAGCCATGTCCGCCGCCGAGAGTAAAAACATCGGGCCAGCGTCGCGAGCCCAACCAACCGACCAAAGCAGCTGCGAGAACGATGGCTGGAAACGGTGTGTCAAATGCAAAAATCGCGATGAACGAAGCTGCGGCTATGGCCCACATCCAACGATTTTTCAACGCCCTTGTTCCAATGCGATGGGCGGCGTGCAGTACCAGCGCAGTCACTGCGGGCTTGAGTCCATAGAAGATACCGGCTACCAGCGGAACGTCGCCAAAGCGCAGGTAAATCCAGCTCAGTGTGATCAGGATGAAAAGCGAGGGCAACACAAACAGTGCGCCAGCGACGATACCGCCCCATGTACGGTGCATGAGCCAGCCGATATAGGTGGCAAGTTGCTGCGCCTCCGGGCCTGGGAGAAGCATGCAGTAGTTCAGTGCGTGCAAAAAACGCTGCTCGCTGATCCAGCGCCTGCGCTCCACCAGCTCAGTGTGCATGATGGCAATCTGCCCGGCTGGGCCACCGAAGCTGACAAAGCCAAGCTTGAGCCAAAAACGAAAGGCCTCGCCAAAGCTCACCGGCGCGGGTGGCATATCGGGTTCGGTGGGAATTTTTGATGTGACGGGATCGAGGTTCATTCAGATATTCCTGGGGCGGCATAGAGCGCATCAAAGACCAGGGCAGCTGCTTGAGCCAGAGCATCATCGTTGGTGTGGACCTCCCGCAGTCCTGCCAAAACGAGTTCCAGTCCAGCTGCCTCTGCAACGGGAATTCCGCCAACGTCCAGAAAATGAACAGCACGGGCAATTCGCTGCAGCTGCTGATCCGAATCCAATCCGAAGCTCGCCGCCAATACCTCAAAGCTCACGCGCGAGCCAATATGTGTGAATCGGGCACCGTCAAAGTCAAATCCCAAAACGCCGCGCGGTGGAGGTGTCGCACCCGCAGGGTCGGCAAGCCAAATAAAAGATGCTTCTGGGTCAATGAAGCGACGAATTAGCCAAGCGCAAGCCAGGCGATCTACCCAAGGGCGAGAACGTGTCGCCCAGCGCTTTCCCTTGAATTTGAGAGAGTCAAGGCGCGCGATGCCATGACTTGGCTGCGCCTTCGGCTCACCCTTTGAAAATCGAGTGTCAAGAGTTTGGCGCAAATCATCAAGTTCAGCTTGTGCCTGTTGGGCGGCAGCGCCAGGGTAGTAATCAAGACGGCGCAACACTTGCAGTGATTCTGTGACCCCCCGCCAGCGACGCCTAGCTTCAGTTTCGTCAAGTCCCGGGAGTAAGGCGTTCAGCGCCTCCACTTCAACATGCCATTCGGCATAAGATTTGGTGCGGTCAAACAAGGCTAGCACTTCGGTGCGCATTGCTTCGTCATGAGTTGAAAGTTGCAGCACATGCGCCTGACCACCGTTCTCGCGTACCTCAGAAACTAGCGGATCGAACAATTCAGCGTGAGACTCAGGCAGCAAATAAACGCCATCACGCAATGAAGGGCACCCAAGAGTTTTGAGCGCACGCCAAATGCGCAGGCGAATTGCCTTCGGTTGCGTTGGCAGGGTGAGAAAAAGAGCGCTCCACATAAGTTTGAAGTATATGCCTCAAACTTCGAGGTATACACATCAAAAAACTGGAGGTTAAATTAATAAACTTTTATTGGATGAGCAAACGTCCGCTTTGGGTCGAAAGGGCACAGTGGAGCGACCTATCAGCTTCAAATTCTGGATAACTTCAACACAGATGTTCTGAAAACTCTTTTAACAAGAAGATGTCTCAACATTTAGAATGCAGACTTAAACCCCAAGTGCTTAATCGGCTTGTCCTTGGGAAACTTAGGCGGTTTGTGATGAAGCATGTTCTGCCCCGCCAGAGCAAAGCCCGTGAGATCCGTCTCACGGGCTTTTTTCTTTTCTACTTTTCGTTCCTTCTGTCGGTGACACCCTCAGAGTTGCGCCTCGCGTAAATTACGCACCAGCGCAACTGTATTGACCCAGCGGAAACTGCACAGGTCAGGCTGCTGATGCGTAAGCCTCAGCAGGTGTTTTCATGCCCAGCGCCTGGCGCAATGGCCTTGATCGATTTACACAGAACCAAGCGGATGCAGCGGTACAACAAGCTGAACCAGAGTACCCGGTTGACTGTTGGAAAAAGACAGATTGCTGTTGGTCACGCTGAGCTTGCCGCCCGTCGTGCGTGCGCGTGCCATCATGTTTTTTTGACCTTGCCCACGAACCGTTTTTTCGCTGATGCCAACACCGTCGTCTGCCACTGAAACCGTCAACTGAGATCCCACTGCGTCATAGGTAAAGTCGAGATGGATGTTGGTAGCTTTGGCATGTTTGAGCGCATTGTTTAGCGCTTCTTGGACCAGTCTCAGGATTTGCAAAACCACTTTGGGTGAGACTTCAGGTGCATGGTCCACTTGCAGATTCCAGTGGAGTTTCAGGGACGTGCCAGCCAGCCGTTGTTGTGTCCTGAATCTGAAATCAACCAGCGCATTGGGCAAGTAATTGTCACTGTTGCCCAATGTATCCACAAGCAAGTAAAGGTCTCCGATGCTCTCTTCAAGCAAGCGCCCCAGAGCTTCTTGAGACATCTGGTTTTGCTCGACCATCATTTTGGCAATGACCAACTGTGAGCCAAAGCCATCGTGCATGTCTTGCAGCATGTGCTGACGCTCTTGTATTCTTGATCGGTCTATTTCTGTATTCAGCAACTGGTCATGCAGCGCATTGAGTTCAGCCGTGCGTTGTTTAACCTTCATCTCCAGCTCTGCACTCTGGTTTTGTGAGCTGATCAAAGCAAAAACCAACAAGGAGAACAACATGCTGCCAAACATGAACAAGATTCCGCTGTACGCATAAGGAATGAAATACATACCGACAAAGGCAGATTTACCCGTGAACCTCGGCCAGTCTAAGCTGATGGCCACCGTGATCAGCGCCATCATGGTGGTTGCAAAAATATGGGTGATCTCTCGCGATTTCCAGGTCCAGTAAAGCATCAATGCGGGCATCAAAAAGATAGCCAGCAAAAGCGGCAGATAAAGCGTTGTCAGCAGTGTGCGGTTGCTGTCAGACAAGCCGATGAGGGCCACCGAGAGCACGGTGTAGGCCAGCACACCCCAGTAAATCCGAGGCTTGAGCCTTTCGAAAAAAGAAGCGAACATCAAGAGCAACAAGTGCCCTGACGCGAAGCGACTGGCAAAGACAATCCAGCTGAACACATCCAGATCCATCATCGGTCGGCTCATGACGACACTGCTCGTTGCAACGGCGTTGGCCAGGCTGGTCAGGCCAAACCAAAAATACACAGAATCCTTGCGCAACACGACACCCACTGCCAAAGCCATCACGCCCAGCAAGCCGGACAACCAGCTCAGCCCCGTCATCAGGTCTACCTGAAGCCAGTATTGCCAAAGAAAGAAACGTCTGTGCAGCGTTTCAAAATGACCGACCCAGACGCTCGACAAGCCATTGCTTTGACGCGCATTGGCGTAAATTTCAAACCGAATGTCGTTGGTGCCAAGTTTCCAAAAAGAGATGGGAATATCGATCAAATAGGGGAGATGCAAACAGCGAACCTCTTGGAGTTGCCCAGGCTCACAGGCACCAAAAAATTGTCCGTTCACAGAGACATTGCCGGCCAAAGACATTTTGGGCACATAAATGGCCAGGGGCTCTTCTGGCAAAGTAGGCAGGTCTATCTGCAGCTTGTAACTGACCAGACTGCCCTTGGGTTCAAAGTCTGTGGCCGCCATCATGTGCGGCAAGTTCACAACTTTCTCAGGACCCAGTCCCTTCATCAACGCCAGCTTCAGCTCGGTCGGGGGCTGTTCTGGCTTGGCCGCCTGTACCCCTCCAGCGTTCAGCAAACACAGGGCCAGAAAAGTCCAAAGCGCAAGGCGGTAAAACACAATCAAATATTCAGCAGCCCTGCAGACTGCGCCTTGGTGATGGCTTGCCGTTGGTTGCAAACTTCCAGCTTGCGGTACATGTTGCGAATGTGCGTTTGAACCGTAGAAAGTGAAATGTTCATGACATCGGCGCAACTGGCATAGCTGCACCCTTTGGCAATGAGCTGGAGCAATTCCAGCTCGCGTTGTGAGAGGTTCAATTTGTTTGACAAGGCCATGGCGTTGGGCGCCCCTGCCAACCTGAACAAATGTCTGGCCAAAGCTGGGCTCACAGGGTATTGGCCTTGCAGCACCAATTCAATCGAGTGACCCAAGGCCGCGTCGGTGCCGCCTTTGAGCAAATAACCGTTGGCCCCTGCGCGAATGGCCGACAAAAAAGTTTCTTCGGCCGTGAAGGCGGTGGTGACCAAAATCGGCAACTCGGCAAACCGCTGACGTACCGCAGCGATCACATCAATGCCTGAGATATCGGGCAAGCCTATGTCAATGAGTGCCAAGTTGAATTTTAAATTCGGCTTTGCCAAGGCTTCCAAAGCACTTGCACCATCTTGGAATGCTTGTATTTTCCAGTCCCCCGCCATGTGCTCAAAGACCCGCACAAAGTTCTTCTGGAACACCAGATCGTCTTCAACCAACAGGACGTTTGAGATGGCAATGGATTGCACGAGGGCTCGGCTTAAATGTAAAAAATAATTTTAAAGATTGTCTAAGTTTATTTATTTTTGGTAAATCACATTTCCATGTGAGTAGAAAAAATCATCAAAAAATAAAAATTCGAGTGAATACCTTTTTCATGCGATTTTCAAAGGACTGCCTAACTCATAAAGTGCAAATTATCAATGAAGCGCAATTTATGAAAATCGATAAGACCAAAAATCCTACTGGTGTAGACATACGCTGTGCATCTTTGCCTGCGAGTTGCATTGAGACAGTCTTGATGCGTGGAGTTTCTGACTGTAACTGTGCACTGCCAACATGAATAAAGTCCATCGGATCGTCTGGAATGAAGCCCTCCAAATGTGGATGGCGGTGGCAGAGAACGCCAAGGGCCACAGCAAGTCTTCACGCTCGATCGTCTCTGCCAAACGCAGGCTGAACCTGGCCGCACTTGTTGCGGGCCTGGTGACCGGATCAGCTGGATTGCAGATGGTCCATGCTGCACCTGCAGGGGGGCAGGTGACTTTTGGCGCTGGCACCATTGCACAGTCAGGCCAGACAACCACCATCCACCAATCGACGCAAAACCTGTCAATCGACTGGAAAAGTTTCAACGTCGGCACCAATGAGAAGGTGAACTTTGTTCAGCCTGGCGCCACAGCCATTGCCGTCAACAAAATTTTCGACACCAACGGCAGTCAAATCTTGGGGAACTTGAAGGCCAATGGTCAGGTTTTTTTGATCAACCCGAACGGGGTGATTTTTGGTGCTGAGGCGCAAGTCAACGTCGGCGGCTTGGTGGCCTCAACGCTTGACATCACCAGCGGCACGGGAAGTACAACCAGCTTTGCCGGCACCGGCAACGGCAAAGTCATCAACCTCGGCAAGATCACTGCCGCCAACGGTGGCTATGTGGCGCTGTTGGGCCATCACGTCAGCAACCAGGGCGTTATTTCTGCACAACTGGGCACGGTCGCTCTGGGTGCGGGCAGCGCCATCACGCTGAGCTTCAACGGCAGCAACTTGGTGCGCATGGTGGTGGATCAAAGTGTGCTCAATACCTTGGTTGAAAACGGGGGCTTGATTCAGTCCGATGGTGGCAAAGTATTGATGACGGCGGGTGCGGCGAAATCTCTTTTGGCCAGCGTGGTCAACAACACCGGTGTGATTGAGGCGCGCACGCTGAACCAGCAAGGCGGCACCATCACGCTGCTGGGCGGCATGCAAAACGGGACAGTGAACGTCGCGGGTACCCTCGACGCCAGCGCACCGAACGGAGGCAACGGCGGTTTCATTGAGACCAGTGCTGCGCGTGTGACTGTGGCTGACGCAGCCAAAATCACCACCGCTGCAGCCATGGGCTTGGCGGGAACGTGGCTGATTGACCCGACCGACTTCACCATCTCTGCGGGAGCTGACGCGCTGACGACCAGCGGCATTGGCGCCTTGACCCTGGGCGCAAGCCTCGGTACGTCTAACGTGACAATTGCCACGGACGCCTTGAGCGGCGGCGACCCGGGTGACATTCACGTCAATGCGCCTGTGACATGGAACGCCAACAAGCTGACGCTCAACGCGCAAAACAACATCAACATCAACGCCAGTCTGTTTGGATCGGGTACGGCCAGCTTGGCGCTTCAGTATGGACAGGGTGCCGTCGCGCTGAACAACACCAGCACCTACAGCTTGAATAATGGCGCACAGGTGAACCTGCCTGCCGGACCCCATTTCAGCACCTTGCTCGGCTCAGACGGAGTCATCACAAACTACACCGTCATCACCCAACTGGGCGCGCAGACTGATGCTGCGACAGCGCCAGCGACGGCAACTTTGCAGGGCATGGCGCTAACGGCCAACCTTGCAGGCAACTACGCACTCGGCGGCAACATTGATGCTGCCGCAACAGCGGCTTGGAACACCGCGGGCGCGGTCAGTGCTGGCTTTACGCCGATCGGTGTTGATTACGACACTGCGTTTACCGGCAAATTCGACGGCCTGGGGCACACGATTGCCAATCTGACGATCAACCGGCCCAATCAATCCAATGTCGGCCTGTTTGGCGCAAGCAATTATGCGGTGATACAAAACGTTGGGCTGGTTGGCGGCAGCGTGACCGGAAGCAATTATGTCGGTGGCTTGGCGGGTTACAACATCGGTGCGATCAGCAACAGCTATGCGACCGGCAGCGTCACTGGCACTGGTGATAATGTCGGTGGCTTACTAGGGGGCAGCTGGGGCCCGATCACGAACAGCTATGCAACGGGCAGCGTCATTGGCGACCGATTTGTCGGCGGCCTGGTGGGCACTAACTCCGGGAATATCGTCAACAGCCACGCGACGGGCAGCGTGACTGGCAGCGAGCGTGTCGGCGGCTTGGTCGGTTTCATCCAGGACGGCGCGATCAACAACAGCTTTGCAACTGGAAGCGTCAGTGGTACGGGTGATTTTGTCGGCGGCCTGGTAGGCTACAACCAGTCCGGATCGATCAACAACAGCTATGCAATCGGAAGCGTCACTGCCACTGGTAATTATGTCGGCGGTTTGGTAGGGCGCCACAACTTTGCCACTATAACTGACAGCTATGCGACAGGCAGCGTCAACGGCAGCGCTAGAGTAGGCGGATTGGTAGGGTTCAACGACTACGCCACGATCAACAACAGCTATGCGACAGGCAGCGTCAACGGCGGCAACCAAGTCGGCGGATTGGTTGGGTTCAATGAGAACGCCACGATTCACAACAGCTATGCGACAGGCAGCGTCAACGGCAGCATGGATGTCGGTGGCTTGGTGGGTCAAGCCTATTCCGGCGGGATCAACAACAGTTATGTGACAGGTGTCGTCACTGGCAGCAACAAAGTCGGCGGTTTGGTCGGCTACAACTACGGTGCCACGATCAACAACAGCTATGCGACGGGCAGCGTCACCGGCATCAATAGCACCGGTGGCTTGGTGGGTTACGCCCAATACGGCGCCATCTACAACAGCTATGCGACGGGTGTCGTCACTGGCAGCGACCATGTCGGCGGTTTGGTCGGGCACAACTACGGCACCACGATCAACAACAGCTACTGGAACAGCGATACCCATCCGATAGGTATTGGCTTTGGAGATCCGATCGGCGCGACCGGCCTGAGCAATGCGCAGATGCAGAACTCAGCAAATTTCGGGGGCTTTAACTTCACCAGCACCCCCGGGGCAACTGGCAACAACTGGGTCATGGTCAATGCCGATGGCTCGTTGAACAATGCGGGCGGTGTGCTCGGCGCAACGACCCCCATGCTCGCGTCCGAATACTCGACCCGCATCAACAATGCTCACCAATTGCAATTGATGGCCATGGACACCTCGGCCAGCTACACCCTCAGCAAAAACATCAATGCAGCAGCCACAGCAGGCGGTGATGTGTGGGGTAGCGCAGGTTTTGTTCCTGTGGGTAAAAACTGGCTAAACCGCTTCACTGGAACTTTCGACGGCTTGGGGCACACAATTTCCAACCTGATGATCAACCTTCCCGATCAACCCAGTGTTGGGCTGTTTGGGATAACCAGTGGTAAGCTGATTCAAAACGTTGGTCTGGTGGGTGGTAGCGTCACCGGCAGCAATGATGTTGGTAGTTTGGTGGGCTTCAACTACGGCGGCACGATCAGCAACAGCTATGCGACGGGCAGCGTGACTGGCACTGGTATTGGTACAAATGTCGGTGGCTTGGTAGGAAGCAATTACGGCACGATCACCAACAGCTATGCAACCGGCAGCATCAGCGGCACCCAATTGGTTGGAGGCTTGGTGGGCTTCAACTCCGGGTATATCAGTCACAGCTATGCGACCGGGAGCGTCAGTGGCCAGAATGATGTAGGCGGTTTGGCCGGTAACAACATATCCTCAACGATCAGCAACAGCTATGCAACAGGCAACGTCACCGGCGGCAGCAGTGTCGGCGGCTTGGTGGGTTATAACTCTGGAGCGCTCAGTGACAGCTATGCAACAGGCAACGTCACCGGCGGCAGCAGTGTCGGCGGCTTGGTGGGTTATAACTCTGGAGCGCTCAGTGACAGCTATGCAACAGGCAACGTCACCGGCGGCAACAGTGTCGGCGGCTTGGCAGGTTACAACTCTGGAGCGATCAGTGACAGCCATGCAACGGGTAGCGTCACAGGCAGCTCTTACTATGTCGGTGGCTTGGTCGGGACCAACAGCTATGCCACGATCACTAACAGCTATGCAACGGGTAGCGTCACAGGCGTCAATAATGTCGGCGGGCTGGCAGGGATTAACAACGGCGGCACGATCAGCAGCAGCTATGCGACCGGAAGCGTCAACGGCAACAACAACGTCGGCGGATTGGTAGGTTATTACTATTACGGCGCGGTCAATGACAGCTATGCAACGGGCAGCGTCAGTGGTAGCGACAGTTATGTGGGTGGCTTGGTCGGGTACAACTACGGTGCCACGATCGGCAACAGCTATGCGACGGGCAGCGTCTCCGGCAGCAATGATGTCGGCGGCTTGGTGGGCTATGCCCTGTCTGGTGAGATCAGCAGCAGCTATGCCACCGGCAGCGTCGTCGGCAGCGTCTCCAGCGGCAATTATGTGGGCGGCTTGGTGGGTTACGCCGAAAACGGCGCGATCAGCAACAGCTATGCAACAGGCAACGTCACCGGCGGCAACAATGTCGGCGGCTTGGTCGGTTACAGCCCATTCAGCGAGATCAACAACAGCCATGCAACGGGCAACGTCACCGGCGGCGGCAGTGTCGGCGGCTTGGTCGGTAACAGCAGTTCCACCACGATCAGTAACGTCTATGCAACGGGCAACGTCACTGGCACTGGCAGTAGTGTCGGCGGCTTGGTAGGTTATGCCCCATCCGGCACGATCAACAACAGCTATGCAACGGGCAACGTCACTGGCACTGGCAACAGTGTCGGTGGCTTGGTAGGTTACAACTCTCTAGTGATCAGTAACAGCTATGCAACGGGTAGCGTCACAGGCAACGATTCTGTTGGCGGTTTGGTCGGGTACAACTACGGTGCCACGATCGGCAACAGCTATGCGACGGGAATCGTCAACGGCATCGGTTCTGTCGGCGGTTTGGTCGGTCATCACTCTTTTGGCGCTATCAACAACAGCTACTGGAACAGCGATATTCATTTGGTAGGTATCGGCAGCAATGACAATGTTGGCGATACGATTGGCGCGGCTGGCCTGACCACCTCCCAGATGATGCAAGCATCCAGCTTTGCAGGATGGAACATTGCCAACACAGGCGGTAGCGGCGCCATTTGGCGCATCTATGAAGGTCATACGTCACCTTTGCTCACCAGTTTCCTCACCCCACTGACGCTGGCAGATGCGCCTGATGTCAGCGTGAGCTACAACGGCCTTGCCCAGAGCGGACTCACGACTGTCAACCCTCTGGTTTTGGGTGCGGCAGCCACGGGTAAAAATGCGGGTTTTTACAACGGTTACTATTCGACCCAGCAAGGTTATGACATCACCGGCGGCAATCTCATCATCACGCCAGCGACGCTGCCAGTGACGGGCCTGAGCGCTGCGAACAAGGCCTACGACGCGAACACAGCAGCCACGCTGAGCGGCACGCCCAGCGTGGCGGCCCTGGGCTCTGACGTAGTGTCCTTGACCGGCACAGCCTCGGGCACCTTCTCAGACAAGAACGTCGGGACCGCTAAAACGGTAGCCACGGCAGGGGTGAGCCTGAGCGGTGCGGACGCTGGCAACTACACGCTGGTGCAGCAGTCGTTGACCGCCAACATCACGCCAGCGACGTTGCCAGTGACGGGTTTGAGTGCTGCGAACAAGGCCTACGACGCGAGCACCGCGGCCACGCTGAGCGGCACGCCCAGCGTGACGGCCTTGGGCTCTGACGTGGTGTCCTTGACTGGCACAGCCTCGGGCACCTTCTCGGACAAGAACGTCGGCACCGCTAAAACCGTTGCCACGGCAGGTGTGAGCCTGAGTGGTGCAGACGCGGGCAACTACAAGCTGGTGCAGCAAGCGTTGACCGCCAACATCACGCCAGCGACGCTGCCGGTGACGGGCCTGAGCGCTGCGAACAAGGCCTACGACGCGGGCACAGCGGCCACGCTGAGCGGCACGCCCAGCGTGACGGCCCTGGGCTCAGATGCTGTGTCCTTGACCGGCACGGCAACGGGCACCTTCTCGGACAAGAACGTCGGAACCGCTAAAACGGTAGCCACAACAGGTGTGGGCTTGAGCGGTGCGGACGCTGGTAACTACACGCTGGTGCAGCAGTCGTTGACCGCCAACATCACGCCAGCGACGCTGCCGGTGACGGGCCTGAGTGCTGCGAACAAGGCCTACGACGCGGGCACAGCGGCCACGCTGAGCGGCACGCCCAGCGTGACGGCCCTGGGCTCTGACGTGGTGTCCTTGACCGGCACGGCTTCGGGGAGCTTCTCGGACAAGAATGTCGGAACCGCTAAACCCGTGGCCACAACAGGTGTGAGCCTGGGTGGTGCGGACGCGGGCAACTACACACTGGTGCAGCAATCGTTGACCGCCAACATCACGCCAGCGACGCTGCCAGTGACAGGCCTGAGCGCTGCGAACAAGGCCTACGACGCGAGCACAGCGGCCACGCTGAGCGGCACGCCCAGCGTGACGGCACTGGGCTCAGACGCTGTGTCCTTGATCGGTACGGCCTCGGGCACCTTCGCTGACAAGAACGTCGGGACCGCTAAAACGGTAGCCACAACAGGTGTTGGCTTGAGTGGTGCGGACGCTGGCAACTACACGCTGGTGCAGCAAGCGTTGACCGCCAACATCACGCCAGCGACGCTGCCGGTGGCGGGTTTGAGTGCTGCGAACAAGGCCTACGACGCGGGCACCGCGGCCACGCTGAGCGGCACGCCCAGCGTGACGGCACTGGGCTCAGATGCTGTGTCCTTGACCGGCACGGCATCGGGCACCTTCGCTGACAAGAACGTCGGAACCGCTAAAACGGTAGCCACAACAGGTGTTGGCTTGAGCGGCGCAGACGCGGGCAACTACACGCTGGTGCAGCAGTCGTTGACCGCCAACATCACGCCAGCGACGCTGCCGGTGACGGGCCTGAGTGCTGCGAACAAGGCGTACGACGCGAACACAGCAGCCACGCTGAGCGGCACGCCCAGCGTGACGGCCCTGGGCTCAGACGCTGTGTCCTTGACTGGCACAGCCTCGGGCACCTTCTCGGACAAGAACGTCGGAACCGCTAAAACGGTAGCCACAACAGGTGTTGGCTTGAGTGGCGCGGACGCGGGTAACTACACACTGGTGCAGCAATCGTTGACGGCCAACATCACGCCAGCGACGCTGCCGGTGACAGGCCTGAGCGCTGCGAACAAGGCCTACGACGCGAGCACAGCGGCCACGCTGAGCGGCACGCCCAGCGTGACGGCCCTGGGCTCTGACGTTGTCTCATTGACCGGCACGGCCTCGGGCACCTTCGCTGACAAGAACGTCGGGACCGCTAAAACCGTTGCCACAACAGGTGTGAGCCTGAGTGGCGCGGACGCTGGCAACTACACGCTGGTGCAGCAGTCGTTGACCGCCAACATCACGCCAGCGACGCTGCCGGTGACGGGCCTGAGCGCTGCGAACAAGGTGTACGACGCGGGCACAGCAGCCACGCTGAGCGGCACGCCCAGCGTGACCGCGCTGGGCTCTGACGTTGTCTCATTGACCGGCACGGCCTCGGGCACCTTCGCTGACAAGAACGTCGGAACCGCTAAAACCGTTGCCACGGCAGGTGTGGGCCTGAGTGGTGCGGACGCGGGTAACTACACACTGGTGCAGCAAGCGTTGACGGCCAACATCACGCCAGCGACGCTGCCGGTGACGGGCCTGAGCGCTGCGAACAAGGCGTACGACGCGGGCACCGCAGCCACGCTGAGCGGCACACCCAGCGTGACGGCGCTGGGCTCTGACGTTGTCTCATTGACCGGCACAGCCTCGGGCACCTTCTCGGACAAGAACGTCGGCACCGCTAAAACCGTTGCCACAACAGGTGTTGGCTTGAGTGGCACGGACGCTGGCAACTACACGCTGGTGCAGCAAGCGTTGACGGCCAACATCACGCCAGCGACGCTGCCAGTGACGGGTTTGAGTGCTGCGAACAAGGCGTACGACGCGGGCACAGCAGCCACGCTGAGCGGCACACCCAGCGTGACGGCGCTGGGCTCTGACGCTGTGTCCTTGACCGGCACGGCCTCGGGCACCTTCGCTGACAAGAACGTCGGAACCGCTAAAACGGTTGCCACAACAGGTGTGAGCCTGAGTGGTGCGGACGCTGGCAACTACACGCTGGTGCAGCAGGCGTTGACCGCCGACATCACGGCAGTCCAGTCTGCAGTTCCTTTCCCCGTGCAAATTGCTTCTGGTGCCCCAATCCTGCTGATCACATCACCGGTAGATTCCCCAGCGGTCAGTGCTGAAAGCAATCCAGGCGTTGTTGCCAACACTGGCGAAGATGCTGGCGCAACGACAGCTCAGCTCAGCGGCACAGGTGCTGGCAAAAAGTCTGCTCGCCCTGTCAATTACCAGTTGGCAATTGGTGGGTCATCTGGTGTGGCAGTGATGGGAGGCGGCGTGAAACTGCCATGAAAACATTCACCTTAGCAAAGCGGCAAGTTGCTTCGGCAAACACCATCGCTAGCTCCTATTTTTTAGCCGTGAGATTGCCCTTGAAAAAAATAATATCCCGCTCTGAGATGGCTCGGCTTGACGCGTTGGCCGCCTTGCTGATGCTTACAGGCAGTGCAGCGTGGGCAGCCGGGCCGGACTTGGCTGTTACGCCTTTCATCCCCGGTGCAGGGGCCATTTTGCAAAGCGTGCAGCCGCCGAGTTTGCCGCAGCCGTCCTCCATCGAAACCGGACTGTCGCTACAGAGCAAGGCCAACACTCAGCTACCGCCAAGCGCGCCTTTCATGGTCAAGTCAATCCGGTTCATTGGCAACACGGTGTTTACCGCTGATCTGTTGCGCGAACTGGTCAAGGATGCTGAGGGGAAGGCACTCACCTTGGAGCAAGTCGGTGAGCTGGCAGATCGCATCACCGATTACTACCAAGGCCACGGCTACCCGCTGGCACGCGCCATTGTCCCGGCGCAGACCATTCAGGAGGGCGCTGTCACCTTCCAAGTCATCGAAGCACGCTACGGCAAAGTCGTCCTGGACAACAAGAGTGGGGTCGGGGACACCCTGCTGAGCGCCACGCTCTCGACCCTGCAGCCCAATGACCTGATCTCCAAGGACAAGCTGAACCAGGCCCTCTTGCTGCTCTCCGATATCCCTGGGATGACCGTTGAGGTGATCGCACAACCTGGCCAGACGGTCGGCACCTCTGACCTGGTTCTGAATGTGGCACCCCTGCCCATGGTGACAGGCAGCGCCTTCGTGGACAACAGCGGGAGCCGCTACACAGGCCAAGACCGGGTTGGTGCCAACGTGAACATCAGCAACCCACTGCATCACGGCGATGTGCTGAGCGCCACAGCGCTCAGTTCCGGTCGGGGCATGACTTATGGCCAGTTGTCTTATGAAACCCTGCTCAATGGACGTGGGACCCGCGTCGGAGGCTCAGGCTCGGGATTGCACTACGTACTGAATTCCATCGGTCATGGCACCGCTGATGTGGCCAGCCTGTGGGTCAAGCAGCCTTTGGTGCGCAGCCAGAGTCATAACGTGTACGCACAGCTCCAAGTCGATAGTTTGCGGCTTAACGACCTCGTTGACACTGACAAAAGCCAAAAAGACCGTAAGCTGCTCAACACCTCGATCAGCCTCAATGGTGACGTTCGTGATCTTTTGCCGCAAGGGTTGACCAGCTGGAAGGCCGCCTTGACTGCAGGTCATGTCAGTTTTTCGAACCAGGCGGCCCAGCTCTACGATGCACAGACGGTCCAGACCCAAGGCAACTTCGTCAAGTACAGCATCTGGGGCAATCACCAGCAGCCCTTGACGGCCAAGGACTCCTTGTACCTTGCGTTTTCAGGTCAGACCGCCAACACCAATTTGGATCCATCGCAGAAGATGACATTGGGTGGACCCAACTCGGTGCGTGCCTATGCCACGGGTGCCATTTCTGGTGACAACGGTACCTTGCTGACCGTCGAGCTGCGTCACTTGCTCGATGGCGCATTATTTGGGACTGAGGGGCTTTGGCAGGTGATGGCTTTTGTGGACAGCGCACACGTCAGTATCAACAAAATACCTCGGGTCAGCGGCATCAATCAAGCGACGCTTAGCGGGGGGGGGATCGGCTTGCTCTGGGCAGGTGCGAAGCAGCTCACAGTCCAGCTCACCTTGGCTGAACGAATCGGCAGCCTGCCAGCCCTGATCACCAGCAGTCCCAAGGTTCGTGCTTGGGCAGTGGTCAGCAAAGGTTTTTAATTTTTAGTGTCAACGCCTACATGCTTAAATCATGGAGCAGCTGACGATGAAACCGTTTAAAACACGGTACAAAACGATGGACCAAAGGCGATAAAGATGACACCAAATTTTGTGGGCGTGACCGGCTTGCCACGCTCTGGCTCGACCCTTTTGTGCCAGATGCTGGCCATGCACCCGGAGATACGCTGCGATAACCAGAGTTCGCCTTTGTGCAATGTCCTCCTCGGCATCCGGCGCATGGCCAGCGATGACCAATTCTTTCTTTCACAGCTGGACAATCGATTTGATGCCAGCTACGCGCAGCTGCAATCGGCGATGACGGGGTTTTTGCGAGGCTGGTGTGGACAAGCCGGGGAATCGGGCGAGACCTTTACAGTGGACAAGAACCGCGCCTGGCTGCACTGCATCGAGCTGCTGCTGACTCTGGCACCGGAGGCCAAGCTGATTGTGTGTGTGCGAGAGCTGGGGCAGATCTACGGCTCAATAGAGTCGCAGCATCAAAAGACCATCTTGCTTGACTTTCTCGATCATCTGGGCGACTTTGACCGCTTCGGAAGGGCAGATATTTTGTTTGCCAAGGACAAGACCATCGGCGCGCCGTTGATTTCCTTGCATGCCGTTCCCGACCTGCCCAGAGCCGTGCAGGAGCGACTTTACTTTGTGCGTTACGAGGACCTGATGGCCCAGCCCGCAGCTTGCATGAGCAGCATCTTCAAGTGGCTGGGCGTGTCTGCACTGCAAATTGACACCAACGCACTTGAGATCGGTATCCCTGAGAGTGACAGCCACTATCGGATGAAATACCGCCATACCCAGTCAAAGAAGATTACCCCGCCCAAGCGCCACGAGATTTCTCCGCGCATCCAAGCGAACATCGAAAACGTTTATGCCTGGTTCTACCAGACCTACTACCCTAAAAAACCCTAGGCAGACTGCAGCGAGCGAGAACAGTATGGCTGACACAGTTGGCGAGGCCAACATTCATTGGCAGGCATTGGATGTGAATCAGGCGGCACGCGCTGCCATCAAGCAGCAAACGCCGCGCTGTATTTGGTTCACCGGTTTGTCGGGTTCGGGCAAAACGACCATCGCCAATCTTCTGGAAAAGCAACTGCATGCGCAGGGTCTGCACACCTATATTTTGGATGGTGACAACGTTCGACATGGTCTTAATCGCGATCTGGGCTTTGCCGAGGCCGACAGGCAAGAAAACATCCGCCGCGTGGCAGAAGTCGCCAAACTCATGCTGGATGCGGGTCTTGTGGTGTTGGTGTCATTTATTTCACCATTCAGGGCTGACCGCAGCATCGCGCGCAGCTTGTTCAAAGACGGCGAGTTCGTAGAGGTGTTCGTGGACACCTCGCTTGAGCAGTGCGAGCGGCGAGACCCCAAGGGTTTGTATGCCAAGGCAAGGCGTGGCGAGTTGAAAAACTTCACCGGCATAGACAGCCCGTATGAGCCGCCACAACAGCCGGATGTTCACTTGCAAACCGGCACAACTGATGCTGCGGAGCTGGCTGGGCGGCTTGCATATTTGGTGATGAATGCGCCCAATCCTAAGGACGCTTAGTGGGGTCTCTTTGAGGGAAACCTGTGGGTAGCGTCCTTAGCCCATCTCACGGGTTTTTTGCTTTTCTACTGTCGGTGACACCCGCCGAGTTGCGCCTCGCGTAAATTACGCATCAGCGCAACTTACAGAGGTTCATCATGAAGACTCCCCGCAATGTGTTGGTGGTTGGTGCAAGCAGCGGCATCGGTGAGGCCATCGCGCACGCGTTTGCCGAGCAAGGCGATCATGTGACGGCAACTGGGGCAACCGAGGCTGAGGTCAAGGCGGCCCATGAACGTCAGCCCACAACGGTGCGTTTTGTCCAACTGGATGTGCGTGACGGACAAGCCGTGGCGCAATTGGTTTCGGCGCTTGGCGAGCTGGACGTGCTGGTCAATTGCGCGGGCATCATCCGCAGAGGTCAAGAGCATGACCCGGATGTCTTTGAGCAGGTTCTGGACATCAACCTTGTGGGCACCATGCGCCTTTGCGCGGCGGCGCGCAGCAGCCTGGCCCAAAGGGGCGGTTGCATCATCAATACGGCCTCGATGTTGTCCTTCTTTGGAGGAGGGCTGGTGCCCGCTTACAGTGCCAGCAAAGGCGGTATCGCCCAGCTGACCAAATCCCTGGCCATCGCTTATGCAGAGCAGGGCATTCGCGTCAATGCGATCGCGCCGGGGTGGATCGCCACACCGTTGACTCAGGCACTTCAAGATGATCCAGGGCGTTCAGCCCCGATCATCGCCAGAACGCCCATGAAGCGGTGGGGGACGCCTGATGATCTGGTCGGGCCGGTGATGTTCTTGGCCAGCCCGCAGGCCAAGTTCGTGACGGGCGTTGTTTTGCCTGTGGATGGCGGTTACTTGATTGCTTGAAGCTCTAACAAGCCCGAGTGAGGTGAGTTGTCACGCGGGTTTTCAAGGTGCGCCTGATCTCAAGTTCAAGGTCCCAGGCCCAGATGGCAAATTGCGTTCGTGGACGAGTCGGGTATCTCCGAATGCATCTAAGGCGCGATTGAACAATAATTTTTTGGGTGTGTTCCACACACATTGCGCGCAACTCATCACTCAGAGGCGACATGATTCCCATCAAGTACACATCTTTTCTGATCCTCGCGACTTCTGCATGGCTGACCGGTTGTGCCGGGACCGCTTCGAAGCCCCCTGCGAATGACCCTGCGACGCTTCGCGTGAATGTCTTTCGCAGCGCAACGAATATCCCAATCTACATGGCTGAAGAGAAGGGCGCCTTCGCCAAGCGCAACCTGCGCATTGATCTGCAGTTCACACCGAACTCTTCTGAGCAACGTGCTGGGCTTGCTGCAGGCCGCAGCGACATCGCGCACACGGCCGCTGACAATGCGGTGGCCATGGTCGAGGTGGCGAAAGTGGATGCCGTGATCGTTGGCGGCGGCGACAGCGGGCTGTTGGAGCTCTTTGTTCGACCCGAAATCAAGATCCTGTCGGATGTGCGCGGCAAAGCGATGGTGGTGGATGCGCCCAACACGGCTTATGCCTTGGTGGCTCGCAAAATTTTGAAGAATGCAGGTTTGGTCGACGGTCGCGATTACCGTCTGGTGCCCATCGGCGGCACCGAGAGCCGTGTCAATGCGTTCTCACAAAGTTCTGACAACGCGGTAGGCATGCTCAACCCGCCATGGACTTTTGTCGCAGAAAGTCGAGGTGCCCGCAGTTTTGGCAAGGCCAAGGATCTTTTGGGACCCTACCAAGGCATTTCGATGGTTGCCACGCGCTCATGGGCACAGGCCAACGGCGGGGCGCTTGAGCGCTATCTTGCGGCCTACATCGAGGGCTGCCGTTTGACCACCGATCCTGGGAATCGCGAGCTGGTGATTGCCGTACTTCGCAAACGCTTGAACTTGACAGCCGATGTCGCCAGTCGAAGCTATGAAGGCCTGATCGAGCCTGGATACGGTCTGTCACGCGACTGCCGGCTTGACATGGCCGGTTTTCGCAACGCACTGGCCCTGCGCGCAGAGATCGAGGGGCAGTGGGGAGGAGTGGCGCCCGCGCCTGATCGGTACTTGGACCTCGGCTACTTCGAGCGTGCCATGCACTTTGTAGGCCGTTGATCAGGCCACGATGCCTCTGGCCTTGAGCGCTTGAATTTGTTCTGCGCTCAAACCGATTTCTTGCAATACCGCCTCGGTGTCTTGGCCAATGTCCGGCGCATTGCGCACATGGCCACCCGGGGTGCGTGACAGTTTGGGCACGATGCCTGGCAAGCTCAGCGAAGACCCATCGTCCAGTTGGATTTGCTCGATCATGCCGCGGGCTTGGTAATGCGGATCAGCCGCGATGTCCGCCACGTTGTAGATCCTGCCCCCTGGGACACCGGCCGCATCCAGTGAATGCAGCACATCGACAATGTCGCGCTCGGCGGTCCATGCGCCAATGGCTGCATCGATCTCTTCAACGCGCTTGACACGTCCACTGTTGTCCTTGAGTTCCGGATCCTGGCCTAAGTCATCGCGCCCAATGGTGTGCATCAAGCGTTTGAAGATGCTGTCGCCATTGCCGGCGATCAGCACATAGGCGTCTCCCAGGCAGCGGTAAGCATTGCTGGGTGCAATGCCGGGCAGGGCACTGCCCGCAGCTTGGCGCACAGCGCCAAAAGCGCTGTATTCGGGCAACAAGCTCTCCATGCAATTGAAGACAGCTTCGTAAAGCGCCACATCGATCACCTGGCCCAGCCCGCTGCGCTGGCGTTCATGCAGCGCCATCAAAATGCCGATCACGCCATGCAATGAAGCCAGCGTATCGCCAATGCTGACGCCCACACGCACGGGCACGCGGCCAGGCTCTGCCGTCAGGTGGCGCAGACCGCTCATGGCTTCGGCCACCACGCCAAAGCCGGGTTTGTCGCGGTAAGGGCCGGTCTGACCGTAGCCACTGATGCGCAGCATGATCAGGCGCGGGTTCAGCGCTTGCAGTGCATCGGGGCCCAAGCCCCAGGCTTCCATGGCGCCGGGGCGGAAGTTCTCAATCAACACATCCGCATCCTGGGCCAGCTGACGCACGATGTCTTGGGCTTCGGGCTCTTTCAGGTCGAGCGCCACCGAGCGCTTGTTGCGCGACTGGATCTGCCACCAAACCGACGTGCCATCTTTGAGCAAACGCCACTTGCGCAAAGGATCTCCAGCACCCGGCGGCTCAATCTTGATCACTTCGGCGCCGAAGTCCGCCAGGGTTTTGGCGGCAAAGGGCCCGGCAATCAGTTGCCCGAGTTCAATGACCTTCAAACCCTGCAAGGGGCCCAGTTTTGGCGTGTTTTTCGGTTGCATGCCGATGACTATAAAAGATCTGAATCGTGCTTTAGGCGGTTGAAAATGTGTTTTTTGTCATTTAAGAATACGCCAATTGGCTGATTTTAAAACTAAATAATTCAACGAAGATACCTCATTCAATTTTTAACAAAGCTATTTAAGTCTTTGTGAACAAACAAAGGATGAGGGATAGAGTCATGATGAATAGGTTTTTCAAGCTTCCCATGTGCGGCGTACAGCACGCAGCGCTCGCATCCGTGTTGTTGCTCGCGTGCACAGCAACAACACATGCGCAAGTTGGCAAGGACAGCGCCGCTGCTACCGCCGGCTCTGTGAACATTGAGGCGTATGGCGAGTTGTATGCCGGCAGCAGGCCCGTTGGCAACCAACTGAGCAAAGTCTTCTTTTATCGCCCTACGTCGGTGCTTGCGCCGCAGCCAGTCAACATCTACCTGGATGGCCGTTACCACACCTCCTTGCTGCGCGGTGGCTTTGCCGAAACCTGCATCGTCCCGGGTGCCATGGCCGTTCAGTCAGTGCTTGACGATGCCAGTCGCCAGCACACCGGCAAACAAGAAGCAGGGCAGCGCATCCAGTTCGACGCCGGCAAGACTGTCTATCTGCGTTTGCAAGAGAGCGCTTATGCACCGCCAAGTTTGCAACTGGTCAACGCGTCGACGGCTCAAACCGAGTTGAGAAATATCCGCCGCCAAATCCACACAGTTTCGCGTGTGAAGGCCGTCAGGGAATGTGTGGATGGCGTAGAAGTAGCAGCCCCCATGGCCATGCCCTTGGGCGATCAAAAATTTGCATTACAAGCCGATGCCTTGTTTGAGTTTGGCAAAGCAGAACTTCGCCCCGCAGGCTACAACGCCATTGAATTGCTGGTCCAAAAAGTCAAGAGCGAATACCGCTCGGTCGACAGCATTCGGGTCATCGGTTTCACGGATGCCATTGGCCCCAAGAAGCTCAACCGAAAGCTGTCTGAAGACCGCGCCATCACCGTGGCGGAGCAAATTCGGGCGGGCGGTATCAACCCGACAAAAGGAATTCAAACCGATGGCCGTGGCGCGGCTGAGCTTGTGAAAACCGAATGCGGTAACGAGCCCACCCCCAACAACAAGCAATGCCACGCCCCAAACCGCCGTGTTGAGGTGTCCGTGTTCGGCGTTCGCAACTGACATTTCACATTCAAAGCATTTTCATTTTCAAGCCACTTGTTAAAAGGCCACTGCAATGACCAAGACATACCAAATCAAAATCAACCAGGGTAAAGACGCCAAAGCTCTGGACATTCCACAAGCGGGCTCCAAGGGCCAAGCCGTGACTGTCAAGGCAGTCAGCGGTGCCCGCTATCAACTGATTGATCCAGAGACCGGCTTTGGGCCTGAAAACATCCGAGCAAGCCGCCAAGGCAAAGACCTCAAAGTCAGCTTTGAAGGCAGCAAAACCACCGACCTGGTGATTGAAGACTATTACACGGTCACCGCTGACAACTTCAATGGTCTGATCGGTGAAGCGGAGTCGGGCAAGTTTTATGAATACATCCCGGAAAACGCCTCAGGCATGGCCAGCGTGCCCATGCTGGCGGACGCGGGTCAGGTGGTAGGCATGGCCCTGGGCGGCGCAGAAGTGGCCCCTGCCGGCGCGGCTGTGGGCGTGCTGGCCGCAGGCTTGTTCAGTCCCTGGTTGCTGGGCGCTGGTGCGTTGGGTTTGGCTGCTGCGGGCGGCGGTGGCGGCGGCGGGGCTGCTGCGACCACAGACACAACAGCGCCAACGGGACAAACAGGCGCTTTATCGCAAGTTTCAACCAGCGACTCCGGCAAGTTGGGGGACAACTTGACTGGGATCACGAAGCCCGTCATCACCGGCAAAGCCGAGGCGGGTTCAACTGTGGAGGTGTCCTTCCGTGATCCGGCAGGCAAGCTGACAGGTCCCTATAAAACCACAGCCGATGCCAATGGCAATTACAGCTTGCAAGTGCCCAATAGTTTGGTCGATGCTTCGACAGACACCAAAGGCACCCAATACACTCCCGTGATTAAAGCTACGGATGCAGCTGGCAACAGCAGCACAGCAGACGGCACGTCTTTTGTGGTGGATACACAAGCACCGTCTGTGGCGGTACAAATAGATGCAGATGCGAACAACGATGGCTACATCAATGCTGCTGAAAAAGGAACTGCAATCACCACAAGCGTGACGGTGATTTTGGATAAATCCAAAATGGTCGCAGGTGATGTCATTGCCTTGACCAACGCAACAAATACAAAGACTGAGACCGTGACCTTGACGGATGCAGATATCAAAGCCGGTCAGATTGTCTCGAAGGGGTGGGAGTTGCCTGATGAAGGCAAACAACTTACTGTGATGGCGACCGCTCAAGATTTGGCTGGGAATGTGTCTGCGGTTGCTTCTGATGTAGCCAAATTGGATCTAACCGCTCCGCTCAATAACAAAGGTATTGTCAGCCTGACCATTGACTTGGATACCAACAATGATGCCAGTATTAACGCTGCTGAAATGGGTGGGAGTAAAAGCACTGTCCTCACAGCAAAATTTGACACTACGAACCTGATTGCCGGCGACATCATTACATTCAGTGATGGCTCGACTACGAAGCCAGTGACATTGACATCAAAAGCTATTACTGATGGTCAGATCACCACAGACTGGCCATTGCCTCCTGAAGGTTCCACATTAAAGGTTAATGCGATTCTTTCGGACGCAGCAGGTAACCCTGTTCCGCAGCAACTTGCTACAGACAGTGCCAAGATTGATACCCTTGTCCCGTCTGGACAAACAGGCTGGTTAGCCCAAAAGAGCGATACCGGTATTTTAGATTCGGATTCAATTACGTACGATGACACGCCCACTATTGAGGGGGCAGCTGAGAGTAATGCCAAAATCGAAGTGTTTTTGAAAGATGTTGCTACAGGACAGTTTGTGATGGATGGAAGTTCAAAATTGTCTTATGTGACTACGGCCGATTCAAATGGTCGTTATTCAATTGATGTAACAAAAATCCTGCCAGACAATTCAAGCAACGGGCATGGTACAGTTTATTTTCCTATTATTAAAGTGACTGATGGATCTCAAAACTCCAGTGAGAAAGATGGAGTAGCATTTACTATTGATAAGCACATTTTATTTAATGTTGGTGCAACTGAAGTCAATAGCGCGGGGAGTACCAAGTTCTCCGTTAATCCTATGGAGGATTTGACATTTAAAAGTGGAAATTGGGATGCGGCATCTAGCTCATATGTATACTCAAGCAAGACTGCTGTGATTTCTGGTGTACTTTTTGAGAAAACTTTGTCAGGAGCACCGGCATCGAATACTTATGTACTTTGGGACATAGCAGGTAATTGGCTTACTGAAGACAGCAAGTTTCCAGGAACCACTGTCATTGATAATGTTCACTTCATCGCCTAATTCTAAATAGGATAAAGAATGTCGAGCCATGTGTTTCTCATGAGACTTGCAGCAAGCATTAGCTTGCTTGTGGTCATGAGTACTCGTGCTGATTCCCTGCTCGACTTCACCCTCTTCAATCCTCCTACCGCAGCGCAGCGCAAGATCGCTGAGCCGGTCGTGACCTGGCTGCAGCAGGCGGACCCCAAGGCGTATTGTGAGAAGGCTTCTCCCAAGGACGGCATGTTCATTCGGCCTGAGGGCTGTGTGTATTGGCAGGTGCGCGCGTCCACGTGCACGATCGTGACGACGAGCAGCACCACGCACTCCCAGCTGGGCCATCTGTTTGTGCATTGCTTGCAGGCGCAATGATGATCTCTGTCGCATCACTTTCACCTGCTTTGGGCCGTTGGCTGCGGTCTTTGTTTGTGCTGCTTGTTTTGTCGGTTTTGACCGCTTGCCAGACGATGCAGCCGCCCGCGGTGGATCTGGTGCGCTTTACCCCTTTAACGGTATCGAAAAGGGTGATTGATCAACCTAAAATCAAATACTTGGTCAGGCAAGATGGTTATGAGTACTGCGCGCGCATCACGGGGATTCCGGTGACGCCCACATCTCGGGCCATGGCTTGTGCTTTCTGGAACGTTCGCCGCAAGGAGTGCACGATCGTGACGCCTGTGGAGACGGGTTACAACTATTTGGGGCACGAATTGAGGCATTGCTTTGATGGGGCTTTTCATGATTGATCAGGAGACCAATCCTATGAATTTGCAGATGACCAGGCGTTCCTTGCTTGCGCAAGCCGTGGCCGCTGTGGTTTCGTCTGCATCCTTGTCTCAGGCAATGGCTCAGCCAGTCAATTCTGTGGCGGTGGGCTTCTTGAGCCACTATCCCCCTTTCAGCTTCCGTGACCGCGATGGCAGCTTGAAGGGTTTTGATCTGGATGTGATGCAGCGTTTGTGCACGATCCTTGGGCTGCACTTGGTTCATGTGCCCGAGGGCATGGCCACGCTTTCAAACAAGTTGCGCTCGGGCGAGATTGCCTGGATTGGCAATCAGTTGCTCACCACACCAGAGAATCGCCGCGAGTTTGATTTTGTCCGGCCATCCTATGCATCGATCCAGCTGACCAGTGTTCAGCATGAGGATGACCAGCGCGACTTTTTGAGTCTGGATGATCTGGTGGGTAGGAAACTGGGCGTGTTGGCGCAAACCGGTATTGAAGACCAAGCCCGTGGCGCCTTGGGCAAGTCGGTTGTGGCTTATCCGCGCATTGAGGACGCTTTGAAGGATTTGGCCGCCAAGAAGATTGATGCGGTGCTGGAAGAGAATTTGATCGCCGAGTACTACATCGAGCGTGATGATTTACCGCTGAAGGTGGCTGCGCCCTTTGCCTCTCCCTTGGCGGTTGGGTTGCCGGTGCGCAAGGGGCATCGTGAGACGCAGGACAAACTGGCCACCGCTGTGAGAACCATGCTCAAGGATGGCTCTTTCAAGTCGATTTCGGAAAAGTGGTTTGGCTACGATGTGAGCCGCCCCCGCATGGGGCATGCAATGTCCGGTGAGGTCTAGCTGAAGACTTCGAACATTCGGCGTTTGTCGTCGAAAGTCATTTCGATCAACTCTGGCAGGGTTTCAGCGCCCATTTTGTCGAGTACACGACTGCGATGGAGTTTGACGGTCGCGGGTGCTGAACCGTTGAGTTCTGCGATTTCCTTGTTGCCGTAGCCTTTGATCATCAAGCGGCATATTTCTTGTTCTTTTTCGGTCAGGCGTCCAAAGCGTTGACGGATGTCCATGTCTTGCACCAATGCATTGTGTCGTGCACGATCCTTGTTGAGCCCGTTTTCAATGGCCGTCATCAAGGATTCCATGCTGAAGGGTTTGAGCAAGAAGTCGATGGCGCCCAGTTTCATGGCCTCAATGATTTCTGTGGGTTGGCTCTCTCCGCTGATGAAGATGATTGGCGTTTCACGCCCGTTTTTCCGCAGGATGATCTGCAACTCTGTCCCCGTCATCTGGGGCATCCGCATGTCCAGCAAAATCACGGCAGGAGAGATGGGCAGGGAGTCCTTTAAAAATGCGCGTGGGTTGTCAAACGTCTGCACCGAATAGTTCGATGAGCTGAGCGTGAAGGAAAGGCTGCGGCAAATCGATGGATCATCATCGATCAGATAGATGTGGCCTCGGAAATCGTCAAAATTCATAAATTGATAATAATTTCTTTTTTGCGCAATGGAATACGCCAGTTGGCGTATCGGTAGCCGTCAGGTTTATTTAATTTAACCTTAAAGAAGTACTTTTATGGTCAAGTGCGTTCGCTTCTTTGGTGTTTATTTTCATGGGCTGGGCCAACAGTAAGATGGCGCCATGCCTTCATCTGATGTGGACCTGCTGGTCGATCTGCCCAAGGATGCCCAAAGCATCCTGAATTTGGCTGCGCGTTCCTTGTTTGATGTGTTTGCCAACGCCAGCGAAGGCATGTTGCTGGTGGACCGTTCGGGGCGCGTGGTCTGGATCAATGACCAGTACCGCCGCTATTTGCCCGCCTTGGGTTTTGCGCGGGAAGAAGACTTTGTCGGTCAACCGGTCTCCTCGGTGGTGCAGAACACCTTGATGCACCAGGTGCTGGAAACCGGCAAGCCCATCCTGATCGATTTGTTGGACAACAAGGCGGGCACCTTTGTTGTCAGTCGCTATCCGCTGCGCGACGATGCCGGGCGTGTGATTGGTGCTCTAGGGGTGGTGTTGTTTGACCAGCCGCAATCGAACTTGCAGCCCTTGATGGCCAAGTTTGCCCTGATGCAGCGCGAGCTGGACGAGGCGCGTGATGCCTTGGCGGTGCAGCGCCGCTCGAACGCTGGTTTGCGGCAGGCCAAGCACAGCTTTGCCAGTTTTGTGGGCGGCAGTGCGGTGGTGGCCGATCTCAAGCGGCAAGCGCGTCGCGCTGCGCAATCGAGCAGCCCGATTTTGTTGTTGGGCGAGACCGGCACGGGCAAGGAGTTGCTGGCCCACGCCATCCATGCCGCATCGCCCAGGGCGCGTGGCCCGCTGGTGAGTGTGAACATCGCCGCCGTGCCCGACACCCTGCTGGAGGCCGAATTCTTTGGTGTGGCACCGGGCGCCTACACAGGCGCTGACCGCAAGGGGCGCGAGGGCAAGTTCAAGCTGGCCGATGGCGGCACCTTGTTTCTGGATGAAATCGGAGACATGCCCTTGGGCTTGCAAGCCAAATTGTTGCGCGCCCTTCAGGAAAACGAATTCGAAGCGCTGGGCTCCAACCGGCTCGAGCATTTTGATGCCCGCGTCATCGCGGCCACTTCCCGCGATCTGGCCCAATTGGTCAGGGAAGGGCGCTTTCGCGAAGACTTGTACTACCGCTTGAACGTCTTGCCATTGCGGGTGCCGCCATTGCGCGATCGAGCGGTGGACATTCCGGCTTTGCTGGAGGTGGTGACCGAAGAGCTGGCCTTGCGCAATGCCTTGCCACACCCAGAGTTCACACCCCAGGCCGTGGCCTTGCTGGGCGCCCAGCATTGGCGGGGCAATGTGCGGGAGTTGCGCAATGTGATCGAGCAGTTGCTTTTGCGTTGCGATGGCAGCTTGATCGACGACAAGGCGGTGGCGATGGTCTTGCAGGAGTCGGGGCTGAGCCAGATTGCCGCGCCCGCCAACGCGCCTGCCAACGGCGGTTCCAAGGCTTCTGCCGATGCTTTGGGTTTGCTGCGCCCCTTGGGCGAGCAGGTGCTGGAACTGGAGACCCGAGCGATCGAAGCCGCTTTGCAAGCGACTGCGGGCAACAAATTGGCGGCCAGCAAACTCTTGGGCATGTCCCGAGCCAAGCTGTACCAACGCTTGGCTTGATTGTCTGAATTTAAGGCATTGTCTTTATTTTAGGCAATGGTTGTATCGAATTCAGACATCCGTGCTGGCGGCTCACAAGCCAATATGGCAAAAATACCGTGTTGACAAGCACTTAGCCCATCGCTTGGGTGACTGGCCCGCTGGCACGGCTTGTGCAAAGATGCAGGTGCAACACCATTTATCAGGAGACCCGCATGATCCGTCGACACCTCATTTCTCTGGCCGCATTGAGCACTTGTGCCCTGCTGGCACCCGCCGCCATGGCCCAGGGCAAAGACATCAAGATCGCTCACATCTACAGCAAGACTGGCCCACTGGAGGCCTACGGCAAGCAGACGCAAACCGGTTTGATGATGGGCCTGAGCTATGCGACAGGCGGGACGATGGAAGTGGCGGGCCGCAAGATTGTGGTGATCGAAAAAGACGACCAGGGCAAGCCTGATCTGGGCAAAAACCTGTTGGCTGCCGCATACGGTGACGACAAGGTGGACCTGGCTGTCGGCCCGACCGCTTCGCCCGTGGCGCTGGCCATGCTGCCGGTGGCCGAAGAGTACAAAAAGATTTTGCTGGTCGAGCCCGCTGTAGCCGACTCGATCACTGGCGAGAAGTGGAACAAATACATCTTCCGCACGGGCCGCAACAGCAGCCAGGACGCGATTGCCAACGCCGTGGCGGTGGACAAGGACGGCGTGAGCATCGTCACCATGGCCCAGGACTCGGCTTTTGGCCGTGATGGCGTGAAGGCCTTCAAGGACTCGGTCAAGAAAGCCAAGCTGGTGCACGAAGAGTACCTGCCGCCTGCCACCACCGACTTCACCGCCGGTGCCCAGCGCATGATCGACAAGCTCAAGGCGCTGCCAGGCCGCAAGATCATTTTCATCATCTGGGCCGGTGGCAACCCCTTCAAGATCGCCGACATGGACTTGAAGCGCTATGGCATCGAGATCGCCACGGGCGGCAACATCCTGCCCGCGATGGTGGCCTACAAGCAGTTCCCCGGCATGGAAGGTGCGGCCTACTATTACTTCGGCATGCCCAAGAACCCGGTGAACGACGCCATGGTGGCCTCACACTATCAACAGTTCAAGACACCGCCGGACTTCTTCACCGCAGGCGGCTTCTCGTCGGCCATGGCTTTGGTCACGGCCTTGAAGAAAACCAATGGCGACACCAACACCAACAAGCTGATCAGCACCATGGAAGGCATGAGCTTTGACACGCCCAAGGGCAAGATGACCTTCCGCAAGGAAGACCACCAGGCCATGCAAAGCATGTACCACTTCAAGATCAAGGTCGATCCGGCTTTTGCCTGGGGCGTGCCTGAGCTGATCCGCGAGATCAAGCCCGAAGAAATGAACGTGCCGATTCGCAACAAACGCTGAAACATGGATCCCGGGTCAAGCCCAGGATGACCGATTCATAGGATGGATCCCGGGTCAAGCCCGGGATGACCGATTCAGGGGATGACACCCAGGACGTGTCATCCTGGACTTGTCACCCCGGACTTGATCCGGGGTCCATGTCTTCCGTCCCAGAGTTTCTTTTATTGAGCCCACTTCATGCTTGAAACCCAAAACCTGACGGTGCGGTTTGGCGGTCATGTGGCCGTGAATGCGGTGTCGTGCCGCTTTGAACCCGGCACGCTCACAGCCATTGTCGGCCCCAATGGGGCGGGCAAAACGACCTACTTCAACCTGATCTCGGGGCAGTTGCCTGCCACTGCAGGCTCGGTGCACCTGAACGGGCGTGAGCTGACGGGCTTGCCTGCATCGGCGCGCACACGGGCTGGCTTGGGCCGGGCGTTTCAGTTGACCAATTTGTTCCCGAACTTGTCGGTGCTCGAAAACGTGCGTTTGGCGGTGCAGGCCACGAAAGAGGGTGCCCACCGCCGGGGCCTCAACCTCTGGAGCATCTGGAGTGATCACGCGCAGCTCACGAACCGGGCGCTGGAAATTTTGCAATCCGTGTCGATGACCGCGCAGCAAGACGCCCCCGTGGCGAGTCTGCCGCACGGCGACCAGCGCAAGCTCGAAGTGGCGCTGCTCATGGCGCTGGAGCCTTCTGTCTACATGTTCGACGAGCCCACCGCCGGCATGAGCCACGACGAAGCGCCGGTGATCCTGGATTTGATCCGCCAGCTGAAAAAAGACAAGAGCAAAACCATTTTGCTTGTGGAGCACAAGATGGACGTGGTGCGCGAGTTGGCCGACCGCATCATCGTGCTGCACAACGGCCAGCTGGTGGCCGATGGCGAGCCGGGTGAAGTGATCGCTTCGCCCATCGTTCAGGAAGCCTACTTGGGCAAAGCGAAGGAGGCCGCATGAACCAGAACCTCTTGACCTTAGAAGGCGTGCACACGCACATCGGGGCGTACCATATCCTGCACGGGGTGGATTTACTCGTGCCGCGTGGCGAGCTGACCATGCTGCTCGGCCGCAACGGTGCGGGCAAAACCACCACGCTGCGCACCATCATGGGCCTGTGGCAAGCCTCTCAAGGGCGCATCACCTTTGGTGGTGAAGACATCACGGCACTGAACACCCCCGCCATTGCGCAAAAAAATATCGCCTACGTGCCTGAAAACATGGGCATCTTCTCGGACCTGACCGTGAAGGAAAACATGCTCTTGGCTGCACGCAATGCCAAGCATGCAGGTCAGATGGACGACGCGCGTTTGCAATGGATTTTCAAACTGTTCCCAGCGGTCGAAAAGTTTTGGAACCACCCTGCGGGCAAGCTCTCGGGCGGGCAAAAGCAGATGCTGGCCGTGTCGCGGGCGATTGTGGAGCCGCGTGATTTGCTGATCATCGACGAGCCCAGCAAGGGCCTGGCCCCGGCCATCATCCAAAACATGATCGAGGCGTTCCAGCAGCTCAAGGCCAGTGGCGTGACGATTTTGTTGGTGGAGCAAAACATCCACTTCGCTCAGCAGCTGGGCGACACCGTGGCCGTGATGGACAACGGCCGCGTGGTGCATGCCGGGCGCATGCAAGCGCTGGCCGAAGACACGGCTTTGCAGCAATCCTTGTTGGGGCTGGCTTTATGAAATTGTTTGAAGACATCGATACGCGCCCCTTGCTGCTGGTGCCGGTGCTGGCTTTGTTGGCATTCCCGCTGATTGGCTCAGGCTCGACTTGGCTCACGCTCACCGTGGCGGGCTTGGCCATGGGCATGATCATCTTCATCATGGCCTCGGGCCTGACGCTGGTGTTTGGCCTGATGGACGTGCTGAACTTCGGCCATGGCCTGTTCATTGCGCTGGGCGCTTTTGTGGCCACCAGCGTGCTGGGTGCCATGGGCGACTGGACCGGCTCGGGTGAGTGGTGGCGCAACATGGTGGCGGTGCTGCCTGCGATGCTGATCGCCATGGCCGTGGCCGCTGCCGTGGGCCTGGCGTTTGAGCGCTTCATTGTGCGGCCGGTCTATGGCCAGCACCTCAAGCAGATCCTGATCACCATGGGCGGCATGATCATTGGCGAAGAACTCATCAAGGTCATCTGGGGCCCGCAGCAGATCGCTTTGCCATTGCCCGAGGCCATGCGCGGCGCGGTGCTGGTGGGCGATGCCGCGATTGAAAAATACCGCTTGCTGGCCGTGGCCGTGGGGCTGGCCGTGTTTGCGTTGCAGATGTGGGTGCTGGGCCGCACCAAAATTGGCTTGCTGATTCGCGCTGGCGTGCAAGACCGCGAAATGGTCGAGTCGCTGGGCTACCGCATCCGCCGTCTGTTTGTGGGCGTGTTTGTGGCGGGCAGCGCGCTGGCGGGCCTGGGCGGGGTCATGTGGGGGCTGTACCAGCAAAACGTGGTGCCGCAGATGGGCGCGCAGGTCAACGTGTTGATTTTCATCGTCATCATCATCGGCGGGCTGGGCTCAACCGGCGGGGCCTTGATCGGTGCTTTGCTGGTGGGTCTGATGGCCAACTACACCGGCTTTCTGGCCCCCAAGTTGGCGCTGTTTTCCAACATCGCGCTGATGGCGGGCATCTTGCTGTGGCGTCCGCAGGGCGTGTACCCCGTGGCCAACCGCTGAAAGGCCAGACATGTTCAATCGACTCATTTCCAACGACCAGCCACGCAGCCGCCTGCTGGCCGCTTTGCTCATCGTCATCTTGCTCGGGTTGGCGTTCGCGCCGTTCCTTTTTCCCGGGGTTAAGGCCTTGTCGGTCGCGGCCAAGGTGCTGATTTTTGTGGTGCTGGTGGCGGGCTTTGACCTGCTGCTGGGTTACACCGGCATCGTGAGCTTTGCCCACACCATGTTCTTTGGCATCGGGGCCTATGGCATCGCCATTTCGTCCAACACCTGGGGACCGACTTGGGGCGCGATCGGTCTGGGCTTTGGGCTGTCGCTGGCGCTCACGCTGGTGCTGTCGCTGGCCATTGGCCTGTTTTCGCTGCGTGTGCGGGCGATCTTTTTTGCCATGATCACGCTGGCTGTGGCGGCGGCCTTTCAGACGCTGGCCTCGCAGTTGTCGGACTTCACGGGCGGCGAAGACGGCCTGAGCTTCAAGCTGCCTGAGTTGCTGCTGCCCAGCACCGAGTTCAGCGATGAACCGTTCTTCGGCGTGTCGCTGGATGGGCGCTTGCTCTGCTACTACCTGCTGTTTGTGCTGGCGGTGGGCATGTTGCTGTCGCTTTTGCGCATCGTCAATTCGCCCTTTGGCCGCGTGCTGCAGGCCATCCGCGAAAACGAGTTCCGCGCCGAGGCCATTGGCTACCGCGTGGTGGTCTACCGCACGCTGTCGAGCGTGCTGTCTGCGCTGTATGCCTGTGTGGCCGGGGCCATGTTGGCGCTTTGGTTACGCTACAACGGACCAGACACTTCGCTCAGTTTTGAAATCATGATGGACGTGTTGCTGATCGTGGTCATCGGCGGCATGGGCACCATCTATGGCGCGGCGATTGGCGCGGTGCTGTTTTTGCTGGCGCAAAGCTATTTGCAGGATTTGCTGCGCCTGGCGAGCGAAGCTACAACGTCTTTACCTTTGCTGTCGGCCCTGCTGTCGCCTGACCGTTGGCTGCTTTGGCTGGGCCTGTTGTTTGTGCTGTCGGTGTATTACTTTCCGACCGGGGTGGTGGGGCGTTTGCGCACACGCGCTGCTCTGCGGGCATTGGCATCGGCGAAACAGGCTTGAGGTGGACATGACTTTCACATCCAACTACATCACCTGCGCCGGGCTCGAAATCCATTACACCGACTGGGGCAAGGCCGAAAAGGGCACCGTGATTGCTTGGCACGGCCTGGCCCGCACGGGCCGGGACATGGACGAGCTGGCCGCGCACCTGAGCGCCCGTGGCTGGCGCGTGATTTGCCCCGACACGGTGGGGCGCGGGCTGTCGCAGTGGAGCAGTGCCCCCGAGCAGGAGTACTGCCTGGCGTTTTACGCCCGCATCGCCCGCGAACTGATGGACGGCCTGCAGCTGCGCGCCGTGCATTGGGTGGGCACCTCCATGGGCGGCGCGATTGGCACTGTGTGCGCGGCAGGGCTGGTGGAGCCGAGCTTGAAGCACCGCATTCTGAGCCTGACACTCAACGACAACGCCCCCGAATTGGCGCAAGCCGCCATTGACCGCATCAAAGCCTATGCGGGCACGCCCCCGGCTTTTGCCACAGTGACCGAGTTGGAGGCGTTTTTCCGTCAGGTCTACAAACCCTACGGCTGGTTGAGCGATGCGCAGTGGCGGCGTTTGACGGAAACGTCCACACGCCGTCTGTCCGATGGCCGTGTCACACCGCACTACGACCCTGCCATGGTGAGCCAGTTCACAGCCCATCCGAACGACTACCTGATCTGGTCGCATTACGACGCCATCAAGACGCCTGTACTGTTGTTGCGAGGCGCGCAATCGGATCTGGTGCTGCCTGAGACCGTCAATGACATGCGTCGCCGTGGTCCCGGTGCCTTGGGCTTGCTCAAACACATCGAAGTGCCCGGTTGCGGTCATGCCCCGGCGCTCAATGTTTTGCAGCAACTGGAGTGGGTCAGCGAATTCATCGAATCCGCTTGAACCACTGAGCTGCTGGGGCTCAGGTCTTTGCGCCGTGTGCCAAAGCCCGCGCCCGGCTGGCGGCCAAAGCCTGCTCATTCGGTGCAGACAAATCCCAGCCCTGCATGTGCCCCAGGCTGATGTCGGCCAGTGCCTCGATCCACTGCGCATGGTTGTTCAGGCAGGGGATGTAGCTGAAGCTTTCGCCGCCCGCTTGCAGGAAGGCTTCTTGCGCTTCTTGCTGGATTTCTTCCAGCGTTTCCAAGCAGTCGCCGGTGAAGCCGGGGCAGATCACGTCGACTTTTTTCACGCCTTGCTGCGCCATGGCGATCAGTGTGGGTTCGGTGTAGGGCTCCAGCCACTTGGCTTTGCCAAAGCGCGACTGGAAAGTGAGCTTGTATTGGTCTTTGCTCAAGCCCAGCGCCTCGGCCAGCAGACGGCCGGTTTTCATGCATTCGCAGTGGTAGGGGTCACCCAGATACAACGTGCGCTCGGGTACACCGTGAAAGCTCATCACCAACTGTTCGGCTTGGCCGTTCGCTGCCCAGTGTTCACGCACCGTGCGTGCCAGCGCGGCGATGTAGCGCGGGTCGTCGTGGTAGCGGTTCACAAAGCGGATTTCGGGCACGAGCCGGGTTTTCAGGCCCCAGCGGTAGACCGCATCGAACACGCTGGCCGTGGTGGTGCCGCTGTATTGCGGGTAGGCCGGCACGATCAGCACACGCTGCACGCCTTCGGCTTTGAGGGCGTCGAGCTGCTCAGGAATGGACGGCTGGCCATAGCGCATGGCGTAACGCACAGTGACGCTGTGGCCGCGCTCTTGCAAGGCGGTGCCCAGCGATTGGGCTTGTTGTTCGGTGAAGACCTTGAGCGGCGAGCCGCCCTCGGTCCAGATGCTGGCGTATTTGGCGGCCGACTTTTTGGGGCGCACGCGCAAGATGATGCCGTGCAAGATCAGCCACCAGATGGGTTTGGGGATCTCGACCACGCGGCTGTCGCCTAAAAATTCGGCCAGGTATTTGCGCAGGGCCGGGGCTGTGGGTGCGCTGGGCGTGCCCAGGTTGCAATACAAAACGGCCGTGCGTGCGGCTTGACCATGCTGAAAGGAGGGTTCTTTGTTGAATGCCATGTCGGGTATTCTCCCTCACCATGCTCGACATCTCACGAATCCGCGCCATTACCCTTGATCTGGACGACACCTTGTGGCCCGTCTGGCCCACCATCCACCGGGCCGAACAGGTGCTGACCGACTGGCTGGCCCAGCACGCGCCCGCCACAGCCGCGCTGTCCAACCAGCCCGAAGTTAAAAAGGCGGTCCGCGCCGAGATCAACGCCCGCCATGCTGACCGGGCACACGATTTGTCTTTTTTGCGGCTTGAAGCCATTCGCGCCATGTTGCTGCAAGCGGGTGATCCAGCGCATTTGGCCGAGCCCGCGTTTGAAGTCTTTTTTGCCGAGCGCCAGCGGGTCGATTTGTTTGACGATGCCTTGCCCGCCTTGGCGTTCTGGAGCCAGCGCTACCCGGTGGTGGCCCTGTCGAATGGCAACGCCGATGTGCACCGCGTGGGCATTGGCCAGCACTTTCACGCCAGCGTGAGCGCCAATTCCATGGGCGTGGCCAAGCCGGATTTGCGGGTCTTTGTGGCCGGAGCCGAGGCCGCAGGCGTGGCCCCGCACGAGGTGCTGCACGTGGGTGACGATGCCCACGCCGACTGCGTGGGCGCATTGGCCGCAGGCATGCAGGTGGCCTGGCTCAACCGCGAAGGCCACGACTGGAGCCACGGTGACACGCGCCCGCACCTGGAAGTGCGAGACTTGCACGCGCTGTGTGCCAGCTGGCCTGAATACGTTTGAGTGGTCATTGCGAGCGCAGCGTGGCAATCCAGATGCCAACGGTTGATGGGGTGACAGGACTTGTACGAACAAACCAACTGGACTGCCGCGTCGCAGGCTCACTCGCAGTGACGGGCATGAATTCAACCCATAGGAGACCGACATGACTTTGAAGATTTACGGCATTGGCCCATCCCGCGCGGTGCGTCCCATCTGGACGGCATTGGAGTTGGGCGTGCCGTTTGAATTGATTTCCACACCTTACGCCGGTGGCGCAACGCGCACGCCCGAGTTTTTGGCCATCAACCCCAATGGGCACATTCCGGTGCTGATCGACGAGCGGGCCGATGGTGCAATCACCGTGTGGGAAAGCATGGCCTGCGCCCTCTACATTGCCCGCGTGCACGGCACAGCCGATGGCCAGTCGATCACACCCGCCACGCCCCGTGAAGAAGCCGAAGCCCTGCGCTGGAGCTTTTGGACCGTGTCCGAGCTGGAGAGTGACGCACTCACCGTGCTGATGCACCGCATGGCCATGCCCGAAGACCAGCGCAAACCCGAGCTGGCCGACAAGGCCGAAAGCCGCCTGAAAGTGCCACTGGCCGTGCTGGAGCAACACCTGCAAGCCCAACACGCCAAAGGCGAAGCCTATTTGGCCGCCAACCGCTTTACCGTGGCCGATGTCTGCGTGGCCAGCGTCGCCAGCTGGATTCGCCCAGCCGCTGCGCTGCTGGCGCAATACCCGGCGGTGGCCGCTTGGGTCAGGGCCTGTGTGGACCGGCCTGCTCAGACGCAGGCGCGGGCGATGAAGTAAGGCTGTCAGTGGCTGGGGTGGCGGCTCAAAACCGCCCCAACGCCTGCATCTTCCAAGCCAGCCACAGCTTGCGCAGCGGCGTGAGGGCTATGCGCTGGTGCAGCACCTGATAGCCCGATGCCTCGATCTCGCGCAGCAATGTGCGGTAGATGCTGGCCATCATGAGGCCGGGTTTTTGGGCGCGGCGGTCGGCGGCGGGCAGCAGGGCCAGGGCTTCGTCGTACAGGGCGTGGGCGCGTTCGGTTTGGAACTTCATCAGCGTGGTGAAGTTGTCCGAATACGTGCGCTGGATCAGGTCTTGCGCCTTGACACCAAAGCGTTGCTGCTCATCGAGCGGCAGGTAGATGCGCCCGCGCAGAGCGTCTTCGCCCACGTCGCGGATGATGTTGGTCATCTGAAAGGCCAGGCCCAGCTTGTGGGCGTAGGCTGTGGTCGCTTCGTCGGTTTGCCCAAAGATGCGGGCGGCGACTTCGCCCACCACGCCGGCCACCAGGTGGCAGTATTTCGTCAGGCCCGCAAAGTCCAGATAGCGGGTCTGGTTCAGGTCCATTTGGCAGCCTTCGATCACGGCCATCAGGTGGTGGCTTTCAATGCCAAAACTCGGGGCCAGGGGCATGAGGGCGTGCATGACCGGGTGAGTCGGCTGGCCCGCATAGGCTTGTTGCACTTCTTTTTGCCACCAGCCGAGCTTGGCGGCGGCCACGCTGGGATCTTTGATTTCGTCGACCACGTCGTCCACTTCGCGGCAAAACGCATAAAAGGCGGTGATGGCCGCACGGCGCTCAGGCGGGAGGAAGAGGAAGGCGTAATAAAAGCTGCTGCCCGAGGCGGCGGCTTTTTGCTGGACGTAGTCTTGCGGATTCATGGGTGGGGATTTTCTCACTGCTTGTCCGGGGTCTGGCGGGACGAGGGGCCCGATAGTCGTTCGAATTCGCGGCGCAAGGCATCGGGGCTGACCAGGCCCCAGGCCAGTCGCCACAGCAAGGCCCGCACTTCACGGCGCGGCATTTTCACGCGTTGGGCCAGGGCCTGTGGTCCAGCTTGGCGCAGCAGGGCCACGGTGCGGGCGCCGATCAGGGCGGGCAAGGCGCTGGCCAGTCGCAGCCGCCAACCGTTCAAAGCGCAGCTGTAAAGCAATCCGTCGTTCAGTTGGGCCTGGGTCTGGTCCAGCCAGGCGGTCCACAAGGGGCCCAGCGCTTGGCGAGTAGACGGATCGTTGTCGCGTGCACAGTCTGCCAGCGCTTGGGGGCTCAGGTCTGCGGCGGCCAGGGTGGCCTCGGGCCAATAGCACCGGCCTGCGATCAGGTCGGCCCCTGCATCGCGGATGATGTTCAGGCGCTGCAAGCCCATGCCGTAAGCACGGCCCAGCGCCATCATGTCGGGGGTGGGCAGCCTGGCAAAACCTGGCAGATGCCGGTCGCACAGTTCGGTCCAGAACTCGCCCACGCAGCCGGCCACCAGCCAGGTGTAGTCGCTGAGCTCGTTCTCGGTTTTCAGGGCGTGCAGGCCTGTGCCAAAGCGTGTCATGTCCAGCGTTTGCCCTCGGGTGATGTGGCCCAAAACCGTGCGCACGCTGGCTTGGTCGGGCGCGCTCAGCTGGTGCAGCCAGGCCAGGCATTGGGGCAGGGCCAACATCAGGGCTTGTTCGTGCGGGTCGCTTTGTTGGGCGGCAAAGGCTTGCGCCTGTGCGCTCAGGGCTGCCGTTGCAGGCTGTTGGCTGGCGATGGCTTGGCTCATCGCGTCCAGCAGTGTTTGGCGCTCAGGCAAGGGCAGGGCGCTTGTGTCGGCCACGGTGTCGGTGGCTCGGGCCAGCAAATAGCCCACCGCAACGGGGGCTTGCAAAGCCTGCGGCAGCAAGCGGATGGACAGGTGAAACGAGCGCGAGACGCCTTGCAGCAGTTTCAGGTGCTGAGCCCTCTGATGCGCGTTTTGCCGGGGGCTGAAAGTGGCGGGTTCTTGCATGGTCAATCGCTATTGTCGCTTGACATGGGTCATCGCTTTGTTTAGATTACTAACCAGTCAGTCATTAATTTTTGAGCGGATTTCCATGAACCATATGTCTTCGCCCGCCCCTTGGGGCCATGGGGTGTGGCGCTTGAGCGCCATTTCTGCGGTATGCGCCGCCTTGTTCCTATCGGCTTGCTCGCGCCAAGAGGCTGTTCAGGAGCCGGTGCGCGCCGTCAAGCTGATGACCGTGGGTGGGTCTGACTTGAATGTGCAGGGCGAATACGCCGCCGAAGTGCGTGCCCGGGTGGAGTCGCGCTTGGGCTTTCGGGTGGGGGGCAAATTAGTCCAGCGCCAAGCCGAAGCGGGCCAGCGTGTGAAGGCCGGACAGGTGCTGGCGCAAATCGATGCGCAAGATTACCAATTGGGCGCTCAAGCGGCGCTGGCGCAGGTTGCTGCGGCCCAGACGCAGCGCGATTTGGCCTTGTCTGACTTCAAGCGCTACGAATCCCTCAAGGCCCAGAATTTCATCAGCGGTGCCGAGCTGGAGCGCCGCGAGACCACTTTGAAGGCCGCTGAAGCGGCCCTTGCGCAGGCCAGAGCGCTCGCGCAAACGCAAACCAATCAGGCGGGCTACACCCATTTGAATGCCACCGCTGCGGGTGTGATCACGGCGGTGGAGGCGGAAATTGGCCAGGTCGTGTCTGCGGGGCAGCCGGTGGTGCGCCTGGCGCACGATGGCCCGCGCGACGCGGTGTTCTCGGTGTCCGAACAGGCGGTGTTGGCTTTCAAGGCGGGGCAGGACATGCAGGCCCAACTGGGCAGCACCGGTCAGCTGTTGAAAGGCCGCGTGCGTGAAGTGGGGGCCAGTGCGGACCCTGTGACGCGCACCTATGTGGTCAAGCTGGCGCTGGACAAGGCCGAGCAGTTGCCCCTGGGGGCCACGGTGAATGTGCTGGCGGCTCAGTTGCCGGGCAGCCAGGCCGGGGCGCTCAAGCTGCCCACCAGCGCCTTGCGTCAGGACGGCGCTGCCACAGCGGTGTGGGTGCTGGACGAAGCCAGCATGACGGTGCGCTCGCAAGCGGTTCAAGTGGGGGCCATCGACGGCAACGAGGTGGTCATCGCTTCGGGTCTGAAACCGGGCCAGAAGGTGGTCAGTGCCGGTGTGCATGTGTTGACCCCGGGCCAGAAGGTCTCTGAATACGCAGCAGTGACCAAGCCCGCAGCAGCGCCTGCATCCAACGCGGCGCAGCGGTGATGCCCATGCAAGAGACCGACAACACCCGTTTCAACCTCTCGCGCTGGGCGCTGGAGCACCCGGCCCTGACGCGCTACCTGATGGTGGCGCTGATGGTGTTGGGCATGGCGTCTTATTTCCAGCTGGGGCAAGACGAAGATCCGCCGTTCACCTTCCGGGCCATGGTGGTGCGCACCTATTGGCCCGGTGCCACGGCGCAGCAGGTGGCCGAGCAGGTGACCGACAAATTGGAACGCACCTTGCAAGAGGTGCCTTACGCCGACAAGATCCGCAGCTACTCCAAGCCGGGTGAGTCGCAGATCATTCTGGAGTTGAAAGACTATTCAAAGCCCGGCGAGGTGCCGCAGGTCTGGTACACCGTGCGCAAGAAGGTGGGCGACATGCGTGCCACCTTGCCGCAGGGCGTGCAGGGTCCGTTTTTCAACGACGACTTTGGCGATGTTTACGGCGTGATTTATGCCTTGAGCGGCGAGGGTTTCACCCCGGCCGAGATCAAGTTCCAGGCCGACCGTGTGCGGCAAACGCTGTTGCGTGTGCACGATGTGGCCAAGGTGGAGCTGTTCGGGGTGCAAGACGAAAAAGTTTTCATCGACATCTCGCAAAAAAAGCTCGCACAGATGAGCTTGGACATGAGCGCAGTGCTGGCACAACTGGGCCAACAAAACGCGGTGGAGTCGGCCGGCAACTTGCAGTCGCCACAGGATGTGGTGCAAGTGCGTGTGGGCGGTCAGTTTCAGAATCTGGACGATTTGCGCGCCATGCCGATCCGCGGTGCTTCGGGCGCTCAGTTGCGTCTGTCGGACATTGCGCAGGTCAGCCGTGGCTATGTGGACCCGCCGTCTGTCAAGGTGCGCCACGAGGGCCAAGAGGTCATTGGCTTGGGCGTGAGCATGGCCAAGGGGGGAGACATCATCGCCCTGGGGCATGCTTTGCAAGCCAGCGTCAAAGAGATTGAAGTGGGTTTGCCGCTGGGCTTGACGCTCACGCAGATCCAGGACCAGCCGTCGGCGGTGTCCAAATCCGTCAACGAATTCATCAAGGTGCTGATCGAGGCCGTGGTGATCGTGCTGGCGGTGAGCTTCTTGGCGCTGGGTTTGCACAAGCGGCCCGGACACCACCCCTTGTGGAAGCGCTGGACCTTGGACATCCGCCCCGGTCTGGTGGTGGGCATCACCATCCCGCTGGTGCTGGCGGTGACTTTTCTGGCCATGAATTACTTTGGCATCGGCCTGCACAAGATTTCGCTGGGCTCGCTCATCATCGCGCTGGGCTTGCTTGTGGACGACGCCATCATCGCGGTCGAGATGATGGTGCGCAAGATGGAAGAGGGCTACGACAAGTTCCGCGCTGCGACGTTTGCCTATGAGCTGACGGCCATGCCCATGCTCACAGGCACGCTCATCACGGCGGCGGGCTTCTTGCCCATTGGCATTGCCAAGTCGGTCACGGGTGAATACACCTTCGCCATCTTCGCGGTCACGGTGATCGCCTTGATCGTCAGCTGGGTGGCTTCGGTTTACTTTGTGCCATATTTGGGCGCCTGGTTGCTCAAGCCGCCAGCGCATGCGGTGGTCGGTGCGCACCACGATTCGGCCGAGATGTTCGACACCCCGTTTTACCGGCACTTTCGCCAATGGGTGACCTGGTGCGTGACCCACCGCTGGAAGACGATTGGCATCACCATCGCCCTGTTTGCCTTGGGCATTGTGGGCATGGGCAAGGTGCAGCAGCAGTTCTTCCCGGATTCAAGCCGCCCCGAAATTTTGGTGGACCTGTGGTTGCCTGAAGGCGCGCCCTTTGTGGCCAGCGAAGAGGTGGCCAAGCGTGTGGAAAAGCGCTTGGCACAAGAGGAGGGCGTCAGTTCGGTGACCACCTGGGTGGGCTCGGGTGTGCCGCGTTTTTACCTGCCGCTGGACCAGGTTTTTCCGCAGACCAACGTGTCGCAACTGATTGTCTTGCCCAAGGACCTGAAAGTTCGTGAGAGCCTGCGGGTCAAACTGCCTGCTTTGCTGGCGCAAGAATTCCCGGAGATCCGTGGCCGCGTGAAGTTGCTGCCCAATGGACCGCCTGTGCCTTATCCGGTGCAGTTCCGCGTGGTCGGCACAGAGCCAGCTGCTTTGCGCCAAAAGGCCGAGGAGGTCAAGGCCGTGATGCGCCAAAACGCCAGCACACGCGGCGTCAACGACAACTGGAACGAGTCGGTCAAGTCGGTGCGTCTGGAAGTGGACCAAGCCAAGGCCCGCGCTTTGGGCGTGACCAGCCAATCGATCGCCCAGGCTTCGCGCACCTTGCTCTCTGGCGCCCCGGTGGGCCAGTACCGCGATGGCGACAAATTGATCGACATCGTGCTGCGCCAACCCTTGAGCGAGCGCGATGCCTTGTCCGACTTGGGCCAGGCCTATGTGCCGACCGCGTCGGGCAAGTTCATCCCTCTGTTGCAAATTGCCAAGCCCGTGCTGGGTTGGGAGCCGGGCGTGATGTGGCGCGAAGGCCGTCAATACGCCATCACGGTGCAGTCGGACATTTCCGAAGGCGTGCAGGGCGCGACGGTGACGGCCCAGCTGCAGCCTGAGCTGAAAAAGCTGCAGGCCCAATGGGTGGCCAATGGGCAGTCCGATTACCGCATCGAAGTGGCCGGCGCTGTGGAGCAAAGCTCCAAGGGCTCGGCATCGATTGCGGCGGGCGTGCCGATCATGCTGTTCATCACCTTCACGTTGCTGATGCTGCAGCTACAAAGCTTCAGCCGTTCGGTGCTGGTGTTCCTGACCGGCCCCTTGGGCATGGCGGGTGTGGCGGCGGCTTTGCTGGCGCTGAACCGTCCGTTTGGCTTTGTGGCCTTGTTGGGCGTGATCGCGCTCATGGGGATGATCCAGCGCAACTCGGTGATCCTGATCGATCAGATCGAGCAAGACCGCGCGGCGGGCGTCGAGCCCTGGCTGGCGATCGTCGAGTCGGCGGTGCGCCGCTTGCGGCCCATTGTGCTGACAGCTGCCGCGGCGGTGCTGGCCATGATTCCGCTGTCACGCAGCGTGTTCTGGGGCCCGATGGCTGTGGCCATCATGGGCGGTTTGATCGTGGCCACGGCGCTGACTTTGCTGGCGCTGCCTGCGATGTACGCAGCCTGGTTCCGGGTGCCGCGCCCGGCCCATGGGCCTTCAAGCCTTTGAAAACGGGTCTGGAGAGGGGAAAACCAGCAGCGGCCGACCCCGAAATCGGGGTTCGGAACGGCTAAAATAGAAAGTTGACCGATTTCAAACGGGCGGTCAGGCCTGCGGGTGGCATCCATTCCGGCCTGTTCGCCCTTTTTGTTTGGACCCGCGCGGGTGGCGAAATTGGTAGACGCACCAGGTTTAGGTCCTGACGGTGGCAACACTGTGCGGGTTCGAGTCCCGCCCCGCGCACCAACCGACTTTGGGCCACAGGGGCAACCCTGAGGCATGAGAGAAATTCATTTAACCGAGAACGACGATGACTGTGACTGTTGAAACCCTTGAAAAGCTGGAACGCAAGATCACCCTGACTGTGCCTGTGACGGCCATCCAGTCCGAGGTCGATGCACGCCTGAAGAAAATGGCCCGCACGGTCAAGATGGACGGTTTCCGCCCAGGCAAAGTGCCCATGAACGTGGTGGCCCAGCGCTATGGCTACTCGGTGCAGTACGAAGTGCTGAACGACAAAGTCGGCGAGGCTTTTGCCGTGGCCGCCAACGAAGCCCAAGTGCGCGTGGCCGGTCAGCCCCGCATTTCTGAAAAAGAAGGCGCGCCCGAAGGCGAACTGAACTTTGAAGCCATCTTCGAGGTGTACCCCGAAGTCAAGCTGGGCAACCTGTCCGACACCGTGGTCGAGAAGTTGACCGCTGAAGTGTCTGACGCCGCCATCGACAAAACGCTGGACATCCTGCGCAAGCAGCGCCGCACCTTCGCCCAACGCGCACAAGACACCGCTGCACAAGACGGCGACCGCGCCACCATCGACTTCGAAGGCAAGATCGACGGTGAAGTGTTCTCTGGCGGCAAAGCCGAAGACTTCCAGTTCATCCTGGGCGACGGCCAGATGCTCAAGGAATTCGAAGACGCCGTGCGTGGCATGAAGTCCGGCGAAAGCAAGACTTTCCCCTTGGCTTTCCCTGCCGACTACCACGGTCAAGACGTGGCCGGCAAAACCGCTGACTTCCTGGTCACCGTGAAGAAACTCGAAGCCGCCAACCTGCCCGAAGTGAACGACGCGCTGGCCAAGTCCTTGGGCATCGCCGACGGCACCGTCGACGGCCTGCGTGCAGACATCCGCAAAAACCTCGAGCGCGAAGTGAAATTCCGCTTGCTGGCCCGCAACAAGCAAGCGGCCATGGACGCTTTGGTGGCCAAGGCCGAGCTCGACCTGCCCCAGTCCATCGTGCAAAGCGAAATCGAGCGACTGAAAGAAGGCGCCCGTGCCGACCTGAAGCAGCGCGGCATCAAAGACGCTGACAAGGCCCCGATCCCTGACGACATCTTCCGCCCTCAAGCCGAGCAGCGCGTGCGCTTGGGCCTGGTGGTGGCCGAAGTCGTGCGTGGCAACACCTTGCACGCCAAGCCTGAGCAGATCAAAGCCCACATCGAAGAGTTGGCGGCCAGCTACGAGCGTCCAGACGACGTGGTGCGTTGGTACAACAGCGACAACCAGCGCTTGGCCGAAGTCGAAGCCGTGGTCATCGAGAGCAATGTGTCTGATTTCGTGCTGGCGCAAGCCAAGGTCACAGAAAAGGCCATCTCTTTCGAAGAGCTGATGGGTCAACAAGGCTGATCGGTCTTTGAATCCCTGAAGAATGGGGCTTGTGCCGGGCTTGCAGTCTGGCAGACAAGCCCCATCTCATTGGTGGGTTTGAAATCGGGTTAAAGTCACCATAGAAATTCTTGGAGAAAAGATGAGCGCACTGGACATCACAAATTTAGGCATGGTGCCCATGGTCGTCGAGCAATCGGGCCGTGGCGAGCGCGCCTACGACATCTATTCGCGTTTGCTCAAAGAGCGCGTGATCTTTTTGGTGGGCGAGGTCAATGACCACATGGCCAACCTGATCGTGGCGCAGTTGCTGTTTTTGGAGAGCGAAAACCCTGAAAAGGACATCTCGCTGTACATCAACTCGCCTGGCGGCTCGGTCAGCGCGGGCATGGCGATTTACGACACCATGAACTTCATCAAGCCCGATGTGTCCACGCTGTGCAACGGCATGGCCGCCAGCATGGGCGCTTTCTTGCTGTCTTCGGGTGCCAAGGGCAAGCGTTTTTCGCTGCCTAACTCCAAGATCATGATTCACCAGCCCTTGGGCGGTGCGCGTGGTCAGGCCACCGAGATCGAAATCGCGGCACGAGAAATCGTCAAAACCCGTGCGCATCTCAATCGAATCCTGGCCGAGAACACCGGCCAGCCGTTGTCGAAGATTGAGCTGGACACCGAGCGTGACTATTACCTGTCTGCCGACGAGGCCAAAGACTATGGCTTGGTCGATCAGGTGATCTCCAAGCGCAGCTGATGCAAGCCGGTTCGACCGGCTCAAAATCTGACGGCGTTTACCTCCCGAGGTGAGCGCCGTTTTTCTTTCGCTATCATTGCGAATATCCGGATTCCGAGGCAACTTTTATGGCCGACAAAAAAGGCTCTACCACTGAGAAAAACCTGTACTGCTCCTTTTGCGGCAAGAGCCAGCACGAGGTCAAAAAGCTGATCGCAGGTCCATCGGTGTTCATTTGCGATGAATGCATTGATTTGTGCAACGACATCGTGCGCGATGAATTGGCCACGACCACAGTAGCGGATGCTGCCAAAGATGGTTTGCCAACGCCACTGGACATCAAGAACAACCTAGACAACTACGTGATTGGCCAAGAAAAGGCCAAACGCAGCTTGGCGGTGGCGGTGTACAACCACTACAAACGCCTCAAGCACAAAGATGGCGCCAAGAAAGACGATGTCGAGCTGGCCAAGAGCAACATCTTGCTGATCGGCCCCACCGGCTCGGGCAAGACCTTGCTGGCCCAGACCATGGCCCGCATGCTGGATGTGCCTTTTGTGATGGCCGATGCCACCACCTTGACCGAAGCCGGTTATGTGGGCGAAGACGTCGAGAACATCGTGGCCAAGCTGCTGCAGACCTGCAACTACGACGTGGAGCGCGCCCAGCGCGGTATTGTCTACATCGACGAGATCGACAAGATCACCCGCAAGTCGGACAACCCATCGATTACCCGTGACGTGTCGGGCGAGGGCGTTCAGCAGGCCTTGCTCAAGCTGGTCGAAGGCACCATGGCCAGCGTGCCTCCACAAGGCGGGCGCAAGCACCCCAACCAGGATTTCCTGCAGATCGACACGACCAACATCCTGTTCATTTGCGGTGGCGCGTTTGCTGGCTTGGAAAAAGTCATCGAAAACCGCACCGAATCGGGCGGTATCGGCTTTGGCGCCACCGTCAAAAGCAAGAAGCAACGTTCATTGACCGAAGTGTTCAATGAAGTCGAGCCCGAAGATTTGATCAAGTTTGGCCTGATTCCTGAATTGGTCGGGCGTCTGCCGGTGGTCGCCACTTTGGCCGAACTGACCGAAGACGCTTTGGTGCAGATCTTGACCGAGCCCAAGAATGCGGTGGTCAAGCAGTTCACCAAACTCTTGGCCATGGAAGGCGTTGAGCTGGAAGTGCGCCCCAATGCACTGACGGCCATTGCCCGCAAGGCCTTGGCCCGCAAAACAGGTGCCCGTGGGCTGCGTTCCATCATGGAACAGGCCTTGATCGACACCATGTTTGAGTTGCCCAACGCGGTGAACGTTGAAAAAGTGGTGGTCGACGAGTCCGCCATCGACGACAACAAGCCGCCGCTGCTGGTTTACCGCGAGTCGGCCAAACAGGCCTGACCCCATGTGTGGCCCGGCGATCAATAACCCTTCTCATCGATGGGTTGAAATCGCTGGTGCAGCATCCATGTGAAGCTGAATTGAACCAAGGGACATACCATGTCTGGACACACACCTTTGCCGCCCACCCCGATTGAACTGCCCATGTTGCCTTTGCGCGATGTGGTCGTTTTCCCTCACATGGTGATTCCCTTGTTTGTGGGACGCCCCAAGAGCATCAAGGCGCTGGAGTCGGCCATGGCCGCCGAGCGCCGCATCATGCTGGTGGCTCAAAAGACTGCCGCCAAGGACGAACCTGCGATCGACGATATGTTCGATGTGGGTTGCGTCTCGACCATCTTGCAGATGCTCAAGTTGCCCGATGGCACCGTCAAGGTGCTGGTCGAAGGTCAACAGCGTGCGACGGTGCAATCCATTGTGGATGGTGAGGCCCACTTTGTGGCCAAGGTCACACCTGTGGAGCCGGCTGCAGAGCAGTCCGAGCCCAGCAGCGAGATCGAAGCGCTGCGCCGTGCGGTGATGCAGCAGTTTGACCAGTACGTCAAACTCAACAAGAAGATCCCGCCAGAAATCTTGACCTCGATTTCCAGCATCGACGATGCCGGCCGCTTGGCCGATACGATCGCAGCCCATTTGCCGCTCAAGCTGGAAAACAAACAGCAAGTGCTGGATTTGGCCAGCATCAAGGCGCGTCTGGAAAACCTGTTTGCGCAGCTGGAGCATGAAGTCGACATCCTGAATGTGGACAAACGCATCCGTGGCCGCGTCAAGCGCCAGATGGAGAAGAACCAGCGCGACTTCTATTTGAACGAGCAGGTCAAAGCCATCCAGAAAGAACTGGGCGAGGGCGAAGACGGTGCGGACATCGAGGAGATCGAGAAAAAGATCAAGACCGCCAAGATGTCGGCTGAGGCCCGTAAAAAAGCCGAAGGCGAGTTGAAGAAACTCAAGCTGATGTCCCCCATGTCGGCCGAGGCTTCTGTGGTGCGCAATTACCTCGAAGTGCTGACCGGTTTGCCTTGGAGCAAGAAGACCAAACTCAAGCACGATCTGGGCAATGCCGAAGACGTGCTGAACCAGGACCACTTTGGCCTGGACAAAGTCAAAGACCGCATCCTGGAATACCTTGCTGTGCAGCAACGCGTGGACAAGGTCAAAGCGCCTATCTTGTGCCTGGTTGGGCCACCCGGTGTGGGTAAAACCTCGCTGGGCCAGTCGATCGCCAAAGCCACGGGCCGCAAGTACGTGCGCATGGCTTTGGGCGGCATGCGTGACGAAGCTGAGATCCGCGGTCACCGCCGTACTTACATTGGCGCTTTGCCAGGCAAGGTCCTGCAAAACCTGAACAAGGTCGGCACCAAGAACCCCTTGTTCTTGCTGGACGAAATTGACAAGCTGGGCACCGACTTCCGGGGCGATCCTTCGAGCGCCTTGCTGGAAGTACTGGACCCTGAGCAGAACCACACCTTTGGTGATCACTACGTCGAGGTCGATTTCGACCTGAGCGATGTGATGTTCGTGGCCACCTCCAATTCGATGAACATCCCTTCGGCTTTGCTGGACCGGATGGAAGTCATTCGCCTGTCGGGTTACACCGAGGATGAAAAGACCAGCATCGCCATGAAGTACTTGCTGCCCAAGCAATTGGCCAACAACGGTGTCAAACCCGAAGAGCTGAACGTGACCGAAGATGCCGTTCGCGATGTGGTGCGTTACTACACGCGCGAAGCCGGTGTCCGTTCGCTTGAGCGCGAGCTGGGCAAGATTTGTCGCAAAGTCGTCAAGGCCTTGTTGCTCAAGCAGATGAAGCCACAAGTTCAAGTGACGGTGGACAACCTCAACGATTTCTTGGGTGTGCGCAAGTACAGCTACGGTCGTGCTGAGCAAAAAAATCAGGTCGGTCAGGTGGTCGGTCTGGCTTGGACAGAAGTGGGCGGCGATTTGCTGACCATCGAAGCTGCCTTGATGCCAGGCAAAGGGGTCATCACTCGCACCGGTTCGCTGGGCGATGTGATGAAAGAATCTGTGGAAGCTGCCCGCACAGTGGTGCGCAGCCGTTCGCGCCTGCTGGGCATCAAGGATGAGGTCTTTGAAAAGAAAGACCTGCACATCCACGTGCCCGATGGCGCAACGCCTAAAGATGGCCCCAGTGCGGGTGCCGCCATGACCACGGCCATGGTGTCGGCCATGACGGGCATTCCGGTGCGCGCCGATGTGGCCATGACCGGTGAGATCACCTTGCGTGGCGAAGTCACCGCCATTGGTGGCTTGAAGGAAAAGTTGCTGGCCGCCTTGCGTGGCGGCATCAAGACCGTGCTCATCCCTGAGGACAACGTCAAGGATTTGCAAGACATTCCCGAGAACGTCAAAAACGGTCTCGAGATCGTCCCTGTCAAGTGGATTGACCAGGTGCTGGACGTGGCGCTGGAAGCCAAGCCCGTGCCTTTGAGTGAAGAAGAAGTGGCTGCTGCTGCGGTCACGGCTGTCGCGGCCACCCCCAAGGCCGATGCGGTGAAACATTGATGCAAAATTTCCGGGGGCTTTTCAAAACACCCCGGAAATGACGCTATAATTCTTTCATTGCAGCGAACAAAGCATATAATGCTGAATTCACTGATACGCGGGAATAGCTCAGTTGGTAGAGCGCAACCTTGCCAAGGTTGAGGTCGCGAGTTCGAGCCTCGTTTCCCGCTCCAAATTTTGAAAGAAGTGCCAACATCTTTCAGCCAAAAAGGGAAGCAATTGCTTCCCTTTTTTGTCGGAATTTTCAGTGCTTGGGTTCTGAAAATCGGGCGCGGTAGCAAAGCGGTTATGCACCGGATTGCAAATCCGTGTAGGTCGGTTCGACTCCGGCCCGCGCCTCCAGAAAAATTCAAATTAACGTGTGCGAGTTCTCAAAAGAGCCGCTAAGCGATGTATAATTTGAGTCTTGCAAATGCGGGAATAGCTCAGTTGGTAGAGCGCAACCTTGCCAAGGTTGAGGTCGCGAGTTCGAGCCTCGTTTCCCGCTCCAAACATTGAAAGAAGTGCCAATCTCTTTCAGCAAAAAGGGAAGCCAAAAGCTTCCCTTTTTTGTCGGAATATTTCCGAACATGGCGCGATAGCAAATCGGTTATGCAACGGATTGCAAATCCGTCTAGCCCAGTTCGACTCTGGGTCGCGCCTCCAGATCAAAAGCCGCTGCAGCATAGGCTGTAGCGGCTTTTTTCATGATCATGGGTCGCCTGCGAAAAGGGTGATCTCATCGCTTGTGATCCAACGTGCCACGGCATCAAGCACAGCCAATTCACGGCCTTGGTAGGAGTGGAAATGGCCCGCACCGCATGGGTCACCTTGAGGGGTCCCCCCGCGCACGGTGATCAGCTGCGTGCCGGCAACCGTTTGGATGGGGACATAGGGCGTGGCTTTGCATTGGTCGTTCAAATTGTGGACGAAGATCCAAGGGGCCTTGGCCTGCGCCATGTCCATGCGTGAAATGCTGCTGCCGTAATCGGCGAACCGCATGCCTGCGGCATACGACATGGATGCGGAATGGATGCTGCCCTGAATTTGGTCGCCAAGCCGCATGGCGAGCCAACGCGATGAAATGCTCCCGTAGCTGTGCCCCATGATGAAAATGCGCTTGATGCCTTGTGTCGCTTTCAGGTGCGCGATCAAATGCGCAATATCGTCAGCATGTTGTTGGCTTGAGCGGTAACTGTCGCTGCAGCCTGTGGGATCGGCAGATCGCTGGCTGCTGCCCCATTGATCAGTAGGGCAGTCGACCATCACAAACGTGATGCCTTTGGAGGGCATCAAATCAATGTGGCGGGTGGCATAGAAACGGCTGTTGGGGGCGTTGGTGATGAAGCGCTCGGCTTGCATGTTCTCAGGCAACCAAAGCTGGCCCGGCCAGCCCGGGAAAAACAGCAATGCTGTTGATGATGGGTTTTGGTTGGACGCCATGGCAACGGCACGCAAGTGCGCGGGGGATTTGCTGAAAAATCCGAATTCCCGCCCCAGATCAATCTGAATGAATTGCGCCTTGAGGTCTTGTGAGAACACAGGCAGTGCAGCTGTGCAAAACACCAACAGGGCCCACAGTTGGCGTGTGGCGCGGCCAATGGAGATCATGTTTGTCGTCGTTGATCAGCGTGTCAATTGGCGCGGGCCACCCAAACCGTGGCACCCTCAGGGCCATACAGCTCGGCATGAGGCACGTTGCGGACCAAGCGGAAAGTGTCCCCGGCTTTCAGATGCAGAACTTCTTCGCCGGTGGTTAACCAGTATTCACCACGGGCAACGTAGGCACTGACATCGAAAGGGTGCGTGTGTGTATCCAAGTGAAGCAGGGGCGCCCATTCTCTGACGATGATTTCATCGAAACCCTCAGAGAGCGCTTGCTGGCTGAATTTTTCAAATGTCGGTGTACTCATGGGGCATTCTGTCCGTGAATGTGATGGTGTGACTGGGGCAGGCCCATCTTGACGGAGTGGAGGCTGTTTTGTCCAGTGTGCAGGGGACAGCTTGGCTGAGCTGTCATCGGGCGTGTTGTGCAGTTTGATCGCGGCGCACCGCAAAACGGCTCATTCTTGTGGCTTAATAACGGTTTGCATTATTTTCCTGGAGCCACAGATGGGCAATAAAATCGTTACCGAAGCAGATCGTAAATTCACACCTCCACTGCCCGCATTGCCCGGCGTGACACTGCGCACCCATGGCCGTGGCCAGCGCGTGAGCCTGGAGCGCGGCGTGGCAACGCGCAGCAAGAAAAACCCAGGCAAACGCTCGAAAAAGGGCGGTTGATCTGCCAAGATCCGGCGCGAAGTCGATCTTTTCAAGAAGCCACTGATCCTCAGTGGCTTTTTTGTTGGCATTTTGAGTTTCTTCACAGGAGACAAACATGATGATTTCTTATGCAGCCATTTTGCTGGCTGGTTTGACGCCTCTGGTGTGTGCAGGCATTGCCAAAGCAGGTGCCAAAGGCTATGACAACCACAATCCGCGTGAATGGATGGCGCATCAGACGGGTTACCGCGCTCGCGCCAATGCTGCCCAAGCCAACAGTCTGGAGGCGTTCCCATTTTTTGCGGTCGGTGTGGTGCTGGCCCTGTTGACTGGGGTGGATCCGTTTGTGGTGGACCTGCTGTGTGTGTTGTTTACCGCAGCGCGTGTGGCTTATGTGGCTTGCTACCTCAAGGACAAAGCCTTGTTTCGCTCGCTTTTCTGGGCTGTGGGCTACATCGCCGTGTTGGCTTTGTACGTCATGGCGATGCTGAATTTACAGATCGGCTGAGAGCGGAAAACCCTCTTTATCAGGGCACAATAGAGCCCCAGCCTCGGTGGTGAAACTGGTAGACACACCGGACTTAAAATCCGTTGCTTCCGTAACAGGGGCGTGCCGGTTCGATTCCGGCCCGAGGCACCACAGTCAGAAGAACATCATCATGAACCACGACAACGCACCGTTTGAGATCCACGTGCATGGTGATGTGCCGATCAAACCTGGCACCGATCTCCAGGCGGTGCAAGAAGCGCTCAAGCCGCTTTGGCATTACGCAGGTGCGCGCAGCCTGAGCGAGGGCTCGCTCAGCCTGTATGAAGAAGAGCCAGGCATCCGTTTCGATCTGAACACGCATCGTTTGCACATGTGCTGGACGGTGCGCGGCGATGATGATTTCCGCATGGTTCTGGACGATCTGTGCATGAACCTCAATGAACTGTCTTCCGCTGGTACCCAGATCGAGGTCACTTTCTACGACACCGATTTCGACGACGAAGACGAGGCCAACGGCGGCGAGTCGCGCGACGATTTTGTGATGCTGTTCGTCGGCCCCGATCCCGGTGCCATCATGCAGGCGCAGCGTGATTTGCTGGTGCATGACGTGATCAACATGATGGAGCGCCATTTCGATGGTGCTGAGCTGGGTGGTGTGGTGTCTGAGATCGACAAACTGTTCAGCCAGCGTTTTGACAACCTGGTCAGTTCGCTGGACATTGGCAAGCCACCCAAAGGTTCGGGTGGCAACGGCCATGGCGGTGGCAACCGCCGCCCCCGACACCTGCACTGAGAGGCCTTGCCATGAAGCCGCGATTCTCAAGCGATGCGCTGAACCCCGGTGTTCGATTTCGAGAGGTGTTTGGATGGGCGATGTACGACTTCGCCAATTCGGGCTACACCACGGTGGTCATCACCGCCGTGTTTGCGGCTTATTTCGTCGGTGGTGTGGCGCAAGGCGCCTCCTGGGCCACATTGGCCTGGACGGTCGGCCTGAGCATTTCTTACGCCATCGTCATGCTGACCATGCCGGGTTTGGGGGCGTGGGCCGATCGCACGGCAGGTAAAAAACGTTTGCTCATGGCCGTGACCGCAGCGTGCGTGTTCAGCACCGCTGCCCTGGCTTGGGTAGGCCCCGGGCAGGTGGTGCTGGGACTGTGCTTGCTCATCATCTCCAACACCTTCTTTTCTTTTGGCGAGTCCTTGACGGCTTCATTTTTGCCAGAGCTGGCCAGGCCAGAGGCCATGGGGCGTGTCAGCGGCTGGGGTTGGGCTTTGGGCTACATCGGCGGCATGTTGACCTTGGGCGTTTGCCTGGCCTATGTGATGGCTGCACAAGCGCGAGGCGAGAGCGGCAGCCAGTTCGTGCCTGTGACCATGCTCATCACGGCGGTGGTGTATGGCGCAGCGGCTTGCGTGACCTTTGCCTTGATGAAGGAGCATTCCCCCCCGCAGCCCGATGCGCCTGTGGTGGGCATGCTGCAAAGCCTGCGCCAGTTGAAGCAGACCTTCAGGGATGCTCGACCTTACAAGGACTTCACACGCTCGATGGCCTGTGCGGTGGCCTACCAAGGTGGGGTGGCGGTGGCGATTTCGCTGGCGGCCATTTATGCCGAACAGGTGATTGGCTTTCAGCCGCAAGAGACCATGGTGCTGATTTTTGTGCTGAACATCGCGGCTTTTGTGGGCGCCTTCGTGTTGGGCTATGCGCAAGACCGCATCGGGCACAAATTGGCTTTGGCCCTGACCTTGCTGGGCTGGATTTTGACCTGCGTGATCGCAGCCTTGTCGAGCACGAAAGAGGTGTTTTGGTGGGCGGCGGCCTTGGCCGGGGTGTGCATGGGGTCCAGCCAGTCATCAGGTCGCGCCATGGCGGGCCTGATGGTGCCGCCTGCGCGCCTGGGTGAATTCTTTGGCTTGTGGACCTTTGCGATCCGTCTGGCCAGCATCCTGGGGCCTTTGAGCTATGGCCTCATCACTTGGCTCAGCGGTGGCAACCAGCGCCTGGCCATTGGCTCGACATCGTTGCTCTTTGTGTTGGGCTTGGTCTTGCTGATGCCGGTGAGCGTTGAGCGGGGACGCCGCATGGCGCTGGGCCAGACCGACCACTGATCAAACGTGCGGGTCGGCCTTGTGGCAGGCCGAGTGGGGCAGTTTCAGCCAACGCAAAGCAGCCGCTTGCAGTGCGCCAAGTTCCCCATTGGTCATCAAGCGCATGCGTGCAGAAGCCGCATGGGGTGCAGGCCCGCTGCGCAATTGGGCCGATGCCTCCAGCAAGCGGCGCGTTTGGCGGGCCACCGGTTTGCCGGTGGAGACCAGTTGCACATCCGGCCCGAGCCATCTGCGCAACGCGTTTTCTGCAAAGACGTAGTGCGTGCAGCCCAGCACCAAAGTGTCCATCTCACCCGGTGCCGTGCCAAATCGGCCCATCTGTCCGGTGTAGTCCCCAAGCAATGCGCTGATCTGGTCAGCGTCGTGTGTGCCCGATTGGGCGTGTGTGCTTTGCTCAATGGCCAGCGCCAAACCCTTGCAGGGCTGAACCACGAAGTCGGCCTGGTCTTGCAGGCTGGCGAGCAGCCGATGGAATTTTTCGCTCGACAACGTGCCCTTCGTGCCGATGACGCCGATGCGTTTGGTTTGGCTCAGCGCGATGGCCGGTTTGAGCGCGGGCTCGACGCCGATCAAGGGCAAATGCGGGTACTGCGCACGCAAGGTGTGAATGGCGGCTGCCGTGGCGGTGTTGCAGGCCACCACCAAGGCTTTGATGTGGTGATGCTCAATCAGGTGCTGAGCAATGGCCAGGCTGCGCTGGCGCACGAAGAGATCGCCTTTTTCACCATAGGGCGCATGACCGCTGTCGGCCCAGTACACAAAGTGTTCATGGGGCAGCTCGGCCTGCAGGGCCTGCAGCACACTCAGGCCGCCGATGCCGCTGTCAAAAACGCCGATGGGGGATTCGGTCATGAATCGGGTGAGGGCGGTGACTTGCGGGCCACCGCCGCATCACATTCAGGCAGCGGTTACGCCAATGCCCTTGAACTCGCCGGTGGCAATGCGCTTTTGCCATTCGGCTGGGCCGGTGATGTGGGCGCTGGTGCCGCCCGCATCGACGGCCACCGTCACGGGCATGTCCACTACGTCGAATTCGTAAATGGCTTCCATGCCCATGTCCGCAAAGCCCACCACTTTGGCGTGCTTGATGGCTTTGGACACGAGGTAAGCCGCGCCGCCCACGGCCATGAGGTATGCCGACTTGTGCTTCTTGATGGCCTCGATGGCAACCGGGCCGCGCTCGGCCTTGCCGATCATGGCGATCAGGCCGGTGTTGGCCAGCATCATTTCTGTGAAGCCGTCCATGCGGGTGGCGGTTGTTGGGCCTGCGGGGCCGACGGCTTCGTCGCCCACGGGGTCAACAGGGCCCACGTAGTAAATCACGCGGTTTTTGAAGTCGACAGGCAGCGGCTCGCCCTTGGCCAGCATGTCCTGGATGCGTTTGTGCGCGGCGTCGCGGCCCGTCAGCATCTTGCCGTTGAGCAGCAGGGTCTGGCCGGGTTTCCAGGCAGCGACTTGCTCGGGCGTCAGGGTGTTGAGGTCCACGCGCTGGCTCTTTTCGGTGTCGGCCGTCCAGCCCACGTTGGGCCACAGGTCGAGCGAAGGCGCTTCGAGGTAGCTGGGGCCTGAGCCGTCGAGCACAAAGTGCGCGTGGCGGGTGGCCGCGCAGTTGGGGATCATGGCCACGGGCTTGCTGGCCGCGTGTGTGGGGTACATCTTGATTTTGATGTCGAGCACGGTGGTCAGGCCGCCCAGGCCTTGCGCACCAATGCCCAAGGCGTTGACCTTGTGGTACAGCTCCAAGCGCATTTCTTCGACTTGGTCGAGCTTCTCGCCTTTGCTGGATTTTTCGAGCAGCTGGTACATGTCCAGGTCGTCCATCAGGCTTTCCTTGGCCAAGAGCACGGCTTTTTCGGCCGTGCCACCAATGCCGATGCCCAACATGCCCGGCGGGCACCAGCCCGCGCCCATGGTGGGCACGGTTTTGAGCACCCAGTCAACGATGCTGTCGCCGGGGTTGAGCATGATCAGCTTGGACTTGTTTTCGCTGCCGCCGCCTTTGGCTGCCACGGTCACATGCACATGGTGGCCGGGCACGATCTTGGTGAAGATCACGGCAGGGGTGTTGTCCTTGGTGTTCTTGCGGTTGAAGTGCGGGTCAGACACGACCGAGGCGCGCAGCATGTTGTCGGGGTGGTTATAGCCCCGGCGCACGCCTTCGTTGACGGCGTCTTCCAGGCTGCCGGTGAAGCCGTCGAATTTCACGTCCATGCCCACTTCAAGGAACACGTTCACGATGCCGGTGTCCTGGCAAATCGGGCGGTGGCCAAAAGCGCTCATCTTGCTGTTGGTCAGAATCTGCGCAATGGCGTCCTTGGCCGCAGGGCTTTGCTCGCGCTCGTAGGCGCTGGCCAGGTGCGAGATGAAGTCGGCCGGGTGGTAGTAGCTGATGTACTGCAGCGCGGCAGCAACGGATTCGATCAGGTCGTCTTGTTTGATCAGGGTGGTCATGGTGTGTGAGTCCAGTGGAGAGTCAGAAAACAGGGTTCAGTGGCCAGCTTTGTCGTGGTGCGACATCAGGCGGTCCGCATAGGCAATGGCAATCGCGCTGAGCAAAAAGGCGATGTGGATGATGGTTTGCCACATCAACACTTTTTCGTCGTAGTTGGCCGCGTTGATGAAGGTCTTGAGCAGGTGGATCGAGCTGATGCCGATGATGGCCGTGCCCAGCTTGACCTTGAGCACCGAGGCGTTCACGTGGTCCAGCCACTCGGGCTGGTCGGGGTGGCCCTCGAGGTTCAGGCGCGAGACAAAGGTTTCGTAGCCGCCCACGATGACCATGATGAGCAAGTTGGAGATCATGACCACATCGATCAGGCCCAGTACCACCAACATGATCACGGTTTCATTGAGGCTGGTGATGGTCGCATCGGTCTTGTAGCCAATGCTGCTGATCAGCAATTGCAGTGCGTGCTGGTTGCCAAAAGCGGCTTCGAGCAAGTGCACCAGCTCCACCCAGAAATGGAACACATACACCGCCTGCGCTGCGATCAGACCCAGATACAGCGGCAATTGCAGCCAGCGGCTGGCAAAGATGAAGTTATTGAGGGGGCTGGTGGCGCGTTTGACGCCCGAAGATGATTTGGACATGGTTTTCCTGAAACTTTCCTGAAGCCTGTGGCTTCTGGCAGACCCGAATTTTAGGCGGTAGAACAGCAATTTCGCCCCCAAGGCGTGCAAGTCTGATGTCAGTCAGTGCTTTGTAAGAGCGAAAGCAGACATTTGCACCAGTTTAAAAACACCATGTCATTGAGGAGACAAATCTGATGAGTTCCACCATTTACCAACCGAGCGCTGATTTCGTTAAAAACGCCAACGTCTCGGGCATGGCTGCCTACGAAGCCCTGTGCAAAGAAGCTGAAACCGACTACCAAGGCTACTGGGGCCGTCTGGCCAAAGAGCTGATCACCTGGAAGACGCCTTTCACCAAGGTGCTCGACGAGTCCAATGCCCCTTTCTTCAAGTGGTTTGAAGACGGCACTCTGAACGTGTCTTACAACTGCCTGGACCGCAACATTGAAAAAGGCTTGGGCGACAAGACCGCCATCATCTTCGAAGCCGACGGCGGCGAAGTGACCAAGGTCACTTACAGCCAGTTGCTGGCCAAGACTTGCCAGTACGCCAATGCCTTGAAGAGCTTGGGCATCAAAAAAGGTGACCGCGTCGTCATCTACATCTCCATGTCCATTGAAGGCGTGGCCGCCATGCAAGCTTGCGCCCGCATCGGCGCCACCCACTCGGTGGTGTTCGGTGGCTTCTCGGCCCAGTCGCTGCGCGACCGCATCGAAGACACCGGCGCTGTGGCCGTGATCACCGCCGACAACCAAGTGCGCGGCGGCAAGCTGCTGCCTTTGAAGTCCATTGTTGACGAAGCCATCGCCCTGGGCGGCTGCGACGCCATCAAGAACGTGCTGGTCGTCAAGCGCTCGGGCGCTGACATCGCCATGACCGCAGGCCGCGACCTGTGGATGGCCGACGTGGCCGACCAGCAAGCCACCACCTGCGAGCCAGAGTGGGTGAGCGCTGAGCATCCCTTGTTCTTGCTCTACACATCGGGCTCGACCGGCAAACCCAAAGGCGTTCAGCACAGCACTGGCGGCTACCTGCTCCACGCTGCGTTGACCACCAAGTGGACCTTCGATTTGAAGGCTGACGACGTGTTCTGGTGCACCGCCGACATCGGCTGGGTCACAGGCCACACCTACATCACCTACGGCCCCTTGGCCCTGGGCGGCACCGAAATCGTGTTCGAAGGCGTGCCCACTTACCCCGACGCAGGCCGCTTCTGGAAGATGATCCAGGACCACAAAGTTTCGATCTTCTACACCGCGCCCACTGCGATCCGCTCGCTGATCAAAGCCGCTGAAGCCAACGACGCCGTGCACCCCAAGAGCTACGACCTGACCAGCTTGCGTTTGCTGGGCTCGGTTGGCGAGCCGATCAACCCCGCCGCTTGGGAGTGGTACCACCAGCACGTGGGCGGCAGCCGTTGCCCCATCGTGGACACCTTCTGGCAAACCGAAACCGGCGGCCACATGATCACCCCGCTGCCTGGCGTGACGCCCATGGTCCCAGGTTCTTGCACACTGCCTTTCCCCGGCATCCAGGCCGCTATCGTGAGCGAAACCGGCGAAGACATGCCCAACGGCCAAGGCGGCATTTTGGTCGTCAAGCGCCCATGGCCTTCCATGATCCGCAACATCTGGGGCGACCCTGAGCGCTTCAAGAAGAGCTACTACCCTGAAGACTTCAAGGGCAAGTACTACCTGGCTGGCGACGGCGCGATCCGCGACGAGAAAACCGGTTACTTCACCATCACCGGCCGCATCGACGACGTGCTGAACGTGTCGGGTCACCGCATGGGCACCATGGAAATCGAATCGGCACTGGTGAGCTGCACCGAGCTGGTGGCCGAAGCCGCCGTGGTGGGCCGCCCTGACGACACCACCGGTGAAGCCATTTGCGCCTTCGTGGTGCTCAAGCGTTCGTTGCCCAATGGCGACGAAGGCAAGGCCATCGCCAAGCAATTGCGCGATCACATCGCCAAGGAAATCGGCCCCATCGCCAAGCCCAAAGACATCCGCTTCGGCGAGAACTTGCCCAAGACCCGTTCGGGCAAGATCATGCGCCGTCTGTTGCGCTCGCTGGCCAAAGGCGAAGAGATCACGCAAGACATTTCTACCCTGGAAAACCCAGCCATCCTTGGCCAGCTGGGTCAGGCTTACTGATTTGCGCGGGCGCACGCCCGCCGCCCACAAAAACGGCAGCCTCGGCTGCCGTTTTTTTGTGGTTGATCCAAGGCTGTTGATGGCACCGCAGCAACAGTTTGGACGCGCATATGAATCTATTTGTAAAAAGTACAAAAAACATCTATCTGATGAGTGTAGTGGAGCATAAACATTGCATTTACATGTTCAAATGACGTCTTACTCTATACCTTGTTGATAAGACTTGGTCCACTGTCAATGAACTTCCAAGCTATGACTGTTTTGACTGTCCTGATCGGACTAATTTTGGTTTTATGGATCGTCTTACAGCACTTTCAGTTGCTGTCGAGCCGACGCGAATTGTTTGCTGAGCAGGCACGTATTCGTGATCTTGCGCGTTTGCAAGCCGAGTTGCGCGACAGGATCAATCTCCACGAAGAAGATGCACGCCAGCTCAATGACCAGCATGCCGTGGCATTGCAGAGTCTGGATGCTGCCAATCGGAACACAACTGAGCTGCAGTCTCAACTGCTTGGGGTCAAAAGCCAGGTTAGTCAGTTGGAACAATCGCTGTCAGGTGCTCGCGCTGCCCATGTGCAGTCTCAAAGTCAAACCGATGCCTTGAAAATTGAGCATGCCCGAGTCTTGAAAGACAAGGAAGCAGAACACCTTCAGCGACATCAGGCGCAACTTGATTTGACTGAGGAAAAAATCAATCAAATGACGCAGCACACATCTGCGCTGACCGCTGATTTTCAAGGTGTGCAAGCATCATTGCGCACGACCCAGAATGAGCATGTGCGGGCTGTTCAACTGTCGCAAGAGCTTCGCCTCAAGGTCGAACAATTGGAGGCGCTGCACCATGAAACTGATGAACGACTGAAACAACAACTGGTTTTGACCGAACGCAGTGACATGAAAGCTCAGCAGTCAGCTCAGGATTTGGCCACGTCTCAAGTCAGGGTGTCGCAGTTGCAAACCGAAACCCAGCAACTGCAGCAAGCCAACCGTCAATTGCAGGAGTCATGGCAGCAAGAAAAAGGAACTTGGGTAAAGGCGTTAGAGCAGCAGCAGTCTGTGCATCAAGCTCAATTGCAAGAGCTTGGACAGTCGCACCAAAATTCGTTGGCTCAGGCTTTGTCTGGTGCTGCCAATGAGCTGCAAACGTTGGAAAAATCCTTGATGGAGAAAATGCAAGGCATGGCCCAGACGCACGCACAAGAACATGCCCGCACACAAAACGAATTGACCAGCCTGCAACAGCAATTCCAGGAGCTTGGTCAAAGTCGTGCTGCGCTGGAGATGCAGTTGCATGCTTCACACCATCAGAAGCAGGCAGTTCAGGACAGGGTCATGGACTTTGAAAAACGGTGGAGCCAGCTGTCTCACGAGCAGCAGCAAGCGCACGAAATGCTGATGAACCTGAAGTCCCTTGTCAGCGCAAGCTGACAAGGATCTCAGTCACCCAACACGACCCCTTCGCGGCGCGGGTCAGCGCCGCCAAACCAGCCCGTGGGTGTGCGCTCGATCGCTTGCAAACCGCTGGTCATGTCCATCTCACGCACCTCATGCCCACGGGCTTTGAGCGCATCGAGGGTGCTGGCTGGAAAACCTTTGGCTTCGAGCAGGGTGGGGCCGTTGAGAGAGCCAAAGTTGGGCAGGCTGACCGCTTGCTGTGCGTTCAAGCCCCAATGCAGCGTGCCGGTGAGCAGCTTGGCCGTGTAGTGGATGATGAGTGCGCCCCCCGGGCTGCCACCGCTCAGCAGCAACTGTCCGGTGGCCTTGTCGAACACCAGCGTGGGCGACATGGACGAGCGGGGCCGTTTGCCGGGCTCGACCCGGTTGGCGATGGGACGGCCTTGCACATCGGCAGGCACAAAGCTGAAATCGGTCAACTGGTTGTTGAGCAAAAAGCCACCCGGGCGGGATGGGTCCGTTGTCACCATGCGCCGCGCACCAAACGCCGCTTCAATGGTGGTGGTCATGGCCACGGCGCGGCCTTTGGCATCGACCACGCTGATGTGGCTGGTGCCGTATTCGGTTTGCATGGGCATGGGCGCCCAGCTCGTTTGGACACCACCGGGCAGCCCTGGCTTGGCCACTTTCATGGACTGCGTGCCGACGAGTTGGCTGCGATCGCGCAGGTAGCCTGGGGCCAGCAAGCTGCGCCAGTCACCGGCAGGCGCTGGCACAAAGTCCGGGTCGGCCACGTACTGCGCCCTGTCGGCAAAGGCCAGGCGCGAGGCTTCGGTGTAACGGTGCAAAAAGTCAGGGGAGGGCACACCGCTTGAAAATGCTGCGCCTTGAGCCGAGGTGTGACCCAGCATGCCCAGAATCTGCCCGATGGCGATCTGGCCTGAGGACGGCGGTGGAAAGCCGCAGATGCGGTACAGGCGCGCTTGGGCCATGTGGTCAAAGCACAAGGCTTCGCGTTCACGGGCTTGGTAGTCGCGCAGGTCTTGCAAACTCAATGCACCTGGCCGAGGCGCTTGGGCGCTGCGGGCCACGATGGCCTGGGCCACCGGGCCTTCGTGCAGGGCACGACTGCCTTCGGCGGCCATGCGGCGCAGCACATGCGCATATTCCGGGTTGCGCAGCACATGGCCCACCGGCCAGGCTTGGCCCTCGGTGTTGAAAAAGAAGCGCTCGGCCAGTGGGTCTTTCTTTAAATGCGGATCGGTTTGCAGCAGCGTGTGCAGCCGCGGGCTGACTTTGAAGCCCTGCTCGGCCAGGCGGATGGCTGGCTCCAACAGCTGCGCCCAGGGCAGCTGACCGTGTTGCCGGTGTGCCGCTTCCAGCATGCGCACCGCACCAGGCACGCCGACCGATCGTCCGCTGAGCACGGCATCGTCAAAAGGCAAAGGCTTGCCGTCCGTGCCCATGAACATGTCACCCGTGGCTGCTGCCGGCGCGGTTTCTCGCCCGTCATGGGCTGTGACTTTTTGACCATCAAAGTGCAGCAAAAAAGCCCCACCGGCAATCCCGCTGGACTGCGGCTCCACCAGACCCAGCACCATCTGCACGGCGATCGCGGCATCCAGCGCCGAGCCACCCGCCCGCAGAATCTGCAGCCCTGCATCGGTGGCCAGTGGGTTGGCCGCGGCCACCGCCTGTCGGGTGTAAGCCCATCCCGCTTTGGTGCTGATGCCGCTGGCGGCTTCGGGTTGCTCGGGCACGCTGTAGCGCCAGTTGGCGTTGGGTGTTGGCGATGCGCAAGCGCCAAGCAGCGCCAAGGTGATCAAGCTCAGTGGCAGGGTTTTGTTCATGAGGAGGCCTCCGTGTCCTCGCATGCTAGCCCCAAAACGACAACAGGCCCCGAAGGGCCTGCTTGGTTGGGGAGCGTGAAGCCTTCAGATCATTTCGGTGCCAGACGGATCGCGCCGTCCAGGCGGATGACTTCGCCGTTGAGCATGTCGTTTTCGATGATGTGTTTGGCCAATTTGGCGTAGTCCTGGGGGGTGCCCAGGCGGCTGGGGAAGGGCACGCCTGCGGCCAGGGCGTCTTGCACCTCTTGGGGCATGCCAAACAGCATGGGGGTGCCGAAGATGCCGGGGGCAATCGTCATGTTGCGGATGCCGTTGCGGGCCAGATCGCGGGCGATGGGCAGCGTCATGCCGACCACGCCGCCTTTCGACGCGGCGTAAGCGGCTTGACCGATCTGGCCGTCATAGGCGGCCACGCTGGCGGTGCTGATCAGCACGCCGCGTTCGCCGGTGGCTTCGGGTTCGTTTTGGCACATGGCTTCCGAGGCCAGGCGGATCATGTTGAAGGTGCCCACCAGGTTGACCATGATGGTCTTGGTGTAAACGGCCAGGCTGTGCGCGCCGTTTTTGCCCACGGTTTTTTCAGCGGGGGCGATGCCTGCGCAGTTGACCAGGCCCATGAGCTTGCCCATGGACAGAGCTTTGGCCACAACAGCTTGGCCGTCTGCTTCGTTGCTCACATCGCACTTGACGAAGGCGCCGCCGAGTTCTTTGGCGACCGCTTCGCCTTTTTCGGCTTGCATGTCGGCGATCACCACTTTGCCGCCGTTGGCCGCCAGCATGCGTGCGGTGCCTTCACCCAGACCCGATGCGCCGCCGGTGACGATGAAAACTTTGCCTTGAATGTCCATGTCTCACTCCTGTTTCAGTTGACGTTACGTAAACGTCAATTATGCACATTCGTGACCTGTTCGGGTAGTCCACGCGTGCGGATGTAACGGTTTTCAAGTACGGCGCCTACGTCAAAAAGTGGATTGGCTGGCTCGCCGCCGCTGCTTAGCATGGCTTGTCCGTCGGACCCATCGGTCTGGCGCAGCGCAATGAAGACCCCACAGGAGGCATGCATGGTTTCAAGCTTGGCGTTGGGCCCAGATCGTTTGGTCGAGACCGATGAAAACTGGCGCAGGGCGGCTGATTTGTTGTCAACCGCCGGCATCACGGTGGGGGGGAGTCAGCCTTGGGACATGCAAGTTCACCACCCGGCGACCTTTGACCGCATCCTGACCCGTGGCAGTTTGGGTTTGGGCGAGAGTTACATGGACGGCTGGTGGGATTGCGAGGCGGTGGATGAATTCATCGCCAGGATTTTGCGGGCACGGCTGGACCAGCAGGTCGGCCGTGCAGGCTGGATTTGGGCATCGCTGAAGGCGCGTTTGACCAATTTGCAGTCCGAGCACCGAGCCTGGCAGGTGGGTGAAGTCCATTACGACCTGGGCAACGATCTCTATGAGGCCATGCTTGACCCGTCCATGGCCTACAGCTGTGGCTATTGGGCGCAAGCGAGCGATTTGCAGGCGGCGCAGCAAGCCAAGCTGGACCTGATATGTCAGAAGTTGCAATTGCGCCCCGGCATGACCTTGTTGGACATTGGTTGTGGCTGGGGCAGCCTGATGCTGTTTGCGGCCCAGCATTACGGCGTGCACTGCGTGGGGCTGACCATTTCCAAAGAGCAGGCCCGCTTGGGCACGCACAAAGCAGGCACATTACCCGTTCGCTTTGAGCTGGCCGATTACCGACAGTTCAATCTGCAAGGGGCGCAACGCTTTGACCGGGTTGCATCGATCGGCATGTTCGAGCATGTGGGGCACAAGAACTACCGCAGCTACTTCGACATGGCCAAGCGCTGTTTGCATGACGATGGCTTGTTTTTGTTGCACACGATTGGCAAAAACCATGCGGGCTCAGCGATCGACCCGTGGATTGAGCGTTACATCTTTCCCAACGGGGTGTTGCCCTCGGCTTCAGAGATCGGGTTTTACAGCGAGCACGATTTCGTCATGGAGGACTGGCACAACTTTGGTGTGGACTATGACAAGACCCTGATGGCATGGCACCAACGGTTTGAAGCGGCTTGGCCCGATTTGTGGGCCAAGTACGGTGAGCGCTTTTACCGCATGTGGCGCTACTACCTGCTGTGTTGCGCGGGCACCTTCCGGTCACGGGACAACCAGCTTTGGCAGGTGGTCTTCTCGCCCCGGGGGCAGTCGGGCGGTTACCGCCGACCACTGGCCTGAGCGCGGCAGGTGCCTTACTCGTTGGCGTTCATTTTGTGCACAAACATGCGCAGGAAGAAGGCGGCCATGAGCAGCATGAACACGATCACGCCCACACTCATCAGGCCATAGTCGGTAGAGAACAAGTCAATCAGCATTTTCATTTCAGGTCCTTAAATGGGGCGACGTCTTCACTGTGCGCCGATCTGTCAGACTTGGGCTGATCTGTGTCAAGCGCCGCGAGACAATCCCTGCGGCCTCTGATCTTTGTCAAACTTATCTCGCTGATTGGCCATGTCTTCTTCCCGAATTTTTCTGATCCTGGGCGCCTTGAGCGCCTCACTGAGCGTGGTGTTCAGTGCTGCCTTCGCCCATCTGCCCGCATTTGCCAATGGCATCCCGGCCATGGTGCAAACCGCTTTGAATCAGCAGCAGTTCCATGCCCTGGGCTTGATCTTGGTGGGGCTGGCCTTGGGCGGGCGTGGCCCCTCGCGCTGGTGGTTGGCCTCGGGCTGGCTCATGGCGCTGGGCATGGCCTTGTTCAGCTTCAACATTTACGCCCGCGCTTTGCTGGGGTTTGATGCTTGGCGAGCCCTGGTGCCCTGGGGCGGTAGCGCCTGGATCGCCGCCTGGCTGCTCCTGGCCGTGGGGGCATTCCGTCCTGGCTATGACACCCATTGAAACTTCCAATGGTCTCGACCTGCCAGTCGGGGTGGATTCGATTTATGATTCAACCCAATGAGTTTTCTCATTCGATAGTTTTTTTCAACCAACCCAAGGAAACACCATGTCCCTGATCAACACGCAAGTTCAGCCCTTCAAAACCCAAGCTTTCCACAACGGCAAGTTCATCGAAGTGACCGAAGCCAGCCTCAAAGGCAAGTGGAACGTGTTCATTTTCATGCCAGCCGCTTTCACCTTCAACTGCCCTACAGAGATTGAAGACGCGGCTGACAACTACGCAGCTTTCCAGAAAGCCGGCGCCGAGGTGTACATCATCACCACCGACACCCACTTCTCGCACAAAGTGTGGCACGAGACTTCGCCTGCTGTGGGCAAAGCCAAGTTCCCATTGGTTGGCGATCCAACACACGCCCTGACACGCGCTTTTGGCGTGCACATCGAAGAAGAAGGCCTGGCACTGCGCGGCACCTTCATCATCAACCCTGAGTTGACCATCAAGACCCTGGAAATCCATTCCAACGAAATCGCCCGTGACGTGTCGGAAACCCTGCGCAAGCTGACCGCTGCCCAGTACACCGCCGCCAACCCCGGTCAAGTGTGCCCAGCCAAGTGGAAAGAAGGCGCCAAGACTTTGGCTCCTTCCATCGACCTGGTCGGCAAGATCTAAATCTTGACCCCAAGCCCTGTTCTTCAGGGCTCTCAACACCCTGCAGCGCAGGGCGTTGAGCACAGCGCAACCAGGCCACCCGCCCGGTGTGCGCTGTCCTCAACGATTCCCCCAAACCCTTTTTTCTGAGGCTCCGCCACAAGCGGGACCCTGGATATGTGCAGCCTGAAACAGGAGAAAACCATGCTCGACGACACCCTCAAAGCCCAATTGCAGCAATACCTTGCCTTGTTGCGCCAGCCCATCCGCTTGGTCGCCTCGCTCGACGACAGCGAAACTGGCGCCGAGATGAAAGAACTGCTCGAGACCATCGTGGGCCTGTCGGACAAAGTCACGCTGGACACCTCGGGCAACGATGCGCGCAAGCCTTCATTTGCAGTGTTGCGTGAAGGTGAAACGCAAGGCGTGCGCTTTGCCGGTTTGCCACTCGGCCACGAGTTCACCTCCTTGGTCTTGGCCTTGCTCTGGACTGGCGGCCACCCGCCCAAGGTCGAGCCTGAAGTGATCGACGCGATCAAAGGCTTGGACGGCGACTTCAGCTTCGAGGTCTACATGTCCCTGAGCTGCCACAACTGCCCAGACGTGGTGCAGGCCCTGTCGCTCATGGCCATCTTCAACCCCAAGGTCAAAACCGTGGTCATCGAAGGCGGTGCTTTCCAAAAAGAAGTGGAAGAGCGCCAGATCATGGCCGTGCCCATGGTGTTCTTGAACGGTCAGGTGTTCGGTTCGGGCCGCATGAGCGTGGAAGAAATCGTGGCCAAGCTCGACACGGGTGCAGCCACCCGCGAAGCGGCCAAGTTGGACGCCAAAGACCCCTATGAAGTGCTGATCGTGGGCGGTGGCCCCGCTGGTGCGGCTGCGGCTGTGTACGCTGCCCGCAAGGGCATCCGCGTGGGCGTGGCGGCTGAGCGCTTTGGCGGCCAGACCAACGACACCATGGCGATCGAGAACTACATCTCGGTGCTCGAGACCGACGGCCCCAAGTTTGCCGCCGCGCTCGAAGCGCAAGTGCGCCACTATGGCGTGGACATCATGAACTTGCAGCGTGCGGACAAACTGACCCCCGCAGGTGCCGATGGTTTGGTGCACATCCAGATGGAAAACGGCGCGACGCTCAAAGCCAAAACCGTGATCTTGTCCACGGGTGCGCGTTGGCGCAACGTGAACGTGCCCGGCGAGTCCGAGTACAAAAACAAGGGCGTGGCGTACTGCCCGCACTGCGACGGTCCGCTGTTCAAGGGCAAGCGCACGGCCGTGATCGGCGGCGGCAACTCCGGCATCGAAGCGGCGATTGACTTGGCGGGTATCGTCGAGCACGTCACCGTGATCGAATTTGCCGAGCAACTCAAAGCCGACGCTGTGCTGGTCAACAAGCTGCACAGCCTGCCCAACGTGACGGTGCACACCAATGCCCAGACCACCGAGATCACCGGCGACGGCAGCAAGGTCAACGGCATCCGTTACAAGGACCGTGCGACCGGCACCGAGCACCATGTCGAATTGGCGGGCGTGTTCGTGCAAATCGGCTTGGTGCCCAACACCGAGTTCCTGAAGGGCACGGTCGAGCTGAGCAAATTTGGCGAGATCGTGGTGGACGCCAAGGGCCACACCAATGTGCCCGGCGTGTTCGCCGCAGGCGACTGCACCACGGTGCCGTACAAGCAGATCGTGATCGCCGCAGGCGAAGGTGCCAAGGCAGCTTTGAGCGCTTTTGACCACCTGATCCGTTCCTGATTCTCAGGTGCGCTTAACGAAAACCGGGCTGCTTGCAGTCCGGTTTTTTTGTTTTCAGCGCCTCACTTGGTCAAGATCAACTTGCCTTGCCGGGTGATCTGGAGTTTGTAGGTTTCGCCCTGGTGCGCGATCAGCACCTGATGGGCCGCCTCGAACAAGGTCTGGCTGTCAATGGTGCGCACGGCTTGTGCCACTTGTGGCCTCTTGCCGGGTGCTCTCAGTTTGGGGGCTTGGCCCTGAGGCTTGTTCGCTGGGGTCATGACCGGCCTTGCCAGTGAAGGTGTGCGGGGGTGATGTCTTGCGGGGTTCGGCAGCCGCACAGGGTCATGGCCATTTCGAGTTCGTCTCGCAAAAGCCGCAGCACATGGGCCGCGCCACGCGCACCCGCATGGGCCAGGCCATAGAGGCAGGGGCGCCCCACCAGCACCGCATCCGCCCCCAGCGCTAGGGCTTTGAACACATCGGTGCCTCGGCGTATGCCGCCGTCCACCAAAACTGCCGCATCGCCTTGCACCGCATCCACCACGGGCAGCAGCAGCCGGGCGCTGGCGGGCTGGGTGTCGAGGGTGCGGCCGCCATGGTTGCTGACGATCAGACCACTCAGGTTCAGGCGCACCGCTTGCGCTGCGTCCAACGGGTGTGTGATGCCCTTGAGCAGCACGGGCAGCCGGGTCCAGCTTTGCAGCCGCGCCACATCGTCCCAGGTGGGGGCGGCGTTGCCGTGCCCGGCGCACAAGCCAGCGCTCTCGGTGGGCGGCTGGGCTTGCCAATGCACTGGGCGGGCGTGTTCAGGCAGCGGCAGGCCGGGGCCCAGGCGCCGCTCTCGGTCACGCACGCCTTGCACAGGCGCATCCACGGTGAGCACCAAGGCCTCGTAGCCTGCGTCCTCAATCTGTGCCATCAAGGCGCGCAGCGCCCCGTGGTCGGCCTGCCAGTAGAGCTGGAACCACAGCGGCCCGCGCTCGGCTTCGCCCTGCACCAGATCGGCCACGGTCTGCAAGGGGGTGCTGGTCTGGTGCGACAACACCATGCCGCAGCCTTGCACAGCCGCGGCCAGTGCCATGCCTGCTTCGCCATCGGCGTGGGCCCAGCGCTGGTGGGCCATGGGCGCCACCAGCATGGGGGTGGGCCACGAGCGCCCCAGCAGTTGTATGTGGGTGTGCCCGCCCTGCAAGTCTTGCAGCACGCGGGGCGCCAGGCCCATGTCTTGCCAGGCCCGGGTGTTGTTCTGGAGCGTGATTTCGTCTGCGGCACCGCCCGAAAAGTACGCCCACGCCGCCTCATCCAGCGCAGCGTGGGCGAGTTTTTCGTGGTCGTACAGGTTGATCGGTGTGTCGTTCATGCGGGCCACGCTCACGTGTCTGCCCATTGGCGCAGCAGGTTGTGGTACACGCCCGTCAAGGCGGTGGTCTCGGTGGTTTCGCCCAGTTGCGCACGCAGCTTGAGCAGGTTCATGTCGAGGTCGAACAGGATGCGGCGCTGCTCTTGGCTGCGCACCATGCTCTCGATCCAGAAAAAGCTGGCCAGCCGTGCACCCCGTGTGACGGGCGTGACCTCGTGCACCCGCGTGCCGGGGTAAAGGATGGCGTCGCCCGCTGCCAGCTTGAAGCGGCGTTCACCGCCGTGGTCTTGTATGCACAGCTCGCCCCCGTCGTAATCCTGCGGATCGCTCAGAAAGACCGTGCACGACAGGTCTGAGCGCACCCATTCCGGCATGCCCTGTGCGTTGTGCGAACGCAGCACCGCGCCGTCGATGTGCGGGCCGTAATGGCTGTGCGCGCTGTCGTAGCGGTTGAAGAGAGGGTGAAAAATCCGCCTGGGCAGTGCAGCTGAGAGCAGCAGGGGATCGCGCTGCACCGCCGCCAGCACCAGGCCTTGCAAGCGGCGGCAGCTGTCACTGTCTTGGGCCAGCTGCAGGTTGTGCTTTTGCACAAGTGCTTGGGCGCCCGCACTGCTGCGCCCGTCGATCCAGGGGGCATCGTCGCCCAGCCCGGCGCGTGCGCTGTGCACTTCATCGGGGCTGAGCAGTTGGGGCCGGTGAAGGATCATGGGGCGTGCCTGTCTCAGAACCGTGTTTTGAGCGACAGCTGCACGGTGCGCGGCGCGCCCGGGCCGTAGAAGCCCCGGTACAAGGTGTCGGCATACAGTTTGTTCGTCAGGTTGTTGACGTTGAGCTTGAGCGCGGTGGCGTCGCTGAAGCTGTACTCGGCCATGGCGTCCAAGGTGGTGAAGGCGGGGGCCACCACATGGCGGTTGCCTTCGGGCGATTGTTCGCCCCGGTGGTTGATGCCCCCGGCCACGCGCCACTGGCTGCTGAGCAAGTAGCTGGTCCAGAGGCTGGCGCTGTGCTTGGGCGTCAGGGCCGGGCGGTCGCCCAGGCGCTGGGCGTTGCCTGTGGTGATGGTGCTCTCATCAATGCTGGCGCTCGGAATCCAGGTCTGGTTGTAGAACACTTCCCATTTCGGCGTGATGCGCCCGGCCAGGTTGAATTCCATGCCGCTGGCATGGCGCTTGCCCGACAAGAGCATTTGCGCGGCAGCGGCATCCGGGTCTGTGTTGCGCTCGTTGTATTTTTCCGAGTGGAACAGGGCCACGCCCAGCGAGGCTTTCTTGTTGAAGATTTCCCACTTGCCGCCCAACTCGAAGTTACGGCTCTTTTCGGGTGGAGTATTGGCCAGTTTGGCGTTGGCACTGCCCTCGCCAAAGCTGCCCAAGGCAAACTGGTAGGTGTCGCCCGAGGTGTTGTAGGAGGTGCCTGCGCTGGCGTAATAACTGCTCAGTTCGTCAGGTTGGAAGATCAGCCCGGTGCGCGGGCTCCAGAGGTTTTCGCTCATGGCAAAGCTGTTGCCGCTGGGGTCGCGGTAGTCGCCCGCGAAGTGGTCAAAGCGCAAACCCGCCACCCATTTCAGGTGCGGCAGCAGTTCGACCGTGTCTTGTGCATAGACACCCAGGCCTTGGGCCTTGAAGGTGTTCATGGGGGCGTTGCCCCGTGTGTCGGCGCGCCAGGCACCGTCGTCGGGGGTGCCCACGGTGGTGTTCAGGCCCGATGCTGCACCTGCAAAGCTTTGGTTGCGCTGGGCGTTTTCGCGGTAAGCGTCCACGCCGGTGATCAGCTGGTGTGTGTGGCCCCAAGCTTGCAGCTTGCCCGAGTAGTCGCTTTGCACTTGGGTCAAGTCGCTCACGCCCACGCGGCCTTTGGGGGTGCGCTTGAGCGCGGTGCTGGCGCTGATGTCGGCCAAGCGGGTGATCGGGTTGACAAAAGCGATGGCGCTGGCCCACAGGTCGCGTTCGTAGTGCCCTTGGCGCAGCTGCGTCTTGATTTGGCTGTCGGCGTCAAAGCGGTGCACATGGCTGAAGGTGCCGTAGGTGCTTTCGGTGCGCAGGTGGTCGCTGGCCAGCCCGTAGTAGTTTTGGGCGGCCAAGGTTGGCACGATGACGCCGCTCTGGATGAACCAAGGGTGGTTGTAGAGCGGGCGACCCTGGGTTTCCAAGTGGTACAGGCCGATGCTGAATTCGTCGCGGTGGCCGATGCCCCAGCGGAAAGTCGGCGCAATGCCTCGTTTGTCCACTTTGGCCCCCCAATTGTCGGCTTGGTGCGTCATGGCGTTCAGGCGGAACGCGGCGTCTTCGCCGGTCACCCAGTTGAAGTCGCCCGTTAGGCGGCGCTGCTGGCCGCTGCCCACCGTGAGGTTGAGTTCGTGCTCCTCGAGCAGTTGGGGCGCCTTGTTGACCTGGTTGACCACTCCGCCCGTGGAGCCTTTGCCAAACAACATCGAGGCCGAGCCTTTGAGCACCTCGACCCGGTCCTGGTTGAAGGTGTCGCGCTCGATGAGCGGGGCGTCGCGCAGGCCGTCCACATAAATGTCGCCCGCCTGGCCCAGCGAAAAGCCGCGCAGTCGCACATCTTCTTCGCCGGTTTCTCCGGCCTGAAACGTCACCCCCGCCGTGGTCTTGAGCACCTCGCGCAAGTCGTCCAGGTTGCGGTCTTGCATCAGCCGCTCGGTCATCACCGTCACGGTTTGCGGGATGTCGCGCAGCGCCTGGCGGCCTTTGCCGATGCTGGTTTCGCGCACGCGCAGCACGCTTTTGGCGTCTTCGATGCGCGAGTCCTTGATGACCACGGTGCCCATCTCGCGGTCGGATTGGGCCTGCGCGATGGGGCTGACAGCGCCGGCCAGCATCAGCGCGGCCAGGGGCAACAAGGGCGTTTTTGTAGAGGTGGTGTGCATGGTGAAGTCCAATCCAAGGCGGCCGAAAACATCGGTTTTCGGGAAAACAGGCAATGGCTGGCTATCACCCCCGGCTGGTCCGGGGTGAGTGGCTGGCTGAAGAATGAGAGACGGTCGGGCGATAAGGCGCCGACCTGGGGGCTTACTTGAAGCCGACGCGGTCCAGCATTTGCTGCACCTTGATCTGGTTCATGCCCACGGCGCTGATCGGGATCAGCTCGCTTTTGAAGCTGCCGCCGGTCATGGCTTTGAGGGCCGGGTTGTCAAAGCTCACGCCTTTGGCCACGGGCCACTCGTTGTTGCCGTTGGCAAAGTGGTTTTGCGCGCTGGGGCTGGCCAGGTATTCCAGGAACTTGACCGCGTTGTCGGTGTTCTTGGCGTAGCGGGCCACTGCGCCACCTGCCACGTTCACGTGGGTGCCCCAGCTCGATTGGTTGGGGAAGACCACGCCAATTTTCTCGGTCACGGCTTTGTCGGCCGGGTTGGTCGAGCGCATCATGCGGGCCAGGTAATAAGTGTTGGTCACGGCCACACCGCACTCGCCAGCGGCCACGGCCTTGATCTGATCCGTGTCGCCACCCTTGGGGCTGCGCGCCATGTTGTCCACCAGGCCTTTGAGCCAGGCTTCGGTTTTTTCTGCGCCCAGGTGTTCGGTCATCGCGCCAAACAGGCTCAGGTTGTAGGGGTGCGAGCCGGAGCGGATGCACAAAGCGCCTTTGAGCTTGGGGGAGGCCAATTTTTCGTAGCTGTCCACGTCGGACTTGCTGAACTTGAGCTTGTCATAGACCACGACGCGGGCTCGCGTGGACAAGCCAAACCAGGCAATGCCGCCGTTGTCGGCTGGTTTGGCGTGCAAGTTGGCGGGAATGGCCGCCTGCAGTGTCTTCGATTGCACCGGCAGGAAAAGGCCATCCACCTCGGCACGCCACAGGCGAGCCGCATCCACCAGCAAAATCACGTCCGCAGGGGAGGCGGCGCCTTCGGCCTTGAGGCGAGCGAGAATACCGGCATCGTCGGCATCGACGCGGTTGATCTTGATGCCGGTGGCCTTGGTGAAGTCGCTGTAGAGCGCTTCATCGGTCGGGTAGTGGCGGGCCGAGTAGATGTTGACGACTTTGTCCTGGGCCAAGGCCATGGACGAGGCCATCAGGCAAGACACAGCAAGGGCAGCAGACAGGAGGCGCATGGTGGTGCTCTCGGAATTTGTTTCGTTGTCGTGATCTTATCTCAAATGCGAATCATTATCAATAACTTTTTGGAAGTCAGGGAAAAGATGAAGAAGAACAAGACCATGCTGCGTCGGCTCGGGATGGGCTGCGGATGGCTGTGGGCCTTGGTGCTGACGGGCTGCGCGAGCGTGGCACCTGTGCCGGTGGTGACCACCGAAGCGCCCCCCCATCAGACCGTGGTCACCCCCCCGGTGACGGTGGTCCAGCCTGTGCCGATTCGCCGCCCGGTTCATTTGGGCTTGGCCCTCGGCGGCGGCGCTGCGCGGGGCTTTGCCCATGTGGGCGTGATCCAGGTGCTGGAAGAGGCCGGTTTGAAGCCCAGCCACGTGGTGGGCACATCGGCTGGCTCTTTGGTGGCCGCGCTGTATGCCAGCGGCAAAAGTGTGCCCGAGTTGCGCAAGGCCGCCGAAACCATGGAGGAGGCAGAAATCACCGACTGGATGGTGCCCTTGCTCAACCGGGGCGCTCTGCGGGGTGAGGCCTTGGCCAAATACGTGAACTCCCAAGTGGGCGGGCGGAATCTGGAGCACATGAAGATCCCGCTGGGCATTGTGGCGACCGATTTGCGCAGCGGAGAGGCCATCACCTTCCGTCGGGGCAATACCGGCTCGGCTGTGCGCGCATCGAGTGCGGTGCCCGCCGTGTTCCAGCCGGTGCGCATTGGCGACCGAGAGTATGTGGACGGCGGCCTGGTGGCCCCGGTGCCTGTTCGCCAAACGCGCGAGATGGGGGCCAATTTTGTGATCGCCGTGGACATTTCCAGCGACCCGGAGGGCAACCCTGCGGGCGACACCTTCCAGATCCTGCTGCAAACCTTCACCATCATGGGCAAGAGCATCAACACCTTGGCGCTCAAGGACGCGGACATCGTGATCCGTCCGGCGCTCAGCGGCGTCAAAAGCGCCGACTTCAGTGCCCGTCGCCGCTCGATCGAAGCGGGCCGCGTGGCCATGCTGGCGCAGTTGCCGCGCTTGAAGGAGCGTCTGGCGGCGTTTGAAGCCGGGCACTGATCGGTGGGCATAAAAAAAGGGCTGATCTTGCGATCAGCCCTTGAAGGGATCCCTGTTTCCCAGATGAAATTCAAAAGGATCCGAGGAGACAACTTGCAAATTCAGGGGGCAGGTCCTTGCAAAACCAGCCGCCTGTGAAAAATCACTTCTTCTTGCCAGCTTTAGGGGCAGCAGCCGAAACGGCAGCCAGATTGGATTCGGCCAGATCGGTGGCTTGCTTGACGGCTTTTTGCACGGATTCGAAAGCGGTGTTGGCGGCAGTCACGGCACCCTTCATCATGGCCACGGCTTGCTCGGAGCCTGCAGGTGCGTTTTGCGTAGCGCTGTCCACCAAAGAGGAGAACTGCTTTTGAGCGGCCGCAGCTTGGGCTTCGAAAGCCTTGGTGAATTCGCCACCGGTGCCGGAAGCGATGTCGTACAGGTGACGGCTGTAAGCAGCGGTCTTTTCAGCCAAAGGCTGGAACAGGTTGGCTTGCATGGCCAGCAGTTCTTGGGCGTCTTTCACGCTCAAAGCGGCTTGGGTGTTGCTGGAGGAGTCGTCCAAAGCGGCTTTGGCAGCGGTCAGGTTCAGCTCGACCAGTTTTTCCACGCCTTCGAAGGCTTTGGCGGTCAAACCAAACAGGGTTTCCACATTGGCTTTGTGCGAGGCGACGATTTGTTCAGCGGTCATCATGAGAATCTCCAAAAAAGTTTTCAAAGGGACTGCGCCGAAACTGGCCGGGGCCGTACAACTTTGTTGCAGTGCAGCATGGTTTCAATTTTAGGGTTTCTCAGCTCGCTGGCAAGGGGTTTAGCCGCTTCGCGCAGCAGTTTAGAGAGCGTTTTCTAGAATCGAGCTTTCCGCCCTGGCTCCCTCGCACGCCTTCATGCACGCTTATTACGCCGATCACTTTGTTTTGCCCTTGCCAGAAGGCCACCGCTTTCCAATGCGCAAGTACAGCCGCCTGCGCGACCGGCTCACGCAGGAGCTGCCCGGTGTGCGGATGCGCGAAGCCCCTGCGGCCAGCGACGGCGAGCTGGCGCTGGTGCACACCCCGGCCTACATCCAGGGCGTGGCCACCGGCAGTCTGGATCCGGCCATTCAAAGAGAGATCGGCTTTCCGTGGAGCCCGGCCATGGCCGAGCGGGCCCGCCGCTCGGTGGGCGCCAGTGTGGCCGCCGCCCGCGATGCGCTGGTGCAAGGCGTGGCAGGCAACCTGGCGGGCGGCACCCACCACGCCTACGCCGACAAGGGCGGTGGCTTTTGTGTGTTCAACGACATCGCGGTGACGGCCCGCCTGATGCAAGCCGAAGCCTGGCGACAGCAACGCCGGCCAATGAATGTGGCCGTGATCGATCTGGATGTGCACCAAGGCAACGGCACGGCGGCCATCTTTGCCCGGGATGCGAGCGTGTTCACCCTGTCTGTGCATGGCGAAAAGAACTTTCCTTTTCGCAAAGAGCCCAGCGATCTGGACGTGGGTCTGCCCGACGGCTGCACCGATGAGCCGTATCTGGCGGCGCTGCACCAGGCCTTGCAGACCCTGCAAGATCGCTTTGACCCGCACCTGGTGATTTACCTGGCCGGGGCCGACCCGCACGAGGGCGACCGCCTGGGCCGCCTGAAGCTCACGGCAGACGGCATGCAGGCGCGTGACCGGGTGGTCATGGACTGGGCTTGGCAGCGACGCTTGCCCGTGGTGATGTGTATGGGCGGCGGTTATGGCCACGACATCGAGACCACGGTGCAGGTGCAAATGCAGACCTGGCAAGTGGCCTTGGACTACTGGCAACGCTGGCACAATCTCAGGCGATGAACACGCCTGCCAAACCTCAGCCCGAAAGCCGCGATGCCTACAAGGCGTTTCGCGCCATCACCACCCGCTGGATGGACAACGACGTCTATGGGCACGTGAACAACGTCGTGTACTACAGCTGGTTCGACACCGCCGTGAACGCGACCTTGATTGAAAAGGGTGTGCTGGACATCCACGGCGGCAGCACCATCGGCTTGGTCATCGAGACCCAGTGCAATTACTTTGCACCGCTGGCCTTTCCGCAGACCATCGACGCGGGCATCCGTGTGGCCAAGCTGGGCACATCGAGCGTGCGTTACGAGGTGGGCTTGTTCGCCCAAGACGAGCCCCTGTGCGCCGCCAAAGGCCATTTTGTTCACGTTTACGTGGACCGCGAAACTCGCCGCCCCGTGCCCTTGCCCCCCGCATTGAAAGCTTATCTGGAGACCTTGACATGAGCATCCCCCACATTGACAAACAAGTCAGCGCCCGCGTGAGCGATGCGGCCAGCGTGGACACCGCCATCCTGAGCCGTTTTTCGGCCCGCGCTTATTTGCCCCAGGCGGTTGATCGCCAAGTGCTCGAAGAAGTGCTGCAAGTGGCGGCCCGCGCCCCCAGCGGCACCAACACCCAGCCCTGGAAGGTCTATGTCTTGCAGGGCGCCAAGCGCGATGATCTGGTCGCCAAGACCTGTGCCGCGCACAACGCCATCAGCGCCAACCCCGCATTGGCCGCCGAATACGCCGAGGTGTACGACTACTACCCCGAAAAATGGGTCAGCCCCTACATCGACCGCCGCCGCGAGTGCGGCTTTGGCCTGTACGGCGTGCTGGGCATCGGCAAGGGCGACAAAGACCGCATGCACGCGCAGCACCAGCAGAACTTCCGCTTCTTTGACGCGCCCGTGGGCCTGATCTTCACCATCGACAAAGTCATGGGCCGGGGCAGCTTGCTGGACTACGGCATGTTTTTGCAGTCCATCATGGTGGCGGCCCGTGCGCGGGGCCTGCACACCTGCCCACAAGCGGCCTGGAACAACTTCAGCAAAATCATCTTGCCCCATGTGGGCGCAGGCGAAAACGAGATGGTGGTTTGCGGCATGGCCCTGGGCTATGCCGACGAGTCGGCCCTGGTCAACACCTTCCAGACCACCCGCGTGAACGCGCAGGACTTCACCCACTGGGTGGCGTGAGTCCGTTGTTCTAGAACTAAGGGGCTGGTTTGGGTCTGGACAGTTTTGCGCTTCAGTTGCTCAATGGGCTGAGCCACGCCACCACGCTGTTTCTCATGGCTTCCGGGCTGACGCTGATTTTTGGCGTCACCCGCATCGTCAATTTCGCGCACGGCAGTTTCTTCATGCTCGGGGCGCTGGTCTCGGCCCATGCGGTGACCCGCTGGTGGCCGGTCTTGGCCGATTCTGCATGGGGTTATGCCGGGGCCATGCTGTTGGGGGCGGCGGTGGCGGCGCTGGTCGGGGCGCTGGCCGAATTCGCTTTGCTGCGCCGCATGCGCCAAGCCCCGGAGCTTTACCAATTGGTGGCCACCTTCGGCCTCACGCTGGCGCTGCACGACGCGATGCGCTGGTTTTTCGGGCCCGACGAAGTTTTTGCCCCGCGCTTTCCGGGCCTCAAGGGTGCGGTGGCTTTGGGCGAGGCGTATTTCCCGACCTGGCAACTTTTCACGCTGGTGCTGGGCCCCTTGGTTTGGTGGGGCTTGCACGCGCTGCTGACCCGCACGCTGTGGGGCAAGCAGGTCAAAGCCGCCACGCAAGACCGCGACATGCTGGACGCATTGGGCGTCAAGCCCGCGCCGCTGATGTTGGGCGTGGTCATGCTCGGCTGTGCACTGGCGGGGCTGGCCGGTGCTTTGCAGCTGCCGCGTGAACCGGCCAATTTGCAGATGGACGTGAGCGTGGTGGTTGAGACTTTTGTGGTCGTGGTCACCGGTGGCCTGGGGAGCGTTGGCGGGGCCTTTGCGGCGGCGGTGCTGATTGGCGTGATCCACGCGCTGGGCGTGGCCTGGGTGCCGCAAGCGACCTTGGTGTTGGTGTTTTTGACCATGGCCGTGGTCTTGGTGCTGCGCCCGCAAGGCTTGGGCGGCGCGGCGGTGGCGGCCTCGCAGCGCGAGGTGGTGCCGGTTTTCTCAGTGGCCCCGCAGGGTGCGCTGCGCTGGCTTTGGCCTGCGCTGGTGGCGGCGGTGCTGGCTTGGGCGCTGGGGCAGGGCGACTACAGCCGCAGCCTGACGGAAGACCTGCTGGTCATGCTGCTGTTGGGCTTGAGTTTGCAAGTGATGATGGCGCTGGGCGGGCTGGTGAGCTTTGGCCATGCGGCCTTTTTTGCGCTGGGCGCTTACGGCGCGGCGCTGGTGCATGTGCAGTGGGGCTGGGCTTTGCTGCCCGCGCTGGCATCAGGCATGGCGCTGGCGCTGGGCGTGGCGGCGGTGTTTGGCTTGGTGCTGGTGCGCATGAGCGGGGTGTACCTGGCCATGTTGTCGCTGGCGCTGGCGCAAGTCATCTGGGCCGGGGCCAGCCAGTGGGTGGGGCTGACGGGTGGCGACAACGGCCTGATTGGGCTCACGCTGATCGCGCCCGAGTCGCGTGCTGTTTTTGACGCGGTACTGCTGGCGGGGGTGCTGGCAGCGGTCGCCATGCTGGGCCGCTGGAGCATGTCCAGCCGGGGGGCGGCTTTGCAAGCCTTGCGCGATGCGCCGCTGCGTGCGGCCGCCAGTGGCTTGCCGGTCAACCGTTTGCGCTACCAGGTGTTTGTGCTGAGTGCGGCTTTGGCCGGGTTGGCCGGTGGCTTGTGGGCCGCCATCAAGGGCGCGGTCTTCCCGTCGGTGGCCAGCGTGAGCACCTCGGTCGATGCGCTGTTGGTGATCTTGCTCGGCGGCGTGCACCAACTGTGGGGTGCGCTGGTGGGCAGCGCCTTGTTGGTCTGGGGTGGTGCCGAACTTGGACAAGGTCTGGATTACTGGCGTGGCGTGTTGGGCCTGGTGATCATGGCGGTCATGGTGCTCTCGCCCAGCGGGGTGCTGGGTGGTTTGCAGTCTTGGTGGTTGTCTCGGCGGAGGCCTGCATGAGCTTGATCGTTCAAGATCTGCTGCGCCACTACGGTGGCGTCAAAGCGCTCGACGGCGTGAGTTTTGAGGTGCCGCTCGGCCAGTGCGTGGCCCTGATTGGCCCCAACGGCGCGGGCAAGTCCACCTGCTTTGCTTGCCTGGCAGGGCAGCAAACGCCCGGCAGTGGCCGCGTGGTCTGGCGTGGCCAAGACGTCACTGGCCTGCAGCCTGCCCAGCGTCAGGCGCAGGGCATGGCCCGCACCTTTCAGGTGGCGCAAACCTTTGAAGCCCTCACTGTGCAGCAAAACCTGCAGCTGGTTTTGTCCCGCGAACGGCTGTCGTGGTGGGATCGCTTGGCGGGCCGTCATGCTGCGCAAGCCCTGCAGGCTTTGGCCCAAGTGGGCTTGGGCGATCAAGCCCAGACCGCGGTGGCCGATTTGCCCTACGGTGCCAAAAAGCGGCTGGAGTTGGCCATGGCATTGGCGGGTCTGTCAGAGAAGGGTGAGCGCATTTTGTTGCTCGACGAACCCGCGGCCGGACTGGCCCCTGCTGAGCGCGCCGACATGATGGCGTTGGTGCGTCAGGTGGCCACCGATGGCGTCACGGTGCTGTACACCGAACACAATATGGACGCCGTTTTTGGCGTGGCCGACCGGGTGCTGGTGCTCATGCAAGGGCGCTTGGTGGCCGACGGCACGCCCGAGGTCGTGGCCCAAGACCCGCAGGTGCGCGAGCGTTACCTGGGGCTTGATTTCGACATGTCTCTGGGCATGCATTCCGACATGAAAGGGCAGCGCGATGCTCGCGGTTGAAGGCTTGAACGCCTGGTGGGGCCATGCGCAGGCGCTGTTTGACGTGCGCCTGCAAGTGGGCGAGGGCGAACTCGTGGTGTTGCAAGGCCTCAACGGCGCGGGCAAGTCCACGCTGCTGCAGGCCTTGATCGGCATCGGCCCGCGTGTGCAGGGTCGCATCACTTGGGACGGTCAGGCCATTCAGAGCTGGCCAGCCCACCGCCGTGCGCGGGCCGGGCTGGGCTTTGTGGCCGAAGACCGGCGTCTGTTCACCAGCCTGTCGGTGCAAGACAATTTGTGGATCGCTGCGCAAACCGAAGGGCAAGGGACGCCTGCCGAGCGCTACGCCCGTGTGCTGGCTTTGTTCCCGCAGTTGCAGCCCATGCTGCAGCGCCCCGCCAGCCAGATGAGCGGCGGCGAGCAGCAAATGTTGGCCCTGGCCCGCACCCTGATGACCGGCCCCCGCTTGCTGCTGCTGGACGAACCCTGCGAGGGCATCGCCCCGGTGCTGGTGGCGGCCATGCGCGATGCGCTGCTGCAACTGGCCCGCGAGGGCGTGACCATGCTGGTGGCCGAGCAAAACCAGATCCTCGCTTTGCACGCGCAGCGGGTGTTGACTTTGGTGGGCGGCCGGGTGGTTTGAACGGTCAAAGCCACCTGAAAGCCAGTGTCGCCACCACGGTGGGCGGCAAGGCAGCCAGCAGCAAGCGCAGCGGGGCGATGCTGTTGTCCGTGAAATAGCCCTTGAGGATGGCTGCGCCCGCCGGGTTGGGCGCATTGGCAATCAAGGTCAGGCCGCCGCCTGTGACGGCCCCGGCGACCAAGGCCACTTTGAACTCTTGACTCAAGCCGGGCACCAATGAACCCAAGTAGGTGATGGCAGCGTTGTCGGTGATGGCCGTGAGCGCTGTGGCACCATAGAAAACGGCATCGCTCGGAAGACTCATGAGCAGCGGCTCCAGCCACCATTGCTGCAGACCGCCCAGCACAACCAGCCCGGCCAGGAAAAACGACACAAGCAGCGCCTCTCGCAGAATCAGCTCGCTCTGGTGCTGGCGCCAAGCGCTCGCAAAACCCAAAAACAGCAACAAGAGCCCGATGAAAACCACCGGGTGGTGCGCAAAAAAGACAACGCCGCCCAGAAAAAGAAGGTGCATGACCATGATGCCGGCAGGCACAGGCGCCTCGTGCGAGGGATCACTTGGAGCCAAGGCGCTCAATTCGCGCCGCAGCATCAGCGTGGCCCCCAAGGCGTTGATGAACACCGCAACGGCCGCTTTCCAGCCAAAGGTCCACAGCATGAAGCTGAAATCCCATTGCCAGACTTGGGCCACCATCAGCACGGGTGGGGCGGCAAAAGGGGTCAGGGTTCCGCCGATGGACACGTTCACGAAGAGCACGCCCAAGGTGATGTACTTCAGCCGTTCTGACACATCCCGACTGAACAAGGTGTCTCGCAGCAGCAAAGCCCCAAGCGTCATGGCGGCAGGCTCGGTGATGAACGAGCCGAGCAAGGGCACCAGCACCAACACCACCATGTAAAGCGCCAACGTGGGTTGCTGGGGCCATAGCTGGGTGATTCGCAGGATGAAGTTTCGCGCCAGACTCAGGATGGGGCGTGTGCCCGCGATCACCATGACGGCAAAGACGAAAAGGGGTTCCGTGAAATTGCGCGACTCGAGGTAGTTCAGTGTCCGGTCTTGACCGATCAGCGCGAAGAACGTGGCCATCAACAAGCAAGCCCAAAGACCGAAGACGACTTCGACTTCGCCCAGCAGATGCCAAAGACCGGCATGCCGAGGGTGCGTGTGAGCCAGGTGCTCAAAAAAGCGTGTGGAAAATGAGTGGATCAGGGCCAGTGCAAACACAGCAGCGGCCATCCATTGCAGGAAGGAATCGGTGGGAAAAGTCAAGGCAAGGCTCCGGTGCGAGGCGGCCCGACCATCGCACATGCCTGTTGCGCCACCGATGGCGTAACACCCTATAGCGATATTAGCTGATCAGATTGACTCGCTAATATCTGGTTAATATCACGCTCTTGCTTACCGCATCGCCCCGTTTCTGTGGGGTGGTCACCTTTTGCCATGATCATCACCAGTCTGCTCGACACCGACCTGTACAAATTCACCATGATGCAGGTCGTGCTGCACCAGTTCCCGGGTGCCCAGGTCGAATACAAATTCAAGTGCCGCAACCCCGGCGTGGCATTGGCACCTTTCGTCAACGAGATCCGCCAGGAAATCCGCTCGCTGTGCAGCCTCAACTTCAAGGAGTCCGAGCTGCAGTACCTGCGCTCACTGCGCTTCATCAAGAGCGATTTTGTGGACTTTCTGGGCTTGTTCAAGCTCAACGAAAAATACATCCAGGTCACGGCCTTGCCCTCTGGCGAGATCGACATCACCATCCAGGGCCCTTGGCTGCACACCATTTTGTTTGAAATTCCGGTGCTGGCCATCGTCAACGAGGTGTACTTCCGCAACACCCAGAAGGTGCCCGATCTGATGGAAGGCCGTCGCCGCGTGGACCAGAAAATCGCGCAGTTGCAGGGCGCAGGTCTGGAAACGCTCAAGATCGCCGATTACGGCACGCGCCGCCGCTTTTCGCGGGCCTGGCACGAAGAGGTGCTGCGCGTGTTGTCGGCCCGTTTGGGCACCGGCCCTCAAGGCCAGTTTGCGGGCACCAGCAATGTGTATTACGCCTACCTGCTGGGCCTGACGCCCCTGGGCACCATGGCCCACGAGTACCTGCAGGCTGCGCAGGCTTTGGGCCCGCGTCTGCGAGACAGCCAGATTTTTGCTTTCGAATCTTGGGCCAAGGAGTACCGGGGTGACCTGGGCATCGCGCTGTCCGATGTGTACGGGTTTAACGCCTTCCTGCGTGACTTTGACCTGTATTTTTGCAAGCTGTTTGATGGGGCGCGCCACGACAGCGGTGACCCGTTCAGCTGGGGTGAGCGCATGATCGCCCACTACCAGCACAATCGGGTGGACCCTAAAACCAAGACCCTGATCTTCAGCGACAGCCTGACGATCCCGCGCACCATCGAGCTGTACCAGCAGTTCCGGGGGCGCTGTCAGCTGGCTTTTGGCGTGGGCACCAACCTGACCAACGATTTGGGATACGAGCCGCTGCAGATCGTCATCAAGATGACCCGCTGCAATGGCCAGCCCGTCGCCAAGTTGTCAGACACGCCGGGCAAAGGCATGTGCGATGACGAAAAATACTTGGCATATCTGAAACAGGTTTTTGAGATTGACTCAACCGAAACCATCGCTGTATTGAAAGGGGTCTGATGTGCTGACGGCAATCATTGCTATTTTTGTTTTGGCTTATGCCGCTATTGCTTTTGAGCACCCACTCAAGATCAATAAAACCGCGACGGCTTTGCTGGCTGCAGGGGTGCTCTGGACCCTTTACGCACTTGGGAACACGGATGCCGAGCAAGTGAGTCATCAATTGGGTGAGTCGCTGATGTCGACGGCTCAGATCGTGTTTTTCTTGATGGGGGCCATGGCCATTGTGGAGGTTGTGGATGCCCACAATGGATTTGAAATCCTCACCTCGCGCATCCAGACCCGTTCCTTGTCGGGTTTGATGTGGTTGGTTGGGCTGGTCACATTTTTTCTCAGCTCGGTGCTCGACAACTTGACGACAGCCATCGTGATGGTGTCGTTGATGAAAAAATTGCTGGACCAGCGTGAAGATCGTTTGTTTTTTGCCGGAGCCATCGTCATTGCCTCCAATGCAGGCGGCGCTTGGTCACCCATCGGCGATGTCACGACCACCATGCTTTGGATTGGCGGGCAGATCACGGCCCTGGAAATCATGAAGGGGGTTTTTGTTGCCTCGTTGGCCAGTTTGCTGGTGCCTTTGGCCGCCATGGCGTATGTGGTGCGTGGGCGTGAGGTGCTCTCACCAGCGCTTGCAGAGCGCGCCGATTTGACCGATACGCCGGCTTTCGAGCGCAATCTGATGTTTTTCTTGGGCTTGGGCATCCTGGTGGCTGTGCCGGTGTTCAAGGCACTGACGCATTTGCCACCGTTCATGGGCATTTTGCTCGGTCTGGGCTTGTTGTGGCTGGTGGGTGATCTGGTGCACAAGGACAAAACCGACGAGGCCAAAGCCCACCTGACGCTGGTCAGCGCTTTGACCCGCATTGACATGAGCGCAGTGCTGTTTTTCGTAGGCATTTTGCTGTCGGTTGCCACGCTGGAGCACACCCATATTCTGTCCTCGCTGGCGCAGTGGTTTGATCAAACTGTTGGGCGCCAGGATGTGATCGTCATGATCATTGGCTTGGTCAGTGCCGTGGTGGACAACGTGCCTTTGGTCGCAGCTTCCATGGGCATGTACAGCCTGACACAGTATCCGCCCGACAGTTTCCTGTGGGAATTTTTGGCTTATTGCGCAGGCACCGGTGGCTCGATCCTGATCATCGGTTCAGCCGCTGGGGTGGCTGCGATGGGGCTGGAAAAAATCGATTTTGTCTGGTACGTCAAGAAAATCAGCGTTTGGGCTTTGTTGGGCTATTTCGCTGGGGCCGCTTTGTACATCCTTCAGTTTCATTTGACGCACTGAATGACCATGACCTGAATTTTGAGTGAAACCATGAATAAACCTTCCATCTTGGTGGCACGCGCCATCTTCCCCGAGGTCCTGCAGTCTTTGGCGCAGGTGTTTGAAGTCGAGAGCAACCAGGCCGATGAGGTTTGGTCTGCCGCAGAACTGACCCGCCGCATGCAGGGCAAAGTGGGCGCATTGACCACCGGCAGCGAGCGCATCGACACTGCACTGCTTCAAGCCAATCCTCAGCTGCGCATCGTGGCCAACATGGCTGTGGGCTTCAACAACTTTGACGTGCCCGCCATGACCGCTGCGGGCGTGGTGGCCAGCAACACGCCTGACGTGCTGACCGAGACGACGGCTGATTTTGGCTTTGCACTGCTCATGGCCACAGCCCGCCGCATCACCGAAAGCGAGCATTTTCTGCGCGCAGGCCAGTGGACCAAGTGGAGCTACGACATGTTTGCCGGGGCCGAAGTGCACGGCTCGACCATTGGCATCATTGGCATGGGCCGCATTGGTCAGGGCATTGCCCGCCGCGCCGCGCACGGCTTTGGCATGAATGTGATTTATCACAACCGCAGCCGCCTGAGCGCTGAGTTGGAAGCCGAGTGCAAAGCCAGTTATGTGAGCAAGGAAGAGCTGCTCAAGACTGCGGACCATGTGGTGTTGGTCGTGCCCTACAGCGCCGAGTCGCACCACACCATCGGCGCTGCCGAGCTGGCGCAAATGAAATCCACTGCCACGCTGGTCAACATTGCACGCGGCGGCATCGTGGACGATGCGGCTTTGGCCAAAGCCCTGGCTGCGCGTCAAATCGCTGCGGCGGGCATCGATGTGTTTGAGGGTGAGCCCTCGGTTCACCCGGGCTTGCTCAAGGTGCCCAATGTGGTGCTGACCCCGCACATTGCCAGCGCCACCATCAAGACCCGCCGAGCCATGGCCCAATTGGCTGCTGACAACCTGATGGAATTTTTCACAAAAGGGCAGGCGGTGACGCCGCTCAACACGGTGGCCGGACGCACCGCATGAACGAAACCTGGCTGATGATCGCCTTGGTGGCACTGAACCTGGTGCTGCTGGTCTTTCTCTTGCTCCGCAAGCCCGCACCGCAAGAAGACAGCCCGGAACGCCAAGCGCGGTTGGCCGAGCAATCGGCCTGGCAGCAGCAACAGTTCGAGGCCGTGCAAAGCCAGTCCGAGCGCTTGGAGCGCGAGCTGCGCACCGAGATCAATCAGTCGGGCGTGCAAGGGCGGCAAGAGGCGATGCAGACCTTGACCTTGTTTCAGCAGTCGCTGCTGCAGCAAAGCGCCGAGGCCACCCGCACGCAAAACCAGCAGATCGATGCGCTGGCCCAGCAGCTGGCCTTGCTACAAAAAAGCCTGACCGACAGCCTGGCGCAGCAGGTCAATGCGCTGTCGGAGGCCAACGCCCGCCGCCTGACCGAGATGCGCGGCACCATGGAAACCCAGCTGGCCCAGCTGCAACAAAGCAACGCCGCCAAGCTCGACGAAATGCGCCAGACCGTCGACGAAAAACTTCAGGCCACGCTGCAAGCCCGGTTGGGCGAGAGCTTCAAGCAAGTGGCCGACCGCCTGGAGCAGGTGCACAAAGGCCTGGGCGAAATGCACACCCTGGCGCAAGGCGTGGGCGACCTCAAGCACCTGCTGACCAACGTCAAGACCCGTGGCATGTTCGGCGAAGCGCAGCTTGCTTCTTTGCTGGAACAGGTGCTGACCCCCGAGCAATACGCCGTGCAGGTGGCCACGCGCCCCGGCGACAAGAACCGTGTGGACTTTGCCATCCGCTTGCCCGGCCGCTCAGACAGCGGCCAGCCCGTGTGGCTGCCGATCGATGCGAAGTTTCCCAACGAAGACTACGAGCGCCTGCTCGAAGCTCAGGGCCGTGCCGATCCGGTGCAGGCCGAGCTGTGCGCTAAGGCACTTGAAGCCCGCATCAAACTCGAGGCCAAGTCGATCGCCGACAAGTACTTGGAGCCGCCGCACACCACCGACTTTGCTGTGATGTTTTTGCCCACCGAAGGCCTGTATGCCGAGGTGCTGCGTCGCCCGGGTTTGATGGAGACCTTGCAGCGCGACCACCGCGTGACGCTGGCCGGCCCGACCAACCTGATGGCCATGCTCAATGCCTTGCAAATGGGCTTCAGAACCCTGGCCCTTGAAAAGCGCTCCAGCGAAGTCTGGCAGGTGCTGGGCGCTGTCAAGACCGAGTTCGGCAAGTTTGGCGATGTGCTCGACAAGGTGCGCAACCAGACGCAAACCGTGCTCAACACACTTGACCAAGCGCAGACCCGCAGCAACGTGATGAACCGCGCCTTGCGGCAGGTGGACGCCTTGCCCGAGTCCGAAACGCAGGCCTTGCTGCCCGGTGGCGATGCCTGATCGGGGCTGGGCATGAGGCGCGTGGCATGAAGAGCGAACTCACGCGCCTGATTGCCGGGCAAATTTTTCTGCACGCCTGCATGGCGGGCACCCGCATGGCCGTGCCCTTGCTGGCTTTGCAGCAGGGCTTCAGCGCCATGGCGGTGGGGGCCTTGCTGGCCTTGTTTGCATTGACCCAGGTGTTTCTGGCTTTGCCGGCAGGGCGTTACGCCGACCGTAAAGGCTTGAAAGCCCCTTTGACCTTGAGCGTGGCCATCGCCTTCATCGGTGTGAGCCTGTCGGCGATTTGGCCCATCTTTCCCATGTTGTGCGTGAGCGCCTTGGCCTCGGGCGGCGCCACCGGCATGGCGGTCATTGCCTTGCAGCGCCATGTGGGCCGTTTGGCCCATGGGCCTTCCGAGCTGAAAAGTGCTTTCAGCTGGCTCTCGATCGGTCCGGCCATTTCCAATTTTTTGGGGCCCGTGCTGGCGGGCTTGATGATCGACTTTGCCGGGCCAGCGCGTGCGCACGAAACGGGCTTTCGGTTTGCGTTTTTGCTCATGGCCTTGTTGCCTTTGCTCACTTTGCTGTGTGTGCGCCATGTGCGCGAAAAGACGTCACCCGTGCTTGAAGGCCCCAAAGAAAAAAAGCATGTGCTGGATTTGTTGCACCAGCCCTTGATGCTGCGCTTGCTGGGGGTCAACTGGTTGCTGTCTTCCTGCTGGGATGTGCACACCTTCGTGGTGCCCTTGCTGGGACACGAGCGCGGTTTGAGCGCTTCGGTGGTGGGCACCATCTTGGGCTCTTTTGCGGTCGCCGCGGCCATCATTCGAATTTGCCTGCCTTGGGTCTCGCGCCATCTGCACGAGTACCAGATCATCACCACCTCCATGGTGTGCACGGCGGCCTTGTTTGGGGCCTACCCCTTCATGTCCACGCCCTGGGCCATGGGTGCGTGTTCAGTGTTGCTGGGCTTGGTGCTGGGTGCGGTGCAGCCCATGATCATGAGCACCTTGCACCAGATCACGCCTGTGCACCGTCAGGGCGAGGCGCTGGGCCTGCGCTTGATGAGCATCAACGCCTCCAGCGTGCTGATGCCCATGCTGTTTGGCGCAGCAGGGGCCATTGCGGGCGTGGCCCCGGTGTTCTGGGTGGTGGGTGCGGCGGTGGGACTGGGGGCCAAGTCGGCCTTCAAGCTGCGCCCGCACGGACACATGAGTCCAAGAGCTTGAGAGGGCTGGTCATCCCGGACTTGATCCGGCATCCAGGTGTTTCCTGATGGACCCCGGATCAAGTCCGGGGTGACAAGGTGGCAGTCCGGAGTGACACGAGCTTGGTTCTGGGCGACACAGGGTTGGTTCGGGGTGATACAGGGTTGGTTCGGGGTGACACAGGGTTGGTCTGCCGGACATGGTGTTTGCCGATCCTTCCTTGTCTTCAGGCCTCTGGCACATTCAGCTGGTAGAAGTCGCAAATGGCTTTCCAGGCGGCTTCGGGTGTGTCCACGTAGCGGAACAGCTGGAGGTCTTCGGCGGAAATCGTGCCTTCATCCACCAGCACGTCCATGTTGATCAGCCGCGTCCAGTAATCGGTGCCAAACAACAAGATCGGCACTCGGCGGGCCTTGCGGGTTTGCACCAAGGTCATCACCTCGAACAATTCATCGAGCGTCCCAAAGCCGCCCGGAAAGGCGACCAAAGCTTTGGCGCGCATCATGAAGTGCATTTTGCGCAGCGCAAAGTAGTGGAACTTGAAGCTCAGATCCGGCGTGACATAGGGGTTGGGGTGCTGCTCGTGTGGCAAAGCGATGTTCAGTGCCACCGAGGGCATGCCCACTTCGTGTGCGCCTCGGTTGGCTGCTTCCATGATGCCGGGGCCGCCGCCCGTGCAGATGTAGAGCTTTTCGTCTTGGGGAAGGCTACAGCAGGACCGGGCGACCAGCTGGGCAAAGGTGCGGGCTTTTTCGTAGTGCTGTGCGTTGCGCACTTGCGTCAAAGCCTGCGCAATGGCGGGGGCCTCAGCCGTTTGCTGGGCGGCCTGGAGTCGGGCCTGCGCGGTGGCCATGTCGGTGAAACGTGCGCTGCCAAACACCACCACGGTGTGCTCAATGCCAGCTTCGGTCTGGGCCAGATCGGGCTTGAGCATTTCCAGTTGCAAGCGTACGCCACGGGTTTCGCGGCGCAAGAGGAATTCAGGGTCGGCAAAAGCCAGACGTTCTGCTTGCGGCTCCAGCCAGCCGGCATCGTGAAAATCGGTTTGGGTTTCAGCCCAAGCGTGGGGGATGGAAGGGGACTTGAGGTTGGAGGTCGATTGCATGCCGCCATTGTGCATCCAGCGCTGGAGCTGGCGTGCCATGGCGATGGCTGAACGCCCATGAAAAAAGCCCCTTGCGGGGCTTTCTTTTCAGGCCGATCGGAAGATCAGACGCGCTTGCGGTATTCGCCGGTGCGGGTGTCGATTTCGATCTTGTCGCCTTGGGCCACGAACAAAGGCACTGGCACTTCCATGCCGGTGGCGATCTTGGCGGGCTTGAGCACTTTGCCCGATGTGTCGCCTTTGACGGCTGGCTCGGTCCAGGTGATCTCGCGGACCACGCTGGTGGGCAATTCCACCGAGATAGCTTTCTCGTTGTAGAACACCACTTCGAGTTCCATGCCGTCTTCGAGGTAGTTCAAAGCGTCGCCCATGTTGGTGGCTTCGACTTCGTACTGGTTGAATTCGGTGTCCATGCAAACGTACATGGGGTCAGCGAAGTAAGAGTAGGTGCACTCTTTCTTGTCCAAGATGACCTGGTCCATCTTGTCGTCGGCGCGGAACACGACTTCGGTGCCGAAGTTGGCGATCAAGCTTTTGAGCTTCATGCGCACGGTGGACGAGCCACGGCCGCCGCGTTGGTATTCGGTGCGCAGGACGACCATGGGGTCTTTGCCGTGCATGATGACGTTGCCGACGCGGATTTCTTGAGCGGTTTTCATAGGAATTGAGTCTGAAATGAAAAAGGGTGACCTGAGGTCAAGCCCTCTATTCTAACCTGAGGGGCCTGGTTTTCTGATGGGGCAAACGCCAAGGGATCAATCCCGCGCCGTCAGGCCATGGGCCAGGCCGCCCAGCACAATGCCGCCCAAGGCCCACAAAATGTCGGTGTTGCCCGTGCCCAAGGCTGCAATGGCCGGGCCGGGGCACACACCCGACAAACCCCAGCCGATGCCAAAAATGGCCGAGCCGATGACCGTTTGGCGGTTCCAACTGGCCGGTTGGGTCAGAAACTGACCGCCCAGCAAAGGGCGATTGAACCAGCGCGGAAAGCCCTTGTAAGCCAACATGGCCAAGCCCGCAGCGCCGCCCATGACCAGCATCAGGCCCCAGTCCTTGAACTGCAAAAAGCCGATGACGACCTCGGGCTGGACCATGGTGGCCAGCGACAGGCCAAAACCAAACAAGGCACCTGCCAGCAAAGTGACCAGTGCTTTAGGGAAGCTGAGGGTGTGGGCTTGAATGTGGGGGGTGTTCATGCCAGACCTTTCGTGGCCATGGCCATCAGGTTGGCGGTCAAAAATGCGGTGGCCATGAAGGTGAGCACCGCACCCAGCGAAGGCAACTGCAGCGAGCCCAGCCCGCAAATGCCGTGCCCCGAGGTGCAGCCATTGCCCAGCCGTGCGCCGTAGCCAACCAGAAAACCGCCGATCAGCAATTGCCACACCGGCACGCTGGTGTGTTGTGCCTCGCCACCTGCCAGCGCAAAGCGCCAGACCAGCGCGCCCAGCACCACGCCCACGGCGTAAACCAGACGCCAGCTGCGCGAATTGAGAAAGCGCTCTTGCTGAAAGAAGGCGCGTTTGGACACCAAGGACCAGCTGCTGGAAAACACGGTGCTCATGCCACCGACCCAGCCGTTGAACAAATAAAGCAGCGCCACGCCAGCGCCAATGGTGAGGCCGCCCAGCAGGTAGTGCTGCCAGCCAAACGGGAATAAGGTTGGGAAGAGAGTGTCGATGAGGGTCATGGGGCGGGATTATCCCTGCAGCTGAAGTCAGGCGTTAGTCGTCTGGGTTGGAACAAAGTTCATGAGTTGGGCGTGCAACGCGTTTTGAGTGAGCAGTCCGGCGCGAGCTGCTGTGGCACAGGCGGACCAAGTCTCGCGGGTTTCGGTGCTCAATGTGGGCCAAGCCGTGTTTTCAATGCCGTTCCAAACCCGATGCGCCGTTCTCAGGCTTTCCGGTGCCTGCATCCACCCTAAAAATGCCTCCAACTTGTCATGGTGCGCGTTGTCGTCTTGCGGGTAAATGTGCCAGATGAAGGGCTCGCCTGCCCACAGCGCTCGCACCAGCGAGTCTTCGCCGCGCACAAAGTTCAGGTCGCAGGCCCAGAGCATTTCGTCGAAGCCGTTTTGGTCGGTGTAGGGCAGGGCGCTCCAGCTGGGATGTACAGGCATGTGGGCCAGTGCTTGTTGCACCGCCGCCAGCGGCCGGCCTGGGGTGACCAGCAGGTGGTGGGGTGTGCCCACCAGTTGTTGCAAGAGCTGGGGCAGAGCGGCGGGTTCGTAGCAAAACAGGCTGATCAGCAGGCCGTCCGGTGCCAGCTTTGGGGCGTGTTGCTTGCGCCAAGCTTGGCGGTCAAAGCGCTGTTGCCGTTCCAGCAAATCGGTTTCGCGCAGCAGGCCACCGGTGTCCTCAGTGAAGCCGGGATAAAAGAAGGTTTTGGTCCAACCTTTGGCCGGGCCGCTCATCACGGGCGAAGGCATCTTGTGCATGCGGGGCACCCAGTCTTCGGCGCTCAGGTATTCGAGGTTGGTCCAGGCGGGTTGGTGCTGGCGAGTCGACACACCGTGGGCAACGAAGGCTTCGGGCAGTGTGCAGCCAAAGGCTTCGATCCACACGTCGGCCGGCTTCAAGCTTTTCAGCATGTCGCTTTGGCTGGCGGCGGCCCAGGGCAGCACTTGCAAGTGGGGCAGGGCGTGGGCGTCAGGGGCCATCCAACTGAGGGCCGAGGCGTCGTCCACCCACAGGCGCACCGATTGGCCTTGGGCCAGCAGCTGGCGAGTCAGGCGCCAGCACACGCCCAAGTCGCCGTGGTTGTCGATGACGGTGCAAAAAATGTCCCAGAGGCGGTGCGTCTTCATGGGAGGAGATTGTCGGGGCAAAGTGTTTCACCGTCACAATACGCGCCATGACAGCGGCACACGACGAATCTTTGCTGGCCCAGGTGGCTGCGCTCCCGGCTTTGCCGGGGGTTTACCGCTACTTTGATGCGCAGGGCAATGTGCTGTATGTGGGCAAGGCTAAGCAGCTCAAAAAGCGGGTGTCCAGCTATTTTCAGAAGGACCACGGCGGCACGCGCATTGGCCACATGGTCAGCAAGATCGCCCGCATGGAGACCACGGTGGTGCGCTCCGAGGCCGAGGCGCTGCTGCTCGAAAACAACCTGATCAAGACGCTGAACCCGCGTTTCAACATCCTGTTTCGGGACGACAAGACTTACCCCTACCTCAAGCTCACGGGCAACGGCACGCTGTTTTTGAAGGCGGTGGACGGAGCGCCCGAGCCCCAAACTTTCCCCCGCGTGGCGTATTACCGGGGCGTGGTGGAAAAGAAGCACCGTTATTTCGGGCCTTTTCCGAGTGCCTGGGCGGTCAAGGAGACGATCCAGCTTTTGCAAAAAGTGTTTCGCCTGCGCACCTGCGAAGACACGGTGTTTGCCAACCGCAGCCGCCCTTGTTTGCTGTACCAGATCAAGCGTTGCTCTGGCCCGTGTGTGAATTTGATCGGACCGCAGGCCTATGCCGACGATGTGAAAAACGCCGAACGTTTTTTGAAAGGCGAAACCCAGACCCTGCTGCAGGAGATGGAAGCGCGCATGATGGCGCACGCCGACCGGCTGGAATTTGAGCTGGCTGCCGAGGTGCGCAACCAGATGTCGGCGCTGTCCAAGGTCTTGCACCAGCAGTCGGTGGACACGGGCACCGACACCGATGTGGACATTCTGGCGGTGCGTGTGCAGGGCGGGCGCGCTTGCGTGAACCTGGCCATGGTGCGCGGCGGGCGGCATTTGGGGGATCGGGCTTACTTTCCCGCGCATGTGGAGGACGCCCATGCCTTGCAGGCGGTGGACGACGAGGATCAAGTCGCCCGTCCAGTCGATGTGCAGGTGCTCGAAGCTTTTTTGGTGCAGCATTACATCGGCATTCCGGTGCCGGCGGCCCTGATCACCAGCGTGGCGGTGGATAAGACCTTGGTCGATGCACTGTCGCAGCAGGCGGGCTACAAGGTGTCGGCCGTGCACAACCCGCGCGAGCAGCGCCGGGTGTGGCTGGAGATGAGCGAGAAAAACGCCGACATCCAGCTGGCGCGTTTGTTGGCCGAAGAGGGCTCGCAGCAGGCCCGCACCCGGGCACTGGCCGATGCGCTGGACCTGGCACCAGACGATCTGGATGCGCTGCACATCGAGTGCTTTGACATCTCGCACACGGCGGGCGAGAACACGCAAGCGTCTTGCGTGGTGTTTCGCCAGCACAAGATGCAAAGCAGCGAGTACCGCCGCTACAACATCGAGGGCATTACACCCGGCGACGATTACGCCGCCATGCGCCAGGTGCTGATGCGCCGCTATGGCAAGCTGGCCGAGGCCATGCGCTCGGCCGAGGGCATGGCCCGTTTGCCCGACTTGGTGCTGATCGATGGCGGCAAGGGCCAGGTGTCCATGGCCCGCGAAGTGTTCACCCAGCTGGGGCTGGACTTGTCGCACATCGTGGGCGTCGAAAAAGGCGAGGGCCGCAAGGTGGGTCTGGAAGAGCTGGTGTTTGCCGATGGTCGCGAGAAGGTGTACTTAGGCAAGGATTCGGCCGCGCTGATGCTGGTCGCGCAAATCCGTGACGAGGCGCACCGCTTTGCCATCACGGGCATGCGGGCCCAGCGGGCCAAGGTGCGCATGGGCGGCAGCAAGATCGAAGAGATCCCCGGCATTGGTCCGCGCAAGCGCGCTCGCCTGTTGCAGCGCTTTGGCGGCGTGCGCGGTGTGGAGGGCGCGAGCGTGGAGGACTTGGCGGGTGTCGAGGGTATTTCACGCGAGTTGGCCGAAACCATTTACCAGGCCTTGCATTGAAGGTCGCCCGCTTGTCAGAGAAACACCAAATAGCCGTGCCACAATGAGAGCCATGTTTTTCACGATTCCAACCATCATGACCTGGACGCGCATCGTCGCGATTCCATTGATCGTGGGGGTGTATTACTGGCCGGGTTTGACCATGGCCACGCAGAACCTGATCGCCACTTCGATGTTTGTGGTGTTTGCCATCACCGATTGGTTGGATGGTTACCTGGCCCGCAAGCTCAACCAAGCATCTGCCTTTGGCGCTTTCCTCGACCCGGTGGCCGACAAGTTTCTGGTCTGCGCGGCTTTGCTGGTGCTGGTGCACATGAACCGGGTGCATGTGTTGATTGCGCTGGTCATCATTGGCCGTGAAATCGCGATTTCGTCGTTGCGCGAGTGGATGGCCCAGATCGGTGCGGGCAAAAGTGTGGCCGTGCACATGGTGGGCAAGCTCAAGACCACGGTGCAGATGGTGGCCATTCCTTTCTTGCTTTATGACGGCGTGTTGTTCGGCGTGATCGACACCCGCGACTGGGGCGCCGTGTTGATCCTGATCGCTGCGGTGCTGACGATTTGGTCGATGGTTTATTACATGCAAAAGGCCCTGCCTGAAATCCGGGCACGGGTCAAATGAACTCACGCTCTCAGACGACGGCCTGGATCAAAGCCATGCCGGTCGTCTTCGTGCTGATCTGGAGCACTGGGTTCATCGTGGCCCGATACGGCATGCCACATGCCCCGCCATTGAGCTTTTTGCTGGTGCGCTACTTCTTGTCAATCGTCTGTTTCCTGATCTGGATTGGCCTGGCCCGCGTGGCCTGGCCGCGTGACCGTGCGCAATGGCTGCATCTGGCGGTCACGGGTGTCTTGATGCATGCGGGCTACCTCGGCGGCGTATGGGCCGCTGTCAAGGCGGGCATGGGCTCGGGTTTGTCTTCGCTGATTGTGGGTTTTCAGCCGGTGCTGACCGCGATCTGGTTGTCCTGGAGCTTGCGCAGTTCGGGCCAGCCCGGCGTGACGCCGCGCCAGTGGGCGGGTCTCACGTTGGGCTTTGCCGGGCTGTTGATGGTGGTTTGGCGCAAGCTGACTTTGGGCTCGGCCATGGACCATGTGACACCGGTCAACATGGCGTTTGCCATCGGGGCAATGTTCAGCATCACGATTGGCACCCTCTACCAAAAACGGTTTGTGCAGCCTTGCGATGTCCGCTCGGCCAATGCCGTGCAGTTGTTGGCCGCCTCGCTGGTGACCCTGCCTTTGGCGCTGGCAGAGCCTGAGATCATCCAATGGAATGCCGAATCGATCGGCGCCATGGCCTGGGCGGTTCTGGGCTTGACCTTGGGGGGCAGCTCCTTGCTGTACATCCTGATCCAGCGCGGTGCGGCGGCGTCTGTCACCAGCCTGATGTACTTGGTGCCGCCGACCACGGCCATGATGGCCTGGTTGTTGTTTGGCGAGACCATCACCGCCGCGACGATTGCGGGCACCGCTTTGACGGCGCTGGGCGTCAGCCTCGTGGTGCGGCCCGCCCGGAGCTGAGCACTTTCCACGGTTCCTCACGGAACCGGTCGGCCAAAAATTCCTGCAGCAGTCGGATGCGCAAGGGCATCTGCGAGCGGTAGGGCGCCAGCCAGTGGATGTGCGCATCGTGCATGGCGCAGTCCGGCAAGACCCTCACCAACTGGCCGGTCGCCAGCAGCGGCGCAATGTCCCACAAACTGCGCAGCATGATGCCCTGACCGGCCAGGCACCAGTCGCGCACCATTTCGCCTGAGTTGCTGGACAGCGGTCCCTTGACCGGGATGTGCAAGGGCCGTGCAAAGCCTTCACGCGTCAGTCGCCATTCGTCAAAACGCTGGCCTTGTCCGGTTTCACCGCCGTTCTCGCGCACCACCAGACATTGGTGCTGCGTGAGTTGTTCGGGTGCCGTGGGCATGCCGTGTTGCCGCAGGTAGGCTGGGGCAGCCGCCAGCACCCTTTGGTTGGGCGCCAGCTTGCGCGAGATCCACTCGGCGGCGATGTGTGCAGGCGGATTCCACAGCCAGATGGCGGCATCAAACCCCTCGTTGGCCAGATCGGGCAAGCGTTCGGAGAGCTGCAATTCGATCTGTACGGCCGGGTAGCGTTGCTGGAATTCGGCGAGCAGCGGCCCCAGCCACAAGCGGCCAAAACCAAAACTGCTGACCATGCGGATGGGGCCGGAGGGCTCGCTTTGGCGTTCGCGCAGCTCGTCTTCAATCGCGGCAAAGCCTTGCAGCAACTGGGCCGCGCGGTCGCACAGGGCGTGGCCTTCGGTGGTGGGGCTTACGCGGCGGGTGGTGCGCTGAAACAGCCGCACTCCCAAATCGGCTTCCAGTGCAGACAAGCGCTTGGTCACCACGGGTGGCGCCAGTTGCAATGCCCGAGCGGCTTTGCTGAGGCTGCCGTGCTGTCGCACGGCCAAGGTCAATTCAAGGTCTGAACGGTCCAATTGTTTTCTTATTGTGAATAATCAATTGCCGGATTATTGCTGTTTTGAGCGCTAAGCTCGGGTCATGTTGGAAACTTTCACCCCGCTCACGGTCGAACGCCAAGGCGTGCAGCTGCACACCCGCGCCGCAGGGGCGGGGACGCCAGTTTTGTTGTTGCACGGTCACCCGCAAAGCATGGCCATGTGGCACCGTGTGGCGCCCGTGTTGGCGCAGACGCACCGCGTGGTGCTGATGGACTTGCGTGGCTACGGCGATTCTTCGCGCCTTGAGGCCGATGCCGCCCACCACAACCACAGCAAGCGCGAGATGGCGCTGGACGCCCTGGCGGTGATGAAAGCCCATGGGTTTGAACGCTTTGATGTGTTGGCCCACGACCGGGGTGCCCGGGTGGCCCACCGGCTGGCGGCCGATGCACCCGATGCCGTCAAGCGCCTGCTGCTGCTCGACATTGCGCCGACATTGGCGATGTATGAAAACACCAGCGAAGCGTTTGCCCGTGCCTATTGGCATTGGTTTTTCATGATCCAGCCACCCCCTTTGCCCGAAGCCCTGATTGAATCGGACCCGGCCCGTTATGTGCGCGGTGTGATGGGGGCCCGCTATGCAGGCTTGGCGGCATTTGCCCCCGAAGCGCTGGCCGAATACGAACGCTGTGCAGCATTGCCGGGCACCGCCCGATCGATTGCCGAAGACTACCGCGCCAGCGCCTCGCTGGACTTGGAACACGACCGCGCCGATGTGGCCGCAGGCCGTCAGTTGCTACAACCCCTTCGGGTGCTGTGGGGGCAGCATGGCGCGGTCGGGCGTTGCTTTGATGTGCTGGCCCTGTGGCGCGAACGCGCTGCCCAAGTGACAGGGTGCGCGCTCGATTGCGGCCACTATCTGGCCGAAGAAGCCCCTGAGCAAGTGATTGCCCAAGCGCAAGAATTTTTCACACACTGAACCGTCTCATTGACAAGGAGCACCCCATGAGCAAGAAACACCGCATCGCCGTCATCGCAGGCGATGGCATTGGCAAAGAAGTCATGCCCGAAGGCCTGCGCGTGATGGACGCGGCAGCCCGTAAATTCGGCATTGACTTGCAGTTTGACCACTTCGATTTTTCGAGCTGGGACTATTGCGAAAAGCACGGCAAGATGCTCCCCGACAACTGGAAAGACCAGATCGGTGGTCACGACGCCATTTACTTTGGCGCGGTGGGCTGGCCCGAGAAAATCGCCGACCATGTGTCGCTGTGGGGCTCGCTGCTTTTGTTCCGCCGCGAGTTTGACCAGTACATCAACCTGCGCCCGGCGCGCCTGATGCCCGGCATCATCGCCCCCGTGGTGCGCAAGGACGGCAGCCGCCGCGAGCCCGGCGAGATCGATATGTACATCGTTCGTGAGAACACCGAGGGCGAGTACTCCAGCGTGGGCGGCCGCATGTTCCCCGGTACCGAGCGCGAGATCGTGATGCAGGAATCCATCATGACCCGCATCGGTGTTGACCGCGTGCTGAAATTTGCTTTTGAGCTGGCACAAACGCGCCCCAAAAAGCACCTGACCAGCGCCACCAAGTCCAACGGCATCGCCATCACCATGCCTTACTGGGACGAGCGCGTGGCCGAGATGGCCAAGGCCTATCCTGGCATCAACGTCGACAAGTTCCACATCGATATCCTGACCGCGCACTTTGTGCAGCGCCCCGACTTCTTTGATGTGGTGGTGGCCAGCAACCTGTTTGGCGACATCCTGAGTGATCTGGGCCCGGCCTGCACAGGCACGATTGGCATCGCGCCCAGTGCCAACCTGAACCCCGACCGTTTGTTCCCCTCTTTGTTCGAGCCCGTTCACGGCTCGGCCCCAGACATCGCGGGCAAAGGCATTGCGAATCCGATCGGTCAGATCTGGTGTGGTGCCATGATGCTGGAGTTCCTGGGCTACAAGGCGGCGCACGACGGTGTGCTTGCCGCGATCGAGAAGGTCTTGGCCCCAGGCAGTGGTGCACCCCGCACGCCCGATTTGGGGGGTACCGCCAACACATCGGATGTCGGCAAAGCCATTGCGCAGGCCTTGTGAGCATGATTGTTTTTGTCTTCATGACAGGCGGCTGACCCGGCAAAAAATATCAATGTGGCAATAACTGACCACTGTTTTCACGGCTAGAATTCGTGCCGCAACATGGTTTGCTGTCTGACATTGGATTGACAGGCCCACAGGGGCTGGCTTTAATGTTCACAGGCCAATTGCCGAATACATTTTGACTTGGCGCTCATGGTTGCCAAGTCATTTTTCAGTCCAAACGCCGGGTAGACCGGTCATGCCATTTCAAGAGGTTTCTTGTGAACAAAACTGAATTGATCGAACACATTGCAAAACAAGCCGACCTGTCCAAAGCCGCTGCGGGCCGCGCTCTGGAAGCCACTATCGGTGCTGTGCGCACAACCTTGAAAAAGGGCGGTACGGTTTCTTTGGTGGGTTTCGGTACTTTTGCCGTGGGCAAACGTGCTGCCCGTACCGGTCGCAATCCACGCACCGGCGCTGCGATTAAAATCAAGTCTGCCAAGGTGCCAAAGTTCCGTCCAGGTAAAGCCCTCAAGGATGCTTTGAACTGATTTCACTTTTTTCAGGTGGGGCGCTTAGCTCAGTTGGTAGAGCGGCTCCTTTACACGGAGTAGGTCGGCGGTTCGAGACCGTCAGCGCCCACCACCACAAAAAGTAAAGGCGAACAGGTTGTTCGCCTTTTTTATTGATAAACCGAGACTTCGAACATGTTTGATTCCATCCGCAATCACTCCAAAATTTTGATGGGATTGCTGTTTTTGCTGGTCATTCCGTCCTTTGTCTTGTTCGGTATGGACAGCTACAGCCGCTTTTCAGACCAAGGTGCGCCTGTGGCCAAAGTGGCGGGCAACAAGATCACGCAAGGTGAATGGGATGCGGCACATCAACGCGAAGTCGAGCGCATCCGCGCCTCAGTGCCCAATCTGGATCCCAAACTGCTGGACTCTGTCGAGGCCCGTTACGCCACCTTGGAGCGCATGGTCAATGACCGCGTGATCGCGGCGGCGGCCGACAAGCAATTGCTGATCACCAGCGATCAGCGTCTGGCCCGTTATCTGCAACAAGATCCTTCGATTGCCGGTTTGCGCGGCGCCGATGGCAAGCTGGACATGGAGCGCTACCGCCAACTGGCCGCCAGCCAGGGCATGACGCCTGAAATGCTGGAAGCCAAAGTCCGCCAGGACTTGTCGGCCCAGCAAGTGATGGGCGGCTTGCAGCAATCCGTGGTGGCCTCGCAAAGCCAAACCGATACCGCTTTGAATGCGTATTTGCAGCGCCGTGAAATCCAGATCCAGAAATGGACGCCTGCCGATTTCGCCGCCAAGGTTCAAGTGGCCGATGCGGATCTGGAAAAGTTTTACCAAGCCCAGTCCGAGCGTTTCCGCTCGGTGGAAAGCGCCGACATTGAATACCTGGTGCTGGACACGGCATCTTTGCAAAAGAGCATCAGCCTGCCCGAGCAAGACCTGAAAACGTATTACGAACAAAACGTGCAGCGTCTGGCGGGCAAGGAAGAGCGCCGCGCCAGCCACATCCTGATCAACGCAGCCAAGGACGCTCCTGCCGCTGACCGTGCCAAGGCCAAGGCCAAAGCGGAGGAATTGTTGGCTGCCGTTCGCAAGAGTCCCAAATCCTTTGCCGATGTGGCCCGCAAAAATTCGCAAGACACAGGCTCTGCCACCAGAGGTGGCGATCTGGACTTCTTCGCCAAAGGCGCCATGGTCAAAGCGTTTGAAGATGCGGCCTTTGCCTTGAAGAAGGGCGACATCAGCGATGTGGTGGAGTCGGAGTTCGGCTTTCACATCATTGAATTGACCGACATCAAAGCCCCCAAAGCGCCCAGCTTTGAATCCATGCGCCCTCAATTGGAGGCCGACTTGCGCAAGCAGCAAGCCCAGCGCCAATTTGCCGAGCAGGCCGAAACCTTCAGCAACAGCGTTTACGAGCAGGCCGAAAGCTTCAAGCCCACAGCCGATCGTCTGAAGTTGACCGTTCAAAAAGCCCAGGGCTTGACCCGCACGCCGGCTGCAGGTGCACAGGGCGTTTTGGCCAACGCCAAATTGCTGCAAACCTTGTTTGCGGAAGAGTCGGTGAGCAAGCGTCGCAACACAGCGGCTGTGGAAGTGGCCCCCAACACCCTCGTGTCTGCCCGCATCGTGGCTTACCGTCCGGCCGCTGTTCGTCCATTTGCCGAAGTCAAGGACGAAGTGCGCCGTCAGTACGTGGTTGAAAAATCTGCCGACTTGGCCAAAGCCGAAGGCCAAGCCAAATTGGCCTCCTGGAAAGACCAAGCCGCGCAAGCCCAAGTGGGAGCCGCTGTGATCGTCTCGCGCGACCAAACACAAGGCCAAGCGCAAGCCGTGGTGGATGCGGTGTTGCGTGCTGATCCTGCGCGTTTGCCTGCTTTGGTGGGTGTGGATCTGGGCACGCAAGGCTTTGTGGTGGCCCGTGTGAACAAACTGGTGCCGCGCGATGCCTCCTCGGCCCAGCAATTGGCCCAAAGCCGCCAGCAGATGACCCAGTTGTGGGGCCAGGCTGAAGGCCAAGCCTACCTGACCTATCTGAAGCAGCAGCTCAAGGCAGAAATCCTGATTGAAAAACCTCAGAGCCAGCGTGCCGAAGCTGCGGAAAAGCGCTGAAGTTCAGGTTATAATTTCGTTTCTACGGTGGCTGTAGCTCAGTTGGTAGAGTCCAGGATTGTGATTCCTGTTGTCGTGGGTTCGAGCCCCATCAGCCACCCCAAATAAAAAAAGCCCTTGCAGCAATGCAAGGGCTTTTTTCTTGGCTTGGCGAGGATCAGTTGACCATCACCAGCTTGCCCTTCACGCCACGTGAACCCATGTGGGCATATGCTGCCTTCAGGTCGGCCATGGGCATGGTGCTGTCAATCACGGGTTTGATCTTGCCTTGGCCGTACCACTGGGCCAGCTCGGCCATCATGGCGGCATTGGCCTGGGGTTCGCGGCGGGCGAAGTCGCCCCAGAACACACCCACCAAAGAAGCGCCTTTGAGCAAAGGTAAATTCAGGGGCAGGGTTGGAATAGGGCCACCTGCAAAGCCCACCACCAGATAACGGCCGCGCCAAGCGATGGAGCGGAAAGCCGGTTCTGCAAACTCGCCGCCCACCGGGTCGTAAATCACATCGGGCCCTTTGCCTTCGGTCAAGGTCTTGAGGGCTTCGCGCAGGTTTTCGGTGCTGTAGTTGATGGTGGCGTCTGCGCCCAAGGTTTTGCACAAAGCGCATTTTTCATCGGTCGATGCGGCCGCGATCACTTTGGCCCCCATCGCTTTGGCGATCTGGATGGCCGCCGTGCCCACGCCGCCTGCGGCGCCCAGCACCAACACTGTTTCGCCCGACTTGAGGGCGGCACGATCCACCAGCGCATGGTGCGAGGTGGCGTAGGTCATGATGAACGCGGCCGCATCGACGGCTGGAAAGCCTGCAGGCAGCGGCATGCACAGCTTGGCGGGAGCCAGGGTGTGGGTGCCAAATCCGCCGGTGCCCGACAGGCATGCCACCGATTGGCCGACTTTCAGGTGGGTGACGCCTTCGCCCACGGCTTCGACAACGCCCGCGTATTCAGAACCCGGCACGAAAGGCAGCTCGGGCTTCATCTGGTACTTGTTTTGAACGATCAAGAGGTCTGGAAAATTGAGGCTGGCCGCCTCAATTTTGAGCAATACCTGACCCGCCGCGGGTGTGGGGGTGGGCAGTTCTTTCCAGGTCAGCGCGTCAACGCCAATGGGGTTTTCGCAAAGCCATGCGTGCATTCAATGTCTCCTGAGGTGCGTGTTTTGGACTGTGGACGATGGTAGGGATGGCGGTGCTGAATTTATGTCCCCCGAGCGACCGGTATTTCGCTGCATTTTTTGTGTCATTCGCCAGAGGAGGGCCCTCTACAATTGGAGACCACACTGGAACCCCACATGAAAATTCTCATCTCGAACGACGATGGCTTTCGCGCAGAGGGGATCGTCGCGCTTTATGAAGCGCTCAAGACCATCGCCGATGTGGAGGTGGTCGCGCCCGAGCACAACAACAGCGCCAAATCGAACGCGCTGACTTTGCACACCCCGTTGTACGTGAACCGCGCTGACAATGGCTTTCGATATGTCAATGGCACGCCCGCCGATTGCGTGCACATTGCTTTGACGGGTTTGCTCGGCTACCGACCTGATCTGGTGGTCTCCGGCATCAACAACGGTGCCAACATGGGCGATGACACCTTGTATTCGGGTACCGTGGGCGCTGCGATGGAGGGCTATTTGTTCGGGATCCCGGCCATCGCTGTTTCGCAAATTGAAAAAGGCTGGGCCCATGTGGATGCTGCCGCCCAAAAGGTCAAACAGCTGATCGCCCAAATGCAGTCCGGCGATTTGCTCCATGCACAGCCGTGGTTATTGAATGTGAACATTCCAAATTTGCCCCTGGATCAGATCCGTGCACCTCAGTTGTGTCGTTTGGGCCGCCGCCATGCGGCAGAGCCGGTGATCACGCAGGTGGACCCCCGTGGCCAGACCATGTACTGGATTGGCAACGCAGGGCCTGCGATGGATGACAGTGAAGGCACAGACTTTCATGCGGCCAAACTGGGGCACATGGTGGTCACGCCACTGAAGGTGGATTTGACCGAACACCAGTCGCTTGACCTTTGGTCGCGCGCATTTGAACGTTTGCATGTGACGGAGCCTGCATGAGTCAGCGCCCCGGTTTCCCGGCCAAATTGCCCGCACTTGGGGCGCCACGCACCACCCGTACCCCGGCGCCCGTTGTGGGCGCTCAAAGACCTGTGGCCATGCCCAAGCCTAAGCCTTTGCCCAGCAAGGCTGTGGCTGGCGCCTCGCTTGCGCACAGATCGCCGCCATTGAGCTCTGGCCTGGGCATGGATTACAGTCCTTTGCGAGCCCGCATGGTCAGCAAATTGGCCGCTCAGGGTTTGCAAGACCCGATGGTGCTGCAGGCCATGGGCTTGGTTGAGCGCCATCGTTTTGTGGAAACCGCCTTGGCAGTGCAAGCCTATGAAGACACCAGTTTGCCGATTGGCTTAGGGCAGACCATCTCCAAGCCCAATGTGGTGGCCCGCATGATCGAGTTGATGCGTGAGGGCGTTTCGGGCAAATTGGGCCGCATTCTGGAGATCGGCACAGGGTGCGGCTACCAAGCTGCGGTGTTGAGCCATGTGGCCACAGAGGTTTACAGCATTGAGCGCCTGCGCGGCTTGCACGAAAAAGCGCGAGAAAATTTGCGTCCTTTGCGCTTGCACAATGTCCATTTGATTTTTGGCGATGGCATGCTGGGCTACCCCAAAGGTGGGCCATACGCAGGCATCATCTCTGCGGCTGGCGGTGAATCCGTGCCCCAGGCTTGGCTGGACCAGTTGGCTGTTGGCGGTCGATTGGTGGCGCCGACGATCACGCCGGCAGGTCATCAGGCTTTGGTGGTGATCCATAGGACCGCAGGGGGATTTGATCATCAGGTGTTGGAAGCGGTTCATTTTGTGCCTCTAAAATCAGGCGTTGCTTAAATGAAAGAATTCATGATTGAACTTCAACGCATCTCATGCTTTGTCGCATTAACGATCGGATCTGCTGTTTTGGTGGGCTGCTCCTCGGCCCCTCGTGTCATGGCGCCCGTTGAAGACCGCATCGCCAGTTCGCGAACGGGCGCCGGCGTTGTCGACGCGGCTGCGGCCCCTGTCAAGGTTTTGCCCGGTGCAGAAAATGCCGGCAAACCGGGCTATTACACCGTCCAGCGCGGTGAGACCCTGACCCGCATCGGTTTGGAGCACGGTCAGTCCAAGCGCGATTTGACACGTTGGAACAACCTCAGCAATCCCGATGTGATTGAGGTGGGGCAGGTCTTGCGGGTCGCGCCCCCAGGCGCTGCGGTCGAAGCTTCGGGCGTCGTGGTGCGGCCCGTCACTTCGAGCGCAGAAATGCCCGCGGCCACCACATCCACCAAGCCCGCGCCTGTCAATCCTCCCGCTGCCGTTGCCGACGAGGGGCTGGGTTTCATCTGGCCCTCGAATGGCACATTGATTGGTGGCTTTGACGAGTCGAAGAACAAAGGGCTGGACATTGCGGGCAAGGCCGGTGATGCCGTGATGGCATCCGCAGATGGTCAAGTGGTTTACGCTGGTGCCGGTCTACGCGGGTACGGTAACCTGATCATTCTGAAACACAACAACACCTTCTTGACGGCCTACGCCCACAACCAGAAGCTGCTGGTCAAAGAAGACCAGAAAGTGCGCAAGGGCGAGAAGATCGCCGAGATGGGCAACACCGATGCCGACCGCGTCAAGCTGCACTTCGAGGTGCGCCGGCAGGGCAAGCCAGTCGATCCGGCCAAGTTTTTGCCAGCCCGCTGAAAGCCCCGCATGGCTTGGCCTGTCCTGGTCTTTGACATTGAGACCATTCCCGACATGGCCGGCTGGCGGCGTTTGAACGCCGCATCCCCCGAGCTGACCGATGCCCAGGCGCATGCCCAGTGGAAGGCCGAGCGCGAGGCCAAAGGGCAAAGCGATTTCATGCCCCTGTACCTGCAAAAAGTGTTGGCCATCAGCTGTGTCTTTCGCAATGCCGAGGGCTTGCGTGTCCATTCCTTTGTGGACCGCGATGGCCAAAGCGAAGGCCGCATCGTTCAGACCTTCTTCAACGTCATCGAAAAACACGAGCCGCAACTGGTGAGCTGGAACGGCAGTGGCTTTGACCTGCCGGTGCTGCACTACCGTGGCTTGCAGCATGGTGTGGTGGCCGACAAGTACTGGGACTTGGGCGAGGGCACGCACGGCAGCGACCGTGAGTTCAAGTGGAACAACTACATTTCGCGCTACCACATGCGCCATCTGGACCTGATGGACTTGCTGGCCAAGTACACCCCGCGCAACAACGCGCCCATGGACGCCATGGCCAAGTTGTGTGGTTTCCCGGGCAAGTTGGGCATGGACGGTTCGCAGGTCTACGAGCAGTTTCTGGCGGGGCAAACCGAAGAGGTGCGCCGCTACTGCGAAACCGATGTGATGAACACCTATTTGCTGTATTGCCGCTTTCAAAAGATGCGCGGCGGCCTGACCGAGGCCGAATACACGCAGGAAATCCAGTTCGTCAAAGACAATGTGGCCGCCTTGGCGGGCCAAGAGCCGCATTGGCAAGAATACCTGCAGGCCTGGGTCTGAATTTGCGCCTGGCCCAATGAGACAATTGGGGCATGAGCGAAAAACAAGAACTCTCCATTCCCCAACACGAAGCCCCCAACAGCGACGATTTGCCCGAAGGCTGGTTGCGTGTCGGTTCACTTGACATGGATGCCCAAGGCATCGCCCGCCGCCCCGACGGCAAAGTGGTGTTCATCGAAGGCGCTTTGCCCTTCGAGGTCGTTTCTGTTCAAGTCGGCCGCAAAAAGAACAACTGGGAGCAGGGCACCGTCACCGAGATCCATTCAGAGTCTTCACAACGTGTCACGCCTGGTTGCCCGCACTTTGGTCTGCATGGCGGCGCTTGCGGCGGCTGCAAGATGCAGCATCTGGAAGCTTCGGCGCAAGTGGCCATCAAGCAGCGGGTGCTCGAAGACAACCTCTGGCATCTGGGCAAAGTCAAAGCCGGCACCATGCTGCGCCCGATCGAAGGGCCCACATGGGGTTACCGCTACCGTGCCCGCATGTCGGTGCGCTATGTGATCAAAAAGGGCGAAGTCCTGATTGGTTTTCACGAACGCAAGAGCCGCTACATCGCCGACATGAAGGTGTGCCGCATCCTGCCGCCGCACGTCAGCGCCATGCTGATGCCTTTGCGTGCCTTGATTGCGCAAATGGAGGCCCGTGAAACCTTGCCCCAGATCGAGCTGGCCTGCGGCGATGAGGTCACTGCCATGGTCTTGCGTCACATGGCGCCTTTGAGCGAAGGCGATCTGGCCAAGCTGCGCGCTTTTGGCGAGCAACACCAGGTGCAATGGTGGCTGCAGCCCAAAGGCCCGGACACGGTGCATTTGCTGGACGCCGGAGGTCCTCAGCTGAGCTATGGCTTGCCGGACTTCGGCATCACCATGCCGTTCCGCCCCACCGACTTCACGCAGGTGAACCCCTTCATCAACCGCGTGTTGGTGGCGCGATCCTTGCGTTTGTTGCAAGCACAAAAGAACGAACGCGTGATCGACTGGTTCTGCGGCTTGGGCAACTTCACCTTGCCGATTGCCACGCAGGCGGCCGAAGTGTTGGGCATTGAGGGCGCAGAGACCCTGGTGGCCCGTTCACGCGACAACTACGCCCGCAACCAGGCCGATCGGCCTGCGGGGCAAGCCCTGGCGCCGACCAGCTTTGTGGCCCGCAACCTGTTTGAAATGACGCCAGAGATGCTGGTGGCCGATGGCACTGCTGACAAGTGGTTGGTGGACCCACCGCGTGAAGGCGCCTTTGCTTTGTCCAAAGCGCTGGCCGAGTTGCACGAGAACAAAGAACTGCGCCAAGGCTGGACCCCACCCCAGCGCATCGTGTATGTCAGCTGCAACCCCGCCACACTGGCCCGAGATGCGGGCTTGCTGGTGCACCGCGCCGGTTACCGCTGCGTGAGCGCGGGCGTGATCAACATGTTCGCCCACACGGCGCACGTGGAAAGCATGGCGGTGTTTGAGCTGGCTTGAAGCGTCATCAGCGTCCATGAAAAAAAGGCTCCCGAGGGAGCCTTTTTGCTGGGTGAAAACGCTTTCAGTCGCGTTCGCCGCCCATGATGCCAAGCAAGGCCAGCAAGCTTTGGAACACATTGAAGATGTCCAGGTAAAGTGCCAATGTGGCGCTGATGTAGTTGGTCTCTCCGCCATCAATGATCTGCTTGAGGTCGTACAGCATGTAGGCGCTGAAGATGCCAATCGCCATGACCGAGATCACCATCATGCCGACGGAGGAGCCGACGAACACGTTGATGATGCCGCCGATCATGATGGCCAAAGCGCCGACCATCAACCATTTGCTCATGCCCGACAGGTCACGTTTGATGGTGCTGGCCAGGCTGGCCATGACGAAGAACACCCCGGCGGTGCCCGCAAACGCGGTCATGATCAGGTCGGAGCCGTTTTTAAAGCCCAGCACCATGGCGATCATGCGCGAGAGCATCAAGCCCATGAAAAAGGTAAAGGCCAGCAGCACGGGCACGCCTGCGGCAGAGTTTTTGGTTTTTTCAATGGCGAACATGAAGCCAAACGCGCCAGCCATGAAAACAACCAGCCCCAAACCCCCAGACAGGGATTGCGTGATGCCGGTGCTCACGCCAAGCCAAGCACCCAAAACGGTGGGCAGCAGGCTCAGGGCCAGCAGCCAATAGGTGTTGCGCAGAACGCGGTGACGGGCTGAGGGGTCGGCGTGCCCCCAGTCAGCGGTGTTGAGAGTGCGAAGGTCGCTCATGTTGGATCTCCTGTTCAAGGCCCACGAAAAAGGGCTCGCTCATTGTAGGGCGCTCACACTGCAAGGTAAATTTCCGGCAGTTGATGGGGTTATCGGGTGAATCAGTTTTACGCTCAGGTGTGCAATGGCTGTTCTCATCGCGTGTATCCTTGCTTTTTTTAAACAATGTCCTGAAAACCATGAAAACCCAATCCGTGCTCGAACTGTCCGATGTTCAAACCATTGCCGCTGCTGCCCAAGCCGAAGCACAGAAAAACAATTGGAACGTCAGCATTGCCATCGTCGATGCGGGCGGCCACCTTTTGCACTTCCAGCGCCTGAACGGTGCGCCTCCCATTTCTTCGCACATTGCGCCAGCCAAGGCTCACACAGCAGCGCTGGGTCAGCGCGAAAGCAAAGTGTATGAAGACGTCATCAACGGCGGTCGTTATTCCTTCCTGTCGGCTCCTGCCGTGGAAGGCATGCTCGAAGGTGGCGTGCCGATCATGAAAGACGGCGCTTGTCTTGGTGCAGTGGGCGTGAGCGGGGTCAAGTCCAATGAAGACGCCCAGATTGCTAAAGCCGGTATCGCAGCCATCGGCCTTTGATCTGATCGAGTACGGGGACCCACAGCGTGTGAGTTCCCAAAAACAAAAAACCCGCTGAAAACAGCGGGTTTTTTTGATGAGGCCAAAGCCAACAGTTGGCGAATTACTTGGCGCTCAAGACCCAAGCGGCCAATTTTTTGGCTTCCGCTTCGTTCACCTGAGGGTTGGCTGGCATGGGCACGGCACCCCAAACGCCCGAACCGCCTTTGACGATTTTGGTGGCGAGCTTGTCGACAGCCGACTTGTCAGCTTTGTACTTGGCGGCCACATCTTTGTAGCTGGGGCCCACCAGTTTTTTGTCAACTGCATGGCAAGCCATGCAGTTTTTGGAGGTGGCCAATGCCAGGTCAGCAAAAGCAGGGGCTGCGGCGGCAGCGGTCATGGCCAGGGCAAGAACGAATTTTTTCATGTCGGTACCTTGTGGGTTAAAAGGATCAGGGGGGGCGAGCCCAAGGAGCTCTTGGCTGTGAGTGTAGCTGGATCCGGATTTTGGGGTGATTGACTTACAGGTGACTGAGTCTTTGTCTTGCGTGACCAGCGCATGCTTGTGCTGGGCCATAATCCGATGACTTTTTTCATGTAATTCCGACAGGAGCCTTGAATGCCCGCTTACCGCTCAAAAACATCCACCGCTGGCCGCAACATGGCCGGTGCCCGCTCTTTGTGGCGCGCCACGGGCATGAAGGACGATGACTTCAGCAAGCCGATCATCGCCATCGCCAACTCCTTCACCCAGTTTGTGCCCGGCCACGTGCACCTCAAAGACTTGGGCCAGCTGGTGGCGCGTGAGATCGAAGCCGCAGGTGGTGTGGCCAAAGAGTTCAACACGATTGCCGTGGACGACGGTATCGCCATGGGCCACGACGGCATGCTTTACTCGCTGCCCAGCCGCGACATCATTGCCGACTCGGTCGAGTACATGGTCAATGCCCATTGCGCCGACGCGATCGTGTGCATCTCCAACTGCGACAAGATCACCCCCGGCATGCTGATGGCCGCCATGCGCCTGAACATCCCCGTGATTTTTGTGTCGGGCGGCCCCATGGAAGCGGGCAAGGTGCGTTTGGCCAACCCCCAGACGCAAGTGATGGAATTCAAAAAGCTCGACCTGATCGACGCCATGGTCATGGCCGCTGACGACAAGGTGAGCGACGCCGATTTGGCCGAAGTCGAACGCTCGGCTTGCCCGACCTGTGGTTCGTGCTCGGGCATGTTCACGGCCAACTCCATGAACTGCTTGGCCGAGGCTTTGGGCTTGGCTTTGCCTGGCAACGGCACCGTCGTGGCCACACACGCCGACCGCGAGCAGCTGTTCAAGCAAGCCGGTCGCACGATTGTGGAGCTGTGCAAGCGCTATTACGAACAAGACGACGCGTCGGTTTTGCCACGTTCCATGGGTTTCAAAGCCTTTGAAAACGCGATTGCGCTGGACATCGCCATGGGCGGATCGACCAACACCATCTTGCACATCCTGGCGATCGCCCAGGAAGCCGAGATTGAATTCACCATGGCCGACATCGACCGCATGTCCAAAATCGTGCCTCAGCTGTGCAAGGTCGCGCCCAACACCAACAAGTACCACATCGAAGACGTGCACCGTGCCGGCGGCATCATGGGCATCTTGGGTGAGCTCGACCGTGCCGGGCGCCTGCATACCGATGTGGGCACTGTATTGGGCAAGACCATGAAAGAGGTCTTGGACCAATGGGACATCGCTCGCAACCCGTCCGATGCCGTGAAACACTTCTACATGGCCGGTCCTGGTGGCATTCCCACCCAAGTGGCCTTCAGCCAGAACTCGCGCTGGCCCAGCTTGGACACCGACCGTGCCGAAGGCTGCATCCGCTCGATCGAGCACGCTTTCAACAAAGAAGGTGGCCTGGCTGTGCTGCGCGGCAATATCGCGCTCGACGGTTGCGTGGTGAAGACCGCCGGCGTGGACGACAGCCTGCTGGTGTTTGAAGGCCCAGCCCACGTGGTGGAGTCGCAAGACGAAGCTGTGGAAAACATCCTGAGCGACAAAGTCAAGGCAGGCGACATTGTGGTCGTGCGCTACGAAGGCCCCAAAGGCGGCCCCGGCATGCAGGAAATGCTGTACCCCACGAGCTACATCAAATCCAAAGGCCTGGGCAAAGCCTGCGCCTTGCTGACCGACGGTCGTTTCTCTGGTGGTACTTCGGGCTTGTCGATTGGCCACTGCTCGCCCGAAGCGGCAGCGGGTGGCACCATCGGCTTGGTGCGCAATGGCGACCGCATCCGCATCGACATCCCCAACCGTTCGATCAACGTGCTGGTGAGCGACGAGGAGCTGGCCAAGCGCCGTGTGGAGCAAGACAAGCTGGGCTGGAAGCCAGCCTTGCCACGCCCACGCAAAATTTCAGCGGCATTGAAGGCCTATGCCTTGCTGGCCACCTCGGCCGACAAGGGCGCTGTGCGCGATTTGTCGCTGCTGGGTTGATACAACTGTGTTGGACAGCATGCTGATGCGTGCCCCACATTGCGGGCACAATCGCTCCCCATGCTGATCCACCCTCAAATCGATCCCGTCGCCCTGCAACTGGGCCCTTTGGCTGTCCATTGGTATGGCTTGACCTACCTGGCCGCTTTTGCGCTGTTTTACTGGTTGGGCACGCGCCGTCTGCACCACTTGCCGTTCTCGCGTTTGTCCGAGTGGACGCGCCAGGATGTAGAAGACATTCTGTTCTTGGGTGTGCTGGGCGTGGTGCTGGGCGGTCGTATCGGTTATTGCCTGTTTTATAAACCCGGTTATTACGCTTACCATCCGCTGGAAGTTTTTGCGGTCTGGCAAGGCGGCATGAGCTTTCATGGCGGCATGCTGGGCGTGATGGCCTCCATGGTCTGGTTTGCGTGGTCGCGCAAGCGGCCGTTCTTGCAAGTGATGGACTTTGTGGCGCCTTGTGTGCCCACGGGCTTGGCCGCTGGGCGCATTGGCAACTTCATCAACGGTGAGCTTTGGGGCCGCGTGGCCGATCCATCTTTGCCATGGGCCATGCTTTTCCGTGGCGCAGGCGATGTGCCGCGTCACCCCTCGCAGATCTACCAGTTCTTGATGGAAGGCATTTTGCTTTTCGTGCTGCTGTGGCTCTATGCCCGCAAGCCGCGTGCGCAAGGACAGGTGGCCTTTGCCTTCCTGTTCGGTTATGGCGTGTTCCGCTTTGTGGCCGAGTATTTCCGCGAACCCGATGCACACCTGGGCCTCTTGAGCTTGGGCATGAGCATGGGGCAATGGCTGTGTGTGCCGATGATCGTGGGCGGTGCTGTGCTCTGGCTTTGGTGCGGCCGCCGCCAAGCAGCGGCCTGAATCACCCCGGGCGGCGTTGCAGCCAGTCGCTGCGCACGGCTTCGTAGGCCGCTGCCACCTGCAACAAAGCCACATCGCCTTTCGGCTTGCCAATCAGTTGGATACCCATGGGCCAGGGTTTGGTGGGGTGAAAGCCCGCAGGCAAACTGATGGCGGGCAGGCCTGCCAGCGTGGCGTAAATGGTGCTTTCCATCCAGCGGTGGTAAGTGTCCATCTGGCGTTCGCCGATTTTTTGCGGCCAGCGTTCTTCCAGCGGGAAGGGCCAGACCTGCGCCACGGGCAAGGCCAGCACATCAAAGCGCTCGAACATTTGCAGCAGGTGGTTGTAGAAAGCTGTGCGTTGCTGGCTGGCACGCTGGAAATCCATGTAGGACAGCTTGACCGAGTTGTCGTATTCCCACAGCACTTCGGGTTTGAGTGTTTCACGGGCATGGGGCAGTTGCAGCAGTGCAGCAGCCTTGGGGCCCACCAGCGCACGGCGCCAGACCAACCAGCATTCCCACAGGGCCTGGGTGTCAAAGCCCGGTGCTGTGGGCTCAATGTGGGCCCCAGCGTTTTGCATCTCTCGCAGTGCGTCTTCACAGACGCCCAAAATGCCGTCTTCCATGGCCAGATGACCGCCCAGATCCCCCAGCCAGCCGACCCGCAGGCCTTGGAGTGCATCTGGCGTGTACTGGATGCCCGAGACGTCCAGCGCAGCGTTGATCGACAGCGGCTGACGACGGTCGCGGCCCGACTGTGTGGCCAGGAGCCTCGCCAGGTCTTGCACGCTGCGGGCCATGGGGCCTTCGGTGCCCAGTTGGTCCACCCACACATCGGCACCCGGGCCGAAAGGCACGCGTCCTTGGGAAGGGCGCATGCCAAACAGGTGGTTCCAGCCCGCCGGGTTGCGCAGGCTGCCCATGAAGTCCGAGCCGTCGGCCACGGGCAGCATGCGTTGGGCCAGTGCGACGGCCGCGCCGCCGCTGCTGCCGCCTGCACTGACCGATGTGTCCCAGGCGTTGGGTGTGGTGCCAAACAGGGTGTTGAAAGTGTGCGAGCCCAGGCCCAGCTCAGGCATATTGGTTTTGCCGATCACGATGGCGCCAGCGGCTTTCATGCGCTCGGTCATGATGCTGTCGGCGCGAGGCATTTGCCCGGCCAACAAACGGCTGCCAAAGGTGGTCGGAAAACCCAGCGCATGGCCCGTGTCCTTGATGGCTTGCGGGATGCCGTGCAGCCAACCGCGCGACTGGCCACGCGCCAGTTCTTCGTCGCATTGGCGGGCTTGTGCCATCAGCTGGTCGGCTGGCGCCAGGTTGACGATGGCGTTGTAGCGCGGGTTGAGCATGTCGATGCGCTGCAGGTAGGCTTGCATGACCTCCGTGCAGGAGATTTGCCCATTGTGGATGCGCTCAGACAGTGCGCTGGCGTTGAAGTCGGTGATGTCGGTCATGTCGGTCCTGGGCAAGCTGTTCAGTTCAGGTGTGGGGGCGGCACGAAGCCGCACCATTCGGTTTCGAGCCAGCGGGCCATTTTCAGGCAGAGGGGATCTGCCAAGGTGTCGCCGATGATCTGCGCCCCGACGGGCAAGCCCTCTGGGCTTTGCCCGATCGGGATGGCCGTGGCGGGCAGACCGACCACGCCGGGGTAACCCGCCCAGAACAGGCTGTCGGTGTGGGGCTGGTCCTGGCCATTGACCTGGAGCATGCGATCCCAGCGCTCGCCCTGCTGTTGATGCAAAAACGCAGGAGAGGTGGCCACCGGGGTGATCAGCAAGTCCACCGTGCCAAAGTAGTCACGCCATTGCGCGCGCAGCACGGCCCGTTGCTGGTCGAACTCCACCCAGTCTCTGTGCGTGAGGGTGCTGCCGCGCCAGACGCGTTCGCGCATGGTGTCTTGTGATGGATCGGCTTGCTCTGCCAGGCTTTGGAATCGGGCGAATGTTTTGTCGTCCAGCCAGGCACCGGTGGCTGCACGCAGCAGGTGCGTGTACACGCGGTGCGACTGCGCGCTGTTTACCGGACGGTGGTCCTCCAACACTGTCACGCCTTGTGCGCGTAAAAAGTCGGCCAGCGCATGCAGGCGGTTTTGGATGCTGTGGTCCACGCGGGCTTCGGGGTCGTCGTAGACGATGGCCACGCGGCATTGGTGCGGGGCTTTCTCGTTGCGCCGCCATTGCGCGGCTGTCCAGCCCATGGGGCCGAACTGTTGCAAAGGGGTGGTCAGCACTTGCATGGCCAGCTGCAAGTCCTTCGCGCTGCGCGCCAGGGGGCCGGCCACGGCGATGTCTAGGCTGTCGATGCAGCGCACGCCCGGCAGTTGGTGCCCTTGCATGGGCACCATACCCCAGGTGGGCTTGTGGCCATATACGCCGCAGTAATGCGCCGGGTTGCGGATCGAGGCACCGATGTCACTGCCCAGCTCCAGTGGCGTCATGCCTGCGGCCAATGCGGCGCTGGCCCCGCCCGACGAGCCGCCTGGGCTGCGGCTCAAGTCCCAGGGGTTGTTGGTGGTGCCATAGACCGGGTTGAACGATTGCCAGTCGCCCAGGGCCACCGGCACATTGGTTTTGCCAAACACCACGGCGCCCGCATCCTGCAGGCGTTGCACCGCGATCGCCGGGTGTTGGGCGATGTTGTCCTTGTAGTCTGGAAAGCCCCAGCAGGTGGGGGTGCCTGGCAGATCGAAGGATTCCTTGACGGTCATGGGCAGGCCGTGCAGTGGGCCCCAGTGCTCACCGCGCCGCCAGGCCGCATCGGCCTCGCGGGCACGCTGGCGGGCGCTTTCGAAATCGCGCACCACCACGGCGTTGATGGCCGGGTCCAGTTGCAGCACACGCTGGATGTGCTGCTCCAGCAACGCAAGGCTGGAGATGTCGCCCGTCCGCAAAAGGGTGAGCAGCTCGGTGGCCGTGCGCCAGGGCTCGTTCACACGCAGCGCCTCAAAGCCCAAGTGCCGTTGGCAGCACAGACCATCATTGGGGTTGCAAGTTGATCGATTTGGCGATGGCCTGGTAGCGTGCGGTTTCGCTGTTGTAGACACGGGCCAGATCTTCCGGGCTCATGGGCTTGGCCACGGTGTTGCCAGTCGCCTCATAGGCTTTGCGGATGTCGGCGTTTTGCAAAGCTTCGTAGATGGCTTTGTTCAGTCGCGCTGTCACATCAGCAGGCGTGTTCTTGGGCACTTCGATACCGGCCCACAGATCGAACTCAAAACCTTCCAGGCCTTTTTGGGCCGCCAAGGGTGCGATGTTCGGAAAGCGAGGGTGTGCTGTTTTGGTCGTCAGGCCCAAGGCTTTGACCTTGCCTTCGGTGATCATGGCGGGCGTGCTGCCGGCCAGCGGGATGAAGACCATGTCGATCTGCCCGCCCATCAGGTCGGTCATGAGGGGGGCCGCGCCCTTGTAGGGCACATGCAGCATCTTGGTGCCCGTTTGCTGGGCGAATTTTTCGCCGATCAGGTGGTACAGCGAGCCGGGGCCCACGCTGCCATAGGACAGCTCTTTGGCGCCGGGCTTTTTGGCCATGGCGATGAGCTCTTCCACATTGTTGGCCGGCAGGTCTTTGCGGGTGATCAGCACCATGGTGGTGGTCACCAGTTGGGCCACCAGCTTCATGTCATCGGGTTTGAACTTCACGGCCGACATGGCCAATGGGGCCAGCACCAATTCCATGGGGGTGCCCAAGGTCATGTTGTAACCATCTGCGGGGGCGGTGAGCACTTTTTGGATGCCGATCGCGCCGCCCACGCCGCCGATGTTTTCAATGATGACCGGTTGGCCCAGCAGCCGGTTGAGCTCGGGCTGCAGTTGTCGTGCCACAAAGTCAGAAGGACCCCCTGCAGGGTAGGGGACCACCAGGTTGACGGCTTTGTTGGGAAAGCTTTGCGCCGCAGCCTGAAACACAGCGGCGCTGCAGAGTAAGCCAAAGAGTGATCGCTTGAGCCATTGGGAGGTGTTCATCGTTGTCTTCCTTGTGGGGTTGTCTTGTGCCCTGCTGCATGCAGTCGCTGAGTAAGTCTGAGCCCGGTCCGGGCGTTGACGCTATCGAAAAGTGGCAAACCATCTCCGGGGTTTACCCGGTGCAGTTCAGTTTTGCCGCTGGTGCAAGGTGCTGGAGGGCAGTTCGCCAAACAGGCGTTTGTAGTCCTGCGAAAACTGACTCAGGTGCCAAAAACCCCAGTGCGAGGCGATGTCCTGGATCGTCACGCCTGGCGCTGCTTGACGCAATGCCCGCCGCACGCTGTTCAGGCGCAAGGACCTCAGGTATTTGACCGGTGTGGTGCCCAGCACATCCTGAAAACAGTAATTGAGCTTGCGGCGGCTGGTACCCACGCGGCTGCAGACCTCGAGGATGGACAGGGGTTCGTCAGCGTGCCCCAGCATCAGTTCGCAGGCGCGGTCCACCAGTTTTTTTCGGCGCTCCAACGTGGGCAACTCCGAAGTGTCGACCTGTGCGGGCAGGGCTTCTAGCCATTCCATCAGGATCTCGTCACGCAGCTGGCGCAGCGCCTGCTCGTCATGCTGGCGGTGGGCCAAGGCGCTGGCTTGGTCGAGCAAGGTCAGTTGCAGGTCGCGCAGGTTCTGGGCCTTGACGTCGGTGGTTTGCAGCACCAGCTGCTTTTCGAGCCAATGCGCCAGGGGCTTTTGGTACATGCGCTCCCACAGCGGGTTGAGCAGACTGCGCTCCACCACCACCGCGATCAGCGTGAAGTGGGGCGGGGTGGTCAGGTCGACCTCATCGCCTTTGCCACACATGATGGCGTGGGCTGGGACCCGCTGGCCGTTGAAAAACAGGTCGGGCGAGTCCTGCAGCGCCATGGCAAAGCCGTAGACGCTGTCGTCGAGCCGCCCGCGCTGACGCAAGGCGATGCTGGTGTCTTCGCGCAGGAGGGTCACCTCCGGCAGCTGCACCTGGTGGATGCGTCCCTTGAACTGGCCGGGTGAGAGTTGTTCGTACTGCAGCGCCCAGCCCTGCTGGGCCAGGGCGTGCTGGTCCATGTCCTGGGTGTCCAGCACCTGGACCCAAGGTGAATCAGAGGCAGGGGTGCTCATCAAGGGCAGAAAACGCGGCGCAAATGCATGCCCCTGAGTGTGCCCGGTTCCGAAGTGCGGGCTTTTTCGTGAAAACCCGGGGTGTACGGTGCCCAAACTTGATAGTGGCTTGTTCGCCTTGTGCATAGCATGGGCATCAGCCTGAAAGACTCCGGATGAACCTGCCGAACCTGCATATCGCCGTTTTGCTGACCAACGACGACACCTCGCCGTTTGCGGCGCATTTTCCGAACGACGGGCAAAAGGTCGTTCACCTGCTGCAGCCCTTGCGGCCCGACTGGTCTTACGAGGTCTTGCCGGTCAAGGACGGGGTGCTGCCCGCCAGCCCCGAGGACTTTGACGGCTACGTCATCACCGGTAGCCCGGCCTCGGTCAACGACGACCGCCTGCCCTGGGTGGGGCCATTGCTGGATTTCATCCGCGCCGTCGATGCGGCTCGCCAGCCGCTGATCGGCCTGTGCTTTGGCCACCAGGCGGTGGCCCGGGCGCTGGGCGGGCAGGTGGCGCGCAACGCCGCAGGCTGGGGCCTGGGCACCGCGCCCACGCACTGGCAGGCCACACGCCCCTGGATGCAGCCCGCGCAAAGCACCACCACCTTGATGGCCGCCCACAACGAGCAGGTCACCCGCATGCCCGAGGGGGCCGAGTGTCTGGGCGGCAGCGATTTTTGCCCCATCGGCTCGATGCAAATCGGCCAGCACATCTGGACCACCCAGTACCACCCCGAAATGCCGTTGGTGTTCATGCAGGCCCTGCTGGGCTTCCTGGCCGACAAGCTCGATGCCGACACCCTGGCCCGTGCCCACGCCAGCCTGGCTCAGCCTGTCGATGTGCCGTTGTTTGGCCAGTGGATGGCGCAATTTTTTGAACACGCAAGGAAAAACCCGCAATGACCGTCTGGCACCCCAGCGACGATGGCCACGCCGACATCTCCAGCCACGACAGCTATGTGAACGGCACGCCGCACAACACCTTCAAACGCTTGCGCGACGAGGACCCCATGGCCTGGTGCGAGTGGGCCGATGGCAAAGGTTTTTGGTCGGTCACGCGGCACGCCGACATCCTGGAGCTCAACCGCAACCACCAGCGCCTCAGTTCTGCACAGGGCATCCGCATGGAAGACCAGTCGCACGAGGAGTACATGGCGCGGCGGACCTTTCAAGAGACCGACCCGCCCGAGCACACCCGCACCCGCATGCTGGTGGCCAAGGCCTTTTCCAAGCCCATGATGGCGCTGTACGAAGACCAGATTCGCGAGCTGTGTGTGGGCATTCTCGATCAAGCCCTGGCGCTGGGCGAGTTTGACGCCACGCACCACATTGCCCGCCAGCTGCCCATGCGCATGCTCGGGCGCATCGCGGGCCTGCCCGAAGAAGACCTGGACTGGCTGGTGGACAGGGGCGATGCGCTCATGGCCAACACCGACAGCGATTTCACCAGCCATGTGGTCGACAAAATGGACACCGAGGCCTACCGCTTCATGCCGTTCCGCTCGCCTGCCGGGGCCGACCTGTTCGACTACGCCGCGCAGCTGATGGAGCGCAAACGCAGCGCCGGCGACACCAGCGGCGTACTCCACCTGATCACCCAACCCGACGCCCAGGGCAACGTGATCAGCGACACCGAATTCCGCAACTTCTTTTGCCTGTTGGTGGCCGCGGGCAATGACACCACCCGTTATTCAATTGCCGCCGCCTTGCATGCGCTGGCCAACCAGCCGGGCTTGATGCAGCAACTCAAGGCGGTGCAAGGCGAGGCCGCTTGGGAAGGCGTGGCCGACGAGTTCATCCGCTGGGCTTCACCCGCCACGCATTTCCGCCGCACCGCCACCGAGGACTTCGAGTACCACGGCAAACAAGTCAAGGCGGGCGACAAAGTGCTGCTCTGGTTCATCTCTGGCAACCGCGACGAGCGGGCTTTTGATCGACCATTCACTGTGGATTTGAGCCGTGGCGTGAACCGTCACCTGTCTTTTGGCCAGGGCGGGGCGCACGCCTGTCTGGGCATGTGGCTGGCGCGGCTGGAGTTGCGCGTCTTGATGCAGGAGCTGATCAAGCGCGTCGACCGCATCGAGCAAACGGGTGAGCACGCCTTTTTGCGATCCAACTTTGTCTCGGGCATCAAACGTTTGCCCTTGCGCATGCACCTCATCTGAACCTAGGTTTGAAAGGAATCACCATGTCCAATGTTCAAGAACGCCTGCGGGTGCTGTTTTGTGACCACTTGGCCATTCCGCGGGGCAAATACGTCACGCTCCAAGCCGGGCAGGGCGGCGGTGCCCGCTTTTGCCGGGGCACCTTCGGCGTGACGTATGAGAAAGAGCTGATCCCTGCGCCCGGCGCCATGGTCATGGAAGGCCTGCCTGACATGGAGGCCGTCTACACCCCCGAGGACATTCGCCCCGGCTGGCAGCCTTTCACCCAGGTGGCCATTGGTGACCTCAAAGCCAACGACGGTACACCGCTGCCCATGTGCGGGCGCAGTGCCCTCAAGCGCGCCGTGGCCGACTGGCAGGCCATGGGCTACGACCCGATGGTGGGCATCGAGCTCGAAGCCTTTGCCTTCCAGATCGAGCCCGACGGTTCGCTCAAACCCTATGACACGCCTGCAGCCCATGTGTATGCCACCGGCCCCTTTGCCGACCCGAGGGGCTTCACCGATGCCCTGTGGGAAAAGGCCACGGCGGCAGGCTTTCGCATCGACAGCATGAACACCGAGTACGACGCGCCGCAGTTCGAGTTCACGCTCAAATACGACCGCGCCGTCAAAGCGGTGGACGACATCTTTTTGTTCCGCCTCTTGGCGCGTGAGGTGGCTTTCCAACACGGCATCGTGCTGACCTTCATGCCCAAGCCCATCTTGACGGTTGGCGGCAGCGGCGTGCACATCAACTTCAGCCTGCGCGATGGCCAGGGCCACAACGCGATCTCGGGCGGGCACGACGCCAGCCAGTTCAACGCCTTGACGCTCGGTTGCACCGCCGGACTCATGCACCACCACCAGGCGCTGGCGGGTTTGTTGGCCCCCAGCGCCAATTCTTACCAGCGCTTGCAACCGGCCAGCCTCTCGGGCTTTTGGCAAAACTGGGCGGTGGACCACCGGGGTGTCACGGTGCGCCTGTCGGCCGAAAGCGGACCCGGCGCGCGCATCGAGCACCGCATGGGCGACGCAGCGGCCAACCCCTACACCCACACCGCTGCGGTGTTGCAGGCGGCGCGCCTGGGCGTGGCCAACGCTTATGCACTCCAGCCCATCGAGACGGGCGACTGCCTCGAAAACAAGGACGCCACCCAGAGCGTGCCCGACACCCTGGCGGGCGCGCTGGATGCCCTGGAAGCCGACACCGTGCTGACGCAAGCCCTGGGCGAAGGCCTGGTGGCCAACCATGTGGGCATCAAGCGCCACGAGATCGAACGCACCGCAGGCCTGGAAGGCGATGCACTGCGCGACCACTACATCCGTTTCATCTGAACAGAAAGACCGAACCATGCCCCAAGTGCACTGGATCATGAGCAACGGCGACCGCGTAAGCGATGACGTCAACGACGGCACCAACCTGATGGACGCAGCCCAAATGAACGGCATCCCCGGTGTGGCGGGCGAGTGTGGCGGCTGCCTGTCCTGCGCCACTTGCCATGTGTACGTTGATGAAGCCTGGCTCGCCGCTTGCCCGCCGATGGAAGAAGTGGAAAACGCCATGCTCGACATCGTCACCTCGCCGCGCCAAGCGGGCAGCCGCCTGAGCTGCCAGCTGATCGCGTCGAGTACGCTCGATGGCATCGTGCTGCACGTGCCGGACTGACGCTGAATCGGCGTCCGGGCTCATGAAATTTGGAGTGAATTGAACATGAAACAAGAACACATCGACGCGCTGCGTCACCAACTTATCCCCAACCAGGGCGTGCTGATTGACGGCCAGTGGGGGGCTGCGGCGTCGGGCCAGACGCTGCCGGTCGTCTCGCCCATTGACGGTCAGACCTTGTGCAGCATCGCTGCCGCTGGGGCAGAAGATGTGGACCGCGCCGTGCAGGCGGCTCGCCGCACTTTTGAGCAAGGGGTGTGGTCCCGCATGGCCCCTGCCGAGCGCAAGAAGGTGTTGCACCGCATTGCCGACCGCATCGAAGCGCACCACGCCGAGCTGGCGGTGCTGGGTGTGCGCGACAACGGCACCGAGATTGCCATGGCCTGGAAGGCCGAGCCGGGCAGCGCGGCGGGCACCTTCCGTTATTACGCCGAGTGCGTGGACAAGATCAATGGCGAAATCGCGCCCACGCCCGAGGGCACGCTGGGGCTGATCCACAAGGAAGCGGTCGGCGTGGTCGGGGCCATTGTGCCGTGGAACTTTCCGCTCATGATCGGCGCCTGGAAGATCGCCCCGGCCCTGGCGGCGGGTAATTCGGTGGTGCTCAAACCTTCTGAAGACGCGTCGCTCTCTTTGCTGCGCCTGGCGCAGCTGTGTCTGGACGCGGGCTTGCCCCCGGGCGTGCTCAATGTGGTCACCGGCACGGGCGCAGTGGCTGGCGAGGCGCTGGCTCGGCACATGGACGTGGACATCCTCACGTTCACGGGCTCCGGCCCGGTGGGGCGTCTGTTGCTGAAAGCCTCGGCCGAGTCCAACCTCAAGCGGGTCTATCTGGAGCTGGGCGGCAAGTCGCCCAACATCGTGTTTGATGATGCGGTCGATCTGGCGCAGGCGGCCAAGGTCTCGGCCATGGGCATTTTCCGCAACAGCGGGCAGGTGTGCGTGGCAGGCTCGCGCCTTTTGGTGCAGCGCTCGGTGCACGACGAATTTGTAGATCGGCTGCAAAACATCGCGGCCAGTTTGCGTGTGGGTGACCCGCTGGATGTAACGACCGACATTGGTGCCGTGAGCAGCGCCCGCCAGTTGGCCCGCAACCAGAGCATGCTGGCGCGTGCGCTGGCGCAGGGCGCGCGTCTGCGCACCGGCGGTCAGGTGATTGCGCCTGTGCCTGGTGGCCAGTACATGAGCCCCGCCGTGCTCGATGGCGTTCAGCCCGAGATGGACATTGCCCGGCAGGAAGTCTTCGGCCCGGTGCTGGCCGTCATGCCTTTTGACGATGAGGCCCATGCTGTGCGCCTGGCCAACGGCACCGAATACGGCTTGGCTGCAGGGGTGTGGACCGGCAGCCTTTCGCGAGCCCACCGCATGGTGCGCGCCATCAAGGCCGGGCTGGTGCATGTCAATACCTACGGCGGCCCGGACATCACCGTGCCGCTGGGCGGCGTGCGGCAGTCGGGTAACGGGCACGACAAGTCGATGCATGCCATGGACAAATACCTGGACCTGAAGACCGCCTGGATTCAGCTCTGAAAAATACCAAGGGAAAACAATGGACACCGACCAACTCAAGGCTGACAACGCCCAATACCTGTGGCACCCCATGGCCCATCCGGGTGCGATGAAAAAGTCAACGCCAGACATCATTGCCAAAGGCGAGGGCTGCTGGATTTGGGACGTGGATGGTCACAAGATGCTTGACGGCGTCGGCGGCCTGTGGGCCTGCAACCTGGGGCACAGCAACAAGCCGGTGCGCGACGCCATCGTGGCGCAGATGGACGAGCTGCCTTTTTACAACGTGTTCCGCGGCACCACCCATGTGCGGGCGATCGAGTTGTCCAAGCGCCTGGTGCAGATGATGCAGCCCGAAGAGGTGGCCACCGTGATGTTCTCCAACGGCGGCTCGGACGCGGTGGAAGGAGCTTTGAAGATTGCCCGCCAGTACTGGAAGCTCAAGGGCCAGGCCGACCGCTTCAAGTTCATCAGCCTGCGCCAGGGCTACCACGGCGTGCACTTTGGCGGCATGAGCGTGAACGGCAACACCAATTTTCGCCGCGCCTACGAGCCGCTGCTGCCCGGGTGCTTCCACATCGACACGCCTTGGGCTTATCACAACCCATACACCGATGACCCGATCCGTCTGGGCGAAATTTGCGCCGAGTTGCTGGAGCGCGAAATCGTTTTCCAGGGCCCGGACACTGTGGCGGCTTTCATTGCTGAGCCGGTGCAGGGCGCGGGCGGCGTGATCGTGCCGCCGCCCAACTACTGGCCGCTGGTTCGCCAGATTTGCGACAAGTACGGCGTGCTCTTGATCGCCGACGAGGTGGTGACTGGCTTTGGCCGCAGCGGCGAGCTGTTTGGCACGCGCCTGTGGGGCGTGAACGCCGACATGTGGTGCCTGGCCAAGGGCATTTCTTCGGGCTACATCCCGCTGGGGGCCACGGCCATCAACCGCCGCATTGCCGATGTGTTTGACGCCGACACCACGGGCACTGCCTCGGTCTCGCACGGCTACACCTACAGCGCGCACCCGATCGCAGCCGCGGCGGCGCTGGCCACACTCGACCAGATCGAGGCGCTGGACATTCCGGGCAACGCGGCCCGTGTGGGCGCGCACCTGCAGAGCCGATTGGGCAAGCTGGTGGACACCTGCAGCTTTGTGGGCGACGTGCGTGGCGTGGGCTTGATGCTGGGCATCGAAATGGTGAGCGACAAGGCCAAACGCACACCGATGACCCGCAGCAGCGACATCCCGGCGCGGGTGGCCAAGGCGGCTTACAAGGCGGGGCTGATGGTTCGCATTTCGGGCCCCAACCTGATTTTGTCGCCGCCTCTCGTCATCACCCGCGAGGAAGTGGACTTCATGTGCGACGTGCTCGAATCCGCCTTTGCCGCTGTACAAGAGGGCCGCGCATGAAGAGCTCCGTCATTCTGATCGTCGGCACCGTCGACACCAAGAGCGATGAGATCGACTTTTTGCGCGAGCAGGTGTGGGCAGCAGGCGGCCTGGCGCTGATCATGGACGTGGGGGTGCTGGCCAAAGGCAAAGTGACGCCTGACGTGAGCAACACCGATGTGGCCAACGCGGCAGGCGTGACCTTGCAGCAAGTGATCGACAGTGGCGATGAAAACAGCGCCATGGCCCTGATGGCCCAAGGCGCAAGTGCTCTGGCGGCCGAGATGCACCGCGAAGGTCAGATCGATGGCCTGTTGGTTCTGGGCGGCACCATGGGTACCGACCTGGCGCTCGATGTCGCCAGCAGCTTGCCACTGGGCGTGCCCAAGGTGGTGCTGTCCACGGTGGCGTTTTCGCCCCTGTTGCCGCCCGAGCGCATGCCGCCCGATTTGATGATGGTGCTGTGGGCTGGCGGCTTGTATGGCCTCAACAGCCTGTGCCAGTCGGCCCTGGCGCAAGCTGCAGGGGCGGTGGTGGGGGCCTGTCGTGTGGCGCGTGTGCCGCGTTTTGCGCGGCCCGTGGTCGGCATGACCTCTCTGGGGTCGAGTTGCCTGAAATACATGGTGCAACTCAAGCCTGAGCTGGACCAACGCGGTTTCGATCTGGCGGTGTTCCACACCACGGGCATGGGGGGCAGGGCGTTTGAATCGCTGGCCGCGCAAGGCCAGTTCGCCTGCGTGATGGACTTCAGCCTGCAGGAGATGGTCAACCAGATGGGCGGCTCGGTGGTGAGCGCGGGGCCTGACCGTTTGATGGGCGCAGGTCTGAAAGGCGTACCAATGATTGTGGCCCCGGGTGCGACCGACCTGGTGGACTACCCGGCCTGGGGCCAAATGCCCGAGCGCTTTGCTGGGCGGCCCTCGCACGACCACAACCGATTGATCGCCTCGGTGGGCATTGACGCCGACATGCGCCGCAAATTTGCCCGGGAATTGGCCAGTCGCTTGCGCCAAGCCCAAGGCCCGGTGCACCTGGTGCTGCCACTGCAAGGCATAGAAGAGTGGGACCGACCGGGTGCACCGTTGCACGACGCCGAAGGCTTGGCTGCGCTGATGGACGAATGCCGCCAATGCGACTGGGGCACCGCCGAAGTTTCGCGCATTGACGCCCACATCAACGACGCCGCGTTTGTGCAGCATGTGTTGGCGGTGTTCGACGACTGGCTGGCGCGTGGGCTGGTGAAGAAAGACGCGCCATGAGCGCGCCATCTTCCAAGGCGCTGGTGCTCGACTTTGGTGGGGTCATCAGCCGTACTTTGTTTGAAACGCACGACCTGAGCGAGGCGGCGCTGGGCCTGCCGCCCGGCACGCTGACCTGGCGCGGCCCCTTTGCGCCCGAGACCGATGTGCTGTGGCAGGCCATGCAGGCTGATCACATCACCGAGCGCGAATACTGGATGGCCCGCACCCGCAGTGTGGGCGAGCTGGTGGGCGAAGCGTGGACCGACATGCAGACCTTTGTGCAGCGGGCCCGGGGGGCCGATGTCGAGGCCGTGATTCGGCCCGAGGCCATCGCTGCTGTGCACCAGGCCAAAGCAGCGGGCTGCAAACTGGCGGTGCTGTCCAACGAGCTGGACCTGTTTTATGGTGCGAGCTTTCGCGAGCGGCTGCCGCTCTTAAAACTCTTTGATGTGATCATTGATGCGACCTACACCGGCATCTTGAAACCCGACCGCCGGGCCTACGAGATGTGCCGCGACGCACTGGGTGTATCGGCCCAAGACTGCGTGTTCGTGGACGACCAAAGCCGCAATGTGCTGGGGGCCATCCAAGTCGGATGGAAGACCGTGCAATTTGATGTGACCGATCCTGCCACTTCGTATGCGCGGGCGCTGGCCCTGCTGGAAATTTGAAATTTTCCTGTTGATTCAGGGTTTTTCCTGACGATTTCCAGGCCAAAGCCTGTCGACAAGTGCGGGTTGCTTGGGTTGTAATTATGCGTAATTACAGAAAATTATCCGAGCACCAAGATGGCAGGACACGTCAATTCATTGCACGAACAGGTGGCGCAGGGACTGCGCGACCTGATCTTTGCGGGCGATTTATCGCCCGGTGCATTTGTGGACGAAACGCGCCTGTGCGAGCAGTTGGCCATCTCGCGGACCCCTTTGCGCGAAGCCCTGAAAGTCTTGACCGCAGAAGGGCTCATTCGCCATGAGCCACGCCGTGGGTGCTTTGTGAACGAAGTGACCGAGCAAGATCTCGATGAAATCTTCCCCGTGATCGCTTTGCTGGAAGGCCGCTGTGCCCATGAGGCGGCTTTGCATGCAGGCGATGCCGACATCCTTGCGCTGGAGGCTTTGCACCGGCAATTGCAGGACAGCGCTGCGCAAGGGCGCATCCCCGACTATTACGCGGCCAATTTCGCGATCCATGAAGCCGTCATCGCCATCGCGGGCAACAAATGGCTGGCCCAGGTGATCGGTGATTTGCGCAAGATCCTCAAATTGGCGCGCCTGCAACAGCTCAATGCGCCTGGGCGATTGGCGCAGTCCTTGGCCGAACACATGGCCATCTTTGCGGCCCTGAAGGCCCGGGATGCCCAAGGTGCCGAAGTGGCCATGCGCACCCATTTGACTCGGCAAAGAGAAGCTTTGCGGCAGCTGGCGCGCCACCACAAGAGCCGCATCGCGCCCGTCAGCACAGAACACGACAAGCTTGGGGTAACGACATGAACACATCCGAATGGATTGGACGCACGGTGGCCGGTTGGTTGCCTGCAGGCAAGCGTGCTGGCCACAAGTCTGCAGTGCCAGAGGTCAAGCAGGAGGGGCGTGCCGCTAAATCAGTGGCTGACAAAGGGCCTCCAGCGCGCTCTTCACGAGAACGGCTCAACGCCACTTTGCGTCAAAAAGAAGAGGCCTTGTCGCCGCGTGTTTTGCGGCGCACCCTGACCGAATTACAAGCCATCGTGGACCCCAGCGTGAGCGAGGTGGAAGGTGGCAAGCGGGCCAGGGGTGTGGCCCAGTGGTACAGCAAAGCCACGCCTGAGCAGCGACAGGACTGTTGGTTGCTGATGAGTGAACAATTTGCACCCGATGCGACCAAGGTCAGGGCAGCCCGTGAGCAATACGAGGCGGCTGTGGGCACGCCCGATGAAGGGGTTGCCGAAATCCGCATGCGCAAGGCCTTGGTGTCGCCGCGCACGCGCTTGTTGCAACGCTTTGCGGTGTTCCCGGAGGGCATGCGTTTTCTGGTGGATTTGCGCCAGGACTTGATGCCCGCGCTCAAATCGAACAAGCGTTTGCTGGCCTTGGAAGCCGAGTTGGAGAACCTGTTCACCACCTGGTTCGACGTGGCCTTTCTGGAGTTGCGCCGCATCAGCTGGGATTCGCCCGCCAGCTTGGTGGAGAAACTGATCAAGTACGAAGCGGTGCACGACATCAAGAGCTGGGGCGATGTGAAAAACAGGCTGGATTCGGACCGCCGTTGCTACGGATTTTTCCACCCCCGTTTGCCCGATGAACCGCTGATTTTTGTGGAAGTGGCGTTCATGAACGAGATCGCCAGCAGCATCAGTCCTTTGCTGGACGAGTCGGCTGAAGCCGTGGATTTGAGCAAAGCCACGACCGCGATTTTTTACTCCATCAGCAACACGCAACCCGGTCTCAAAGGGGTGAGTTTCGGGGATTCCCTGATCAAGCGTGTGGTCGAGACGCTGCGCTCGGATTTCCCCAAGCTCAAGACTTTTGCCACCTTGTCGCCCATTCCGGGTTTCCGTGGCTGGCTCAACAAAAACGCCAGCCGCATGCTGGAGGCCACGCCAGAAAAATTGAAATCCCAGTTGGGCCGTGCCGTGGGGTTTGAGCCTGCATCGGCCGAGCATGTGTTGTCGGCGCTGGATCTGATGCCCACTTTGCCGGAAAAGTCGGTCTTGCGCCAATGGCTTTTGGGCTGCGCGGCGCATTACCTGGGCAAAGAGCTGATCGAGGAACGTCCGGCCGATCCTGTTGCGCGTTTCCATTTGGGCAATGGCGCGCGCGTGGAGCACATCCATTGGGCGGCCGACATGTCAGGCAAAGGCGTCAAACAATCTTTTGGCCTGATGGTCAATTACCTGTACGACTTGCGCAAGCTCGATCGCTATCGCTTAGGCTTGGCAAAAGGCCATGTGCCGGTTTCGGACGACGTGGCGCGTTTGTATTTTTAGTACCGTCATTTTTCTATTGCACACATTCATCAAAGAGGAGACAACCATGACAGCATTCAATTTTCAAATGGATCGCCGCAGCGTTCTCAAGTACGCCGCTTCGATCGCGGCCACCGGGGCGGGTGTTGCACAGGCCCAAAGCGCTTGGCCTGCCAAGCCCGTGACCTTGATCGTGCCTTTTCCTGCTGGCGGTGGAACAGACGCTTTTGCGCGGCCCATGTCTGCGCAGTTTTCCAAATTGACGGGTAAGCAACTCATCGTTGACAACCGGGGCGGCGCGGGCGGTACTTTGGGCGCCGGGGTGGCGGCCAAGAGTACGCCCGATGGCTACAGCTATTTCATGGGCGCGGTGCACCACACCATTGCGCCTTTCATGTATCCCAAGCTCGACTATGACCTGGAGCGCGATCTGGTGCCACTGATCCTGGTGGCCAATGTGCCGCAGGTGCTGGTGGTCAATCCCAAGAAGTTTCAAGGCGCCGACTTCAAAGCCTTTTTGGACGAAGTCAAGAAGAACCCTGGCCGCTTCAACTATGGCTCGGCCGGTGGTGGCACCTCGCACCATTTGGCGGGCGAGTTGTTCAAGCTTCAAAGCAAGACCTTCATCACCCACATCCCTTACCGTGGTGCAGGCCCTGCATTGCAAGACCTGATCGCGGGCAACGTGGACATGATGTTCGATGGTTTGGGGTCTTCGGCGGCGCACATCAAGGGCGGTCGCATCAAGGCCTTGATGGTGTCGGGCAGCAAGCGCAATGCCGCTTTCCCTGACGTGCCGTGTTCCGCCGAGTTGGGTCTGCCCGACTACACCGTGTCCACCTGGTATGGCATCTGGGCCCCCAAGGGGACGCCTGCCGATGCGCAGGCCCGCATGATTGAAGAAGTGCGCCGTGCGTGCATGGCTGACGAAGCCAAGGCCGTGTGGGCCGGGCAGGGCGCTGAGTTTCCCAACCTGACCGGTGCGCAATTCGATGGCTTCATCAAGAAAGAACTGGCCAAGTGGTCACAAGTGGTCAAGGCCTCTGGTGCCAAGCTGGATTGATTTTTCAAGGGTTTCAAAGGCCCTTTGATCGGGGCTTTTTCTTCATATTTGCACATCATCCATGAGCTCACACAATTTGTTTTCGGCACTGCGTGCCGCATTTCCCTCTGACCTCCAGGCCACCGCCGTAGAGACCGATGAAGGCCTTCGCTACAGCTGGGCCGACTTGGAGCGTGCCACCGCCATGATGGCCAATTTGCTGAAGTCGCTCGATTTGCCCGAAGGCAGTCGCGTGGCGGTGCAGGTCGAAAAATCGGTTGAAGCGATGATGCTTTACCTGGCCACCTTGCGGGCGGGTTATGTGTTCTTGCCATTGAACACGGCTTATCAAAGCGCCGAGATCGAGTACTTCATCGGCAATGCCGAGCCCGCCGTGGTGGTCTGCAGTGGTGCCAACTTCGGTTGGGTCAGCAAGATCGCTTTCAAGGCAGGCACGCAGCATGTATTCACTTTGAACGACGATCGGACCGGCAGCTTGCTCGACCGTGCGGCGCACCACAGCGATCAGCACCAGACCGTCAGCCGAAAAGCCGATGACCTCGCCGCCATTCTCTACACCAGCGGCACCACCGGCCGCAGCAAAGGCGCCATGCTCACGCACGGCAACATGCTGAGCAATGCGCTGACGCTCAAAGACTACTGGGGCTGGAAGACGACCGGAGGACCTGATGGCCATGGAGACGTGCTGATCCACGCTTTGCCGATCTTCCACGTTCATGGCTTGTTTGTGGCCATCCACGGTGCCCTGATCAACGGCAGCAAGATGATCTGGATGGCCAAGTTCGATCCCAAGCGCGCCATCGCGCACATGGCGAAGGCTTCTGTGTTCATGGGCGTGCCCACGCTGTATGTGCGCATGCTGGCCGAGTCCAGCCTCAACAAGGCGGCGGTCAAGAACATGCGTTTGTTCATCGCGGGCTCCGCCCCCTTGCTGATCGAGACCTTCACCGAATGGCAAGCGCGCACGGGCCACACCATTTTGGAGCGCTACGGCATGAGCGAGACCGCCATGCTGACTTCCAACCCTTACGCGGCAGACAAACGCTATGGACAGCAGTCCGAGCGCCGAGGCGGCACGGTGGGCTTTCCTTTGCCGGATGTTTTGCTGCGCGTGCGCGGCGACGATGGTCTGGATTTGCCGGTGGGTGAGATCGGTGGCATCCAGGTCAAAGGCCCCAATGTGTTCAAAGGCTATTGGCGCATGCCCGAAAAAACGGCCGAAGAATTCACAGCCGATGGGTACTTCAAGACCGGTGACGTGGGCAAGGTCGATGAGCGAGGTTATGTCACCATCGTGGGTCGCAGCAAGGACCTGATCATCAGCGGTGGCTACAACGTGTACCCCGCCGAGATCGAGGGCTACATCAACGAGATGAAGGGCGTGGCCGAAAGCGCCGTGGTGGGCGTGCCGCATCCGGATTTTGGCGAAGTGGGTGTGGCCGTGGTGATCGCCAAGCCAGGCGCTGCCGTGCAGCCCGATGCCATCATCGCCGAGCTGAAAGCCAAGCTGGCCAATTTCAAGATCCCCAAGAAATGCTTTGTGGTGACGGAGCTGCCGCGCAACACCATGAGCAAGGTGCAAAAAAACTTGCTGCGCGATCAGTACAAGGGCTTGTTCAACTGAGATCTGCAAGTGCCACAAAAAAGACCGCCGAGGCGGTCTTTTTTGTGGGCACAAGTGCGGTCACTTTTTCAGATACGCGTTCTTTTCATGAATGCGCTGGATGTGCTCTGCGGCCTGCTCAGCGCTCATCTCTCCATTGATGACTTTCACGTTGACGTACCAGAGTTCTTCTTCCAATGAGGGCCAGACCCGGTTGAGTTTTTCGGCGTTCAAACGGATGGTGTCGTCGCAGCTTTTGCGCCAATCCAGCATCTCCTGGCTCAAGGGGTCATTGACCATGACCTTGTGTTTGGACAATGAAAAGAAGCCACTCAGTGTGTCCGTCAATAACTGAGCGAATTCCGCAGAGGCCAACCAGTCGATGAACAGTTTGGCCGCTTCGGGGTGTTTGGTGCTTTTGTTGATGCCGATCCCAAAGTCTGGGTGTACCGACAGATGACAACGTTGACCCACAGCCTCCACAGGGGGCTTGAAGACGCCCATGTCGATTTTCTTTTTGTAGGCGAAGCTGGTGTTGCGCAGGAAGTCGATGTCCCATGAGCCTGTGGGGTAGACGGCCGCCAAGCCCGTGGCAAACAGGATCTGGATGTCGCTGTTGGACATCTCACTTTGTTTGGCGTGCATGTAGGGCTTGAGTTGGCCCATCATGCGCCATGCCCTGATGAATTCCGGATCGGTGAATTTCTTGCGGCCCTGAATCAGGGCCTGCCGTGATTTTTCACCTTCCCAAAAGTTCGGCCCTAAGCCCGTGAAGATCACTTGGTTCGTTTCCCACATGTCTGCTGTGCCCAGGGCCAATGGGGTGACGTTGCCTGCGGCGGCCACTTTTTGGAGCAAGGTCATCCATTCCGCAACGGTGTGGGGTGGCTCCAGTTGCAGGTCCTTGAAGATTTGTTTGTTGTAAATGATGCCGTGGATCACATAGGCTACCGGCATGCAATACGTTGTTTTGCCATCGTCCGAAGTCCATGCGCGGCGGGCGTTTGGATCGAAATTTTGAAGCTGGGGTTCTGTCAGGGCTTGCAAGTAACCCTTGGCATTCAAACGCATGCCGCCGTCAAATGGTCGACAAAACACCAGATCGCCAGCACGTCGGGTGGACAGTCGTGCGTCCAGGCGCGGGTCGTAGCTGAGGGCTTCTTCAGGGACAAATTTCAGGCGAATGCCCGGATGTTTTCTCTGAAATGCCGGGATCAGCACTTTGTCCCAAAAGATTTGATCGTCCTTGCGCCAGCTTTCGATCATCAGCTCCTGAGCGTTGGCGCTTGCCGCCATGAGGCTCAAGCTGACCAAGCTCAGGACTGTTGCGCATTTCAGAGCGTTGCCGAGCGCCTGTATCGGGCGCGCGAGGGTGTGTTTGGCTGTTTTCAAAATGAATGCGAATACTTTGTAGTGAATGCTATTTTATGACCATATTCCAGCGTGGCCCCTCACCAGCAGGAGCCCCGAGAGGCTCCCGTTCAAGTCAGCGCAAGACCAGCACCGGGATGTGCGAATGCGTGAGCACCTGTTGCGTTTCGCTGCCCAAAAGCAAGCGTTTGATGCCTTTGCGGCCATGCGAGGCCATGACGATCAGATCAGCTTTGTGCTTTTTGGCTGTGGCAATGATGGCGTCCGAGACCACATCAGACTTCACCGTCACGCCCTTGCTGACCACGCCTTTGGCTTTGGCTGTTTTTTGGACCGCATCCAGCGCGGCTTTGGCCGCTTCGGTCCATTGGCCTTCGATGCGGCTGACTTCCGAGGCGGACAAAGGAATGCTGCCTTCAAAGTAGGCTTGGGGGTAACGGGGCACGACTTTCAGGGCGACCAATTCGGCGCCGCAGGTGGCGGCCAGCGCGATCGCGTTGGTCACTGCTTTTTTGGACAGGGTGGAACCATCGGTGGCCACAAGAATGCATTTGTACATAAGGTGCTCCTCAGCGTCGTTGAAAACTTCAGCTTAAATCGCAGCGCTGGCCCGCTTCTTGATGCACATCAAGCTTCGTGTCAGGGCCTTGGCTTATCGTTCAGGCATGACTGAAGTCAATGTTTTGCCATCTCCACCTCTCGCCATCGCGCAAGAAGACGCATTGGAACGCGAGCAAGGTCTGAAATTGCTGGACGATCCGCAGGAGTGGGCCGCCTTCAGTCTTCCGGAAAAAACCCAGGCCGGTTGCTGGAGTTCCAGCGTGGTGTTCGAAGGCATGCATTGCGCGGCTTGCGCCATCACCCTCGAAGATGCCTTGCGCGCCGTACCGGGTGTGGGGGCTGTGCAAATCAATGCCGCCAGCCACCGCGGCCGCATTGTGTGGTCGCCGGAGCTCACCCGGCCCTCTGAATGGATGCGCTCGGTTGAGCGCTTTGGCTACAAGGCCATACCCGCCAACGATGCACATGCCCATGAAAGGCGCCGTCAGGAAGGTCGCCGCATGGTCTGGCGCTTGGCCGTGGCCGCGCTGTGCATGATGCAAGTGATGATGTATGCAACCCCGGTCTATGTGACCGAGCCGGGCGACATCACGCCCGAGATGGTGCATTTGCTGCGCTGGGCCTCCTGGGTCTTGTCTTTGCCTGTGGTGTTTTTTTCGTGCACCCCGTTTTTGCGCAGCGCCTGGCGCGACCTGCGGCACCGGCAGGTGAGCATGGATTTGCCGGTGGCCTTGGGCATGGTGGTGACCTTTGTGGTCAGCAGCATCGGCACGTTTGAGCCCACCGGCCCTTTTGGGGCCGAGGTCTATTTCGACTCGTTGACCATGTTTGTGTTCTTTCTGTTGACGGGGCGTTGGCTGGAGTTGCGCATGCGCGACCGCACCGCTGGCGCGCTGGAGGCGGTGCTCAACCGCTTGCCTGACAGCGTGCGCAAACGCATGCCCGATGGGCTGTGGGCATTGATCTCCATTCGCCGTTTGGCGGTGGGCGATGTCATTGAGGTGCTGCCAGGCGAGGCCTTGGCCGGTGATGGCCTGGTGCTGGCCGGTCAAACGCAGGTGGACGAGGCCCTGCTCACAGGGGAGTCGAGTCCTTTGTCGCGGCAGGCCGGCGACCGAGTGATTGCTGGCAGCCACAACCTGAGCGGCACGATCGAGGTGAAGATCGAGCAAGTGGGGGCCTCCACGCGTTATGCCCAAATTGTTTCCTTGATGGAGAGTGCTTCTCTGTCCAAGCCCTCCATGGCTTTGCTGGTGGACCGCTGGGCCAAGCCATTTTTGCTGGCCATTTTGTTGGTGTCTTTGGCTTCGGCCATTTATTGGTGGCCGACCGATCCTGCCCATGCCTTGATGGTGGCGGTGGCCGTGCTGATCGTGACCTGTCCTTGCGCTTTGTCTTTGGCCACCCCTGCGGCCATGCTGGCTTCGGCCGGTGCGCTGGCGCGAGGTGGGGTGCTGGTGCGCCGCCTGGAGGCTTTGCAAAATTTGGCGACCATCGACACCGTGATCTTTGACAAGACCGGCACGCTGACCCGTGATGCGTTTGAAGTGGCCAACATCCACACCCGGGTGGGCACCTCGCAGGCGCAAGCCTTGCAATGGGCGGCAATCCTGGCCCGCCATTCCCTGCACCCGGTTTCTCGGGCCTTGTGGTCAGAAGCCCGTCAACGTGCCTTGGCCGAAGGCAGCCTTTCGACCTTGGAGTCCGAGGCGGCGCAGGCGGTTTCCGAGAAAGTGGGGCAGGGCGTGTCCGGTCTGTTGACCGTATCGGGTCGCGCTGTGCCTTTGCGCTTGGGCTCGGCCGCCTATTGCCAGGCCCCTGTTTATGAGGGTGTGCATTTGCAAGTCAGTTTGGCGGACGATGCAGGGTGGATCGCCACTTTTGAGTTGGCCGAGGAGCTTCGCTCAGAAGCCCCGGCGGTGGTCGCGGCCTTGAAGCATTTGGGTTTGCAGCTCAAGGTGCTCTCGGGCGATGCGCAAAGCGCCGTGACGCAGGTGGCATCCTTGGTCGGCATCGACGATGCCCGTGGGGCTTGCAGCCCGCAGGACAAATTGCAGGCGGTACAGGCTTGGCAAGCCCTCGGGCACAGGGTGGCCATGGTGGGCGATGGCCTGAACGATGGGCCGGTGTTGGCGGGGGCTGATGTGTCTTTTGCCTTGGGGCAGGCGGTCCCTTTGGCGCAATCCAAGGCCGATTTTGTGCTCATGGGGGGACAGCTTCACGCGCTGGTGCAGACCCTGGTGCGAAGCCGTCAGACCCTGCGGATCGTCAAGCAAAACCTGGTGTGGGCCGCCGTTTACAACGCCGCGTGCATTCCTCTGGCCCTTTTGGGTTGCTTGCCAGCTTGGGCAGCTGGTTTGGGCATGGCGCTGAGTTCCTTGCTGGTGGTCCTCAACGCCTTGCGCTTGTCCAAAGATGTGGCGTCCAGCACTCCAGCAGCATGAAAGAACAACCATGGACATCCTGTATTTGTTGATCCCCCTGTCGGTCGGTTTGGTGTTTTTCATCCTGGCCGGCTTGTGGTGGGCCATTCACCGAGGTCAATTTGAAGACATTGAGGCCGAAGGTGAGCGGATATTGCGAAACGATTGATTTTGATCAAGTCCCGCGGGTATACACCCGGGCAAACTCGCAACGAAGTTTTTAAAAAAGAAGAGGTGAAAATGAAATTTGCCAATATGCAGGCGACGACTTACAACGACACCGTTGTACGTCAGTTCGCCATCATGACGGTGGTTTGGGGTGTGGTGGGCATGCTGGTGGGCGTGATCATCGCGGCCCAGCTGACCTGGCCCGAGTTGAATCTGGGCATTCCATGGCTCAGTTATGGCCGCTTGCGACCGCTGCACACCAATGCGGTGATTTTTGCGTTTGGCGGTTGCGGCTTGTTCGCAGCGGCGTATTACGTGGTGCAGCGCACTTGCAACGTCCGTCTGTTCAACGACAAACTGGCCGCTTTCACCTTCTGGGGTTGGCAATTGGTCATCTTGCTGGCCGCCATTTCCTTGCCACTGGGCTACACCCAAGGCAAAGAATATGCCGAACTCGAATGGCCCATTGACATCCTGATCACGTTGGTCTGGGTGGCGTTTGCGGTGGTCTTCTTTGGCACTGTGGGCACCCGCAAGGTGCGTCACATCTATGTGGCCAACTGGTTCTTTGGCGCGTTCATCATTGCTGTGGCTTTGCTGCACCTGGTCAACAGCGCTGCGTTGCCCGTGGGTGCGTTCAAGTCCTACTCTGCCTACGCCGGCGTGCAAGACGCCATGGTGCAGTGGTGGTATGGCCACAACGCGGTGGGCTTCTTCTTGACCGCAGGCTTCCTGGGCATGATGTATTACTTCATCCCCAAGCAAGCCGAGCGTCCCGTGTATTCGTATCGCTTGTCGATCGTGCACTTCTGGGCCCTGATCTTCACTTACATGTGGGCAGGTCCTCACCACCTGCACTACACCGCTTTGCCTGACTGGACGCAGTCGATCGGCATGGTCTTCTCGCTGATCCTGTTGGCTCCAAGTTGGGGCGGCATGATCAACGGCATCATGACCTTGTCAGGCGCATGGCACAAACTGCGTGACGACCCGATCCTGCGTTTCCTGATCGTGTCCTTGTCTTTCTACGGCATGTCGACCTTCGAGGGTCCGATGATGTCCATCAAGACCGTGAACGCCTTGAGCCACTACACCGACTGGACCGTGGGCCACGTGCATTCGGGTGCCTTGGGTTGGGTGGGCCTGGTGACCATGGGTTCGATGTACTACCTGATTCCCCGCCTGTTTGGCCAGAAAAAGATGTACAGCGTCAAAGCGATTGAAATCCACTTCTGGACCGCCACCATCGGCATCGTGATCTACATCGCTGCGATGTGGATTGCCGGTGTGATGCAAGGTCTGATGTGGCGTGCTGTCAACGCCGACGGCACCTTGACTTACACCTTCGTTGAGTCGGTCAAAGCCACCTTCCCGTTCTATGTGCTGCGCTTGCTGGGCGGTTTGTTGTACCTGGGGGGCATGGTGATCATGTTGTGGAACACGATCAAGACGGCCACACAAGGTCGCTCGGTTGAAGTTCAGATTCCAAGCCTGACCGCTCACGCCTGAGGAGAAATAAAACATGGCTGAAAACCAAAAAACAGGTGGCGTCTCCCACGAGAAAATCGAGACCAACAACTTTTTGATGATCGTGCTGATCCTCATCGTGTTGTTGTTCGGTGGCATGGTCGAGATCGTGCCGCTGTTCTTCCAAAAATCCACCACCCAGCCTGTGGAAGGCCTCAAGCCTTACACCGCGCTGCAAGTGGCTGGGCGTGATGTGTATGTGCGCGAAGGTTGCTACAACTGCCACTCACAAATGATCCGCCCTTTCCGTGCCGAGACTCTGCGTTACGGTTCGTACTCGGTGGCTGGTGAGTTTGTGTATGACCACCCCTTCCAATGGGGCTCCAAGCGTACCGGTCCGGACCTGGCCCGTGTGGGTGGCCGTTACAGCGATGAATGGCACCGTATCCACCTGAACAATCCGCGTGATGTGGTGCCCGAGTCGAACATGCCCGCTTATTCGTGGCTTGAAAAGAACCCCGTAGACGGTGCCAGCTTGCCTGCACACATGAAAGGCTTGCGCACACTGGGCGCGCCTTACAGCGACGAAGAGATTGCCAAAGCCAGCGAAGACGTCAAAGGCAAAACCGAAATGGATGCCGTGATCGCCTACCTGCAAGGCATGGGTATCCACCGCAAATAAGGAACGGCCATGGACATCAACACCCTGCGTTCGATCGTGACCGTGCTCACCTTTGCCATCTTCCTGGGCATCATCTGGTGGGCCATGTCACGCCGCAACCAAGCCAACTTTGACGAAGCCGCGCAACTGCCGTTTCGTCAGGAAGACTGAATTGTCCTCAGTACATAACAAATCAAAGGAATCAAAATGAGTGACTTCATCAGCAATTTCTGGCACTTGTATGTGGCCGGCATCACGCTGGTCAGCATCATGGCCTGTCTGATCCTTCTGTGGTTCAGCGGCAAAGCCAAGGCCATGACGGCCAATGACAACACCACGGGCCACGTCTGGGATGGCGACTTGCGTGAAATGAACAACCCCCTGCCGCGCTGGTGGGTGGGCTTGTTCATCATCACCATCGTGTTCGCTTTCGTGTATTTGGCGATGTACCCCGGTGTGGGCAATCTGGCTGGCAAGTTCGGTTGGACATCGGCCGGTCAGTACGATGCTGAAGTCGCCAAAGCCAATGCCGAAGTGGCACCTTTGTACGCCAAGTTCTCGGGCATGCCCCCAGAAGAAGTGTCCAAAGACCCTCAGGCCATGGCCATCGGTGACCGCTTGTTCATGAACAACTGTGCCCAGTGCCACGGCTCTGATGCACGCGGCAGCAAGAGCTTCCCTAACTTGGCCGATGCCGATTGGTTGTATGGCGGCACGCCCGACATCATCAAGGCGACTTTGACCCAGGGCCGCAACGGCAACATGCCCCCCATGGCCGCAGCTGTGGGCTCGCCCGAAGACGTGCGCAACGTGGCCCACTATGTGCTCAGCCTGTCGGGCAGTCCACATGATTCACTGCGTGCATCTTTGGGTAAGTCCAAGTTCGGTGCTTGCGCGGCTTGCCACGGCATGGACGGCAAAGGCAACCACGCCATGGGAGCCCCCAACTTGACGGACGACATCTGGTTGCACGGCTGGGGTGAAAACGCCATCGTCAACATGATCAACAACGGCAAAGTCAACCAGATGCCTGCTCAGGCTTCGAAGTTGACCGAAGGCCAGATTCATGTGTTGGCATCTTATGTTTGGGGCCTGTCCAACAAGACAGTAGCCGCAGCCAAATAAGGTCGCCTATCCATCGTTGACCGATTCAGGACACCCCATTGAGGGTGTTCTGTTCATTTGAAAGCCCGTGTTTTGGACTCCCAAGAAAACCCTTCCAGAAAGATCGTGCCCATCGTCCCTGTGGCAGCTGCTGAGGACGACGTGCAAATGGTGTCGCTGTATGCAGCGACCCAAAAGATTTACCCGCGCAGCGTGCAAGGCATTTTTGCCAAGTGGCGCTGGTTCATGGTGGTCCTGACACAACTGGTTTTTTATGGTCTGCCCTGGATCGAGTGGGGCCAGCGCCAGGCGGTGCTGTTCGATTTGGGTGCGCGCCGCTTTTATATTTTTGGTTTTGTCCTGTATCCGCAGGACTTCATTTACCTGACCGCGATCCTGGTGATCTCGGCTTTTTCGCTGTTCTTGTTCACGGCCGTTGCCGGACGTTTGTGGTGTGGTTATGCCTGTCCGCAAACGGTTTACAGCGAGATTTTCTTGTGGGTGGAGCGCAAGGTCGAAGGCGATCGCAGTGCCCGCATCCGGCTGGACGGCGAAAAAATGTCGCTCGAAAAGCTGTTCAAAAAAGTTTACAAACACATTGTCTGGCTGGCCATTGCCATGTGGACCGGCTTCACCTTTGTGGGCTATTTCACGCCCATCAAAGACCTGGGCATGGAGTTCTTCTTGGGCAATATGAGTTCCTGGGAAGTGTTTTGGGTGTTCTTTTATGCTTTCGCCACGTATGGCAATGCCGGCTTCATGCGCGAGCAGGTTTGCAAATACATGTGCCCCTATGCGCGCTTCCAAAGCGCCATGTTCGACAAAGACACCCTGATCGTCACCTATGACGCACAGCGAGGCGAGCCCCGTGGCGCGCGCTCCAAAAAAGCCGACCTGACCACATTGGGCTTGGGCTCATGCGTGGACTGCAGCTTGTGTGTGCAGGTGTGCCCGACCGGCATCGACATCCGCAAAGGCCTGCAATACGAATGCATTGGCTGCGGCGCTTGCGCCGATGTGTGCGACACCGTCATGGACAAAGTGGGGTATCCGCGTGGCTTGGTGAAATACTCGACCGAGCACGCCATGAAAAACGGCTGGACCAAAGAGCAAACCTTGCGCCATGTGTTCCGTCCACGGGTCATTTTGTACATCACCATTTTGGTGATCGTGGTGGCCGCCTTGTTCACCAGTTTGGGCTTGCGCAAGCCGTTCAAGGTGGATGTGGTGCGTGACCGTGCTTCGCTGGCCCGCATCGTGGCGGGTGGCAAGATTGAAAACGTTTACCGTCTGCAAATCATGAACGCTGCCGAAAAGGCCATGAATTATGAGCTGTCGGTGGACGGTCTGCGCGACATCAGTTTGCAGCTCGAAGGCGATGCGAAAGTGGCCGCCACGGAGTCGCGCTGGATTTCGGTGCGCGTCCAGCTGCCCTATGATGCGGCAACCCCCGGCTCACACCCCATCCAATTCAAGATTCGTGCCATCGACGAGGGCGGCCATGCGCAGTCCGAGTTGATTGAAAAGTCTGTTTTTCTTGTGCCACGTTAAGCACATCACAGAGGGTTTCCAACATGTCTTCTCATACTTCTTTGCCTTTGCAAGACCGCCCTTGGTGGACACACGGTCATGTCTGGTTGATCATTTCCGGCCCCTTGATCGTGGTGATCGCGGGTTTTGTGACTTTTTATCTGGCGGCTCACGGACAAGACCCCGTGTTGTCGACACAAGAGGTCAGCACCCAGACACAAGGCAGCGGCATCACTTTGGCGCCTGCAGTTCAGGCCCGTAACCATGCGGCCACCGGTGAACTGCCTGACCAATCATCTAAAAAATAAGCCCTTTGGGCCAACAAGGAGACGAAACATGAAAGCGCAAAGAATGATGTGGATTGCCTGGCCTGCTTTTTTGGTGGCCGGCTTGCTGGAGTTGGTGGTTTTCGGTCTCGTCGATCCCCAAGACTTGCAGTGGTTTGGTCATCCCTTGGCGCTGTCCAGACAAGGGGTTTACACCGTGGCTTTTTTTGTCTTTTGGGCACTGACCATGGTGTCCAGCGGTTTGACCACGCTCTTGTCCATGTCGCCTTTTGAGGTCAACCGTTGCCCTGTCCCGCCAAATGGGCGTCCGCAAGACTGCGCGCGTGACAACAGCTGCTGCTGACAGTGAAACAGGGGCGTGACGCCCCTTTTTTTATGCAAGTTTTGAAAGGGCTCCAACCCTGAAGCTGTCAATGACAATGTGCAGGGTTGTTGACCAGGCGTTGCAAACCATCGGTGTCCAGAATTCGCACATGCCGCTGCTTGACTTCTACAGTGCCATCTTCCACGAACTTTGAAAAAGTTCGGCTCACGGTCTCCAATTTGAGGCCCAGATAACTGCCGATTTCTTCTCGTGTCATGCGCAACACCAATTCGGACTGAGAGAACCCCCTTGCGTGCAAGCGTTGCACCAGGTTCAGTAAAAAAGCGGCCAGACGTTCTTCCGCCCGCATGCTGCCCAAGAGCAACATCACACCGTGCTCACGCACGATTTCACGGCTCATGATTTTGTGCACATGGTGCTGTAAAGCGGTCACTTCACGTGACAGCTCTTCGATACGGTCGAAGGGCATGACGCAGACTTCAGCGTCTTCCAGGGCCACCGCATCGCAAGTGTGTTGATCGTGCACGATGCCATCCAGACCAATGATCTCGCCTGCCATCTGAAACCCGGTCACCTGATCGCGACCATCTTCGGTGGCCAGGCAGGTTTTGAAAAATCCGGTACGAATGGCGTACAGCGATGTGAACTTTTCGCCATTGGTGAACAGGGTACCGCCGCGTTTGATTTTGCGACGCACGGCCACCAGATCATCGAGTCGGTTGAGGTCCTGTTCGTTCAAACCCATGGGCATGCACAGTTCGCGCAGGTTGCAGTTGGAGCAGGCGACTTTGATGGCTTGTGGATTCATGGTGTTATCTCGTCGATGACAAATGGTTCTTGCCTTGGATCAAGTCTTGAGCTTAATACGATTTCTTCGCTACTCTTCGGGGTATACCCGGAAACAGTCAAAAATTGAAGTTAACCATTACGAACATTGACTTGTGTCAAAACACGCTGCATGACTTGCGGGCAAAGTCGACACCCGTACTGAACACGATTTGATTAAAGGGTGGGCTCATGTCCCTCATCACGCCTGAATTGCTGACACGATTTGATGTCCCCGGGCCTCGCTACACCTCGTACCCCACGGCAGACCGCTTTGTGGAGGCGTTTGGCGAAGCTGACTATTTGCAAGCACTTGACCAGCGAAAATCGGGTGCGATTGGCAAGGCAACGCCTTTGTCCTTGTACGTTCACATCCCGTTTTGCGAGTCACTGTGCTACTACTGCGCCTGCAACAAGATCATCACCAAGCACAAAGACCGGGCTGCAACCTATTTGCGTTACTTGACGCGTGAAGTGCAATTGCACACAGCCCATTTGGGCATGGGGCAGTCGGTCAGCCAGCTGCACCTGGGCGGCGGCACACCCACCTTTTTGAGCGATGACGAGTTGCGTGAATTGATGCACATGCTGCGGCGCCATTTTGAGTTTGTGCCGGGTGGTGAGTATTCGGTCGAAGTCGATCCCCGCACCGTTGACGAACAACGCTTGGCCGTGTTGGCCGAGCTGGGTTTTAACCGCCTGAGCTTTGGCGTGCAGGACTTTGATCCGGCTGTGCAAAAAGCGGTGCACCGCGTCCAACCCGCTCAGCAGGTGTTTGACCTGGTGGCGGCTGCGCGCCGTCTGGGTTTCGAATCGGTCAACGTCGACCTGATCTATGGCTTGCCCTTGCAGACCCCAGAGTCGTTTGAGCGCACCTTGGCACAGGTCAATGAATTGCGCCCGGACCGCATTGCCTTGTACGCCTATGCGCATTTGCCCGAGCGCTTCAAGCCTCAGCGGCGCATCCATGCCGCTGAGCTGCCTTCAGGTGGTGCCAAAGTGGCCATGCTCTCAAGTTCGCTGGATGCCTTCACTGAGGCGGGCTATGTCTACATTGGCATGGACCACTTTGCCTTGCCCGACGATGCCTTGGCTGTGGCCAAGCGGCAAGGGCGCTTGCACCGCAATTTTCAGGGCTACAGCACCCAAGCCGATTGCGATTTGATTGCCCTGGGGGTGTCCTCCATTGGCCGTGTGGGAGCCACCTACAGCCAAAACGCCAAGACCATGGAAGAGTATTGCGATCTGCTCGACCAGGGGCATCTGCCCGTGGTGCGTGGCCTGGCGCTGACGCGTGACGACCTGATCCGCCGCGCCGTGATCATGGCCTTGATGTGCCAGGGGCAGTTGCAGTTCGAGTCCATCAACCTGGCTTGGCTGGTGGACTTCAAGAAATACTTCTCAGCCGAATTGGCGCAACTCGATGACATGCAAGGCCAAGGCTTGGTGCAGCTGAGCGACACCGGCATTCAGGTGACCGGCATGGGCTGGTTTTTTGTGCGCGGCGTGGCCATGGTGTTTGACCGCTATCTGCAAGCCGACCGCAATCGGACCCGTTTTTCCAAAATCATCTGAGCTAGGATGGGCAAGATGTCTGCGCAGGAGCGCGGATCAAGCGGGAAAAACATGCAAAGTTCTTTGGCCATCACTGCGTTGATGATGGGTCTCTTGGGTGGTCCTCACTGCGTTGCCATGTGTGGGGCTGCCTGTGCAGGTCTGGGGCAGGCGGCAGGCGAGCACCGTCTGCGTGCGCTTTGGACTTTCCAAGTCGGTCGGATGTTGGGGTATTCATTGCTGGGCGCAGCCGCTGCGTACAGCGTGCAGGGCCTCGGGTGGCTCACCATTCAGTCGGCTGCTTTGCGACCCCTGTGGACCTTGCTGCATCTGTCGGCAATGGCCTTGGGGCTGGTGTTGGTGGTGCAAGCGCGCCAGCCGGTGTGGCTCGAAGCAGGTGCCCGCAGACTGTGGGCGCGTGTTCGTGCTTTTCATCAGCGCTCCGGCGCCGTCGCGCCTTTGCTGGTCGGATTATTGTGGGCACTGATGCCTTGCGGCTTGCTCTATTCCGCTTTGATGGTCGCCGCTTTGGCGGGCGATCCTTTGAATGGCGCGAGCAGCATGGCTCTTTTCGCCTTGGGTTCGAGCTTGAGTTTGTGGACCGGGCCTTGGTTGTTGCTGCGCCTGCAATCCCTTGGTGATGGCGCGTGGGGCGTGCGCGTGGCTGGACTGGCCCTGGTGGGCTTGTCCTCTTGGGCTTTGTGGATGGGCTTGGTGCACGACCAAGCGCCATGGTGCGTTACACCCTGATACGACGTCGAAGTGTCTGATGGCCCGTTGACGGCCCTTGGGCGCTCACAATGGCACCTCATTTTCACGAGGTGTTCATGCGAAATTTCAACAGCTTGTCTGCCGCCATCATTGTGGCGTTGTCCAGCATCACGGCCCATGCACAAAATTCTGTGACCAAGGATCCGCTTGTTGCCTCTTCTCAGATTGTGCATTTGAGCGCATCGGCTTCAGCGCAGGTCACACAGGATTGGCTGGTCATGACCTTGGCCGTGCAAAAAGAAGGGACCGATGCCGCCGCCGTTCAAAAGCAGATCAAAACACAGCTGGCTTCTGCATTGAGCTTGGCGCAAGGTTCTGCTCAAGCGGGTTTGCTGGATGTCAGCACAGGCCAATTGTCGGTCTCCCCGCGTTATGGCCGCGACGGCAAAACCAACGGCTGGACCGGTGTGGCCGAATTGGTGCTGCAAGGTCGTGATGTGGAGCGCATCACCGCTGTGGCCGGACGCGTGCAGGGCCTGACCGTCAGCCAGATGCATTGGGAAGTCAGTCCTGAACTCAAGCGCCAGACCGAAAGCCGCATTCAGGGTCAGGCGGTGGCGCAATTCCAGGCGCGAGCCAGTGCATTGGCCTCCAGCTTTGGCTTTGGCTCTTACGGTCTGCGCGAAGTGCGTGTCACCAATCAGGAGACATCGGGTGAGCCGCCTCAGATGCGCATGGCCGCGATACAAATGGATGCCGCGCCATCCCCCATGCCCGTTCCTGCGCAGGCAGGTCAGTCCCGCGTGGCGGTCAATGTTGCGGGCAGCATCCAACTCAAATGAGCGGACACGCCAAGCGGATCAGGCGCTCAGGCCTTTGTAAAGCATGTAGGCAGCCAGCACATACAAGATGGTGGCGAACACGCGCTTGAGCTGTTTGACGGGCAGCTTGTGTGCCGTGGCCGCACCCACAGGGGCCATGGTCACGCTGCACACGGCAATCACCACCAGCGCTGGCAGCCACAGGTAGCCAAACGAATAGTCAGGCAGGTTCTGCACGTTCTGACCGCTGACGATGTAGCCGGCCACGTTGGCCAAAGCAATCGGAAAGCCCAAGGCTGCACTGGTGGCCACCGCGTTGTGAATGGCCACATTGCACCAGGTCATGAAGGGCACGCTGATGAAGCCGCCACCGGCGCCAACCAGACCTGACAACAAACCGATCAAGCCACCGGCACCCAATTGACCGGTAAAACCAGGCATTTGGCGGGTAGGGGCGGGTTTCTTGTCCAGAAACATTTGCGTGGCAGAGAAGCCCACGAATGCGGCAAAGAACAAGGCCAGCGATGCACCTTTGACGAATGCAAAAATGCCCATGCTGCCGATCAGGCTGCCCAGCACAATGCCGGGTGCCAGACCTTTGACCAGATCCCAGCGCACAGCTTTTTTCTTGTGGTGAGCCCGCACGCTCGACACCGAAGTGAAGATGATGGTCGCCATCGAGGTGGCAATCGCCATCTTCACGGCCAGATCAGGACCCACGCCGCGCTGTCCGAGCAAATAGGTGAGGAAGGGCACCATGATCATGCCGCCACCAATGCCGAGCAGACCGGCCAGAAAACCTGTGCAAAGGCCCAGAACGGCCAATTCGGCCAGCAGCGTTGGTTCAATCATCATGGTGAATTGGCGTGCAAGTGAAGAAGGTGTCTGCGAATGCCACCGGACCGTCATCCTGAACCGGGGGTTCAGGTGGGCGAGGGCAGACTGGCGTTGGGTTCATCTGACGCGAGACGATCACGCTCACCAGCCAATGTACCAAGCCCGTGCTCTATGAGCATTGGTTCAAGGAAATATAAAGCCCGGCGTGCACCGCAGACAGGCGGATTGTAGGCCTTTGAGGGCCCGCTTGCGGAACTCAGAGCAATTGACCGTCGGATTCAATCGCCCGGTCCAGCCGTTGCAGCAGCTGTGTCAGGCGGTCCTGGCTTTCAGGCGTGCTGGTGTCGGCGGGTTTGGCGGCAGCACTGGGGGCGGCGGTGGCGTTGTCACCTTGGTCAAAAGCCAGGTTCAGGGCGGCCAGCACGGCAATGCGGTCGCGGGCCTTGATCTTGCCAGCATCGCGGATCTTGCACATGGCCACATCGACTTTTTGCACGGCCGCTTGCAGCCGCGCTTCGCCACCCTCGGGGCAGCCCAGGATATAGCTTTGGCCCATGATCTGGACTTCGATTTGTTTGGCGCTCATTGAGAAACCTCCGGCGCAGCCGAAGCAGATGCTTGCGGTAAACGCTCGATCAGGGAGTCCACCCTTGCCCGGGCGGCCGACAGGCGGGACTTGAGCTGATCGCGCTCCTGTGTGAGGGCCTGGACTTGCTGGGTCAGCAAAACGTGTGTGCGTTGCAGCTCTTCGTGACGGAGCAAGAGGTGATCCACACGTTCGGCAATCTGATCGATGGTGTCGGGTTGGGCCATGGCAATCAAGTTATCAAAATTGATGCCATTGTAGGCCTTGGCCGTCCTTGTAGGCTGGCTGACAGCTTGACGCCTAAAATAGCCCCCAGTTGGTGCTCGCGAAGCCGGTTCACGGCCCGCAGTTCAACGGGAAGCAGGAGGGAAGTGCCACCACGGCCGACCTAACCTGCGCTGCCCCCGCAACGGTAAGCAGACGGGTCTTTGCCACAAACAAAGACTCCGCTTTCATCTCAAACCACTGGTGACCCTGAAACAGGCCGCCGGGAAGGTGATGAAGGTCGCTCTGTCAGCCCGGATACCGGCCAACAAGGTGACCTGTCGCAAGACCGGTCGTGAAGCCCATGCACTGTCGGGGAAGGCGGTGAGGGCGTTTTGACTTGTTAGTTTCTTATGAAAAACCAAACGTTAGTTTTTGCCGGTGCGTTAACGCTGGCCGTCACCACGCATGCCCAGCAAAATTCTGTGTCTACTGCAAATGTCAGTCACGACATTGACCCCATCGTCATTTCGGCATCGCGCATGGCGCAGCCACGTTCGATGTCGGCAGCCATTGTGGATGTGATTACGCGTGAGCAGATTGAGCAATCCGGTGCATCAAATGTGGCTGAGTTCTTGGATACGGTTGGAGGAATGTCTCTGACACGTTTGTACGGACGTGCTGGAGTTGATGCTTCACTGGATATTGGCTATTTAGGAGAGGCGGGTTCACAAAACGTTTTGGTCTTGGTTGATGGCGAACGTCTGAATAGCCTGGATTCCTCGGGAATTCGTTTTGCTCAATTGCCTATGAGTAGCATAGAGCGAATTGAAATCCGTAAGGCTAATGGTGGTGCGCTTTATGGGGATAGAGCACAAGGTGGTGTCATTAACATCATCACACGTACCGATGCTACAAAAGAAGTGGCAGCTAGTTTGGGAAGCTTTGGTACGAAAAAATTGGACGCCTATCTTGGATTTAAAACGGACGATGTACGCGGTGCCGTTTCCTTGATGTCTGCCAGTGCCAATGGATATCGTGCTTACAGCGAGTCTCGTCAGCAAAGCGCGCAACTCAAATTGTCAACATCAGGAGATTGGGGGCGTGTCGGGTTTTTTGCTCGTGCCTTCGAAGAAAAGGCGCAATCTCCGAGTTATTTGAGCCCAGCTGAGTTCATGGCCAATCCTAGAAAAATTGGCGCTGAGCCTGCCGAGGCTGATCGTTCCGGCGGAGCGATCGGTGCTCGATATGACCGGGCCCTCAGCAATGACAGTTCTTTGTCTGTGGATGTATTTCATCAGTCTTCACAAGAGAAGCTTTACAACACCATTCGTAATTCTCGATCTTCAATTAGCCCAGAACTGCATTCACGTATAGGTAATGGTCAGTGGGTTATCGGCGGTGAATTCGCTGATACGGCTGCAAAAACAGACGCTGGAAAACAAGTCGGACAATTAAGTCAATCCTTCTACGTGCAAACAACTCAGCCACTTAGTCAAAGTGTTAATTTGGAATTGGGTGCACGAACACAGAATGTCGAGAACGATTTTCAGGTCAATGCAGCGGGAAGTACCACATCAGCAAGTACCCGAAAGTCTGGTTTCTCTGCGGCGTTAAGGCATCAACTGTCTCAAAACACGGTGTTGCGTGTGGGGGGCTTGACTGGATTCCGGTTTGCCAATGCCGATGAGTTGTATTACTTCAAACCCAGCGGGGACTATGCTTTGTTGGCGATCAATCCGACAATCAAACCAATGAGCACCCGAGAGTTCTTTGCTCAAGCTGAGCATTCATATGGGGCAGGTAAGTTCGATATTCACTATAGAAATATTCACGCAGGTGATGAAATTGGATACCAATACGATTGTGGAGCTATTGGAGGAATTTCTGCATCGTGCAATACAAACCTATATGACACGCAGCGTCAAGTGCTTTCATTCAACGGAAGCTGGAAAGCTAACGGGACATTGACCTTCAAAGGTGGATTGGATTTTGTCAATGCAGCGATTGACAGTGGCTTCAATGTGGGTAATCGACTTCCTTTGACGGCAAAAAAGGTGGCACGTTTGACGGCTGAGCAGCGCATGGACGGATATACGCTGATTGCCTCGACACGGTATCGCAGCAATATGCTTCAAGCCAGTGATCAAACGGCTTACTATCCTTTGATGCCATCTCGGAACGTGGTTGATTTTGGAATGAATACTTCACTATCCAAAACATTGACTTTGTCGGCATGGGTACGTAATGTGTTGGATAAGAATTACTATGACTTTGCCAAGTACAACGGGATTTATCCTGCAGATGGTCGTGCGTTGTTCTTCAACTTGAAGGCATCGTTGTAAAACAATGTCATGTTGAGCACATCTCTCGCCCCCCAACGCATCGTCTGCCTCACCGAAGAGGCGACAGAGTGGCTGTACCTGTTGGGGCAAGAGCAGCGCATCGTGGGCATCTCGGGCTACACGGTGCGGCCGCGCCGGGCCCGCGAAGAAAAACCCAAAGTCAGTGCTTTTTTGAGCGCCAAGATCGACAAGATCCTGGCGCTCAAGCCCGATTGTGTTTTCGGATTTTCGGACCTGCAGGCCGACATCGCATCTTTGCTGATCAAGGCCGGTGTGCAGGTCACCATCTTCAACCAGCGCAGCGTGGATGAGATTTTCTCGATGCTCTACCAAGTGGCGGCGATGGTGGGCGAGGCCGAGCAAGGCCTGGCCAGGTTGTCGGTCATGCGCGCCGAGCTGGATGCCATCGGCCATAAGGCGGCCAGCTTCAAGCGCCGCCCCAAAGTATTTTTTGAAGAATGGGACGAGCCGCACATCAGCGGCATCCGCTGGGTGTCGGAGTTGATGGGCATTGCAGGCGGTGACGACGTGTTCCCCGAGCTGGCCGTGCAGTCGCTGGGCCGTGACCGCATCATTGCCGATGGACAGACCATCGTGGAACGCGCCCCCGACATCATCATCGGCTCGTGGTGCGGCAAGAAATTTCGCCCCGAAAAAGTGGCCGCACGCCCGGGCTGGCAAGACGTGCCCGCGGTGCGCAACGGTCAGTTGTTTGAGATCAAATCGGCCGACATCCTGCAACCCGGACCCGCAGCCTTGACCGATGGTGTGGCGCAGTTGCACCGCATCATCAGCCAATGGGAGGCTCAATATGCCTGACTTTTGCTGCACGCCAGAGATGAAGCGGGTCCTGCGCCAAGCCCGAAGTGAGCGCGCGAGGCTGCACACGCATGGATGGAGAACGCTGCTCGTGTTCCTGGCTTTGTTGCTGGCGAGCGTTTGGGCCTTGGCGGTGACGGTGCAAGACGATCGCCAGCAAAAAATCGAGATCAGCAAAGCACCGCAGCGCATCGTGAGCTTGCTGCCTTCACTGACCGAAACCGTGTGCGCGTTGGGTGCCTGCCAGCGTTTGGTCGGGGTGGACCGTTATTCCAACTGGCCTGCATCGATTGCGCAGGTGCCCCGCGTGGGCGGTGGCATCGATCCGAACATCGAAAGCATCGTGGCGCTCAAGCCTGACTTGGTCTTGGCGGCGGGCTCGACCCGAGGGGCAGACCGTCTGCAAGCCCTGGGCCTGACGGTGTTGCGCCTGGAGCCGCGCACCCATGCGGATGCACAGCGCGTGCTGCGCACCGTGGGCGATGCCTTGGGGGTGTCCCCCGCCCAGAGCGAACGCGTTTGGCGCGAGATCGAGTCGGGCGTACAAGCCGCCGTGCAGTCACTCAGCCCGCAGGCACGCCAACAGCGGGTGTATTTTGAAGTCAGCTCTGCGCCTTACGGGGCCAGCGAAGCGTCATTCATCGGCGAAACACTCACGCGCATGGGGGTGGGCAACATCTTGCCGGCTTCGATGGGGCCGTTCCCACAGGTCAATCCCGAGTTCGTGGTGCGTGCCCAGCCTGACGTGATCATGGTGGGCGACAGCAGCCGCGCCAGCATGGCGCAGCGCCCGGGTTGGCCGGCCTTGCGTGCCATGCAGGCGCAACGCATTTGTGTGTTCAAGCCAGCCGAGTCCGACATGCTGGTGCGTGCCGGCCCGCGCATGGCCGAAGGCGCCAGGCTCATGGCCGATTGCCTGAACAAAGCTGCAGGGGCAGGGCGATGAGCGATCCGTCCCGTGCGCAACGCTGGGCCGTGCTGCTGCTGGTGGTCGGTGTGGTCACGGTGCTGCTGGGCACAGCGGCAGGCAGCCAGGGCTGGCAGGCTTGGTGGTCCGCGCAGGCCGATGCGGTGTCACAGCAAATTGTTTTTGACATCCGCTTGCCGCGCAGCTTGGGTGCATGGTTGGGCGGTGGCTTGCTGGGCCTGGCCGGTGCTGTTGCACAGGGGCTGTTTCGCAACCCGCTGGCCGATCCGTATTTGCTGGGCAGTGCCTCGGGCGCATCGCTGGGCGTGGGCACTTTTTTGAGCTTGTTCGGTGGCAGCGCCTGGGCCATGACCGGGTGGATGGGCTTGGGCCTCACAGGCACGGCCTTTGTGGGGGCCGTGTTGGCCGTTATTCTGACTTTGCTGCTGGCGCGTGGCGTGCAGCAGACCCTGCGTTTGCTGCTGGCCGGTGTGGTGGTGGGGGTGGTTTTGGGTGCAGTCACCTCGATGCTGTCTTTGCTGCAGCCGCAGGTGCTACAAGCCATGCAGGGCTTCATGCTGGGCTCCACCGCTTTCGTCAGCTGGACGGCTTGCATCACCATGGCCCTTGTTCTGGTCTTGTGTGCGGGTCTGGCCTGGACCTTTGCCCGCGTGCTGGATGCCTTGACGCTGGGCGAGTCCACGGCGCAAACATTGGGCGTGCCGCTGCGTTCTGCGCGCCTGGTGTTGGTGGGGGTGATTTCTCTGGCCACGGGGGCTGCTGTGGCGCACATCGGGCTGGTGGCGTTTGTGGGTCTGGCGGCACCGCACCTTGTGCGTTCTCTGGTGCGCTGCACCCACGCGTGGCGCTTGCTGCTGGCCGCGCTCATGGGCGGCGCTTTGTTGGGCTTGGCCGATGTGCTGGCCCGCGTGCTGTTTGCGCCGCAAGAGTTGCCAGTGGGCGTGCTCACGGCGGTGCTGGGCGGCGGCTATCTGTTGTGGCGCGTGTACCGGGACACGCACCGCAGTGCAGGCGCAGCGCCATGAGCTTCGCCCTTCAAACCCGACAACTGCAGGTGGACCTGGGCGGCCGCAGCGTGCTGAACGGCCTTGACCTTCAGATCGCTGCAGGCCGCTGGACCTGCGTGGTTGGCCCCAACGGGGCGGGCAAATCCACCTTGCTCAGAGCGCTGGCGGGGCTGCTGCCGCACAGCGGGCAGGTGCTCTGGCAGGGCCAAGCGCTCGAAACTGTTTCTCGCCGTGACCGTGGTTTGCAGTTGTCCTGGCTGGGGCAGGGCGAAGCCAGCACGATGGATTTGCGTGTGTGGGATGTGGCCATGTTGGGCCGCTTGCCACACCAAGGCTGGCTGGGCGCGCCCACCGACCAAGACGCCGAGATGGTGGAGGCCGCCCTGAAAGCCACCCAAGCTTGGGATTGGCGCGAACGCACGCTGGGCGAACTCTCGGGCGGTGAGCGCCAGCGCGTGCTGCTGGCCCGCGCCATGGCGGGCAATGCGCCGCTCATGCTGATGGACGAGCCCTTGGCCAACCTCGACCCGCCGCACCAAGTGGACTGGCTGGAGCAGGTGCATTGCCTGATCGCGCAAGGCACCACCGTGGTGAGTGTGTTGCACGAGATCGGCATGGCCTTGCATGCCGACGAAGTCATTGTTCTGGACCAGGGCCTGGTGCGCCACCACGGCGCTTGCAGCGATCCTGCGACCCACGCGGCCATCGAGTCGGTCTTCAACCACCGCATCCGCATTTGTGCGTTGGATGGCCAATGGGTGGTTTTGCCCCGCATCGCATGACCGCGCGCTGCATCATGGTGCTGGGCACGTCCAGCGGCGCGGGCAAAAGCTGGCTGACCACCGCGCTGTGCCGCCATTACGCCCGCCAGGGGCTCAAGGTCGCGCCCTTCAAGGCGCAGAACATGAGCAACAACGCCCGGGTGGTGGCCCGTGCCAACGGGCTCAGTGGGCTGGGCGAGATCGGCAGCGCGCAATACTTTCAGGCGCTGGCGGCCAGGGCTGAGCCCGATGTGCGCATGAACCCTTTGCTGCTCAAGCCCGAGGCCGACACGCACAGCCAGGTCGTGCTGCTGGGCGAGGTCAGCGAAGCACTGAGCCACACGCCCTGGCACGAACGCAGCGACAAAGTCTGGCCCACCATTGCGGCAGCGCTGGATGAACTGATCGCCGAAAACGACGTGGTCGTGATCGAGGGCGCAGGCTCGCCCGCCGAGATCAACCTCATGCACAGCGACATCGTCAACCTGCGCGTGGCCCGCCACGCCAAGGCCCGCTGCCTGCTGGTGACCGACATCGACAAAGGCGGCGCCTTTGCCCACTTGTATGGCACTTGGGCGCTGCTGCCACCTGAGGACCAGCAACGCATTCAGGGCTTTGTGCTCAACAAGTTCCGGGGCGATGCCCGCTTGCTGACCCCGGCGCCCGAGATGCTGCAACAACTGACCGGCGTGCCCACTGTGGCGGTGCTGCCCATGTGGTGGCAGCACGGCCTGCCCGAAGAAGATGGCGTGTTCGACGACCGCAGCCGCGCCAACGGGGTGGTGACGCGCACGGTGGCCGTGATCGCTTACCCGCGCATCAGCAATTTGGATGAATTTCAGCCGCTCAAGAACGTGCCTGGCGTGCGTTTGCTCTGGGCGCGATCGCCTGCCGACCTGGCGGGTTTGCAGGTCAGCGATTGGGTGATCTTGCCCGGCAGCAAACACACCAGCAGCGATTTGGCCTGGCTGCGCCAGCAGGGGCTGGATGCGGCCGTGGCCAGCCACGCTCGCAAGGGCGGGGCGGTGCTGGGCATTTGCGGTGGCCTGCAAATGCTGGGCGAAGCCCTTGTCGACACCCACGGCATTGACGGCAATGCGCCGGGTCTGGGCTTGTTGCCCTTGGTCACGCAGTTTGCACAGGACAAAACTGTGGTGAAAACCCAGGCCGTGTTCGGGCAGGTGCATGGCGCATGGGCTGCTTTGAGCGGGGTTGAAGTCGCGGGCTACGAAATCCACCATGGCCAAACCCAAGGCCACAGCGCCATGCTGGCAGGTGGCGCGGTGCTGCACGAAGTCATGCCTGGGCTGGCTTGGCAAAGCGGTGACGGCCAGTTCAAGGGGCAAATTTTGGGCACCTATCTGCACGGCCTGTTCGAATGTCCGGCGGTGCTGCATGCCCTCTTTGGTGCGCAGGCCCCCACCCTGGAGTCGGTGTTCGACGGCTTGGCCGATTTCGTTGAGCAGCACTTTGCGCCACAGGTTTTGGCCCGATTGGCCGCGGCCTGAGGGACCGCTAGAATCTGGCCCATGGAACTCAAAATCGTCGTTTACTCCAAGTCCGCATGCCCCCAATGCGAGTCCGCCAAGATGGTGCTCAAGACCAAGTCGTTGGCTTTTGAAGAAATCAAGATCGACAGCGAAGAAGAGCGCATGGCTTTCTATGAAAAATGTGGTCCATCGGTTCGCCAGATGCCGCAAATTTTCATCAACGACCAGCGCGTGGGTGGCCTGGCCGGTTTGCAAGCTGCTTTGGCGCAGCTCGGCCGCTGAAGCTCACTTTTTGGCTTTCACCACCGAGGTGCTTTTCTTCGGTGATGCTGCGGCCTTGCCTGCCTCCTCCAGGCTGAGCAAGGTGTCCACATAGTTGATGAACCGGTTCAGGTAATCCGGTGACGCATCGCGCATCAGACCCAGAGAGCGCAACACCAGCATGTGTGAGTTGATGGGCCCCGCATTTTGCGGCGCCATCGCTATGGCCTGTTTCACCTGTTTTTGCACACTGATCTTGTTCAGCTGTTTTTTGAACTGCTGAACCTGGGTGCTTTCCGCACGCCAAGCGCTGGGTTTGCTGGCCTGCGTGCTCGGCGCAGTCAGCGGTGCTGTGGTGTGCTGCGCCATCTCGCTGAGCAGCGTGGCCAAAGGCGAGGGTGATGTCTCTGAACCCTGGGCTGCTGGCGGGGCTTCATCCAATTTGCGTTTGAATTGCGCCAAAGCCGTGGTCAACTTGTCGTTCAGCAGAGCCTGCGCATGACCGGTTTGTGCGCGAGCACGCTGACTGAGCACTTCGATGTAATGCCAGCCCACCGCGTCCAAGCGCGCAGCGCCAGCATCGCGCAGGGATGTCTGCAAGGCCTCCAGGGCTGAGCACGCGGACAAGGCTTGGTTCATGGCTTGCTGGCGTTCGAGGATTTGGGCACTGGCGCCATCTCCACGCGGCGGTTCTGGGCGCGTGCTTTTTCGTTGTTGTTGGCCACCAGCGGTTGTTCTTGCCCGAAGGCTGCAGCAAACAGCATGGACGAGGGCATGCCTTCTTCGATCAAGGTCCGCGTCACCGTCAAAGCGCGCTGGGCCGACAGTTCCCAGTTGTCTTCAAACTGCCGATTGCGGCTCTTGATGGACTGGTCATCGGTGAAGCCGCTGACCATCAGCATTTCATCGCGTGACTGCAAATAACTGCGCAAGGGCACGACCAGGCTTTTGAGCAATTTGCGGCCTTCGGGTTCGAGCTTGTCGGAGTTCAGTTCAAACAAGAGCTTGCCGCTGATGCCGATGCGGCCATTGTTCAAAGTGATGCGCCCACTGGCCAGCGGAACGGCCAAGGCTTTTTCCAGCGACATGCGCTTTTGTTCTTCGATCTGGCGCTTTTGCACCTCGTTTTCGAGCTTGGAGGCCATGTCCAGCTGAGCGGCCATCACACCCACCAGCAGCAACACAAAAGCGCCCAGCAGGCCGGTCATCAGATCGGCAAACGAGATCCAGACCGGCGAGGTGGACTCGACGTCTGCGTCTTGTTCGAGCATCACGCGGCTCCTTGCGCAGCGTGTTGTTGCAGCGTTTCCAGCACGTCTTTTTGCGAGGTGATGCTCAGGTCAATGATTTCGCGGGCTTGGGCCACGTAATAGGCCAGCTGTTCGTCGCTGCGGGTCATGGACTTGTCCATGGCTTGCTCGATGCGCTGCAGGTTGTTCATCAGCTTTTCGTTGGTCTCGTTGAACGATCGCACCGCAAAGGCGAAGGTCTCGCCCAGGCTGGCCACGTCCACGGCGCTGGCCGTCACTTGCGCGGCGATGTCGCCAAGCTTGGCCGACTCGCAGCTCACGTGTTCGATGAACTGGCTGTTGGCCTGGTTCAGGGTGGCGGCCGATGAGCTGACCAAGCTGTCGATCACGCTGCGCTGCTCAGTCGATGCATGGTTGATCGCATTCAGCAAATTGCTGAGGGTGTCCATAATGCGGGTGCGCTCTTCGAGCAGGGCGTTGTCGCGTGCCACGCTGACCGAGATTTCCTGACGCAGCTGGCCAATGACTTCAGCGGCGGCCTTGGGCGCTTCGGATGCCGTCTCAATCAGGCGGGTGATCGGGTCTTCCAGCGCGGTGCCCAAAGTGCTCAGGTGTGCGGTCACGGCGGTTTGCAATTCGCTCAAGCGGGCCACGGCGGCTTCGCCGCGCGCGTCTTCGGCTTCGCGCAGGGCCGACAGTTCGGTGCGCAGCAGGGCGCTGAGTTCTTCCGAGCGCTGGGTATGTTGGGCCGCCCATTGCGCTTCGGAGGCGATGCGCGCACGCATGAGCTCTTCGCTGCTGGCCATGAGGCGAGTGACTTCGGCCAGGGTTTGCGTGGCTTGCGTCTGGGTGTGCGTGGTGATCGCTTGCGCGGTCTGGCTCAAGGTGTCGCAGATGGCTTGCTGTTGTGCCAGCGTCTGTGCCCCTGAGGTTTGCCATTGCTGGCCCAGTGCGGCGGCGGTGCTTTCCAAGGAGGCCGTGAAGGCGTTCAGACGCACTTGATCGGCGGCTTCGCGCTCGCTGTGCACACGTTGGATGTCGGCCAGGGTCTGGCTGGTGCGGGCCTGTACCTGTTCAGTGACCTGCGTGGCGGTGTGTGTGAGCGTGTCGCAAATTTGCTGTTGCTGCGCCAGTGTCTTGTCGCCCGCGCTTTGCCATTGGCTTTGCAGCGTGGCGGCCATGGCGTCGAGCGAGGCCTTCCAGGCGTCCAGCCTTTGCTGGTCTTGGCTCGCGTGTTCGGTCTGCACGCGCTGGATGTCGGCCAGCGTCTGGCTGGCCTGGCTTTGCACCTGGGTGGTGATGGCTTGGGCCGTTTGGGTGAGGGTGTCGCAAATGGCCTGTTGTTGGGCCAGTGTCTGGCTGCCCGAGGCTTGCCATTGGCTGCCCAGCGATGTGGCCAGGCTCTCGAGCGAGGCTTTCCAGGCGTCCAGGCGCTGCTGGTCGGCATGGCCTTGCTGGTTCTGCTGCTCGGCCTGAGCGGCCTGTATATGGGTCAGCAGCGACTGGCTGCGCTGCTCAAATGTCTGGCTGAAGCCGTCGAGCGTCTGGCCCACGCGCTCGAGCATGCCGGTGCTGCTGGCCTCGTGTTGGGCCAGCGCTGTGCTGTAGGTTTGCGCCACACCTGCCGCCGTGGCACTGAACTGGGCATTGAGTTCGGCCAGCTGGTGCTGGGTGTTTTGCAAGAGCTTGTCGTTCATGCTTTGCGCCTGCTCGGCCATCTGCGTCATGGTCGCCTGCACCACAGGGCGGATGCCATCGCTGGCCACTTGCATGCTCTGGCTCAAGCTGGTGCGCAGCGACTGGTCCACCGATTGGGCCAGGCCTGTGTAGGCGGTGTGGACTTCCTGGTGAAAGCTTTTTTGATTGGCCATCAAGCGTTCATTGATCTGCTCGCTGGTCTGGGCCATCTGCACCATCATGGCCTGCAGTTGCGTGACCACTTGGGGCAAGGCTTGCGATTGTTGTTGCAAGGCCTTGAAGGTTTCCTGGCGCTGGTGCGTGAGCGAGAAGCCGCGCAGCTGCGTGGCGATGCAGCTGTCCAGTGTTTGGCTCGCATGGGCACGCTCGCGGCGGGCCAAGCTGCTCATCAGGCCCAGCATGGCCGAGGTGGCCACACCCGCGACCGAGGTGCCAAAGGCCAGGCCCAGGCCTTTGATGGGTTCAGAAAATGCGGCGCGGATGCCCGCCACGTTGCTGGAGCCCTCGAGCGCAAAGACCGCACCATTGAGCGTGACCACCATGCCCAAAAACGTGCCCAGCATGCCCAGCATGACCAAGAGACCCACTAAATAGGGCGTGAGCGCCGGACCTGGCAAACCTTGGCGTTCGCCTTCAACGCGTTGGCGCACGGCGTTTTGCAGCGAGGCGGGCAGGGTGATCAGCCAGTCGCTCAGGTGTTGCAAATCGGCCGGGATGTCGCTCAGGGCCTGGTTCAGTGCAGCAGTGGTGTCGCGGTAATGGCGCAGCTCCAGTGCCGCAAACACATACACCGCGCCAATGACCGCTGTCATCACCAAGACCAGAAAGTGGCTGCTGGCCACCGCCGCAGCCACCCAGAGGACGGCCAATGCGCCAAGTGCAAATGCGATCAGGAACGAATGTCGACTCAGACGGTTCATGGAGAGGGAGTGCTTTCTTGGTTGAATGCTTCAAGCAGGCCCAGGGCCGGTTGCAGCCGGGTGTCCAGCTCGGCCAGCAAGGCGGTGCGCATTTGCTGGCGCCAGGGCAAAAGCCAGGCGTCGGGCTTGAGGCGGGGGGCATTGACGTCTTCCGCCAAGGCTTCGGCCTGCTTCTTGAGGTGTTGTTTGAGGGCTTGCGTGAAGCGTTTTTCCAGCAGCTTTGGCACTTTGCCCAGCAGCATCGCTTCGCGCTCGCTGAGGATGTTTTCAAAACTGGCGTCCAGCGCTGCCAATTGCTGCAAGGCGGGCGAGCTTTTGGCCAGCTGGCCTCGCAGTTGCGAGCGCAGGGTGCGAACTTGGTTTTCCATCTGGCGCTGGTGCGCCGCATAAAACCGCCGGTAGGGCTCAAAGGCGATCTTGGGCTCGATCGGCTCATCGAGTGTGGCCGGTGGCATGTCGATGCGGGTCAGCCCGGTGCCCGAGGGGGCGCCTTGCGCGATGGACTGCTCCAGCGCGGCTTTGAATTTTTCGACGTGTCGGCCCAAGGCCTCGGGCGTCATCAGGCCTGCGCGGCGCTGGTGTGCAGGCAGCGTGGCAGGCGCTTGCGGCTCGGGGTTCAGCAGGCCGTGCAAGGCAATGGCCTGGCGAAAATCCAGCCAGTCGCCCAGTTTTTGGCCCACATCTTCCGTGGCTTGGACGGCCTCGATCATGGCGTTCTCGGTCAGAAAACGCACAAGTCTGGAACTGTTGAGGTGGGCACGCGGCAGGGCTCGCGTCATGGACGTATCGGTTTGGAATCGAATGGCAAGGCTGGCCGCTCCCAAGAAGCTTGGGCGGTGTGCTCACGCCGGGTGACGATCTTGCAAGCGGAAGGAATGTGCCTTCAAGGCACGGACCGCGAGATGCGGCCATTTTCATGAGGGATTTTACCTGTCGACAGGGTCACCTGATGACTGGATGAGAGCACCAAAGTACGCCGAAAATCGGATTGATTTCAAGTTGTTTTGAGCTTGAAATCGCAAAATGCCGACACCGAGCACTGCCCGCACATCGGCTTGCGCGCTTGGCACACATAGCGGCCGTGCAAGATCAGCCAATGGTGTGCGTCCACCAAGTACTTGGCCGGGATGCGCTTGAGCAGTTTGAGTTCCACTTCCAAAGGCGTTTTACCCGGTGCCAGGCCCGTGCGGTTGCCCATGCGGAAGATGTGCGTGTCCACCGCCATGGTCGCTTCGCCAAAGGCCGAGTTGAGCACCACATTGGCCGTTTTGCGGCCCACCCCGGGCAGTGCTTCCAGGGCTTCACGGCTGCGGGGCACCTGGCCGCCGTGCTGCTCCACCAAAATGCGGCAGGTCTCCATCAGGTGTTTGGCTTTGCTGCGGTACAGGCCAATGGTCTTGATGTAGCCCTCCAGCCCCTCCAGCCCGAGGTTCAGAATTTTTTGCGGCGAGCCTGCTACCGGGAACAACTTGCGTGTGGCCTTGTTCACGCCCACGTCGGTGGCCTGGGCCGACAACAGCACGGCGGCCAGCAGCTCAAAGACGCTGGTGTATTCCAGCTCGGTCACAGGCATGGGGTTGGCGGCTTGCAGCGTGGCAAAAAAAGATTCGATCTGTGCGGGCTTCATGGTCTTTGGATGTTGGCAAAATGAGGGCCAATTCAACCCGGGAAGATACACCACCATGTCTTTGCAATTTGCCGACCGCCTGAACAACGTCGAAACCTCCGCCATCCGTGAGCTGTTCAAGCTCTTGGGCAAGCCGGGCATCATCAGTTTTGCGGGCGGCTTTCCCGACAGCGCGATGTTTGACGTGGAGGGCATCCGCGAAGCCAGCAATGCTGCTTTGGCGCAAGACCCGGGCGCTGCCCTGCAATACGGCGCGACCGAAGGCTTTGGTCCGCTGCGCGAGCAACTGGCCCACTTCATGGCCCAAAAGGGCGCCAAAGACGTCACCGCAGAGCAGCTGATCGTGACGACTGGCAGCCAACAAGCGCTCGATTTGATCGGCAAGACCATGATCAGCCCCGGCGACAAGGTGATCGTGGAAGGCCCGACCTTTTTGGCCACCATCCAGTGCTTCCGTTTGTATGGGGCCGAGCTCATCAGCGCCCCGGTGGACGGTCACGGCGTGAAGACTGACGAACTGGAAAAGCTGATCGCCGAGCACAAGCCCAAGTTTGTTTATTTGATTCCCACCTTTGGCAACCCCAGCGGGGCCTTGCTCAGCGCAGAGCGCCGCCAACAGGTGCTGGAGATGGCCGTCAAGCACCAGACCCTGATCGTGGAAGACGACCCCTATGGTGATTTGTACTTTGGTGAAGCCCCGCCGCCCAGCCTGTTGGCCATGAGCGCCTCGGTGCCTGGCAGCCGCGAATTGCTGGTGCATTGCGGCTCACTGTCCAAAGTCTTGTCGCCCGGCCTGCGTGTGGGCTGGATGATCGCGCCTGCCGAGCTGTTGGCCCGCGCCACCATGTGCAAGCAATTCAGCGACGCGCACACCAGCACCTTTGCACAGGCCACGGCCGCGCAATACTTGAAAGCCGGTCGCATGCCCGCCACGCTGGACAAAGTGCGTGCCGTCTATGCAAAGCGCGCCCAAACCATGGGCGACGCGTTGCGCCGTGAGTTGGGCGATGCGGTCGAGTTTGTGCAGCCGCAAGGCGGCTTGTTCGTGTGGGCGCGCCTCACGGGCGCAGGCGGCAAGGTGGCTGACGGCAATGTGTTCGCCAAGCGCGCCATCGACAACGGCGTGGCCTTTGTGCCGGGCACGCCGTTCTTCTGCGCCAATCCGGACAATGCCACCTTCCGCCTGAGCTTTGCCACCGTGGGCGAAGACAAGATCCTCGAAGGCGTGGCGCGCCTGGCCAAAGCGCTTTGACTCTCTTCGTCACCCCGAATCGCATGAACCTGTCACCCCGAAACGCGTGAACTTGTCACCCCGAAACGCGTGAACCTGTCACCCCGGACTTGATCCGGGGTCCATTTCTTCATCACCATGGATCCCGCATCGAGTGCGGGACGACATCAACATGTCTCAAGAACGGTCCTCCAACGACATCGAACCCGTCAGAACCGGCACCGAGCTGTGCATCGATGTCAACGGCACCGAAGTCTGGCTGCAAGGTGAGGGCGATGAAGTCGTGCTGATGCTGCACGGCTGGCCAGACACCCGCGCCCTGTGGGATGGCACCGTGGCCGCACTGCAAGACCGCGCCACCTGCGCCCGCCTGACGCTGCCCGGCTTTGAGACCGGCCCTGCGGCGACCAGCTTGGACGACATGTGCCAACTGCTGCGCCAGGCGGTGGACCGCATCAGCCCCGACCAGCCTGTCACGCTGATGCTGCACGACTGGGGCTGCATTTTTGGCTACGAATTCGCCATGCGACACGCTGGGCGCGTGGCCCGCGTGGTGGCGGTGGACGTGGGTGACCACAACTCTGGGGCTTTGCTGCGCAGTTGGGGAGCTAAGGAAAAGTTGTCGGTCATGGGCTACCAAGTGTGGCTGGCCCTGGCCTGGAAGTTGGGCGGTGACTTGGGCATCCGCATGACCCGCGCCATGGCCCGCTGGCTGCGCTGCCCCACCGATCCGGCCACCATCACCCACAAAATGAACTACCCCTACGCCATGCAGTGGTTCGGCACGGCGAGTGGTTTCAAGCAGGCGGCGCCAATTCAATTGCCGATGCCGCTCTTGTTTGTCTATGGCGAGCGCAAGCCCTTCATGTTCCATTCCGCCCAATGGCTTGAAAAAATTGCCGCCACCCCTGGCAGCGCTGTGCAAGGCTTGCCCTGTGGGCATTGGGTCATGATTTCCCGGCCCGAAGCGTTTCATGCCCGTGTGCGTGCATGGCTCTGGGGTGCGGCATGAAGCCCGACGACCTGCTCAAGCTGGTGAACACGCCCATGCCCTTTGGCAAACACAAGGGCGTGCTGATCGCCGACTTGCCCGGCAACTACCTCAATTGGTTTGCGCGGGAGGGCTTTCCCAAAGGCGAGGTCGGTCAGCTGCTGCGTCTGATGCAAGAGATCGACCACAACGGCCTCAAGGACTTGCTGCGTCCTTTGCGCCGTTGATGCGCTAGGTCATGCATGGATGCCGGATCAAGTCCGGCATGACAAGGCATATTGCGGCTCTTGCGCTGTTGGAGCGCTTGTTCATGGGTGGATGCCGGATCAAGTCCGGCATGACAAGGCATATTGCAGCCGTTGCGCTGTAGGAGCGCTTGTTCATGCATGGATGCCGGATCAGGTCCGGCATGACATGGGCGTAGTGACGGCAGTCACTGGCTCATGTCTGTCACCCCGCACTGGATGCGGGGTCCATGCCTGCTTCAGCTCAGGGTTTGACGACTTCCAGCAATCGATCCAGCCCACCTTCATGAATGGCGACCATGGCCTGCTCACGCACTTTGGGTTTGGCGTGGTAGGCCACCGACAAACCGGCAGCGCCCATCATGGGCAGGTCGTTCGCGCCGTCGCCCATGGCGATGCACTCGTGTGGCTCGATGCCCAGCAGCGATGCGACTTCGAGCAGGGTGCGGCGTTTTTCTGCGCCGTCGCAGATGTCGCCCCAGCTTTGCATCACCAAGCCGCCCGTTAGTTCGCCGTTCACGATCTCCAGCCTGTTCGAGCGGGCAAAGTCGATGTTCAAACGCGCTTTGACGCGGTCGGCAAAGAAGGTGAAACCGCCAGACACCAGCAAGACCTTCATGCCCACTTTTTGGCAAGCGGTAATCAGCTCGGCCGCACCGGGGTTGATCTTCAGGCGCTCGGTGTAAACGCGTTCCATGTCGGCCAGCGTCACGCCCTTGAGCAGGGCCAGGCGGCGACGCAGGCTCTCTTTGAAGTCGGTGATCTCGCCGCGCATGGCCGCTTCGGTGATGGCGGCCACTTCGGCCTTGCGGCCCACGGCATCAGCGATCTCGTCGATGCACTCGATGCTGATGAGCGTGGAGTCCATGTCAAACGCGATCAGCTTGAACTGGGACAGAGACAGGGGAGCGGTGAAGCCTTGAATGGCAAGGCCAGGGGCAAATTCGGTAACGGTGGTCATGGGTCAGGATTATCGAAGATCGTTGAAAGGACTCAGGCTGGGGCGGTTTCGGTTTTAGGCTGACCCAATGAGCGCAACACATCCCGCACCATCTGCGCCCGCGCCTTGGGGTCGGGCAGTTCGCGTTCGATGCGGATCTTGTCGTTGCCCGCCAGTTTGATGTGTTTGTTCTTCTGAATCAGGCCGATGATGGCCATGGGGTCCACGGGCGGGTTGGGTTTGAAGGTGATCTGGATGATGCCCGGGGCGGCATCGACCTTGATGACGCCATAGGGCTGGGTCAGCACGCGCAGGCGGTGCACATCCACCAGCGTTTGCGCTTGGGGGGGGAGTTTGCCAAAGCGGTCGACCAGCTCTTCGAGCAGGGCGTCGATCTGGTCGCTGGTTTTGGCGGTGGCCAGTTTTTTGTAGAACGACAAGCGCAGGTGCACGTCGCCGCAGTAATCGTTGGGCAGCAGGGCGGGGGCATGCAGGTTGATGTCGGTCGTGACCGACAGGGGGCTGAGCAGGTCGGGTTCTTTGCCTGCTTTCAAGCTGCGCACCGCCTCGGACAGCATTTCGTTGTAGAGCTGAAAGCCCACTTCGAGCATGTTGCCGCTCTGGTTTTCGCCCAGCACTTCGCCCGCGCCACGAATCTCCAGGTCGTGCATGGCCAGGTAAAAACCGCTGCCCAGTTCTTCCATTTGCTGGATCGCGTCGAGCCGTTGGGCGGCTTGTTTGGTCAGGCCTTCGATCTCGGGCACCATCAAATAGGCATAGGCTTGGTGGTGCGAGCGACCCACGCGCCCGCGCAACTGGTGCAGCTGGGCCAGGCCGAACTTGTCGGCGCGTGAAATCACGATGGTGTTGGCCGTGGGCACGTCGATGCCGGTCTCGATGATGGTCGAGCACAGCAAGATGTTGTAGCGCTGGGCCACAAAGTCGCGCATGACGCGCTCCAGCTCACGTTCGGGCATCTGGCCGTGGGCCACGGCGATGCGGGCTTCGGGCAGGATTTCTTCGAGCTTCTGGCGGCGGTTTTCGATGGTCTCGACCTCGTTGTGCAAAAAGTAGCACTGCCCGCCGCGTTTGAGTTCGCGCAGCACCGCCTCGCGGATCACGCCCGTGCCTTCGTTGCGCACAAAGGTTTTGATGGCCAGGCGGCGTTGCGGTGCGGTGGCAATCACGCTCAGATCGCGCAGGCCTTCCAAGGCCATGCCCATGGTGCGGGGGATGGGGGTGGCCGTGAGCGTGAGCACATCCACCTCGGCGCGCAGGGCTTTCATGGCCTCTTTGTGGCGCACGCCAAAGCGATGCTCTTCGTCGATGATGAGCAAGCCCAGGTCATGGAACTTGGTGGATTCGCTCAGCAGCTTGTGCGTGCCGACCACGATGTCCACCGTGCCATCGGCGATGCCTTTGAGAGCCGCAGTGACCTCTTTGCCCGACCTGAAGCGCGAGACTTCGGCCACCTTGACGGGCCATTTGGCAAAGCGGTCTTTGAGCGTTTGGTAGTGCTGCTCGGCCAGCAGCGTGGTGGGCGCCAGCAGTGCCACTTGCTTGCCGCCCGTGACAGCCACAAAGGCGGCCCGCAGCGCGACCTCGGTCTTGCCAAAGCCCACATCGCCGCAGACCAGCCGGTCCATGGGGCGGGGGCTGATCATGTCTTGGATGACGCAGTGGATGGCCGCCTTTTGGTCAGCGGTTTCTTCAAAGCCGAAGTCGTTGGCAAAGGTTTCGTAGTCTTGCGGGCTGTAGCGGAAAGGGTGACCTTCGCGGGCAGCGCGTCGTGCGTAAATGTTGAGCAATTCGGCCGCTGAGTCGCGCACCTGCTCAGCCGCTTTGCGCTTGGCTTTTTCCCATTGGCCCGAGCCCAGCTTGTGCAGCGGCGCTTCGTCGGCGCTCACGCCCGTGTATCGGCCAATCAGTTGCAGCTGGCTCACGGGCACATACAGCGTGGCTTGGTCGGCGTATTCGAGGTGCAAAAACTCCTGCAAGGCGGGCGTGCCATCGGGGTTCTTCTGGCCCATGTCCATGTTGACCAGACCCCGGTAGCGGCCAATGCCGTGGGCACTGTGCACCACCGGGTCGCCCACGTTGAGTTCGCTCAGGTCTTTGATCAGCGCTTCGACATCACTGACCTGTTCCTGCTTTTTGCGGCGGCGTGTGGTCGGGCCTGCGGCAAAGAGTTCGGTTTCGGTGACGAGGTCAATGTCGTGCTCAAACCAATGAAAACCGCTGACCAGTGCTGCCGTGGCCATGCCGACTTTTTCGTTGCTGGTCAAAAACTCTTCGAGGCTGTCAAACACCGGGGGCGTGAGGCCGCTGGAGCGCACAAAGTCGAGCAGGCTTTCGCGGCGGCCATCGCTTTCGGCCAGGATCAGCACGCGAGTTTTGCCGCTGTGGATGTGGGCTTGCAGTCGGGCCAATGGGTCTTCGGCACCGCGCACCACCGTCAGCTCGGGCAGAGCTTGAGCCAAGGCGTTGTCGGCCACATCGGCTGTGCCTGCCCGCAAAGCCAATTGGGCGTGGCCGTTGGTCAGGGTGTAGAACTGCTCAGCGCTCAAAAACAGCGCATCGGGCGGCAGCACAGGCCGCTCGGGGTCGCCCTGCACCAGGCGGTAGCGGTCGCGGGTGTCTTGCCAAAAGCGTTGAAAGGCGGGTTCCAGATCGCCGTGCAGCACCACGGTGGCCGCGTCCGCTTGCCCAGCGCCCAGGTAGTCAAACACCGTGGCGGTTTCTTCAAAAAACAGCGGCAGGTAGTACTCAATGCCCGCCGTGGCCACGCCGTTGCCCATGTCTTTGTAGATGCGGCTTTTGGTCGGGTCGCCTTCGAGCAGTTCGCGCCAGCGGCTGCGAAAGCGCGCACGTGCCGCCTCGTCCATCGGAAACTCGCGACCCGGCAAGAGCCGCACCTCGGGCACGGGGTAGAGGCTGCGCTGGCTGTCGGGGTCGAAGGTGCGAATGGAGTCGATCTCGTCGTCGAACAGATCCACCCGGTAAGGCACCAGCGAGCCCATGGGGAAGAGGTCAATCAAGCCGCCACGCACCGCGTATTCGCCGGGGCTGACCACCTGGCTCACATGCGAGTAGCCCGCCAGTGTCAACTGGGCCTTGAGCTGGGCTTCGTCCAGCTTTTGCTTGACCTTGAACTCGAAGGTGTAGCCCGCCAAAAAGGACGGCGGTGCCAGCCGGTACAGCGCGGTGGTGGCAGGCACCAGCACCACGTCGGCGCTTTCTTCGTGGTTACGCTGCTTGATGCGCCAGAGCGTGGCCAAGCGCTCGCTGATCAAATCCTGGTGCGGCGAGAAGGTGTCGTAGGGCAGTGTTTCCCAGTCGGGGAACATCACGCAGCGCAGGCCGGGCGCAAAAAACACCAGCTCGTCCATCAGGCGCTGGGCGTCGGCCGCGTCGCTGGTGATGATGGCGGTGAGTTTGCCGGCCTTTTTTTCGCGCTCGGCCAGCTGGGCCAGCAGCACGGCATCGGCTGATCCGACAGGGCGGGGCAGGGTGAAACGTTTGCCGGAAATCAGGCTGGGCAGTTGCATGGTGGAGATGGGCAAAGGCGATGAAAAAAGCAGAACACCCCCCGCCAAAAAGGAGGGGGGTGTGGACATGTCGAACGAATGTGATTTTAGAAGCTTTGCGCTGTTCATGAGCATGGTGCGCGCATTGGGCACAGTCTTCGCTAGGTTGGCGGCTTCAGCCCCGACAGGGCTTGATGGACCGACGGCATTTGTCGGGGCCGAAGCCACCGACCTGCAAAACTACAATGTCAACTTATGACCGATCGCACCCCTTCGACCCGTTTTCACGCCCTCATCCCTTGTGCGGGCATGGGCAGCCGTGCTGGCACGGTGCAACCCAAGCAATACCAGCAGGTGGCTGGGCAGCCCATGGTCATGCACACCGTGCAGGCCTTGGCGCAGGTGCCTCAACTGGCCAGTGGCTGGGTGATTTTGTCGCCCGATGATGGGCATGTATGGGCCGAGCAAGGCTGGCCAGCGCATTTCCAGCGCGTGGCCTGTGGTGGTGCTACACGTGCCGCGAGCGTGTTCAACGGCCTGCAAGCCATGTTGGCCGCAGGCCTTGACCCCCAAGACTGGGTGCTGGTGCACGATGCCGCGCGTTGTCTGGTGTCGCCCGAGTCGGTGTCCCGCTTGATCGAGACTTGCCAGGGTGACGCGGTCGGCGGCCTGCTGGCCCTGCCTTTGCCTGACACACTCAAAAGCGAAGAAGGCGGTCGCGTGCTGGCCACGGTGCCGCGTGAGCACAAATGGTTGGCGCAAACGCCGCAGATGTTTCGCCTCCAGGCTTTGCACGATGCGCTGGCGGCGGTGGCGGCCAGTGGTTTTGCGGACATCACCGACGAGGCCAGCGCGATGGAGCGTTTGGGCCTCCAGCCGCGCTTGGTCGAAGGCACGGCGCAGAATTTCAAAGTCACTTACCCGGCCGATTTCGCCTTGGCCGAAGCCATTTTGGGGAGCAGAGCATGAGTTTCAGAATCGGTGAAGGCTGGGATGTGCATGCCCTGGTGCCGGGGCGCAAGCTGATTTTGGGCGGGGTGCAAATTCCCCACACAGCAGGGCTGCTGGGACATTCAGATGCCGATGTGCTTTTGCATGCCATCACCGATGCGGTGTTGGGCGCGGCGGGGCTGGGCGACATCGGGCGGCATTTTCCGGACACGGACGCGCAGTTCAAGGGCGCTGACTCGTCGGTCTTGCTGGCCGAGGCCATGCGCCGGGTGCGTGCGGCCGGTTATGAGTTGGTCAACGTGGACAGCACCGTGATCGCTCAAGCCCCCAAGCTGGCACCGCACATGGCCGCGATGAACGCCTCGGTGGCCAAGGCGCTGGGTGTGCAGCCCGATCAGGTCAATGTGAAAGCCAAAACGGCCGAGAAGCTGGGACCCGTGGGCATGGGCCAAAGCATGGAAGCGCGGGCCGTGGTGTTGCTGGAAAAGCGCTGATGGCGTGTTGTGCCCAGTCGGACTTCTGTGGGGCAGCTGGACGATGCCGGGAGATGGATGCCGGATCAAGTCCGGCATGACAGACGCGTGCTTGGATGCCGGATCAAGTCCGGCATGACAGATCCTTGCTTGGGTGCCGGATCAAGCCCTGCATGACAGATCCTTGCTTGTCACCCCGGGCTTGAACCGGGGTCCATCCACCACAGGCTTTAACCCGCCTCGACCTGCCTGAATTTCATCAAGGCCATCAAACCGCCTGAGCTGTTGTTGAACACCGAAAAGGTGCCGCCCATGCGCTGCACCGAGCGCTCCACAATCGCCAGTCCAAGGCCTGATCCAGTGGCCGAGGTGCGTGCGGTGTCGCCTCGGTAAAAGGGCTGGGTCAGGTTTTTCAAGGTTTCTTCGGACACGCCAGGACCTTGGTCACGCACACGCAACAGCACCCAGCCATCGTGCACGCGGGCCACGATCTCGACACGGGTCACACCATCGCTGGGGCTTTGGCCGTAACGACGGGCGTTTTCCAGCAGGTTGGACAAGACGCGACCCAGCTCGACGGTTTCGGCTTTGACATGCAGGTCTTCGGCGACATCCACCGAAATTTCAAACCGCGGATTGTTGCGCCAGGGGGAAATGCAGCGGCTCACCACGCCCGACAACAGCACCGGCCCCAGATTGGTTGGCTCAGGCCGCGCGTAGTCGAGGAATTTGTCGATGATTTCGTCGAACTGGGCGATGTCGCCCGCCATGAGTTCACGGGTTTCGGGGTCGGCCACACTCAACTCGGTTTCAAGCCGCAAGCGAGCCAGTGGCGTGCGCAAGTCGTGGGATATGCCTGCCAGCATCAAGGCGCGTTCGGCTTCGATCTTGGCCAGCCGCTCGGCCATGCGGTTGAACCCAATGTTGACTTCGCGGATTTCGCTGGTGGCGGCGTGCTCGTCCAGCGTGGAGGTGTTGAAGTGTCCTTCTCTGACCTGACTGGCCGCATAAGAGAGTCTTTTGAGGGGGCGGTTCATCAAGCCAGCCATGATGGCAGCCCCTGTCAAGGACAGTGCGATGGCCATGCTGAACCACACCAGCCAGGTTGTTCCGCCCAATGGCTTGAGTCGCTCGGGGTCCATTTGGAGCCAGTAACTGTCGCGTTCAATGGTGAAGCCCACCCACAAGCCCGATTTTTCGTTCACGCTGGAGGCGACCGCAGTGCCTTCACCGAGTCGGTTGATCATTTCCTGCGCGAGTTGTTTCTCCATCGCGGTTTCACCAAACACCTCGATGCGGTCGTTGGGCTCTCGCGTTTGGATATTGACGTCTTCCTCATCGGCCAGGGTCTTGAGCAATGACACGCGGGCAATGGCGTCGCTGTGCGTCAAGGCGGTTTTGGTCAGGTTCACGACCGTGGCAATCTGGTGCGCATTGCGCATGATGCGTGGCTCGTACTCTTGTGTGCGAAAAAGTTGCAACCAAACCAAGCTGCTGCACAGGATCAACAACGCCAGCAAGACAAACGTGCGCCAAAACAGGCTGAATTTCAGCCTGCGCGGTGTCGTGGTTGTCAGCGCAACGTTTTCCGGCAATGTGACTTCAGCGGGGCTCACGATTGGCCATCGGGGACGAAGACATAGCCCACCCCCCAAACGGTTTGGATGATTTTGGGCGAAGCTGGATCGAGCTCAATCATTTTGCGCAAACGTGAAACCTGAACATCCAAGCTGCGGTCAAACGGTTCAAATTCACGGCCGCGAGCCAGTTGTGCCAACTTGTCCCGACTGAGGGCTTGGCGAGGGTGGCGCACCAGTGCTTTGAGCATCGCGAACTCACCCGTGGTCAGTGGAATGTCTTGCCCGTTTTTACTGAGCGCACGCACACCCAGATCCAGTGAGAATTCGCCGAACGTGATGACTTCTTTGTCGTTGGCAGGCGCTCCGGGGACTTCAGCCTGAGGCCTGCGGCGTAAGACAGCATGGATCCGCGCGAGCAGTTCGCGGGGGTTGAAGGGTTTGCCCAAGTAATCGTCTGCACCAATTTCCAGGCCGTTGATGCGGTCCACATCTTCGCCTTTGGCGGTCAGCATGATCACTGGAATTTTGGTGCCATTGCCGCGAAGTCGTTTGCAAATGCTCAAGCCGTCTTCCCCAGGCAGCATCAAGTCGAGCACAAGCAGATCGATGGTCTCGCGCTGAAGGATGCGGTCCAAAGCGCGCCCGTCTTCTGCCAACAAAACGTCAAAACCTTCTTGCGACAAGAATCGGCGAAGCAGATCACGAATGCGTGCGTCGTCGTCGACGATGACGATCTTGTCCAAGCGGGAGGTAGGTGCAGTCATGGTGAGATTATTTTAAAAAGTCGTCAATAACGCCGTTTACTGAGCGGTCCAGCCGCCGTCCATGTTCCAGGCCACACCGCGCACGTTGTTGCCTGCAGGCGAGCAGAAGAAGACAGCCAACTCCCCCAGTTCTTCGGGGGTGGTGAATTGCATGGATGGCTCTTTTTCCTGCAGCAGCAGCTTTTTGGCTTCTTCGTTGGACAGGCCCATGGCCGCAGCTTTGGCGTCCACCTGCTTTTGCACCAGAGGGGTCAACACCCAGCCGGGGCAAATGGCGTTGCAGGTCACGCCGGTGGTGGCGTTTTCCAGCGCGGTGACTTTGGTCAAACCGACCACGCCGTGTTTGGCGGCCACATAAGCTGATTTTTCTGCAGAACCCACCAGGCCGTGGATCGAGGCCACGTTGATGATGCGGCCCCAGTTGGATGCCTTCATGGCAGGCAAGGCCAGGCGGGTGGCGTGGAATGCGCTGGTCAGATTGATCGCAATGATGGCGTCCCAGCGTTCGACGGGAAAGTCTTCGACTTTGGCCACATGCTGGATACCGGCGTTGTTGACCAGGACGTCCACGCGGCCAAATGTGTCGGCCGCGAACTTCATCATGGCTTCGATTTCGCCGGCTTTGCTCATGTCGGCGCCGTGGTAGGCGACTTTCACGCCCAGTGCGGCGATTTCTTTCTGGGGGCCTTCGGCGTCGCCGAAACCGTTCAAAACGATGTTGGCGCCTTGTTTGGCCAAGGCCTTGGCAATGCCCAGACCAATACCGCTGGTTGAACCCGTGACCAAAGCTGTTTTACCTTGCAACATGATTTCCACTCCAGATGAATTAGGATGCATAAAAGTCCATTATCGCGCTGCCCAATGACTCTTTTGGGTAACGTCTGATCTGATTGTGTCCGATTGTCATGACCACCAGCGATTTGCAGCCTCAACTTGAATTTGTGTCCTGCCCCCACCCTGAGGGCCAGCACCGCATGGCCTATTGGCGTTGGGGGGATGCCCAAGCCCGCCGGGTGGTGGTCTGCGTGCATGGTTTGACCCGACAGGGGCGCGACTTTGACCGTTTGGCGAAAGCCTTGGTGGCCCGCAGTGCCGAGCCTTTGCAAGTCATTTGCCCCGATGTGGTGGGGCGCGGTCGCAGCGAATGGCTTGCGGACCCCATGGGCTATCAAGTCCCCCAATATGCAGCCGACATGTTGGCCTTGCTGGCGCAAGTGCGTGCTCAGTGTGGTGCCGAATTGTTGAGCCTGGACTGGCTTGGCACCAGCATGGGCGGGCTCATAGGCATGCTGCTGACCGGTCAGCCGGGTTTGCCTTTGCCCAGCCCCATTCGCCGTTTGGTGCTCAACGATGTGGGGCCGGCCATCACCTGGGCCTCGGTCGAGCGGATGCAGACTTATGTCGGCCGGTATGGCCAGTACCGTGACCTGGACGAAGCTGCTGCGGCCATGTGGGCGTTGTCGCAGGGTTTTGGTCCTGTACCAGCGGACGTGTGGCGTGAGATGTCTTCACACATGGTTCGGCCTTGCGCGGATGGCGCGCTCACTTTGCATTACGACCCGGCCATCGGGACGCCGGTGCGTGCCTTGACGCCCGAAGCAGCCCAAGCGGGCGAGGCGCTGCTTTGGACCGTGTACGACCAGATACAGGCGAAAACCTTGCTCATTCGTGGGGCCGATTCTGATTTGCTCACCCCCGAAACGGCTTTGGCCATGACCGAGCGGGGCCCCAAAGCCCAATTGGTTGTTTGGGCCGATTGCGGTCATGCCCCCACCATCACCAGCGATGTGCACATCGAGGTGGTGGCCAATTTCTTGCTTGCGGCTTGACACCATGGTCAGTCCCAACACCAGCCACGCCGCCAGCCCGACACGCATCTCGACGCATTTGCATGCGGCGGTGCCGCCGGTCATGCTGGTCACGGCCGACAACGCCGATCTGGCTGACACGCTGGTCCGCGCCCGCGCATTTGCCGAGCCCTTGATCTCGGGCGAAAGTCTGGACACGGGCGAGAACATCCTCACGCACGCCGATGCGGTGGCCGCCATCCTGGCCCAGATCGGTGGTTCGGCCCAAATGCAGGCGGCCAGTTACCTGGTCTATGCCTGCCCGCACCTGAACAAACCCGAAGACGTCATCACCAAGGCCTTTGGCCCCAACTTGGCGCAGCTGGCCATACAGACCAACCACCTGGTGCATGTGCAGCGCTTGTCGCGCGCGGCCGAGACCCGTGCGCAGCTGGTCGATGACCCCAAGCTGCAGACCGAAAACGTGCGCAAAATGCTGCTGGCCTTCAGCCGCGACCTGCGCGTGGTCATGCTGCGCCTGGCCTCGCGCCTGCAGACCTTGCGCCACTACGCGGCCACCAAGCTGCCGGTCCCGCCCGCACTGGCTCGCGAGTCCTTGCAGGTGTTTGCGCCCTTGGCCAACCGCTTGGGCATCTGGCAGATCAAGTGGGAGATGGAAGACTTGTCTTTCCGCTTTCTGGAGCCGGTGACCTACAAGGAAATCGCCAGCTTGCTCGATCAAAAGCGGGGCGAGCGCGAGCGTTACATGGTGGACTTGCGTGAGCGCATGCAGCAAGAACTGGCCGCGCAGGGCGTGAAAGCTCAGGTCGACGGCCGACCCAAGCACATCTACAGCATCGTGCGCAAGATGCGCGGCAAGTCGCTGGCCTTTGACCGGGTCTTTGACATCCGTGCGCTGCGCGTGGTGGTGCCCGCCGTGTCGGACTGTTACCAGGTGCTCAGTTGGGTGCATGAGCACTTTGTGCCGATCGCCGAAGAGTTTGACGATTACATCGCCAAGCCCAAGCCCAACGGCTACCAGTCCTTGCACACGGTGGTGCGCGATGTGGACGGCAGACCCATCGAAATTCAAATCCGCACACAGGCCATGCACGACCATGCCGAGCATGGTGTGGCGGCGCATTGGGCCTACAAGGAAGCGGGAGCCAAAGGCTATGCAGGTGTCTCGGCCAGCAGCGACTACGACGCCAAGATCGCGGTCTTGCGGCAGCTGCTCGCCTGGGAGCGTGACTTGTCCGGTGCAGGGCAGGGCGAAGGCCTGTTCGACGACCGCATCTATGTGCTGACGCCCGACGCCGCCGTGGTGGAACTGCCGCAAGGCGCCACGCCTGTGGACTTTGCTTACACCGTGCACACCAATTTAGGCCATCGCTGCCGTGGGGCCAAGGTCGACGGCGCCATGGTGCCTCTCAACACGCCCCTGGCCAATGGCCAAACGGTCGAGGTCACTGCCATCAAGGAAGGCGGCCCCTCACGCGACTGGCTCAACCCCGAGTTGGGTTATTTGGCCAGCAACCGTGCCCGTGCCAAGGTGCGTGCCTGGTTCAACGCGCAGATCAGCGAAGAGACCATCGCGCGTGGGCGCGAGGCGGTCGAAAAACTCTTGCAACGTCTGGGCCGCACATCCACCAAGCTCGAGGATTTGGCCAGTCAGCTGGGTTTCAAGTCGGCCGAGGGCTTGTTCGAGGTCGTGGGCAAAGACGAATACTCGCTGCGCAACATCGAGGTTTTGCTCAACCCGCCTGAGCCCGCCCTTTTGCCTGACGAGTACCTGCAAAAGAAATTCAAAGGCGCCGTGGCGCGCAAATCACCATCGGGCGTGCTGGTGGTGGGGGTGGACTCGCTCTTGACCCAGTTGTCACGCTGCTGCAAACCTGCGCCGCCCGATGTGATCAGTGGTTTTGTCACCCGAGGCAAGGGCGTGAGCATCCACCGCCAGGACTGCAGCAATTTCCGCGAGCTGGCGTCGCGCCATGGTGAGCGGGTGATCGACGTGCGATGGGGTGAGCACAAAGGGCCTGACGGTGCGGTTTATCCCATCGACGTGTCGGTTGAAGCGTTTGACCGCCAAGGCTTGCTGCGCGACATCTCGGAGGTCTTTGCCAAAGAAAAAATGAACGTGATCGGGGTGCAAACCCAATCGGTCAAAGGCACAGCCTGGATGACTTTCACGGTAGAAATCAGCGATGCGGCGGGCCTGAACAAGGTGCTGGGCACGGTGCGAAACGTAAAAGGTGTGCGGTCAGCCCGAAGGCGCTGATTTTTACTGCTATAATTCAAGGCTTCAACAGGCGCGTAGCTCAGCTGGTTAGAGCACCACCTTGACATGGTGGGGGTCGTTGGTTCGAGTCCAATCGCGCCTACCAAATTTGGTAGGTTTAAAAGCCCGGTAAATCAAAGATTTACCGGGCTTTTTCGTTTCTGGGCAGTCGCTTGGTTTCAGCTGCCAAATAAAAAGGGAGCTTGCAAGCTCCCTTTTTTGTTTCAGGCGCTGACCATGCCCTGGTGCCGCAGCAGCGCATCCAGGCTGGGCTCGCGGCCTCGGAAGGCTTTGAACGAGTCCAGCGCAGGACGGCTGCCGCCGGCTTCCAAAATGGCTTGGCGGTAGCGGCGGCCGGTGTCCAGGCTGGGGCTGCCGTCGGCAGCGGCGGCTTCTTCAAAGGCGGCGTAGGCATCGGCGCTCAGCACCTCGGCCCATTTGTAGCTGTAATAGCCGGCCGCATACCCGCCCGCAAAGATGTGGCTGAAGGTGTGGACCATGCGGTTGAACGCCGGTGGACGCATGACGGCCACTTCGTCGCGCACTTCTTGCAAGAGCGGCATGAAGTCCTGTGACGGGTCGTGCTCAGCGTGCACCAGCATGTCGAACAGCGAAAACTCGATCTGGCGCAGGGTTTGCAGACCGCTTTGGAAATTCTTGGCGGCCAGCATTTTGTCGAACAGTTCGCGCGGCAAGGCGGCGCCGGTCTCGACATGGGCGGTCATGTGGCTGAGCACCGACCATTCCCAGCAGAAGTTTTCCATGAACTGGCTGGGCAGCTCAACCGCATCCCACTCCACGCCGCTGATGCCCGAAACATCGCGCTCGTTGACTTGCGTGAGCATGTGGTGCAGGCCATGGCCAAACTCGTGGAAGAGGGTGATCACGTCGTCATGCGTGAGCAGCGCGGGCTGGCCGTTGACACCTTCGGCGAAGTTGCACACCAGGTGCGCCACCGGTGTTTGCAGCACGCCGGTGTCGGGGCGCTGCCAGCGGCCGCGCACATCGTCCATCCAGGCGCCGCCGCGTTTGCCGCCGCGTGCGGGTTGGTCCAGGTAGAACTGGCCGATCAGCTGGCCTTGGCGTTCGATGCGGAAAAACTGCACCGCAGGGTGCCAGACCGGGGCTTGGTCAGGGCGGATGCTGACTTCGAACAGGGTTTCGATGATCTTGAACAAACCGGCCAAGACCTTGGGCGCGGTGAAGTATTGCTTCACGTCCTGTTCGCTGAAGCTGTAGCGCGCTTCCTTGAGCTTTTCGCTGATGTAGGGCACATCCCAAGCGTTCAGCGGGCCGGTGTGGCCCAACTCTTGGGCGGCGAACTCGCGCAAATCGGCCAGGTCTTTTTCGGCAAAGGGGCGCGCACGCACGGCCAGGTCGCGCAAAAAGCCGATCACTTTTTCGGGCGATTCGGCCATCTTGGGCACCACCGAGACCTGCGCGTAGTTGTCGTACCCCAGCAGGCGGGACTCTTCTTGGCGCAAGACGAGGATCTCCTGCATCAAGGCGGTGTTGTCGAACTGGCGGCTGTCTTCAGGTGCCTGGTCCGATGCGCGGGTGACGTGGGCTTTGTACAGTTGCTCGCGCAGCGCCGCGTCATGGGCAAATTGCATCACCGGCAGGTACACCGGCATCTTCAGGCTCAGTCGGCAGCCGTCCTGGCCTTCTTTTTGGGCGGAGGCGCGGGTGGCTTGCACCACGTCAGCGGGCACGCCCGCCAGACGGTCTTCGCTCACATACAAGGAAAAGTTGTCGGTCGCGTCCAGCGTGTTTTCGCTGAACTTCTGGGTCAACTCGGCCAGGCGCTCCTGAATGGCGGCGTAACGCACTTTGGCCTCGCCTTGCAGCTCGGCACCGCCCAGCACAAAGGCGCGCAAGGCGTTTTGGTGGGCTTGCTTTTGTTCAGCGTTCAGGCGGGCGGTGTCGATGGCTTTGTACTTGGCGTACAGGCGCTCGTCGCTGCCCAGGCGTGTCCAAAATTCGGTGACCAGGGGCAGTGCCGCGTTGTAGGCGGCGCGCAGCTCGGGGGTGTCGGCCACGCTGTTGAGGTGGCTGACTGCGCCCCAAGCCAGCCCCAAGCGCTCTGTGCTGACGTCCAGCACCTTGGCGATCTCGACCCATTGCGCCGGGAAATCTGCAGCGGTGACCGTCTCGAGGGCCTTGTTGGCGGCCGCCAGCAGTTCGTCCATGGCGGGTGCCACGTGTTCCGGGGCAATGCGGTCAAACAAGGGCAGGCCGGAGGTGTCGAGCAGGGGATTGGTCATGGCTTTTGGGTCTTGTGGGTCAAGGGCAGGGGTCTGGCGGGGATAGACCCCGGGTCAAGCCCGGGGTGACAGATTTTGGGCCCGGGGTGACACATTTGGGGCCCGGGTCGATTCATTTGGGGCTTTGGGTGCCTTGTGGATTAATTGGAGGCGCGTTCGGCGGCTTCAAGGGTGTTGACCAGCAGCATGGTGATGGTCATGGGGCCGACGCCGCCGGGCACGGGGGTGATGTGGCTGGCGACTTGTTTGACGCCTTCAAAATCCACGTCGCCGCACAGCTTGCCTTCGTCGTTGCGGTTCATGCCCACGTCCAGCACCACAGCGCCGGGCTTGACCATGTCGGCCGTGAGCACATTGCGTTTGCCCACGGCGGCCACGATCACGTCGGCCTGCAGCGTCATGGCCTTGAGGTCTTTGGTGCCGCTGTGGCAAATGGTCACGGTGGCGTTCTTTTGCAAGAGCATCAGCGCCATGGGCTTGCCCACGATGTTGCTGCGGCCAATCACCACGGCGTGTTTGCCTTTGAGGTCGTAGTTGATGCTTTCGAGCATCTTCATGCAGCCATAAGGCGTGCAGGGCCAGAAACCGGGCATGCCGGTCATGAGCGCACCAGCGCTGGCGATGTGGAAACCGTCCACGTCTTTGGCCGGGCTGATGGCTTCGATCACTTTTTGCGCGTCGATGTGCGCAGGCAAGGGCAGCTGTACCAGGATGCCGTGGATGCTGGGGTCGTTGTTGAGCGCTTCCACGCGGGCCAGCAAGTCGGCTTCGGTCATGCTGGCCTCGTATTTCTCCAGCACCGAGTGCAAGCCTGCGTCTTCGCAAGCTTTGACCTTGTTGCGCACATAAACCTGACTGGCTTGGTTGTCGCCCACCAGCACCACGGCCAGCCCCGGCGTGACGCCTTTGGCTTTCAGGGCTTGAGCACGGGTGGCGACTTCGGAGCGCAGTTGTTTGGACAGGGCGTTGCCATCGATCAGTTGGGCGGTCATGTGTGAAAACTCGAAAAGGTCGGTGATAAATGCAAAACGCCCGACGGGTGCGGGCGTTTTGGAGAGGGCTTGTGGATCAGGCCTTGGGCGCGTTTTGTCCCAGGGCAATCTTGAGCAAATCGGCCACAGTGTTGGCGTTGAGCTTTTCCATGATGTTGGCGCGGTGCGCTTCCACGGTCTTGATGCTGATGCCCAAGTCGTCGGCGATCTGCTTGTTCAGTCGTCCGGCCACGATGCGTTCAAGCACCTGGGCTTCGCGGCCGGTCAGCTTGGACAGCAGGGCGTCGCGGCTGGCCGCTTGCTGGTGACCGGCAAAGGCTTCGCGGGCCTCGTCGAGCATGCGTTCGACCAGGCTGACCAATTCTTCTTCCTTGAAGGGCTTCTGGATGAAGTCCATCGCGCCTTTTTTCATGGTGTTCACAGCCATGGGCACGTCGCCATGGCCCGTGATGAACACGATGGGCAAAGGAGATCTGCGCTCGATCAGGCGGTCTTGGAGTTCCAGTCCGGTCATGCCGCCCATGCGGATGTCGGCAATCAGGCAAGCCACTTCACGGGGGTCGTAACGGCTGATGAAGGACTCGGCACTGTCAAAGCAGCGAACGCGGTAGTCTTTACCTTCGAGCAACCACTGCAGCGAGTCACGCACGGCCTCGTCGTCGTCCACGACATAAACGGTGCCTTTTTTCGGAATCAAACTCATTCATTTACCCCAGTGGCTTGTTGTGTGGTCAACGTGGTGTCGACCGGAATCCAGAAGGAGAACCGGCAGCCGGTAACCTCGTCGGCATTGTAGAGGTTCTCGGCCACGATCCTGCCCTGGTGAGACTCGATGATGCTGCGGCACAAATTCAGGCCAATGCCCATGCCTTCGACCTTGGTTGAGAAGAAGGCTTCATAGACGCGATCGATGGCCTCGGGTGGCAGGCCTTGCCCGCTGTCGGTGACAGAAAACTCGACCACCGGTTTCTCGTCCACCATGGTGGGCACCACTTTCAATTCCACATGGCGCTTGTCCGCTGGCCGGTTGGCGTTGTCAATCGACTCGGCCGCGTTTTTCATCAGGTTGATCAGGACCTGCTCAATCAGAATCGGGTCCACCATCAGCTGCGGCAAGCGGGCGGCCACGTAATGGCTCAGACGCACATGGCGGCGGCGCAGTTCAATTTCGGCCAGTTCCAACGACTCGTTGACCATGGCGCTCACGTCCGACAAGGCGCGGTTGGGTTCGCTGCGTTTCACAAAACTGCGGATGCGCAAAATGATTTGGCCCGCGCGCTGGGCTTGGTGCGCGGTCTTGTCCAGTGCCCAGAGCAGGTCTTTTTCCTCGGCCTGTTGGCTCTTGATGCGCGAAATCATGCCGCTGCAGTAATTGCTGATGGCGGTCAGGGGTTGGTTCAGCTCGTGGGCCACGCTGGAGGCCATCTCGCCCATGGTGATCAGGCGGCTGGCGGTTTGTGCGCGCTCGGCCTGCTGGGCGGCCAGCTCTTCTGCCTGTCGGCGTGGCGTGATGTCGCTGGCAATCACCATCTGCGCCAAGCGCCCATCGGCCCAGTTGATGTAGCGCGAACGCACTTCCAGCCACTTGCCAAGCTCGGCGACAAAGATTTCGGCATTTTCCGACGAGGCCACGGTCAAACTGTCGATCGGCAGTCCTGCGAGATCGTCCACATCGTCGGAGGCTTTTTCGCCACTGTAGGCACCCGCTTGTTGCACCAAGCGCAAATGCCCCTCTGTGTTTTGTCCGAACCACAGGCGGTAGAGCTTGTTGGCAAACAGCAGCTCTTCGCTGCCCAAGGGCGCAACCGATACAGAGGCGTCCAGCGCTTCGAGCACGATGGTGAAACGCTCGTGCGAACTGGCCAACTGCTCGCGAATGCGGTTGGGCTCGGTGATGTCGGTCATCGACGTCATCCAGCCCGTTTGCTTGCCCGTCGCATCGATCAGGGGCGAGACGTACATTCGCGCATCAAACAACTTGCCGCTTTTGCGCTTGACCCGCACCTGAAAGCCTGCGGATGAATGTTGTCCGCTGATTTCCTCCTCCAAGCGCTTCATCAGCAGTTCCCGGTCCTGGTCTGGCCAGTAAGGGAAGGGCGCTTCTGCCCCCACCAATTCCGCCTCGCTCCAGCCGGTCATCTGGCAAAAAGCGGGATTGACGTAAGTGATGCGTCCACGCAAATCCAGTGCACGCATGCCTGTGACCATGGAGTTCTCCATGGCCCTGCGAAAACTGGTTTCTGCAACCAGTGCCTTTTGTGCTTGCAGTCGTCTGCGGGTATGCCGCCAATTGCCGATCAGCATCCAGGCGGTCATGACGCTGAGTACGCTCACCAGCCAAAACAAACCACTTCCCACCAAACCCTGCGAAGTTCGCCAGGCTTGTGCGCGCAAGATCAGATCGTTGCCCACCGGGGGCACAGGGATTTCGTAGTCGTTGTCCAAGCGCTGGGTGCCTGGCAGCAAGTTGAGCAAATGAATACGTTTGGGAATGGTTTGTCCTGCCAGCAATTGCCCTGTGCTGTCTTGTAAGGCAACGGCGTATTTCGCCAGAACCTCGGTGGGAATGCCGTAACGAAGCAAGCCTTCCATGGTGTATTCGGCCAGGATGACGCCACTGAATCGGCCTTGATCGTCGCTCAAGGGCGAGTGCAGTTGCAGCACCTCGTTGTTGTTGTCTTTGTCCTCATCCGCGTCGACGCGACCGTAGATCGGTTGCATCAAATCACGTGCCAAGCTGAAGTGGGCCTCTGTCTCACCGACTTTCAGAACACTGCCTGTTTTCAAATGCTGTGTGGGCAGCAAACTGGAGATGCTTTGGTGGGCAATGATCCGACGGCGGTCATCGATCCAGGACAAAGATTGGTATTCGGGGTATTGCTGCACCAGGGCTTCGGCGCGCGACATGAATTGATCGGGTCTGACTTCGCGGTTGGACACATCGCGTGCCAAGCGCATCACCTGTTCCTGGCGCTCGATCAGTCGCAGTCGCAGTCTCTGCTGTGCGTATTCCACATCACGTTTGATCGCTTCTTGCTCACGCTCGACTTCTTCGATGCGCAAGTACCAAAACGCACTGGCGATGGCTGCCAAGAACAATAAAACGGCGGCAACCGGCGCCAAATTGGCAAACCGATCTTGCCTATTGGGTGATTGCTGCACCCACCATGAGCGCCACCATGCCCAGGGACCTACCTTTTTGACCACCGATGCAGCTTTGTTCAATTCCATGGGCTAAGTTTAGGTGACAACCCTTGCGTACCTACCCGTAAAACGGCTGTGCCGACACGGAAAATTCTCTCAAAATTTCACAATAAGAAATCATCCGGCACCATTTGAAATATTTGAAAAATTATGAGAAACTTACGGGCATCATTTCATCGACAACAAACAGGAGACACGCATGACAGCGGCCAACCCACATCAGCCGAAGCCCGATCTGGATTCGCAAGAGACCCGTGAATGGATGGACGCACTGTCCGCCGTGATTGAAAAAGAAGGTGGCGAACGTGCCCACTTTCTGATTGAGCAACTCCTTGAACATGCCCGCGAAAACAGCATCGACATGCCGTTTTCCGCCACCACGGGCTACGTCAACACCATCGAGCCGCAGGAAGAAGAGCGCGCTCCTGGCAACCTCGAAATCGAAGAGCGCCTGCGCGCCTACATGCGCTGGAACGCCATGGCCATGGTCGTCAAGGCCAACCGCCACAACCCCGCTGACGGCGGCGATTTGGGTGGCCACATTGGCTCCTTCGCGTCTTTGGCCAGCTTGTTTGGCGCTGGCTTCAACCACTTTTGGCACGCCGAGAGTGAAAACCACGGCGGCGACTGCCTCTACATCCAGGGCCACGTGTCGCCCGGCGTGTATGCCCGCGCCTACTTGGAAGGCCGCCTGACCGAAGAGCAATTGCTCAACTTCCGCCAAGAGGTGGACGGCAAAGGCCTGTCGAGCTACCCACACCCCAAGCTGATGCCCGAGTTCTGGCAGTTCCCCACGGTGTCGATGGGCTTGGGCCCACTGATGGCGATCTACCAAGCCCGCTTTTTGAAATACCTGCACGCCCGTGGCATTGCCAACACCGAAAACCGCAAGGTCTGGGTGTTCTGTGGTGACGGCGAGATGGACGAAGTCGAATCCTTGGGTGCCATCGGCTTGGCTGCCCGTGAGAACCTGGACAACCTGGTCTTCGTGGTCAACTGCAACTTGCAGCGTCTGGATGGCCCGGTGCGCGGCAACGGCAAGATCATTCAAGAGCTCGAAGGCGAGTTCCGTGGCTCCGGCTGGAACGTCATCAAGCTGCTGTGGGGCTCCGGTTGGGACCCCCTGTTGGCCCGCGACAAAGAAGGCGCGCTCAAGAAGATCATGATGGAAACGCTGGACGGCGATTACCAAGCCATGAAAGCCAACGACGGCGCTTATGTGCGCAAACATTTCTTTGGCCGCGATCCGCGCACCCTGGAGATGGTGTCCAAGATGTCTGACGAAGAGATCTTCGACCTGCGCCGTGGTGGCCACGACTCCAAAAAAGTCTATGCCGCATTCCACAAAGCGGTCAACCACAAAGGCCAGCCCACCGTGCTGCTGATCAAGACCGTCAAGGGTTTTGGCATGGGCAAAGCGGGCGAGGGCAAGAACAACGTGCACCAAACCAAAAAGCTGTCGGACGAGGACATCAAAGCCTTCCGCGACCGCTTCAACATTCCGGTGCCCGACAGCGAGCTGGCCAAGATCCCGTTCTACAAGCCCGCAGACGACACCCCAGAAATGAAATACCTGCACGAGCGCCGCAAGGCCTTGGGCGGCTATTTGCCACACCGCCGCACCAAGAGCGACGAGAGCTTCACCGTGCCCGCGCTGGAGACGTTCAAGTCCGTCATGGAGCCTACGGCTGAAGGCCGTGAAATCTCGACCACCCAGGCGTATGTGCGCTTCTTGACCCAGCTGCTGCGCGACCAGGCCCTGGGCCCACGCGTGGTGCCGATTTTGGTGGACGAAGCCCGTACCTTTGGTATGGAAGGCCTGTTCCGTCAGATCGGTATCTACAACCCTGCAGGTCAAAACTACACCCCGGTCGACAAAGACCAGGTCATGTACTACCGCGAAGACGTGGCCGGTCAGATCCTGCAAGAAGGCATCAACGAAGCGGGCGGCATGTCCAGCTGGATCGCTGCGGCCACCAGCTACAGCACATCCAACCGGATCATGATCCCGTTCTACGTGTACTACTCGATGTTCGGCTTCCAGCGCATTGGCGACCTGGCCTGGGCTGCGGGCGACATGCAAGCACGAGGCTTCTTGTTGGGCGGCACATCGGGCCGCACCACGCTCAACGGCGAAGGCTTGCAGCACGAAGACGGTCACAGCCACCTCATGGCCAACACCATTCCCAACTGCGTGTCGTATGACCCCACATTTGCGCACGAAGTCGGCGTCATCCTGCACCACGGCCTCAAGCGCATGGTCGAGAAGCAAGACAACATCTTCTACTACCTGACGCTGCTGAACGAAAACTACGCCATGCCAGGCCTCACGCCCGGCACCGAAGAGCAGATCATCAAGGGCATGTACATGTGCAAGCCCGGCGCCGCTGGCGACAAGCGCGTGCAACTGCTGGGCTCGGGCACCATCCTGCGCGAATCGATTGCCGCACAAACCCTGCTGGCCACCGACTGGGGCATCCAGGCTGACGTGTGGAGCTGCCCAAGCTTCAACGAACTGACCCGCGACGGCCAAGACGCCGAGCGCTTCAACATGCTGCACCCGCTGGAAACGCCACGCGTGCCGTTTGTCGGTCAACAGTTGGCCAAGCACAGCGGCCCCGTAGTCGCGTCGACCGACTACATGAAGGCCTATGCCGAACAGATCCGTCCTTTCGTTCCGAAAGACCGCACCTACAAAGTGCTGGGCACCGATGGTTTTGGCCGCTCCGACTTCCGCAGCAAGCTGCGCGAGCACTTCGAGGTCAACCGCCACTACATCGTGGTCGCGGCCCTGAAGGCGCTGAGCGAAGAGGGCAAAGTGCCCGTCGCTCAAGTGGCCGAGGCCATCAAGAAGTACGGCATCAAGACCGACAAGATCAACCCGCTGTACGCATAAATCCGGGAGACACACATGGCATTGGTAGAAGTACAAGTCCCGGACATCGGGGATTTTGATGAAGTGACCGTCATTGAATTGATGGTCAAAGTGGGCGACACCGTGAAGGCGGAGCAATCGCTGATCACAGTCGAGTCCGACAAAGCCTCGATGGAAATCCCATCGAGCACGGCAGGCGTGGTCAAGGAAATGCGCGTGGCCTTGGGCGACAAGGTCAAGCAAGGCTCGGTGGTGTTGGTGGTGGAGGCCGCTGGTGCGGCCGCTGCACCTGCAGCCGCACCTTCAGCCGCAGTTTCGAGCGCGTCCCCTGTCGTTGCGAGCGAAGCGCAGCCATCTAGTGCAGCGCCCGCCACCCCAGCAGCCTCCGGCCCCGTGCAAGTGCATGTGCCCGACATCGGCGACTTCAAAGACGTGGTCGTCATCGAAGTCATGGTCAAGCCTGGTGACGCCATCAAGATCGAGCAATCGCTGATTACGGTCGAGTCCGACAAGGCCTCGATGGAAATCCCGTCCTCGGCCGCTGGCGTGCTCAAAGAGCTCAAAGTCAAAGTGGGCGACACGGTCAACATTGGTGACCTGCTGGCTGTGCTGGAAGGCACCGCTCTGGCGGCTGCGCCCGTGGCTGCTGCTGCCCCCGTAGTGGCTGTGGCGGTAGCCTCGGCACCCGCTGTCGCGCCAAGCCCTGTCGCAGCGGCTGCTGCCGCAGTGTCTGCGCCTGCCCACGCACCTGGTGGCAACACGGTGGGCATGCCCCACGCGTCCCCATCGGTGCGCAAGTTCGCTCGCGAGTTGGGTGTGCCGCTGGACGAAGTCAAAGGCTCCGGCCTCAAGGGCCGCATCACGTCAGACGACGTGCAAGCCTTCACCAAGGCCGTCATGTCGGGCGTTGCACAAACCAAAGCGCAGGCAGCCAAAGCCCCTGCAGCTTCGGGCGGTGGCGGTTCCGAGCTGGGCCTGATCCCCTGGCCCAAGGTGGACTTTGCCAAATTCGGCCCCATCGAGCGCAAAGAAATGGGCCGCATCAAGAAGATCAGCGGTGCCAACTTGCTGCGCAACGCCATCATGATTCCGGCGGTCACCAACCACGACGACGCCGACATCACCGACCTCGAAGCCTTCCGCGTCTCGACCAACAAAGAGAACGAAAAGTCGGGCGTCAAAGTCACGATGCTGGCGTTCTTGATCAAGGCTTGCGTGGCCGCGCTCAAGAAATACCCCGAGTTCAACAGCTCTTTGGATGGTGATGCCATCGTCTACAAAAACTACTGGCACATCGGCTTTGCCGCCGACACGCCCAATGGTTTGATGGTTCCAGTGATCCGCGACTGCGACAAAAAAGGCGTCTTGCAAATCAGCCAGGAAATGGGCGAGCTGGCCAAGAAAGCCCGTGACGGCAAACTCGGCCCCGCTGAAATGACCGGCGCAACTTTCACCATCTCCAGCCTCGGCGGCATTGGTGGCAAGTACTTCACGCCCATCATCAATGCACCCGAAGTGGCCATTTTGGGCGTTTGCAAGAGCACCATGGAGCCCGTCTGGGACGGTAAGCAGTTTGTGCCCCGCCTGATGCTGCCTTTGTCTTTGACATGGGACCACCGCGTCATCGACGGCGCCGCAGCGGCACGCTTCAACGCGTTCCTGGGTCAAATCCTCAGCGACTTCCGTCGCGTTCTTCTCTAAGGATTTGGTATGGCACTGATTGATATCCAAGTCCCCGACATTGGCGACTTCGACGAAGTGACCGTGATCGAGTTGCTGGTCAAACCCGGCGACACCGTCAAGGCCGAGCAATCGCTCATCACCGTCGAGTCCGACAAAGCCTCGATGGAAATCCCGTCCTCCCACGCTGGCGTGGTCAAGGAGCTGCGCATCAAGCTGGGCGACAAGGTCAAGCAAGGCTCGGTGGTGTTGGTGCTGGACGGCGAGGGCGCTGCGGCGGCCCCGGCTGCTGCCCCTGCACCCGTCATTGCGAGCGAAGCGCGGCAATCCAGCCCACAAGCCCCAGCAGCAGCCCCAGCCGTTGCAGCACCCGTGGCCTCCAGCTTCGGCGGCTCTGCCGACCTCGAGTGCGATGTGCTCGTGTTGGGCGGTGGCCCCGGCGGTTATTCGGCTGCATTCCGCGCGGCTGACCTCGGCTTGAACGTCGTCATCGTCGAGCGCTACGCCACCTTGGGCGGCGTGTGTTTGAACGTGGGTTGCATCCCCTCCAAAGCTTTGCTGCACGTCGCGGCCGTCATGGACGAAGTCAGCCACATGGCCGACCTTGGCGTGGACTTTGGCAAGCCGGTGGTCAACATCGACAAGCTGCGCGGCCACAAAGAAAAAGTCATTGGCAAACTCACAGGCGGCTTGGCTGCCATGGCCAAGATGCGCAAGGTCACCACCGTGCGCGGCTTGGGCCAGTTCGTAGGTGCAAACCACCTTGAAGTGTCAGAGACCACCGGCACTGCACAAGAACAAAACGGCAGCAAAAAAGTGATCGCCTTTAAGAAGGCCATCATCGCTGCAGGTTCGCAAGCCGTGCGTTTGCCTTTCATGCCCAACGACCCACGCGTGGTCGACAGCACCGGCGCTTTGGAACTCAAAGAAGTGCCCAAGCGCATGCTGATTCTGGGCGGCGGCATCATCGGCCTCGAAATGGGCACCGTTTACAGCACGCTGGGCGCACGCCTGGACGTGGTGGAAATGATGGATGGCCTCATGCAAGGCGCTGACCGCGACTTGGTCAAGATCTGGCAAAAGATGAACGCCAAGCGCTTTGACAACATCATGCTCAAGACCAAGACCGTGTCCGCACGCGCCTTGCCCGAAGGCATTGAAGTCACGTTTGCACCGGCAGAAGAGGGCGGCACAGCCCCCGCGCCGCAGGTGTACGACCTGGTGTTGCAAGCCGTGGGCCGCACGCCCAACGGCAAAAAACTCGCCGCCGAAAAAGCAGGCGTGTCTGTGACCGACCGTGGCTTCATCAACGTCGACATTCAAATGCGCACCAACGTGCCGCACATCTTCGCCATTGGCGACATCGTGGGCCAGCCCATGTTGGCGCACAAAGCGGTGCACGAAGCACACGTGGCGGCCGAAGTCATTGCGGGCGAACTGCAAGGCAACAAAGAGCTGGCAGCCGCAGCGTTCAACGCACGCGTCATCCCAAGCGTGGCCTACACCGACCCCGAAGTGGCATGGGTGGGCTTGACCGAAGACCAAGCCAAAGCGCAAGGCATCAAGGTGAAAAAGGGCTTGTTCCCTTGGACCGCCTCGGGCCGCGCCATCGCCAACGGCCGCGACGAAGGCGTGACCAAACTGCTGTTTGACGATTCACCCGAGGCCCACGGCCACGGCAAGATCTTGGGCGGCGGCATGGTCGGCACGCACGCGGGCGACATGATTGGTGAGATCGCACTGGCCATCGAAATGGGCGCAGACGCAGTGGACATCGGCAAAACCATCCACCCCCACCCAACCCTGGGCGAAAGCATTGGTATGGCGGCGGAAGTGGCACACGGTAGCTGCACGGACGTGCCGCCTAGCAAGAAGTAAACGCTTCAAGCCCCAACCCAAAAAGCCGCCAACCTGCAAAGGTTGGCGGCTTTTTTTGATGAACTTGTGTCTCGACTCAGGGCGAAAAAAAATTTCATCAACTGATGGCGTCCATCCAATTTTGGATTTGGAGCTGACCTGCATGTAAAAAGGCGGCATCGCTGCTGACCAGCACGGCTTTGGCTTGCAGTGCATGCGCCGCAATTTGCATGTCCAGCGCCGACAGGCTGATGCCTTGGCTTTGCAGTTGCGCCCGCAATGTGCCGTAGGTCTGAGCCACGGCTTCGTCCCACGGCAGCACTTCTACGCGACGCAAGAATTCGTGCACAGCCGCTTTCAACGCCAGTGCTTCGGGTCGTTTTGCCAAACCATAGGCCAGCTCACCTGCCGTGATGGCCGATATGCAAACGCTGTGCATGGGCACAGCCAGCAAGCGTTGGGTAGCCTGCGGATGGCGTTTGATGAGGTGGCTGACCGTGTTGGTGTCCAGCAGGTAGCGTGTGTTCATGGCCTGGCTCAGTGCCCCAAGGTGTTGGGTAAGGACTCAAAAGGGTCGCGATCTGCAGCTTCAGCCTGGCCTTGTGGCGTGCGTTCTTCGGGGCTCAAAAAGTCGTCAGGCACCTGAGCGTTGTCAGCCGCCGCAAAAAAACCAGTCCAGTCATCGGGACGGCGTGAAAGGATCACATCACCTGTGACCGGGTCTTTGCGGATAAAGACTTCTTCGGTGTCAAACCTGTAGGCAGCTGGCAGGCGAACGGCCTGGCTGCGACCGTTCAGGAAAAGTTTGGCGGTTTGGGACATATTTAACCTCCATGGCGCGATGGTAGATACCATAGTATATCCAGGCTGGAAAAACACCCCACGCCGCAGGTGAGCTGACCTATGTGGCGCAGGGCCAATTTCGCTTCAACCCCGTGTAATACTTGTGGGCTATCTGGTTGAAACTCCAACCCCTCATTCGTAAAAAATGACCCAAGAAACCAACAACCTCGCCGCCGATCTGTGGGCGCTGGCCGACCTGCTGCGCGGTGACTTCAAACAGAGCCAATACGGCCGTGTCATCCTGCCTTTTGCCCTGCTGCGCCGACTGGAATGTGTGTTGGAAAGCAGCAAGTCTGCTGTGCTGGTCGAAGCGGCCAAGGTGGAGAAGATGGCCATTGCCGAAGAGGCCAAGGAAAAGCTGCTCCTGCGCGCCACCAGCGGACTCAGCTTTTTCAACACCTCGCCCATGGATCTGAGCACCCTGGGCGAGTCGGGCATCAAGGCCAATCTGGAGCGCTACATCCAGTGCTTTTCCAAAGACGCCCGCGAGATTTTTGACCACTTCAAGTTCGCCGAATTCATTGGCCTGCTGAATGACGCCAACCTGCTCTACAAGGTGGTGCAAAAAGTCCGCACCATGGGCCTGCACCCCAGAGCCGTTTCCAACTACGAAATGGGCCTGGTGTTTGAAGAACTGATTCGCAAATTTGCCGAAAGCTCGAACGAAACGGCTGGCGAACACTTCACACCGCGCGACATCGTGCACCTCACCACCTCGCTGGTGTTCATGGAAGATGACGAAGCCCTCACCAAGCCCGGCATCATTCGCACCATATACGACCCGACAGCGGGCACTGGTGGCTTTCTGTCGGCGGGCATGGAATACGTGCACGAGCAGAACCCCCAAGCCGTCATGCGCGCCTTTGGTCAGGAGCTGAACCCTGAGAGCTACGCCATCTGCAAGGCCGACATGCTCATCAAGGGGCAGGAAGTCAGCAACATCAAGCTCGGCAACACACTCTCCAACGACCACCTCTACGCCAGCAAGTTCGACTACATGCTCTCCAACCCGCCCTTTGGCGTGGACTGGAAAAAGATCGAAGGCGACATTGCCGACGAGCACACCCTCAAAGGCTTTGATGGCCGCTTTGGCCCCGGCCTGCCGCGTGTGTCCGACGGCTCGCTGCTGTTTCTGCTGCACCTCATCAGCAAGATGCGTGATGTGAAGGAAGGTGGCTCTCGCATCGGCATCATCTTGAATGGCTCGCCGCTGTTCACCGGCGGTGCAGGCTCGGGCGAATCCGAAATCCGCCGCCATATTTTGGAAAGCGATTTGCTCGAAGCCATCGTCGCCCTGCCCACCGACATGTTCTACAACACGGGCATTGCCACTTATGTATGGGTGCTTTCGAACAAAAAGCCTGCCGAGCGCAAAGGCAAGGTGCAGCTCATCAACGGAGCCAACCTCTGCGGCAAGATGCGCAAATCGCTGGGCAGCAAGCGCCATGTGATGGACGAGGGCGACATCGCCACCATCACCCGCTGCTTTGGCAACTTCGAGGTGGTCGAAGCGCAGGCACTCGATAAACCGGCTGAAGTCAAAAGCAACCGTGGTCGCCAAGCCGCCAACCCCAAGCCCGAAGCCGTCAAAACCTTCGCCAGCCAAATTTTCGCCACGCACGAGTTCGGCTACCGCCGCATCACCATCGAACGGCCACTGCGTTTGTCGTGGCAGTTCAGCGATGAACGCATCGCCAGCCTGCGCTTTGAGTCCGGCACCCTGAATGCAGCCATGCGTTGGATCTACTCCGAGTATGGTCAGGGCCACTGGCAAGACGCGGCAGATTGCGAGCTCTACGGCCAGCTGGACGACTACGCCGTCGAAATCCGCGCCTATCTCAAAAGCCAGTTTGCCGACCTCAAGGAAAAGCAGATCAAAGACCTGCTCGACGCCAGCACCTGGCTGGCACAAAAGGCCGTGCTGCTCAAAGCCCGCGCCTTGCAGGGCGCGATAGGCTCAGTGCAGTGCGACGACTTCAATGGCTATGACGAAGCCATCAAGGCCGCCAGCAAGCAGGCCGACATCACGCTGGACGCCAAAGAGAAAAAGCAGATCGCGGATGCCGTGAGCTGGAAGAACCCCGCCGCCGAAAAGGTGATCAAGAAGGTTCACAAAGGCAACGACGCCCCCCTGTATGGCTTGTTCGAAGTGAACAATGAAGTGATCGAATACCAAGCCGATGGCGAGCTTCGCGATTTTGAAAACGTCGCGCTAGACCCCAGCCGCAGCGTGAGCGAAAGCATCGAGGCCTATTTCATCGCCGAAGTGCAGCCGCATGTGCCCGATGCGTGGATAGATGCCAGCAAGCGCGACGCCAAAGATGGCGAGATCGGCATCGTCGGCTACGAGATTCCGTTCAACCGCCACTTTTACCAATACCAGCCGCCACGGCCATTGGAAGAAATTGACGCCGATCTGGACGCCGTGAGCGCCGAGATCATGGCCCTGCTGCGCGAGGTGCATTCGTGAGCTACTTGGCTTATCCAGCCCCGCAATTAGTGTCACCACTGCTGACACAATTGCCAAAACTCTCACCACTGGTGAGACAAATTCATCCTGATGCGGTCAGCTTGTTCAAGGGCAATGACCAAATCCAGTTGCCAGACAAGAAACTGCTGCAAGCCAAACTGCATGAGTTCTATTTGGCCAACGTGGGCGAGGGGGATGCGTAATGAGTCGGTACAAGGCTTATTCGGAGTACAAAAACTCCGGCGTCGAATGGCTTGATACTGTTCCAACGCATTGGTCGCGTGTCGCCATTAAATATATGGCCCTTGAAGAAGGCACACTTTTTTTAGATGGCGACTGGATCGAAAGTAAGGACATTTCCAGCGAGGGAATCAAATACATCACAACAGGAAATGTTGGCGAAGGTGCATACAAAGAACAGGGCTCTGGATTTATTAGTGAGGAAAAATTCAGCGCATTAAATTGCACCGAGGTTTTCCCTGGCGATGTTTTGATCTCAAGACTAAATTCACCCATCGGACGCGCGTGCGTTGTGCCGTATCTTGCTTCAAGAGTTGTCACATCTGTTGATAACGTTATTTTTCGACCCGATCAGCTTTACTCAAAAGAATATCTAGTTCGCTTATTTTCAAGTCCAGCGTACTTCGAACACACCACTAATCTGGCTCGTGGCGCAACCATGCAGCGAATTAGTAGAGGATTGCTCGGAAATATTCGTGTAGTTCTGCCGCCCAAGATTGAGCAACAAAAAATCGCCGCCTTCCTCGACCACGAGACGGCGAAGATTGATGCCTTGATCGAGAAGCAGCAGCGGCTGATTGAATTGCTCAAGGAAAAGCGCCAAGCCGTCATCAGCCACGCCGTCACCAAAGGCCTCAACCCCAACGCCCCGATGAAAGACTCAGGCGTGGAATGGCAGGGCGAAGTGCCTGCTCATTGGGATTTGCAGCCGCTAAAGTATCTGTGCTCCTTCAGTGGTGGGGGCACACCAAGCAAAGATAATTTGAGCTACTGGAGTGACGGCACTATTCCGTGGGTGTCGCCCAAGGATATGAAAAGCTTCTGGATTAACGATAGCCAGGACAAAATTACGCAAGCTGCTGTGCAGGCCTCATCTACTAATTTTGTCGATGCTGGCTCTTTATTAATTGTTGTCCGCTCTGGAATCTTGCAAAGAACCATTCCTATCGCAATCAATACAGTTCCCGTCACCCTCAATCAAGATATGAAGGCTTTGTCTTTTATCTCAGAAATGAATGTTGAGTTTGCGGCAAATTTCATCCTTGGAAATATTCCACCCCTGCTGTTGGAGTGGTCGAAGGAGGGGGCCACTGTTGAAAGTATTGAGCACGAATATCTATCTTCAAGTGTTTTCCCTGTGCCGCCTTACCATGAGCAGCTTGAAATTAATGCCACCATTCGCAAGCGAATGGAGTCATTTGATGCACTTGAACAACAAGCATCAACAGGAATCAGCTTGCTCCAAGAACGGCGCACCGCCCTGATCTCCGCCGCCGTCACCGGCAAGATCGACGTGCGCGACTGGCAAGCTGCCGCCTGACTGCCTTAACCCAAACAGCCAAATCTCAACTCGACCATGAGCGACCAAGCCACCGAACGCATTTTTCAAGACGACATCATTCGCCAGCTGCAGGCCAATGGCTGGTTGCTCGGCTCGCCAGACAAGTACAACCGCGAACTGGCCTTGTACCCCGAGGATGCGCTGGGCTTTGTGCAGGAGACGCAAGACGCGCAGTGGCAAAAGTTTTGCGCCAACCACCCCAAGGATGCAGAGCAGAAGTTTTTGCAACTGGTTGCCGCGCAGTTGGGCAAGGCCGACCCGAACGCCACGCACAAAGACAGCCGCACTTTTGGCACGCTGGGCGTGCTGCGCCACGAGCTGCGCGACCGCAATGCGCGTTTGTCGCTGTGCCAGTTCAGGCCCGAGCACGACCTGAACCCGGACACGCTGGTCCGCTACGCCAAAAACCGCCTGCGTGTGGTGCCAGAGCTGGTGTACAGCCCGTGGGCGACTGATGCGCATCTGACCGAGACCGGCAACAGCGACGCAAAGAAGGCCAAGGCGTGGCGCATTGACCTGGTGCTGTTTGTGAATGGTCTGCCAGTAGCCACGTTGGAGCTGAAGAGTGAATTCAAGCAGGCGGTGGACCGCGCCATTCGGCAGTACAAGACCACTCGCCTGCCTGTAGACCCGGTGGCCAAGAAAGCCGAGCCGCTGTTGACCTTCAAGCGCGGTGCGCTGGTGCACTTTGCAGTCAGCCAGTACGAGGTGCACATGGCCACACGCTTGGAGGGGGAGGGCACCTACTTTCTGCCCTTTAACAAAGGCACGCACGACGGCGGCGCGGGCAATAGTGTGCCGTACGACATCAACCGCTACGCCACGGATTACCTGTGGAACGAAGTGCTGCTGCCGGACAACCTGCTCAACATCTTGGCCCGTTTTGTGCACTTGCAGATTGAGGACAAAGAAGACTGGGAAGGCCGCAAGTACAAGAAGGAAAGTCTGATCTTCCCGCGTTACCACCAGTGGGACGTGGTGGGCAAGCTGTTGGCGGCGGCGCGCAGCGAGGGACCGGGGCAGATGTACCTGATTCAGCACAGCGCGGGCTCGGGCAAGTCCAACTCGATTGCCTGGGTGGCGCATCAGCTCTCGTCGCTGTACAAGGCCGACGGCAAAAAGCAGTTTGACTCGGTGATTGTGGTGACCGACCGCACCGTGCTGGACGCGCAGTTGCAAGACACGATCTACCAGTTTGAGCACACCGATGGCGTGGTGGGGCGCATCAACAACAAGGAAGGCGACGGCTCCAAGTCCGAGAAGCTGGCCGCAGCCTTGGAGTCGGCCCAGCCCATCATCATCGTCACCATTCAGACCTTTCCCCATGTGTTGAAGGCGATTGAAAACAGCGTGAGCCTGAAGGAGCGCTGCTACGCCATCATTGCCGACGAGGCGCATTCGTCGCAAAGCGGCTCGACAGCGCGGCAGCTCAAAGAGGTGCTGATGAAGGAAGCCGGGGACGACGGCGAGGAGCTGGATAGCGACGACATCATCGCCGCCACGGTGGCTGCGCGCCGCGCATCGGGCAACCTGAGCTACTTTGCCTTTACCGCCACGCCCAAGCCCAAGACGCTGGAGCTGTTTGGCCGCTTGCCGCAACCGAACGAAGTGCCTTCTAAAACCAACAAGCCAGCGGCGTTTCATGTGTACAGCATGCGCCAGGCGATTGAGGAGGGCTTCATCCTCGATGTGCTGAAGAACTACACCAACTACAAGGTGGCCTACAAGCTGGCCCTGAAGGTGCAGGGTGCCGACGCAGAGGTGGAAAGCAAGCGGGCCAAGGTGAAGCTGAACCAATGGGTGCGCCTGCACGACCACAACATTGCCCAAAAGGTGATGGTGATCGTGGAGCACTTCAAGGACAACGTGATGGGCTTGCTCGGTGGGCAAGCCAAGGCCATGGTGGTCACCAGCTCGCGCAAGGAGGCGGTGCGCTACAAGCAGTGTTTTGACAAGTACATCGCAGACAAGGGCTACCAGAAGATTCGCGCCATGGTGGCGTTTTCGGGTGAGGTGCTGTTCACCGACAAAGACCCGAGTTCGGCGGGTGAGATCACGGCGGGACTGATCGGCGAGAAGTTCACCGAAAGCAATATGAACCCGAACCTCAAGGGCCGGGATATGCGCAAGGCTTTTGATTCAGATGACTACCAGGTGATGATCGTCGCCAACAAGTTTCAGACCGGCTTTGACCAGCCCAAGTTGTGCGCCATGTATGTGGACAAAAAGCTGGCCGGGGTGGAGTGCGTGCAGACCTTATCGCGCCTGAACCGCACCTACCCCAACAAGGCCGAGACGGGCACCTTTGTGCTGGACTTCTTCAATGACCCGGACGAGATTCTGGAAGCGTTTCAGCCGTATTTCCAGACGGCTGAGCTGCTGGATGTGTCTGACCCGAATCTGATCTTTGCGCTGCAAGACAAATTGCGTGCCGCTGGCATTTTTACTTGGCAGGAAGTGGAGCAGTTCTGCGCCGCGTTTTATGTGAAGAACAAGAGCAACGCGGCGATTGCCAATATCTGCAAGCCTGCGGTGCAGCGTTGGCAGCTGCGCTACAAGTCGGCGGTGGAGGCTTTCAAGATTGCCAAGGACATGTTTGAGCGCACCCAGAAGACGGGCGATGCGGTGCTGATCGCCAATGCGGAGAAAAGCCTGAAGGAATGCCAGAAGGAAAAAGACGCGCTCGAAATTTTCAAGAAAGACTTGGGCACCTTTGTGCGCTTTTATGAGTTCATGTCGCAGATCGTGGATTACGACGACACCGATCTGGAAAAGCTCAGCCTGTACGCCCGCAACCTGCGGCCCATGTTGCGCGAAACCTTGCTGGATGAAGACGACATCGACCTAGGCAACGTAGTGCTCAGCCACTACCGCGTGGCCAAGATACGCCAGCAGGATTTGCTGCTCAAAGAAAACACCGGTGAGTACAAGCTGGAGCCGGGCGAAGGCCTGGGTACGGCCAAGCCAAAGGACAAGAAAGAGGAGTACCTGTCGCAGATCATCAACCGCCTGAACGAGGTGTTCGTCACCGACCAGCTCACCGACAAGGACATGGTGAACTACGCCTATACGATCCGCGACAAGGTGGGCGAGAACATCAAGGTGATGAAGCAGATCGAGAACAACTCGGCCGAGCAGGCCCTGCTGGGTGACTTCTCAAAGGCCATCGACGACGCCATCCTCGACAGCAGCGATGCCCACCAAAACCAGATGATGCAGCTACTGGCCGACCCCAGCAAAGCCGCCAACTTTGCGCGGATTGTGTTTGATCTGCTGGTGCAAGGGCAAGCAGGGAACCGTTAAAGCCAGGTGATGCTTTAACGGGCCTTTGTGGCTATGGGCCAAGTCCAGCCCCACACGCCTCAAAAAATTCAAATTTGTGATGAGCTGGGTTTTTTTGGGCCAAATTCAGAATATGCTTATGTGAACTTTTTTCGCATACAAATTTTGACTTCTCTGATCCCCGGCCACTTTCTGTTTCAACTCACGCAGGATGAAAAAGGCGAGGTGGTAGCAAATTGCAACCACCTCCGAAACCTGAAGTTCTCCAAGGCGCGGCCGTTTGCGTTTACCGAGCAGGGTGCAATTCAGGTGGCCAATGTGCTGGGTTCAAGCCAAGCAGTTGAGATGGGAATTTATGTCGAGCGGGCGTTTGTGCCGTTGCGCCCGTCACTCGCTTCCAATGCAGATATCGCCCAGCGCCTAGCAGAGGTTGAGACGAAGACCGAGTCTCTAGAAATGTCGCACAAAACCTTTAGTAGCAATACCCGGTTGCAATTGCGCCAACTGCTTGATGCGGTCCGAGAGCTGACCACACCACCAGAGCCGCTCAAACGACCCATTGGGTTTCTGACGTATGAGGATAAGAACTCAGCCAAGGGCAGCAGGTTGAACAAATGAAAGAAGGCGTCATTAGCGCTCAAGCAATACGACGTAAAAAGAATCGATACACCATCAAATTTCAGAAGGTAAAAAATGACCGGCATCCTATCAATTGACAACACATTGATGAAACAAAAAGTGACTGAAGAAACATTATCAACTGATACCTTCACAATATTCTTTTTGCAGCGTTTGCATGAGGCGCTTTTTGACTATTCCCCTGACTCATTTAAGGCACCTGCACTAAATTCCCATTTGCGAATAGTTGAACTTAATCGCATTGGAGGCCAGGCAGAAAATCAAGAATTTATCAGCGCGTCAATTGATTCATTCTTTTTGGAAATTTCTTGGAGCATCCAATCTGATCCTATTATCCGCGGGGGTAGGAAGCAACTCATACAAGAGCTATTGATGCGCGTAAAAACCGGATGGGGGAAGAGAACACAGTTCTTGCCCGCAATGTCTGCTCTCCTACTTCAATTTCGGGATTATCGAGAAAGCCTATGCCAACAACTGCAACTGGAAGCTAGTAAATCAGACTGGTCTAAGGTCAGGGTAATTCAATTGCTAGATGCACTAATCGTCGAATATGAACTGATTGGATTTCCGCGACCTTATATTTATTCCATTGTCCAAAAATTGTCGACGAAAAATAAACAAAAAAAACTGAATGACGGAGCGCCTCACACTGTAGAGCTCTTTCTAGAGATGTTTAATTTCGAACCTAAGGATTACTCAGTAATTGGGTATGTTTCACATGCTATGGCCAATGCTATCGTGCGGAAAAGTGGGTGGTCAATTCATGACGCCACATTATTGGGAAGAATACGATCGCAAAAAAATTTTGTTAAGTTCAATAAAACTGTAGATTTATCATTGACAACAACAGCTATTGAATACAATGGAAAAAGTGTTTGTCAGCACGGTGCTGTGAAGCACTTTTTCAACGTCATTGATCGCGTTGGCGAACAAGTCCAGTTTCTCGATCATCATCTCCCAGTTCACATTCACAACAAAGGGTTGTGCATTGAGTCTGAAACCACTTTCACCAGTATTCTTCCTCGTTCATCCTCTCCACTAAGTTTCATTTCAAGAACTACAGAAAGTGAGTTGGCTATAGGCCTCAATCTTCTGGACTTTTTTTTCAACGAAAGCCGCTTGTCAAATGCAGCCAAAGCACGTTTAGGTCAAGCAATTGAATATCACGGGGCAGCATTAGCTTCAAAACGACACGAAGAACAATTGCTAAACCTTTGGTCTTGTCTAGAAGGATTTGTCGGCGTGCCGTCGACTGCAGGATCAAAGATTGCCTTTGTTCGGGAAGCTGTTCTATCTTGCTTAACACTTCAGTATCCCCAAAGACTTTTTTCTTTGATAGCCAATCGCATTCTCAAATTATTCGGTGAAGCTCAGTTAGCTGAATTGTTCGGGCCTGAATTGATCGAAGTATCGGAATCGCGGGAACGACTTGCGTTGGTACTGTTAAACCCGACATATATTGACACGAGAACAAAACTTACAGAGCTGGTATCACAAAAGGACTCTGTGCTCTTGTATCGGCTCTTTGAGTTAGTGAAGCGATTCGAAAATCCAAAGATGACAAAGGCGACTCTTGTACATCATCGCGAAAAACTCACTTGGCAGATGAATCGAATTTATTGGAATCGCAACCTAATAGTTCATTCGGCAGAGTCGCTGCCGTACCTTTCTACATTGGTAGAGCATTTGCACATATACGTTGATTCATTCCTTGGAAGTATCTTGTTTACGGTTGGAAAAGTACAAGCGACCTCAATCCCCTCTGTGTTAGAACTATTCAGTGTGCACGAGAAAATTCGGATGGATGAACTTGTTGAATTCTCGAAAGACAAGAATGTCGCATTGGACAGCACTTTGGATTGGGTTTTTGGATGCGAAAATATTCTTCGAGAGTCCAGCGGGTTATAGGTGTTACTAAAGGCGCGGCTGTCAACCAAGATGGTGGGTGAAACCCTGGAGCAGCACTGCGAGATCGAGTTCAACCGCATCCGTGCGGCGGCCTTCCAGCGGGCGCATTTTGAGAAAGACAACGACACCCGCACCGGCAGCAAGGGTGACTACATTTTTCGCGACTCGGACGAGTCGGGTGCTGAGATCGTCTCCATCATGTTTGAGATGAAGAACGAGAGCGACGAGACGGCCACCAAGAAGCGGAACGAAGATTTTCTGAAAGAGCTGGACAAGGACCGCACAGAAAAGGCGTGCGAGTACGCGGTGCTGGTGTCCCTGCTGGAGCCGGAGAGCGAGTTGTACAACAGTGGCATCGTCGATGTGTCGCACCGCTACCCCAAGATGTACGTGGTGCGGCCGCAGTTTTTTGTGCCCCTGATCACGCTGTTGCGCAATGCCGCTTTGAACGCGATGAAGTACAAGTCCGAGCTGGCCTTGGTGCGCTCGCAGAACGTGGACATCACCAAGTTTGAAACCCAGCTGGACGAATTCAAGACGGCGTTTGGGCGCAATTGGCGTCTGGCCTCTGAGGGCTTTGAAGAAGCCGTCAAGCGCATTGACGAAGCGATCAAGGACCTGGAAAAAACCAAGGAAGCGCTGCACAAGTCGGCCAACAATTTGCGCCTGGCCAACGACAAGGCCGACGACTTGACGATCAAGAAGCTCACACGGGGTAACCCCACGATGGCGGCCAAGTTTGCAGAGTTGCCGGGGAACACCTCCGACTGAGATGGCGCTCAATGCGCCCCGAGGTAACACCCCTCAGCCCGCTCGCCATCCGCTTCGTCACCTTCTTCGCTGCACAGCGCGGCAATCAAGGTTTTAGTCGGCATAACCCGGGTTCACCCGGTCGACCACCCGCATCATGGCTTCAAAAAACAGGCGCTCGCGTTCGCTGCGGGGGTGTCGGTCATGGGGGCTGGGATTTTTGATGCGCTGGATCACGGATTCGGTCAGCACGTTCAGGGGCTGGCCGGTGCCCATGGCCAGCACTTGGGTGCGGCAGGCTTTTTCGAGTTTGTAGAGCCGGCGGTAGGCTTGTGCCACGGTGTCACCGACCGTCATCACGCCATGGTTTTTCATGAAGAGCACGGTTTTGCCGCCGCTCATGAGCTGCGACAAGCGTTCGCCCTCGGACAATTCTGCGGCCAGCCCGGTGTAGTGGTCATCGTAGGCGATGACGCCGTCAAAAAAGGCGGCGGTTTGGGTGGCGGGCAGCAAGCGGTTGGCTTTGAGCATGTTCAAAGCCGTGGCCCAGGGTTGGTGGGTGTGCAGCACCACTTTGGCACCCGTGAGGCGGTGCACCGGGGCGTGGATCGATTGCGCCGACAACTCGACCACGCCAGTGCCTTCCAGCGTTTCGCCCGCTTCGTTGAAAACCATCATGGTGCTGGCTTTGGCTTCGGACCAATGCACGCCAAAGGGCGAGATCAGGTACTGGTCTTCACGCCCAGGCACCATGACGGTGAAATGGTTGTCGATGCCTTCGTCAAAGTCGTGCAGCACCGCCAAACGCAAAGCGGCGGCCAAGTGCACCTTGGCTTGCCAAACGGGGTCGTCTTGGCTGTGTGATGTGGCGTTTGCTGAGGTTGATGCGGACGACATGGGTGCTCTTTCGATGAGGGATCTGGGCTGCACTTTATGCAGGAGCCGCCTGCGTAGCTGTCACTTTTGAGGCAAGTGATTGAGTTGTTTTAGTCAGCTTGCCACTTCTGCAAGTGTTTGCTTGCCATGTCGATAACGGCTGTGTTTGCTTGCTGCATCAAGATAGCCCAGATGCTTTACATAAATTGAATATTTAATTATTATTAATAATTAATAGCTAAAATTTCATAAAAAAACACATGATCCACAAACGCCAAACCCTTCGTCACCTCTGCACCTTCGGATTGATGTTGGCCGCTTGGCCGCTGGTGAGGGCGCAAAGTCAAATGCGGGTGTTGGTGCCGTTTCAGCCTGGGGGCATATCCAGCCTCTTGGCCAACACGCTCGTCTCTGAGCTGAATCAAATCAAGCAACAAAACTGGACTGTGCAGCACATCCCGGGCTACTCCAATATGAGCGCGGTGCGTTCCTTGCTGGAAGCCGGTCACCAAGGCCAATGGGATCTGATGATCGCTGGGCCAACGGTACTCACCATTGGTGACAGCATGAACCCATTCATGAGTGTCAAAGCCGACAGTGCGCTCAAAGTGTTGCTCGGCCTGATTCAAGGCCCTATGGTCTTGATCAGTCACAGAAATTCCGACTTGGACCATTGGCAAAAAATCAAGCGCAGCAAACGCCGTTTGCGAATTGGCGTCTCAGGGCTGGGCTCGCCAGCTCATTTTGTCGCCGCACACTTGGATAAATCGGTGTTTGCCATGGGTGATGCCTACAACACCGATGGAGACCTGCCCTCCATGGAGAGCTTGGCCAAGGGAGAGCTGGACTTGGCCGTTATCAGCATAGGTTCGCTGTTGCCGCCACTTGATCAACATTACCGCGTCTTGCTCACCAGCGGTGCAGAGCCCATCGAGTGGGGCAAGCACAACACGGTGCCCACCATGGCCTCTGTTGCAGACACACCCGAGGCCCAAGCCTTTCAGTTTTACAACTGGCTGTCGGTTTGCGCATCAGCGCAAATGCCCTTGCACATGCAACAAAGCATCATTGAAGCCATACGCGGCATCAAAGCTGCAGGGGCCTTTGCTGCGGTCGCCGGCGCCACGCACCACCAAGTCATGCTTGCCTCCCCCTCCGATCTGCAGCAGCAAATCCAGCAAAGTCGAGTCCTGCTGGAGCAATACATCTTGCGTGCCGATCTCTCCAACACACTGGGAATGGCACTCAAGCATTAAGCGAGAGATCAGATCTTTCTAACGCGCGGTCAACCATTGTTGAATTTGGGTGGCGCACATCATTTCCAATGCCCAGGGCCGGGCGGCGCAATCAATGCGCCCCGAGGTAACACCCTTCAGCCCGCTCCCCATCCGATTCATCACCTTCTTCGCTGCACAGCGCCGCAATCAAGGCTTGGTCCACCACTTGGCCGGGTAGCAACAGCTCTTCATTCGTCCAGCGTTTGACCAAGTGACCATTGGCCACGCCGCCGGTGTGCGGGGCTTGGTAGGCGCGGCGGTGTTGCATGGTGATGCCGCTGTTGGCGTTGGCAATAAATCGGCTTTCGCCCAAGGCCCAGGGTTCAAAGTAGGCGTTGGCCGCGGCATCCACTTGGCGGAAGTAGCTGCGTGCGCCTTCGGCGTTGAGCTTCTTGCGCACGGTGCGCGTGATGAGGCCTTGCAAGTGGTCGAGCGCGGCATCGTCCATCTGGCTGATGGTGGTCAGGCTCATGTCCCGTCCGGCCAGCGCTGGCGTGGTGGCCAACTCGGCGGGCAGCACTTGCACCATGGCTTTGACCACATCGTGATGGGGCGCTACAGCAGTGGCCACGCCGCGTGTTTGCGGCTGGATGGGGCAGCGAATTTCCACAAAGCGCGGCTTGACGGGGCCGGTGCAGCCGTCGTGGTGGTAGTACTCGCCCTGGCTCAGCCGCCCTTTGCTGGAGCGCCCGCGCACGTCGCGGTAGGTGGGGTGCTGTGTGTGTGCATTCAGGCAGACCACCAAGCCGGTGGCATCCACCAATTGGTAAAAGGCTTCGCGCCATTCGGGCAAGAGCAGTTGCTCGTGCAGGTAGTCGCTGGGCGCCGTGCCTTCTTGGCCGACTTCACCTTCGATCACCAACACAAACGGCTTGGGCCTGCGCACGCGCCACAAGGCGTTGGCAAAGTCCAGCACTGTGTTGGTGGTTTCTGGGGGTGTGTCGGCACATGGGGCCGTGGCTTCGGACATGGTGGAAATTCGGTTGTGGTTGGGCTCGAACAGCGATCCCAGGACCGGGCCAATTTTAGGGCTTCGCAGGGGTGTCTTCTGCAGGACTGATCCTGTGTTGGGCGCATGAAAGAATGATCTCAAACACCCCAACACGGAGACAAATGATGCTTTTTGCATTCATCTTGATCGATAAACCCGACTCGTCCGCGCTGCGCCAGCGCGTTCGGCCCGAGCACAAGGCTTATCTGGCGGCTGCAGCTGAGCGCATCGCGTTTGCAGGGCCGTTCACCCACGACGATGGCACCACCATGTTGGGCAGTCTGCTGGTGATGGATTTCCCCAGCCGCGATGCGGCGCATGCGTGGCTGGCCGATGAGCCGTTCACCCGAGCCGGTTTGTATGGCAACGCATCTGTGCAGGCCTTTGTTAACCTATGGCCCCAAAAAATGGGCTTTCCGCCCGCAGCATGAAGGACATACGCCATGATCAAACACATTGTGATGTGGAACGTCCGCAGCGACTCAGCCGAGGAGCGCCTGGGGGCTGTGAATCAGATTCAGCGCAGCTTTGAGAGTTTGCGAGGCCGTATCCCCGGTTTGCTGCACCTGGAAATCGGGGTGGACAGCAGCCGCATCGACTACGCCTGCGATGTGGTGCTGTACAGCGAATTTGACAGCCAGGCCTCGCTGGATGCCTATGCCAGTCACCCAGAGCACACGCGTGTGAAGAATGAGGTGGCAGATTTGCGCATTGCGCGCCACCAAGTGGACTACACCCCCAATTGATTGATCAGGAGACAAGAGATGAGCCCAGCATTGAACGATGAGTTGTTGATCCGCCAAATGGTCGAGCGTTGGGCCGTTTGGCGCGACGCCGGCGATTGGGACCGCTTTGCCACCGTGTGGCACCCCGAGGGCGTGATGATGGCCACCTGGTTTCAGGGGCCGTTCAGCGAATTCATCCGCGTGACCCAAGAAGGTTGGGCCAAGGGCGTGAGCATCTTGCACTTTCTGGGCGGCTCTGCCGTCGAGGTCGCGGGTGACCGGGCCATTGCCCAGACCAAGATGACCATTTCGCAGCGCGGCATGGTGGAGGGCGAAAACGGCCCCGTGCTGTGCGATGTGGTTTGCACAGGGCGTTTTTACGATTTCGTGACCCGTCACAACGGCGAGTGGAAGTTGCTGCACCGCCAACCCATCTACGAAAAAGACCGCATTGATCCGGTGGACTCCACGGCCGTGCTCAAGCTCGACACGGCGGCACTGGCCACCTTCCCGGAGGGTTATCGCCATCTGGCCTATATCCAGACGCGCATTGGTTACACGGTCAAGATGGACATGCCCATGCTCAAGGGCCCGGTGGTCGATGAGCTGTACAAGCGCGGCGCACGCTGGCTCGCTGGTGGCGCACTGGAGCGCTGAGTTCAAAAAATCGCATTCATTTTGTGAGGTGAATTCCATGGATCAAACTCGTATTCCTGTGTCTGATGCGCATCGCCGGGCTTTCTTGCAGGCCTTGTCCGCTGCGGGCTTGGTCGGGCTGGCGCCTGGCGCATGGGGGCAGGGCGCGTACCCCAATCGCGCACTCAAGGTGATCGTGCCTCAGCCACCCGGTGGCGGTTTTGACTTTGTGGCGCGTGCGCTGGCCGAGCGATTGGGTAAGCCGCTGGGGCAAAGCATCGTGGTGGAGAACAAGCCCGGCTCGGGCACGCTGGTGGGCACGGATGCTGCCGCCAAAGCCGATCCCGATGGCTACACATTGCTGTTGGGCTCGGTCTCCAACATCGCGCTGAACATGGGTTTGTACGACAAGCTCTCCTACGACAGCTTGCGCGATTTCGAGCCGGTGGGTTTGGCCGTGAGCTACAGCTACACCTTGATGGCCCGTAAAGATTTGCCTTTCAACTCGCTCAAAGATGTCGTGGCGTATGCCAAGGCCAACCCCGGCAAGCTGACCTATGCCTCTGCGGGCAACGGCTCAGGACAACATGTGCTGGCTGCGGCTCTGTGGCATTTGGCGGGGGTGAACCTGGTGCATGTGCCGTATCGCGGGGCCCAGGCGGCTTATCAAGATTTATTGGGCGGGCGCGTTGACCTGTTCTTCGATCTGTCTTCCACGGCCCGCGTGCAGGTGAATGCGGGCACCGTGAAGGCCCTGGCGGTTTCGGGTGCCGAGCGCAACCCGATGCACCCGGATGTCTCCACCATTTTGGAAAGCGGTGTGGCACAGCTGGATCTGGAGTCTTGGTTTGGCTATTTCGTGCCCAAAAAGACACCCGCCGATGTGCAAGAGCGCCTGCGCAGTGAGCTGGCCAAAGTCATTGCGCAAACGGATTTGCAAGACAACTTCCGCAAGGCGGGTGGCAAGCCCTTGGCACTCAATGCCGAGCAGACCCGCGCCTTGGTGCGTCGCGATGTGGAGCGCTGGACCAAGTTGGTGCGCGACATCGGCATCAAAGCAGAATAAATTCTCCCCATCTTTCCAACTGGAACCGCATCATCATGAAAATTGACAACGCCGCCATTGAGCAACTGTTTCTGAACGCCCGCACGGCCAACGGCTTTCTCGACAAACCCGTGCCAGCTTCGCTGCTGCAAGACATTTACGACATCGCCAAGATGGGCGCGACATCGATGAACGCGCAGCCCACGCGTTATGTGTTCCTCACGACCGAAGCCGCCAAGGCGCGTCTCATGCCAGCACTGAGCCCTGGTAACGTGGTCAAGACCGAATCGGCCCCCGTGTGCGTGATCGTGGCCACCGACAACCAGTTCTACGAGCACATGCCTGTGGTCTTTCCCAACAACCCCGGGGCCAAAGCGCTGTTTGAAGGCAATGCCGCATTGGCACAAGGCACTGCCACGCGCAACGGCACTTTGGGTGGGGCTTATTTCATGATCGCTGCCCGCGCCTTGGGCCTAGACTGCGGCCCGATGAGTGGTGTGGACCTGGCCAAAGTCAATGCAGAGTTTTTCCCGGACGGGCGCTGCACGGCCAACTTTCTCATCAACCTGGGCTATGGCGATGAGAGCAAACTGTTTGCGCGCAACCCGCGCTTGAGTTTTGAGCAGGCGTGTACGGTTTACTGAGCTGTATTCAAATCGCCAATGCTTGCCAAACGCGGTAGGCCGCGTAGGCATCGTTGGCGGCGTACACCAGTTGTGACTCGCTCAAGCGGGCGTTGGCCCAGTTGCTGGTGGCCGCCTTCTTGGATTTGATGAAGCGTTCATTGAACAGCACCGCCACCGCGCCTTTGACGCCCATGTCCTTGCGGTAACCGCGTTGGTGAAAGACGGTGTTGAGCTCCAGGATGCCTTGGGGCTCAATGCCCAGTTTCTGGATGATGCGTTTGCGGTCATCGCCCAAACCAAAACCAGCCTTGACGATGCCTGCAAGCGCCAGCAGTTCGGCCGCCACGTCTCGGCACTCGCCTTCGTGCAGTTGAAACACCCAAGCGCGTTCAGCGGTGGACAACTGCAGGATGTGCGGCCCGTCCGATTGTTCGCCCACACGAAAGGTGGGCTTGGACTCTGTATCAAAGCCCCAGGCCGTAGCGTTGCGCAGTTGCGCTTTGGCCTCTTGCGCTTGAGCACCCGTGCTCACCAGTGTGATGCGGTCCAGCCCCAGCCGTTCAAAAGGTGGGAGCAGGGCGATGGCGTCTTTGTCTGGCGTGGCGTGGTGGATGTTCATGAAGGCGTGTTCGGGTCCGTGGATTGACCATGGACTGTAGCGCCTTATCCCGGTACCAGTCCCAGCGCTTGTGCCAGGATGACGTGTGCGTGGGTGGCCTCGTGACCTCGCCAGGCCACGATCTGGTCAGGGCGTATCAAGACCAAGGGCGCCTCATACAGCGCCAGCAAGTCGGGGCCAGGGTGGCTCACCACTTTCAAATCCAGTCCGATGTCACGGGCCGCTTGCGTGAAAGCCTGGGCATTTGGCGGCGCATCGCCCAATGCCAGCAAGGTCCATTCGAAGTTGAAGCTGTCATACAGCGAGCGGCCATCGGCCAGCCAGGCGTGGGGCGGTCTGCCGCCCGGCGTGGCGCAGGGGGTGTAGCTGTTGGCGGCATCGGGCGGGGCCGAGCTGCCGTCGCCCACGATGATGGGGCTGCCGTCGTAGCGCCCGCCAAAGGTCACGCCCGGGATGTTGAATTCGCGCCGCACATGGCCGTTCAGGTATTCCGAGGCCAGCGTCCGTGCCGCTTCGCCTTGCGGGCTGTCGTCTTCCAGCTCGGGGGCTGCGTCGAACAAACCGATGGAGTCCGCAAATTGACGGGCATAGCCGGTGTTGCGCACCGCCAGCGGGTGGCGCTCCAAGTGGTAGCTGTCCAGCAAGGCGGGCGGGGCCAGTCCCTTGAGCACGCTGGCGAGTTTCCAGCTCAGGTTGACCGCGTCTTCGACCGCCGTGTTGTAACCCAAGCCACCGGTGGGGGTGAACAGGTGCGCGGCATCACCGCCCAGAAAGACACGGCCTTGCTGGAACGACTCGGCCACCAGCGCGTGCCCGGCCATCCAGGTGGCCATGGACAAAATCTCGATCTCGATGGCTTGCCCATAGGCCTGCGCAAACAAACGCCTGGCATCGGCTTCGGTCAGGGCTTCGGTGGCGGCGTCATCGGCCATCTGGATGTGAAAGGCAAATTCGCTCACCCCGTCGACCGACATGATGAAGGCGCGCAGCTCGGGGTTGACCACCACGTACATCCAGGACCGGTCATTGGGGTTGCGGGCATAGAACTCGGGCGCTTTGAGGTACACGGCCAGCATCTTGCCGCCCATGAAGTTGCGCTTGAAGCCGGTGGCGCCGCCCCAGGCAATGCCCAGTTCGTGCCGCACAAAACTGCGTGCGCCATCGGCCCCCACCATGTAGGCGGCCTGCACGTTCAGCGACTCGCCGCCATCCACGGCTTGCACCGTTGCCTCGATGCCCGCGCCGGTGTCCTTGAAGGCCTGAAGCCGCCAGCCGTAGCGCATCTCGACACTGGCTTGTGCTTGGGCATGCCGGTGCAAGTTCACTTCGACAAACTTTTGCGAGACCCGGTGGGGCAGCTCGGCCGCGCTCCATGAGCCCGACATGTTTTTGATCGCCTGTGGCGCTGCGGCCGCTGTGGGCAAGCGCAAGCGGGCCAGCTCGGTGCCTGCAAAGCGGGTCAGGTAAGCGATGTCGGTCGGGTGATCAGGCGGCAAACCCATGCTGCGGATTTCATGCGCAAAACCCAGCCGACGGAAATGCTCCATGGTCCGAGCCTGCGTGGCGTTGGCTTGCGGGTTGAAGGCGGTGCCGGGCTTGGCGTCCACCAGCAGGCAGCGGATGTTGCGTCGGCCCAATTCAATGGCCAGCATCAGGCCGCAAGGGCCACCGCCCGCAATCAGAACATCGACCTGGAGGGTTGGCGTCATGAAGAGGTATGCCCGGTTCAGCGGGCCAGCAGGCCAATCTGGTTGCTCAAAATGCCGATGCCTTCGATGTCGATCTCGATGGTGTCGCCGGGCTGCATCCACACCGGCGGTTTGCGCGCATAGCCCACACCGGCTGGCGTGCCCATCACGATCACGTCACCGGGCTCCAGGGTCATGCAGGCCGACATCATGGCAATCGTGGGGGCCACATGGAACACCATGTCGGTGGTGCTGGCGCTTTGCATGACCTGGCCGTTCAGGCGTGACTCGATGTGCAGGCCCACGCAGCCGGGTGGCAACTCGTCTGCGGTGACCAAGTGGGGGCCAAAGCCCCCGGTTTGGTCAAAGTTCTTGCCCACGGTCCATTGGGTCGTCTTGCGCTGGTAGTCGCGGAAAGTGGCGTCGTTGAAGCAGGCGTAGGCAAACACCGAATCCAGCGCGTCGGCCTCGCTCACATTGCGGGTGGTTTTGCCAATCACCAAGGCCAGTTCGGCCTCGTAGTCTAAAGAGGTGGAGATGGGCGGGATCGGGATGGTGCCTTTGTGCGCGAGCAGCGACGAAGGCCCACGGAAAAAGATGGTGGGGTAGTCCGCCACTTTGTTGCCGCCTTCGGCCGCGTGGTCGTGGTAGTTCACGCCCAGGCAAATGATTTTGCTGGGGCGTGGCACGCAAGGCAGCAAGCTCACTTGGCTCAAGGCCGTGGCTTGTGCGCTGGCGGCGCGTTGGGCGATGCTGGCCATCAGCGCCGCGTTGCCGCTGGCCAGGGCAAAGAAGTCGTTGATGCTGGTGGGCGCGTTGTCCATGCACTGGCGCATGTCCACCACGCCTGTGGCCAACAAGACCCCGTAGCGGGTGGCGTTGTCCTGCGTGTAGCTGATGAGTTTCATGGGTTCTTTCTTCTTGAAGGTGGTGTGAATGTCGGTGGACTCAGTCCACTTTGGCGCCGGTCTCTTGTACGACCAGCCCCCATTTTTTGGCTTCCGCGCCCAGGTAGTTGTCGAGTGTGGGCCGGTCCATGCGGACGGTTTCGAGCGATTGCGCCGCAAAGCTGTCGTTGAGCGCCTTGTTTTGCAGGATCTTGTTGACCTCGGCGTTCAGGCGGTCCAGCACTTCGCGGGGCGTGCCCGCAGGTGCCAGCATGGCAAACCAGGTGTTGGCTTCAAAGCCGGGGTAGCCCAGCTCGGCCACGGTGGGCACGTCGGGCAGGGCGCCGCTGCGCTTGCTGCTGGTCACGGCCAGTGGGCGCACTTTGCCTGCTTTGGCCAGTTGCACCACGGGGGGGATCGAGGTGGAGCCCACCGGCACCTGGCCGCTGACCACCGCGTTGGCCGCCGCTGCCGGGCTGTAGGGCGCGTGCAAGATGTCCACCTTGGCCAGGTTGCGGAACAGCAACTCGGCCCCCAGGTGGGTGGTCGTGCCATTGCCGGACGATGCGTAGCTGAGCTTGTCCGTGGGGGCCAGTGCCAGCAGCTCTTTGAGGCTGTTGGCCTTGACCGAGGGGTGCACGTAAATGATGTTGGGCGAGACGGCCGCCATGGCCACGCCGGTCAATTCTTTGCCGACCTCGTAACCGGCCTTGCTGTAGAGCGAGGGGTTCACCGAGTAGGCCACGCTGTGCATGAGCAGGGTGTAGCCGTCTGCGACGGAGCGGGTCACGGCCACGGTGCCAATATTGCCGCCAGCGCCGGGGCGGTTTTCAATCACCACGGCTTGGCCCAGGGCTTCTGCGAGGGGCTGGCTCAGTGCGCGCGCCACGATGTCGGTGGAGCTGCCGGGCGGGAAGGCCACCACAATTTTGATCGGCTTGTCGGGGTAGGCCGCATGGGCGGCGCTTGCCGCCAAAGTCAGTCCAGCCAGCCAATATTTGAGCGAAGTTTTCACGGAGCATCTCCTGGGCAGGGCATCTGCCGAAGCGGATGCTAGGGGAGAAAGTTCTGCAGCGGTGTCACGTGGGGTGCTAGGGTTGACCCCAGCCGATCAGTCTCTCACTTCCCAGCTTGTTTGCGCCCCGACTTTTTGGCCTTGTCGGTGGCTTCTTTGCGCACAGCGCGCTCGGCATCGGCTTTCTTGCCTTCGGCCAGCCATTGGGCAAATTGCGCTGGCGTTTCGATGCTCACGCGGCCCAGGGCCCCAGAGCGGAAGTCGTGGATCACGATGTGCGCGGCCTTGGTGGTGTTGACGCGACCGCCGCTTTGCATGGCGCCGCGCACGCGGCCAATGGCTTCGAGCAGAGTTTCATCGGTGTGGCTGGGCACGTCGGCGATCTTGTAACGCTCGGTCAGCGCCTGCGGGTAGTGCGGGATCAGGTAGTTCAGCAGCTCCAGCGCCACGACTTCCTCGTCAAACGCGTTCACGCCAATCGCGCCGCTGGCGGCCAGGTTGTAGCCACTTTGCTCGACGATGATGCGCGGCCACAGCACGCCGGGCGTGTCGTAGAGGTAAAAGTCGTCGGCCAGAGCGATGCGCATTTCCTGCTTGGTGACCCCGGCTTCGTCACCGGTTTTGGCGGCGCGTTTGCCTTTGAGGGTGTTGATCAGCGTCGATTTGCCCACGTTGGGGATGCCGCAAATGAGCACGCGCATGGGCTTGACCATGCCGCCCCGGTTGGGGGCCAGTTGGCGGCAAGCGTCGATCAATGCCTTGGTGGGCGAGGTCATGCTGGTGTCCAGGCCCAAGGCGCTCACGCCGGGCATGGCGTTGTAGTGGGCCAGCCACTGCGCCGTGCGGGCGGGGTCGGCCAGGTCTTGCTTGCTCAGGATTTTGAGTGCGGGCTTGCCCTTGATGAGCTCGGCCAGCATGGGGTTGGCGCTTGAGCCGGGCAGGCGGGCGTCCAACATCTCGATGACGACGTCAATCTCTTTGATGCGCTCCCCGATCGCCTTGCGCGTGAGGTGCATGTGTCCGGGGAACCATTGAATCGCCATAAAAAGCCGCTGAAGACCAAATGTCAAAGATGGTGATTGTCGTTGACTTCCCGAATGGTCCACTTGGTCGCAAAATGCCACAAACAAAATTTCAGGGAGAACGCCATGCACACCCGCCAAGCCGAAGACCGCGCCTTTGCTCAAACCCACATGAACACCGTGCTGGCCCGACTGGCCGGACCGGGTGCCACGCCGCGCCCGGACCAGGTCGATGCGGTGCATGCGGTGTTGCAACCTGCATCCCGTGTGCTGGTGGTGCAGGCCACGGGCTGGGGCAAGTCGGCGGTGTATTGGGCGGCCACGAACGCCATTCGCAGCACGGGCGCTGGTCCCACGCTGGTGGTGTCGCCGCTGTTGGCCCTCATGCGCGACCAGGTGAGCGCGGCCGAGCGGGCGGGCCTGAAGGCGGCTACGGTCAACTCCACCAACATTGACGACTGGGACGAGGTGTTTCAGCAGCTGGACGACGATGCCATCGACGTGCTGCTGGTCTCGCCCGAGCGGCTGGGCAACCCGCGCTTTGCGGCGCGGCTGGGCGCTTTGCTGGCCCGGGTGGGCCTGATCGTGATTGACGAGGCGCATTGCATCAGCGATTGGGGTTTTGACTTCAGGCCCGATTACCAGCGCTTGGCGCGGGCGCTGTTGTCCACGCCAACAGCCAGCGTGCTGGCCACCACGGCCACGGCCAACGAGCGGGTGACGCATGACATTGGCAAGCAGCTGGGCGCCAACACGGTGACGTTTCGCGGCACGCTGGCCCGCACCTCGCTCACGCTGTCGGTGGTGCCGGGGCTCTCGCCCTTGCAGCGCTACGCCTGGATCGCTGACGCGCTGGAGCAGCTGCCCGGCTCGGGCATTGTGTATGTGCTGACGGTGGCCGAGGCCGAGCGGCTCACCGCTTTTCTGCGCAGCTGCGGTCACGAGGTGGAGGCCTATTCGGGCCAGACCGACGCCGACACGCGTCTGAAAGTGGAAGACCGCTTGCGCCACAACCAGGTCAAGGCGGTGGTGGCCACCTCGGCGCTGGGCATGGGCTACGACAAGCCGGACCTTGGCTTTTGCGTGCATGTGGGCTCACCCTCGACACCGGTGTCCTATTACCAGCAGGTTGGGCGGGCAGGGCGGGCGGTGGCGCATGCCGAAGGGGTCTTGCTGCCGTCGGATGCGGACGAGCGCATTTGGGACTACTTCGCTACCGCGTCCATTCCCGATCCGAAGACGGCCGAGAAAGTGCTGAACAGCCTGGGCGGGGATGCACGCAGCCTGATCGAGATCGAAGCCGACACGGGCGTGCGAAGAGGGCGTTTGGAGGCGCTGCTGAAAATTTTGGCGGTAGAGGGCGTGGTGGACAAAGACGGCGCGGCCTGGCGGGCCACCGGCGTGCCCTATGTGCACGACACAGCCAAATGGACAGCGCTGGCCCAGGTGCGCCAGCAAGAGGCGGGCATCATGCGCCAATACGCGCACGGTGCGGGCTGTTTGATGGCGTATTTGCAAACGGCGCTGGACGACCCGTCGCCCGCGCCTTGCGGGCGGTGTTCGGTCTGTACTGGGCATGTGCCGTTTCCGGGCTTGACGCCCTCACAAGACAAATTGATCGCGGCACGCAACTTCTTGCGCGGCATGGACGTGGACATCGAGCCGCGCAAGCGCTGGCCGGCCGGGGGCGGCCGCAAAGGCACGATCCGAGGTTTTGATGTGGGCCGCGCTGTGGCCTTTGCCGATGATCCAGGCTGGGTGGCTGAGCTGCAGGCTTTGCGCTTGGCCCCCGGTGATGTGCCGCCCGATTTGCTGGCCGGGGCCGTGGCCACGTTGGGACGCTGGGCCAAGACCTGGCCTGCGCGCCCGGTGTGCGTGGTGCCCCTACCCGCGCCCGACATGTCCGCCCACCGCGTGCTGGCCGAGCACATTGCGCGCAAGGGCCGCTTGCCGCTGCACGATGTGTTCAGCTGGCGCGGCGGGCCTGCGCCCGACGACACCGCTTCGACCCCTGTTGTGGCGCATCTGGAGTCGGCCATTCGTCTGGCCGACGATGCGGAACTGCCGAACGGCCCGGTGCTGCTGGTCGCCAGCACGGTGCGCACCCGCTGGGCTGCCACCGTGGCCGCGGCGCTGTTGCGCGAGCAAGGCGCAAGCCAGGTGCTGGTGCTGGCTTTGCATTTGCAGCCTTGAACCGAAGCGCGCAACGGGTGTTGGCAAAGGGCTTCGCTGCACCATGGATCCCGGGTCTTCGCCCGGGATGACAAAAACAGAGGCTGTCATGCCGGACTTGCTTCATCTGTCACCCCAGACTTGCTCCATCTGTCACCCCAGACTTGCTCCATCTGTCATCGCGGAATTGGCTAATCTGTCATCCCGGACTTGATCCGGGATCCATGGCGCTCAGCTGGTGTTTGCAAAGGACTGCGCTGCACCATGGATCCCGGGTCTTCGCCCGGGATGACAAAAACAGAGGCTGTCATGCCGGACTTGCTCCATCTGTCATCCCGGACTTGATCCGGGATCCATCGCGCCCAGCTGGCGTTTCCAAAGGACTGCGCTGCACCATGGACCCCGGGTCTTCGCCCGGGATCACAAAAACAGGTGCTGCGCTGACATGTCAACCTCATCGGGCTTGGTTTCATCAGGCATGATCGCCATCCCACATTTCTCCAACAAACCATGACCGAAGACACCCAAGACACGCCCTTGCTGCAGGAAGCACGCCTTTGGCAAGACGAGCAATGGACCGCCAAGGTCATCAAAAATGAAGACGATGACGGCTGGGCGGTGGCCATGTACAAAGCCGGTGAGTCTGAGCCCGCGTTGGTCGGCCCTTGGACCATGGGCCGCGACAAAAAGAACCCCAAGCCGCTGGATGGCACGGCCTTCATCACGCTGGTCAAAACCGCCAGCGAGTTTGTGCGCCGCAGCGAGCAGCAGTTGCATGCGCAGCTCAACCAGAGCGTGACGGTGAACGGCCAAGACGGCCGTGTGACAGTGCTCTTGCGCATCGTGCCCGACGAGGACAACCCTTATGCCTTGCTGAGCGCCCAAGACGAGGTTGGCGAGACCCTGGCCGAGTTCAAGGTGGAGGCTGGCTTCAAGCTCAACCGACAGACGGCGCAAGCCTGGGTGGATGCCGACTTGGTCAAACCCGGCGGTGGGCGGCGCTGAACGTGGAGATGTCTGCGTGGCAAAGCTGGCGACCTGAGCTGCGACTGCGGTGGCTTTGGGTGGGGCACCTGTCTTGGCGGCTACAAGTCCATTACGTTGGCTAAGCCACAATCTGCACCAAGGCCACTTGGCTTCAACATCGCAATCCATGAGCACTGACGCATCGCACCTCAAACCTTGGCAGGTCATCATCGGCGGCATTTTTGGCCTGGTGCTCAGCATTGGTCTGGCCCGGTTTGCCTACACCCCTTTGCTGCCCGCCTTGCAATTGCAAACAGGCTTGAACGATGCCAGTGCGGGCGCTTTGGCGGCCATCAATTACGCGGGCTACATCTCGGGCGCGCTGGCCGCTGCCTGGATCGACGATGTGCGCTGGCGCCACCGGCTCTACAGCATGGGGCTGTGGATGTCCTTGCTCACGGTGGCCGGTATGGCGCTGTCGACCTGGATGCCAGCTTGGGCCCTGTGGCGCTACCTGGGCGGTTTGTGCGGTGCCACGGGCATGTTGCTCGGCGCCGGGCTGGTGCTGGGCTGGTTGATGCGCCAAGGGCGCCGACCCGAGTTGGGCCTTCATTTCATTGGCATCGGTTTGGGCATTGTGGTGTCGGCCCTGGGCGTGTGGGTCGTCTCGCGGGTCTGGGCCCTGTGGTCATCGCAGTGGTTGGCCATGGCGGCCATCGGGCTGGTGTTTTTTGTGCCGGCTTGGGCTTGGCGGCCACCGGTGCCGACTGCACCTGCTGCCAGCAGCGCCGCCGATGTGCCCAACAAGGTCTCGCGCCGCTGGATGCTGACCATGGCGGGCAGCTATTTTGCGGCGGGCTGGGGTTTTGTCATCAGCGCGACCTTCACCGTGGCCATTGTCGAGCGCGAACCGGCTTTGGCCGGGCAGGGCGCTTTGGCTTGGGCCTTGGTGGGCCTGGCGGCCATGCCTGCGGTGTTTTTGTGGGACAAGGTGGCGCGCCGTTGGGGTGATACGCGGGCTTTGTTGTTGGCTTTTGGCTTGCAGACGCTGTCGGTGATCTTGCCCGCTTTGTCGGGCTCGCTCGCCGCTGCTTTGGGAGGGGCCATCGGCTACGGCGCGACCTTCATCGGCATCGTCAGCTTGACGCTGGCTTTGGTCGGCCGCCGTGCGCCGCAAAACCCTGGCAAGGCCATGGCCCGCCTGACTTTGAGCTATGGCGCCGCTCAAGTGATTGCGCCGGTGGTGGCGGGGGCCATGGCGCAAGCCACGGGTACGTTCAAGGGGGCTTTATGGCTCACGGCAGGCGTCATGGCCTCAGGCATGGCGCTGCTGTCGACCCTGCCCGATGAGGGGCAGGGCTGAGGCACTTCAAATGCCCAGGCTGTCCAGCTGTACCAGGCCTTTGGGGGTTTGCAAGGTGGCGGTGATGTTGGCTGGGCCCGTTGCGATGGCGATGCCCTGCAGACCGATCGCTTCGTAGGCGGCTTGCAGCTTGGGGCCGCTGGGGTGGCTGATGGCGATGCTTTGCAGCGTCACGCCCGAGCGGGGCAGGCTGTTGCGCGGGTGCAGGCGCAGCGGCTCGGCGGCATCGGGCTTGCCCCACTGGATCAAGGTGGGCAGGCAACCGTTGAAAAGCCGTTCACCGTCTTCGCGCACGGTGATTTGCCAGTTGAGGGTGCCTTTGTTCGATTTGCGGCTGGCATGCACGATTTGGCCGCGCTCGATCTCTTGGGTCCGCAGCGCATGGCGAGCGCCCTTGATGTCGTCGGTGCTGGCCGCAAAAGTGACGAGACGAGGCGCCTGGGCCACGGCTTTTTGCAGAGCCTTGTCGTCCATGTCGAACCAGCGTGCCACGGAGCCTTTGGGGGCTGGGGCATCCGGGTTGATGGCGATGATTTCAAAATAGGCCAGCGGGTGCTTGGGCGACGCGATTTTGAAAAGGCGGTTGTGGGTGCCGTATTTTTCGTGCTCGCCGCCAGCTGCAGGGGTGATGCCCAGGGTGGCTTCGCACCAGGCCACGCCTGCATCCAGCGTCGAGGCCATGACCACGAGGTGGTCGATTTGAGAGTTCATGGTTTGTTCGGTTCGGTGTCAAGTGGAACGCGCCGCGCCCCATTGAACCGTTTTTGCCAATAGGCGCTGCGCATGTCGTCGACTTTAACCGCCTTGCCGGTGCGTGGCGCATGGATGAACTTGCCATCCCCGACATAAATGCCCACATGGCTGAAAGCGCGCTTCATGGTGTTGAAGAAGACCAGGTCGCCGGGCTTGAGTTCGCTGCGGTCAATGGTTTCTGTGCTGTGGGCTTGTTCTTCAGCGCGTCGAGGCAGGATTTGCCCAACCGAATTTTCATACAGGTAGCGGACAAAACCACTGCAATCGAACCCCGATGCTTCGCTGGTGCCGCCGCGGCGATATGGCACACCGAGCAGGTCCATGGCTTGTGTGATCAGTCCTGTGGCTTGTCCGCTGGCTTTGTCTTTGGCTGTGCTCAATTGACCTGCGAATTGGGACATCAAACCTTTTTCGACCAAAGGTTTGAGCGCTTCTTCATCCGTCGGCGCGGCAAGTGCCACTGACGAGAAGATCAGGCAACAAAGAGAAAGGAACAACTGACGCATAACTTTCGAGCATAACTGATTGTCGGATTGGATGTCATGCCAAATCATTCAATATTCATGTCGTCAAAGTTTGCTGAGCGCTCCTGCGACAATTGTTCCATCTAGAGAATGGATTTTGATATGTTGATCGATGTCGAAGAGAGTCAGTTGGTTTTGGTGGATTTCCAGGCCAAGCTCAAGCCGGTGATGCTGGACGCCGAGAGCGTCTGGTCCAACGCCGCCAAGCTGGCCGAGTTGGCCGCTGCACTGGAGCTGCCCGTGTGGGGCACCGAGCAGAACCCCTCGCGCCTGGGGGAGATGCCGCCAGAGTTGCGCTCGCATTGCCGCAAAGTGCTGGCCAAGATGCAATTCAGCGCTGTGGAAGAGGGCCTGGGGGAATGGCTGCAGCCCGTGCCTGCCCAGCCGCCGCGTGGCAACGCCCGCAGTTTGCCGCGTCACCTGCAAAAGCCCCAGCCTGAAAGCCAGGAGCGCAAAACCATTGTGTTGGCGGGTTGCGAAGCCCACATTTGCTTGCTGCAAACGGCGCTCGATTTGCTTGAAGACGAATTCGATGTGTGGGTGGTGACCGACGCCTGCAGTTCGCGCACCGAACGCAACCGCGATGCAGCCTACGACCGCTTGGCCGGTGCTGGCGCCGAGTTGGTAACGGCCGAGATGGTGGCCTTTGAGTGGATCCGAACGGCCGAGCACCCCGACTTCAAATTGCTGCAAAGTCTCTTCAAGTGATCCCCGGCGGCGGGTCCGCCTTGTCTTGTGTGTGACAAAGTCAGCTTGTTGCAAGTCCCTTATCCATAATTAAGAATTCATAAAGAGCTCTCTGGCCGCACGCGGCGAGGGGGCCTCACGGGTTCTTATTGGCAGGTATTGAGGAGTCTTTCATGGGCAGCTTTGCTGACTTTCACGCACGTTCGATCAACGACCGCGACGCATTTTGGGCCGAGCAGGCCAAACTGGTGGACTGGAAAGTCCAGCCGCAGCAAATTTGCGACTACAGCAACCCGCCATTTGCCAAGTGGTTCGTGGGCGGTCAAACCAATCTGTGCCACAACGCCGTGGACCGCCACTTGGCCGAGCGCGCCGATCAGCCCGCGCTGATCTTCGTGTCGACGGAAACCGACCAGGAAAAAATCTACACCTTCCGTGACCTGCACGCCGAAGTGCAGCGCATGGCCGCGATCTTGAAAGACTTGGGCGTGGTCAAGGGCGACCGTGTGTTGATTTACATGCCCATGATCGCCGAAGCCGCATTCGCCATGCTGGCCTGCGTGCGCTTGGGGGCCATCCACTCGGTGGTGTTTGGTGGTTTTGCCTCGCATTCGCTGGCCACCCGCATCGAAGACGCATCGCCCAAGGTCATCATCAGCGCCGATGCCGGTTCTCGCGGCGGCAAGGGCGTGCCTTACAAGCCATTGCTGGACGAAGCCATCAAGTTGTCGGCGCACAAGCCTGCCAACGTGATCATGGTTGACCGCAAACTGGCGGCCTTCACGCCTGTGGCCGGTCGCGATGTGGATTACGCCACCGAGCGCGCCAAGCACATGGATACCGTGGTGCCTTGCGAGTGGGTTGATTCCACCCACTCCAGCTACACCTTGTACACCTCGGGCACGACCGGCAAGCCCAAAGGCGTGCAGCGCGACACCGGTGGTTACACCGTGGCGCTGGCGGCCAGCATGCCGCACATCTTCCAGGGCAAGCCCGGCGGCACATTCTTTTGCACCAGCGACATCGGCTGGGTGGTGGGCCACAGCTACATCATCTACGGCCCCCTGATCGGCGGCATGGCCACCATCATGTACGAAGGCCTGCCCATCCGCCCAGACGGCGGCATCTGGTGGAGCCTGGTCGAGAAGTACAAGGTCAACGTCATGTTCAGCGCGCCCACGGCCATCCGAGTGTTGAAAAAGCAGGACCCCGCATTGCTGAGCAAATACGACCTGTCCAGCCTGCAAGCGCTGTTCCTGGCCGGTGAGCCGCTGGACGAGCCCACCGCCAAGTGGATTTCCGAAGGCCTGAACGGCAAGCCCATCATCGACAACTACTGGCAAACCGAAACCGGCTGGCCGATTTTGACGATCTGCAACGGCGTGGAAAAAGCCCCCAGCAAGTTTGGCTCGCCTGGCAAAGCCATTTACGGCTACAACGTCAAACTGGTCGATGACCAGACCGGTGAAGAACTGACCGGTGCCAACCAGAAGGGCGTGTTGACCATCGAAGGCCCGTTGCCGCCCGGCAACCTGCAAACCATATGGGGTGACGATGACCGTTTCGTGAAAACCTATTGGAAGACGGTGCCCAACAAGCTGGTCTACAGCACCTTCGACTGGGCGGTGCGCGACGAAGATGGTTATTACTTCATCTTGGGCCGTACCGACGACGTGATCAACGTGGCCGGTCACCGCCTGGGCACCCGTGAGATCGAAGAAAGCATTTCGAGCCACCCCAACGTGGCCGAAGTGGCGGTGGTCGGTGTGGCTGACCAGCTCAAAGGGCAGGTGGCCATGGCTTTTGCCATTGCCAAAGACACATCGGGGCTGACCAACGACGCGGCGCGCAAGGCATTGGAGGCCGAAGTCATGAAGGTGGTGGATTCACAGCTGGGTGCTGTGGCACGTCCTTCGCGCGTGTTCTTCGTGTCGGCTTTGCCCAAGACGCGCAGTGGCAAACTGCTGCGCCGCGCCATGCAGGCTGTAGCCGAAGGCCGTGACCCTGGTGATTTGACCACGATGGATGATCCGGCTGCTCTGCAGCAAATCGTCGATCTGATGAAGTCATGACAAAAAGGCCCCGCTTGCGGGGCCTTTTTTCGTTTGGACAGCGTGAAGCTGTAAGTTTGACATCGGCCAAGCCATGGCACAATGCGTCGTTACTCAGGCCCTTCCTTAGCCACAGTCGCATCCGCCAACCGGTCCAGCCGTGTCGCGGAAGGTAAAACTCAACCAACTTATGTTTCCCAGAGGGGAACGGAGGTCAGCGAAAAATGAGCGAGACAAATTCCGTCTACGCTGCCTATTCAGGCAACACCCACCTTTTCGGAGGTAACGGCCCGTACGTCGAAGAGATGTACGAGAACTACCTGGCCAACCCAGGCAGCGTGCCCGACTCCTGGCGCGAATACTTCGACGCCCTCCAGCACGTTCCCGCAGTCGATGGCTCCAACGCCAAAGACGTGCCGCACCTGCCCGTCATCAACGCTTTTGCAGAGCGCGCCAAAGCCGGCGGCACCAAGGTCGTCATGGCCAGCGAAAACGTCGAAATGGGCCGCAAGCGCACCGCCGTTCAGCAGCTGATTGCCGCTTACCGCAACGTCGGCCAACGCTGGGCCGATCTGGACCCGCTCAAGCGCACCGAGCGCCCCAACATCCCTGACCTCGACCCCGCTTTCTTCGGCTTCTCTGATGCCGACCAGGAAACCGTGTTCGACACCAGCAACACCTTCTTCGGCAAGAACAACATGTCCTTGCGCGAGCTGCTCAATGCGCTGCGCGAAACCTACTGCGGCACGATCGGCGCCGAGTACATGTACACCACCGAGCAGGCTGAAAAGCGCTGGTGGCAGCAAAAGCTGGAAAGCATCCGCAGCAAGCCCAACTTTGGCGCTGAGAAGAAAAAGCAGATCCTCGACCGCCTGACCGCAGCCGAAGGTCTTGAGCGTTATTTGCACACCAAATACGTCGGCCAAAAGCGTTTCTCGCTCGAAGGTGGCGAAAGCTTCATCGCCGCGATGGACGAGCTGATCCAGCAAGCTGGCGCCAAAGGCGTGCAGGAAGTGGTGATCGGCATGGCCCACCGTGGCCGCTTGAACGTCCTGGTCAACACCATGGGCAAATTGCCTGCGGACCTGTTCGCCGAGTTCGACCACACCGCCCCCGAAGACCTGCCCGCCGGTGACGTGAAATACCACCAAGGTTTCAGCTCGGACGTGAACACCGCCGGTGGTCCCGTCCACTTGTCGCTGGCCTTCAACCCTTCGCACCTGGAAATCGTGAACCCCGTGGTCGAGGGCTCTGTGCGCGCTCGCATGGACCGTCGCAACGACCCGCTGGGCCAACAAGTGCTGCCTGTGTTGGTGCACGGAGACTCCGCTTTCGGCGGCCAGGGCGTCAACCAGGAAACTCTGGCACTGGCCCAGACCCGTGGTTATTCCACAGGCGGCACCGTCCACATCATCATCAACAACCAGATCGGTTTCACCACCTCTGATCCACGCGACATGCGCTCCAGCGTGTTCTGCACCGACATCGTCAAGATGGTCGAAGCGCCCGTGTTGCACGTCAATGGTGACGATCCTGAGTCGGTCGTGCTGGCCACCCAGCTGGCCCTGGAGTACCGCATGACTTTCCGCAAGGACGTGGTGCTGGACGTGGTCTGCTTCCGCAAACTGGGCCACAACGAGCAGGACACGCCAGCACTGACCCAGCCGCTGATGTACAAGAAGATCAGCGCACACCCCGGCACCCGCAAGTTGTTTGCCGACAAATTGACCACGCAAGGTTTGGGCGAGACCCTCGGTGACGACATGGTCAAGGCTTACCGTGCTGCTTTGGACGCAGGCAAGAACACCACCGAGCCGGTTCTGACCAACTTCAAGACCAAGTTCACCGTGGACTGGGCGCCTTACATGGGCAAGAAGTGGACCGATGCCGGTGACACATCGATCCCATTGGCTGACTGGAAGCGTTTGGCCGAAAAAATCACGACCATCCCTGAGTCGGTCACACCGCACCAGCTGGTCAAGAAGGTGTATGACGACCGCGCAGCCATGGGCCGTGGCGACACGCCAGTGGACTGGGGCATGGGCGAGCACATGGCTTTCGCATCCTTGGTGGCCAGCGGCTACCCTGTGCGTTTGTCTGGCGAAGACTGCGGCCGTGGCACGTTCACACACCGTCACGCTGTGATCCATGATCAAAAGCGTGAGAAGTGGGACACCGGCACTTACGTGGCCCTGCAAAACGTCTCGGACAAGCAAGCTCCGTTCGTCGTCATCGACTCGATCCTGTCCGAAGAAGCCGTGCTCGGCTTCGAATACGGCTACGCATCGAACGACCCCAGCACCTTGGTGGTCTGGGAAGCCCAGTTTGGCGACTTCGCCAACGGCGCACAGGTCGTGATCGACCAGTTCATCGCGTCCGGTGAAGTCAAGTGGGGCCGTGTCAACGGTCTGACTTTGATGCTGCCGCATGGCTATGAAGGCCAGGGCCCTGAGCACAGCTCGGCCCGCGTGGAGCGCTTCATGCAGCTGGCAGCTGACACCAACATGCAGATCGTGCAGCCCACCACGGCCAGCCAGATCTTTCATGTGCTGCGTCGCCAGATGGTGCGTGATCTGCGCAAGCCCTTGGTCATCTTCACGCCGAAGTCGCTGCTGCGCAACAAAGACGCCACCAGCCCGGTGTCCGAGTTCACCAAAGGCAGCTTCCAGACCGTGATCCCCGAGAACAAGGCGCTCAAGGCTGACAAGGTCAAGCGCGTCATCGCTTGCTCGGGCAAGGTGTATTACGACCTGGTCAAGCAACGCGAAGCCAAGGGTGCGGACGACACCGCGATCATTCGCGTTGAGCAGCTCTATCCCTTCCCTCACAAAGCCTTTGCAGCTGAGATCAAGAAGTACCCCAACGCCACCGACATCGTGTGGTGCCAGGACGAGCCACAGAACCAGGGTGCCTGGTTCTTCATTCAGCACAACATCCACGAGAACATGCTCGATGGTCAAAAGCTCGGTTATGCCGGTCGCGCAGCGTCCGCATCGCCAGCGGTGGGTTACTCACACCTGCACCAGGACCAGCAAAAAGCACTGATCGAAGCGGCCTTCTCGAAGCTCAAGGGCTTCGTGCTGACCAAGTGATCCAACAGAACAACCTTGCGTTTAACCTTTAAAGAGAATTCAAAATGGCTATCGTAGAAGTCAAAGTCCCCCAACTGTCCGAGTCCGTGGCAGAAGCCACCATGCTGCAGTGGAAAAAGAAAGTTGGCGAAGCCGTCGCTGCTGACGAAATCCTGATCGAAATCGAAACCGACAAAGTCGTGCTCGAAGTGCCTGCACCTGCGGCTGGCGTGATCTCTGAAATCATCGTGGCCGATGGCGGCACCGTGGCTGCTGAGCAGCTGATCGCCCGCATCGACACCGAAGGCAAAGCCGGTGCCGTGGCTGCGCCCGCTGCCGCGCCTGCTGCTGCACCAGCCGCAGCCCCAGTGGCCGCTGCTGCAGCCACCGGTGGCAACATGGCCGGTGTGGCCATGCCCGCAGCCGCCAAGCTGATGGCCGACAACCACCTGGCCGCAGGCTCGGTCGCTGGTTCCGGCAAAGACGGCCGCGTCACCAAGGGTGATGTGCTGTCCGCAGTGGCCGGTGGTGTCAAGTCGACCGCCGCTGTGATTCCAACAGGCGCACCCACCAAGTCCTTGCCGCAAGTGGCTGCACCGGCAGTCGCTTTGGGCGACCGTCCAGAGCAGCGCGTGCCCATGACCCGTCTGCGCGCCCGCGTGGCCGAGCGCCTGTTGCAGTCGCAATCGACCAACGCCATCCTGACCACCTTCAACGAAATCAACATGGCCCCGGTCATGGACATGCGCAAGCGCATGCAAGAGCGTTTCGAGAAGGAGCACGGCTGCAAGCTGGGCTTCATGAGCTTCTTCGTCAAAGCCGCTGTGCACGCCTTGAAGAAATTCCCTGTGCTCAACGCTTCGGTGGACGGCAACGACATCGTGTACCACGGCTACTTCGACATCGGTATCGCTGTGGGCTCGCCACGCGGTTTGGTGGTGCCGATTTTGCGCAACGCTGACCAAATGAGCTTTGCCGACATCGAGAAGAAGATCGCCGAATTCGGCGTCAAGGCCCGTGACGGCAAGCTGGGCATCGAAGAGATGACCGGTGGTACCTTCTCGATCTCCAACGGCGGTACCTTCGGCTCCATGATGTCGACCCCAATCATCAACCCACCCCAGTCGGCCATTTTGGGCGTGCACGCGACCAAAGACCGCGCCATGGTGGAAAACGGCCAAGTCGTGGTTCGCCCCATGAACTACTTCGCGATGTCTTACGACCACCGCATCATCGACGGCCGCGAAGCTGTCTTGGGCTTGGTCGCCATGAAAGAGGCGCTGGAAGATCCAGCACGCTTGCTGTTCGACATCTAAACCCCTTGTTTTGAATGCCCCCTGCCCAGGGGGCGTTTTTCATCCAGAAGACAAATACCATGAGCAAACAATTCGACGTCGTCGTCATTGGCGGTGGCCCCGGTGGCTACATCGCAGCGATTCGCGCTGCACAACTCGGTTTCCAGGTCGCTTGTATCGACGAGTGGAAAAACGCAGCCGGTGGCCCAGCGCCCGGCGGCACGTGTACCAACGTGGGTTGCATTCCCTCCAAGGCCTTGCTGCAGTCCAGCGAGCACTTTGACCATGCCAACCACCACTTCGCAGAGCACGGCATCTCCGCCACAGGCGTGAAGATGGACGTGGCCAAGATGATTGCCCGCAAGGACAACGTTGTGAAGCAAAACAACGACGGCATCTTGTATCTGTTCAAGAAAAACAAGGTCACGTTCTTCCACGGTCGCGGCAGCTTTGCTGGCAAAGCCGAAGGCGGCTACACCATCAACGTAGCTGGCAAAACCGAAGAGGCCATCACGGCCAAGCAAGTCATCATCGCCACAGGCTCGAACGCCCGTGCCTTGCCAGGCACACCGTTCGACGAAGTCAACGTGTTGTCCAACGACGGCGCTTTGCGCGTGGGCGCTGTGCCCAAGAAGCTGGCCTTGATTGGTTCAGGCGTGATTGGTTTGGAGATGGGGTCTGTGTGGCGTCGTCTTGGCGCTGACGTGACCATCCTCGAAGGCCTGCCCACATTCCTCGGCGCTGTGGACGAGCAAATCGCCAAAGAAGCCAAAAAGGCATTTGACAAGCAAGGCTTGAAGATCGAACTCGGTGTGAAAGTCGGCGAGATCGTCAACGGCAAGAAGGGCGTCACCGTCAACTACACCAACGCCAAAGGCGAAGCCATTGTGTTGGATGCTGACAAGCTCATCGTGTCGATTGGTCGCGTGCCCAACACCATCGGCTTGAACGCCGAAGCCATCGGCTTGCAGCTCGACGAGCGCGGCGCGATTGTGGTGGACGGCGAGTGCAAAACCAACGTTCCCGGCGTTTGGGCGGTGGGCGATGTGGTGCGCGGTCCGATGCTCGCGCACAAAGCCGAAGAAGAAGGCGTGGCTGTGGCCGAGCGTATCGCTGGCCAACACGGTCACGTCAACTTCAACACCATTCCTTGGGTCATCTACACCAGCCCCGAAATCGCTTGGGTGGGCCGCACAGAGCAGCAGCTCAAGGCCGACGGCGTGGCGTACAAGGCTGGCACCTTCCCGTTCCTGGCGAACGGCCGTGCACGCGCTTTGGGCGACACCACCGGTATGGTGAAGTTCTTGGCCGATGCCACGACCGACGAAATCTTGGGCGTACACATGGTGGGTCCACAGGTGTCAGAGTTGATCTCTGAAGCCGTGGTGGCGATGGAGTTCCGCGCCAGCGCCGAAGACATCGCCCGCATCTGCCACGCACACCCCAGCTTGAGCGAAGCGACCAAGGAAGCGGCTTTGGCGGTGGACAAGCGCACCCTGAACTTCTAAGCCCATGGCCCGTTGCCGACTGCGGTCGGCAACGAGTTGGGTTAAAGTTCTTGCATCCCCAAAACCCGGGCTGGCCCCGGGTTTCGTTTTTGACGTCGAAGATCGATTCACCCATGTCTGTTCGTGCTGTTTACGAAGAAGAACTCCGCAAACGTGGGTTCCAAAGTGATCCTGCCCAGTTGCGCGCCATCGAGGCGCTGGAGCAGTGCGCCAACGACTGGGCGGCCTACCGGGCCAAGCGCTCCAATGCGCTGAAAAAGCTGATCAACCGCCCTGAAATTCCGAAAGGGGTTTACATGTTTGGCGGGGTAGGGCGCGGCAAGAGTTTCCTGATGGACTGCTTTTACGAAGCCGTCCCGATCAAACGCAAAACCCGCTTGCATTTTCACGAATTCATGCGCGAGGTCCACCGCGAACTGACGGCCATCCAAGGCACGGTCAACCCCTTGGATGTGCTGGGCAAGAAAATGGCCAAGCGCTACCGCTTGATTTGCTTTGACGAATTCCATGTGGCCGACATCACCGATGCCATGATCTTGCACCGCTTGTTGGTGGCCCTGTTCGACAACGGCGTGGGTTTTGTGACCACGTCCAACTTCATGCCCGATGGCCTGTACCCCAACGGCTTGCACCGCGACCGCATCTTGCCGGCCATTGCTTTGTTGAATCAGCGCATGAATGTGCTGAACGTTGACAACGGCACCGATTACCGCCGCCGCACACTGGAGATGGTCAAGCTGTACCACTCACCGCTGGGTGAACAAGCCGATGCCGAAATGCAAGACGCCTTCAACCGCCTGGCCACAGGACCGGACGAAGACCCCGTGCTGCACATCGAGGCGCGCAAGATCCAATCGCGCCGCCGATCGGGCGATGTGGTTTGGTTCGATTTCATGGCCATTTGCGGCGGGCCCCGTTCACAAAACGATTACCTGGAAATCGCTACCCAGTTCCACACGGTGCTGCTGAGCAATGTGCCGCAACTGCCAGTGAGCATGGCCTCCGAAGCCAGGCGCTTCACCTGGCTGATCGACGTGCTGTACGACCGCCGGGTCAAGTTGATTTTGTCTGCGGCCGTTGAGCCTGAAGCGCTTTACTTGCAAGGGCCGATGTCGCACGAGTTTCCGCGCACGATTTCGCGTCTGCATGAGATGCAGTCCAGCGAATTCTTGGCGCTGGAGCACCGCACTGTGGACACGCACCTGACATGAAGAAGCGCTTTCTTCTTTTGTTGTGTTCAAGCGCTTGTGCGTTCGCGCAAACCGCCGATGACACGGCGGCTGCTTTTGCCAAAGAGCGCGAAGTCCTGGGGGCGCAACGCCAGTTGGTGCTAGATGCTTTTGAAGAGCGATCTCAAGCTTGCTGGCAAAAATTTGCCGTCAACAATTGCATCATCCAGGCCCGTCGCACACGCCGCGCAGATTTGGAGCCCATCCGCCAGGCTGAATTGGCCGTCAATGAGCGAGAGCGTCAATGGCGCACGCAGCAACGCAACGAGCGCTTGGAAAACAAACAGGCGGAAAGCGCCGCCAAGCCATGATGGATTCTTTGTCCGAGGATTTGCACTCGCCACATCGTCAGTTGATTGAGCTTCAAATGGCGCATGCCGATCTGGATGCGCTGATTGATCAGGCCAGTTTGCATCCCCAGCCGCTCGATGAGCTGCGCATGCGTCGCCTGAAAAAGCGCCGCTTGGCTTTGCGCGATCAAATGGCCCACCTGCAAGCCATGCTGGACCCCAAGGAGCCCGCTTGAGTCTGCTCACGCAAAGGGTGCTGCAGACCTTGTCAGGGCAGGGCACGTTGGCGCAAGCCATTCCTGGCTACCATGCGCGTGAAGGGCAGACCGACATGGCCTTGGCCGTCAGCCAGACCGTCGAAGACGGGGGGCAGTTGGTGGTGGAGGCCGGAACAGGTGTGGGCAAGACCTACGCTTACCTGGTGCCTGTGCTCCTCAGTGGGCAACGCGCCTTGATTTCCACGGCCACCAAGGCCTTGCAGGACCAGTTGTTCTCGCGCGACATACCGCGCCTGGTGGATGTGCTGGGTTTGCCCATCCGCGTGGCTTTGCTCAAGGGGCGCTCCAATTATTTGTGTCTGCACCGCATGGAGCAGGCCCGTCACAACCCCGAGTCGGCGCAACCTGGTGCACAGCGCGCGTTGGCCAAGATCGAAGTTTGGGCGCAGAGCACGCGCACGGGCGACATGGCGGAGCTGCCGGGCTTGGATGAGCGCTCTTCCTTGTGGCCTTTGGTGACCTCTACGCGCGACAACTGCTTGGGATCGTCTTGCCCGCGTTACAAGGCCTGTCACGTGAATTTGGCGCGCAAAGAGGCCATGGCGTCGGATGTGGTGGTGATCAACCACCATTTGTTTTTTGCCGATGTGGCGGTGCGCGAATCCGGGGTGGCCGAGTTGTTGCCCACCGTGCGCGTGACGGTCTTTGACGAGGCGCACCAGCTCAACGAAATTGGCGTCAATTTTCTGGGGCAGCAGCTGTCGACCGTGCAGCTGCTCGAATTGTCCCGGGATGTGTTGGCCACAGGCTTGCAACTGGCCCGAGGTCTGGTGGATTGGCAGGTTTTGAGCTCACAGTTGGAAAAAGCGTCGCGCGACTTGCGTTTGGCGGCAGGCATGCACCGTGGCGCTGTTCGCCTGCGCTGGACAGACAGCTTGCCCGAGGGCGTAGAACCCGCCGAATGGCAGCACGCCATGCGGGTGCTGACGCATGCCCTGGAGTCTTTGCGCGACGGCCTGGACATGGTGAGTGAGTTGGCGCCTGACTTTCAACGCCTGGGCGACCGGACCCGTGAATTGGTGCAGCGTGTGGCGATCTTCTCCGACGTCCCCAATCCCGAAGGGGTGCGTTGGCTGGAAGTCAGCGCGCAGCTGCGCATGGTCGAATCACCCTTGGACATTGCCAATGCCTTCATCAAGTTGACCCAATCGCCTGTGGCGGCCACCTCTGGACAAGACGAGCAGGCCAATGATCTGCCGTTCACCACCAGCATGGACAGCGCTGCTTCAGCGGGGCAGGCGACAGGCGAGGGCGGTGGTGTCGGTCAGAAAGCCTGGATCTTCACCTCGGCCACTTTGGGTGATGAGCCCAGTTTGCGCTGGTTCACGCAGCCCTGCGGCTTGACTTCTGCTCGCGTGATGCAGGTCGGCAGCCCCTTTGACTATGCATCGCAAGCTTGCCTGTATGTGCCTGAGCATTTCCCCAAGCCAGGCGATCCTTCCCATGTGCAACATGTGGCCCAGCTGGTCACCGAGGCCGTGACCGCCTTGGGCGGCCGCACCTTGGTGTTGACCACCACCTTGAACGCTATGCGCAGCATTGGCGAGCATTTGCAGTCGCGTCTGGATGCCAGCAGCCACATTGAAGTGCTGGTTCAGGGCCAGAGCCCGAAGCGGCGCTTGATGGAGCGTTTCCGCGAAGGCGCCAGTGAAGGGCGTGCCGGCTGCATTCTCGTGGCTTCGGCTTCGTTTTGGGAGGGCTTTGATGTGCCCGGCGAGGCCTTGCAATTGGTGGTGATCGACAAATTGCCTTTCCCTCCACCGGGCGATCCGCTGTTTGAGGCGCGCAGCCAACGCATCACGCGAGAAGGCGGCAGTGCATTCGCCGACCATGCTTTACCCGAAGCTGCCGTGACCCTCAAGCAAGGGGCTGGGCGTTTGATTCGCAGTGAGAGCGATCAGGGCATTTTGGTGGTGTGCGACAGCCGACTGAGCAGCATGTCTTATGGACGCAGACTGGTCAGGGGTTTGCCTCCCATGCGCCGCTTGAGCGATCACAAGGCGTTTTTGGACGCCGTGGCGCAGCTCACCAAAAACGCCACCAGCTCTTCGATTTTTTGAACGCTTGTCCCTTGAGATAGGGTGAGGCGGGGAAGTTCTTTTCTAACACGCGTTGCGCATCGTTGCGTAAATCTGTCATGCCCATGGCTTCGTAGGAGCTGATCAGGATCGACAAGGCTTCTTCGTTGGCGGGCACGCCGGGAAAGTCTGAAATCGCTTGCTGTGCGCGGTTGATGGCGGCCACATGGGCGCCACGGCTGGCGTAGTAACGCGCCACGTGCACTTCATAAGCCGCCAATGAGTTGACGATGTAGGTCATGCGCTGGCGTGCTTCGGGCGTGTATTTCGATTCCGGAAAGCGTGCGCTCAACTCCCGGAAGGATTCATACGCGTCTTTGGCCGCTTTTTGATCGCGCTCGGACAGATCCTGGTCAACGATGGAGGAGAACAAGCCCAGGTTGTCATTGAAATTGACCAAGCCCTTCAGGTAGAGGGCGTAATCGACGGCCGGGCTGGACGGGTGCAAGCGGATGAAGCGGTCCAAGGTGGCCACCGCTTGGACTTTGTCGCCCGTTTTGTACTGTGCGAAAGCTTTGTCGATTTGTGCCTGCTGAGCCAACACGGTTCCTGCAGCGCGGCCTTCGAGTTTTTCGAACATGCCGATGGCCTTGTCCCATGCACCCGAATCAGCGTCTTCCTTGGCCTGGCTGTAAATCTTCTCTGGGGACCAGCCCACAGTCACATCTTTGGGCGTGTTCGAGCAGCCTGCCAGCATCAGGCCCATTGCCAACACCAAGCTGGCTGGAACCATCGATAATCTGTTGCTTTGCATCTCTGACGTCCTTGAACTGTTCAATCGAATTGATTATATCGACCCCCCCCGAAATCGACGCGTCTCTCGCCCTGGCGCAAGATGATGTTTTACAAGTCAGTGAGGCAGCTGAGGAAGAGATTCGCCAAAGCCAGGTTCCAGTGGCTTTGCATGGGCAACGCCTGGACCGCGCGCTGGCCCAATTGGTGCCCGAGTTTTCCCGCAATTACCTGCAGCAACTGATCGAGCAGGGCGATGTCTTGGTGGACGGTCGCGTCACCACCAAGCCGTCGACAAAGGTGCGGCTGGGCCATGCGGTTCAAGTCACCTTGCGCGCCACACCCCAGTCGAAGGCCTTTGTACCGGAGGCCATGCCCATTGACGTGGTGTACGAAGATGCCCATTTGCGTGTGATCCACAAGCCTGCGGGTTTGGTGGTGCATCCTGCACCGGGCAATTGGCAGGGAACGCTGCTCAACGGCTTGCTGGCCCTGGACCCCATGGCCGCAGATGTGCCGCGCGCCGGCATCGTTCACCGTCTGGACAAGGACACCAGTGGCCTGATGGTGGTGGCCCGCACCCGCCAAGCCATGGATGCTTTGGTGCAGCAAATTGCGGCCCGTGAGGTGCATCGCCAATACCTCGCTTTGGCCCACAAGCCATGGACGGGACCTTCACCACGCACCATTGAAGCGCCCATCGGGCGCGATCCGGCCAACCGCTTGCGCATGGCGGTGGTCGACTTGACTTACCAGTCCGGGAAAACAGCAGCGACCACCATCAATTTGTTGGACCAAAATGAGCGCGTCTGTCTGGTCCAGTGCACCTTGCACACGGGGCGCACGCACCAGATACGGGTGCACATGGCCCATCTGGGGCATCCCTTGTTGGCGGATGCCATGTACGGCGGCGCCGCTTTGGCCGGCATGACCCGGCAGGCCCTGCATGCCTGGCATCTGGCATTCGAGCATCCAATCACGGGCCAAGCCATTGACCTGCGGATCGCATTGCCCGATGACATGGCCCGCGCTTTGGCCGATTTGGGCCTCAGTTACAATGCGATTTCACAGGGAGCATGAGCTGGCAGCGCCGGTTTGAGCGAATCCAGAGCCAGGCATGTTTGCCAAGGCTCTCAGAACGGGGTGGTCAAGACGACCACCATCTCTGCACTTTCGACGCCGTGAGGCGTCTTTTTCCCGAAAGATTGACACCATGAATATGGCGCAAGCCAAGCGTGTCCTGGAAACGGCCCTGCTCACGGCAGGCCAGCCTTTGTCATTGCGCGACATGCGCGTTTTATTTGACGATGCACTCGGGGCCGATACCCTGCGGCAATTGCTGCAAGACCTTCAACTCGACTGGGCTCAACGAGGCCTGGATCTGGTGGCCGTGGCCAGTGGCTGGCGTTTTCAAAGCCGCCCGGAAATGCGCGAATACCTGGACCGTTTGCATCCCGAAAAGCCACCCAAGTACACACGTGCGGCGCTGGAAACCTTGGCGATCATTGCCTACCGTCAACCGGTCACGCGTGGCGACATGGAAGACATCCGCGGTGTGACGATTAACTCGCAGATCCTCAAGCAGCTCGAAGACCGTGGCTGGGTGGAGGTCATTGGTCACCGTGAAACCGTGGGCCGTCCCGGTTTGTATGCCACCACACGCCAGTTTCTGGACGATCTGGGACTGGCATCGCTCGATCAGTTGCCCTTGTTGGCACAAACAGATTCCCCGGCATCTGCCTTGACGGGGCTGGTTGATGAGTTGCCGATGCAACCGACCTTGTCGCTTGAAGATGCCATCGAGGCCTTGCCTTCTGCGTTTGTCGCCCCGTCTTCCGAGTCTCAAGAGAGCTTGGCTTTTGACGCTATTTCTAATGCTTCTGCTGATCAAGCAGAGGCCTCCTTCGCCGTGCCTGACACGTTAATTTCACCTATTTCGCACGGCGAAGAATCCCCTAATTCATGACAGATCACACCCAAGACGACGCTCGTCCTTCCAAACCAGCTGGCCAGCGCGCGCAGTCCCGCAAGCCGCGCTCCATGTTTGACCCCGAAAGGGCTTACAAGCCGATCGAGCTGTCGGACGTGGTGTCCGGTCAATTCGACGAAGAAGAGACGGCACCAGAAGAGGCGGTGGATCTGGGCAAACGTGTGCTGGCCCCTGAAGCGGACTCGCCCAAGCTGCACAAAGTGCTGGCGCAAGCCGGCCTGGGTTCGCGCCTGGAAATGGAAAAGCTGATTGCCGAAGGCCGCGTCGCGGTCAACAACGAACCTGCCCACGTGGGCCAGCGCGTTCAGTACGGTGACCAGATCAAGGTCAACGGCAAGCCGCTGCGCATCCGGATCGATCCGCCGCCAGCCCGTGTGATCGCTTATCACAAGCCGGCTGGCGAGATCGTCAGCCATGACGACCCGCAAAACCGTCCTTCGGTGTTCCGCAAACTGCCACGCCTGATGAACGGCAAATGGCAGTCGGTAGGCCGTCTGGACTTGAACACCGAAGGTCTGTTGCTGTTCACCAGCTCCGGTGAGTTGGCCAACCAGTTGATGCACCCCCGCTTTGGTCTGGAGCGTGAGTACGCAGTCCGGGTGCTGGGCGCTTTGAGCAAAGACGAAAAACAAAAACTGCTCGACGGCGTGATGCTGGACGACGGCCCGGCCCAGTTTGGCTCGATCGAAGACGGTGGTGGGGAAGGCTCCAACTGCTGGTACCGCGTCACGATTTCCGAAGGCCGCAACCGCGAAGTCCGCCGCATGATGGAGTCGGTGGGCCACGCTGTCAGTCGGTTGATCCGTATCCGTTATGGCGCGATGGTTTTGCCGCATGGTTTGCGCCGCGGGGCCTGGCTGGAACTGGACGAGGCCGACATCCGTTCCTTGATGCGTGCGGCGGGTAGCGCCGAGCGTCCTCGCCCCGTCACCGAGCGGCCAGTCTCCCGTACCAATCGAAATGACCGACGCCCTCGCACGGGCGGCGGTGGCAAAGCGGGCACGGCCGTGCCTCGGGCCAAACCTGCAGCCCAATCGGGCATGGGTGGGGGAGCCGCCCAGCCTGAAGCGGTGAAGTCATCGCAAGGTTTCATTGGTGCAGAAAGTTTCAATCGGCTCAAGCGCAATCCGGTCGCCCCTGGCCGTGGAGGTCGCGGCGGTAGCGGTCGAAGCCGCTGAAAACCGGATTTCCTGTGTGCCCTTGTCCCAAAATGAGGGGGATCCAGGGGCTGCACAGGTTAGAATAGTGGGCTTTGCTGAATGGCAAAAATGCTTTAAAAACACTCTGTTAGAGGAAATTACCATGGCTATCGAACGCACTCTCTCCATCATCAAGCCCGACGCAGTCGCCAAGAACGTCATCGGCCAGATCTACGCTCGTTTTGAAGCTGCTGGCCTGAAAGTGGTCGCTGCCAAGATGGCTCATCTGTCGCGACGCGAAGCCGAGCAGTTCTACGCTGTGCACAGCGCACGTCCTTTCTTCAAGGACCTGGTGGACTTCATGATCTCTGGCCCCGTCATGATCCAGGCCTTGGAAGGCGAGAACGCCATTGCCAAGAACCGTGACCTGATGGGCGCAACCGATCCCAAGAAGGCCGACGCTGGCACCATCCGTGCTGACTTCGCTGACAGCATCGATGCCAACGCTGTGCACGGCTCTGACGCCCCTGAAACTGCTGCTGTGGAAGTTGCTTTCTTCTTCCCCGGCATGAACGTTTACGCACGCTGATTGCGTCGCGGCTCCAGCGCGACCCTATCCGTATGACGGCCAACCTTCTCGAATTTGACCTGGAAGGTCTGGCCGTTTTTTGTGACGGATTGGGCGAAAAGCGCTTTCGAGCCACCCAGCTGTTCCGCTGGATTCACCAGCGGGGCGCTTCTGATTTCGATCAGATGAGCGATTTGGCGAAATCTTTGCGCCAAAAGCTCAAATCTCACGCGCACGTTTCGGCGCTGCCTGTGATCAGTCAACACATTTCTGCCGACGGCACCATCAAATGGCTGTTCGACGTCGGCGATGGCAATGCCATTGAATCGGTGTTCATCCCAGAAGACGACCGGGGCACTTTGTGCGTTTCTTCCCAGGCCGGTTGTGCTGTGGGCTGCCGGTTTTGTTCCACCGGGCACCAAGGCTTCAGTCGCAATTTGACGACTGGTGAAATCCTGGCGCAGTTGTGGTTTGCCGAACATTTCCTGCGCAAGCATTTGGGCACCGATGACCGCGTCATTTCCAACGTGGTGATGATGGGCATGGGCGAGCCGCTGCAAAACTACTCTGCTCTGGTGCCCGCATTGCGCACCATGCTCGACGACCACGGTTATGGTTTGTCGCGCCGCCGCGTGACGGTGTCCACCTCGGGCGTTGTGCCCATGATCGAGCGGCTCTCGGCCGATTGTCCTGTTGCGTTGGCCGTGTCCTTGCACGCGCCGGGCGATGCGCTGCGCGACAACCTGGTGCCGCTCAACCGCAAATACCCACTGGATGAACTCATGCAAGCTTGCATCGCTTATTTGGCGCATGCACCACGTGACTTCATCACCTTTGAATATTGCATGCTCGATGGCGTCAATGACCAGCCCGAGCATGCCGAGCAATTGATTGATTTGGTGCAAAAACATGCCCGTCAGGGTTTGCGTTGTAAATTCAATTTGATCCCTTTCAATCCTTTTCCGGCCTCGGGTTTGCTTCGCTCACCCCATGCCCGCGTTCAGGCGTTTGCCAAGTCTCTGCAAGACGCCGGCTTGATAACAACCGTGCGCAAAACCCGTGGTGACGACATTGACGCTGCTTGCGGTCAATTGGCCGGTGACGTGAAAGACCGCACGCAAGTGCAAAGCCGCATGGCACAGCAGCGCACCATCCCCTTGGTGCCTGTGAATTCTTTTAATTCCTAAGCTTGATGACTGATGACCGATAGCCTTTCCCCACCATCGGCCGAGTTGGCGCAAACGCAAACCGTCACACCAAATCAGACGGCGGGTCAATTGATCCGTGCCGCACGCATGGCAAAGGGGATGCACACGGCTTTGTTATCGGTGACTTTGAAAGTTCCGGTTCGGCAGCTTGAGGCTCTGGAAGCCGATCAATACGATGCATTCATAGGGCCGGTTTTCGTTCGGGCATTGGCGTCCAGTGTTTGTCGTCATTTGCAAATGGATCCAACGCCGGTGTTGGCCTTGTTGCCACCATCTGCGGATCGTTTGCCCTTGCACCGTCCCAGCCTGGAACCCCTGACATCCGAGAAATCGATGCGAGCAGGTCGCTTGGCTTTTTTTCGCAGCATTCCCATCCAAACGGTGAGTATCGCTGTTTTGATGTTGGCGTTGATTGCCGCTTTGTTGTGGATGCCATCTCCTTCGACCTGGTCATGGTGGCCGTCAGCGTCCAAAGAAGCCGTATCGGCGGATCAAGCTGTGCAGCTTTTGCCGGCACCTGAACCAGTGACGTCCGAGCCCGTGCCAGCTGTTCCAGCCGAGGCAATCGAGCCCACACCCGCTGCTCAACCGCCTGCTGCTGCCGCGCCAGCAGCTTCTGTTCCTCAAACGGTGAAGGTCGCACCAGTCTCTGTGACTTCAGCAGTGCCTCCAAATACGGCCTCAGCAGGCGCTTCGCTGGGTTTTTCAGCGACCAGCGACAGCTGGATCGAAATACGCAACAGCAGGAACCAAGTGTTGTGGAGTCGTGTGGTTCATGCAGGTGAGAGCTTTGAAGTTCAATACCCGCTGCCTTTGAGTGTGGTGGTCGGTCGCGCCAGCGTGGTGCGCATGACCTACAAAGGCAAACCCTTTGATCTGTCACCCCACACCAAGGTGACCGTAGCCCGTTTTGAGGTGAAAGAATGAACTCAGCCATTGCCATTGCGGTGCCGGCCAGCCGCACCAGTCGCCAGTCCCGCGTGGTCTGGGGTTCGCGGGTGGTCACTGTGGGCGGCGGCGCCCCCGTGCGCGTGCAGTCCATGACCAACACCGACACGGTCGACGTGATCGGTACAGCCATTCAGGTCAAGGAACTCGCTTTGGCAGGTTCCGAGATGGTGCGCATCACTGTGAACACGCCCGAAGCCGCCGAGGCTGTGCCGCACATCCGCGACCAACTCGACAAAATGGGCATTGACGTGCCCTTGATTGGCGACTTCCATTACAACGGCCACCGCCTGCTGACCGACTACCCGGCATGTGCCGAGGCCTTGTCCAAATACCGTATCAACCCCGGCAACGTAGGCAAAGGCGACAAGCGTGATGTGCAGTTCGGTCAGATGATCGAAGCGGCCATGCGTTTTGACAAAGCCATCCGCATCGGCGTGAACTGGGGCAGCCTTGACCAGGAATTGCTGGCCGAATTGATGGACACCAACAGCCAGCGTGCCCAGCCTTGGGAAGCGCGGCAGGTCATGTACGAGGCCTTGATCACTTCGGCCATCACATCCGCACAGCGCGCCGAGGCCATGGGCATGAACGGTGCCCAGATCGCCCTGTCGTGCAAGGTCTCGGGTGTGCAGGATTTGATTTCGGTTTACCGCGAATTGGGACGCCGCTGCGATTATCCGTTGCACCTGGGCTTGACCGAAGCGGGCATGGGCACCAAGGGCACGGTGGCTTCGGCTGCAGCCTTGTCGGTGCTCCTGCAAGAGGGCATCGGCGACACCATCCGTGTCTCGCTCACACCACAGCCAGGCGAAGCCCGCACGCAAGAGGTGGTGATTGCGTCCGAGATTTTGCAGTCGCTGGGTTTGCGCATTTTTGTGCCCAGCGTGACCGCTTGCCCTGGCTGCGGCCGCACGACCAGCAGCACCTTCCAAGAGCTGGCCAAACAGATTGACGACTTTTTGCGCGCCCAAATGCCTGTCTGGCGCGCGCGCTACCCCGGGGTGGAAAACCTCAAGGTGGCGGTGATGGGCTGTATCGTGAACGGCCCCGGCGAGAGCAAACATGCCGACATCGGCATCAGCCTGCCTGGCACGGGCGAAGCGCCTGCTGCCCCAGTCTTCATCGACGGCGAAAAGCGCCTGACGCTGCGCGGTGAAGGCATTGCGCAAGAGTTTCAGGGGCTGGTTGAAAACTACATTGAGAACCGTTTTGGTTCCGGATCTGCTGAGAAAAAATGAGCGAGTCGCTGAAAGAAAACAACACCAAGATCGTCAAAGCCCAGAAGCTGGTGGGCGTCAAGGGCATGAACGACATCTTGCCGCCCGATTCGGCCCGCTGGGAATGGCTGGAAGGTCAGGTGCGCGCTTTGATGGCGCGTTACGCCTACCGCAATGTGCGCTTGCCCATCGTCGAGCCGACGGCACTGTTTGTGCGCGGCTTGGGCGAAGTGACCGATATCGTCGAAAAGGAGATGTACTCCTTTGAAGACCGCTTGAATGGTGAGCAACTCACCCTGCGCCCCGAAGGCACGGCCGGCCTGGTGCGCTCGGTCGTCGAGCACAACCTGCTGTACGAAGGCGGCAAGCGCCTGTATTACATGGGCCCCATGTTTCGCCACGAGCGTCCGCAGCGCGGACGCTACCGCCAGTTCCATCAGATCGGTGCCGAGGTGCTGGGCTTTGGTGGTGCCGAGGTCGACGCTGAGCTGATTTTGCTGGCCAATGATCTGTGGAAGGTGTTGGGCCTGAAAGACGTGCGACTGGAACTCAACAGCCTGGGCCAGCCCGCTGAGCGCCAAGCCCACCGCGCCGCCCTGATCGCCCACCTCGAAAAGCACAGCGATGTGCTGGACGAAGAAGCCAAACGCCGCCTGCACAGCAACCCGCTGCGCATTCTGGACACCAAAAATCCGGCCATGCAAAGCGTGGTGGAGTCGGCCCCTCGCTTGCTCGACTTTTTGGGTGAAGCGTCTTTGGCCCACTTCAACGCGGTCAAAGCCATTCTGGATGCCAACGGTGTGGCCTACAGCATCAATCCGCGCCTGGTGCGCGGCATGGATTACTACAACCTCACGGTGTTCGAGTTCATCACCACCAGTCTGGGCTCGCAAGGCACCATCTGCGGTGGTGGCCGATACGACTACCTGATTGAGCAAGTGGGCGGCAAGCCGTCGCCTGCCGTGGGCTGGGCGCTGGGCGTTGAGCGCGTGCTCGAACTCATCAAGGAGCAGGGCGAGGCATTGCCTGATCTGGCCCCCGATGTGTACGCCATCGTCCCCGAAACCGCCACTTTGCCCGTGGCCATGCAAGTGCTGCAGGCTTTGCGCACGCATGGCGTGTCGGCCCAAATGCATGCAGGCAGTGGCGAAGGCATGGGCAGCATGAAGTCGCAATTCAAAAAAGCCGATGGCAGCGGTGCCCGTTTTGCCCTGATTTTCGGTGGTGATGAATTGGCCAAGGGACAGGTCACGGTCAAGTCTTTGCGCGATGGCCTCGGCGCTCAACGGACGGAGTCCCTGGCCCATGTCGCCGATTGGGCCCAGAGCCTACAATCCCCTCATTAATTTGCGCATTCACGCTCTACACCATGTCCAACGCACTCGATCTCGAAGAACAAGAACAACTTGACCAGCTCAAACACTTCTGGAAAACCTGGGGCAACCTGATTTCTTGGGTGCTGATTGCGGTCCTGGGCAGCTATGCCGCCTGGAATGGTTACCAGTATTGGCAGCGGACGCAGGCAGTCAAAGCTTCTGCCCTTTACGATGAGGTCGATCGCGCGGTGGCTTCAGGCGATTTGGCGCGCGTTGAGCGCAGCTTGGCAGACATGAAAGACAAGTTCGGTTCAACTCAGTTCGCACAACAAGCGGCTTTGTTGGCCGCAAAAACTTTGCAGTCGCAAGGCAAACCAGACGCTGCACGTGCAGCCTTGCTCTGGGTTGCTGAAACTGCCGCAGACGAAGCCTACCGCGATGTGGCACGTTTGCGCCTTGCTGGCATGCAATTGGATGCCAAGGGCTACGATGAAGCATTGAAGCAATTGAGTTCATCGTTCACGCCTGCCATGGCAGGCCTGGCTGCGGATTTGCGCGGTGACGTCTTGCAAGCCAAGGGCCAGTCAGATCTGGCAGTTTCTGCCTACCAGCAAGCTTGGACTCAATTGGCGGATACCCCCGATTACCGTCGCCTGGTCCAGGCCAAGCTCAACGCTTTGGGTGCAGACCCTCAATCCTCGGTGGAGCGCAAGAAGTGAAACGCATGACGCAACTGACTGGCTTTCGTTGGGCTTGCGTCTGCGGCCTCTGGGTCTTGCTGTCCGCCTGCTCGAGTGCCCCCAATAAACCGGATCCGGCGCCTTTGCCATCGGTCTCGGGCGAGCTCACGGTCAAAAAAGTGTGGTCTAACAACTTGGGCCCGATCACATCACCGCTGTTGCCATCGGTCCACGGCGGCCTTGTGGCGCTGGCATCGAGCCAGGGCTGGGTCGCAGTCATGGATGGCTTGACCGGTAAAGACATCTGGCGACTCAAATTATCTGAGGGCATCGTGGCCGGCGTTGGTGGTGATGGGAGCCGATTCGCGGTTGTCAATCAACGCAACGAAGTGGTCACCATGGAGGCAGGCAAAGTCCTGTGGCGCTACGCTTTGTCCGCGGTGTCATTGACCCCACCGCTGGTGGCTGGTGGACGAGTCTTTGTTCTGGGCGCGGACCGCACGGTCACCGCACTCGATGGCGCTTCTGGTCAGAAAATCTGGACACAACAGCGCGCTGGCGATCCTCTGGTGCTCAACCAAGCGGGCCTTTTGATCCCATTTGGTGATTCCTTGTTGGTCGGTTGGGGAGGGCGTTTGGCGTCGCTCAACCCCAACAATGGCAGCGTGCGTTGGGAAACCTTGTTGGCCACTTCACGTGGCACCAACGAAGTGGAGCGACTCGTGGATTTGGTGGCTGGAGCAGACCGACAAGGCAACACAGTTTGCGCACGGGCCTTTCAGTCTTCAGTGGCTTGTGTGGATGCCAGCCGCGGCAGCAACCTCTGGTCGCGCAGTGCGCAAGGCCATACCGGTCTGACCGGTGATGAAAATCTTATTTTTGGTGCCGAGTCGGACAGCAAAGTCCATGCTTGGCAGCGTCAAGGCGGACAAATTGCGTGGTCACAGGAAGGGCTTCGTTTCCGAGGCTTGACGGCGCCTTTGGTGCTGGGCCGTTCAGTGGTTTTGGGCGATGAGAATGGTTTGTTGCATTTCCTGTCGCGCCAAGACGGTAAGCCACTGCTGCGGGTGGTGACAGATGGCAGTGCCATCGTGGGTCGCCCCGTCGCGGTGGATCAAACTTTGGTGGTGGTGACACGCGCCGGGGGCGTTTTTGGATATCGCCCTGAATGATGGATCGGAAAATTTTTAAGTGAAACCCGTTTTGGCCCTGGTGGGCCGCCCCAATGTGGGCAAATCCACGCTGTTCAACCGACTCACCAAGAGCCGGGATGCCATCGTGGCCGATTTTGCAGGCTTGACCCGTGACCGTCACTACGGCCAGGGCAAGCAGGGCAAGCATGAATACATCGTGATCGACACGGGCGGCTTCGAGCCCGATGCCAGCAGCGGTATCTACAAGGAAATGGCCAAGCAGACCCAGCAAGCGGTCGCCGAGGCGGATGTGGTCATTTTTGTGGTCGACGCACGCGGTGGTTTGTCCGCGCAAGACCACGACATCGCCAAATACCTGAGAAAGATTGGCAAGCCCTGCTTGCTGGTGGCCAACAAGGCCGAAGGCATGCTCGAAGGCATCCAGATCACAGAGTTTTATGAGCTTGGCTTGGGCGAGGTCTTGGCCATCTCTGCTGCGCACGGACAGGGTATTCGAGGCCTGGTGGATCTGGCACTGGAGCCACTGAACCTGCCCGAAGACCCCGAAGAAACCGAAGAAGACAAAACCATCATCAAGCTGGCGGTGGCAGGGCGCCCCAACGTGGGCAAGTCCACCCTGATCAACACCTGGCTGGGCGAAGAGCGCTTGGTGGCGTTCGACATGCCGGGCACCACACGTGACGCGATCAGTGTGCCTTTTGAGCGTGACGGTCAGAAGTTTGAATTGATCGATACAGCCGGTCTGCGCCGCAAAGGCAAGGTGTTCGAAGCCATCGAAAAGTTCTCGGTGGTCAAAACCCTGCAAGCGGTTGAGTCGGCCAACGTGGTTTTGCTGCTGCTGGACGCAGAGCAGGGCGTGACAGACCAGGACGCCCACATCGCAGGCTTTGCCCTGGAGAGTGGTCGCGCCATGGTGCTGGCCGTCAACAAATGGGATGCGGTAGACGAGTACCAGCGCCAGCTGGTGCAGCGATCCATTGAAACGCGTTTGCCGTTTCTGAGTTTTGCCAACATGCATTTCATTTCGGCCAAAAAGCGCCAAGGCCTGGGCCCGGTGTGGACGTCGATCACCAAAGCGCACAAGTCGGCCATGGTCAAGATGAGCACCCCAATCCTGACGCGTTTGCTCTTGGAAGCCGTTCAGTTCCAAAGCCCACAGCGCGGTGGCATGTTCCGTCCCAAAATGCGTTATGCGCACCAAGGCGGCATGAACCCGCCGGTGATCGTGATCCACGGCAACTCGCTTGAGCACGTCACCGAGTCCTACAAGCGCTTCCTGGAAGGGCGTTTCCGCAAGGCGTTTGATTTGTCAGGCACGCCCTTGCGCATTGAAATGAAAACAGCCAACAACCCATACGCCAACAAAGATGCCGCTTGAATTTTGTGGTTTTGGGTTTTTTCAAAAAGCACCGACCGAGCCTGTGGTAAGGTCACAACTTTATAACTTCTGAACACGGAGAATATCGTGAGCAACAAAGGCCAACTTCTGCAAGACCCCTTCTTGAACGCACTGCGTCGCGAGCATGTGCCGGTCTCGATTTACCTGGTCAACGGCATCAAACTGCAAGGCCAGATCGAATCGTTCGACCAATATGTGGTTTTGTTGCGCAACACCGTGACCCAGATGGTTTACAAACACGCCATCTCGACCATTGTTCCCGGCCGTTCTGTGACTTTCAACACGCCCGGCGAAGGCGAAATCACCGCTTGATCTGCCCGGCTGGCCTGATCGGGCCACTGGTGCTTCCTGACATTGTCTGAAACTTCCTTCAAACAGCCTGCGCCGACCTTATTGGTCGGCGTTGACTTTGGGCTGCCGCATTTCGATGCCGAGTTGCAAGAGCTTGGGCTGTTGGCCGAGTCCGGTGGCTTGAAGCCGGTGGCACGCCTGACCTGCAAACGCAAAGCCCCCGATCCTGCCTTGTTTGTGGGCAGTGGCAAAGCCGATGAAATCAAGGAATTGGCCCTGATGCATGGCGCCAAAGAGGTGCTGTTTGACCAAGCTCTGAGCCCCGCGCAGCAGCGCAATCTGGAGCGCCACATGGGCTTGCCGGTGAATGACCGGACCTTGTTGATTCTGGAAATCTTCGCGCAGCGCGCTCGCAGCCACGAAGGCAAGCTGCAAGTAGAGCTGGCCAAACTGCAATACCTGAGCACTCGGCTGGTGCGCCGTTGGTCGCACCTGGAGCGCCAAACTGGCGGTATCGGTTTGCGCGGCGGCCCAGGCGAGACGCAGATCGAGCTGGATCGCCGCATGATTGGCGAGGCCATCAAGCGCACCAAGGAGCGCTTGGTCAAGGTCAAGAAGCAGCGCAACACACAGCGCCGCCAGCGTGAGCGGCGCGACACCTTCAACATTTCCTTGGTCGGCTACACGAACGCGGGCAAGTCCACCTTGTTCAACGCTTTGGTTAAAGCGCGTGCATATGCCGCCGATCAGTTGTTCGCCACGTTGGACACCACCACCCGCCAGCTGTATCTGGGTGAGGCCGGTCGCTCGGTTTCTTTGTCCGATACCGTGGGCTTCATCCGTGATCTGCCGCACGGATTGGTGGAGGCCTTTCAGGCCACCTTGCAAGAAGCCACCGAAGCCGATTTGTTGCTCCATGTGGTCGATGCGGCCAACCCGGATTTTCCGGAGCAGATGGCCGAGGTGCAAAAAGTGCTGGCCGAGATCGGTGCCGACACGGTGCCGCAATTGCTGGTGTTCAACAAGCTCGATGCGCTGGATGCCGAGCGCTACCCCTTGCAACTGCAAGACAGTTATGAACTCGATGGCCAGCCTGTGCAGCGCGTGTTCGTGAGCGCCAAATCGGGCAAAGGCCTGGATGTGTTGCGCACGGCTTTGTCTGGCATTGTCACAACGGCTTTGCCGCCTGCGGTGGTCGAGCCAGTAGATCCCCGTGACATGACCCGGGAATATCCGGGTGATCTGGCTTGAAAGCCTCCTGAATTCGGCACAATGCGGATTCGTCATTCTGACAAAGACACTTCACCATGAATTTTCAACTGCCAACCCTGCGATGGTCCTTGCTGCCTGCAAAGATCCGCGGCATGTTCAATTTGAATGACCCCCGATGGGGGCGCGACGACGACAACAAGTCGCCAAGCGACACGGGCTCAAAACCCAGCGGTGATACGCCACCACCGACGGGTCAAAAGCCCGATGGCTGGCCGCAAAATCCACCCGGCCGAGGCAATCCGCAAAGCAGCGGCCCACCTGATCTCGACGAATTGTGGCGTGATTTCAACCGCAAGCTGGGCCAGATGTTTGGTGGCAAGGGGGGCTCACAAAGTCCTCAGGGCGGCGGCGGTGGTTCTGCCGGCGGTCCTGGTTTGCCTGGTTTTGTGAAAAACCTGGGTTTGGGTGTGATCGTGGCTGCAGCCTTGTTGGTTTGGCTTGGCACAGGCTTTTTCATCGTCCAGGAAGGTCAACAAGCGGTCATTACCCAGTTTGGCAAATACAAATCCACGGTGGGGGCCGGTTTCAACTGGCGCATGCCATATCCCTTGCAGCGCCATGAACTGGTCTATGTGTCTCAAATCCGATCGGTCGACATCGGCCGTGATACGGTGATCAAGGCCACGGGCTTGCGCGAGTCGGCCATGCTGACCGAAGACGAAAACATCGTTGAAATCAAGTTTGCAGTGCAGTACCGCTTGAACGATGCCCGGGCCTACTTGTTTGAAAGCAAAAACCCCACCGAGGCTGTGGTGCAGTCTGCTGAGACAGCCGTGCGTGAGGTGGTGGGCAAAATGAAAATGGACTCCGCCTTGGCTGAGGAGCGGGACCAAATTGCGCCCCGGGTGCGTGAAAAAATGCAATCCATCCTTGACCGCTACAAAGTGGGCATTGAAGTGGTCAGCATCAACTTGCAGCAAGGTGGCGTGCGCCCACCCGAGCAAGTTCAAGCGGCGTTTGACGATGTTCTCAAAGCAGGTCAGGAGCGCGAGCGCGCCAAAAACGAAGCACAGGCCTACGCCAACGACGTGATTCCCCGTGCAGTAGGTGCCGCATCTCGCCTGAAGGAAGAGGCCGATGCTTACCGCGAGAAGATCGTTGCGCAAGCCGAAGGCGATGCCCAGCGCTTCAAGTCGATCCTGCCGGAGTACCAAAAGGCACCGCAGGTCATGCGCGATCGCCTCTACACCGACACCATGCAGCAGATTTACAGCAGCGTGACCAAGGTGCTTGTGGACAGCAAACAAGGGTCAAACATGTTGTATTTGCCTTTGGACAAAATCATGCAACAAGTTGCTCAGACGCCTTCTGCTTCTGTCGAAACGCCATTGCCCGCCACCACCGTGGCGCCGGTTGCCACCCCTGACAGCCGTTCACGTGATGCCATGCGCACACGCGAACGCGATCCACGATAAGGACATTTGACATGAACCGCATTGGATTTTGGATATCCAGCCTTTTCGTGGCGTTCGCGCTGCTCAGCTCGACCGTGTTTGTGGTCGATCAGCGCCAGTTTGGTGTCGTCTATGCCTTGGGTCAAATCAAGGAAGTGATCACCGAGCCCGGTCTGCACTTCAAGTTGCCGCCGCCCTTGCAAAACGTCAATTACATCGACAAGCGTTTGTTGACGCTTGACAGTCCTGACAATGAGCCCATGCTGACCGCGGAGAAGCAGCGTGTGGTGGTCGACTGGTATGTGCGTTGGCGCATCAGCGATCCACAAGCGTACATCCGCAACGTGGGTCTCGATGAAAAGTCGGGTGCCAATCAGCTCAACCGCGTGGTGCGCAATGCTTTCCAAGAAGAAATCAACAAACACACCGTCAAGGAATTGTTGTCTCTCAAGCGTGAAGCATTGATGGAGGATGTCAAGCGCGCCGTGCTGGAAGTCGTCAAGGGCAGCAAGCCCTGGGGCGTCGATGTGGTCGATGTGCGGATCACCCGTGCCGATTATGTGGACACCATCACCGAATCGGTTTACCGCCGCATGGAGGCCGAGCGCAAGCGCGTGGCCAACGAGTTGCGCTCCACCGGCGGCGCTGAAGGTGAAAAAATCCGCGCCGATGCTGACCGTCAACGTGAAGTCGCCGTGGCCAATGCTTACCGTGAAGCCCAAAAGATCAAAGGGCAGGGCGATGCCCAAGCCGCCCGCATTTATGCCGAGTCTTTTGGCCGCGACCCGCAGTTTGCGCAGTTCTACCGCAGCCTCGAGTCGTACAAAACCACCTTCGCCAGCAAGTCCGATGTGATGGTGCTCGACCCGGCAAGCTCCGACTTTTTCAAGGCCATGCGCAGCTCGGCTGGTGCGGGCACTTCGCCCAGAAAGTAAGTCTTGAGTCAAACCCTCCTGCTGGCTTTGGGCCTGATGCTCATCCTGGAGGGCTTGATGCCCATGGTCTCGCCGCTGCGCTGGCGGCGCCTGTTTGAGCAGCTTTTGCAGCTGCAAGATGGGCAAATCCGTTTTTTCGGACTGTTCATGGTCTTCGCAGGCTTGTTGTTGCTTTGGTGGGTTTCCTGACGCCTTGGGCAGAAAACCGGCCTGCAAGCCGGTAAAATCCCTGTTTTAACCGTCCCCCTCCAATCCCATGTCTGCTTGGGTCCTCCCGGATCACATTGCCGATGTCTTGCCTTCCGAGGCTCGTCACATCGAAGAACTCCGTCGCGAACTGCTCGACACCGCCCGTGGCTATGGCTACGAGCTGGTCATGCCGCCGCTGCTGGAGCATTTGGAATCCCTGCTGACCGGCACGGGAGAAGCCCTCGACTTGCAAACCTTCAAGCTGGTGGACCAGCTCTCAGGTCGCACACTGGGCTTGCGCGCCGACACCACCCCCCAGGTGGCCCGCATCGACGCCCATTTGCTTGGCCGCTCGGGTTTGACCCGTCTTTGCTATTGCGGCCCGGTTTTGCACACCCGTCCTGCGCGCCCGCACGCCACGCGCGAACCCCTGCAGCTGGGCGCCGAGATTTACGGTCATGCCGGTCCCGAAGCCGATTTGGAAATTTTGCAATTGACGCTCGATTGCCTGCGCGCTGCGCGCGTGAGCGATTTGCAAGTCGATTTGGCAGACGCCCGCATCGTGGGCAGTTTGCTCGAAGGCCAAGCCATGTCCGAGGCCGTGCGCCACGACATCCATGCCGCCTTGGCCACCAAAGACGCCTCCAAGCTGGCCCAGCTGACGGCCGATTTCTCTGCCGACAGCCGACAAGGCTTGCTGGCCTTGGTGGGTTTGTATGGCGATGTGAGCGTGCTGGCCGAAGCGGCCCAGCGTTTGCCCGCAACCCCAGCCATCACCCAAGCCTTGGCGCAGTTGCGTTGGTTGGCCGAGCAGATCCCGGGCGTGGCCATCAGCTTTGATCTGGGCGACTCGCGTGGTTATGCCTATTACAGCGGCATGCGCTTTGCCATTTATGCCAAAGGCGCATCCGATGCCTTGGCCCGAGGTGGCCGTTACGACGGCGTGGGCGCCGTGTTCGGTCACCGCATCGAGCGCGACCGTCCGGCAGTGGGCTTCAGCCTCGATCTGAAAGAATTGGTGTCTGCCGTTGCGCCCCTGGCTTTGCGCGCCGCCATTCGTGCCCCTTGGGGCAACTCACCCGCTTTGCGTGAGGCCATTGCCGGTCTGCGCAGCCGTGGCGAGACCGTGGTGTGCGTCCTGCCGGGCCACGAAAGTGAAGTTGATGAATTCCATTGCGACCGCGAACTCGTTGAAGCGGCCGGGCAGTGGTTGGTACAGGCTCTTTGAGAAAGAACATTTCAAGCATGAACAAGACGCAAGGCCGTAACGTGGTCGTCGTGGGCACCCAGTGGGGTGACGAAGGCAAAGGCAAACTGGTCGATTGGCTGACCGAAACCGCGCAAGGTGTGGTCCGTTTTCAAGGCGGTCATAACGCAGGGCACACCTTGGTGATCAACGGCGTGAAAACCGCCTTGCACCTGATCCCCAGCGGCATCATGCGCGCAGGCGTCAAGTGCTACGTCGGCAACGGTGTGGTGTTGTCGGTGCCCAAGCTGCTCGAAGAAATCGCGGGTCTTGAGAAAGCCGGTGTCGAAGTGCGTTCGCGTCTGCGCGTGAGCGATGCTTGCCCATTGATCTTGCCTTACCACGTGGCCCTCGATGTGGCCCGTGAAGCGGCCAAGGAAAAAGCCGGCACCGCCAAGATCGGCACCACCGGTCGAGGCATTGGCCCTGCCTACGAAGACAAAGTTGCCCGCCGCGCCATCCGCGTGCAGGACTTGAAATACCCTGAGCGCTTTGCCACCAAGCTGCGCGAGAACCTGGCTTTGCACAACCATGTGTTGGTCAACTTCCTGGGCGCAGCGCCTGTGGACTTTGACGCCACCTACAACGAAGCGATGGCCTATGCCAAAGCGCTGCTGCCCATGGTGGCAGATGTCTCCCGCGAATTGAACGACGCCCACAAAGCAGGCGCCAATTTGTTGTTTGAAGGCGCGCAGGGCACCTTGCTCGACGTTGACCACGGCACTTACCCCTTTGTCACATCCAGCAACTGTGTGGCGGGCAACGCCGCTGCAGGCTCGGGCGTGGGCCCTGGCATGTTGCATTACATCCTCGGCATCACCAAAGCCTATTGCACACGCGTGGGTGGCGGCCCATTCCCGACGGAACTCGATTGGGAGACCGAAGGCACGCCGGGCTATCACATGGCCACCGTCGGCGCTGAAAAAGGCACCACCACAGGCCGTGCCCGACGTTGCGGCTGGTTTGACGCCGCCTTGCTCAAGCGCAGCGCACAAGTCAACGGCCTCACAGGTCTGTGCATCACCAAGCTGGATGTGCTCGATGGCCTGAAAGAATTGCTGCTGTGCACTGGCTACGAACTGGACGGCGAAGTGATTGATATCCTGCCCATGGGCGCTGACGAGATCGCCCGTTGCAAGCCCATTTATGAAGTGATCCCCGGCTGGACAGAAACCACCGTGGGTGTGACCGACCTGAACAAGCTGCCCGCCAATGCCCGCCAATACCTGGCCCGCATTGCAGAAGTGACCGGCGTGCCCGTTCACATGGTGTCCACCAGCCCGGACCGTGACCACACGATCTTGTTGCACAACCCCTTCAGCGCTTAAGCGCTGCGGCCTGAATTTTCAAACCTTCACAGAACCTTTGACTGGAGTGACCCCATGTTGACCGAAGACGGCAAGCACCTGTACGTGAGCTACGACGAGTACCACAACCTCATCGAAAAGCTCGCCATCAAGATCCACCAATCCGGCTGGGAATTCGACACCATCTTGTGCCTGGCCCGTGGTGGCATGCGCCCCGGCGACATCTTGTCGCGCGTGTTCGACAAGCCTTTGGCCATCATGTCCACCAGCTCCTACCGCGCCGACGCAGGCACGGTGCAGGGCCACCTGGACATCGCCCGTTTCATCACCACCCCCAAGGGCGAGATCGCTGGCCGCGTGCTGCTGGTGGACGACCTGGCCGACACCGGCCACACCCTGCGCGCTGTGGTGGACCAGTTGAAAAACAACTACAAGCCCATCACCGAGCTGCGCTCTGCCGTGATCTGGACCAAAGGCGTGTCCACGTTCAAGCCCGACTACTCGATCGAAGACCTGCCGACCAACCCCTGGATTCACCAGCCTTTCGAGCCGTATGACAGCATGCGCCCCGAGAAACTGATTGAAAAGTGGAAAGTCTGAGTCCACGCTTTGGATGATCGCAACAGCCTCCTTCGGGAGGCTGTTTGCTTTAGGATCGGCCCATGAATGAAAAGCATGCAGCCCCCGATGTCACTGGCTTGATCCACCACCCTTATGTGCCGCCTGCCGGCTTTGCGGCGCCGCAGCCTGGCGTGTTCAAAGCCTCCACGGTTTACTTCCCCTCCGTGGCCGCGATGCGGCAGTTTGAGTGGAAAGACAAATCGGCCTACACCTACGGCCTGCATGGCACACCCACCACCTACACGCTGGAAGAGCGTTTGTGTGCGCTGGAAGGGGGTGCGCAATGCCTGTTGGTGCCCAGTGGTTTGGCGGCCTTGGCCACCGTGGCACTCGCCTTGCTGAAAACAGGCGATGAAGTCCTGATGCCCGACAACGCTTACGGCCCCAACAAAGCCTTGGCCGAAGGCGAGTTGCACCATTACGGCATCACGCACCAGTATTACGACCCGATGAACCCCGAAGACTTGTCGGCCCGCTTGAATGAGCGGACCCGGTTGGTTTGGTTGGAAGCGCCAGGCTCGGTCAGCATGGAGTTTCCGGATTTGCCCGAATTGGTGCGCCGCTGCAAGGCCAAAGGCGTGCTTTGTGCCCTCGACAACACCTGGGGCGCGGGTCTGGCGTTTCAGCCCTTTGACTTGCTGCGCGATGGCCAGCTGGGTGTGGACATCAGCGCCCATGCACTGACCAAATACCCCAGCGGCGGTGGCGATGTGCTCATGGGCAGCATCGTCACGCGCGATGCGGCGCTGCACCTGAAAATCAAGCTGTGCCACATGCGGCTGGGCTTGGGCGTGGGGGCCAACGACGCAGAAACGGTGCTGCGCTCCTTGCCCAGCATGGCCTTGCGCTACGTCGCCCATGACCAGTCGGCTCGCGCCTTGGCCTCCTGGTGGCAAGATCAGCCGCAGTGCGCGCAAGTGCTGCATCCGGCCATGGCCGGTGCGCCGGGGCATGCCCATTGGCAGCGTCTGTGTGGTCAGGGCTCGGGCCTGGCGGCAGGCTTGTTCAGCGTGATGATCGATGCCCGTTACAGCCAGGCGCAGGTGGACGCGTTTTGCGATGGTCTGAAGCTGTTCAAGATCGGCTACAGCTGGGGCGGCCCGGTCAGCCTGGTCATGCCCTACGAGATCCAGCGCATGCGCCAACACCAGCCTGAACATTTGCAGCCCGGCACGTTGGTGCGTTTTTCTGTGGGCCTGGAAGCTGTTGGCGATTTGCGTGAAGACCTGCAGCGCTCGGCCGCAGCCCATTTGCCCGTGGCTTGAATCCACAGCCTTACCTGTTTGAAGGTAGGCGTTCGGTAGTTTCCTGAATGTTCAACAGGCGCGATCGAGGGTACTCTGGTTTTCAATTTGACTGACTGGCGCGCCATGAATTCCAACGCTTCAACTTCCGACCCTACAGACGCCCATGATTCGGCATTGCCCACCATGGCGCAACCCTATGTGCCGCCGCCTGCCGAAGGTCCTCGCGCCCGCATGCGGCCTTTGAGCCTGGCTGCGCCGTTTCGTTGGCTGGATCTGGGCTGGAAAGATCTGTTCAGTCACCCCGGCATCGCGCTGTTTTATGGGGTCAGCTTTTTTGTCATGGCGCAGATCCTGGCGCTGGTCTTCAAACACAAGCCCGAATACACGCTGTCAATGATTTCGGGTTGTCTGCTGGTCGGGCCTTTTTTGGCCATGGGTTTGTACGAGGTCAGCCGCCGCAAAGAGCAGGGCGCTGTGCCAGACTTGGGCTCGTCCTTGACTTGCTGGGACAATCACATCCCCAGCATGGCCATGCTGGTTTTGGTGTTGATGGTGCTTGAGCTGCTGTGGGGCCGGGCATCGCTGGTGGTGTTTGCCGTGTTCTTCAACACCGGCATGCCATCGACCACTGGCGTGCTGGAGGCGGTGTTCAACCCGCAAAACATCGAATTTGTCATGGTGTATCTGGCTGTGGGCGGCTTTTTCGCGGCGCTGGTTTATGGCCTGTCGGTGGTGTCGATTCCCATGATCCTGGACCGCGACACCGATGCCATTTCGGCCGTCTTGACCAGCATGCGTGTGGTGTTCTCCAACATGGCGGTCATGCTGCTGTGGGGGTTTGTGTTGAGCGTTTTGGTGGTCGGCGCCCTCTGGCCATGGGGCTTGGGCATCATTTTGGTGGGCCCTTGGCTGGGTCATGCGAGCTGGCACGCCTACCGTGGCAGCGTTGAATGGGAAGAATGCGTTCAGGAAGCTGTTACATTGGGCAGCTCAAATTAAAGGAGCCATCTTGGCCACACCCAACTACGGATTCGAAAAGCGCCAGAAAGAATTGGCCAAGAAACGCAAAAAAGAGGACAAACTCAAAGCCAAAGCCGAACGCAAAACCGGCTCGCCTTCAGACGACGGCTTGGATGAGGAGGATTCCGGCCTGGCGCCCGCTGCAGATCCTGCAGCCCCTGCGCCAGACGCCCCAGCCCCCTGAGTTCAGGCACCAGGCCGCAGGTCGATCAGACCCGGCCTTGCACCATTTGCTGCGCCAGCGCCTGCATGTGCGCCAGCGAATGACTCTGTGGCACGACCACGGGGGCTTTGTTGTAATGCACAAAATTCTTGCCTGTGGACGTTTCATAGCCCGGGTCGTAATGCAGGTTCAGCAAATCGGCCACCACCTCGCGCATTTGGCCCAGCGCAATCTTTTCTTTCCAGGCATCCACCACCGCTTTGCCACGCAGTGCGACCAGGCGCTCCAGCCGGTCCACAAAAAAGGCCGTGTCTTGCGTGAAGAAGGCATAGTCTTCCATCAGCAGATCTACCCGGTTCTCAAGTGAGAGTTCCATGCGGATGCAGGGGCTGGCCCGCATGGCCACCATCAACTCGGCGGGCACTGTCAGATTGCCGACTTTCTTGCTCTCGGCCTCGACGTACACGGGCCGCGCAGGGTCAAAGCGGCGCAGCGCGTCCCACACTTGGGTGTCAAAGGCTTTTTGTGTGGGCTGGGGCTGACCAGGAATCAAACCCAGCACCGAGCTGCGGTGTACCGCAATCGCTTCCAGATCCAGCACCTGAGCGCCTTCTTGGGTCAGCGCCTGCAGCAAGCGGGTTTTGCCCGAGCCGGTGGGGCCGCACAAGACCTGGAATTGCAAACGCTGAGCCTGGCGTGGCGTGTCTTCCATGACCTCTTTGCGGAAAGCCTTGTAGCCCCCTTCAATCAGGTGCACCTTGAAGCCAATTTGCCCCAGGATCAGCGCCAGCGAATTGCTGCGCTTGCCACCGCGCCAGCAATAAATCAGGGGCTGCCAGTTCCTGGGCTTGTCCATCACGCGGGTTTCGATGTGGTGGGCGATGTTCTTGGCCACCAGCGCTGCGCCGATCTTTTGCGCTTCAAACGGGCTGACCTGTTTGTAGAGCGTGCCCACGCGGATGCGTTCTTCGTTGTTGAGCGACGGCCAACTCTCGGCGCCGGGCAGGTGGTCTTCGGCATGCTCGCCCTCGGACCGTGCATCGAGGATGGCATCGAATTGGTCCAGTTTGGCCATGGCATCAAAGGCCGAAATCAGGTGAACGCTCATTTCAATTGTTTCTTCAGTTGGGGCCAGACATTGGCCAGCAAGCGCGCTTGCGCGGCTTCATTGGGGTGGATGCGGTCGGCCTGAAACCACTTCAAGGGCTCGGCATCATCGCCGACCCCTTGCAAAAAGAAAGGCACCAGGCCCGTGCTCTGGCTTTTGGCCAATTGGCTGTACACGGCAGCAAATTGGCGCGTCATCTCGGGGCCGTAGTTGGGTGGCATCTGCATGCCCAAAAGCAGCACCTGCGCGCCCGCGCTCTTGGCCAAGCGCGTCATGGCCTGCAGGTTGTCTTGCGTCATGCCCAAGGGCAGGCCGCGCAAGGCGTCGTTGCCGCCCAGCTCGATGATCACATGCGTGGGCTGGTGTTTTTGTAGCAAGGCGGGCAAGCGCGAGCGCCCACCCGATGTGGTGTCACCGCTGATGCTGGCGTTGACCACTTCTGTGCCCGGGCGCTCTTGCTGGAGCTTTTGCTGCAATAAATACACCCAGCCCGTGCCACGGGTCAGGCCGTATTCGGCGCTCAGCGAGTCCCCGACCACCAGGATGCGCGCCGCTTTGGCCGCTTGCGCAGACACGCCAAAGCCCTGGCTGGCAAGGGCCAGCAGGCTCAAGGTAAAGTGGCGTCGTCTCAACAAGGGTGTGTGCATGCCTGAATCCATCATTGCCGTTCGTGGCGTTTCCAAAAGCGTGCAAGACGCCAGCGGTACGCTGGACATTTTGCGCGATATCGATTTCTCGCTTTTGGCGGGGGAAACAGCCGCTATTGTCGGTGCTTCCGGCTCGGGCAAAAGCACGCTGCTGGCCATCATGGCCGGGCTGGACACGCCCAGCACGGGCCAAGTCATGTTGGCTGGGCAGTCGATGTTCGATTTGAGCGAAGACCAACGCGCTGCGGTGCGGGCCCAGCACGTGGGCTTTGTGTTCCAGAGCTTTCAGCTCATGCCCAATTTGACGGCGCTTGAAAACGTCATGCTGCCGCTGGAGCTGGCCGGTCGCGCGGACGCCCGCAGCACTGCCACGGCCATGCTGCAACGCGTGGGCTTGGGCGAGCGGCTCAAGCACTTGCCCAAAGTCCTGTCGGGCGGCGAGCAGCAGCGCGTGGCCCTGGCCCGAGCCTTTGTGGTGCAACCGGCTTTGCTTTTGGCTGACGAGCCCACCGGCAGCCTGGACCATGCCACCGGCGAAGCCATCATGGACCTGATGTTTGCGCTCAACCGCGAGCAAGGCACGACCTTGGTGCTGGTCACCCACGACCGCCAACTGGCCGCCCGCTGCGAGCGCGTGCTGGTCATTCAGGCGGGGCGCTTGTCGGAATCCACCGCGGCCCGCTGATAAACCTGTTTGCCCGGCCCACCCAGGGTGGTGTGGCGGACCAACGATAATCGCTGCATGTCATCTCACAAAGTGCTGTACGGCTTCCATGCCGTAGGCGTTCGCCTCAAGATCGCCCCCCAATCCATCGTCGAAATCCATTTTGAGGTCACCCGCCGCGATGCCCGCATGCGGCAGTTCATCGACAAGGCCCGTGATTCGGGCATGCGCATGATCGAATCCGACGGCGAGCGCCTGGCCAAACTGGCTGGTGGTCACGGCCATCAGGGCGTGGTGGCTTTGGTCACGCCCATGCCCCAAAACCATTCGCTGGACGATTTGCTCGACACCGTCGAAGGCCCGCCATTGCTCTTGGTGCTGGACGGCGTGACCGATCCGCACAACCTGGGCGCTTGCCTGCGTGTGGCCGATGGCGCCGGGGCGCACGCCGTGATCGCGCCCAAAGACCATGCCGCTGGCATCAACGCGACCGTGGCCAAAGTGGCCAGCGGCGCGGCCGAGACCATGCCTTATTTCATGGTCACCAACTTGGCGCGCACTTTGGGCGAACTCAAGGAGCGCAACATCTGGATCGTGGGCACCAGCGGCGATGCGCCGCGCACCGTGTACCAAAGCGACCTCAAAGGCCCCACAGCTTTGGTGCTGGGTGCTGAAGGCCCCGGCATGCGTCAGTTGACCCGAAAAAATTGCGACGAGCTGGTGAGCATCCCCATGCGCGGCGCGGTCGAGAGCCTGAACGTGTCGGTCGCCAGTGGTGTGTGCCTGTACGAGGCGCTGCGCCAGCGCACCTGACCGAGTTTGTCGACTTGTTTGTCGGCGCTCAAGTGCTGACCTGCGGTCCGACAGATTGATTTTGCAGGTCGGTGGCTTGAGCCTCGACTGTTTTTTAACCAACTTTATCCAAGGGAGTTTTCCATGTCCAAAAAAATCAAACATATGGCGCTGATCACGACGGTCGCCGCTGCCAGCTTGCTGTCTGCCTGCACCCAAGAGCAGCAAAACAAGATCAGCCGTGACATCCAGAACTGGACCGGCACCAACGGCGTGCTCGAGGTCTATGCCGGTGAAAAGGTGGTGCGCCGCTTTTTGAAAGTGGACAAGATCAGCACCGCCTTGGGTACCGACGACAAAATGCCGCGTGCTTACCGTTATGGCTACGGCGTGCTCGATGAAAACCTGAACATGCAGGTCGATGACGGTGAAAAGAAGGTGTATTTCGAGATCAGCGATTACACCAACTCGGTGTTCTTCGAGAACCCACGCTGACCCATTGGCGGCTCAAACCCAGCCCAGGCCGCCCAACAGCGCGCCCAGACCAATCAGCCACAGCAGGTGAACCTTGGTGCGCCAGACCACCAAGGTGGTCAGGGCCGTCAGCACATACAGCGGCCAATCGCGTGATGGCTGGTTGTGGGTCAGCGTCAAGAGCCATGCGGTCGACAGCAGCAAGGCGATCACGATGGGCGCCATGCCCGACTTGAAGGCCCGGATGCCGATCTTGTCGCGGTGCTGGTGCGCCCAGCGTGTGGCGGTGTAGGTCAGGATGGAAGAGGGCAGCATGATGCCCAGCATCGTCACCAGAACACCCAGACTGGCCATTGCCACACTCATCCAGCCGCCGCCCAGCCCGGCGCCCGCATTCAGACCCAGATTCCAGCCCATCAGCGCCACGAACAAAATATTGGGCCCTGGTGCCGCTTGCGCCAGCGCAATCGATGAGGTGAACTGCGCATCGCTCAACCAATGGGTTTCATCCACCAGGTAGCGGTGCATGTCTGGCGCTGCGGTGATGGCGCCGCCCACAGCCAACAGCGACAGCGATGTGAAATGCGTGAACAGGCCCAGCCAGTCGCTGGCACTCAAGTGCAGCACCGGGTTCATGGGCGGGCTCCAGGCCAAGCTTGCTTGGCCAGTTGCCAATAAGCCCAGCTGCAGGCCACCAAGCCTGTGCCCAGCAGCACAGAGGCCAATGGCCATCGCAAAATACCCACACCGACAAAACTGGCCGCAGCCAAGCCAATGCAGACCGGCATGCCCATGGGGTTCGCGCGCAAGGCCGCAATCATTTTGAGTCCGACTGCCGCAATCAAGCCCGCCGATACAGCGCCCATGCCGCGCAAAGCACCTTGGGCCCAAGCGGCATCCGACACGCTGCCGAAGACCATGGCCAAGAGCAAGACCACCACCAGCGGAGCCATCAGCATGCCCGCAACGCCTGCCAATGCACCCCCCAGGCCAAAGTAACGCCCACCGATCATCAGTGAGAGGTTGATCACATTCGGGCCGGGCAGGATTTGGGCCACGGCCCAGTCTTCGATGAACTGTTCACGTGTCATCCAACGTTTTTTCTCGACCAGCTCGCGCTGAACGACCGCCAAAACACCTCCGAAACCTTGCAGCGCGAGGACGGTGAAGGAGACGAACAAGTCGGTTTTGGACTGGGGTTGGTTCAGGGGCACTTGATCTGGCATGACGGGATTATCCGTGCCGGGCCTCAGGGGGCGTTGCCGTCATCCAGCCACACCAGTTGGCCGCGCCCGCTCTCGCTCAGGCGGTGCATCAGGGCGGCGGCGTCGGACTCAGGCAGGGCAAAGTGCAGGGTGACCACACTGCCATGCGAGACCTCCTGCAGCTGCGCTTGGGCCAGCTCCACTTCACGCCGCACCAGCCCCTCCAGCGCATAAGGCACGCTGCACGCCAGCTGTGCCTGTTTGATGAGGGGGATTTTTTCGGCCGTCAAAAGCGCTTGGGCCACAGCATCGGTGTAGGCCCGCACCAAGCCGCCCGCGCCCAGTTTGACGCCGCCAAAGTAACGCACCACGGAAGCCATCACCCCTTGCAGATCCTGGTGCCGCAGCACGTCCAGCATGGGGCGGCCAGCGGTGCCGCCGGGCTCGCCATCGTCGTTGGCGGCCGATTGCCCCCCGGCCAGCAAGGCCCAGCACACATGGGCGGCATCCGGGTGCTCGGCCTTGAGCTGGGCCACCCGGGCCTGCGCTTCCTCGCGGTCGGCCACGGGCTCCACGCAGGCGATGAAGCGGCTTTTCTTGATGACCAGTTCGTGGTGGGCAGGGTGAGCGAGAGAAAAGGCCATGAAAGAGACAAGCTTGTACAAAAGTGAGCGAAACGCTCAGCGCAAAGAGAAATTCACACGGTTGTGGCCCGCATCCGCTGCGCCGATGGCGGAGGCGCCGAGTTTGACCGGCAGCAGGAAAATCCGGCCCAAGGGCACTTGGCCTTGCGCCAACAGCCAGCCTTGCACCACTTGCGCACGGCGTGTGGCCAGGGCGCGCAACTCTTCGTCGCCCACATACAAGTTGGCCAGCATCAGCTTTTCCATGTCGTCCACCGGCAGCGCTTGGGTCTGGCCCAGCACGTTGCGGGGTTTGGGGAACTTGGCCTGTTGGTAGGCGCGAGCCAGGTAGGTCGCGTAGTCGCTGCTGTCCAGGCGCATGTCTGCCAGGGGCGTTTTGTCGCGCTGCGATGGCGTCATGTCTTTGCGTTTTTCGCTCAGCACGGTCCGCTCCAACAAGGCCCGCTTGAGGCCTTCCGGGTCTGTGGTGCTGTCGCTGCCTGCCGTGATCTCCAGGGTCAAGCCCTCGCGTTCGCGCATCGCTTTGGACAAGGTTTGCAGCTTTTGCACAGCGGTCTCGTCCAAATCAGCGCGGCCCGGTGCAAAGCTCAGTTGCGAGAGCTCCTGGCTGTCGCCAAATAGCGAGCCCAGCAGCGCAAAGGGGGCGGTGACGGCTTTGACAAACAGGTTGCCGATGACCTTGAAGATCAAACCCCCGATGGAAAATTGCGGGTCGTCCAGAGAGCCTGCAATGGGCAACTCGATGTCGATTTGCCCCCGGTTGTTTTTGAGCAAAGAGATCGCCAGCTGCACGGGCAACTGGGTGGCATCCGGGCTTTCCACCTTCTCGCCAAAGGTCAGCTGGTCAATCACGAGCCGGTTTTGTGCGGTCAGCTGGCGGTCCTGGAGCTTGTAAGTGGCGTCCATGGACAGCTTGCCCTTGTTGATGTTGTAGCCCGCGTATTTGCCCGAATAGGGCGAAAAATCGACCATATCGATGTCGGAAATTTTGGCCTGAAGGTCCAGAAACTTTTTCTCCGTCAGCGGGTTGAAGCGGGCCTTGATCTGCACCGGTGCATTGCTGGCGTAGTTGCCCCGCAGATCCAGATCGGCCAGCGTGTCGGGCGCTGAAGACAAGCCCTTGACGCTGCCGCCCAGATGGGTCACGGTGGCCGAGTAGTTGGGCTTGACGAAGCGGTCCGAAAAATCCACGCGCCCGTTTTGCAGGGTGACTTTGGCGATTTGAATGGGCATCGCCGCTGTGGGCGTCGATGCGGCAGGCTTGCCTGCGTTGCTTGGCGCGCTCGCTGGTGTATCGGCGCTGGGGCTGGCCGGATTACGCAAAATGTCGGCCAGGTTGAGCCGCCCTTGCGGGTTGAGGATCAAGCGCGAGTAAAAGTCGGACAGGGCGATTTCGCCGATGTTCAGCCGAGCGGGTTCAAGCTGAAAGTCCACCTCGCCAAAGTACAGCGATTTCCACCTCAAAAAATCCGCGCTGTTGGCCTGGTCCACGGCGCGAAACTGGCCCAGCGTCAGCCCGCCCTTGTAGTTGGCCAAGAGCCTGTCGGCAGGCTGGCGAATCTCCAGGGTGCCCTTGTTGGACAACAGGCCCTGCGCGATCGATGTGTTGAGGTAGGGCGCCACATAGCCTTGCATCGGCACCAACGGCAAAGCTTGGGTTTCCAGCGCCAGACGCACGGCCAGTGGCTGCAGCTGCACCGATCCGCTGGCCTTGATTTGGCCGGTCTGGTTGAGCGTGGCGTTCAGTGCCAAGGTGTTTTCGTGCTCGGGGTGGATGTCCAGTTGCTTGGCCGACAAGCTCGCATGTGTCAGCTCTTGAACCGCCACCGGCGACAAGGTGCGGTCTTCAAAGCGCAGCCCGACTTCGTCCAGGCTCAGGCGGCCGAGCACGCCCGACCAGATCGGAGGGCTCGACTTGTCGGCTGGTGCCGCCCCCGCAGCAGAGCTGCTTGAGCCGAGCACCGGCAACCAAGCCACAGTGCCATCGGCAGACCGGACCATGCGCGCCTTGATGCCCGAGCCTTGCAGCGACTCGGCATCGATGCGGTGGGCCTGCAAGTCGGCCTGCACTTGCCGCGCCGACAGGGTTTGCACCCGCAATGGCGCATCGGCGGCTTCTTGGCCCAGGCGCAAACCTCGCAGGTCCAATTGCGCCAGCAGCCAACGCTGTTGCAAGGGGCTGGACTTTTCAAGGTGCACATCCAGCGATTCCAGACCCAGCCAAGGTTTGCCCGCCGCGTCGGTCAGGGCCAGCCCCTGCAATTGCGCCGAGCCGCTCAGGCTCAGCGAAGGCGCGCCATCGGGCAAATGGGCAAAGTCCAAGCTCAAGCGGGTGGCCAGCTGGCCCGATTTCAGGCGCAAGGGCAGGTCGCTGGGCCAATAAGCTTGCAACTGGGCCAAGTCCAGCTTGTCGAGGTCGATCTTCAGCGCGCTGGTGTGTGACTTGGCAAAGGGCAGGCTGCGGCCCTGCAGCGCCACCGGCGAGCCGTCCACCACCGCCGAAAAGGCGGGCAACACAAACACATCGGACTTGTAAGGCAGGCTGGAGATGAAAGGCAAACTGAACTTCACCGACGAGGCCGTGTGCCGGACCCCTTTGGGGCGGTCGTCGAACACGAACTGGCCGTCCGTGATCTGGATGTTGTTCAGTGAAAAGCGGGGCAGGGGGCCCGAGTCGGTTGGCGCTCCGCTGACCCAGCGGTCCAGCCAGTCCGAGATGTCGTAGCGCCCATCGGCCAGGCGCGTGATGGCCACACGCGGGGCCAGCAGACGGATGTCATCGACCACGATGCCCGCTTGCGCCACAGAAGCGCTCGACAGGTCGATGTGCAGTTGCGCAAAGCCCAACTGCTCAGCGCCAGCCCGGTCTTTGACGGACAAGCCCATCACATCCACCGACAAGTTCAGTGGATTGATCGCCACACGCTCAATGGCCACATCACGCCCCAAGGCCTTGCCCAGCTGCGCGGCCAAGACCGAGCGGGCCAGCGGCGGCGCCACAAAATAGCCCAAGGCCAAGAGCAACAACCAGCCTGCCAGCAACCAGGCCAATATTTTGGGCGCACGCCCCGCGTGGAGTCGCCGCGTGAGGCTATGCCACCATTGACGGTGAGTTGTCATTTTGGAGTTTGAATTTAACAAGCCCAGATTGTCCCATTCCACGCTTGTGGAAGGCCAAATGACCCAGTCGTGAGGCGCTTCATTGTCCCGCTTGACCAAGCGTTGCTCAGTGACTGGCGCCCGGGAACAGTGCGTTGATGACTATCGCTAAATCATGAATGCGTATGGGTTTGGCCAAGAAATCGGTCATTCCCGCGCGAATGCACGTGTTGCGGTCGTTGAGCATGGCATTGGCCGTCAGCGCCACAATGGGAACTTGCCGCCATGCCGGATGCGTTCGTATTTTTTGCGTGGCCTCGATGCCGTCCATGATGGGCATGTGCATGTCCATGAAGATCAAATCAAAAGGCACCTGAGCATGGTGCATGGCCTTGATCGCTTCTTCGCCGTTTTCGACCAGGGTGACGAGATGGCCCCATCTCTCCAGCATGCCTTTGACAATCATTTGGTTGACCAGGTGATCCTCGGCCACCAAAACTGAAAGCTGTTGGTAACTGGCCGGCTCCTGCTCGGTGATCTGCAGGGCGGGAAGCTGCAACGGCGCTGTCTGTGTCGGCAAAGTGAATTTGAAGGTGCTGCCAACCCTTTCGCGGCTCTCAACGCTCAATTGCCCGCCCATCAAGTGCACCAGACTTTGGGTGATGGCCAATCCCAACCCGGTGCCGCCATATTTGCGTGTTGTCGAGATGTCTGCCTGCGAGAAAGCTTCAAAAATATTTTGAAGCTTTGCCGTGGGTATGCCAATGCCCGTGTCTTGGACACTGAAACGCAACATCAGTTCTTGCTCATCGCTGGGCTGGGGTTGAACGTGAATGGTGATCGTGCCCACGTTGGTGAATTTGATCGCATTGCCAATCAAATTGATCAACACCTGTCGCAGCCGGGTGGGGTCTCCCAGAATCCGTTCGGGCGTGTTGGGGTCATGGGTGTACAGGATGGCCAATTTTTTTTCGTCCGCCCGGATTTGCAACTCTTGCACGCAATCGCGCATGGTTTGATGCAGGTCGAACGCAATGGACTCCAGGCTCAGCTTGCCCGCTTCGATTTTGGAGAAATCCAAAATGTCGTTGAGGATGTCGAGCAAGGACTCGGCCGAGCGTTTGACAATGGCCAGGTAATTCGGAATTTTCTCTGGCTTGTCGGCATTGAGGGCCAGATCGGTCATGCCGATGATGCCGTTCATCGGTGTCCTGATTTCGTGACTCATGTTGGCCAAAAAATCACTTTTGGCCAAGTTGGCACGTTCGGCCAAGAGCAGGGCTTCTTGAAGTTGAGCCGTTCTCTCGGTGACGAGTTGTTCGGATTGGTTGGCCGCCGCTTGCAATTTGATGTTGGCGTGGTAGAGCGCCAGCGACTTTTCTTCAAGCAATCTTTCAGCCTGATGTCGAGCGTCGCGTTCGCGTTGAACGCGTTTGAGCAAGCGTTGGTCTTCACCTGTCATAGCCGAGTCAAAATGAAGCGGGTTTTTCCTTGTGGGCCTGAAACGTCATTTTCACGCTGAAGTTGGTGCGGCACTCCAAAATGGTCAATGCAGCCCAAGATGAGCCCTTCGGCCAGATCTTCAAAGTGACGGTGAGAGTCGTACAGCAGCCTCAATTGTTTTGAGTCTCTGTATTCCACTTCAAATTTGGGCAGTTCAGCATCCGGATAGAGTTTGCGCACTTCGGCGTGGATGATGTTCTCGATCCCCTCCATGAAGTCAAGTGCGCAATGCACATTGTCAAAGAACGTGGGGTAGTTGGCATGAAATCGTCCGAAAAGATGGTGGCCAAAGTCCAGCATCAACACCGGCACGGCACATTGGTTCCTTGCCGCCAATGCATGAATCAAAGACACCATCTCGGTATGAGGGTAGGTGCCCACCGCCGTGTAAGACCCACCGGATGACAAGTGGCTATCTTCAATGATGTCATCAACAAAGTCTGCACCATGGCGTTTTTCGACCATGTCCAGAAACTCTGTGAATACGACGCCTTTCATGCCTGTTCCCCCTTGAAGAATTCATTTTTAAATTACTATTTCTTTTATTTTAAATAAATTTATGTAATATTTTTGCGACAGGTAAGGTCGATTTGCCATGCCCAGCGAAGCGATCGCCAATACCCATCTGGCGCACACGCTCACCCCCAAACCCCTACACTAGCGGGTTATCCCGAGTGCAAGCCCATGAACGCCTTTGTTGACGTCTCCTTTTTCCCGCGCGACGCCAAGCCGCTGACCAGTTACCGCAAGTACTGGGCGCAGCGCTTTGGCACGGCTCCGTTTTTGCCGATGAGCCGCGCCGAAATGACCCAACTGGGCTGGGACAGCTGCGACATCATCATCGTCACGGGCGACGCCTATGTGGACCACCCCAGCTTTGGCATGTCGGTCATTGGCCGCATGCTGGAAAACCAGGGTTTTCGGGTCGGCATCATCGCCCAGCCCGACTGGACCAGCGCCGATGCCTTCAAAGAACTGGGCCAACCCAACCTGTTTTGGGGCGTGACCAGCGGCAACATGGATTCGATGATCAACCGCTACACGGCGGACCGCAAAATCCGCAGCGACGACGCCTACACCCCCGGCGACGTGGGCGGCAAGCGGCCTGACCGCGCCGCCATCGTCTACAGCCAGCGCTGCCGTGAAGCGTTCCCCGAAGTGCCGATCGTGCTGGGTGGCATCGAAGGCAGCCTGCGCCGCATCGCGCATTACGACTACTGGTCTGACAAAGTCCGCCGCTCTGTGGTGGTGGACAGCAAGTGCGACTTGCTGCTGTACGGCAACGCCGAGCGTGCGATTGTCGAGATTGCCCACCGCTTGGCCGCCCGTGAGCCGGTTCAGCAGATCACCGACGTGCGCGGCACCGCCTTTGTGCGCCGCGAGACCCCAGATGGCTGGTTCGAGATCGACTCCACCAGTGTGGACACGCCCGGGCACGTTGAGGCACACATCAACCCGTATTTGATGATTTCGGACCAGGCTCGGGAGCAGGGCGCCACTTGCGCCCGTGAGGAAGAGGCCAAGGAAGTGGCCGATGCGCAAAACGCCAACCGTCAATCGGGCAACACGCCCACGACAGAACGTCATGCCGGGCTTGACCCGGCATCCATGGATTCCCGCGTTCGCGGGAATGACGCATCGGGCGTTGAAGCCGATTTGTCGGCTGCTGTGGCACAAGCCCGCACCGTGCAAGCAGCCATCCAGCCGCTCACCTTTGTGCCCAACCCAGCCCTGCGCGGCAAAGGCACCCACAAAGTGCCGCCGCGTGACAAAAGTGTCATCCGCCTGCCCAGCTACGAGCAGGTCAAGTCCGACCCCGTGCTGTATGCCCACGCCAACCGCGTGCTGCACCTGGAAACCAACCCCGGCAACGCCCGCTGCCTGGTGCAAGCGCACGGCGAAGGCCACACCGCCCGCGACGTGTGGATCACGCCGCCGCCCATTCCGCTGACCACGGCAGAGATGGACCATGTGTTCGACCTGCCGTATGCCCGCAGCCCGCACCCGCGCTATGCCGACGAGAACGGCAGCCACGACCACGCGACCAAGATCCCCGCCTGGGAGATGATCCGCTTTTCCGTGAACATCATGCGGGGCTGCTTTGGCGGCTGCACCTTCTGCTCCATCACCGAGCACGAAGGCCGCATCATCCAAAGCCGCTCCGAAGAATCCGTCATCCGCGAGGTGGAAGACATCCGCGACAAGGTCAAAGGCTTCACCGGCGTCATCTCTGACCTGGGCGGCCCCACGGCCAATATGTACCGCCTGGGCTGCCGCAGCCCCGAGATCGAATCGGCCTGCCGCAAACCGAGCTGCGTCTTCCCCGGCATCTGCCAGAACCTGACCACCGACCATGGTCCGCTGATCAACATGTACCGCCGGGCGCGCAACTTGAAGGGCATCAAGAAAATCTTGATCGGCTCTGGTCTGCGTTATGACTTGGCCGTGCAGTCGCCCGAGTACGTGAAAGAGCTGGTGCAGCACCATGTGGGCGGCTACCTGAAGATTGCGCCCGAGCACACCGAGGGCGGCCCGCTGTCCAAGATGATGAAGCCGGGCATCGGCACCTACGACCGCTTCAAGTCGATGTTCGACAAGTACAGCGAAGAAGTCGGCAAAAAGCAGTTCCTCATCCCGTACTTCATCGCCGCCCACCCAGGCACCAGCGACGAAGACATGATGAACCTGGCCATCTGGCTCAAAAAGAACGGCTTCAGGGCCGACCAGGTGCAAACCTTTTACCCCAGCCCCATGGCCACGGCCACGGCCATGTACCACTCCACCCGCAACCCGCTGCGCAAAATCACCCGCGACAGCGAAAAAGTGGACGTGGTCAAAGGCGACAAACGCCGTCGCCTGCACAAAGCGTTTTTGCGCTACCACGACGCCAACAACTGGCCCCTGCTGCGCGAAGCACTCAAGGCCATGGGCCGGGCGGACTTGATTGGGAACGGCAAGCATCACCTGATTCCGAGCTGGCAGCCGCTGGCCGAAGACGGCTACAAGAGCGCACGACGCAAAAACAGCACCGGGGCAGGGGAGAAGTCATCGGTGGCCTTGTCGACCAAGCCCAAGCGCTTTGGGCAGCCTAAAAAAGGTCAACTGCTGACTCAGCACACGGGCTTGCCACCGCGCAAGAAAATCTAAGGCAACTGTTCGGGATTCAATCCTGAACGGGGGACTGTGCCACTACGCACCGCACCCCCAATTCCGCCATCAACCGTTGCTGAGCAGGCGCTGGCGCCATGTCGGTGAACAGGGTGTGCACCACTTTCAGCGGGGCCATCTCAATCATGGCCGGACGGTCGAATTTGCTGTGGTCGGCCACCAGCCAGACTTGGCGGGATTGTTCGACGATGGCGCGGGCGACCATGACTTCGCGCATGTCGTAGTCGCGCAGGGTGCCGTCGGCGTCGATGCCGCTGATGCCGATCAGGCCAATGTCCACCTTGAATTGGCGGATGAAGTTCAGCGCCGCTTCGCCGACCACGCCCAGGTCTTCGTGGCGCACGGTGCCGCCGGCCACCACCACTTCGCACTGCGGGTTGGCCGCCAAGATGCGGGCCACATGCAGGTTGTTGGTCACCACGCGCAGGTCGCGGTGGTGCAGCAGTTCGCTGGCCACGGCTTCCACGGTGGTGCCGATGTTCATGAACAGGCTGGCCCCATGTGGAATGGCGGCGGCCACTTGCCGGGCAATGTCTTGCTTGGCTTCTGACTGGGTGCGTTGCCGTTCGGTGTAAGTGGTGTTGCGGGTGGACGAGTCCACGGCTCGCACGCCGCCATGAAAGCGCTCCAGCTCGGCCGCCTCGGTCAGGCGCTGGATGTCGCGTCGGGCGGTTTGCAAGGTGATGCCGAACTCTTCGGCCAGCTCTTCGGTTTTGACGCTGCCTTGCTCGCGCACGGATTGCAAGATGGCAATTTGTCTGGGGTTCAGGGCCATGAGTGTGCTCGTTGAGGTGCTGGACTAGGGGTCTTCACTAGGCGGTCAAGAATAACGCAATTTGCGCGCATGGGCTCTATACAATCAAAAACGAATCGAATAAATCATAAATTGTTGATTGTTTGGGATCTTATTTTGAAAAATCAGGGTTTGGGTGGTGAAGCGAAAGACACTGTCTGGGACCTCTTGGTCATCGGCGGTGGCGCCACGGGCTTGGGTGTGGCGGTGCAAGCCGCCTTGGAAGGCCGCCGCGTGACCTTGGTGGAAGCGCGGGACTTTGCTGCTGGAACCTCTTCGCGTTCGACCAAATTGCTGCACGGCGGCGTGCGTTATTTGGCGCAAGGCCGTTGGCGTTTGGTGCGCGAGGCTTTGCGCGAGCGGGCCACGGTCTTGGCGCTGGCGCCTCATCTGGCGCAGCCTTTGGCGTTTGTGGTGCCGGGCAAGGGCTGGTGGTCTTGGGCGTGGACTGGGCTGGGGCTCAAGGCTTATCAATGGTTGTCTGGCCGCATGAGCTTGGGGGCCACGACGGCTTTGTCGAAGCAGGCATTGCTGCGCTGTTTGCCGGGTTTGCCGGGTTTGCCGGGTTTGCCGGGTTTGCCGCGCATGGTGGCGGGCATGCGCTATTGGGACGGTCAATTTGAAGACGCCCGGCTGGCCCTGGCCTTGGCCAAAACGGCGCGCCAGGCCGGGGCCAGCGTGCACAACCACATGCGGGTCACGGCTTTGGCGCCCTCGGCGCAAGGCTGGCAAGTCAGCTTGTTCAACGAACGCGATGGCCAGACCTCGACCCTGCAGGCCCGTTGCGTGGTCAATGCCACCGGGGTTTGGGTGGACGCTTTGCGCCAAATGGTTTTGCAGCCTTGGGCGGGCCAAGAGCCGGTCAAAGCGCTGGTCAAGCCCAGCCAGGGCGTGCACTTGGTGGTCGCGCGCGAGCGTTTGCCCATTCAAGAGGCGGTCTTGATTCCCCGCACTGCCGATGGCCGCGTACTGTTTGCGGTGCCCTGGTTGGGCGCCACCCTGATCGGCACCACCGACACACCACGCGGCGATGCGCCGCTGGAGCCTTTGCCCTTGCAAGAGGAGCTGGATTTTCTGTTTCGCGAAACCCGCCAGTCTCTGGGTGTGAGCTTGACGCGGGCCGATGTGCGCAGTGTTTGGGTGGGGCTTCGCCCCTTGGTCGATAAAGCCCAGGGTGGCTTGACCAGCCAGATGTCGAGGGAGCACCTCATTCGCCGCGAAGCGCCCGGCATGTTCACCGTGACCGGGGGCAAATGGACAACTTACCGCAGCATGGCCGCGCAGGTCATGCACGCGATGCTGGAACACCACGATTTGCCGTCTGCCGCGCAAGAGCCGGCCAAAACAGGGCAGCACCGGCTGGTGGGTGCGCCCGACGCGGGCCAAGCCGTGCATGCGATCAGCGAAGCGCCGGGCTTGCATTTGTGGGGCAGCGAAGCCGCTCAGGTGCTGGCTTTGCCGGGCGCCGAGCATGATCTGGGCATGGGCCTGACCGAGGCGATGGTGCGTTTTGCCGCACGCAACGAGTGGGCCCTGACGGTTGAGGATATGCTTGCGCGTCGCTGGCGTGCGCTGTTTTTGGATGCGCGGCAAGCTGCCCGGATGGCGCCAGCGGTGGCGGCCTTGCTGCAAGCAGAAACCGGGATCGATCCCCAACTGGATGCGTTTTTGGCTTTGTGCCGGCGCTACACGCTGGCCGACTGAATTTTTAAACTTGAATTGAACACAGAACGGGCTTTGAACACGATGACAACGGCAAGCATCAGCACCACACGTTACGGCATCATCGGCTGCGGCATGATGGGCCAAGAGCATTTGCGCAACATCGCCTTGCTGCCAGGGGCGCAGGTGACGCGCATTTTTGAACCCGATGCCGCCATGCTGGCGAGCAGCTTGGCCATGGTGCCGGGCGCGCAAAGTGCCGCGAGCCTGGCCGAGGTGGTGCAGTCGCCCGATGTGGATTGCCTGCTGATCGCCAGCCCCAACTTTTGCCACGCCGAGCAGTTGCGCGAGATTGCCCGCCTGCGCCCGCTGCCGGTGCTCCTGGAAAAGCCCGCCTGCACCAGCTTGGACGATGTGCGCAGCCTGGCAGCTTTGCAAGCCAGTTACCCCGCGCCGATCTGGGTGGCCATGGAATACCGCTACATGCCCCCCGTGACCGCCTTGGCGGGCGAGGTGCATGGCCAGCACAACACCGGTCCGGTCAAGATGATCACCATCCGGGAGCACCGGTTTCCATTCTTGGTCAAGGTGGGCGACTGGAACCGTTTCAACCGTTACACCGGCGGCACGCTGGTCGAAAAGTGCTGCCACTTTTTTGACCTGATGCGCCACCTGACGCAAAGCGAGCCGGTGCGCGTGTACGCCTCGGCCGGGGTGGACCACAACCACCTCGATGAAACCTACGCCGATGGCACGCCGGACATTCTGGACAACGCCTATGTGATCGTCGATTTCGCATCGGGTCAGCGGGCCATGCTGGAGCTGTGCATGTTTGCAGAAGGCGCCCGGTACCAGGAAGAAATTTCGGTGGTGGGTCCGCTGGGCAAAGCCGAATGTTTCGTACCCGGCCCCGGCCGCTTTTGGCCCCAGCACTTGGGCGATGCGCCCGTGCCCAAGCTGGTCATCAGCCCCCGCGAGCCCAAAGGCCCGCGCGAGCTGGATGTGCCGGTCGACCCCCAGGCCTTGGCCGCAGGCGACCACAACGGATCGACCTTGTACCAGCACCAAAAGTTCAACGCCGTCGTGCGGGGGCAGGGCGCTGTCGAGGTGGGCTTGCGCGATGGCTTGGCAGCCGTGATCATGGGCCTGGCTGCGCAGGAGTCAGCCCGAACCGGTCAGGCGGTGGATCTGACCCAGGGCGATTTTTCTTGGTCGGAGTTGCTCAAGTTTTAAGCGTTTGGGTCCTGGCCTTCGCGATAACCCCAACATCTTTATTGACTCAAGTCATCTATTATTCATTCACGCCACAGCGGCGGCTTGTTTTCCAATATCACCAGAGTTAAAAGCACATGGCATCGGTCCAGCTTCGTCAAGTTCAGAAATCCTACGACGGGAAAAACAAGGTCATCCACGGCATTGATCTGGACATCCGCCATGGCGAGTTCGTGGTGTTTGTCGGCCCATCGGGCTGCGGCAAGTCCACCTTGCTGCGCATGATCGCGGGCCTGGAAACCATCACCGAGGGCGATGTGCTGATCGATGGCAAGCGCGTGAACGATGAGCCGCCCCGCAACCGGGACATCGCCATGGTTTTTCAAGACTATGCGCTGTATCCGCACAAGAGCCTTTATGACAACATGGCATTCGGCTTGCGTTTGCGAAAGACACCTGAAGAAGAAATCAAAACGCGTGTGATGGATGCGGCTCGTTTGCTGCGCATCGACCACATGCTGGACCGCAAACCGGCGGCTTTGTCTGGCGGACAGCGCCAACGGGTTGCCATTGGCCGGGCCATCGTTCGACAACCCAAGGTTTTTTTGTTTGACGAGCCTTTGTCGAATCTGGACGCTCAGTTGCGCAACGAAATGCGCAGCGAAATCAAAAAGCTCCATCAGCGCCTGGGTGCCACCATCATTTATGTGACGCACGACCAAGTCGAAGCCATGACCTTGGCCGACCGCATTTCCGTGCTCAGTGCTGGGCACAAAATGCAATACGCCAGCCCTGACGAGATCTACAACCGTCCTGCCGCGCAGTTTGTGGCAGGCTTTACGGGCAGCCCGCCCATGAATCTGGTGGCCTGTCACATCGATGCCTTGGGCGCCGATCTTGGCTTGGGTGCCCGAATCGCATTGCCTGCCGAGTTGCTGGCGCGTGCCGGCAGCTCTGCGGGGCATGTTTTTGGTATCCGCCCGGAAAACCTGGCGCTGGCGCCTCGGCATGTGCCCGGCGAGGTGGCCGTGCCTGCCAAGGTGGTCATCAGCGAGCCCTTGGGTGCAGAGACACTGGTCACATTCCAAGTGGGGCATGTGGAGTTGGTCGCGCGGTGTGCGGCCAGTTTCAAGTCCCCCTCAGGCACTGCGCAAACCCTCTACCTCGATCCCTCGGCCATGCATTTGTTTTGTCAGGCCTCGGGGCAGGCGATTTGACAAAGTTTTTTTGTAAGTCCATTTGATTTCAACCCCAAGGAGACATCCATGAAGAAGCGTCACGCCATCAAACTGGCTGCTGTGGCCCTGGCCAGCACACTGGCCGCAGGTGCAGTCTGGGCTCAGCAAACCACCTTGCGTGTGTTCGTTGGCCCCAACCAGCGCCCCGATTTGCAAGCCAAATTGTTCGAGCAGTACAACAAGGCCAATCCGGGTGTCAAAGTCGAGATCGAAACCGGCGGCGCAACGTCCGAATTGCAGCGCCAGTACCTGTCCACCGTGCTCAACGCCAAGGACTCGGCCATCGACCTGTTCCTGATCGACATCGTCAACCCCGCGCAATACGCCTCCAAAGGCTGGATCGAACCTTTGGACAAGTACGTCGGTGGGGCCGCTGTGCTCAAAAATGACTACCTGCCGGTCTATCAAAATGCCAACGTGATCGGCGGCAAGCTCTACGCCATGCCCAGCCAGGGCGATGCCATGTTCATGTATTACCGCAAGGACTTGCTGACCAAACACGGTGTGGCCGAACCGAAAACCTGGGATGAGTTGGCCGCAGCGGCCAAGAAGGTCATGGCTGCAGAAAACGCCCCCAATCTTCAGGGCCTGTCCATTCAGGGTGCACCCATTGAAGGTGCTGTCTGCACTTTCTTGTTGCCTTATTGGGGGCAGGGCAAACAATTCAACGATGCCGCTGGCAAGTTGACCCTCGACAAGGCGGCGGCTGTCAAAGGTTTGAACAACTGGCTGAGCATGGTCGATCAAGGCGTGATCAAAAAGAACGTTGCTGAAGTCACCACCCCGGTTACTGTCAACGAATTCAAAGCCGGTCAGGCCGTGTTCGCGATCAACTGGGGCTTTGCCTTCGACCGCTTCAAGGACGATGCGGACTCCAAGGTCAAAGGCAACGTGGGCGTGATGCCTTTGCCCGCCATGACTGGCGGCAAGTCGGCGACCTGCATGGGTGGTTGGCAGTGGGCCATGAATGCCTATGGCAAAAACAAGGATGCCGCGGGCAAGCTCATCCAGTACCTGTCGTCCAAAGAGGCCAGCGCCTTCATCGCTCGCGAGGGCTCGATCTTGCCGGTGTTCCAAAGCGTGTATTCGGATCCAGCGGTCAACAAAGCCGTGCCATGGTTCAAGGACGCTTTGCCCGTGGTCTTGGGCGCTCAGAGTCGCCCGATGGTCGAAGATTACGGCCAAGTGTCGGACATCATCCGGACCACCACCAGCGCCATTTTGGCCCGCACCAAGACGCCTGAGGCCGGTGTGGATGAAATCGCAGCCCGTGTTGGCAGACTGATGCGCTGAAGGCTCTTTGAGCCGATCTGACGCCGGATCCCTCAGGGTCCGGCGCAGTTGCCCCCAAATCTATTGAACGTTGCCATGTTGTCCAAATTGCGCGATCCCAGTGAAAAAACGCTTGCAGTGCTGCTCTTGGCACCCGCATTTTTGTTGCTGCTGATGATCGTGGTTTATCCGATCGGCAAGCTGATTTACAACAGCTTGTACGCGGTGGACAAGAACGGGGCGTTTCTGGGTTTGCAAAATTACATCGATGTCGTGCAGGACCCTTTGTTCTGGAACGCCACGAAAAACACCTTGCTGATCACGCTGATCACGGTGCCTGGTGCATTGATCGCCGGGCTGGCATTGGCCATGTTGGCCAACTTGCCCTTCAAGCGCAAATGGCCAGTGCGTTTGTCTTTGCTCTTGCCCTGGGCCTTACCGCTGTCTTTTGCCGGGCTGATTTTTGCTTGGTTTTTTCACACCGAGTACGGCGTGGTCAACGATGTGATGAACCGGCTGGGCTTGCAAGACGAGCCCACCAGCTGGCTGCTCAAGCCCAATTGGGCGTTTGCCGCCATTTGCCTGACGGTGATCTGGAAAACATCGTCTTTCATGGCTTTGATTTTGCTGGCGGGTTTGCAAATGATCCCCAAGTCGCTCTATGAAGCGGCTGAAGTGGATGGCGCCAGCCGTTGGCAGCAGTTCTGGCAGATCACCATCCCCATGCTCATGCCCAGCATTGTGGTGGCCTTGATTTTCCGCACCATCACAGCTTTGCAGACTTTTGACATCCCCTACACCATGACGCGTGGCGGGCCCGGTGAGGCCACCGAGACCTTGGCCATGCTGATTCACAAATACACCATCGATTATTCGGACATCAGTTTCGGCGCGACCCTGGCCGTGTTCATGTTCGTGATTTCGCTTTTTGTGACCGGCTTTTACTTGAAACAGATCGGAAAGAACGCCGCATGAACCCCACAGGACTTTGGAGCTCGCCCATGCTGCGTTGGGTGGCCGCAGGCATGGTGGTCGTCAATGGCTTTTTCCCGGCGGTCTGGATTTTGTTCACCTCGCTCAAAAGCGAGGCCGAGCTGGTGCAAAAACCCATCACCTGGTGGCCGGCCAACCCCATGCTGGACAACTATGTGCGCGCGTTCACCGATCAACCGCTGTTGATGTATTTGAAAAACAGTTTGCTGGTGGCCTGTGGTGCCACGGCTTTGTCCTTGGTGGTGGCGGCATTTGCGGCCTATGCCATTGCGCGGCTGCAACTCAAGCGCCGGCAATTGATCTTGACTTGCATCGTGGCCTCCAGCATGTTTCCGCTGGTGACCTTGTTGGTGCCCATCTTCGAGACCATGCGGGCTCTGGGTTGGTTGAACACCTACATCGCTTTGATCCTGCCCTATGTGGTCCTCAACTTGCCCGTGTGCACCTTGGTGCTGGTGAGTTTCTTCCAGAGCATCCCGCGCGATTTGGAAAACGCCGCCATGATCGATGGTTGCACACGCATGGGGGCGCTTTGGCAAGTGGTGGTGCCTTTGGCGGCTCCCGGCATCTTCACTGCGGGCATCTTGGCGTTTGTGAATTCCTGGGATGAATTCCTGCTGGCGCTGTCCCTCAATTCCAGTCCGGCCGTGCGCACTTTGCCGGTGGGCATTGCGCTTTACCAGGGGGAGTTCACCTTCCCTTGGCCCATCATTTCTGCGGCCTTGATCGTGGCGATCGTGCCGGTGGCCATTTTGATCGCCCTGTTTCAAGAGCGGGTGGTGGGCGGGCTCACGCAAGGTGGCCTCAAAGGCTGATGCAAAAAAAAAGTCGGAGCTCAAGCTCCGACTTTCTGGGGGTGTTTTGCAGCTTGGTGGCTTCAGGCCGGCAAAGACTGAAACATCCCGAACTGGCTGCGGCAAAACGCCAAGGGGGCGGCATCTTGCCAGCCAAAGTCTTGCACCTGCCCAATGACGATGTGGTGATCACCGGCATCGACCAACTGGTGCAAGGTGCAGTCAAACCAGGCCACAGCGCCATCCAGGCGCAAACGCTGGCTGGCTTGTTTTGTGGTCTTCACGCCGGCAAATCGCTCTGTCATGGTGCCTTTGGCAAATTGCATGGCCAAGTCGGCTTGGGCGCTGGCCAAGACACTCACGGTGAACCCGCCCGATTGTGTGAACGCGGGCAAGCTGCTGGCTTCTTTGCGGATGCTCCACAGCACCAGCCTGGGGTTCAAGGAGACCGAGCTGAACGAGTTGCAGGTCATGCCCCAATCTTGGCCCTCGTGGTGGGCGGTGACCACTGTGACGCCGGTGCCAAAGCAGCCCAGTGCTCTGCGGTAATCTGCCGGGTCGCTCACAGGCGCAGCTGCTGTGGCGGCTGAATTGATGTCATCGGGCATGTGTCGCATGGGGTCTTTCTTCAAGGCACTTCATGGCCATTGGCCAATTCATACAGTTCAAACCAGGTCTGTCGGTCCATGGGCACGCGTGCTGCATCGGCAAAACGCTGGATGCGCTCGATCTGGTTGGAGCCCATGACAGGCAAGACGCCCACAGGGTGGTGCATCAGCCAGGCCATGGCCACAGCGGTGGTGTCGGTGCCCGATGCCAGGGCCAGTTTGGCCAGCTTGGGCGCCAGGCGAGCGGCCGCAGTGCCTGCGGTGTGCGCTTGCGCGTGCAGACGGCCACCGCCCAAAGGCGACCAAGCCATCACCGGCATGCGGTGCTGTTGGGCATGGGCGATCTGGCCGTTGGTGAAGGGCGCGGTGTTCAAGAGGCTCAGCTCGATCTGGTTGGTTTGCAGCTTGTGCTTCATGCACGACTGCAGCAGGTCCACATCCCAGGGCATGAAGTTGGACACGCCCACGCCGCGCAGCTTGCCGCTGTCGATCAAGCCGTCCAGGCATGCGCCCAGTGCCTGCGCATCCATCAGCGGGTCAGGGCGGTGGATCAGCAGCAGATCAATCACATCCACGCCAATGCGCGACAGCGAACGGTCTACGCTGGCGGTGACGTGGGCGGGGCTGGTGTCGTAGTGCTTGACGCGGGTGTCTGCCCATTGGCCTGACAGCAGCATGATGTCGGTCTTGGTGACGATCTCGATCTGGTCTTTCAGGCTGGGACGGGCCTTGATGGCTTGGCCAAACAGCGCTTCGCAGCTGTAGTCGCCGTAAATGTCGGCATGGTCAAACGTGGTGATGCCCTGCGCCAGGCAGGCATCGATGCGGGCCAGATTGGCGTCAACCGAGCAGTCTTGGGCCTCGGACAGGCGCCAGACGCCATAAGCCATGCGACTGAGGCTGCGCCCGTTGGGCAGCGCCATGCGGCCGATGTGTTTTGAACTCATTTGCGAACTCCTGTGCCCAGCGGTGTGGGCGGTGTTTGGGCCGGAACGCGGCCATATTCGTGTGCAAGGGATACCGTCTTGAGCTGTGGCAAGACTTTGGTGCCAAAGATCTCGCACTCTTGCAGGTGAGGGTAACCGGAAAAGATGAAGGCCCGGATGCCCATCTTTTGATAGGCCTCTATTTCACTGAGCACCTGATCGACGCTGCCCACCAAAGCGGCCCCACAGCCGCTGCGGGCGCGGCCCACACCGGTCCACAAATGGGGCTCGACGTAGCCTTCGTCATCGGCACGGTCGCGGTTGGCGCTTTGCAGCGAGACACCCAGGCTCTTTGCATCCAGTGCGCGTTGGCGGATTTCGCGGCCTTTTTCATCGTCCAGTTGCGAGACCAGCTCGGCGGCGTATTCACGCGCTTCGGCCTCGGTGTCGCGCACGATCATGTGCACGCGCAAGCCATAGTCCAGCAAGCGGCCGTATTTCTCAGCCTGGGCATGCACATCGCGCATGCGTTGGGCCAGCATGTCCTTGGGCTCGGGCCACATCAGGTAAGTGTCGCAATGGGCGCCGCACAAGGCCAGTGCATCGGGGCTGTAACCGCCGAAGTAGAGCAGGGGGCCGCCGTTGGTTTGGTAGGGGCGCACGGGGTCGGTGGACAAACCCTTGAGCTTGTAGATCTCGCCGTCGTAGTTGATCTCGTCTTGGGTCCAGGCTTGTTTGAGGATCTCGACCACTTCCCAGGACCGGCGGTAACGGTAGGCGCTGTCTTCTTGTTGGCCGGGAAAGTCAGACGAAATCACATTCAGCGTGAGGCGGCCTTCCAGAATGTGGTCCAGCGTGGCCACGGTGCGCGCCAGCATGGCCGGGTGCACTTCACCGCAGCGAATGGCCGCCAGCAAGTTCATGCGCTTCGTCATGGGCGCCACAGCGGCGGCAAAGGTCAGGGTGTCCTGGCCCACTTGGTAAGACGAGGGGCACAAAATGTTGCGGTAGCCCAGCTCTTCGGCTTTTTGCACGATGCGGCTGGTGTTGGCCCAGCTGCTGCGCAAGTCGCCATCGGGTACACCCAGGTGGCGAAAGTCATCCGAGCACAGGGGTGCAAACCAAGCGACTTCAGCGCCTTGGATGTCTTGACCTTTGACGGGAACGATGCTCATATCAAACCTCACAATTAAGTGAATGAATGGTATATGAATTGACGCATGTTGGCTTGGGGGTTTCCACTTATTTGTCATACTGTGGGGCATGAACTCTGTAAATCACGCCCAACCCTTGCCGGTCTACCAGCAAATCGCAGAGCTGTTGGTCAGGCAAATCAAGGCAGGTTATTGGCACGCGGGCGAACGTTTGCCAACCGAGGCCGCCTTGGCCCAAACGCTGTCGGTGGCGGTGGGCACCTTGCGCAAATCATTGGCGCTCTTGGAAAAGCAAGGCGTTTTGGAGCGCATACAGGGCTCGGGCACCTACGTGAAAAGCGTGCAAGGCACGCAGCAGATTTACGAGTTGTTCCGCTTGGAACTGACCAACGGGCCGGGTTTGCCCACGGCACAGATTCTGGATGTGGCGCAAGCCAGGCCCGAACCCGGCATGCCCAATTGGGATGGAGCCGTTTGCTGGCGGGTGCGGCGTTTGCGGTTTTTAAGTCAAGTGCCGGTCGCATTGGAAGAGATCTGGTTTCCCGGCACGCGTATCGCCAACTTGAGTGCCCCTGAGTTGGGCGACTCGATGTACTTGTTCTACCAACAGCGCTTGAATGTGTGGATTTCACGCGTGGAAGACCAGATCAGTGCAGCCACCGCACCCGACTGGGCACCAGCCACATCGCCTCTGCAGACAGGCGATTGGGCCGGTTACATCGAGCGGCAATCCTGGACCGCCAACAACGAGTTGGCCGAGTTTTCCAAAACATGGTTTGACCCGAAGGTCTGCCGTTACTCCTCGCGCCTGAGCCAGTGAGCTGGCTTTGGCGTGGGCTCAGGTGGCTTGCAGGGCCTGCAGCAACTCGGTCTCGATCTCGATTTGCGCCTTGTTTTGTTGCAAGGCCGAGCCGCTGATCAAGAAGGTGTCTTCCACCCGCTCGCCCAAGGTGCTGATTTTGGCCAGTTGCAGGTTGATGCCGTGCTTGCCCAAGACGGTGGCGATGCCGTAAAGCAAGCCGATGCGGTCGCTGGCCGAGACGCTGAGCAGCCAGTTTTGCGCTTTGTCATCGGGCTTGAGGCTCACGCGTGGCGTCATGGGGAAGCTCTTGACTCGGCGTGAAACCCTGCCACGGCTGGGTGCTGGCAGCGGGCCTTGTTGTTCAACGGTGCGGGTCAGACCCGACTCCACCATGGTGATCAGCTCGCGGTAATGCTCTGGCAGCATGGTGGTCACGATCTGGAAAGTGTCCAGCGCCCAGCCCGTGCGGGTGGTGTGCACTTTGGCGTCCAGGATGCTGAAGCCAGCCTGATCGAAGTGACCACAAATGCGGGCAAACAAATCGGGCTGATCGGGTGTGAACACCAGCACCTGCAAGCCTTCGCCCACGGGCGATATGCGGGCACGCACGATGGTGCGCGGACCGTTCGGGTCGGGTTTGGCCACATGGCGCGACAGCTGGCGGGCGTGCCAAGCGATGTCGCTGGCATCGTGCCGCATGAAGTAGCCCACATCCAGCGTTTCCCACAAAGCCTTGTGGCCTTCGTGCGGTTCGGCATGGCGGGCCAGTTCCACCAGCGCATCGCGCTTGCGCGCTTCCACCTCGGCATTGGCATCGGGCGCACGGCCACCCAATACGCGCAGCGTGGATTTGTAGAGGTCTTCCAGCAACTTGCCCTTCCAGGCGTTCCAGACTTTGGGGCTGGTGCCGCGAATGTCGGCCACTGTCAGCAAATACAAGGCCGTCAAATTGCGCTCATTGCCCACGCGTTGGGCAAAGCGGCCGATGACATCGGGATCACTCAAGTCTTCTTTTTGGGCCACGTGGCTCATGGTCAGGTGTTCGCCGACCAGAAACTCGATCAACTGCGCGTCGGCTTTACCCAGCTTGTGCTGGCGGGCAAAGGTGCGCACTTCGGTCTTGCCCAGTTGCGAATGGTCACCGCCCCGGCCTTTGGCGATGTCGTGGAACAGCGCCGCAGCGTACATGATCCAGGGCTTGTCCCAGCCCGCAGCCAGCTGCGAACAAAAAGGGTACTCATGGGCATGCTCGGCCATGAAAAAGCGCCTCACATTGCGCAGCACCATCAAGATGTGCTGGTCCACCGTGTAGGCATGGAACAGGTCGTGCTGCATTTGCCCCACGATTCGGCGGAACACCCACAAGTAGCGGCCCAGCACCGAGGTCTGGTTCATCAAGCGCATCGCGTGCGTGATGCCAAAGGGCTGCTGCAAGATCTGCATGAAGGTTTGGCGGTTGACCGGGTCGGCGCGGAACTGACCGTTCATGATTGGTCGCACGTTGTACAGCGCCCGCAGTGTGCGGGCCGACAAACCGGTCACCCCTGGTGTGGCCTGGTAGAGCAAAAAGGTTTCCAGGATCGCGTGGGGGTGCTTGTCGTACAGGTCGTCACTGGCCACTTCGATCAGTCCGGCCTTTTCAAAAAAGCGTTCGTTCAGGGGCCGGAAACTGCCCAACGTTTCCCCTCGATCGCTTTTGAGTTGGTCTTCGATGTTGAGCAACAAAATCTGGTTCAGCTGCGTGACCGCCTTGGCCGCCCAATAGTATTGGCGCATCAGCTTTTCACTGGCGCGCACAGCAATGCGGCCGTCACTGCTGATGTCGGCCGCGTAGCCAAAGGACTCGGCCACACCGGTTTGCAAATCAAACACCAAACGGTCCTCGCGGCGGCGCGCTTGCAAGTGCAGGCGCGTGCGAATCAAGCTGAGCAAAGCTTCGTTGCGTTTGATCTGGCGAATTTCAAGGGGCGTAGCCAATCCCTTGCGCGCCAGATCGTCCCAGCTTTGGCCCAAGCTTGCCGCACGGGCCACCCACAAAATGATCTGCAAATCGCGCAAGCCGCCGGGCGACTCCTTGCAATTGGGCTCCAGGGCGTAGGGCGTGTCTTCAAACTTGGTGTGGCGCTGGCGCATTTCCAGCGTTTTGGCCACAAAAAATGCTTGCGGGTCCATCGCCGATTGGTATTGCGTCTGGAACGCCCCAAACAGCTTCAGGTCACCGGTGATGGGGCGCGACTCCAGCAAGGAGGTCTGCACCGTGATGTCTTTGGCCGACTCGGCCAGGCACTCGCTCAGGGTGCGCACGCTGGAGCCGATTTCCAGCCCGGTGTCCCAGCAGCTGCCAATGAAGCGCTCCAGCTGCGATTGCAGCGCGGGACTGTTTTCAGGCGACTGGCCATCGGGCAAAAGCACCAGCACGTCCACATCGGAGTAGGGCAGCAACTCGCCCCGTCCAAAACCGCCCACAGCCACCAGACACACATCGGCCGAGAAACCGGCGCTTTGCCACAGCTGGATCAGCAAGGCGTCGGCCAGGCCCGCCAAGTGGTGCAAGGTTTTTTGCAGACCTCGGGTGCTGGCACCACTGGCGGCCAGGTTTTGCAGCACCGCTGCCTTGTCGCGTTTGTACGCTTCGCGCAGCGGGGCCAGCTCGGTCATGTCAAGCCGCTTTGGAGGTGATGAAGTCGGGGATGGCCGGGCTGCCTGCTGACAGGGTCAGCACTTCGTAGCCGGTTTCGGTCACCACCACGGTGTGCTCCCACTGGGCTGACAAGGAGTGGTCCTTGGTCACGATGGTCCAGCCATCGCCCATTTCCTTGATCTCTTTGCGGCCGGCGTTGATCATCGGCTCGATCGTGAAAATCATGCCGGGCACCAGCTCCACCAGGGTGCCAGGCTTGCCGTAGTGCAGCACTTGCGGCTCTTCGTGAAAACCCCGGCCAATGCCGTGGCCGCAAAACTCGCGCACCACCGAAAAGCCGTTGCCCTCGGCAAATTTCTGGATCGCATGGCCAATGTCGCCCAAATGGGCACCGGGCTTGACCTGCTCAATGCCTTTCCACATGGCGTCGTACGTGAGCTTGGCCAGGCGTTTGGCCGCAATCGAGGCTTCGCCCACCATGAACATGCGGCTGGTGTCTCCGTGCCAGCCATCTTTGATGGTGGTGATGTCGACGTTGAGCGAATCGCCTTTTTTGAGCGGCTTGTCGTTCGGAATGCCGTGGCAGACCTGGTGGTTGATCGAGGTGCAGATCGACTTGGGGTAGGGCTTGTAGCCGCCCGGTGCGTAGTTCAGCGGGGCCGGGATGCAGCCCTGCACATCGACCATGTAGTCGTGGCACAGCTTGTCAATCTCGTTGGTGGTGATGCCCGGCTTGATGAAGGGCTCGATGTAGTCGAGGACTTCCGAAGCCAGGCGGCAAGCCACGCGCATGCCTTCGATGTCTTCGGCGGTTTTGATGGTGATCGTCATGGGACAGGATTATCCCATTGGGCCTTTAGTCGGTCGAAGCTCAGGGTTTCCACGGTTAAAATACTGCCTTTGCCGGTCAGCCCCAGTCAGCGGCCCCGGCGCTACGGTTTCCCGTCTCTTTACAAGGCCACCCCGTGTCCCTGCACATCACGACTTTCGAAGGCGCCAGCGCCCTCAGCGACTTTCGCATTGCCCAAGTTTTGCCACGTCTGGCAGAAATCTCGCCGCAAATTGTGGGCATCGCCGCCCGTTTTGTGCACCTGGTGGCCACGTCCGCCCCTTTGGCCGATGCCCAAAAACAAACCCTCTCGGCCTTGTTGACCTATGGCGAGCCTTATGCCGGTCCCACCGATGGCCCCGTGATCGTGGTCAGCCCGCGCATCGGCACTGTGTCGCCTTGGGCGTCCAAGGCCACCGACATTGCCCACAACTGCGGTTTTGAAGTGCGCCGCGTGGAGCGCCTGACCGAATACCGCCTGGTGATGAAGTCTGGATTGCTCAGCACCGCCAAACTGAGCGCCGAGCAACTGGGCCAAGTGGCCGCTGTATTGCACGACCGCATGACCGAGTCGGCCATGCCCAGCCGCGATGAAGCTGCGGCTTTGTTCACCGCGCTGGAGCCTGCGCCGATGGACCATGTGGATGTGCTGGGCGGCGGTCGCTCGGCACTGGAAGCGGCCAACAAGGCCTGGGGCCTGGCCCTGGCCGAAGACGAAATTGACTATTTGGTCAACGCCTTCACGGGCTTGCAGCGCAACCCCACCGATGTGGAGCTGATGATGTTCGCGCAGGCCAACAGCGAGCACTGCCGCCACAAGATTTTCAACGCCGTGTTCACCATCGACGGCGTGGCCCAGCCCAAGAGCCTGTTCGGCATGATCCGCAACACCCACCAGCTGAGCCCCCAGCACACGGTGGTGGCATATTCAGACAACGCCTCGGTGATGGAAGGCCACACCGTGGAGCGCTTCGTTGCACGCAAAGCGGAGCAGGGCGCGGCTTACCAAGCCGAACCAGCTCTGCACCATGTGCTGATGAAGGTCGAAACCCACAACCACCCGACCGCGATTTCGCCATTCCCCGGCGCATCCACCGGCGCGGGCGGTGAGATCCGTGACGAGGGCGCTACCGGTCGCGGCTCCAAGCCCAAGGCGGGGTTGAGCGGCTTCACCGTGTCCAAACTCTGGGGCGGCTTGAGCGACCAGCCCGGCGGCAAGCCCGAGCACATCGCCAGCCCTTTGCAAATCATGACCGAAGGCCCCTTGGGTGGCGCGGCGTTCAACAACGAATTTGGTCGCCCCAACTTGCTGGGCTATTTCCGCGAATACGAACAGACCGTGGACGGCGTGGTGCGCGGTTACCACAAGCCCATCATGATCGCGGGCGGTCTGGGCCAGATCGACGCCGAGCAAACGAAAAAGATTGAGTTCCCTGCAGGAAGTTTGCTCATTCAACTGGGCGGCCCCGGCATGCGCATTGGCATGGGCGGCAGTGCGGCCAGCTCCATGGCTACGGGCACCAACGCCGCCAACCTCGACTTTGATTCTGTGCAGCGCGGCAACCCCGAGATCGAGCGCCGTGCGCAAGAGGTCATCAACCACTGCTGGGCGCAAGGTGACAACAACCCGATTTTGGCCATCCACGACGTTGGCGCGGGCGGTTTGTCCAACGCCTTCCCCGAGCTGACCAACGACGCTGGTCGTGGCGCACGCTTTGATTTGCGCGCCGTCAAGCTCGAAGAATCCGGTCTGTCGCCCAAAGAAATCTGGTCCAACGAAAGCCAGGAACGTTATGTGATGGCGATCGCGCCTGAATCGCTGGACCAGTTCACCGCCTTTTGCGAACGCGAGCGCTGCCCGTTTGCGGTGATCGGTGTGGCCACCGAAGAGCGCCAGTTGGTGCTGGAAGACAAAGGCCAGGAATCGCCCGTGGACATGCCCATGGACGTGCTGCTGGGCAAACCGCCCAAGATGCACCGCGATGTGAGCACCGTGACCCGCCAGTCGCCCGCCATGAACCTCACGGGCGTGAGTTTGCAAAAAGCCGTGATCGACGTGCTGAGCCACCCCACCGTGGCATCCAAGCGCTTTTTGATCACCATCGGTGACCGCGCTGTGGGTGGCCTGACGCACCGCGACCAGATGGTCGGCCCCTGGCAAGTGCCCGTGGCCGACGTGGCCGTGACCCTGGCCGACTACGCAGGCTTTGCCGGTGAAGCCATGAGCATGGGCGAGCGCACGCCGCTGGCCTCGCTCAACGCCGCCGCCTCGGGTCGCATGGCGGTTGCCGAGGCCATCACCAATTTGCTGGCCGCGCCCATCGAGCTGCCGCGCGTCAAGATGTCCGCCAACTGGATGGCCGCTTGCGGCGAGCCGGGCGAAGACGCCGCGCTGTACGAAACCGTCAAGGCCGTGGGCATGGAACTGTGCCCGGCGCTCGACATCTCGATCCCCGTGGGCAAGGACAGCTTGTCGATGCGCACGCAGTGGACCGACAAGGGAGAGACACGCAAAGTCACTTCACCCGTCAGCCTGATCATCACCGCCTTCGCCAGCTTGCCTGACGTGCGCGGCACGCTGACCCCGCAGCTGGATGCACAAGAGGGCGACACCAGCCTGCTGCTGATCGACCTGGGCCAAGGCCAAAACCGCATGGGCGGCAGCGTGTTGGGCCAAGTGCTGGACCAGTTTGGCGACAGCGTGCCCGATCTGGAAGACCCGCAAAGCCTGGTGAATCTGGTCAACGCCGTCAACGATTTGCGTGCCAAGGGCCAGATCCTGGCGTACCACGACCGCAGCGACGGCGGCTTGCTGGCCGCTGTGGCCGAGATGGCTTTTGCAGGCCATGTGGGCGTGGCGCTCAATGTGGACATGCTGGTCACCGAAGGCGACGGCATCACCGACAGCCGCGCCGACCATGGCGACGCCAAAAACTGGGCAGGCCAGGTCAGCGCCCGCCGCGAAGAACTCACCCTCAAAGCCTTGTTCAACGAAGAGCTGGGCGTGGTGCTGCAAGTGCGCACGGCTGAGCGCAACGCGGTGCTGCAGACGCTGCGTGAACATGGCCTGTCCAAACACACGCACGTCATTGGCAAGACCCGTCCGACTCAATCGACCATCCAAAAAGGCGTGGGCGAGCTGAGCATCTGGCGCGACACCAAAGAGGTGTTTTCCGCCAAGCTCGAAGACCTGCACCAGGTCTGGGACAGTGTGAGCTGGAAGATTTGCCAGCAACGCGACAACCCCGCTTGCGCCGATGCCGAACACGCCGCCGCAGGCCAGGCCAGCGACCCCGGCATGCATGTGGCGCTGAGCTTTGACCCGAGTGAAAACGTGGCCGCACCGTTTCTGAACTTGTCGCGCCCCAAGGTTGCGATCTTGCGCGAACAGGGCGTCAACTCGCATGTGGAAATGGCTTACGCCTTCCACAAAGCGGGGTTCGAGTCGCACGACGTGCACATGACCGATTTGCAGTCTGGCCGTGCCAACTTGGCCGACTTCCAGGGCTTGGTGGCTTGTGGCGGTTTCAGCTACGGCGACACACTGGGCGCTGGCATCGGCTGGGCGCGCAGCATCACCTTCAACCCGGCGCTGGCGGATCAGTTCAAAGGCTTCTTTGGCCGCACCGACACCTTCGGTCTGGGTGTGTGCAACGGCTGCCAGATGTTCGCGGAACTCGCCGACATCATCCCCGGCGCGCAAGACTGGCCGCGTTTCACCACCAACCAGAGTGAGCGCTTCGAAGCGCGCCTGTCCATGGTCGAAGTGCTCGAATCGCCCAGCTTGTTCTTGCAAGGCATGGCGGGAAGCCGCTTGCCGATTGCGGTGGCACACGGCGAAGGCTTTGCCAACTTCAAGCGCCGTGGCAACGCGGCGCAGGCCATTGGTGCCATGCGCTTTGTGGACAACCACGGCCAGGCCACCGAGCAATACCCCTTCAACCCCAACGGCAGCGCGGGCGGCCTGACAGCCGTGACCACCGCCGATGGGCGTTTCACGGCCATGATGCCGCACCCCGAGCGCGTGTTCCGCAATGTGCAGATGAGCTGGACCAGCGGTGACATCGCAGCCACCAGCCCTTGGCTGCGCGTGTGGCAAAACGCCCGCAAGTGGGTGGGTTGACCGTCTGTGCGTGTGAGATCCGAAGTGTCTGAGCAGTGGTTCCCGCCGTCTCAGCTGGCCTTTTACTTTGACTCCAATGCGTGGGCCAAGGGCACGGCGCTGTACCTGCAAAACGATGACATCGTCGCGCAGCTGAGCCCGGAGGCCGATGGCTGGAAGTTGGTCGCCCAGGTGCCTGAATTGCAGGCGTCACCCTTCACCGTCACGGCGCATTTGCGCGTGTCCGAGGGCGGTAACTTGCAAGCTTGGCGCTCCACCTGCAGCTGCTCGGTGGGCCGCATGTGCAAACACGGCGCCGCCTTGGGCATTCATGTGGCCATGCAAGGGCGTTCTTTGCGCGAAGATGCTCGCGATGAGGATGAAACGGGCGAGTTGTCTGAGCAGCAATTGCAAGCCCGTCAAGAGCGGGCCATCCAGCAGTCTGAATACCAGGTGCGCGACTGGCTTGGGCGACTCGAAACGGCGGATGTGGCACAACACTTCAGCCTGCCCAGCAGCACGCCCGAACATTTTTTGTACTGCATGTCGGTGGATACCGCGGGCCAAAGGCCGGTGTTTCACCTGACCATCAAACGGGCCATCCTCAAGCGTGAGGGCCTCTGGGGCAAGCCCAAAAAAGTGACCACAGAACCCTTCGCGCACGACCCGATCTGGCAGGGCAGTGCGGCCAACGAGCGCGGTATTTTTGACCTGTTCAAAGCGTGCCCAGCCACCAACAGTTTTGGCTCGTATGGTTTTCACAGCGCGGTCAAGCTGCAAGGCTTGGCGGCTGAACTGCTGCTGCAAAAATGCAGCGAAACCGGTCGCCTGATGTGGGAAGACGACAAGGCCATGACGCCTTTGCAGTGGACCGACGATGCCCTGACCATCTCCGGCAGCTGGCAGGCCGTGCCCGAGCAAGACGGCGCCCCTGCAGGCTGGAGGCTGCACATGCAGGCCGGGCCAGAAGGGGTGGTTCACGGGCTGAACGAGCCGCCGATTTTTGTGGATGTCGCGCGTGGCCGATGCGGTCGCCTTGACACCCAAGGCCTGAGCGCCGAGCGCTTGCTGCTGCTGACGCAGTCGCCTGTCGTGCCCGAGCGCGTGGCGCTCAAGTTCCAGCAGCAGTTGATGGAGCGACTCGGCCCCATGCCGCTGCCGCCCGTCATTGAACAGCTGCCCGAAATCCGGGGCGTAGAGCCTGTGGGCGTGCTGCGGATTTCTGCGGTGCCCTTGCAAAAGCGCATGGACCACGGGATTTTTCAGGCGCAGTTGACTTTTGATTACGATGGCCAACAAGGCCATTGGGCGCATGCCCAAAGGCGTGTGGCGCTGGGCAAAGGAGCGTCTGCCCGCATGCTGCTGCGCGACTTGGCGGCCGAACAGCGCATTATCGAGACGCTGGAGGATTTGGGCTTCGATGTGACGCAGGGCGCCACACTCAGCCTGACCGGCTCGCAAAGTGCGGCGCTGTGGCTCGAATGGCTGGAAAGCGACTTTGAACCGCTGCGCGAAGCGGGCCTGGAGGTCCACACCGACAGTGGCTTGAACACTTGGCTGCGTTTGGCCGATGACGTGCACATTGACCTGTCGGGCGAAGACGGCTTCGATGAAACATCGCCGTGGTTCAACTTGTCGCTGGGCATGGACATCGATGGCCAGCGGGTCAACATCTTGCCCTGGGTGCCCGCCATTTTGGCGGCCTTGGCAGGCGTTAAGAATGCGGGTGATCCGACCGACATGCAGGGGCTTCCGGCCCATTTGTACCTGCCTGACTTGCAAGGCCCGGGCTATGTGAGGCTGCCCACGGCCCGCATCAAACCCTGGTTGAGCATGCTGATGGAGCTGCACGGCGAGCGCGGCCACGACTGGGATGGCGATGCCTTGCGCCTGTCGCGCATGGACGCATTGCGCACAGCCACATCCTTGGGTGAAGGTGCACGCTGGCAGGGGGCCAACAGCTTGTTGAGTCTTGTGCAGCAAATGCGCGGCCAAGCGGCCTTGACGCCCGTGCCAACACCGGAAGGCTTGCAAGCCACCTTACGGCCTTACCAGCAGCAAGGCCTCAATTGGTTGCAGTTTTTGCGCGAGCACCGCCTGGCGGGCATCTTGGCCGACGACATGGGCCTGGGCAAAACACTGCAGACCTTGGCCCATATCCTGACCGAAAAGCAAGCGGGTCGACTGACGAAACCGGCCCTGATCGTTGCCCCCGTCAGCTTGTTGGGCAATTGGCAGCGCGAGGCAGCCCGCTTTTGCCCGGCCTTGACCACGCACATCCACCACGGCCTGTCGCGCCACGAAACCCCTCAGGAGCTGTGCCGCTACGACGTGGTCATCACTGCGTATTCGCTGCTCTCGCGTGACCGCGACATGTGGCTGGAAGTGCCTTGGCACCTGCTGGTGCTGGACGAAGCGCAAAACATCAAGAACGCCAACACCAACGCGGCGCAAGTCGTCACCGAGATCCCGGCGGTGCACCGCCTGTGCCTGTCTGGCACGCCCATTGAAAACCATTTGGGCGAGTTGTGGAGCCAGTTTCACTTCTTGATGCCTGGATTTCTGGGCAGCCAAAAGCGTTTCACCGAACTGTTCCGCAACCCGATCGAGCGTCAGGGCAGTGTTGAAAAACTCGCCCAGTTGCGTGCACGCGTGACGCCCTTCATGCTGCGCCGAACCAAAGACCTGGTGGCCAGCGAGTTGCCGCCCAAGATCGAAACCCTGATGCCTGTGCCCCTGCAAGGCCAGCAGGCGGACTTGTACGAGACGATTCGCCTGGGCATGGAAAAAACCGTGCGCGAAGCGTTGCACACCCAGGGTCTGGGCCGCTCGCAAATCACCATCCTCGATGCTTTGCTCAAGCTTCGTCAGGTTTGCTGCGATCCGCGCCTGCTCAAGCTGAGTGCGGCCAGCCAGGTGCAGCAGTCGGCCAAGCTGGAGCAGCTGCTCGACATGCTGCCCGAGATGGTTGCGGAAGGTCGCAAGATTTTGTTGTTCTCACAGTTCACCGAAATGCTGGGCCTGATCGAAAAAGCCTTGCCTGCATTGGGCATCCCATGGGTCAAACTCACCGGCCAAAGCAAAAACCGCGATGCGATCATCGACAAGTTCACCAGTGGCCAGGTGCCGCTGTTCTTGATCAGCCTGAAAGCCGGTGGCGTGGGCCTGAACTTGCCGCAGGCCGACACCGTCATCCACTATGACCCGTGGTGGAACCCTGCGGTGGAAAACCAGGCCACCGACCGTGCACACCGCATCGGCCAAAAGCAAAGTGTCTGGGTGGTCAAACTGGTGGCGCAAGGCACCATCGAAGAGCGCATGCTGGCCCTGCAAGAGCGCAAGGCTCAGTTGGCACAAGACATGTACGAAGGCGCCGTGCAGCGCAAAGAGCCCCTGTTTGGCGAGGCCGATCTGAACGAGTTGCTCAAGCCGCTGGGCTGAGCCGGGCAGGGGATACTGACACCTTGTGACGCAGACGCCGACGCAAGTCTTGAGCGCTCAGTGCAGCGCTCTTCGTGTCATTGCCAGCCAATGATGTCCAGGCCTTTTTCGCCAGCGCAGCGCTGAACAAACTGGCGGTAAGTCCCGCTGGGCTGCTGGCTCATGGCGCCGCGAGTTCCGCCCGCTGCAGCACCGACCACGGCACTTTGCGCGCCATATTTGATGGCCTGGTTCAAATCGCCACGGCCAAACACCAAGCCACCAACGGCGCCAGTGACCCCGGCCACAGCAGCGCCCATGGTCGCACCCGATGCCACCGAATTGTTGCTGTCCAACGGATGCAGACCGCTGGACTGGGCCAGGCTCAGGCATTGGTTCAGGTGCTGGTTGGCAGCGGCTTCGCCCATGGATTTGTAGGCCGTGTTGGGGTAGAGCACGGGCCTGGCGGCACCTTCTCCCATGCCCGCACAACCTGCGAAGGTCAAGACACCGAGCAGGCCAAGGACAGCGCTCAGGCGAATAAAACGGGTGGGTAAAGTTGTGGCGGTCATTGAATGCATCTCGGTGAATGGGACAGCGGGATGCTAGCAGTAGACCTCTAAAAACTTCAAAAATGACAACGTCAGTTTGTAACAAGAAACAGCTGAATCAGTGCAGACCGACCACAGGCCGCGTCTTGTAAAACTGCAGCGGGCTTTCCGGCACGGCGTTGAGCACCGATTTCTTGATCTTGCCGACCACATGCATCTCGCAGGGTTTGCAGTCGAAGCGCAAGGTGAGTTTTTCCTTGCCGTTGATCAGCTGCAGCGGCTCGGCCTTCACGGTGCCTTGCACGCCGGTCACGCCTTTGGCCTGTTTGGGGCACAGGCTCAAGCTGAAACGCACGCAGTGTTTGGTGATCATCAGGCTGACCTCGCCCAATTCTTCTTGCGCTTCGTAGGCGGCATCGATCACCTTCACGCCGTGTTTGGCGTAAAAGTCCCGGGCTTTTTGGTTGAACACATTGGCCAGATAGGTGAGCGTGTCTTCGGGATACTGCGCTGGCGGCTCTGCAGGCACGGCACGTGGCAGGCGGTGCAGGCCTTGGGTGCGGGCGGCTTCGAGGGCCTGCACGGCATCGCGACGTAAGGCATTGAGCTGTGAGGGCGGCACAAACCAGGGGCGGTGCAGGGCCACTTGCACATCCAGCGGCTCAAACAGGGTGTCGCCCAGTTTGCCCAGGGCGGCTTTCAGTTTGTCCTCGGCCTGCGTGGCGTCTTTGGGGGCTTGCCAGGCAATCGCCAGTTCGGCCGTGCCGGTGTGGCCGGCCTCGTCGGTCAGGGTCAGCTGTAAGCCATCAGCGCTTTCAGCCAATTGCATCCACACGCCCATGCGCCGCTCGGCCGATTTTTTGTCCAGCGTGCGCACCCAGCTCATGTCGCGGTTGCGGTTGACCTGCACGCCTTTGCGCAAGTCTTTGAAGCCGTCCATCGGGTCTTTGGGGAACAGACGCCAAACGCCTTGGGCTTTTTGCGCTTCGGCGCGGTTGATTTGCAGGCCGATCAGCTCTTTTTGCAGGTCGTAGTAGCACAGGCCGTCGCCGTTGTGCAGCTCGGTGGCCGGGTCGTCGGTGGTGATTTCGACGTGCTCCGGCGTGACTTTGCTGACCCAACCAATCGGCTGGCCGGGGTTTTTTGGGGTGTCAAACGCGCCAATGTCTTCCTTGCGGCCTTGCACAAAGTAGTCGGTGAACTCGCGGTTGAAGTTTTGGTTCGGGTCGGGCTCGAAGCTGAAGGTGGTGCGACCGTGCGAAGACGATGCCAGCTCGGGGCGCTCGTGCAGCACCTCGTCAAACAGCTTGCGGTAATGGGCCGTGATGTTCTTCACATAGGCCATGTCCTTGTAGCGGCCTTCGATCTTGAAGCTGCGGATGCCCGCATCGACCAGGGCACGCAGGTTCTCGCTCTGGTTGTTGTCTTTCATGCTCAGCACATGTTTGTCGTGCGCGATGATGCGGCCTTGCGCGTCTTTGACTTCGTAAGGCAGCCGACAAGCCTGCGAGCAATCTCCTCGGTTGGCGCTGCGACCCGTGTGGGCGTGGCTGATGAAGCACTGGCCGCTGTAGGCCACGCACAAAGCACCGTGCACGAAGAATTCGATCACCGTGCGCTCGGTGTCGATCACGTCGCGGATCGCGCTGATCTGCGGCAGCGTGAGTTCACGGGCCAACACGATTTGGCTCAAACCCGCGTCTTGCAAGAACTTGGCTTTTTCGGGGGTTCGGATGTCGGTCTGGGTGCTGGCGTGCAGCTGGATGGGCGGCAGGTCGATCTCCAGCAGGCCCATGTCTTGCACGATCAAGGCGTCCACGCCTGCGTCATACAGTTGCCAGGCGAGCTTGCGTGCGCCTTCGAGTTCGTCGTCGCGCAAGATGGTGTTGAGCGTGACAAAAATTCGGCTGTGAAAGCGGTGGGCGTATTGCACCAGCTTGGCAATGTCTTGTACCGAGTTGTCGGCCGTGGACCGGGCACCAAACGAAGGGCCGCCAATGTAGACCGCATCCGCGCCATGGTTGATGGCTTCAATGCCAATGTCAAAGGTGCGGGCAGGGGCGAGGAGTTCGAGTTGGTGAGGCTGCATGGGTTGGGATTATCCCAGCTTGTGAAGTTGGCCACTCATGCAGACCAACAGCTCTGGGCCAGCGCTCGCAGCCCCAGAGCGTACGTCACCGCAATGCGCACCAACAAAAAACGCGGCCGAAGCCGCGTTTTGGATTCGAGCACCGGGCTCAGATCACTGGATCTTGGCTTTGGAGCGCAAGCTTTCCTGGAAGCCGCTGAGCTTTTGCTGTTGCAACTGCTGGGCGATCTGGGGCTTGACTTCTTCCAGCTTGGGCAATTGGGCTTCACGCACATCGTCCACGCGGATGATGTGGAAACCGAACTGGCTCTTGACCGGGGTTTCTGTCATCTGGCCTTTGTCCAGTTTGACCATGGCACCGGAAAACTCGGGCACATAGCTGCCAGCCGCTGCCCAGTCGAGGTCACCACCGTTGGCACCGGAGCCTGGGTCTTTGGAGGCCTTCTTGGCCAGGTCTTCAAACTTGGCGCCTTTCTTGATGTCAGCAATCAAAGCCTTGGCTTCGTCTTCTTTTTCCACCAGGATGTGGCGAGCGCGGTATTCCTTGCCACCGTTGGCGGCCACGAACTTGTCGTATTCAGCCTTGATGTCGGCATCGGTCACAGGGTTTTTCTTCTGGAAGTCGGCAAACAGCTGGCGGATCAGGATGGTCTGGCGGGCCAGTTCAATCTGGTTTTTGTACTCGTCGGAGGCATCCAAGCCACGCTTTTTGGCTTCTTGCATGAACACTTCGCGGGCAACCAATTCTTCCTTGATTTGTGCCAAGACTTCGGGGGTCACAGGGCGGCCAGAAGCTTCCACTTGTTGCTTGAGCACATCCACGCGGGAGGAGGGCACGGGTTTGCCGTTGACCACAGCAAGGTTTTGGGCGAAAGCTGGCGCAGCCATCAATGCCAAAACGGCGGTCGCGGCGCTGAGCATTTGCTTTTTCATGGATTCTTTCCTCAATGACGGTTCGTCAGGTATGAAACAAAGGGGGGGGGAAGTTCAGATCAGCTCAATGGCCAAGGCGTGCAAGCCTTGGTCGATGAAATCTTGCAGCGCATCATACACAAGGCGATGGCGCTGAACGCGTGACAGGGGTGTAAACAAAGGTGAAGCAATGCACACACGCATGTGGCTGCCTTGCCCGGTGGCGCTGGCGCCCGCGTGACCGGCGTGCGAAGCGCTTTCATCGATCACCTTCAATGCTGTCGGCTGCAGGCGCTCGGACAGACGAGCGTGAATTTGTTCGGCAACGGTGCTCATGGGCTTTATTGGTCCTTGGGCAGGTGACGGGCCACGTAAACGCCTTGCGCCACGATGAACACCAAGGGGAACACGTAGCCCCAGACTTTGAAGTTGACCCAGTCTTCGGTCGAAAAATAGGTGGCGACATAGGCATTGATGGCGGCCATGAACAGGCAATACAGCATCCAGGCGATGTTCAGTCGGTGCCAAACGCGGCCAGGCAGTTGCAGTTGTTGGCCCAGCATCATTTGCAGGAAGTTCTTCTTCATCGCCCAATGCGCGATGGCCAAAGCCACGGCCAAGCCGGTGTAAAGCAAGGTGGGCTTCCATTTGATGAAGCGCTCATCGTGCAGGCCCAGTGTCAAGGCGCCAAAGCCCAGCACCAACACCAGCGTGATCTTGTGCATGGTTTGCAGCTTGCCGTCCAACTTGTAAATCAGGGCGGTTTGGACCACGGTGGCGACCATCAACACCGCTGTGGCGGTGTAGATGTCGGCCATTTTGTAGGCCCCAAAAAACAATGCAATGGGGAAAAAGTCGATCAGGAATTTCATGAAATCAATCGTTGGCCGGGTTCGTCACAGAGGCTCGAAGTCTAACGAAGCCGAGTTCATGCAGTAGCGCAGGCCGGTGGGGGCTGGGCCGTCTTCGAACACATGACCGAGGTGTGCGCCGCATTGGGCGCACACGGTTTCAACCCGTGTCATGCCGTGGCTGCGGTCCACATGTTCCTGAATGGCCGTGTCGGTGATGGCCTGCGAAAAGCTCGGCCAGCCACAACCGGCGTCAAATTTGGTGTCCGACTTGAACAGCTCGGCATCGCAGCAGACGCAACGGTAGGTGCCGGGCTCCCAGTGGGCTTCGTATTTGCCGGTGTAGGGGCGCTCGGTGGCGGCTTGGCGGGTCACGGCGTAGGCCACAGGCTCGGCGCCTTTGGCTTGCAAAATGTCGCGCCATTCTTGTTCGGTTTTGATGAGGCTCATGATGAACAGCTGATTTCCAGTTGGCTGGCCCAGTCGGGCGGCAAGTCGGCATGGGCTTCAAAGCCCAGATGCTCGTCGAAGGGGGACTTTAGCAAGTTGTGAAGGGTCTCGATTTCCGAGTAGTCACCCGTCTGCGCTTGGCGGATCGCAAGTTCTGCCAGGTGGTTGCGCAAAACAAACTTGGGGTTGGTGCGCAACATGGTTTGTCCGATCTGGGCCAAGTCAGCCTGGCCCAGGCGCGCTTGGTAACGGCTGAGCCAAGCTTGCCAGCGATGGCGGTCGATCAACAGGTCTTGGACGTCGGTGGCAGGGGCGTGTGGCTTGTGCTGACCCCATCCGCTGGCCACCGCATGGCTCAGGCGTCGCCAAAACAGGGTGTAGTCCACCCGCTCTGAGGCCAGCAGTTGCAGCAAGTCCTCGACCAGTTGCCAGTCGGCTTCGCGCTGGTCTTCGGTGGCCAAATCGCCCGTCAGCCCCAGCTTGGCCCGCATGGCATCGCCCAGTTCGCGAGGGAAACCGGTTTTGTAGCCCTCCAGCACTTGCAAGGTCAGGTCCTGGTCTTCGATCAATGGCAACAGGGCTTGCGCCAGGCAAAACAGGTTCCAGTAAGCGATGTTGGGCTGGCGGCTGTAGGCGTAGCGGCCCTGGGTGTCGGTGTGGTTGCAGATGTGGCCGGGGTCAAAACCGTCCATGAACTGGAAGGGGCCGTAGTCGATGGTCAGGCCCAGCAGGCTCATGTTGTCGGTGTTCATCACGCCGTGGCAAAAGCCCACCGCTTGCCACTGCGCCAGCAAATGCGCCGTGCGCTCTTGCACCACCTGCAGCAAAGCCGCATAGACATTGCCGTTCAGGTGTTCTGCACGCGCATGGCATTCGGGCAGGTGGTGAGCGATCGCGTGGTCTGCCAACGTCCGCAGGCTGTCCACATCGCCTTGTGCAGCAAAGTGCTCAAAATGCCCAAAGCGCAAAAAGCTGGGCGCCAAGCGGGTCACAAGGGCTGCGGTCTCAAGGGTTTCGCGCCGCACCGGCTCGGGGGAGGCCACCAGGCACAGGGCCCGGGTGGTGGCAATGCCCAGACCGTGCATGGCTTCGCTGCACAGGTATTCACGGATGCTCGATCGCAACACCGCACGGCCATCGCCGCCGCGAGAGTAGGGTGTTCTGCCTGCGCCCTTGAGCTGGATTTCTTGCGGACCCAGCCGAGACGGCGCCTCGCCCAGCCAAATGGCGCGGCCGTCGCCCAGCTGGCCTGCCCATTGGCCGAATTGGTGACCGCTGTACACCGTGGCCATGGGGTCCGAGCCGGGCAGCACGCTGTTGCCGGCAAAGGCGCTCAGGTGCGCGTCGTCCAGCAAGTCCGATGACCAGCCCAGCTCGTCCAGCAAGGCCCGGTTGCGCATGGCCCAGACCGGCGCGGCCAAAGGCGTGGGCTGCAGCCGAGTGAAAAAACGCGGACCCAATTGGGTCAGGCGGTGTGTCCAATCCCAGCTGGGCGATGGGGCAGAAGAGGGCGCAGAGGCTGAAAACATGGCTCGATTGTCACGCCCTTGACAAGGACACATGGTTTGACGGGTCTTCGTTCGAGCCGGTGGGTTAGGCGGGTGCAAAATGAATGCATTCAATCCACCACCAACAGGAGACCCCCATGCTGGGACTGATGCAACAGCAATCTTTGCTGATTTCTTCCTTGATCGAATTTGCCGAGCGTCACCACGGCGATGGCGAGATCGTCTCGCGCCGCGTTGAAGGCGACATCCACCGCTACAACTGGGCTGCTGCTGCCAAGCGCTCGCGCCAGGTGGCCAACACACTGGACGGTATGACAATGGCGCACGGCAGCCGTGTGGCCACGCTGGCTTGGAACGGTTACCGTCACCTGGAGCTGTACTTTGGCGTGAGCGGCTCCGGCCGCGTGTTGCACACCATCAACCCGCGCCTGCACCCCGACCAGATCGCCTGGATCGCCAACCATGCCGAAGACCAGGTGCTGTGCTTTGACATGAGCTTCTTGCCCTTGGTGCAAGCGGTGCACGCCAAGTGCCCCACGATCCGCCAATATGTGGCGCTGTGCGATGCCGACAAGCTGCCGGCCGATTCGGGCATTCCCGGCTTGGTCAGCTACGAAGCCTGGATCGGCCAGCAGTCCGACCGCTACACCTGGCCCGAATTGGATGAAAACACCGCTTGCACCCTGTGTTACACCAGCGGCACCACGGGCAACCCCAAGGGCGCGCTGTACAGCCACCGATCGACCATCTTGCATGCTTACGCCGCGGCTTTGCCCGATGTGATGTGCATGTCCGCACGTGACTCGATCTTGCCCGTTGTGCCCATGTTCCACGTCAATGCATGGGGCATCCCTTACAGCGCGGCCATGGTGGGTGCCAAGTTGGTCTTCCCGGGCCCCGCCTTGGACGGCAAATCGGTCTACGAATTGATCGAAGCCGAAGGCGTGACCTTTGCGGCGGGCGTGCCCACCGTGTGGCAAATGCTGTTGGGCCACATGAAGCCTGCGGGGTTGAAGTTCTCCAAGCTCAACCGCACCGTCATTGGCGGCTCGGCTTGCCCACCGGCCATGATCACCGCCTTCCGCGAAGACTACGGCGTGGATGTGCTGCACGCCTGGGGCATGACCGAACTCAGCCCCTTGGGCACTTTGTGCACACTCAAAAACAAGCACCAGAATTTGCCCGAAGCCGAGCAAATGAAGCTGCGGATGAAGCAGGGCCGTTGCATCTTTGGCATCGAGATGAAGATCGTGGACGAGCAGGGCAAAGAGCTGCCACACGACGGCAAGGCCGCAGGGGACTTGCTGGTGCAAGGGCCGTGGGTCATCGCCTCGTATTTCAAACAAGAAGGCGCCAGCCCGTTGGTGGATGGCTGGTTCCCCACGGGTGATGTGGCCACCATCGATGCCGATGGTTTCATGCAGATCACCGACCGCAGCAAGGACGTGATCAAGTCTGGCGGCGAGTGGATCAGCTCGATCGATGTGGAAAACATCGCCATGGCACACCCCGCCGTGGCCATGGCCGCTTGCATTGGCATTCGCCACCCCAAGTGGGATGAGCGCCCCATCGTGTGCGTGGTCAAGAAACCGGGCGCTGAAGTCACACGCGATGAATTGATCCAGTTTTATGACGGCAAAACCGCGAAGTGGCAGATACCCGATGATGTCGTGTTTGTCGATGCCATCCCGTTGGGTGCGACCGGCAAGATGCTCAAAACCCGCCTGCGCGAACAACTGACGGACTACGTCTTGCCTGGCCTTTGATGCGCATCAAGTCAACCGTGCGGCACTCAAGTCGCACGGGTGATACGGCTTAGGTGCAAACCCCGAGCGTGTTTGTGAAATCAGCGGTTACGCTGACATCGTCTGATTCACAAACGCAGGAGACTTTGAATGAAATTCACCACCCGCTTGATCGCTGCCGCCGCATTGACCACATGTGCCTTTGGCGCGTTTGCCCAAAAAGGCGAGACCGTCAAAATCGCCTGGATTGACCCCTTGTCTGGCCTGATGGCCCCGGTCGGCAGCAACCAGCTCAAGAGCTTTCAGTTTTTTGCCGAAAAATTCAGCAAAACCAATCCAGCGGGCGTCAAGTTCGAAGTCATCGGCATCGACAACAAATTGAGCCCCGCTGAAAGCCTGAACGCGCTCAAAGCCGCCATGGACCAAGGTGTGCGTTACATCACCCAAGGCAACGGCTCTTCTGTGGCCGGTGCTCTGATCGAGGCGGTGAACAAACACAACGAGCGCAACCCCGGCAAGGAAATCATTTTCCTGAACCACTCGGCCGTGGACCCTGACTTCACCAACAGCAAGTGCAGCTACTGGCACTTCCGCTTTGATGCCGACACCTCGATGAAGATCGAAGCCATGACCACCTTCATGGCCGACCAAAAAGACATCAAGAAGGTCTACCTGTTCAACCAGAACTACTCGCACGGCCACCAGGTCGCCAAGTTCGCCAAGGAAAATTTGGCACGCAAACGTGCGGACGTTCAGATCGTGGGCGAAGACCTGCACCCTCTGGCCCAGGTGCGTGACTTCTCGCCCTACATTGCCAAAATCAAAGCTTCTGGTGCCGATACCGTGATCACAGGCAACTGGGGCTCTGACCTGGCACTGTTGGTCAAAGCGGCCAACGAAGGCGGCTACAACGGCAAGTTCTACACTTATTACACAGGTGTGTCCGGCACCCCGACGGCTTTGGGCACAGGCGGTGCGGGCCGTGTTTACCAGATCGCCTACAACCACTACAACATGGGGGGTGACCTGGGCAAGTGGATGGCCGAGTTCAAGACCAAGTTCAACGACGATTTTTACACCGGCTCGGTGATCTCCATCTACAACGCTCTGGGCGCTGCCATGGCCAAAGCCAAATCAACAGAGCCCGCAAAAGTGGCGGCCGCGTTGGAAGGCCTGACTTTCAACAGCTATCACGGTGAAGTCCAAATGCGCAAGACCGACCACCAGCTGCAGCAACCGCTGTACATGACTGTGTGGCAAAAGGCCGACAAGAAGTACCCCTACAGCCCGGAAAACACCGGCATGACGCTGGCACCGGTCAAGGAGTTCCCATCGTATGTGTCCAGCACACCGACCAGCTGCCAGATGAAGCGTCCCGGCTGATTTGAGTTTGGCTCGCGGGCCCGATGACATGCACCGTTGTCGGGCCTTTTTCTTGGGTGTGTACACACCGCCTTCAGCAACCCACTTTCGGTAACGAAGTTAGGCTCACAAAGCCTGGAAAGTAGCAGTATTTATGGAGTTTTTCATCATCTCCATGCTCAACGGCCTCAGTTACGGGCTGTTGCTCTTCATGCTCAGCTCTGGGCTGACCTTGATTTTCAGCATGATGGGCGTGCTCAATTTCGCGCACGCCAGTTTCTACATGATCGGCGCCTATTTCGGATACACCCTGTCCGGGTGGATCGGTTTTTGGCCCGCGCTCCTGCTGGCCCCGTTGTTCGTGGGCGCCTGCGGTGCTTTGTTCGAACGCGTGACCCTTCGCAAGGTGCACCCCTTTGGCCACGTGCCAGAACTGCTGGTCACCTTTGGTTTGTCTTATGTGGTGCTCGAGTTGATTCAGCTGGTGTGGGGCCGCACGGCGGTCGAATTCACGCCCCCTGAAATTTTGCGCAGCTCGGCATTCACCTTGATCACCCATTCCATCAATGGCTTGAGTCTGGTCTGGGGCGCAGCACCCGCAGAGTTGTGCAACGCCACTGACGCGGCTGTTCGTGTCGTCTGTTCTCCATTTCCAGCCACGCGTGCCTTCATGATGTTGGTGGCTTTGTTGATGCTGGTGTCCTTGTGGCTTTTGCTCACCCGCACCCGCATTGGCCTGGTGATTCAAGCGGCATTGACCCACCCTGAAATGGCCGAGGCGCTCGGGCACAACGTGCCGCGTGTCTTCATGCTGGTGTTTGGCGCGGGCACGGGCCTGGCTGGTCTGGCTGGCGTCATCGGTGGCAGCACCTTTGTCACTGAACCCGCCATGGCCGCCACCGTGGGCTCGGTGATCTTTGTCGTCGTCGTCGTCGGTGGCATGGGCTCCTTGTCGGGCGCGTTCTTGGCTTCGGTTTTGATCGGTGTGATCCAAACTTTTGCCGTGGCCATTGACTACTCTTATTTGGTTTTGGCCAAGGACATGGGATGGGTCGTATCGGCGGCAACGCAGGAAAACACCTTTGCCAAGCTGACGGTTTCGCAGGTCGCCCCGATCCTGCCGTATTTGTTCCTGGTGCTGATTTTGATCTTCCGCCCCAAGGGTCTTCTGGGCACACGTGAGGGTTAAGACATGGCTGCCGTATACAAATTCAAACCCTACAACGTCGGCCGCTGGGTCATCTGGAGCCTGTTTGCGCTGGTGTTGATCGCTGCGCCACTGGTCTTCACCAGCAACTTGTCCACCACCATGCTGGCCCAGATGGGCATCGCCATCATCGCCTGCCTGTCCTACAACATTTTGTTGGGGCAGGGCGGCATGCTGAGCTTCGGCCATGCGGTCTACACGGGCCTGGGCTCTTACATGGCCATTCACGCGCTGAACATGGTCAGCGGTGGACAGCTCAACATACCGGTCAGTTTCTTGCCCATCGTGGGTGGCGTGGCTGGTATGGGCTTTGCCATCTTGCTGGGCTATGTCACCACCCGCAAATCGGGCACACCCTTTGCCATGATCACTTTGGGCGTGGCCGAGCTGGTGTTCGCCATGTCCTTGATGTTTTCGGAGTTCTTCGGGGGCGAGGCCGGTGTGTCGGGCAACCGTGTGGCCGGTCAAGCCTTTTTGGGCATCAACTACGGCCCGCAAATTCAGGTCTATTACCTGATCGCGGCTTACACCTTCGTGTGTGTGGCGCTCATGTACGCCTTCACGCAAACGCCTTTGGGCCGCATCCTGAATGCGGTGCGTGACAATCCGGAGCGCGTGGAGTTCATTGGTTACAACACGCAGCGTGTGCGTTACATCGCCTTCATCATTGCCGGTTTCTTTGCCGGTATCGCGGGCGGCCTGGGGGCACTCAACTTCGAGATCGTCACGGCCGAAGTGGTGGGGGCAGGGCGCTCGGGGGCGTATTTGCTGTTCACTTTTCTGGGTGGCGCAACCTTCTTCTTTGGCCCCATCATCGGCGCCATCTTGATGGTCATTGCCTTTGTCTTGCTGTCGGAGCTGACCAAGGCCTGGTTGCTGTACCTCGGCTTGGTGTTCCTGTTCATGGTCATGTACGCCCCGGGCGGCATTGCCAGCCTGATCATGATGAACCTGCGGGTGGCCAAGTTTGGCAAGCTCAAACAGATTTGGACGAGTTACCTTGGCTTGGCTTTGACTGCATTGGTCATGTTGGCCGGTGCTGGTGCCATGATTGAAATGGTCTACCACTTGCAGCTGAATTCGGCCCTCGGGGATACCGTCAAATTCATGGGCGTCAGTCTGAATGCCAAAGGACTGGACAGCTGGTTTGGTTGCGCCTTCGTCATGCTGACCGGTTTGGGCTTGTTTGAGTTGACTCGCCGACAGTACATGCTCGAATGGGGTGAAATCCAAACCGAGATCGAAAAAGAAATCAAGCGCCGGGAGACTGCAGTATGAGTACGACCTACGCACTGGAACTGAAAGACGTTCGCAAAAATTTCGGCAAGACCGAGATCATCCGTGGTGTGAACCTGGCCGTGCAATCCGGTGAACGTGTGGCCGTGATTGGCCCCAACGGCGCGGGCAAGTCCACGCTGTTCAACCTCATCAGCGGCCGCTTTGGCCCGACCAGTGGTGATATTTTGCTCAATGGCCAGGCCTTCCAGCACAAGACGGCCTACGAGATCAACCGCATGGGGCTGTCGCGCAGCTTTCAGATCACCAACATCTTCCCCAAGCTCAGCGTGTTCGAGAACTTGCGCTGCGCGGTGCTCTGGAGCCTGGGCTACAAGTACACCTTCTTCAAGTTCCTCTCAGGCCTGAAGGACGCGAACGAACGCGCCGAGCAGTTGATGGACATGATCCACCTGGACAAAAAACGCGATGTGTTGGCGATGAACCTGACCTATGCCGAGCAGCGCGCTCTGGAGATTGGGGTGACCATTGCCGGTGGCGCCGACGTGATTTTGCTGGACGAACCAACGGCCGGCATGAGCAAAAGCGAGACCTCGCGTTTCATTCGCCTCATCAAGGAAGTCACCGTCGGCAAAACCCTGCTGACCGTGGAGCACGACATGGGCGTGGTGTTTGGCCTGGCCGACAAAATCGCGGTGGTGGTTTACGGCGAGGTGATCGCCTTTGACACCCCTGAGGCGGTGCGTGCCAACGCCAAAGTTCAAGAGGCTTATCTGGGCTCCAGTGTGGCCGACAGCCAAGCGGGAGGCCACTGAGATGCTCAAAATTGACAACCTTCACGCGTATTACGGCAAAAGCCATGTGCTCCATGGGGTGAGTTTTGGCGTGGGCCAAGGCGAGATCGTAGCCCTGCTGGGCCGCAACGGCTCGGGCCGCTCGACCACGGCCAAAGCCATCATGGGGCTGGTGGACTGCCAAGGCAGCATCGACTGGCAAGGCCAAGCCATTCAGGGCAAGAAAGCCTACGAAGTGGCGCATCTGGGCATTGGCTATGTGCCCGAGAACCGGGACATCTTCCCCAAGCTCACCGTCAGCCAGAACCTGCAACTGGGCCAAAAGCGCAGCGGCAAAAACGGGCGTTGGTCTTTTGACGACATGTTCGCCATGTTTCCGCGGCTCAAAGAGCGTGAACACACCGAAGCCGGGGTGTTGTCAGGTGGCGAGCAGCAGATGTTGACGCTGTGCCGAACCCTGATGGGCGACCCCGATCTGATCATCATCGACGAGCCAACCGAAGGCTTGGCCCCCAAGATCGTCGAGCTGGTGGGCCAATACCTGCAGCAACTCAAAAGCCGAGGCATTTCGGTCTTGCTGATCGAGCAAAAGCTCACGATCGCCATGAACATTTCAGACCGCGCACTGGTCATGGGGCATGGCAGCATCGTGTTTGAAGGCACCCCCGAAGAGCTTCGTCAAAATACCTACATCCGCAAGGAATGGCTGGAGGTTTGAGATTCGTCCCGGTTGAGACAGGCCGGGCTTCTTTTCATCGGTACAGCCACTACAATCTCTAAAAACGAACGACCGTTCTTTTTTAATTCACGCTTTATTTCACGCAAAGGAACGCCAGCATGACAGCTGAATACAAAGTCCAAGGTGATGTCGCGGTCATCACCTTGATGAACCCGCCCGTCAACGGTCTGGGCCTTTCCACCCGCATCGGCATCACCGATGGTCTGGAAAAAGCCAACAACGACGCGGCAGTCAAAGCCATTGTCATCACCGGTGGCGGCAAAGCCTTCTCGGGCGGCGCGGACATCCGTGAATTTGGCTCGCCTAAGGCCGTTCAGGAACCCAATTTGCTGAGCGTGATCCGCGCTTGTGAAAATTCAGGCAAACCCGTGGTCGCCGCTGTCCACTCGGTCGCCATGGGCGGTGGTCTGGAATTGGCGCTGGGTTGCCACTACCGCATTGCAGCGCCTGGCACCTCGATTGCCTTGCCTGAGGTGAAGCTGGGCTTGATTCCCGGAGCAGGTGGCACGCAGCGTCTGCCGCGCGTGATCGGTGTTGAAGCCGCGCTGAACATGATCGTCAGCGGTGAAGCCATCAAGAGCGAGATGCTGGCCATGTTGCCTGGTCAAAAGCTGTTTGATGCGATGGCCCAATCAGCAGAATCATTGGCAGAAGAAGCTTTGGCCTTGGCGCGCAAAGTGGCCGCAGCGCATGCCGATGGCGCGCCACTGCCTCTGGTGAAAAATCTGCCTTGCAAGCACCCCCAAGGCGATGCTTATTTCCAGTTCACACGCAACATGGTCAAAGGCATGGCCAAAAACCTGCCAGCGCCCGTCAAGTGCGTGGACGCGGTTGAAGCCGCCACCAAGAAAAAGTTTGAAGACGGCATGGCGTTCGAACGTGAGATTTTCACCAACCTGATGTTCACGCCGGAAAGCCGCGCACTGCGTCACATCTTCATGGCCGACCGTGCCGCCAGCAAGATTCCGGATGTGCCCGAAGACACGCCCAAGCGCGAGATCAAGTCGATCGCCGTGATTGGTGCAGGCACCATGGGCGGTGGCATCTCGATGAACTTCCTGAACGCGGGCATCCCGGTCAAAATGCTGGAGATGAAGCAAGACGCTCTGGACCGTGGCGTGGCCACCATCCGCAAGAACTACGAAGCGCAAGTCAAAAAAGGCAAGCTCAAGCAAGAGAAATACGACGAGCGCATGGCGCTCTTGTCCACCACGCTGAGCTATGACGACATCGGCCAAGCCGACCTGGTGATCGAAGCCGTGTTCGAAGAAATGGGCGTGAAAGAAGCCGTCTTCAAGAAGCTCGATGAAGTCATGAAGCCTGGCGCGATTTTGGCGTCCAACACATCGACGCTCGACGTTAACAAGATTGCCTCTTTCACCAAGCGCCCTCAAGACGTGGTGGGCATGCACTTCTTCAGCCCCGCCAACGTGATGAAGCTGTTGGAAGTGGTGCGCGGTGCGCAAACCGCCAAGGACGTCATGGCCACCGTGATGGCCATCGGCAAGAAGATCAAGAAAACCTCGGTGGTTTCGGGCGTGTGTGATGGCTTCATCGGCAACCGCATGATCGAGCAATACAGCCGCCAGGCCGGCTTTTTGATCGAAGAAGGCTGCACCCCCGCGCAGGTCGACAAGGCCGTCGAGAAGTTCGGCTTTGCCATGGGGCCTTTCCGCATGGGCGATTTGGCTGGCAACGACATTGGCTGGGCGATTCGCAAGCGCCGTTACACCGAAAAGCCCAACCTCAAGTACAGCAAAACCGCTGACTTGTTGTGCGAAATGGGCCGTTATGGTCAAAAAACCGGCGCAGGCTGGTACGACTACCAAGCGGGCAAGCGCGACGCGATCCCCAGCGCCGTGGTGGTCGAGATGATCGAAAAGCACCGCGCCGACATGGGCATCACCGCCCGCAAGATTTCGGACGACGAAATCGTGCAACGCCTGGTGTTCTCACTGGTTAACGAAGCGGCCCACATTCTGGAAGAAGGCATTGCCAGCAAAGCCAGCGACATCGACATGGTCTACATCACCGGTTACGGATTCCCGTTCTGGCGCGGTGGCCCCATGAACTACGCCGACACGATTGGCCTGTTCAACGTCGCCGAAGCCATGAAGCGCTTTGCGAAAAATCCGCATGACGACGCCCAGTTCTGGCAACCCGCGCCTTTGTTGGCACGTTTGGTGGCCGAAGGCAAGACATTCAACTGATTTTTAAATTTTTGGCGGGACAGATTTTCAGCTCTGTCCCCCACTTGAAAGGACCATCATGACGAATGCTGTCATCGTATCTACCGCCCGCACCCCTCTGGCCAAGAGCTGGAAGGGCGCTTTCAACATGACCCACGGTGCAACTCTCGGCGGTCACGCCGTGCAGCACGCTGTGGCCCGCGCCGGCATTGATGCCGCCGAAGTCGAAGACGTGATCATGGGTTGTGCCACACCCGAAGGCGCCACCGGAGCCAACATCGCCCGCCAAGTCGCGCTCAAAGCCGGTCTGCCGATTTCGGTGTCGGGCATGACCGTGAACCGGTTTTGCTCGTCGGGCCTGCAAACCATTGCTTTGGCGGCGCAACGCATCATCGCGGGCGAAGGCCAGGTGTATGTGGCCGGTGGCGTGGAAAGCATTTCTTGCGTGCAGCAAGAGATGAACACCCACATGCTGCAAGACTTGGCGCTGGCCAAGATGAAGCCCGAGATCTACTGGAACATGCTGCAAACCGCCGAGCAAGTGGCCAAGCGCTACAAGATCGGCCGTGACGTGATGGATGCCTACGGTGCGGCCAGCCAGCAAAAAGCCTGCGCTGCGCAAGCTGCTGGCTTGTTCAACGACGAAATCGCGCCCATCACCGTGACACAAGGCGTGATTGACAAGGTCATGGGCATGACCACCAAACAAGTGACCGTGAGCGTGGACGAAGGCCTGCGCGAAGGCACCACCGTGGAGGCCATCAGCGGCCTGCGCTCTGCATTGCCCGGTGGTTTGGTCACAGCAGGCAATGCCAGCCAGTTCTCGGACGGCGCAGGCGCTTGCGTGTTGATGGACGAAAAACTGGCCGAGCAACGCGGTTTGAAGCCCCTGGGCCGTTTCCTCGGTTTTGCCGTGGCCGGTTGCGAGCCTGACGAAATGGGCATTGGCCCCGTTTACGCTGTGCCCAAAGCGCTGGCGCGTCTGGGCCTCACGGTCAACGACATCGACCTGTGGGAACTGAACGAAGCGTTTGCGGTGCAGGTTTTGTACTGCCGCGACAAGCTGGGCATCCCGGCCGACCGTTTGAACGTCAACGGTGGTGCGATCGCGGTGGGTCACCCCTACGGCGTGTCGGGCCAGCGCCTGACGGGCCACGCCCTGATCGAAGGCAAACGCCGTGGCGCCAAGCGCGTGGCGGTGACCATGTGCATTGGCGGTGGCATGGGCGCTTGCGGCATTTTTGAAGTGCTGTGATGCCCGTGGCTGTTGACGCCTGATCAACACCAAGGCGGTCGGTTTGCAGCTGACCGCCTTTTTCTTTGTCTTTTTTTGAACCGGGATGATGCGACATGAGCCTGCGCCCCACCGTTGATTTTTTGCTGCACGACTGGCTGAAGGTGGAAAGCCTGCAAAGCCGCGAGCGTTTTACCGACCACTCGCGTGAAACCTTTGACGCCGTGCTCGACACCTGCGAGCGCATTGCCCGCGAGAAGTACGCGCCTTTTAACCGTCTGGTCGACACGCAAGAGCCGCACTTTGATGGCGAAAAAGTCATCTTGCCGCAGGCCACACACGACGCCTACAAGGCCTATGCAGAATCCGGCATGCTGTCTGCCGCGCAAGATTACGAGTTTGGCGGCATGCAATTGCCCTACACCGTGGAGGCGGCGGCCAACGCTTTTTTTGCCATGGCCTCGGTCAGCATTGGCTCAGGCATGCTCACCAGCGGCAACGCCAATTTGCTGATGGTGCATGGCACCGATTTGCAAAAGCAGGTGTTCGCCGCCAACGAATTCAGTGGACGCTTTTCGGGCACCATGTGCCTCTCCGAGCCGCAAGCGGGCTCCTCGCTCAGCGACGTGACGACCCGTGCCACGCCCGATGGCACTGATTTTGAAGCTGACGCTTTGGGGGCACGTTACCGCCTCAAGGGCAACAAGATGTGGATCTCCTCGGGCGAGCACGAATTGAGCGAGAACATCATCCACTTGGTGCTGGCCAAGATCCCGGATGCAAATGGCCAACTGGTGCCGGGCGTCAAAGGCATTTCGCTGTTCATCGTGCCCAAGAAGATGGTGGACACGAATGGCCAACTGACGAGTGAGCGCAACGACGTGGCGCTGGCGGGGCTGAACCACAAGTGCGGCTGGCGCGGCACAACCAACACCTTGCTGAATTTTGGTGAGGGCAAATACCCAGTTAGAGGCGATATCGGAGCCGTTGGTTATTTGGTCGGCAAACCCGGCGAAGGCCTGCGCTGCATGTTCCACATGATGAACGAGGCCCGCATTGGCGTGGGCATGGCCGCCACCATGCTGGGCATGGCCGGTTACTACGCCAGTTTGGATTACGCCAAGAACCGCCCGCAAGGCCGACCCAGCGGGGCAGGGGGCAAAGACGCCAGCCGTCCGCAGGTGCGCATCATCGAACACGCCGACATCAAGCGCATGCTGCTGGCCCAGAAGGCCTACAGCGAAGGCGCTCTGGCGCTGGCTTTGTACAGTGCTCGCCTGGTGGACGAGCAGCACACCGGCACAGCCGAAGATGCCGATGTGGCACGCTTGCTGCTGGAGGTGCTGACCCCCATCGTCAAGAGTTTCCCCAGCGAGTGGTGTCTGGAAGCCAACAGCTTGGCCATACAGATCCACGGTGGCTACGGCTACACCCGCGACTTTCCGGTCGAGCAGTACTGGCGTGACAACCGCCTGAACATGATCCACGAGGGCACGCATGGCATCCAGGCCATGGACCTCTTGGGCCGCAAGGTGTTGATGGAAAACGGCCGGGGCCTGCAACTGTTGGCGGAGCGCATGCTGTCTACCGCGAACAAGGCGGAAGCCAGCTGGGGTCCTGAAGCCGCAGCTTTGCGTGACGCGCTCAAGCAAATCGGCCAAGCCACCCAGCAAGCCTGGGACGGCGCAGAACCTGCTCAGGCGCTGGCCAATGCCGTGCCGTATTTGCAGGCCTTTGGCCACACCGTGATCGCCTGGATTTGGCTGGATGTTGCAGCAAGCCTGGAGGGCCAAGACAGCCCCGCTGCACAAGGCCGCCGCGCCGCCTGCCGTTATTTTTTCCGCTATGAACTGCCCAAAATCGGCGCTTGGCTGAATGTGGTCAGCAGCCGCGACCCGACTTGCGCCGACTTGCCCGAGGAGGCGTTTTGATGATCCGTCACATCGTCATGTGGAACCTGCATGAGCAGGCCGAAGGCGCCGACAAGGCCACCAATCTGGAAAAAGCCAAGGCTTTGTTGCTGTCATGCGCTCAGGTGGTGCCCGGTATCCGCACTTTTGAAGTCGCCACCGCCACACCGGGCATGGACTGCACGAATGATTTGGTGCTCCACATGCTGCTCGATGACGCGCAGGTGCTAGCGGCTTACCAGAATCACCCGCAACATGTGGCCATCAAACCCTTCATGAAAGCGGTCGTCAAAGAACGTCGCTGCATGGATTTCAACGTTGAATAAATGGAGCCCCGACATGGCACGCACAGTCCAACAACTTTTTGATTTGACCGGCCAGGTGGCCTTGGTCACCGGCGGCTCGCGCGGCCTGGGCCTGCAAATGGCCCATGCGCTGGGTGAGGCAGGCGCCAAGATCATGCTCAGCTCACGCAAAGCGGCCGATCTGGAAGAGGCCGCCGCCGAGCTGCAAGCCGCGGGCATCGACGCCCGCTGGATCGCTGCAGATTGCGGTAAAGAAGAAGACATCCGCCGTCTGGCGGCAGAGACCATCGAACGCATGGGCCCGATCGACATCTTGGTCAACAACGCCGGTGCCAGCTGGGGCGCGCCCGCCGAAGAGCACCCGGTCGGGGCCTGGGACAAGGTGATGAACCTGAACGTGCGCGGCTATTTCATCTTGTCGCAGGAAGTGGCCAAGCTCTGCATGATCCCGCGCAAAAAAGGCCGCATTCTGAATGTGGCCTCCATCGCGGGTCTGGCTGGCAACCCGTCCGAGATGAAGACGATTGCCTACAACACCTCCAAAGGTGCGGTGGTCAACTTCACCCGCGCACTGGCAGGCGAGTGGGGCGAGCATGGCATCAGCGTCAACGCGATTTGCCCGGGTTTTTTCCCCAGCAAAATGACCTATGGTCTGCTGGAAAAACTGGGGGCCGACAACATGGCCAAAGGCGCTCCGCTGCGTCGCCTGGGCGATGACGAAGACCTCAAAGGCTTGGCCTTGCTTTACGCCTCGGACGCAGGCAAGCACATCACAGGCCAATGGATGGCGGTGGATGGTGGCGTGAGCGCCATCATCGGCGGCTGATGCGAAAGTCTTTGAGCATGAGCATCCCTTTCGGCGCCAAGATTCCCTTCGTTGACCATTTGGGTTTCTCTCTGGAGAAATTTGAAGGCGGCGAATCCGAACTGCATTTCGCGCCACGCCCCGAACACCTCAACTCATTCGATGTCACGCATGGCGGCGCCGTCATGACGTTTCTGGACGTGATCATGGCCACGGCCGCGCGCAGCGTGGACCCGGAAATGGGTGTGGTCACCATCGAGATGAAGACCAGCTTCATGCGCCCCGCCAAAGTCCCCGTCGGGCAAGCGCTGGCGGGTAAAGGCCACCTGAAACACCGCACACGCAGCATGGCGTTCACCGAAGGCAGCGTGTTCGATGCCGAAGGCCAGCTGTGCGCCCACGCCACCGGCACCTTCAAATACGTCAGCCGTCGCGAAACCCCATCGCCTTCCACCGATTAATTCTTTCAAATTCACTGGAGACACACATGCCCATCAATCACCGCATCGTTCTGGACAACCGCCCGCAGGGCGAAGCCACCGTCAACAATTTCAAAATGGTTGAGTTGCCATTGCCCGAGCTGAAAGACGGCGAAGTGCTGGTTTGCCACCATTACCTGAGCCTGGACCCCTACATGCGCGGCCGCATGAACGAGAGCAAGAGCTACGCCGTGCCCCAGCCGCTGGGCGAAGTCATGATCGGCGGCACTGTGGGTGAGGTGGTGGACAGCCGCCACCCCAAGTTCAAGGCCGGTGACCAGGTCGTGGGCATGGGCGGCTGGCAAGAGTACAGCGTGGTCGATGCCAATGTGATCGGCGCCCTGCGCAAGGTCGACACCACCCATGTGCCGCTGTCGCACTACCTTGGCGCCGTGGGCATGCCCGGCGTGACCGCTTGGTATGGCCTGTGCAAAATCATCAACCCCAAAGCGGGCGAAACGGTGACCGTGAGCGCGGCCAGCGGCGCGGTGGGCAGCGCCTACGGCGCTTTGGCCAAAGCCCGTGGCTGCCGCGTGGTGGGCATTGCCGGTGGCAAAGACAAGTGCGACTACGTCGTCAACGAGCTGGGCTTTGACGCCTGCATCGACTACAAGGAACACAAGGACTACCTGAGCCTGTCCAAGGCGTTGCGCGAAGCATGCCCCAATGGCATCGACGGCCACTTTGAAAACGTCGGTGGCATGGTTTTGGATGCTGTGATGCTGCGCACCAACGCGTTCGCACGCATCGCGGTGTGCGGCATGATCGCGGGCTACGACGGCGCGCCACTGCCCATGAGCAACCCCGCCTTGATTCTGGTGAACCGCATGAAGATCGAAGGCTTCATCGTCAGCGAGCACATGGAAGTGTGGCCCGAGGCGCTGCAGGAACTCGGCACACTGGTGGGCACCGGCAAGCTGCGCCCCCGCGAATCCGTGGCCCAAGGCCTGGCCGCTGCGCCTGAGGCTTTCCTCGGTCTGCTCAAAGGCAAGAACTTCGGCAAGCAGTTGGTCAAGCTGGTCTAAGGCAAGGCCCCATGTCCGATCTGATCCTGCACCATTACCCGACGTCGCCGTTTGCCGAGAAAATTCGGCTGATCCTGGGCCACAAGCAACTGGCCTGGAAGAGCGTGTTCATTCCGATGATCATGCCCAAACCGGACCTCACGGCACTCACGGGTGGTTACCGCAAAACCCCGGTGCTGCAGATCGGCGCGGACATTTACTGCGACACCGCACTGATTGGCGATGTGCTGGAGCACATGGCGCCAAAGCCCACGATCTACCCCGAAGCCGTCAAAGGCGCGGCGCGCATCGTGGCGCAGTGGGCCGACAGCGCTTTGTTCACGGCGTCCATGGCCTATAACTTCCAGCCCGCTGGCGTGGCGCAGGTCTTTGCGGGCGCGCCCGCTGAAGGCGTGCAGGCTTTTGTGGCCGACCGCGCCGCCATGCGCAGTGGCGCTGCGCGCATGTCCTCCACCGATGCCGCCGCCACTTACAAAAGCTACCTGCGCCGCATCGCCAACATGCTGCACGGGCAAGACTTTCTGTTCGGTGCTCAGCCTTGCGTGGCTGACTTTGCGGCTTATCACCCTTTGTGGTTCACGCAAGAACGCACGCCAGCTTTGGCGGGCATTTTGGACGCAACACCCGAAGTCAAGACTTGGATGGCCCGCATGAAGGCCATCGGTCACGGCACACCCGGCAAATGCAGCGCTGAAGAAGCCTTGCAAACCGCCCGCAGTTCAACGCCTGCGGTAGTGCAGGGCGAGGTCTTCCAGGACGAGCACGGTATCCCGCTGGGCAGCCAGGTGGTGATCGCCGCCGACAACTTTGGCCTGGAGCCGACCGAAGGCGAGCTGATCGCCGCCACCCGCACCCGCTACAGCTTGCGCCGCAGCGATGAGCGTACGGGCACCGTCCATGTTCACTTCCCGCGTGTCGGGTTCACATTGAAAAAGGTTTCCCCATGATCGACAACTTCAAAGGCAAAACCGCTGTCTTGACCGGTGCCGGTTCCGGATTTGGTCTGGAATGCGCCCGCATCGGCGCCACGCTGGGCATGAATCTGGTGTTGGTGGACGTGCAGCAAGACGCGCTGGACAAGGCCGAAGCTGAAATGAAGGCCCAAGGCGTTCAAGTGCTGGCCCGCAAGGTCGATGTGTCCAACGCCCAGGCCATGGAGCAGCTGGCCGCCGATGTGAAACAGCGCTTTGGCGCACCGCACTTCGTGTTCAACAACGCCGGTGTCGGGGCAGGGGGCTTGGTTTGGGAAAACTCGGTGGCCGACTGGGAATGGGTGCTGGGCGTCAACCTCTGGGGTGTGGTGCATGGCGTGCGCCTGTTCACCCCCATGATGCTCGAAGCCGCCAAGGCCGATCCGGCTTACCGTGGCCACATCGTCAACACCGCCAGCATGGCAGGTTTGCTCACCCCGCCCAATATGGGCATCTACAACGTCAGCAAACACGCGGTGGTGTCACTGACCGAGACCCTTTACCAAGACTTGCAATTGGTGAGCGACCAGGTCAGCGCCAGCGTCCTGTGCCCTTATTTTGTGCCGACCGGCATCAGTCAGAGTCACCGCAACAGGCCAGCGGATTTGGCGGCTGAAAAGCCAACCGCCAGTCAGTTGATTGGCCAAGCCCAAAGCGACAAGGCTGTGGGCAGCGGCAAAGTCTCAGCCAGCGATGTGGCGCAAAAAGTGTTTGATGCGGTGGCTTCCGGGCAGTTTTACATCTACAGCCACCCGCAAGCGCTGGGCAATGTGCAAAGCCGCATGGAAGCGATTGTTCAGGGTCTCAACCCTCCTGATCCGTTTGAGGCACGCCCGGATGTCGGCGAAAAACTGCGCGAAGCCTTAAGAGCTTCCTGAGGTCAGGGGCCAGGCGACGAACAAATCGCTCGGCCTAGCCCCGCTTCACTTGCTGAACCTGGCTGGTTCACTGGACCATTCGCGCTCATCGCGGCTGTTGGTCAAGTTCCACAAGGTCTGTGCTTTGTTCAGGCGCGCACCGCCATCCCTGATCAGCGGTTGCCAGGTGAAGCTCATGGTTTGGGTTGACCACGCCGTCAGGAAAGCATCAAAGGGAATGGAAAAGAACACACCTTTGTCAAAGCTGCCTTCACCAAAACTTGCAGACGACACATTGGTTTTGGTCACCCAAGCCCCCATCCTGGTCCCATTTTTGAAGCGTCTTGAGACTTCCAATGTGGCACCTTTGTCGCCAGCCAAATACTGACCGACCATCAGCTTGGCTTCGACCCCTTTCCATCGCGTGTCCCAATACGCGGTGATGTGACCACTGTTGACACGGTAATCCCGCAAACTGAAGCGCTGATCAAAATCTCGTTGAGCCAACTTGTTCACGTCGGCACCCAGAGCAAATTGGCTTCCTGATGGGCGCCACATGACTTCCGCCCCCACGCCTGCAAACATCGACTCCAACGCGCCGGCATAAACCAAGCTGTACACGCTGTCACCCCATTGGTTCAATTGGTTGAGCTGAGCGTTGGGCAAGGTGAGGCGTTGGTTCGTCAAGTACTCACGCACCAGTGTTCTGACACGCGGCAAGTCACTTTGTGCGGTGTAGTGGTACTTCTCATAGTTGTCGACCAAGCGGGCTTTCAATGTACCCTGGACCCAGGCGCCTTTCCACAAAGGCCATTGCCCCTCTGTGGTCGCATTCAGAGAATACAAATAACCATCGGGGCCACCCAGATGTTGCTGGTAACCCAGCCCCATGCTGGCTGAGGGTTTTCTGTTAGGTGATTCTGCGGTTGGTGTCAGATCTGCAGGTGCGTTTACAGAAGCATGGCTGGGTGATTGTCCCCGCCATGCATAACGGGTATCAGCCCAAGAGCCCCTGTCGATCAATCGGCTGCTGACGGGTACCCCTTGCTGCATCAAAACAAAACGCACTGCACGTACATGGGAGGGCGCCATCTCATGCACCACGCTCATGCCGCGATCAATTCGCTCTGGCAATGAAAAACCTTGCACATTATCAAGTTCAACAATCCAGGTGTTTTCTTCCTGACGAAGATCACGAACAGGCCAACCGGTTTGTGCCTCAATGGCACCTGCCACAGCAGGACTTGGCGGCAATGAAGGAGAGGAACCCATCACAGAGGGTTGTAAATTCAAAGTCGCTGCTTGTGCAGGTCGTTTGACCGGCCAAGGTGCTGGTTCACTGCGTTTGGATTGCGTCAGTTTGGTCAGATCTGTGCTCAGGGAGAAGCCCAGCATCCATTGTTTGCCGCGTTCGTAACCCACAGTCAGGCTCAACGGGCCGTTTTGCCATGCAAGACCCCAATTCAAGGGTGAGCGAGCACCGCCCACGTCATTGTTGGAAGGTTCATTCTTGTAGTTGTTGCCGTCGAGCTCAACTTTCACGACCAATTGCGGGATGGGTGTTTGCCATTGAACGCCGCCGAACAGCGCTGTACGCCCCGTGAACAGAGGAGAAAGTTGGGCAGTTCCGCCCGAGCCAACATTGCTGTTTTGTCTCGTTGTGAATCTTTGGCCAAGAAAACCCAATGGATTGCCCAAGTTGCCACGTGAACCGAGATAGCCCCAGCCTAGGCCCATGCTCACATCCAAGTTTTGCCAGCGCTTCGAAGCGACCAAATACTCTCCTGCAAAAAGACCTGTACCACCCAGGTCACGCAAGCCAACTGCCAATGCGGGACGAGAGGCCGTTTCTTCGAGCATGCGCCATTTGATTTCTGATGACTTGTCCTTGTATGACTGATTTCCAGCGATGTCAGGGCCGTAGAGCCGATTGGCGATGTCGGTGTATCTGAAACCCAGTTCCAGACTGTCAAATGGACTGATGGCCAAGGTGGTATGGGTGTAAGGCCAGACTCGGTTGGCTGTTAACGCGACATGCCCAGCACTGGGTGATCTGGCTGTTGCGGTTTGAAGAAGACCCGTCACACCCCAATCATTGGCGAAAATTGCCAAGTCTTTGGGCTCGTTGGCGGACGTGCTCGGAAGTGGCGCCATAGGTCCCACCCCTTGAGCCAAACCCTGAGTGGACATGATTTTGGCTATACGCTCACTCAAGTCATGCGAAGCGATGACTGGGGGAACCCAAAGCCACGCGCCAGGTGCTGGCGCTTCTTGTGCGTGTTGATTCCAAGTGCCGACACCCAGTCGAGTAACTTGCCCATCTGGCTGGATCAGCCAAGCGGTGTCGACTTCGGAATCCATGCCACAAGCACGCAAGTAATCGATGGCCCAGGTGGCCGATTTCACAGGAACATCGCAAGATTGCGAATCTGCATTGATGACTCGCACGCGGTCTGTACGACCTGCGATGACCAGGCTATCACCCTCACTGATGACGGGCTCCAGGTGACTGTGCGCTTGCATGAGCCAAGGATCCTGCAACAACAAGGGCTTACGACCGGTGATCGGCATGGCAGACAACAGTGCTGTCAACTTGTCCAGCTGAGGTGCTGCATCGGTGTTGCCCGTGGCAAGTTTTGCCAGTTCATTGACCAATTGTTTCTTGTCAGATGACTGTTTGTTTGCCTCCAAAGTATTGAGCCACATTGTCCCTGGCCAATACATCGATTCGGCAAGCGCAGTATGGTTTTGCGTCAGCCATGCGCCAAGCCTCAATCCGGCAGGCGGAGATAGTTTGACAGACGTGGAGGCCGTAAGCTGTTTAGCGTCTTGCGCATTGGCGAGCACTGGCGCCACAAAAATCAGTGCACCAACACATGGCAAAAAAAAATACTTCATAGGGGAGGTGCAGAGTCTTTGGCCGGCCATGTTTGCCAACGCAAACACCATTGAGCACTCATGCAACGGTGTCCAGCTGTAATTTGGTTGCTGCCGTTCAAACCATACAAAGCGGTGCGCTCACCTGTACTTGAATCAACCTCTTCCTGCCAGCGCAGACCAAGAGAATGGTCAACCCAAGCCATGGCTTGCTCGCTTGCAGGTAAAACTCTTTGGTCGACGGTACGTATCACACCCATGCGATAGCCGGGTTGGGCATCGCTCGTTTGCGTGAGCCGCATGATTGTGGATCCGGATGAAGGCGAGGTGACGATGGATTCCGAAATCAATTGCCAATGACGGCGAGGCTCGGATACCCCGACAAGCTTGCCATTGACGAGACGAATGATCACCCCGTCTGAACTGACCCAGACACTGGCTTGTCCAAGTCGGTGGGGTTCATTGCCAATCCAAACCATCAGGGCTTCTTGGCCTTCTGTTTCTACCAACAGATAGCGGTAATTCGTTTGGAGTGCTGTTTTTCGCACATCCGATCGGCTGGGCATGACTTCGTCTTTCAAAGTCATGAACCCAGCCTTCATGCCAGAACTGCAACCTGACAAGAAGAGACTTGCTAATACTGCCAGTCCGGTCTTGATCGGGTGCATCTTGATCACTTCAGAATTTAATCAACGTGTGCCTGTAGTGCCCGTTGTGCCGGTATCACCGTTGTTGTGGACCAAAATTGCGCCAACGGCCAACACACCGGCAACGCCAAGCGCTTCTTTCCAACCCAATGAACCCTGAGCTGCACCAATGGCCGCTGAAACAGGTGCTGGTGCAACTGGTGCCACGACAGCAGCAGGTGCTGTTGCGACTGTCGCCGCAGGCACGTTAGCAGCAGGTGCAACTGCTGCTTTCACAGCCACAGGTGTCTGAGGGATGGGGCGTGGCATGTTGGCGGCAAAACGGTTGTCGCATTGCTTCATGGTTGCACGAACTGGTTGGCCCAATTTGTTGAAATAAACGTTCACAGGCATGTCCGGGCTGTAAGGCACGTATTTACCTTGCAATGACTGCGAGACACCATTTTGACCAGCCTTGGGACCGAGACCAATTTCGCAAGCGCCGCGCTTGTAGTCGTTGGCTTGGTAGCTCATTGATTTCACGGTGTCTTGTGGAATCACCAAATCTTTCAAGGTCATCACTTGGGTGCGGGTTTCACCGGCACGCAGTACTGCAGGTTTTTTGGTGAAAGGCTGATAAAACTTGGCTGAGCCAGCAGTCACAGCGGCATCGCATTCGGCGAGCGTGTCATAGCCAACGTTGCCATGGCTGTCTTTGACCATGCCGGCAAATGCACCTTGGCTTGCCAACAGTGATGCCAACAAAGTGCTGGCAGCAAGATATTTTTGATTGGACATGATGATCTCCTAAGGGGGTGCTAGAACCAGTCAATTCTAGCTGCAAAAAAATAACAATAGATTCTTAAGAATTTTTAATATGTAAATATTGTCTTAAAAGTTCTATTTATTTCAATGAAAGTGGCCTTCAAAACAATGCCTGACTTCGTGGCCTAAAGCCACATGAGATGTACTGCTTCCGGTAACAACCGTGCACTCTTTGAGTGGTACATGCCATATGGCGCACGCTACGGGCGGGGTCAAAAAAGCTTGCTCTTTACCCATGCCCTTGGCTTTTGCACAGAAATCTGCTACGTCGTCACGCACTTCCCAACTGATCTTGACCTGGTTCATGATTCGCTTGCTGCTGGGTGCTGGGGAGAATTGCGCATACTCCTCCATTGGAAGTGAGCTGCACCCTGCGGTAACGATCACGCAAGCGCCGGCGGTCAAGAGTCGCAAAGGCCAAAAAATTCTGCTCGTCTTCATACTCAGTCCTCCGCTCAGTTGTTTTTTACAACTTGAATTGTCATTAGTGATAATTATTTTAAATAGTCAAACTTAAACAGTCAATACCATCAGAACTGATAACTATCAATTTTTCGATCATTTAGGACTATTTTTTCGAAAAAAATCTGCATGGTTTGCCCCTTTCCCGACTGAACCAATGCAGTGGGAACGAGGCAGGGCGCACGAAAACTCTGTGGCAAACTCGATGGCTTCGTGTTTATCTTTCATATCGCGCATGCAAAAAATCCTGGCCCAACTGGCCGCTGAAATCCGTATCCGCCCTGACCAGGTCAAGACCGCCGTGGAGCTGCTCGACGGCGGGGCCACCGTCCCGTTCATCGCCCGTTACCGCAAAGAAGTGACCGGCGGGCTGGACGACATCCAGCTGCGCGAGTTGGAGTCGCGCTTGGGCTATTTGCGCGAACTCGAAGACCGCCGCGCCGCCGTGATCAAAAGCATCACCGAGCAGGGCAAGATGACGCCCGAGCTGCTGGCCGCCATCGACGCCGCGCCCACCAAGCAAGAGCTGGAAGATCTGTATTTGCCCTTCAAGCCCAAGCGCCGCACCAAGGGCATGATTGCCCGCGAGGCCGGGCTGGAGCCCCTGGCCGACAAGCTGTTTGCCGACCCGACACTCGACCCGCATGCTGAGGCTGCTGCTTTTGTCCTGGCTGCAGGTGCCATTGAAGGTGCTGACTTCACGACCACCGCCGCTGTGCTGGACGGCGTGCGCGATTTGCTCTCCGAGCGCTGGGCCGAAGACGCGTCATTGGTGCAGGCGCTGCGCGAATGGCTGTGGAACGAAGGCCTGTTCAAAAGCAAGCTGGCCGACGGCAAGGACGAGAACAACGCCGACGTGTCCAAGTTCCGCGATTACTTTGACTACGACGAGCCGATTGGCCGTGTGCCTTCGCACCGCGCTTTGGCCGTGTTCCGTGGTCGTGCACTGGAGATGTTGGACGCCAAGTTGGTTCTGCCTGTGGAGCCCGAGCCTGGCAAACCCAGCATCGCCGAAGGCAAGATCGCCATGCACTTGGGTTGGAGCCATGCGGCCCGCCCTTCGGACGACCTGATCCGCAAATGCGTGGCCTGGACCTGGCGCGTGAAGCTGAGCCTGTCCACCGAGCGCGATTTGTTTGCCCGTCTGCGTGAAGACGCTGAAAAAGTCGCCATCAAGGTGTTCAGTGACAACCTGCGCGACCTGTTGCTGGCCGCGCCCGCTGGCCCCCGCGTGGTCATGGGCCTGGACCCGGGCATCCGCACCGGCGTGAAGGTGGCTGTGGTCGATGCCACCGGCAAACTGGTGGACACCTCCACGGTTTACCCGCACGAGCCGCGCAAGGACTGGGAGGGCTCGCTCTTCACCCTGGCCAAGCTGTGCGAAAAGCACAACGTCAACCTGATTGCGATTGGCAACGGCACCGCCAGCCGCGAGACCGACAAATTGGCCGGTGACCTGATCAAGCAACTGGCCCGTCTTCGTGACGGTGTTGAGATTCAGAAGGTCGTCGTTAGCGAGGCAGGCGCTTCGGTGTATTCGGCCAGCGAATTCGCCAGCCAAGAGATGCCCGATGTGGACGTGAGCCTGCGCGGCGCGGCCTCGATTGCCCGCCGCCTGCAAGATCCACTGTCGGAGTTGGTCAAGATCGACCCCAAAGCGATTGGCGTGGGCCAATACCAGCACGACGTGAACCAAAGCGAGCTGGCCAAAACCTTGGACGCCGTGGTGGAAGACTGCGTGAATTCGGTGGGCGTGGACTTGAACACAGCCAGCGTCCCTTTGCTCACCCGCGTGTCGGGCCTTTCGGGCAGCGTTGCCAAGGCCGTGGTGCGCTGGCGCGATGCCAATGGCGTGTTTAAGACCCGTCAAGACCTGCTCAAAGTCACCGGCCTCGGGGCCAAAACCTTCGAGCAAAGCGCAGGCTTTTTGCGCATTCGCGGGGGCGACAACCCGCTGGACATGACGGGCGTGCACCCCGAAACCTACCCGGTGGTCGAGCAAATCATCGTCAAAACCGCCAAACCGATTCAGGAGATCATGGGCCGCAGCGATGTGCTCAAAACCCTGCGGCCTGAGCTGTTTGTGAGCGACAAGTTCGGCGCCATCACCATCAAGGACATCCTGGGTGAGCTGGAAAAGCCCGGTCGCGACCCGCGCCCCGACTTCAAGGTGGCCCGCCTGGCCGATGGCGTGGAAGACATCAAGGACCTGAAAGAGGGCATGACCTTGGAGGGCACCGTGAGCAACGTGGCCCAGTTCGGCGCGTTCATCGACTTGGGCGTGCACCAGGACGGCCTGGTCCATGTGAGCCAGCTGGCCAACAAGTTCGTGACCGATGCCCGCGAAGTGGTCAAGACCGGCGACATCGTCAAGGTGAAGGTGCTGGAGGTCGATGTGGCCCGCAAGCGCATCAGCCTGACCATGAAGCTGGACGCTGCACCTGCAAGGCGCGATGGCCCGCGTGACAACAAGTTTGAAGGGGCAGGGCGCGACAACCGCCAGCGCGGCGGTGGCGGTGGCTACACCTCGCCACCCGCAGCCGGTGCGGGATCGGCCATGGCCAGCGCCTTTGCCAAGCTGCAAGGCCTGAAAAAATGAGCACGCTGGACTGCCACGCTGCGCTCGCAGTGACATACCTACTTGTCATCGCGAGGAGCGCAGCGACGCGGCGATCAAGTGTGAACACCTGATCCCATGCAAGCCCTTCACATCCACGCTGGCCCCAAGGCCTTGGCCCACATCCGCGAACACGGCTTGCGGCCCGAGCACATTGGCGTCATCCCGGGCGCAGCGGGTGGCCCCAAAGGGCTGATCCTCGGGGCGCTGGACCGCTTCATCTTTGGTGAGTGGCTGACGCAAAGCAGTCAGCCCGTGGACCTGGTGGGTGCGTCGATTGGCGCGTGGCGCATGTCGACCGCCTGCTTGATCGACCCCGTGAGTGCCTTCGAGCGGCTGGAGCACGATTACATCCACCAGCATTACGAACCTTTGCCGGGGCAAAAGCGCGTGACGGCCGAGCAGGTGAGCGAGGCCTTTGGCCACAGCCTGCAAGCCTTTTACGGTGGGCGCATCCAAGAAGCGCTGAGCCACCCACGCTACCGCTTGCACATCGTCACCTCGCGGGGCCAGCACGTCTTGCACCGCGAACATCCGGTGGCCACGCCCCTGGGCTATGCCGGGGCTTATCTGAGCAACGCTGTGAGCCGCCGTGCCCTGGGCGCTTGGCTGGAGCGGGTGGTTTTCTCTGCGCAGAGCGCCGCCTTGCCCTTTGACGCGCAAGACTTCCGCACCCGAGCCCTGGCCCTGACCGAAGGCAATTTCATGCCTGCACTCCAAGCGAGCTGCTCGATCCCGTTCGCACTCAAAGCGGTGCACGACATCCCCGGCGCACCCGCTGGCGCTTATTGGGACGGCGGCATCACCGACTACCACCTGCATCTGAACTGGTCAGCCCCTACCGATGGCCCCGAACGTGCCATCGTGCTGTACCCGCACTTCCAGCAAAACGTGGTGCCCGGCTGGCTCGACAAAGCGCTCAAGTGGCGGCATGGCGCCAGCCACTTTCTGGACAACACCGTTGTGCTGGCGCCCAACCCCGAGTGGGTCAAAACGCTGCCGAACGGCAAGCTGCCCGACCGCAAGGACTTCATGACTTACGACCGTGATCTGGCGGGGCGCGTGAAGACTTGGAAAACGGCTGCCAGCGCGGCACAGCAACTGGCGGAGGAGTTTGCACAGTGGCTGCCACGCGCAAATGTCCTGCAGATTCGGCCCATTTGATGTCTTTTTTTGAATAAAAAAACATACTAGACGGAATTAATTTGGTTGTTATTTAACTGGCCAACTTGGCTCCATACGCCCTTATGTTTGATTATTCCCTTGTGCACTGGACCACTTTTCTGGGCGCAGCTTTGTTGCTGAATTTGTCACCGGGACCAGACATCGCCTTCATCCTGGGTCAAACGGTACGCAGAGGGCGCCGAGCTGGTTTTGCAGCCATGGGCGGCGTTTGGGCGGGGACTTTGGTGCATGTGTTTTTTGCATCGGTGGGCTTGGCAGCCATTTTGGTGGCTTCGGCCACCGCGTTCACTGTCGTCAAGTGGGCGGGGGCAGCCTACTTGGTTTATCTGGGCGTGATGGCTTGGCGCTCTTCGGGACGGCTGGTGTTGTCCGACCAAGCCGAAGCGCCGCTTTCTGGGCTAAAGCTTATGCAACAAGGTATCGGGGTGTCTTTGCTGAACCCCAAAGTGGCGATTTTCTTTCTAGCGTTTTTGCCCCAGTTTGTTGTCGATGGAGCAGGCCCACAATGGGCGCAATTGGCGCTGCATGGCTTGCTCGTGATTGCTGTTGCCGCCGTGGTGGAGCCGCCTTTGGTGGTGTTGGGTAGTCGCCTGACCCAAACTTGGCGCGATCAGCCTCGCGTAGGGCAATGGTTGGACCGGTGCTTGGGCTCCGTGTTCGTGTCCTTGGGCATTCGACTGGCACTGCAAGAGCCTGGCGTCTGAACTGCTGGTTGGTGAGTGACTGAACCACCACCGTGTCTGCACTGAGATAATCCCGCCATGCCTTCTCCCAGCCTTTACCTCACCGCCGCCCTCTACAAATTCGTCGACCTGCCCGACTTCGTCGATCTGCAAGCGCCTTTGCAAGCCTGTTGCGAGGCCAACGACGTCAAAGGCACGCTGTTGCTGGCGCACGAGGGCATCAACGGCACCATTGCCGGGCCCGAGGCGGGCATCCGCGCCGTGCTGGCATTTTTGCATGCCGACCCGCGCCTAGCCAGCTTGCCGCACAAAGAATCGTGGAGCCCCAAGCCGCCGTTCACCCGCATGAAGGTCAAGCTCAAAAAAGAGATCGTCACCTTGCGCGTGCCCGAGCTGGACCCGAACAAGACCGTGGGCCAGTATGTCAAGCCCGCCGACTGGAACGCCTTGCTGGCCGACCCGAACGTGGTGGTGATTGACACGCGCAACGACTACGAGGTGGCCATTGGTACCTTCAAGGGTGCGGTCAACCCGAACATCAAGACCTTTGTGCAGCTGCCCGCCTGGCTGGACGCGCAGGAAAACCTGCAAGGCGAGGCCGCCAAAAAGACCAAAGTGGCCATGTTTTGCACCGGTGGCATCCGCTGCGAAAAATCCACCGCGCTCATGAAAATGCGCGGCTTTGAAGAGGTCTACCACCTCGAAGGCGGCATCCTCAAGTACCTCGAAGAAATCCCGCCCGAGCAAAGCACCTGGGAGGGCGACTGCTTTGTGTTCGACGAGCGCGTGAGCGTGGGCCACGGCCTGGGTGTCGGCCACCATGAGCTGTGCCGCTCTTGCCGCTGGCCGCTGAGTGCCGAAGACAAGCAGTCACCGCATTACGTGCTGGGTGTGAGCTGCGCCCATTGCCACGACCAGCGCACGCCTGAGCAAAAAGAGAAACTGGCCGAACGCCAGCGCCAGGTGGAGCTGGCCGAAGCGCGGGGTGAAATCCATGTGGGGGCCAAGATGCCTGGCCACGACTGATGGGCTTGCAGGGCATGTCGACGTCCAGGGAATTCATCAATTTTCTGCACGAAGTGTTCGAGCAGTTCGGACCGATCCAAGCCAAGCGCATGTTCGGCGGGTATGGCATCTACCACGACGGCTTGATGTTTGGCCTGGTGGTGGCCAACCAGCTTTATCTGAAGGTGGACGAAGACAACCGTTCTTTTTTCACGGATTTGCAACTGGACCCCTTCATTTTCGAGATGAAGGGCAAACCGGTGCATTTGTCCTACCACCAGGCCCCTGCGTCTTTGATGGACGAGCGCGAGGTGGCCGCTTTGTGGGCCCGGCGCTCTTGGGAGGCCGCTTGGCGAGCGCAAGCGGCCAAGGCGCAACAAAGCGCAAGGGCCAAAGCCCGAAAACGCTTACCCAGTTCATCCTGAGCAAGCTTGCCGTGCGTTAACGTCTGCTCACAATTGAAGCGACGGGGCACCTGTAGGGGCCGAGATTTGAATCCAGAATCTCGCCCATCGAATTCATTTCACAGGTGACTTTTTGAGCGTGATGCCCTATGCCATCGGTCCTTTTTTCACAAGCACCTGGGCTGCCAAAGTCGCAGCTGGTTTGGCTGTCATGGCCATGAGCGCTTGCCAACCCTCTAGCCCCAATACCGCCCCATCCATTGGGGCTGGCGGTGACATGGATGCTCATGGCTGCAAAGCTTCTGCGGGCTATGTGTGGTCGACCGTCCAACAGCGTTGCATGCGTTTGTTTGAAGACGCCTTGTCCTTTGATCCGCATGTCGATAACCCTGATCAGACACTCAAGGCCTTTGTGGTGCTCGGCCCGGAAAAAGCAGAGGTGTTCTTGCCCCAACTCCAGGGGCCTGTGGCGCTGGACATCGTCAACACCATGGCCGGCGATGCACGCCCTGTGGTTTTGCGCAACACGGCCGAACAAGTGGAAGTGGTCCGCGTCAAGGACATGTATGTGTTGTCCATCAAAGGCCAAGTCAAATTCACCCACGATGCGGTGCTTGACAGCCCATTGAGCAAAATCTGAAAAGACCGGGGAGACAAAGCCCTCCGGCATCCTACTTTTACAGACTGACGCTCAGCATCTCTCGGTATTCGTCTGCCGAGGCGATGCGTGGGTTGGTCTTGTGGCAGTGGTCGGCCAAGGCGCCTGTGATCACCGCGTCAAACAAGCTTTCCGTCACACCCATCGCGCCCAGCCCGGTGGGCAGGCCCAAGCGGGCGTTCATGTCTTTGATGGCATCGGGGATGTCCGAGCCGCTTTGCAGGCCCATGGCTTGCGCCATGCGGGCCAGGCGCTTGTCTTTTTGCACGGTTTCAGCTGCGGCGTTGAAGTTGACCACCGCTGGCAAAAACATGGCGTTCAAAGTGCCGTGGTGCAAGCGCGGGTTCACGCCGCCCAAGCTGTGGCTCAAGGAGTGCACGCAGCCCAAACCCTTTTGAAAGGCCATGGCGCCTTGCATGCTTGCGCTCATCATGTTCAGGCGCGCTTCGCGGTCTTGGCCGTTGGTGGTGGCGCGTTCGATGTGCGCCCAGGCGCGTTGCAGGCCATCCAGCGCAATGCCGTCGGCCGGTGGGTTGAAGGGCGCGGCCATGAAGGTTTCCATGCAATGCGCCACCGCATCCATGCCGGTGGCAGCCGTCAGCATGGGCGGCAGGCCCAGCGTGAGTTCGGGGTCGCAAATGGCGGCACGGGGCACGATGAACCAGCTGTGAAAACCCAGCTTGCGGCCGTCGTCCACGATCAAGATGGCCCCCCGGGCCACTTCAGAGCCGGTGCCTGCGGTGGTGGGTACGGCAATCAAGGGGGCCACACGGTCTGTGATCTTGAGCGAGCCGCCTTCGATGGTGGCGTATGTCTTGAGCGGTCCTTCGTGTGTGGCGGCAATGGCCACGCCCTTGGCGCAGTCGATGGACGAGCCGCCGCCCAAGGCGATCAGACCGTCGCAGTTGTTTTGTTTGTAGACGGCGGCAGCGGCGCGCACAGCGGCCTCGGTCGGGTTGGACGGTGTCTGGTCGAACACGCTGACCTGCAGGCCGAGCAAGGCGGCCAGCGCCTTGTCCAGGATGCCCACGGCCTTGACGCCCGCATCGGTCACGATCAAGGGTCGGGTGATGCCCACACGTTCACATTCGGCCTTGAGCAGGCTGATCGCGCCAAAGTCGATCTGGATTTGGGTGACGTAATTGATGAATGACATGCAAAGTTCTCCAGGATGTGTGCAGGTGACAGACCCCTGCTGCGGGGCGTTGTACGATTTGCGTTCATTTTGATTCAGGAACCGCCTTTGTCCATCCGGTGCAAGGCCCCAGCCGTCACGTTGGCAACACCCGAATCCCACCCATTCCAGCTTTCATGAGCAGCCACCACACCCATCCCCGATCCCTGCTGAACCCCGCCACGCGCACCTTGATCGACCGCGTCCAGCGAGCAGGGCGTCCGCCCATGCACGCCTTGACGGCGGCTCAAGCCCGCGAGTTTTACGACATCGGCGGCCCCATCCTCGACCTTCAACCCGCGCCCCATGTTGACAAGGTCGAGAACTTCACCATCCCGGCTCGCGATGGGTTCGCCATGCCTGCACGGCTGTACGCCCCGCAAAGCGCCACACCCTTGCCGGTTTTGCTCTACCTGCACGGCGGCGGTTTTACCGTGGGCAGCCTCACCACACACGACGTGCTGTGCCGCCAGCTCAGCCGCCAGGGCCACTGCGCCGTGGTGTCGTTGGACTACCGGCTCGCGCCCGAGCACCGATTCCCGACGGCCGTGCACGACGCTTGGGACGCCCTGAACTGGCTGCACCGGCATGGCCAGACGCTTGGCTTGGACAGCACGCGCCTGGCCGTGGGCGGCGACAGCGCGGGCGGCACGCTCAGCGCGGTTTGCGCCTTGATGGCCCGCGATGCGGGGGTGAAGCTCGCTTTGCAGCTGCTGTTCTACCCCGGCTGCGGCTCCAAGCAGGACACCGCTTCGCACCACAGCTTTGGCGAAGGCTTCATGCTCGACAAAGAAACCATCGCCTGGTTTTTTGACGGCTACATCGACAAAGCCGACCGTGACGACTGGCGCTTTGCCCCCGGCAACGCGCCCGACCACAGCGGCTTGGCCCCGGCCTGGATGGGCTTGGCCGAATGTGACCCGCTGGTGGACGAGGGCGTGCGCTACGCCGACACCCTGCGCATGGCGGGCGTGCCGGTCGATCTGGAGATTTACCGGGGCGTGATCCACGGCTTCATCACCATGGGCCGCGCCATACCCGATGCCCTGAAGGCCCATGCCGACGCGGGCCGGGCCTTGAAACACGCTTTTGAAAGTTGAACCCATGAAACGCCAGGACTTCCGTTTTTCTCACCGCATGCGCGTGCGCTGGGTCGAGGTGGACATGCAAAAGATCGTCTTCAACGGTCACTACCTCATGTACTTCGACACCGCCGTGACCGACTACTGGCGCAACCTGGCCATGCCTTACGCCGACACCATGCACCAGCTGGGCGGCGACCTGTTTGTCAAAAAAGCCAGCGTTGAGTACCACGCCAGCGCCGAGATGGACGACTACTTGGATGTGTGCATGCGCTGCGACCGCATCGGCAACTCGTCCATGACCTTCGCCGGAGCGATCTTCCGGGGCGACGAACTGCTCATCACCAGTGAGCTGGTCTATGTCTACGCTGACCCAGTGGCCAAAAAGAGCCAGCCCATCCCGCCCCAGCTGCGTGAAATGCTGGAAGGCTTTGAGCGAGGCGAAGACATGGTGCAGCTGCACCTGGGCTCTTGGCATGACTTCCAGAAGCTGGCCGCACCGCTGCGCACCGAAGTGTTCGTGGATGAACAAAAAGTGCCCGCCGACATGGAATGGGACCATGACGACGAAACCGCTTTGCATGGCGTGGCCATCAACCGCATGGGCATGGTGCTGGCCACGGGCCGCCTGCTGCAACACGCCCCGGGCGTGGCCCGCATTGGCCGCATGGCCGTCAAAAAGCAGATGCGCGGCAGCGATTTGGGACGGCGCATCTTGAGCGCACTGATGGACGCGGCCAAAGCGCGAGGCGACACGCAAGTGGTCCTGCATGCCCAATGCAGTGCCGAGGGCTTTTACAAACGTTCGGGTTTCGAGCCGCACGGGGCCATTTTTGAAGAGGCGGGCATTGCGCACATCGAGATGGTGCGCACGCTGTAGGCTCAGCGCCTGAGCCGGAATCGGCGCTCGCAAAGTAACGACATGGGCGGCGAGGGCTGAATTCCTGCGGGTCTTCTCAGATGTCTTCGAGCAATGCGTAGGGCAAAGGCTGTAATGCCAGCGTCGCACCATCCGCACTGCCCAGACGCCAGCCGGTCTGTTGGCTCTCCAGCGTGCCACTGACCAGCGCATCAAAGCCCTGACCATCCGGCCGGGCGGCGCTTTGCACCACCGTCGCGCAAGGCTGCTCGGGGTCGGTGGGGGTGAACACCTCTTGCCCGGCACTCAGTGCCACCGGGCTGTGCACCAGCGCCATGCGGCGCTTCAATGTGCCGCGAAACTGGCTGCGGGCCACGACTTCCTGGCCGGGGTAGCAGCCTTTTTTGAAGTTCACGCCGCCCACCGATTCGTAATTGAGCATTTGGGGCACGAAGGCCTCGAACAAGGGCTGGCTGAGCAGGGGTACACCGCTCATGACTTCGGACCATGACCAGATCGCAGTCAAAACCGCAGGGCCTTGAGGCAAGGCCTGAGTTGGCGGCGCCAGCCAAAGAGCGCGGGGCACTTGAACGTCACCCACGACGGCCGGGTAGAGTGCGACCGCGTGGGCCGCATCGGCCGATGCGGTGTGCCAGGCGGCGGCATCGCCGTGCAAGGCACGAGCGCTGTCGCCCAGCAAACCGCGCAACTGCCATTGCTCACTGGCATCGCTGAGCTTGACCTTGGCACGCAGCACGAACATGGACAGGCGCTTGAGCGTCTGGGCCAGCAAATCCTGGCGCATGACCAGCAGCACCGTATCGGGGGCTGTTTTGATCACCACAAAACTGGCCTGCATGCGTCCTTTGGCCGAGCAAAAAGCCGCCAGACGGGCCTGGCCCACGGGCAACAGCAGCACATCGTTGGTCAATTGGTTGTGCAAAAAGTTGGCGGCATTTTCGCCCTGGGCCTGAATCACGCCCCAATGGGGCAGGGCGGCCAAGCCGTTGAGCAAGCGGGGATCTGCTGGGGAAAAGGTCTGGGTGGACATGGTGCGCTTTGACAAATGGAGCCCAAGGTCAGGGGCAAGGGTGCAGGGTAAGCCCTGAATTATGATCAAGCCTCGTTTTGACTGGGCCGACACGGCTATTTTTCACGGTATTTTGCAAAAGGCCTCGGGTGATCAAAAGTTTGTTCAAGGGTGTGGTGGTGTTGCTTTTGCTGGCAGGGGCTTTGGCAGCCGGTGCTTACCACTGGCTCCACCAGCCCATGGGGGCCCGCGTGAGCGGGCCGCAAGCACTGGACTTGTCGATTGAACCCGGGACCTCGCCCAAAGCGATTGCCCAAATGGTGGTGGATGCCGGGGCCGATGTGCCGCCCCTGGCTTTGTACGGCTGGTTTCGCCTGTCGGGCCAGTCACGCCAAATTCGGGCCGGCAGCTACGAGTTCAACGCGCAGACCACGCCCGTGCGTCTGTTGTCCATGCTGGTTCGCGGCGAAGAAAGCCTGCGCACCCTCACGCTGGTGGAAGGCTGGAACATCCGCCAGCTGCGCCAGGCGCTGGCCCGAGCCGACCAGCTCAAACCCGACAGCCAAACTTTGGACGATAAGGCTTTGATGGCGCAATTGGGGCGCCCTGGCGTGCATCCCGAAGGCCGGTTTTTTCCGGACACCTACAGCTACGCCAAAGGCTCCAGCGATCTGGCGGTCCTCCAACGCGCCATGAAAGCCATGGACAAACAGCTGGACAAGGCTTGGCAAGCCCGCTCGGCCCTGGCCGCAGTCAAGTCGCCCGAAGAAGCGCTGATTTTGGCCAGCATTGTGGAAAAGGAAACCGGCAAAGCCTCAGACCGCCCTCAGATTTCAGGGGTGTTCAACAACCGCCTGCGCATCGGCATGCTGTTGCAGACCGACCCGACGGTGATTTATGGACTGGGCGCAGGTTTTGACGGCAATTTGCGCCGCAGCGATTTGCGCACCGACACGCCTTACAACACCTACACCCGCGGGGGCTTGCCCCCCACGCCGATCGCCATGCCCGGCAAATCGGCCATGCTGGCTGCTGTGCAACCGGCCGACACGCGTGCCGTGTATTTCGTGGCCAAAGGCGATGGCAGCAGCCACTTCAGCGCCACGCTGGACGAGCACAACCGTGCGGTCAACCGCTTCCAGCGCGGGCGCTGACGGGACTGCACGCGCTTGGCTTAGGCGACAATCGACGATTCACTCCACATCTCTATGACACGCGGCACATTCATCAGTTTTGAAGGCATCGACGGTGCGGGCAAATCCACCCACATTGAGCGCGTGGCGGCGCTTTTTCGGCAAGCGGGCAGGGCGGTGGTGTTGACCCGTGAGCCCGGTGGCACCGCCTTGTCCGAAAAGTTGCGCGAACTGGTGCTGCACGAGCCGATGGATTCCCTGACCGAGGCGCTTTTGATGTTTGCCGCCAGGCGCGAGCACTTGGTGCAAGTCATCGAGCCAGCGCTGGCTCGCGGGGATGTGGTGCTGTGTGACCGATTCACCGACGCCACCTTTGCCTACCAAGGCGGTGGCCGTGGTTTTGACTGGCAGGTGCTCCTTCAACTCGAGCGCATGGTGCAAGCCACGCCTGAAGGCCTTCTGCGCCAACCCGAACTCACGGTCTGGTTCGATCTGGACCCACAGATTGCGGCCGAGCGGCTGGCCTCGGCCCGCGTGCCCGACAAATTTGAATCCCAACCGACGGCCTTTTTCGCGGCGGTGCGTGCCGGTTATGCCCGCCGACAAACCGACATGCCCGAGCGCTTTGCCTGCATTGATGCCGCACAGACCCGCGAGGCGGTGGGGGCTGATGTGGCACGGGCCGTGCAAGCTTTCTTGGAAAGGGGCCGCGCATGAGCGTTGTCTTGAATGCCCCTTGGATCACCCGCCAGACCACCGAATTGCTGGCCCAGCGTGGCCACGCGTGGTTGCTGCAGGGGCCCTCGGGTTTGGGGCAGTACGAACTGGCGCTGGCTTTGGCATCGGCTTGGTTGTGCGAAAAACCGACCGAGCAGGGCGCTTGTGGCGAATGCCCCAGCTGCCACGCCATTGCTGTACGCACCCATGCCGACCTGGCCGTGCTGATGCCCGAAACCCAAATGATGGAGCTGGGCTGGCCACTGTCTGAAAAGGCGCAAGCCGATATCGACGACAAGAAGCGCAAGCCCAGCAAGGAAATCCGGGTGGAAGCCATGCGCGATGCGGTGGAGTTTTCGCAACGCACCGATGCCCGTGGTCGCGGCAAGGCGGTGCTGGTCTTTCCGGCCGAGCGCATGAACACCGTGACGGCCAACGCTTTGCTCAAAACACTCGAAGAGCCGCCGGGCGATGTGCGTTTTGTGCTGGCCACCGAGGCCAGCCATTTGCTGCTACCCACCATACGCAGTCGTTGCTTGGCCCACACCATGAAGTGGCCCCTGGCCGATGAGGCCATGACCTGGCTCAAGGCACAGGGTGTGCCCGATGCGGTGGCGCAAGCCCTGTTGCGCAGCGCAGGCGGACGCCCAACCGATGTTTTACGACAGGCCGAAAGTGGCTTGTCGCCTGATTGGTGGGCCGCTTTGCCCAAGGCCATGCTGCAAGGCGATGCCCGTCATCTGGCCGATTTGAGCCCGGCCCAAGCCATCGACGCCTTGCAAAAACTTTGCCACGACCTGGTTTTGCGCCAAGCCGGTGCAGACCCGCGGTTTTTTGAGGCCAGTCAACTGCCCACCAGCAAGGCATCGGTGACGGTTCTGACCGACTGGTTCAAACGCCTGATGCTGTCGGCGCGCAGTGCAGAACACCCCTTCAATGCCGGTCTGATGCTGGAAGCTTTGACCGCCGATGCCCAACAAACCCTGCGCACGCAGGGCTGATCCATGTACACCGATTCCCATTGCCATCTGAATTTTCCTGAACTGATGAGCCAGCTGGACACCATCCAGCAAGCCATGCTGGCCGCCAAGGTCACCCGTGCTCTGTGCATTTGCACCACACTGGAAGACTTTGACAGCGTTCATGGCCTGGCCATGGCCCACGGCAACATGTGGGCGACGGTGGGCGTGCACCCCGACAACGAAGGCGTGCGCGATCCCAGCTTGCAAGACCTGCTGGACGGCGCAGCGCGACCCAAAGTGGTGGCCATTGGCGAGACGGGGCTGGATTATTACCAGATGGAAGAACGCAAGGGTGGGCGAACCGTCGCCGACATGGAATGGCAGCGCGAGCGATTTCGCACCCATATCCGGGCCGCAAGGCAGACACAATTGCCGCTGGTGATCCATACCCGGCAGGCTTCTGACGACACCATCGCGATATTGAAAGAAGAGGGCGAAACCGGCGGTGCCGCTTGCGCAGGTGGGGTGTTTCACTGCTTCACCGAAAGCCAGCAGGTGGCGCGGGCGGCCTTGGATCTGGGCTTTTACATTTCGTTTTCCGGGATACTGACTTTCAAGACCGCCGCCGATCTGCGGGAAGTGGCCAAGTTCGTGCCCGATGACCGCTTGCTGATCGAAACCGACAGCCCTTATCTGGCACCGGTGCCTTACCGGGGCAAGACCAACAACCCGTCCTACGTGCCCTTTGTTGCCAAGCAATTGGCCGAGCTGCGAGGATCTACCGCCGAGGCGATCGGTGAATTGACCAGCGTCAATTTCAATCAGCTGTTCTCTAAAATATCAGCAACTTAAAGCTATGTCTAACTTTAAAAAAGTCAAATATATCCTTGTTTTCATTGGATTTTTTTCATTTTTACATACTTCATTTGCGGGCTCTTATGAGGATTTCTTCAGAGCCCTGAGGGTGGACGATGACAAGGGTATTGAGCGTTTGCTGAGCCGCGGGTTTGACCCCAATACACACGATGAAAAAGGCCGTCCCGCTTTGCTGTTTGCGTTGCAAGTACCAGCGCCCAAATCGGCCGAAGTCTTGATCCGTGCAGAAAAAACCCAAGTTGAGCTGCGCAACGACAAGGATGAGAGCCCCTTGATGCTGGCTGCTTTACGGGGCGAAAAAGCATTGGTTGAATTGTTGATCTGGCGCGATGCAGATGTGAACAAGTCTGGCTGGACGCCTTTGCATTACGCAGCCAGTTCGGGACAGGTGGGCATTGCCAAATTGCTGTTGGAACACAGCGCTTACATCGACGCTGAATCGCCCAATGGCACCACGCCCTTGATGATGGCCGCGATGTACGGCACACCCGAGGTGGTCAAATTGTTGATTGAGGAAGGTGCTGATCCTTCTTTGAAAAACCAGCTTGGCATGACCGCATTGGATTTCGCCAAGCAAGCCAGCCGCAAAGACGCTATCCAACTGCTTCAAACGTTGCCACGTACTCGCAAGGCGCCTTTGCCTGTGCCATCTGATACCGGCTTGCTTGAAATTCGTTCTGGGTCCAAGGGCACTGGGGTTTTTCGCGTGGAATAAGGGACTGGGTTGGAGTGACCCATTCCTTCATTGAATGAGTTCGTACGATGTATATTATGTTAAGTCATTCAGATATGCATTCAAAGGTGAATCCAATGCAGCATGAATGAGCGCCAACGCACCGTCCATTCTGGTTTGAAAAGCTATCTTCTGAGCTGACTATAGACAACTGTGATGAATGCACAGAGACCATCTCAGAAGGAAAACGCCATGAAAAACACATCCGCCATCATTTCGGCTTTGTTGGCTGTGACGCAAGCGTGCTGGATGCTGGAGCCCGCCAATGCCCAACCGGGCCACGACAAACGGGACAAACCTCACAAGCCTCAAACGCACCAAGGCCAACAGCAGCAGCGGGAAGATCGTCAAGCAGGTCGCGACATGCCTTACCGTGAAGGCAGGCACACGCCCTCTTACAACGGGCCCGTTCAGATCGGTTCTTATTTTCAGTCGCACCACCGCGAAGCGGCCCAGGAGTATTACGGGCGACCCGAAAACAGAGGCTATTGCCCGCCTGGGCTCGCCAAAAAAGGGGGCAGTTGCATGCCTCCTGGACAAGCCCGAAAGTGGCAGCGCGGACATCCCTTGCCTGCAGGCCTGGTCTATTACGAAGTGCCCCGCAGCGTGGTGCTGACCTTGGGTGTACCGCCCTCGGGCTACCGCTACGTCAGGGTCGCCTCCGACATCTTGCTCTTGGCTGTGGGCACCAACATGGTGGTCGATGCCATCGAGGACCTGGTTCGATGAGCCAGGCCATCTGCGGCCAAGCTCAAGGGGTCAATATCAGGGTGTGTTGGGGTTTGCTTTGGGGTTTCAAGGACCTGTAACGCCCCGATGCCCAAGCTTTGGCCATGTCTCGGCTGCGCGGGTCAAAGGCATGGCCTGATTGACCCGTTTGGTAAATGAACACCGATTGCTCGGGTTCGGCCAGGTCGTAGACCGCCCGCATCGACGCCGCATGGCGGTTGGCAAAGGGTTCTTTGGGGTCGTTGGCCCAGTATTGGCCCACATTCACCGTGAACAAGTCCCCTGCACTCTCAGTGCGCACATCAAACACGGCGTTCAAATAAGGCACTTTGCCAAAGGGTTTGTGGCTGCTGATGGCCGGGTGCCAAGCACCCCATCGCCAGGTGCGCATGTCCTTGCCATGTTGGGTGGCAATGCGGGTCAAAGCACGATCGAGCGCCGTAGACACTTGCGCCGGGCAGCCTGCAGCGCCGCACCAAAAAGCGTCCGAACGTTTCACAATGCCTTCTACCGCCGCACGGAAATGGCGTTTGCCATACAGGGCCTGAAAACGCTCGGCCCCCAGATGCGGCAACAGCAAACCGCGTGTCAACTCGTCGGCCCAGACGTTGAACACCAGCGCAGCAGCGCTGTCTGCTGTCATTTGCCCGTCAAAAGTGGCCAGCAGTTTCAGGGCTTGATCGCCCAATGGGTGTTGTGGCTTGGCGCTCAAAGCGACCGGCAACAGGGCTTTTGCGCCCAGTGACATGACGTCGTTTTGGATGGCTTGCAGGCTTTCCCGGCTGTGTTGAGGGCTGGCGGCCAGCAGTTGTTCGATGCGGTCAAAGCGCTCAGGCGTGGTCCAGTCGCCGCCCACAAAATGGGCATAGCCCGGTGGCAGGATGTTTTGGTTGGCGGTGGCGTGCCAGCCTTTGGCTTCGATGGTTTGGCGATTCACGGCAGGGTTTTGGGCTGCGGGCAGCCAACCGGTCCAGTCGTATTGGGCCAGCCATCCGGGGACAGGCGCCACGCCCCGAATGTCGTTTTGAGGTGAGCGAATAGGCAGCTTGCCCACGGCCTGAAACGCCACATCGCCCAACGTGTCGGCCATGACCACGCTTTGCATGGGCGCATGGTTGTCGGTGAAGGCTTTTTGCAACTCGGGCACGGTTTGCGCCCAGTTGGTCAGCATGCCCGCTTCGACTGTTTTGTTGTCTTCGGTCAAAGCCGACCAGCGCAGGCTGATGGCGTAGCGTTGCTTGTTGATGAGTTTGCCGTACTGAGCCTGAACATCACTGATGACTGGCCCGTGGCGCGTGCTGCGCACTTGCAGGGTCACATCGCCCTGCCCTTTGATGCGGATGGTTTCGGCGCGCTCTTCAAACGCAGCCCATCCGGTGGGCGTGCGGTATTGGCCGGGTTGGGCTGCGTCCAGCTGCTCCAGATACAAATCCTGAACATCCGGACCGGTGTTGGTAAAGCCCCAGGCCACGCCCTGTGTACGGCCCAGCACCACAAAAGGCAAACCGGGCAAGGTGGCCCCGATCACATCCAGCGCGGGGTGTTTGTGTCCACCGGGCAATTCGCCAGCAGGCGCTTTGAGGTGCGCGAAATACCAAATGGCGGGCGAACTCAAGGCCAGATGCGGGTCGTTGGCCAGCAGGGGTTTGCCGCTGACAGTGCGGCTGCCGGGCACCACCCAGTTGTTGCTGCCCTTGCCTTCGAGAATGCCGACATCGCGCACCCAGTCGGCTGACCATTGAGCCAAGGCGTTTGGAGCAGGCTCAATGGCCGACGCGGTTATGTCCTTGGTGGCGTACACACCCAACTCGGCATACAAGGCGGGCAAATCCACTGCGGTGGCGGGTTTTTCGCCCGGGTAGGGTGGCAAAAGTTGCCACAGCTGCTCATGGTTGAGCACCTGCGAGGCCGACAAACGGGCGAATTCCTGCCCCCAGTTGCCCCCCAGATCAAGCGCCATCATCAGCGCCCAGCCCAGGCTGTCTTCGGGTGACCAAGCTTGACCTTTGGGGCCACCGGCCACGCTGCCGAGCAGCTTGAATTCGGGCGATGGCCGCACAGCGCCACTGGCCCAAGCGTTTTGAATGCCTTCGCAGTAGGCCTGCAGGGCCGCTTGTGTTGCAGGCGATAAACCCTTCAACTGTTTTTGGGCCATGCCGATGATGCCCAGCGTGCGCATGAGTTTGTCGGTGTCCAGCGTGGCCGCACCCAACATTTCAGACAACTCGCCGCGCATCAGGCGGCGGTTGAATTCGAGCTGCCAGCCGCGCTCTTGCGCGTGCACAAAGCCCAGCGCACGCCAGGTGTCCAGGGCGGTTTTACCTTCGATGTGCGTCACATCAGCGGCATCGCGGGTGATGCTGGCCGGGGCACTCAAGCCCGCCAGTTTAAGCTGTCCGTCCAGTTGCGGCATGCTGCGCAGCAAGTGCACGGCCAACACGCCGCCCGCCACCAACACGGCGGCCAGCAGCCCTAAAACAAGTCGTCCGATCCATTTCATGGGTGTCTCCTGTTGGGCGTTGGACACGCCTCTTGTCTCGCTTGAGCAGGCTTTGGTGCTTTTTTTAAATGTGGCCCCAAACCATCAGCGCGTCACGCCCTTCGGTGACAAGGTCCACCTTGGCGCCCACGGGCAGCAGCACCTTGGTCTCCACATGGCCAAAAGGCAAACCGGTGAGCACCGGGGCCTTGATCTGGCTGCGCAACCAGTCGACCACCGTGGCCAGCTTGAAGCCTTTGTCGTGCGTGGGCACGAGCTTGTAGTTGGTGAATTGACCGAACATCACCGCTTTTTGCTGGGCCAACACACCCGCGTGCAACAGCTGCGTGAGCATGCGCTCGATGCGGTAAGGGTGCTCGCCTACGTCTTCCAGAAAGAGCACGCCACCCTTGACTTGCGGGAAGTACGGCGTGCCCAAAAGGGAAGTCAGCACCGTGAGGTTGCCTCCCCACAGCGGCGCGTCTTTGACCAACACACGGCGCTCGGCTTCAAGCTTGGGCAGTTGCCAGCCCGTGCCCTCCCCTTGCTCCAGCACCAAGTCGTCAAAGCAAGCCTGCATGATGTCGTCGGGCTCCTGTTCGGGGCCAAAGTCTTCGCCCAATGCCGGGCCTTGCCAGCTGATGCGGCCGGTCTTGGCGTACACCGCTTGGTTGAAAGCGGTGAAGTCGCTGAAGCCCACAAACTGCGTGCCGCCGTCGATGGCTTTGGCAATGGCTTTGTAGGGCAAGGCAGGCAGGATGCGCGTGAGGCCGTAACCCCCGCGCGAAATCAGCGCCACATTGGCACCACTGGCTGCGGCGCGATGGATGGCGGCGATGCGTGTGGCGTCATCGCCCGCAAAGCGCATGTGGCTGGCCAAAGCCGCTTCGTCCACCTCGACTTCATGGCCTTGGGCTTGCAGGCGCTTCACGCCACGACGGAAAGCGGCTTTGTCGCGCACCGCGCTGGAGGGGGAAAAAATGTAAATGTGGGCCATGATCTTTGTTCTATTGCGGTCACGCTTCGCTGCGCTCTGGTGCTCGGCAAGTGCCGTGCGCAAGCGAATCAAGGCCTGAAGTGTCGCACAGCCGCCTCGGCAATCGCCCTGCCCTGCTCCTGCACAAAATGGCCTGCATCGGGCAGCAGCATGGGCTCTGGGCAGCCATGGATCTGGCTTTGCAAATGGCGCATCACCGGCTCGCCCAGCACCGGGTCTTGTTGGCCAATGGCCATGAAACTCTGGCCTTGCCAGTCATTGCGCCAAAAGTCACGCGCTTGCCGCGAGATGGCTGCACCGGGCGAATCGGTGAACTCCGGCACGATGGGCGGAAAGGCGCGCAACGCGGCGCGGTAGCCCTTGTCCGGAAAGGGCGCGTTGTAAGCCGCCGTCTCTTGCGGCGTCATACCGGGGTTGCCGCGCTTGAACAACTTGCCCACATCGAACAGCGGCTGGCTTTGGCACCAATCGCGCCAGGCCAAAAAGCCTGCACTCAAGGTGGCTTCGCCGGTGGCCAAGGTGGTGTTCATGACCAGCAGGCCCTTGTAGCGCTCGGGTGAGGACATGGGCAAAGTCAGCCCCAAAATGCCACCCCAGTCCTGCACCACCAGCACCACGCGCTGCAGGTCGAGCCGTTCGATCAAATCGAGCAGTGACTGGCGGTGGGTTTCAAACTGGTGAAAACTGTCCTTTTTGGGCTTGTCGCTCTTGCCAAAACCAATCAGGTCGGGCGCCACCACGCGGTGCCCCGCAGCCAGCCAAACCGGAATCATCTTGCGGTAGAGGTAACTCCAGGCCGGGTTGCCGTGCAGGCACAGCCAGGTCATAGGGGCATTCGCGTCGCCCTCGTCCAGGTAATGCATGCGCAGCCCGGCGATGCTGGGCAGGTCGTTCACGTAATGCGGCTGCCAGGGGTAGTCGGGCAAACCTGCAAACGCGTCGTCGGGGGTGCGCAGCGCATCTTCTCTGAGGGGCTGTGTGTTCATTCGCTTGGGCCTGAAAAAGTCTTTGAGCAGTTGGCCGCATGCCTCGGCCAGCACGCCGCCCGTGACCTCGGTTTGGTGGTTCAGTTGCGTGTGGTCAAACAGGTTGAGCACCGAGCCCGCCACCCCGGTGCGAGGGTCGGGGGCACCAAACACCACCCGGTCGACCCGGGCGTGCAACATGGCTCCGCTGCACATGGCGCAGGGCTCCAGCGTCACATACAAGGTACAACCATCCAGCCGGTAATTGCCCAGCAAGCGGGCCGCTTCGCGCAGCGCCACCACTTCGGCGTGTGCCGTCGGGTCGTGGCTGGAAATCGGGGCGTTGCGTCCCGTGGCGATGACTTGGCCGTCTTTCACAACCACCGCGCCCACCGGCACCTCCCCAGCTTCGGCGGCTTGGCGGGCTTGCTCCAGGGCCAGGCCCATCCAGTGGGCGTCTTGGCTTGGCGTATCCACGGTCAAGCCACCATGCCCAAACGCTGCATCCACTGCGCCAGGGCTTGCTCTTGTTCGCCGCCTTGGGCGTAGGCCGCATGCATGGCCGCGTGCGACTCGGGTCGGTGTTGGTTGATCTTGACCTTGGTTTTCAGGTCCAGAATCTTCAATTCAAACGCCACAATGCCATTGAGCATGCCGTGGGCGTAACTCTCGGGCAGCGCACGCCACTGATCGGCATAAGCGGGCTCATGGTCGGCAATCATCTGCTTGAGCATGGCGTCTTTGGCATCGTCGCCGTCCAGCATGCGGGCCTCGACCCGGGCATGCACCGCCAGGTAAGTCCAGGTTGGCACGCGCTGCAAGTCAGGGTACACGGCGGGCGACATGTAAGCCTGCGGTCCCATGAAGGTCACCAACGCCTGCGGCCGTGCTTGCAAGAACCCGGCATGCGGATTGGCGCGGGCACAGTGCCCCAACAGCGCCAAGGGCTGGCCGCCCTCCTCGATCAATTTGAGCGGCAAATGCGTGACAAACGGGAAGCCATCACCGTCCGTAGACACCAAGCTGGCAAACGGGTGCTCGCGCATGATGGTCGCAGCGTGTTGCGGGTGGTTGAATTGCTGGGGTAAATACATGAAATGACTGTACCAAAACAAAGGCACCCGAAGGTGCCTTGTCTGTCATTCCCATTCGATCGTCGCCGGTGGTTTTGAACTCACGTCGTAGGTCACGCGGTTGATGCCACGCACCTCGTTGATGATGCGCCCCGAGACTTTCTTGAGCAGCGCATACGGCAGCTCGGCCCAGTCGGCGGTCATGAAGTCGCTGGTTTGCACGGCGCGCAGCGCCACCACGTAGTCGTAAGTGCGGCCGTCGCCCATCACGCCCACGCTTTTCACGGGCAGGAACACGGTGAAGGCTTGGCTGGTCAGGTCGTACCAGGTTTTGCCGGATTCATCGGTGAAGTTGCGCAGCTCTTCGATGAAGATCGCGTCCGCACGGCGCAGCAGGTCGGCGTATTCTTTTTTGACTTCGCCCAGGATGCGCACACCCAAGCCTGGGCCTGGGAAGGGGTGGCGGTAGACCATCTCGCGGGGCAAGCCCAGCGCCACACCCAGTTCGCGCACTTCGTCTTTGAACAATTCGCGCAGCGGCTCCAGCAGTTTCAGGCCCAGTTGCTCGGGCAATCCGCCCACGTTGTGGTGGCTCTTGATGGTGACGGCTTTTTTGCTCTTGGCGCCGCCCGACTCGATCACGTCGGGGTAAATCGTGCCTTGGGCCAGGAAGGTCGCGCCTTTGTGGCCGCCGTCACCCGCTTTGAGCTTGGCCGCTTGTTCCTTGAACACATCGACAAACAAGCCGCCAATGATCTTGCGCTTGGCTTCAGGCTCGCTCACGCCTGCCAGTTTGCCCAGGAACAAATCGCTGGCATCGACGCGGATGACTTTCGCGTGCAATTTGCCCACGAACATCTCCATGACCATGTCGCCTTCGTTCAGGCGCAGCAGGCCGTGGTCCACAAACACGCAGGTCAGCTTGTCGCCGATGGCTCGGTGGATCAAGGCTGCAGCCACCGACGAGTCGACGCCGCCGGACAGGCCGAGGATGACTTCTTCGTCACCCACTTGCTCGCGGATTTTGGCGACAGCTTCTTCGATGTAGTCGCCCATGATCCAGTCAGGACGGGCCTGGCAGATGTCGAGCACGAAGCGGTTGAGCAGGGCCTGGCCCTGCACGGTGTGCGTCACTTCGGGGTGGAACTGCACCGCATAAAAACGGCGGGCCTCGTCGGCCATGCCCGCAATCGGGCAAGCCGGTGTCGAGGCCATGACCTTGAAGCCTTCGGGCAGCTGGGTGACCTTGTCGCCGTGGCTCATCCAGACCTTGAGCATGCCGTGGCCTTCGGCCGTGGCGAAGTCTTCAATGCCTTTGAGCAGTTCGGTGTGGCCGTGGGCGCGGACTTCGGCGTAACCAAACTCGCGTGTGGTGCCCGCCTCCACCTTGCCACCCAGCTGCTGGGCCATGGTCTGCATGCCGTAGCAAATGCCCAAGACCGGCACGCCCAGCTCAAACACCGCATCGGGCGCCTTGTCGTCCACCTCGTACACGCTGGCGTGTGAGCCGGACAAGATCACGCCCTTGAGGTTGCCGTCTTTGGCGTATTCACGCACCCAGTCGCTGCTCACGTCACAGGGGTGCACTTCGCAAAACACATGCGCTTCACGCACACGGCGGGCGATGAGCTGGGTGACTTGCGAGCCGAAGTCGAGGATCAGGATCTTGGAATGCTGCATGGCAAACGTCGTTCTATAAGAAATGAAAAGGCGTCTGGGTGTCCAGACGCCTTGGTGATCAACTGGAGATTTTACTCAGCCCGGTAGTTCGGCGCTTCTTTGGTGATCTGCACGTCGTGGACATGGCTTTCGCGAATGCCCGCAGCGGTGATTTCCACAAACTGCGATTCCTTGTGCATGGCCTCAATCGTGGCGCAGCCGCAATAGCCCATGCTGGCGCGCAAGCCGCCGGCCATTTGGTAAATGATGGAGACGACCGAGCCTTTGTAGGGCACGCGGCCTTCAATGCCTTCGGGCACCAATTTGTCTGCGTTGGGGTTGCCGGTGCTGCTTTCTTGAAAGTAGCGGTCAGCACTGCCCTGCTGCATGGCGCCAATCGAGCCCATGCCGCGGTAGCTCTTGTAGCTGCGGCCTTGGAACAAGACGATCTCGCCTGGTGCTTCTTCGGTGCCCGCAAACATGCCGCCCATCATCACGGTGCCCGCGCCTGCGGCAATGGCTTTGGCGATGTCGCCGCTGTAGCGGATGCCGCCGTCAGCGATCAGGGGAACGCCCGTGCCTTGGAGGGCGGTGGCTACAGAGTCCACCGCCATGATTTGCGGCACGCCCACACCCGCCACGATGCGGGTGGTGCAAATGGAGCCGGGGCCAATGCCCACTTTGACGCCGTCAGCACCCGCCTCGACCAGGGCCAATGCCGCTGCGCCCGTGGCGATGTTGCCGCCGATGACTTCGATGTGCGGGTAGTTTTGCTTGACCCAGCGCACACGGTCGATGACCCCTTTGCTGTGGCCGTGCGCGGTGTCCACCACGATGGCGTCCACGCCCGCACGGGCAAGCGCTTCGACGCGCTCTTCGGTGCCCTCGCCCACGCCCACGGCAGCGCCCACGCGCAGCTTGCCTGCAGCGTCGCGTGCCGCGTTGGGGAAGTTCAGCTGTTTGGTGATGTCCTTGACGGTGATCAGGCCCTTGAGCTCAAAGGCGTCGTTCACCACCAGCAGGCGTTCGAGTTTGTGTTTGTTGAGCAGGTGCTTGGCTTGCTCGGGCGTGGTGCCTTCGGGCACAGTCACCAGGCGTTCGCGCGGGGTCATGATCTCGCTGACTTTTTGGTCGTAGCGGGTCTCAAAGCGCAGGTCGCGACCGGTGACGATGCCGACCACTTGGCGGCCATCGCACACCGGGAAACCGGACACACCCAGCTCATCGCTCAAGGCCATGACTTGGCGCACGGTGGTGTCGGGGGTGATGACGACCGGGTCGCGCAGCACGCCGGATTCGTAGCGCTTGACCTTGGCCACTTGAGCGGCTTGCTCTTGCGCGGTGAGGTTTTTGTGCACGATGCCGATGCCGCCTTCTTGCGCGATGGCAATGGCCAAACGTGCTTCGGTGACTGTGTCCATGGCGGCGGACACCAGGGGCAGGTTCAGGCGGATGTTGCGTGTGAATTGCGTCGCAAGCGACGTGTCCTTGGGCAGGACTTGGGAGTAAGCGGGGACGAGGAGAACGTCGTCAAAAGTAAGGGCTTTACCGAGTAGTCGCATAAGCTAGGGCTCCAAAAAATGGATTGTACCCGTGCCGGGCAAGGGATTTCCCTGCCTGTGTGCCAAAAAATGGCCTGAGCTGAAGCTTTTCAGGACGGGTCAGGCATTCTGGTAATGCAGCACTTTGAGGGATTTTTCGGGTGAAACATCCACAAATGCGGCCGGATTGGCCAAGCGCTCCACAAAGCGCAGGCTGGGTGCAGCCTCGGTCACCTGGCTATGCAAAAACTGCGTGTCCAACTCCGGCGCGTTCAGACACAGAAGCACATGGCCTTGCGGCTCCAGCAGATCGGGCAGGCGGCGGATCAGCTTGATGTAGTCCTTGGTCGCGATGAAGCTGCCCTTTTGGTAGCTGGGCGGGTCGATCACGACCACACCATAAGGCCCCATCTTGTTGATCTTGCCCCAAGTCTTGAAGATGTCGTGCCCCAAAAATCGGGCTTTGGGCGGTAAATCGTTCAGGCGGTGGTTTTGCTGGCCCACCGCCAGAGCGCCCTGGCTCATGTCCACATTGACAACTTGCGCCGCCCCGCCCTGCAAGGCCACCACCGAAAAGGCACAGGTGTAGGCAAAGAGGTTCAAGATGTTTTCGTGCTTGGCGTGGTTTTTGAGCCATTCACGCCCATTGGCCATGTCCAGAAACAGACCGTGGTTTTGACCCCGCAAGACATGCACCAGGTATTGCGCGCCCTGCTCTGTCACCACGTGTTTTTCGGGCACGCTGCCGGCCATCAAGCGGGTTTCGGTCTGGCCTGTGGCGCGGCACTGGAACACCCAGTTGAGCGGCTCACCGGGAGCCAGCGTTTGCCAGCGCTGTTCGAGCGCGCTGTGGCACTGCGCCAGTTCTTCGTCGGTGACGGGCTTGAAGCTCGTCAAGACCCAGACCGGCGCAAACCAATCGAGCGTCCACTGTTCGCTGTCGGGATAAACACCGCCGCGACCGTGAAAAACACGGCGCGCATCGGTGGTCTTGTCCATCTGGGCGATGGCGTTCAAAAGGGATTGCATGGAGGTGTTCAGTAACCTGCGGCAGAGCCGCTTTTGCGGTTGGCAAACAAGCCGGTGCGGCCTTTGCCCTGACGCTTGAAGCGTTGGCGGCGTGCCACTTTGGGGTCTACCTTGAGTTCGCGGTACAGCTCAATGCGGTCGCCATCGTGCACCTTGGCCGTCCAAGCCACCTTTTGGCCCCAGATGCCTGGGTGCATGAAAGGCAGTTGGGCCAGGTCAGCCGCCGACACCTGAGGCAAGCCTGCGCCCAGCACCTGCGCCATGACCGACTGCACGGTGCAGCCCTCGGGCACTTGCATGGCGTGTTCATGCGCCTGGCGCGGCTGCAGGCTCCAGCACAGCGTGATCTGAATCATCGGCTCAGCCATAAACGGCTTCCGCACGCTTGACGAAGGCATCGACCAAGCTGGCCGCGATCTTGTCAAACACCGGGCCGATCAGCGCTGCCAAAGTGGCGCTGGAAAAACCGTAATGCAAGTCCAGCTCGACTTTGCAAGCCCGCTGCGTGCCATCGCCCACTGGCAAAAAGCGCCAGGTGCCGCTGAGCTGCGAAAAGGGTCCCTTGACCAACGCCATGCCCACAGAGCGGCCCTCTTCGTGGGTGTTGCGGGTGGTGAAGGTTTGGTGGATGCCGCCCAGGCTGATGCCCACTTCGGCCAGCATGCCCTGGGGGTCTGATTCGAGCACACGCGACTGGTCGCACCAAGGCAAAAACTCGGGGTAGCGGGCCACATCGGTGACCAGGCGAAACATTTCCTCAGGGGCATACCAGATGAGGACGGACTTGTGGATATTCTTCATACAATGGTGCGATTGTAGTTTTCCGAATCGGCGCTTTTCTGTACAGCCGTTTGGACTTCCTTGAGAACGGCCAGGCCGTCCCTATCTGTTGACCATGGCCACCACCAAAAAAACAAGCGCAGCCCCCACCTTTGCCAAGATTGCCGAGAATAAAAAGGCGGCCTTCGACTATTTCTTCGAAGAACGCTACGAGGCAGGCATGGTGCTGGAAGGCTGGGAAGTCAAAGCCATCCGAGAAGGCAAGGTGCAGCTCACGGACGGTTATGTGGTCATTCGCAATGGCGAACTTTTCATCATTGGCTGCCTGATCAATCCGCTCAAAACCGCATCGACCCACATCAATCCCGAAGCCGCACGCACGCGCAAGTTGCTGCTAAACAAGGAAGAGATCAAGCGCTTGATCGGCAAGATCGAGCAAAAGGGCTATACCCTGGTGCCGATCAACCTGCACTGGAAATCAGGCAAGGTGAAATGCGACATTGCGTTGGCCAAGGGCAAGGCCGAGCACGACAAACGCGACACCATCAAGGACCGCGAAGGCAAGCGCGAAGTCGAACGCGCCATGAAGAGCCGTCACCGCTGAAAGTGGCTTGTGGGAGTGCCGCCTTTCGGGCGATCAAGCGCAAGCCGCCAATGAATGCCCCACCGCAGCGGGGCGCCACACTCAGAATAAATCGCGCAGCGGGTGGTGGTCTGAAGGCCAAGGGCTGACAAAGAACCGTGCCGCTTCGGATGCATCCACTTCTTCGATTCGCGCAGGCTTCCATTTCGGCGAGTGGTCTTTGTCCACCGCCAAGGCGCGAATGCCTTCGACGGTGTCGCTGTCGGCCACCGATCGCAGGTGGAAACAGTGGTGAACCATGTCACGCTCCATGCGCAAGTCGTCGGCCAAGCTCATTTGACGCGCACGGCGGATTTGCTCAAGGACCACATGCAGCATCAAAGGCGAGCGGTGACGCAAGGCGTGCGCCGTTTTCTGGCTCCACTCGTCGGTCGCCGATTCCAGCTTGTTCAGCATGTCGGCAATGGTGGGCAGGCCAAAGACTTCATCGATCTGAGGCTGTGGCGTCAGTTTTTCTGGCGTCATGGCACCTGCTTGGGCCAGCACCCAGCGCTCCACCGATTCAGCATTTTCAAAAGGGCTGCTGATCAAGGTCTGCCAGATCGGCTCCAGCATGCCGCTGGGCAAGGCGATGTCGGCCAGCTTGGCGGCCACGGCTTGTGCCCCTCCCAGCATGTGCCCGGTCAGGCCCAGGTACTCCCCCAGACGACCTGGACAACGGCTCAGAAAATAGCCGCCGCCCACATCGGGAAAGAGCCCAATATTGGTTTCGGGCATTGCCATCTTGGTGCGTTCGGTGACCACGCGCACACTGGCGCCTTGGCTGATGCCCATGCCACCGCCCATGACGATGCCGTCCATGAAGGCGATGTAGGGCTTGCTGTAGGTGTGGATCAGGTGGTTGAGGCGGTACTCTTCGGTGAAAAAATCACCCAAGGCGGCGTCGCCTGCGTGTGCGGCTTGATGGAAGAAACGAATGTCCCCGCCTGCACAAAAAGCGCCAAAGGGCCCCTCCTTGCCCGTTCCGCGAACGGCCACCGCCAACACCTGAGGGTTGTCCTGCCATGCGAGCAAAGCCTGGGTCAATGAACGCACCATGTCGAGCGACAAGGCATTCAGCGCCTTGGGGCGGTTCAAGGTGATGCAGCCGATGCGGCCTTCAATTTGCGCGATGACATCAGACATTGTTTTGTCTCCAGCCTAACCATTCATTGAGAAGCAAGGCACCCAGGACCAGGGTGCCTCCCAAAAGTACGCTCAGCTGCGGCGCTTCATTCGCGCCCCACCAAGCCAAAGCGATGCCAAAAACGATTTCAAGCAAAGCGAGCAACGCCACTTCAGGTGCTTTGAGCACCCGAGCACACACCACCGACAAAGCGCAGGGGATGGCCAATTGAAACAAGCCCAGCATGGCCAGCAAACCCACATCATGAACTGAGGCCTGAAACGGCATGGACAAAGGCAAGGTCAGCAACGTTGAGAGGATGGCCCCCAGCATGACCGAGGGCACGAGATCCAAATTTTGGCCTTCGCTCTGGCTTTTTTGCACCAGCGTCCATTGCACGGAACCCGCAATGGGCACGCACAAGGCGACCAGAGAACCGATCAGGAAATGGGGATCGCCCAGACTGAGTTGCGAGCCATACATCCAGCCAATGCCAACGACAGCCAACACAATGGCCAACCAAGTGCGCCCTGGCAGGCGGTGGCCCAAAAACACCCGGGTGATCAACGCCGTCAGCAAAGGCCCCACCGCCATGGTGATCAGCACATTGGCCACAGCGGTCAGGGTGAGCGCCACCATGAAGGCGGTGAACATGACACTCCAGCAAATGCCGGAATACCAAAAGTAACGGCTGCGCAAAGGCAGCCGTGACCAAACACTTCGGCCCTGCCACAAAGGCAGGATGACCAGCAAGGACACCACGGTGAAGAAGCTGCGCCAGAAGGTGACTTCAAAGCTGCGCGCTTGCTCCAGATGCCGCGTCACCACCCCGGCCATGGACCAGAGGGCGGTGACGCCCACCATGGTCCAGACGGCCATGCCGTGCGATAAACGCATGGTCGTCAGCCGATCACTTGTTGCGCTTGCGGTCGCTTTCCTTGAGGAAGCGCTTGCGCAGACGCACGCTCTTGGGCGTGATTTCGACCAACTCGTCGTCCTCGATGAACTCGACGCCGTATTCCAGTGTCAGGTCGATTGGAGGTGTGATCTTGATGGCGTCCTCTTTGCCGGACACGCGGAAGTTGGTCAGCTGCTTGGTACGTGTCGCGTTGACGACCAGGTCGTTGTCACGGCTGTGGATACCCACAATCATGCCTTCGTACACCGGATCGTTCGCCTTGACGAACATGCGGCCACGGTCGTCCAGCTTGCCCAGGGCGTAGGTGAAGATTTCACCGTCGTCCATGGAGATCAGCACGCCGTTCTTGCGGCCGCCGATTTCGCCCTTGTGCGGCTCGTAGCCGTCAAAGATGTTGGAGATCAGGCCGGAACCACGGGTCAAGTTCAGGAATTCGTTGGTGAAACCGATCAGGCCACGGGCCGGGATGCGGTATTCCAGACGGACACGGCCACGGCCATCGGGCTCCATGTTGACCAGTTCGCCCTTGCGCTCGCCCAAGGCTTGCATCACGCCGCCTTGGTGGTTTTCTTCGATGTCGGCGGTGACCAGCTCGATAGGCTCATGGCGCTCACCGTCGATGTCGCGGAACAACACGCGAGGCTTGGAGACAGCCAGCTCGTAGCCTTCGCGGCGCATGTTTTCCAGCAAGATGGTCAGGTGCAATTCACCGCGACCGGCCACTTCAAAAATGCCGTCTTCGTCGGTTTCTTTGACGCGCAGCGCCACGTTGTGCTGGAGTTCTTTTTGCAGACGATCCCAGATTTGACGGCTGGTCACGTACTTGCCTTCACGACCGGCCAATGGCGAGGTGTTCACGCAGAAGTTCATGGTAAGCGTGGGCTCGTCCACTTTGAGCATGGGCAGTGGTGCGGGGTTGATCGGGTCGGTCACCGTCACGCCAATGTTCAGGTCGGCAATGCCGTTGATCAACACGATGTCGCCAGGACCGGCTTCGGTCACTTGGACGCGGTCCAGACCCTGGAAAGTCAGCACTTGGTTGACGCGGCCTTTGATGGTCGAGCCGTCTGGGCCTTCCATCACAACCACATCCATGTTGGGCTTGACGGTACCTTGGCTGATACGGCCCACACCGATGCGGCCCACAAAGGTCGAAAAGTCGAGGGCAGAAATTTGCAACTGCAGCGGCGCTGCAGGGTCGCCCGCGTTGGGCTTGACGTGCTTGAGCACGGTGTTGAACAAGGCCGACATGTCGGGGCCCCACTGCTCACCAGGAGCGCCCTCTTCCATCGAGGTCCAGCCGTTGATGCCGGAGGCATACACCACGGGGAAGTCCAGCTGCTCGTCGTTCGCACCGAGTTTGTCGAACAGGTCAAAAGCGGCGTTGACCACTTTGTCGGGGTTGGCACCGGGCTTGTCCACTTTGTTCACGACCACGATGGGCTTGAGGCCCAAAGCCAAGGCCTTTTTGGTCACGAAGCGGGTCTGAGGCATGGGGCCTTCTTGTGCATCGATCAACAGCACCACGCCGTCGACCATGGACAAGGCACGTTCCACTTCGCCGCCGAAGTCCGCGTGTCCGGGGGTGTCCACGATGTTGATGTGGGTGCCTTCCCAGCTCACGGCGCAGTTCTTGGCCAAAATGGTGATGCCACGCTCGCGTTCGATGGCGTTGTTGTCCATGACGGTGTCCACGACTTTTTCGTGGTCAGCGAAGGTGCCCGACTGGCGCAGCAACTGATCGACCATGGTGGTTTTACCGTGGTCAACGTGCGCGATGATGGCGATGTTGCGAATTTGCTTGCTCATGCTTTCTCTTCCTTTAAACCTGCTCGGCCAGCAAAGGCTCGTTGACAGGTGATTTTTCCAAAATCTGTTGAATTTCGATCGGGCTCAACAATCGACCCGGAATCAATTCGCCGCCACGCACATGTGCTGTTCCCAGCAATGCCCGAGGATGTTCTCCATAGACGGCCACATGATCACAATCAACCCAAGGGCCGCGTCGGCGCACCCCACTCAAAAATCTTCCAGCGTTCTCGCTGTCCAGCCCCACCTCGGTGTGGCCAGGTAACAGCACGTCTACGGGCTGCAAGGCTTGCAAACGTGCAGCTTCGTCCATGGACTCCAGCTGCGTCAGCGTCACACACGCCGAGGCCTCGAAAGGCCCCGTCACCACCCGGCGCAAAGCGCTCAAGTGACCGCCACAGCCCAAAGCCTCGGCGATGTCTTCGCCCAAGGTTCGGATGTAAGTGCCCTTGCTGCAGGCCACGCGCAAACGCAAAAACGGGGCGTCGCCCTGCAGTTGCATGTCCAGCAACTCCAGGTCATGGATCACCACGTGGCGCGCTTGGCGCTCCACGGTTTCGCCCTGCCGGGCATATTCATACAACGCCTTGCCGTCCTTTTTCAAGGCACTGTGCATCGGTGGCACTTGGCTGATCGGTCCCATGAACCGGTCCAGCACTTCCACCACCATGCCTGGCGTGCAACGCACTTCTCGCGTTTGAACCACTTCACCTTCGGCATCGGCCGTGCTGGTTTTCAAACCCAGGCGCACGGTCGTTTCGTAAACCTTGTCCGCATCCAGATGCTGCTGACTGAACTTGGTCGCAGCACCAAAACACAAAGGCAATACGCCTGTGGCCAAAGGGTCCAAAGTCCCGGTGTGACCGGCCTTTTCAGCGCGCAGCAACCACTTGGCTTTTTGCAAAGCCTGGTTGCTGGACAGTCCCAGCGGTTTATCGAGCAACAACACCCCGTGCACAGGGCGCCGCTGCACCCTGGTGCGTGGCGCGTTCATGGCTCAGTCGTCCTGTGCGCGCGAAGAAACGGCTTTGGCAATCAAGGCATTCATGTCCGAGGCACGCTCTGTGGTTCGGTCAAACATGAAGTGCAACGTCGGCACGGTGTGGATGTGCAAACGCTTGAACAAACCATTGCGCAAGAAACCGGCTGCGGCGTTCAAGCCTTCCGTCGCCTCTTCGGGGTTGCCCGTCAAGACGCTGAAAAACACTTTCGCATGGGCGTAGTCGGGTGTCACCTCGACCGCGTTGATCGTGACCATGCCCACGCGTGGGTCTTTCAACTCACGCGCAATCAACTCGGCCAGATCACGCTGGATCTGGTCGGCCACGCGGAAACCGCGGTTCGGTACGGATGAAACCTTCTTACGAGCCATTTACAGCGTTCTCGCAATTTCCTTGACGTCGAAGAATTCGAGTTGATCGCCTTCTTTGATGTCGTTGTAGTTCTTGAGCTTGATACCGCACTCGAAGCCTTCTTTGACTTCGCGCACATCGTCCTTGAGGCGCTTGAGCGAGTCGAGTTCACCGGTGTAGATGACCACGTTGTCGCGCAGCAGGCGGAATTTGGCGTTGCGGGTGACTTGACCCGAAGTGACCATACAACCTGCAACCGTACCGATCTTGGACGCGACGAACACGGTACGGATTTCGGCCATACCCATGATTTCTTCGCGCTGCTCGGGCGCCAGCATGCCGGACATGGCCGCTTTGAGTTCATCCACAGCGTCATAAATGATGTTGTAGTAATGCACGTCCACGCCATTGCCTTCGGCCAGTTTGCGGGCACCGGCGTCGGCACGAACGTTGAAACCGATCACGATGGCTTTGGAAGCGATCGCCAGGTTGATGTCCGACTCGCTGATACCGCCCACGCCGGAGTAAACCAACTGAACTTTGACTTCTTCCGTCGACAACTTGAGCAAGGAAGCACCCAGCGCTTCTTGCGAACCCTGCACATCGGCCTTGATGATGATGGGCAGCATCTTGACTTCGCCCGCAGACATGTCGGTGAACATGTTCTCCAGCTTGGCCGCTTGTTGCTTGGCCAACTTGGTGTTGCGGAATTTACCGGCGCGGTAAGTGGCGATTTCGCGGGCACGGCGTTCATCGCCCATGACCATGAATTCATCACCGGCTTGCGGCACTTCGGTCAGACCCTGAATTTCGACCGGGATCGAAGGGCCTGCCGATTTGATGGCAGCACCGTTTTCATCCAGCATGGCGCGCACGCGGCCAAAAGTCTGGCCTGCCAGCACCACGTCGCCTGTATTCAAAGTTCCCGACTGCACCAGGATTGTGGCCACAGGACCACGGCCCTTGTCCAGACGCGCTTCGATGACCAGACCCTTGGCGGCAGCTTGCACCGGGGCCTTGAGTTCCAGCACTTCGGCTTGCAAGAGCACTTGCTCGAGCAGATCGTCGATGCCCATACCGGTTTTGGCCGAGACGGAAACGAAAGGCGAATCGCCACCGAATTCTTCGGGCACGACTTCTTCGGCAATCAGCTCGGCGCGAACGCGTTCGATGTTCGAATCGGGCTTGTCCATCTTGTTGATGGCCACCACAAGTGGCACACCGGCTGCTTTGGCGTGTTTGATGGCTTCCTTGGTCTGGGGCATGACGCCGTCGTCACCCGCCACCACCAGGATGACGATGTCGGTGGCTTGTGCACCACGGGCACGCATGGCCGTGAAGGCTTCGTGACCGGGGGTGTCCAGGAAAGAGATCATGCCGCGTGGTGTTTCCACGTGGTAAGCACCAATGTGCTGCGTGATGCCACCGGCCTCGCCGGAAGCCACTTTGGCACGGCGAATGTAATCCAGCAAAGATGTTTTACCGTGGTCAACGTGACCCATGACCGTGACCACAGGCGCACGCGGCAAAGCCTCGGCGTGCTGCTCGGACACTTCTTCGTCGGTGAATGCTTCAGGATCGTCCAGTGCCGCGATCACCGCTTTGTGGCCCATTTCTTCCACCACAATCATGGCGGTGTCTTGGTCCAGCGGCTGGTTCATGGTGGCCATCTGGCCGAGCTTCATCAGGTGCTTGATGACCTCGGATGCCTTGATCGCCATCTTGTGGGCCAATTCGGCCACGGTGATGGTTTCTGGCACGTGGACTTCGAGCACACGCACTTCTTGTGGTGCCGATTGGCCGTGTGAGTCGTTGCGATCGCGGTCGTTGCCACGACGGCCTTTAGGGCCAGCGCGCCAACTGTTGCGCCCCACACCACCGCTGGAATCACCACGCGTCGGAATGGCCTTTTTCTTGGCCGGGTCCCCTGCCCAGCTGGAGGACAGCTTGGCGGATTTGACTTCCTTGTTGCCACCAGGCGCGGCGGCTTCGCCGGCCTTGGCTGCAGCTGCACGAGCGCCTGGCGCAGGTGTGCCTGCTGGCTTGTGCAGTGTGCCCTTGACAGCCGCTTTGGGCTCGACTTTGGGTTCTTCTTTTTTAGCGACCAGCACCTTCTTGGGTGCATTCATCATGGCGCGAATGGCTTCAGCCTCGGCCAAAGCCTTGCGACGGCGTTCATCCAGATCACGGGCACGGGCAGTTTCTTCGTCCGCGCGTGCTTTGGAATCCGCAGCGGCTTGGGCAGCAGCGGCTTCACGGGCCTCCTGATCGGCCTTGGCTTTGTCTGCAGCTTTGGCAGCTGCAGTCACTTCCGGGGCCTCAGCAGGCGCGGCTGGTGCGGCCGGTTTGGCTTGTGATGCATTGATGCTGGCGGCTTCTGCACGAGCGAGTTGCTCACGCTCATCGCGGCTCAAAACAGGTTTGGCAGCCAGGGCCGCCTGCGCGGCCTGAGCAGAGGCCTCGGCTTGCGCTTGCAGCGCTTCGGCTTGCGCGGCGGCTCGTTGTTTGGCTTCTTGCTCTTCGCGGAGTCGACGCTTTTCAGCCAACTCTTCTTCCTGACGGCGAATCAATTCGGCCTGACGGCGAGCTTCTTCTTCGCGTCGCGCCAGTTCCGCGTGATCAATCAAGGGCTCTTGAGGCTCTTCGACGGGTGACTCAGTCACCACTTCGTCATCGCGTTTGATCAAAGTGCGTTTCTTGCGCACTTCCACCTGAATCGTGCGGGCCTTGCCCGTGGAGTCGGCCTGCTTGATCTCACTGGTCGATTTCTTAACCAGGGTGATTTTCTTGCGATCACCAGCTTGGGTGCCGTGACTGGTTTGCAAATAGCTCAGCAGCTTTTGCTTGTCGGCGTCGGAAAGCGCATCGCTGTCCGATTGTTTGGCCACGCCTGCTGCGCTCAATTGCTGCAACAAGACATCGGCGGATTTTTTGAGTTCATTGGCGAACTCGGCAACTGTGGTGCTGGACATAATGGTGTTCAAGCCTCCGTTAACTTCAGGCCTGGCCTGCGAACCAATGTTCGCGGGCTTTCATGATCAGGGCGGTGGCCTCTTCGGCAGATTGACCGGTGATGTCGGTCAACTCGTCGGTGGCCAGGTCAGCCAGGTCGTCACGGGTATGAACACCCGCTTCCACCAGCTTGGAAATCAGCTCAGGCGTCAAGCCCGGCAGGTCACGCAGGTCTTGAGAGACGTCTTCAACGCTCTCTTCACGTGCGATTTCAAGTGTCAGCAAGGCGTCTTTGGCCCGCGCACGCAGCTCGTTGATGGTGTCTTCGTCGAAGCTTTCGATCTCCAGCATTTCCTGGATCGGCACATAGGCCACTTCTTCCAGGCTGGTGAAACCTTCTTCGATCAGGATATCGGCAATTTCCTGGTCCACATCCAGCTTTTCCATGAACAGCTGACGGATGCCCGAGCTTTCTTCGGCCTGCTTTTGGGCAGACTCGGCGGCGTCCATGATGTTGATCTTCCAGCCTGTCAGGTCAGAAGCCAGGCGCACGTTTTGACCACCACGGCCAATGGCGATCGCCAGGTTTTCTTCGTCCACCACCACATCCATGGCGTGTTTTTCTTCGTCCACCACGATGGACTGCACGTTGGCAGGTGCCAAGGCACCGATCACGAACTGAGCAGGATCTTCGCTCCACAGCACGATGTCCACGCGCTCACCGGCCAACTCGTTGGTCACGGCGTTCACACGCGTGCCGCGCACACCGACACAAGTGCCAATAGGGTCAACGCGCTTGTCGTGCGACAACACGGCAATTTTGGCGCGTGAGCCTGGGTCACGGGCGCAGGTTTTGATTTCGAGCAGACCTTGTTCGATCTCGGGCACTTCCTGGCGGAACAACTCGATCATGAATTCAGGCGCTGAACGCGACAAGATGATGGGGGCGCCGCGCAAGGTCAGGTCCACGTCCATGATCATGGCGCGCACACGGTCACCGCTGCGCAGGTTTTCCTTGGGGATCATCTCGCTGCGACGCAGGCGGCCTTCGACGCGCCCGGCTTCACAGATGATGTCGCCCTTGTCCATGCGCTTGACGGTGCCCACAAAAATCTTCTCGCCACGCGACATGAAGTCGTTGAGCAGCATTTCACGCTCGGCGTCACGGATTTTTTGCAAGATCACCTGCTTGGCCGCCATGGCGCCAATGCGGCCAATGGGCAATGACTCGATCGGCTCTTCGATGTACTCGTCCACTTCGATGTCTGGGATTTGCTCTTTTGCTTCAAACAGAAGGATTTCCTGCTCGGGCAATTGCAGACCCGCTTCATCGGGCACCACGTGCCAGCGGCGGAAAGTTTCATAACTGCCGCTGTCTCTGTCAACCGACACACGGATATCCACTTCGCCGGGATACAGCTTTTTGGTGGCTTGGGCCAAAGCCGCTTCCACAGCACCAAATACCACGTCGCGCTCCACGTTCTTTTCACGTGAGATGGCATCGACCAACATCAACATTTCGCGATTCATGACTCGACTCTCCTGTTCCATTGGGGCTTGGGATTGAGCCCCGATTCAAATATTCTTAAAGCCGCCACAAGGGTCAAGCTTCTGCCTTGGGCTTGCGCCCCTTGAAATCCACCACGGGCGCCAGACGGGCTTCGCGCAATTCGTCCAGCGTGAAGCCCAGGGCATGCAAAGGCGCCGGGGCTCGTTTCTTGCTGATCCGTTGACCGGGTTTACCAACGGGCTCATCGCTCCAGACGATTTGCCAGCCTGTGCCGGTGGCGTCACGCTCGAGCGTGCCGCGAAATTTTTTGCGGTTCGCACTGACCATGCCCGCCGCGTTTTCGCCCATCGGGGCCTTGAGCGTGAGGTCGATCAACTCACCGGTGAAACGCTCAAAGTCTTTTTCGTGGCGCAAGGGACGGTCAATACCCGGCGATGACACTTCGAGGCGGTTGTACGTGACACCGTCCACTTCCAGCGCAAACTGCAGTTGGCGATTGACTTTTTCACAGTCTTCCACAGTGACAAATACATCCGACCCAGGCTGCCATGGCCAATCGATCGTGATCCGGAGCAATCCGCCCGCAGAGCGTTCAATTTCGACCAGGTCATAGCCCAGGCCGATCACGGTTTCTTCAACGATTTGTTGCAGTGCCACAGAACTTCGAAATGTCAAACTTAAAAATGAAAGACCAAAAAAAACGGGCGGTGAAAACCCGCCCGTTTGGTCGTGAAGCCAGTATTCTATCCGATAAATGCGCTAAGTGTGTGATTTTTAAGAGAAATATGAGCAGGAAAGCGCATTGGGCCAGACTGGGTCATCCCGGGGCCGACGGCAAGGCACAATGGGCCGTCAAAAGCATTCACAGGGGCATGGTTTGAATACGGTATCACGTTGGATGGACGAGAACGTCCGGTCTTTGAGTCGCGACATGCGCTGGTCCTATTTGCCGCCACTCATGGTTTATATGGCCGCTGGCGTGCAGGGCCTCACCGGCATCGTGGGCACATTTTTTGTCAAAGAGCACCTGGGTTTGCCCGCTGAATTTCTGGCTGCATTGGCTTTTTGGGCGGGCTTGCCATGGGCGCTCAAGATGCCGATTGGGCATTTGGTGGATATTTTCTGGCGCTACAAAGCTGGATTTATCCTTTTGGGTGCCACCCTCATCAGCGCCAGCCTGCTCATCATGGCGGGGCTGGTGGGCCAGCGCGATGCCATGGCCTCGGTCTGGAGTGTCAACGCCTGGTTCGTGTTGGCCGCATTGCTCAGTCCGGTGGGCTATGTATTGCAAGACGCCACCGCAGACGCCATGACCGTCGAGGCCGTGCCCAAGTGCAAGCCCGACGGAACGCCGGTCGATGCAGCCTCGCTCAAACGGATGCACACCACCATGCAAACACTGGGACGCGTGGCGATCGTGGGCGGCACCATCCTCGTGGCGCTGATCAATCTGGGCATGTTCGCCGATGTGCAAACCCTGAGTGCGGCCGAAAAAACACTCACTTACCGCAATCTTTACCTCCTGGCCCTCATCATCCCTTTGCTGTCTGTGATGGGCTTGGTCGTGGCACGCGTGCAGCAAAATGCCCAAGTCAAGCAACACATGGCGCGGGGACTGAGCCGGGCCCAGGCCATGGCCTTGTTCCAGCCGGAAGATGGCGACACGAAGCCCAATGCGGTGCTGCTCGGCGGCAGCCTGGTGTTTGTGACCTTGACCATTGGTCTGGGTTTGTCAGGCTGGCGTTTCAGCCAGGAACTGATTTTTGTGAGTTCCATGCTCATCATCGGCGCACTCATGGCGCGCCTGATGCGTGAGCTGGAACCTGCTGCACGCCGCACCCTGCTGGGCACAGCTTTGGTGATCTTCATGTTCCGAGCCGTACCCGGCACCGGGGCCGGCATGTCATGGTGGATGATCGACCAACTGGGCTTTGATCAGCCCTTTTTCTCGGTCTTGTCGCTGATTGGCAGCACCCTGGCGCTCGCAGGCATGTTCGTGTTTCGCCGCTTCATGACGGACCGCTCGATTTTTTATGTGGTCGGTTCGCTCACGGTGCTGGGCACCTTGCTCAGCTTGCCCACCCTGGGCATGAGCCTGGGCCTGCACGAATGGACGGCCGCACACACCGGCGGCGTGGTCGATGCACGGTTTATCGCCATCGTCGATACCGCATTGGAGTCGCCACTGGGCCAAATCAGCATGATCCCGATGCTGGTCTGGATTGCCAACTCCGCCCCACCCCACCTGAAGGCCACTTACTTTGCGGTCATGGCCAGCTTCACCAACCTGGCGCTTTCGGCCGCGCAGTTGGGCACCAAGTACCTCAATCAGATTTTTACGCTGACACGTCAAGTGCGTGACGCCGCTGGCACCGTGACCGTGCCGGCCAATTACGCCGACCTGAGCGGCTTGCTGCTCAGCACCTTGCTGATCGGTCTGCTGATGCCGCTGGCAGCCATCGCCTTTGCACGCTGGCGCGGCTGGGGCAGCGCCTGAAACCACAGTGTGGCGCATGCGACAATCCCACCCAGATTTTTTCCGAAAGATGACTTCCATGACCACCCAAACAGGTTTCCTCGCAGGCAAAAAACTGCTGATCACCGGCGTTTTGTCCAACCGCTCGATCGCCTATGGCATCGCCAAGGCCTGCCATGCCCAAGGGGCCGAGCTGGCGTTCAGCTATGTCGGCGAGCGTTTCAAGGACCGCATCACCGAATTCGCAGCCGACTTTGGCTCCAAGTTGGTGTTCGATTGCGATGTCGGCAGCGACGAGCAAATTGAAAAGCTGTTCACCGATCTGTCGGCCCACTGGCCCAAGTTCGACGGCTTCGTGCACGCCATCGGCTACGCTCCCCGCGAAGCCATCGCCGGCGACTTTCTCGACGGTCTGTCGCGTGAAGGTTTCAAGATCGCCCATGACATCAGCGCCTACAGCTTCCCTGCGATGGCCAAGGCTTGCTTGCCCTACCTGAATGACAAATCGTCTGTGCTGACCCTCACCTACTTGGGTGCCATCCGCAACGTGCCCAACTACAACACCATGGGCCTGGCCAAAGCCAGCTTGGAAGCCTCGGTGCGTTACCTGGCCGAATCTCTGGGCAGCCAAGGCCGCGGCATGCGTGCCAACGGCATCTCGGCCGGCCCCATCAAAACCCTGGCGGCCAGCGGCATCAAGGGCTTCGGCAAAATCCTGTCGGTGGTGGCCGAAACGTCACCCATCCGCCGCAACGTGACCATCGATGACGTGGGCAATGTGGCCGCTTTCTTGCTGAGCGATTTGGCCGCAGGCGTGACCGCCGAGATCACCTATGTGGACGGTGGCTTCAGCCAAGTCGTGGGCGGCATTGCCGAACCTGCCGAAGCGGCCTGATTGCGCTGCGCCCAACAAAAAAGCGGCCTTGGCCGCTTTTTTGTTGTCCGAACTTTGGCGCCTGCCCAGGGCCAAACCGATCAGGACTCACGCACGCAATCGGCGTAGTAACGCTTCTTGCCGTCTTCGTCCTTGATCTCGACCAAGCCGTGGATATCGGTCTCAAAGCCTGGGCACTTCTCGTTGAACTCGCGGGCGAACTTGAGGTAGTCCACGATTTTTTTGTTGAAAACCTCGCCAGGAATCAGCAAAGGAATGCCTGGTGGGTAAGGCGTCACCAAGCCCACGGTGATACGGCCTTCCAGGTGATCAATTTCCACGCGCTCGGTCTTGCGCTGGGCAATGTGGGCGTAGGCATCCGAAGGCTTCATGGCTGGCGCGAGGTCTGACAGATACATGTCGGTGGTCAGGCGCGCGATGTCGTACTTGGCGTACATCTCGTGCACATGCTGACACAGGTCACGCAGACCCATGCGCTCGTAGCGGGGGTGCTTCTGGCAGAACTCGGGCAGGATTTTCCACATCGGCTGGTTCTTGGCGTAATCGTCCTTGAACTGTTGCAAAGCCGTCAGCAGCGTGTTCCAGCGGCCCTTGGTGATGCCGATGGTGAACATGATGAAGAAGCTGTAGAGGCCCGTCTTCTCGACCACCACGCCGTGCTCGGTCAGGAACTTGCTGACGATCGAAGCCGGGATGCCGGTCTTGTCGAACTTGCCATCCAGATCCAGGCCGGGCGTCACGATGGTCGACTTGATCGGGTCGAGCATGTTGAAGCCATCGGCCAGTTGCTGGCCAAAGCCGTGCCACTTGCTGGCCTTCTTGCGCGGGTCGTTGCGCAAGATCCAATCATCGGCGCGGCCAATGCCCTCCTCGCCAAACTTCTCAGGTCCCCAGACCTTGAACCACCAATCCTTGCCGTATTCGGCATCCACCTTGCGCATGGCACGGCGAAAATCCAAAGCCTCGGCAATGCTCTCTTCTACCAGCGCGGTGCCGCCAGGCGGCTCCATCATGGCGGCAGCCACATCGCAGCTGGCGATGATGCTGTACTGCGGGCTGGTCGAGGTGTGCATCAGGTACGCCTCGTTGAACAGCGGGCGGTCCAGCTTGGTGTTTTGCGCGTCTTGCACCAGCACATGGCTGGCTTGGCTGATGCCAGCGAGCAACTTGTGGATGGACTGTGTCGCGTAAACAATCGACTCTTTCGGGCGCGCACGTTTTTTACCCATGGCGTGGTAGGGGCCATAAAACGGGTGGAATGCCGCATGCGGCAACCAGGCCTCGTCAAAGTGCAAATTCTCGACATAGCCATCGAGCATGCTCTTGATGGTTTCGGTGTTGTAGAGCACGCCGTCATAGGTCGACTGGGTCAAGGTCATCACACGTGGCTTGACCTTTTTGGCATCCACACCTTTGAGCAGCGGGTTCTTTTTGATCTTGGCCTGGATGGCCGCTGGCTCGAATTCGCTTTTGGGAATCGGGCCAATGATGCCGAAATGGTTGCGTGTCGGCTTCAAGAACACCGGGATCGCACCGGTCATGATGATCGCGTGCAGGATGGATTTGTGGCAGTTGCGGTCCACCACCACCACATCGCCCGGCGCCACGGTGTGGTGCCACACAATTTTGTTGGACGTGCTGGTGCCGTTGGTCACAAAGAAGCAATGGTCGGCATTGAAAATGCGGGCTGCGTTGCGCTCACTCTCGCCGATGGCACCGTTGTGGTCCAGCAACTGGCCGAGTTCTTCCACCGCATTGCACACGTCGGCGCGCAGCATGTTTTCACCATAGAACTGGTGGTACATCTGGCCCACAGGGCTCTTCAAGAAAGCCACGCCACCCGAGTGACCCGGGCAGTGCCACGAGTAAGAGCCGTCTTCGGCGTAATCGAGTAGTGCCTTGAAGAACGGTGGCTGCAGGCCTTCCAGGTAGCTCTTGGCCTCACGGATGATGTGACGCGCCATGAATTCCGGCGTGTCTTCGTACATGTGGATGAAGCCATGCAACTCGCGCAGGATGTCGTTGGGCAAGTGCTGGCTGGTTTTGGTCTCGCCATAGATGTAGATCGGCACATCGGCGTTCTTGCGGCGCACTTCGTCAATGAATGCACGCAAGCTGATGACCGCAGGGTCGAGATCGGGACCTGGCGAAAACTCTTCGTCATCGATCGACAAAATGAAAGCACTGGCGCGGCTTTGCTGCTGCGCAAACTGCGACAGGTCGCCGTAGCTGGTCACCCCCAACACCTCAAAGCCTTCGCTGACGATGGCGTCTGCCAAAGCGCGGATACCCAAGCCTGAAGTGTTTTCAGAACGGTAGTCTTCGTCAATGATGACGATGGGAAAGCGAAATTTCATGGCGGGGTTGGGCTCAAGCCCTAAAGAGGGAGAAACAGGCGCGAAGTTTAAGGATAAAAAGTGACTTCCACGCGACAAAGATCAGATTTCCTGAAAAAACCTGCACCCGATCCACCCTGTGATTTGCCCTGGGCTCTCAAAAACGGGTATTTCCACTGCTACAATCAGAGGCTCTGGAACGGTGGATGAGTGGTTTAAGTCGCACGCCTGGAAAGCGTGTGTGGGTTAATAGCCCACCGCGGGTTCGAATCCCGCCTGTTCCGCCAGAAATGAAAAAGCCTGCACGCACGTGCAGGCTTTTTTTATGCCCAAACGCCCCCGTTAGGGGGCGGGTGGCTTCAGCGAACCACGGCCAACTGGGCGCGTTCTCCACCTTTATAGGTGTACAGGGTCAAAGCGCCGTTCTTGATGTCGCCTTTTTCGTCAAACACGATGTCACCGGTCACGCCTTTGTATTTGATGGCTTTCAGGGCGGGCAAATACTTGGCTGGATCGGCAGAACCGGCGTTCACCATGGCGGTCGCCATGACTTTCACGGCGTCGTACACATAAGGTGCATAGACCTGCACATCAGCGTTGAACTTGGCTTTGAAGTCTGCACGGAACTTGTCCATACCGGCTTTTTGCTCGCCTTCCACACCGCCTGCTTCAGCGCAGAAGACGGTCTCGTCTTTCATGGCATCACCAGCCAGTTTGGCCAACTCGGTGGTGCAGATGCCATCGCCGCCCATGAATTTGGCGTTGATGCCCAGGGATTTCATCTGGCGCAGCATCGGGCCAGCCACAGCGTCCATACCGCCAAAGAAGACGACATCCGGTTTTTTGGCCTTCAAGGTGGTCAAAATGGCGTTGAAGTCAGAAGCCTTGTCGGTCGTGAACTCATGGCCCACGATGGTGCCGCCAGCAGCGGTCGCGCCCTTTTTGAATTCTTCGGCCACACCCTGGCCGTAAGCGGTACGGTCGTCGATCACGGCAATGTTTTTGCCTTTGAGGGTTTCCACTGCGTATTTGCCCAGCGTGCCGCCCAAGTGCACGTCGTCAGCCACCACGCGGAAAGCGCCGGTGTAGCCCTGACGGGTGTATTTGGGGTTGGTCGCCGATGGCGAAATCTGGGGAATACCTGCCGTGTTGTAAATCTGTGAGGCAGGAATGGTCGTGCCAGAGTTCAGGTGGCCGATCACGCCGTTGACTTTGGCGTCCACCAGCTTTTGCGCGGCCGCCGTACCCTGCTTGGGATCAGCGGCATCATCTTCAGCCAGCAATTCAAACTTGACGACTTTCTCACCCATTTTCAGGCCGGCAGCATTGAGTTCTTCAATCGCCATCCGGGCGCCGTTTTCGTTGTCTTTACCCAAGTGAGCGATGGCACCACTGACCGGGCCCACGTGGCCAATTTTGATCACAAGCGCATCCGATGCGGCTTCTTTCTTGCCGCAGGCCGCCAAAAGCACGGCAGCGACGGCCACAGCGACCACAGACAAAGAACGATGACCTGAAAATTTCATAAGAACTCCGAATTAGTAATTGCTTCAATCAAGCAACGCTGAACCATACTGCAATTGATGCAATTTGTGACTCAGGGAAAACCTAAATCACCTGTCCTCGTCAGGTGATCGGCTGATGTTTTTGTAGATTTCAGCGCGTTTGGCCCACATGCCTTCAACGCTTCGCTGCACGAGCTCCGAGGCCATGCGGTCGAGCTCGGGTCGCAGGTTTTGCATCAGTTCCGCAGACAGCGCCAACACCGAGGCTTTCTCGGCCATACGGGCATCCAATGCAACCAGAACAGCGGCCGGGATATCGGACGTGGACACGACATGGGTCAGCACGGGAATGGCTGCGGATGCTGCGCCAGAGGGTGAATCCATGTTCATGACGCGCTCCGTTTGGATAAATCGTGTTGCAACAAATCATAGCCCTGCGCGGTGTAATGCTTCCATCGCTGGCGCGCCGTCATGCGGCCATGGTCGTCCCCCGCCACGATTTCAATCAAGCGCTCAAAGCGCTCAAAACCTGCTGGCACCTCATCGCCCAAATTGACCAGCACTTGCCGCCCGGCGCACAGATCGGCATCTTCACTCAACAAAATCGGCGAGGCGTTTTGCACTTCTGGGCTGTCAGCTGCCGTGCTGTGCGGCAAAAAATCCGCTGCGGAAAAGGTCCACAGAGCCGAATCGAGTTGGCGCAAAGCCGCCGCCGAGCCCAGCACGCCAATGCGCAAGTTTTGTGCATTGGCTTTGCGCAGCAGGCGGCAGGCGTATTGCAAGCGCTCTGGCGCGTTGAAATGGAATTCAATTCGGGTCATGGCCACAGTCATCGACGACGAGGGGCTCGGGCTGGCGTGCTCGCCTTGGACAAGAGGTAATGCAGCAGCAAGGCCACCGGGCGGCCGGTGGCGCCTTTGGCGGCCCCAGTGCGCCAAGCCGTGCCAGCAATGTCCAGATGCGCCCAGGGGTATTTCTTGGCAAAACGCTGCAAGAACTTGGCAGCGGTCACCGATCCGGCTTGTCGGCCGGCCACATTGGCCACATCGGCAAAACGGGTTTTCAGACCCTCGGCGTATTCATCGTCCATCGGCATGCGCCAGCACAAGTCGCCAGCGTTGTCACCGGCTTGCTGCAGCTGTTGCGCCAATTCGTCGTCGCTGGTGAACAAGCCTGATCGAACCCCTCCCAAGGCGATGACACAAGCGCCTGTCAAGGTGGCGATGTCGATCACGGCCTGGGGCTTGAAGCGCTCGGCATAGGTCAATGCATCACACAAGACCAAGCGCCCTTCTGCATCGGTGTTCAGGATTTCAATGGTTTGACCGCTCATGCTGGTGACCACATCACCGGGCTTGACTGCCAGGCCATCGGGCATGTTCTCAGTCGCGGGGATCAGGCCCACCACGTTGATCTCTGGCTTGAGTTCTCCCAAAGCCTTGAACACACCCAGCACACTGGCCGCGCCGCTCATGTCGTATTTCATTTCATCCATTTCAGCCGCAGGCTTCATCGAGATGCCTCCGGTGTCGAAGGTGATGCCCTTGCCCACCAGCACTACCGGTGCCTGTGTGCTGGACGCGCCGTTGTAGCGCATCACGATGAAACGCAAAGGCTCAGCAGCACCCCGAGCCACCGCCATGAAAGAGCCCATGCCCAGTTTGGCGACCTCTTTGGGTCCCAAGACTTCACATTTGAATGCCGCACCTTTGGCTATGGCTTGAGCCGCCTGGGCCAGCATGGTGGGCGTGGCGTGGTTGGCCGGGCGATTGGCCCATTCTTTGGCCAATTCAACACCCGCCGACAGGGCTTGTGCCTGCGCCAGAGCCGTTTTGTGCGCCGCATTGACTTCTGATGCACTGAACGTGATCTGCTTCAAAGTCCTGTATGAAGGTTTGCTCAGAGTCGTGGTGTAGATGTAACTGGCGTCTGCCAGCGCCGCTGCCGCCGACTGCAGGCTATTGGCCGACCATTGGCCATGTGCGTAAACACCGAGGTGCTTGACCTTGGCGGACTTCAGCGCAGCCCAGGCGGCCGTCGCGGCGACTCGAATCTGTGACGCTTTGTTTTCACCTGTACATGCCACGATCACATGGCGTGCCTTGGTGCCCGCCTGTCCGTAGGTGCTCAAAACAGAACCTGTTTTCAGCTCGAAGTCACCCTTTTGAACCGCTTGCTGCACCAGGGTGCTGATGGGATCTTTTTCTGCGGAAGTCGCATCTGGTTGCGAGGGCCAGAAAACAATCAAAGCATCAAGATCGTCACGAATGACACGGGACAAGGCGCGTTTTTGGATTTCGAAGTTCATAATTCAGTTTTTCCTTCCTGCCAATGTTATTCCATTCCTCTTTACGCAAGGACCTTGCGCGCAATTTCGGTGCCACGCTGGTGATATTGATCACCATCGTGATGACCGTCATTTTGATCAGGACTCTGGGGCAAGCCAGCCGAGGCAGCGTCAACCCATCCGAAGTCTTGCTGGTCATGGGCTTCAGTGTTTTGAGCCAAATGACCACCATCATCACGCTGAGCTTGTTCATTGCAGTGGTTTCCACACTTTCTCGCATGTACAGCGACAGCGAGATGGTGATCTGGTTCTCCAGTGGTCAGGGGCTGGCCAATTTCGTCAGGCCCCTGTTGCGTTTTGCGTGGCCTGTGTTGCTGATCATCGTCTTGCTGGCGCTGTTCGCATGGCCATGGAGCAACCTTCAAATCCAGGAACTGCAACACCGTTACGAACAACGCAATGACCTTGAGCGGATAGCCCCTGGGCAATTTCAGGAGTCTTCAGGAGGCAAGCGCGTTTTTTTCATCGACAAAGACAGCCCGGACAACCGTTTTGGCAAAAACGTCTTTGTGTCCAGCATCGAAGCCGGTCTGGAAATCGTCACCACAGCACAACAAGGACGCATCGACTTGGTGGGTAACGAACGATTTTTGAAGCTGGAAAAAGGCCAACAATGGTCCACCAACCTCGCCACGGGTGAAACACGCCTGACACAGTTTGAGCATTACGAAGTGCTGGTGGATGACGATGTTTTGCCGGCCAACGAATCGCTCAGCAGCCGGCACACCGCCAGTTGGGACTTGTTGAAGAATCCGACACGTGAAAACCTGGGTGAGCTCGGTTGGCGATTGGGCTTGGGCCTGGCGGCCATCAACTTGGTGTTGCTCGCATTGGCCGTCTCGGCCATCAACCCACGTGTCGGCAAAAGCTACCACCTGGGACTGGCCTTGTTCATTTTCATCGCCTACTACAACATGCTGAACGTGGGGCAAAGCTGGGTGGCCACCGGTCGCGTGCAGCTCTTGTCTTTCCTGATTGCCCTGCATGGCGGCGTCTTTTTGCTTGCGGCAAGCTGGTTATGGGCTCGCCACATGAATTGGTCCTGGCGTTCTTTCTGGGTGCGTAAAACCGACGCCAAGGGAGGGCTGAAATGAAAACCGTCCGGCGTCTTTTGCATGGAGAGATCGTCACAGCCGTGGCTTTTGTGGCTGTCGGATTTTTGGCCTTGTTTATGTTTTTTGACCTCGTCGATGAGCTGCAAGCTGTCGCGAAACACGCGGCTCAAGGCTATCAATTGCAACAAGCCTTGCTCTACATTGCGTTGAAGGTTCCCGAGCATCTGTACCAATTGCTGCCTTTGTCGGTGCTGATTGGTTGTATTTTCGTGATGGCGCGCTTGGCTCAAAGTTCCGAATTCACCATTTTGCGAACGGGTGGGCTTGACCCATTGCGCGCATTGGTCACCTTGCTTCGCCTTGGGGTGATTTTTGTAGGTCTGACCTTTGTGATCGGTGATTACATCGCCCCATGGGCCGATCGGCAGGCCATACAAGTCAAAGCGCTGTACCAGGGTCATTTGACCATTGGCCAAACCGGCGCGTGGCTCAAAGAAAAACAAAATGAGCGGCATTTCGCGGTCAATGTGCGCAGTTTCGATGGCATCGCGCACATGCGCAATGTGCGCATCCACGAGTTCAACGAGGCAGGCCAATTGCTGGGCATCACCACCGCCGAGCAAGCTGACATACACAACGGGCAATGGGCTTTGCAGCAAGTTGCCCAAAAAACGGTCGGGTTAGAAAAGTCATCGAGCACGCTGAAATACGTTTCCCAAAAGCATCAAGAGCTGCTTTGGCCTACCGAGATCAGCGCGGACATGGTGGCGGCAGCGTTGCTCACCCCAGATCGCATGCGGACTTGGGAGCTGTTCAAATACATGCGGCATTTGTCCAGCAACAATCAAAACTCCCAGCGCTACGAAATTGAATTCTGGCGCAAAGTGTTCTACCCCTTGAGTTGCTTGGTGATGCTGGTTCTGGCTTTGCCGTTTGCCTATTTGCACTTTCGCACAGGACAAATTGCAGGCCATGTGTTTTTGGGTGTGCTGGCAGGCATCAGTTTTTCATTGCTCAACAACGTCTTCCGCTTCGTTGGTGACTTGCAAAACTGGGAGCCTTGGCTCACGTCAGCAGCGCCCTCCTTGATTTACAGCGCCATATCCTTGGCCGCATTTTGGTGGATGGTTTTAAGGCGATGAAACAACAACTTCCTGTCGGCACTGGTGTTATTTTGTTTGCCCACGGATCACGCGATCCTTTGTGGCGCCTGCCCATCGATGCCGTCGCCCAAAGCATGCGCCAGCGCTGGCCGGATCTTCCTGTCGCATGTGCATTTCTGGAATTGACCACGCCCGATCTGGCCACGGTGGTCGAGCAACTCATGGCTCAGAACTTGACCCGACTGCGCATCGTGCCCATGTTTCTGGGCGTAGGCCGACATGCCAGAGAAGATCTGCCCAAACTGGTCGATGAGCTGCGCTTGGCTTATCCACAGATGGCGTTTGAACTCACCCCATCGGTGGGCGAGCATCCAGCCATGACGGCGCTCTTGGCTGACATCGCCGCAGCATCCGCATAGACTCATAAAGCATAATGATGTTGATCAATATGACATCAAGCATATGAACCTTCACCAATTTCGCTTCGTTCAAGAAGCTGCCCGACGCAACCTGAACCTCACCGAAACAGCCAAGGCCTTGCACACCTCGCAACCGGGCGTGTCCAAAGCCATCATTGAACTCGAAGAGGAGCTGGGCATCGAGATTTTTGCCCGGCATGGCAAACGCCTCAAACGCATCACCGAGCCTGGCCAGCATGTCCTGCAGAGCATCGAAGTGATCCTGCGTGAAGTGGGCAATTTGCGCAAAATCGGTGACCAATACAGCGCCCAGGACAGTGGCACCCTGTCCATTGCCACCACCCACACCCAAGCGCGTTACGTCTTGCCATTGCCGGTGGCCAAGCTGCGCGATAAATACCCGCTGGTCAACATCAGTCTGCACCAAGGCGCCCCCGACCAGGTGGCCAAAATGCTGCTCGATGACACCGCTGAAATTGGCATCGCTACAGAATCTTTGTCCGCTTATGAAGAGCTGGTGACCCTGCCCTGCTATGAATGGCAACACGTATTGGTCCTGCCCCTGGATCATCCTTTGGCGGCGAAAGAACACATATCGCTGGAAGACATTGCCGCTCAACCCTTGATCACTTACCACCCGTCGTTTACGGGTCGAAGCCGAATCGACCAAGCTTTTGCAGCCCGAAAACTTGAGCCGCGCATCGCGCTAGAGGCCATCGATTCTGACGTCATCAAGACTTACGTACGGCTGGGTCTGGGCATTGGCATCGTGGCCGAGATGGCCGTCAAGGACGATCCGGTTCAGGACCTGGCCGTCAGACCCTTGGGCAATCTGCTGGGCATGAACGTGGCCCGCGTGGCTTTCAAGCGCGGCGCCTACCTGCGCCACTTTGTCTACCATTTCGCACAATTGCTCAGTGATCGACTGACTGCACCGCTGATCGCCAAAGCCATGACGGGTCATGTCAACGATTACGAACTCTGACCTCTCGCATTCCACACCTTTCTTTGTTAAACGCCATGAACGCACGCACACCGAACCTGGTCTCCAAAGCCCCCAACATGGGCACCACCATCTTCACCGTCATGTCTGCCTTGGCAGCCGAAAAAGGCGCTGTCAACCTGGGGCAGGGTTTTCCGGACTTCCACTGCGATCCGCGCTTGCTGGATCTGGTCGACGACGCCATGCGTGAGGGCCTGAACCAATACCCGCCCATGACGGGTGTCGCGCCCTTGCGCGAAGCGGTCTCTCAAAAGATCGAAACTTTGTATGGTCGCCACTACGACCCGGTCAGCGAAATCACCGTCACGGCAGGGGCCACACAAGCCATCCTGACGACCATCCTGGCCATCGTGCATCCCGGTGATGAAGTCATTGTGCTGGAGCCGTGCTACGACAGCTATGTGCCCAACATCGAACTGGCTGGTGGCGTGGTCGTGCGAGTGCCCCTGACCCCTGGCACTTTCCGTCCGGACTTTGACAAGATCCGTGCGGCCATCAGCCCCAAAACACGCGCCATCCTGATCAACTCACCCCACAACCCCAGCGGCATGATCTGGTCTCGCCAGGACATGCTCACCTTGCAGGAAATTCTGGACCCGACCGACATCATCCTGATCAGTGACGAGGTCTATGAGCACATGGTCTATGCCCCCAACCAGCACTGGAGTGCTGCCCATTTTGCAGGTCTTGCGGCACGTGCTTTCATCGTCTCAAGCTTTGGCAAAACCTACCATGTGACCGGCTGGAAAATTGGCACCGTGGCCGCACCGGCAGCACTGACGGCGGAATTTCGAAAAGTGCACCAGTTCAACGTGTTCACCGTGAACACCCCCATGCAGCACGCATTGGCGCGTTACATGGCAGACCCCAAACCCTATCTTGAATTGCCAGCCTTTTACCAGCGCAAGCGGGACCTGTTCCGAGAGGGTTTGGCCCACACCAAGTTCAAACTGCTGCCAGGCGAAGGCACCTACTTCCAGTGCGTGGACATTTCGGCGCTGTCCGTGCCGGAAAAGAACCTGAGTGAAGCTGATTTTTGCAAATGGCTGACCACCGAGATCGGTGTGGCCGCGATTCCGCTGTCGGCTTTTTATGGCGGCGGTTTTGACCAGAAAGTCATCCGGTTTTGTTTCGCCAAGCAAGACAGCACTTTGCTGTCGGCCCTGGAAAAACTCAAAGGACTTTGAGTTTTCAATCGTCGGTGTTGTCGTCCAAGCCCGGAAACAACACCGAGGTGAAGCCAAATCGGCTGAAGTCACGCACCCGCATGGGGTACAGCTTGCCGATCAGGTGGTCGCATTCATGCTGCACCACCCGGGCGTGAAAACCATCGGCGGTACGGTCAATCACCTGACCCTGGACGTCGAAACCCGTGTAACGGATGCGCTGCCAGCGCGGCACGATGGCCCGCATGCCGGGCACGGACAAGCAGCCCTCCCAGCCCTCTTGCTCTTCAGCGTCCAATGGGGTGATCACGGGGTTGATGAGCACGGTTTGCGCAAACGCTGGCTCATGCGGATAACGGGGATTCATGGCACCCGTGCCAAAGATCACCACCTGCAGGTTCACGCCAATCTGGGGCGCAGCCAGGCCTGCGCCATTCGCAGCCGCCATGGTCTCCAGCATGTCGGCCACCAAGGCGTGCAACTCGGGCGTATCGAATTGCGTCACCGCGGGGGCTACGCGCAAAAGGCGCTCATCGCCCATTTTGAGAATGTCACGCACCGTCATGGTTTTTCTCCGTTCAACAACATGGCCAAGCCTGCATCGTCCAGCACCTTGATGCCCAGCGCTTGCGCCTTGTCGAGCTTGCTGCCCGCTTCGGCTCCGGCCACCACATAGCTGGTTTTTTTGCTGACCGAGCCCGCCACTTTGGCGCCCAATGCTTCGAGTTTGTCCTTGGCCTCGTCCCGGCCCATGCTTTGCAGAGTGCCAGTGAGGACCACGGTCAGACCGGCCAAGGGCATTTCGGTCGGGGCCAGGGCATCGCCCTCGGGCCAATGGATGCCCGCATCACGCAGGGCCTGGACCACTTCGCGGTTGTGCGCCTGGGCAAAAAAAGTGTGGATGCTGTGCGCCACGATGGGGCCCACATCGGGCACTTGCAAGAGCGCATCTTCGCTGGCGTCCATGATGGCGGCCAGCTGTCCAAAATGACGTGCCAGTTCCTTGGCCGTGGCTTCCCCCACATGGCGAATGCCCAGACCAAACACAAAGCGCGGCAAGGTCGCTTGCTTGGATTTCTCCAAGGCGTCCAACAGGTTCACGGCCGACTTCTCGGCCATGCGGTCCATATTGGCCAGTGTGTCCAGCTGCAGGTGGTACAGATCGGCCAATGTGTTGACCTGGCCTGAGTCGACCAGCTGGTCCACCAGTTTGTCGCCCAGGCCCTCAATGTCCATGGCGCGGCGGTGCGCAAAATGCCAAACCGCCTGCTTGCGCTGTGCGCTGCAAAACAGCCCACCCGTGCAACGGTGGTCGGCCTCGCCCTCTTCGCGTTCGGCCAAGCTGCCGCACACGGGGCAGTGGCTCATCATGGTGAACAACTCGGCACCCGCCGGACGCTTGTCCAGCACCACGGACACCACCTCGGGAATCACATCGCCCGCACGGCGCACGATCACGGTGTCGCCCACCCGCACGTCTTTGCGGCGGGCTTCCAATTCATTGTGCAGCGTGGCGTTGGTCACGGTGACGCCGCCCACAAAGACCGGCGCCAATTTGGCCACCGGGGTGAGCTTGCCGGTGCGCCCCACCTGCACGTCGATGGCCAGCACGGTGGTCATTTCTTCCTGTGCCGGGTATTTGTGGGCCACGGCCCAACGCGGCTCGCGCGTGACAAAGCCCAGTTGTTGCTGCCAGTCGAGGCGGTTGACTTTGTAGACCACGCCGTCGATGTCGTAAGGCAAGGCATCGCGCTCAGCGGCCATGCGCTGGTGAAAACCCACCAGGCCTGCAGCGCCCTGCACACATGAGGTTTGCTCGGCCACCGGAAAACCCCAGCTTTTGAGTTGCTGCAGCGCTTCAAAATGGGTGCCCCACACCGGGCCGCCCTCGGCAGCAGGCGTCATGTCACCCCAGCCGTAGGCGAAAAAGCTCAAGGGCCGCTCGGCGGCAATGCCCGAATCCAGTTGGCGCACCGCTCCCGCCGCCGCATTGCGCGGATTGACGAAGGTTTTTTCACCCTTCATGCCTGCGGCAATGCGTGCGCGCTGGCGTTCGTTGAGTTTTTCAAAGTCATCGCGGCGCATGTACACCTCGCCGCGCACTTCCAGCACAGGCGGGGCATCAGCCGGCAAGCGCAGCGGGATCTGACCGATGGTGCGGATGTTGGCAGTGACCTCTTCACCGGTTTCGCCATCTCCCCGTGTGGCGGCCTGCACCAGCACGCCGTTTTCATAGCGCAGGCTCATGGCCAGGCCGTCAAATTTCAGCTCGGCCACGTACTGAACGGCAGGCTCGGCCTCGCTCAGGTTCAGCTCTTTGCGCACACGGGCATCAAAGGCCTCTGCCCCGCTGGCTTCGGTGTCGGTTTCGGTGCGAATGCTGAGCATGGGCACGCGGTGCTGCACCGAGGCAAAGGCGTCCAGCACCTTGCCGCCCACACGCTGCGTGGGCGAGTCGGGCGTCAACAACTCGGGGTGCGCGGTTTCCAGCACCTGCAAGTCGCGAAACAATCGGTCGTACTCGGCATCGGGTACTTCGGGTGCGTCCAGCGTGTAATAGCAATGCGCATGGTGGTGCAAAAGTGCCCGCAACTCGGCAGCGCGGGCCACATCGCGGGCTTTGTCCTCGTCGCTTGGCGGCGCGTCCCCAAACAGGTCCAGTGTGGACATGGATGACCCGCTCAAGAAAACAGACGGCGTGCTTGCTGCGAACCTGCTGACAACTCGCGCTGGTCGAGCGCGTCATACAGTTGCGTCAAGTCGATGGCGATTTGATCGAGCACATCCTCACCCAGAACCTGCCCACCGCCATCGGTGATCAAGCCGTCCATATCTTTGGTCAGCAAAGTGGCCGCTTCGCGCAAACGCCCGAAAGCATGGTCTTCGCGGGCAATTTGAGGCAAGTCCAGGCTCAAGGAGAACTCGCGAATGGCCGACAGCGCCGGGTCATCGGCCATGGCAGCTTGGGTGTCAAAGGTCAAAGACAAGATCGGAGGCAAGCCCTGCACCGACGATGGCAAGACCATGCGTCCAGGGATCACGCCCGCCACAAAACCAAGGCGGGCTGCATGTTGCTGGACATAACCCGGGCTCCAGGCTGCAGCGCGGGCGCACAGCGTGAAGCTCAGCTGTGCATCGTGGTCGCTGGCGAACTGGTCCAGTTCACGGGCACGGGCCACTTCTTCCAGCATGTCGCTGAAAGTGGCCGTGCCGTTGACCGCATCGGCAAAGGCCTGGGTCTTGACCACAAACTCGGAGAACTCGATTTCATTGAGTGCACCCATGCGGTTGGCCAGTTGCACACCGGCCTGAAAAGCCGAATAACGGCGACCGGGCAGCAAAGGCTCCCACTCGCCGTTGAGCTGGCTGCAGCCTTCCACATTGAAAGGCTTGGTGCCCACGCGCCGGGTGGATGGCAAAGCGGCCAAGGCGGCATCGCCCGACACCGGCTGGTCCACTTCCACCATGGCGATCACGTCGATCAAGGCATCCAGCTGGGCTTTGCGCTCAGGTTGCGGCAGGCTGGCGAAGTCATCGTTCAAAACCGGCTCTCGTGGCGCGGATGCATCCAGGCTTGAAGTCTGTTCGGCCGAGGGCTCGATTTGGGGTTCGGCTTGGCGTGGCGCGTTTTTGCGCGACGTCCAATAGTTGTAGATCAAAACTGCCACCAAGGTCAGGCCACCGATGCCAGCCAGGCTGACTTGCAAAGAGCTCAAGGAATCCAACATAAGAAATCTTCAATTTCAGGCCACGTCGGCCATAGACACTGCGGACTCCATGTCCACAGCCACAATGCGCGAAACGCCCTGCTCCTGCATGGTCACGCCAATCAACTGCTCGGCCATTTCCATGGCGATCTTGTTGTGGCTGATGAACAGGAACTGCGTTTCCTTGCCCATGCCCGCCACCAGTTTGGCGTAGCGCTCGGTGTTGGCGTCGTCCAGCGGCGCGTCCACCTCGTCGAGCAAGCAAAAGGGTGCCGGGTTGAGCTGAAAAATCGCAAACACCAGCGCAATCGCCGTCAGGGCTTTTTCACCACCGGACAACAGATGGATGGTCTGGTTTTTCTTGCCAGGCGGCTGCGCCAGGACCTGCACACCCGCGTCCAAAATTTCGTCGCCGGTCATGACCAAGCGCGCATTGCCGCCACCGAACAGCTCGGGGAACATGCGGCTGAAATGCTCGTTGACGATCTTGAAAGTGCCGCCCAGCAATTCGCGGGTTTCACCGTCAATCTTGCGGATCGCGTCTTCGAGGGTGTTCATGGCCTCGGTCAAGTCGGCATTTTGCGAGTCCAGGAAAGTCTTGCGTTCGCGCGAAGTGGAGAGCTCTTCCAACGCGGCCAAGTTGACCGGGCCCAAGGCGGTGATTTCGCGGTGGATGCGGTCGATCTCACCTTGCAAACCGGTCACGCGCACCTGACCGGTCTCGATCGACAGGGCCACGGCTTCCAGATCGGCTTGCGCATCGGCCAGCAACTGGGTGTATTGCTCCAGGCCCAAGCGGGCCGCTTGCTCCTTGAGCTGCAAATCGGTGATGCGCTGGCGCAGGGGCTCGAGCTCGCGCTCAAAGGCCACGCGACGTTCGTCGCTGGCGCGCAGTTTGGCCGTGAGGTCGTCATAGGCGCTGCGGCGCGCGGCCAAGGCCTGCTCGCGCTCCATCTTGACGGCCAGCACGTTTTGCAAACCGGCTTGGGCAGCCGCATCGGTCAAGCGGCTGAGTTCGTCGCGGGCGCGCTGCATTTCGGCGTCGATGCTGGCCACTTGCTGCTGCGCCGTCTCGATCGTGCGGCTCAGTTCTGCGCGGCGCGCATCCAGACTGCGCTGCGAGAACTGCGCCTCCTGGGCTCGGCGCTCCAGGCTGCGTTGCTGTTCACGGCATTCGCTCAGCTTGCGCTCGGCCTCGATCACGCGCTCGTCCAGCTGGGCATGGCGTTCCTGGCTGTCGGCCAGTTGCATGTCCAGCTCTTCAAAACGGGCTTCGGCCGTGACGCGCCGCTCTTGCAACTCCTCCAGCAAAGCGTCCACTTCGGCCAGGTCGTTGTTGATTTGTTCGCTGCGGGCGCGGGTTTGTTCCACCAGCTGCGACAGACGCAAAGTCTCCACCTGCAGCTCGTGGGTGCGCGACTGGCTTTCGGCCGCTTCACGGCGCACGGTGATCAGGCGCTGCGAAGCATCGGCATAAGCCGCTTCAGCGCGCACCAGCGCACTGCGGCTTTCTTCGGCGATCAGGGTTTGCGCACGCTGCTGCTTTTCGAGGTTTTCAATGTCTTGTGCGCGGCCCAGCAAACCGGCTTGCTCGGAGTCTTGCGCGTAAAAGACCACGCTGTTCAAGTCCACCGCATGGCCCGCTTGCACCAACAGCGTTTCGCCCGCTTGGAGCTGGCTGCGCCAGGCCAAGGCTTCTTCGATGCTGGGTGCGGTGTAGCAGCCTTGCAGCCAGTCGGTCACCAAGGCGGACAAACCGGCATCCGAGATCCGCAGCTTTTGCGCCAAAGGCAGGCAGCCGCCCGGCATGCCGCTGCGTGGCTTGGCGGTAGAGGCCAAAGGCGAAGTGAAGAATGACAACTTGGCCGGAGGCGCATCGCCAGCAAAGGCGCGCACCATGTCCAGACGTGACACTTCCAGAGCCGACAGGCGTTCGCGCAGGGCCGATTCGAGCGCGTTTTCCCAACCCGACTCGATGTGGATGCGGCTCCACAGGCCTTCGAGCCCATCCATGCCGTGCTTGGACAGCCAGGGTTTGAGCTTGCCGTCGGTGCGGACTTTTTCTTGCAAGGCCTTGAGGGCCTCGATGCGGGCGCTCAGATCGGCCAAGCGGGCCGACTCTTCGTTGACCGCTTTTTGGCGCTCACGGCGGTCTTCGTCCAGCGCAGGCACCATCTCTTGCAAATCGTGCAAACGGGCTTCCGATTCGGCCGCTTGGGCCTCGGCCGCAGCCAGCTGCTCTTGAAGATTGTGCAGACGGGCCTCATCGGGCGCGGCCAAGGCATTGCGATCGGTCAACAAGCGTTCACGGCGATTCTCGAGCTGGCGCGATTGTTCTTCGACGTTGCGTTGGTCTGCGGCCAGCACGCCAATTTGCTGCTGCACCTGCACCACGCTGGCGCGCTGCGCGGTGGCATCGTTTTGCGCTTTGCGCAAGGCTTCTTCCAAATCGGGCAAGGCCATGGCCTGGTCTTCGACCTGGGCGGCCAGCGTCATGCTCTGGTCTTCGGCCATGGCCGCTTGCTCGGCCAGGGTTTCCAGCTCCATTTTGGCGTCTTCGCTGCGTGTGCCCCACTGGGCGGTCTGTTCAATCAACTGCTGCAGGCGCTGCTCGGCGCGCTGGCGGCCTTCCACCACAAAGCGGATTTCGGCTTCGAGGCGCCCCACTTCGGCACTGGCTTCGTACAAAGCGCCTTGCGCTTGGTTGACCTGGTCGCCCGCGTCGTAGTGCGCCTGGCGGATGGTTTCCAGATCGGACTCCACATGGCGCAAATCGGCAATGCGCGATTCGAGCGCATTGACCGCTTGGTCCACATCGCTCTTGACTTTGCCTTGGTCGCTTTCAGCGTCGCGGCGCTTCAAGAACCACAGCTGGTGTTGCTTGAGCGTGCTGTCGGCCTGCAGGTTGTTGTAGCGCTGGGCAACTTCGGCCTGCTTTTCGAGTTTTTCGAGGTTGGCATTCAGCTCGCGCAGGATGTCCTCGACCCGGGTCAAATTTTCTCGGGTGTCGGACAGGCGGTTTTCGGTCTCGCGGCGGCGTTCTTTGTATTTGGAGACGCCCGCGGCTTCTTCGAGGAACAGGCGCAGCTCTTCGGGGCGCGACTCGATGATCCGGCTGATGGTGCCCTGGCCAATGATGGCGTAGGCGCGTGGGCCCAGGCCCGTGCCCAGAAACACGTCCTGCACGTCACGGCGGCGCACAGGTTGGTTGTTGATGTAGTAACTGCTGTTGCCGTCGCGGGTGAGCACGCGCTTGACGGCGATCTCGGCAAACTGGCCCCACTGGCCGCCTGCGCGGTGGTCGGCATTGTCAAACACCAGCTCCACACTGGCGCGGCTGGCGGGCTTGCGGGTGGTGGTGCCGTTGAAGATCACGTCCTGCATGGACTCGCCACGCAGCTCGGACGCCTTGGACTCGCCCAACACCCAACGCACCGCGTCCATGATGTTGGATTTGCCACAACCGTTGGGGCCCACCACGCCCACCAGCTGCCCGGGCAGCAGGAAGTTGGTCGGCTCAGCGAACGATTTGAAGCCAGAAAGCTTGATGGAATTGAGACGCACGGCGGTCGGATCGATCAAAAAAGAGTAAACGAAATGACGCAACACAAGGCGCATCAGCCCGATTGAAAGCCTGTACCCGGACGCCCGGAACAGTCTTCAATATTACCTTAGCCAACCGGCCCGACCGATCCCGGATAATCGGGGGATGAATCCCCTTCTCGCCAAGCTGCAGCCCTACCCTTTTGAACGGCTGAAACAACTGTTCGCCGCCGTCACGCCCAACCCCGCCTTGAAGCCCATCAGCCTGGGCATTGGCGAGCCCAAACACGCCACGCCCGCTTTCATTCAGGAAGCACTCAAGGCGTCTGTGGCCACCGGCTTGTCGGCTTACCCGGCCACCGCAGGCGAGCCCGCCTTGCGAAAAGCCTGTGCGGCTTGGCTCAAAACCCGCTACGACCTGACGCTGGACCCGGCCACCCAGGTGCTGCCCGTCAACGGCTCGCGCGAAGCCCTGTTTGCCCTGACGCAAACCGTGATCGACCCGACCCGACCCGGCGCCACTGTGGTCAGCCCCAACCCCTTCTATCAAATCTACGAAGGCGCGGCCTTGTTGTCAGGCGCTGAGCCCTATTACGTGCCCAGCGACCCAGCACGCAACTTTGCCAACGACTGGGACAGCGTGCCCACTGAGGTCTGGGCCCGCACGCAGCTGCTGTTTGTCTGCTCGCCCGGCAACCCCACCGGCGCGGTCATGCCGCTGTCGGAATGGCAAAAGCTGTTTGCCCTGTCCGACCAACACGGTTTCGTCATTGCGTCGGACGAGTGCTACAGCGAGATTTATTTCCGCGAAGAAGCACCTTTGAGCGGTCTGGAAGCCGCCCACCAACTGGGCCGCACCGACTTCAAGCGCCTGATCGCCTTCACCAGCCTGAGCAAACGCAGCAATGTGCCCGGCCTGCGCAGCGGTTTTGTGGCGGGCGACGCGGCCATCATCAAGCAGTTCTTGCTCTACCGCACTTACCACGGCAGCGCCATGAGCCCGGTCGTGCAAGCGGCCAGCGTGGCTGCTTGGGGTGACGAAGCCCATGTGGTGGACAACCGCAACCAATACCGCACCAAGTTCGCCCAGGTCACACCCGTGCTGGCCGAGGTGCTGGACGTGAAACTGCCCGACGCCAGCTTTTACCTGTGGGCCGGAGTGCCTGCAGGCTGGCAAGGTGACGACGCGGCGTTTGCCAAAGCCTTGTATGAGTCCGAAAGCGTCACGGTGCTGCCCGGCAGCTACTTGGCGCGTGACTTCAACGGCAGCAACCCGGGCCGGGGCCGCATTCGCATGGCCTTGGTGGCCGAGACCGCCGAGTGCCTGGAAGCGGCCGAGCGCATCGCCCGCTTTGTGCGGGCAAATCCTTCGAAGATGGACCCCGGGTCAAGCCCGGGATGACCGTTCAACTGTGCTTGTTTAGTTCAGAGCCCTGCTTATCACGTGTTGTCATGCCGGGCTTGACCCGGCATCCATCTTCTTGAGAGAACCCAAACGATGACCACCACCCGCCCCTCCGTTTGTCACGACACCCTGCGACTGGCCGAGCAGCTGATCTCCAAGCCCTCGGTCACGCCTGAGGATGCGGGCTGCCTGGACTTGATCGCCGACGCCCTGATGCCGCTGGGCTTCGTTTGCGAGTTCATCGATTCCGGCCCCGAGACATTCCGCGTGCGCAACCTGTGGGCCAAGCGCGCAGGCACATCTGGCCAGACCTTGGCCTTTGCAGGTCACACCGACGTGGTGCCCACTGGGCCATTGACCCAATGGGACAGCGACCCCTTCACACCCACACACCGCGATGGCAAATTGTTTGGCCGGGGCGCGAGCGACATGAAAACCTCGCTGGCGGCCATGGTCGTGGCGGTGCAAGAGTTTCTGGCGGCCAACCCCAACCCCGCTTTGGGCATCGCTTTTTTGCTGACCAGCGACGAAGAAGGCCCTGCCCTCGACGGTACGGTGGTGGTGTGTGAAAAACTCAAAGCCCGTGGCGACGCGCCGCAGTTTTGCATCGTGGGCGAGCCCACCTCGGTGCAACAGACCGGCGACATGATCAAGAACGGCCGACGCGGCACCATGAGCGGCAAGCTCACCGTGAAAGGCGTACAAGGCCACATCGCCTACCCGCACCTGGCCGACAACCCCATCCACCGCCTGGCACCCGCGCTGGCCGAACTGGTCGCCATCCGTTGGGACGAAGGCAACGCCTTCTTCCCGCCCACCAGCTGGCAGGTGAGCAACATCCATGCGGGCACCGGCGCAAGCAACGTGATTCCCGGCGACTGCGTGGTGGATTTCAACTTCCGCTTTTGCACCGAGTCCACACCTGAGAGCCTGCAACAGCGCCTGACAACGGTGCTCGACCGACACGGTTTGAAATACGAGCTGAACTGGACGATTGGCGGCCTGCCGTTTTTGACCACACCCGGCACTTTGGTGGCCGCTGTGCAAAAAGCGATTGCCGACGAAACGGGCCTCACCACCGAGCTGTCCACCACCGGCGGCACGAGCGACGGCCGCTTCATCGCGCAGATCTGCCCACAGGTCATCGAATTCGGCCCGCCCAACGCCACCATCCACAAGGTCAACGAGCATGTGGCGCTGAGTGACATTGCGCCACTCAAGGCCATCTACCGTCGCACGCTGGAACAACTCAACCTGGGCTTGTCTGCATGAGCGTTTTGAACCTGTCCTCCCTGATCGCGCATTCGGCCGAGCGCCTGACACAAGCCCAAGTGGCCTTTGGTCACGGCACCCAGAACGCTTTTGACGAAGCCGTCTGGCTGGTGCTCTGGCGGCTGGGTTTGCCGCTGGACACCGATCTGGACGAGGTGGCCGATCAAGTTGTGACGCCCGAGCAGCAAGCGGCCTGCGCTGCGCTGATCGAAACACGCATCACCACCCGCAAGCCCGCCGCCTACCTGACGCAAGAAGCCTGGCTTCAAGGCGTGTCGTTTTACGTTGACGAGCGCGCCATCGTGCCGCGCAGCCTGATCGCCGAGGTGTTGGCCGATGGCACGATTGACGCTTGGCTGTCTGACCAGACACGGCAAGTGCTGGACCTGTGCACCGGCAACGGCAGCTTGGCCGTGCTGGCAGCGCTGGCCTGGCCCGAGGTGCAAGTCACGGGAGCGGATATTTCGGATGACGCACTGGCCGTGGCCGGCATCAATGTGGAGCGTCATGAATTGCAAGAACGCGTGACGCTGGTGCACAGTGACGGCCTGAGCAACTTGCCCGGCCCGTTTGACCTGATCCTGTGCAACCCGCCTTACGTTTGTCAGGCCAGCATGGACGCGCTGCCCGCCGAGTACCGCGCCGAGCCTGAACTGGCGCTGGCTGGCGGCACGGACGGCATGGACTTTGTACGCCAGCTGTTCAAGGACGCACCTGCGCGCATGAGCGAACACGCGGTGCTGGTGCTGGAAATTGGCAACGAGGTGGAACACTTCATCGCGGCTTTTCCAGAACTTGAAGTGGCCTGGCTCGACACCAGTGCAGGCGATGACCAAGTGTTATTGATCACCCGCGAATCCCTTCTGGCGCTGTGAATGCCCTGCCCGCTTCAAGTCGAGGCGGACAAATCCTTGCGCCTGCTGTCTCAGCCTTCGCCACATCGGCGAAAATAGCGGGTTACGCCCTTTGAAGTCAGTCCTTCAAACGGCCCTTGCTCTCGATACCGGCCTCTGTCCGGACATTGCTTTTTCATGATCAATCTCAAAAACGTCACCCTTCGCCGCGGCACCAAAGTGCTGCTGGATCAAGCCTCGGTCACCCTCAACCCGGGGGAGAAAGTCGGCTTGGTCGGGCGCAATGGCGCGGGCAAGTCCACCTTGTTTGCGCTGTTCAACGGCACGCTGCACGAAGACGGCGGCGACTTTGAGATGCCCAAAGCCTGGCGCATGGCGCAAGTGGCCCAGAACATGCCCGAGACCGACCAGCCCGCATCTGACTTTGTGCTGGAAGGCGACACCCGCTTGGCTGAATTGCGCCAACGGCTGATCGCGGCCGAAGAAAGTGGCGACGGCATGGAGATGGCCCATGTGTACACCGACCTGGCCGATGCAGGCGACCACGATGCCCTGCCCCGCGCCGAAGCCTTGATTTTGGGCCTGGGCTTTCGGGTGGACGAGTTGAACAACCCGGTCAACAGCTTCTCGGGCGGCTGGCGCATGCGCTTGCAACTGGCCCGCGCGCTGATGTGCCCGTCAGACATTTTGCTGCTCGACGAACCCACCAACCACCTGGATTTGGACGCTCTGGTCTGGTTGGAAGCCTGGTTGCAACGCTATGCCGGCACCATGATCGTGATCAGCCACGACCGTGAATTTCTGGACGCGGTGACCAACGTCACCCTGCACATTGACCACGCCAAGCTCACACGCTACGGCAGCAACTACAGCGGCTTTGAAATCTTGCGTGCCCAACAGATGGAGCTGCAACAAGCCTCCTTTGCCAAGCAGCAAGACAAGATCGCCCACTTGCAAAAGTTCATCAACCGCTTCAAGGCGCAGGCCAGCAAAGCCAAGCAGGCGCAAAGCCGGGTCAAGGCACTCGAACGGATGGAAAAAGTGGCACCGTTGCTGGCCGATGCCGAATTCACCTTTGGCTTCAAGGAACCCAACAACCTGCCCAACCCGATGCTGGCCATCAGCGAAGCCAGCTTTGGCTACATCGTGGACGACGAGCCCAAAGCCATCTTGCAAGGCGTCAGCAAATCGGTATTGGCAGGACAGCGCATCGGCATTTTGGGTGCCAACGGCCAGGGCAAATCGACCTTGGTCAAGACCATTGCACGCACCATGCCGCTGCTGGCAGGCACGCTGACCGAGGGCAAGGGCCTGAACATCGGCTACTTCGCCCAGCAAGAACTCGACGTGCTGCACCCACAAGACAACCCCCTGGAGCACATGATCCGCCTGGCCAAAGAGCTGGGCAGTGGCGAGCCCAGCCGAGAGCAAGACCTGCGCAACTACCTGGGCACCTTCAACTTCTCAGGCGACATGGTCAAGCAGGCCGTGGGCACCATGAGCGGCGGCGAAAAAGCCCGACTGGTGCTGGCCATGATCGTGTGGCAACGGCCTAATTTGCTGCTGCTGGACGAGCCCACCAACCACCTGGACTTGGCTACGCGTGAGGCCCTGTCGATGGCCCTCAACGAGTTCGAAGGCACCGTCATGCTGGTCAGCCACGACCGCGCCTTGCTGCGAGCCGTGTGTGACGAGTTCTGGATGGTGGGCCGAGGCAAGGTCGAGCCCTTTGATGGCGATCTGGACGACTACCAAAAGTATTTGTTGGAAGAGTCCAAGCGCCTGCGCGAAGTGGCCAAAAACTCGGCCAAAGATGCCGCAGCCAATCCACCTGCACCACCCGCCCAGGTGGTCGTGGTGGCTGCACCTGTTGCCGCAGCCGCATCAACGCCTGCGGTCAGCAGCGGCGAGCAGCGCAAGATGGATGCACAGCGCCGTCAGCAAATGGCCGCGCAAACCCGTCCGCTGAAAAAAGAGCTGGAGCAAAACGAGCAGCGCATGGCCGCCATTGAAAAAGAAAAGAGCGCGCTGGAACAGCAACTGAGCACCCCACTGCCTCCGGCAGAAATTGCCGAAGCTGGTCGTCGCCTCAAGGCACTGAGCGACGAGGTGGCGGTGCTGGAAGAGCGCTGGTTGGCGCTGACCGCGCAGCTGGAAGCGACGGCTTAACCGCCCACCACAGACCAGCCGGCGTGCTGGTCTGCTTTGTTGTTTTCATATTCCCAGCTGGTGCCACAGCGGTCACAGCGGTAACGCGTGATGGTCACCTGGCTGGATTCACGAACTTCTTTGCGGTTGGTGCCTTGCACCAGCTCTGCATGGCCCGGTGCGCGTCGCCAGTTGCGCTGAATGCCAGAGCATGGCTCGCACAGTTCCATCTTTTTCAATTCGTTCTGGATGTTCATTTTGGCGGACATGTCGGGATTCTTTCGGTCGAAAAGTGGCGCCAGGCAAATGACAGCGCCAATGAAAAAAGCACTTTGTATTTTCATACAAAGTGCTTTTCTGGATTGGTGGGACCAGCGGGGGTCGAACCCACGACAAACGGATTAAAAGTCCGCTGCTCTACCAACTGAGCTATGGTCCCTATGCTGCATTGCGGTGCACTGCAGCAAGACTCAAATTATAGCGTCATTTTTTGGGCTTCAAATGTGCGCTGGCTAAAAAATTCAAAATTTCTGCCGCTGCACACATGCCAAAGGTCGCCGTCACGCTGACCACCGATCCATAGCCGTGGCAATTGAGCGAGCCATCGCCCTCGATGGCACATGAGGCATCTGGCGGCGCGACCGACTCTCGGCTGAACACACCTTGCACGCCCATGCGCTTGTCACCTTTGGGGGCGCCATGGTGCTTGCGCAAACGGTAACGCACTTGGGCCAGCAAGGGGTCGTGCGTGATGCGGGACAAGTCGTCCACATCCACTTTGTGGGCCAGTCGTTTGCCGCCCGCAGCGCCCACCGTGATGAACCCCACTTTGTAGCGCAAGGCCCAATCGGCCATGGCCACTTTGGCCTTGACCTGATCGCAAGCATCGATCACGGCATCGGGCATGGTCGGCAACAAAGCAGGCCAGTTGTCAGGCGTCACAAAGTCATCGACCGCATCGACCTGACACTGCGGATGGATCAAGGCGATGCGCTCACGCATGGCCTCCACCTTGGCTTGGCCTGCCGTGGACGTCAGGGCATGGATTTGCCGGTTGATGTTCGATTCGGCAATATGGTCCATGTCCACCAGCGTCAAGCGGGCCACCCCGCTGCGGGCCAGCGCCTCTGCGGCCCAAGAACCAACACCGCCTATGCCCACCACCACCACATGCGCTTGGCGGATGCGCTGGGCACCATCCATGCCATACAGGCGCTGCAAGCCGCCAAAGCGGCGCTGCTCTTCATCGTTCCATTCGTTCATGCCTGTGACTCCGCTCGGCGAAGCTGCCACTGCAAAGTCAACACGGCACCCAAGACAATGCCCAACACCGCGCACAAGCTGCCGACACTCAGAGTAGACAGTCCCGACAAGCCCTGACCGATGCTGCAGCCCATGGCCATCACAGCGCCCATGCCCATCAAGGCACCGCCCAGCACGTGCAAGGCCAAGTCGCCAATGCGGGTGAAGCCTTCCCAACGGAATACGCCTTGTTGAACTGTGCTGACCCAAGCGCCCATGAGCAGACCCAAGGCCAGGGCCATGCCCAGATTCACACGTTTGCTGCCATCGCTGAAATACATGAAAGCATCCAGCGCATAGGCCACTGGGGCCGTGAAGCTCATGGACTCCATGCGGCCACTTGCGGTGGACAAGAAGACCGCCTCCAAAGTCTCGGGATGCTCAGGCACGAAGCCATGGACACCGCTGATCCACCAAACAGCAAAAACCACTACCCCAGTCAACAAACCCGGCCCGTACGCGCTGGCGGCACGAAAAGCCCGATCCTTGAAAACCCAGACCATCAACAAAGCCGATGACAGCACGGACATGACGCCCATGCCCTTGGGCAAAGACCATCCGGTCAAAGCACTGAGCCACTGTCCCGCAAAAGGCGCTGACAGCGGCAAAGTGAAGGTGTCCAGCACTTGCACACGCCAGACAGCCGGCAGACCACGCATGGTGGCCAAGGCAAAGATGCCCATGCTCATGAGAACGACCAGCGATTTCAAATTACCGCCCGCCAGGCGAGTGATGTTTTTGGTGGTACAGCCCGACGCCAATACCATGCCGACACCAAACATCAGACCGCCCAAAGAAAGGGTCAGCCAATTGAGTGCACGTGTGCCATAAATGGTATTCAAGGGACTGATCATGCCCAGCCATGCCATGCAGCCAAAACCGAGAACAGCGATGGCCACAGCGAGCACCCATTGGCGAAGGCGCGTGCTGTCACCCATGATCACCACATCGCTGATGGCGCCCATGGTGCAAAAGTGGCTGCGCTGCAAAAGCACACCCCACAAAAATGCGACCCCAAAACAAAGGCCCAAAACCTCCAGGTTTTGGGCCTGCAATGGCAACAATGACATCACAAACGCCTCATGCCTTAACGCAATCGCGTCAGTCGATCACGCGCCGTGTTGGCGGCTTCAGACGCAGGAAAGGCCTTGACCAAGTCATCCAGCGTCTTGCGCGCTGCTTTGAGATCTTTGAGTTCGAGTTGCACATTGGAAATCGCCAGCATCGCCTCTGGTGCGCGGGCATGACCCGGCGCCACATTCAGCAATTGCTGGAAATTGGCCATCGCGTCCTTGTAGGACTTGTTGGCGTACTGCGCATTGCCCAACCAGAACAGGGCAGAAGGGGCGTAACCGCTCTTGCCATTGCGCTGCAAGAACTGCACCAAAGCCGTTTGAGCCGCCACAAAGTCACCTTTGCGGAAAATGTCCATAGCCGCTTCGTAGTCGCGCTTTTCAGCGGGTTCCACCAGAAACTCTCGCCCATCCACAGACACCTTGACAGGCTCAAATTTGCGCAGGCGCTCATCGACACCGGCCGCCACATCTTTTTGACGCTGCTGAACATCTGACACATCACGCGCCAGGTTTTCATGGGCCCCACGGCTTTGGGACAGATCACCACGAAGGCTTTCGATTTGCGACTGCAAGTCGAGCAAAGAGCGCCGCAACTGCGCGTTTTCCTCGGCGAAGTTCTTGTTCGATTGCTCCAAACGCTGGCGCAAATCCAAAATGGCACGGCGCGCCTCATCGTCGTCAAACAAGGCCGCTTGAGCCAACCCGGTCAAGGCACTCAATGCCAAGGCCAGTGCAAGCTGGTTCAATGAAAAGCGAAAATTCAGGCGCATGGTCTTGACGATCAGTAGCGGATTTCAACGCGGCGGTTCTTGGCCAAGTCCGTTTCGGACGAACCCATGGCCGCAGGCTTTTCCTTGCCATAGCTGACAGCCTCAACTTGGCTGTCAGACACGCCCAACAACGTCATGGCTTGTCGCACAGCTTCGGCACGCTTTTGACCCAGGGCCAAGTTGTACTCTCGGCCACCGCGTTCATCGGTGTGACCTTCCAGCGAAGCTTTGCGCTGCTGGTTGGCTTTCAAGAAACGGGCATGGGTTTCGATCAATGGACGGGCTTCCGCACGCACGACGTAGCTGTCGTAATCGAAATACACCACGGTCCCCACACCGGCAGGTCCAACACCCGCTCCGGACTTATCGGTCAACACGCCGGCAACGCCGTTTTGCCCAGAACCAATGCCTTGGCTGTTGGCACCCGAAGAGGTTGCGCTCTTGTCTTCCACAGGCACATCGTCAAGTTTCACGCCCGAAGCACAACCAGACAACAAAGCCACCATCAACAAACCAACCCAGACACTTTTTTTCATCATCAACCTCGTCTATCAAAAAAAACAAAGAAATATTATTTGCGCAAAGGACCCCAGTGGGGTTCACGGATATCGCCGCCCTGCCCTGACAAACGGGCTTTGATGCGGCCATCCAACGTCGTCGTCATCAAGGCTTCCTGGCCTTGCTGCAAAGTCGCGTACACAAGGAGTCGGCTGTTGGGCGCAAAGCTGGGGCGCTCGTCAGCAGATGTGTCGGTCAATGCCGTGACTTGGCCAGAGTTCAAGTCCATGATGTGCAAACGGAAAACAGCACCACTGCGGGAAACATAAGCCAGCCATCGCCCATCGGGACTGAGGGCGGGTGAAATGTTGTAGCTGCCGGAAAACGTCACACGTTCTGCAGGGCCGCCCTGAGCGGGCATGCGGTAGACCTGAGGACTTCCCCCGCGGTCGCTGACGAAATACAAAGCAGAGCCATCGGGCGTGAAGACAGGCTCGGTGTTGATCGAGCCCGCTTGCGTCAGTTTGCGGGGTTCGCCACCATTCAAATCGATCCTGAAAAGTTGAGAGCCCCCATCACGGCTGAGCGTGGCGACCAAAGAACGCCCATCGGGTGCCCAAGTCGGTGCACTGTTGGAGCCTTTGAAGTTGGCCACGGGACGTCTCTGACCAGAGGCGAGTTCGTGCACATAGACCACAGGCTTGCGCAGCTCGAAGGACACGTAAGCCAACTGCGTGCCGCTGGAAGACCAGGATGGTGAAATGATGGGTTCCGGGCTGCCCAGAGCAGCTTTGGCACCCTCGCCATCAGAGTCGGCGATCCAGAGGGTATAACGGCCTGAAGACTTGGTGACGTAAGCAATACGGGTTGCAAATGCGCCCTGCACCCCCGTCAATTGCTGGTAAATCCAGTCGGACATGCGGTGGGAAGACAAGCGCAAATCAGCCGCAAGGACCGTCTCACGGAACTCGGCCTTTTCTTGGCCTTTGACCGCGTCCCACAAACGTGCTCGAACATCAAAACGACCGTCCGCCAATCGGTTAACAGAGCCGGCCAGCAAGGCTTCTGCCGACAATTGACGCCAAACCGACCAATCAGGACGGCTCGCTTCATCGAGCTGAACGTTGCCCGCAGGCAAACCTTTGAATTGACCGCTCCGCTCCAGATCGGCCAAAACAATCGAGGAAATTTTTTGGGGTGCTTGCGATTCGCCCTTGAAGGGCGCAATCACGACAGGCAACTGCGTCATGCCCACACCAGAGACTTCGACGCGAAACTGCGACCAAGCGGGCAGGTGCAAAGCGAACAAGGCCAACCAAGGCATCAGCCAGCGAAGGGCAAAGTTTTGCAAAGGAAATCGCTTGATGTGTAGCACGTTGAACATCGCCATGAAAGACAAGCGCTTATCGTACACCGTCCAAGCCCCGTTTCAGGGTGGAAAGTCGGCTGAAAAACCAAGCCAACACGCCTTGGTTTGCCTGCTTACAATCGAATTGAACATGCACAACGACCAAAACACCTCCCCAGCCCCCAGCATTCGCAGCAGAATGTTGAAACTGGCGCCTTATTTTGCCCGCCAACGTGGCATCTGGGCCATGGCGCTTGCCGCCACTTTGGTTGCAGCACTGACCGAACCCTTGATACCGGCTCTCTTCAAACCACTTTTGGACGAGGGTTTTGCGGGCAACGGTTTGCCCATCTGGTTGATCCCCGTGACCGTGATCGGTTTATTTTCGATCCGAGGCATCACTTTTTTCCTGGCGCAATACGCACTGGCACGCGTGACCAACGATGGCATGGAGATGCTGCGCAATGACTTGTTTGCCAAGATGGTCAAGGCGGATTTGAGTCTGTTCAACCGCCAATCGGCCAGCGCCCTGTCCAACACAGTGGTGTACGAAGTGCTCAATGGCGCATCACAGTTGATTTCAGCCCTGATTGGGCTGAGTCGGGACGGTTTTACCTTGTTGGCGCTGGTGGGCTATTTGATGTGGCTTAACTGGAAGCTCACCCTGGTGGTGTTCATCGTCGCCCCGGCCCTGAGTTACATCATGAAGGCCTTGTCCAAGCGCCTTTACCGCCTCACCCGCGAAAGCCAGGAATCCACAGACGCATTGGCCTATGTGGTCGAGGAAAACGTGCTGGCACACCGCATGATTCGGCTTCATGGCGCTCAAAACCAGCAGATCGACCGGTTCGCTGCTCTGGGCAAGAACCTGCGCAAGCTCGCCCTCAAATCCACAGCTGCATCGGCGGCCATGTCGCCATTGACGCAGATCATGTCGGCCATAGCCCTGTCCATGGTGCTGGTGATCGCCTTGATCCAGAGCCGCGACAGCGCATCGGGTGCCACCGTCGGCGGATTTGTGGCCTTCATCACCGCCATGCTGATGCTGGTGTCCCCCATCAAACGCCTGGCTGAAGTGGCCAATCCGATCACACGCGGGCTGGCGGCACTGGAGCGCGGCCTGGCCTTGCTGCAAGACGCGCCGGAAGAAAGCCAAGGCACACACGAAGTGGTTCGGGCGACCGGCGCCATCGAATGGCAAGACGTGAGCCTGCAATTCAAACCCGACAGCCTACCCGCCTTGAGCGGTGTCTGCCTGGCTGTGCAGCCCGGAGAAACCGTGGCTTTGGTCGGCAGCTCCGGCGCCGGCAAATCCACCCTGATCCAGTTGTTGCCCCGCTTCCTCAACCCGACGCAGGGCCAGGTGCTCATAGACCAAGTGCCCGTGCAAGACTGGACTTTGCGCAGCCTGCGCCAACAAATTGCCATGGTCAGCCAGGATGTGGTCATGCTCAACGACACCTTGGCGGCCAACGTCAGCCTGGGTCAGACGCCTGACAGAGAACGCGTTCAGCGCAGTCTGAAAGCGGCCAATTTGTGGGCACACGTGACCCAGCTGCCGCAGGGCGTGGACACCCTGCTCGGCCACAACGCCAACCAACTGTCTGGCGGCCAGCGCCAACGCCTGGCGATTGCCCGCGCTGTGTACAAAGACGCGCCGATCCTGATCCTGGACGAGGCCACCTCGGCTTTGGACAACGAATCAGAACGCTTGGTGCAAGACGCCTTGCAAAAACTGATGCAAGGCCGCACCACCTTGATCGTGGCGCACCGCCTGTCCACGATCGAGCATGCGGACCGCGTGGTGGTCATGGACCAAGGTCAGATCGTGGAGCAAGGTGCGCCTGCGCAGTTGCTGGCCGCAGGCGGTGCCTATGCCCGCTTGCACCACCGCGGCGAGTGGGCAGCCTCTGAGGCCTAAGTCCAGGCCCTGAGACCAGACCCAAATTCGCGCCTCAGAGCAGCACGATGTCGTACTGCTCAGGCCCCATTGAAGACTCCACCTGCAGCGAAATCGGTTTGGCGATGAAATCCGACAAGCCGGCCAGGTGCTGGCTTTCTTCGTCGAGCAGCAAATCGATCACCGCCGCGCCCGCCACCACGCGGAATTCGCGCGGATTGAACTGCCGTGCTTCGCGCAGGATCTCGCGCAAGATGTCATAGGCCACTGAGCGTGCTGTTTTGACGATGCCCTTGCCTTGGCAGCTGGGGCATGGCTCGCACAGCATGTGCGCCAGAGATTCCCGGGTGCGCTTGCGCGTCATCTCCAGCAAGCCCAGCGACGAGAAACCGCCCGCCATGGTCTTGACCCGGTCGCGCGACAGCTGCTTGCGGAACTCGGCCAACACCTGTTCTTGATGGTCGCTGCGCGACATGTCGATGAAGTCGGCGATGATGATGCCGCCCAGATTGCGCAAGCGCAGCTGGCGCGCAATGGCCTGCGCGGCTTCCAGATTGGTTTTGAAGATGGTGTCTTCAAAATTGCGGGCCCCCACATAACCGCCGGTGTTCACATCCACCGTGGTCAGGGCTTCGGTCTGGTCGATGATCAGGTAACCCCCCGATTTCAAATCGACACGACGCCCCAAAGCTCGGGCAATTTCTTCATCGATGGCATACAGGTCAAAGATCGGCCGCTCACCTTTGTACAGCAGCAAACGCTCGGCCGCCTTGGGCATGAACTCGCGGCCAAACTCGACGAGCTGGGCATATTGCTCTTGAGAGTCGATGCGGATGCTTTGCGTGACCTCGCCCACCAGATCACGCAGCACGCGCTGCAAGAGCGTCAAGTCCTGGTGCAGCAAAGAAGCTGGCGGCAAGCGCATCGACGCTTCTTTGATTCGGGCCCAGGTCTTGCGCAGGTAGGCGATGTCGTCTTGCAACTCTTCGTCGCTGGAGTCTTCGGCATTGGTGCGCAAAATGAAGCCACCACCGGCGGGCCCCACCAAGGCTTGCACGCGTTTGCGCAAAGCATCGCGCTGCTCAGACGGGATTTTTTGCGACACGCCGATGTGATCGTCTTGCGGCAAAAACACCAAGTGCCGACCGGCAATGCTGATCTGGGTGGACAAGCGGGCGCCTTTGGTGCCCATCGGGTCCTTGATGACCTGCACCATGATGGCCCGGCCCTCAAACACCTGCTTTTCAATCGGCACCAGCGGTTGGCCCGTGCGTGCAGAGGCATCACCGTCGGTGTGTTTTTGCCAGACATCGGCCACATGCAAGAACGCTGCTTTGTCCAGACCGATGTCGATGAAAGCCGACTGCATGCCCGGCAACACACGGGCCACTTTGCCCAGGTAAACATTGCCCACCAAGCCACGCTCGAGCGTGCGCTCCACATGCAACTCTTGCACGGCGCCAAACTCGACGACCGCCACACGCGTCTCCTGCGGGGACCAATTGACCAAAATATCTTGTTGCATGGAACGCTTCGTGAGAAATGAGGGGTGTCGGTCAGCCGACAAGGATCAGCAAGAGATGCCCACTGATCGCAAAAGCGTCGCCGTCTCGAACAGGGGCAGGCCCATGATGCCCGAATAACTGCCACGGATCTGTTCGATGTGCGACGCGGCCCTGCCCTGCACGCCGTAAGCGCCCGCCTTGCCCATGGGCTCGCCGCTGACCACATAAGCCTTGATTTGCGCAGCGCTCATGGGCACAAAACGCACCCACGACTCGGACACCGCCTGCACGCGTTTGCGGCCAGACTGAACAGCCACAGCGGTCAGCACGCGGTGCGTCTGACCCGACAGCTGCTGCAAGATGCGCCGGGCATCGGCTTCATCGGCTGGCTTGCCCAAAATCTCGCGGCCCAAGGCCACGGTGGTGTCGGCGCACAGCACCGGCGCTGCGGGCAAGCCCAAACGCTGGAGGCGGGCCACAGCGGCATCGAGCTTGAGCGCCGTCACTCGGGCCACATAACGGCGCGGGGCTTCGCTGCCCCGGATGTCTTCCAAGGCTTCCGCATCTTCGGCGGTGTCGGGCAAGAGGAGTTCGTGGGTCACGCCAATTTGCGTCAGCAGCTGGCTGCGGCGCGGGCTTTGCGAAGCCAGGTAAATGAATGCACTCATTCGCGGTGGTAGGGGTGGTTGGCGTTGATCGACCAGGCGCGGTAGAGCTGCTCAATCAACAGCACCCGGGCCATGGCGTGGGGCAAGGTCATGTCGGACAAACGGATGCGCTCGTGCGCTGCCTGGCGAAACTCGGGCTCCAGACCATCGGGCCCGCCAATCACCAAGGCCACATCGTCACCGCCCAACTGCCACGAGGTCAATCGCGCGGCCAGGGCTTGCGTGGTGAGGTTGGTGCCGCGCTCGTCCAGCACCACGATGCGGGTGCCGCGAGGGATGGCCGCTTCGATGCGTTGGCGCTCGGCCGCATACAGTGTGGGCAAGGTTTTGGAGCCGCGCGGCTCGGTCTTCACCGCCTTGAGCTCCACTTTGAGCTCGGGCGGGAATCGCTTGGCATAGTCGTCCCAAGCGGTCTGCGCCCAGTCAGGCACGCGCTGGCCGACCGCAACGATCAGCAGCTTCATGAAAAATCAATCGGCTTTGCGGCGGGTCGGTGCTTTGACCGCTTTACGGGCGGGGGCCTTCGTGGCAGCAGCTTTGGACGCCGCTTTGGGTGACGGCTTGCCCACGGTTTTCACCGTAGGTTTGGAGGTCGATTTGACCGCTGTCTTGGCGGTGGTTTTTCCCGCAGCGGACTTGGCGCCAGGCTTGGCGGCTGTTTTGGCCGGTGCTTTGGCTGAAGGCTTGGCCGATTTGGCTGGGGCCTTCAAAGCGACTTTGGCCTTGGCAGCTGGCTTGGCGGTGCTGGTTTTGGCTGCAGGCGCTTTGGCGGCTGCCTTCTTGGCGGCAGTTTTGCGGCCAGCTGTCTTGGGCTCGGGCGCCACCGGCTTGGGTGCACCAAATTTCAGGCGCACAGGCTTGTCGCCCCAGATTTCTTCAAGGTTGTAATAGGTGCGGATGGTGGGCTGCATGATGTGCGCCACGGCAGCGCCGCAGTCCACAATGATCCATTCACCGTTGTCTTCACCCTCGATGCGGGGCTTGCCGAAACCGGCCTCGCGCACCTTGTCGCGCACGCTGGCGGCCAGGGCTTTGGTCTGGCGGTTCGATGTGCCCGAGGCGATGATCACGCGCTCAAACAAAGGGGAAAGGTGCTCGGTGTCAAAGACCTGAAGGTCTTGCGCTTTCACATCTTCCAGAGCGTCCACAATGGCACGCTGGAGTTTCTGAATGTCTTTTTTGGCAGCGGTGTCGGTCATCAATGGGGCCTGTAGAGGTGGTGTTCGTGAATATAGCGCTCAACAGCGGGTGGCACCAGACCTTCAATACTTTGGTCTGTGGCCACCAGCGCACGGATGTCCGTGGCACTGTGAGGCATGAGCGGCATCTTCAAGGAGTGGATGCGCGCGTCAAATGAATGGGAGAGGGCTGCGGTTGGGGTTCCTGTGCTGGAATCACTCCAAGCCTGAACGGCTGCATCGCGGCCTGCGGCACAGATTATAGCGAGCCGGGCGATTTCATCGATTTGATGCCAGGATGGCAGTGAGCGGCGCTGGTCATCACCGATCAACAAATACAGCTGCGCTTGCGGAAATTGCGTCTTCAGCTCACGCAAAGTGTCGACGGTGTAGCTCGGCCCATGCCTGAGCATTTCACGCTCATCCACCAGCACATGGGGCACCGGGCCAAAAGCGAGTTGGGCCATCGCCAGACGGTGTGAGGCATCGCTCAGCTGGCGCGTTTTGTGCCAAGCCTGACCAGTCGGCAAGACGCGCACCTGATCGAGCTGCAGCTGCGCCATCGCCGCTTGCACCAAAGCGACGTGGGCCAGGTGCGGCGGATCGAACGCGCCGCCAAAAACGCCCATTCGCATCGGTGGCTGTGCAGCGCTCAAATCCAGTCCTTGGGCACCAGATAGTGGCTGAGCAATTGGGCCTCGGGCGATCCGGCCTCGTCCTGGCGCTGGTAGGACCAGCGCACCTCGGGCGGCATGGACAGCAAGATCGATTCGGTCCGGCCACCGGACTGCAAACCAAAATGCGTGCCCCGGTCCCAGACCAGGTTGAACTCGACATAGCGGCCACGGCGGTACAACTGGAAATCGCGCTCACGCTCGCCCCAGGCCATGTCTTTGCGACGTTCGACGATGGGCAGATAGGCTTTCAGCAAAGCATCGCCCACGCTTTGCAGCATGGCAAAGCTTTGGCCCATGCCCAGCTCAGAAAAGTCATCAAAGAAGATGCCACCGATGCCGCGTTGCTCGTGGCGATGTTTGTTGCAAAAGTAATCGTCGCACCAGGTCTTGAAACGGGGATACAAACCCTCGCCAAATGAGTTCAAGGCATCCTTGCAGGTCTGGTGAAAATGCACGGCGTCTTCGTCAAAGCCGTAATAAGGCGTCAAGTCCATGCCGCCGCCAAACCAGGCCACCGGCGCCCTGCCCTCGGGCTTGGCCGCGATCATGCGCACGTTCATGTGCACCGTGGGCACATAAGGGTTGCGTGGATGGAACACCAGCGAGACGCCCATGGCTTCAAAGGCCGAGCCCGCCAGTTCTGGGCGATGTTGCGTGGCCGAGGGCGGCAACTGAGGGCCACTCACGTGTGAAAAACCACAGCCTGCGCGCTCAAAAATCGGGCCACCTTCCAGGATCTGGGTGATGCCGTTGCCTTGCAGTTTTTCGCCAGGCTCTTTGGTCCAGTGGTCCACCAGAAAAGGCGTGCCGTCCATGTCGGTCAGGGCTTGGGTGATGCGCGACTGCAGGCCCACCAGGTATTGCCGAACGGCGTTGAGATCAAGGGAATCGTTCATGAATGGATTGTTTTGTTGGCGCCACGGGCTTCAAGGCTCGACTTGGACGCAGGACTCCAAGGCAGCACAGGCGAGGCTTGCTCGTCGTGGTAACCCTTGACACCCTGAAAGACCTGGGCCATGTGGGCGTAATCGGCATCGACATCGCCCGTCAAATTGTAGAAATCGACCAAGGACAAGGTGCGTGTGCCCCAATCGATCTTGACCAGCGCCAAAGGCACGTCAGCGCCTTTGGCCACTTGGTAAAAACCGCTGCGCCAGCCGGGCGTGAGGCTGCGCGTACCCTCGGGGGCCAAGGCCAGCCAAAGCAGGCGCGCCTCGCGCTTGTGCTGCTCGAAGACCTGCACCATTTCGCCCACAACGCCTTTGGGCGAACTGCGGTCAATCGGCACGCCGCCCACCCATCGCATCCAGGCACCAATCACCGGGAATTTGAACAAGGAATCCTTGCCCCAAAAATTGGCAGGAATGCCCAAGGCCCACTTGGCCAGAATGCCGACCGGAAAATCCCAATTGCTGGTGTGCGGGTACACGATGGCCACCCCTTGCAGCGTGGGGAAACCCTCAAAGGCCAGCTTCCAGCCAAAGGCTTTCAAAATCCATCGGGCCAGGCGAGAGCCTTTGAACGTCACAGGGTGTGCCATGAACAGGTGTCTTTCGGGTTTGCTTCAGTTTTTGATGGCGCGGTAGCCAATGTCTTTGCGCATTTGCATGCCGTCAAACTGAATGCTGCTGGCGCTCTGGTAAGCCTTTTGCTGAGCCAGCCGCACCGAATCGGCCAAGGCCGTCACGCACAAGACGCGACCACCCGAGGTCAGGATTTGGCCATCTTTCTCGGTGGTGCCCGCATGGAACACCATGGCGTCTTCTGCATCCGCAGGCAAGCCGCTGATGGCATCGCCTTTGCGCGGGTTCAGCGGGTAACCGGCTGCAGCCATCACCACACCCAAAGCCACGCGGCGGTCCCACTCCAGCTCGATCTTGTCCAAGCCTTCGGAGGTCGCGGCCAGCATGACTTCCACCAGATCGGACTTCAAACGCATCAGGATCGGCTGCGTCTCGGGATCGCCCATGCGGCAGTTGAATTCCAGCGTCTTGGGCTTGCCCTGTTCATCGATCATCAACCCGGCGTACAAGAAGCCGGTGTAAGGAATACCGTCCTTATCCATGCCCTTGATCGTGGGCATGATCACCTCGCGCATGGCGCGGGCGTGCACATCGGCCGTGACCACGGGCGCTGGCGAATAAGCGCCCATGCCGCCCGTGTTGGGGCCTTGGTCGGCGTCCAGCAAGCGCTTGTGGTCCTGGCTGGTGGCCAAAGCGGTCACATTCTTGCCATCGCACAGCACGATGAAGCTGGCCTCTTCGCCTTGCAAAAACTCTTCAATCACCACGCGGGCGCCACCTTCGTTATGCGTCACGCCCAAGGTGTTGTCCAGCAGCATGAAGTCGATCGCTTCGTGCGCTTCGGCCAAACTCATCGCCACGACCACGCCCTTGCCTGCGGCCAGACCATCGGCCTTGACCACAATGGGGGCGCCTTTGCGGTCCACGTAGGCGTGTGCGGCAACCGGATCGGTGAAGGTCTCGAACTCCGCTGTGGGAATGTTGTGGCGTTCCATGAAGGCTTTGGAGAAGGCCTTGGAACTTTCGAGCTGAGCGGCCTTTTGGGTGGGCCCAAAAATGCGCAGCCCGTGCGCACGGAAGTCGTCCACGATGCCCGCAGCCAAAGGGGCCTCAGGGCCAACCACCGTCAGGCCGATCTGATTGTCCTGCGCCCACTGGCGCAGCTGGGGGATGTCCGTGATCGGCACATTCACCAAATTCTTGTCGCGGGCTGTGCCGCCATTGCCGGGGGCCACGTACACCTGTTGCACACGGGGAGACTGGGCCAATTTCCAGGCCATGGCATGTTCACGGCCACCATTGCCGACCACCAAAACTTTCATCAAATGTCCTTGTTTATTCTTCAATGTCGGCGTTGTGGAAGACGTTTTGCACGTCGTCCAAATCTTCCAGAATGTCCAGAAGCTTTTGCATTTTTGCAGCGTCATCACCGCTGAGCGCGATGGTGCTTTCGGCACGCATGGTCACTTCGGCCATGTCGGCCACCAGGCCCGCGGCTTCGAGTGCGTTTTTCACGGCTTCAAAATCGGCCGGCGTGGTCAGCACCTCGATGGCGCCTTCCTCATCGGTGATCACGTCTTCGGCGCCCGCCTCCAAAGCCACTTCCATGACCTTGTCTTCGTCGGTGCCAGGGGCAAAGATCAGCTGACCGCAGTTCTTGAACTGAAAAGCCACCGAGCCTTCGGTGCCCAAATTGCCCCCATGCTTGCTGAAGGCGTGGCGCACTTCGGCCACGGTGCGCACGCGGTTGTCGGTCATGGTGTCCACGATCACGGCAGCGCCGCCAATGCCATAGCCCTCGTAGCGGATTTCTTCATAGCTCACGCCTTCGAGGTTGCCCGTGGCCTTGTCCACGTTGCGCTTGATGGTGTCGGCCGGCATGTTGGCCGCCTTGGCCTTCTCAATGGCCAGACGCAAACGGGGGTTGGCCGAGACATCACCGCCGCCGGTGCGAGCGGCCACCATGATCTCGCGGACCACCCGGGTCCAAATGCGTTGCCTTTTTTCGTCTTGTCGGCCCTTGCGGTGCTGAATATTTGCCCATTTACTGTGGCCAGCCATCGGGAATTCCTTGAATGTTGATTTAACCTATGGGTAGATTTTACTTTTCACACGCGTGAGGGAGTTTTTGATGGCTGAACCCATGTTGATTGCCCAAAACAAGACGGCACAGTGCCACCTGCTGCCCGGCCTGGCCAACCGCCATGGCCTGATCACCGGTGCCACCGGCACCGGCAAAACCGTGACCTTGCAAACCCTGGCCGAGAACTTTTCCCGTCTGGGCGTGCCCGTCTTCATGGCCGACGTCAAAGGCGACCTGACCGGCATCAGCCAGGCGGGCAACATCGGCGACAAGCTGGCGGCTGTGCTCAATGACCGGGGCATCGCCCTGCCCGAGCCACTGGCCTGCCCCACCACCTTGTGGGACGTGTTCGGCCAGCAAGGCCATCCCGTGCGGGCTACGGTGTCCGACATGGGCCCCCTGCTGCTGGCCCGCATGCTGGGGCTCAACGAGACTCAGGCCGGTGTGCTGAACCTGGTGTTCAAGATCGCTGACGACAACGGGTTGCTGCTGCTGGACATGAAAGACCTGCGGGCCATGCTGCAGCATGTGGGCGACAACGCCAAGAACTTCACCACCGAATACGGCAACATCAGCGCGGCCAGCATTGGCGCCATCCAGCGAGGCTTACTGCAGATCGAGACCCAGGGCGGCGACCAATTCTTTGGCGAGCCCATGCTCAACATCGAAGACTTCATGCAAACCGCTGACGGCATGGGCGTGGTCAACATCCTGGCCGCCGACAAGCTGATGAATTCGCCACGTTTGTATGCGACGTTTTTGCTGTGGCTGCTCTCTGAGCTGTTTGAGGTCTTGCCCGAAATTGGCGACCCCGAGAAACCCAAGCTGGTGTTCTTTTTTGACGAAGCGCACCTCTTGTTCAAAGACGCACCCGCAGCCTTGATCGAACGCATCGAGCTGGTGGTGCGTCTGGTGCGCTCCAAAGGGGTCGGGGTGTATTTCGTGACCCAAAACCCGCTGGACATCCCGGACAGCATCCTAGGCCAGTTGGGCAACCGGGTGCAGCACGCCCTGCGCGCCTTCACTCCCCGCGACCAAAAAGCCGTTGCCGCCACCGCGCAAACCATGCGCCCCAAGGCGGGCCTGGACATCGAAGCGGCCATCACCGAGCTGGGCGTGGGGGAAGCCCTGATCAGCCTGCTGGACGCCAAGGGCCGCCCGACCGAGACCGAACGCGTGTTTGTGATGCCCCCAGCCAGCCAGCTGGGCCCGATCACGCCAGAGCAACGCCAAGCTTTGCTGAAGAATTCCCTGGTGGCGGGTGTGTATGAAGCCACGCAAGACCGTGAATCGGCTTACGAAAAGCTCAAAGGCTCACCCGCAGCGAATGGCGCCCCAGCCGCGACGGGCGCAGCCGAAGCCCCCGCCGAAAGCGGATCAGGCCTCATGAATACGGTGTCCGACTTCATCTTTGGCTCCACCGGCCCACGCGGCGGTCAACACGATGGCGTGGCGCAACTGCTGGTAAAAAGTGCTGTGCGCAACGTCGGCTCGGCCATCGGCCGGGAGATCGTGCGCGGCGTGCTGGGGGGATTGATGGGGTCCGCTGGCGGTAAACGCAGACGCTGATTCCGATTACAGAATGAAAAAAAGCCAGCCCGATCACTCGGGCTGGCTTTTTTCATGGCGTGCGCTGTGAGTCAGCTCGCTGCGGCCTCTTCCGGCTCAGTGGGCTCCACGCGCGATGCACGGCCTTCTTTCTTGGGCAAGGGCGTGATGTCCAGCTGCACTTCGTCCTTGTCGTTGATGTCCACCGTGAGGCGGCCACCTTCGGTCAGGCGACCGAACAGCAGTTCGTCGGCCAGAGCCTTGCGGATGGTGTCCTGGATCAGGCGCTGCATGGGGCGTGCGCCCATGAGCGGGTCAAAGCCCTTCTTGCCCAGGAACTTGCGCAGGCTGTCGGTGAAGGTGACCTCCACCTTCTTCTCGCCCAGCTGCTGCTCCAGTTGCAACAGGAACTTGTCCACCACGCGCAAGATGATCTGCTCGTCCAGCGGACGGAAGCTCACGATGGCGTCCAGACGGTTGCGGAACTCGGGCGTGAACAGGCGCTTGATGTCGCCCATTTCGTCGCCCGCCACACGGGGGTTGGTAAAGCCAATGGTGGCTTTGTTCATGGTCTCGGCACCCGCGTTGGTGGTCATGATGATGATCACGTTGCGGAAGTCGGCCTTGCGCCCGTTGTTGTCGGTCAAGGTGCCATGGTCCATGACCTGCAGCAGCACGTTGAAGATGTCCGGATGCGCTTTCTCGATCTCGTCGAGCAAGAGCACGCAGTGCGGCTTCTTGGTCACGGCCTCGGTCAGCAAGCCCCCTTGGTCAAAGCCCACATAGCCGGGGGGCGCGCCAATCAGGCGACTGACCGCATGGCGTTCCATGTACTCGGACATGTCAAAGCGGATCAACTCGATGCCCAGGATGTAAGCCAGTTGTTTGGCCGCCTCGGTCTTGCCCACGCCGGTGGGGCCAGAGAACAGGAAAGAGCCAATCGGCTTGTCGGTCTTGCCCAGACCCGAGCGGGCCATCTTGACGGCGGACGACAGCACTTCGAGGGCCTTGTCTTGGCCGAACACCACCGACTTGAGGTCGCGCTCGATGCTTTGCAGCTTGCTGCGGTCGTCGTTGGACACGTTGGCTGGCGGAATGCGTGCGATCTTGGCCACGATGTCTTCGATCTCGGCCTTGCCAATGGTTTTCTTGCGCTTGGACGCGATTTGAATGCGCTGGGCGGCACCGGCTTCATCGATCACGTCAATCGCCTTGTCGGGCAGTTGGCGGTCGTTGATGAATTTGGCCGACAACTCAGCGGCAGCCTGCAAAGCGGCGATCGTGTATTTGACGCTGTGGTGGTCTTCAAAACGGCTCTTGAGGCCTTTGAGGATGTCCACAGTCTCGGACACCGAAGGCTCGACCACGTCCACTTTCTGGAAGCGGCGGCTCAAAGCCGCGTCTTTTTCGAAAATGCCCCGGTATTCGGTGAAAGTGGTCGCGCCGATGCATTTGAGCTGACCGCTCGACAGCGCAGGCTTGAGCAGGTTGGACGCATCCAGCGTGCCGCCAGAGGCCGCACCCGCACCGATCAGGGTGTGGATTTCATCGATGAACAGAATGCCGTTGGGCTTGTCCTTGAGTGCTTTGAGCACGCCTTTCAAGCGCTGCTCAAAGTCGCCCCGGTATTTGGTGCCGGCCAACAAAGCGCCCATGTCCAGCGAATAGACGGTGGCCTCGGCCAGGATGTCAGGCACGCTGCCTTGCGTGATGCGCCAAGCCAGGCCCTCGGCAATCGCGGTCTTGCCCACACCGGCCTCGCCCACCAAGAGCGGGTTGTTCTTGCGGCGGCGGCACAGGATCTGGATGGTGCGCTCGACTTCGTACTCGCGGCCGATCAGCGGATCGATCTTGCCCTCTTTGGCGGCCTGGTTCAGGTTGTTGGTGTACTGCTCAAGGGGCGAGGCTTTCTCGTTGCGCTCGCCGCCTGATGACTCCTCAGACTCCGAATTGGACGGTGCTTCTGCAGATTTGGCCGCTTCAGGCGGATCGCTTTTGCGGATGCCATGGGCGATGAAGTTGACCACGTCCAGGCGGGTGATGCCCTGCTGGTGCAGGTAATACACGGCATGGGAGTCCTTCTCGCCAAAAATCGCCACCAGCACATTGGCGCCGGTGACTTCCTTTTTGCCATTGCCCGTGGATTGCACGTGCATGATGGCGCGCTGGATGACGCGCTGAAACCCCAAGGTGGGCTGGGTGTCCACTTCTTCGGTGCCTGCCACCTGGGGGGTGTTGTCCTTGATGAAGTTGGTCAAGGCGGTGCGCAAATCATCGATGTTGGCGGCGCAAGCACGCAACACCTCGGCGGCGCTGGGGTTGTCCAGCAAGGCGAGCAACAAGTGCTCGACCGTGATGAACTCGTGGCGCTGCTGACGGGCCTCGACAAAGGCCATGTGCAAGCTGACTTCCAATTCCTGGGCAATCATGTGATTTCCTTTTTGCCTTGCTGAGAGATTCTGTGCATGTGGGGCGTACTGCCCACTATTCAATGGGTTCGCTGATGCATTGCAAGGGGTGTCCCCCCTGCTTGGCGGCATCGAGCACTTGATCGACCTTGGTGGCGGCCACGTCGCGGGAATACACACCGCAAACGCCTTTGCCGTCCAAATGGATCTTGAGCATGATCTGGGTGGCCGCCTCGCGGTCTTTGCCAAAGAACTCCTGGATCACCATCACCACGAACTCCATCGGGGTGTAATCGTCGTTGAGCATTGCCACCTGGTACATCTGGGGCGGCTGGATCTTCTGGGCGCGCCGCTCCAGCACCACCGAGTCGCCACCGTCTGTGGTGCGGGGCGTTGCCGGTGGCAGCGTCGGGTTCTGTGGTTTTTTCGTGGCCATAATTTCATTCTATCGGCGCTTTGAAGCCCTTGAGACCCAAGGCCCGAAAAGTCTTGAATGAAGCGGGTTGACTCGGGGAAAACCTCACATTGACAAAATTAACAGGCACGCCTCAAACTGGTGCAAACAAAAACGGAGACAAGCCATGCCCAGCGGTACGGTCAAATGGTTCAACGATGCCAAAGGATTCGGCTTTATTCAGCCCGATGGTGGTGGCCCGGATGCTTTTGCCCACTTTTCGGCCATCCAGGCCGAGGGGTATAAAAGCCTCAAAGAAGGCGCTCGCGTCACCTTCGAATTGGCAGAAGGTGCCAAAGGCTTGATGGCAGCCAACATCCTGACTGAAGAAGCGTCTGCGTCGTCACCACAATCTGCCGATGAATCTCCTGATTCTGTGACCTGAGCAGCCCCTCGCGGGCTTTTTCACTGTCGGCACCAGAGATGGCTGCGGACACGTTATCCTTGCACGGTTAGCAACCTGTTTGGATGGACTTTTTCAATGACTTCTCGCTTGATTTCCCGCATTTGCACGCAGTCCACGCGCTGGACTGCTGGAACTTTGCTGGCGTTGGCGAGCGTCCTGGCTGCGGCACAGACCGGCCCTCAAATGCAGTTGCCGCGTACCAAACTGACGGCAGGCATGCACATGCTGGATGTTCAACTGGCCCAGACGCCAGAGCAACGTCAGATCGGCCTGATGTTCCGCAAGGACATGCCTCAGCACGAAGGCATGTTGTTTGTCTTTGAGCAAGCGGCCACCCAATGCTTCTGGATGCGCAACACCCTGATTCCTCTGACGGCAGCCTTTGTCGCCGACGATGGCACCATCGTGAACCTGGCCGACATGAAGCCGCAAAGCGATGATTCGCACTGCTCCACCAAACCGGTGCGTTTTGTGCTGGAAATGAATGTGGGTTGGTTCGCCAAACGGCAAATCAAAGCGGGCTACCAGTTGGGTGGCCAGGCATTTGCCCGCTGATGATCTTGAGGACGGGCTTGAAGCCGTCTTAAACGCCCCAAACCACGTCGGCGCTTTCTGCCTCGCTGCGCTGCAAGAGTTTGAGCATGGGCGCAGCCCTTTGCGACAAACGCACGGCATCCAGCGCCACCTCTTCCTCGTTTGCGTCGCGTGCATCCGATGCAGCTTGCTCCGCAAGGCGTTTTCGCAAGGCTTCGTCTTGCTGCACGGCAGTTTCCAATGACTGGATGCGCACAGCAAGGCTGTTGGCCAGCATGATGCCCTGCACGGGATCATCGCCCAGCATGATCTTCAGCAATTTGCGGGCATCGGCCTCCAGCATGATCAGGTCACTGGCGGCGGCGGATTTGAATTTGAAAAGCATGAGGTCCTCCTGAATGATTCAGAGGTCCGCGTCAGCTGCCCACCATGTCCATGGTGCCGTCTTCGTCGGTCTCTCCCTGAATCAAGGCCTTGAGTTTATGGCTGGCATGGAAGGTGGCGACACGACGTGCATCAATCGGAATCAATTCTCCTGTGCGGGGATTGCGTCCTGGACGTGCTGCTTTGGTGCGAATCTGGAAATTGCCAAAGCCGGAAATCTTCACATCCGTGCCTTGGATCAGGCTATCGATCATCAAATCAAAGAAGGCATCGACCATGTCTTTGGACTCGCGCTTGTTCAAACCGATCTGTTCAAACAACAAATCGGTCAGATGCGCTTTGGTCAGTGCCGGGGTTTCGAGACTTTCGACTGAGATTTCCATCACAAGCCCCTGTTAAGCGCGCAAACGAGCAGACACTTGGCTGCCCAAGTGGGCCAACACCGCGTTCATGGCGGCATCGATCTGAGCATCGGTCAAAGTGGCGTCGGCTGTCCCCAAAGTGAGGCGCACGGCCAAACTCTTTTCACCCACGGCCAAACTGCCACCGGTGGCGTCTGCTTTGGGCCGGTAGATGTCGAACAGGACCGCGCTTTGCAACAAGCCATCGGTCGGCGCGGCGTGAATGGCCTGCATCAACTGACCGTGCGTGACCGATTCGGCCACGATCACCGCCATGTCGCGCTCCACCGGCTGGTGCTTGGCCACACCTTCGGCCACGGGCACTTCGCGGGCAATGACCGCGTCAAGAGACAACTCGAAAACCACCGGCGCGCTGGGCAGCTCCCAGGCTTGACGCCAGCGAGGATGCAACTCGCCCACATGGCCAATCACCACGCCATTGAGCACCACTTGGGCAGAGCGCCCGGGGTGCAATGCGGGATGATCTGCCGCGACAAATTCAGCTTGGCGAGGGGCCAGCAGCTTTTCCACATCGGCTTTGACGTCGTAAAAATCAACGTTGCGGGCCTTGCCCTGCCAGCCCAATGGCTCCACAGGGCCCCAAGCGATACCCGCCACACGCATGGGCTGGTCAAAACCTTCCACGGTGGTGTCGCTGTTTTGCACCGACGCATTGCGCAAGAAGACACGGCCCAGCTCGAACACCCGTACGCGGTCGGCCTTGCGGTCGGCGTTGAACTTGACCACTTGCAGCAAGGAGCCGATCAGGCTGGAGCGCATCACGCTCATCTGGCTGGCGATCGGATTGAGCAGGCGAATCGGGTTGGCATTGCCTGCCAAGTCTTTTTCCCAAGACTCTTCGACAAAGCTGTAGTTGATGGTTTCCTGGTAACCCAGGGCCGCAATGGCGCGGCGCACGGCGGACGGGCTGCGCTCGGTCTCGCGGCGCACCTTGGCTGTGATGGGGGCCAGCGGCGGATTGGTCGGCAGGTTGTTGTAGCCCACCATGCGGGCCACTTCTTCGATCAGGTCTTCTTCGATCTGCAGGTCAAAGCGGAAGCTGGGCGGCGTCACTGTGACGGTGCCCTCGCCTTCAGCCACCTGCAAACCCAGACCACGCAGGGCATCGGCGCACTGCTGTTGCGTGAGCGGCATGCCAATCACCTTGACCGCACGGGCCACGCGCAGCGTGACGGGCTTGATCGCTGGAATGTTCAGAATCTGGTCGTCGATGGGGCCCACTTGGGTCTCGGGCGTGCCGCAAATGTCCAGCACCAACTGGGTGATGCGCTCGATGTGCTCCACCGTCAGCTGTGGGTCCACACCGCGCTCAAAGCGGTGACCGGCATCGGTCGAAAAGTTGAAGCGGCGCGAACGGCCTGCGATCGAGGTGGGCCACCAGAAAGCGGCTTCGATGTAAATGTTTTGCGTGTCGTCGGACACGGCGGTGGCATCGCCACCCATGATGCCCGCCAGCGACTCAACTTGACTGTCATCGGCGATCACGCCGACCTTCTCGTCCACGGTCACGGTGTTGCCGTTGAGCAGCTTGAGCGTCTCGCCCGCCTGACCCCAGCGCACTTGCAGGCCGACGTGGATTTTGTCGAGGTCAAAGATGTGCGAAGGACGACCGAACTCGAACATCACATAGTTGGAGATGTCCACCAGCGGGCTCACGCTGCGCTGGCCACAACGGGCCAGGCGGTCCACCATCCACTGCGGGGTTTGCGACTTCGTGTTCACGCCCTTGAGCACACGGCCACTGAAGCGACCGCACAGGTCGGTGGCTTGCACGTGCACCGCCACTTTGTCCTGGATTTGAGTCGCCACAGCGGGGAAAGCTGGCACCTTCAAAGGCGCACCGGTCAAAGCCGACACCTCGCGGGCAATGCCATACACGCTCAAGCAATGGGCCAGATTGGGCGTCAACTTGATGGTGAACAGGGTGTCGTCCAGATTCAGGTACTGGCGAATGTCTTGCCCCAAGGGCGCGTCTGCGGGCAACTCCAGCAGACCACCGTGGTCATCGGCGATCTTCAGCTCTTTGGCGGAGCACAGCATGCCTTGGCTCTCCACACCGCGCAACTTGCCGACCTTGATGACGAAAGGCTTGCCGTCTTCACCGGGCGGCAATTGAGCACCCACCATGGCGCACGGAATGCGAATGCCGACGCGGGCATTGGGTGCACCGCAAACGATGTTCAGCAGTGCGCCCTGGCCCACATCGACCTGGCACACGCGCAGGCGGTCGGCGTTGGGGTGTTGCACGGCTACCTTGATTTCGCCGACCACGATGTGGGTGAACGGCGGGGCCACGGGCTCGAGCTCTTCCACTTCGAGGCCAGCCATGGTCAAGGTGTCGGCCAGTTGCTGGGTGGTCAGGGGCGGGTTGCAGAACTCGCGCAACCAAGATTCGGGAAATTGCATGACTCGTGTCTCGTGTATCGGACTGGGGAGGGAATTACTGGAACTGGCTCAGGAAGCGCACATCGCCGTCAAAAAAGAGGCGCAGGTCGTTCACACCGTAGCGCAGCATGGTGAAGCGGTCCATGCCCATGCCAAAGGCAAAGCCGATGAAGCGCTCGGGGTCCAGGCCCATGTTGCGCACCACGTTCGGGTGCACCTGGCCGGAGCCGCCCACTTCGAGCCAACGCCCTGCCAGCGGACCGTTTTGGAACTGGATGTCGATCTCGGCGCTGGGTTCGGTGAAGGGGAAGAAGCTGGGGCGAAAGCGCAGCACCAAGTCGTCACTCTCGAAGAAGGTGCGGCAGAAATCGGTGACCACAACTTTCAGGTCTTTGAAGCTCACGTTCTCACCAATCCAGAGGCCTTCGCACTGATGGAACATCGGCGAGTGTGTGGCGTCGCTGTCCACGCGGTAAGTGCGGCCCGGCGCGATGACACGGATTTCGGGCATGGCCTGACCGGCATCAATTTGGTTGCGGTAGCGCTTGACGTGCTGCACCGCATGGCGGATTTGCATGGGGCTGGTGTGCGTGCGCAGCAAATGACCGCCTTCCACATAGAAGGTGTCATGCATGGATCGGGCTGGATGGTCTTCGGGCGTGTTGAGCGCGGAGAAGTTGAACCAGTCGGTCTCGATCTCAGGGCCCTGGGCGACTTCGAAGCCCATGGAGCCAAAAATGTTTTCGACCCGCTCGAGCGTGAGCGAAACGGGGTGCAAACCACCCACGTTGGCGCTGCGGCCTGGCAGTGTCACATCCAGTGCTTCGGCCTTGAGTTGGGCTTGCAACTCGGCATCGGCCAAGCCCTGGCGACGGTCATTCAAGGCGGCTTCAATCGCCTGCTTGGCGATGTTGATGGCGGCACCGCGGGTTTTCTTGTCTTCCACGCTCAGAGCGGCCATGCCCTTCATCAGCTCGGTCAAGCGACCGGCTTTGCCCAAGTATTGGGCTTTGGCGTTTTCGAGGTCAGCAGGTGTCAGTGCCTGCACAAAACTCTGGCGTGCAGATTCGACCAGGGTGTCCAGCTCGTTCATGGTGGGAATTCGGTAGATGACAAAATAAAAAAGGGATTGAAGCTTTTGTGAGCCTCAATCCCTTTGATCGAGTGCGCGAGGCATGGACAAAAAGTCCATGTCGCTCATGAAATCAAGCTGCGGCCAATTTGGCTTTGACTTGGTTCACGATGCCAGCAAAAGCGGCCTTGTCGTGCACAGCGATATCCGCCAGCATCTTACGGTCGATTTCGATGGCAGCCTTCTTCAGGCCGTTGGCGAACTGGCTGTAGGTCAGACCGCATTCACGCGCAGCGGCGTTGATACGGGCAATCCACAACTGACGGAACACACGCTTTTTGGTGCGGCGGTCACGGTAGGCGTATTGACCCGCCTTCATCACCGCCTGTTTGGCGATACGGAAGACATTGCCGCGGCGACCGCGGAAACCTTTTGCAAGGGCCAAAACTTTCTTGTGACGGGCGCGTGCCGTTACACCACGTTTAACGCGAGGCATATTTTTCTCCTAGTTCGTCAGTGAATTACAGGCCAGCCATGGGCAGCATCTGTGCCATGTGACCCATATTGGTCTCATGAACAGCCACTGCACCGCGAAGGTGGCGTTTGTTCTTGGTGGTCTTCTTGGTCAGAATGTGACGTTTGAAGGCTTGACCGCGTTTAACGGTACCACCTGGACGAACACGGAAGCGCTTTTTAGCACTGCTTTTGGTCTTCATCTTGGGCATTTCAATGCTCCTTTATTTGTGCTCGTGAGGCGTCTGCAAAATCTTTGCAGCCTTGATGGCCCCGAGCCACTTTTACAAAAACCTCCCGAAGGAAGCTCTTGATTCGACCTGCCCGAAGGCAGATCAAACTCTTCAACCCGCCTGATCGGCTGGCGCCGCAGCATCTGCAGGCTTACCGGCGGGCTTTTTACGACCTGGCGCGATCATCATGATCATCTGACGACCTTCGAGCTTGGGGAACTGCTCGACGATGATCAAATCTGCCAATTCGTCGCGAATCCGGTTCAGCAAGGCCATGCCCAACTCTTGGTGGGTGATCTCGCGACCGCGGAAACGCAAGGTGATCTTGCATTTGTCGCCATCTGCCAAAAAGCGGCGGATGTTGCGCATCTTGATGTTGTAGTCACCATCGTCAGTGCCGGGACGGAACTTAACTTCCTTGATGTCAATGACTGTTTGCTTGGCTTTGGCTTCCGCCGCACGCTTTTGCTCTTGGTACTTGAACTTGCCATAGTCCATCAAACGGCACACTGGTGGATTGGCGGTGGCGGCGATTTCAACCAGGTCCACATCCAACTCACCAGCCATGCGCAGGGCTTCTGCCAGAGACAAAATGCCCAATGGCTCGTTTTCAGGGCCGGAAACACGGACCTCAGGGGCCATGATTTCACGGTTCAAACGGTGTTTGCGTTCTTCGCGTTGGCGACGATCACGAAATTCGGTAGCGATGACTCAATCCTTCAAGGGTAAAAACTGCGAACAGCAGCCTAACCGCCTTTGTGCCCACGGGCCAAAGCTTGTGGCGAAACTCACCTTCAGGCTTTAGAAGCGATGTCGGCAGCAATGAGTTCAATGAACGCATCGATCGACATCACACCGAGGTCTTTGTTGCCTCGGGCGCGCACTGCGACGGTACCTGCTGCCTTTTCTTTGTCGCCAGCGACAAGGATGTAAGGCAGCTTTTGCAACGAATGCTCACGTATTTTATACGTGATTTTCTCGTTGCGCAGGTCCAAATCGACCCTAAGGCCTTGATTTGACACTGATTTTTGCAGTTTTGCAGCAATTTCACGACAGTAATCGGACTGCGCATCGGTGATGTTGAGCACAGACACCTGCAGCGGCGCCAGCCAAGTGGGCAAGGCGCCGGCGTGTTGCTCGATCAAAATACCGATGAAGCGCTCCATGCTGCCCACGATAGCGCGGTGCAGGATCACGGGGCGCTGACGCGAGCCGTCTTCGGCCACATACTCGGCATCCAGACGCTCGGACAGGTTGAAGTCCACTTGGATCGTGCCGCACTGCCACTCGCGGCCAATGGCGTCTTTCAGCGTGTACTCGATTTTGGGACCATAGAACGCGCCATCGCCTTCGGAGATCACAAAATCACAGCCGGAAGCACGCAAACTGTCCATCAAGGCTTTTTCGGCCTTGTCCCAGAGCTCGTCCGAACCGATGCGCGCCGCTGGACGGGTTGAAACCTTGTACAGAATGTCTGTAAACCCGAAGTCGGCATAAACCTTCTTGAGCACCTTGGTGAAAGTGTCGCACTCGGGCAGGATCTGGTCTTCGGTACAGAAGATGTGACCGTCGTCCTGCGTGAAGCCGCGCACGCGCATGATGCCGTGCAAGCCACCCGATGGCTCGTTGCGGTGGCACTGCCCAAACTCACCGTAGCGCAGTGGCAGGTCGCGGTAGCTCTTGATGCCCTGCTTGAAAATCAGGATGTGTCCTGGGCAATTCATCGGCTTCAAGGCGTAATCGCGCTTTTCCGACTCGGTCGTGAACATGTTATCGCGGTACTTGTCCCAGTGTCCGGTCTTTTCCCACAGGCTCTTGTCGATGATCTGTGGACCCTTGACTTCCTGGTAGCCGTTGTCGCGGTACACCTGACGCATGTACTGTTCAATGGTTTGCCAGACGGTCCAGCCCTTGGGGTGCCAGAACACCAGACCCGGCGCGTGCTCGTCGATGTGGAACAGGTCGAGCTCGCGGCCGAGCTTGCGATGGTCACGCTTTTCGGCCTCTTCCAGGCGCGTCAGGTACTGCTGCAAATCGTCCTTGCTGGCCCAGGCTGTGCCATAGACGCGCTGGAGCATTTCGTTCTTGCTGTCGCCGCGCCAATAAGCACCGGCCACCTTCATCAGTTTGAAGTGCTTGAGCTTGCCGGTGCTGGGCACGTGGGGGCCACGGCACAGGTCTTCAAAGTTGCCTTCGCGGTACAAGCTGACGTCTTGATCGGCCGGGATGCTGCCGATGATCTCGGCTTTGTAGTGCTCGCCCAAGCTCTTGAAATAAGCCACCGCCTCGTCACGAGGCAAGACACGGCGCACCACGGCTTCGTCTTTGTTGGCCAGCTCGGTCATGCGCTTTTCAATGGCCCCCAAGTCTTCTGGCGTGAAGGGACGGCTATACGAAAAATCGTAATAAAAGCCATTCTCGATCACTGGACCGATCGTCACCTGCGCCTCGGGGAACAAGTCCTTGACGGCATAAGCCAAGAGGTGTGCGCTCGAATGACGGATCAACTCGAGGCCTTCAGGGTCTTTGGCCGTCACGATGGCCAGCTGCGAGTTGGCCGCCATGCTGAAACTGGTGTCCACCAGTTGCCCATTGACCTTGCCGCCCAAAGCGGCTTTGGCCAAGCCTGCGCCAATCGAAGCGGCCACCTCGGCCACCGTGACCGGGCCTGGAAACTCGCGCAATGAACCGTCGGGAAGAGTGATCTGAACCATGTGTGTACAAGTAAAAAAGCGCGGCAAAGGCCGCGCTTGAAAAAGGTGTCTAAACGCTGAGGACAGATTTTAGCCGCCCTCGCCTTCAGCCTCTTGGGAAGTCGATCAGTGGAACTGCTCTTCTTCAGTAGAACCGGTCAAGGCCTTCACCGAGGACGAACCGCCCTGGATCACGGTGGTCACATCGTCGAAGTAGCCTGCACCGACTTCTTGCTGGTGCGACACGAAGGTGTAACCCTTGTCGCGGGCTGCGAACTCAGGCTCTTGCACCATTTCCGTGTAGTGCTTCATGCCTTCGCCGCGAGCATATGCATGTGCGAACTGGAAGGTGTTGAACCAGTTGATGTGGATACCGGCCAGTGTGATGAACTGGTACTTGTAGCCCAGTGCCGACAGGTCATCCTGGAAGGAAGCGATCTGGCTGTCGTTGAGGTTTTTCTTCCAGTTGAACGATGGCGAGCAGTTGTATGACAGCAGCTTGCCTGGGCAGGCGGCGTGCACGGCTTGCGCGAATTCACGGGCAAAGCCAATGTCTGGCACGCCTGTTTCGCACCACACCAAGTCAGCATAGGGGGCGTAGGCCACACCGCGGCTGATGGCTTGCTCCAGACCGTTTTTGACGCGGTAGAAACCTTCTTGTGTGCGCTCGCCAGTCAAGAATGGCTTGTCGTTGGCGTCGTGGTCAGAAGTGATCAAGTTGGCGGCTTCGGCATCGGTACGGGCCAACACGATGGTGGACACGCCCATGACGTCGGCAGCGAAACGTGCGGAGATCAACTTCTCGCAGGCTTCTTGTGTTGGGACCAACACTTTGCCGCCCATGTGACCGCATTTCTTCACGGCTGCCAATTGGTCTTCGAAGTGCACGCCAGCAGCGCCCGAAGCGATCATGTTCTTCATCAGTTCGAAAGCGTTCAACACACCACCGAAACCGGCTTCAGCATCGGCCACGATGGGCAGGAAGTAGTCGATGAAGTCCTTGGAACCTGGCTCGATGCCGCGGCCCCACTGGATTTCGTCAGCGCGCTTGAACGTGTTGTTGATGCGGCGCACCATGGTGGGCACCGAGTCGTAGGCGTACAGCGATTGGTCGGGGTACATGGTTTCGGATGTGTTGCCGTCGGCAGCGACTTGCCAGCCCGACAGATAAACAGCTTCCAGACCAGCTTTGGCTTGTTGCATGGCCTGACCGGCGCTGATCGCGCCGAAGGCATTGACGTAACCTTTTTTGGCACCACCGTTGATTTTTTCCCAGAGCTTTTCTGCACCGCGCTTGGCCAAGGTGTGCTCAATGGGCATGCTGCCGCGCAGACGAACCACGTCGGCTGCGGAGTAACCGCGCTTGACGCCTTTCCAACGTGGGTTGGTCGCCCAGTCTTTTTCGAGGGCGGCGATTTGCTGTTCACGGCTCAGTTGTTGATTGAGGTTAGCGGGCATGGAGAACTCCTGAAGTCAAGTTGAAATCGGGCGATGTGGGCAGCGGATTCTGCTTCGTCGTTGGACAAATCTTAACTCTTGTACAAGACTTATTTTCATTCTTATGTCTTATACAAGAGTTATTTTTATTTGTTTAAAATCAACAACTTAAAGAATAAATTTCTCAATATAAAATTACATTTCCCATATTGAGAAAAAATGACGCGTTGCAGCATTTAAAAATTTCAAATTATGAAAGCCTCGATGTGCATCATGAAACAAGATGCAAGGCTGTGGTGCTGATGACGATGCCATCTTGATCGGCATACAGCCAATCGCCGGTGTTGACTTGCACGCCTTGAATGTGAATGGTCAAGCCGGTCTGTCCTTGTCCGGCGCGATCAGTGGGCATGGGGTTCAGGGCAAGAGCGCGAATGCCCATGTCCAGCACCGCCAGTTCTGCGGCGTCTCTCGCACAACCATCAATGACAATCCCAGCCCAGCCATTGCGTTGCGCCGAAGCGGCCAAGTTGCCGCCCAACAAGGCACGGCGGACTGAGGCACCACCATCGACCACCAGCACACGGCCGTGCCCTTCGGTCTCCACTGCCTGCTTGACATGGCTGTTGTCCTCGTAACACTTGACCGTCAAAACAGGGCCAGCGAACTGATGGCGAGTGCCATAGTTTTGGAACACGGTGGGTATGACGCGAAAGTCTCCGCTGTCATTCCTTTTGTTGGCATCGCAGAAATCACACGTAGAAAAAGAGATGGCCGATGTTTGGGGCATAGAGGTGTCCTTGAAAAAGACGCGAGTGGAAATCAGCGCACTTACACAGGCCATACGCACCATGCCGGGGCAAAAGATCTTGAAATGTGGAACAAGCAAGACAAATCAGCAACAACCCCTAGCAAAAATTGATATTTCCGCTTGGAAAGTGAAGATTTCTCCAGTAGCATGCATTCAGCTGAAAACGCATCGTTTCTCAGCGGCGAACCAACTTCCGATCAAAGGAACTTAACCATGGCAACTGCGAAAAAAACCCCGGCAAAAAAAGCTGCTCCCGCTAAAAAAGCAGCACCGGCCAAGAAAGCCGCTCCAGCACCAAAAGCTGCAGCACCCGCTAAAAAAGTAGCGGCCAAAGCTCCTGCTAAAAAACGCACACCCAACGCTGCGTTCATGAAAGCATTGACCCCCAGCGCCGCATTGGCCGCCGTGGTGGGTGCTACTCCCCTGCCACGCACCGAAGTCGTGAGCAAGATGTGGGTCTACATCAAAAAGCACAACTTGCAAGACGCGACCAACCGCCGCGCCATCAATGCCGACGACAAGCTCAAGGCTGTGTTTGGCAAAGCCCAAGTCACCATGTTCGAAATGGCTGGCTTGATCGGCAAGCACCTGAAGTGATTCTGGTGAGCCCATAAAAAAACCCGCGTTAAGCGGGTTTTTTTATGCCTGCAGCAGCGCTGCAAACATGACGTCAAACCTTGCGCTTGGCCAAGGCCGATTGGGTGATGGCGCTCAGCGTGCCTCGGGTGGTGATCACCTCCGGATCGAGCATCACCTCAATCAAGGTGCCTTGCGGTCTTTGCAGCGCATCAAGCAAGGCAGCCTCGAACTCTTGCGTTTTGCGAATGCGCGTTGCAGCATAGCCATAGGCTTGAGCCAACATCACAAAATCAGGATTGCTCAGTTGTGAGCCCGTCACATGGGTTGGATATTCACGCTCCTGATGCATGCGGATCGTGCCGTACATGCCGTTGTTCAACAACAAGATGATGCTTTTGCCCCCATGCTGGACCGCCGTGGCCAGCTCCTGTCCGTTCATCAGGAAATCACCATCGCCCGCAATGGTGAAGGCCAACCGGCCTGTCAGCAAATTGGCGGCAATGCCTGCTGGCACGCCATAACCCATGGCACCCACAGTCGGTGCCAGTTGGGTCTTGTGGCCTTTGACCAAACCATTGTGTTGAAAGAACCGGTGCATCCAACTGGCAAAGTTGCCTGCGCCGTTGGTCAGCACAGCATCTTCGGGCAGGTGTTTTTTCAGGGTCGCGACGATGGCGGGCATGTCGATATCGCCCGGCAATGCCTGCGGTACAAGATTGGCCAGGTAATCGGCATTCGCTGAGCGCGTCCAGTCGCCCCAAGGCAAATCGGTGGGCGCCGTCAGCACTTCAAGGCTTCTGGCTGCTGCATTCATCGTGGAGAGGATGGCCAGATCGGCTTGATACACCCGATTCAACTCTTCGGCACTGCCGTGGATGTGCACCAACTTTTGCAGCGTCTTGGGGGCTTTGAGCAAGGTGTAGCCACCCGTGGTCATCTCACCCAGACGCGGGCCAATGGCCAGGATCAAATCCGAGTCCCGAACGCGAGCCGCCAGGGCAGGATTGATGCCGATGCCGACATCCCCCGCGTACAAAGGGTGGTGGTTGTCAAAGGTGTCCTGGAAGCGGAACGCGTTGGCCACGGGCAATTGCCAATTTTCGGCAAAACGCTGCAGGGCTTGCGCAGCCTGCACAGTCCACCCTCCTCCGCCACAAATGACCAATGGTTTTTGTGCACTCAGGAGCATGTCTCTCAAACTGCGCAATGCACCTGGATCGCTCCAAGCCTGAACGGGCTCGACACGTGGCAAGGCTTGAGCATGCTCAACCGCCTGGGTCAGCATGTCCTCGGGCAAGACCAGCACCACGGGGCCGGGACGGCCATTCATGGCGGTCGCAAAAGCCCGTGCCACGTACTCAGGCAAACGTTCGGGATCATCGATGCGCTCGACGCGCTTGGCCATGCCTTTGGTCGAGGGGCCAAAAAAATGGGTGTAATCCATTTCCTGAAAAGCCTCGCGGTCGCGCGTGTCGCTGGCCACATCGCCAACAAAAAGCACCATCGGGGTGGAGTCCTGAAAAGCCGTGTGCACGCCAATCGAGGCGTTGGTCGCACCTGGACCCCGGGTGACGAAACAGACCCCGGGACGGCCGGTCAACTTGCCTTGCGCTTCGGCCATGTAGGCCGCACCGCCCTCTTGGCGGCAGATGACAAAACGGATCTTGTCGCGGTGCAGATGGAAGCCATCCAGCACCGCCAGGTAGCTTTCACCCGGTACGCCAAAAGCATGGGTAACGCCTTGGGCCAAGAGGCATTCAACGAGAAGATGGCCAGCGATTTTTTGTGTCATGCGCTGATTTTGCCCAAGCGCCTGCCGGGCGTCTGTCGCCCAAGCGTTAAGTGCTCAAGCGGGCACTGCTGTGCGCTTGCCCACCCCCAAAGCGGCCACAACGCTGAACAAGAGCACCAAAGCAGCCCCCAGCAAGGTCGCTTGGTAGAGCCCGCGGTCCATGAGAGCACCGAAAAATAGGGGCGACAAAGCAAAGCCCACGTCCAGGCCTGAGTAAACCAAGCCATAGACCCGCCCAGTGGCGCCTTTAGGCGTCGCCTTCTTGATCATCAAATCGCGGCTTGGCCCCCCCACACCAATGGCAAAACCTGTGGCCGCCAGAACCCACAAGGTGCCCATCTGTCCAAACAAGCCACTGGCACACAAGGCCATCAACACCGCGGCACCCGCCATGCAGGCGGCCACCACGCGATCGCTCCAGCGCGGCCAGCGCGCCGCTACAAAACCACCGATCAGCATGCCCACAGCGCCGCACAACATGTAGGCGGTCAGCGTCATCGAGGCCAGCTCCAAACTCACGCCTTGCAAGGCTTTGAGGATGGGCACGGAGAAATTCTGCACCACCGCCAACGTCACGGTGGACAACAAAAAGAAGGCGAAGCACCACCACACCACGGGCAAGCGCATGAACGCCAAATCATTTGTCACGCCTGCACCACCGTGCTGACGTGCAGAGGGCTCGGTCTTGAGCGCAGCACGGTTCAGCACCAGCATCAACAACACCAATGCATACAGGCCAGCGGCCGCCACAAAGGCCTGACGCCATCCCCAAAGTGCGCCAGTGACCGTGAAAAACACAGGGGCGACAGCCCAGCCCAGATTGCCGCTCAAACCATGCACACTGAAGGCATAGCCCAAGCGCGGGGTCGACACCCGTTGGTTCAAGATCGTGAAGTCCACAGGGTGAAAAGGTGCGTTGCCCAGACCTGCCAGCACGGCCACCGCCATGAGGGCCGCATAGCCCTCGGCCACGGAAGCCAAAAGACAGGCCAAGGTGAACAAGACCAGGGAGCAGAACAAGACAGGCCGAGCCCCCAGGCGGTCGACCACAAAACCCGCCGAAGCTTGGCCCACGCCGGAGACCACAAAAAACAAGGTGCTGAGCAAGCCCAGCTCGGAATAAGACCAGCCGAAGTCCCGAATGAAGATGGGAAACATCAAGGGCAGCAAGAGGTGCGAAAAGTGCGAGCTGGCATGGGCCAGACCGACCAGCCCCATCACTTTGGCGTCACTTTGCAAGGAAACTGTGGGCTCAGAACCCGATGAGGCCAGTTGCATAAACGTCTGTTCTTTCCTGCTCGCAACGGGCGGCTCCAAGAACATGAGGGCTTGGCACGCTGCAAAAGCTGCAGTTTAGCCATGAAAAAAGGGGCATGGTGTCGCCACCATGCCCCTATGGGAGCGCTGCAATCAAACGGCCGCTTCGATCACCTTGAAATCGAAATGGCCCGGGTTTTGCACAGGGTCCACCGAGACCTCGATGGTGCTCTTGGGCGGAAAACGCCCTTCCAGCAACAAACGCGACAAAGGATTTTCCAGCCGCTGCTGGATGGCGCGCTTGAGCGGCCGGGCACCAAACACCGGATCAAAACCCACCTTGGCCAACTCGGACAAAGCTGCAGCGCTGACATCCAGGCTCAGGTCCATGCGGGCCAAGCGATCGCGCAAAGCTTGCAGTTGGATGCTGGCGATCGAGGCGATGTGCTGGGCATCCAGCCCGTGGAAGACCACGGTCTCGTCGATGCGGTTGAGGAACTCGGGGCGGAAATGCGCCTTCAACTCGTCCCAGACGGCGTCCTTGATGTCCTCAGCGGGCTGCCCCACCATGGCCTGGATCAGGTGAGAACCCAAATTGGAGGTCATGACGATCACCGTGTTCTTGAAGTCCACCGTTCGGCCTTGGCCGTCGGTCAGTCGGCCGTCGTCCAGCACCTGCAGCAAGATGTTGAACACATCCGGATGGGCTTTTTCCACTTCGTCCAGCAGCAACACGCTGTAGGGCTTGCGGCGCACGGCCTCGGTCAGGTAACCCCCTTCTTCGTAACCCACATAACCGGGCGGCGCACCGATCAAACGGGCCACCGAGTGCTTCTCCATAAACTCGCTCATGTCCATGCGGATCAGGTGGTCCTCGCTGTCAAACAAGAAACCCGCCAAGGCTTTGCACAGCTCCGTCTTGCCCACACCGGTAGGCCCCAGGAACAAGAAAGAGCCGGTTGGGCGGTTCGGATCAGACAGGCCCGAGCGTGAACGGCGAATGGCATTGGCCACGGCCGAAATGGCCTCGTCCTGCCCCACCACACGCTGGTGCAATTTGTCTTCCATCTGCAGCAGTTTTTCACGCTCCCCCTGCATCATCTTGGACACAGGGATACCCGTGGCACGCGAGACGACCTCGGCAATCTCTTCAGCGCCCACCTGGGTGCGCAACAAGCGGTGTACCGGTTTTTCGCCGGGAGCAGCTTCTTTTGCTTGCACGTCTTTGAGTGTTTTTTCCAAGGCAGGCAATTGCCCATATTGCAGCTCGGCCACCTTGTTGAAATCACCCTTGCGGGTCAGCTCTTCGATTTGCTGGCGCAACTGGTCAATCTGCTCGCGCACTTGCTGGCCGCCTTGGGCCTGGGCTTTTTCGGCTTGCCAAATTTCTTCCAAATCGGCGGCCTCTTTCTTGAGCTTGATGATTTCCTCTTCAATCAAGGTCAGGCGCTTTTGGGAGGCTTCGTCTTTTTCTCTGCGCACGGCTTCACGCTCGATTTGCAACTGAATCAAGCGGCGATCGAGCTTGTCCATGACCTCGGGCTTGGAATCGATTTCGATCTTGATCTTGGCGGCGGCTTCGTCGATCAGGTCAATCGCCTTGTCGGGCAAGAAGCGGTCGGTGATGTAGCGATGGCTCAGCTCGGCCGCCGCCACAATGGCCGGATCGGTGATGTCCACGCCATGGTGGATTTCGTATTTTTCTTGCAGACCACGCAAGATCGCGATCGTGGCTTCCACAGAGGGTTCGCTGACCAGAATCTTCTGAAAGCGCCGCTCCAATGCCGCGTCTTTTTCGATGTACTTGCGGTATTCATTTAGCGTGGTTGCCCCCACGCAGTGCAACTCGCCCCGCGCCAAAGCAGGCTTGAGCATGTTGCCGGCGTCCATCGCGCCCTCGCCTTTGCCGGCGCCCACCATGGTGTGCAGCTCGTCGATGAACACGATGGTCTGTCCTTCGTCTTTCGCCAATTCGCTGAGCACGGTTTTCAGGCGCTCTTCAAACTCGCCACGGAACTTGGCCCCCGCCAACAAAGCCGCCATGTCCAAAGACAACACGCGTTTGCCTTTGAGCGAGTCAGGCACTTCACCGGCCACGATGCGCTGGGCCAGGCCTTCGACAATGGCGGTCTTGCCGACACCAGGCTCACCGATGAGCACGGGGTTGTTTTTGGTCCGGCGCTGCAAGACCTGGATGGCACGCCGGATTTCATCGTCGCGACCAATCACCGGATCGAGCTTGCCAATGCGGGCGCGCTCGGTCAGGTCGATGCAGTATTTTTTGAGGGCTTCGCGTTGCCCCTCGGCATCGGCACTGCCCACGGTCTGGCCGCCGCGCACGGCATCGATGGCGGACTCCAGACTTTTGCGCGAGAGTCCGTTCTCCTTGCACAGGCGTCCGGCCTCGGTTTTGCTGTCAGCCAAAGCCAGCAAAAACAACTCACTGGCGATGAAGGCGTCGCCTCGCTTGATGGATTCCTTTTCGGCCGCTTGCAGCAATTTGACCAAGTCAGGCCCCACCTGCACCTGATCTTGCCCGGTCACTTGAGGCAAACGGGTCACCGCCGCCTCAAAGGCTTGCAACAGGCCCGGGACCTGAACACCGGCACGTTGCAAGAGGGCTTTGGGCCCTTCATCTTGCTTGAGCATCGTCACCAGCACATGTGCGGGGTCGATGTAGGCATGGTCACGGCCCAAAGCCAAAGACTGGGCATCGGCCAAGGCTTCCTGAAATTTGGTGGTCAATTTATCGATGCGCATGAATGTTTCTCCAATGTTTCCAAGCTTGGGCCACTCTTGGCATTTTCAAGCGCCAAGGTGAGCGCGGAATTTGCCTAAAATCAAATCATGAACATTCACCAGCTTTCAGTCAGTTATGAAGAACGCCAAGACCGGATCTTGTTGCGCTTGAACACACTTGACAAGCAAGAGTTCCGCTTTTGGTTGACGCGCCGCATGTGCCTGCGCCTGATGCCGGCCATTGACCAATCGGTGGTTCGTCTGGAGGCCAGTCAGCCGGGGGTGGCCGCGCCCGATCCTTCATCGCAAAAAATGCTCACCGAAATCAAACGGGATGCGTTTTTGCAGAAAGCCGACTTCGCCACCCCGTTCGAGGCCAAAGCCGAACAACGGCCCTTGGGGGAAGAGCCGCTGTTGATCACAGACGCACAGCTGAGCTTGCAAGCCGGTGGCGGCCTGCTGATGACTTTCCAGGAAAAATCGGTGGATGCCGCCGTCAAGTCTTGTCAGCTCAACCTGCAGGCGAGCCTGGTGCACGGCTTGGTTCACTTGATACAACAAGCCTTGGTCAAGGCCGAATGGGGCTTCACCACGGCCCCCAATGTGTCTGCGGCCATCGAGCCTGCAGCGCTGGAGCCCGAAACGCCACCGCGCTACACGCACTGAGCGTGCCAAACCCTCAAGCGTTGGTGGACTGAATGCCCCAGCGGGCCAAGGCGGCATCGTCGGACACGCGGGCATCCACCCAATGCGCCCCTTCGGGGGTTTGCTCTTTCTTCCAGAAAGGCGCTTGGGTTTTGAGGTAGTCCATCAAAAATTCGCAGGCCTTGAAACTCTCACCCCGGTGGGCGGAGGTCACCGCCACCAGCACGATCTGATCGGCCGGCAGCAAGCGACCCACCCGGTGCACCACGCGTGCGCCATAAAAATCAAAGCGCGTGTGCGCTTCATCGATCATGGCTTCGATGGATTTTTCGGTCATGCCCGGGTAATGCTCCAACTCCATGGCCTGGACTTCATCTTGCGCTTGCCCGGTCAAGGCCTGGGTATCGCGCACGGTCCCCACAAAGCTGCACACGGCCCCTACGCGCAAGTCCTGAGCCCGAAGCGCATCGATCTCGGCGCTCACGTCAAAGTCGGCGGTCTGAATCAGCACACGAGCGGACATGCCTTCAGCCCCCAGTGACGGGTGGGAAAAAGCCCACCTCACAATGCTCGGACAAGCGGGTATCGCCTGACGCCATGACCTGGTTGACCGCCACCCGTACGGCACGACCCGACGACAAGGCTTGCGCGTAGGCGCCGCCCTTGGCCATCAACTCCTCACGCAAAGCGGCAACATCTGCGCTGGTGGTTTCCAGCGTTTCGCCGGGCATGCCCAAGGTCTCGCGCAAAGAGGCGAAATATCGGATTTGAATCTTCATGACAACCATCCCGCGAAAGGCCAAAAATGGACGATGTCGCCGTGAGCAATGGTCTTGCCCGACGGGTTGTCGATCACGCCATCGCCCCAAACCACCGAGGTCAACACCCCCGAACTCTGGTTGGGAAACAGATCAAGCCCCCCTTGGTCGTTGCGGCGAGCGCGCAAGAACTCCCGGCGTTTATCGGCTTTGGGCAATTCGAAATGGGCGGGCAACTGAAGGCACTCGGGGCCCAGGTTCTCAACGCCCTGCAGCTTCAAGATCAAGGGTCTGACCAAAAGCAGGAAAGTCATGTAACTGGAGACCGGATTGCCCGGCAAGCCCACAAAATGGGCGGTGCCGTTTTGGGTTTCGCGCCGCACATGGCCGTAGGCAAAGGGCTTGCCGGGCTTCATGGCAATTTGCCACAAAGCCAAAGCGCCCAAAGCTTGCACGGCGGGTTTCACATGGTCTTCCTCGCCCACCGACACGCCGCCGCTGGTCAAAATCAGGTCATGGTGATCGGCTGCCGTTTTGAGCGCGGCCAATGTGGCATCACGGCGGTCAGGCACGATGCCCAGATCACTGACCTCGCAGCCCAAGCGGTGCAACAAGGCCCGCAAGAAAAAGCGGTTGGAGTTGTAGATGGCGCCTGCGGGCATGTCTTGCGGTGCCACATCACCTGGCATCACCAACTCGTCGCCTGTAGAGAACAAAGCCACGCGAGGACGCGGCACAACACGCAACTGGGCCAATCCGAGGCTGGCAGCCAAACCCAGCTCAGCGGGCCCCAACTTTTGACCACGGCGCAAAGCGGTTTGCCCTTGGCGGATGTCTTCACCGCTTTGGCGGATCCACTCACCCACTTGCGGCCGATGCGTGAAACGCACACGGGGAATGTCACCGTCGGCAACCAACTCGGCCTGCTCTTGCATCACGATGGCATCAGCGCCCTGTGGGACGGGCGCACCGGTGAAAATCCGCGCCACTTGCCCCGCTTGCAAAGGCTGCCCCTGATGGCCAGCAGGAATGCGTTGCGTCACCGACAACTCGGCACCCGGCAGCAAGTCCGCACAGCGAACGGCATAGCCATCCATGGACGAATTGTCGAAGGCGGGCACCTGCAATGACGACACCACATCCTTGGCCAGCACGCGCCCATCGGCGTCGAAGGTGGCCACCAGCTCCGAGCCATTCGCTGGCGTGATCTGCTGCAGCAATGTGGACAGTGCCTCATCCAGAGGCATCAAAGGCGATCGTGGGGCGCTGGACATGGGCGTTCTCAATCGCAGTGCGCTGCGATGTAGGCCTTGATTTGCGCCACGTCCGCGTTCATGACCATGACGCGTTTGGGCAATTGTTCAATCCCCTCAAACTGCGCAGGCCGGTTTGGCTCGCGGCCCAAGGCTTCCACCAAAGTGGCGGCAAATTTGATGGGCAAAGCCGTCTCCAGCACGATCATCGGCACAGCCGGATTCAGATGCTCCTTGGCCACTTTGATGCCATCGGCCGTGTGGGTATCGACCATCACACCGTACTGTTCAAACACCTGCTGGATGGTTTTGAGTCGATCGGCATGGGTGCTTTTACCGCTCTCGAAGCCATAAAAACTGGCGGCTTTGGCAAAGCGCGGATCGGCCGACAAGTCAAAGAAGCCTTCACGGCTGAGACCTTCACCGAAAATCGCTTGGGTTTTGGACGCGTCGCGCTCGAGCAAATCAAAGACAAAGCGCTCGAAGTTGCTGGCTTTGGAGATGTCCATCGAAGGGCTCGATGTTTCATGCGTGTCGGCTGTGCCGCGCACACGGTAAACGCCGGTGCGGAAGAACTCATCCAGCACATCGTTCTCGTTGGTGGCGACCACCAAACGCTCGATGGGCAAACCCATCATGCGGGCCACATGGCCGGCACAGACATTGCCGAAATTGCCGCTGGGCACCGTGAAGCTGACCTTCTGGTCATTGGCGGTGGTGGCCTGGAAATAACCCGCAAAGTAGTAAACGACCTGGGCCAGCAAACGGGCCCAGTTGATCGAGTTGACCGTGCCGATTTTGTACTGGCGCTTGAACGCCAGATCGTTGGAGACCGCCTTGACCAGGTCCTGGCAATCGTCGAACACGCCTTCGATGGCGATGTTGTGGATGTTCTCATCGAGCAGGCTGAACATTTGGGCCTGCTGGAACGGGCTCATGCGGCCATAGGGGCTGGTCATGAAAACGCGAACACCTTTTTTGCCGCGCATGGCGTACTCGGCCGCGCTGCCGGTGTCGCCCGAGGTGGCACCAAAAATATTGAGCTCATCGCCGCGACGGGCCAACTCGTATTCAAACAAATTGCCCAGCAGTTGCATGGCCATGTCCTTGAAGGCCAGCGTCGGGCCGTTGGACAAGGCTTCGAGGTACACATCAGGTTTGGCGTTGCCTGCGCTTTGCAAAGGCTTGAGGGGGACGATCTCTCGCGTGCCGAACACTTGCGCGGTATACGTCTTCTGGCACAGGGCCTTCAAGTCTTCTGCCGGAATGTCGTCGATGTACAGCGACAGAATCTCAAATGCCAAGGCGGCATAGCCTTGGCTTTGCCAGACTTGGCGCAAACGCGTCAGAGCGGCCGCATCCACACGGGGGTAGGACTCGGGCAGGTACAAGCCGCCATCGGGCGCCAGACCTTCGAGCAGGATTTCGCAAAAGCGTTTGCGGTCAGCGTGGCCGCGGGTGGACAGGTAACGCATCAGTTCAACTCTTCTTTACGGATACGGACGATGGGCGCCATCACGGTGGGCAGCGCCTGCATCTGGGCCAGCACATCATTGAGCGCGCCTTCGCGGGTATCGTGGGTCAGGATGATCACATCGGTCTGGTTCTCACCGGCCTGGCTGACCTGGTCGGCTTCGCGTTGCAACACCGCATCGATGCTGATACCGGCATCGGCCAACAAACCGGTCAGCTTGGCCAACACACCGGCTTGATCGGCCACGCGCAAACGCAGGTAATAGCTGGTCACGACTTCAGCCATGGGCAAGACCTTCAGATCGCTCATCGCGCCTGGCTGGAAGGCCAGATGCGGCACGCGGTTGAGCGGATCGGCGGTATGCAAACGGGTGATGTCCACCAGATCGGCGATCACGGCGCTGGCCGTAGGCTCAGAGCCTGCGCCTTTGCCGTAATACAAAGTGGTGCCCACGGCATCGCCTTGCACCATCACGGCGTTCATGGCGCCTTCCACATTGGCGATCAAACGCTGGGTCGGCACCAGGCTGGGGTGAACGCGCAGTTCCACACCTTGTGCCGTGCGCTTGGTGATGCCCAAAAGCTTGATGCGGTAGCCCAGCTGTTCGGCGTATTTGATGTCCGCTGCACCTAGTTGAGTGATGCCTTCGACATAAGCTTTGTCAAACTGCACGGGAATACCAAACGCGATCGCGCTCATCAAAGTCACTTTGTGGGCTGCATCCACGCCTTCGATGTCGAAGGTCGGATCGGCTTCGGCGTAACCCAGGCGTTGCGCTTCCTTGAGCACCACAGCAAAGTCCAGGCCTTTGTCGCGCATCTCGGACAAGATGAAGTTGGTGGTGCCATTGATGATGCCGGCCACCCACTGGATGCTGTTGGCGGTCAGGCCTTCGCGCAGCGCCTTGATGATCGGGATGCCACCGGCCACAGCGGCTTCAAAAGCCACCATCACGCCTTTGGCTTGGGCTGCCGCAAAAATCTCGGTGCCGTGCACGGCCAGCAGGGCCTTGTTGGCCGTGACCACATGCTTGCCTGCGGCAATGGCTTCCATCACCAAAGCCTTGGCAATGCCGTAACCACCGATCAATTCGATCACGATGTCGATTTCAGGGTTGGCGATCACCTCGCGGGCATCGGCCACCACCTGCACACCAGCGCCTACCACCTCTTGGGCGCGTGCCACATTGAGGTCAGCCACCATGGCGATCTCAATGCCACGGCCCGCACGGCGCTGGATTTCTTCCTGGTTGCGCTTGAGCACATTGAAAGTGCCACTGCCCACAGTACCAATGCCCAACAGGCCCACTTTGATCGGTTTCATCGACTTCTCTTCTACAGTTGGACCCGAACATTCCGGGTCATGATTCAAAAAATATCAGGCCACCAAATGTTCGGTGCCAAAACGCTTGCGGGCGCCTTCGAGGAAGCGCGCCACGCGGCCAATCGCTTCGCGCAGATCGTCCAGATGTGGCAAAAAGACAATCCGGAAATGGTCAGGATCTGGCCAATTGAAGCCCGTGCCTTGCACCAGCATGACTTTGGTCTCATCCAACAGGTGCAAGAAAAAATCCTGGTCATCCTGGATCGGGTACATCTTTGGGTCCAACTTGGGAAACATGTACAACGCCGCTTGGGGCTTGACACAGCTGACACCAGGAATGGCGGTGATCAATTCGTACGCCAAATCGCGCTGCTTGCGCAAGCGACCGCCCTCGCCCACCAGCTCGTTGATGCTCTGGTGCCCACCCAGCGCCGTTTGAATGGCCCACTGACCTGGCACGTTGGCACACAAGCGCATGTTCGAAAGCATGTTCAGGCCCTCGATGTAATCCTTGGCCGCTTTTTTGTCGCCCGAGATCACCATCCAGCCAGCGCGGTAACCGCAAGAGCGGTAACTCTTGGACAGAGAATTGAAGGTCAAGGTCAACACATCTTGCGACAAGCTGCCCAAAGGCGTGTGCTTGACGCCGTCGTACAACACCTTGTCGTACACCTCATCGGCAAAGATCACCAAGCCGTGTTCACGTGCAATGGCCACAATGCCCTGCAACAGTGCGTCAGAGTACAAGGCTCCCGTCGGGTTGTTCGGGTTGATCACCACGATACCCTTGGTGCGTGGTGTGACTTTGGCGCGGATGTCGGCCAGGTCAGGCATCCAGCCGTTGGCTTCGTCACAGCGGTAGTGCACGGGCGTGCCGCCCGACAAACTGGCGGCAGCGGTCCACAGTGGGTAATCCGGTGAAGGCAACAACAATTCATCGCCATCGTCGAGCAAGCCGTTGGTGGCCATGACGATCAATTCGCTGGCCCCGTTGCCCAGGTAAATGTCGTCCAGCGTCACGCCCAAAATGCCTTGCTTTTGGGTCTCGTGCATCACCGCCTTGCGGGCCGCAAAAATGCCTTTGCTGTCGGAGTAGCCTGCCGAATTGGGCAGGTTGCGGATCATGTCTTGCTGAATTTCTTCGGGCGCGTCAAAACCAAAAACCGCCAGGTTGCCAATGTTCAATTTGATGATCTTGTGCCCGTCTTCTTCCATCTGACGGGCACGGTCCATGATGGGGCCGCGGATGTCATAACAGACGTTGGCGAGCTTGGCGGATTTCTGAATAGGCTTCAAAGTGCCTCCAAAGGCAGTTGCGGTGAGGGAAAACCTATAATTTGACCACAATTTCAGGCCTGTTTCGGCCTCCAGTCCACAAGCCATCAGACGCGCATCGGATCCACCCCATGAAACTCCAGCCCGACAAATCCAATGCCCCCACCATCAATGCCTATGGACCTGACTGGATCGAAGTCAATGGTTTCAAGCACACGCAGTCCGTGGTGGTCAGCAGCCTGGAAGGTTTGCCCTCATGGACATGGGCGCCTCACAAATTCGCTCAGCTCGATGTGCAGTCCTTTGAGTCCCTGGCCAAAGACGGCGTCGAGCTGGTCATTCTGGGCTGTGGCAAACGCTTGCAATTCCCCCCCGCTTCCTTGATGGCGCCCTTGATTGCCAAAGGCATCGGCTTGGAATCGATGGACACAGCCGCTGCATGCAGGACCTACAACATCCTCGCCAGCGAAGGCCGCAAAGTCCTTGCCGCACTGTTGATAGAACCTTAAAGGATGCATTTTCGGATTCCTATCAGGCCATGGAATCCTGGTGTCCGAGTCCCGTGCTTTCAGAGTAAAATAGAAGGTTGTCAAGGCTCATGGCCTTTAGCGAAGCTGACGCCAACCGATGGTGGCAAACGCTCAACCAGTCAAGCGAGATCAAAGTTTTATGGCGATCGTTCTGAACAAGCCCCTCCCCGAATTTGAATCGAACGCCACAGGCGGTTTGAAAGTTTCGAACGTCTCCCATCTCGGCCAAAACGTTGTGCTGTACTTCTACCCCAAGGACAACACCCCCGGCTGCACGACAGAGGCCATGCAGTTTCGCGACAAATACAAGGATTTCGTCAAAGCAGGCGCAGCCGTCTTTGGCGTTTCGCGCGACAACATGAAGTCGCACGACGATTTCAAGACCAAACTGGAACTGCCCTTCGAACTGATCGCCGACACCGAAGAAAAAATGTGCCACATGTTTGGTGTGGTCAAAAACAAGATCATGTATGGCAAGAAAGTCAAAGGCATTGAGCGGAGCACCTTCCTGATCGGCGAAGATGGCACCCTCAAGCAAGAATGGCGTGGTCTGAAGGTTCCTGGCCATGTGGAGGAAGTCCTCAAGGCCGTCAAAGACCTGAAAAAGGCCAAGTGATTTTTTAAAATCATTTCTCGATAGTTGTCACAGGGCTCGTGCATAATGAATTCATGCCGGTGAAAATCAGCCCCACACACCACGTAAAAGCCGCCTTGGCCTCCAGGCGGCTTTTTCTTTTTTAACGGCATCCGTTTCACTTTTTCAAGAGGCTTTCGTCCATGCCACTGCCACCCGCTCCCACCCAACGCGCCAGCCGTCTGACCCACAAGGCTTTCGACACCCAGCCCGATGACCATGAAAGCGCAGCACCAGAGGCGACGAACAAGCCCGTGCCATCGCAAGAGTCCCGCAACGCCAAACGCACAGGCAAGCCGAGCAAGACCGCCGCTGTTCGTGACACCGCCCCATTGGCCGCAGCGCCACAAGCTGCCGCCCCCGACTCCCGTGAAAGCGGGCGCGAAAAAACCAAACCGACGCGCAGCAAACGCCATACAGGTCCAACGAAGCTGTTTGTGCTGGACACCAATGTGCTGATGCATGACCCGATGAGTCTGTTCCGGTTTGAAGAACATGATGTCTTCTTGCCCATGATCGTGCTGGAAGAGCTGGACGGTCACAAAAAAGGCATGACCGAAGTGGCCCGCAATGCGCGCCAGGCCAGCCGCTCGCTGGACGCCCTCGCGTCAGCCCAAGGCGCAGACTTGGGCAAAGGCTCGCCCTTGAACACAACGGGTTACACCGATGCTTTGGGGCAACTTTTTTTCCAGACGCAAGCGCTGGACCTGAGCTTGCCGCTGGCCTTGCCTCAAGGCAAAGCCGACAACCAGATTCTGGGCGTGGTCAAAGCCTTGGGCGAGCTGCACAAGCCCCGAGAAGTGGTGTTGGTTTCCAAGGACATCAACATGCGGGTCAAGGCCCGCGCTTTGGGCCTGCAGGCCGAGGACTACCAGAACGACAAGACACTGGAAGACGGCGACCTGCTCTACCCAGGCTCTTTGGCTCTGCCCACCGACTTCTGGACCAAGCATGGAAAAACCGTGGAAAGCTGGCAGCAAGGGACACACACCTATTACCGCATCACAGGCCCCATCGTGCCCAGCCTGTTCATGAACCAATTTGTGTACTTTGAAGCCCCAGGCGAGCCCAGCTTGTATGCCCGCGTGACCGAAATCCGCGGCAAGACCGCCGTGCTGCGCACGCTCAAGGACTTCACCTCGCAAAAGAACGCGGTCTGGGGCGTGACCACACGCAACCGCGAACAGAACTTCGCCATGAACCTGCTCACCGACCCCGATGTGGACTTTGTGACGCTGGCGGGCACCGCAGGTACCGGTAAAACATTGATGGCCTTGGCCGCGGGGTTGACGCAGGTTCTGGACGATCGCCGCTACACCGAAATCATCATGACCCGCGCAACCGTGAGCGTGGGCGAAGACATTGGCTTCTTGCCGGGCACCGAAGAAGAGAAAATGGGCCCCTGGATGGGCGCACTCGACGACAACCTGGAGTTTCTGGCCAAGGGCGATGGCGGCAATGCGGGCGAATGGGGGCGCGCGGCCACCAATGAACTGATCAAGAGCCGGATCAAGATCAAAAGCATGAACTTCATGCGGGGTCGCACCTTCATGAACAAGTACGTGATCATCGATGAAGCGCAAAACCTGACGCCCAAGCAGATGAAAACCTTGATCACGCGGGCTGGTCCGGGCACCAAGATCATCTGCATGGGCAACCTGGCCCAGATCGACACGCCCTACCTGACAGAAGGCTCCTCAGGCTTGACTTATGCCGTGGACCGTTTCAAGGGCTGGGCCCATGGCGGACACATCACGCTGGCGCGCGGTGAGCGCTCTCGCTTGGCTGACTTCGCCAGCGAAACGCTCTGAGTTGCTCAGCGGCGACGATCAGTAATCGTCGCTGCCCAAGCCTCCCGAGGCCAAGCTTTCAAAGCGGGTCAGATTCTTCAGGAAAGCCAAACGAACGGTCCCGGTGGGACCGTTTCGTTGTTTGCCAATGATGATTTCTGCCACACCAGGATCTTTGGAATCCTTGTTGTAGTAATCGTCGCGGTAGATGAACATGATGATGTCGGCATCCTGCTCGATCGCGCCCGACTCCCGCAAGTCACTCATCATGGGGCGCTTGTCGGTGCGCTGTTCCACGCTTCGGTTGAGCTGAGACAGCGCAATGACCGGACACTGCAGCTCTTTGGCCAGCATTTTCAGGCCACGTGAAATCTCGCCCAGTTCGGTGGCGCGGTTATCACCGCCAGAGCTCCCCGAGCCACTCATGAGCTGCAAATAGTCCACCACGATGAGACCCAACTTGCCGCACTGGCGCGCCAGGCGGCGGGCGTTGGCACGCAACTCCGAAGGGGTCAGGCCCGGCGTTTCATCGATGTGCAAGGACACCGTGCGCAGTTTCTCAATGGCTTCCGTCAGGCGCGGCCATTCTTCGTCGGTCAATTTACCGGTTCGCAAATGACCCTGGTCGACACGGCCAATCGATCCGACCACACGAACGGCCAACTGGGAGGCGCCCATTTCCATGGAGAACACAGCAACAGGCAAGCCTTCATTCAGCGCCACGTGCTCCGCAATGTTGATCGCAAAAGCGGTTTTACCCATCGAAGGACGCGCCGCCAACACCACCATGTCGCCAGGCTGCAGGCCCGAGGTCATGCGGTCCAGGTCGTAAAACCCTGTGGGCACGCCAGTGATGTCATTGGGGTTGTCGGCCATCTCCTGAACGCGGTCCAGCAACTCCACCACCAGGGTATCCATCGACTGGAAACCCTGCTTCATCCGCGAGCCCTCCTCGCCGATGTTGAAAATCTTTTGTTCAGCTTCGTCCAGGATGCGGTCAATCGCCTTGCCCTGCGGGTTGAAGGCGTTGGTCGAAATTTCATCACTGGCCGTCACCAGCTTGCGCAAAATGGAGCGTTCACGAACGATCTCGGCGTAGCGGCGAATGTTGCTGGCACTGGGCACGTATTGCGCCAAAGAGTTCAGGTAGGTCAAGCCACCCATTTCTTCGGATTTGCCCTGGTTTTGCAAATACTCGCTGACTGTGATCACATCAGCGGGCTTTGAGGCATTGATCAAGCCGCCAATGGCGCTGTAAATCAGCTTGTGTTCATGCCGATAAAAGTCGTTGTCGACCAGCAAATCACCCACGCGGTCCCAGGCCCCGTTGTCGAGCAAAAGCCCGCCCAAGACACTGGATTCAGCCTCGATCGAGTGCGGTGGCACCCGCAATTTGGCCACTTGGCTGTCGGCTGACAGATCGGCAGGGAATTCGTTCAGGTGGTTTGAAAATACAGCAGACATCAGGACACAACTTAAAAGATCATGGTACTCGGGCCCAGCCAGCCCGTCACGGGATAAGTCTGTGGATAAGCACGGGGAATCCGGTGATCAATGAGGGAAAACTGGCATATGACTACCAAAGACCACAGTGCAATAAAAAAGCCGCCAAGCTTTCGCTGGCGGCTCTTGCCGGGATGAACCGGACGATCAGGCTGTTTCGCCGTAAACCGTCACAGTGACATCCACCACCACGTCGGTGTGCAAAGCCACGGACACAGTGGAATCGCTCACGACCTTGATGGGACCGTGAGGCATGCGGATTTGGGACTTGACCAAGGCGTAACCTTGTTTGTTCAATTCCTCGGCGATGTCGTGGTTGGTCACGGAACCAAACAAACGGCCATCCACACCGGCTTTTTGAGTCAACTTGACCACCAGGCCAGCGAGCTTTTCGCCTTGGGCTTGGGCTTCGGCCAACTTGGCGGCAGCAGCTTTTTCGAGCTCAGCACGGCGAGCTTCGAACTCGGCCTTGTTGGCTTCAGTGGCACGGCGTGCGCGGCCTTGGGGGATCAGGAAGTTACGTGCGTAACCGTCCTTGACTTTGACGATCTCACCCAGATTACCCAGGTTCACAACCTTTTCGAGCAGAATGATTTGCATGGTTGTTCTCCTTAGACTTTGTGCTGGTCGGTGTAGGGCAACATGGCCAAGAAGCGTGCACGCTTGATGGCGGTGTTGAGCTGACGCTGGAAGATGGCGCGGGTGCCAGTCAAACGAGCAGGAATGATCTTGCCGTTTTCGGCGATGAAGTCACGCAATGTGTCCACATCTTTGTAGTCGATTTCTTCGACGCCGGTCACTGTGAAGCGGCAAAAACGCTTGCGCTTGAACAGCAGCGACTGGGTGTTGCGCTTTGGGCGCTTGTCTTTGTTGAATTTTTTGAACGTGGCCATGGGGCCTCCTGAAATTAATCTTGCTGAAACTCTTGAATGTGCAACACGACACTTTTGCCTTGTCGAGGGGTGGCCAAAAAGCCTTTGAACGTCCAGACACTGCCCACCGCTTGCTTGACCAGTCTTTCGGCAATGGACCCGATGGCCAAAGCGCGAATTTTCAACTGGACTTTTCGGTTTTGCCCAGCCTCTTGAACTTCAGAGGCGTGCTCGAGGATCACATCCAGAGCAGGCAAACCGGCAGGTGTGTATCGCAAAGCGGCTTGCTCGGCAATACAGGCGGTCAGTTCGGTACGGTTCACTCCTCAACAGGCACGTGTCAAGCGGCGAATTCGGCTTGTTGTGACTTGCGGGCTTCTTCGCGCTCAACAGTCTTCATCATGGACGAAGGAGCGGTGTCGGCCTTTTTCTTTTGCACAGTCAGGTGACGCAAAACGGCATCGTTGAACTTGAACGCGTGTTCCAGTTCAGCCATCACGGCCTGGTCGGCTTCGATGTTCACGCACAGGTAGTGGGCTTTGCCCAGCTTGTTGATCTGGTATGCCAACTGACGGCGGCCCCAGTCTTCAACACGGTGGATATTGCCACCGCCGGCAGTGATCATGCCTTTGTAACGCTCCAGCATGGCTGGAACTTGTTCGGACTGATCGGGATGGATCAGCAAAATGATTTCGTAATGACGCATTGAGACTCCTTGCGGTTAACCCAAAAGGTTGGAAAAGCTGCCCCCAGCGTCTGTCGGGGTGCAGCAAGGCGAAGCCTCAGATTATAGCGTCAAATTCACAGTCCCGGATAGCGTCCAAGCGAAGGGGCAGCATCCTGCGCTGATGGGACATGGGACCCCGTTGGAGGAGACAAGAGCCAGGTGGCCAAAATCATGGCCGCAAATCCGACGGGAACACCAAAAACCCCCGCAGACAAAGGCTGAATGCCGAACCACAAACCTCCAAGAGGGTCCAAGCCGAGCGCATGTCGCAAGCCTTGGGCGTTCGAGACGAGGTAATAAACGGTCACGGCCAGACCAGACAACATGCCAGCCACAACGGCTTTGCGGTGTACGCGTTGCCAGACCATGCCCAGCACCATGCCCGGGAAGAACGCTGCTGCAGCCAAAGAAAACGAGGCAGAAACCAACGCCAGAATTTGGGCTGGCTTGAAAGCGGCCACCACCGCCGCAAGCATGGCCACCGCCAGCAAGGCGAATTTAGACAGGATCACACGCCCTTCCGCCGATTTGGGCTTGCGCGCCCTGCCCGGCCCAATGTCGTGCACCAATGCATTGCTGATGGTCAGCAACAGACCATCTGCCGTGGACAGGGCTGCGGCCAAGCCCCCGGCTGCCACCAAACCCGAAACAACAAACGGCATCCCGCCCAATTCGGGGGTCGCCAGCATGATCATGTCCGCACCGAGCTTGAGCTCACCCAATTGCAAAACCCGATCGCCATTGACGTCCGAGATTTCCAGCAAGCCTGAATCCACGCGAGCCCATTGCGCTATCCAGCTGGGCAAATCCTCAAAGCTGCTGCCCACCAAGTTGTTCAGCACTTCGAACTTCACCAGCACGGCCAATGCCGGCACGCTCAGGTACAGCAAACCAATGAAAAACAAAGACCACGCCACCGAAGAACGGGTTTCAGCCACCGATGGCAAGGTGTAAAAGCGGGTCAGCAAATGCGGCAAACCTGCAGTCCCCACCATCAAGCAGAAAATCAAGGCCATGAAATTCAACCTGGACTCGTTGAATTGCTTGACCTGCTGGGGATTGCCGTCTGGTTGCCCCTGAAAAGCCTGGGCATGCGGCGGCATGCCCCCGAGCGGCAATGACCGCTCTTGGTTGTCCAGCATGGCCTTGGTCCACTGCTCTTTGGCTGCAGCGGGATCTTTGGGCACCGCCAACAATTCTCGGCGCGCTTTGGCGATCGACGCAAAGTCGGCCCCCTGTGATTTCAATTCACGGATCTCATCTTCCAGTGATTGGCGAAGGTCGACCATGGCACGGTCTACGTCGACCAATCGGGCCTCAAACACGCGGGCTCGGCGTGCATACTCCTCACGAACTTCGATTTCAGCCGGATCATGGATCAGCCTTTTCTCAATGGCTTCAATGCGAGAAAGCTGCGCTCCATAGGCCAGCGGCGCCACAGGTGAACCCAATTGTTGGTAAGACAACCAGGACACGGGGATCAGAAAAGCCAGAAGGAGCATGATGTATTGCGCCACCTGAGTCCAAGTGATGGCACGCATGCCACCCAAGAATGAGCACAACAACACCCCGCCCAGTCCAAGCAAAATGCCGATCTCGAACTGAACACCCGTCAAGCGCGATGCAATCAGGCCAATGCCATAAATTTGCGCGACCACATAGGTAAACGAACAAAGCACCGAGGCCAGGGCCGCAATGATGCGGGGCCAGCGCCCACCAAAACGGCGGTCGAAATAGTCAGGCAATGTATACAGCTGCATGGCACGCAATTGCGGCGCGATCAAAAAGGCCACCAGGCAAAAGCCTCCCGTCCAGCCCATCACATAGGCCAAACCACCGGGCTGCTGACCACTGCCCGAAAACCCTTGCAAGTAAAGCGCACCGGCCAAGCTGATGAAAGAGGCGGCGCTCATCCAATCAGCAGCGGTGGCCATGCCGTTGTACATGGCCGGAATGCGTCGCCCGGCCACATAGTATTCATCCTGATCGGAAGTTCGCCCCGATATGCCGATCAGGGCGTAAATCATCACCGTGCTGAACAAAAAAATGGGGCCGATCAGGTTGCGTGACAGGCCCCATTGCTCAGCCCAAGCCATCGCCCCCATCAAACTGAGCAAGATGACGATGTAAATGAGGACATTGCGATGAATTCGCCAACGGTAAGCTGTGGTGATATCTGCTTGCGCCAACTTGCTCATCGCATGCCCTGAGAAGGGTTTAAGAACCCAACGACGTCCAAGTCTCGATGACCGTATCAGGGTTCAGCGAAATCGAACTGATGCCACGGTCCATCAACCAGTGCGCAAAGTCAGGATGATCGCTGGGACCCTGACCGCAAATGCCGATGTATTTGCCCTGCGCCAAACAAGCTTTGATGGCTTGCTCGATCAAGGCCGTCACGGCAGGATCACGCTCATCAAAGTCCACCGCCAGCAATTCCATGCCAGAGTCCCGATCCAGGCCCAGCGTGAGCTGGGTCAAATCGTTGGAGCCGATCGAGAAACCATCAAAGAATTCAAGGAAGCGCTCGGCCAGAATGGCGTTGCTGGGCACCTCGCACATCATGATGACCTTCAGACCGTTCTCGCCACGGCGCAAACCTTGGCTGGCCAACAGCTTGGTGACCTTCTCTGCCTGACCCAAAGTACGGACAAAAGGCACCATGACCTGCACATTGGTCAACCCCATTTCACCGCGCACCCGCTTGAGGGCTTCGCACTCCATGGCAAAGGCCTCGCCAAAATCTTCGCTGATGTAACGCGCAGCGCCCCGGAAACCCAACATCGGGTTTTCTTCTTCAGGCTCGTAACGGCTGCCACCGATCAGCTTGCGGTACTCGTTGCTCTTGAAATCCGACAAGCGCACGATCACCGGCTTGGGCCAGAACGCAGCCGCAATGCTGGCCACACCTTCTGCCACTTTGTCGACATAAAAAGCACGTGGCGAGGCGTGACCCCGGGCCACAGACTCCACTGCTTTCTTCAAATCCGCATCGATGGCCGGATAGTCCAGGATCGCCTTGGGGTGCACACCGATGTTGTTGTTGATGATGAACTCCAGGCGGGCCAAGCCCACACCTGCATTGGGCAGCTGCGCAAAATCAAATGCCAGCTGAGGGTTGCCCACGTTCATCATGATCTTGGTTTTGATCTCGGGCAGCACGCCGCGCTGGATCTCGCTGATTTCGGTTTCCAGCAGGCCATCGTAAATGTGACCGGTATCGCCCTCTGCACAGCTGACGGTGACCAAGGTGCCTTCGCTCAATTGCTCAGTGGCGTTGCCGCAGCCCACCACAGCGGGAATGCCCAACTCGCGCGCGATGATGGCGGCGTGGCAGGTGCGCCCGCCTCGGTTGGTGACGATGGCGCTGGCGCGCTTCATCACGGGTTCCCAGTTAGGGTCGGTCATGTCGGTCACCAGCACGTCACCGGGCTGAACCTTGTCCATCTCGCTGATGTTGTGCACCAAGCGCACGGGGCCCGTACCGATCTTCTGACCAATGGCACGGCCTTCGGCCAGCACAGTGCTCTTGCCCTTGAGCTTGTAACGCAGTTCTGGCGTGCCCTTGGCTTGGCTCTTCACGGTCTCGGGACGTGCCTGCAAGATGTACAGCTGGCCATCCGTCCCGTCCTTGCCCCACTCGATGTCCATCGGACGGCCATAGTGCTGCTCAATGACCAGCGCATATTTGGCCAATTGCTCGATTTCGGCATCGGTCAGGCTGTAACGGTTGCGCAATTCAGCAGGCACATCAACGGTTTTGACCAACTTGCCCGAAGCGGCTTTTTCTTCGGGACTGGCAAAAACCATCTCGATCAATTTGGAGCCCAGATTGCGGCGAATGACGGCGCGGTTACCAGCAGCCAGCATGGGCTTGTGCACATAAAACTCGTCGGGGTTCACCGCACCTTGCACCACGGTTTCACCCAAGCCATAGCTGGACGTGATGAAAACCACCTCTTCAAAACCAGACTCGGTGTCGATGGTGAACATCACACCGGCGGCGCCCAGATCAGAACGCACCATGCGCTGCACACCCGCCGACAAGGCCACATCGGCGTGAGCAAAGCCTTTGTGCACACGGTAGCTGATGGCTCGGTCGTTGTACAAGGAGGCAAACACCTCTTTCATCTTGTGCAGCACATCTTCGATGCCCACCACATTGAGGAATGTTTCTTGCTGACCGGCAAAAGAAGCATCCGGCAAGTCTTCGGCTGTGGCGGAAGAGCGGACGGCGAAAGAGGCTTGCGCATTGCCGCCTTGCAGACGGATGAATTCTTCACGGATGGCTTTTTCCAGGTCCGCGGGAAAAGGCTGCGCCTCCACCATGGCACGGATCTCGGCACCGACTGCGGCCAAGGCGCGGACATCTTCGGTGTCCAGCGCATCCAAGCGCGCATTGATGCGGTCCGTCAAGCCATCGAACTTCAGGAATTCACGGAAAGCATGGGCGGTGGTTGCAAAACCGGTGGGCACGCGGACACCCGAAGGCAGCTGGGAAATCATCTCCCCCAGACTGGCGTTTTTGCCCCCAACCGACTCCACATCGGTCATGCGTAACTTTTCAAACGGGACGACCAAAGCGGCCGCATCAAACAAAACAGACATGAGAAGCTCCAAAGTTAAAAACTGGGCTCCATGTGTCAGGCAGGGTAATGTTGTTCTTTGGATGGAACCGCAAACCTGAGGGCCATGGATAATCATTTCATTTTAGGGGCTTGTCCGCCCCTGCCCTTTGAAATATTTTCTGATCAACATGTCCAAACGCACCGTTTTTTTTGTCTCCGACGGCACCGGCATCACTGCTGAAACTTTTGGAAATGCCATCCTGGCCCAGTTCGACATGAAAACAAGGCATGTTCGTCTGCCCTTCACCGATACGATCGACAAAGCGCATCAGGCGGTACGCCAGATCAACCACACGGCAGAAGCCGAAGGCAATAAACCCATTGTGTTCACGACCTTGGTCAACATGGATGTGCTCAAAGTACTCCAGGAACATTGCCAAGGCATGCTCTTGGACATGTTTGGCACTTTTGTGAACCCTTTGGAAAACGAACTGGGCATCAAATCTCACCACCGTGTTGGTCGGTTTTCAGATGTGAGCAAAAGCAAGGAATACCACGACCGGATCGAAGCGATCAACTTCTCGCTGGCCCATGACGACGGGCAATCGAACCGGGATTTGGAGTCGGCTGAAGTGATCCTGGTCGGTGTCAGCCGCAGCGGCAAAACCCCCACCAGCCTTTATCTGGCCATGCAGCATGGCCTGAAGGCTGCCAACTACCCCTTGATTCCGGAAGACTTTGAGCGCCGGCAACTGCCGCCTGCCCTGGTGCCGCACCGCAAAAAGATTTTTGGCCTGAGCATTCAACCAGAACGCCTGGCCGAAATTCGCTCAGAACGCCGCCCCAACTCACGCTATGCGAGCCTTGAAAACTGCCGCATGGAAGTCTCAGAAGCCGAGGCCATGATGCGCCGATCAGGCATTCGTTGGCTGTCCACCACGACCAAGTCGATCGAAGAAATCGCCACCACCATCTTGCAGGAAATCCGCCCCGAAAGGCTCATTTATTGAGTCGCCCGCTACAGGCGGGTACGACTGGCTGGAGCCATCACTGGGCCAATGTGGCGGCAATGCGCTCCGCCCACTGGCGAGCCTGAACAGGATCCCGAGCCTCCACCATCACGCGCACCAAAGGCTCTGTACCACTGGCCCGGATCAACACCCGCCCGGCGTCACCCAACTCGGTTTCCGCTGACTTGGTGGCATCCCACAAAGGCTTGTGGCCTTGCCAATCAAAGCCCGGCTGCAAGCGCACATTGATCAAGGTTTGTGGAAACAGATCAATACCGTGCAGCAACTGCGCCATGGTCTGGCCGCTGCCCACACAGGCCTGCAAGACCTGCAGTGCACTGACCAAGCCGTCGCCTGTGGTGTGCTTGTCCAAGGCCAGCAAATGGCCCGAACCTTCACCGCCGAGCAACCAGCCTTTGTCGTGCAAGACCTCCAGCACGTAGCGATCACCCACCTTGGCCCGCACGAACTGAACGCCCTTCTTTTTGAGAGCCACTTCGACCGCCATATTGGTCATCAAGGTGCCCACGGCCCCCGGCACGGCTTCATCGCGTGCCAAGCGATCGGCCACCATCAAATACAACAACTCATCACCATTGAACAAGCGGCCCGAGGCATCCACCAGTTGCAATCGATCGGCATCACCGTCCAAGGCCACACCGTAATCGGCCTGATGGTCCTTGACCAGTTGAACCAAGGCTTCGGGATGGGTGGCCCCCACACCCTTGTTGATGTTCAGACCGTCAGGAGAACATCCCATTGAAATGACCTCAGCGCCCAGTTCGTGAAACACCTTGGGGGCGATTTGGTAGGCGGCGCCGTGTGCGGCATCGACCACGATCTTCAAACCCTTGAGGGTCAGATCGTTGGAGAAAGTACTCTTGCAAAACTCGATGTATCGGCCAGCCGCGTCGTCCAAACGACGTGTTTTGCCCAATGCGGCCGAATCCACCCACACCGGCTCTTCCAACAATGCGGCTTCAACAGCCTCTTCCCAAGCGTCGGACAACTTGGTGCCCTGGGCGCTGAAAAACTTGATGCCGTTGTCAGCAAACGGGTTATGACTGGCGCTGATGACCACACCCAAGGATGCCCTTTGGGCACGTGTCAAATAGGCGACGGCAGGCGTAGGAACGGGGCCCAGTAAAACCACATCCACACCCGCAGAATTGAAACCGGACTCCAGCGCACTCTCGAGCATATAGCCCGAAATGCGTGTGTCCTTGCCAATCAACACGGTCGGGTGCGCTTCTTGAGACTTCAGCACCCGCCCCACCGCATGCGCCAGCCGCAAAATGAAGTCTGGGGTGATGGGCTTTTGCCCTACCGTGCCGCGAATGCCATCTGTGCCGAAATATTGCCGAGCCATGTCAACAGTCCTGAAATTTGTAATCAATCGTCGATTTTATGTCCGACAAGCATACTTAAAGCGTCAATGTTCGCCACTGCACACCATCAAGCATTTTCTTGCATGGCACGCCAGACTTTGAGTGCATCCACCGTGTCTTTCACGTCGTGCACACGGACCACAGCAGCGCCCCGCTCTACCGCCAGCAAAGCGGCAGCCACGCTGGCTGTTTGACGTTGTGAAGGTTCCGGGGCCTGGCTCTCTTGCACGAGCACCGCCCCCAAGGAGGACTTGCGCGACCACCCCGCCAAAACCGGCCGCCCCAGACGCTGCAGATCGGCCTGACGCGCGAGCAAACGGAAATTTTGCGCCACCGTTTTACCAAAACCAATGCCGGGATCCAGAACCACGCGCTGCGCAGCCACGCCCAATGCCTGAAGGCTCTGCAATCGCTGCGCCAAGAACGCTATGACAACCTCCATCACATTGCCGTCCATTGTGTGCAATTGCATGGTTTGGGGGTCGCGATGCATGTGCATCAAGCACACCCCGCAGGTCGGATGCGCTGCTACAACGGCCTCGGCGCCTGGTTGGCGCAAAGCCCAGATGTCGTTGACAATGTCCACGCCCAAATCCAGCACGGCTTGCATCACCTCGGGCTTGTAGGTGTCTACAGAAATCGGCACCTGCCAACGAACCAGCTCTTTCAAAACAGGCGTCAAACGAGCCAACTCTTGCTCGGCAGGTACCACGTCGGCACCGGGCCGCGTGGACTCACCGCCCACGTCCAGAATGGCGGCACCGTCTTTCAGCAATTGCTCGGCATGCTCCAGTGCAGCCCGCGTGTCCTTGTAACGGCCACCATCAGAAAAAGAATCTGGCGTCGCATTCACAATGCCCATCACCTGTGGGCGGGACAAATCGAGATCAAAACGTGTGGTTTGCCAACGCATGTCCATGAAAAACTCCTTGATTTCTTGCCCACCATGCAAAACGGGGCACAAGGCCCCGTTTGCATGCAGCTTGTTGTGAATCAAACAGCTGTGGTGGCAGGTTCTGCTTGAACCGCTGGTGTACCGCCCGCAGAACCACCACCCGAAGGCGGGTTGCGAGGTGTCCAGTCCTTGGGCGGAAGCGGCTCGCGCCCGGCCATGATGTCATCAAGCTGGTCCTTGTCGATGGTTTCCCACTCCAGCAAGGCCTTGGCCATGGCATGCATCTGCACGCTGTGCTCTTCAATCAAGCGGCGAGCCAGTTTGTACTGCGCATCGATGATGCTGCGCACTTCGGCATCCACCTTTTGCATGGTCGATTCGCTCATGTTGGTGGTCTTGGTCACGGAACGGCCCAGGAACACTTCCCCTTCGTTTTCAGCATAGACCATAGGGCCCAGCGCATCGGTCATGCCGTAGCGCATCACCATGTCACGGGCAATTGATGTGGCACGCTCAAAGTCATTGCTGGCGCCGGTCGTCATCTGGTTCATGAAGACTTCTTCGGCAATGCGGCCACCGAACAACATGCTGATCTGGTTCAGCATGAACTCCTTGTCATAGCTGTAGCGGTCTTGCTCAGGCAGACTCATCGTCACACCCAGGGCGCGCCCACGAGGAATGATGGTGACCTTGTGAACCGGATCACACTTGGGCAGCAGATTGCCAATCAGGGCATGACCCGCCTCGTGGTAGGCGGTATTGCGCCGCTCATGCTCTGGCATCACCATGCTCTTGCGCTCGGGGCCCATGAGGATTTTGTCCTTGGCCTTTTCGAAATCCTGCATTTCGACGACACGCGCGTTACGTCGAGCTGCCATCAAGGCCGCTTCGTTGCACAGGTTGGCCAAATCAGCGCCGCTCATCCCGGGGGTGCCACGTGCGATCACACCGGCATTCACGTCCTGGCCAATCGGCACCTTGCGCATGTGCACGTTCAGAATCTGCTCACGGCCGCGGATATCGGGCAGCGTCACGTACACCTGACGGTCAAAACGACCTGGACGCAGCAAAGCGGCATCCAGGATGTCGGGGCGGTTGGTGGCAGCGACCACGATGACACCCAAGTTGGTCTCGAAACCGTCCATCTCGACCAGCATCTGGTTGAGGGTTTGCTCACGCTCATCGTTGCCACCGCCCAAACCGGCACCACGCTGGCGACCGACCGCATCGATTTCATCAATGAAGATGATGCAAGGCGCATTCTTTTTGGCGTTTTCGAACATGTCTCTGACGCGGGCGGCACCCACACCGACGAACATTTCCACAAAATCGGAACCCGAAATGCTGAAGAAAGGCACCTTCGCTTCACCGGCGATGCCCTTGGCCAGCAAGGTTTTACCTGTACCCGGCGGGCCAACCAGCAACAAACCACGGGGAATACGACCACCGAGCTTTTGAAACTTTTGGGGATCTTTCAGAAAGTCCACGACCTCCTTGACTTCCTCCTTGGCCTCGTCGCAACCAGCCACATCCGCAAACGTGACCTGGTTGTTGTTTTCGTCGAGCATGCGCGCCTTGGACTTGCCAAAGCTGAAGGCACCACCTTTGCCGCCGCCTTGCATCTGGCGCATGAAATACACCCAGACACCGATCAGCAACAACATGGGACCCCAGCTGACGAGCAAGCTCATGAGCAAAGAGCCTTCTTCACGAGGCTTGACATCAAATTTGACACCGCTGTTGATGAGGTCACCCACAAGACCACGGTCCAGGTAGGTGGCAGTCGTCTTGATGCGTCGATCGTCGTTGGTGGTCGCAAGGATTTCTGTCCCGCCAGGACCTTCTTGAATGGTCGCGGTCTTGATGCGGTTACCGCGCACTTCTTCTAGAAAGTCCGAATACCCGACGGCATTCGCGCCCGCAACGCCACGGCCGTCAAACTGTTTGAACACAGTAAACAGCACCATGGCAATCACCATCCAAACGGCAATCTTGGAAAACCAGGGGTTATTCAAGCGAGGCTCCAATTAAAAAAAGTACTGTTGTCATTTTAGGCCTGTGCACTGACGTTTCCTTGCGCCAGACGGTGTTTTGACCCTGTAAAACACGGGAATTACTCTGCCCGAGGTGAGATCAGGCCGACACCAACTAAAAAAGTCTCAGATGACTTGTCACGAGATGATTTGGGCTTGATCGGTTTGACCACTTTGAAAGTGGCTTTGAACAGCTTGACCAACTGGCTGTAGCCACTGCCATGGAAGAGTTTGACCACCAGCGCCCCTTGAGGCTTGAGGTGGTTTTGTGAAAAGTCCAAAGCCAATTCAATCAAATGAGCGATGCGGGCTGCATCGGTGGAATCGATACCCGACAAATTAGGGGCCATGTCGGATACAACCACATCGGCATGGCGACCAGCCATGGCCGTCTCCAGCTGCGCCAGAACCTCTTCCTCTCGAAAATCTCCTTGAATGAACTGCACGCCTTCAATCGGGTCCATCGGCAGTAGATCCAGCGCCACAATCGTGCCATTGAGCTCGCCAACTGCAGCGCCATCGGGCGACATGCGACGTCGCAGGTACTGACTCCAAGCCCCCGGGGCAGAACCGAGATCCACAACCAGATGCCCCGGACGGATCAAGCCCATGGTCTCATCGATCTCTTTGAGTTTGTAAGCGGCACGCGCCCGATAGCCCTCTTTATGGGCCAACTTCACATACGGATCGTTGACATGGTCATTTAACCAAGCTTTATTGACCTTTTTACTTTGTGTTTTTACTTTCATTCCTGTCCGTCCTTGCGAGGATAATAGCGCTATGCCTCAAATTCAACTCACTCCAGCAGAGCGTAAGGTTTACCGCGCAGATGCACACCACCTTGATCCCGTCGTCATGATCGGCGGCGATGGCCTGTCGGCCGCCGTGATCAAGGAAACCGAAGCGGCGCTCAATGCCCATGGCCTGATCAAGATCCGGGTTCTGGGCGACGATCGCGCTGCCCGCGAAGCCATGTTCATACAGTTGGCAGATCAACTCAATGCGGCCCCCATCCAACACATCGGCAAACTGCTGATCCTGTGGCGACCACAAGCCGAAAAAGCCAAGGAATTTGACGAAGATCGTAAAGCGGGTCCACGTGACTTCAAAATCCTGAAATACAGCAAGCGCGGAGGCCAACGTCCGGAAGTCAAAACCCTGCGCGTTTTGGGCAACCAGCGCCTGACCGCTGGCGGACAGATCAAACGCGCCAAGCCCAAGCAAAAGTCGGTCAAAAAAGGCCGCCTGGACTGATTGAACTGCAGACAAGCCACCAGGCTTGCCTGAAACCCTCAAGCCTGATTCTGCCTACGGAGAATCAGGCTTTTTTCATGGCAATCAGATGTAGGAAACACCAACGATTTCGTAACGGCGCACACCACCTGGGGCCTGCACTTCTGCCACATCACCCTCTTCTTTGCCAATCAAGGCGCGGGCAATTGGGCTGCTGATGTTGATCAGCCCAAGTTTCAAATCGGCCTCGTCCTCACCGACGATCTGGTAGGTCACGGCATCGCCCGTACTTTCGTCTTCCAGCTCTACGGTTGTGCCAAAAACCACACGGCCACCAGCATCCACTGTCGCAGGATCAATGATCTGTGCAGCCGACAGCTTCCCTTCGATTTCTTGAATTCGACCTTCAATGAAACCTTGCCGGTCTTTAGCAGCATCGTATTCGGCGTTTTCGCTCAAGTCACCTTGCGCACGTGCCTCAGCAATCGCCTGAATCACAGCAGGACGGTCCGAGGTTTTCAAGCGGTGCAGCTCCTCTTTGAGCTTCTCGGCGCCGCGTTTGGTGATTGGGATGGTCGACATAAGGGGTTCTCCAAAAGCAAACCGCCGAGAGTTATCTCTCGGCGGTGGTATTTGCCATTATGCCCTGCGATGTTTTGCAGGGCTTGGGCATCAAGCCGTCAATTGAGCGTGCATTTCCTGAACAGAAATCACGTCCAGCTGGTCCATGTACTTCATGCCTTCAACAGCCGCTTCCGCGCCTGCGATGGTTGTGAAGGTGGTGACGCGGTTAAGCAAAGCCGAGGTGCGGATATGGCGTGAGTCGGCGATCGCATTGCGGCGCTCTTCCACCGTGTTGATGACCAGCACCACTTCGTTGTTCTTGATCATGTCCACAATGTGCGGGCGACCTTCGGTCACCTTGTTCACTGTGGCACAGGCCACGCCAGCGGCATTGATCGCCACCGCCGTGCCTTTGGTCGCGATCAATTCAAAGCCTTGGGCCACCAATTGGCGAGCCACTTCAATGGCGCGAGGCTTGTCGTTGTTTTTGACCGAAATGAACACCTTGCCCGAAGGCGTGCCGTCGGCTTTGGAAGGACGCGGCAACTTGGTGCCTGCACCCATTTGGCTCTTCACAAAAGCTTCACCAAAGGTCTTGCCCACGCCCATGACTTCTCCGGTCGACTTCATCTCTGGGCCGAGAATGGTGTCCACGCCTGGGAACTTCACGAACGGGAACACCGCTTCTTTCACGCTGAAATAAGGGGGCGTGACTTCTTTGGTGATGCCTTGCGATGCCAGAGTTTGGCCCGCCATGCAGCGTGCAGCCACTTTGGCCAACTGGATACCAGTGGCTTTAGACACGTAAGGCACGGTGCGGGAAGCGCGGGGATTCACTTCCAGCACATAGATGACATCTTTGCCATCGATGTTTTGAATCGCGAACTGAACGTTCATCAAACCGACCACGTTCAAAGCACCGGCCATGGCCGCTGATTGGCGCTTGAGCTCATCCACCGTGGCAGACGACAAAGAGTAAGGCGGCAAAGAGCAAGCCGAGTCACCGCTGTGCACGCCCGCTTGTTCGATGTGCTCCATCACGCCACCGATAAAGGTCTTGCCTTCGGGGTCGCGCAGGCAGTCCACATCGCACTCGATCGCGTCGTTCAGGAAACGGTCCAGCAGCACGGGCGAGTCGTGCGAGACTTTGACCGCTTCACGCATGTAGCGCTCGAGGTCACGTTGCTCATGCACGATTTCCATGGCGCGACCACCCAGCACGTAGCTGGGGCGCACCACCAAGGGGTAACCCAAGGCGGCGGCTTTTTCCAAGGCTTCTGGCTCGGTGCGGGCCGTGGCGTTAGGCGGCTGGCGCAGACCGAGGTCTTGCAGCAATTTCTGGAAACGCTCGCGGTCTTCGGCCGCGTCGATCATGTCGGGGCTGGTGCCAATGATGGGCACGCCAGCGGCTTCCAAATCCAGCGCCAATTTCAAAGGCGTTTGACCGCCGTATTGCACGATCACGCCAGTTGGCTTTTCCTTGTCGACGATTTCAAGCACGTCTTCCAAGGTGACGGGTTCAAAGTACAAACGGTCCGAGGTGTCGTAATCGGTCGACACGGTCTCGGGGTTGCAGTTGACCATGATGGTTTCGTAACCGTCTTCGCGCATGGCCAAAGCGGCGTGCACACAGCAGTAGTCGAACTCAATGCCTTGACCAATGCGGTTCGGACCACCACCCAAGACCATGATTTTCTTGTTGGTCGTGGGTTCGGCTTCGCACTCACCGTCGCCGTTGCCTTCGTAGCACGAGTACATGTAGGCGGTGTCGGTGGAGAACTCGGCCGCGCAGGTGTCCACACGTTTGTAGACGGGACGAATGTTCAAGGCATGGCGACGGGAACGCACCACATGCTCGGTGGTCTTGAGCAACTTGGCCAAGCGGCGATCCGAGAAGCCTTTCTTCTTGAGCGCACGCAACTCGTCTACCGTGATGGCTTCGAGCGTCGTGGTTTCCAATTCCAGTTCGATCTTGACGATCTCTTCGATCTGCACCAAAAACCAAGGGTCGATCTTGGTCAAGGCAAACACCTCGTCCACGCTCAAACCCATGGCAAATGCATCGCCCACGTACCAGATGCGCTCAGGACCAGGCTCACCCAGTTCTTTTTCGAGCACTTCGCGGTCTTGGGTTTTTTCGTTCATGCCATCCACGCCGACTTCTAGGCCGCGCAGGGCTTTCTGGAAGGACTCCTGGAAGGTCCGGCCCATGGCCATCACCTCGCCCACCGATTTCATTTGGGTGGTCAGGCGGCTGTCGGCCGTCGGGAATTTTTCGAACGCAAAACGTGGGATCTTCGTGACCACGTAGTCGATCGAAGGCTCGAACGACGCGGGGGTGGCACCACCTGTGATTTCGTTGCGCAACTCGTCGAGCGTGTATCCCACAGCCAGCTTGGCCGCGACTTTTGCAATCGGGAAACCCGTGGCTTTGGAAGCCAATGCCGATGAACGCGACACGCGTGGGTTCATCTCAATGACAACCATACGGCCGTCTTTGGGGTTGATCGAGAACTGCACGTTCGAGCCACCCGTGTCCACCCCGATTTCACGCAACACAGCCAAAGAGGCGTTGCGCAAAATTTGGTATTCCTTGTCGGTCAAGGTTTGTGCAGGGGCCACGGTGATCGAGTCACCCGTGTGCACGCCCATGGGGTCCAGGTTTTCAATCGAGCAAATGATGATGCAGTTGTCCGCCTTGTCGCGCACCACTTCCATCTCGTACTCTTTCCAGCCGAGCAAAGACTCTTCAATCAACAGCTCGGTGGTGGGCGAGGCTTCCAAGCCGCGCTTGCAAATGATTTCGAATTCTTCAGGGTTGTAGGCGATGCCGCCACCCGTACCACCCAGCGTGAAGCTGGGGCGGATGACTGTTGGGAAACCCAAGGTCTTTTGCACATCCCAAGCTTCTTCCATACTGTGGGCGATGCCCGAGCGCGCGGAACCCAGACCAATCTTGGTCATGGCATCTTTGAACTTCAGGCGGTCTTCGGCTTTGTCGATGGCTTCAGGCGTCGCGCCGATCAGCTCAACCTTGTACTTCTCGAGCACGCCGTTGTGCCACAAGTCCAAAGCGCAGTTCAGTGCGGTTTGGCCACCCATGGTGGGCAAGATGGCATCTGGGCGCTCTTTGGCAATGATCTTCTCAACCGTCTGCCAAGTAATGGGCTCGATGTAGGTGACATCGGCTGTGGCCGGGTCGGTCATGATCGTGGCTGGGTTGCTGTTGATCAAGATGACTTTGTAGCCCTCTTCACGCAAAGCTTTGCAAGCCTGCACGCCAGAGTAGTCGAACTCGCAAGCCTGACCAATGATGATCGGGCCTGCGCCAATGATGAGGATGCTTTTGAGGTCGGTGCGCTTTGGCATGTTATTTCGCCTCCATCAGGTGGATGAAGCGGTCAAAGAGGTAAGCAATGTCGTGGGGGCCAGGCGATGCTTCGGGGTGACCCTGGAAGCAGAACGCGGGCTTGTCGGTGCGGGCCAAGCCCTGCAAGGTGCCGTCAAACAAAGACACGTGCGTGGCACGCAAATTGGCAGGCAATGATTTTTCGTCCACCGCAAAACCGTGGTTTTGACTGGTGATGGACACGCGGCCGGAGTCGAGGTCTTTCACGGGGTGGTTCGCACCATGGTGGCCAAACTTCATCTTGAAAGTTTTCGCACCACTGGCCAAGGCCATGATTTGGTGTCCCAAACAAATGCCAAATGTGGGAATGCCGGTTTCGATCAACTCGGCCGCAGCTGCAATCGCGTAATCGCAAGGCTGTGGGTCGCCTGGGCCATTCGACAAGAAGATGCCGTCGGGCTTGTGCTTGAGCACTTCAGCCGCAGGCGTTTTGGCGGGCACGACAGTGACCTTGCAACCGCGCTCGGCCAACATGCGCAAGATGTTTTTCTTGACGCCAAAGTCGTACGCGACCACATGGAATTTGGGCTCGGTCAAAGTGTCGTAGCCTTTGCCCAAGGTCCACTCGGTTTGTGTCCACTCATACGACTTGGACACGGTGACCTTTTGCGCCAGATCGAGGCCAGCCATGTTGGGTGCGCCTTTGGCTGCTGCCACCGCTTGGTCGATCACAGCTTGTGTGACTTCTTGACCTTTGGCCAAGCCCACGATGGCGCCGTTTTGCGCGCCTTTGGTGCGCAAGATGCGTGTGAGTTGACGGGTGTCGATGTTGGCAATGGCCACGGTGCCTGCATCAGCCAAATAGGCCGACAAGGTTTGGCTAGAGCGGAAGTTGCTTGCAACCAAAGGCAAGTCTTTGATGATCAAGCCAGCAGCATGGACTTTGTCAGCTTCGATGTCTTCCACGTTGACGCCGTAGTTACCGATGTGCGGGTACGTCAAAGTGACGATCTGCTGGCAGTAGCTGGGGTCAGTGAGGATTTCCTGATAGCCGGTGAGCGAGGTGTTGAACACCACTTCGCCGACTGTGGAGCCGGTGGCTCCAATCGAGTTGCCGATAAAGACCGTGCCGTCTGCGAGCGCCAAGATGGCGGGCGGGAAGGTTCCCTGAAGAGACAAAAGCACTGGGTTCTCCGGAATAGTTCGGGTACGCCTCAGCGCGCATCAGAGATCGGGTCTCTTTTTGGCTGCTTGTTCGAGGATTGGGCCTGGGATGGACTGTGGCGTACGGGTTGATGCGGGAAAGCCTCCTATTATAGCCGAGGAGCATCTCGAAAACCCTGACATGCACCTTCCACAAACCCGCTACACGTACACAAAAATAATCAAATTTAAGCCGTCGCACTGGCATGCAAACAAATGGCCGCCGCGGTCGCCACGTTCAGCGACTCTTCGCCCCCCGGTTGTGCAATGCGAACCATTTGCCGAGCATGCAGCATCAAAGCCTCGCTGACGCCCTGCCCTTCATGGCCAAAGAGCCAGGCACACTGGGATTTCAACTGCCCATTTTTCAAAAGCTCGTGCAAAAAAGAACCTGCATGGGAACTGGTGGTCAGGACAGGCACCGCCAAGGCGGCCACATCAGCCTCGCTCGCCGACTCCACCAAATGCAATCCAAAGTGAGCACCCATGCCCGCCCGAAGGACTTTGGGCGACCACAGTGCAGCGGTGCCTTTGATCGCCAAAACCTGCCGATAACCAAAAGCAGATGCGCAACGCAAAATGGCGCCGACATTGCCTGCATCTTGCAAACGGTCCAGGATGACCGTGGATGCATCAGGCAAGACTGCCGCTTGGTCCGACCAGGCCACCACAAAGCCCATGCGGGCGGGTGACTCCAGGCCGCTCAAAGTGGCGAACAAAGCATCCGGCATGACGATCAACTGGTCGCCCTGCAGTGCCCATTGGGCGCCTTGCTCTTGCCAAAAGGACTCCGTCAGCACCACCTGCAAAGGCCGTACACCGCGTTGCACAGCTGCGCGGCACAAATGATCACCCTCGAGCCAGAATTGCCCGGCCTTGCGGTAGGCCGAGCTGTCTTGCGCCAAGCGGCGTATGGACTTGACCAAAGGGTTGTCACGCGAGGTGATCAGATTCATCGAACACTCCTGGCCACCGGGGCAAAAGTCAGTCTGTGGCATTCGGCGGGGCCATGGGCTTGCAACGCCGCCAGATGGACAGCCGTGCCATAGCCCTTGTGTTGGTCAAAGCCGTATTGCGGGTACTGTGCGTGCATTTGCTCGCAAAGCCGATCACGGTGCACTTTGGCCAAGATGGATGCCGCCGAGATAGCGGGCACCAAGGCATCGCCTTGAACAATCGCTTCTGCGCGGATGTCAATGGCGGGCAAACGGTTGCCGTCCACCAGAACTTTCACGGGCTTGAGGCGCAGACCTTCCACCGCCCGCTTCATGGCCAGCATGGTGGCTTGCAGGATGTTGATCTCGTCAATCTCCTGCACTGTGGCTTCGGCGATCGAAAAGCATAAGGCCTTGGCTTTGATTTCATCGAACAATTTTTCTCTGCGCTTGGCGCTGAGCTTTTTCGAGTCATTGAGACCGGCGATCGGATGCAAGTCATCCAGAATCACGGCCGCAGCCACGACGGGCCCCGCCAAAGGGCCGCGACCAGCCTCGTCCACACCGGCCATCAGGCCGGGCACATCAAAATTCAATGGCGCCTGATCAAGCGCCCAGGACTTTTTCGAGGGCATGGGTCGCCAAATCTGCGGTATCGCGCTGCAAGGTCTGGTGCAGCAGCTTGAAACGGGTTTGCAACGCATCCACACGGTCAGCTTGCGCAAGCCATTCGAGTGTGGCCTTTGCCAGGGATTCAGGCGTGCATTGATCTTGGATGAACTCTGGCACCACAAAATCCTGACACAAGATATTGGGCAAGCCTACCCAGGGCTGCAACTGCTTGCGCTTCATGATCTGCCAGCTGAGCCAATTCATGTGGTAACCAATGACCATAGGGCGCTTGAACAAAGCAGCCTCCAGCGTGGCAGTGCCACTGGCGATCAAGGTCACATCACAGGCCGCCAAAGCCTGATGCGATTGACCCTTGAGAACATGCAGTCCGCTCAAACCGCCTTGCGCATCGACCAGGCTTTGAACCACCGCTTGCAAGCTCGGGATCGCAGGCAACACGAACTGCAGAAGGGGCTGCTTCTTTTGCATGATGTGCGCGGCCTGAATGAAACGCGGCACCAAATGCTCGATCTCGGATTGGCGACTGCCGGGCAACAAGGCGACCACCGGACGATCCTGATCCAGGCCCAAGCTTTGGCGTGCGGCCATACGGTCTGGCGTCATGGGAATGGTTTGCGCCAGAGGATGCCCCACATAAGTGGCATCAATGCCAGCGCATGCCAGCAACTCGGGTTCAAATGGAAAAATGCACAACATGTGGTCCACACTGCGCCGAATCTTTTCAATGCGCTCGGGTCGCCACGCCCAGATGGAGGGGCACACAAAGTGCACCGTGGGAATGCCTGCGGCTTTGAGATGGGCTTCCAGATCCAGATTGAAATCAGGGGCATCCACCCCGATGAACACGTCGGGCGGGGATGCCAACAGGCGCTGCTTGAGTTGTTCACGAATGGCCACAATCCCACGGTAGTGGCGCAGCACTTCGACATAGCCCCGGACCGCCAGGCGTTCGTGAGGCCACCAGGCATCAAAGCCCAAGGCAGCCATACGTGGGCCGCCAATGCCAAAGCCCTGGGCCTGTGGCCAACGTTGTCGCAAACCTTGAATCAGCAGACCCGCCAGCAAATCGCCCGAAGCTTCACCGGCGACCATGCCAAAGGACAAGGCCCCCGAAGGGGCCTGCTGTGCATGAGCGACCAGATCAACCATAAAGGATCAACGCACGATGCCGCGTTGAGGGGATGCGGTCGACAGGAAATCCATCATCATCTTCACGTCGTCTGCCGCCTCAGGGGTCTTCTCGGTCAAACCGGCAATGCGTGCCATGGCATCGGCCAAAGACAAGCCGTCGCGGTAAAGCGCCTTGTGCATGGCTTTGACCGCACTGATGCGCTCAGGTGTGAACCCACGGCGGCGCAAGCCTTCAAAGTTCATCGAACGCGCTTGGGCAGGTTGCCCTTGCGCCATGACAAAAGGCGGCAAATCCGCGAACAGCAAGGAGTTCATGGCCGTGAAGCTGTGCGCACCGATGCGGCAAAACTGGTGGACCACCGTGAAGCCGCCCAGAATGACCCAGTCATCGACCACCACATGGCCTGCCAATTGCGTGTTGTTGGCAAAGATGGTGTGGTTGCCGACCATGCAGTCATGTGCCAGATGCACATACGCCATGATCCAATTGTCATTGCCCACCGACGTCACGGCGCGGTCACCTGGCGAGCCGATGTTAAAGGTGCAAAACTCGCGGATCGTGTTGCGGTCTCCAATGACCAGTTCACATGGCTCGTTGTTGTATTTTTTGTCCTGTGGCACGGCGCCCAAAGAGCTGAACTGGAAAATCCGGTTGTCACGGCCGATCGTGGTGTGGCCTTCGATCACACAGTGGCTGGCCACCGTCGTGCCCGCGCCCATGCGCACATGTGGACCGATCACGGTGTAAGGTCCGACAGTCACCGAGCTGTCAAGCTCAGCGCCAGGGCTGATGATGGCCGTTGGATGGATCTTGCTCATGGTGTTCAGGCCTGAGGGATTTTCCGCATGGTGCACATCAACTCGGCTTCTGTGGCGATCTCGTCACCCACCTTGGCGCGCGCCTTGAATTTGAAGATACCGGCCTTCATGCGGTCCAACTCCACTTCCAAAATCAGTTGATCACCGGGTTCCACAGGACGCTTGAAGCGGGCGCCATCGATGCCGGCGAAGTAGTACACCGTCTGGTCATCAGGCGTCTCTCCCAAAGTATCAAAAGCCAGCAAGGCTGCCGCCTGGGCCAAGGCTTCGAGCATCAGCACGCCCGGCATCACGGGACGATGCGGAAAGTGCCCTTGGAAGTGCGGCTCGTTGATGGAGACATTCTTGAGGGCCTTGATGCGCACACCTTTTTCGAGTTCCAGTACGCGATCGACCAGCAAGATGGGATAGCGGTGTGGCAACTGTTTGAGAATTTGGTGAATGTCCATCATGATCAATTTTCCTTGTTATCTTGAATACGGGTCTCGATCGCTTTGATGCGATCACGCAATCGGGACAATTGTTTGAGGCTGGCGGCGTTTCTTTCCCAATTGGCATTGGTATCCAGCGGAAACATGCCCGTGTATTGCCCTGGCTGAGCAATCGAGCGCGTGACCACAGAGGCGGCAGAAATGTGCACATGGTCGGCCACCGTCAAATGACCCAACACAATCGCACCACCGCCCACGGTGCAGTGCGCACCAATGTGGGCGCTGCCAGCCACCCCGACACAGCCGGCCATGGCCGTGTGTTTGCCAATGTGAACGTTGTGGCCAATCTGAATCAGGTTGTCGAGCTTGACGCCATCTTCGATGACCGTATCGTCCAATGCCCCGCGATCAATGCAGGTGTTGGCGCCAATTTCCACATCATCGCCAATGCGCACTGCACCCAGTTGCTCAATTTTTTCCCACTGCCCTTTGTGCAGTGCGAAGCCAAAACCATCCGCACCGATGACTACGCCAGCATGAACAATGCAGCGATCGCCGATGCGGCAGTCCTCACCCAGCGTGACACGTGACTTGAGCACAGACCCCGAGCCAACCCGAGCACCACGCTCGACCACACACAAAGGCCCAATCACAGCATCAGCCGCGACCGAGGCATCAGGATCGATGACGGCACTGGGGTGAATGCGCGGTCCACGGGAAGGGTGCTGTGCGCTCTTCCACAAACGGGTCAAGCGTGCGAAATAAAGGTAGGGATCATCGGTGACGATGGCGGCTTGGCGATCTGCCACCATCGCCTCGAACGCGGGGGCCACAATGACGCAGCCAGCCAAACTGTTGGCCAGCTGGTTTTGATAACGGGGATGGCTCAGAAAGCTGATGTGATCGGCACGCGCCGTTTGCAAAGGTGCTAGGCCGGCGATCTGCAATTCGGCTGGCCCCAACAAGCGGCCACCGAGTGCCTCAACAATTGATCCAAGCTTCAATGCCACCATTTCCAACAGGTCAGAACCTGTTATTTGCCTGCAGAGGCGTTGAGTGCCTTGATCACTTTTTCAGTGATGTCGTGCTTGGGGTTGATGTACACGGCTTCCTGGAAGACCACATCGTATTTTTCGGATTCAGCAACTTGCTTGACCGCACGGTTGGCGCGCTCCACCACAACTTGTTGCTCTTCATTTTTGCGAGCATTCAGATCTTCCTGGAACTCACGGCGTTTGCGCTGAAATTCGCGGTCTTGTTCAATCAGCTGTTTTTGACGAGCGGTCCGCTGTGACTCGGCCAAAGTGGGCGCTTCGCGCTCAAACTTCTCCGAGACTTGCTTCAAGGCGTTGCCCGCATCCACCAACTCTTTCTCGCGGCGCGAGAACTCTTGCTCAAGCTTGGCTTGTGCCTGTTTGGCTGTTGCAGCCTCGCGGAAGATCCGCTCGGTATTCACAAAGCCCAGCTTGAACTCCTGAGCTTGAGCCATGGTAGAAAAAGCGGCGACACCAGCAATCATTGCAAGTGTGAAATGTTGAGGAAGCGTTTTCATTAGAAAGAAGTTCCGATTTGGAATTGAAGTTTTTGAATTCTATCGTCAGTCTGTTGACGGACCGGCACAGCATATGAAAAGCGCAATGGGCCCATGGGTGAGATCCAGCTCAAACCGATACCTGCAGATGCCCTGAGCGCACTGAATGAAACATTTTCTGTGTCCTTGAAAGCGTAACCGGCGTCCATGAAGCCGAACATGCGCAAAGTTTTATCGTTACCTGCCCCAGGAAATGGCGTGATGAACTCAGCATTGAAGACCATCTTTTTAGCACCGCCAAGATAGACGCCATCAGACTTTGGACCAAGGGTTGATTGTTCAAAACCACGCACACTGCCCAAGCCACCCACATAGAAGTTTTTGAACAACGGGTACTCCTGACCCTTCAGACCTTGACCCCAACCCAAATCGGTATTGAAAGCAAAGGTGTATTTTTTACTCAAAGGAATGTATTGCTGGAATTTATAGTTGGATCTGGCGTAGCGCACATCACCGGCAACACTCACATCCGCCGTGAAGCTTTGAAGAGATCCTCTCGTCGGCACCAAAGCACTGTCACGGCCGTCTCTCGCCCAGCCCAATGTCAATGGTAAGGCTGTGCTGGTTGAACCGAATTTAGCCGCATAGTCTTTATAGGCTGTGGGCAAACCTGTGCCGGCAACAATTTGCGTCTGCTCGAAATTAGCGCCGACGAACACGCGGTCTGTCTCGGTCACAGGTACGCCAAAGCGCAAGCCAATGCCAGAGTTCACCAGGCTGTAGGCATTCAAATCACCCAAATAAGGCCGTGTGGTCCGATGAAACAAATCAATCGAGCGTGAGATACCGTTCTGAGTGAAGTACGGGTCGGTTGTGCTCACCACGTAATTGCGGTTGTATTTGCTGGTATTGACCTGCACAGCGAGATAATTGCCCGACCCGAATGCGTTCTCTTGCTGGATACCGAAAGTCAGGGCCACTTTTTCTGTGGAGGAAAAACCAGCGCCCAAAGACACGCTGCCGGTCGGCTTTTCAGCGACGGTGAACAGCAAGTCCACCTGATCCGGAGATCCTGCGATTTCTTGGGTATCCACATTGACATCGGTGAAATAACCCAAACGGTTCACCCGATCGCGCGACAGATTGATCTTGTCGCCGTCATACCAAGCCGCCTCCAGCTGACGGAACTCTCGGCGGATGACTTCATCTCGGGTTCGGTTATTGCCCGCCAACAAGATGCGTCGGACATAAGCTCGGCGCGATGGCTCCGCCACCAACACGAACTGCACCCTGTTGTTCTGACGGTCGATGATGGGCTTGGCCTCTACGCGGGCAAAAGCAAAGCCGAATTTGCCGAAATATTCCGTGAAGGCCTTGGTGGTTTCAGCCACTGTTTCAGCGTTGTAGGGCTCACCCGAGGCGATCTTCACGAGTGGCTTGAATTCAGACTCCTTGTCCAAATAGTTGCCCTCCAGCTTGACCCCCGAGACCACGAAGCGCTCACCTTCATGGATGTTGATGGTGATGGTCATTTTTTGTTTGTCTGGTGACATGGCCACTTGGGTGGAGTCGATGCGGAACTCCAAGAATCCTCGTGCCAGATAGTAAGAGCGCAAAGCCTCCAGATCACCGTTGAGCTTGGTGCGGGAATAACGATCCGACTTGGTGTACCAGCTCATCCAACCGCCGGTATCCAAATTGAATTGATCCCGCAAGGTGTCTGTTGAAAAAGTCTTGTTCCCGACGATCTCAATATTGGCGATCTTGGCAGGACCGCCCTCGGTGATGGTGAAAGACAAGTTGACGCGGTTTCGGTCAATGGGCGTGGCGGTGGTGACCACTTCAGCACCATAGAGACTGCGGCTGATGTACTGGCGCTTGAGCTCTTGCTCAGCCTTGTCTGCCAAGGCTTTGTCGTAAGGCCGCCCTTCTGCCAGGCCCACCTCCTTGAGTGCCTTGTGCAGAACATCCTTGTCAAACTCTTTCAAGCCAATGAATTCCACCGCAGCCACAGAAGGACGCTCTTCCACGACGACGACCAAAACATCGCCCTGCGTCTCAAGGCGAACGTCTTTGAAGAGGCCCAAGGCAAACAAGGCACGAATGCCTGACGCGCCTTTGTCATCGGTGTATTGGTCACCAACACGAAATGGCAAAGACGCAAAGACCGTTCCAGGCTCAATCCGCTGCAGTCCTTCCACGCGAATATCCCGAACTGTAAAAGGGTCGACGGCCCAGGCAGGCGAACAAACGACAGCAGACACCAGCAGACCCAATGCAGTCTGGTTCATGCGCGATGGAAGAAAAGAAAAATTCATGGATGATCCATTGAAAATGGGAATGCAGAACTCATGACGGGCAAGCCTGCAACAAGGCTGCAAAGATCATATCTCAGACATCTGCACACCCAAGACAAGAAGAGACGCCATCGGGGTAAAAGACTGTTTGTTAAGCAGCCAATCTCAAAACAATGGATCGGGCCATTTCACGACCTTGACGATCAAGCGTCATCAAATCTTGCAAATCCTTCGGTGCAGGACAGCTCAGCTCATCCAGCGTTGCCCGGTTCACCACGTGGATCTGATCAAAGCGAATTTGCCGATTCAAAAAAGCCTCCACCGCAATTTCATTGGCCGCATTCAGCAAGGCACAGCTGCCAGGTGCGCCATTGAGCGTCTCCCACGCCAGTTGGATGCCTGGAAAACGCTGCGGATGGCCATGTCCGTCCATGGCTTCAAAAGTCATGGCCGCCAGCGCGTGAAAATCCAGCGCCGAGGCGCCAGACGTCATGCGCTCAGGCCAGCTCAAGCCGTAAGCAATGGGCACACGCATGTCTGGCGTGCCCAACTGAGCGACCACCGAATTGTCCTTGTACTGAACCATCGAGTGGATCACGCTCTGGGGATGGATGACCACTTCGAGTTGATCCGGGGACATGCCGAACAAATAACGCGCCTCGATCACCTCCAGCGCCTTGTTCATCATGGTGGCGGAATCCACCGAAATTTTGCGCCCCATGACCCAATTGGGGTGGGCGCAAGCCTGCTCGGGGGTCACATCCTTGAGGGTAGAAGGATCACGACCACGAAACGGCCCTCCTGAAGCCGTCAGGATGATCTTGTGCACACGACGCTGCCAGGTTGTGGGGTCTTCGGGCAGAGACTGGAAAATGGCCGAATGCTCACTGTCGATGGGCAGCAGCGTTGCCCCACCCTCGCGCACAGCCGACAAAAAGACCTCGCCACCCACCACCAGGGCTTCCTTGTTGGCCAGCAGCAATCGCTTGCCCGCACGTGCTGCAGCCAAACAGGGTGACAAACCTGCTGCGCCCACAATGGCCGCCATCACAGCATCGACTTCAGGCGCACACGACACCTCATCGAGGGCCTGTGCGCCCCACCGCACCTCCACGGGCAAGCCTTCGGCCTTCACCCGATCTGCCAGCAAACGCCCAGCGTCCTCACGGACCATCACGGCGATTTGAGGTTTGAACTGCGCACACTGGGCCAACATCAGGTCCACCTGGCTGGAAGCCGTGAGGGCATAGACCGAAAACTGCTCGGGATGACGTGCCAAAACGTCCAGGGTACTGGTCCCGATGGAACCGGTAGAACCCAAAATGGTGATACTTTGCTTCTTGTTCATCGATCGGCCTTCAAATCCAGGTCACCAACATCATGGCCAATGGCAAGGTGGGCAGCAAAGCATCGACACGGTCGAGCACGCCGCCATGCCCTGGCAACAAACCCGAGCTGTCCTTCATGCCTGCGCTGCGTTTGACCAGCGACTCCACGAGATCACCCACCACACTCAGGGCGCACATGAACAGCAAAGCGGGCCAAGCCACCCAGGCGCCTTTGGCAAACAGCAAGGAATAAAAGCTCTGACTGGGCAGCGCCCAACGGCGATCGACTTCAGTCCAAACCAGTGCCACCAGCATCACCCCCAGCATGCCGCCAAACACACCTTCCCAGCTTTTGCCGGGACTGATGCTGGGTGCCAGTTTCACGCCCACCAGACGCCCCCCAAAAGCACGCCCAAAGAAATAGGCAAACACATCAGCCGCCCACACCAGAACCAATACCGACAACAAGAAATTCACACCGCGCTGATGGGCTTGCGCCATGGCCAACCAAGCGATAACTAGGAGGCACAAACCAACCACCCAACGCAAGGTCTTCGGCCACAAGGCCCATGCCGCAACACCACGACCAATCATCCAAGCCCCCAACAAGACCCAACCCGCGCCTGCCAGCAACCAAACCTGCGGAGGACTCGCCTGTACCCAGCCCCAGCGCTGCGCCAGACCACACAAGGCCAGCGCAACGAGCGCCCCCACCCATGACCACAGCGGTCCCATGGCATTCAAGCGGCCCCACTCCCATGCCCCAGCAGCAATCAACACCACCGTCAAAGCCATGAAGGGCCAGGGATTGACCGCAAACAAGGCGGGCAGCAACAAGGCCAGCAAGACCAGTGCAGTGATGACTCTTTGCTTGAGCATGCGTTCTCCAGAAAAAAAGGCCGCCAAAGGGCGGCCATTCAGACCGTGGATGGCCACGGCATCGTGTGCAAACTCAGACCGCCATGATCTCTTGTTCTTTGGCGGCCACCAGTTGATCAATCTCGGTCATGCGCTTATCGGTCAATTTTTGCACATCGGCTTCAGCGCGCTTTTGATCGTCTTCAGAGGCCAGCTTGTCCTTGACCAGCTTTTTCACCGATTCATTGGCATCGCGGCGCAGGTTGCGGATGGCGATCTTGCCATTCTCACCTTCGGTACGGGCCAGTTTGGTCATTTCCTTGCGACGCTCTTCGCTCATGGGCGGCATCGGCACACGGATCAGATCGCCCATGGAGGCGGGGTTCAAGCCCAATTCGCTCTCGCGGATGGCCTTTTCAATCTTGGCGCCCATGCCTTTTTCCCAAGGCTGAACGCTGATCGTGCGGGCATCCATCAAAGACACGTTGGCCACTTGCGACAAAGGCACGGGTGAGCCGTAGTAATCGACATGGATCGTGTCCAGCAAAGCCGGATTGGCACGGCCTGTGCGGATTTTGGTCAGGTTGTTCTTGAATGCCGCGATGGACTGATCCATCTTGGTTTCGGTGGTTTTTTTGATGTCAGCAATCGTCATGGGGTTCTCCTCGTCAGAACAGGATCAAGCATAAACCAGGGTGCCTTCGTCTTCACCCATCACCACGCGTTTCAAGGCGCCGTTCTTGATGATCGAAAACACCTTGATCGGCAGCTTCTGGTCGCGGCACAAGGCAAAAGCGGTGGCATCCATGATGCCCAGGTTGCGCGAAATGGCTTCGTCAAAACTGATTTTGCTGTAGCGGGTAGCCGATGCGTCTTTCTTGGGGTCAGCGGTGTACACGCCATCCACCTTGGTGGCCTTGAGCACCATTTCGGCACCGATCTCTGCGCCACGCAAGGCAGCCGCGGTGTCGGTGGTGAAGAAAGGATTGCCAGTGCCCGCTGCAAAAACGACCACCTTGCCTTCTTCGAGGTACTGCAAAGCCTTGGGGCGAACATAGGGCTCGACCACTTGGTCGATCCCGATGGCCGACATGACACGCGCTGTCAAACCGGCCTTGTCCATGGCGTCAGCCAGGGCCAAAGAGTTCATCACCGTGGCCAGCATGCCCATGTAGTCGGCGGTTGCACGGTCCATACCGACCGAGCCACCCGCCACACCCCGGAAAATGTTGCCGCCACCGATCACCACCGCCACTTGGACGCCGAGACGCGTGATTTCCGCGATCTCTTCCGACATGCGCACGATGGTGGCGCGATTGATACCGAAAGCATCATCCCCCATCAGGGCCTCGCCGGACAGCTTGAGCAAGATGCGCTTAAAGGCTGGCTTGGCTTGGGACATGATGGACTCCTTCAATATGGGAACGAACGATGGGATGACGCGATGGGTTCAACTTAAGCTGCAGCTTGCGCAGCAGCCACTTGGGCGGCCACTTCAGCGGCAAAGTCGTCGACTTTCTTCTCAATGCCTTCACCCACCACGTACAGGGTGAATGCGCTCACCGTGGTGGCTGCAGCCTTGAGCATCTGCTCCACGGTTTGCTTGTCGTTCTTGACGAAAGACTGGTTGAACAAAGACACTTCTTTCAGGTACTTCTGCACCGAGCCTTCGACCATCTTGGTGGCGATGTCGGCAGGCTTGCCCGACTCAACGGCCTTGGCAGCAGCCACTGAGCGCTCTTTCTCGATCAACTCGGCAGGCACTTCGGCGCTGGTCAAGGACACAGGCTTCATCGCGGCCACGTGCATGGCAACGTCTTTGGCAGCGGTTTCGTCACCCTCGTACTCGACCAACACGCCAATGCGAGTGCCGTGCAGGTAGTTGGCGATCTTGGCGCCACCAGCGGCACGCTTGAAGCGGCGGAAGCTCATGTTCTCGCCGATCTTGCCGATCAGGCCTTTGCGCACTTCTTCCAGCGTGGGGCCGAAACCGTCTTGGCTGTAAGGCAACTCGCCCAAAGCAGCGATGTCGGCAGGGTTGTGCTCAGCCACCAGCTTGGCGGCGGCGTTGGCCAAAGCCAGGAAGCTGTCGTTCTTGGTCACGAAGTCGGTTTCGCAGTTGACTTCGATCATGGCGCCTGTGGTGCCATTGACAAAGCTGGTCACCACGCCTTCAGCGGTCACGCGGGATGCGGCCTTGCCAGCCTTGGTCCCCAGCTTGACGCGCAGCAGCTCTTCCGCCTTGGCCATGTCGCCATCGGCCTCGGTCAGGGCTTTTTTGCACTCCATCATGGGGGCGTCGGTTTTTGCGCGCAGTTCAGCGACCATGCTTGCGGTAATTGCAGCCATTTGATTTCTCCGTATTCAGTCTAAAAGTCAGATTAAAAAAAAGGGGCCACAAAGCCCCTTTCATCGAGTCTTGGGGACTCAAGCAGAAGCGTTGGCTTCTTCGACGAACTCGTCAGCGCCTTCAGTCACGGCCTTGACCACGTCGTTGACGGCGTTTGCACGGCCTTCGATGATGGCGTCAGCGATACCACGGGCGTACAAAGCCACGGCCTTGGCCGAGTCGTCGTTGCCGGGGATGATGTAGTCGATGCCTTCAGGCGAGTGGTTGGAGTCCACCACACCGATCAATGGGATGCCCAATTTCTTGGCTTCGGCGATGGCAATCTTGTGGTAGCCCACGTCGATCACGAAGATCGCATCAGGCAAAGTGGCCATGTCCTGGATACCACCGATGTCTTTTTCGAGCTTTTCGATCTCGCGCTTGAACATCAGCTGCTCTTTTTTGCTCAGGCTGTCGAGGCCGACTTCTTGCTGAGCCTTCATGTCCTTCAGACGCTTGATCGAGGTCTTGACGGTTTTGAAGTTGGTGAGCATGCCGCCCAACCAGCGTTGGTCAACGAAAGGCACACCAGCGCGCTGGGCTTCAGCAGCCACCAGCTCACGGGCTTGGCGCTTGGTGCCGACCATCAGGATGTTGCCGCGGTTGGCAGACAACTGCTTGGCGAATTTGATCGCATCCTGGAACATCGGCAGCGATTTTTCCAGGTTGATGATGTGGATTTTGTTGCGGTGGCCGAAGATGAAGGGGGCCATCTTGGGGTTCCAGAAGCGGGTTTGGTGACCGAAGTGGACACCGGCTTCCAGCATTTCGCGCATGGTAACGGACATAAAGTACTCCAAAGGTTGTGTCTTAAATCCAGCCCACTGATCACGCCAACGAGTCGGCGCAACACCTTGATGGGGCGGGTTTGCGGATGTGCTCTGACAACGCGGCCGATCTGCCCTTTGGGAAAGCTACCCAAGAGACAGCCATCGCGCTGTACAAAGCCTTAGGATTATAGCATCCTGACACCTCCTGAACACAGCCGCCTCTTATGAAAAAAGACCTGATCGCCACCCGTCAAGCCATTTTGAATGGCGAAATCCATCCGCAAAGCGTGGCCGAAGCCTGTTTGGACATCGCGCAAGGGGCGCAATGCCGCGACGCCTTCTTGCTGTTGACCCCTGAAACATTTGAGCAAACGGCCAGTCAGGTCGCCATCCAGACCCGTCCTTTGGCCGGTCTGGCGGTCTCGGTCAAGGACTTGTTTGATGTGCAAGGGCAACGCACCGCCGCCGGATCGGTGGTTTTGCGCGATCAGCCGCTGGCACAAAAGGATGCGCAAGCCGTGGCGCGCTTGCGCGCTGCTGGGGCTGGCTTGATCGGACGCACCAACATGGTCGAATTCGCCTTCTCTGGCGTGGGTGTCAACCCGCACCACGGCACCCCTGCTGCCTGGGATGCCTTGACCGACACAGCTGCTGGCGATGCCCAAGACCCGAGGGTGCCAGGCGGCTCCAGCTCTGGCGCAGCCGTTTCCGTGGCCACTGGCGCGGCCTTCATCGGCCTGGGATCAGATACCGGCGGCTCCATCCGCATTCCGGCGGCACTCAACGGCATCGTGGGTTTCAAAAACACGGCCCGATGGGTCCCCACACAGGGCACCCTGCCCTTGTCCACCACACTGGACACCGTCTGCGCCATGACACGCACGGTGCGCGACACCATCCTGGCACACGAAATCCTGTCGGGCCGCCGGGTACCCCAAACCGACAAGCCTTTGTCGAGCTACAGGCTTGCGGTGGTTCGAGACTTCATGCAAGACAGCATGGACGCCCCGGTGAGCCGTGCCTTTGAGCGCAGCTTGCAAACACTGCGTGCGGCAGGCGCTCAAATTGAAGAAATCGCTTTACCCGAGCTGCTTGAAATCGGCCCCATGATGCGCACCGGCGGCTTCAGCCCAGCGGAAAGCTACGCTTGGCACCGGCAACACCTGGCCCAAAACGCTGAACTTTACGACCCACGGGTGGCACAACGCATCCGCATTGGCGCAGGCATGATGGCCCACGAATACATCGACCTGCTGCATGCCCGCGCCGATTGGATACAGCGGGTCGAAGCCGCCTTGCGCCAGCACGATGCCGTGCTCTCCCCCACCACCCCCATCGTGGCGCCACTCTTGCGCGATGTAGCACCGGGGCCAGAACGCGATGCCGAATTCTTCCGGGTCAATAGCCTGTTGTTGCGCAACACCGCCGCCGTCAATACGCTGGATGGCTGCGGCATCAGTCTGCCCTGCCACGCCCCGGGTGAACTGCCCGTGGGCCTGATGGCTTGGCACGGTGCCATGCACGACGACACCATCCTTCAGCTGGCCTTGCTGCTCGAGCCCCTGCTTCAAAAAGCCTGAACACCATGCAACGCTTGGCCCCCACCTCCAACTGGCCTGTTTTTCAACGCGACCCACTGAAAAGCCTGGAGCGACAACTTCAGGCCCGCAGTCCAACGCCCTTGATGCGAGCTGCAGGCCTGTCCGCGGCACAACTGGCCCTTGCCGTGGCCCCGCATGCCCAGCGCATTTGGGTCGCAGCAGGCCCCGGCAACAACGGAGGCGATGGCCTGGAGGCTGCCATGCACTTGCACCTGGCAGGCAAAACGGTGCGGGTCAGCCTGCTGATCGACCGGGACCAACAAGCCGCCGATGCACAAGCGGCACTGGCCAGAGCACTGCAAGCAGGGCTCACGGTACAAACCGAGATACCGCAGGACTGGATCGCAGGCATGGGTCCGCAAGACCTGTGCATCGACGCCTTGTTGGGCTTGGGCGCATCCCGGCCACTGAGCCCTCAAATCCAAACTTGGGTCGACGCCATCAACCAGTCCCGGGCACAAGTTCTGGCGCTGGATTTGCCCACAGGGCTGGATGCGCAGTCTGGCCAACTTCTGGGCGCGGATGCACAGACACCGTCGCGGGCCGTACGAGCCCATCACACACTGACTTTTGTTGCGGCCAAACCGGGACTGTTCATGGGTCATGGCCGAGATGTCTGCGGAGACATCTGGTTGGAAAGCCTCGATTCAGACGCCAAAGAGCCCGTCCGTCTTCAGCCGCAGGCTTGGCTCAACACGCCTGGCGAACAAGGCCCCAAGGCCCACGCCAGCCACAAGGGCAGTCACGGCGATGTTGCCATCATCGGCGGCGAACCGATGGCCCTGCATGGCATGGGCATGAGCGGCGCGGCTGTATTGGCCGCTACGGCCGCGCTTCACGCAGGCGCTGGCCGGGTGATGCTCAGTCTGCTGGGTGAGTCCGCCGTGTCGGTACCGCCGGATCTGATGCAACGCCCCTGGACGCAACTGGACCTGGAAAAACTGCATGTCGTGTGTGGCTGCGGTGGCGGACAAGCCATCCAGCCCCTCCTTGCCGAAGTGCTGGCACGCAGCGCGCAACTGGTGTTGGACGCCGATGGGCTGAACGCGGTGGCACAAGACGAATCACTGGCCAAGGCCTTGCGCGGCCGTGGCCTCCAACAGGCCACGGTGATCACACCACACCCCCTGGAAGCTGCAAGGCTTTTGAAAACCGATACCGCGAGCATTCAAAGCAATCGCTTGCAAGCGTCCCGAGATCTGGCGGCATTGTTCGATTGTGTTGTGGTGCTCAAAGGCTCAGGCAGCGTGATCGCAGCACCCGGGCAGACCCCGCGCATCAACACCACCGGCAACGGCAAATTGGCCATCGGTGGCACAGGCGATGTGCTGGCCGGCCTCATTGGCGCTCGCATGGCACAAAGCCTGAGCGCCTTTGATGCCGCTTGCGCCGCTGTGCACCAACACGGCCAAGTGGCGGATGACTGGCCTGCAGGCCAGTCGCTCACGGCCAGCCAACTGGCTCGGGCCTTGTACTGAAACGCACCATGCAAAACGGCCATGCACCTCGGTGCATGGCCGCTTCAGGGCACCATCGGCTCAACGGCGCGATTTGCTGGTCCGAGGGCCCTTCTTCTTGGCGCTGGTTTTCTTGGCAGAAGCCTTTTTGACCGAAGCTTTGAGCGCCTGAATCGGCGAGCGGTTGCGCTCCGCATCGGCCATGCGGCGGTCCGCGGCGCGATCGCCTCGGGCAGGCCCCCCATGCTTTTTGCCATGCACGCCTTCAGGAGAGCTTGGTGCCGACAACCCTTTGTCGCGCATGGCGCGCGGCAGCAAATCATCACCGGGGTGCACCAGTCGGAAGTCGATCTTGCGACCATCCAGATCCACCCGACTGACCTGCACCTGCACCCGCGTGCCAATGGCATAGCGGATACCCGTGCGCTCTCCGCGCAGCTCCTGACGCAATTCATCGAAGCGGAAATACTCACCGCCCAGCTCGGTGATGTGCACCAAACCCTCCACATACAGAGCGTCCAAGGTCACAAAAATACCGAAGCTGGTCGCAGCAGACACGACACCGCCGTATTCCTCACCCAAATGCTCGCGCATGTATTTGCACTTGAGCCAGGCTTCCACGTCGCGGCTGGCTTCGTCGGCTCGGCGCTCGTTGGCGCTGCAATGCAGGCCTGCGGCTTCCCAGGCTTGCTGGTCGGCGGCCGACATGCGCACGCGAGGGGCATTCGCGTCAGAAGCGCCTTTAGCGGCCTTGTTTTTTTCCAGCCGCTTGGTCAGCTTGGCATGCGCCTCGCCTGGCACCGGCAATTGGGGCAACTGGTATTTACGACCCAACAAAATGGACTTGATGACCCTGTGCACCAGCAAATCCGGATAACGCCGGATGGGGCTGGTGAAGTGGGTGTAGGCCTCGTAAGCCAAGCCAAAGTGGCCACTGTTCACCGGCGTATAAATGGCCTGCTGCATGGAGCGCAGCAGCATGGTGTGGATCTGCTGCGCGTCCGGGCGGTCCTTGGTCGCTTGTGCGATCTTCTGGAACTCGCTGGTGTGCGGGTCGTCGCTGATGCTCAAGCCCAACCCCAGGGCCTTGAGGTAATTGCGCAGGATGTCTTTTTTCTCGGCCGTGGGACCTTCGTGCACCCGGAACAAACCAGGGTGCTTGCCCTGCTGGATGAAATCCGCACTGCAAACGTTGGCCGCCAACATGGCTTCTTCAATCAGGCGGTGCGCTTCGTTGCGCACACGTGGCACGATTTTTTCAATGCGGCCGCTTTCGTCGCACACGATCTGGGTTTCGGTGGTTTCAAAGTCCACCGCACCGCGCACCGCACGCGAAGCGAGCAAAGCCTTGTACACGTCCTGCAAGTTCATCAGGTCGGTCACGCGCGCCTTGCGCTTGGCCGCTTCTGGCCCACGGGTGTTGGCCAAAATGGCAGCCACTTCGGTGTAAGTGAAGCGCGCATGGCTGTGCATCACCGCCGGGTAAAACTGGTAGGCATGCACATCGCCCTTGGCGTTGACCAGCATGTCGCACACCATGCACAAGCGGTCCACATCCGGGTTCAAGGAACACAAGCCGTTAGAGAGTTTCTCCGGCAACATCGGGATGACCCGGCGCGGAAAATAAACACTGGTGGCACGGTCGTAGGCATCGATGTCGATGTCACTGCCGGTTTGCACATAGTGGCTCACGTCGGCAATCGCCACCAACAAACGCCAGCCCTTGCCTCGGCCCACTTTGGCCGGCTCGCAATACACCGCGTCGTCAAAGTCACGGGCGTCTTCGCCATCGATCGTGACCAGCGGCACATCGCGCAAGTCCACACGGTCCTTGCGGTCCTTGGCCAACACCTTGTCGGGCAAGCCCTTGGCCTGTTCGAGGCAGCCTGCAGAGAACTCGTGCGGCACGCTGTATTTGCGCACCGCAATTTCGATCTCCATGCCTGGATCGTCAATCTCGCCCAGCACTTCTTTCACGCGGCCCACTGGCTGTCCGAACAAGGCGGGCGGCTCGGTCAATTCGACCACCACCACCTGGCCCGGCTTGGCCGTGCCCGTGGCGCCTTTGGGGATCATCACATCTTGGCCGTAACGCTTGTCTTCAGGGGCCACCAGCCACAAACCAGCTTCTTGCAACAAGCGGCCAATGATGGGCTGCTCGGGTCGCTCAACGATTTCGACAATGCGCCCTTCGGGCCGACCTTTGCGGTCCTGGCGCACGATGCGCACCTTGACCCGGTCGCGGTGAAGCACCGCGCGCATCTCGTTGGGCGAAAGGTAAATATCCGACTCGCCATTGTCACGAATCAGGAAGCCATGGCCATCACGGTGCCCTTGCACCTGACCTTCGATTTCATCCAGCATCCCGCTGGTTGGAGCTAATTTTTTAATATACAATCCTTGATTCCTGAGATGCCCAGATGGCGGAATTGGTAGACGCACTAGTTTCAGGTACTAGCGAGTAACATCGTGGAGGTTCGAGTCCTCTTCTGGGCACCATCTTAAACAAACACAAACCCATATCGGCCGATGAACGCAAGTCATCGGCTTTTTTGTTTTTGCGTCTGACTGTTGCCGCGATAAATTTGCACTTTTCTTCACGTCCAGCCCGAAGAGACGATGTGGATGCCCTATAATTCAAAGCTTCCTGAGATGCCCAGATGGCGGAATTGGTAGACGCACTAGTTTCAGGTACTAGCGAGTAACATCGTGGAGGTTCGAGTCCTCTTCTGGGCACCATTCTTATCGAATAAGATGCATTGCAAGCCGTTGATTTCCGATCAACGGCTTTTTTGTTGCCCATTTCACAAAGCGATGAACGATGGCCCGCGCCGTCAGCCTTGCGGCTGATCGGCATCAGGCCGCCAATCAAACCGGCACTCCCACCAGGTCGTGGCCTTCCACGGCCACGATGCGTGCGCGGATGAGTTCACCCACCTTGAATGTCTTGCTGATTTTTTCGGGCGGCAACAAACGCACCACGCCATCAATCTCGGGCGCATCACCGTAGCTGCGTGCCACACCACCGCGTCGGCCCATCGCTGGCGCCGAATCGACCAGCACTTGCATGGTCAAGCCCACACGCTGCTGCAAGCGGGCAATCGACACTTCTTCGGCCACGGCCATGAAGCGGGCTCGGCGCGCTTCACGCACCTCATCGGGCAGCATGCCTGGCAACTCGTTGGCTGTGGCGCCCTCGACCGGGCTGTAGGCAAAGCAACCGGCGCGGTCGATTTGCGCTTCGCGCAAAAAGTCGAGCAAATGCTGGAACTCTTCTTCGGTCTCACTAGGGAAGCCGGCAATGAAAGTGCTGCGAATCACCAGCTCGGGGCACAGCTCGCGCCAGCGCTGGATGCGCTCCAGATTCTTCTCGCCACTGGCGGGCCGCTTCATGCGCTTGAGCACATCGGGGTGGCTGTGCTGAAACGGCACATCCAGATAAGGCAAGACCAGCCCCTCGGCCATCAAGGGAATGATGTCGTCCACGCTGGGGTACGGGTACACATAGTGCAAACGCACCCAGGCGTCGTGCTCGCGGGCCATCTCGCCCAAAGCGCGCACCAGCTCCAACATGCGGGTCTTGATCGGCTTGCCGTCCCAAAAACCCGTGCGGTATTTCACATCCACCCCATAGGCCGAGGTGTCCTGGCTGATGACCAGGAGTTCTTTGACGCCGCCTTCAAACAAAGCCTTGGCTTCCTTGAGCACATCGCCAATCGGGCGCGAAACCAAATCGCCGCGCATGGATGGGATGATGCAAAACGTGCAGCGGTGGTTGCAGCCTTCACTGATTTTCAAATACGCATAGTGGCGCGGCGTGAGCTTCAAACCGGCTTCGCCAAAGCCACCCGGCACCAAGTCCATGAAAGGATCGTGCGGCTTGGGCAAATGGGTGTGCACAGCGTCCATCACCTCTTGCGTGGCATGCGGGCCCGTGACGGCCAGCACGCTGGGGTGCATTTCGCGGATCATGTTGCCACCGCCCTCGCCGGTCTTGGCGCCCAGGCAGCCCGTCACGATCACTTTGCCGTTTTCGTTGAGGGCTTCGGCAATCGTGTCCAGACTTTCCTTGACTGCGTCGTCGATGAAGCCGCAGGTGTTGACGATGACCAGGTCGGCACCGTCGAAAGTTTTGGAGGTCTGGTAACCCTCAGCGCTCAATTGCGTGAGGATCAACTCGGAGTCGGTCAAAGCCTTGGGGCAACCCAGGCTGACAAAGCCCACTTTGGGGGCGGGTGTGGAAATCGTTTCGCTCATCCCCCGATTGTCCGCGCAAAAACGACTGCGCTGTGACAAAAGGGCATCCAACGCCCATCAAGTCCTCAAACCCAGCACGCCCAGCATCTGCTCGGCGTTCTTCTGGATCTGTTTTTGCATCTGCTCTTGCATTTGCGCGACCATGTTCTGGGAGGGATTGGCCAAACCAGAGAACATGTTTTGCATCATCGGGTTTTGCCACTGCATGAACTGCGCCCACACCTCTGGGCTCAGAGGCTGGCTGTTGGCCCCCAATTTGGATTGCCAATCCATGAAGGATTGGACATGGTTCTCCAAATAAGAGCCCATGTAACCCTGCATGGCATGGCCATAAAAGCGGATGATGTTGGACAAGACCGCCTCGCTGAACATGGGCACACCTGCCGTCTCTTCCTCCAAAATGATTTGCAGCAAGATCGACCGGGTCAGGTCTTCGCCAGTTTTGGCATCGCGCACCACCATGGGCGTAGCGTCCATCACCAGCTTTTTCACCTCGGCCAAGGTGACATAGCTCGAGCTTTGTGTGTCGTACAAACGGCGGTTGGGGTATTTTTTGATCGTGCGCACAGAAGCCGCCGAAGTGGACTCAGACGATTTATCGCGAGAAGAAGACGGGTTCGGCACAGAAAGGCTCCAAGAAAAGCACAGGCAGCTGAACATTGTGCTGCACTGCAACACATTCTAGGCATGCACCGGAACGGGGCAAACGCGGTTTACCCTGATAAGTGCTTCCAGCCACCCCTGACATCGGGGAAATACGCACCGATCAAGGTTTTTCTTGCCGTACAGCCCGATTCCAGCGCAATCCCTGCGAAAATAGACAGCTATGTTTACCGGAATCATCACCGGCGTGGGGCGAATCGTCGCCATTCACGACCTGGGTCGCTCTTTACACCATGGCAAGCGCCTCACCATCGAGGCCCCCGCCGGGTACCTCGACGATGTGGGCTTGGGCGACAGCATCGCCCTCAACGGCGCTTGCATGACCGTCACCACCTTCCACCCCGAGAGCCGTCAATTCACGATCGACATCTCGGCCGAATCGCTGGACAAGACCAGCGGTCTCGACCAAGAAGGCACCGTCAACCTGGAAAAAGCGCTGCGCGCCCACGACCGTCTGGGCGGACACATCGTGTCCGGTCACGTCGACGGTGTAGGCCAAATCAGCCATTTCGAGCAAATTGGCGAAAGCTGGGAGCTGCGCATCCTAGCGCCTCATGCGCTGGCCAAATACCTCGCCTACAAAGGCTCCATCACGGTCAATGGCGTGAGCCTGACGGTGAACAAAGTGGCCGATTTGGCGCAAGGCTGTGAAATAAGCATCAACCTGATCCCGCACACCGTTGAAAACACCGCCCTCGGTAGCCTCAAAGCAGGCAGCCGGGTCAACCTCGAAATCGACACCGTGGCCAGATATGTTGAGCGCATGCTCAGCGCTGGCCTGATCCAGAAAGACACCGCATGAACGCCCCCGCGACACTGACCCCCGTGGCGATCTCGCCTGTCGAAGAGATCGTGGCCGAGATGAAAGCCGGTCGCATCGTGATCCTGGTCGATGAAGAAGACCGCGAAAACGAAGGCGATCTGGTGCTGGCCTCTGACCACGTCACGCCCGAAGCCATCAACTTCATGGCCCGCTTTGGCCGTGGCCTGATTTGCCTGACCCTCACCCGCGAGCGTTGCGAATTCTTGAAGCTCCCGCCCATGGCAGCGCGCAACGGCACCGTGTACAGCACCGCGTTCACCGTCTCCATCGAAGCGGCCGAAGGCGTGACCACCGGCATATCCGCCGCCGACCGCGCCAAGACCGTGCAAGTGGCCGTGGCGCGCAACACCCAGCCCACCGACCTGGTGCAGCCCGGTCACATCTTTCCGCTGCAAGCGGTGGATGGCGGCGTGCTCATGCGCGCAGGGCACACAGAAGCCGGTTGCGACCTGGCCGCCATGGCCGGTTGCAGCGCATCGTCCGTGATCTGCGAGATCATGAAAGACGACGGCACCATGGCCCGTCTGCCTGATCTGCAAATCTTCGCCGCCGAACACGGCCTCAAAATCGGCACCATCGCCGACCTGATCCAATACCGCAGCCGCAACGAATCGCTGGTCGAGCGCATCGGCAGCCGCACGCTGCAAACCGCCCACGGCGAATTCACCGCCCACGCGTTTCGCGACCAACCCAGCCAGACCGTGCACTTGGCTTTGGTCAAAGGCCAATGGTCGGCCGACCAGGAAGTGCCTGTGCGCGTGCACGAGCCGCTGTCGGTGCTGGATGCCCTGGAAGTCAACCGCGCCATGCACTCCTGGAGCCTGGACACCAGCTTGCAATACATCAACGCCCAAGGCTGCGGCGTGGCCGTGCTGCTCAACTGCGGCGAATCGGCCGACCAGCTGCTGGCCCAGTTTGAAGGCCGCGCCCGCTCGGCCCAAGCACCCGAGCGCGGCAAGATGGACTTGCGCACGTATGGCGTCGGCGCCCAAATCCTGCGCGAATGCGGCGTGCACAAAATGAAACTCATGGGTCAACCCCGCCGCATGCCCAGCATGACCGGCTACGGCCTCGAAATCACCGGCTACATCCCCAAGGAATGAACATGCTCGAAGCGAACAAAGGTCAAGAACAAGAACTCGACGGGCAATTCCTGCACATCGGTATCGTGCAAGCCCGATTCAACGAAGACATCACCAACGCCCTGGCCAAAGCCTGCATCGCCGAACTCGAAGCACTGGGCGTGACCAGCATCGACCACGTCATGGTGCCCGGCGCGCTGGAAGTGCCTGTGGCCCTGCAAGCCATGGCCGAGCGGGCCGAATACGACGCATTGATCGCTCTTGGCTGCATCATCCGTGGCGAGACCTACCACTTTGAGCTGGTGGCCAACGAATCCGGTGCCGGCGTGAGCCGCGTGTCGCTGGACTACAACCTGCCGATCGCCAACGCGATTTTGACCACTGAAAACCTGGAACAAGCCATCGTGCGCCAGACCGAAAAAGGCCGCGATGCTGCCCGCGTGGCGGTCGAGATGGCCTGCATCATGGACGACTTGTCGGCCGATCTGGCCGAAGAACTTGACGACGAAGAGAACGCCTGATGAACGATCAGACCTCCACAAGCGACACGACAGTCGCTGCAGGCACGCGCAAGTCCTCGGCCAAGCCAGCCCGCAGCCGCTCGCGCGAATTTGCGCTGCAGGCGCTGTACCAACATATTGTGGGCAAGAACGAAGCCTCGGACATCGACGTCTTCACCCGTGACCTGTCTGGCTTTCACAAAGCCGACTCGGCCCACTACGACGCCCTGCTCTACGGCTGCACCGAACAAGCGCAAGCCCTGGACGCCCTGATTGCGCCGAAGCTGGACCGCAGTTTTGCCGAGATCTCGCCTGTTGAACACGCCGTGATGTGGATCGGCGTCTACGAATTGCAACACTGCCTCGACGTGCCTTGGCGCGTGGTCCTCAACGAGTGCATCGAGCTGGCCAAGGACTTTGGCGGCACCGACGGTCACAAATACGTCAACGCCGTGCTGGGTGGCTTGGCCCCCGAGCTGCGTGCCGCCGAAGTGCAAGCCGACCGCCAGGCCGGTCGCATCAAGTAACGCCACACGCCGAACATGCGCATCTCTCAGCGTGCCGAGCGGATCGAGCCGTTTTACGTGATGGAGGTGGCCAAGGCCGCCTCGCAAAAAGCCCGCGAAGTGGCCCACACCGACCGCCCGGTGGTGTTCCTCAACATCGGCGAGCCCGACTTCACCGCCCCGCCCCTGGTGCAGCAAGCCGCACAAGCGGCCATCGATGCAGGCCAAACCCAATACACCCCCGCTCTGGGTCTGGAACCTTTGCGCCAAGCCATCAGCGATTGGTACGGCTCTCGCTTTGGCGTGCAGGTGCCTGCCAACCGCATCGTCATCACCGCAGGCGCCTCGGCCGCTTTGCAATTGGCTTGCCTGGCCTTGATCGATCGCGGCGATGAAATCCTGATGCCGGACCCCAGCTACCCCTGCAACCGCCACTTTGTGAGCGCCGCAGAAGGTGTGGCCAAGTTGATCCCCACCACCGCCGAAGAGCGCTTCCAGCTCAGTGCGGACAAAGTGGCTGGCGCCTGGGGGCCCCACACACGTGGCGTGTTGCTGGCCTCGCCCTCCAACCCCACGGGCACGTCCATCGAGCCGGCCGAGTTGCGGCGCATCCATGAGGTGGTGCGCAGCCGTGGCGGCATCACCCTGATCGACGAGATTTACCTGGGCCTGAGCCACGACGAGCAGTTTGGCCAGAGCGCCCTCGCTTTGGGCGATGACATCGTCAGCATCAACAGTTTCAGCAAGTACTTCAACATGACCGGTTGGCGCCTGGGTTGGCTGGTGGTGCCCGATGCCCTAGTGCCGGTGCTCGAGCGCTTGGCGCAAAACCTGTTCATCTGTGCCAGCACCGTGGCCCAACAAGCAGCGCTGGCCTGCTTTGAACCCGAGAGCCTGGCCGAATACGAGCGCCGCCGCGCGGAATTCAAAGCCCGGCGCGACTACTTCATTCCGGCCCTGAACGAGCTGGGCTTGACCGTGCCCGTGGCGCCCGATGGCGCGTTTTACGCCTGGGCTGACTGCACCGCCGCCTGCCAACAACTGGGCCTGAAAGACAGCTGGGACTTCGCTTTTGCTGCGCTGGAAAATGCCCATGTGGCCATCACACCGGGCCGCGACTTTGGCACCGACCAAACCGCTCGCTTTGTGCGTTTTTCCACCGCCAACTCGATGGCCGAATTGCAAACTGCCATCGCCCGCCTGAAAGCCTGGTTAAAGCCATGAGCGACATGACACCCTTTCAGTTCCCGATCCGCATCTATTGGGAAGACACCGATGCCGGGGGCATCGTGTTCTATGCCAACTACCTCAAATTCTTTGAGCGCGCACGCACCGAATGGCTGCGCGCATTGGGCTTTGGTCAACAGGTGCTGCGCGATGAATCGGGCGGCATGTTCGTGGTGAGTGAAACCACCGTCAAATACCATTCACCCGCCCGGCTGGACGACACCCTGGTGGTCACCGCCGAGCTGCAAGACGCCGGTCGCGTGAGCCTCACCATTGCCCAGCGAGCGTATCTGCGCACGCCGGGCAAAACCGACCGACTCCTGGCCGAAGGCACGATCCGCCTGGGCTGGGTGGACAGCCAAACTTTGAAACCGGGCCGCATTCCGGCCCCCGTTCTGGAAGCCCTGAAATGAACCAAGATATGTCCATCGTTTCCTTGTTGCTGCACGCCAGCTTCGTGGTGCAACTGGTGGTTGCCATCTTGCTGACCATCTCGGTCACCAGCTGGGCGGCCATCGCGCGCAAACTGTCTGCGCTCAAGCGCATCAAAAACCTCAACGAAGAATTCGAGCGGGTGTTCTGGTCGGGCACCAGCCTCAATGAGCTGTTCAACGCCGCCACACAAAACGCCAAGATGGCCGGCCCCATGGAACGCATTTTTGCCAGCGGCATGCGCGAATACCAAAAACTGCGAGAGCGCCGCATCAGCGATGCAGGAACCTTGCTCGACGGTGCACGCCGCGCCATGCGTGCCAGCTTCCAGCGCGAGATGGATGTGGCCGAAGCCCAGCTGGCTTTCCTGGCCTCGGTCGGTTCGATCTCGCCCTATGTCGGCTTGTTCGGCACCGTGTTGGGCATCATGCACGCCTTCACCGGCTTGGCCAGCTTGCAACAAGTGACCTTGGCCACCGTGGCGCCCGGCATTGCCGAAGCCTTGGTCGCCACCGCCATCGGCCTGTTCGCGGCGATTCCGGCGGTGCTGGCCTACAACCGCTTCTCGCACGATGTGGACCGCATCGCCATCAAGATGGAAACCTTCATCGAAGAGTTCTCCAACATCCTGCAGCGCAGCCTGGGCTCAGCCGGTACCAGCAGCTCGGCGTCTGGCCACTGAAAGGAGCACCGCATGCCCGCCGTTTCATCCCGGGGTCGCGGTCGCCGCACCATCGCAGAAATCAACATGGTGCCCTTCATCGACGTGATGCTGGTCTTGCTGATCATCTTCATGGTGACCGCCCCCATGATCACACCCAGCATGGTGGACCTGCCCAGCGTGGGCAAAGCCGCCAAACAACCCGACAAAGTCATCCAGGTCGTGATTCAGAAAGACGAACGGCTCGAGCTGGTCAGCGAGGGCAAAACCGACAGCGCCACCCTGAGCAGCGTGGCAGCCAGTGTGAAAAACATGATCGGTCAAGACGGCAACACCGCCGTCGTCATCAGTGCCGACCGCACGGTGAAATACGAAACCGTGGTCAAGGTCATGGACAGCCTGCAACGCACTGGCGTTGCACGCGTGGGCTTGTCTGTGCAGTTGGCCCCTTGAAGTCTCCATGAGGAATTCGGCTGTGAGCCAACGCCCCGCACCGCACCTGGAGTTTGCACCGCCTGCACCGGAGGGGCGTCAGCGTTCGCTGGTGATCGCGATCGCAGCGCATGCGGCCCTCTTCCTGGCCCTGGCCTTGGCCACCCAGTGGCGCACCCAACCCCAAGTCGTGCAAGCTGAAGCCGAGCTGTGGTCGGCCACGCCGCAAGCGGCAGCGCCTCGCTTGCAAGAGCCGCCACCTGCACCGCAGCCCGAACCCGAGCCCCCTAAACCTGAACCCAAGCCTGAACCGAAGGCCAAACCGACCCCACCGCCCACGCCCGATCCGGAAATCGAGCGCCGCGATGCGCAGATAGCGCTCGAAAAGAAAAAGCAGCTGGAGAAGAAAAAAGAGGCCGAAAAGCTGGAGAAGGAAAAAGCCGAGCTCAAGCGCAAAGAGCGTGAAAAAGAAGAAAAAGCCGCCAAAGAAAAGGCCGAAAAAGAGAAAAAAGCGCAAGAAGACAAAGCGCTTGAAAAGAAAAAGGCCGCCGAGAAAGCCGAGGCGGATGCCAAGAAACGCAAGCAGGACGATGCCAAAAAGGCGGCCGATGCCAAAGCCGATGCCGCCCGCATGGACGCCATGCGCAACGAAAACCTCAAGCGCATGCAGGGTCTGGCCGGTGCCTCGGGTGGTGAGAATGCCACCGGCAGCGCGCTCAAATCATCGGGCCCCTCGTCCAGTTATGCCGGTCGCCTGGTTGGCCGCATCAAGCCCAACATCAGCTACCCGGGCGATGTGGCGGGCAACCCGCGCGCCGAGGTGGAAGTCAAGGTCAGCCCGGATGGCACCATCCTCAGCCGCCGCATTGTGCAAACGAGCGGCAACCGCGCTTGGGACGATGCTGTGCTGCGCGCGATCGACAAAACCGAAGTCTTCCCCAAGGACACCGATGGCCGCGTGCCCTCGGTCATTGTGTTGGGCTTCAGGCCGCAGGACTGAGCGGAACAACGGCCCGCCCTTGCGGCCGGACTTTTGCAGGCCGGTGGTCTGAACCCCAGCCCGGGCTTGGTCCCCAACGCCTTATTGCGACACCGTGCGCAAAGTCAGGATGGGGTTGTTGTCCTCGTACACGATATGCGCCTGACCCTGATCGGCCTGGGCCATCCAGCTGGCCAAAGCCGCATCCGAGGGGAAGAACCGGGCCTGTTCGCCCAGCGCCAACTCCGCCCGTGCACCCAGTGCTTCATTGCGTCGCTCCAGTTGCAAGCGCACCGGCAAACCGCGCACCAGCTCGCCCTGCTCGGTTTGCTCGCGCTGTGCCGGGAACTCTTTGACCAGGCGGGCAATGTCCGGCGCGCGGCCATTCACGGCCACACGCAGGTATTTGCCGTATCGGCAACGGGCCTGACCCAGATCCATGATCTGCTCCATCTTGAGGCGAAAGCCACCCGAAAAACGGTCGGCTTGCATCTTGGCGGTGACGATGATGAGCTCATCGTCTTTCAGCAGGTGCTTGGCCGAGTTGATCAGGCTTTCGTCGGCGGTGGCTTCCATCACGCCCGACTTGTCATCGAGCTTGAAGATGGCCACTTTGCCGCGCTGGCCGTTGATGATGCGCAGATCGCTCACGATACCGGCCATCAGCTGTGGCTCGCGGCTGTCGATCAGGTCGTCGATCTTGCGGCGCGCGAACTGACGCACTTCCCGCTCCACCGCGTCGAACAGGTGGCCTGAGAGGTAAAAACCCACGGCAGTTTTTTCCAGCAGCAAGCGCTCCTTGATGCCCCAGGGCAACACATCCACCAAGTCAGGCTCTTGCGTGCTGGAGCCGTGCGAATCGTCGCCCAGCATGTCGAACAAACCGCCTTGGTTGGCGTTGGCCGTGGTGGCGTTCGAAAACTCGAAGGCCCGGTCGATGCTGGCCGACAAGGCGGCACGGTTCATGTGCAGCGAGTCGAAAGCGCCTGCCTTGATGAGCGCGTCCACCGTGCGTTTGTTGATGCGGGTGCGGTCCACGCGCACGGCAAAGTCAAACAAGCTGGTGAAAGGGCCGCCTTCGTTGCGTGCGGCCACGATGGCCTCGATCGCCTGCTGGCCGGTGCCCTTGATGGCGCCCAGACCGTAGCGAATGACCTTGTCGGTGACCGGCTCAAAGCGGTAGTGGCCCCGGTTCACATCGGGCGGGTCAAAGGTGATGCCGAACTTCAAGGCGTCTTCGTAGAGCACCTTGAGCTTGTCGGTGTCGTCCATTTCCACCGTCATGTTGGCGCAGAAGAACTCGGCGGTGTAGTGCACCTTGAGCCAGCCCGTGTGGTACGCCAGCAGTGAATACGCGGCCGCGTGCGACTTGTTGAAGCCGTAGCCCGCGAACTTTTCCATCAGGTCAAAGACTTCGTCGGCCTTGTCCTGCGGGATGTTGTGGGTGGCCAATGCGCCCGCACGGAATTTCTCGCGGTGCTCGGCCATCTCTTCGGCTTTTTTCTTGCCCATGGCGCGGCGCAGCAAGTCGGCGCCACCGAGCGAGTAACCGCCCAAAATCTGCGCGGTCTGCATCACCTGCTCTTGGTACACCATGATGCCGTAGGTCTCTGAGAGCATGTCGGCCACGGCCGGGTGCGGATACTCCACCACCTCGCGTCCGTGCTTGCGCGCCACAAAGCTGGGGATCAGGTCCATAGGGCCCGGGCGGTACAAGGCGTTCAGCGCAATCAGGTCTTCCAGGCGGCTCGGGCGGGCGTCGCGCAGCATGCCCTGCATGCCTCGGCTTTCAAACTGGAACACGGCTTCGGTCTTGCCGTCCGAGAACAATTTGTAGGTCGCCGCATCGTCGATCGGGATGTTCTCAAACGCGAAGTTCTCCTGGCCCTTGTGCCGCTTCATGATGAACTCGCGGGCGATCTCCAAAATCGTCAGCGTGGCCAAGCCCAAGAAGTCGAACTTGACGAGACCCGCAGCCTCCACATCGTCCTTGTCGTACTGGCTCACGGCCGACTCGCTGCCGGGCTGCTGGTACAGCGGGCAAAAGTCGGTCAGCTTGCCCGGCGCGATCAACACGCCCCCGGCGTGCATGCCGATGTTGCGGGTCATGCCTTCGAGCTTTTGCGCCAGCTCGATCAGGGTCTTCACATCCTCTTCGCGCTCGATGCGCTCGGCCAGGATCGGCTCCATGGCGATCGCGTAGTTGTTCTTGTCACCCTCTTTGGGCGTGGCCGGTGGGTATTGCAAGGTGACCGACATGCCCGGCTTGTTGGGAATCAGCTTGCTGATGCCATCGCAAAACATGTAGCTCATGTCGAGCACGCGGCCCACGTCACGGATGGCCGCACGCGCGGCCATAGTGCCGAAGGTGGCGATCTGCGAGACCGCATCGCGGCCATATTTTTCCTTGACGTAATCGATCACGCGGTCGCGGTTGCCTTGGCAAAAGTCGATGTCAAAGTCGGGCATAGACACCCGCTCGGGGTTCAAAAATCGCTCGAACAGCAAGCTGTATTGCAGCGGGTCCAGATCCGTGATCTTGAGCGCATAAGCCACCAGCGAGCCCGCGCCAGAGCCCCGGCCGGGGCCCACCGGGCAGCCGTTGGCCTTGGCCCACTGGATGAAGTCACCCACAATCAAAAAGTAGCCCGGGAAACCCATCTTCAAAATGGTGCCCAGCTCGAATTCCAGTCGATCCACATAGCGCTGGCGCTCGGCATTGCGCTTGGCCTCATCCGGGTACAGGTGCGCAAGACGCGCCTCCAGGCCTTCAAACGAGACATGGCGGAAATAATCGTCCACCGACATGACCACGCCATTGACCGGCGGAATCGGAAAATTGGGCAGCTGCGGCTTGCCCAGAACCAAGCTCAGGTTGCAGCGCTTGGCAATTTCGAGCGTGTTGGCAATGGCACTGGGCACATCGGCGAACAAGGCGCACATTTCCTCGGCCGACTTGAAATACTGCTCGCGCGTGAACTTGCGCACGCGGCGCGGATTGGCCAGGATCTCGCCTTCGGAAATGCACACGCGTGCCTCGTGCGCTTCGTAGTCTTCTGCCGCATGGAACTGCACCGGGTGCGTGGCCACCACCGGCAAATGCAAACGTGCCGCCAAAGCCACCGCGCCCGCCACCTGGGTCTCGTCCTCGGGGCGGCCTGCGCGTTGCAGTTCCAGGTAAAAACGGTGCGTGAAAATCGAGCCCAATTGCAGCGCCACATCGGCCGCTTTGTCGGTGTCGCCCTGCACGATCGCCTGCCCCACCGGCCCCGCCTGTGCGCCAGACAGCAAGATCAAGCCTTCGGACAACTCCTTGAGCCAGTCCAACTTGACGACCGCGACGCCTTTGACAACGTTTTGGGTCCAGGCCCGCGCCAGCAACTCGCAAATGTTCAGGTAGCCCTGGTGGCTTTGCACCAGCAAGATCACACGGGACAGTGCACCCGCATCACCACCCAGACCTTCGAGGTTGATTTCCGCGCCCAGGATGGGCTTGACCCCCTTGCCGCGGCCTTCCTTGTAGAACTTGACCCCGCCAAACAGGTTGTTCAGATCGGTGATGGCCAAGGCGGGCTGCCCGTCCTTGGCGGCCATTTTGACCACATCGTCGATGCGGCAAGTGGAGTCAACGACCGAAAATTCAGAGTGGAGGCGCAGGTGGGCAAACATAGCTCCCATTGTAGAAGGCCGAGGGGCTCAAATCGGCAAATTTGAGGGTGTTTTCAGTCGCGCAGAACCTGCAACACTTCCGAGTGAAACTCACGCCCGTACAGGATCATGACCACCAAGGCCGTGGCCAGGACCAGCGCCAGCGGCGAAAAAAACCAGGCCATGGCGGCAAAGGAAAAATAATAGGCCCGCAAACCGTCGTTGAAGGTTTCCGCTGCCGCCCCTACCAAGCGCCCGGCCCGCTCGGCCACTTGCTGGCGGTCTTGAAGGCCTTCGTCGAAGGTTTCTGGTGGCGGCATGGCACCAATCATCAGCGCCACAAAGGTGTACTGGCGCATCGACCAGGAAAAGCGGAAAAAGGCATAGACAAAGATGCCCACCAGCACCAGCACCTTGAACTCGAACACCAGCATGGGCGTGGGGTGTGCAAACGGGATTTCACGCACCAGTTCGGCCGCCTTGTCGGTCGTGCCCAGCAGCGCAAACAGACCGCCGATGATGATGATCGTGGTGGACGAGAAAAACGACGGCGTGTGCGACAGGTTCTGCGTGATCAGGCCATCCAGCATGCGCGGGTCACGGGCCGTGGTCTGCAACATCCATTTCACGCGGTAGGCATTGGTCGTGGCGATCAGGCTCTGGTCACGCTGACCGCGCACGCGGGCAAACCAGGCATAGCCCACCCACAGGCTGAAAAAAGACACCAGCGCCAGCCAGTCGCCCCAGGGCATCATCGTCAGGATTTTCATGCCCTCATCCTAGCAAGAGCCAAGCCGCATTGGACCCAGACCATGAAAAAAGCCAGACCGATGCAGGTCTGGCTTGATTTGCAGGGCATGTCTGGTACGGGAGAACCTTCAGGCCATCTCCCCAAACATCAGCCGCGCAGCTTGGCGGCCACCGCGGCCACGCGCTCGCCATAGGCTTTGGCGGTGTCCAGGTCGCCCTGGGGGATGTCTTCCGCCGGGCTGGTGGGGCCGACTTGGGCCATCAGGCCAGAGTTGGAGCCGATGCGGTTGATGGTGCCGTCGTTCATCGCGGGCTGGCCCACCCAGACCATGGCTTGCTGCATGGCCAAAGTGATGAAGTACTGGATGGTCGACAGCTTGTCGCCGCTGGGGCTGGCCGAGATGGTGAAGCCGCCTGCGACCTTGTCTTTCCAGGCACTGGTGAACCAGCGCTTGGAGGTGGCGTCGGCAAACTTCTTGAACTGCCAAGACGCCATGCCCATGTAGGTGGGCGAGCCGAAGATGATCGCGTCAGCGGCGTCCAGCGCGGCCCAGTCGGCTTCGGTGATGTTGCCATCGGCATCAATGGCGATGACTTGAGCGTTGGCGCCTTGGGCCACGAATTGGGCGACGCGCTGGGTGTGGCCGTAGCCAGAGTGGTAAACAACAACCGTTTTAGCCATGAGAAAAGCTCCTTAAAAAAGACAAGTAGAAAGAGAGAGAAAAGAATCAGGCCGCCAGATCAAACACCAGGACTTCTGCGTCCTGGCCTGCCGTCAAGGCCAATGCGGCTTCGCCCTGCAGCATGGCCGCATCGCCCGCTTGCAAGGCGTGGCCGTTGACTTGCAAAGTGCCACGGATCAAGAACACATAGGCCTTGCGGGCTGCGTTCAGCGTCAGCTGCGCGGCTTCAGCGCCGTTGAAGAGGCCCGCGTACAGACGCGCATCGGCGTGGATTTTGACCGTGTATTCACCCGCCTCGGGTGCGGCCACCAAAGCCAGGTGACCGCGCTTGGCCGCTTCAGGAACGGACTTTTGCTCGTAACCCGGGTCGATGCCGGTCACGTTGGGCTCGATCCAGATTTGCAAGAAATGGGTTTCCTCGCCCTTGGCGTGGTTGAACTCACTGTGGCGCACGCCCGAGCCCGCGCTCATGCGCTGCACATCGCCAGGCGGAATGCCCTTGACGTTGCCCATGCTGTCTTGGTGGGCCAGATTGCCCGACAGCACGTAGCTGATGATTTCCATGTCGCGGTGGCCGTGGGTGCCAAAGCCCATGCCCGGCGCGATGCGGTCTTCGTTGATGACGCGCAAATTGCCCCAGCCCATGTGGGCCGGGTCGAAATAATTGGCAAACGAAAAACTGTGGAAGGACTTGAGCCAGCCGTGGTCGGCGTAGCCCCGTTCTGCGGATTTGCGGATGGTCAGCATGGCGATCTCCTGTTTCAAACGCTTGGGACACATGCCTCAAGCCATGTCTGAACTTTACCCATCACCGCCCACTTGTGCGTTGTTGCCGTTTGCTGGCATCATTCAAATAAATTGAACGCTCAATCATCCATCATGCAAACACCCCGCGACTGGCTCACCCCCGAAGCCCTGACCATGCTGCAAACCATCGGCCAAAAAGGCAGCTTTGCCGCTGCCGCCAGGGCGCTCGATCTGGTGCCCAGCGCCCTGACCTACCGGGTGCGCCAAATCGAAGATGCGCTGGACGTGCTGCTGTTTGACCGCAGTTCGCGCCAAGCCAAGCCCACAGCCGCTGGACAAGAATTGTTGCGCGAAGCCGCCCGCCTGCTGAGCGACATGGACGCGGTGGCCAACCGGGTCCGCCGTGTCGCCACCGGCTGGGAGGCGGTGCTCACGGTGGCGGTGGACAGTGTGGTCTCGCGCACCGTGGTGATGGACCTGTGCGCCAGCTTTTTGGCACTGGGCGCCACCACACGCTTGAAGCTGCGCTACGAAACCTTGTCGGGCACTTTGGCCGCCCTCACCTCGGGCCAAGCCGACCTGGCCTTGGGCGCGGTGATGGAACACGGCCTGGGCTCTGACATCCACCATGCGGTGCTGGGGCCCATCCCGTTTGTCTATGCGGTGGCCAGCCACCATGCGCTGGCGCAAGCCCCTGAGCCCCTGACCGACGAATTGCTGCAGCAACACCGCGCCGTGGCCGTGGCCGACTCGGTCAGCCGAGGCGCCGGTCTGACCATCGGTCTGCTGGGCGGGCAAGACGTGTTCACCGTGCCCGACATGCAAAGCAAGCTCGAAGCTCAACTGCGTGGCCTGGGTGGCGGCTTTCTGCCGGAAAGTCTGGCCCGGCCTTACATCGAAAGCGGTTTGCTGGTGGCCAAAACCGTGCAAAAGCCACGCATCAGCACCTGCCACTACGCCTGGCGTGACAGCAAACAAACCCCTGCCGGCCAAGCGCTGCTGTGGTGGCTGTCACAACTGGAACGCGACAGCACACGCAACGCATTGCTGCAACCCGTCCATCGCGTGTAGAGTGTGAGCCATGAACACACAACACATCGCCATCATCGGCGTCGGCATGGCCGGCGTGGTTTGCGCACGGACATTGCGCCAGGCCGGTCACAACGTGACCCTGTTTGAAAAAAGCCGGGGGCTGGGCGGACGCATGTCGACCCGCGCCAGCGCCTTTGGCAGCTTTGACCACGGCACGCAGTACTTCACGGTGCGTGACCCGCGCTTTGAATTGGCCTTGGGCACCGTGCCCGGCTTGTGCAAGCCCTGGAGCGCCAATGCGGTGCGCGTGCTCGACCCCAATGGCCGTGTGATCGAAGCGGGCCTGCCCGGCGGCGAACGCCACTGGGTGGCCACCCCGGGCATGAACGGCCTGGTCAAAGCCTGGGCCGAGCCGCTGGTGGAAGACAACAATGTGCAACTGCAAACCCGTGTGACGCAGATCAGCGCCGACCCGTTCCAGAAAAACGGCTGGCAGCTGCACACCGAGGCCGATGACGGCGCACAGCATGTCTATGGCGGCTTCGACAAAGTCATTCTGGCCATCCCCCCCGCGCAGGCCAAGGATCTGCTGAACGCGTCCAAACTGAGCGCCCTGGCCGAGCCCCTGAAGGATGTGCGCGTGGACCCTTGCTGGACACTCATGGTGGCTTACCCCCAAGCGGTGCAACCCGGCCTCATCACCATTGGCCCCCAATGGAATGCCGCGCGCAGCACCCACCACCGCATTGCGTGGATGGCGCGCGAGTCGTCCAAGCCCGGCCGTGAACGCATCGAGCGTTGGACCGTGCAAGCCAGCGCCCCTTGGTCAGCCGAGCACATCAACGACTCAGCCGACCGCATCAGCGGCAAACTGCTCAAGGCCTTTGCCGAAATCACCGGTATCCGCGCCACCCCGGCCCATGCCGAAGTGCACCGCTGGCTGTACGCCAAGACAGCGCAGCCTCTGGGCCAGAGCCACCTGTGGTTCAAGGACCAGGGCATTGGCCTGTGCGGCGACTGGTGCCTGGGCCATCGGGTCGAAAACGCTTTTGTCTCGGGACTGGAGCTGGCCTTGTCGGTCCTCAAAGGCCGCTGATCATTGATGGGCGAGGTTTACACAGGCCGGTTTGCGCCTTCGCCAACCGGCCTTTTGCATGCGGGCTCACTGGTGGCGGCCTTGGCCAGCTGGCTGGACGCCCGGGCTCAGCACGGCCGCTGGTGGGTGCGCATCGAAGACGTGGACAGCCCGCGCTGTGTGGCCGGGGCCGATCAGGCCATCTTGCAGCAGCTGAGCGCTTGCGGCCTGCAGCCAGACGGCGCCGTGCTCTGGCAAAGCCAGCGCCATCACGCCTACCAAGCGGCTCTGGACTCGCTGATTGCCCAAGGCTGGGCCTACCCCTGTGGCTGTTCGCGCAAAGAGATTGAGGCCGCGCAAAGCCAAGCGGTGGCCAGGCACCATGCGGCGGTGTACCCTGGCACTTGCCGCCAAGGCCTGCAGGACAAAACCGCACGGGCCTGGCGATTGAATGTGCAAGCGGTTCAACAAGCGTTGGGAATCCCCGCCCTCACCCAATGGCACGACCGACGGCTGGGCGACCAAATGCAAAACGTGGGCGAAGCCGTGGGCGACTTCGTGCTGCGCCGTGCCGATGGCCTGTGGGCCTACCAATTGGCGGTGGTGGTGGACGATGCGGCGCAAGGCATCAGCCATGTGGTGCGGGGCGAAGACCTGGCCGACAACACCGCACGCCAAATCGTGCTGCAACGCGCCTTGGGTCTGCTCACACCGCAGTACCTGCACACCCCTTTGGTGCTGGGTGCGAACGGTGAAAAACTGAGCAAACAAAACGGTGCCCAGGCGCTGGACCTGAGCGCCCCCCTGGCCGCGCTGAACCAGGCGGCGCAGGCTTTGGGGCTGAGCACACAGCCTGCCGACACGCCCCTCGATCAAGCCCTGAGCCATTGGCGCACCGACTGGGCTTCGCGTTGGGCACCGCACCCGTCAGATTTCGGCCCAGACGCAGCCGGGCAACCGCGATAATCAGGGCTTACGCGAAACACTGACCGCCCCATGACCACGCCAGAAGACACCACGACCGCATCTGCCACCGCGCCCGCAGAGGCCCCTTTCATGCGCACCATCAAAACCTATGTGCTGCGCGCCGGGCGCATGGGCTCGGGCCAAGTGCGGGCGTTTGAGCAGTTCGGACCGCAATTCCTCGTGCCCTACAGCGCCGAGCGGCTCGATGTGCAGGGCGCCTTTGGGCGCACTGCACCACTGATTTTGGAAATCGGTTTTGGCATGGGCGACGCCACCGCCAAGATCGCGCAAGTGCGCCCGGATGACAACTTTTTGTGCTGCGAAGTGCACGAGCCGGGTGTGGGCGCTTTGCTCAAGCGCTGCGGCGAAGAGCAGATCGAGAACATCCGCATCGTGCGCCACGACGCCATCGAGGTCATGGACCACATGCTGGGCACGGACAGCCTGGACGGCGTGCACATCTTTTTCCCGGACCCTTGGCACAAAAGCCGCCACCACAAGCGCCGCCTGATCCAGTCGCCCTTCATTCAGCGCTTGGCCCAGCACATCAAGCCCGGCGGTTACCTGCACTTGGCCACCGACTGGCAGCCTTATTCCGAGCAAATGATGGGGGTGCTGCGCGCCGAGCCCTTGCTGGTCAACACCAGCACTGCCGCCGACGGCTTTGCAACAAAACCTGACTACCGGCCTTTGACCAAGTTTGAAAACCGGGGCCTGAAACTCGGCCACGGCGTGTGGGATCTGGTGTTCCGCCGGGTCTGACATGAACGCATCAGGGCACACCGTTCAGCTGCCCATGCGCGATGGCGTGAGCGCCAGTGTGGTGTCGGTACCCGCAGGCCACTGGCCCAGCGTGCTCGATTTTTTGGCCCAGCGCATGCCCGGCATCGCCCGCAGTGAGTGGGCCGATCGCTTGCAACAAGGCCTGGTGCTGCACCCCAACGGAAAATGCGCACTGCCAAACCAAGCCTGCCAGCCGGGCGAGCGCCTTTACTACTACCGCAACCTGGCCGATGAACCCGTCTTGCCCGTGCAAGCGCACATCGTGTTCGAAGACGATCACTTGCTGGTGGCCGACAAACCGCACTTCATGCCCGTGACGCCTTCGGGCCGGTATGTGCAGCAAAGCCTGCTGGTGCAACTCAAGCGCCTGACGGGCTGCGCCGATTTGGTGCCGCTGCACCGCATTGACCGAGAAACCGCTGGCCTGGTGCTGCTGGGCAAACGCCTGCAAGACCGCGACGCCTACCACGCGCTGTTTCGGGACAAAGACATCCACAAGATTTACCACGCGGTCGCTGCTGCGCCGCTGGGCCGTGATTTACCGTCCGTTTACGCCAGCCGTCTGGTGCCCGGCGAGCCGTTTTTCAGAACGCAAGAAGTGCCTGGACAGGCCAACAGCGAAACCCGCATCCGTGTTCTCAAAACCGAGGGGGCTCGGGCGCTGTACCAACTCGAACCCATCACCGGCAAACGCCACCAGCTGCGGGTGCACATGAACGCTTTGGGCATGCCCATCGAGGGCGACTTGTTTTACCCCACAGTGCTGCGAGGACCGGATGCGCCGGAAGACTTCAGCCAACCCTTGCAGCTGCTGGCCCAGTCGGTGCAGTTCACCGACCCGCACACGGGACAAGCCCGTGTGTTTGAAAGCCAGCTGCAGCTCACGCTGTGAATCAGCCTTTGATTTCGGTGGCCGTGATCGTGTACTTGAACGCGTCGGGCGTGTAAGAGTCCAAACGGCCTTCTGCCGTTTCGGCCACGGGGTACATCAAGAAATTGACAGGCCCGCCCTTGGCACCCGGCAGGCTCACATCGTGCGATGTGTTCCAGGCCATCCAGTTGCCTTCCCAGCCGCCAAACAGGTGTTTGTACACCGGGGCCACCACGGGGTGGTTGGTCTTCTTGATCCACTCGGCGGTTTCCAGGCGCATGACCTTGGCCACATCGGCCGGATCCATGGCCACCCAGCCGTAGGCTTGCAAATACACCTCGGCGCGGCAATGCTGCGCGCCCTTCAGGCTGGCCGGATTACCAGACAGTTCTTTGTAGCCAAACGCCGACGGGGCCAAACGGATGCCATACACATCGCGTGCAGGCAGGCCCACGGCGCGGCACAGGCCCACAAACAAGGCGTTCAGGTCGGCGCACTTGCCGCCCAAGTTGCCGGTCTCCAGCATGGTCTTGATGTCGCCCTCGCCACAGCCGCGTGTCTTGGGGTCGCGGAAAGCATTGCTCACCACCCAGTCGTAAATGGCGCGGGCTTTTTGCTCGTCGGTTTTGGCCCCCTTGGTGGCGGCCAGCGCGGTGGTGCGCACGATGCCATCGATGGGCAACATCTGGGTGGCACGGGTGTAGTGGCGCAGCGTATCGGCCGCCTCAACGGTAAAGCTGCGGCCCGGGGTCAACTCGGCCGCGCGGTTTTGGGTTTGCACGCGGCTGGTGATCTCGATCACCGGACGCACACCAGCGGCGAACTCGGCCGTCACAAAGCGCGCGCCTTCAACCAAGTCGCTGCCCATGCGGGTGTTGCCGTTGCTGCTGAAACGGGTGTCCAGCGAATGCTGCCAGTCGGTGTTGACGCTTGGCACGGGCAGCCAAACGCGAGTGGCCCCCTGGGGGTCGGCGATTTCGACACGGGTGGTCACATCAAAGGTGCGCCAGGTGCCCACTTCGGGGGCAAAACGGCGTTCAGCCGGGGCCGTGGTTTGGGCGTGCAACCAAGTGGGTGCAGCGATCATGGCGCCCAGAGCGGCGCCTCCTTTGAGCAAAGAGCGGCGAGCGGTGGTCATGGAAAAGAACTCCGAAATTGGGATGAGACCTGTCGGCACACACAAGGCGCTGAACAGCGCCAATGCCCCGAAGGCAGGTCGCCCGGCACAAGGCGTGCGGGCCCGGCGATTATGACCGACCGCGTCGGCCTGTTTAAACGGGTACGGGCACCAGAGGTTTACTTGGAGCCCGACTTGGGTGTCGCGGGCAGGGCTTGCAACTCCTTCAACCAAGCCCGAGCGATGGGACCATTCCAATCCAGGTCGCCCACCACACGCCAACGCGCCCGGCCATCGGGCCCGATCAAGACCGTGGTCGGGTAAATGCGCACACCCCACTGCCGCGTCAAATCGCCTTGAGGGTCCAGCACCACCGGCAAATCCAGGTGCTGCGCCGCCAAGAATCGGCGTACCGTACTGGGCATTTCTTTGACATTGATACCGATCACGACCGCTGGACTCGCGTCGCTTGGGCCTTGGTTTGGGTCTTTGTGCAAGGCCTGCAAAGAGGGCATTTCCTCTTTGCATGGACCGCACCAGGTGGCCCAGAAGTTGAGCACCACCACCCGGCCTTTCAGCCCAGCGCTGGTCCAGCGATGGCCATGAAGGTCGACCATGTCGATGGCAGGCGTGGCCTGCGTTCGTGGCCAGGGGGTTTTGTCAAACTGGGCATGCGCCAAGCCCTGCCCAAACCAAGCCAGCACAGCCAGGCACAGGCGCAAGAAAAAGCGGCGTCCGTTTTTCAACATGACGCCGCCTGTAGCTTGAAAAAGAGTTTCAAGCCGGACCCCGGTCAGAGCCGTTCAGTCACCCAAGCCTGCACACTGGCCATGGCATCAGGCAAAGCTGCTGGGTTGGTGCCACCGGCCATGGCCATGTCGGGCTTGCCGCCGCCTTTGCCGCCCACTTGCGCCGCCACAAAGCTGGCCAGCTCACCGGCTTTGACTTTGCCCACGGTGTCGGCGGTCACGCCCGCAGCAATCTGCACCTTCTCACCGTCCACGGCCGTGAGCACGATCACGGCGCTTTTCATCTTGTCCTTGAGCTTGTCCATGGTGTCGCGCAGGGTCTTGGCGTCGGCCCCTTCCAACTTGGCCACCAAGAGCTTGATGCCTTTGACATCCACCGCTTGGGTCAGCAGCTCGTCGCCTTGGGCAGAAGCCAGCTTGCCTTTGGCAGCGGACAATTCTTTTTCCAGCGCCTTGACCTGGTCCAGCACCTGTTGGATGCGTGCGTTCAATTCGGCTGGTTGGGCCTTGAGCGTGCCTGCGGCTTGCGTGACGGTGTCTTCGAGCGACTGCAGATAGGCCAAAGCATTGGCGCCGGTGACCGCTTCGATGCGGCGCACGCCTGCGGCCACGCCTCCTTCGCTCACGATCTTGAACAGGCCAATGTCGCCTGTGGCTTTGACGTGGGTACCGCCGCACAGTTCTCGGCTGGAGCCGATGTCGAGCACGCGCACAGTCTCGCCGTACTTCTCGCCAAACAACATCATGGCACCGGTCTTTTGAGCGCTTTCGATGTCCATCACTCGCGCTTGCGCAGCGGCGTTGGCCAAAATTTCAGCGTTGACTTGGGCTTCGATCTGACGGATTTCGGCATCGGTCACGGGCGCGTTGTGCGCAAAGTCAAAACGGGTGCGCTCGGCATTGACCAAGCTGCCTTTTTGCTGCACATGGCTGCCCAGCACTTCGCGCAAAGCTTTGTGCATCAAGTGCGTGGCGCTGTGGTTGCGCACGGTGGCGGCACGCAGGCCCAAGTCCACATGGGCTTGCACCGCGTCGCCCACTTTCAGGCTGCCAGACTTCACTTCACCGTGGTGGCCAAACACATCGGCCTTGATCTTGAGCGTATCCAACACGTTGAACTGGCCGCCCGCGTTGTGGACCATGCCCTGGTCGCCAACCTGGCCGCCCGACTCAGCGTAGAAAGGTGTCGTGTCGAGCACCACCACGCCGGCTTGGCCAACTTTCAGTTCATTCACAGCATTGCCGTCGGCGTACAAAGCCAACACTTTGGCGTTGGCCGTCAGGCCCTCGTAGCCCACAAAGTCGTTGCCAGCGCCGGTGTAATCCAGCGCCTTGTCCATCTTGAACTTGCCAGCCGCGCGGGCCTGGGCCTTTTGCTTTTCCATGGCGGTGGCAAAACCCGCTTCATCCACGCTCAGGCCACGCTCACGGCAAACATCGGCCGACAAGTCGAGCGGGAAGCCATAGGTGTCGTGCAGCTTGAAGGCGACTTCGCCGGGCAACACTTTCACGCCACCGTCGAGGGCCGCATCCAGAATCTGCATGCCGCTTTGCAAGGTCTCGAAGAAGCGCTCTTCTTCCACACGCAAAACGTCGGCAATGCGCTCGGCCTGATCGGCCATGTTGGGGTAGGCCGCGCCCATGAGCTTGACCAGATCGGGTACCAGCTTGTGGAAGAACGGGGTCTTTTGGCCCAACAAATACCCGTGGCGAATGGCGCGGCGGATGATGCGGCGCTGCACATAGCCCCGACCTTCGTTGCTGGGCACCACGCCATCGCTCACCAAGAACGACGTGGCGCGGATGTGGTCCGCAATCACGCGCAGCGACTTGTTGTTCAGGTCGGTGCAGCCGGTTTCGCGCGATGCGGCTTTGATCAGCGCGTCAAAAATGTCGATCTCGTAGTTGCTGTGAACGTGCTGCAAGATGGCGGCCAAGCGCTCCAAGCCCATGCCGGTGTCCACACAAGGTGCGGGCAGCGGCGTGACGGCACCGGTTTCGTCCATGTTGAACTGCATGAACACGTTGTTCCAGATTTCGATGAAGCGGTCGCCGTCTTCGTCGGGGCTGCCGGGTGGGCCGCCGGGAATGTGTGCACCGTGGTCGTAAAAGATTTCGGAGCAAGGACCGCATGGGCCGGTGTCGGCCATCATCCAGAAGTTGTCAGACTTGTAGCGACCGCCCTTGTTGTCACCGATGCGGATGATGCGGTTTTCTGATTGGATGCGCTCAGGCGTCCAGCCTGCTTTGACAAAAATGCCTTCCCAGATGCCATGGGCCTCGTCGTCTTCCATGTAGACGGTGGCGTACAGCTTGTCGGCGGGCAGCTTGTAGACCTGGGTCAGCAGCTCCCAAGCCCACTCCAGCGACTCGCGCTTGAAATAGTCGCCAAACGACCAGTTGCCCAGCATCTCAAAAAAGGTGTGATGGCGGGCGGTGTAGCCCACGTTTTCCAGGTCGTTGTGCTTGCCACCGGCGCGCAGGCAAGCTTGCACGGACGCGGCGCGCACATAAGAGCGCTTGTCAGAGCCCAGAAACACGTCCTTGAACTGGACCATGCCCGAGTTCGTGAACATCAAGGTGGGGTCGTTGCCGGGCACCAGAGGGCTTGACGCCACCACGGTGTGGCCCTTGGACTCAAAAAAGTCCAAAAAGGTCTTGCGGATGTCGGCGACAGAAATAACGGGTTGGCTCATGGTCTTTACAGCTTTCAAGTGCAACCGGCGATTATAAGTTTGCGCCCGAATGTCCCCGCACCTTCGCCTGAGGCCCGTAGTCTTTGCGACAGTGTCCTCGGCCCAGCTGCGCTAAGCTGGCACCCATGGCACAATTTACTTAACAAGTTAAATAAACCGGAGACCCCATGCACGTGAAGACATCCCCCCTCGCCCAACTCAACGACCCCAGCCTGCTCAAGACAGACGCCCTGATCAACGGCCAATGGGTCGCGGGCAGCAGCCGTTTTGCCGTGACCGACCCGGCCACAGGCGCGCACTTGGCCGACGTGGCCAATCTGGGCCCTGCCGAGGCCGAGCAAGCCATTGCCGCAGCCAACGCTGCCTGGCCCGCCTGGAAAGCCAAAACCGCCAAAGAGCGCAGCATCATCTTGCGCAAGTGGTACGACCTGCTGATGGCAAACCAAGACGACTTGGGCCGCATCATGACCGCCGAGCAAGGCAAGCCCCTGCCCGAGGCCAAAGGCGAAGTGGCCTACGGTGCCAGCTTTGTCGAGTGGTTTGCAGAAGAAGCCAAGCGCATCAACGGTGAGACCCTGCCCCAGTTCGACAACAACCGCCGCCTGCTGGTGCTCAAGCAACCGATTGGCGTGTGCGCGGCCATCACGCCCTGGAACTTCCCGCTGGCCATGATCACCCGCAAGGTGGCCCCAGCTCTGGCTGCGGGCTGCCCGGTCATCATCAAGCCCGCTGAGCTGACACCGCTCACCGCCTTGGCCGCGGCCGAGTTGGCCATCCGTGCAGGCATCCCAGCCGGGGTGCTGAACATGATCACGGCCGACAGCGACAACTCGATTGCCGTGGGCAAGGTGCTGTGCGCGAGCGACGTGGTGCGCCACATCAGCTTCACCGGCTCCACCGAAGTGGGCCGCATCCTGATGGCGCAATCGGCCCCCACGGTGAAAAAAATGTCGCTGGAGCTGGGCGGCAACGCGCCTTTCATCGTGTTTGAAGACGCCGACATCGACAGCGCCGTGGAAGGCGCATTTGCAAGCAAGTACCGCAACGCGGGCCAAACCTGCGTGTGCTCTAACCGCATCTATGTGCAAGAAGCGGTGTACGAAGAGTTCGCCACCAAGTTCGCGGCCAAGGTCCAAACTGCCAAGGTCGGAAACGGCTTTGAGGACGGCGTGAACCAGGGTCCGCTGATCGAGCCTGCCGCACTCGACAAGGTCGAGCGCCATGTGAAAGACGCGATTGCCAAAGGCGGCCGCGTGCTGACCGGAGGCAAACGCCTGAGCGGCCAGTTCTTTGAACCCACGGTGATCGCCGATGCCACGGCCGACATGGTCTGCGCCAAGGAAGAAACCTTCGGCCCGTTTGCACCCATCTTCAAGTTCAAGACCGAACAAGAAGCCATTGACGCGGCCAACAACACCGAGTTTGGCCTGGCCAGCTACTTCTACAGCCGCGACGTGGGCCGCATCTTCCGCGTGAGCGAAGCGCTTGAATACGGCATGGTCGGCATCAACGTGGGCATTTTGGCCACCGAGCATGTGCCTTTTGGCGGCGTCAAGCAGTCCGGCCTGGGCCGCGAAGGTTCACACCACGGCATCGACGACTATGTGGAGATCAAATACCTCTGCATGGGCGACATCCTGAAATGATCGTCTGAAAAGACAAAAGCCGCCCGCAAGACGGACGGCTTTTGATGCATGAGATCCAAGGCACCCAAGGGTGCCTTTTTTCATGACTTCTTGGACAAACCCAAGCGCTCGATGGTGGCGCGCTCGGCCTCGAAAGTGCGCGCACCGTAGCGGGTGTATTCCTCGGTGCCCATGTAAATCACCGGCTGGAAGAAGCGGTCCAGCGTGTCGAGCACCTTGGGGTCTTCCAGTGTTTTCTTGAAGGCATCGTGCAGCACACGCACCACGGCAGGGTCCATGCCCTTGGGGCCGCCAATGCCAAAGGGCGACTCGGTGATGGTGTCCCAGCCGCTTTCCTTGACTGTGGGAATGTCCGGAAAGGCCTTGGTGCGGTTGCGCCCCAAAGTGGCCAGCAAGCGCAACTTGCCCTCTTTGACCAGCGGCGCGAATTCGGTGGTGCCGCTCATGACGCGGATGTGCCCGCCCAAAATGGCTTGCATCAATTCAGCGGAACCTTTGTAGGGGATGTGGTTGAGTTCAATGCCCGCCTTTTGCGAGAACTCTTCAATGGCCAAGTGAGGCGTGGTGCCGGTGCCGGTGCTGCCGTACTCGACTTTGCCCGGGTTGGCCTTGGCATACGCCACCATTTCCTTGAGGGTCTTGAACGGCGCATCCATGGTGGCCACCAAGCCAAAGGTGTAGCCCGTCAGGCAAGCGATGTGCGTCAGGTCCTTGACCGGATCAAACGGCATCTTTTGCATGTGAGGCAATCGGTACACGCCCAGCGGCAGCTGCGTGAGGGTGTAGCCATCAGGCCGGGCGTTGACCATGGCCGTAGCGCCCAAGGTACCGCCAGCACCGGGCCGGTTGTCCACGATGACCGACACGCCCAGGACGCGCGAGGCACTCTCGGCAAAAGCACGCATGACCGCATCACTGCTGCCACCGGGCGGCCAGGGTGCAATCAGGGTGATGGCTTTGCTGGGGAATTTGTCTTGTGCCCAAGCTGGCGCGCTGATCAGCGCAGGAGCACTCATGCCAGCCAAGATGCCGGCCATGCCTTGCAAGGCTTTACGCCGTTGTGCATCGGTAGTTTTGTTCAGGGTCTGGAGATCAATGGTCATGTTCAAAAACTTCGGTTGTGCAGAAAAGTCCAAGTTACGCGAAGTACAAGCGGACGTCCACCGGGTAAGCCTGCACATCGCTTGAAATTCGTCACACGTGAGACTGTTCCGCGCACAAACCAGGCACTTGGGGACAACGTACAATCGAGCAATCGCGGGTGTCGTTCAATGGTAGGACTCTTGCTTCCCAAGCAAATAACGTGGGTTCGATTCCCATCACCCGCTCAAGTTCCATGAAGGCCCCGCAAGGGGCCTTCGGCATTTCCGAAACAGACAACGCCCTCACCATGAACATCATCGTCAACGAAGAACTCAAGGCCTACATCGACCCCTTGACGCCCGATGAGCACAAAGCACTGGAGCGCAGCATCCTGGCAGAGGGTTGCCGAGATGCCCTTGTTTTGTGGGGTGATGTGCTGGTGGATGGGCACAACCGGTACGGCATCTGCAAAAAGTACGGCCTGCCCTTTCAGACGGTGCAGCACACAAAGTTCAGATCCATGGAGGATGTGCATCTGTGGATGATTGACCAGCACCTGGGACGGCGCAGTGTCTCTGACTTCCAGCGCGGCGTGCTGGCTTTGCGCAAACGCGAAATCCTCGAAGAGCGCCGAGCTGCAGTGGTTGCTGAAAATGGCGCTTTTGTCCGAGACAGCTTGTCTGAATCCACTGACGTGGAAGCGTTGAAGAACCGCACCGACATCGCCAAAGTCGCACGCCTGAGCAGCATGCAGGTCATGCAAATCGAAAAGATCCAAAAGCAAGCCGCGCCTGAAGTGGTTGCAGCAGTCAAAGCAGGCGACATTTCCATCAATGCTGCCGCAGCAGTGGCCACGTTGCCTCTTGAGGAACAAAAAAATGCAGCGTTGGCCGGCAAGGACAATCTCAAACAAGTGGCCAAGCGCGTGCGCGATGTCAAACGGGCCAATGCCATGGCCATACCCGTGCTGTCCGAGGCTGAGCCAAGTGCAACAACTGAAGCCCCATCCATCCATGGCCTTCAAGAACAGGTGATAGCCTTGAGGGCCGAAAACCATCAACTGCGCCAACTGGTCGCACAACTACAAGCCCAACTCAGGCATTGAGCGCGAACAATTTAAAAGGCCCCATCATTGGGGCCTTTAATTTGTCTTGCAATCTCCGGGTTTCAATATTCTCCGGGAACTTCCTTGAGCAGCAAGGCTCGGGGCTCACCATCTGGCCAATAAATCTTTTGGCCTTGAAAGAACATCTGCATGGACACGATCTTGTCGATGTGCAAATGCCAAGGGGATTTCCCCAAAATAGTTTTTGATTCTTGAGCCTTGAGCGTCAGGGGTGTTTTGTTGCCTGCACCATCGATGATGCACATCGACAAGTCTTCCAAAGCCACAAAATGAACACTGTTTCCCGCTTTGGACGGTTGACTTGGGGTGACTGTGGTCTGCGACACTTGGCTGTCACACAATGTTTCTGCGACAGATGCGGCCATTTCTGTGGTCTGTGACACCACATGGGCTGGTGGCACTTCTGATGGGGTCGAATCCGGTGACTTGGCGTCTACAGCTACGGGTGTTGGTGCCGGAGCAGAGAACGTTTCAAAGATTTTTTGAGATTGGAACCAAGCTGTAACGGCTTGACCATAAAAACCAACGGCACCCGCAAGCCACAAAGCAGCAAAAAGGGCAGTAGCCCATTTCCACGAGAAGAAACGCTCACCAGACGATAGTTCTCTGGCTTGCGATTGCTTCTTCAGTAAGTCAGCCAAATCGTCCAGTATCTGTAAATCTGGCAACCCTCCCTTGGAATGCTTTGCAGGCAGCGCCTGATTACCCCAGAGCGTTTTGGCATCTGCACCCAACACTTGCGCAAGTTTGGATGCTGCTTTTTCCTTGATGGCTACGGTGTAAAACAAGGAGCGTCCGCCAAGGGTCAATTCACCGGACTCCAACTCAAACACTTGCCCAGATGACAAATTAACAAGCCTAGCCACTTCTGCGACATCCAAGTTCTGAGCCTCTCGCAGGCTGCGCAGCAAGTCGCCCCGCGACCGATCAGAAGATGGGTTATTCATACCAAGAAGTTGACTCAATAAATCATGATTGCTTAATATTTTAATATAAACGATATATAAAAATATTTCAATGGGTATTTATTAATCATTTAATGCATTGGAACCATGAAAAAAGCCGCGATATACGCGGCTTTTGTCAAATCAAAACAAACGGCAGGTCAGAACATCAGCTTCACACCCGTCTTGCTTTGCAGCAACTCGGGCGTCACGCCCGGTGCCAACTCAACCACCTTCAGGCCGGCATCGGTCACGTCCATCACAGCCAAGTCGGTGATGATGCGGTCGACCACGCCCACGCCCGTCAAAGGCAAGGTGCAGCTGGGCAAAATCTTCAGGTCTTCGGTGCCGTCTTTTTTCTTGGCAACGTGTTCCATCAAGATGATCACGCGCTTGACACCTGCCACCAGGTCCATCGCGCCGCCCATGCCCTTGACCATCTTGCCGGGGATCATCCAGTTGGCCAGATCGCCCTTTTCGCTCACCTGCATCGCGCCCAGGATCGACAGGTTGATCTTGCCGCCACGGATCATGGCAAACGACTGCTCGCTGCCAAAAATCGATGAGCCCTTGATGGTCGTCACCGTTTGCTTGCCCGCGTTGATCAGGTCGGCATCGACCTCGTCTTCGTTCGGGAAAGGGCCAATGCCCAGCATGCCGTTTTCACTTTGCAGCCAAACTTCTTTGTCTGCAGGCACAAAGTTGGCCACCAGCGTAGGGATGCCGATGCCCAGGTTCACATAGAAACCGTCTTCCAGTTCGTGGGCCGCACGGGCGGCCATTTGGTCTTGACTCCAGCTCATATCAGACTCCTGCTTTCTCGGTGATCGTGCGTTTTTCGATGCGCTTTTCGGGGTGCTGGTTCAGCACAATGCGGTGCACATAAATGCCCGGCAGGTGCACGCTGTCGGGGTGCATCTCGCCGGTTTCGACGATCTCTTCGACCTCGACCACGCAGATCTTGCCCGCCATGGCCACAGCCGGGTTGAAGTTGCGCGAGGTGTAGCGGAACTGCAGGTTGCCAGACTTGTCGGCGCGGTGCGCCTTGACCAACGACACGTCGGGCACCAAAGAGCGCTCCATCACATAGGTCTCGCCGTCAAACTCGCGCAGCTCTTTGCCTTCGGCCACCAATGTGCCCACACCGGTCTTGGTGAAGAAAGCCGGGATGCCCGCGCCGCCCGCACGCAGCTTCTCGGCCAGCGTGCCTTGGGGTGTGAACTCCAGAGCCAGTTCGCCAGCCAAATACTGACGCTCGAACTCTTTGTTTTCGCCCACATAAGAAGAAATCATCTTCTTGATCTGGCGGGTCTGCAGCAAGATGCCCAGACCAAAGTCGTCCACGCCCGCGTTGTTGGAAATCGCGGTCAGGTTCTGCACGCCGCTGTCCTTGAGCGCAGCGATCAGGGCTTCGGGGATGCCGCACAAGCCAAAACCGCCCACACCAATGAGTTGCCCGTCAGCCACGATGCCCTTCAAGGCCTCGGCTGCGGAAGGAAAAATCTTGTTCACACCAGTCTCCAGTAGAGGATGAAAACGCTACGATACTACGTAATCAATTACGTAGTTTTTCGTAATGGTGTGCCCTGATGCCCAATACCTCCACCACTGCCAACGACATCGATTACCGCCTCGCCTTTGACTTGGCCCCCATCGGCATGGTGCTTTCGCGCAACCGCACCATCGTCGACTGCAACCAGCGCGTGTGCGAGATGTTTGGCGTGCCGCGAGAACAACTGATTGGCCAGACCTTTCAGCTGCTCTACCCCAGCGCCGACGAGTACGAGCGCACCGGCCAGCGCATCAGTCCCATTCTGAATACCAAGGGCGTATACGCCGACGACCGCGTGATGAAGCGCGTGGACGGCCGCTTCAAAGGCGAGACTTTTTGGTGCCATGTGACCGGACGAGCGCTCAACCGAGACGCCCCGCACGAAGCGGGCATCTGGACTTTTGAAGACCTGTCGGAGCGCAAACCCGTCAAGGCCGAACTCACCGCCCGCGAACGCGAAGTCGCCGCCCACCTGATGGACGGCCTGACCAGCAAAGAGATCGGTCGAGCTCTTGGGATCAGCCACCGCACAGTGGAGATTTACCGCGTCAAGCTGATGCGCAAATACGAGGCCTCAGGGGCTGCGGATTTGATTCAGAAGCTAATGCGGGGGTGAACATTTAAATGCTCAGGCACGGGACAAACCCGCCACCCGCCGCAGATGCTGCGCCACCCCGCCAAACTGCTGTTCGATCACCGTGAGCCGCTTGAAGCCGTGGCCCACAGCCAACTCGTCGGTCATGCCCATGCCGCCGTGCAACTGCACCGCGCCCTGCCCCACCAGGCGGGCCGCACGCAGCACCGTCACATGGGCCGATGACACCCGCTCGGCGCGGTGCTCCGGGCTGTCACCCGCCACATCGGCACAAGCCCCTACTGCAGCAGCGGCTTGCACCAAGGCCATGTACATGTCGGCCATACGGTGTTGCAAAGCTTGAAAGGCAGCCAAGGGCTGGCCAAACTGTTTGCGCTGGCTGGTGTAGTTGAGCGTGTCGCGCATCAAGGCCTGCATCACGCCCACGGCCTCGGCACCTGCGGCCAGCGTGGCCGTGTCCCAAGCTTGCATGAGTGCGGACAGCGCATCGCCCTGGCCCAAGACGGCCTGCACGGGCGATTGGTCAAAGGCCAACTCTGCCGCCCAAGCACCGTCGATCAGACGCAGATCGCGCCGCTGCACGGCACTCGCTGCGGGGTCGATCAAGCAGATGCGCAAATGGCCCGCTTCGTCTTTCGCGCTCACCAGCCAATTTGTGGCCCCGCTTGCGCCGCGCACCAAAGCTTTGTGCCCGCTGATGTGCATCTGGCCGTTCGCGTTGTGCAAGCGGGTCTGCACCCGGCTCAAGTCAGTCCGCCCTGTAGGCTCCAGTGCCGCCACGGCCAAGCGCACTTGGCCGTCGGCCAGGCCTTGGAGCAAAGCATCGGCTGCCGGGTCGCACAGCGCTTGGAGCAAGGTCGCGCCCAGCACAGCGGTGCTGCTGTAGGGTTCGGCCACCAAGGCCGCGCCCAGGGCCTGGCAGATCAGCATCTGCTCGGGCAAACCACCGCCCATGCCGCCCAAGTGTTCGGGCAGTGCCGCGCCCAAAAGGCCCAGCTCACGGGTGAGGCCTTGCCACAGCGGCGCAATCGCCTCAGGTGTGGCGATCATCTGTGCACGTTTGTCGAAGGGCAATTTGTCTTGCAGCCAGCCTTGCAAACTGGCCAGCAGCATGGCCTGCGTTTCGTCGGTGGGCACCACTGGCTCCACCACCTCAGCGCCCAAAATGTGGCGGGCGATCAAGTTGCGCTGAACTTCGTTGGTACCGCCATAAATCGAGGCCGCGCGGTCGTTCAAATACGCACGGGTGGCGAACACCGACTCTTCGGGCACTGGCAGCCCGTGGGCGCTGGCCTCCTCAATAGTGAGGCTGGTGGCGCCGTAAGGGCCTGCAATGTCCAGTCCCAACTCGGTCAGGTGTTGCTTGAGCTCGGTGGCCAGCACCTTGCCCATGGACGGCGCAGCCGGCAGCCAGAAAGGCGGCGCGCCGCCGCCGATGCGCGCCGTGAGCACCTGTTGTTCCCAAGCGTGCAAGGCGTCGATATGGCACTGCGCATTGGCCAAGGTCAAGGCAATGTCTTCTTGCTCGGAGTCTGCGTGTCCTGATGCAAACGCCTCGCGCAAGGACTCGTGCAGCCGGGCCAACCGCCCCCGCAAGAACGGCGCAGACGAGCCACCCCGCTCATGCTCCAACAAGAATTTGGCAATCGTCCAGCCTTGGTTTTCTTCGCCAATCAGCGCGTCAGCGGGCACGCGGGCTTCGTCAAAAAAGACCTGGTTGAACTCGTGGTCGCCCGAGATGCTGATGATCGGCCTGATCTGGATGCCCGGGTTGTTCAGCTCGAACATCAGGAAGCTGATGCCTTGCTGCGGTTTGCCGCTGCTGTCGGTGCGCACCAAGCAAAACATGTGCGTGGCGCGGTGGGCGTGGGTGGTCCAAATTTTGGAGCCGTTGATCACCCATTCGTTCCCTTCGCGGCGGGCACGGCATTGCAGCGAGGCCAGGTCGGAGCCGGAGCCCGGCTCGCTGTAGCCTTGGCACCAGTAGCTCACGCCGTTGCGCAAGTCGGGCAGCCAGCGCTCTTTTTGGGCCTGCGTGCCAAACGCCACCAGCACGGGCGCGGCCATGACGAGCCCCAGGGGCGAGACCTTGGGGGCATCGGCCGCCGCCATCTCGCTGGCAAAAATGTCGTGTTGCCTCGGTGTCCAGCCGCAGCCACCCCACTCCACCGGCCAGTGCGGCGCAGCCCAGCCGCGCTTGGCCAAAATACGCTGCCACGGAATGCCGGCTTCGTAGTCCGAAAAAATGCCCGAGGTGCGACGCCCGCCCAAGCGGATATCGTCGGTCAGCTCAGCGGCCAAAAAGGCGCGCACCTCGTCGCGAAAAGCCAGCTCTTCTTTGCTCAAGTTCATGGGGTGTTCACTCAAAGAGTCAGTCGCCATCGCACGATGGCAACTGGATAAAAACGATCAGAAACCGACGTAACGCACAAAGTTGGCTTCGTCTTCGCGCACCGACTTGACGGTGTTGGCCACAAAGTCTTCGTCCGGGTAGCCCAAAGCGATGCAGATCATGATGTTCTGGTCGTCCGGAATGCCCGCATGCTCGCGCACCACGGCCGACTGCATGATGCCCTGCCCGTTGATCACGGTGCCCAGGCCCCGCTCCCAGGCGGCCAGCACGATGGCGTGCGACAAAGCCCCCAGGTCAAACTGGCTGATGGCCGCAGGTTCGAGGTATTTGTCGTAGGTCAGCACCAGCGACACAGGCGCGTCGAACTGGCGGAAACCGCGCATCACCCAATCGGTGCGGCGTTCTTTGTCATCACGGGCAATGCCCATGGCGTCAAACAATTGAATCGCGATGTCGACCTGGCGCTTGCGGTGGATGCCCTCGTAGGCCTCTTTCATCGGAAAGTCGCGCTTGGGCGGCACGCCCTTGACCATGTTTTCGGTGTTGCCCCGGCGGATGCGCTCGAGTGGCTCACCGGTGACCACATGCACATGCCAGGGCTGTGTGTTCATCGACGAGGGTGACCATTTGGCCACCGCGAGGATGTCTTCGATCACCTCGCGAGGAACGGGTTTTTGTTGGTAACCGCGAACGCTTTTGCGGGCCTTGATGAGTTCTGAGAATTCCATGCATTGTCTCCTCATCCGAAGATGAGGGAAAAGCACTGAACCGTCAATGCAAGCGTGATGCCTAGGTTACTCAAGCCATCAAGACTTGGGCTCGATAACCTCTGTGGCGCAGCGGAACGCGTCAATCGCTGTCGGAAACCCACAGTACACGGTGGCGTGCAGCATGAGTTCGCGGATTTCCTCCGGGGTGGCACCGTTGGTCAACGCGCCGCGAATGTGGGCTTTGAGTTCTTGCTGTTTGCCTTGGGCAGTGAGCATGGCCACGGTGATCAGGCTGCGGGTTTTGAGGTCAAGCCCCGGACGCTGCCAGACATTGCCCCAGGCGTTGCGCGTGATGAACTCTTGCATGGGCTGGGTGAACTCGGTCGCGCCGCCCAGGGCACGTTCGACGTAATCGGTGCCCACGACTTGGCTGCGGGTGGCCAAGCCGTTTTGGAAATCGGCATCGGTTGGCCATTCAAGCGGCGCTGAATGGGCAGCTGGGGTGTTCAAATCGGTCATGGTGAAACTCCATTTGGTGGAAAATGAGTCAAGCATAAACATTTTGAAACCCTTGACGAGCACACCCATGACAACACGCTACCCCGCCCCCGAAATCAATGATTTGCCCGAAGACATCAAAGCCAAAGTGCTCGAAGTCCAGGAAAAAGCCGGTTTTGTGCCCAATGTGTTTTTGGCGTTTGCCCGCCGCCCGGCCGAGTGGCGCGCTTTCTTTGCCTACCACGACGCCCTGATGGTGCCCGAGTCGGTGGGGCGCGAGAGTGGCCTGACCAAGGGCGAGCGCGAGATGATCGTGACCACCACCAGCGCCGCCAACCACTGCCTGTATTGCGTGGTGGCGCATGGGGCCATCTTGCGCATTTACGAAAAGAAACCCTTGGTGGCTGACCAGGTGGCCATCAACCACCGCAAGGCCGACATCAGCCCGCGCCAACGCGCCATGCTCGACTTTGCGCTCAAGGTCTGCAACCACTCCGATGAGGTGGAAGACGCCGACTTTGCCGCCCTGCACGCACACGGCTTCAACGACGAGGACATCTGGGACATCGCAGCCATCACCGCTTTCTTTGGTCTGTCTAACCGCATGGCCAGCTTCAGCGGCATGATGCCCAACCCCGAGTTTTATTTGATGGGTCGTGCCCCCAAGGCCAAGCCTGCGGCTTGAAGGGCCTGTTGTCACCCGCGACTAGATCGGCGAGCATGGCCTTTGACTGACATGGATACCCGGTCAAGCCGGGTATGACATCGAAGGGGCGCTTGTGCGTGCGTGGATACCCCGTCAAACCGGGCATGGCGTTGAAAGCTTGTCACCCCCGACTTGATCGGGGGTCCATGCCTGGCTTGCCAGCAAGGCCCAGGCCATTTGGGTGAGTGCATCTTCAAACGCAGGGCTGCCCAGCAGCGGTGACTTTTCGAGGCTGGCGCTGCGCAAAGTCCCGATCACCGAGCGCGTCAGCACAAACATCTGCGCGGCGCTGGGGGTTTGCAGCGCGGGGTGGGCAATCCGTTCGAAAAAGATCGCCAAGCGGTCTGCCACTTGGCGCACCGCGTTGGCGGTTTCGTCGGGTTGCTCCAGTGTCCAGCCCAGTCGGATCAGGGTCTGGCTCAGGCCTTTGCCCTTGGCAAAACCCTGCAACAAGATGTGGATGGCTTTGCCCAACAGTTCACGGCCATCCATGTGCTGAACATCGGCACAGGTTTCCAGTTCGCGCAAATACCCCTCCAGCTCTTGCAACACCAGATCTTGCCCGCGCGCGGACATGGCGCGCACCAGCATTTCCTTGCTGGGAAAGTACTGGTAAAGCGTGCCAATCGAAAAACCGGCGACGGCAGCCACCTTGTTGGTGGTCAAACCGGCCTCGCCCTCCTTGTCCAAAATCTGAGCAGCGGCTTTAAAAAGGGTTTGAATCGTCTGCTGCGCTCGCGCCTGCGTCGGCTGGCGACGCCCGGCGGGCGGTGCTTGTGGCTTGCTGGCGTGTCTGGAAGATGGCATGGCAATGGCCTTGAGAATATCTGAGCGGATTGCGAGTTGTGCAGCGCCCGAAAAGCTGAATAATGCTCATATTCTGCTCGATCACGGAAACCACACCATGCAAGCCAAACCAAACACCGCACAGGCCCCCACCGACTTGACCGTCCGCAGACTTTCCGTGGACCTGTCCAAAGGCTTTTCGCGCCATTGGAATGGCGGCGACGCGTTTTTGACGGCGTACACCAATGCCCTGTCGATGAGCTTCCCGGTGGGCGAACAGTCCTTCATTGATGCGGTGAAAAACGGCGCCAAAGCCTTGCCCGACACCCCCGAAAATGAGGACCTCAAAAGTGTCGCCAAAGGCTTCATCGGCCAGGAGGCCACGCACCGCCATCTGCACGGCCTGTACAACGCCCACCTTGAAAAGCAAGGCTTGGTCAACCACTGGGGACCTCGCGCAGAGCGCCGCCTGAAAAAAGGCCGGGAAGAGTTCTTCAGCAAAAGCGCCAAGGGTCACCTGCATGAATTGGCCATCACGGCTGCCTTTGAGCACTTCACATCGATTTTTGGCGACCTGACCCTGGAAAACCTGGACCAACCGGGCGACTGGTTTGCGGGCGCCGAAGAACCCCTCAAAACCCTGTGGCGCTGGCACGCGGCCGAAGAATCCGAGCACAAATGCGTGGCTTTCGACCTGTACCAACGTCTGGGCGGCAACCACGCTTGGCGCATGCGCTGGTTCTGGTACGTCACGATCCAGTTCAGCACCGATGTGTTTCGCCAAACGGTCAACAACCTGTGGCACGACAAAACGCTGTTCAAACCCTCTACATGGTGGTCTGCCAGCAAGTTCCTGTTCGGTCGGCGCGGCATGGTCTGGCGTGTCGCCAAGCCTGTGTGGGAATACACCCGCAAAGACTTTCACCCGATGCAGTTGGGTCACCCCACCCAGGCCAGCGACTGGCTGAACCAGCACGCCAGCCAGTGGACCGCCGTGGGCGCCAAAGCCTGAGCCATCAGGGCCTCAAGGCGTGACCAAGGCCTTGACCCAGTCGGGCAAAGTCACCGATTTTTGCTGGGGGAAATCCACCCAGATCGTGGTGGCCCCGCCTGCCGCAAACACCACGCCCGCTTGATCGGTGCGCTCCAAAGTGCACCAGCTTTCAAAGGTGGTGCGACCGGGGTCGCTCACGTACATCTTGGCCAGGATGTCGCCAGGGTACTCGAACTGTTTGTAGAAATTGCAAAACGCGTTCACGATCACGGGCCCCTGCCCTTGCGGGTTGACCTGACAGCCGATCGCCTCAAACCAGTCGATGCGGATGGTTTCCAGGTAGCGGAAATACACCGTGTTGTTGACATGACCCATCGCGTCCATGTCGCCCCAGCGGATGGGGATCACCATCTGGTGCACAAGTTTTTTGTGCTCTGGCAATTCAAATTTCATGGCGCGACTCCTCAGACCGCGAAGCCATCATCGGCCGAGATCACGGCGCCGTTGATGAAATGGCTCTGGTCGCTGGCCAACATCACCAGCAAGGCATCCAGGTCTTGCGGTTGGCCCACGCGTTTGCGCGGCAGCATGCTGATCAGCTTTTGACCCTGTTCGGTTTCCCAGTGGTGGTGGTTGATCTCGGTGTCGATGTAACCGGGGCAAATTGCGTTGACGTTGATGCCAAAACGGCCCCACTCCACCGCAAAGGCCTTGGTCATCTGGATCACGGCCGCCTTGCTCATGCAGTACACGCCGATTTGCGGCAAGACCTTGAGGCCCGCCATCGAGGCGATGTTGATGACGCGCCCGCCCGTGAAGCTGCCCGGCGCTGCGCCTTTGGCGCGGGCCAGCATGCGTTTACCCACCTCTTGCGCCACAAAGAACGCACCGCGCACATTGGTGTCCATGACGAAGTCGTAATCTTCCTCGCTCACATCCTGAATGCGCTGGGTCGTGCTCACGCCCGAGTTGTTGACGAGAATGTCGATGCTGCCCATCTCGGTCTCGGCATACGCCACAGCGGCGGCAATGCTGTGTTTGTCAGTCACGTCCATCGCCACCACATGGGCGTTGCCGCCTGCGGCCTCGATCTCGGCGCGCAAGTCCTTGAGCTTGTCCACCCGGCGGCTGGCCAGCACCACGCCCGCACCGGCTGCAGCCAGGGTTTTGGCAAACTGGGCGCCCAAACCGCTGGATGCGCCCGTCACCAAGGCCACGCGGCCGGACAAATCGATTTCATACGCCATGACAACTCCTTCAATGTGCACAATTCAGTGGAAACCACAAGTGACGCCATTGTGCGGGGGAACGGCGCTGTAGCCGCATAAAATGAGTCACTCGTCCGACAGACCGTCGGGCATCTGCATTCACAACTTCATCAAGAGACGTTCATGAGCCCCGAAGAGATTTTGAGCACTTATGGTCCCCGCGAATCCATGGAATACGACGTGGTCGTGGTCGGCGGCGGCCCTGGCGGCCTGTCGACGGCCATTCGACTGAAACAACTGGCCGCCGAAAAAGGCCAGGACGTCTCGGTGGTGGTCCTGGAAAAAGGCGGCGAACCGGGTGCGCATATCCTGAGCGGCGCCATCATGGACCCCAAGGCCCTGACCGAACTCTTTCCCAACTGGAAAGAACTGGGCGCACCACTCAACCAGCCCGTGACCGACGACGCCTGGAGCTTCTTGTCCGAGACCGGCGCCACGCGCACCCCTGGCATCTTCTTGCCCGAATGCGCGCAAAACCACGGCAACTACATCATCAGCCTGAGCAACTTCACGCGCTGGCTGGCCCAGCAAGCGGAGAACCTCGGCGTTGAAATCTTCCCTGGCTTCACCGCCGCCGAAGTGCTCTACAACGCAGACGGTTCCGTCAAAGGCGTGGCCACCGGCAACATGGGTGTGGGCAAAGACGGCGAGCCGACCGAAAACTTCCAGCTGGGCATGGAACTGCACGGCAAGTACACCGTGTTCGCCGAAGGCGCGCGCGGTCACCTGGGCAAGCAACTGATCGCCAAGTACAAACTGGACGAAGGCCGCGACCCGCAAACCTACGGCATCGGCATCAAGGAAGTCTGGGAAATCGATCCCTCTCGTCACACCCCTGGCTTTGTGATGCACACCGCCGGCTGGCCCATGAACAACGACACCTACGGCGGCGCGTTCATGTACCACATGGAAGACAACAAGATCGCCATCGGTTACGTGGTGGGTCTGGACTATGCCAACCCCTGGCTCAGCCCCTTTGAAGAGTTCCAGCGCTGGAAGACCCACAACAACATCAAGTGGTACTTCACCAACGACAAGGGCGAAGTCAACGCCAAGCGCATCGGCTACGGCGCACGCGCCATCACCGCAGGCGGCCTGATGAGCCTGCCCAAGACGGTGTTCCCGGGCGGAGCGCTGGTCGGTTGTGACGCCGGTTACCTGAACGTCAGCCGCATCAAGGGCAGCCACGCTGCCATCAAGACTGGCATGCAGGCCGCCGAAGCGGCTTATGGCGCCATCGTGGCGGGCCGTCAGCACGACGAGTTGGCCGCCTACCCCGAGGCCTTTGAAGCCAGCTGGTTGCACACCGAACTCAACAAGTCGCGCAACTTCAAGAGCTGGTTCAAGAAGGGCCTGACAGTCGCCACCCTGATGAACGGCTTTGAGCAGTTCGTGCTGCGCGGCCACATTCCGTGGACGCTGCGCCGCGACAAGGCCGACCACACCTACCTGAAGCCTGCGGCCGATTGCCCCAAGATCGACTACCCCAAGCCGGATGGCAAGCTGACTTTTGACCGCCTCTCCAGCGTGTTCATCAGCAACACCAACCACGAAGAAAACCAGCCTGCGCACCTCACGCTCAAAGACGCCTCGGTGCCCGTGAGCATCAACCTGGCCAAGTTCGGTGGCCCAGAGAGCCGCTACTGCCCGGCCGGCGTCTACGAATTCGTCAAGAACGAAGACAACAGCGACCGCCTGCAGATCAACGCGCAAAACTGCGTGCACTGCAAGACTTGCGACATCAAGGACCCCACGCAAAACATTGTGTGGGTGACACCTGAAGGTGGCGGCGGACCGAACTATTCGGGCATGTGATGCGGCTCGATTGAACCCAGGAGGCCCTCGTGGCCTCCTTTTTTTTGCCTGCAGGGCCACTTGGGCGTCACCTTGGCATCACACCAAGAGAAAACCCTTATTGGCCTTGTCCCGCTTGTCGCCATAATCAAAGTTGTATGACAAGTTGAGTTTTCTCGACTGCATCACCCCTTCAACTGGAGACATTCAATGAAACTGAACAAATTGGCCATCGGCATGGGCATGGCTCTCGGTCTGATGAGCGCTGCTTCTGCACAAACAGTCCTCAAACTGGGCTATGCCACATCGGCAACGTCCCACTATGCCGTGGGCTCCACGGTCTTTTGCGACGACATTGAAAAAGGCACGCAAGGTCGCTACAAGTGCCAGCAATTCCCCAGCGGTTCGCTGGGTGGCGAGCGTGAAATGATCGAAGCTGTCCAACTGGGCACACTGGATCTGGTCAATACCTCCACCGGCCCTGTCGGCAACTTCGTGCCCGAAGTCAAGATCGTGGACATCCCCTTCCTGTTCCGTGACTATGACCACGCCCGCAAAGTCATGGACGGCCCCATTGGCCAGGACATCCTGACCAAGTTCCCCTCCAAAGGCTTGATCGCTCTGGCCTGGACCGAAAATGGTTTTCGCCACATGACCAACAGCAAGCGCCCCATCGTCAAGCCCGCTGATGCATCGGGCCTGAAGATGCGCACCATGGAAAACAAGGTGCACATGGACGGCTACAAAACCTTCGGTATCCAGCCAACGCCCATGGCCTTCCCTGAAGTGTTCGGCGCTTTGCAGCAAGGTACCGTAGATGGTCAGGAAAACCCCATCCCCGTGATCCTGGCTTCCAAATTCTCACAAGTGCAAAAACACCTCTCCTTGACAGGGCACGTGTACTCGCCAGGCCTCTTGATCACATCGCCCCGCTTGATGAACAAGCTCAGCGATGCAGACAAAAAGGTCTTCTACGACGCAGCGCAAAAAGCCAAAGTGGCCCAACGCAAGAAAGTCAACGAAGATGAAAACAACGGCATCGCCCAGCTGGAAAAAGACGGCATGACTGTTGTGCGCAAAGTGGACGGCCAAGCCTTCCGCGATGCTCTGGTGCCTGCTTATGCCTCATACTCGAAAGAGTTTGGTGCTGATAACATCCGCAAGATCCAGGAAATTCGCTGAACAAACTCCTGCGGGTATTTGGGCCTGTGCTGCCAAAGGTGGCACAGGCCTTTTTGATGGGTGATGGTCTTTGAAAGGCCGGTACGTGATGAAAAAATTCGAAGACTATTTTCTGGCGATCAACCGCTGGGCACTGATCCTGATTCTGGCAGCCATGTCGGTGATCATTTTCACCAACGTTGTGCTGCGCTACACCACCAGCCAGTCGATTGAATGGGCCGAAGAAGTAGCCCGTCACATGATGATCTGGTTGACCTTCATCGGCTGCGGCCCGGTCTTGCGTTACGGCGGTCACATCGCCATCGACAACTTGCAAGACGGCATGCCGACCAAAGCTGCGCAAATGCTGCGCGTGCTGATCGCTTTGCTGGTGACCGCTTTTTGCGTGTTTTCCATCTGGTTCGGTATCCAATACATGGACCGCACCCAATACCAAATCACCCCTGCCACGCAGATCTCTTTTGCCTGGGTTTACCTGGCCCTGCCACTGGGCATGGGCATGACCTTGATCCATTGGCTGCTGATCGTGCGCAGCTACATCGCCCGCCGCGAATTTGCGAGCGATGCCCACTTTGACGCCACCGCGAGTGCATCCCTATGAGCGCCAGCCTGATCCTCTTGATTTCCGCCTGCATTTACCTGGCCATTGGTGTGCCAGTGGCCTTTGCGCTGGGCCTGTCCACCGTGACCGCGCTGGTGCTGTCCGATGCTTATCCCATGCTGGCCTTGCTGAAAGAAACTTTCACCGGTGTCGACAGTTTCCCACTCATGGCGGTGCCCTTCTTCATTCTGGCTGCCGAGCTGATGAGCGGCGGCTCTCTGACCGAGGTGCTGCTCAAGTTCGCCGGCCAGTTTGTAGGTCACAAGCGCGGCGGACTGGGTTACACCAACGTGGTTTCGCTGACCTTCTTCTCGGGCATTTCAGGCTCGGCATTGGCCGACGCTGCAGGCCCGGGCTCCATGCTGATCCGCATGATGGACAAGGCTGGCTATGGGCGCCCCTACGCCGCCGCACTCACGGCGTCCACCGCCATCGTGGGCCCGATCATCCCGCCATCGATCATCATGATCATTTACGCCCTGGCCGACGACAACGTCTCGGTGGGCGCCCTGTTCATTGCGGGTTTGATTCCAGGCTTGCTGATCGCAGCAGCCATGTGCCTTGTCAACTTTTACGTTTCCAAGCAACGCAATTACAAGGGTGACGGCCAATTGCCCACAGGGGCTGAGATTTTGGCGACCACCTGGAAGGCTCTGCCCGCCATCTTGCTGCCCGTGCTGATTTTGGGCGGCATGCGCGCCGGCTGGTTCACCCCCACAGAAGCATCGGTGGTGGCCGTGTTCTATGCGCTGATCTGCGGCAAATACGTGTACCGCACGCTGGAGTGGAAGGCTGTGCCGGACATTCTGTCGCGCTCTGCGCTTTTGACCGCATCGGTGCTGTTGATCATTGGCACATCGGCCTCGTTTGCCTGGATCTTGACCATCGAAGGCATGCCGCAAACCGTGGCCAATTGGATCTCCGGCATGAACCTGAGCGTCTGGGGCTTCCTGATCGTCATCAACATCTTTCTGCTGATCTTTGGCATCTTCATCGAACCCCTGCCGGGCGTGATGGTGCTGGTGCCCATCTTGGCGCCCGTGGCGGCCAAGCTGGGCATTGATCCGATCCACTTCGCGATGGTGGTGATCTACAACCTCACGCTGGGCATGATCACCCCGCCTGTGGGGGGCTTGCTCTTTGTCACCTCCAATGTGTCCAAGGTGCCCCTGAATGACCTGACCCGCGAGCTCAAGCCCTTCCTCTGGGCGCATGGCGTTGTGCTGGTCTTGCTGACCTTTGTGCCTGCCTTGTCCAATTGGTTGCCGCATGTGATGGGCTTCAAGTAAGACTGCCTATAATCGAAAAAAACGAAACGCCCTTCGGGGCGTTTCTTGATTTCAAGCCCCATTCGAGTCGCTCATGTCATTCCTTTTTTCAGACGAACACACCTGGTTGAAACGCGAGGGCGACATCGCCGTCATGGGCATCACCGTCCATGCGCAAGACACTCTGGGGGACATTGTTTTCGTGGACCTGCCAGCCATCGGTGCCACTTTTGACGCCAAGGCCGTGGCTGGTGTGGTCGAGTCGGTCAAGGCCGCGGCCGATGTGCACATGCCCGCTGGCGGCGAAATCATCGAGGTCAACGAGGCCTTGCGCGCCGATCCTTCGCTGGCCAACTCGGATCCACTGGGCCAAGGGTGGTTCTTCAAGGCCCGCCTGACCAACTTGGTCGATCTGGACAGCCTGCTGGACGAAGCGGCTTACCAAAAAATCATCTGATCAGGCGCGCCCAAGGCGATGCCTGGGCCGTCGCTCAATCCCACCAGCCCGCAGGTTCCTGGCGGGCTTTTTCTTTGGCCAGCTGCGCCTGCTCTTTGAGCCAGCGTTTGAGCTCGGCTTCGTGGGCAATCCGCCTCAAATCGGATTGCAGACTTTCCACTTCGTGACGTTGATCGGCTTGCATGCGCTGCAGCGCCTGGGTCATCGCGGCCTCATCGGCATCGGCACGCACCGGAATACACAGCTCGCGTGACAGACGAAACTGCATCTGGTCCAAATCGTCCTCCAAAGCCGACACCTGCTCCTTGAGCAAAAGGCACATGGCCTGGAGCTTGTCATCGGCCATGCGCGCACTGGCCTGTGGGTCCACCTGCGTGACCTGCATTTGCAAACGCATCAAGGTGCTCAGGTCGGCTTTTTCATACGCGGCATTGACCTCGCTCATCCAACTGGTTTTGCGTTGGCGCTCTTGTTCGTCGGGCTCACGGTCCGGGTGCAAGGCACTGGCCAACTGCCGATATATGGTGCGCAAAGCGGTTTTGGCATCGGTTTGCTGCACCTCGGCTTTTTCGGCCCCCGGTTTGTTTTTGGCTTTGCGCGCAGCACGCTTGGCGGCCTTGCGATCGTCGTCGGCTTCTTGTTGGCGCTGCCACTGGCGCATGCCCGCGGCCACCATGGCTTCGGGCGTGCGGTATTGGCTGGGGTTGTCGATGGGCTGACCCAGCGCCGCCTCGATCTTGGCTCGCACACGCTCAGCGGCCTCGGCCAACTCCTGCGCTTCTTCCTGATCGACTTCGTCGTCGGCATACAAATCGGCCAGTGCCTGCACTTGCGGGTCGGCCAACGGTGACAACAGGTCCAGCAAGCTGCGCAGCTTGTTGCGGGCCATGCGTTGCTGCTGAGCGGTCAGATCGGCGCTGTGCAGTTGCTCGTGCAAAAACAGCAGCAAACTTTTTCGCAACTCACGCGCCTGCTGCGCGGCGGTGTACAAGGCCTGCACATGCGCATGCCGGTGCCGATCCGACCAAGCCTGAAGGCGCTGCACCTGATGGGTCAGGACTTCGATCCTGGCCAGCAGTTCGTTGAAGCGTTTTTGGGCCGGGCTGAGCCTGGCATGGTCAGGCGCACGCAGGGCCAAACCCGAAAAATCGGTCAGAGGCAAAGCATTGGGGGCAGAGGATTCAGTCAAGGGGAACTCACATCACGGACTGGGGCTTGGCAAGGCGCTTTCGTGCCCGCATTGAATGGCCCCGATGTTAAGGCCTCAAGCCTGAGCACCGATAATCAGCCATCCGATTCGCCCAAGCCTGTTCATGTCCAGCTCCACCCCGTTCAAAGTGCTGAGCCTCATCCCACCGATGACGCAGCTCAACACGCCCTACCCGTCCACCGCTTACCTGACGGGTTTTTTGCGTTCGCGGGGCTTTGATGCGGTGCAGGAAGACCTGGCCCTGGCCACTGTGCTGACCTTGCTCAACCGCCAAGGCCTGACCGCGCTGCGCGACGCGGCGCTGGCTTTGCCCATCGAAGAGCGTTCGGGGCCGGTGAATTTTTTCCTCGACCACTTCAACGATTACGCCGTCAGCATCGACCCGGTGATCGCTTTTTTGCAGGGCCGCGACAGCACGCTCAGCCACCGCATTGCGGGCCGGGGCTTTTTGCCCGAAGGTCCGCGCTTTGCAGCACTCGATGCTTACGAAGACGATGGCACGGGCGACCCGATTGGCTGGGCCTTTGGTGCACTGGGCCAAACCGACCGCGCCCGGCACTTGGCCACGCTGTACCTGAACGATTTGGCCGATGTGCTGCGCGACGCGGTGGACGAAGGCTTTGAATTCGTGCGTTACGCCGAACGCCTGGCCGCGAGTCAACCGAGCTTTGACGCGCTGGCCGAGGCACTGGCCCAGCCGCCCAATTTGATCGACACCACCCTGGAGCGCTTGGCCTTGCAAGCCATTGAGCGCCATCAGCCTACCCTGGTGCTGCTGTCGGTACCCTTCCCCGGCTCGGTCTATGCGGCTTTTCGCATCGCCCTGTGCATCAAACGTTTTCACCCAGCCATCCGCATCGGTCTGGGCGGCGGCTTTGTCAACACCGAGCTGCGCGAGCTGAAAGACGCCCGTGTCTTCGACCATGTGGACTTCGTCACGCTGGACGGCGGCGAGCGCCCGCTGCTCAGCCTGATCGAACACCTGCAAGGCCAGCGCAGCTTGCAACGACTGCAACGCACCTTCATCAAGAGCGACGCAGGCCAGGTGCAGTACATCAACCTGCAAGAGCCCGACATCGCGTTTGAAGAGGTGGGCACACCCACCTGGGACGGCTTGCCGCTGCACCAATACCTGTCGCTGCTCGACATGCTCAACCCCATGAACCGGCTGTGGAGCGACGGGCGCTGGAACAAACTCACCGTGGCCCACGGCTGCTACTGGAAAAAGTGCAGCTTTTGCGACGTGAGCCTGGACTACATCAGCCGCTACGAAACCGCGCAGGCCAGCACCCTGGTGGACCGCATCGAGCAGATCGTGGCCGAAACCGGCCAGACGGGTTTTCACTTTGTGGACGAAGCCGCACCACCCAAAGCCCTCAAGGCCCTGGCCGAAGAGCTGCTGCGCCGGGGCGTGCAAATCTCGTGGTGGGGCAACATCCGTTTTGAAAAAACCTTCACGCCCGAGCTGTGCGAACTGCTGGCGCAAAGCGGCTGCATTGCCATGTCGGGCGGGCTCGAAGTCGCGTCCGACCGTTTGCTTCAGCTCATGAAAAAAGGCGTCTCGGTCGAGCAGGTGGCGCAAGTGACCAAAGGCTTTGCCGACGCGGGCGTGCTGGTGCATGCCTACCTGATGTACGGCTTTCCGACGCAGACCGTGCAGGACACGGTGGACGCGCTCGAATACGTGCGCCAACTGTTTGAAAACGGCTGCATCCACAGCGGCTTTTTCCACCGCTTTGTCTGCACCGTGCATTCTCCCGTGGGCCAAAACCCCGAGGACTATGGCGTAACGCTCTTGCCCCTGCCCGAAGGCACGTTTGCCAAAAACGATGTGGGCTTTGTGGACCCGACCCCCATGCCTGCGGGCGTAGACCACGACCTGCTGGGCCAAGGCCTCAAAAAAGCCATTTACAACTTCATGCACGGCGTGGGACTCGATCAGGACACGCGCGAATGGTTTGATCTTCCACGAGGCATTTGCCCCAAACCGACCGTCAAACGCGATCGGATCTCGAGGTCATTGATAAATATTTAAGAAATCATTAATCTAAATATATTGATAATAGTGAATTCAATTCAAGGATCACTATGCCCCCTCACCCATTGGCTCAGCCCGACGCGACCGAAGAACTGAGCTTGCCCAAGCGGGCCTGGTTGCCCACCGCCTTGAGGGGTGAACGCAACCAATTGTTCCTCACCTACCTGGGCGTGCTGGCTCTGGCCAATACAGCGTTTGCACTCATGTCCTGGAGCGTGGCCTACACAGAAGGTGCTGTGCTGCATGTGTTGGGACTCCTGATCAATGCCCTGGTGGTGGCACTGCGCTGGCGCGGACACGCCTTGGATGGCTTGGTGAAGTTCACGCAATGGACATTGCTGCTGCAGGCCCTGGCGCTGGCCTGGACCAGCGGCGGTATTTTTTCACCCATGTTGGGCTGGCTGGCCTGGGCTTGTCTGCCTGCGGTGGTCGAGCGCTCCATGCGCCATGGCCATGCATGGATCATTGGCACCGCAGGGATCATCCTGGCCTTGTACCTCTATGCACTTTGGGGTGGCGAAATCGCCCTGGGTGTAGAACCCCAGATGCTGGTGCACTGGCATCTGATGGTGGCACTCTTGATTTTGGCCTTGCAGATGGCACTGCTGCACCGCTTTCAGCGATTGCGCCTCCAGCGTCTGGAACGCCTGCATCGCCACACGCGCCTGCTGCACCGCACGCGCGATGACCTGATTCATGCCCAAAAGCAAAAGGATATTTTTGTCGCATCGGTCAGCCATGAATTGCGAACACCCATGAACGCGATACTGGGCCTGGCCGACCTGATCCAGCACGACAAACGTTTGCCCGAAGACGTCAAAGTCAAAGTCGAGAACATTCAGAAGTCGTCCGAACACCTGCTGACCATCATCAACGACCTGCTCGACTACTCCCAGATTTCAGCCGGTGCCCTGCGCATCGTGCATGAGCCGTTTGACTTGCACGACACACTGCGGACCGCCTTCGCCATCCTGGAGCCAAGGGCCCACACCAAACCGATCCGTTACACACTCCAGCAAGGGCAGGATGTTCCCCGCTGGATATTGGGCGATGCACACCGGCTCACACAAGTCCTGGTCAACCTGCTGGGCAATGCGGTCAAGTTCACCAGCGAAGGATTCGTCAGCATGAACTGCCACTACGAGGAAAGCCTCGAAGATGCACAACACGGCATCTTGCACATTGAAGTGCGTGACAGTGGCATTGGCATTTCGCCTGAAAATTTGCCACAACTTTTTGAGCGTTTCGTGCAGGGCGATGCCAGCATTGCCCGGCGTTTTGGCGGCAACGGTTTGGGTCTGTCCATCACACGCAATCTGGTCGAGGCCATGGGTGGAAAAATCGGCGTGGACAGTGTCTCGGGAGAAGGCAGCCGCTTCTACATCAGCCTGCCCTGCCAAAGCACGAACGCCGTGCAAACGCGCATCTCCAGCGAAACACCTCTGCAAGAGCAAGGCCCCATCCGAATCCTCATCGTCGATGACAACCCGCTGAACAGGCAAATCGCATCACTGCAGTTGCGACGCCAACTGCTGGAGGCAGAAATCGACCAAGCCGAAGGGGGGCAACAAGCCTTCGACATGATCCGTGACGGTCATTACGATGTGGTCTTGCTGGACTTGTTGATGCCGGGCATGGATGGCTTTGAGACAGCCCGCAAAGTCCGCAACGAGCTGCCTGAGCCTCAGAACAACACCCCCATCATTGCACTGACAGCCAACAACGATGCCCGCGAACACGAGCGTTGTCTGCTGGTCGGCATGAACGAGTCGATGGTCAAGCCTTTTGACCGTGTTTTGCTCAGCAGGAAAGTACTGGAACATGCGCGTCGAAGCCGTTGAAACAATGCGAGCCCCACGCTTGGCGCATCTCGCACGGACAACATGGCTTTGGCTGTGCCTTTTGTCACCACTGCCCGCGCTGGCCACCGTACCCACCGAGTCGCTGTGCGAATACCGCAACCTGGAAGTGGATGAGCAGACCGGTGATGTCCGTTTCATCCCCCCCGTGAGAACCGGCCCCGAAGACTGCTCCGACAACGGTGCAGCACAGGTCGAGCTGGATCCGGGCTGGCGTCAAAAATTGCCGGGACAAGTCCGCTGGTCACAGCGCTCCGATGCGCTGAGTCTGTGCCAGATCAAGCAGTCGCCATGGGGCCAACGCATGCTGCAACTGCCCCAACAGGGCTGTGTTTTTCTTCAAGTTCAGCAGGCTTGCACCATCGTGACGACACAAGCGCTCTCTCATGCCCAGCTGGCCAATGCCGTACGCAGTTGTGTGCCCTGAGCACGTGAACGCCAAGCGAAGCTGAGCGCACGGCATCACCAGGGGATGCACTGCCCCTTGTGGTCCAGAAACACCGCACGGCCTGTCGCTGGGGCCGCGTCCAAGGCCTGCAGCAGGCCCTGGGCAGATATCTGCGGGGCCAGCGCATCGTCACCCACAAAGGGCTGGCTCAAGGTCGAACGCACCGTGCCAGGCTGCAAAGCGGCCACCACAGCCAAAGGCCTGCGACGGCTGATCTCGATGGCCGCCGTTTGCAGCAGCATGTTCAGTGCCGCCTTGGCTGCGCGGTAGCCGTACCATCCGCCCTTGCGGTTGTCTTCGATGCTGCCCACACGCGCCGACAGCTTGGCCCAGATGACACGTTCGCCCGAAGCCAGCAAGGGACTGAAATGCTTGAGCAACAAAGCCGGGCCCACCGCATTGAGCTGCATGGCCCGCAGCAGATGATCTGCATTCAGCTCGTCCAAGCGTTTTTCAGGCCCCCGGCCATCGATCATCAAAGCACCCGTGGCATCGATGACCAAATGAAACGGCCCCAAGTGCGCCAGCGCGGCCGCACAAACCGCCATGCTCTGCTCGTGCAACAGATCGAATGCCGGATCGCTTTGCCGAGACAGCGCATGCACCTGTTGGCAACGCGGATCGGCGCCCAGCTGGTTCACCAAGGCCTCCCCGATGGCACCGCTCGCCCCCAACACCAGGGCCCTGTAGCCTTGAGGCAAAGACTCCATCATGGCTGCACCTTGCCCTTGGCGGGCGCTGGAGCTTGGTGGTCGTACACACAGCGAAAGCCGATGTACACCGCGTAAAAATCTGCCGGCTTGAACGCCACCACATCGGCCTTCATGTTGAAAGCCCCATACCACCAGGAGCCACCCACCGTTCTGCGGGCGGTGCCCTGCGTGTCGGTGGTCCACTCCCAAACATTGGCGCCCATGTCGAACAAACCGTTGACCCCTGCGCGCGTGGCGCCCGCAGGCGCTGCGCGGGGCCACGGGTCAGTGTCACTGGTGTTGGCCCCTTGCGGGCTGTCACCCGTGGTCCAAGGGTAAGTGCGGCCCTGGAGCCAAGGCGCAGGCGGCGCATCGCGTGACTCGGTGAAACCGGCTTTTTGCCATTCAGCGCCCGTCGGCAATCGGCCCCCCGCCCAACGGCAATAAGCCTGGGCCTCGGCAAAATCCAAATGCACAGCGGGCATGTCGCTGCGCGCTGGCACACCATCTGGCTTGCGCCATGACCAGCCCGGGCGGCGCTCCCAACCTGCACCGTATTCAAACCCACCGCCTTCTTTTTCGGCCCGTGTGACGGTGCCCGTGGCCCGCACATAACGCTCGAACTGAGCGATGGTGACCTCCGTGCGGTCAATGGTCAAAAATGGCAGCACCACCTTGTCGTCCACTTGGGCCTGCGCCAGTGCGGTGTGCATGAACCACAAAGCGGCAAGAGCGACCAGGGTGCCCACTTTGGAAAAACGGTTGCTGCAGCTCACAAACGCCCCTCCCCCGACCATTGCCGAACCCACTTTTGCAAGCTCGGGCGCAAAGGCAAGAACAAACGGTAAGCCAGCTCGAAAAGCCAGGACATGGGTGGCCAAGCCGACACATAGCCCAGCCATCGCCAGCCCGGGAAGACCCGCCACATGCGCGAGAACGCGGCTGCACCGCTGAACAAACGCCCCTGCGCATCACGCACATGAAAGCGGGCCATGGCCGCCTCGCAGCTGAGCGCGCCGCCCAGGTCTTGTCCGGCACTCACGTCCACCCAAGCGATGGCCGTGGCCTCGGGCAAGCGGCGGTACATGGCGATCTCGCGCCGACACAGCGGGCATGAGCCATCGAAATACACCGTCAAACAACTGGGCTGATCGTTCATGCCGCCATCCGCCCACGCGCCAGCAAACGGCCTTGCCGGTCCAGCAAAAAGGCTTCTCCCAAGTCGGGATAGGCCCCGGTCAAGGCGGTCATGTTGACTTGGTGGGTCACCCAGACCTCCATGCGGGAATCGGGCATCTGGCGCAGCCGCGTCCGCATGGCCTCTTCCTGAGCGGCCGCTTCACCCTGCCCAGCAAAAGTGGAATTCAACGCAGGCCAATCTTCGGCCCGCCCGAACGCCAGCTGTGCCGTGTCCCGGCAGCGGCACCACTGGCTGCTGAGCACAGCATCCGGGCGCAGTTGCTGCTGCACCATCCAGAGGCCCATGGCCTGCGACTGCGCACGCCCCTGCGCGCTCAGGTTGCGCTGGGTGCTGCACTGCCCCAAAGTGAAACCCGGCGGATCGCCAACACCGGGCTCGGTGCTGGCGTGGCGGAGCATCACCACCCCGCGTGACCGGCGCCAAAGCTCGGCAAGATCAGAAGGTGGCGTCTGGGCAGCTGCCCAGCTGGTAGACACCGTGGCAGCGCCACCTGCGGCCCACTGCAGCCATTGACGACGGTCAAGCATGCGATTCCTCCAGACTGAAAGCATCCATCGACAGCGATCCGTAAATCACCTCGTGGCTGATGTACCGCGGCAAGACCTCGGGGCTTTGCCCCCAGCCCGCAGCCCCCAAAGCAAAGTAGATCGGCAGGAAGTGTTCGTCCGTGGGGTGCGCACGCGCAGCACCCGGCGCACGGGCGCGGTAGTCCAGCATGGCGCTCAGATCGCTGCTTTGCAACGTGCGCTCCACCCAAGCGCAAAAGTCGGTGACATATGGCTCGGTTGGCCCCTCCTCGCGCCGCAGCTCGCGCAGGTTGTGCGTCATGCTACCCGAACCGATCAGCAAAATGCCTTGCTCACGCAGCGGCGCCAGGGCCTGACCGATGGCATAAATCTCCGAGGTGGGCACATAGGCGGGCAAAGACACCTGCACCACGGGCACACCGGCCTCGGGGTACATCTGGCGCAAGGGAATCCAGGCGCCGTGGTCATAAGGGCGCTCGGGGTCTTCGCCGCAGGGCAAGTCGGCGGCCTGTAGCAAATCCAGCACCTGGCGTGCCAAGGCGGGATCGCCCTTGGCCGGGTATTGCAGCTGGTACAGCGGATCTGGGAAACCGCCAAAGTCGTGCCAAGTTTGGGGTTCGGGTGTCGTCATGACGCCGATGCCCTGCGTCATCCAGTGCGGCGACATGATCACGATGCCCTTCAAGGCTTGGGCTGGCGCATGGGCCTGGACCCAAGCGGTCAAAGCAGGCCCTGTGGTGCCGGGGTCGAGCGCAAACATGGGTGAGCCATGCGAAACAAACAAAACCGGAGTGCGGGGCATGGCCTTCACTTTGTGAATGCCTTGCTCAGGACACCTGGCCTGCAGCGATCTGGCGCAAGGCTTGTTCAAACACCTCGACGGGTTGACCACCGGAAATCAAATGGCGGTCGTTGATGATGACCGCAGGCACCGAACGGATGCCAGCTTGGGTGTAAAACTGCTCACGCTCGCGCACGGCCAAAGCGTTCTCCTGGCTGGCCAGAACGGCCCGCGCAGCCTCCACATCCAGACCCGCCTCGGCCACGGCGGCCAACAAAACTTCCGGGTCTTCGACACATTCAGCGCGACCTTGGTAGGCGCGCAGCAAGGCTTTCTTCAGAGCGTGCTGGCGGCCATCTCCTTGGCCCTCAGCCCAGTGCAGCAAGCGGTGCGCCTCGAAGGTGTTGTACACGCGGCCACGGCCACCAGGATGGAATTCAAAGCCCACCTCGGCACCGCGAGCGGCGATGGTCTGGCGGATCTGCGCCTGCTGCTCGGGCGTGGAGCCGTATTTCTCGGTCAAGTGCTCGCCCAGGTCCTGGCCACCGGGGGGCATCTGGGGGTTCAATTCAAACGGCTGAAAATGCAGCTCGGCCTTGACTTCGCCTTGCAAGCGCTCCAGCGCTTTTTCGAGCGAACCCAAACCCACAGCGCACCAGGGGCAGGCGATGTCAGAGACGAAATCAATTTTCAAAGTGGTGGTCATGGTGGGCTTTTCCGAATGCAGTGCGAGAAGGACAAGACCGCTATTTTGAACGCCCACGCGAACGGCAGGCTCAGCCACCGCCAATAGCCCAATGCCGCCAGGGGACACCTGCAGCCCCGTCGCTTCAGACTGTCGACGCGCCCAAGATGGCCCGCAAGGCCCGATCAAAGCGCTCTGCCGCCTCGTACTGCACCCAATGCCCGGCCCCGGCCACGGTGTGCCACTGCCCCCAATGGGGTGAGCAGCCCTGCATGGCCGCCTGCAGCTCGGGCAAACGGCCGCGGTACAAGGCGTCGTGTTCGCCATAAATGGCGCTGACTCGGGCTTGTAACTTCGGCAAGGTTTGCGCCACGATGTCGGTCGATGACAAACGCCTGCGCGGCATGCGGTCGCGCTGCACATTGGCCGTGTGCAAGCTCAACGCCAGATCGTCCAGGGCCTCGGGCGTTTGCAGCATCAAGGCCATCAGGTTGTGCCGGTGCACTTGGGCTTGCGCCTCAGGCGTGGGCAAATGCCGCCAGCCCTTGAGCGGGATGCGCTCAGGCACCGCGAAGCCCATGCCCGGCGCGCCCACCAGCACCAGCTGCTGCGCATCTTGCGGATAAGCCGCCAGCCACAAAGCCGCCGTCATGCCGCCAAAAGAAAATCCCACCAAAGCCACGGGGCCAGCGGGTTGCAGCTGCTGCAAGCCCGCGTGCAAATGCACGGGCAAGCCATCGACATCGCTGCAGCCTGTCGGCAAATCGGAGTCGCCAAAGCCCGGCAAATCGGGCACCAGCACACGCCAGCCTGCGTCCTGCAAAGGTGCGATGTTGCGCACCCAATGCGTCCAGCTGCCGCTGCCGCCGTGCAGCAAAACCACCACCGGCCGATCCGCATCACCCCAGGCATGCCAAACCGTCTGGGCACCGTCGCAGTGCGTGACATGGCGCTGCACACCCGCCAGTGCGTGCTCCAAATCAGCGGGTAAAAATTCAGGCAAAAGACCCATGCTCAAGTCGGCATCCATGCCGTTTTTGGATGCTGCAAACGCCACACCTTGTACGCCGCAGCCGTGGCCACCCCGCTGGTCAGCACGCTGGCCAAAAAGACCGACTGCAAGCCCCAGCGCTCACTGAGCACACCGCCCAACAAGCCCCCCAGAACGCCAGGAAAACCATAAGCGATCACGGTGTACAGCGCCTGCCCGCGCCCACGCAAGCGGCCCGGAAAATGGTGCGACAACAAGGCGATGCAAGCGGTGTGGTGCGCCGCAAAGGTCAGCGCATGGATGGCTTGCGCCAACAACAAGACCCACAGCACATCGGCCCACACCGTGGTGAGCACCATGCGCAGCACCATGGCCGCCGAGCACACCACCAGCCAGCCCGTCAAAGGCAGGCGCGGCAGCCAACGCGATTGGGTGAAAAACCACACGATCTCGACCGCCACCGACACCGCCCAGAGCACGCCGATCATGGTTTTGCTGTAGCCCAGCGCATCGAGGTACAGCGAGAAAAACACATAAATGCCGATGTGCGAGAGCACATGGAAAAACGCCGCCGCAAAAAACCAGAGCACCGGTTTTTGCCCCAGCACGGGCCAAACCGGCAGGTGCGCATGCTCGGCATGCGCCGCTTCTTTCAGGTCGGGCAACCAAAAAGCACTGAGCAACACAGCGCCCAGGCTGAACACCGTCCAGCCCGGAAAGTGGTGCATGCCGAACGCCTCGAACCAGGCCCCGGCGACAAACACGGTGACCAGAAAACCGAGCGAGCCCCACAGGCGCACGCGCCCATAGCGCTTGGCGTCAAAGCCCCCACCCTGGCTGACCAGGTGGGCCATGGCCGCTTCGCTCATGGGCATCATGGAACTCGTGTGGGTGAACATGACCAGCAAGACCAGGCCCAGCCCCACCGGACCCCAATCGAGCCACAGCAGGCAGGCCGAAGCAAAAGCCACCACCGCCCCCAGGCGCAGCAGCTTGACCCGCTCGCCCGTGCGGTCGCTCAAGGCACCCCAGGCATAGGGCGCAAACAAGCGGGTGGCCGCCTGCACCGAGGTGAGCACGCTGATGGCCAGCAGGCCCATGCCCATCTCTTTGAGCCACAGCGGCAGGTAGGGGTTGAAAAAACCGATGTGCGCGAAATACGCGGCCGACATGGCCGCAAAGGGCAGCAGCTGCTTGCGGCTGTCGGGCATCAGGGTTTGACGGCAGCAATAGGCGCCACGTCGTGCGCCACATCACCGCATTGGGCGCGGTTTTGCAAGACATGGTCCATGACCACCAGCGCCAGCATGGCCTCGGCGATCGGTGTGGCGCGGATGCCCACGCAGGGGTCATGGCGGCCTTTGGTCATCACTTCGGTCGGCTGGCCGTTCGCGTCAATCGAATCACGCGCAATCAAGATCGAGCTGGTGGGCTTGACCGCGATCGACACCTCCAGGTCTTGCCCGGTGGTGATGCCGCCCAACACGCCACCGGCGTTGTTGCCCACAAAGCCCTCTGGCGTGAGCGCGTCACCGGCGGTGCTGCCCTTTTGGGTGACGCAGCCAAAGCCAGCGCCAATCTCCACGCCTTTGACGGCGTTGATGCCCATCATGGCGTAAGCGATGTCGGCGTCCATCTTGTCAAACAGCGGCTGGCCCAGGCCCACAGGCACGCCACGGGCCACCACACGCAAACGCGCACCGCAGGAATCGCCCGACTTGCGCAGCGCGTTCATGTAGTCCTCGAGTGCCGACACATCGGCCACCGGGGCAAAAAACGGGTTGTTGGGTACGTGGTCCCAGCTCTCAAAGCCGATCGGCACATCGCCGATTTGCGTCATGCAGCCCACAAAGGTGGTGCCCAATTTTTCCTTGAGCCACTTCTTGGCCACGGCCCCAGCGGCCACCATGGGCGCGGTCAGGCGGGCTGACGAGCGGCCACCGCCGCGCGGATCGCGCAGTCCGTATTTGCGCCAGTAGCTGTAATCGGCGTGCCCGGGGCGGAAGGTCTGCAAGATGTCGCCGTAGTCCTTGCTGCGCTGGTCGGTGTTCTGGATCAGCAGGCAAATCGGGGTGCCGGTCGTCAGGCCCTGGTACACGCCCGAGACAATCTGCACCGCATCGGGCTCGTTGCGCTGGGTGACGAATTTGCTGGTGCCGGGGCGGCGGCGGTCCAGGTCGGGCTGGATATCGGCCTCGCTCAGCGGCAAGCCCGGGGGGCAGCCGTCGATCACGCAGCCAATGGCCGGGCCGTGGGATTCACCAAAGTTGGTGACGTTGAATAAGGTTCCGAAGGTATTGCCGCTCATGCGTGTGATTATCCCCGAATGGCAGCGCCCCAAAGACAAGGGGCCTGACACCACGACGGCATCAGGCCCCTTTGAACGGCTTGGCGGCTCAGATTTTCACGCCCGGCTCGGCATTGGCTTCATCGGGCCAGTCGCGGATGTAGGCCTTGAGCATCTTATTTTCGAAGTTCTGGCCATCGACCACGGCCTTGGCCACGTCGTAGAAGCTGATCACGCCCATCAGCATGCGCTCGTCCATAACGGGCATGTAGCGGGCGTGGCGGTCGAGCATCATGCGGCGCACATCGTCCAAATCGGTTTCGCTGGTGCAGGTCATGGGCGTGCTGTCCATGGCGTCGTTGACGGTGGTGTTGCCCACTTGGCCGCCGTTTTTGACGATGCGCTGGATCACCTCACGGAAAGTCAGCATGCCGGCCAGGGCCCCCTTGTCCATCACGACCAAGGAGCCAATGTCCTTTTCGGCCATGAAACTCATGGCGGTGCCCAGAGGTTCATCCGGGTTGACGGTGAACAAGGTGTTGCCTTTGACGCGGAGGATGTCGCTGACTTTCATGGTGTGTCTCCTGAGGGTCGAACCGAGGTGAATTTGAGTATCAATATAGCCCACAATGGATGCAAAGCGTAGCGAAACAAGCTTGCCGCGCACTTTCTTTTTCGGAGACTTTTCATGGCTGGTTACAGCGACCCCGGATTTGACACTCTTGCCCTGCACGCAGGCGCCGCACCCGACCCGGCCACCGGCGCTCGCGCCGTGCCGATCCACCTGACCACCTCCTTCGTGTTCGAGTCGAGCGACCAGGCGGCGGCCCTGTTCAATCTGGAGCGCCCGGGCCACGTATACAGCCGCATCAGCAACCCCACCAACGCGGTGCTGGAGCAACGCATTTCGGCGCTTGAAGGCGGCATTGGCGCCATCACCACGGCCAGCGGCCAGGCGGCTTTGCACCTTAGCATCGCCACCCTCATGGGCGCGGGTTCACACATCGTGGCCTCCACCGCTTTGTATGGCGGCTCACACAACCTGCTGCACTACACCCTGAGCCGATTCGGCATCAGCACCACCTTCGTCAAACCTGGCGATCTGGACGCCTGGAAAGCCGCCGTGCAGCCCAACACCAAGCTGTTTTTTGGCGAGACCGTGGGCAACCCCGGCCTGGACGTGCTGGACATCCCGGCCATCAGCGCCATCGCGCACGAAGCGGGCGTGCCACTGCTGGTGGACTCCACCCTGACCTCGCCTTGGTTGATCAAGCCCTTCGACCACGGCGCCGATCTGGTTTACCACTCGGCCACCAAGTTTTTGTCGGGCCACGGCACGGTGGTGGGCGGCGTGGTGGTCGATGGCGGCAGTTTTGACTGGGACAAATCGGGGAAATTTGCCGAGCTGAGCCAGGCCTACGAAGGCTTTCACAACATGGTCTTCAGCGAAGAAAGCACCGTGGGCGCCTTTTTGCTGCGCGCCCGCCGCGAAGGCCTGCGCGACTTTGGCGCCTGCATGAGCCCGCACACCGCCTGGCTGATTTTGCAAGGCATCGAAACCCTGCCCTTGCGCATGGCGCGCCACATGGGCAACACAGAAAAAGTGGTCGAGTTCTTGGCCGCACACCCGCTGGTCAGCCGCGTGGGTCACCCCATGCTGGAAAGCCACCCCTCGCACAAGCTGGCCCAGCAACTGCTGCCACGCGGCGCTGGTTCGGTGTTCAGCTTCGACATCCAAGGCAGTCGCGCCCAAGGCCAAAAGTTCATCGAAACCCTCAAGGTCTTCAGCCACCTGGCCAATGTGGGCGACTGCCGCAGCCTGGTGATCCACCCAGCCAGCACCACGCACTTCCGCATGAGCGACGAGGCGCTGGCGGCCAGCGGCATCGGCCCCGGCACCATCCGCCTGTCGATTGGCCTGGAAGACCCCGACGATTTGATCGACGACCTGAAAAAAGCCTTGAAGGCTGCGGAGAAAGCCGCATGACCATCGCTCCAAATCATGGCGGTTTCACCGCGATTGGTCACACCTACAACACCCCTAAGTGTCATTCTCGCGAACGCGGGAATCCATGGACCCCGGATCAAGTCCGGGGTGACAGCCTGAGCGGGGAAATGCTCCCAAACAAATGTTTTCATCGCTTGGACGGCAAGTCATGATCATCTCTTTACCCACACACACGCTCTACGCCTACACCGGCGGCAAAGACTTCAACCCCGCACAACCCACTGCCGTGTTCATCCACGGCGTGCTCAATGACCACAGCGTCTGGATCTTGCAAACCCGCTACATGGCCCACCACGGCTGGAACGTGCTGGCGATCGACCTGCCGGGCCACTGCAAAAGCGCAGGCACACCGCCGCAAAGCGTCGAAGAAGCGGCCGACACCGTCATCGCTTTGCTGGACGCGTTGAAAATTGAAAAAGCCGCGCTGATTGGCCACAGCTTTGGCTCACTGATCGCGCTGGAAGCCACCGCACGCGATGCACAAAAATCGCCTGGCCGCGTGAGCCACTTGGTGATGGTCGGCACGGCCTACCCGATGCGCGTCTCGCCCGCCCTGCTCGACTTGTCGGTCAGCGCACCGTTCAAGGCCATCGACATGGTCAATGCGTTTTCGCACTCCACGCTGGCCCCGCCGCCTTCGGCACTGGGCCCGGGCACTTGGTTGTATGGCGGCAGCAAAGCGCTCATGCGCCGCGTGCTGGCCAGCAACACGCAAGTCAACGTGTTCCACACCGGCTTCAAGGCCTGCGACAGCTACAACGGCGCCGAAGCGGCCATGCCCCAAGTGAATTGCCCCACCTTGTTTGTACTGGGCAGCGCCGACCAAATGACACCGCCCAAAGCCGCGCAAAGCCTGATCCAGCTGTGCGCCAAACCCACCGTGGCGCATCTGCCTGCGGGCCACTCGCTGATGACCGAAGCACCCGAAGGCGTGTTGCAAGCCCTGAAAGATTTCCTCAAGCCATGAGCATCACCCCACCGCTGTCGCCCGAACGGGCGCAAGAGATCGCCCGCACGCTGGACCTGCGTGCCCTGCCCCGCGATTTTCTGGACAACCCCTACCCGGTGTATGCCGCACTGCGCGAGGCCGAGCCTTTCAAGCGCATGCCTGATGGGTCGTACTTCCTCACGCGCCACGCCGACCTGGTGGCCGTTTACCGAGACGCCAAGCTGTTCAGCTCCGACAAACAAGTCGAGTTCGGCCCCAAATACAACCACGCGCCCTACAACACGCCGCCCTACACGACGGCGGGCGGTGTGGCGCCGCTGTTCGAGCACCACACGAACAGCCTGGTCTTCAACGACCCGCCCCTGCACACGCGGGTGCGCCGCCTGATCATGGGCGCCCTCACCCGCCGCGCCATCGAGGCCATGGAGCCCGGCCTCGTGACCTTGGTGGACAGCCTGCTGGACAAGATCGAGGCCCAAGGTGGCGGCGATTTGATCGAAGACTTTGCCTCAGCCATTCCGGTCGAGATCATCGGCAACCTGCTGGATGTGCCGCATGCAGACCGCGAACCCTTGCGCGGCTGGTCGCTGGCCATTTTGGGTGCGCTGGAGCCGTCTCTGACACCTGAACAAGAAGCGCTGGGCAACCGCAGCGTGAACGAGTTTTTGGCTTATCTGCGTGACTTGGTGGCCCAGCGCCGCCAGCACCCGGGCGATCCCGAGCACGACGTGCTGACGCGCTTGATCCAGGGTGAGGAAAATGGCGACGCCCTGAGCGAAGTTGAACTCTTGCAAAACTGCGTCTTCCTGCTCAACGCGGGGCACGAGACCACCACCAACCTGATCGGCAACGCGCTCATCAGCCTGCAAGAGTGGCCCGAGCAACGCATGCGCCTCTTGTCGGACCTGCAGCAAGCGCCCGACGAAGCAGCCGAAGAACACATCCTGGGTTTGGCGGTGGACGAGTTTTTGCGCTTTGAATCGTCCAACCAACTGGGCAACCGCCGCGCCTTGCAGGCCACCCAAGTTAACGGCGTGGACCTGCCCGAAGGCGCGCTGGTCACGCTGTGCATCGGCGCGGCCAACCGCGACCCGGCCGTGTACGAGAACCCCGAGCAACTGGACCTGCGCCGCACCGGCAACAAACACCTGGCCTTTGGCTTTGGTGTGCACCAGTGCGCGGGCCTGAGCCTGGCGCGGCTGGAAGGCCGCATTGCGATTGGCCGGTTTTTGCGCCGTTTTCCCGAGTACCGGCTCCAAAGCGATCCCGAACGCGGTGGCCGCGCCCGCTTTCGCGGGTTCTTGAGCGCGCCCTTCAGCACCCGATAAAAAAACACCCCGGAGACCCCCCATGACCCACAACAGCTTTGCCGAGTTCTACCCGTTCTATTTGAGCGAGCACAACAACCGCACCTGCCGCCGCCTGCACTTTGTGGGCAGCACGCTGTCCTTGCTGTGCCTGGCCATGCTCGCGATCACCGGCAAGCCGCAGTACTTTTTATACGGCTTGCTGTGCGGCTACGGCTGCGCCTGGGTCGGGCACTTCGTGTTCGAGAAGAACAAACCCGCCAGCTTCAAGCGGCCGCTCTACAGCTTCATGGGCGACTGGGTCATGTACAAGGACATCTGGACGGGGCGCATCCCGTTCTGAAGACGGCTCCATGCTGTCGGGGCTGAAGCCGCCGACCTACAAGCGGCTTCCGCAGGTCGGTGGCTTCAGCCCCGACATGCCCCCTCAGTTCTGCACGCTCGACGGCACCGGCAGCAGTGAAGACAAAGTCATCTGGTCCAGCCCTGTCGCCATCCAGAACGGGTAAGACGCCGCTTCGCGCAAGACCAGCAAACGGTTGGCCAAAGGCCCCGATGGCGTCAGCGCCGGATTGATGAGCAAGACATAGCGCGATGCTTGCGGGCCGCCATCGTCGCGCAGCAGACCCAGCCAATCCAGACCCCGCAAGACTTCCAGCACCGAGGCCACTTCCCGTGCATCCAAACGCAATTGAACGCTCAAGGCCTCGGCCGTCATGCCGTGCGGCGCACTTTGGCGGGTGGCGTTCAACGCCGAAATCACCTCCAGCGCCACGCGAAAAGCCCAGCCCGCCCCATCGGGCTGGCGCAAATGTTGCCTGCGCACCTCAGGCATGCTGGCGGCAATCACCGCCCCCAGCAGCACGATGAGCCACGTCACATAAATCCAGACCAGCAAAATCGGCACCGCCGCAAATGCGCCATAGATCACCGAATAGGTCGGAAACTGCGTCAGGTAAACCGCCAGCAATTTCTTGGCCACCTCAATCCCGCCGGCCACCAAAAAACCGGCCGTCAGCGCATGGCGCCACTGCACCCGGGTGTTGGGCACATAAAAATACAAGCCACTCACGCAAGCGACCAGCAAGAAGAACTCCACACCGTCGAGCAAGCCGCGCACGATGCCGGGCAAGACGTTCACCACGTCTTGCGAGGCCGTGACCACATACGAAGTGATGGCCAGACTGGCGCCCAGAAACAAGGGGCCCAAGGTGATGGCCGCCCAGTACAGCAAGACCCGCTGCGCCAAGGGGCGCTGCCGGTCGATGCGCCAGATCTGCCCCAGCGTGCGCTCGATCGTGACCATCAAAGCGACCGCAGACATGAGCACCGCCACCAGACCGACCGCACCGAGTCGGCTGGCTTTGCGCGAAAACTGTGTCAGGTAACTGAGCACCTGCCGAGAAATGCTTTCGGGCACCAGGCTGTCGATCAGCCAACGCTGGATGGTGTCCTGGAACTTGCCAAACATCGGGAAGGCGGCAAACACCGACAGACCCACCACAAACAAAGGCACCAAGGCCAGCACGGTCGTGAAGGTCAGCGAACTGGCGCTCACGCCCAGGCGCGCATCGCGAAAACGCTGGGCCAACACGCTCAACATCTGACGCCAGGGCAACTCGCTCAGCTCTTGCCACCAAGCGCGGAAATGTTCGCGCCATGTCAGCACGGGAGGAAGGGATTTCATGACCGGTATGATGCCACCGCCATGAACACAAATACTGACAACATCCCCTCTGGCGTGAATTTCACGCGCTGGCTTGCCGTGGGCAGTTTGCTCGGCCTGATTTTGGTGGGCCTGGCCTGGGAGTTGTGGCTCGCGCCGCTGCGCCCGGGCGGCTCTTGGTGGGCCATCAAGGTGCTGCCTTTGTGCCTGCCGCTGGCGGGTTTGCTCAAGCACCGCATGTACACCTACCGCTGGGTGAGCCTGCTGGTGTGGCTGTATTTCACCGAAGGCGCTGTGCGGGCTTGGGGCGACAAATGGCCGTCCAACGGCCTGGCCCTGCTGCAAGTGCTGCTGTGTTCCAGCCTGTTTGTGGCCTGCGCCCTGCATGTGCGCATCCGCATCCAAGCCGCCAAGGCGACGGGCAATTTTGTGCCCGTGCCCAAAGATTGAGTTTTCTCTGCTGCAGCCACGGGCTGACCTGAACATGAACGACCTGCCCCGCCAAGCCCTCATCGCTCAACTGCGCCAGATCTGCGGCACAGCCAACGTCATCACGCATGACGACCCCGGTGCCGACCTGAGCCCTTGGGAGCAAGACTGGCGCAAACGCGTCAAAGGCCGTGCCCTGGCCGTGGTGCGCCCCGGCAGCACGCCGGAAGTCGCCGCCGTGGTCAAGGCCTGCGCAGCAGCGGGCACCCCCATCGTGCCCCAAGGCGGCAACACCGGGCTGGTGGTGGGCGGCGTGCCGGACGATTCGGGCACGCAGATCGTGCTGAGCATGACGCGCATGAACGCGGTGCGCGGCATCGACCCGGCCAACCTGACCATCACGGTAGAAGCCGGTTGCGTGCTGCAAAACCTGCAAGCCGCTGCCGAAAACGCCGGATTTTTATTTCCCCTGAGCCTGGGCGCCGAGGGCAGCTGCACGATTGGCGGCAATTTGGGCACCAACGCCGGTGGCACGCAAGTCGTGCGCTACGGCAACACCCGCGAGCTTTGCCTGGGCCTGGAAGTGGTCACCGCCCAAGGCGAAATTTGGAACGGCCTGACCGGCCTTCGCAAAGACAACACCGGTTATGACCTGCGCAACCTGATGATCGGCAGCGAAGGCACGCTGGGCATCATCTGCGCCGCCACCATGAAGCTCTACCCCCTGCCCGCTGCGCAGCTGACCGCCTGGGCCGCCGTGCCGAGCATGGAAGCGGCCGTGCAGCTGCTGGGCCTGGCCCACCAGCGCCTGGGCCCGGGCCTGACAGGCTTTGAGGTCATGGGCCAGTTTGCGCTGGGCTTGGTGGACAAGCATTACCCGCAACTGCGCGTGCCGCTGTGGAAAGACACCCCCTGGTGCGTGCTGCTGGAAAACTCCGACAGCGAAAACGAAGCCCATGCGCGTGCTCAGTTCGAAGCCTTGCTCGAAGCCGCGCTGGAGGCAGGCTGCGTGAGCGACGCCGTGGTGGCCGAGAACCTGACCCAAGCCCGAGGCCTGTGGCACATCCGCGAAAGCATCACCTTGGCGCAGGCCACCGAGGGCCTGAACATCAAGCACGACATCAGCATCCCGGTCTCGCGCATCCCGGCCTTTGTGGCCGAGACCGATGCGCTGCTGGCGCGTGAAGTGCCCGGCGTGCGCATGGTGGACTTTGGCCACCTGGGCGACGGCAACCTGCACTACAACGTGCAAGCCCCCGAAGGCGTGGATGGCAAGGCCTTTTTGCGTGACAACGAAGAGCGCGTGAACACCCTGGTGTTTGACCAGGTGCTCAAATTCGACGGCTCGATCAGCGCCGAGCATGGTGTGGGCGAGCTCAAAGTGGGCAAACTGCCCGACTACAAAGACCCCACGGCCCTGGCCATGATGCGCGCCGTCAAACAAGCGCTGGACCCACAGAACCTGCTCAACCCGGGTCGCGTGCTGGCCCGGCCTTGAGGGTCTGCCGTCTGCGGCGCTTCATGCGCTGCAGCGGCACGGCGCTTGGGCTCATTCAGCCCTCCACAAACACCCTCGCCTTGCGCGGCGTCAGCACCAGCGTCTCGCCTTCCTTGAAGTCTTGCTGGCGGTATTGCGAGGCCGACAGCTGCGCTTCGATGATGGCGTCCTTGCCAAAGTGGCTCTCCACCGGTTCCAGCTCCAGCCGTGCCACCGGCCCCACCACAATGGCGCGGGTCAGCTTGGCCACGATGCCGGCATTCACGCCACCGGGCGTGTAGCGGGCCACATCCAGGTCGTGCGGGCGCACATAAGCAAAGGCCTTGGCGTCCTGCACCAAGCCGTGCTCGGGGCTGTCCAGGCGCACGGCGTGCTGGTCGGCACCGATCAGCATTTCGCCTTCGTGGGCGCGGCCATGGAACAGGTTCACATCGCCCAAAAAGCCATACACAAAGGGGCTGGCCGGGTGGTCCCACACGTCTTGCGGCGAGCCAATCTGCTCGATGTTGCCCTTGTTCATCAGCACCACGCGGTCGGCCACTTCCAAGGCTTCTTCCTGGTCGTGCGTCACAAAAATGCTGGTCACATGCAGCTCGTCGTGCAGGCGGCGCAACCAGCGGCGCAGCTCCTTGCGCACCTTGGCGTCCAACGCACCAAAGGGCTCGTCCAGCAACAAGACTTTGGGCTCGACCGCCAGCGCACGGGCCAGCGCGATGCGTTGGCGCTGACCGCCCGACAACTGCGAGGGGTAACGGTCGGCCAGCCAATCGAGCTGCACCAAGCCCAGCAACTCGTGCACCTTGCGTTTGATTTCGGATTCGCTGGGCCGCTCTTTGCGCGGTTTGACGCGCAGGCCAAAGGCCACGTTCTCGAACACCGTCATGTGGCGGAACAGCGCGTAGTGTTGGAACACAAAGCCCACCTGGCGCTCGCGCACATGCACATGCGTGGTGTCTTCGCCGCTGAAGCCAATGGTGCCGCTGTCGGCCGTCTCCAGCCCCGCGATGATGCGCAGCAGCGTGGTCTTGCCGCAGCCTGATGGCCCCAGCAAAGCGACGAGTTCACCCGACTCGATGTCGAGGCTGACGTTGTTCAGCGCGGTGAAGTCGCCGAATTGTTTGTGGACGTTGCGAATTTCGATGCTCATGGTTCAAATGCTTTCCGTCGGATTCAGACGAGGGCGTCAGGGGTCGGCGTGACTGGACGCTCAGGCGGGATGTCGGCAGCGGCTTTCAGCTCTTGCTCGTGCCTCCACTCAATCACCGACTTGATCACCAAGGTGACCAGGGCCAGCAGTGCCAGCAAAGAGGCCACGGCAAAAGCGGCAGCCGATTGGTACTCGTTGTACAAAATTTCCACATGCAGCGGCATGGTGTTGGTCTGGCCACGGATGTGGCCCGACACCACCGACACCGCGCCAAACTCGCCCATGGCCCGCGCATTGCACAAGATCACGCCGTAGATCAAACCCCACTTGATGTTGGGCAGCGTGACGTACCAAAAGGTCTGCCAGCCGGTGGCGCCTAGCACGATGGCGGCTTGCTCTTCGTCGTTGCCCTGCGCCTGCATGAGCGGGATCAGCTCACGGGCAATGAACGGAAAAGTCACAAACACCGTGGCCAGCACGATGCCCGGCACGGCGAACACGATCTTGATGTCGTGTGCCTGCAGCCAAGGGCCAAACCAGCCTTGTGCGCCAAACATGAGCACATAAATCAAACCCGCCACCACGGGCGAGACCGAAAACGGCAAGTCCACCAGCGTGGTCAAAAAGGCCTTGCCTTTGAATTCGTATTTGGCAATCGCCCAAGCAGCGCACACGCCAAACACCAGGTTCAGCGGCACCGCAATCGCGGCCGTGATCAAGGTCAGGCGAATCGCCGACCAGGCATCGGGCTCTTGCAAAGCTTCCAGGTAAGCGCCCAAGCCCTTGCGCAAGGCTTCGGTGAACACCGCCGCCAAGGGCAAGACCAGAAACAGGAACATGAAGGTCAGCGCCACGCCAATCAGCGTGTAGCGCACCCATGCGGGCTCGGTGGTGCCGGCCTGGGCACGGCGAGCAGAAGGTTTCAAAGCAGCGGCGCTCATGCGGGGGCTCCTGTGTGGCGGCGTTGCCAAGCCTGCAAGGCATTGATGATGAGCAGCAAGATGAACGAAAACACCAGCATCACCAAGGCCACGGCGGTGGCACCGGCATAGTCGTATTGCTCCAGCTTGCCGATGATGATCAGCGGCGTGATCTCGGAAATCATGGGCATGTTGCCCGCGATGAAAATCACCGAGCCGTATTCACCAATCGCTCGCGCAAAGGCCATGGCAAATCCGGTGAGCAGCGCAGGCGCGATGGATGGAAAAATCACCTTGGTGAAGGTCTGCCAGCGCGTGGCGCCCAAGCAGGTCGCCGCTTCCTCGAGTTCTTTTTCAGCGTCTTCCAGCACCGGCTGCACCGTGCGCACCACGAAAGGCAGGCCAATGAAAATCAGCGCAATGACCACGCCGTTGGGGTTGAAGGCCAGCTGAATGCCCAAGGGCTCCAGGTACTGGCCCACCCAGCCGTTGCCCGCCAGCAGCGCCGTGAGCGAAATGCCGGCCACTGCGGTGGGCAGTGCAAAAGGCAAGTCCACCAGCGCGTCCACAATCTTTTTGCCAAAGAAGTTGTAGCGCACAAGCACCCAAGCCACCAAGAGGCCAAAGACCACATTGACCAGGGCCGCGATCAGCGAGGCGCCAAAGGTCAGGCGGTAAGACGCCATCACACGCGGGCCGGTCACAGCGGCCCAGAACTGGTCCCATGTCAGGGTGAAGGTTTTGAAAAACAGCGCCGACAAAGGGATCAGCACAATCAAACTCAAATAAAAAATCGTGAAACCCAGGGTCAAGTTGAACCCGGGCAACACTTTGGCTGGCGCTCGCCGTTTGGCAGGCGCCGCAATGGGCAATGCGGTCATGGATGGAAAGACTTATTTGACGGTGTACAGCTTGTCGAACTGACCGCCATCGTTGAAGTGGACTTTTTGCGCTTCGCCCAAAGAGCCAAACAACTCTTGCACGGTGAACAGCTGGATCGGCTTGAAGGTGCTGGCGTACTTTTTCAAGATGGCCGGGTTGCGCGGACGCAAGGCATGCTTGGCGGCGATCTCCTGCGCTTCGTCCGAGTACAGGTAGTTCAAGTAAGCCTTGGCCAGATCGGCCGTGCCTTTTTTGGCCACGGTGCGCTCCACCACCGCCACGGGGTTTTCGGCCACGATGCTGATCGAGGGGTGCACCGCATCGACCTTGCCCGCGCCAAATTCGTTGTCCACCGAGACCACTTCCGACTCAAACGTCACCAGCACATCGCCGATGTTGCGCTGCAAGAAGATGGTGGTCGCGTCACGCCCGCCCTTGGCCAGCACCGGCACGTTCTTGTAGAGCTTGCCCACAAACTCGGCGGCTTGCGCATCGCTGGCGCCCTTCTTCTTGGCGTAGCCCCAAGCGGCCAAATACGCCATGCGGCCATTGCCGCCGGTCTTGGGGTTGACCACGATCACCTGGATGCCGGGCTTGGTAAGGTCGTCCCAGTCCTTGATGTTTTTGGGGTTGCCGTTGCGCGTGAGGAACAGCATGGTCGATGTGGTGGGCGAGGCGTTGTTGGAAAAACGCTTTTGCCAATCCTTGGCCACCACACCGGTGCTGGCCAAAAAGTCCACATCGGTGGTGGTGTTCATGGTCACCACATCGGCATCCAAACCATCGTTGACGGCACGCGCTTGCGCACTGGAGCCGCCGTGGGCCTGGTCGATCTTGATGTCTTTGCCGGTGGTCTTTTTGTAGTTCGCCACAAAGGCCGCGTTGTAGTCCTTGTAGAACTCACGCGCCACGTCATAAGAGGCATTGAGCAAGGTCTGGGCGCTGGCGCTCAGGCCCGACAGGGCCAAGGTGGTGGCCAATGCGATGTGTGTGAGTTTTTTCATGCTGTTTCCAATTGAGATTCAGGGGTACCGCTCCACGAGAGCGATGCGGTCAAGGATTGCAAAAGCGCCAGGCCCAAAGGCCATTCGCCAAAGCCCGACTCGATGTTGATGTGCCCTGCGTTTTGCAGCCGCACCACCTCGCTGCCCCAAGACCGGGCATAGGCGCCTGCAGTGCGCACGGGGCAAAACGGGTCGTTGCTGCTGGCCACCACGATGCTGCGGTAGGGCAAAGGCTGGTAAGGCACGGGCGCAAAGTCCGCCAACACCCCCCGGCGCTCGGGGTCGGCCGGGGCCACCAGCAAAGCGCCTTGAATGCGTTGGGCCGCCTCGGGCGGCAAATGGGTGGTGGCAATGCAGCCCAGGCTGTGCGCCACGACCACCACCGGCCCTGGCTGGGCCAGGATGGTGCGGGCAATCGACGCCACCCAGGCGGTGCGCACCGGCGTGATCCAGTCGTCCTGGACCACACGCACCGCGCCCGGCAGGGCATCGGCCCACAGGCTTTGCCAGTGGCCGGGGCCCGAATCGCGCCAACCGGGCACGATGACGATGGTGGGTTGTGAAGACATAGGGCGCGATTGTGGGTGGATTGCGTTCAATCACAAACGAATCATTTGTAGTTTGCTTATTCGTTATTCAACATAAAGAAAACATCACCCCACACGCCTTGCGCCGCCCTGTGCAGTGGCACTCACGCCAGACGCCGCAAAACCAAGGGTTAACCCGTTGATTTGTCAGGCGACTGATAGACTTTGTGGCCTGTTCAAACTGAGCACCAGGGTGCTGGCCAAGCTTGGCCACGCAACCATCTTCGGAATCCTCATGAGCTTTCTTGACCGCATCCAGCTTGCCGCCCTCCACGCCTTGGTCATGTCTGCCGCCGAAGCGGCCCGGCTGATTCCGATCGGGGTCAATGTGGGCATGAGCGGCTTCACCGGCGCGGGCTACCCCAAAGCCGTGCCGCAAGCCCTGGCCGAGCGCCTGGCGGCCCTGCACGCAGCGGGGCAAACCCAGGCCAGCATCAACTTGTGGACCGGCGCCTCGACCGCCCCCGAATTGGACGGCGTTCTGGCCAAGGCGCATGGCATCCAGATGCGGCTGCCCTACCAGTCCGACCCTGCGTGCCGTCAGCTGATCAATGCCGGGCAAATGCGCTACACCGACATGCACCTCTCGCATGTGGCGCCCATGGCCCGAGCGGGCTTTCTGGGCCCACTGGATGTGGCCGTGGTCGAAGTGGTCGGCATCCTGCCCGATGGGCGTTTGATCCCGTCCACCTCGGTGGGCAACAACCCAACTTGGCTGGACCAGGCCCAGCGCATCATTTTGGAAGTCAACCTGCACCAGAACCCGGCACTCGAAGGCATGCACGACATTGAGCGCGACACGGCCATGCCGCCGCACCGCCAGCCGATTGCCCTGACCCACCCCAGTGACCGCATCGGCACGCCCTACCTGCACTGCGATGTGTCCAAGGTGGTTGCTGTGGTCATCACCGATCACCCGGACCGCAACTCGCCCTTTGATGCCCCCAATGAGGTGTCGGCCCAAATCGCCGGGCACCTGATTGACTTTCTGCAACACGAAGTCAAAGCTGGTCGCCTGCCGCCAGAGTTGCTGCCGCTGCAATCGGGGGTGGGCAACACGGCCAACGCGGTGCTGGCCGGGCTCAACAAAGGCCCATTCAAAAACCTCACCGCTTACACCGAAGTGCTGCAAGACGGCATGCTGGACATGCTGCGCTCGGGCAAGCTGGTCTTTGCATCGGCCACGGCCTTGTCGCTCAGCCCGGCTGCCTTGGCCGAGTTCAACGCGAACATCGACTTTTACCGCCAGCGCATCGTGCTGCGCCCGGAAGAAATCAGCAACCACCCCGAGCTGATTCGCCGCCTGGGCTTGATCGCCATGAACGCCATGATCGAGGCCGACCTCTACGGCAACGTCAACTCCACCCACACCATGGGCTCGGGCATCATGAACGGCATTGGCGGCTCGGGCGACTTTGCGCGCAATGCCTACCTGTCGATTTTCATGAGCCCTTCCGTGGCCAAGGGCGGCCAAATTTCCAGCATCGTGCCCATGGTCTCGCACCACGACCACACCGAACACGATGTGCAAGTCATCGTGACCGAACAAGGCTTGGCCGACCTGCGCGGCCTGGCCCCCACGCAACGCGCACAGCTGATCGTGGAACGCTGTGCCCACCCCAGCTTCAGGCCGCAACTGCGGGACTACATGGACCGAGCCAAGCACAGCGGCGCGGGCCTGCACACACCACACCTGCTGGACGAAGCACTGAGCTGGCACAGCCGGTATTTGAAGACGGGGCAGATGTGAGATGGACCGGTGCCTTCCGCCCGAACAATCTAGCGCCGATCTCGCCCATGTCGGACCAGAAGGCCCGACCAGCGCAAAAGGCATTGGTAGGTCAGCGGCTTCAGCCCCGACATGGACCTGCGCCAAGCCCACAACGTCGGACCTGAAGGTGCCGACCTACCGGGCACACCAATCAAACAGCGAACTGCCACGCATGGATGGCGGTCTGCTCGGGCAAGGGCTCGCGCAGCGGCGACTCGGCCAGTTCGGCGCTCGTGTGCTCGGCAAACTCGGCCAGCACGCGGTCTTTGACTTGCGCAAAGGCATAACTGGCGCGGTCACGGGGGTGTGGCAGCTTTACCGGGATGGTGCGGCGGATGCGCCCGGGGCGCGGCTCCATCACCACCACACGGTCGCCCAGGTACACGGCTTCTTCCACGTCGTGCGTCACCAAAATCATGGTGATGCCCTCGCTCTGCCAAATGCGCTTGAGCTCTTGCTGCAGGTGGGCGCGTGTCATCGCGTCCAGTGCGCCAAAAGGCTCATCGAGCAACAGGATTTCGGGCCGATTGACCAGCGCACGCGCAATCGCCACGCGCTGCGACATGCCGCCCGACAGCTGGTAGGGGTAGGCTTTTTCAAAGCCCTGCAAGCCCACCAGCGCGATGTGTTCACGCACGGCCTGGTGGCGCTGGCCCTCGGCCAGGTCAGAGTTCAGCAGGCCCAGACCAATGTTTTCTTCCACCGTGAGCCAGGGGAACAGGCGGTGCTCCTGGAACACGATGCCGCGCTGCAAGCTGGTGCCTTTGACGCGCTGACCGTCGAGGGCAATCTGGCCGTCGTAGCCTTCTTCGAGCCCGATGATCAGGCGCAGCAGCGTGCTCTTGCCGCAGCCGCTGGTGCCCACAATGCTGACAAACTCGCCCGGCGCGATGCTCAGGTTGATGTCTTGCAACACGGGCAGGGTTTCGCCCTTGACCTGGTAGTTTTTGTAAAGGCCTTCAATGGCCAAAGTTCCGGCGTGTGCCATGGATCGTCTTTCTTCAATACTGGGCAATGGTCTTTTGACGCCATGCCAACAAACGTTTTTCAATCAGCGACAGCGCGTGGTTGAGCACATAGCCCACCGCGCCGATCACCAGCACACCAAACAACACCAGGTCCATCCAGAAGTGCTCGCGCCCGTCGATCAGGGTGTTGCCAATGCCCTTGCCCGACACCAGCAGGTATTCGGCCCCCAGCGTGGCCAGCCAGGTGTAGATCAGCGACAGGTGAATGCCGGTGAAGATGGACGGCGCCGCCGCAGGCAAGACCACGCGCCGCCAGAGTTGCAGCGGCGTGAAGGCAAACACCCGCGCCACCTCGATCAGCTCACGCGGCACGCTGCGAAAACCCTCAAAGGTGTTGAGCACCACCGGAAAGAACGCCGCCAGCGCGATGAAAGCGATCTTGGCGCTGTCGCCCAGGCCAAACCACACCGACAAAAGCGGAATCCACGCGAACAGAGAAATCTGTTTTAGTGTGTGAAAGCTCGGGCCCAGCAGCTTTTCAAACCAGCGCGAGCCACCCAGCAGTGAGCCAAACAACAGACCCGCCAGCGTGCCGATCACAAAGCCCTGCGCGTTGCGCCACAAGCTGGCCGACAGCGCGTCCCACAGCTCGCCGCTGCTGACCTGCAGCACAGCGCGGTCCCACACCGCCAATGGCGACACCAGGATTGGCGATGTGGACCATTGGCGGTCCACCGCCAGCCACCACACACCCAGCAAGAGCAGCGGCAGCACGGCCCCACGCCCACGGCCCAATGACCAAGAAGTTGATTTCAAAACAGACATGACCATGCCTCACAAACCCGGCTTACGCCAGCGCAGCAGGTACGACTCAGCCGCGCCCAGCAGCTTGTCGATCAGGTAGCCCAACACACCCACCACCACCACGGCGGCCAACACGATGTCGAGCTGGAACAACTGGCGGCCATAGACGATCATGAAACCGATGCCCTCGGACGAGGCCAGCAACTCCACCACCACCAGGGCCAGCCAGGCATGCGTGAAGCCGTAGCGCAGACCGTTCCAGATTTGCGCTGTGGCGGCCGGGAACACCACCTTGCTCAGCAACTGCCAGCGCGTGAAGCGAAACACCCTGGCCACCTCCACATGCGCGTTGGCCACGCCCTGAATGCCCTGGCAGGTGTTGACCGCCACCGGCACCAGCGCCGCCTTGGCGATCAGCAAAAACTTGAGCGCCTCGTCAATGCCCACCAGCAGCATGAGCAGCGGCAACCATCCCATCACCGGCACCTGGCTGATGGCTTTGAACAGCGGGAACACATAGGCGTTGAAGCTGCGCGACAAACCCAGCCCCACGCCCAGCGCCAAACCCACCGACGCGCCAATGCCAAAGCCATACAGCACGCGCACCGCGCTGATCTGCAGGTTGTCCAACAACTCGCCCGAAAGGGTCAGGTCTACCAGCGTGGTCCACACTTGCTGCGGGCTGGGCAGCACCTGCAAGGCAATCCATTCGTAATGGCTGCTCAGCGCCCACAAAGCCAGCAAGAGCAAGGGAACCACCCAAGCCAGGAGCCAGTCGGCAGCCCAGGACAGCAGACCCTGCCATGCAACAGCGCCACGAGGATGAGGCTGTTTGCGCGCAGGCTTGTGTGTCTGAGCCAGCTCAGGCGACGGGGCCAAGGGCGCAGGCAAAGTCGCCGACAGCACCAGATTCAAAACAGCAGGCATGAACCACCCCGCTCAACGACCGACCTGCTGGCCATTGGCCGCATAGGCGGGCCAGTAACCTTCAAGCTTCAACTCTTTGAGCGCGGCGTTTAGGTAGTTGCGGTCAAACCAGCTGTCGATTTCGGGCTTGCCCCGGGTCAGCTTCAGGTCAAAGGCCTCGTTGGCCGCATCTTTGTAACGGGCCACCAAAAACGGATCAAGCAACGGCGACTGGCGCACGCGCAGCGGCTGGCCAATGAAGTCTTCGCGCCAGATTTTCTCGGGGTACTCGGTTTTGCCCCAGGCCTCAAAAAGTTCGTTGCGGCGGTTTTCATCCGAATATTGGTGCGCGGTTTTGACCACCACCTTGACCACGCGGCCCACGGCCTTGGGGTATTTGGCAGCAAAGTCATCGGTGACCAGCAGCGCCGTCTGGCGGGTGTACTTGAAGTTGTCTTCGTGCGCCGACCAGACGATCTGCGTGAGCCCCCGATCGCGCAGATCAAACAAACCCACATACGAAAACGCGGCATCGATGTCACGCGAAGCCAGCGCCGCATTGGTGGCCGCAAAATCCAGGTTGATCAGCTTGACGTCTTTTTCTTTCAGTCCGTGATCGGCCAGCGCTCGCACCGCCGCCAAATGCAAATTGGTACCCTTGAACACCGCCACCTTTTTTCCCCGCAAATCTTCAATGCGTTGAATGCCCGAGCCCGGCACCACGCCCAGATACAAGCCCGTGCGCACGCCACTGCCCAAGATGATCTTGGTCTTGACGCCCGCCACGCGGTGCACGATGGAAGGCAAATCGCCCTGCCATGCAAAGTCCAACTGCTTGTTGACCAGCGCCTCGTTCACAGCGGGGCCTGCACCCTTGAAGAAAATCCACTCGACCTTGATGCTGTCCTTGCGGAACTCCTCTTCAATCGCCTTGTCGGCATAAGCCAGCGCAGTGCTGGTGCCGCCATGTCGAATGGGGTTGCCCACGCCCCCGGTGGCCACGCCAATGCGGATCACGGCAGGCCCCTCTGATTTGGCAACTTCTGCCTGCACCACAGCGGCCCCCAACAGGGCCAAAGTCAACGCCCCAAGGGCAATTCGTCGGTTCATCACTCACTCCATGTTTATGCGATGGAGTGACTTTATTCACGCGGCCTTGTGATGAAAACGAATCAAATCAGATAAGAAATTGCTTAGATGAGTTGGGAATATGGATAGATGGCGGCGAGCTGCAATTCAGATTTCTGGACTCTGAGAAATGCAGACGGATGACTGGATTGCAGCGATACCGGCAGGTCTCGCCTTCTATTCATGGGTCGGTTCGGGCCAGTTGCCGACCTGCGCCAATGACGGGTAACTGGCAGCCAAGTTGCGCTGTGCTTAGATGTAGAAGAGCCCTTTGAAAGGGCGATCCAGATCAGCCACTTTTCGCTTGGGCATTGCATTAGGAAACGCACGCGACAACTCGCAACAAATTCCAAGTTGGTAGAGGGGACTATGGGCACCTGAACCGATCCTCGTGGGGGACCTTGTATCCGGCATGCGATACGAGATAGCCGATGAATTGGCCGTAGATCCTGTCTTCCGAAATGGTTCTCGGAGATGTGATTGCAGGCGCCAAGACCACAGCCGCCGACTCATCAATAATTCCAACGTGAATGAATGATTCGGCGATCAGTTGCGAACAGAAGAATGAGGCCATGTTCCTGGGCTTCTTCATGCCCGCAAAGTAGTCTTCGACCTCCCGCATAACGTCGTCTCTGTGCGCTTCTTTCCTTTCTGGTACCCGCCTCATTCCGCGCATGTCGAATGGCTTTCCAACGCAATCTTTAGCGAAGTTCTCAAGCGAAGTAATTCGGCTCGCATCCCAAAGACGATCGTCGCGCAGGACCGCAATGTGATCGAAGGAGTGCAACAGGTTGTTGGCCATAGATACTCTCACGCCGCCGGAGTCTGCTTCCAAAACCCTGTGGCTTGACAAGCAGATCGCTACATGTGAATAGCCGCGAATCTCAATGTGTTCTTCATTCATCTGGCCGGAGTAGCAAAGCAGTACGTCGCCAGCAAATAGGTCCGATAGGGCAAGGATGGTTGGTGATTGCATAAAGACCAAAGCGCAGTCAAAAGTTAGAAGCTTTGACCAGAGTTCTTGCAGGCGGATCAATTCGGTTTCTGTAGGCCGGCAAGTAACAACTAGACGGTCAGCTAGGGATAGTCTGGCAGTTGCGAGTTTTCAAGGTAGTCGAGGAGGTTTGCGTCCGCCAGCACAGCACAATAGAAAACGTGTTCCCAAGAGTTTTCACTAGGGTCCGAGTAACTATCCCTGAATGCAGCTAGATTCATTTGCACATTCTGGTCGTTTGATCGCATCTCGTTCACCAGCCTCAGTAGCCTTCGATGTTGCCCTCGAAAGAAGTGTGCATACCTCTGCTCGATGGCGAGTTCGCGAACATGGCTGGTTATGAGCGCGGTCTGCGCCACAGTCAAGCCCGGACGTACGGACAATGCAAACGTTGGTTTGTCGTAGGGACGGTGGATGCTTAGTTCCAGGACACGCTGCGCGACGAAGACATCGAAATAGGGATGAACAAAGAAGCGGGGGGAGTTCGCATCTCCGGTTTTCTCAAGCTTCTCCTTCTGGCATGCATCGCACATGGGAAAGAGGTTCAACGGCGTGACGCAAAAGTGCGGGTAGCGTCCCTTTGGAAGATAGTGATCCAGTGTGTTGGGGCGTCCCGCCTCTCCACAGGCTGGACAGAGGGTGAGTTCGTGATCGTCAAGCAGGTCCAGCATCGTCGCTTGCGTCGAACCTACCCTGGAAGACAGATATAGATTGAGGAAGGACTTCTTCTTATGCGCGACTGCGGGCCAATCGTGAATGAACTCAGGTGAGCCGCATTGGGCGACATAGTCCTGGACTCTTGTTCGCCACTCGGCGTGGATTCCATTGAAGAAGGCGGCATTCTTACCGTTTTGCCGTTCGGCTACGAGATCATCAATGATCTGAATGCTGCTCGTGGCTGGCTGAGGGAGAGGCATCACCATTGGCCGCGCTCCATGGCCTTGATCTGTACGATCAATTCCTCATTTAGCTCATCGCCGAGTGCTTCTAGTAGCGCTCCACCCGACCCAAGCTCCTCAATCTGCTCTGCTATCCATCGTTCGAAGGGCTTGGATACGGATCGATCCCCAAAGACGTACGAGGAAATGCGTTGAACATCTCCTCCGAAGGTCTGGAAAGGTGGATGCTTTACGACGACTTCATTGTCATCAGTCCGCTCGAACACATGGACGCAGTCCGCAGGAATTTCTCGGACCGTTACAAGTGAATGCGTTGCCAGAAGTGCCTTCGAGTTGAACTGCGACAGAATTTTCTTGAGCATGTCGACGAACTGGATCTCCAGAGTGGGATGAAGGTAGAGTTCGGGTTCGTCGACGAGGATCAGGCTGTTACGTCTTATCACGCCCAGAATGTTGATGACGATGTACGCAAAGAGTCGTTGGCCAGAGCTGAGTTCGACCGGAGAGCCGTTCTTAAAGAATGTGACGCCATTTTTTGGCAAGATCCACTTGCGCAAGGCCTCGTCTTTCAACTTAGCAACGTGACCTGAAGTGATAGGGATAAATCTTCTGAGATCGTCACCGTCACCGATCTCTATGCTGAGCGGGTTCACGTCATCTGTCTCGCTGTAAAAGATTTGCGGACGCTTGCTGGCTGACACATCCACGGCAGCGAAGTCGAAGTCAAACGCAGATAACAGCACGCGCTCGACGGTCTTCACCTTGTGAGCCCAATCTCGGATCGCCCGATAGCGCTTGTCGTCAGACAGACAGGCAACCAAGCCTTCCGCAGCGTTGCTCTTTGGGAAGTCATGCGAAAGCCGAATTTTTCCCCGTTTGTTCGACTCGCTTGGCGCGGAGCGGCCGCGAAAGCCAAAGTAGCGATAGGCCAGTGAGTCTTGGACTGAGTTTGGCTGGTAGTCGACCGGAAAGCGCTCGAAGGGGCTGTAGGAAACCACGACCAGTTGATTCAGATTGGGCTTGCTGATAAATCCAAGCTCGTCATCTTTGCTCTGAGTCATCCAGTCGTCGACCATTTGATGAAGGACCCTCGATTTGCCGGATCCGTTTGCGCCGATCAAGACATTCACGTCATGCGGCAGGGGGCTGTCTGCCTGAAACTTTAGGTTCAGAGTGGCTGTCTTGCCGAAGATGTCCTTGTACCGGAACCCCAGGTCTAGCACCGCTATGGCTTGCCGTTCGAGGATCTTCCAACCGTCCAGGTATGCCTTGGTGCTACCGCGTTCGCGCTGAAGTGAATTCTTGAAGCCCTCGGTTTCCACAAGTCTTTTGGCGGTTTCGTCATCCACAACTCGGACAAGATAGCTTGCGTCATGTAGAGCCTTCGCCACTCGAGTCGCGATGCGATAGCCAACCGCACCCTCCAGCTGCTCATAGAAAGCGATCTCTGACGGGATGGATATGTAGTCTGTATCTGGTATTGGAAATACACCGTCCCAACCCTTGGCGAGCAATTGGTCTAGATAGGCGCACGTATAGTGTTTACCATCGACTAGCAGCCGGATGAGGCCAAGCTCTACAAGCTTGCCTTTTATGCGGCAGGTAGTGGGGAAGCTTGTCTGATATCCGTAGTCATTCCAGTTGTTCCAGAAAAGCTCGATGACATCTCCCTCCAAGCTCGGAGGCGGCATGTTTCGTCGGCTAGCGGTGCCTAGATAGACTACCTTCATATTATCCCCTCTGGAATGTCTCGCTGTTTCCGTCCGGCGATGCACTCCACGCGTTTACATCGTCACGGAACGACTGCCGAAGCGACATCATTGATTCTTGAATGACAGGACTTTGATGGCCGCTAGGTCCGCCATGGGTCGGGAACTGCACGTCACGGCAGAAACCTGAATGTCTCTTGCCAGTTTTTAAGTGACTTTGATTACGCATAATTCTGCCCAAATCCCGAACCTATAAATCCATCAAATCCATCACCTCAACGCCTCTCAATCTCCACCCCACAAACAAAAAAACCCACGGCTTTCGCCGTGGGCCAAATGAACCCGCCAAGGTTCAGGAGACAACTGGTTGGGATCAGAAAGCCTGATCCGCTGTGAAGGTGATGCGGTGCAGTTTGCGGTGCTGCGGAAAGTAATCGCCCACGGCGTAGTGTTGGGTGGATCGGTTGTCCCACACGGCCAAGGTGTTGGGCTGCCAGCGCAAGCGCGCCTGGTATTCGGGCACGGTGATCAGCGCATACAGCTGCGTGAGCAGCGCGTCGCTCTGGGCGCGGGGCAGGCCTTTGATGTGGCTGGTGAAGGTGGGGTTCACATACAAAATCTTTTTGCCGGTGACGGGGTGCACGCGCACCACGGGATGTTCCACCGGCGGGTATTTGGCGCGGGCCTCGGCCAGTTGTTGGCCGCTGCTGTCTTTGCCCAGCAGGTATTCGGTCCAGCGGCTGATCTCCCAGGTGTGCACGGCGGTAAGTGTTTCCAGGTAGGCCTTGAACTCGGCTGGCAGTTGCTCATAGGCGGTGGTCAGGCTTGACCAAATGGTGTCGCCACCGCTGGCCGGGATGACTTGCGCATACAGGCTGGTGCCCACGGGTGGGTTGTCACGCCAGGTGATGTCGGCGTGCCAGTTGTTGGCGGCGCTGGGGCGCTCGGCGGTGCTTTCCACAATCTCGATCTCGGGCTGGTTTTCCACGCGCGGAAAGAAGGCTTTGACCTCGTTCACATGGCCAAAGATGCGGGTGAACTCCACCTGTTGGGCGGGCGTGATGGTTTGGTCGCGGAAGAAGATGACTTCGTGGCGGGCCAGCGCATCTTTCAGTTCGGTCTTGGCCACATCGCTTAGAGGCTTGGACAGATCCAGGCCGTGGATGGTGGCGCCGATGGTGGGCGTATAGGGCTCCACCGCAAAGCTGGTGTAGTGCTGGGGCAAGTCGTTGAGTTTGGACATCTCGTGTTCCTTTCTTGATGAGATGGCTCTACCTTAAAAACCATTGGCGCTCAGGTCAAAGAAGCTTTTGGCGCATGCTTATCCGGAAATCAGCAGCGCGCTTTTTCATACCATTTGCTTCGTTGTGCGTGCGTGTTGCTCGCCCAAGAATGCCTGTCTCTTCAACTTTTTGACTGGACAGAACATGAGCAAGAAACAACTCCGGCTGGGCGCTTTCATCATGCCCACGGGCCACCACATTGCCGCCTGGCGGCACCCCGGCTCGCAGGCCGATTCGGGCATCAACATCGACCACTACATCGAAGTCGCGCAGACCGCCGAACGCGGCCTGTTCGATCAGGTGTTTGTGGCCGACAGCCCCGGCATCTGGCACCAGGGCGATGACGAGTCGTTCAGCCGCCAAGGGCGCGTGTCGCACTTCGAGCCGGTCACGCTGTGGGCCGCGCTGTCTGCCGTGACCAAGCACATTGGCTTTGTGGCCACCGCATCGACCACCTACGAAGACCCGTTTTTGCTGGCGCGCAAATTCGCGTCGCTCGACCACATCAGCAAAGGCCGCGCCGCCTGGAACGTGGTGACCACCAGCGCCGAGGCGGTGTATGGCAACTTTGGGTTGGACGCGCACCCCGACCCGGCCACGCGCTACGAACGCGCCCACGAGTTTGTGGACGTGGTCAAAGGCCTGTGGGACAGTTTTGAAGACGATGCCTTCAGCCGCAACAAAGAGACCGGCGTTTACTTTGATCCGCAAAAGCTGCACAAGCTCAACCATGTGGGCAAGCACCTCAAGGTATCAGGCCCGCTCAACATCGAGCGGCCACCGCAAGGCCACCCGGTCATCGTGCAGGCGGGTTCCAGTGAAGACGGCAAGGAGCTGGCCGCCGCCACCGCCGAGGCCATCTTCACAGCCTGGACGAGCCTGGCCGAAGCGCAAGCCTTTTATGCCGATGTGAAAGGCCGCTTGCCCAAATATGGCCGCACGCCTGACCAGCTGCTGGTCTTGCCCGGCATCTCGCCCGTGGTGGGCCGCACACAAGAAGAAGCCGATGCCAAATGGGCCGCGCTGCAAAAGCTGATTCACCCCTCGGTCGGGCTGGGCACGCTGGCCCCGTTCTGGCCTTTGGACGAATTGCAAAAGTGGGACCTGGATGCCCCACCGCCCTACTACCCCGAGCCGCCCAAGGGCATCAACAGCCGCGCCCATGTGGTGATCGAGCTGGCCCGGCGCGAGAAGTACACCATCCGCCAGCTCTACGAATATTTGGCCGGCGCGCGCGGCCACCTGGTGGTCGTGGGCACCCCGGCCAAGATCGCCGACACGATTCAGGAGTGGTTTGAAAACGGCGCAGCCGACGGCTTCAACGTGATGCCGCCCGTGCTGCCCGAATCGCTGAACGACTTTGTGGATCTGGTGATCCCCGAGCTGCAACGCCGTGGCCTGTTTCGCACCGCCTACGAAGGCAGCACCCTGCGCGAGAACCTGGGCTTGGCGCGGCCTGAGAGCCGGTATGCGAATGTGAAGAAAGCGGCGTGATTTCTATAGGTCAGCAGCTTCAGCTCCGACACAGGCTTTTCAAATGCGGCGAATTCGCCGCAATTAAAAATCAGACGCGGCCAATCACCGCACAGCGGCCTCATACCAAGTGCCCCGGCCCACCCCGTGCTTGGCAAGATGACCCTCTTTGACAAGTTTGGCCAGGTGCGCCTTGATGGTGGCGCGGTTGGCACCAGTTTGTTGCTCGGCTTGTGATGTGGTCAGTTGGCCATGCGCCTTGACCAAGGCCAGCAGATCAACCGAGAGCTTGGGCAACATCTGGGACATCATTTTTTCGCGTTCAACTTTTTCACCCAGGCGTTTGACTTGAGAGGCCAGCGATGAAAGGAAAAATACCAGCCAAGGCTGCCAGTTGGGTTGCTCGGTGCGAATGGTGCCTTGCGTTTGTCGCAGGGCGATGTAATAGCCGCCTTTGTTTTGTTCGATGATGCTTTCGAGTGAACTGTAGGGCACATAGCTGTAACCAAACTGGAGCATGAGCAGCGTGGTCAGGATGCGCGACAAGCGGCCATTGCCGTCTTCAAACGGATGAATTTCCAGAAAAACCACGACGAAGACGGCGACGATCAACAGCGGGTGCAGGGTTTTGTGGTCACGCGCATGGCGCACCCAGTCCACCAGTTCTTGCATCAGGCGTGGCGTGTCAAACGGAGAAGCGGTTTCAAAGACCACCGCCACCTGTTCGCCCTTTTCGTTGAAGGCGGCGACGTTGTTGGAGATTTTTTTGTAATGTCCTTGATGGTGCGTGTCTTTGTTGCTGTACTGAAGCAGGTCACGGTGAAGTTGACGGATGTGGTTTTCGTTGAACGGAATGTGTTCCCAGGATGCGTAAAGCAGTTCCATCACATCGGCATAGCCCGCGACTTCTTGCTCGTCTCTTGTGGTGAACTTTTTGACCTTGATGTTTGAAAGCAAGGCATCGACCTCGGCATTGGTCAGTTTGCTGCCTTCAATCCGGGTGGATGAGGCCACGCTTTCGATGGTGGCCACACGCCGCAATGCCAACAGCCGCTCTGGTGCCAGTGAGCCCAAAGCTCGCCAAGCTCCTTTGAACTCGTCAATTTGGGCGATCAGCGACAGCACTTCGGGGCTGATCTGGAGGGTGTCTGTTTTGAACATAGAAGTGAATATAGCCGCAAAAATAGCCATGAATATCCACAAATATCCATAAATAGCCGTAAAAACCCCTGAATTTCGTCAAGGGTCGAGTCCAGCTGCCAAGGTTCAGGCGACAAAAAAGCTGCGGTCAATAGAGGACACTGACTGCACATCACTCTGGCGAACGCTTCCGCAATCAGTCTTTCTGCGCGTTGTTGATACGTCCTTGCCAGGCTGGCCCGGTAACTTTGAATTCAGCCACCACATTGGGCGAAAGCTGATCACGCGCCTGACGAAGTTAAGGGCGTGACATTGCCGACAACAAGGGCCTGGCGCGGCCTGAGAGCCGGTATGCGAATGTGAAAAAGGTGGCCGCTTGCCCTGCAAGCGATCATCAGCGCCTCACAAGCGCCTGATCGCCAGCAGGGCTGACTCCTACAACAATGACCGTTCAGCTAGCGGTCAACGCCTGCTCCACCGCCTCACGCGTGAGGGTGGGCGCAAAGGTCTCGATGAAGCTGTAGGCAAAGCCGCGCAGCCATGCGCCGCGCCGGATGGCCAGGCGGGTCTGGTTGATCTCGAACAGGTGCCCGGCGTCCAGCAGGCGCAGGTGGGTGTCGCGGTCGGGGTCCACCGCGATGGACGCGACGATGCCCACGCCCATGCCCAGCTCGACATAGGTCTTGATCACGTCGGCGTCCATGGCAGTCAGCACCACATCAGGACTCAAACCTTCTTTGGCAAAGGCGTCGTCGATGTGCGAGCGGCCGGTGTAACCATGCTCGTAGGTGATGATCGGGAATTGCGCCAGTTGCGCCAGCGTCACCGGCCCGCTGTGCGCCAGCAGCGGGTGGTCGGGTGGCACCACGATGCTGTGCGTCCAGCGGTAGCAAGGCAGCGCCACCAGCTGCGGGTATTGCGCCAGCGCTTCGGTGGCCACGCCGATGTCGGCCTCGCCCGAGAGCAGCATTTCGGCCACTTGCTTGGGCGAGCCTTGGTGCAGGTGCAGCGACACATTGGGGAACAACTGCCTGAAGTCGCGCACCACATGCGGCAGCGCATAGCGCGCCTGCGAGTGCGTGGCCGCCACCGACAGCTGGCCGTTGAGCTTGGCGCTGAAGTCATCGCCCACGCGCTTGATGTTCTCGGCCCCCAGCAAGATCTGCTCGACCAGCGGCAGCAGCGCCTGGCCTGGCGGTGTGAGGCCGGTCAGGCGTTTGCCGTTGCGCACAAAAATCTCGATGCCCAGTTCGTCTTCCAGTTCGCGGATTTGGCGGCTCACCCCGGGTTGCGAGGTGAACAGCATGTTGGCCACCTCGGTCAGGTTGAAGCCGCAGCGCACAGCTTCGCGCACCGATTTGAGTTGCTGAAAGTTCATGCCGCCACCGCTTGCTGAGCCCGGACGGCGGGGTGGACCGGGCGGCTCAGGCCCAGGTGATCGCGCAGGGTCCGCCCGGTGTATTCGGTGCGGAACAGGCCGCGCCGCTGCAACTCAGGGATCACCAGATCGGCAAAGTCCTTGAGGCCATGCGGCAAGGTGGGCGCGAGCACGTTGAAGCCGTCGGCCGCGCCGGTCTTGAACCAATGCTCCAGCTGGTCGGCAATGTGCTCGGGCGTGCCCACCAGCGTCCAATGGCCGCGGGCGCTGGCCACGCGTTCGTAGAGCTGGCGAATCGACAGGTTTTCGCGGGCAGCGAGTTTGGCAAAGAGTTCCTGGCGGCTTTTCCAGCCCTCGGTCACGGGCAAGTCTTGCGGAAACGGATCGTTGATGTTGTAGCCCGACAGATCGACGTTGCCCAAGAAGGCTGAGAGCAAACCTAGGCCCAGCACCGGGTCGATCAGGCTTTGCAGCTGCTCGAATTTTTCTTGCGCCTCTTGCTGGCTGCGGCCCACAAAGGGCGAGATGCCGGGCATGATTTTGAGCTCGTCAGCGGTGCGGCCATAGGCAGGCAAACGCGACTTGAGCGAGGTGTAGAAGGCCCGTGCGTCTTCCACGGTTTGCTGTGCGGTGAAGACCACTTCAGCGGTGGCTGCTGCCAGATCCTGGCCGTCGTTGGACGAACCGGCCTGCACCAGCACCGGGTAGCCCTGCGGGGCGCGGGGGGCTTGCAGCGAACCTTGCACCTTGAACTTGAGGCCCTGGTGCGCCACGCGGTGCAGCTTGTCGGTGTCAAAGAAGCGGTTGTTGGTTTTGTCGTAAGTGAAGGCGTCGTCTTCCCAGCTGTCCCACAGGCCTTGGGTGATCTTGACGTATTCGTGGGCGATCTTGTAGCGCTCGGCATGCTCCAGCTGGTGCGGCAGGCCAAAGGCTTTGGCTTCAAACTCGCTGCCCGAGGTGACCAGGTTCCAGCCGCTGCGGCCGTCGCTCAGGTGGTCGAGCGTGGCGAATTTGCGCGCCAAGTGGTACGGCGGCAAATAGGTGGTGGACACGGTCGACACCAGCCCGATGCGCTCGGTCACGCCCGCCAGGGCGGTCTGCAGCAGCAAGGGGTCAAAAGGGTATGGCAGTGCGTTGCGGGTGATCACGTCGGCAGGGCCGTCGCTCATGCCCACGTTGTCGGCAAAAAACACCGCGTCAAATTTGGCGGCCTCGGCCTGGCGTGCCCAGTCTTGCAGGGTGCGCAGCGTGGTCGAAGCGGTGGGGTCCACATCGGGGTGGCGCCATGCGGCCAGGTGGTGACCGACGCCGAAAAAGAAGGCCCCCAGATGCAGTTGCCGTTGTTGTTTTTGTTGAGTCATGGATATTCTTTCACTGGGGGCCAGAGAGGATCAGCGCGGTGTGATCAAAGTTTGGCAATCGACACTTCGGTCGACTTGACCAAGGCGACCACTTCGGAGCCGACCTTGAGTGCCAGGTCGTCCACCGAGCGGGTGGTGATGACCGAGGTCACGATGCCCCAAGGGGTCTCGACGTCGATCTCGGAGACGACATCGCCACGGATGATTTCCTTGATCTTTCCTTTGAATTGGTTGCGAACGTTGATGGCTTGAATGGACATGGTTTTCTCCTTGAAAAGTCCGTTTGAAAAAATGAGGTTCAGATGGCCCAGCGCAGGCCGCTGGCGGGGGTGGTGATCCACGAGGTGTCGACGCTGGGCTCGGGGTCTTCGCGTTGCAGCACGCGGTCGAGGATGCGTTTTTCGATCGCGGCAAAGCGGGCATCGCCTCGCGAACGAGGACGCGGCAGGTCGATGCGTTCGTCGAGCGCAATGGCGCCGTCTTCGATCAGGATCACGCGGTCCGCCAGGGCCACGGCTTCTTGCACGTCGTGGGTAACCAGCAGAGCGGTGAAGCCGTTGGCCTTCCAGAGGTTTTCGATCAGCTCGTGCATCTCGATGCGGGTGAGCGCATCGAGCGCGCCGAGCGGTTCGTCGAGCAGCAGCAGTTGCGGGTTGTGGACCAGAGCGCGGGCCAGGGCCACGCGTTGGCGTTGCCCGCCCGACAGGCGTGCGGGCCATTCGTTTTGGCGGTCGCCCAGGCCGACTTGCGCCAGCACCTTGGCGGCAGCGGCCTTGCCCGACTCGGGCAGGCCCAGGGCCACGTTGTCGAGCACGCGCCGCCAAGGCAGCAAGCGTGCCTCCTGGAACATGATGCGGGTGTGCTCGTTCAGCCCTTTGACGGCCTGGCCATCGAGCAGCAAGTCGCCCTGCGTGGCGGGCTCCAGCCCTGCCACCAGACGCAGCAAGGTGCTCTTGCCGCAGCCGCTGCGGCCTACGATGGCGACAAACTCGCCGGGCTCGATCACCAGCTCGGTGCCTTGCAGCACGCGGCGCTGGCCATAGCTTTTGCCCAAGGCACGGGCCTGCACGCGCACGCCGCCCTGCCCTGTGGATGTGTTGTGTTCAGTCATGTTCTTGTCTCGTTCAGGGGTGTTCACTGGTAGCCGGGGTGCCAGCGCAGCCAGTACTTCTCCAGGCCTTTGGCAAACACGTCGGCCAGCTTGCCCAATGCGGCGTAGAGCAGGATGCCGACCAGCACCACGTCGGTCTGCAAAAACTCGCGGGCGTTCATGGTCAGGTAGCCGATGCCCGCTTGCGCCGAGATGGTCTCGGCCACGATCAGGATCACCCACATCAGGCCCAGCGAAAAGCGCAGCCCCACCAAAATGGACGACATGGCGCCCGGCAAAATGATCTGGCGGTACAAGCCCCAGCGCGAGAGGCCATAGGTGCGGCCCATCTCGATCAGGCCCGGGTCCACATTGCGGATGCCATGGAAGGTGTTGATGTAGATCGGAAAAAACACCGCCACCGAGATGAGGAAGAGCTTGGCGCTTTCTTCGATGCCGAACCACAGGATGACCAGCGGGATCAGCGCCAGCGCCGGGATGTTGCGCACCATCTGGATGGTCGAGTCCAGCAGCGTTTCAAGCCAGCGCACCGAACCTGTGAGCAGGCCCAGCACCAGACCCAGCCCCCCGCCGATGGCCAGACCCAGCAGCGCCCTGCCCGCACTGATGCGCACATGGGTCCACAACTCGCCCGACTCGGCCAGCGCCCAGGCGGCGTCGACCACGCTCAGGGGCGCGGGCAGCACGCGGGTGGACAGCCACCCCAGCGATGAGGACAACTGCCACACGATGATCAGCGCCAGCGGCACCAGCCAGGGCAGCAGCCTTTGCCCCACAGACTGCAAAAACTGCAGCAAGGGTTGCCAGTCGATCGGTGAGGACGCGACGTTCAGCCCCCAGGACTGCTCGGCCGCCAAGGTGGAGGACACCTCGGGCGGATAAACGTCGAGGAACAAATCGCCTTTGTCGATCTCGGCGTCGGACGTGTTTTGCACATTGCTCATGCGACGCCCCTCAGCTTTGCGCCACTTTGGCTTCGGGCGGCACCACGGCGTTGCCCATGACCTCGCCCACGGGGGCGACCTTGTGCTGGCCCGGCGCCTGGATGCCCACATGCGGGAACACCAGCTCGGCAAAGCGGTAGGCCTCTTCGAGGTGCGGGTAACCCGAGAGCACAAAGGTCTCGGCCCCGATGTCCTGGTATTCCTTCAGGCGGCGGGCGATGGTTTCGCCGTCGCCCACCAGCGCGGTGCCCGCGCCGCCACGTACCAGACCCACGCCCGCCCACAGGTTGGGGCTGATTTCGAGCTTGGCGCGGTTGCCACTGTGCAGCGCGGCCATGCGTCTTTGGCCTTCCGAATCCATGTGGGCGATGTTGGCTTGCGCCTTGGCAATGGTGGCGTCGTCCAGGTGCGAGATCAATCGGTCGGCCGCAGCCCAAGCCTCGTCGTTGGTCTCGCGCGGGATCACATGCAGGCGCACACCGAACTTGACCTTGCGCCCGAGCTTTTCGGCACGGCGGCGCACGTCGTTGAACTTCTTCTCGACCTCGGCTGGGGGTTCGCCCCAGGTGAGGTACAGCTCGACCTGCTCGGCAGCAAGGTCATGCGCCGCATCGGACGAGCCGCCGAAGTACAAGGGTGGGTAAGGCTTTTGCACCGCCGGGAACAACTGCTTGGCGCCTTTGACCTGGATGTGCTTGCCTTCGTATGTGACTTCTTCGCCCTGCAGCAGTCGCGTCCACACATGCAGGAATTCGCGGGCGTGTTCGTAGCGCTCGTCGTGGCTGAGGAATGTGCCATCAGCTTCCAGATCGGCCGAGTCGCCGCCCGCCACCACATTGACCAGCAAGCGCCCACCGCTCAGGCGGTCGAGCGTGGCAGCCTGGCGTGCAGCCACCGTAGGCGAGATGGTGGTCGGCCGCAGCGCCACCAAAAATTTCAGACGCTCTGTGACCGGGATCAGGCTGGCGGCCGAAATCCAGGAGTCCTCGCAAGAGCGGCCCGTGGGCAGCAGCACCCCGCCGTAACCCAGCGCATCAGCGGCTTGCGCCACTTGCTTCATGTAGGCGTGGTCCACGGCGCGGGCGCCTTGTTGCGAGCCAAGGTAACGGCCGTCGCCGTGCAGGGGGATGAACCAAAAAATGTCCATGGTGTTCTCTCAGTAGGGGGTCAGCTCAAGTCCACCGGCGCGGCGTGCAGCAAGTTGAGCTTTTTGGGGATCAGCTTCAACTCGAAGAAGGTGTCGGCAATCGACTGCTGCTCGGCCAGGATGTCGCGGTTGACCACCGCGGTGCCAAAGGCCGAGCGGTTGAGGTACAGCTCGGTGATGGACTTGTCGAGACCCAGCACGGCCGACAACTCGGCGGCAGCGGCCTGCTTGTTCTTGCTGGCCCAGGTGTCGATCGCGTTGATCTCTTCGATGGCGATCTTGAGCACATCGGGGTTCTTGGTCGCGAAGTCACGCGAGGTGAAGTAGTAGGCGCGGTTGTTCACCACACCCGAGGCATCGGCCAGCAGGCGGGCGTCGAGTGTTTTTTGCGCGGCGGCGAGGAACGGGTCCCAGATGATCCAGGCGTCGATGGCGCCTTTTTCAAACGCGGCACGGGCATCGGCGGGCGGCAAGAAGATGGATTGCACGTCACTGTATTGCAGGCCATTTTTTTGGAGCAACTTGACCAGGAAGTACTGAACGTTGGAGCCTTTGTTGTAGGCCACTTTTTTGCCCTTGAGGTCGGCCACGGTTTTGATAGGCGAGCCTTTGGGCACAATGATGGCTTCGAGCTTGGGGCGGGGCACGGTGGCACCGGCATAGACCAGCGGCGCGCCTGCGGCCTGGGCAAAGATGGGGGGCGCTTCGCCCACGTCACCGAAGTCAATCGACCCGACATTGAGCGCTTCGAGCTGCACAGGACCGGCGTTGAACTCGGTCCAGGCCACGGTCACGCCCAGCGGGGCCAAACGCTTTTCGAGCGTGCCCCGGCCTTTGAGGATGGACAGCCAGCCCTTTTGGTTACCGATGCGCAGCACGCGTGGGGCCTTGTTTTGCGCCCAAGCGGCAGAGGTGCCCAAGAGTGCGGTGGCGGTGGCCAAAAACTGGCGGCGAGAAATGTCAAATGCAAAGGTCATGGTGTGTTCTTTCGGGCTTGAGAGGCAAGGCTTCGCCCTGCCCGCGCATGCGGGTTCTTCAAAAAAGGGTTTGAGGGGAAAAGCTGGTGAACAGCGGGCGCTGTTCACACCAGGCATCAGACGCTACATCGCACTTCAGAAAACGGCACCGACTTGAAGCGCCCAGCGTTGGACAAACCCTGGATCAGGTTTTCCACCACCAAGGTGTCCACTGCTTCGTCCAGACGGGCGCCAATGTCCTCGGCAACTCGGTAGCTGCCCTCCGGCGTCACGATCACTTGCGCATCGGTGGCGTAAATGCCGGGCAGGATGTGCTTGGCGCCGAGCGACTGCAGCACGGGGCGCAGCGCGTAGTCCAGCGCCAGCATGTGGTGCGGGCTGCCACCGGTGGCCAGAGGCAGCACGGTTTTGCCTTTGAGGGCGGTTTGCGGCAGCAGGTCCAAAAAGACTTTGAGGATGCCGCTGTAGGCCGCCTTGTAGACCGGCGTGGCCACCACCAGCACCGAGGCCTGGGCCACCAGCTCTTGCGCGGCCAGCACGGACGGGTGCCCAAAGTCGGCCAACAACAAGGCTTGCGGGTTGAGGTCGCGCACCCGCAGGCGCTGCACTTGCACACCCCGGCTTTCGAGACGTTGGCCTGTGGCCTCCAGCAATGCCGCCGTGCGTGAGCGTTCCGACGGGCTTCCTGCAATCAATAAAACAGACATGTCAGCTCCTGGCTTCAGATCAACGGCTGATCAGTTCTTGGTGTAAATCTGGTCGAAGCTCGCGCCGTCGGCAAAGTGGTCTTTGGCCGCTTTGGTCCAGCCCCCAAAGGCCTGGTCAATCGTCACCAGATTCAGCTTGGGGAACTGTTTGGCGTACTTGGCCTGCGCCTTGGGCGAGATGGGGCGGTAGAAGTTCTTGCCCGCGATGTCCTGGCCTTCGTCGCTGTACAGGTACTCCAGATAAGCCTGAGCCACAGCGCGGGTGCCTTTCTTGTCCACGTTTTTGTCGACCACGGTCACGGCGGGCTCCGCCAAGATGGACAGCGAGGGGTAGACCACATCGAACTTGGCCGAGAACTCTTTTTCGAGCAGGTAGGCCTCGTTTTCCCAGGCGATCAGCACGTCACCCTGGTTGCGCTGGGCAAAGGTGATGGTCGAGCCACGTGCCCCGGTGTCGAGCACGGGCACGTTTTTGTAGAGCGCGGCCACGAAGTCTTTGGCTTTGGCGTCACCGCCCAATTTGCGCTTGGCAAATTCCCAAGCGGCCAGGTAGTTCCAGCGCGCACCGCCCGAGGTTTTGGGGTTGGGCGTGATCACCTTCACGCCGGGCTTGACGAGGTCGTCCCAGTCCTTGATGCCTTTGGGGTTGCCCTCGCGCACCACCAGCACGATGGTCGAGGTGTAGGGCGAGCTGTTGTGCGGCAGGCGCTTTTGCCAGTCCTTGGGGATCAGCTTGCCGTTGTCGTGCAGGGCGTCGGTGTCACCGGCCAGGGCCAGGGTGGCCACATCGGCGTCGAGGCCGTCAATGATGGAGCGCGCTTGCTTGCCCGAGCCACCGTGCGACTGCTTGAAGCTCACGTCTTGACCGGTCTTGGCTTTCCAGTGTTTGGCAAAGGCTTGGTTGAACTCCACATACAGCTCGCGAGTCGGGTCATACGACACATTGAGCAGGCTGACCTGCGCCTGGGCGGCCAGACCGCTCAGGCCCAAAACGGCGGCGGCGATCAGTTGAGAAAATGGGCGTTGTTTTTGCATGTTCGGCTTTCAAAATGGCTTCGTCTTTTTGACGATGGGTGGATTCTGAAAGCCATTCCTTAAAACTCAAACGACTGAATAATCATTTCCAAATGAGTTAAACATCTATAAAACTGCGTTGCATGGGCAGATCGCCCCCATCCATCACCTGGGCACCGCCGTGATCTGCACAGGCACATGGACCAGGTACAGGCCCGCCTTGGCATCGCGCCGATTTTGCAAAAGGGCATGCACGGGCAAGCGCAACTGGCGATGTTCACCGGGGGCCAGCCGCACACTGGCTTGCAAAGTCCGTCCTCCGTTGTTGCCATCGCCCCAGCGCTCGGCGCATTGCACGTCAAGGAAAAAATCAACGGCCAAAGCGTCTTGACTTGACTGGAGCATGGCCGTGTGCGCGCCCATGCTCGAAAAGCCCACCGTAATATCCACCGTGCGCACGGTTGGCGACAGGTTCTGACACGCGACGATGACCTCCCCTTCGCCCTGCACCTGGGTGGGCCGCTGCTGCGTCAGCGTGCCAAAGCTGAGGCGGGTCGATTGCAAGGTGCATTCGACCGGAGCATCCAGCGCTGGCGCCGCTTGCGCAAGCTCAAGACAGGTCAGAACAAGGCAGGCCAACCCGGCCAGAATTCGCACGCACGCCCTTGTGGGCCCACACCAGACGGGGTCCACAGCGCGCTTGATGGTCGGCTTGTTCATGGCGTTTCGCTCCAGACGCAAAGCCATGGGCCCAGTCGCGGCTGAGGATCGTGGCCGACCGGGTGCGTCACAGACATTGGGCAGGATTTGCCCTGCAGGCGCACCGTCAACTCGGCTTGTGCAGGCAAGTTTTGCAGATAGACCTCGCCGCGCAGGCCGACCGGCGCCGTCTCGCCACTGGACTGCACATGCACGCTGGCCCCCACCGGCACAGGACGACCGTCTGGCAGGACCAGCACCACCAAGGCGGGCCGTTCACGCACGACCGAAAAATCCACCAGCACACCGCCGCGCCCTCGCGGGATGGCCGTGATCTCGTGGCTGGCAACGCGGTATTGCAGCGGCACATCTTCAGGCTTGATGGCCAGCAGATTCTTTTGGTAAGGACTGAGCGTGGTGACCAAGGCCATGCCGCGTGAATCGCTGACGGCCACAGGCAAGTTCCAACGGTAGACCGGTATGTCGGGGGCATCGCCTGTCGAAACCAGCGCAAAACCGCCGTGGATGGGCGGACCATAAAACCCATGCCCCGCCAGCAGCCCCACACTGCCCGCCGTACGGGCCCGCCACGACGCACCGTTGGCGCTGCTGACCACATCCAGGCCCTGCTCGCCAAGGTCCGAACGCATGTCCATGCCCGCGCTCACGCGGGTGCGCTCTGGGGTGCCCGCCGCATCGCTGGCGGCCAGACCCAAGCGCCAGGCCAGGCCTTTGCCCGTCAAGGGGGCGGTGGCGTAGTCGGTGCGCGCACTCAGGCCTTGGCCTTGCTTTTGCACGCTGGCACTCCAGAACGCCCGCCGCTCCAGAGGCAGGCTGACCATGAACTGAAGAAGTGTGTTGCCGGCGGTGTGCACAGCGCCCAGCGACACATTCGCAGAGCCCACGCTTTTAGACCAGCCGATGCTGCTGATCGCACGCGTATGGCCTGACCAGTCCGAAAGGCTGCCCAGGCTCACGCTGACGCTGCCCAGCGACCGGCCCAAGGCGCGCGCCGCAAACAAGCGCAACTCGTCTCGTGGGCGGTTGGCGGCCTGCGTGGTGTCGCCCAGCAGTTCAAACCCTGAGGACGCACGGCTGTAGCTGGCCCCCATGCTGGCACGGCTGTCTTGCCATTGGGCCGATGCGCCCAGCCTTTGCCCGGCCCCTGAGGGGGCGTGGCTGAGGGCCAAGTTGAGGTTGCCGATCACATCGCCGAACAAGACCGTGGTCGCCCCGGCCCCAGCGCTGCTCTGGCGCGCGCTGAGCGCTGCGCCCGCGTCCAGCGTCCATTGGCGCGTGATCCCCCACCGGTGCGAACTGGCCAGAAACGGTGTGGCGTATCGGTCAAGCTCCGGGCGCAACCAAGCTGCGGTGTAACTGAAGCCGTGCAGCCCCTGGCGGTAAAGGCTGGCCGTGTGCAGATAGGGCACCGCGATGAGGCGCTCATTGTTGAGTGCATCGCGGATGAGCACATTGACCATGCCATTGACCCCCACGGTGGGCAGCCCCGTGATTTCAAATGGCCCGGGCGCCACCGTCACCGGCGCACCAACGCGCCGGTCGTTGAGGAAAAATTCCAGCGTGCTGGGCAATCGGGCCGAGTCAAAAAGTGTGGGGGTTTCCAGCGTGGAAAAGGCCGGGTTGAGTCCGAAATTGCTCTGCCAGGTGATGCCCCCGTAGCGAACGCTGGGCACCCCTGTACCTGCCTGCAGCACCGCGTCGCCCACAGACCACGTCGTCAGGTGCTCGGGGTCGTCGCGCAAAAACGTGGTGCCCAGGCGAATGAATTTTTTTTCGGCCGAAGGGCCCAAAGCGGCCTGGCTTGAATCGACGGATCGCAGCGCCGTCGTCAACTCCAGCAAGCCCGCCGGGCCAAACCATGACAGCATCTGGGTGCTGCCCTGCGCGCTTGCGGCACCGCCACCATGGCTCGCTTGCAGGGTGTAGTTGAGCAAGGCCCCCACCGGGGCTGGCAGGGGCTGACCGGCTTGCATCGCCTTCAAATTCAAGCGAGTGGGGGCATACCAGTCGGGCGCGACATTCAGTGAGACGCGCAAGTGCTGGGTGTCAATCGCCACGGCCATGCCTTCGTGTCCATCCAGCGGCACCAGCGCTACCCCCTTTTGCACAAAGGGCGGAACATGCTTTGCAAACCCCAGCGCCAGAAAGTCCTTGTTGGCCATGGCGGGGTGCAAGGGGTCGTCCAACACCAGCAGGGCAAACCCCGCTTGCGCCACCCCGTTGACGAGCACTTCGTAAAAACCACTGCTCGGATGGCCTGCGTTGGCTGCGGTCGACAAGCTGCACAGGCCACCGATAGCCAAGCAAATCAGCGCAAGTAAATGCCGCACTGCGCTGAGGCATGCGCTAAAACGCATGCGGCCGCACGTCAGCATCCGGAACGAGCTCCACCGCCTCACGGTCTGCCGACTGCACCACGATCCGCCAGGGCAGCGGCGACTTGTCACGGGGAAGCACAAAGCGCCATTCACGCCACGCATGGGCCAACACCGTGGTGCGTTGGCGGTGGGACAACTCGGCTGGCGGCGTCGGGCCTGCTTGGCGCGTCAGACCCACCATGTTCAGGACCACATGGCTGGAAGACAGGTTGTCCGCCCGCACGCGCAAAGCGCCACCCTCCTCGCGCATCTGCCAGACCAAGTGGCGCGGCTCAGCGCCTTGGCTGGACGCCACAAACACGGGAATGGCGTACTGCATGGCAAATTGAACCAGCCCACGCTCGCCCGTGTGGTCACCGGGCCGGGGCACCTCGGCCAGCAGCAGCCGATAGGACTGCTCCAGCGGCAAGCGCACGGGATTGCGAAACCCCATCCGCACCACTTGTGATGCAGCAGGGGCCAAGGTGAACAAAGGAGGGCTGGCAATGAAGTCTTGCGTGGCCTCATAGCGGTCTTGCCCGTCGATCTGCTGCCACTGCAGCACGGTGATTTGGTAAAGGACCTCGCGCTGCCGGTCATTGCGCACCGTGATGATCGCTCGGCCATCTGGCGACACATTGACGATGACCGGGGAAATCGTCACCGCGGCCTGGATGGACAGACTCACCCATGCCAATGCCCAAGCGTGCAGCCTGCCCAGCAAGCGGACCCTGCGCTTCAGCTTGAAAGCAAAGCGCATTCCAAATGCGAAGCAAGCACCGTCAGAATGCAATGGTGATGACAACCGTGTCGACATAAACGCCTGCTGGCTGGGCCACCGTCTCTGCACCCACGATGCGACCGTAAATGGGCTTATCCTGGGCTAAACCGTTGCCAACGGTCGAGGTCAGCAAATTGTTGTTGGCCGCCAAAGAGGATGTCGCTGCGATCTCTGTCGCACGGGCAGGCTCTTGGTAAACCACGTATGGCAATCGGTTGGCCTCTGAGGCCATTTGCCTGCGGTACTGGATGCCCGTTCCGCCCGTGGTCGTGTGGTTCTGACCATCCCCCAAGTCCAGCGTGTAAGTGGTGCCGGCGGTGCAAACGGCCGACACAATGGCCTCGGTGTCCTTGGTGACCCCGGGCAACACCACGCCAAAGGCCATGGGACTGGCAGAGACCGAACAAGCCGACTCAATGGTCGCACTCACCGTCAAGTTGCCCGTGTTCGTCGCCGCATGGCCCGTCACCGTCAGGCAAACGACCAAGCATGGGAGCCACTGGCGGAGATGTCGCGGGGTCAAGTTAAAGCGCATGATTTTTCCTTTTCAAAACCGACTTCAGGCCCTCAGAAGGTGAAGCACCCAAGGGTTTGCCCCAAGGTACGCCTGAAAGTCACGCCTGTCTGTGCGCTGGCACCTTGTCATCGCAGGGTGGACCGCCTCCATCGGAGCAAAACACCCCCCTTGCCAATGCCTTAAACTGCCACCCCATGAACACCCCTGCCCGCCCCATCCGCAGCCAATACGAAGACTTCATGCGCCACGTCTACACGACGGGTGTGCAAAAAGGCGACCGCACCGGCACCGGCACGCGCAGTGTGTTTGGCCACCAAATGCGTTTTGACCTGAACGAGGGCTTCCCGCTGGTGACCACCAAGAAGGTTTTTTTGAAAGCCATCATCGTGGAGCTGCTGTGGTTTTTGCGCGGCGACAGCAACGTGAAATGGCTGCAAGAGCGCGGCTGCACCATCTGGGACGAATGGGCGCGCGAAGACGGCTCGCTGGGCCCGGTGTATGGCGTCCAATGGCGCAGCTGGCCCACCCCGGGCGGTGGCCACATTGACCAGATCCAGCAGGTCATGGACACGCTGAAAAACAACCCCGATTCGCGCCGCATCATCGTGAGCGCCTGGAACGTGGCAGAACTCGACCAAATGGCGTTGATGCCTTGCCATGCTTTCTTCCAGTTCTACGTGGCGCCGCCGCAAAAAGCAGGTGACAAGCCCAAACTCAGCTGCCAGCTGTACCAGCGCAGTGCCGACATCTTTTTGGGCGTGCCCTTCAACATCGCCAGCTACGCGCTGCTCACCCACATGGTGGCCCAGCAGTGCGATATGGACGTGGGCGACTTCATCTGGACCGGCGGTGATTGCCACATTTACAGCAACCACCACGAGCAGGTCGAGTTGCAGCTGAGCCGCACGCCCATGGCCTACCCCACACTGAATATCAAGCGCAAGCCCGCGTCCATCCTGGACTACGCCTACGAAGACTTTGAAGTGCTGGGCTACGAATGCCACCCGGCCATCAAGGCACCTGTGGCGGTTTGATGAAGCTCCATCTGATTTATGCCCGCGCCCGCAATGGCGTGATCGGCGCGAACAACACCCTGCCCTGGCACCTGCCTGAAGACTTGGCGCATTTCAAGCGCACCACGCTCGGCCAGCCGGTGATCATGGGTCGCAAGACTTGGGATTCCTTGCCGCCCAAGTTCCGCCCCTTGCCCGGCCGCATCAACATCGTGGTGACGCGCCAGGCCGATTGGCAAGCCGAAGGCGCTTTGCGCGCGGGCTCCATCGAAGAGGCCATGCAGCAGTGCCCAGAGGCCACCGATGCCTGGGTGATTGGCGGCGCCGAGATTTACGCGCAGGCCGAACCCCATGCCAGCAGCGCGGTGGTCACCGAAATTGACCAGGATTTTCAGGGGGATGCTTTTGCCCCTGCACTCGGCCCCGGCTGGCAAGAGGCCCAGCGCGAATCGCATGTGGCGGCCAGTGGCTTGCCCTTCAGCTTCGTCACTTACCAACACCACCTCTGAGGAGACACCATGTCAGGACACGGTTTTCACGTTCACGGCCCCCACGACCACGAGTTGGAACACGCCGCCCAAGGCCATGGCGATGGCCACACCAGCTCGATCGCGATGTTCACGGCGGTGATCGCCACCGTGGGCGCCTTGTTTGGTTACATGGGTGGCGCCACACAGGCCAATGCTGGTTTGTACAAAAACAATGCCGCCATCAAAAAGACCGAAGCGTCCAACCAGTGGAACTACTACCAGGCCAAAAGCAGCAAGCAAAACCTGAGCGAGCTGGCCTTGGAGTTGACCCCTGCCAAGAAAGACTTCTACCAAGACGAGATCAAGCGTTACAAAGGCGAGAAAGCCGAGATCAAAGTCGGCGCTGAAAAGCTCGAAGCCGAAGCCAAGGCCTGGGACGAAAAGTCTGACGAGCAGATGCACCAGCACCACCGCTGGGCGCAAGCCACCACCGTGCTGCAAGTGGCCATTGCCATGGCGGCGATTGCCCTGCTGTCCAAAAAGAAATGGCTGGAATACGTCATGTACCTCGCAGGCACTGGCGGTGTGGTGATTGGCGTTTTGGCTTACCTGCACATTTGAGAGACCCGGTGCTTCATGAAAATCGCGACCTGGAATGTGAACTCGCTGTCGGTGCGCTTGCCTCAAGTGCTGGACTGGCTCGCCGCCAACCCCACCGATGTGCTGGCCTTGCAAGAACTCAAGCTGACCGACGACAAGTTCCCGGTCGCCGCTTTCACCGAAGCCGGTTACCAAGCCCACTGGTTTGGGCAAAAGACCTACAACGGCGTGGCGCTGATCTCGCGCAGCGAAGGCGTGGAGGTGGTCAAGAACATCCCCGGTTTTGAGGACGACATGTCCCGCGTGATTGCCGCGACCTACGGTGACGTGCGCGTGATCGGCGCGTACTTCCCCAACGGCCAAGCGCCCGACAGCGACAAGTTCGTCTACAAAATGCGCTGGCTCGATGCGCTGCGCGACTGGGTCAAAGACGAGATGACGCGCCACCCGAATCTGGTGCTGCTGGGTGACTACAACATCACCTTCGACGCGCTGGACATGTGGGACCCGATCGCACTGGCCGGCACCATCCACTGCACCGATGCCGAGCGCGAAAAGCTCCAAGCCCTGATCGACTTGGGGCTCACGGACAGCTTCCGCCTGTTCGAGCAGCCCGAGAAAAGCTACAGCTGGTGGGACTACCGCGAGTTCGCCTTCCGCCGCAACCGGGGCCTGCGCATCGACCACATCCTGATTTCGCAGGCGCTCAAGGCCCGCGCCACGGCCTGCGTGATCGACCGTGCCCCCCGCAAGAACGAGCGCCCCAGCGACCACGCGCCGGTGGTGCTGACGCTGGGCGACTGAGCTTCGTCGGCAAGCCCCACGCCAAACCCCCTCATGTCATCCCGGACTTGATCCGGGATCCATGGATGCATGAGGTCATGCAAGCCAATGGTGCTGACACTGAACAGTTGAGCTTCGTCGGCAACCCGACGACCAAGCCCCCTCACGTCATCCCGGACTTGATCCGGGATCCATGGATGCATGAGGTCATGCAAGCCAATGGTGCTGACACTGAACAGTTGAGCTTCTTCGGCAACCCGACGACCAAGCACCCTCATGTCATCCCGGACTTGATCCGGGATCCATGGATGCACAAGCACTTGAGGTCAATGGAGATGGATCCCGGGTCAAGCCCGGGATGACATGCCTGGATAGGGACGACATGCCTGGCCCGGGATGGCATGCCTGGCCCGGGATGGCATGCCTGGCCCGGGATGGCATGCCTGGCTTGGGATGAAATGCTTGGCTTGGGATGACATGCCTGGATTGGATTGACATGCTCGTGTTCGGGATGACCTGCGCTCATTCGTGGTCACAGGATCTCCAGGGGAATGACGGTTCAAGTCGCAGACGGCATCAAGAACTCTCGGCTGATGCGGCCGCCCAGCACGTTCACACGGTCCAGGAACTGCGTCAAATAAGCGTGCAAGCCGGTCGCCAAAATCTCATCGATGCGGCCAAAGGCCAGCTCGGACAACAAGCGCCCGGCATCGCGCAGGGTGTCACTGTCCGGGTCATGTGCCACCAGCTTCAGATTCGACAAGACCTCGTTCAGGCTGGCGTGCAGCGAGCGTGGCATGTCGGGGCGCAAGATGAGCAACTCGGCCACCCGCTCGGGGCGGATCACATCGCGGTAGACCTTGCGGTAGACCTCGAAGCCGCTGACGCTGCGCAAGATGGCGCTCCAGTGGTAGAAGTCGTATTCCTGCGTGCTTTCTGCACCGGCCGTGTTGTATTGCGGTGCGCCAAAGAAGTCGTTGTTCATGGCGTGGAACTTCACGTCCACCAAACGCGCCGTGTTGTCGGCCCGCTCCAAAAACGTGCCCATGCGCATGAAGTAGAGCGACTCGTCCATCAACATGGTGCCCACCGTCACGCCGCGTGACAGGTGCGAGCGGAATTTGACCCACTCGAAAAATTGGCCTGGGTCGCGCTCGAACTCGCCGCTTTTGAGCATGCGGTTGACTTCGAGCCAAGTCTGGTTTTGCGTCTCCCACACCTCGGTGGTCAGCGTGCCGCGCACGGCACGTGCGTTCTCGCGGGCCGCCCGCAGACACGAGATGATGGATGAAGGGTTGTCCACATCCTTGACCATGAAGGCCATCACATCGCGGGGGGTGATGGTTTTGTACAGCGCCAGGTACGCGGGCAGCAATTCGCTGATCGACAAGATGCCTTCCCAACCGGCCTCCACAGCGGCGGCGGACTGGGGCAAGAGCGAGGTCTCGTAGCTCACATTGAGCATGCGGGCCGTGTTCTCGGCCCGCTCCATGTAGCGGGACATCCAGAAAAGGTGGTCAGCGGTGCGGCTCAGCATATTTTTTCCTTGGTGTGTCATGCCCGACGGGTCGGGTATCCGTGGATCCTCGGGTCAAGCCCGAAGATGACAGGGGTGAAATCAGGACAAGGGGTGAAATCAGTCCTGCAATATCCAGGTGTCTTTGGTGCCGCCGCCTTGGCTGCTGTTGACCACCAAAGAGCCTTCTTTCAAAGCCACGCGCGTCAGGCCCCCGGGCACCATCTGCACCGTGCGGCCACTCAGCACAAAGGGCCGCAGGTCAATGTGGCGCGGGGCGATGCCGCTCTCGACGTAAGTCGGGCAGCTCGACAGGCTGAGCGTGGGCTGCGCGATGTAGCCCTCGGGGTTGGCCAGCAGCGCACCGCGAAAGCGCTCGATCTCTTCTTTGGTCGAGGCCGGACCGACCAACATGCCGTAGCCGCCTGCGCCGTGCACTTCCTTGACCACCAGGTCTTTGAGATTGGCCAAGGTGTATTGCAAGTCGTCTGGCTTGCGGCACATGAAGGTCGGCACGTTTTTGAGGATGGGTTCCTCGCCCAAGTAGAACTTGATCATGTCGGGCACATAGGGGTAGATCGACTTGTCGTCGGCCACGCCCGTGCCCACCGCGTTGCAAATCGCCACATGGCCAGCTTTGTAAGCGTCCATGAGGCCAGCACAGCCCAGCGTCGATGTAGGGCGAAACACGTTCGGGTCCAAAAAGTCGTCGTCCACCCGGCGGTAGATCACGTCCACCCGCTTGGGGCCGCGCGTGGTGCGCATGTAGACGAATTTGTCTTTCACGAACAAGTCTTGCCCTTCGACCAGCTCCACACCCATTTGTTGCGCCAAAAAGGCGTGCTCAAAGTAGGCGCTGTTGTACATGCCGGGCGTGAGCACCACCACCGTGGGCTCGGCCGTGGTGGCGGGGCTGCTGGCGCGCAGCGTCTCCAACAACAAGTCGGGGTAATGCGCCACCGGGGCCACGCGGTGCTGGCTGAACAATTCCGGGAAGAGCCGCATCATCATCTTGCGGTCTTCCAGCATGTAGCTCACGCCGCTGGGCACGCGCAGGTTGTCTTCGAGCACGTAGTATTCGCCGTTGCCGGCGCTGTCAGGGGCACGCACGATGTCGATGCCGCTGATGTGCGAATAGATGTTGTTGGGCACATCCACACCGACCATCTCGGGGCGGAACTGCGCGTTGTTTTCGATTTGCTCGCGGGGGATCACCCCGGCCTTCAAGATGTCCTGGTCGTGGTACACGTCGTGGATGAAACGGTTGAGGGCCGTGACGCGCTGCACCAGACCGGCCTCCATGCTTTTCCACTCCTGGGCGGCGATCACGCGGGGGATCAGGTCAAAGGGGATCAGGCGCTCGGTACCGGAGCCGTCTTCGTCTTTGTCGCCATAGACGGCAAAGGTGATGCCGACACGGCGGAAAATCATCTCGGCCTCTTCACGGCGAGCGGCCATGGTCCGGGGATCTTGCGCCTGCAACCAACGGGCATAGGCCTCGTAGTGTTTTCTCACCTCGCCCGCATCGCCTGATGCAGGCAGGCGGCTGTACATCTCATCAAATTGGCGCATAGCTTCTTACTCCTGCACACAGGTTAGCAAGATGCGTACCCACTTCGATTGACGGCGGTCAAGGCGCTGCGTGGTGCCAATAGCGGCGCGAGCGCTCGCGCTCGCACACCAGCTGTTTGGGTGCATCGCTGCGCCAGGTGGCTGCGCCGCAGTGCACGCTGTCCACCACGCGGATGCGCAGGCCTTCATAACGGGCCAGCACCGCAGGTGCCGGGTGGCCAAAGCGGTTGCGGTAGCCCGCTTGCACCAGCGCCAGCTGGGGGGCCAAGGCCTGCAAGAACTCGGGGGTCGAAGAGGTCTTGCTGCCGTGGTGCGGCACCAGCAGCAGATCCACCGGCGCCAGCCCTGCCGCCACCAAGGCTTGTTCTTGCGGCGCTTCAATGTCACCCGCAAGCAAGACCGAACGCAGGCCATCGCTGATGCGCAAGACGCAGCTGAGCGCATTGGGCTTGATCGGCTTGTCCGGCGGCAGCTGGGGCGCCGCCGTGGGGTGCAGCACCTCGAAACGCACACCGTCCCAGACCCAAGCTTGGCCACGGTGGCAAGGCTGCGAGCTGGCGGCCAGCGCATGCAAGGGGTGCCCGGCTTCCAGCGATGACCACAGCGCCGCCTGCGGCTGCATGGCCAATATCGCGGGCGCGCCGCCCGTGTGGTCGGTGTCGCGGTGGCTGAGCATCAGCACATCCAGCCGCTCGGCCGTCTGCGCCAGCAGCGGCACCAGCACGCGGTGACCGGCATCGCTTTCGGGCGAATAGCGCGGCCCGGCGTCGTAGAGCAAACTGTGGCGCGCCGTGCGCACCAAAACAGCATTGCCCTGCCCCACATCGGTGATGAGCAATTCAAAAGTACCCAGAGGTGGGCGCGGCGCTGTCCAAAACAGTGCGGGCCACAGCAAGGGCAGGCTCGCCAGCTTCCAGGACAAGGGCCAGCGCGACACCCACAACAGCGCCGCCAACAGCGCCAAGACCGCAAACCCCCAAGGCGGCAAAGCCAGGCTCACACTGGCAAGCGGCCAACTGGCCATCCAGACCAGCAATGCGGTCAAAGGCTTCAGAGCCCAAGCGGCCAGCACCGCCCAACCCGACCAAACCACGCCCAGCATGGCCAGCGGCGTGACCACAAAACTCACCCAGGGAATGGCCACCAGATTGGCCAGCAAGCCCACCACCGAGACCTGCCCAAAGAACAGCAAACACAAAGGCGCCAGCGCCAGCGTGACCACCGATTGCTCGCGCCACAAACCCCAGATGCGGCCCGCAACATGGCGCCACGACTGACCCCACCATTCCTGCCCCCTCCATTCGCCCTGCAAGGCGCCACCTTTTGCATGAAAACGTGCAAGGCACAGGGCACGCAAGCGGTGCACCAGCCCCGACTTGGTGCTGGGGTCAGGATGCACCGGTGTCGCCTCCTGCGCAGCATCCTGCATCGGTGCGCCCGGCCAGCGTTGATCGGTCCACACCAGCACGGCCACCGCCACAAAGCTCAGCCAAAAGCCTGGCTGCAGCAGCGCCCAAGGGTCGAGCGTCAAGACGACTGCCGCCGCCAACAGGCACACCAGCGTGGCAGACCATTGCCTGGCCGACAGGCGCAGGAGCACCACCACACCGAGCATCCAGACCGTGCGCTGCGCCGGCACCCCCCAGCCGCTGAACAAGGCATACACAAGCGCCAAAGCCAGCCCCGCCAAAGCCCCCACCTGCGGCGCAGGCCAGCGCAAAGCGCCGCGAAACCCCCACAGCGCCGACCGGCGCCAGCACCAGCCCACCGTCATGGCGGCGAGCCAGGCAAACATGGTCACATGCAGCCCGGAAATGCTCATCAGGTGCGCCACCCCGGTGGCCCGAAACACATCCCAGTCGCTGCGGTCAATGGCGGCTTGATCGCCCGTGACCAAGGCCACCACGATGCCCGCCACATTGGGCGCGCGCCCAGCGCCGTCGGCAGCGACACCGGCGTCCGCCACCGCACCGAGCCGCGTCTGCAAACGATCGCGCACCGACTGCCGCCACCACTCCACCGGGTGCGACCCAGTCTGCCCCAGGCGCTCTGGCGCAGGCTGGCCCGGCCCGGCACGCACCACACCGGTGGCCCGAATGCCCTGCTCCCAAAGCCACAGCTCGTAATCAAAACCGCGCGGGTTCAGGTTGCCGTGTGGCGCTTTCAGGCGCGCCCGCAAGCGCCAGCGCTCACCGGCCTGCACGGGCTCGGGCAGGGGCGACAGGTTCCAGCCGCTGTCGGTCACGCCGTCCTGCCCATACCAGCCCAGATAAATCTGCTCGGGGACTGGCACTTGGTGCCGTGTGGCCCCCTGCCCGCGCCAGGCCGATTCGACCCGAAAACGAAAACGCCAGCCCATGTCCTGCTTGTGCGGCATGGCCTGCACCACGCCCACCAGCTCCAGATCCTGACCTTCCAGTTCGGGGGCAATCGATGGCAGCTTCCACAGCGCATGCCAAGCCGTGCATGCAAAAGACAACAGCGCACACGCCAAACACACACCGATGAACGCGCGCATGCGGCGCCAAGCAGGCCAGCACAAGCCCGCCAAAGCCAAAACCCCCATGGCGCCATAGACCGGTGCGGACCACAGCAGGCTTTGCTGAAGCTGCAAGGCCACCCCGGCACACCAGGCCAGCAAGGCCGGTGCCAAACCCTGCGCCCAACGCAAGGACATCATGGCGCGGCCTCATGGCGGGCAACGCTGCGCTTGGGCCTGCTGGGCAAGCATGGCATCTTCAGCCTCCCTGGATTGGCTGTTGGGGTCGCCAATCTCTGGGCTGGCGCGTGTCTTGCTAGTTTAAAAAGCCCAAGCTGCATTTGTCATGCGTGCAGCCCCTGTTGCGCTTTTAAAGATATGTCGATACACGTTGCCCTGCACCACGTTACCCATTACACCTACGACCGACCGGTTCAATTGGGGCCCCAAGTCATCCGCCTGCGCCCGGCCCCGCACAGCCGCAGCCGCATCCTGAGCTACAGCCTCAAGGTCGAACCCGAAGAACACTTCATCAACTGGCAGCAGGACGCCTTTGCCAATTACCAGGCGCGCTTGGTCTTTCCGAAAAAAACCACCTCGTTCAAGGTCACGGTGGACGTGGTCACCGAGATGGCCGTGTTCAACCCCTTTGACTTCTTTCTGGAGCCCTCGGCCGAAGAAGTGCCGTTCAAGTACGCGGACCTGGTCAAAGAGGAGTTGCAGTCTTACCTGGTCAAGGACAACAAGACGCCCAAGTTCAAAAAATACCTGGCCAGCATGGACCGCAAGCGCCAACGGACCATCGACTTTCTGGTCCAGATCAACCAGCGCCTGCACCAGGACATCCGTTACACCATCCGCATGGAGCCCGGCGTGCAAACGGCCGAGGAAACCCTGACCCTGAAAAGCGGCTCCTGCCGCGACTCGGCCTGGCTCTTGGTCCAGCTGTTTCGCCACATGAACATCGCGGCCCGCTTTGTATCGGGCTATTTGATCCAGCTCGCCCCGGACGTGAAATCGCTCGACGGCCCCAGCGGCACCGAAGTCGACTTCACCGACCTGCACGCCTGGTGCGAGGTGTATTTGCCCGGCGCAGGCTGGGTGGGGCTGGACCCGACCTCGGGCCTGCTGGCCGGTGAGGGCCACATTCCGCTGGCCTGCACACCGCAGCCGTCTGCAGCGGCCCCGATTGAGGGCCTGATGGACAAGGCCGAGGTCGAGTTCAGCCACGAGATGAGCGTGACGCGCATCCACGAGTCGCCCCGCGTGACCAAGCCCTACACCGAAGAACAATGGGCCGATGTGCTCCAGCTGGGCGAGCAAGTGGACGCGCAACTGGTGGCCGAAGACGTGCGCCTGACCATGGGCGGCGAGCCCACCTTTGTGGCCACCCAAGACCGCGATGGCGCGGAGTGGAACACCGACGCCCTGGGGCCAACGAAGCGCGGCCTGGCCACCGAGCTGGTGCACAAGCTGCGCCAGCAATACGGCCAAGGCGGCTTCTTGCACTTTGGCCAGGGCAAGTGGTACCCGGGCGAGCAGCTGCCGCGCTGGGCGCTGAGCATCTACTGGCGCGCCGATGGCACGCCCTGCTGGCAAAACCCCGAGGTGTTTGCCGACGAGCGCGAGCCCAGCCACTACACCAGCGCCGATGCCCAGCGCTTCGTGCAAGGCCTGACACAGCAACTGGGCTTGCCCGCAGACACCGTGCTGCCCGGCTACGAAGACACCTGGTACTACCTCTGGCGCGAACGCCGATTGCCGGTGAACGTGGACCCGTTTGACGCCAAGCTGGACGATGAGATGGAACGCAACCGCTTGCGCCGCATCTTCAGCCAGGGCCTGGACCTGCCGGTGGGCTATGTGCTGCCCATTCAGCCCGTCGAAGCGGCCACACCCGAGCTGACGGGTTCAAAGTGGCAAACCGGCCGCTGGTTTCTGCGTGACGAGCGCATGTACCTGATGCCCGGCGACTCGCCCATGGGCTGGCGCCTGCCGCTGGACTCGCTGCCTTGGGCCGCGCCGACCGACCGCTGGCACATGATTGAGCAAGACCCGTTTGCGCCACGCTTGACCTTGCCCGCCGCCGCCCCGCTGGCCATGCAGTCCCGCATCGGCAAGGTGGCGGTGCCCGCAACGCCCACCCACCCAGCTGCTGCTAAATTCAAGTCCGATCCCTCGGTGGTGCGCACCGCCCTGTGTGTGGAAGTGCGCGACCCGAACCGCGCGAACGGCCCCAAAGTCGAGGCCGAGGCCGAGGCCATGGCCAAAGGCGAGAAATCGGGTGTGAAGTCCGGCGTACTTTACGTCTTCATGCCGCCCCTGGCGCGTCTGGAAGACTACCTGGCCTTGGTCAGCGCCGTGGAAGCCACCGCCCTGAAGCTGGGCATGAAGATAGTCATGGAAGGCTACCCGCCACCCCGCGACCCGCGCCTCAAACTGCTGCAGGTCACGCCCGACCCCGGCGTGATCGAAGTCAACATCCACCCGGCCCACAACTGGACCGAGCTGGTCGAGCACACCGAGTTCTTGTACCAGGCCGCTTTCGAGACGCGCCTCTCGGCCGAGAAGTTCATGACCGATGGCCGCCACACCGGCACCGGCGGCGGCAACCACATGGTGATGGGCGGGGCCACGCCTGCCGACAGCCCCTTCTTGCGCCGCCCTGAGGTGCTGGCCAGCCTCATCCTGTATTGGCACAACCACCCCAGCCTGAGCTATTTGTTCAGTGGCATGTTCATCGGCCCGACCAGCCAGGCCCCACGGGTGGACGAAGCGCGCAACGACCAAGTCTATGAGCTGGAGATCGCGCTGCGCGAGATCATCCGCAACCGCCAGAAGTACGGCGCCGACATGCCGCCTTGGCTGGTGGACCGCACCCTGCGCAACATCCTGGTCGACGTCACGGGCAACACCCACCGCAGCGAGTTTTGCATTGACAAGATGTACTCGCCCGACAGCAGCACCGGCCGCCTGGGCCTGCTGGAGCTGCGGGCGTTTGAGATGCCGCCCCACGCCCGCATGAGCATCGTGCAGCAACTGCTGCTGCGTGCGCTGGTCGCCCGCTTTTGGGATGCGCCCTATTCAGCGCCCGTGACCCGCTGGGGCACCGAGCTGCACGACCGCTTCATGCTGCCGCACTGGATCCACAAAGACTTTGACGACGTCTTGACCGAGCTGGGCGATGCGGGCTTCCACTTTGACCCGAGCTGGTTCGCCCCGCATTTCGAGTTCCGCTTCCCACTGGTCGGTCAGGTCAGGGTGGACGGCGCGGTGCTGACGCTGCGCAACGCGCTGGAGCCCTGGCACGTCATGGGCGAAGAAAGCTCAGCAGGCGGCACCGCCCGTTATGTAGACTCGTCGCTGGAGCGCATCGAGGTGCATGTGACGGGCATCAACCCCTCGCGCCACACCGTGACCGTCAACGGCAAACCGCTGCCCCTGCAGCCCACCGGCGTGGTGGGCGAGTACGTGGCCAGCGTGCGCTACAAAGCCTGGAACCCGCCTTCGTCGCTGCACCCCAGCATCGGCATGCATGCACCGCTGACCGTGGACCTGGTGGACACCTGGATGAAGCGTTCATTGGGCGGCTGCCAGTACCACGTCGTCCACCCCGGTGGCCGCAGTTACGACACCTTCCCGGTCAACGCCTACGAGGCCGAAAGCCGCCGCCTGGCCCGCTTCTTCCGCATGGGGCACACCCCGGGCGCCATGAAACACCAAGCCGCACTGGGCTCTAACGCCACGCTGCACGCCAGTCCTGAGTTCCCGTACACTCTGGATTTGCGCAAAGCCTGAGCGACAATGGTTGAATGAATGCATCCCGCCACGGCACACCCGAGCCCCTGGACGCGCAAGCCATGAACTGGCTGGCGCACCAGGCGCTGGCCGCGCCCGAGGGCCACTGGGACGAGCTGCGTGGACTGACCCACACGCAGGTGCCCGCCACCTGCATGAGCGCGGCTTGGCAAACCTTCATCCAGCACCTGGGTGCCGAAGGCCTGGAGGGTCTGAACGCCCGCATGGGCAATTTGCAGCGGCAAGTGCGTGACAACGGCATCACCTACAACGTGTATGCCGCCGCCGACCAGCCGCAGCGCCCCTGGTCACTCGACCTGTTCCCGCTCATGGTGCCCGAGGCCAACTGGGCGCAGATCGAAGCGGGCGTGCTGCAGCGCATGCAGCTGCTCGAACGCATCATGGCCGACGCCTATGGCCCGCAAAATCTGGTGCTCAGCGGGCAATTGCCTGCGGCGCTGATCCAGGGCCACCCCGCTTACCTGCCTGCCATGCACGGCGTGCCGCCTGTGGGGGGGCGCTATTTGTCGCTGGCCGCGTTTGACCTGGCCCGTGGGCCGGACGGCTGCTGGTGGCTCCTGTCGCAGCGCACCCAAGCGCCGTCGGGCCTGGGCTACCTGCTGGAAAACCGGCTCATCGTCTCGCGCTTGTTTCCACAAGCCTTTGAAGGCTTTCCGGTGCAGCGCCTGGCCGAGACCTACCGCACGCTGATCGACGGCATCAAGGCGCGCAGCCCGGCCGGGGCCTCGGCCCACATCGCGCTGCTCACGCCCGGCCCCTACAACGAAACCTATTTCGAGCACGCCTACCTGGCCCGCTATCTGGGCCTGAGTCTGGTGCAAGGCAACGACCTGACAGTGCGCGATGAACGGCTTTACCTCAAGACCTTGCAAGGCCTGCAGCCGGTGCACGGGCTCTTGAAGCGGGTGGACGACGATTGGCTCGACCCGCTGGAGCTGCGCGCCGAATCGACGTTGGGCGTGCCCGGTCTCTTGCAAGCCGTGCGCAGCGGCAACCTGCTGGTGGCCAACACGCCCGGCTCGGGCTTTCTGGAATCGAACGCGCTCTTGGGCTTCATGCCGTCCTTGGCGCGTGCGCTGCTGGACGAAGAGCTGCAGCTGCCCGCCATCCCCAGCTGGTGGTGCGGCGAGGCGGCTGCCTTGCAAGAGGTGTTGCCACGCATCAGCAGTTGTGTGATCAAGCCCACCTACCCCTACAACACCGATCGCCACAGCTTCGAGCCGGTGCTCGGTCACCAGCTCAGCCGCCGCGAGCAAGACGAATGGGCCGGGCGCATCTTGCGAGATCCGGACGCCCACACCTTGCAGTCGTGGTTGCCACTGTCGCACCAGCCCACCTGGCAAACACCGCCCGGCGGCCAAGCCCGGATCGAATCGCGCCCGGTGGTGCTGCGTGTGTTTGCCGTGGCCGACGCGCAAGGCGGCTGGCAAGTCTTGCCCGGCGGCCTGGCGCGCTTGGGCACGCGCGAGGGCATCGCCTCCATGCAGCGCGGTGGCAGCAGTGCCGATGTGTGGGTGCAAGCCGCATCAGCCGAAGGCAGTGCCCATTCGAGTAACAGCTCGCGTGCCGAGACTGGATCGCCACACCGCTTCGCGCCTCGCGATGACGCATCAAACCCCGCCATGGCGAGCGGATCCCACTCTGTCATGGCGAGCGAAGCGCGGCCATCCATGTCTTCACCCGACACATCGGTCAGCGACACACCGCATGGATCGCCACGTCGCTTCGCTCCTCGCGACGACGAGTCCGCCTCCGGCATGGCGAATGCCTCGCCTACACCCCAGCGCCAGCGCCTGGTCACCAGCCGCGCCGCAGAAAACCTGTTCTGGATGGGCCGCTACACCGAGCGCACCGAAAACACCTTGCGTCTGGTGCGCATGAGTCTGGAGATTTTGAACAGCGAAAACCAGAACCAGCCGCTGCTTTTGAACTTCATCACCCGCATGGCCACGCGCCACGGCCTGGTGCGCCCGGGCGTGCCTGCCGCTGGTCTGTCGCACCGCGTGTTTGAGCGTTCGATGATCGCCGGGCTCTGGGACAAGACCTTGGCCACCAGCGTGGGTTTTAACCTGCGCTCGGTGCGGCTGGCGGCCTCTTCGGTGCGCGAGCGCCTGTCGCCCGAACACTGGCGGCTGCTCGAGCAAGCCGAATCGCGCTTTTTCAACTCGGTGGCCAGCGACAACTCGCAAGACACGGTGGAAGTGCAAGCCCTGCTGGGCGAAACCAGCCAGATGCTGGCGGCCCTGACCGGTGCGCAGACCGACCGCATGACGCGCGACGATGGCTGGCGCCTCTTGTCGATTGGCCGCCACATCGAGCGGCTGGAGTTTTTGTCGAGCGCCTTGAGCGAAGCCGTGCAAGGCGGCCTGATCGGCGAGCAAGCGGGCTTTGACGCGGTGCTGGACCTGTTTGACAGCACCATCAGCTTCCACGCGCAATACCAGCAAAGCCGCACACCGCAGGCCCTGATGGACCTGCTGGTCACCAACCCCGACAACCCCCGCGCCCTGGGCTGGGTGGCGCACACCTTGCGCTCACGCCTGCTGCGCATGGGCAATCTGGCCGATGGCGCCACCGTGCCGCTGGCCGACTGGGTGCCGCGGCTGGTGGACCTCACGCCCGAAGCCTTGTGGCCCTTGTACAGCGCGCCCGATGCCCACTTCACGGGTTCGGCCCAGCCCCTGCCCTTGCATGCGGCTTTGGCGCATTGCCAAAGCGCCGCAAGGCAGGTGTCCGACCAACTGTGCGCGCTGTTTTTCACCCACAGCGGTGAAGCCCGTTTCAGCTTTGGCGCTTGAGCGATTGTTCCCATGCGTTTGGCCATCACCCACGAAACCCGATACCGCTACAGCCCTGCCGTGCAAACCGCGCAGCATGTGGCGCACCTGCAACCGGCCAACTCACCTTGCCAGCAAGTGCTCAGCCACAGCCTGTATGTGGAGCCCACAGCGAACGTGCAGCACAGTGTGGACGCCTATTGCAACCACCGCGCCTACTGGGCCCTGACCCACCCGCACGACGGCTTGCTGGTGCGCGCCTACAGCGAGCTGAACACCTCGGCGATTGAACCTGGCACGTCCTCTCAAAGCTGGGAATCGGTGCGCGAGCATTTCCGCTACCGGGGCGGGCATGCGGCCGATGTGAACAACGGCTTTGTCTTTGGCTCGCACCATGCGCCCGTGCACGAGGCCTTTTTGGCCTATGCGCAAAGCAGCTTTTCACCCGGCCGCCCCTTGATGCAAGCCGCACAAGACCTGACGGCGCGCATGCACCGCGACTTCACCTACGCCTCGCAAAGCACCGACATCAACACCCCGGCGCTCGAAGCCCTGCAGGCCAAACGCGGCGTGTGCCAGGACTTTGCGCACATCATGCTGGCCTGCCTGCGTTCGCTGGGCCTGCCCGCCCGTTACGTGAGCGGCTACCTGCTGACCCAGCCGCCGCCTGGTCAGCCACGCCTAGTGGGCAGCGACGCCTCGCATGCCTGGGCCTCGGTGTATGTGCCCGAGTTGGCCAGCCACGCTTGTCAAGGCTGGCTCGATCTGGACCCGACCAACAACCGCACAGGCCTGGCCAGCCCGGGCCTGGACTATGTGCGCCTGGCCGTGGGCCGCGACTTTGCCGACGTCTCGCCCCTGCGCGGCGTGCTGCAAGGCGGCGGCGAACACACGCTGGAAGTGGCCGTCACGGTGGCACCGATGGACGAATGAGCCCGTCCTCCCGCCCCTTCGGCGACAATCGGTTTCTGGCCGTTCCCGCCCACGCTGGAATGCTCCATTCAACCCTTTTTGACATCTGACCATGAGCGTTTACGACACCCTGAAATCCCTGAACATCGAACTGCCCCCCGTGGCGGTGCCCGCTGCGGCCTATGTGCCCTTTGTGCAAAGCGGCAACATGGTTTTTTTGTCGGGCCACATCGCCAAGAAAGACGGCAAGGTCTGGGCCGGCCAATTGGGCAAAGACATAAGCACTGCCGAAGGCCAGCAAGCCGCCCGCGCCGTGGCGATTGACCTGATGGGCACCCTGCACGCCGCCGTGGGCGACCTGAACAAGGTCAAGCGCATCGTCAAAGTCATGAGCCTGGTCAACTCGACCGGCGACTTCACCGAGCAGCATCTGGTCACCAACGGCTGCAGCGAATTGCTGGGCCAGGTCTTCGGCCCGCAAGTCGGCGCCCACGCCCGCAGCGCTTTTGGCGTGGCCCAAATCCCACTGGGCGCTTGCGTCGAGATCGAACTCATTGCTGAACTGGCGTGATCCACGGCATCGACGCGTCGATGCTGAAGCTGTCGACTTGCGTTCATCCCGCTTGCAGGCCAATGGCTTCAGCCCCGACAAATCTTGGCAAACCCGGCTCATGCGCCACAAACCCCTCATCGCACTGACGCTGCTGACCGGCTTGACCGGCTGTGGCCTGACTTCGTCACAAGCCGTGTACGAAGGCATACGCGCCCAAGAAAAAGCCAACGCCGTCGGCACCAATGCACCCCCCAACCAGGGCTTGCCGCGCTACGACCAATACGAAAAGGAGCGCTCGACGCGCCCTGAAATCCGCTGACCGACCATGCAAACCGTTGAACTGAAACACGCCTACCGCCTGCTCAACCACGGGCCCACCGTGCTGGTGGGCAGCGCCCACGGGGGCCGCAGCAATGTGATGGCCGCGGCCTGGGCCATGCCACTGGACTTTGACACGCCCAAGGTGGCGGTCGTCGTGGACAAGAGCACCCTCAGCCGAGAGTTGATCGACGCCTCCGGTGTGCTCAGCCTCTGCGTGCCCACGGTGGCCATGAAAGACCTGGTCATGGCCGCAGGCGGCATGAGCGGCAAGAACTACCCCGACAAGCTGAACCGTTGCAAGATCAGCACCCAATCCGCACCGCTGACCGGCGTGCCCTTGGTGGACGGCTGCATCGCGCAACTCGAATGCCGCGTGTTGCCCGCCACCGCCCATGTGGCGGGGCCGCACGATTTGATCCTGGCCGAGGTGGTCGGGGCCTGGGCCGATGAACGTGTGTTCAGCCAAGGCCGCTGGCACTTTGAAGACGCAGCACCCGAACTGCGCAGCTTGCACCATGTGGCAGGCGGGCACTTTTACGCCATTGGCGAGGCGGTCCAGGCATTGCCTGTGGTCAACGCCTGAATTTCCAACCCTTGACTTTTCAACAACAACCGGAGACCTTCATGACCCTTTCCATGTCCAGCGCCAGCCTGCCCGTGTGCACCCGCATGCTGAGCAACTTGAGCCACATCCTGGCCAAGGCCGAGCAGTTCGTCGAAGCCAAAAAGATCGACCCCACGGCGCTGACCACCTACCGCCTGGCCCCCGACATGTTCCCCTTCACCCGCCAAGTGCTGATCGCCTGCGACGCGGTGAAAAACGGCGTGGCCCGTTTGAGCGGCATCGAAGCGCCCAAGTTTGACGACACCGAAACCTCACTGGCCCAGCTGCAAGAGCGCATCCAGAAAACCCTGGCCTTCATCGCCACCGTGCCTGCGGCTGCGCTGGACGGCACCGAAGACAAAGAGATCACCTTCCCCGCAGGTCCGGGCAAAACCCGCACCCTGTCCGGCCAGAACTACCTCACGGGCTGGATGCTGCCAAACATGTACTTCCACATCACCACGGCCTACACCATCCTGCGCCACAACGGCGTGGATGTGGGCAAGGTGGATTACCTCATGGGCGCGCAGGGCTGAGCCTGCGCTCAAGCCACTTCAAAAAACCGCATCACGACCTGGTCAGGGTGGCGTGCACCCGTACCCACAAACAGGCGTTCGGTGATCCAGCCCAAAGCGGCCGATGCGGTCTCAAAGCTCGGCGTGCAACGGAAATACACCGCCTCAGGTGGCACAGGCTCGCCCCGGATGAGCTTGGCCATCACCTCGGGGGCGGCGGTGCGCACCGCGTGGTTTTGCACAAAAATCAAATCGCCGCCATCGGTCTCGAGCATGTAGCGGGCATCGAGCTCGGCCATGCGCGGGTTGAGGATCAACTGGAAATCGGCACCGCCGTGCAGGACGCGGGCCGTCCAGCCGTCGCCTTGCACCTGCCCGCCCAGAATCGGGATCAAGCGGCGCACGCCGTGGTGGGTTTGACCCACCTCCTGCGGCTTGTCCACCTGGACAGACAAATCGGCGAAAAATTTCAGGGTGGGGGTGGGTAGATTCAGCATGTGTGCAACTTACTCCCAAGTGCAAGATCTGTCTGTCATCCTTGTGCGCGTGCATCAAGCATTCAGCCGGCGCAGCCAGTGACTCATGTCGTCGATGGCAGGTACGCTGGCCAACAAAATCAAGATCAGCGCCAGCGGTACCGTTGCCACATAACCCAGGTGCTTGAAGCCCAAGGCCCCCAAAACGCCACCCAAAAAGAAGCTGAACGCCAGAAAAAGCAAAATCTGTAAACGCGCAGCGCTGGCCTTCACGGGGGATTGATGGCCCGCTTGAGCCGCCAAGCCATAAACCGCTTTGCCCATTTCAATGCCAATGTCTGTGACCAAACCGGTGACATGGGTGGTGCGGATTTCAGACCGGGAAATCTTGGTGACCAGGGCATTTTGCAGCCCCATGATGAAGCTCAGCAGCATCACGGTCATGGGCACAAACAAGCCCGCAATGTGCGACAAGCGCTCACCCAGAAAACCAAAACAAAGCAGCAACACCGCCTCGAGCACCAGCGGCATGGCAAATTCGCTGTGCAGACGGTGCTGCCTGCCAACATTGACCAAAATGGCCGAGCAAGCCGCCCCGCCGATGAAGGACAAGAGCGCGCCAAACCCGGTGAGGTAAGCCCGAAACTCTCCCAATGCCAAATGATCGGCCATGGCCGAAACAATGCCCGTCATGTGCGATGTGTATTGCGACACCGCCAAGAAACCGCCCGCATTGGCCGCACCGGCCACAAAGGCCAAGACGAGTCCGAGCTGCCGATTGGCGTCGGCGCTGCGTTTGCGCCCCGTCAGTTTGCGTGAATAGTGGATGGGCACGGCGTGAACTCCATGGTCAATTGAGCCGCCCAGCCCGGCGCATCAGACCCAGGCCGACACCACCCGGAAGGTGATGAACGCCGCGCCGTAAGCCAGCGCCAGCTGGTAGAGCAAGGTGATGGCGGGCAGTTTCCAACTACCGCTTTCGCGGTGAATCGCCACCAGCGTGGACAGGCACTGCGGCGCGAAGATGTACCAAGCCAACAGCGCCATGCCGGTGGCCAGGCTCCACTGCCCGGCCAGCACCGGTGCCAGCGCTGTGGCGGTGGCGCCGCCGTCTGCGGCCACCACGGCATACACCGTGGCCAGCGCACCAATGGCCACTTCGCGGGCGGCCATGCCCGTCAGCAGCGCCACACTGATTTGCCAATTGAAGCCCAGTGGCGCAAACAGCACCAGCAGCACATGGCCGATCTGCCCGGCATAGCTGTGCTCGATGGCTGGGCCCACGGCACCGGCGGGGGCCGCGGGGTAACTGGCCAGCGCCCACAGCGCCACCGTGAGCAGCAAGATCACCGTGCCCACGCGGCGCAAAAAAATCCAGGCCCGCTGCCACAAGCCCATGGCCAGATTGCGCCAGGTGGGCCAGTGGTAAGACGGCAGCTCCATCATCAAGGGGCGCGACTGACGCCCCGAGCGCGTGAGCTGCTTGAGCACCCAGGACACCGCCATGCCACCGGCAATGCCCGTGAGGTACAGGCCCAAAAGCACCAGCCCTTGCAACTGCATGCCGCCCCAGGTGCTGGCCGGGATGAAGGCCGAGATCAGCAAGGTGTAGATCGGCAAGCGGGCCGAGCAAGTCATCAAAGGCGCAATCAAGATCGTCACCATCCGGTCACGCCGGTTGGCAATGGTGCGCGTGGCCATGATGCCAGGCACCGCGCAGGCAAAGCTCGACAGCAGCGGAATGAACGAGCGCCCCGACAGCCCCACCCCGCCCATGATGCGGTCGAGCAAAAATGCCGCGCGCGGCAAATAGCCCGACTCTTCAAGCAGCAAGATGAAGAAAAACAAAATCAAAATTTGCGGCAAGAACACCAGCACACCGCCCATGCCCGCCAAGAGCCCCTGCACCAGCAGGTCGCGCCACCAGGCCTCGGGCAGCGCCTGCAAGGCCGCAGCCGACAGCATGTCGGTGCCAGCCTTGATCTGATCCATGGGCCAGGTCGCCCAGGCAAACACCGCCTGAAACACCAAAAACAGCACCGCCAGCAAGATCACAGGCCCTGCCCACGGGTGCAGCACCACACGGTCGATGCGGTCGCTCAGTGCATCTGGCACCAAAGAATCCAGATGCAGATCCCGCAAAAGGGTCTGCACCTGCACATGGTCGGCTTCGGTGCTGGCCGCCTGTGCGCCCGAGCCCTCATCGGCCAAATGCACAGGCCCCCCGTCCACCCAAGGCCGCGAGGCCAACCAATCGCGCACGGCCGCGTCACCCCCGGTGTGGACGGCCACACTGGTGACCACCGGCAAGCCCAGCGCCCGCGACAAGGCAGCGGGGTCGATCTTCAGGCCACGGCCTGCGGCCAGATCGGCCATGTTGAGCACCACCAGACACGGCAGACCCAAACGTTTGACCGCCAGCACCAAGCGCAGGCCACGGCGCAAATTGGTCGCATCCACCACACAGACCAGCGCATCGGGGCGCTTTTCTCCGAGGGAATTGCCCATCAACACATCGCAGGCCACGCGCTCATCGTCAGACCGGGGGTAGAGGCTGTAAACACCGGGCAAATCCAGCAAGCGCAGCGCGGTGCCATCGGGCAAGGCCAGACGACCTTCTTTTTTCTCGACCGTGGCACCGGCGTAGTTGGCCACCTTTTGGTGGCTGCCCGTCAGGCGGTTGAACAAAGCCGTCTTGCCGCAATTGGGGTTGCCCACCAGCGCGACCATCGTGCCGCGTGGCACCAAATGCATGCGCTGCTCACGCATCGGCTGGTTCCAACTCGATGCAAGTGGCCTCCGCCCGGCGCAGCGCAAAGGTAGACAAACCCACCCGCACCGCCAGCGGATCACCGCCCCACAAACCCCGAGACATCACACACACGGGCTCACCGGGCAAAAACCCGATCTCTTCCAGCTGCCGCGCTTGGTCTTCGTGCCCAGCAGGCACCCGCACCCGAGCCACACGCAACACGGCTGACAAAGGGGCTTGGTCGAGGGTCATGGTGGGCATCAAGAGGACAGCGAACCATTCTATCGAGAACCATTCTCATTTGGACTGATGCAAAGCAAACTGTCCCCAAAGCCCGGGCCCAAACTTGTGGACAAGTACAGGGATAAGCCCCAAAAACAACGCCCCGCTTGGTCTGGCGGGGCGTGCTTAAAAAGTGTGCAACAAGGGTTCCACTTGAGCCTTTACTCCACCCGGGTCACGCGGTTCGGCTTGAAGCCGAGATCCGCAACGCGGCCTTTTTTGGCCCGCGCGGCTTTGGCATTGTTCAGGCTGCGGATTTCCAGCGTTTCGTCGCGCTCTTTGCCGCCCCGGCCAATGCCTTCGATCTTCACGCTGCGGGTGTAGGCCGCAGCGCCTGCCAAGGTGTCTTTGGCTTCGAGGTCGATGAGCATCAGGCCCCGGCCGCCTTTTTCCATGGTCTTGAGTTCGGTGATCTCAAAAGTCAGCACACGGCCGCCCGTGCTGGCGCAGCAAACGCTAATGGCTGCGGGCATGGGCTGCTTGTCGGCGGGCACGGTGGCACTGGAGCCGCTCACATGGCTGGGGGCGCAGACGGTTTCGCCGTCGCCCAGGCTGATGAAGGCCTTGCCCGCTTTGTTGCGGGAGATCATGTTCTCGACCGAGGCCATGAAACCGTAGCCGCCCGAGCCGCTGAGCAGCAGCGTGGCGTTGGCCGGGCCTGCAAAGTAATGGGCGATTTGGGTTGTGGGTTCCAGCTCGATCAGCGTGGTCACGGGCTGGCCGTCACCGCGTGCGCCGGGCAAGGTGGCCACAGCTACGCTGTAAATTCTTCCGTTGCTGCCGAAGATCAGCAACGTGTCCACCGTGCGGCACTCGAAGGTGCCATACAGGCCATCGCCCGCCTTGAAGGCGAAGCTGGTGGCGTCATGGCCGTGGCCGGTGCGGGCGCGTACCCAGCCTTTTTCCGACACGACCACCGTCACCGGCTCGTCCACCACCTTGACTTCGGCCACGGCTTTTTTCTCTTCCTGGATCAGCGTGCGGCGCGGGTCAGCAAAGGTCTTGGCATCGGCCTCGATCTCTTTGACCATCAAGCGGCGCAGTGCGGTGGGGCTGCCCAGAATTTCTTCGAGCTTGCCCTGCTCACCGCGCAGCTCGCTCAGCTCCTGCTCGATCTTGATGGCTTCAAGACGAGCGAGTTGGCGCAATCGGATTTCAAGGATGTCTTCGGCCTGCCGGTCGCTGAGTTTGAAGGCTTCGATCAGCGCGGGCTTGGGCTCGTCGCTGTGGCGGATGATGCGGATCACCTCGTCGATGTTCAGCAGCACCAGCTGACGGCCTTCCAGAATGTGGATGCGGTCCAAGACCTTGTTCAGGCGGTGCTGGCTGCGGCGGGTGATGGTGGTCTGGCGGAAGCTGATCCACTCCACCAGCATTTGGCGCAGTGATTTTTGAATCGGCTTGCCGTCTATGCCGACCGAAGTCATGTTGATCGGCGCGGATGTTTCCAGGCTGGTGTGCGCCAGCAAGGCGGTGATGAGTTCTTGCTGTTCGATGCGGCTGGTCTTGGGCTCGAACACCAAGCGCACGGCGGCGTCTTTGCTCGATTCGTCGCGCACCACATCCAGCACGGCCAGCATGCTGGCTTTGAGCTGCATCTGGTCGGTGCTGAGCGCCTTTTTACCAGCTTTGACTTTGGGGTTGGTGAGTTCTTCGATCTCTTCGAGCACACGCTGCGAACTCACGCCTTGCGGCAACTCGGTCACGACCAGCTGCCATTGGCCTCGGGCGAGTTCTTCAATCTTCCAGCGGGCACGCACTTTGAGGCTGCCGCGACCGGTGCGGTAAGCGTCGGCAATGTCGCTGGCCGGGCTGATGATCTGGCCGCCGCCGGGGTAGTCGGGGCCGGGGATGATGGCCATCAACTCGCTGTCGCTCAGCTTGTCGTTCTTGATCAGCGCCACGCAGGCATCGGCCACTTCGCGCAGGTTGTGGCTGGGGATTTCGGTGGCCAGGCCCACGGCAATGCCGCTGGCACCGTTGAGCAGGCTGAAGGGCAAGCGGGCAGGCAGCTGGCGCGGCTCTTCGGTGGAGCCATCGTAGTTGGGGATGAAGTCCACCGTGCCCATGTCGATCTCGTCGAGCAGCAAGCTGGTGATGCGCGACAGCCGGGCTTCGGTGTAGCGCATGGCGGCAGCGCCGTCGCCGTCGCGTGAGCCAAAGTTGCCCTGGCCGTCGATGAGTGGGTAGCGCTGCGAAAAGTCTTGCGCCATGCGCACCAGCGCGTCGTACGCCGCCGTGTCGCCATGCGGGTGGTAACGGCCGAGCACATCGCCCACCACACGGGCGCTTTTGACGGGCTTGGCGGCGGTGTTGTTGTTGGGGCCGCTGTACGACAAACCCATGCGGTCCATCGAGTACAAAATGCGCCGCTGAACCGGCTTTTGGCCATCGCACACATCGGGCAAGGCGCGGCCTTTGACGACGGACAGCGCGTATTCCAAATAGGCGCGCTGGGCGTAGGCACCGAGGTGATCACCTTCGGGAGCAGCTGCGGGTTCGGGGGTCAACAGGTCAGTGGTCATGGCAGGTTTTTTGTAGGTCGGAGATTGAGCTCCGACGTGGGGTGCGCACACATTTGTCGGAGCGGAAGCTCCGGCCTACAAGAGGGTCAAACGTCGATTTCGATGCTGTCGCCGTGCAGCTCCATCAGCTCGCGGCGGGCGGCGGCTTCGCCTTTGCCCATGAGCTGGGTCATGAGGTTTTCAGTGCCCGCGTTGTCCAGCGGGCCCAGCTCGATGGGCAACAGGCGACGCGTGTCGGGGTTGAGCGTGGTGTCCCACAGCTGCTCGGCGCTCATCTCGCCCAAGCCCTTGAAGCGGCTGATGCTCCAGCCGCCTTCTTTAACGCCGTCTTTGCGCAGCTTGTCGATGATGGCGGTCAGCTCGCCTTCGTCCAGCGCATAGGCTTTGGAGGCGGGCTTTTTGCCGCGTGCCGGTGCATCGACGCGGAACAACGGTGGCCGCGCCACATACAAGTGCCCGGCTTCGATCAGCTTGGGGAAATGGCGGAAGAACAAGGTCAGCAGCAGCACCTGGATGTGCGAGCCGTCCACGTCCGCGTCCGACAAGATGCAGACCTTGCCGTAGCGCAGGTTGCTCATGTCGGGGGTGTCGTTCGGCCCGTGCGGGTCCACGCCAATGGCCACCGAAATGTCGTGGATTTCGTTGTTGGCAAACAAGCGGTCGCGGTCAACTTCCCAGGTGTTGAGCACCTTGCCGCGCAGGGGCAAGATGGCTTGACACTCTTTGTTGCGGCCCATCTTGGCGCTGCCACCGGCCGAGTCACCCTCGACCAAAAAGACTTCGTTGTCGGCAATGTCTTTGCTTTCGCAGTCGGTCAGCTTGCCGGGCAACACGGCCACGCCCGAGCTCTTGCGCTTTTCAACCTTCTGACCCGCCTTCTGGCGCGACTGGGCTGCCTTGATGGCCAACTCGGCCAGCTTTTTACCGTAGTCCACATGCTCGTTGAGCCACAGTTCCAATGCCGGGCGCACAAAACTGGAGACCAGACGCACCGCGTCGCGCGAGTTCAGCCGTTCCTTGACTTGGCCCTGGAACTGAGGGTCCAGCACCTTGGCGCTCAGCACATAACTGGCGCGGGCGAACACGTCTTCGGGCATGAGCTTGACGCCTTTGGGCAGCAAGGCATGCAGCTCGATGAAGCTCTTGACGGCGGTGAACAAGCCGTCGCGCAAGCCGCTGTCGTGTGTGCCGCCTGCGCTGGTGGGGATCAGGTTGACGTAGCTTTCGCGCACGGGCGAGCCGTCTTCGGTGAAGGCCACAGCCCACGAAGCGCCCTCGCCTTCGGCAAAGCTGTCGCTGTTGCTGTCGGCAAAGCCCTCGCCTGCAAACAGCGGGATCACCGGGTCACCCGTCAGGGTCTGGGTCAGGTAGTCGCCCAGGCCGCCTTTGTATTGCCAGGTCTGGGTTTCCTTGGTTTTTTCGTTGACCAGGCTCACGCTCACGCCGGGCATGAGCACGGCCTTGCTGCGCAAGAGGTGGGTCAGCTCGCCCATGGGGAGTGCTGCCGAGTCGAAATATTTGGCGTCGGGCCACACGCGCACCGAGGTGCCTTGCTTGCGGTCGCCGGATTCTTGAGCACGCGAGACCAGTGGCTCGATCACGTCGCCCGCCGAGAACACCAGCGTGGCCACCTGGCCTTCGCGGTGGCTGGTGGCTTCCAGACGCTTGGCCAGCGCGTTGGTCACGGAAACGCCCACGCCGTGCAGACCGCCCGAGAAGCTGTAGGCGCCGCCCGTGCCCTTGTCGAACTTGCCGCCTGCGTGTAGCCTGGTGAACACCAGCTCGATCACCGGGGCTTTTTCTTCGGGGTGCATGCCAAACGGAATGCCACGGCCGTCGTCCTCGATGCCGACCGAGCCATCGGCATGCAAAGTGACTTTGATCTTTTTGCCGTGCCCGGCCAGCGCCTCGTCGGCGGCGTTGTCCAGCACTTCCTGGATGATGTGCAGGGGGTTGTCGGTGCGGGTGTACATGCCCGGCCGCTGTTTGACGGGCTCCAGGCCCTTCAAGACGCGGATCGAGCTTTCGGAGTAGTCGCTGGGGGTTTTGACAGATGTTTGGGTAGCCATGGTGGCGGATTGTAGTGGGAATTGCGCCGGCAAACTGGATGAATAACCAGTATTCGTATGGGGCCGACGTACAGCAAACCAGGTCAGGGGCCAAGTCGTGGTGCATGCGCATGGACCCCGGGTCAAGCCCGGGGTGACAAGTTATCTCCCCCCAAAAACCCAGCAACCCAAGACGGCGCCCTGAAGGGCACGCCCCTCAACTGCACACCACTCAACAGGTCATCCTCAACGACTAACACCGACAACGGTTGCCCCTCAACGGGTCATCCCGGACTTGATCCGGGATCCAGGTCTTTCGCCAAACGCTCAGTCCATCACGCGACCGAGGGCTTTTGTGAGATTGGTTACAGTCCAAGGATGCAACACAAACCCCTTTCATTGTTCCAAGTGCTGGCGTGCGGCGCCGCGATCGTCACCCTGTCCATGGGCATCCGCCACGGCTTTGGCCTTTGGCTGCAACCCGTGACCCAATCGCAAGGCTGGGGGCGCCAGGAATTCGCCATGGCCATGGCCATCCAGAACCTGGCCTGGGGTTTCATGGGCATTTTTGCGGGCATGGTGGCCGACCGGTTTGGCGCCTTCCGCGTGATCATCGCGGGCGCCTTGCTCTATGCGCTGGGCCTGGTGGGCATGTCACAAGCGACCACGCCTTGGCTGTTTGCCCTGTTCACCGGGGTGATCATTGGCACCGCGCAAGCGGGCACGACTTACGCCGTGATTTATGGCGTGATCGGGCGCAATGTGCCGGCCGAGCGGCGCTCGTGGGCCATGGGCATTGCGGCGGCAGCGGGCAGCTTCGGGCAGTTCCTGATGGTGCCGGTCGAGGGCATGCTGATCAGTCAAGCGGGCTGGCAAAATGCTTTGGTGATTTTGGCTGCAGCCACTTTCTTGATCATTCCACTGGCTTGGGGCCTGCGCGAGCCTGCGCTCCATGCGCCCGGTCAGGTCAAACGCGAGCAGAGCATCGCGCAGGCGCTGGCGGAAGCCTTCAAGTACCCCAGCTTTCAGCTTTTGATGGCGGGTTATTTTGTGTGCGGCTTTCAGGTGGTGTTCATTGGCGTGCACATGCCCAGCTACCTCAAGGACCACGGTTTGCCCCCGCAGGTCGCCAGTTACGCGCTGGCCTTGATCGGCCTGTTCAACGTGTTTGGCACCTACATCGCGGGCACCCTGGGCCAGAAGATGGCCAAAAAGAAAATCCTGGCGACGATTTATTTCTCGCGTTCGGTGGCGATTGTGCTGTTCCTGCTGGCACCGCTCACCCCCGCCAGCGTGTACCTGTTCTCGGCCGTCATGGGCTTACTGTGGCTGTCCACCGTGCCCCCCACCAACGCGGCAGTGGCGCAGATTTTTGGCGTGGCACACCTGTCCATGTTGGGTGGCTTCATTTTCTTCAGCCACCAGATCGGCTCCTTCATGGGCGTGTGGCTGGGCGGTTACCTGTACGACAAAACAGGCAGCTACGACATCGTCTGGTACCTGGCCATTGCGCTGGGCGTTTTTGCCGCGCTGGTGAACCTGCCGGTGCGCGAGAGCGCCATCGTGCGCAAGCCACTTCAGGCGGCTTGATCCGATGCGCCAGACCCGCCAGTCCGCATGGCGCAAAGCCCTTGCATGGGGCGCGCTGCTTGTGGTAATGGCCGGTGTGGTCTGGCTTTACCAGCGCCCGGACATGCTGATCATGTTGTCCGAGCAGTTGTGGGCCTGTTTTTGAATCCATGGATTGACCTATGCACGGTACTGAACATCCTTCCGCCTGGGTCCAGCGCTGGGCCCATTTGATCCGCCCGCAAGGCCGTGTGCTCGATGTGGCCTGCGGCGCAGGCCGCCACATGCGCTTTTTGGCAGCACTGGGTCACCCGGTCACCGGCGTGGACCGCCATCCAGAGGCCTTGGCCCTGGCAGCGCCCGCAGGGCAGACCGTGCTGGCCGACATCGAAAACGGCCCCTGGCCTTTTGCAGGCCAAACTTTCGACGCCGTGGTCGTGACGAACTACCTGTGGCGGCCCTTGCTGCCGGTCATGGTGCAGAGCCTGGCCGAAGGGGGTGTGCTGATTTACGAAACCTTTGCAGCAGGCAACGAGTCCGTGGGCAAACCTTCCCGGCCTGACTTTTTGTTGCAAGCGGGTGAGCTGCTCAGCGCCACTCAGGGTTTGCGCACCGTGGCTTATGAAGACGGTTTTGAAACCTCGCCAGACCGTTTTGTGCAACGTATCGCCGCTGTGCGTGCCGCATCATCCAGCACGCCTGTGCGCTGGCACCTGGCTTCACGCTGAACGATCGCTGGCCCTGCAGAGTCACTTCTGGTGACATCCGCCCCACTGGGCAGTCCGGAAATTCCGTGCGCTGTCGTTAGAATGTCCTTTTTCGTTCAGAACACGCTGACATGACCACCGAATTTCGCCCTATCCAAGGCAGTATTCCTGCCCTGATCACCCCCATGCTTGCAGACGGCCAAGTGGATTACCCCACCTTGCGCAAATTGATCGACTGGCATGTGGCCGAAGGCACCGATGCCCTGGTGATCGTTGGCACTTCGGGCGAGTCGCCCACGGTCACGGTGGACGAACACCGTGAAATTCTGCGCGTGTCGGTCGAGCAAGCGGCCAAGCGCATCCCCATCATTGCGGGCTGTGGTGCCAACTCCACGGCCGAAGCCATTGCACTGGCCAAGTTTGCCGAGTCCATTGGCGCAGATGCCCAACTGCAGGTGGTGCCCTACTACAACAAGCCCACACAAGAGGGCTTGTTCCAGCACTTCAAATCGATTGCCGAAGCCACGCCCAAGCTGCCCGTGATTTTGTACAACGTGCCCGGCCGCACCGTGGCCGATTTGCAGCACGACACCGTCCTGCGCCTGGCCCAAGTGCCCGGCATCATCGGTATCAAGGAAGCCACGGGCAACATTGAACGCGCTCAGTGGCTGATCCGTGATCTGCCCAAGTCATTCGCCGTCTTCTCGGGTGATGACCCCACTGCAGTGGCCCTGATGCTCGTGGGTGGTGCAGGCAACATCAGCGTGACCGCCAATGTGGCGCCCCGTTTGATGCACGAATTGTGCGTGGCCGCCATGCGTGGCGATATCGCTGCGGCCATGAAAATCCAGTTCCAATTGATGCCTGTGCACAAAAATTTGTTCGTAGAAGCCAACCCTATTCCCGTGAAATGGGCCATGAACCGCATGGGCCTGTCGGGTCCGGCCTTGCGCTTGCCCATGACCGAGCTGTCGGAATCCCAGCGTCCAGTGGTCGAGGCCGCACTCAAGGCCAGTGGCCTGATCTGATTTCCACCAAAGGATTCTTCGTGAACCGTCCCTCCAAGTCTTTGATGACACTCCAGCGCAGCACCACCGTGGCTGCTGCAGCGATTTTGCTCAGCGCCTGTGGCGTACTGGAAGAAGACAAGATCAACTACAAAAGCGCGGCCAAGCCCACCACGCTGGAAGTGCCGCCTGATTTGACGCAATTGCGCAAAGAGTCGCGCTATGCGCTGGAAAGCACGTCCGCCACGGCCTTAGGTTATCAAGGCGCTGCAGCCAAAGTGACCGATGCTGGCACAGCGGCCAACAGCTTGGGAGACGTGAAAATGATGCGGGAAGGCAACCAGCGTTGGCTGGTTGTGGCCCGCCCGGCAGACAAGGTGTGGGACCCGGTCATTGAATTCTGGAAAACCAATGGCTTTAACCTGGTGACCGAAGCCAAGGATGTGGGCATCGTCGAAACCGACTGGGCCGAGAACCGCGCCAAATTGCCACAAGACTTCATTCGCAAGACATTGGGCAAAGTGCTCGACAACTTGTATTCAACCGGTGAACGCGACAAATACCGCACCCGCATTGAGCGAAATGCCCAAGGCGGGGTCGAAATCTACATCACCCACAGGGGGATGGTGGAGAACTATTCAAGCGCACAGAAAACAAGCACCATCTGGCAACCGCGCGAAAGCGATCCTGAGCTGGAAATCGAATTTTTGCGCCGCTTGATGGTCAAGCTGGGGGCAACGCCCGAAGCCAGCAAAGCAGCCGTTGCGTCGGCTACCCCTGTGGCCAGCGCACAAGTGTCTCTGGTGCTGGGTCAACCCACGATTGCCCTGAACGACAGTTTGGACCGCAGCTGGCGCCGCACTGGCGTGGCACTGGACCGGAGCGGATTCACAGTGGAAGACCGCGACCGCACCAAAGGCGTGTATTTCGTGCGTTACTTGGCGCCTGGTACGGCAGCTCAAGAACCGGGTTTCTTTGAGCGCATGTTCAGCAGCAAAAAAGAAGTGCCCGCCCTTTCACGCTACCGCATCACATTAACAGGCAAGGGCGAAACGCAAAGCCAAATCCAGGTGATGGACGTGAACGGAAAACCGGAAGAAGCGGCCAATGCCGAGCGCATCCTGAAGCTGATTGCCAACGAGTTGCGTTGATCTGTTCAAGCGGGCCACGGCCCAGCCATAAAAAAACCCCGCAATGCGGGGTTTTTTTATGCATTCCCGACTTGCGCCAGGAATCATCCAAGCAATTACTTGGCAGCTGGAGCGGCAGCAGGAGCAGCAGATGCGTCAGCAGCTGGAGCGGCAGCAGGAGCAGCGGATGCGTCAGCAGCTGGAGCGGCAGCAGGAGCAGCCACGGGAGCAGCAGGAGCAGCGGCTTCTTCTTTTTTACCGCAAGCGGCCAAAGCAGCAGCAGCGATCACGGCGGCCAAAACGAGGGACTTGTTCATGATGATTTTCCTTATAGGGGTTAAAACAATTTCCGGAAACTGCCTTAATGACCAAGACGGTAATTAAGACCGAGACAAAAGCACTCGAGCTCTTTTGTGCTCAGTCTTAAATTATAGCGTTTAACTTTGCGACACACCAAACTGACATGAAACCTTCAGTAACAGCCGTATTCAGGGAAGATCCCTAGAGGGTTTTCAGCCAGCCGGCCGACATCCAATCTTCCAGGGCCTCTCGGGCCGGCTCACTCATCTGCGACAACTTGGCCGCGGGCAGTTGACGTTCATCGGCCAGTTGCCGCAAGTGACGCGCATCTTTGCCCGCCACGCGAAAGCTTTCGCCGTTGATGAAGATGTGACGTTCGTCGTACATCATTTTGGTGCGTCGATCGAGTTGCACGCCTTGCGAGACATCGGGATCGGCATCAACCGGATCGAACCACACATTGGCTTTGGGCTCGGTCAGGTATTCACCCAGAAGACTGTCCACCAGGTGCGGGTCTTTCAGCGCTTGGGCGATCGCTTCGCGGGCGAAGTCACCCAGCGCTGCAGGCATGGCCGCAGGTGCGCTGACGGCGCTCTGCTTGGGGTCGCGATACAGGGCGTCGCCCACACCGTCAAACGCTTCGTCGGCCAGGCCCAGCAAGATCTCCCGAGCCAACTCGCCTTGCTGAGGAGAGCGAAAACCAATCGACCAGGTCATGCACTCGCCCTGGGCAATGCCGTCGTGCGCGTACTTGGGCGGCAGGTACAGCATGTCCCCTGGGTTGAGCACAAACTCTTCTTCGGCCTCGAAGTTTTGCAAAATCTTCAGCGGCACGCCGGGCTGCAGCGTCAGGTCTTTGTTGCGGCCAATGCGCCAGCGGCGCTGGCCGTGCGCCTGCAACAAAAAGACGTCGTAGCTGTCAAAGTGCGGACCCACGCCGCCGCCGTCGGTGGCAAAGCTGATCATCAGATCGTCCAGACGCGCATCAGGCACAAAGCGAAACTGTTGCATCAAGGCATGTACGCCGTCGTGGTGCACGTCAACGCCTTGCACCAGAAAAGTCCATTTTTTCTGGCTGAAGGGTGGCAAGCTGCGTTTGGCGAGCGGGCCATGCTTCATCTTCCAGCCCTTGTCGGAATCGATGATGAGGCGCGACTCCACGCCCTCAAGCCCTGCCAGGGCCACCAATTCGGAGCGGTTCACGCAGGGCACAAAACCCGGGATCGCATTGCGCACCAGCAAAGGCTTCTTCTGCCAATGGCGCTTCATGAATTGGCTGGGCGTGAGGCCCCCGAGCAGGGCCAGCGGTTGTTCTGTGTGCATGTTCCGATTCCGTTGGCGGTGCGTTTACAGCACCGCTTCATAGCCAAGGCGGCCAAAACCGGCCGCCAAACTGCGACAATTGTCCTATGGAAATCAAGACACCTTCTGTGGTCGCACTGACCTGGACACTCAAAGACACCCTGGGCGAAGTTCTGGACACCCTCGACGAGCCCGTGGAATTTTTCATTGGCGGCCAAGATTTGCTGCCCAAGATCGAGGAAGCCCTGCAAGGCCACGAAAAAGGCGCCCAAGTGAATCTGCAACTCGAACCTGAAGACGCGTTTGGCGACTTCGACGACCAGTTGCTTTTTCTGGAACCGCTTGCCCTCTTCCCGGCCGGCTTGGAAGAAGGCCTCACCATCGAGGGCACGGCCTTGCCTGAAGGTTGCCACCCCGATGCCCCGCGCAACGTGCTCTACACCGTGACCGAAATTTACCCCGAACACGTGGTGCTGGACGGCAACCACCCTTTGTCGGGCATCGCTTTGCGTTTGAGCCTGAAAGTCGAATCGGTGCGCGAACCGACCGAAGCCGAAGTGGGCAGCGGCACCTGCGGCACAGGGTTCTTCAAAATCGAAGTGGGCGACGAGGGCATCCCGACAGGCCCCACACTGCACTGACTCCAACCAGCGCCCTGAAGGGCGTTTATTTCTTGCCCGTCGAGCCGTAGCCGCCTTCGCCACGCTCGCTGGGTGCGTCAAACTCATTGACCACATTGAACGTGGCCTGCACGACGGGCACGATCACCATTTGAGCGATGCGCTCCATGGGCTCTATCGTGAAAGCCACATCGCTGCGGTTCCAGGCACTGACCATCAGCTGGCCTTGGTAGTCGCTGTCGATCAAGCCCACCAGATTGCCCAGCACGATGCCGTGCTTGTGGCCCAGGCCCGAGCGGGGCAAAAGCATGGCGGCATAACCCGGGTCTTTCAGGTGCACCGCAATGCCGGTGGGCACCAACTGCCAGGCATTGGGCTGCAAGGTCAAAGGCGCATCCAGACAAGCCCGCAAATCCAGACCGGCACTGCCAGAGGTGGCATAAGCGGGCAGTTGTTCGGCCATGCGGGCGTCGATGATTTTGAGGTCGATGTTCATGGGTTGTCCAAATTGAAGGGCATGACCGATCAGGCCATGTCACGCGGAAGAATCATTTCAAACGGCGGGCAATGTCTGCGATGAGTTGCCCAGCCAAGGCCTGTTTGCTGGCATGCGGCAATTCACGGGCACCGGCATCGTCCACCAAGAGCAAGGCGTTGTCGTCCTGCCCAAATGTGGCCGGGCCGATGTTGCCGACCAAAAGCGGCACCCCTTTGCGGACACGCTTGACGGTGGCATGGGTCAGCAGGTCGTGGCTTTCTGCGGCAAAACCGACACAAAACAAGACGCCGGACTGGGCCCGAGCCGATTGCGCCACGGTGGCCAAGATGTCGGGGTTCTCCACAAACTTCAGCGCCGGCGTCTGACCCGAGCCGTCTTTTTTGATCTTTTGATCGGCCTGGGTGTCAGGCCGCCAATCGGCCACAGCGGCCGTGGCCACAAAGACCGAGGCCTTGTCTACCTGCGCCTGCACCGCGTCCAGCATCTGACGGGCCGAACGCACATCGATGCGCTGCACACCGCGTGGCGTGGGCAAATGCACAGGCCCGGCGACCAAGCTCACTTCGGCACCCGCCATGCGGGCAGCTCGGGCAATGGCAAAACCCATCTTGCCGCTGGACAAATTGGTGATGCCGCGCACCGGGTCGATGGCTTCGTAAGTGGGCCCTGCCGTGACCAGCACATGTTGGCCCGCCAAGGTCTTGGGCGCAAAAAACGCCTCCAGGTCTTCCAGAATTTCTTCGGCTTCCAGCATGCGGCCGTCACCCGTTTCGCCGCAGGCCTGATCGCCCTGCCCCACGTCCAGCACATGCACGCCATCCAATTTGAGCTGCGCCACATTGCGCTGGGTGGCCGGGTTGGCCCACATTTCGCGGTTCATGGCCGGGGCCACGATCAAGGGCACTTTGTCCAAGGGCCGCGCCAAGCACATCAGGCTGAGCAATTCATCAGCCCGGCCATGCAAGAGCTTGGCCATGAAATCCGCACTGGCAGGCGCCACCACAATCGCATCGGCCTCACGGCTCAAGTTGATGTGCGCCATGTTGTTGGCTTCGCGGGTGTCCCACTGCGAGGTGTAGACCGGCCGACCTGACAAGGCCTGCAGGGTCACTGCGGTCATGAATTGCTCAGCCGCCTCGGTCATGACGACCTGCACCGTGCAGCCCGCCTTGACCAAAGCGCGGCAGAGTTCCGCTGACTTGAAGGCCGCAATGCCGCCCGACAAGCCAAGAACGATGTGTTTTCCAACCAATGTGCTCATGGCGGGGAATGTAGCAGAGAGCCCATGAACACCTGTACCCACAGGTGTGGTCGGCGGCTCCAGCCCCGACCTGAAGCTGCACCCAAGCACCCCTGCGGAGGCGGTGTAGCGCTGAGACGGGCGCTGGCCGGATCGGGCGATTTGGCGAGCGAAGCGAGTTATGAGCACGACCGGCCTGCGCCCGCCTCAGCGCGGAAACACACCACAAAACAGCTCCACGTGGGTATGAACCCCAACCCGACTGTCTATAATCACGATTTCCACCTACCGGGAGCTCAAGGCTCCCGTCTTGGACATGACCAAATTCGTCTTCGTCACCGGCGGTGTGGTGTCTTCCCTGGGCAAGGGAATCGCCTCCGCCTCTCTGGCTGCCTTGCTTGAATCGCGCGGCCTCTCCGTCACCCTCATCAAACTCGACCCTTACCTCAACGTGGACCCCGGCACCATGTCGCCGATCCAGCACGGCGAGGTGTTTGTCACCGACGACGGCGCTGAAACCGACTTGGACTTGGGCCACTACGAGCGCTTCATCAACACCCGGATGAAGAAGGCCAACAACTTCACGACCGGCCAGATTTACAAAAGCGTGCTCGAAAAAGAGCGCCGTGGCGACTACCTGGGCAAGACCGTGCAAGTCATCCCCCACGTCACCAACGAAATCCAGGACTTCGTCAAGCGCGGTGCTGGTTTTGGCACCCCCGAAGCCGTGGATGTGGCCATCGTCGAGATCGGCGGTACCGTGGGCGACATCGAGTCTTTGCCATTCTTGGAAGCCGTGCGCCAACTCAGCCTGCGTTTGGGGCCCAACAACACCGCCTTTGTGCACCTGACTTACCTGCCCTGGATTGCCACCGCAGGCGAGCTCAAAACCAAACCCACGCAGCACACAGTGCAAAAACTGCGCGAAATCGGCATCCAGCCCGACGCACTGCTGTGCCGTGCCGACCGCTACATCCCCGATGACGAGCGCGACAAGATTTCGCTGTTCACCAACGTGCAAAGCTGGGGCGTCATCTCCATGCCCGACGTGGACACCATCTACAAAGTCCCCCGCGTGCTGCACGAGCAAGGGCTGGACGGCCTGATCTGTGACAAGCTGCGCCTGAACACGCCGCCCGCCAGCCTCAAGCGCTGGGACGATCTGGTGTACGAGACCGCCAACCCCAAAGGCGAAGTCACCATTGCCATGGTCGGCAAATACGTCGAGTTGTCGGACAGCTACAAATCGGTCAACGAAGCGCTGCGCCACGCCGGCATGCGCAACCACGTGCGCGTCAAGATCGAGCACATCGACTCCGAAACCATCACCCCCGAGACCGTGGCCAGCCTGGCCCACTACGACGGCGTACTGGTGCCCGGCGGCTTTGGCAAGCGCGGCGTGGAAGGCAAGATCGAAACGGCGCAATTCGCCCGCACCCACAAAGTGCCTTATTTGGGCATCTGCCTGGGCATGCAAGTGGCCACGATCGAATATGCCCGCCATGTGGCCGGCATGAAGGATGCCAACAGCACCGAGTTCGAGCCAGATACGCCCTTCCCCGTGATCGCACTGATCAACGAGTGGAAAGACGCGGACGGTTCCATCCAGGTGCGTGACGCCAACTCCGACCTGGGCGGCACCATGCGTCTGGGCGCGCAAAGCTCTGACGTCGCCAAAGGCACATTGGCGCACCAGATTTATGGCGATGTGGTCACCGAGCGCCACCGCCACCGGTATGAGGCGAACGTCAATTACCTCGATGACCTGCGCAAAGCCGGTCTGGTGATCTCGGCGCTGACCCAGCGCGAACAGCTGACAGAAATCGTTGAGCTGCCACAAACCGTGCACCCTTGGTATGTGGGTGTGCAGTTCCACCCTGAATTCAAGTCCACCCCCTGGGACGGCCACCCGCTGTTCAACGCCTTCGTCAAGGCGGCGATCGAAAACAAGGCCAAGGCCTGAGCCCATAGCCCCATTCAACAGGACACTGCCATGAAACTATGCGGATTTGACGTTGGCCTGCACCAGCCTTTCTTTTTGATCGCAGGCACCTGCTCCATCGAAGGCCTAGAGATGTCGATTGAGGTCGCCGGTCGCCTCAAAGAGGCCTGCACCGCATTGGGCATCCCGTTCATCTACAAAGGCTCATTCGACAAGGCCAACCGCTCCTCGGGCAGCACCCAGCGCGGCGTGGGCATCGATGCGGGCCTGAAAATCCTCGACGAAGTGCGCCGCCAGATTGGCGTGCCCATCCTCACCGACGTGCACGACGAATCGCAGGTCAAAACCGTGGCCAGCGTGGTCGATGTGCTGCAGACCCCTGCCTTTTTGTGCCGCCAGACCGACTTCATCCGCGCTGTGGCGCAATCGGGCAAGCCGGTCAACATCAAGAAGGGCCAGTTTTTGGCGCCTTGGGACATGAAAAATGTCATCGACAAGGCCCGCAGCGCGGCGCGCGAAGTCGGCCTGCCCGAAGACAACTTTCTGGCCTGTGAGCGCGGTGTGAGCTTTGGTTACAACAACCTCGTGGCCGACATGACGAGCCTGGCCGAGATGCGCAAAACCGGCGCGCCGGTGGTGTTTGATGTGACGCACTCGGTGCAAAAGCCAGGCGGCCAAGGCACCAGCAGCGGCGGCGCCCGCGAGATGGTGCCCGTGCTGGCCCGTGCGGGTGTGGCCGTGGGCGTGGCCGGTCTCTTCATGGAAACCCATCCCAAGCCTCAAGAGGCTTGGTCGGACGGCCCCAACGCTGTGCCCTTGGGCAAAATGAAGGCTCTGCTGGAGACGCTGGTCCAACTCGATTCCGTCACCAAAAAGAACCCCTTCCTGGAGGAAGACTTCCAATGAGCGGCTATATCATCGCCAACGTCCAGGTGACCAACCCGACCCAGTACGAAGAGTACAAAAAGTGGTCCACCGCAGCCATGCAAGCCACGGGCGCAGAAGTCTGTGTGCGGGGTGGCCAGGTGGAAGTGCTCGAAGGCGACTGGTCGCCCGAGCGCATCGTGATTTTGAAATTCGCGACCTTTGAAGCGGCCAAGGCCTTCTATGAAGTGCCCGAGTACATCAAAGCCCGCGAAGCCCGAGCCGGTGCGGCCATCATGCGCATGGTCGTGGTCGAAGGTCTTTAACCCCTTTTATTTTTAAATTGAGAGAGTTCAAAAATGAGTGCAATCGTTGATATCGTCGGCCGTGAAATCCTCGACAGCCGTGGCAACCCCACCGTCGAATGCGACGTGCTGCTGGAGTCCGGCGTCATGGGCCGCGCCGCTGTGCCGTCCGGCGCATCCACCGGCAGCCGCGAAGCCATCGAGCTGCGCGACGGCGACAAGAGCCGTTACCTCGGCAAAGGCGTGCTCAAGGCTGTGGAGCACATCAACACTGAAATCTCCGAAGCCGTGTTGGGCCTCGACGCCTCCGAACAAGCCTTTTTGGACCGCACCTTGATCGACCTGGACGGCACCGACAACAAGAGCCGCCTAGGTGCCAACGCCATGCTGGCCGTGTCCATGGCCGTGGCCCGCGCCGCAGCCGAAGAGTCTGGTCTGCCCCTGTACCGCTACTTTGGCGGCATGAACGGCAACCAGCTGCCCGTGCCCATGATGAACGTCATCAACGGCGGCGCACACGCCAACAACAACCTGGACTTGCAAGAGTTCATGATCATCCCCGTGGGCGCACCGTCGTTCCGCGAAGCTGTGCGTTGGGGCGCTGAAGTGTTCCACGCGCTCAAGAAAATCATCCACGACAAAGGCATGAGCATTGCCGTGGGCGACGAAGGCGGCTTTGCCCCCAACGTCGACAGCCACGAAGCGGCCATCCAGATGGTGCTGGACGCGATTGCCGCTGCCGGTTACACCGCGGGCGAGCAGATCGCCATCGGCCTGGACTGCGCGGCCAGCGAGTTCTACAAGGACGGCAAGTACGTGCTGGCCGGTGAAGGCGGCATCAGCCTGACCTCTGAGCAGTGGACCGACATGCTGGCCACCTGGTGTGACAAGTACCCCATCATCAGCATCGAAGACGGCATGGCCGAAGGCGACTGGGATGGCTGGAAAGTGCTGACCGACCGCTTGGCCAAGAACGTGCAAATCGTGGGTGACGACCTGTTCGTGACCAACACCAAGATCTTCAAAGAAGGCATCGACAAAGGCATCGCCAACTCGATCCTGATCAAGATCAACCAGATCGGCACCCTGACCGAGACCTTCGAAGCCATCGAAATGGCCAAGCGAGCTGGTTACACCGCTGTGATCAGTCACCGTTCGGGCGAGACCGAAGACAGCACGATTGCTGACATCGCCGTGGGCCTGAACGCAGGACAGATCAAGACCGGCTCCATGAGCCGTTCGGACCGCATGGCCAAGTACAACCAGCTGCTGCGCATCGAAGAAGACCTGGGCGACGTGGCCGTGTACCCTGGCCGCAGCGCGTTCTACAACCTGCGCTGAGACCGACAGACATGGGCAACCGCCTCGTCCCCATCGTGCTGATCACCTTGCTGGTGATCGTGAATGCTCAGTTGTGGTTCGGGCGCGGCGGTTTGCCCAATGTGGCCAAGATGGAGCATGAGCTCCAGCAGCAAAAGGCGTCCAACGAAGAAGCTCGCCGCACCAACGAGCAGCTCAACGCCGAGGTCAATGACCTCAAAGAAGGCTTGAGCATGGTCGAAGAGCGAGCCCGTCAAGAACTGGGCATGGTCAAGGCCAACGAAATCTTCGTTCAGATCGCCAAATGATGACCCCCACCGAGATCGCCGGCTTTGTGCTGGGCTTGGTGATGGTGGTGTGCAGCATCCGCGAGCTGCATTGGAGCTGGCCGCTGGCCATCGTCAGCGCCCTCCTCTACTTTTTTGTGTTCAAAGACAGCCTCTTGTATGGCGAAGCCGCTTTGCAGCTGGTGTTTGCCGCGCTGGCCCTGTGGGGCTGGTGGCAATGGCTGCGCACGGGCGACGATGCCCAACCGGCTTTGGTCATTCAGCGCTTGTCGCGCAAGGGCTGGACCCTGGTGGTGCTGGCCTCGGTGCTGCTGTGGCCGGCTTTGGCCTTGCTGCTGCAAACCTTCACCGACAGCGATGTGGCCTGGTGGGACGCGCTGCCCACCGCCTTGAGCCTGGTGGGCCAAGCCCTGCTGGGGCGCAAATACATCGAGAACTGGCTGGTCTGGCTGGTGGTCAACGTCATCAGCGTGACCCTGTTTGCCTACAAAGGCCTGTGGCTCACGTGCTTGCTGTACGCGCTTTTCACGCTCATGAGCGTGTGGGGCTGGCGGGCCTGGCAGACCCGCATGAAGGCACGCGCATGAGCGTACGCCGCATCGCCATCGTTGGCGCAGAAAGCACCGGCAAGTCCTGGCTGACGCAAGCACTGGCCGAAGTCATTCGCCTGCGTGGCCAAGCAGTGCAGACGGTGGACGAGATCTTGCGCAGTTGGTGCGAGCGCGAAGGCCGCACACCCCAAGCGCATGAACAACTGGCCATCGCCCGGGCGCAGGCGCAAGCCGTGGAACAAGCCGCGCCAGGCTGGGTCATCTCCGACACCACCCCCCTGATGACCGCGGTGTACAGCCACATGCTGTTTGAGGACGACAGCCTGTACCCCATGGCTTTGGCGCACCAAGCGCAGTACGACATCACGCTGGTCACCGGGCTGGATTTGCTCTGGGTGGCCGATGGCCTGCAACGCGATGGCCCCCATGTGCGTGGGCCGGTGGACACCTTGGTGAGGCAAGCGCTGGCGCGCGAAGGAATCGCCTTCCGAGTGGTCTATGGGCAGGGTCATCAACGGCTGAACAACGCCCTGCTGGCCTTGGGGCTGGAAGGCGAGGACGAAGCCGCGCGCTGCACGAGAGAGCAAGCACAATTTGCCATCAACCAAGGACGCACCGTCTGGCAATGCAACGAGTGCAGCGACCCCGCTTGCGAGCACAAGCTGTTCACGGGCCTGCTGGCGCAGCGGTCAGCTTGACCCTGCAGGTCGACGGCTTCAGCCCCGCCCTACCGAGCCATCAGTGGACCGAGCCGCCTGACAAGTCCGCGCTCAAGCCTGTGAACAGCCCTGCGGCGTCCACGGGATCAAAGCGGTATTCGGCACCGCAGAAATCGCAACCCACATCCACCTGTCCGCGCTCGGCGATGATGCTCTCCACCTCTTCGGTACCCAGGCTGCGGATCATGTTGCCCACGCGCTCACGGCTGCAACGGCAAGCAAAACGGGGACCTGTCTCACCGATGAGCGGCTCAAAACGGGCCAACGGCTCTTCCCAGTACAAGCGGTGGAAAATGGTTTCGGCATCCAGCGTGAGCAACTCTTCGCGCTTGAGGCTCTTGGTCAAAATCGCGATGCGGCTGAAGTCTTCGCTTTGGCCCAGCGCCGCCTCGCGCTCCACCGAATCCGCCTGGCCGCCCAGATTGCCCTCGCCTTCGATCGGCAGGCGCTGGATCAGCAAACCGGCCGCCACCTTGTCATCGGCCGCCAGCACCAGCACGGTGTCCAACTGCTCGGACTGCAGCATGTAATGCTCCAGCACTTCGCTGATGTTCTCCAGCTTTTCGCCCTGGTCACCGAACAAGGGGACCACACCTTGGTAAGGCTGTTGCCCAGGCAAACGGTCTTGCGGGTCCAGCGTGATGGCGCAGCGGCCCTGGTTGTTCACGTTGACCATCTGGCTCAGTGTTGCGTCATCGGCCACATCCCCCACCTGTGTGCAGGTGGCACGCAAGCTGAAATCGGGCTGCACTTCGACCACGCCCAGCTTGACCGGACCGTCTCCAAAAATCTGCAAAACCAAAGCGCCATTGAACTTGATGTTGCCCTGCATCAACACACCGGCAGCGGCCATCTCGCCCAGCAATTGGCGCACAGGTGCCGGGTAAGCACCCGTCTCGGAATTGGCAGCGCGACGCGCCAGGATGTCTTGCCAGGCATCGGTCAAGCGCACGAGCATGCCGCGCACCGGCAGGCCTTCAAAAATGAATTTATGGAGTTCAGACAAAGTCAATTCACCGGCCAGTTGGCCAATCCTCAAAAGTTAACAATATAAAAATCAGCCGATTTTCTTCAGCCCGGCTTTGAAGCGCTGCGCATTTTGAACATAGTGACGAGCGCTTTGGCGCAGGCCTTCGATCTGTTCGGCGCTCAATTCACGCACCACCTTGGCGGGGGTGCCCATGATCATGGAGCCATCAGGAAACTCTTTGCCCTCGGTCACCAAAGAGCCTGCGCCCACCAGGCAGTTCTTGCCGATCTTGGCGCCGTTGAGCACCACTGCGCCAATGCCGATCAGCGATTCGTCACCAATCGTGCAGCCGTGTAGCATGACCATGTGGCCCACCGTCACGTGCTTGCCGACCTTGATCGGTTTGCCGTGGTCGGCGTGCATGACACTGCCATCCTGGATGTTGCTGCCCTCGCCGATGTCGATGCTTTCGGTGTCACCTCGCACAGTGACGCCAAACCAGACGCTGGCGTCTTTGGCGATCTTGACAGCACCCATGACCTGCGCCGAGTCGGCAACCCATGCGGAGTCGGCCACTTCGGGGGTGTGCGCGTCGAGTTGGTAAATGGCCATGTCTGTCTCCTGAAGGGTTATCTGATCGGCGAAACCTACAATTGTAGGGAGGCTCAAAGGAACACTTGAGCACGGCGCCCTCATTTCCCGTCTGTGCGGGGTTTTCTGAAGGGCGAACCATTTTGCCGATCTCATTTTGCCAAGCATGTCTTCTTTGCGAACCGCTGCCCTGGGGCCTTGGGCTGAAGCCCACCCCGTTTTGAAAGCCCAAGCCACTTTGGCGCTGGACTTGCACGCCCCCGTGCGGGCGCAAGAGCAACTGCAAGCGCCCAGCCCCCTGCCTGGCCGCCCCGCCAAACCCGCGCTGCTGCCGCACACGCACATCAAGGCCAAATCGCTCACCACGCCTGAAGGCCGGGCGATCTTGCTGCATTCGATCACCCACATCGAGCTCAACGCCATCGATCTGGCGCTGGACGTGGTGTGGCGCTTTGCAGGCATGCCCGAAGCTTTTTACACCGACTGGGTCCGCATTGCCCAAGAAGAAGCCAAGCACTTCATGCTGCTTCGCAACCACCTGGTGGACATGGGCTACGACTACGGCGACTTCCCGGCCCACAACTCACTGTGGGACATGGCCGAGCGCACCCAAGGTGACTTGCTGGCCCGCATCGGCATCGTGCCGCGCACCATGGAAGCACGCGGGCTGGACGCGTCGCCAGGCGTGAAAAACAAACTGGTCAGCGCAGGCGACCATGCCGCTGGCAAGATCCTGGACATCATCCTGGAAGAAGAAATCGGCCATGTGGCCGCTGGCAACCGCTGGTACCGCCACCTGTGCGCGCAAAGGGGGCTGGACCCGGTCAGCACCTATGCCGCGCTGATCGCGCAATACGACGCGCCCAAACTGCGCCCGCCCTTCAACATGGCCGCACGGCGACTGGCGGGGTTTGAAGAAGCGGAATTGGCGGCGCTAAGCTGAACATCACCCACGCGGGTGGTGCTGCGCGTGCAGGCTCTTGAGCCGCTCCCGCGCCACATGGGTGTAGATGGTGGTGGTCGAGATGTCGGCATGCCCCAACAACATCTGCACAGCGCGCAAATCGGCCCCGTGGTTGAGCAAATGCGTGGCAAAGGCGTGGCGCAAGGTGTGTGGCGACAAGGGCGAGGTGATGCCCGCCTGGATGGCATAACGCTTGACCAGGTTCCAGAACATGACGCGCGACATGGCCGTGCCCGGCTTGGGGCCACTGGAAGTGATGAACAGATCTTCGGTCTGCCGCTGCCCCAACAAAGCAGGACGGGCTTGCCCCATGTAGCGCTGCAGCCATTGCTGCGCTTCCTGACCAAAAGGCACCAGGCGCTCTTTGCTGCCCTTGCCCATGATGCGCAGCACGCCTTCGTTCAGTGAGACATGCAAGGTCTTGAGCTGCACCAGCTCGCTCACCCGCAGACCACTGGCATACATCAGCTCCAGCATGGCCCGGTCACGGGCGCCCAGATCGGTGGCCACATCGGGCGCGCGGAGCAAAGCATCAACCTGGGCCTCGCCCAAGGTCTTGGGCACCCGCACAGCCTGCTTGGCCGCCAGCATGCGCAGCGTGGGGTCTTGTTGAACCAGGCGCTCGCGCAGGGCCCAGCGAAAGTAGCGTTTGAAGACCGTCAACCTGCGGTTGGCCGAAGTGGCCTTGCTGTGGGCATGACGGTCTGCAAAATAAGCCTGCAGATGATGCTCTTGTGCCAGGTCCAATGCCAGACCTTGATTGAGAAACAACCAGACGGCAAACAATTCCAGATCGCGGCGGTAGGCCGCCAAGGTGTTGGCGGCCAGTCCGTCCTCCAGCCAGAGAGCATCGGCAAAGCGGTCGATGGCCGACTGGCTGTCTGGGTGCATCAGTCCAGCTTGAGCTTTTGCTGGTCCACAACCTTTTTGTAAACCTCGAATTCGGCCTTGATCTGGACCGTGAATTCTTCAGGCGTGTTGGCCACCACCAAAGAGCCTGTGTCCTGGATGCGTTTGACCACGGCCGGGTCTTGCAGGGCTTTCTTCACGCCAGCGCTGACTTTGTCGACCACGTCCTTGGGCAAGCCTTTGGGGCCCAGGATGCCATAATAAGCCATGCGGTTGACGGGCTCAAGCCCCACTTCCTTGAAGGTGGGCACGTTGGGCAGCTGTGTCAAGCGCTGAGGCGCGGCCAGCACAATCGGCACCAATTTGCCTGACAAAATGAATGGCAATGCAGAAGGCAGGTTGTCAAAAATGATCGGCACCTGGCCTGCCACCGTGTCGTTCAGGGCCGGGCCTGCGCCGCGGTAAGGGATGTGGGTGATGAACACACCCGTCAGACTCTTCCACAATTCGGTCTGCAAGTGGCCAATGCCGCCCGTGCCCGAAGAGGAGTAGGAGTATTTGCCAGGATTCTTCTTCAACTCAGCCAGAAAGCCCTTGTAGTCCTTGGCCGGAAAACTTGGATGGACCGCGATCACATTGGGCGTGGCCGCAATGTTGATGATGGGGGTGAAATCCGTGAGCGGGTTGTATGGGATCTTGGCATTGATCGCTGGATTGGCTGCGGTGGTCGACACCGTCGCCATGCCCAGGGAATACCCATCTGGACTGGCTTTGGCGGTTTCATTGGCACCCACCACACCGCCGCCACCGGCTTTGTTTTCAACAATGACGCTTTGCCCCAAGGCCTTACCCAAAGGCTCAGAAATCACGCGGGCCACGATGTCCGTGGTGCCACCGGGGGCAAAAGGCACTTGCAGTTTCACAGGCCGATTGGGGTAAGCCTGGGCCCAAACCGAACCACTCACGACAGCCAAGGTGGCCACTGAAATCCAATTGCGACGCTTCATACAAAAAACTCCTCAAATGAACCTTGATCATAAGCACAAACAATGCCCCTGACGGCAAGGGGAAACCCATGTAAGCACAGCGCCTTCACCGAGGCGACAGGCCTGAACCGATCACGCGCAAAGCACGGTTATGCTCATGCAGTGAATTTCGCCCAACTGCTCTTTCCCGACTTCTCGCTCATCCTGTGCGGCTACCTGATTTGCCGCTACACGGCCTTGAACCGGTCCGTGTGGCAGTCGGTCGAAACGCTGGTGTATTTCTTCCTGTTTCCGGTCTTGCTGTTTCACTCGATCGTCAAAAGCCCGATCGACCTGAACACCGCCTCCAGCCTGATTGGCGCTGGCCTGAGCTTGGGCCTGTGCGCGATCGCCTTGTCCTACAGCCTGCCGCATTGGCCCTTTCTGGGCAAACGGCTCGACAAACGCGACCACGCCGCCAGCGCGCAGGTGGGGTTTCGCTTCAACTCCTTCATCGCCCTGGCGCTGGCCGAGCGCCTGGCGGGCCCCGAAGGCTTGCTGATGATCTCGATGCTGATTGGGGTTTGCGTGCCCCTGTTCAACATCGGCGCCGTCTGGCCCATGGCCCGGCATGCGAACAAGGGCTTCATGGGCGAGCTCATCCGCAACCCCCTGATCGTGGCCACAGGTGCGGGCTTGATCGCCAACCTGATGGGGTTTCGGATGCCCCAGTGGCTGGACCCGAGCATCGGGCGCATCGGCGCCTCGTCTTTGGCGTTGGGCTTGATGGCTGCAGGCGCAGGCATGCAACTGGGCACCCTGACGCGGGGCAAACTGCTGGGCCTGAGCGTGCTGTCGATCAAACACTTCTTTTTGCCCCTGATCGCGTTGGGCATGTCGCGGCTGTTTGAACTGAACCCGACCCAGACCACCGTCTTGCTGGCGTTCTCGGCCTTGCCCACGGCATCGACTTGCTATGTGCTGGCTGCCCGCATGGGCTACAACGGGCCTTATGTGGCGGGCCTGGTCACGCTGTCCACCTTGTCAGGCATGTGGAGCTTGCCCTTTGCGCTGGGCGTGCTGCGCTGACCCACAAGCATCTTGGGCCCACCCTCATCCCAAACCACGTCATACCGGACTTGATCCGGTATGCACCTTCCATGTCATGCCGGACTTGATCCGGCATCCACTTTTCATGTCATACCGGACTTGATCCGGCACCCGCTTTCCATGTCATACCGGTCTTGATCCGGTATCCACTTTCGTGGTGATTCCACGTGGACCCCGGATCAAGTCCGGGGTGACACGCCTTTAGTCCGGGTGGCGTGCCTCAAGTCCGGGGTGACATTTTTAAAGTCCGGGGTGACGTGCATCAGGTCCGGGGTGACATGACCTGAGCCCGAGTGGCTGATCGCAGGGACCAAGCCACCTGCTCTTGCACCACCGGGTCAGCATGCGCCGTGAGGGCTTGCAAGGCCTGTTGCAGGCTTTCTCGCTCTGGGGCCGTCAGCGCATCAGACGCCAAAGCATTGCCCGCCGCCAGCGCCAAATTACGCAGCCAGCGCGCGTGGCCAATGCGGCGGATCGCGCTGCCCTCGGTGCGGCGCAAGAACTCGGCCTCGCTCCAAGCCATGAGCTGAGCGATGCGCCCGGCTCCCAGGCCTTCACGCGGCTGCCAGTCGGGCAAGGGACTGACCTGCGCGAACTTGTTCCACGGGCAAGCCAACTGGCAATCGTCACAGCCGTAAATGCGGTTGCCGATCAAGGGGCGCAGCGCTTCATCGATCGGCCCCGCGTGCTCGATCGTCAAATACGAAATGCAGCGCCGGGCATCCAGCTTGTAGGGCCCCACGATGGCCTGGGTCGGGCACAGGTCCATGCAGGCGGTGCATTGGCCACAATGGCCGCTCACGGCTGCAGTCTCTGGCAAAGCAAAGTCCACGAACAGCTCACCCAGGAAAAACATCGAGCCCGCTTCCCGGTTCAGCACCAAGGTGTGCTTGCCACGCCAGCCCAGGCCACTGCGCGTGGCCAGCTCGGCTTCCAGCACCGGGGCCGAGTCGGTGAACACGCGGTGGCCAAACGGGCCAATGGCCTGGGCGATCCGCTCTTGCAGTTTTTGCAAACGGCTGCGCAAGACCTTGTGGTAGTCGCGCCCTCGGGCGTAGACCGACACCACCGCTTCGCCCGGCTGCAAGCTGCGGGCGGTTTCGCGGGCCACCCAGTCAGTGGGCGTTTCTTGCGGCAAATAATCCATGCGTGCGGTGATCACGCTCACGGTGCCCGGCACCAGCTCGGCAGGCCGTGCGCGCTTCATGCCGTGGCCCGCCATGTAGGCCATGCTGCCGTGAAATCCGGCATCGAGCCAGGCCTTTAATCCGGGCTCGGCTGTGGCCAAATCGACACCGGTCACGCCAATTTGGGACAATCCCAACTCACGCGCCCAGATTTGGATCTGGGACAGCCATTCACGAGGTTCGATCTGAGTACTTTGAGCAGTCACACGCCGATTGTAGAAAGCCCCGCCCACACCCCGTCCTTGCCCCCGGTATGGACAGGTTTGTGGGCCAATGAATCGGCCACCCAAAGCTTTGCCACCCACCTGGCCCAGGCCCTGCTAACTTGGTCCGGCGGGCGCGATGCGCGCATCGAGCTGCGCGGCAATCTGGGTGCAGGCAAAACCACGCTGGTGCGCCACCTGCTGCGTGCAGCCGGGGTGCAAGGCCGCATCAAAAGCCCGACCTATGCCGTGGTCGAGCCGCACCAGGCGGGCTTGGGAGAGAACGCCTGGCCGATCTGGCACTTTGACTTTTACCGCTTCAGCGATCCGCAAGAATGGGAAGACGCGGGCTTTCGCGACATCTTTGCCGGCCCCGGCCTCAAGCTCATGGAGTGGCCCGACAAGGTGGCAGGCCAGCTGCCGCCAGCTGATCTGGTGATCGCACTGCACGCGCTGGACGAAGACCAGCGCCAAGTCAGCATGGGCGCGCAGACCCCTGCGGGCCAACAATGGCTGAACGATTGGGTGGCCCGTGAACATGCGCGCTGACCGACGACGCCTGATCAAGGCCGGTTTCCTGGCGCTCAGCCTGGGCGCCTCGCACATGGTGCGCGGCGCCACCATGATGGCCGTGCGCATCTGGCCTGCGGCCGATTACACCCGGGTCACGCTCGAATCGGACAAACCCCTGCAGACCCGGCAGACCTTCATCGCCTCGCCGCCCCGCTTGGCGGTGGACATCGAAGGCATGGAACTCAACCCCGCCTTGCGCGAGCTGGTGGGCAAAGTGCAGGCGTCCGACCCCAACATCGCGGGCATCCGGGTCGGCCAGTTCAGCCCGAACGTGGTGCGGCTGGTGATCGATCTCAAGCGCCCCATCGCGCCGCAAGTGTTCACCCTGCCGCCGGTGGCGTCTTATGCCAACCGCTTGGTGCTGGACCTCTACCCGACGCAAGCCGTGGACCCGTTGGAGCAATTGATTCAGGAGCGCACCGCCACAGCCCCCACAACAGCCCCATTGCCAATGCCGGCCATGCCCAGCACGGACCCCCTGGGCGAGTTGATCGCCAAGCAAGGGCAAAAGCCTGCCTTGCCGACGCCATCTACACGGAGGCAGGATTTCGAGCCGGCGCCCACCGCCTCGATGGACCGCCCCGACCACCCGCCACGCCCCTCCGCCCCAACCGACCGGCTGATCGTGATCGCGATCGACCCTGGTCACGGCGGTGAAGACCCCGGCGCCATCGGCCCAGGCGGCACCCAGGAAAAAGACGTGGTGCTCAAGATCGCCAAAATGCTGCGCGACCGCATCAACACGGCCAGCGTGGGCGCAAGCCCCATGCGGGCCTACCTCACGCGCGATGCCGACTTCTTTGTGCCACTGCAAGTGCGGGTGCAAAAAGCCCGCCGCGTGCAAGCCGACCTGTTTGTGAGCATCCATGCCGATGCATTTTTCACACCCCAGGCCAGCGGTGCCAGCGTGTTTGCATTGAGCCAGGGCGCCGCCTCCAGCAGCGCAGCACGCTGGATGGCGCAAAAAGAAAACAAGGCCGACCTCATCGGTGGCCTCAACCTGGGTGCACAAGATGCGCAAGTCCAACATGCCCTGCTGGACATGAGCACCACCGCCCAGATCAAGGACAGCCTGCAACTGGGCCACCATTTGCTGCGTCAAATCGGTGGTGTGGGAAGGCTGCACAAACCCCGCGTGGAACAAGCTGGTTTTGCCGTGCTGAAAGCCCCCGACATCCCCAGCGTGCTGGTCGAGACCGCCTTCATCAGCAACCCCGAAGAAGAAGAAAAACTGCGCAGCGAAAGCTACCAGCAAAAACTCACCGACGCCCTGATGCGCGGCATCTTGCAATACTTTTCACGCAACCCGCCGCTGGCGCGCAACCGCAGCATTTAGCGCAGTCGCGGTCGACGGCCAGAACTCTTGCTCTGTCCGCAGGTCGGTGGATTGAGCCCCAACAAGTGCCCTGAGCAGCTGCTCTCATGTCGGACTTGAAGGTACCGACTTACAAGACCGCCTGCAGACTCGTCTCGACATCCCGCCCGAACTGATCCATCGCCGCAAGCGTCAAAGGATCGGTGGCCAAGTCTGCAGCGAATTCTGGCCGCACCGTCACAGCATGCGCGCCGCCGGCGATCAAACGCGACAACACATCGGCCGACTTGATGCTGGCGGCCAGCAGTTGCAGGCCATCGGCTTGCACGGCCACGCAGGCCCCGATCAATGCCCAAACATCACGCCCATCGGCTTGCAAGCGACCCACATAGGGCGCGACATAACTGGCCCCTTGCGCCCGCGCCCAGAGCAATTGCACAGGGTTGGACAAGCCCGTGAGCAAGGTGGGCACGCCCCAGGCTTGCACCTCGCGCAACACCGGCTGCCAGTCGGGGTGACACGGCAGCTTGATCGTCAGGCGCACACGGGCCTGCACCGCCGCAGGCAGCAGCACTTCAAGCCATTGCGCAGCCTCGCTCACATCGACGCGGGGCAGTTGCAGCATCAACTCGGGCAACCGCGCCTGGCCCGCCTGCGCCACCAACTTCAGATAGCCTGCCAGGCTGACCGGCAACCCAGCTTGCATGACCAGCGTGGGGTTGGTGGTCACGCCCTGCACCGGCGGGCAACCGGCAGGCAAGGCCCATTGGCGAGCGTCGGCGGAGTCGAGGTAGAACTTCATGCGGCGTCCTGCTTCAAAAAGATGTCTTTGTCCGGGAAAAACTGGCTGTGCAGCGGCAGCAAGGCCCCGCCCAAAGCGCGGGCGTGCGCGCCCACTTGACCTGCCAACAATTGCGGCTGGTGCATGCCGTCAAAACGGTAGCCCGCCAGCGCCTCTTGTGTGGCGGCCATCAGGGCGGTCATGAGCGGCGCGCCCAGCGAGCCGTCCATCACCACCGCATCCAGGTCGAGGAATGCGGCAGAACTGGCCACCGTCATCGCCAGTGCCTGGCTGGCCTGCGCGATCCACGGCGCGGTCAACTCGGCATAGTCAGCGTTCATGATGGCCGCTTCGTGCTTGAGCAAGGGGTTGTGCCCTGCCGCCAGCAAGGCTTGCTCCAGCTGCCAGCCCGAGGCTTTTTGCAGCAACTGGGGCGGCATGCCCGATCCAGCGGCGGCCAGACCGACGGGTAAGGAACCAATCGCCCCGGCATTGCCCCGCTCGCCGTTCATGATGTGGCCCGACAGCACCAGACCACCGCCAATGAAGGTACCGACAAACACATACAAAAAGCTGCGCACACTGCGACCATGGCCTTGCAGCAACTCGGCCACGCAGGCGGCGGTGGTGTCCTTGGCAAACACCACCGGCAAATCGGTCAGGCGCTGCACTTCGGCCGTCAGGTCGATGTGTTCCCAGCGGGCCAGGGCTGTCGCGGCTTGGCCCCCCATGATGTCGGCCCACTTGTGCAGCGACAAGGGGGCCGTCAAGCCCACGCCCACGGTGCGCTGCCACAAGTCGCCCATGCGTTCTTTCAGCGTGTGCAGGCCCTCGGCCATCGAGGCGAACAACTGGTCTGGATCAGGGTAGTCGTAATGCACCTCCAAGCGCTCGACCGGTTGACCGCAAAAGTCGGCCACCAGCAACTCCAAGTTGCGCCGCCCCACCTGAATGCCCACGCTGAACGCGCCTTGCGGGTTGAGCGACAGCGGCACCGAAGGCTGGCCGATTTTGCCGCGCACCCGGTCTTGTTTGAGCAGCAGACCGTCATCTAGCAAACGGCCCACGATGATGGCCACGGTTTGGGTGGACAGCTGGGTCAGGCGAGCCAAGTCGGCCTTGGGGATGGCCCCGTGGTGGCGGATGGCCTGCAGCACGATGCGCTCGTTGAACTGGCGCATGCCGACGTGGTTGGAACCACGCATGGCTGAATGAGAGGTGGCGCTGTTCATTGAAAACCTGAATGGCGTGGGTGACAAAGAGTTAAAGCAGGATCACGCCCTTGCAGAACAAGGCGTTGCCGTAGGCCGTGCCTTCACCGCTTTGCACGATCAGGCTGGCCCCTTTGATTTTCTCGTAAAAGGCGTAGCGCTCGACGGACTCGACCTGTTCGGCCTGAAAGCCCTCGGCCACGACCAGATCCACCACCGCTTGTTGCGCCGCCGTGCGGTGACCCTCGGCGCTGTGGCACACGCGCATGAAAGCGGCAGGCTGCGCCACGTCCACGGCCAACGGGTACACCGACAACACCGCTCGGCTCACCCGCTCCAGGCTGTGCCCGGGAATGCGCACCACCGGCTTGCCCTGGCTCAAAAAGTCGGCCGTGAAATTCGCGTCCACAACCGCCACCCATTCGCCATGGCCCATGGCGCACAGGTGCATCAGCAATTCGGGCGTCAGCAGCGGGTCGATGCCTTTCAGCATGTGGCGACCTCTTGAACTTCTGAAGAGCGCAGGCTGGCCGGGTCAATCGCGCCAGTGATCAGGCCCACGATTTCTTCGGGGCTGGTCTCGCGGGTCAGGCGGCTGCAAATGATGCGGCCTTGGCGGAACACCCAGATGCGGTCCACCAGGTCAAACACCTGGCGCAGGTTGTGGCTGATGATGATCAGCGGAATGCCCTGCTTCTTCAAACCCTTGATGATTTCTTCCACACGGGCCGTCTCTTGCACCCCCAAGGCGGCCGTGGGCTCGTCCAGGATGATGAGTTTTTTGGCAAAACCAGCGGCGCGGGCAATCGCCACACACTGGCGTTGGCCGCCCGACATGCCGCGCAAGCTCTCGGACATGTCCTGAATTTTCACGCCCGTGGTGGCCAGCATGGCCGCTGACTTTTCTCGCATCGCCTTGTGGTTCAGGATGGACAGCGGGCCCAGATTCAGGCGCGTGATCTCGCGTCCCAAAAAGATGTTGGCCGGCACATCCAGGTCTTCGGCCAGCGCCAGGGTTTGGTACACAGTCTCGATGCCCTGCTCGCGGGCATCCAGTGGCGAGTCAAAGTGGACCTTGCCACCGTCCAACAAAATGTCGCCCGAATTGGGCTGCTCGGCCCCGGTGATCAGGCGCACAAAAGTGCTTTTGCCCGCACCGTTGTCCCCCACGATGGCCGCGTGCTCGCCCGGCAGCAGGCGAAATTGCGCGTCGGTCAGCGCTTTCACGCCGCCGTAATGCTTGGTCAGTTTCTGGATTTCGAGAACAGCATGGGATGTAGACATGGCAATCACTTTCACGGGAATGGCCGCAAGCATCGTGGATTTGATGATTTATTGCATTAGTAAAACTACTAGGTTTACTTAGTCGACTTTTTCGATTCCAATCCGTTCGCGGTCAAGAAATGCGAAGCCATGACCGACCTCACCCTCAACAACGGAGATAAAAACCATGATCACCAAACGCGCATTCGGCCACCTGGCCATCGCTGCAGCAGCGGCCACCCTGTTCACCTCGGCCATGGCCGCTGACGTGACCGTGGCCTACATCACCAACGGCAACACCAACGAAGGCTGGACGCTGATCAACGGCGGTGCCAAGAAAGCCGGTCAGGCCAAGGGCGTGAAGTTCATCGAGTTGGCCGCGGACAAAGGCGAGTTGTCCCGTCAACTGGCCATCGTGGAAGACATGATCACCCGCAAAGTCAATGCGATTGCCATCGCGCCCGTGGACTCGGCGGGCATCGCCCCCGCCATCAACAAGGCATTGGCCGCTGGCATCGCCGTGGTGGCGGTGGACACCGGCATCACCGGCGCCAAGATCACTTCTTACGTGGCCACCGACAACATCAAGGCCGCCAATGTGCAGGGCAAATGGGCTGCTGAGCAGATCAAAGACGGCGACACCGTGATTTACGTGACCGGCGACCAAGGCCAGTCGACTGGCCAAGAGCGCAAAAAAGGTTTCGTGGACGCTTTGAATGCGGGCCGCAAGAACATCAAGATCGTTGAAGTGGCCACCACTTGGGACCAGACCATGGCCCAAAACGGTGTGGAAGCCGCTTTGCGCGCCAACCCTGGTGCCAAGGTGATCGCTTGCGCCTGGGACGGCGGCGCTTTGGGTGCCAAGGCCGCTTTGATGGCCGCTGGCAAGAAGCCAGGCGACATCAAGATCGCGGGCTTTGACGGCTCCCCCGGCGGTCTGGACATGATGAAGCAAGGCTGGCAACAAGCCAACGCCGCGCAAATGCTCGCCAAGATCGGCCAAGTGGGCGTGGAAACCGCGATCGCTGCCGCACAAGGCAAAAAAGTCGAAGCCCGCATCGACACCGGCTCCTTCTTGGTGCTGCCCGCCAACGTGGACAAGTTTGCCGCCGACTCCGGCGTGGGCCAATTCATGAAAGTCAAGGCCAAGTGAACGTCTGCTGACCACCCACCGTCATCGCGAGGAACGCAGTGACGTGGCGATCCACTCACTGGATGGCCACGCTGCGCTCGCAATGACGGCCATTGAAGCTGACGCTGACAGTCATTGCCATAAGCGATGCCTGATCGCACGGCCCAAAACACCTGCCTGCAGGCAACTGACCACCACGGGGTGGTCGTTGATGAATCGAGAAAACTCATGAAATCCATCACCCGCCAAGAGTGGTACGGCGCACTGGTTGCAGTGCTGGTTTTGGGCGTTTTGCTCACCTTCGCCTCGCCCTACTTTTTGACCACCGGCAACCTGTCCAACATCTTGGTGCAGGCCTCGGTGATCGCCTTGCTCGCGGGTGGACAAACCTTTGTGATTTTGACGGGGGGTGTGGATTTGGCCGTGGGTGCCCTCACGGCACTGGCCGGTGCGGTCGCCGGTCACATGATGATCAAAATGGGCGTCGACCCTTACCTGGCCATGGCGGCGGCGCTGGCCATCGGTGCGGCGGTGGGCCTGTTCAACGGCTACCTGGTCGCCTTTGTCGGCATTCCAGCCTTCATCGTCACGCTGGGTGGCTTGACGCTGTGGCGCGGCCTGGCCTTTGACCTGACGGGCGGCTTTGACAACGCCGGCCTGCCCGACCCCCTGCCCTTCATTGGTTATGGCAACGTACTGGGCGTGCCCATGCCCACACTGATCACTGGCGTCTTTTTTGTGGTCATGGCCTTCATCTTGTCGAGCACCAAAATCGGCCGCTACGTGTACGCCATGGGCTCCAACGAAATGGGTGCCCGCCAAGTGGGCATCAACATCCGCTGGTACAAGCTGGGCGTGTATGTGATCTCGGGTCTGTGCTGTGCCTTGGCGGCCGTTGTGCTGATGGCCCGCATGGACTCGTCGAGCGGCAAGATGGCGCAAATGTTTGAGCTGGACGCGATCGCGGCCGTGATTTTGGGTGGTACCTCGTTGTTTGGCGGGCGCGGCAGCATCTGGGGCAGTTTGCTGGGCGCGGTGCTGATCACCATGATCCGCAACGGCATGAACCTGATGGAAGTCTCGCAATTCAAACAAATGATGGCAATTGGCGCGGTGGTGATCATCGCGGTCTGGATCGACGTGGTCCGCCGCAAGCACCTGCTCAAGAAGTGAATCCCCTCCCCTGATTTCCGACATGACCACTTCCATTTTTGTGTTGGGCGAAGCCCTGATGGACTGCATCGCGCAGCCCGATGGGCAACTGCGCCCCCTCATGGGCGGCAGCCCCTACAACCTGGCCCGCGCTGCCGCCTTGCGTGGCGCACCGGTCACTTACTTGAACCCGCTGTCCACCGACAACTTTGGCCAGCAACTGCGTGCGCAGCTGCAAGCCGATGGCGTGCAGCTGCTGGCCCAACCTTCGCGCCATCCCACCTCACTGGCCGTGGTGCAGGTCAAAGACGGCCAGCCGAGCTACGGTTTTTACCGTGAAGGCATCGCCGACCGCGACTACAGCGTGGAGAGCGTACTGGCCCAGCTCAAAAACACCGCGCCCGGCATCCTGCACACCGGCTCACTGGCCTTGGTGCCCCCCGAGCACGAGAAAGTGCTGGCCATCGTGCAAGGGGCCAAAGCCCTGGGCTGGACCGTGAGCGTGGACATCAACCTGCGCCCCAAACTGGCTGCCGACCTGGACGCCTATGTGGCTGCCGTGCGCTCGGTCATGGCGCTGGCCGACTGGGTCAAGGCCAGCGACGAAGACCTGGAAACACTGGGTTTTGAAGGCGTCAAACTGGCCGATTCAGCGCGCCTCGTCGATGAGTTGCGCGCAAATGCCACGCCCGGTGCTTTGAGCCGCATTGCGCTCACCTTCGGTGGTGATGGGGCGTATCTGGACATCGACGGCCAGCACCACAGTCTGCCCGTGCCCCACATCACCGTGGCCGACACCGTGGGCGCAGGCGACACCTTCTGGGGCAACACCTTGGCCGACTGGGCCTTGCAGACCAACGGCGCTGCACAGCGCGTGGCGGCCACCTTGGAACTGTCCATGAAAGCGGCAGCCATCAACTGCACCCGCCAAGGCTGCCAGCCGCCGACAAGGGCTGAGGTTCTGTCGTTTTAAAAGCCCCCAGGCATGTCACACCGGGCGAAGACCCGGGTACACGATGGCGAGACCGATGGATCCCACACCCCGTGAGCAATGACAAGCTGCAAGGCCGTCCGATGCAAAACCCTAAGCACTTTAAGGTGATGGCCGAGAGCGACAGCGCTCAATTCACCGCGTGAGAGTCACACGTTGGTCGGCGCATGACCGCCAATTGACTGGCATAAGTGCAGGCGGGCAGCAGCGCACAGATGGTTGCAGGCAATTGTCAGGAAAATGCACCAGGACGTGGTCCTCAACGCTTTGAGATGTGGTCAAACCGCCTTCGTTGATTCGCGAACAACCAAGGTCGTGGGCAGCAAATCCGATTCAGGTTTTTCACCGGCCATGATGCGCAGCAGGCAATCCACCAGATGGGCGCCTGCTAAGTCCAGCGGTTGACGCACAGTGGTCAGCGGTGGAAAGCTGTGGGCCGCTGGCTCCACATCGTCGTAACCCACAACACTCACATCTTGAGGCACGCTGTAACCGCGCTCACGCAACACGCCCAAGGCACTGATGGCGATCAGGTCACTGGCCGCTACGATGGCATCAAAATTCAAGCCATGCCGGTCGAGGTGCACCCGCAACGCCTCTTGCGCACCCAACGGTGCAAATGACGAAGGGATGTACAGGGCCGGATCGGTTTTCAGACCCGCCTTGCGCAAGGCCTTTTGGTAACCGGCGTGGCGTTTTTCTGGTTCGGGCAGAGACTTCTCGCCCATGAAGGCAATCCGCTTACGACCCAAGCCCAACAAATGCTCGGTGGCCAACTGCCCACCACTGGCGTTGTCACCACCCACACTGCAATACAACTGATTGGGTAACTGCGCGCCCCAGGCCACAAACGGCAAGCGCTGACGCGCCAGTTCATTGAGCTGATCGTGGTGACCCCACTGACCAATGACGATGATGCCGCCTACACGACCGGAGTCGTAAAGCGCAGAAATCCGCTCCAGGTGATCGGCATCGACACGCGACAACAGCATGTCGTATTGGCGGTCCGTCAGGGCATCTGCCAGGCTACCAAGCATGCCCAGAAAGAATGGATCCGAGATGCTTTGCCGGTTAGCGGGGTAATAAGGAATCACCACACCGATGGTGGTGTTATCGCCCTTGCGCAGATTTTGGGCGCCCAAGTTGATCGTGTAGTTGAGTGAACGCGCCAGCTCAATGATGCGCAAACGGGTTTCTTCGTTGATCAGCGCGCTGCCATTGAGGGCTCTTGAAACTGTCGCAGTCGACACCCCTGCAAGGCGAGCAATGTCCGCCATTTGTATCTTGCGCTTTTCAGGTTCTGCCTTGGCCATTCACTTTCTCTCTGAGTTAAACCAATGTTAATTCAAAAAAACGCCCCCACCCGTGAGGGAGGAGGCTTCGAAGTTTCCTTGGAAGAAACGTACTCAATAACTTGTCTGGACGAACTCAATTCACAAACTGCTCTGAGCCCACGATCCCCAGTTTGGTCAGGCCAATGCGCTGGGCGCTGGCCATCACGGCCGCAGCCGCTTCGTATTTCGCCTTCGCATGCGAGCGGATGTGCAGCTCCGGCTGCGGCTGCTGAGCAGACGCCTCCGTCAGCTTGGCCTCCAGCTCCGCGCGGCTGACCGCCTTGCCGTTCCAGTTGATCACACTGTTGGCATCCACATCGATCTTCACCACCACCGGATCGGCCTTCTTGGGCGCGTTGGTGGGCAGCGGCATGTCCAAGTTCACCGAGTGCAGCTGCGCCGGGATCGTGATGATCAGCATGATCAAGAGCACCAGCATCACGTCAATCAGTGGCGTGGTATTCATGTCGATCATGACTTCTGGCTCGTCGCTCGAACTTGTTCCTACGTTCATTCCCATGCTCTGCTCCTTCAGTTGCTGGGCTCGGTGATGAAGCCGACTTTGGTGATGCCTGCGCGTTGCACCGCGTACATCACGCGGCCCACCGACTCGAAATCACTTTGGCCATCGCCTCGGATCTGCACCTCGGGCTGAGGCTTCATGACCGAGAACTTCTTCATGCGCTCGAGCAAGTCCGTGCTGTTCTTGACCTTGGTGTCGTACAGGTAAATACCGCCTGCACGGTCAACCGAGATGATCACGTTCTCGGGCTTTGTCTCGCGCACCACGTTCTTTTCTTTGGGCAAGTCCACCTTGATGGAGGTGGTCACCACGGGGATCGTGATCAAAAAGATGATCAAGAGCACCAACATCACGTCCACCAAGGGCGTGGTGTTGATGGTGCCGATGATCTCGTCATCGGCTTCGCCTACGTTCATGGCCATGTTGGCTCCTCCTGTGATCGGTCAGTGCGGTGCATTGCAGCCGCCCCCACCGAAGGGATTTACTTCTTGGCCGAGCCCAGCAGCACTGCGTGCAGGTCAGAGCCAAAGGCGTTGACTTGTTCCATCACGGCCTTGTTGCGGCGCACCAGCCAGTTGTAGCCCAACACGGCAGGCACGGCCACAGCCAGACCGATGGCGGTCATGATCAGGGCTTCACCCACGGGGCCAGCGACCTTGTCGATCGAGGCTTGACCGGACATGCCGATCTTGACCAGCGCGTGGTAGATGCCCCAGACGGTACCGAACAGACCCACGAAAGGTGCGGTCGAGCCCACAGTAGCCAGCACCGCCAGGCCGTCTTGCATGCGGCTTTGCACGTTACCAATGGCACGCTGGATGCTCATGGTGACCCACTCGTTGAAGTCGACTGCGGCCATCAAACCGGTGTGCTTGGAAGCGCCTTCCAAGCCTTTTTCTGCGATGAAGCGGAAGGCCGAGCCCTCTTCCAGAGTGTCTTTGCCCTGGGCCACAGTGCTGGCAGTCCAGAAAGACTCTTGCGCAGCCTTGGCTTGCTTGTTGAGTTTGGACTGCTCAGCGAACTTGGTGAAGATCACGTACCAAGAGCCCATGCTCATGAGCACCAAGATCAACAAAGTGCCTTTGGCCACGCCATCGCCTTGGCTCCACAGCGCGGACAAGCCGTAAGGGTTTTCTTCTTCAGCGGCTTGGGCTGCAGGAGCAGCGGGTGCAGCCACTGGGGCTGGTGCAGCTTCAGCTGGTGCCGCTGCAGGAGAGGGTGCAGCAGCAGCGGGTGCAGCTTCTTTGGGCTTGGCTGCCAACACGGTGCCAGTAGACAAGAGAGCTGCTAACAGGCCAGCGCAGACGATGAGGGTTTTGAATGGTTTGAACATGATGAGGGTCTCCTCTGGGTTCTTTAAAAACGGTTAACTGTGAATGGGGATCTGAGCGGCCGGATCATTCCAGGCGCCAGGTGTACTTCATGGTGGCCCAGCCTTGCTCAGGCTTGCCGTCCACTGTGGCGGGTTTGAACGCGCAACGCGACAAACCAGCACGGGCTGCTTCATCCAGGCGCTTGTAGCCCGAGGACTTTTCGATCTCGGCTTGAATCACCTTGCCATCTGTGCCCACCAAGAAGCGCAGGCTGACGGTGCCCTCTTCCTCCAAGCGGCGTGAGGCGCTGGGGTACTCGGGTTTCTCGCAATTGGCCGAGTTGACCACAGCAGCCGTTCTGACTGGATCTTTCGCAACCACAGGGGCTGGCGGCGCAGGTGGTGCAACAGGTTGGGGCGTTGCCGACACGGCGGCGATCGCATTGGCCGCTGGCGATGTGTTGGAAACGGGCACATCCACCGGGGGCACATAGGCCGGAGGGGGGGGCAAGTTTTTTGGCGGTGGCGGTGGAGGTGGTGGCGGAATATCGGGCTTTGCGTCTTCGAGCAAAACAGCTTCCACAGGCCCTTGGATCTTTTTGACAAAAGCGCGGGCCAAGCCCGAACTGATGGCCCAAAAGAGCAAAAGGTGCAACACCACCACCAGCCCCAGCCCAATCAGGTGCTTGGTCGGCTTTCGTTGCCGGCTGGCGTAATCGTCCATACAAATAACTTTCAAATTGCTGCTGGAAAGAAAAATTTGAACAACCTGTCAAATTGGTTTATTCTTCGGAAATGTTAACGTTAACATTGCGATGTTACCAAGCTTCCATTGTGTTGAAACTGGTGAAAACCCTAGTGGTTGTACGAACAGTTCTGCACTGATTCAATAGATACAGGTTGACCTCTACAGGAGAAGAGATGTTGAGTTCAAGTGATACGAAAATTAAGAACAAAGTGATGATCCACGCCTTGCATTGGAGTGGTCGGCTGCTGGCCGCAGGGCTACTTTTCCTAGCAAGTTCGATTCAAGCGCAAGCCGCATCTCAACAAGTATTGCGGCCCGAACTGCAACAGCAATTTAGATTGGCTCAGGAGACTTTTGCTGCAAAGCAGTATCAACATGCATTGGGTATTGCAAATGAGATCTTGGGTAATACAACGCTTACAGATTACGAAAGATTGGTTGGCCTTCGAGTTCGTGCTGCGATAGCAACAGAGATGAAAGATTGGAATCTGGCGATCGAGAGTCTTGAGGCTGCTGTAAGCAGCAATGCAGTGGATGAACTCCAAAGATTGGCGCTGCTGGAGTCTTTGTTGAGTACGCTTCAGAGGAAAAATGATGCCCCGCGTATAGTCAAATGGTCGAAGGTCTACTTGGCATCGGGTGGATCCAAACCAACAGTTAGGCTCTTGTTGATTGAGTCATTGCTGTTGCAGTCTGAATACCAACAAGTCGTTGATGAGATGCAAAAATTCACAATCTCTGACACCAAGAGACAAAGTAAGGCATCAGAGGGCGAGTTGAGGTCACTCGCTATCGCCTATAAAAACTTAAAAGATGATGGCGGCTATTCGAGAACGATCAAAAAACTGCTCGAACTTTATCCTTCGAAGATTTACTTAAAAGAATCAATCGCAAATATTGCGAATCAAGCTGGCTTCAGTAGCAGATGGTCGTTAGATTTGTACCGTTTGCTGGATCATGTAGATGGGTTGGATGATGAAGAAAGTTTTATCGAAATGATCAATCTCGCGTTGAAGGCGGGTCTACCAATTGAGGCTCAACGTATTGCACACAAAGCATTTGTCAAAGGTGTACTTGGTCGCGGTGCGGAGATCAACAAGCACGTTCAATTACGTGATGAGGTTACAAAAAGCGTTCAGGCGGATGAGAAATTGAATGATCAGACTCTGAAGCTTCCGTTGACGTTGAATTCTTTGCTGTCTATGGCTGAAGTCCACTTTTCAAAACAGGAGTGGAATTCGGCTCATGAGGCGTATACAAAGGCGTTGACCATTGGGGCTGTTCGTCGTGAAAACGAAGTGAGGTTGCATGATGGAATTGCCTTATTAAAAATTGGCTTGAGGGAACAGGCACTACAACAATTTGACAGAATAAAGGGAGATGAGACTGCAGAAGAAATTGCCTATTTGTGGCGCCAATTGATCGCTAACTAACTGGTGTCAGACACCGGCTGGTCTACTGTGATGGCAAAGGCCAAGGAAGAGGTGTATTCGCAGTCTTGACCTGCCCCCTCCGCGCCTTACCAAATCGATGTAAATTAGTCTGCTTCGGCCGCAGGCAAGACCCCCAAAGTCGTTTCTATCCCCCGTGCCTGGCAGATCGCGTCCAGCGTGGCCAGTGCCGTTGCCTCGGCGGCCATCACGGTGAGCAGCATCAAATCGGGCGCAGCCGTTTCGCAGCAGGTGGCCAGGGCAAACAGGGTGTCGCCGTCCAGTGTGGTGTGCGCCGGGCGGATGGTGCGGGCCAGGCCGTCGTGGGCGCTGATGGCCAGGCGCTGGGCTTGCGCTTTGCTCAAAGTGGCGTTGGTGGCGACCACGCCGATGGTGGTGTTGGTGCCAGGCATCGGGCGGGTGCTGCGTTCGCCGCGCAGCAAGGCCGCTTGGGTGTCCAGCAGGCTTTGGCCGTCTGCGGTGCGGGCACCTGCGATGACCTGGCCGGTGGCCGGGTCCAGCACATCGCCAATGGCATTGCAGGCCACCAGTGCGCCGACCACCCAGGGGCCCACGCGGACGCTGGCGTTGCCGATGCCGCCTTTCATGGCGCGGTTCAGGCCAAACAGTTTGCCCACACAAGCGCCCGCGCCTGCGCCCACATTGCCAGCGGCAGGCATGTGGCTGGAGGCGGCCTGGCAGGCGGCATAACCGGCGTCGGCATCGGGACGGATATTGGCTTGGTCGCCTGGTCGCACCACGGGCAGGTCGAACAGCACCGCTGCCGGCACGATGGGCACACGGCCATAGCCGGTCTCAAAGCCGATGCCGTGCTCATCGAGCCAGCGCATCACGCCGCTGGCCGCGTCCAGCCCGAAGGCGCTGCCGCCACTGAGCAGCACGGCATGCACCCGTTCAACCAGGTTGGACGGGTCGAGCAAATCGGTCTCGCGGGTACCGGGGGCTGCGCCGCGCACATCCACTGCGGCCACGGCCCCCTCGGGGGCCAGCACAACAGAGCAGCCGGTTGGTCGCTGGCTGTGGGTGAAGTGGCCGACTTGCAGGCCCGGCACATCCACGATGGAGCCGGTGGCGGTGTTTACAATCTTTGGCGATGTCATGTCGAACTCGTGTTGTCGGCGGTTATTCATCTTAGGCGAGAGCGTGTCATTATTCATTCTCAGACGACTGATCAGCTTTGCACTGACCCTGGTGGCCACCTCGGTCATCGTGTTTGCCGTGCTGGAGCTGCTGCCAGGCAATGCGGCGCAAGTCATTTTGGGCGAGACCGCCACCGCCGAATCGATTGCCGCGATGGAAGAAAAGCTGGGCCTGGACCAGCCCGCCCCTTTGCGCTACGCCCGCTGGATGGGCGGCTTGCTGCAGGGGCAAACTGGCATGAGCATCTCTTATGACACCCCCACGGCAGAACTGATGGCCGAGCGCATGCAGGTCACCTTGCCCTTGGCCGTGATGGCCATGGCGCTCACGGTGGCCGTGGCGCTGGCGGTGGGCATTTATGCGGCCTCTCAACAAAACAAGGCGGGCGATGTGGGCGTGATGACGCTCAGCCAGCTGGGCTTGGCCATTCCGAATTTCTGGTTGGCGATCTTGCTGATCTTGCTGTTTGCGGTGCACCTGCAGTGGGTCAGCGCGGGCGGTTTCCCGGGCTGGACCGAGGACAGCGGCGGCGGTGTATGGCAGGCCATGACGGCATTGCTGCTGCCCGCCATGGCCTTGGCGGCGGTGCAAACGGCCATCCTCACGCGGGTGACGCGCTCGGCGGTGCTGGACACCCTGCGCGAAGACTTTGTGCGCACGGCGCGTGCCAAGGGTTTGTCGCGGCGTCAGGTCTTGTGGGGCCATGTGCTGCGCAACGCCATGATCCCGGTGCTGACGGTGATGGGCTTGCAGTTTGGCAACCTGATCACCAGCGCCATCGTGATTGAAAACGTGTTTGTGTTGCCGGGCATCGGGCGTTTGATTTTTCAGGCGATCGCCAACCGCGATTTGATCGTGGTGCGCGATGTGGTGATGCTTTTGTCGGCCTTGGTGATCCTGATCAACTTCGCCATCGACGTGTTGTACGCGTGGATCGATCCGCGGCTGAAGGTGGCCCATGCTTGAGCAAGGCTTTTGGCAACGCGCTTGGCGGCACCCCAGCTTTGTGGTAGGCGGGTGCATGGTGGGCTTGTTGGTGGCAAGTGCCTTGCTGTCGCTGCTGTGGTCGCCTTACCCGGTGGGCGACATCGACATCCCGAACAAGCTGGCCTTGCCCAGTGCCGCGCATTGGCTGGGCACCGACAGCTTGGGCCGCGACATCGCTTCGCTCTTGCTGGTGGGCAGTCAGAACTCATTGTTGGTGGGTTTCATCGCGGTGGGCATCGGCTTGGGCGCGGGCGTGCCCCTGGGCTTGCTGGCTGCAGCCCGGCGCGGTTGGGTGGATGAGCTGGTCATGCGGGCGGCAGACTTCACATTTGCCTTTCCGGCCTTGCTCTCGGCCATCATGCTGACCGCGATTTATGGGCCGGGGCTGGTGGTCAGCATTGTGGCGATTGGCATTTTCAACATTCCGGTGTTCGCACGCATCACGCGGGGGGCGGCGCAGGCGGTGTGGTCGCGGGACTTCACCTTGGCCGCGCACGCGGCTGGCAAGGGGCCTTGGCGCATCACCTTCGACCATGTCTTGCCCAACATCGCGAGTGTGCTGATCGTGCAGGCCACGATTCAATTTGCCATTGCGATTTTGGCCGAGGCCGCTTTGTCTTATTTGGGCTTGGGCACGCAGCCGCCACAAGCGAGCTGGGGCCGTATGCTCAACGAGGCGCAATCGCAAATGTTCCAGGCGCCCCTGTTGGCGGTGTACCCGGGTGTGGCCATCGCGCTGGCGGTGCTGGGCCTGAACCTGATGGGCGACGGCTTGCGCGATGTGCTCGACCCCCGCCTGGCGCGGCAAAGGTGAATGCGATGACACCGCCTTTGTTGCAAGTGAACGATTTGCGTGTGGGCTTGCCCACGGCGCGGGGCTGGGCGCAGGCTTTGCGTGGGGTGTCGTTCAGCATGGCCAAGGGCCAAACGCTGGGCCTGATTGGCGAGAGCGGTTGTGGCAAATCGCTCACCGCGCTGGCCTTGATGGGCTTGTTGCCTGAGCGCGCCCAGGTCAGCGGTTCCATGCGCCTGAATGGCACCGAGCTGGTGGGCATGGCCGAGTCGCAGCTGTGCCAGTTGCGCGGCGCCCGCATGGCCATGATTTTTCAGGAGCCGATGACGGCACTCAACCCGCTGCACCCGATCTGGCAACAAATCGCCGAGCCCTTGCGCCTGCACCAAAGCATGGGCGCAGCCCAAGCCAAAGCCCGTGCGCTGGCGCTGCTGGAGCGCGTGCAACTGCCCCGCGCCCGTGAGCGGCTCGATGCCTACCCGCACCAGTTGTCGGGCGGGCAGCGTCAGCGGGTGATGATTTCCATCGCGCTGGCGTGCAGCCCTGACTTGCTGATCGCCGACGAGCCGACCACCGCGCTGGATGTGACGGTGCAAAAAGAAGTGCTGGCGCTGATTCAGCAATTGGTGCGTGAAGACGGCATGGGTTTGCTGCTGATCAGCCACGACCTGGGCTTGATGCGAGACCAGGTGGACCGGGTGATGGTCATGTACGGTGGTTCGGTGGTTGAGAGCGCGGCCACGCCCGAGTTGTTTGCGCAAAGAGGGCACCCTTACACACGAGGCCTGTTCGCAGCGCGGCCACGCCTGGGCCTGGCACGCGGCACCCGCTTGACCACCATCGCAGGCAGCGTGCCCGATCTGGTGGATCTGCCCGCAGGGTGCGCGTTTGCGGACCGCTGCCCGGATGCCGTCGAGGCCTGCCGCAGCCATGCGCCTGAGGTGTTGACCATTGCGCCGCAGCTGCCCAGCGACACCGCGCACCAGGTCCGCTGCCCACGTTGGAGTTTGTCATGAGCACCGCTTCGCCATTGCTCGAAGTGCGGCATCTGGGCAAGCGCTTTGATTTGCCTCGGACCCGGCTTTGGGGCCCTTCAGCGCATTTGCAGGCCTTGTCTGAAGTGAGCTTCAAGCTGGAGGCCGGGAAAAGCCTGGGCGTGGTGGGGGAGTCGGGTTCCGGCAAATCCACTTTGGCGCGCTTGGTGATGGCGCTGGATCGGCCCAGCGCAGGTCAGGTGTTGCTCAAGGGTGTCGATCTGCACCAACTTGGCAAGGCCGAACTGCAATGGGCTCGGCGCGATTTTCAGATGGTGTTCCAGGACCCATATGGTTCTTTGGACCCGCGCCAGACCGTGGCGCGCATCGTGGCCGAGCCGCTGGAGTCCTTGCCGGTCAATGCGGCAGGCCAGCGCCTGAGCCGCGCCGAGCGCCGGGAGCGGTCGGCGCAGGCCTTGAGCGAGGTGGGACTCAGAACGGCGGATCTGGACAAATACCCGCATGAATTTTCCGGCGGGCAGCGTCAACGCATCGCCATTGCCCGCGCCTTGATCACCCGCCCGGCCTTGATCGTGGCCGATGAGCCGGTGAGTGCGCTGGATGTCTCGGTGCAGGCGCAGGTCTTGAACCTGATGATGGACCTGCAAGAGCGCTATGGCCTGAGCTATCTTTTTGTCAGCCACGACTTGGCAGTGGTCAATCTGATGTGTGACGATGTGCTGGTGTTGCAATCCGGCCACGTGGTGGAGCATGCCTCGGCAGAACAAATATTTAAACGGCCCGAACACCCCTACACTCGGGCCTTGTTATCGGCGGTGCCCGGTCATGGGAGCCGCCCCATTGAGGAGCCAATATGAAACGTGATTTATCCATTTCCCGCCGTTGGCTGGGAGCTTGTTCAGTCGCCCTGTTGGCCTCGGCCAGCTTGGCCTTCACGCCCGCCTTGTCGCAGGCGCAAACCCGCAAAGACACCGTGGTGCTGGGCATGATTTTGGAGCCCACCAGCTTGGACCCGACCATGGCCCCGGCTGCGGCCATTGGCGAGATCGTGCACTACAACATTTTCGAAGGCCTGACCAAGATCAACGTGGACGGCTCGGTCTCGCCCCTGCTGGCCGAGAGCTGGAAAATGGACGCCGACGGCAAAGCCTTCACCTTCAAGCTGCGCAAGGGCGTGAAGTTCTCCGATGGCTCGGCTTTCGATGCTGAAGCTGTGAAGTTCAGCTTTGAGCGCGCCAAAGCCGAAAAGAGCACCAACAAGGCCAAGGGCGCGGTGTTCAACAACATCAGCCACATCTCGACGCCCGACGCCCACACCGTGGTGCTGGTGCTGAACAACCCGGATGGCAACTTTTTGTTCCGTATGGGCGAGAACACCGCTGTCATCTTGCACCCCAGCAGCGCAGCCAATGCGGCCACCAAGCCGGTGGGCACAGGCCCTTACAAACTCGACAGCTGGGCCAAGGGTTCGGCAGTGACTTTGTCCAAATCAGACGCTTACCGCGATCCTGCAGCGATCAAGATCAAGAAGGTCACTTTCCGCTTCATCAACGATTCGGCCGCGCAAGTGGCGGCCATGCTGGCGGGTGACATCGATGGCATGCCGCGCTTTCAGTCGCCCCAGAGCTTGAAGCAGTTCCAGGCCGACAAACGCTTTGTCGTCGAAGTCGGCAGCACGGCCGGCAAAGGCATCATGACCATCAACAACCGCAAGAAGCCGTTTGACGATGTGCGCGTGCGCCGTGCCTTGTCGCACGCGATCGACAAGAAAGCTTTCATTGACGGCGTGTTTGAAGGCCTGGCCAAGCCGATCGGCAGCCACATGGCACCCACCGATGCCGGTTATGTGGAGTTGAGTGGCCAGTACGCCTTCGACCCCGAAAAAGCCAAAGCCTTGCTCAAAGAAGCCGGTGTGCAGACGCCGCTGAACGTGACCTTGACTTTGCCCCCACCGCCTTATGCCCGCAAGGGCGGCGAGATCCTGGCGGCACAGTTGGCCAAAGTGGGCATCGTGGCCAAGATCGAAAACGTGGAATGGGCCCAGTGGTTGGGCGGCACTTTCAAAGGCAACTTTGACCTGACGGTGATCAACCATGTGGAGCCGCTCGATTACATGAACTACGCCAACCCCAGCTACTACTGGGGTTACGACAGCAAGGCTTTCCGTGACCTGGCGGCCAAGCATTCCGAAGCCTCCGGCAAAGAACGCAGCAAACTGTTTGGCGACATGCAGCGCCAGATCGCGAACGATGCGGTCAATGTGTTTTTGTTCAACGCGTCCAACACCGCGGTGTACCGCAAAGGCCTCAAGGGCCTGTGGTCGAGCTCGCCCATCTTTGCCAACGACATGTCGGCCGTTTCTTGGCAATAATTTTGCCGCCCGCCCGAAAGCGGCTGAAAATGCCGCTATAATTCGATGCATAGCGCGGCTGTAGCTCAGCTGGATAGAGTACTTGGCTACGAACCAAGGGGTCGTGGGTTCGATTCCTGCCAGCCGCACCATATTGAAAAGCTCACAACGAAAGTTGTGGGCTTTTTCTCTTTGTGGGTTCCATTTTTCGCATCATTGGCCAACACGTCATGAGCAAAGCATTCACCAAAGAAACCGATCAGGACGATGACGACGATCTGGGCTTGCCTGCATTGCCCAGTGGCACACGCAATTACATGACGCCTGCGGGTTATGCCCGCCTGCGAGCCGAATTGTTTGAGCTGATCGATGTCGAGCGACCCAAGGTGGTGGAGATCGTGCATTGGGCCGCCAGCAATGGCGACCGCTCGGAAAACGGCGACTACCTTTACGGCAAAAAGCGTTTGCGCGAGATTGACCGCCGCATCCGCTTTCTGACCAAGCGGCTGGAAGTGGCCGAGGTGGTCGAGCCGTCGGTGCACCATGGCAGCGATCAAGTCTACTTTGGGGCCACGGTCACTTACGTCGAGGGCAGTGGGGTGGAGCGCACCGTCACCATCATGGGCATTGACGAGGCCGACAGCCTGAAGGGCCAAGTCAGCTGGATTTCGCCGATTGCGCGCACTTTGCTCAAGTCGCGCGTGGGCGATGAGCTCAAATTGGTGACGCCCTCAGGGGTGATACCGATCGAGGTGTTGGATGTCCACTACCCCGCGCATGCGGCTTAGGTGATCCGCTGATCAAGCCGGCGCTGAGCCTTTGTTGGTTTGGCGTTCGGCCTGGATGACCGAAGGTGTGCGCTTGAGTTGGCGCAGCACGTTCTCCAAATGCGCCACATCGTGCACGGCCACGACAAAGCGCAAATCGGCTGTGTCTTGCGGTGATTCGTTGCCCATGTCCACATGCACGATGTCGGCTTCTGCCGTGGCCAGGGCACCGGCCACACGGGCCAACACACCTTTGCCGTTGACCACGGTGACCGCGATGCTGGTTTCAAAGCTGCGCACCGGCTCGTCGGACCATTCGACGCCAATGAAGCGCTCGCTGTCTTTGTGTTCCAGTTTGCGGGCGGTTTGGCATTGGCGTGTGTGCACGGCCAGGCCTTCGCCACGGCCCAGGTAGCCCACGATGTCATCGCCAGGCAGAGGGCGGCAGCAGGGCGAATACACCACCGAGGCGTTCTCGCTGCCGTCCAGCGTGATGGCGCCTTGCGAGACTTTTTCGTGCGCGGTGAAGCGTTCACGCGTCATGAGCAAGGCATCGGGTTTTTGGCCCAGTTCGCCCAGCAAGACCACCAGCCGCTTGGCCACGATGCTGGCAATCCGTTTGCCCAGGCCAATGTCCATCAGCAGGTCAGCGCGGTTGCGGTTGCCCGTAAAGCGCAGCAGTTTGTCCCACAGCGGTTGAACCTTCACGTCGTCGCCAGGCAGCTGTTCGATGCCTTCTGCCCGCAGGGCCTGGTTGAGCAGTTTTTCGCCCAAGTCTGTGGACTCGGTCTGGGCCATGGTTTTGAGGTGGTGGCGGATCTTGGAGCGCGCACGGCCTGTGCGCACAAAGCCCAGCCATGCGGGGTTGGGCGCCGACACGGGCGCGGTGATCACTTCGATCACGTCGCCGTTTTTCAGCTCGGTGCGCAAAGGCACTTGTTCTCCATTGATCTTGGCGGCCATGGCGTGGTCGCCCACGCGGCTGTGAATGGCATACGCAAAGTCCACCACGGTGGCGCCACGCGGCAAGGCCATGATCTGGCTCTTGGGCGTGAAGACATAGACCGCATCGGGGAACAAATCGACCTTGACGTGGTCCCAAAATTCTGCGGCATCCCGCGTTTCGCTCTGGATGTCCAGCAGCGACTGCAACCATTGCGTGCCCAGGCGCTCGGACTGGGCGCTGGCGGCACTGTGCTCTTTGTAGAGCCAGTGCGCGGCCACGCCGGACTCGGCCACCAGGTGCATGGCTTCGGTGCGCATCTGGAACTCGACGTTCACGCCCGAGGGGCCCACCAAGGTGGTGTGCAGCGATTGGTAGCCGTTGACCTTGCCGATGGCGATGTGGTCTTTGAACTTGCCGGGCACGGGCTTGTAGATCTGGTGCAGCAAGCCCATGGCGGTGTAGCAGTCGATGACCGTGGGCACGATCACCCTAAAGCCATAAATGTCGGTGACTTGCGCAAAACTCAGGTGCTTGTCGTCCATCTTTTTGTAGATGGAATAAAGGGTTTTTTCGCGCCCGCTGATGCGCACATCCATGCCGGCTTGCTTGAACAGGGTCTCGACTTCGCCTTGTACTTTTTGAATCAAGTCGCGGCGGCGGTTGCGGGCGCGCGAGACGGCTTTGGTCAGCACCGCATAACGCCAGGGCAAGAGGTGCTTGAAGGACAGGTCTTGCAGTTCGCGGTAAATCTGGTTCAGGCCCAGCCGGTGCGCGATGGGGGCGTAAATTTCGAGGGTTTCAGAGGCGATTCGCCCCCATTTGCTGCGCGGCATGTCGCCCATGGTGCGCATGTTGTGCGTGCGGTCGGCCAGCTTGATCAGGATGACCCGTACATCGCGCGCCATGGCCAGCAGCATTTTGCGGAAGGACTCGGCCTGGTTTTCTTCGCGGGTGTTGAACTCGAGCTTTTCCAGTTTGGTCAGGCCGTCCACCAGTTCGGCCACGGGGGCACCAAAGCGCTCGATCAGCTCGGATTTGGTGACGCCGCAGTCCTCCATGGCGTCGTGCAGCAAGGCGGCCGACAGGGCTTGGGCGTCGAGCTTCCATTCGGTGCACAAGGCCGCCACCGCGATGGGGTGGGTGATGTAGGGCTCGCCGCTTTTGCGCATTTGGCCCAGGTGGGCTTCGTCGGCAAAGCGGTAGGCTTTGCGCACCATGTCAGCGTCTTGCGGGCTCAGGTAGTCCAAGCGGGCCGTCAATGCTGCAAAGCTGGCCGCAGCTGCGTTGGCCATGGCGGGGCTGATCGCCTTGGGGCTGTGGTGTGCAGAAGTTGAAGAAGGGGGCGTGGCGGCACTCATGGCATCAATGTAACTGAAGCAGCACAAGTCTCAGAGGGAAACAGACGAAAAAAAGCCCCATGGTTGGGGCTTTTTTTTGGGGCCGGCGCGAGCCGGTTGGGGCGCCAATCAGGCGACGCGCTTGAGCATTTCAATGCCGACTTTGCCGGCGGCGATTTCGCGCAGTGCGGTCACGCCAGGTTTGTTCTTGCTTTCGATGCGAGGGGTGTGACCCTGGCTCAGCATGCGAGCGCGGTAGGTGGCAGCCAGAACCAGTTGGAAGCGGTTCGGGATCTGTTCCAGGCAGTCTTCAACAGTGATGCGGGCCATGGTGGTTTCCTTCAGAGATTTAGGCGAGATGGAGCGCCGTGAATGTGTCAGCGCGGGCTCTTCGCTGGGCGATGTATTTGAGCCTTTGGGCATGAACGATGGCTTTGAGGTCAAACAAAGCACGCTCAAAAACTTCATTGATTATAACGAAGTCGAACTCTTTGGCCTGGGCCAGCTCCACAGCGGCGTTTTTCAGGCGCAGCTCAATGATGTCGGGTGCGTCTTCGCCACGGCGCTCCAGACGCGAGCGCAGCTCTTCCCAGCTGGGCGGCAGGATGAAGATCAGCACCGCGTTGGCATACATCTGTTTGATCTGGATGGCGCCTTGGTAGTCGATCTCCAGCACCACGTCCGAGCCCTGAATCATGCGCTCTTCGATCATTTTTTTGGAGGTGCCGTAGCGCTGGCCGTGCACATTGGCCCACTCGACAAAGGCATCGGCGAGCACCATCGCGTCAAATTCTTGCTGCGAGGCAAAGAAGTATTCGCGGCCATGCTTTTCCTGGCCACGGGGCGCACGCGTGGTGTGCGACACCGAGGGGTGCACGCCCGAGTCCAGCTCCATCAGCGCTTTGACCAGACTGGATTTGCCCGCCCCGCTGGGGGCGGCCACGACAAAGAGGTTTCCTGGGTATTCCATGTTCTGAGGCTTTATTCGATGTTTTGGACCTGTTCGCGCATTTGCTCGATCAGCACTTTCATGTCCACGGAAATGCGGGTCATCTCCAGCACGGCGGACTTGGAGCCCAGCGTGTTGGCTTCGCGGTGCAGCTCCTGGATCAGGAAGTCCAGGCGCTTGCCGATGTCGCCGCCTTTGGTGAGCAGGCGGGAGATTTCGTCCAGGTGCGAGCGCAAGCGGGTCAGTTCTTCGGCCACATCGATGCGGATGGCAAAGGCGGTAGCTTCGGTCAGGGCCCGGTCCTGGGCCGTTTCGGGCAGGTGAGTGCCATCGGCCAGGGCCATGGCGTCTTTCCAGCGGTCCAAAAAGCGCTGGCGCTGCTGCTCGACCAGTTGGGGCACCAGTGGGCCGGCCAATTCGGCCAGTGCGCGCAGCTGGCCAATGTGGCCTTGCAGCATCTCGGTCAGGCGTGCACCTTCGCGGGCACGGGCTTCGCGCAGGGCGTCAATCGCTTGGGTGGCCACTTGCATCCAGGCGGCTTCGTCGGGTGCGGCTTGGCTGTGGCTGCCGGCGCTCATGCGCAGCACATCGGCCACGCTCAGCTCGCGGGCCTTGGGCAGCCAGTCCTGGATTTTGTCTTGCAGGGCAGCGATTTTTTGCAGGGTCTGGTGGTTGGGCGCTTGCAGGGCGGCGCCGTCGGCGCTGTCCTGACTGGCACGCACTTCGACTTTGCCGCGTTTGATCTGGCGGGTGATCAGTTCGCGCAGGCCTGGTTCGAGCTGGCGCAGTTCTTCGGGCAAGCGGAAACTCAGGTCCAGAAAGCGGCTGTTGACCGAGCGGATTTCGAGTCCCAAGCGGGTTGCGGGGGCTGTGCTGGCGGCGGTCTCGCCGTCCACCACCGGCGTGCTGTGCTGCACGCTGGCGTAGCCGGTCATACTGTAAACTGACATTGAACTGGTTCCTTCGCGCCGCAGGCCGAACACCGGCTTGGGGCAATTGCCTTGACCCAGCCTTGGAAAGGCTTGTCAAAGCATGAAACAGGGCATTATCGCAAACTCGCCCGCCACCCCGTTCTGTCCCTGCATCACACCATTCGCAAAAGACACACTCATGACCACTTATGTTCGTTCCGGCCGTGCGGCCGATGCTTTGCGCGCTGTGCGCATGACCCGCGGTTACACCATCCATGCTGAAGGCTCTGTGCTGATCGAGTTTGGTCAGACCCGCGTGCTGTGCACCGCATCGGTCGAAGAGAAAGTGCCCGGTCACAAAAAAGGCAGCGGCGAAGGCTGGGTCACGGCCGAGTACGGCATGTTGCCCCGCGCCACCCACACCCGTGGCGACCGCGAAGCGGCGCGCGGCAAGCAAAGCGGGCGCACACAAGAGATCCAGCGCCTGATCGGTCGCTCCTTGCGTGCCGTGTTTGATTTGAAGAAGCTTGGCGAGCGCACCATTCACCTGGACTGCGATGTGCTGCAAGCCGACGGCGGCACCCGCACCGCCAGCATCACCGGCGCCTTTGTGGCCGCGCAAGATGCGGTGGCCTGGCTGATGGCCACGGGCAAGCTGCAAGAGTCCCCCATCATCGACCGCGTGGCAGCCATCTCGGTGGGCCTGAAAGACGGCGCTGCCTTGCTGGACCTGGATTACCCGGAAGACTCGGCTTGCGACACCGACATGAACGTGGTGATGACGGGCGCAGGCAATTTTGTGGAAGTGCAAGGCACCGCCGAAGGCGTGGCCTTCACCCGTGTGGAAATGGACCGCATGTTGGCCTTGGCCGAAAAAGGCATTGCGCAATTGGTGCGCTTGCAGACCCAGGCGCACGACGAGCCCAAGACCTTGACCTTCAGCGCCTGAACATGAAGATCGTTCTCGCCTCCAACAACGCGGGCAAGCTGGCCGAGCTGCAAACCATGTTCGCGCCGCTGAACATGACGCTGGTGCGCCAGTCCGAGCTGAACATTCCCGAAGCCGAAGAGCCGTTTCGCACCTTCGTGGAAAACGCTTTGGCCAAAGCCCGCCACGCATCCCTGCTGAGTGGCTTGCCAGCCCTGGCCGACGATGCCGGTTTGTGTGTCGACGCCTTTGGTGGACAACCGGGCGTGGACACCGCCTATTACGCCACCCGCTTTGGCTATGCCAAGGGCGATGACAACAACGTGACGGCTTTGCTGGAGCAGATGCAAGGCATCGACCAGCGCCGTGCGGCCATGGTCAGCACGCTGGTGGCGCTGCGCAGCGCCGATGATCCGGAGCCCCTGATTGCGGTGGGGCGTGTGGTGGGCGAGATCGCCCGTGAGCGCCTGGGCAGCAACGGCTTTGGTTTTGACCCGATCATGTTCATTCCCGAATTTGGCAAGACCTTTGCCGAGCTGCCTGTGGAAGTCAAAAACGCCAACAGCCACCGAGGCCGCGCAGCGCAAGCCATGCTGGCTTTCATGCGCGAGCGCTGGCTGGATGGCTCTGCCGTATGAGTCAGCCATGAGCGACATGATGGACCCAGTGCACGCCATGCGCCCAGGCGTGTTGCAACTCAGCAGCCTGCCACCCCTGTCGCTGTATGTGCACCTGCCTTGGTGCATCAAGAAATGCCCCTACTGCGATTTCAACTCGCATGAATTTCGTGCCGGCGCTGACGCCCCCTCCACACAAGACGCTTACATCGATGCGCTGTTTGCCGACCTTGAGGCCAGTCTTCCCTTGATCTGGGGCCGAAGCATCCAGACCGTGTTTTTGGGCGGCGGCACACCCAGCCTGTTTTCGCCCGAAGCCATTGACCGTTTGGTGGGCGGCATCCGTGCCCGCGTTCGCTTGGCGCCCGATGCCGAAGTGACCATGGAAGCCAACCCTGGCACTTTTGAAAAAGACCGGTTCAAGGCCTTCCGCCAAGCGGGCATCACCCGTTTGTCGATCGGTGTGCAGAGCTTTGACAACGCGCACCTGAAGGCCCTGGGCCGTGTGCACGACCGCGACCAGGCGCTGGCTGCGGTGACCGAAGCCGCGCAGGTGTTTGACACCTTTAATTTGGACCTGATGTACGCCTTGCCCGGCCAGACGCTGGCGGGCCTGACGCAAGACATCCAGACCGCGCTGGCGTTTGCGCCGCCGCACATCTCGATCTACCACCTGACGATCGAACCCAACACGGTGTTCGCCAAGTTTCCGCCCACCTTGCCCGAAGACGATCTGGCTTACGAGATGATGGACCGCATCACCGAGCTGACTTCAGCCCAAGGCCTGTCAAGGTACGAGGTCTCGGCCTATTCCAAGCCTGGCCATCAGTGCGCCCACAACCTGAACTATTGGCAGTTTGGCGATTACCTGGGCATTGGGGCAGGTGCCCACAGCAAGCTGAGTTTTGCGCACCGTGTGGTGCGCCAGGTGCGTTACCGCGAGCCTGCGCTGTACATGCAGCAGGCCATGAAGGGCGAGCCGGCCACGCAAAACATCGAGGTGTCACGCCAGGACTTGCCTTTTGAATACATGCTTAACGCCTTGCGCTTGCGTGAAGGTTTTGTCTTGAGCGATTTCGTCGATCGCACGGGTTTGGCGATGACCAGCATTCAAAAAGGCCTGCAAGAGGCCGAGCGTTTGAAATTGATTGAGCGCGATTTGCACCGTGTCTGGCCCACGGAGCGCGGCTTTGACTTCTTGAGCGATTTGCAGGCGCTGTTTTTGTCAGAGACTGCCTGAGCTTGAGCGTCTGCCCTGGATCAAGTTCACCAAGCCTTTGAAGGCGTAAAGCATGAGCAAAGCGCCCAACAAATCGACCACAAACATCGGCCAGAGTTCCACCATCATCTGGTGGCTGTGCACGTTGATCAGCGCCCACAGCAACTGATGAAGCACGGCATTGGCGGCCGCATAAAACAGCGTGAAATTCAGCAATTGCTGGTAGGTCAGGTTTTTCAGGTCTGCACTGAGCAGGCCTCTGTGGCTCATGGTTTTCATGACCACCCAGGGGGTGAAACCTGAAACGATGCCGGTCAGAAAAATGAGCATGGCATGACCATGCAGCAGATGTGCGTGGTCCAAATACAGCGTGCCCAGAAAGATGCCCAAGCATCCCGGCAAGCCCATGCCCAAGACCAAGAGGACCCTGAAACCGGCGGGCAGGAAAATCCAGTTGACGCCTTGGCTGTGTTCGAGTGCTGAAAAGATCAGCTCGTTGAGCCTGAAAAATCCGGCAAACAAAGCCGCACTGACCAAGCTGAGAACCACAGCCTCAGCCATGTTTCTGATGGACAAGTTCATGCCAATAATGTTTGCTGAGCTTGTGTCAATGATTGGCCGAGGTGGTCGAAATAGGCCAAACTGCGCTTGGTCGGTGTCAGGTATTTGGCGCGTCGGTCACCATCGAGGTGCAAGGTGCCGATCATGTCTTTTTCCCGCAAGCGGGTGATGCGCTTGTGCAGGGTGGCGGGTGAGCCCAAGCGATCCAAGCCGATGGCTTCGCGCACGGTCATGGGTTTGCCTTCGTGCCAGCGCAAGACCACGGATTCCAGCAATGCCAATTCGTTGGCATCCATGTCTTCGCCTTCGGGCAGTGCCTGCACCGCACGTGCCAGTTGCAAAAAGCGCAGATAGGCTGAAGCAAAAGGGCTTTTGATATTTTCCATAAATTTAATTTTAACGGCATCTTCTCTGGCTTGTAATGCCTTCGAATTTGTTTCGAGGGTTTGCCGATCCCGGGCAATTGCCCGATCAGGGCGGAAGGCGCTCAGCCAGTGCGGGTAAATATTTTTAAAATGTAAAAATAAGAATTAATTTCAAATTTCGAGAAGAACATTGATGCTGGCCGTTCAGTGTGGCAGCGCACATAATCAGGCTGATCATAGTTAAAGCGATAACAGTTATGAAAACCACTGCACTGAGAATCTTCTGGCTGATGCTTGCCGCCGCTTCACATGGCGCGCTTCACGCCCAAACAGCCGCCCCAAGCGCACAACAGATGATTGAGCAGCTCAAAGCGCCATCGCAGGGTCCGCGTTTGAGAAGTCTGCGCAATTTGACGGTGGAATCCAACAGTGCAACCACGCCCGATGCGAACGAGACTTCTGCGGCGCCGCAAGCTGCGAGCAACCAGACATCCTCTTCGGCTTCAGTCTCTGCTGCACCTCAGGCCAAACCTTCTTTGTCCTTGCTGATCCAGTTTGATTTCAACTCTTCACAAATACGACCTGAAAGTCAGCAGGCATTGCTGAATTTATCGCTCGCCTTGAATTCGGCCGAGTTGTTGCCGTCCAAGTTTGCGGTTGAGGGACATACCGACGCCAAGGGACTGGCCGATTACAACCAGAAGTTGAGCCAGCAACGCGCTGAAGCGGTGCAGGCCTTTCTGGTCAAGAACGGAGTCACTGTGGCCCGCTTGACGGCAGCTGGCAAAGGCGCCACACAACTGGCCAACGCGTCCAATCCATTGGCCGCAGAAAACCGCCGAGTGCGCATTGTCAATCTCGACTGAATCAGGGCAGCCTTTTGCGGCTGCTTTGGAGCGAACGTTGCTCAAGCGTCTGGCCTCTTGGCCGGACCGCTGGGTGCTGACTGGGCTGGTGCTCGCTTTTTCAGCGTGGGTGATTCTGGATGTTTTCTTCCTGAGCGTCAGTGGCGGCATTGCACAGACCACCTATGACACCATGGTGCGTGGACGCTTGCTGACAGCCCCGCACGATGAGCGCATTGTGATTGTCGACATCGACGAATCAGCCCTGGCCCGCATGGCCCCCGAGTTCGGCCGTTGGCCTTGGCCGCGTGACACTTTGGCCACAGTGCTCGATCACATCGAAAGCCAAAATCCCGCAGCCGTGGTTTGGGACATTGTGTTTTCAGATGCCGACAGGCTCAGCCCTGGCGGTGATGCGGCGATGGATCAAGCCGCACAAAGAAGTCAACACAGCCATTTCAGCGTGGTGCGCTTGCCCGCTGCGAACGATGGTCAGAGCAGTCTGAGCCAAAAGCATTTGCCCAGTTTGTGGGCGCAAACCCGCGCGGCCGATGCAAGCGTGGAGGCCACCGTGGCCTTGATCCCCCCGGTGCTGCCACATGTGGCCGTGAAGCCCCTGGGATTTAACAATGGCTATGTGGATCTCGATGGCATGCTGCGGCGTTACCGTTACTTTGAGCGTTTGAGCGATGGCGGCATCATCCAGTCATTGCCCATGAGTGTGACGCAATCTGTCGATCCTGCCGCTTATGGCTACTGGCTGACCCAGTTTCAGAAAAAACCTGCGCCCATCAGCAAACCCGAAGCGACGCGTGATGACGTGCTCATCCACTGGCGCAAAACAGCCACGACGTACCAGCGCGTGAATTTCGCTGATGTTTTTGAGCAGGCCGATGGTGGTCAAGCGAATCCCCGCGTGCCCTCGATGGCCGGAAAAATTGTGATCATTGGCGCCACCGCACCCAGTTTGCACGATACGCACCCCACACCCTTGTCGGGCACACAGGCGGGTGTCGAGTCCTTGGCCACGGGCATTGACAATGCTTTGCATCGCCGCGCGATCTGGGAGCTGCCCAAATGGGCTGGTGCCGCAGTGGCGATCTTGATGTGTGCAGGCATTGCCTTGTGGAGTCACCACCGAAGCGTGTCGTCCCTGGCCCCTGCCATGCTGGTCTTGCCCGGTGTGTTGCTGGGCATTGGCTTTGCCAGTTTGCACACCGAGCATGTGTTCATTGACCTGCATCTGTCTGCGGGCTTGGCGGTTTTGTTTTTGGCAGTGCTCAAATTTTGGTACACGTTGCGCAAGCGCCATTGGTGTGGCGACTTGCCAGATACAACTGAGCCTTTGGCGGTTTTGCCCTGGGTGTCGGACCAGTCCTGGAGCCATGACCAGCTCGACCGATTGATGGCGGGCTTGCAAGCCTCGGGCAAAGATTGCCGCTTGGTGTCGCTGGATTTGACACCCGGGGACAATTTGTCTGCGCGCTGGCGTCCGTTTTCGCCGTGCTTGGCCATTGTGGGCCCGCAGGCTCAATTGCTGCACGTGCAACCTTTGCTGTTGCGAGCGGTCAAGGGTTTGTCGGTCCGCCAAGGTGAGGTCACGACGCTGCCGCAAGGCTTGTCGGCACAGGATGTGCGCCTTGCTGTCACGCATCTGGCCCTGGCGGGCTGGACGGCATTGCAACCACCGGTTTTTTCATGAAAAGTTCCACCATGTCTTCATTCATTCGTTCAGGTCTCTGGGGTCTGGTTTTCTTGGCAACGGGTGCGGGGGCGCAAAACGCCACCGTCAGCCGTGCGGCTGAAATCAGGCAGGAAAAACTGGCCACATCAGCCGTGCTGACCCAGGTCAGTGTCGGAGCGGCAGTGCGTGTGCTGTCTGTCGAGGGCGGCTGGGTTTTGGTAGAGCTCAACAGCCCGCCGGGCAAGGTGTCCGGCTGGGTGCGTGCCAGCGCCTTGAACATGCAAGCGGGCGCATCAGCACTGGCAGGCATCTCCAGTGGTCGCGAGGCGGCCGGAAACAACGCATTGACATTGGGCGTGCGAGGCGTACCCACTGCGGCTTCGCGCATCAACCGGCATGCGCTCATCATTGGTGTTGGACGCTACGCCGACCCCAGCGTGCCGCCATTGCCCGGAACCAAGCTCGATCGCTATTCGGCCACACAGATGGCGCAAGTCATGCAGGTGCCTGAAGGCAACATCCAGTATTTGCAAGACGACCAGGCCACGGGCGACAACATCCGTGCAGCGCTCAAAGGCTTGAACGAACGCGTGCAAGACGGTGACCGTGTGTTCATCCATTACTCCGGCCACGGCACACGTTATGAAGACCCGCAAGCGGGGGGGTGTGTGGAGGCCTTGCTGCCCTATGACGGCATGAGCAAGGGCACCATCAACAACAAAGAGATGGCCAATTTGCTGGCCTCCATCACGCAAAAAACCGACAAGTTGTTTGTGATGTACGACGCCTGTCATTCGGGCGGTCTGGTGCCGCCAACGCCCGCAGCCCGCACGCGTGGCATGGTCAATGCCAACGACGATGGTGCTTTGCGACCCAAGTTCGCGGGCACCTCAGAGACCTGCGGAAATCCAGTCAACGTCAGAACGCGTGGCTTGGTCAATGAACAAGTCAGCCAGGGCGCTTTGCCGCAGGACATCATTCACCTGTCCGCAGCCCGCAACAACGAAATCAGTTTTGATGACGAACAAAAAGGCGGTTTGGCGACGCAATACATGCGCGACTGCATGCTCCGTGATGCCAAGGATTTGGATGGATCGGGCGCCATCAACATCGATGAAATCCGTCAATGCGCGCAAGAAAAAATCAACCGCCGCATGCAATTTGATACCAACTTCAAGCCGCACAACCTGGTGTTGTCTGGCAACGCCGGGTTTGTGCCAGCATGGTTCAGCCAGCCTGCGCCGCAAGTCGCGGCGCAACCGGTGACGGCCTTGCTTGACAACAAGCCCAGCGCCATCAGTGCGCCGCCTGCTGTGAAGCCAACGGCAACTGTGGCAGCACCCCTTGCCTCAGCCCCGGTGCTTGCAGTGCCAGTGCAGCCTGCGCCTGGCGCGCCTGCACCCGCGCCTGCACCCGTGACTGCGCCGCAGGTGAAGCCTCTGTCGGGCGAACAAGCTTTGCAGCAAATGTTCGAGCAACGCAACGCCAAGCGCAAGGTGCAGGTCACTTTGACCAAAGATGCTTTGACCATCGGGCAGGATGCATTGGAGTTTTCCGTCCAATCTGACCGCGCAGGCTATGTGTATGCCGCTTTGGCCGGATCGGATGGCAAAGCCTTGTACATGTTGTTTCCCAATGACCTTGACCAGAACAACAAGATTGAAGCGGGTCAGACGCTGAAGCTGCCGCAAGGTAATTGGCGCATCAAGTCGTCCGGCCCGGCGGGCACCAACCATTTGCTGGTCATGGTGGCCGATGCGCCGCGAGATTTGACGGCCTTGGGTGGCCGCAAATCGGGCCCCTTCGTGACGTCTCTCAACGACGCCAGTGGACGAGCCCAACTGGGCGCTTTGCTGACCACCTCCACGCTCGTCAGCACGCAGGCCTGTCAAACGCCTGCGAGGGCGAAAAATAACCCCTTGTGTTCCGATGCCTATGGCGCAGTCTTGCTGCCGATCAAGGAGATTCCATGAAACCCCTGAGTCTGTCTATTCTGGTTTTGTCGCTGACCTGTGCTGTAGCTCCGGCGGCCGCACAAGAGTCCTGGTTGGTCAACCCGGCTGAGGCCGTTCAATTCGAAGGCGAAGCCGGTTACCTGGCGCAGCCAGCTTTGCGGGCGCGTGCTGTCATGCCCTTGATCGATATCTTGCAGCCTGAACCTGTGCCCGATGCAAAACTGAAGGCGCCGTTTGCGATTGCCGTCGCGTTTCGCCCCCAAAACGATGCGCCCATTGATGTGAGCAGTTTCAAGGTCTTGTATGGCGGACTCAAGTTCGACATCACTTCCCGCTTGACGCAGTACACGCAGATCAGCGCTGAGGGGTTCAAGCTGGACAAGGCGAACATCCCCAAAGGCAAGCACCGTTTGACTTTGCAAATCCAGGATGCCAAGCAACGTTTGGCAGAGCGGGAATTGCGCATTGAAGTGGAATGAACCAGTTGGGAGTTGCTATGAAAAATTCTTCTTGGCAGTCATGGTTGTGTACGGTGTTGATGGGCATGGCCATGTGCTTGAGTCCCAGTGTGTGGGCGCAAGATGAAGCATCGCAGGGCTCGGCCTTGTCGGAGCAAGAAACGGCGAAATTGCGGGCAATTTTGGACGCGCCGATCGATCCCAATGCGCTCAAGGCGACGCAAATTGAAGCGTACAGACAAAAAGACACTGCAGCCTGGAAGTTGGGCGATTTGGGCAAACGCGAGACCATCTTGCGGGAATGGGCGGCCATCGAGCCGATTGCGCGCTGGACATTGCGTGCCTTTTTGTCGCAGACCGAAAAACGGGCCGAGGCCTACGAGCTCGGGCATCTCTTGATCAACGAGTACAAGTGGCCAGGTGATGCTGTGCGATTGCGCTGTGATTTGGCCAGGGATTACATGAACGACAGCAACCTCAAAAAAGCGTCTGAGCTGATTGAGGAGGCGCAAGCCGTGATCAAAAATGAATTCGGCAGCGTCAACCGCCGAGGCGCGAGTGCCTACTGGCTGGCGCGTGCCGAGATGGAATTCAACCAAACCAAGTCTTATTACCTGATCCGAACTGGAAAGTGGCAAGAAGCCATTGAGGCCGCCAAAGTGTCCATCGCCAAGTCCAAGGTGGCGATGGGTTACGAAGGGCTGGTCGATGCACGGCAAAAAACATTCGGTCGTATTTGGTACGTCCATGCCATGTCGGCCTTGGCGACCCACCAAATCGCTTCTGGCATGTACTCAGATGCCGAACAGACGGTGCGCGAGGCCTATAAATTTGCGAAGACGAATGGCTTCAGCGAGACCCATCTGACGGATTTGTTCAACCGAGTGGCCGATTTGCGCAACGCCATGGGGCAATTCAAAGAAGCCTTACCGCACGCCGCAAAATCCGAAAGTCTCGTTCTGGGTCAAGGTTTCCAAAAAGGATCCCCAGCTTGGTTGCTATCGCAAACACGAAAAAATATTTCGCTTGCCGGCATGGGCCAATGGGCGGATGCCTTGGCCAACTTCCAATTGATCGACCAAGAAAAAGCCAGGGTGCAAAGCAAATCCAACTTGGGTTATCAATCGCACATTCGGGGCTTGGTTTACATCAAGACAGGTAAAAATGCGGAGGCTTTGAGGATTTTCCGCAACACCCTACAGTGGCACACCGCGAATTTTGGAGCCGATCACTATTTCACTGCTTTTGTGCGCGGCATGTTTGCCTCTGCACTTTGGCGCAACGGTGATGTCCCTGCGGCGCGTAAGAACTTTGAACAGGCCATGCGCAACATCACGGCGCCCGATGTCTTGAGCGGTGATGTGGTGGAAGACGCATTGCGTCGCCAATCCAAGAAGTTCATTTTCCAAAGTTACCTCGAGATGTTGGCTGAAACGGCGGCGCAAGACCCGCAAGATGCCGCCACCATTTTCCAATTGGCCGATTATCTGAACGCCTCTTCGGTGCAACAGGCCTTGTCCGATGCTGCCGTTCGCTCGGGGGTTAACGTGCCTGGCTTGTCAGACATCATTCGCAAAGAGCAGGATGCTAAAAATGAAATGACCAGTTTGATTCAGTACATGACTTCACAAGGTACTGAAGAGGACAAAAAGCGCAACCCCCAAGTGGTCGAGCAAATGCGCTTGCGTTTGCGCGAGATTGAAACTGTGCGCAAAGAATACAAGGCTCAGATTCAAAAAGGTTTCCCGGAATATTTTCAGCTGATTCAGCCCAAAGCCCCGACACACGCAGACATTGCACAGTGGCTCAAGCCCGATGAATTGTTTGTTTCTGTGTTGCCCATGGAAAATCAGACCTACGTCTGGGCCATTGATGCCGCGGGAACCGTCAAGTTTCACCGCTGGGATCTGGGCGAGAAAGCCAGCCACGAACTGGTGGACCGCATCCGTAAAACGTTGGACGTGGCAGCTCAGGGTGCACAGGCGCCCGCCTTCAACTATGCCGATGCGCACCAGTTGTACAAAGGTTTGCTGGGGCCTTTGGAGTCGGCCCTGACGGGTAAGAACCATCTGATCCTGGCTTCATCGGGTGCCCTGGCCAAAATGCCTTTGGCCGTTTTGATCCGTCAGCCCGCGACTTCTGCGCAAGCCCGGGATGCCGCCTGGTTGATCAAAGACATGGCCGTCAGCCAAGTGCCGACCGCCAATGGGTGGTTGTCTTTGAAGCGCTTTGGCAAAGTCCCCTCCAGTGCTCAGCCTTTGATGGCCTGGGGTGATCCGGTATTCGATGCCAAAGCGTCACAGGTTGTGGCCAGCGCAAGCGGCACATCCATGGTCCGCTCTGTATTGCCCACGCGCGCTGCGACATCGGCCAGTTTGGACCAGTCCACAGAGGACAGTTTCCTTCGCTACAGCAAGATTCCTGCTTTGCCCGAAACCCGGGATGAGGTGCTGGAATTGGCCAAAATTTTGGGGGCAGACCCCAAGCGTGATTTGATTTTGGGTTCGGACGCCACGCGCGCATCGGTCTTGAAAAGCAGCGCTTCAGGCCAGCTTGGGAAAAAGCAAGTGGTCGTCTTTGCCACACATGGCTTGCTGGCCGGTGATTTGCCCAACCTGAACCAGCCAGCGCTGGCCATGGCTGCAACGACCGATCCCTCTGAGTCGCCGCTGCTGACCCTGGAAGACGTGCTTGGCTTGAAACTCAACGCCGATTGGGTGGTTTTGTCCGCCTGCAACACTGCAGGCGCTGATGGCCGAGCCGAAGAGGCCATGAGTGGATTGGCGCGAGGATTTTTCTTTGCAGGCAGTCGCAGCTTGTTGGTGACGCATTGGTCTGTGGAGTCAGAAAGTGCGATGCAACTGACCACACACACCTTTGCAGCTTACAAACGAAATCCTTCTGTACGCAGAGCCGAAGCTCTCAGGCAAGCCATGCTTCAGACCATGAAGTCGCCACAATTTGCGCACCCTGCGTTCTGGGCGCCCTACGCACTGGTGGGTGAGGGTGGGCGTTGATTCTGCCGCCATGCATCGATTCAAAATGAATTCCTGCTTTCAAGAAGTTTTAAGAATTGGAGTGAAGATGTCACAGCGTCTTTCCGTCTGGGCGGCTGTTGCTGTCGTGGTCTTTGGCAGCCTGTTTTCGAGCGCATCCTGGGCGCAAATGGAAGAGGTGGGGCAGCTCAAGATTTCAGCGAAAGAAGCCCAGCGCCTGCAAGAGCTGGTCAACAAACCAGTAGACCCGGGCGCATTGAACGCCACCAAAGAGGCCTTGCTCAAAGAAAAAAGCACAGCCGCCAGGTTGTTGGGCGACACGGTCAATGAAGAAAAATTCCTGCGAGAGGCCATGCCCTTCGCAAACGACAACTGGGCCAAGTCTTCTTTGCGTGAGCTGATGTGGATCAAAGGGGAGCGCGCGGAGGCCTACCGCTTGGGCGAAGAATTGGCCAAGGAAATTGCTTGGTTGCCCTTGAGGGTCAGTGCGCAAATTGAGTTGTCTTACTACTACATGCAGGATCAAAATCTCAAGCGGGCAGGGGAGCTGATCACCCAGTCCGGAGAAATTATCCGTAACGAGTTTGGCATGCTGCCGCGTCGCGGGCTCGCTCCTTACGGCATTGCGCGTGCAGAGATGATCTACTTTGCGGGAAAGTCAGAATTGGAGAGCCGTTCGGGGCAATGGACACAAGCCATCGAGAGCTCCAAACTGGCGGTGGCCAAAAGCAAAGATGTCTTGCGCATGCTCAGCTGGACCTCTGACGAGAACATCAAGTCTCGCGGTCGAGAGTATTTGTTGGTGATTCAGGCCATGCATGCCAAACGGCAAATGGATGCAGGTCTGGCCTCTGATGCCGAGTGGACATTGCGAGAGGTTTTTAAAACGGCCAAGTCGTTTGGTTTTTCTGAAGCCAGCATGGTCCGCTTTTTCATGATGCTGGCAGAGCACTACAACACGGCCGGTCAGTTCAAAGATGCCCTGCAGTTCAGCCAAAAGATTGAGACCCTTTTGGATGCGCAGAACCTGGACCAAGAATCGCACTTTCGCCTGAGTGCACAAGACAAGATCCATGTGGCCTTGGCGGGCATGGACGACTGGGCGCAGCTGATCAAACGATTGGATGTGGCCGAGGTAGCTAGGCAAAAGGCAGGTCGTGTTGACAAGCAAGTGGCATTGCGTGGTTGGGCTTATTTGAAAGCACAACGCTACGCAGAAGCCGTTAAATTGTTGGACGCAGAGTTGCAAAGCAATGTGGCCTCTTTTGGAGAGGCTCATTTTTATACGGCGTTGACTCGTGGCTTGCTGGCACAGGCACTGTCCATGGGCGGTCAAAAAGACCAAGCCCGTTTGGCATTTGACAAGGCCAGCTTGAACCTGAGCGCACCCGAATCGCTGTCAGGTGACTTTGCCGAAAACGCGATTCAGCGGAAAATGAAGCGCTTCATTTTGCAAAGCTACATGCAGCTTCTGTCCCCGACAGCGGCAAGCAACTTGCATGACGCGCAAATTCTTTTCACGGTGGCTGACCAGATCGGCACTTCCAGTGTGCAGCAAGCCCTGACCGAGGCCGCCGTGCGTGCTGGCGTGAATGTGCCTGGTCTATCGGACATCATCCGCAAAGAGCAAGATGCGCGCAACGAAATCACCAATCTGAGCACTTACATTGCCAACCAAAATTCAGAGGTGGCCGAAAAACGCAACCCCCAAGTGGTGGCGCAAATGCGTGAACGCAAGCTCGAGTTGGAAGCGCAGCGCAAGGACTACAAAGCGCAAATCCAGAAGCAATACCCCGAGTACTTCCAGCTCATTCAGCCCAAGTCGCCCAGCCACACCGACGTGGCCAAGCAACTCAAAGCGGACGAACTGTTTGTGTCCATCTTGCCGATGGACGATCAAACTTATGTCTGGGCCATTGATGCGCAAGGCGGTGTGAGCTTTCACCGCTCACCCTTGACCGAAAGCGCTGTTCAAGGCTTGGTCACGCGCATTCGCAAAACACTCGATGTGGCCGGATACGGCAGCAAGGCGCCTGCCTTTGCCCATGCCGATTCGCACCAACTCTACAAAGAACTGTTGGGCCCCTTGGACGCCAAGCTGCAAGGCAAAGCGCATTTGATCGTGGCCACCAGTGGTGCTTTGGCGCAACTGCCACTGGCCGTTCTGACGCGCAGCCCCAATGCCGCAAGCAGCCCCGCTGAGTCATCATGGCTCATCAAGGACTTGGCGATCAGCCACGTGCCCACCGCCAACGGCTGGCTCTCCTTGAAAAAACTGGGGGAACAAGCGTCCAGTCCGCAAGCCTTGATGGCCTGGGGTGATCCCGCCTTTGATCCCAAAGCCAGCCAAGTCGCCGCAGCCCCGGTCGGCTCGGTTGTCCGGTCGGCCGTTGCACTGCGCGCCTTGGAGTCCGTATCGCGCAACGTGATGGATGCAGAAACCTATGTGAATTACAGCAAGCTGCCCACCTTGCCCGAGACGCGTGACGAAGTGCTGGAGCTGGCCAAAATCATGGTGGCCAATCCTGCGCAGGACGTGATCTTGGGTAAAGACGCCACACGTCAGTCGGTGCTCAAGAGCAGTGCTTCGGGTGTGCTGGGCAAAAAGAAAGTGGTGGTCTTTGCCACCCACGGTTTGTTGGCCGGTGATCTGCCCAATTTGAACCAACCCGCGCTGGCCATGGCGGGCAACAGCAACCCCAATGAGTCGCCCTTGCTCACGCTGGAAGATGTGTTGTCGCTCAAGCTCAACGCAGACTGGGTGGTCCTGTCGGCTTGCAACACGGCCGGTGCCGATGGCAAAGCCGAAGAAGCCTTGAGCGGATTGGCTCGGGGCTTTTTCTTCGCCGGTAGCCGCAGCCTGTTGGTGACGCACTGGTCGGTGGAGTCAGAAAGCGCGATGCAGCTGACCACGCAAACGTTTGCCGCGTATCAGAAAGACCCCGCCATTCGCCGCGCAGAAGCCCTGCGCCAAGGCATGCTGTCAACCATGAAATCCCCCAACTATGGCCACCCCGCGTTTTGGGCACCTTATGCGCTGGTGGGTGAAGGGGGGCGTTGAGCCTGCAGTTCAACGTGCCCACGAAAATTTGACTCACTAATATTTACTTTTCGTGTTTTGCTTTGTCCTGATGCAGTGTTGAAAATCCTTAATTGATTATAAAAACTGGTATTTTTCGACTCTGAGTACTAGACTCTTTACTGTCATCTTTATCAACCCATTGTTGTTTAGATGAAGATTTCAATTCACAAGAGGAAAAAATGATCAAGACAAGCATCTCAGCAGCCGGTGTGGCCTTACTGAGTTTTGGCCTGCTCGGCATTCAAGGTTGTGGAGGTGGTGGCAATACCGCCAGCACACCAGGCAGCAGCACCATCGCTCTTGCGGGCATAGCCGCCACCGGTGCACCTATGGCTGCCGCCACGGTGCAGATCTACAGTGCTGATGGTGTCGCCTTGCTGCAAAGCCCAGCAACGGTTGCGGCCGATGGTAGCTACAGCGCATCCATCCCCGCAACCGCCAAATTTCCCTTGATCATCATCGCGGATGATGGTTCCACCAAATTGCTCAGCGTTGTGGCCGAGGCCGGCGCCACAGCCACAGCCAACGTCAACCAACTGACCAACCTGATTGCCGCCCGTCTGTCACCTACGGGCGATCCCACAAGTTTGATCAGTGAGATTGCCGCCAAATTGGCCACGATCAGCAGTTCGACCTTGGCTTCCAAAAATCAGGAAATGCTGGCTGCGATCAAGCCTTTGCTCGATGCGCTCAATTTGTCTGCGAACACCAACCCGCAAACCGTCAGTTTTGCCGCCAACGGCACAGGTTTTGACAAGTTGTTGGACTCGCTCGATGTGAAGATTGAGCCTAAAGGCTCGTCTTCCACCATTGATCTGACCTTGCGCAAAGCCGTCAAAGAAGGTGAAGACTTGCCGAATGTCAGCTTCAGCAGCGCCGCCAGTTACAAGACCCTGCCAGCAGTGAATGCCAACGAACTGGCGACCGATGGATTGAGCGTCAAGCTCCAAGCCCTGCTGGACCAAATGACCAGTTGCTATGCGCTCGATAAAACGGCTCGTACAAGCAATACAGCTGGAACTGCTGCAGACATCACCGCTGCTCAATGCAAAGCCATTTTTTATGGGAATAATCCTGCGGCATACAAACTGAACGGCTCTTTGGTGAAGTCTGATCAGCATTTCGGAGGTATTTTCACGGCAAATCCTGGCGTGAAATTTATCTCGCCCAAGTACTACTACACCGTCTTGGAATCTGTTGCTAATGGTCCCACTGCAGGCGACGTGGTATTTGGTTACCGTTGGCAAGACGATTACGGCAACTTCCAGTACGAGAAAAACGTGGCCAGGCTGGACCCCTCTGACAACCAGTACCGGATCATTGGCAATCAATACCGTTATCCAGGTGGTGTGAGTCCCTATGCGCAAAGACGAGAGTTTCCCAAAGACGCGGCCTACACCTATGACAGCGTGGGCTATGTGTTTGACCTGCCGTGCAACAGTTACACCAAAAATTGGGTGAAAGTGGTCATCACGACACCACCTTATAACGATGCGGGTGATCAGGGGCAAATCACCATGAAGCCCAATGTGACAGGGGGCGGAGTCTGCAACTTTTCTTATTTCACCCTTTCAAAAGACGCGGTCACTCCATCCACTACTGGATTCATCAGAGTTCAATCTAAATTCGCGGGTACTGCACCTGTTGTGCATCCGAAGTTTAAAGAAGGGGCATTTCTGTTTTTTGTTGATGACGATTTCTCAGATGCTCAAATTGAAAAATTGCCCCAATTCGGAACTTGGAAATTCGACTATTATTTTGCGGACAACACAATATCAGCTACTCAATATTACAAAACAACTGCGAGAGCCAGAACAGTTGATGGATTTAAAAAGTCTGTACCGTTGCCCTCTTTGAAAAATCTACCAACGGTCAGTTTCCAGACTCAAAATAATTTGAGTCTGGTTGCTAATTCCGTTGTTGGATATTTCACACCTCTAGGTGATAAGGTCGATCTGACTTGGTCTGTGGCGAGCGATTCCGATCCTTATCTCAAAGGTTCTGAGCCAGCGACGTACCGTGCTCGAATTTATGGTTTTTATGGGAATGCCACCACCTTCAGCGGAAACATTGGAAGACGAAATTCCTACGAGGATTCCGCACTTTTTAGATCATCAGCACGTAGCGGTGCTATTTTCTGCGGGGAAAAGGCCTCAGAACCTCAATGTGACAATGGGCTTTTCAAGACTACGCCTGCTCCGACAGTCGTCACAGATATCGATCTGATAAGTCGGATCAATGACGGCTCAGATGCAAGCCATTTCTACGCATTCAGAAACTACTCAAATTGATAAAGCGGCGCGGCTCATCGGCAGCTGAGCGTCTTGTTTAGTAAGTACAAAAAACGCGCCGAATGCAGGACATTCGGCGCGTTTTTGACTTTTGGCGGAAGCGGTGAGATTCGAACTCACGGACCCTTGCGAGTCGACGGTTTTCAAGTCCTGCGAGAAAACCAATTAAATCAGCACCTTATCGCCTTTTAGTTTCCGCAACCATGCCAGGATTCGGTGATCTAACTGCTTGATTTTCCAACGTGGCCGGCAGTAGTTGCGGAACGGATTTTACGGGGTTTCGGCGGAATCTTCCACATCCGGCACGATTGAATCGTTCGGCTGCTCTGCTTCCACCGTAGTGGTGAAGCCATTGCCATCCAGGCTATGTTCCGCCCTGGTGATGCTCCATTCGCCATTCACACCATCGCGGAATCCGTCCAGGATCACCCGGCCTTCAGCCACCAGATCAGTGCGCCCTGGCAGCGTGATCGACACAGTGACCTTGCGGCGCTCCCGGCGATCCAATTCTGAACGGGCTGCAGCCAGTGCCATTTCCTGGGTGGGGTAATACATCTTCAGCCGCTTCACCGGCTCCCCCTGGCCCACCTTCACTTCGTGGCGCTTCGCGGATTTCATGGCGTGCCAGTACGCCACCACCATGCCGGCGGTTTCCCGCTTCGACATCACCACGCGAAAGCGCGACACATCATCCGGCCCCAGGGTGACGGATGGCAGCGAAAGCCCGCTGATCGTTTTGGCCGATCCGATCTTCGCCAGGATCAGCTTCCCGGCTGCCGGCTTCACGATGCCATCGTATTTTTTCACCACGCGGCCCAAGAAGTGCAGATCGGATTCATCCGCCTGATCGATGTGGGGCAGCGCGATCTTCGCCAGGACATCCATCACAGCCGGGGCCATGCCGTGTTCCTTTGCGATCTTTTTCACCATGCTGCCCAGCAGCGTGCCCTTCGCCCAGCTGCGCGTTTTCTGGCTCTGCAGGTTGGCCAGGCCGCCCTTTGATACATCGAAAGGGGCAGCGCGGGCGCGGATCGTCATTTCACCAGGCCAGCCAGCCATTTCCACTTCATCGCATACGAACATGCCGATGCGCTGGTGCTTGCCATCGTAGCCCAGGAACAATTCCAACTCGGCGCCGGTGGCCGGCACCTGGATCGGATTGTCGGGATCGTGATCTGCCAGGGTGATTTCCAGCATGTCGGATTCCATGCCGGCTTCGTCCGTGTAGCGCAGGGAAATCAGCCGGTTGCTGATCTTGCTGGTGATGTCGGTCTGATTCGCCAGCAGCCGATATTCCGGCTTCACTTTTTCGGCGGTCAATCCCATAGGCGCACCCCTTGCGATTTCGCTGGCTCGGTCACTTCCGGCAGCGTGATCGCCAGGCCGGCCGGCAGCACAGGGCCGTAATCAGCCAGGCCGCGATTCGCAGCCAGCACCGATTCCACCACCTGATTCGCGGTCGATCCGTAGAATTTCCAGGCGATGTAATCCACGCTGTCGCCTTCGCGGGTGTTGTAGATCGTAGTCATGCCGTGGCCACTCCGGTGATCTTCGCCGCTTCACCGGCGGTCTGCCGGCATAGCGTGGCGGTTTTTTCAGCGCAGGCCGCAGCCACGCGCACAGATTGAATCGTGGCCGCCGGCACATTGGCCATGGCTTCCAGCTTGCTGGTGGAATCGCGCAGCAGGCGGCTGGAACTGCTGGCCATCATCTGCAGGCTGCCCGCTTTATTGCCCAGCGTCTGCACCGATGAAAGCGCCACCGCCGTGACAGGATTACGGCCCACCACATTGCTGGCCTGGAAGGCTGCGGTCTGCAGCTGGCCAGCGGTATCCACCACACGAAGGGCAGCGCCAGCAGCATCAGCCAGCTGGCTGGTGTAGGGTGCCACCTTGTCCTTCATTTCGGTGTATGCCTTCGATGCGGTGGCAGCCATTGCCTTCGCGGAATCCATCACGGAATCCGCCAGCCCCTTCGATTGCTCCACGGCCGTGGTGGCTTCCGCAGGGATCGTGGGCGTGCCCACCGGCGCGAATGAATTGGCGACCAGGCCCAGGGAATCTAGGGAAAAGCCACCGGATGCCAGGCTGTTGCCATCGGCTTCGAAGAATCGGCGCAGCTGCAGGGTGAATTCCACTTTCCGTGGCGTGCCACTGGCAGCGAATACCGCCTGCTTTTCATCGATGCGTTCGATCGCCCACAAGCCCATGGCGTTGCCCTTGCCATCCACCATGGTCAGCGGTTCGCCTTTGCCTGCCTGTGCGCGCATTGCATCCAGCTGGCCCAGGCCGCCACGCCATTCGGGATAAATCACGCCAGGCAGCGTGATCGTTTCAGCGCCCTGGCCCACATGCTGCAGCACAGGTGGCTTGCCGAATCGATCCTGCGATGGCCAGCGCCATTCGTTGCTGCGCGCCAGCGTTTGGAAGGCGGCCGTGTTGATGCCGAATTGAAAGCCGCCCAGCTGCATCATCACCGGGGTGCCGATTGTGTAATCCAGGGCCATGATCAGTATCCCATCGCGTGGTCATACATCGCGCCGCGCCGCTGCACGCCCTGCTTTTCAGCCAGGCGCCGCGCCACTTCATCAGCCAGGGCTTTGCTGTCCTGGCCAGGCTGCTGCGTGATGTTGAAAGTGTTGGTCTGCGGTGCATTCACGCTGCCACCAGCGCCAGGCGCCGTGGCCATGCGGGGCACGCTCGGTGGCACAGGCGCACCAGGCGCGCCGCCAGGTGGCGCTGCACCAGGGGCGCTGCCGAAGCCGAAAAAGGCTTTCGTCTTGCCCCAAAATTCGCCCACTGCCTGAATCTTGCCGATGATCCAGTCGATCGATGCCGACACAGTGGCCTTGATGCCATCGAATAGGCCGGTGAAAAAGCCCTTGATCGGCTCCCAGTTCTTGTAAATCAGCACGGCAGCAGTGGCCAGGCCCATCAGCACCAAGCCGATCGGGTTGGTGGCCATCGCCAGCTTCATCGCATTGAATGCGAAGGTGGCAGCGCCGATGCCGAAGGAAACCATCTTCGTGGCTGCGAACAGGCCGCCGAAGGTGCCGATCGCGGTGGCGATATTGCCCACCAGCGTCTGATTCTCGCGCACGAAATCAGCCACGGCCGAAGTGGCCGATCCGAAGATGCCCAGGGCTTGATTCACCACCGGCAGCAGGACGCTGCCGATATTCACTGACACTTCAGTGATCCGGTTCTTTGCGATTTCCCACTGCGCTGTGGTGGATTGCAGCCGCGCTTCGTGTTCGCGCAGCATGCTGCCCATGGCTTTGTCGCTGCTGGCCAGGGCCAGCTGGCGCCGGTATTCATCCACACCGCTGGCCAGCTTTGCGATGTCATCGCCGTATTCCTTGCCGAATAGCTGGGTGGCCACGGTCAGGCGCTTTTCTTCCGGCAGCTTGTTCAGCGCATCCAGCACCTTCTGAATGGTGCCGGTGGCGTCCTTGCTCATATCCTGCTGCACCTTTTTCGCATCCATGCCGATGGCCACAAGGCCAGCCTGGAATCGCTTCGGCTGCATGGTGGCGATGGACAGTTCGCGCATCACCGCATTCGCGGCTGTGCCGGCCACTTCGGCCGTGCTGCCCAGGGTCAGGAATGTGGAAGCCAGTGCGGCCGCTTCCTTCGCGGGCATCTTGACGAATTCAGCGGTGCCGCCGATGCGCTTCATCACTTCGATGATGTCGCCACCCTTGGAAATCGCGTTATCGTCCAGGTAGTTGATCACATCGGCCAGTTCCCCGATCTTCGGGATCGGGATTTTGAACAGCGTGGCGATCTTGCCCATCTGGTCGGCCAATTCGCCCGCAGGCAATTCGAAGGCCGAAGCCATCATGCCGGCGGTGCGTGTGAAATCGATCAGTTCATCCTTTGCCACACCCATGCGGGCGCCGGCTGCCACCATGTCCGCGATTTCATTCGTGGCCATTGGCAATTCGCGGCCCAGCAGCTGCACCTGGCGCGCCATGTCGAAATAAACCTGGGTCAGCTTGCCCGATTCATCGCGCGCGCCTTCCACCTGCTTCGCCACGCCCAGCATGGCTTTTTCGAATGATGCGGCCTGTACGATCGGCACGAAGGCGGTGGAAGCTGCAGCAGCTGCAGCGCCCAGGGCCATGCCGGCGCTGGCCATCTGGCCACGGCCAGCGGCCATGCCATTGGATGCGTCCTTCAGCCGCTGCTGTGCGGCGCGGGTCTTTTCGATTTCGGCAGTAACGGCAGCGTAGCGGGCGCGCAGGCCATCCACGTTTTTGCCCATCGCGCCGAATGTTTGGATGCTGCTGCCTAGCAGCTTCTGTTCGCGTTCCAGCTTGCGCACAGCGCCGCCGATTTCCAGCAGCTTGTCGCGCGTGGTTCCCAGGGCATTCTTCAGCGCCCCGGTAATCGCACCACCGATGGTGATGGTGGCATTTAATCGTTTATTGGCCATCTCGTTCCTTCGGCAGCCCATCCAGCCACCACACGAAGCGGGATGTCCGCATGCTTAAAATTTCAGTGCTTGACCAGCCAGTGTGCGAAGCCAGTGCCAGTGCGCCGGCCCGCACATACTCACTGGTCAGGCGATAAAACCCATAAAGGCAGCCTGCACCTTCTTGTAATCGCGCAGCGTCAGCTTCTTGATGTCATCGGGTGCCACTTCGCACAGATTGGCGAACATGCCCACTTCCTTCGTGGCTTCGCCGCCCTTCATTTCATCCATGGCGATCTGATCCGCCACGGTGGGTTCGCGCATGCGCAATGCCTTCACCTGGGCGCCATCGATTTCCAGCGGGCGCGAAAGCACCACATCGACAAAGCCGGCATCAGCCGGCGCGGTTTTCTTTGTTGCCATTTTCTTCCTTCACTATGAAAGTGAAATCGGGCCAGCCGAAGCCAGCCCGATCTGAATCACAGGCCCAGGGCTGCGCGGGTAGAAGCCAGCGCATCCGTGCCATTCACGCTGCGCACCATGTTTTCCACATCCACTTCCAGGACAGTGGTTTCACCGTGCTGCAGCTTGTAGTAAGTCAGCGCCATGGCGATCTTCAGGCTGGGCTTGTCGCCCGGCTTGCTGGTGCCAGGATCGATTTCCTTGATCTTGCCGCGCATGGTATGCACCACCGGCGTGATCGTGCCATCGAAGGATTCCAGGGCTTCGCGGGCAACGAATGGCACCGTGGCGCCTTCCTTCACTCCGAAAAGCGCCAGCACATCGGCGTCATAGCTGATCAGCGTGAAATCGCTTTCCAGCTTTTCCATTCCCATCGTCAATTCGATCGGGGCATCCATGCCGCCAGCGCGGAATTCTTCCGTGACCAGCGCCAGCTTCGGGGCGTTGAATTCTTCCACCTGCCCGGCGTAGCCACGGCCATCAACGAACAGGTTTAGATTCTTGCGAATGTTGCGTGCGGCCATATTAGAAAATCTCCGTCAAGTAATCCTGAACCATCTGGCTGCGGAACGTGATGTGTTCAGCAGGGAATGGGGGGGTGAAATCGAAATCGAAATAAACCTTGCCCTGGGCGATCTGATCCGGGGTATTCAGTTCGGGATCGGCCCAGCACTTGCCGCCCAGGATCGCGCCGATGGCGGTCAGGTGGCGAAGGTAGGCATTCACGCCTTCCATCACATCCTGCATGTAGGTTTTCGTGATGTTGCGATCCACGGCCCACAGGTGTGCGCGCAAAAGTGAATCGTTGATCATGTCGGCCGTGCGGCGCACCGAAAGGAACATCCATTTCGGGTCGCTCGACAGGGTGCGATTGCCCCACAGGCGATAACCGTCCTGGCGGATGATGGTGGCGATGCCGCCTTCATTCAGCAGGTTGGCGCGTGCATTCGCATCGCCCAGGGTGAAATCGACCGGGCGCACAGTGCCCACGATGCCGTTGATGTTTTGATTCGAAGGCGACCACCAGAAGCCGCGATCGTTGTCGCTCTTTGCGATCAAGCCGGCCACGCAAGGGCTGGCGGGCTTCGATACGATAGCGCCGGCGCTGTTGGTTTTTTGCACCCATGGATCGACCACATAAACGCGGGCGCTGCCGAAGTCGCCGGCATAAGCCTGGGCGGCTTCGTCGGTGGTATTCGGGCCATCGGCAATGATCACAGCGCGCAGGCGCTCTGCGATGCCAACCATTTCAGAAACCGCCGGGTTGGCCAGGAATTCGCCAGGGGTGGTGGTGCTTTCAGGGCGCTGGTGGCTGAAGCCAGGGGCCAGAAGGATGCGGGGCACAACGCCCAGCTTCGATTCGGCACCCAGGAAAGCATGCACGCCTTCGTAATTGCCAGTTGTGGCATTCACGCCGCCCACGATATTGGCGATGGTGGCGGCTTCATTCGCGCCAGGCGCGACACGCACAACCACAACCACAGCACCAGCTTGATCGAAGATCGAATCAAGGGCGCCAGGCAGCGTGCCTTCGTCGGCGCCTGCAGTGGCGACCAGCTTTGCAGCTTCGCGGCGGCTGCCGGCGATCATCACAGGGGTGTTAAGCGGGAATGCGTCAGCATCGGCCAGCGGCGCGGTGCCGATGATGCCGATGACGGAAGATCGCACCGTTTGAATCGGGCGCGGGCCGGCATCGATTTCAAGAACTTCGACGCCGTGCAGGAAAGTTTCGGCCATTGGTTTTATCCTCTCAAGGAATACACAAACAAGAATCCAGTGGCCACACTTTGCCGCGATCAGGGGGCGGATTCCTCTTGTGGTTTTTCCTCAAAAAAAAGCCGCCCGAAGTGGGCGGCATAGGGGTGCTTGCGAAGGGAAGCGGATCAGGATGGCATGACGCCATCGGGATAACGCGCCTTGATTTCTGCAACCTTGGCAGCCCATTCTTCCATCGTGGCTTCACCGCGCTGCGCCTTGAAGAACAGCGGGTCTGCTTCGCTTCGATAGGCTTGCGCGCGCGCTGCGGTAACGGCATCCGCAACTTGCTCCGGCGTCAATGGCGTTGGCTCTACCAGGATCGGGTGGCCATCAAGGCCGGAACTGATAATCAAGCCCTTGGCCTGCCCTGCCATCATTTCCTGATGCCTGGCTTCGGTAATCTCCACGGCATCAGCCGGGATGGCATCCCCGTGAATATCTTTTCGGTAAAAACCGGAATTCGATGCTGAAAAATAAATCATGGCTTAAATTTTCCCGATTGCGATGACGTTGTAAAAAATGTTTTCGTTACCCAGGCCAGAATTTGAACCAGCAACCCGAAAAACAGTCCCAAAAATCTGCGAAGTTGTGTAACCGGCGCCAGAAATAATGATTTCGCCGCCTTCGATGCCATTCCCACCGTCTGCAAACATTGAAGCAGTATAAATCTGCGAAAAAGCCAGCGGGAATGATGCGGTGATCGCAAGGGTGGAGGGGGTGCTAGAACCAACAAAGGTATTCCCTAGTCCGGTGGTCATTCCGCGAACCCATTGGATGATCATGCCGCCTGGCAGCTTCTGATAACCGCTTCCTGTCAAGTTGCGCCCGAAGGCATCTAGCGCGGCCAAGCTGACCGCGCCTGTTGCGCCATCCACGCTGGCCACATTGGCGCCACTGCCAACGCCATCCAGCTTGGATTTATCGGCAGCCGACATAAAGCCAGCCGCTGATGACGTAGCTGTGCCGTGCGCGGAACCAGTGGCACCAACGTGGGTTTTCGGTGCTGCATCGGCCGCGATTTCTGCCTGAACAAATGCCGTGGTGGCCAGCTGCGTGGTGCTGGTTCCTTGGGCTGCAGTCGGCGCCGTGGGCGATCCGGTCAGCGCAGGGCTGGCCAGCGGTGCGCGGGTTGCTTCCAGCGCATCAACGTGATCTTTCAGGTATTTCGTCCGGTTGGCCAGATTCTTCAGAGGCGCATTCGAAACGCCAGAAGGGCCACCGATTACCGGATCAGTTAATTCCAGCTGATATACACCAGCATCGAAGGTGGAAGATTCGGGAAGGCTTGCCATGGTTATGCTACTCCGTGGTTATACGCGCCGTTGTAGGTGATCGCGCCGTTGTAAAGATTCGCCGCTTCCGTGAAGATCATTTCGATCAGGTGGCAGCGTGCGGGTGCAGTGGTTTCCAAAATTCGCCGCACCTGATCCGCCTGGTCATTGCTGATCGGGCGGGCAAGGATGAATCGATACCGCGCCCATTCAGTCGGGTCGCCGTATGTTTTCAGGCCGTTGTGGGTAAATGCGCCGTTGTAGAAATTGTTCGAATTGCCTTCGATCAGCTGGGAATCGCCAAATCCGGCCGCCGCGATCGCCCGCTTGATCGACCAGACGCTTCCCTTGCGGCGCTGGATCATCACGGAATCGCGGATGGTGGCGCGCTTTGCGTCATCAGACCAGCCAGCGTCCCATTCATCCACGCCGAAGGCCCAGGCAAGCCAGGGCAGCATCGATGCGGGGCAAGTGTCTGGATTCCACACATCGCGCAGCGGTGCAGGCACATCGCCCAGGCGCGCAGTGGCACCTTCCAGGGCATATTCCTGGGTGCTGGCATTAAGCGGAAGCAAAGAATCAGGCACCAGTGCCCCCGATTGTTACGGTGATTCCGGTGCAGTTCGGCGCCTGATTCCAGGCATTCACAATATCGGCAGCCGGCGAAGTGATCGCCACATTCTGCACACCAGGCTGATGCAGGGCAGCGAAGATGCCAGATCGCGTGATGTCGCGCCCGATGCGGTGTTGCTCGGCGGCATAGGCTTGTGCAGCCGCAGTGGCTGCCGCCAGCACTTCAGCCTGGCCAGTGCCGGGGAATACGGTCAGCGATGCCTGGATTGAATAATTCACGATTGAAGCTGATGCCACAGATACGGTGTCGCACAGCGGCCGCACCACCTCGGCATTCAAGGCTTCCACAACGGCCGCGATCGTGGCAGCTGGCGCAGCGCCAGTTCCTGTGCGCGAAAGCACGGCCACATTCACTGTGCCTGGCGTCAGGCTTTCCACCGCCACATCCTTGCAGTCGCCGCTGGCGCTCAATGCGTGAAAGATATAACTGCCCCGGCTGCCGGCGCTGGTGTAGCCTTCCAGGGAAAGGATGATCCGCGTGCGGAATTCATCATCCGTTTCATACACGGCAGCGGTGGGCGGGATTGTGGTGTCATCGGCTGGCGTCACCAGCAGGCGCGCCACATCGTAATTTGCACCGATCTGATCCAGATCAGCGCCGGTGGCATAGGCCACCATCACAGCCTTCGCGGCATCATTCACGCGCTGGCGAATCAGCAGTTCGCGGTAAGCCGCGACTTCCAGAATTTTGTAAGCAGGATCAGATTCCACCAGGGCGGTGAAGGCCGAATCGCGGGCGCGAAGATCGGCCAGCATCGATGCGAAGATGCTTTCGAAGTCCAGGGCTTCCACCACATTCGGCGGGGCAAGCTGGGATAAATCGACTTTTGTATAGGCGCTGGCCATTTATTTCACTTCGATCCCGTCAAGTGTCACCACCTGCCCATCGGGCAGATATTCGCCGGTCATGTCCAGCACCACCACACCTGGGGCGGCACTGGCTGCCACTACCTTCTGCAGCCGAAAGCGGGGTTCCCACTTTGCGATCGCTTCAGCGGTAGCCGCATAAATTTCCAGCAGCGTTGAACGATTGATCGGTGCATCGATCAATTCGAAAAGGCGGCTGCCATAGTCGCGCCGCATCACCCGACTGCCGATAGGCGTGGTCAGGATGTCGCGGATGCTTTGCCGCAAATGATCAATGCCGCCCAGCTGCTTGCCGGTGGCTGCGCCGATTCCGTCCATGCCAGGAATCTTGCCCAGCATTGGCCGGGCGTTCCTCTTGTGGGTTTTCCTTCGGGATCAGGAAGGCGCGCCGGATGTGCCGCTGCCAGGCTGCACGCCGGTGTGGGTATGGGTGCTGCTGATATTCTTGCCGTTGTGCGTCAGCGTGCCGCCGGTGAAATTCACGTTGCCGCTGATCTGCGCCGATGCACCGCTGCCGGTCGATCCCACCATGCCTGCCAGGTACGTGAAAAGCCCTTCCACCGTCAGCTTCCCTTTGCAGGTGGTCTGCGGTGTATTCAGCGTCACGCTGGTGGCGGCATTGATCGTGGCTTCCTTGCAATTCACGATCACCTTCGCATCGCCCGCCACTGTGATGTTCAGCGTATTGCTGGCGCTGTTGTAATCCACCGTTGTGCCATCCGGGAATTCCACATGCTCCACATCCTTCGTGGTGGCCGGGGCTGGATGGCTGTCCTGGTAGATCGAAGGCAGCGCCACGGCCTGGGCCGGGTCGCCATAGGGCGCCAGCACCAGCACCTGTTCGCCAGGGCGTGGTGCGCTCCACGTGCGGGTGGCACCGGCACGCGCAGTGATCCATGGCAGCCAATCGGTGGTCAATCCTCCCACGGCCACCTTCACGCGCGCATTCGCTTCATCCAGCTGGGCCACAGTGCCCACCCGGATCATATTGGCCAGGATGCGTTCAGTTTCGGCCTGCGCCCATGAATCACTCATGGCGCATTGCCTTCCGGGTCACGATATACCGGCGCGTGATCCGCGCCAATTTCCGGCGACCAGCTGAAGAAAGGCGTGGGCACCTCTCCGTCATCCTTCCAGATCGTGTCGCCCAGGTGGATCACCTGCTGCCACTCCACGCGCCAGCATTCGTACTGATCCAGTTCGGGATCGAAATCGTCCTGGTAAGCACCGATCACTTCGGCCGGCCCGATCGGGCAGCCCCATCGCTGCAGGCGCGCAAAGGCCGCGAATGATGCGGCCAGCTTGCGCACTTCCAGCTTCGGATTCTTGCCGCCCTGGCGGAAGCCGATCACGAAAGTGGCTTCGAAGCGGGCATTCACCGCCAGCTGTTCGGTGCCTGGATCGACATCGGGGGCCGCATCCATTTCCGTCAATTCGACCAGGCACGCGGGCACTGGCAGATTCTTCCGGTCAAGCCGATAGGCTTCCACGATTTTCAGGTCGGGGAATTGCGCCTTGATTGCTGCCACGATGCCTGAATGCACCGCATCCAGCGTGGTCACTGTGTTTGCGTTCGCCATTGCAGTTCGTGTTCGAAAGTTTTGAAAAATCGCGCCTCAAATTCGGCCGCGCCCACCAGCTGATCTTCGATATACGTGCTGGCCTTATCTTCGATGTCGGCACGCTGCTTATCCAGGGGCAGCCGGCCTTTGCCGCGCCGCTTGAATACCTGGCGGTTGCCATTGCGGCCGTTTGCGATGAATGCAGACTGCACGAAGCGGCTGCCGTATGCCTTCACGCCACCCTTGTTTTGCTTCGCCTGCAGATAGATCAGCGCGATCGGATCAAGGCCATACCAGACCGTGATTTCCGATCCGCCAGCCTTGCGCTGCAGCCGGAAGGATTTCAGGCGGCGCCGGATCACCTTCTGCTGGATCGCCAGGGCACCAGAAAGCCCTTTCACGGACTTGCTGCGCAGCCAGCTGGCCATCTTCACCAGTGTGCTGTTCAGCGCCTTGTTTGCCTGGGCCTCGGTGGCGGCCAAATCCAGCACCACCCCCTGCAGGCTTTCGGCATTGATCTGCAGATCGATCAGCGACATGATCAGCGCGCCTGTGCAGCCATTTCCAGCGTGGCCATGCCTGTGCCATCAGGCTGCGCACTGGCCAGCACATCGTAAGTGCGGCCATCAATATCGACCACATCACCGCGCAGCACGCCGATCACATCGGATTCTTTGCACGTAAGGCGCGGGCGCGTGGTGTCGATCTCATATTCGCCCAGCTGGGCGTTCAGATACGGGTCATCGAAGATGCCCCGCACGATCCGGGTGCCACCTTCCTGCAGGCGCACGGTGGCATGCACCGCGAATTCGTCAGCGTTCAGGAAGGCATCCAGATCATCCCAGGGAAGGCGTGGCATTACTTGCCCTTTTTGCCTTTGCCAGCTGGCTTTTCTTCAGCGGCTGCAGGTGCTTCGGCAGCAGCTTCAGCTTCCACAGGCGCATCGGCCACAGCTTCGCCTTCAGGCTGCTGCACTTCGTTTTGGTGCTGCTCTTGTTCTTGCTCTTGATCCACAGGCGCATCGGCCACGGTGGCCACAGTGGCCTTGCCACGTGCCAGCAGGTCTTTCGCTTCTGTGCCGGTCACTTCCACGATTTCGCCAGCTTTGGCCAGTTGGCCGCCCACCAGGAATGCGGAAGAAACTTTCAGGAATACGGTTTTCGACATTTTCAAATCCTCTTGTGAAAAGGGGCCACCACGAAGGCGGCCCCATTACCAGGCTGTGCCGTATTAGGCGGCCGGCTTGCGGCCGACACAGAACGATTGCGTGCGGCGAAGCGCGAAATCGACATCCTGGAACACGACCACGCGCAGGCGGCCCTTCTTGCTGTTGCTGTATGGATCAACCATCAGCTGCAAGCCGCCCCACATTGCGACCAGAAGGTCGGCAAAGTTGCCCATGAACACATCGCCGTTAGCGACTTGGTTCGTGATTTCGGCGCGGTAGCCATTCACCGTGTTGCCAGGTTCCCAAATCGTGCCGCCTTGTGCGATGGCTGCATCAGAGAATTTCAGGCTGGTCTTTGCGTGGCCACGGAATGCTGCGTTGCCGATGTAAGCCATCGAATCAACGTCCGCGTTATCCAGGGCGATCTGCGTTTCCATGCCAACCAATTCGGCATAAGTCGGCTGCACGCCAGCGAATGCCACGGCATTGATGCCGGTGTGGTTTGCAATGCCCAGCGGCTGGTGATCACTGCCGGTGCCGTAGTAGCCAGCGCGGTCGATCGTAAGCGCCAGGGCTTTTGCCAGATCGGTGCGCACCAAGGCTTCTGCGTCAAGGCTCGACTGAACCATCAGCTTGCGGGTGATTTCGCTGAAAGCGGCCACGGTTTTCGGGGTCAAAGAAATCTGGCCCAGTTCCAGGTTGCTTTCGGTGGCATCAGCATCTTCGCCCAGCCAGTAGCCTTGTGCAGCAGCCACTTGCTTCGGAATATCGATGTTGCTAACCAGGCCACCCATCACGGTGCCCAGCTGCATCAGCTTCGCCTTGTTGCGAAGAATATCCACGAAGGATTCGGCTTGCAGAACGGTGGCGATGCCATAGCCGCCAGTGTCGCCAGCAGCAGCGCCGCTGGTGCCCGAATTCAACGCGCGGGTAAGCACATCGGTCGGGATGACGAACTTGTCCGATTCCTTGCCCATCTTCGATGCAGCAGCGCGGCTGGCTTCGAATTCGAAGGCAGCAGCTTCGGCTGCGCGGCGATCGGTCGGATCGGTAAGGGCGCGGATCACTTTCAGGAAGCTGAAGCTGCGGGCTTCTTTGTCGGTAAGGCCGACATCAGCATCGCGCATCTGCTCTGAAAGCGGGCGCTGAATCTTGCCATTCACATGGTCAAGCAGCTGGCGCTGGAAATCGGAAACGCTGGTGCCTTCCTTGGCAGCATCGCTGGCCAATTCAGGGGCGCCAAACTTTTCGCCCATTTCCATGATCGAACGAACGCGGCTGCGCTCGGTTTCGGTGGCCTTCACAGAGTTGTCGGCCGGGGTGTTTTCAATCTTCGGTTCCATTTTGGTTTCCTTGAAGTTTTCAGGATTGTTCAGCGGCGCGTGCCGTGATTCCTCTTGTGGGATTTCCAGCTGGCGGCCCACACCGACAGAAATGTCGGCCGGTACTGCCACGATGGAAATTTCGAATGGCTCCCAGGATGTGATCGTCCAGACATCTTCGCCTTCGCGTTCCTCGGTCAGCTTCGCGTCATGCACGATGTAGCCAACGGAAACGTGCTTGCGGATGCCATCCTTCACGTCCTGGAAAATTTCCTCGGCAAGCGCGCTTTTGCCAAAACGCACCACGGCCCGCCCCCGGCGATCCGCGTCGATGGAAACTGATTCGACCACGCCGATCTGATCGTCGCAGTCGTGCTGCAGCAGAAGCGGTGCGCCATCATTCAGGCGCGCCAGCACCACCGCTGCAGGGTCATGGCTCAAAATTTCGATGCCGTACCAGCGGCGCACTTCGGCTTCGCTGGAAAAGGCCAGTTCCACCGTGCGCTTCGATTCATTGATCGCTGCGACCTCGGCGGATCGGAATGCGCGGGCACCATCCCGCGCGCGAATCTGTTCGATAGTTGTTTTCATGGGCATCACTTCAGATAAAGCAGGCGGAAATTCACTTTGTTGTACGCACGCACGGCTTCATCGATCAGGTTCTGGATCGATGTTTCCTCACGTGGGCATGCGATGTATCGCTGGCTGTCGATCCATTCGCGTTGCTGCTTCAGCACTTCGCGGATCGGCTTTTCGGGATCGGCTGTCAGCACCGGAATGGTCAGCAGCACTTCGAAGCGGCCCTGGAAGCATTCCAGGATTTCATCGGCCAGATCGATGATCGATTCGTAAAAAGCGCCCAGGGCGCGATGCTCGGCATCGCTGCCGGGGCCGGTGCTGGGCTTCAGGTGTGCCCGGTGCGCCAATTCGCGCGCCAGGAACAGGTGGGCGATTAAGTTTTCCATGGCGCCATGGTGGCCGTGGCGCCTCTGGAATTCCTCTTGTGGGTTTTCCTATACAGCCGAAGCTGCGCGCTCGGCTTCGAAGGCTGCGATCACTTCAGGCTTCCAAACCACTTGCGCGATTTCAGCCACGTTTTCAGGAAGGCCTGAAATATCCTGACTAGGCGCAGCAGACGAACGGTGGAATGTTTCAGCAATCACAACGCCATCACGCAAAACGCGGGTTGCCTCACGGAAAAGAATGATCCCGTTTTCTGTGACGGTGATTTGATCAATTACCTTTGTTTCCTCAAATGCCATTTTTTTGCCCTCTTTTAATTTGTCAGGTAGCTATAACTGAACCAGCAGCTTGAACCATCTGGAACGGTCGAGTTGGTAAAGTCAATGTCGCTTCCCCTTCGGAATGTCGCGCCGCTCTCGCCGTTGTAAAGCATTAAAAAAGGAAAGGATGGAAATCCGTTGTAATAACCGATTGCCGCGCCGCCTCGCACCCCTTCATTGCCAGACCTTGCGACAAAGGGGAAACTTTCAACGCCCATCGATCCAACGCCGCCGTTTTTATTTGAAACACTAAGGTATCCAGTAACGGTTACTAGATTCCCGATTTTTGTGTACCAACCGGCAACCGATGCGGTTGCAGTTGTTGCGCCGAATTTAATAACTGGCGTCCAGGTGCCTTCTTCGTAATCGTCAAGCGTGTTCCCATCGCCGCTGCTCACCTGCGCGCCAGGGAATTTGATTCCATTGGCACTAGGTGTTCCGGTGAATGATGGACTGTTGATATTTGCCGGCGTAAAGCCAAGCGCGCCAGTGACATCGGCGCTAGTTGGCGTCACTGCGCCGGTGCGGCCATTGAAGCTGGAAACGCCTGCAGCTGCGCCGGTCACATCCACGATGCTTTCCGTGCCAGATACGTTTTTTTTCAGGAATAGCTTGCCATCCACTGTGTTGATGGCCAATTCGCCCAGCGCAAGCTGGGCAGTGGTGGGCACCTTGCCCGCCACCGCCGACTGCTTCATTTTTACTGTGTTTGCCATAGCCATGGCCCCCTTTGCATCGCCAAATCTGGCGGGGTTGAAGAATTAGAAAGTGCCGCCGTCGATCGTGATCCCATCGATGGTGCCGCCGGTGATCGCCACCGCGCTTGCGTTTTGTGTGGCCATCGTGCCCAGGCCCAGCGTTGCACGGCCTTCGCTGGCATCCAAATCAGCCAGAAGGCTGCGGCCGAATGCGGTCAGCGTGGCCAGCGCAGCCGCAGCGGCGCCGGTGTAGTACGGCAGCGAATCTGCGGCCGGCGTAAGCCCGCCAATCGATGCCAGGGCAGCAGAAAGCGCCAGCGTGGGATTCCCAGCCACTGCATCGCCGTTGCTCACGCTGATGCCATTGCCTGAAGTGGCCACGCTGCGCGCCGCCACAGTGCCAGCAGCAGTGCGGGCGATCAGGCCATTCGATGCCAGGTTGTGAAGCGCCAGCGCCTGGCCGGTAAGGCCCACGGAATCAGCCGCCACAGCGATGCCGGTGCCGGCGCCGATGTCCAGCTGGTTGCCGGTTTTGGTAAGGCCAGCGCCCGCCGTGATCTGGCCAGCGCCACTGAATTGCACGAAGGAAACAGCGGTGGTGCCCAGCGTGCCGCCGGTATCCACGCTGCACAGGAAGCCATTGTCTGCATTCGTGGTGCCTTGCTCGACAAACACATAGGCAGAAACCAATTCCGCCCAGGTATCGGCATCGGATGCACGTGCCCAGCTGCCAGCTGCCACCACATAAATGCCGTTCTGTGCTGGCGCGGTTTGGTCTTTCACCAGGATGCGATCACCGGCCACCAGGGCGATGCCATCGATGGTCATCGCGCCCGAAAGCGTGGCGATGTTCGCCGTGGTGGCTGCCTTCACCGATTGCTTCGGATCAAGCCCCTGCGCCACGGAATCCACGTAATTCTTCGTTGCCGCATCCTGTGCATTCACAGGATCGGCCACATTGGTGATCTTGAAGCCGCCATTCGAAATATCAGCAGTCGGTGCCGACAGATCGCTGCGCGATGCCTGGGCACCTGCAGTGGCGCGGCCATAGGCATCCACCGTGACCTTCGTATAGGTGCCAGCAGTCACGCCGCTGGCGGCCAGATCGATGGTCGGATTTCCTGCCACGCCATCGCCGTTGGTCACGCCCACGCGGCCGGCGGTGCCGGTCACGGTGCGGGCCGCTGCAGTGCCGGCGCCAGTGCGCGCCAGCATGCCGACTGCGGAAACGCCAGCCAGTGCGGTCAGGTCATCATCTTTGCCCTGGAATGCACCAGGGCCGCCGATGGCGATCACCTGGGTGGCAGTGCCCCCAGCGCCGCCGGTGCCCTTGCCGTAATACAGGACATCATCTTGTTCATTGAATGCCAGTTCGGCATTCGCCAGTGCGCCTGGTGCGCCAGCGGCGCCACCGGCTGCCCGGCGCTTGATTCGTACAGTGTTCGACATTTAGAAATTACCTCCATCGGTCAGATCGGTTTGATCGCGGTTTATGAACGCGGCCCCATTAAAAGAAACCACATCGCCCACCTTCGGGCTGGTGATATTCACCGGGAAGCCATCCAGGCCGTTGCCGTATGCCGGCCGCACCACGCTGATGGAATCCGAAGAATCGCGCCCCACGACCACGCGCGATGCGGTGGCATCCGACACGATCACAACCGTGTCGGGCGCGCCACCTGAAACTTGCACCTGGCTGGCGCCAGGCTCTGAAATCACGATCGCGGCTTCGCTCATTTCGTGACCTCTGGAACAAAAAGCGCCGCCCCCTGAATCAGCCGGGTGACAGCGCCAGCTGCGCTGATCATTTCAAGATCGAAAACCAGCTGCTGGGCTTGCTTGCCATCGATCCAGGCGGTTTTCGTGGGATTGATCACCACGGCCGCTGAAGCTGCTGCAGGCAGTTCCATCGTGACGATGCCATCCGCGCCGCCCAGGGTGATGTGGCCATTCTCGGTGGTGAGTTCGAACACTTTCAGCTTGCTGGAAAAGGATTCGCGCACCTGCATGCGGGCGGTGTAGCCGGTCAAATCCACCGGCGCGCCTTCCGCATCCTTCCAGGTAATCACCAGGCGCCAGTCGGCCCCCTGCTCGATGATGATGTCGTAAATTCCGGCAGCCATTATTCGGCCCCCTTCGCTTGTGCCTGTGCGGCCTGTGCCTGCACAGTGGCCTGAAGATTCTTGTCCAGGATCGCGGCCTTGATGAATTCTTCAGGGATGCCGGCGGCCTTCATTTCCTGGATGTCGGCGGCGATTTCGCGCCACACATCCGAAGGATCGCGGCCTTGCTCCCGAATGATCTGGCCAGGGGAAAGCAGCATCTGATTCTTCGCGGCGATCGCGGCATCCACATCGGCGCGCGGATCGATCCACTGCCACCGGCGCGGCTGCCAGCTGACCACGGAATAGCGGTCGATGCGTTCAGCCTTCAGCGGGCGGCCCTTCACCTGGATGTGCCCACCCAGCAGCGCGCGGGGCAGCCATGCTTCGAATACCGGCTGGATCAGTGCTTCGATCAGCCATTCCTGCATTTCCTTCCAGTGTTCGCGCTCGTCCAGGGTGCCTTGGCGGATGCTGGAAAAATTCACATGCTCCAAGTCATTGGCCAAATTGTTGTAAAGCACACCGAAGCCGGCAGCGATACCGCGCAGCATGGCTTTATTGAATGTGGCGAATTCACCGCTGGGATATTGTGGATTCCATTCGTGCAGTTCAGCGCCTTCAGGCAGCACCGGGAATTCGCCCGGCTCTGCAGTCATTTCGAAGGCTTCCAGTTCTTCATCATCCAGATCGGGGCCACGGCCTTCCTTCCACTGGATCACGCCCATTTTGCTGGCGCCGATGCGCGCATTCACGATGGCGGCATTCTCGAAGCCCACCAGCTGCTTCATGCGGAAAAGGCCGGTGGCCATCCATGGAAGCCCGCGCTTCTGGCCCACCATTTCTGGAAGGAAGCCATGGATGATTTCTTCGGCGGGGATGCGGTGGTAATGCAGCCCGGCGTAACTGTAGTTGTAGAAGCTGTCCGATTCCTTCGCCACGGTGAAGTGGTACGCGATCGGGCGGCCGTATTTATTGAATTCGATGCCAGCACGGATGAAGCTGCCATCGGGCAGATCGTACTGATCGAACTGCGGGTGGCATCGCTGGGGATCAAGCACCTGAAGCGCGAATCCGAAAGGCCCGGCATCCTTGCCGGTGATCTTGCGGAACATGAATTCGCCATCCTTCACGGCCGAAATCACTGCGCTGGCCTGGATGCTGCGCCAGGATTGCACGCCGGCCACATCGCAGCTGTTGCGGTGGCCCCATTTCACGAAAGCGGCTTCGATGGCCTGATTCGCCAGGGTGTCCAGCTTGCCTGATTCATCGCGGCTTTGCGCCTGCAGCATCACGCCCTTCGGCCCCACGATATTCTGGCGGCACATCCGCACGAAAGCCTTCGCGTAATCGTTATTCACCGCCTGTTCGCGCGATCGCGCCACCAGCACGCGCTGGTGCATGCGGATCAGCCATTCGGATGTGACAGGGTGCGTCAGCCAATCGCCAGACAGGCGATCCTGCTTTGCGCCATCGAACATGCGCATGGCGGCACGCACCGGCGCCCAGCGTGGCTTCGCCACGGCACGGGAATCGGTGGGCTTGCGCTTCAGAAAATCAAGGATGGCCACTTATCGGAACCCCACGCGCACGGCTTGATTGAACAGCCCACCCTTGCGGGCTGCCTTCATCCGGCGCAATTCGGAACGGTAGCGATCGCGCAAAATCAGCAGATCAGGGATCGGCGTGCGCCACAGTTCGCGGTTATTGATCGAATACTTTTCCTGGTCGATCGTGGCGCGCTTTTCCAGCACCGCTTCGATCGCATCCAGCACGCGCTGCACATGGGCGCGCCCATCGTGGCCAGCATCCAGCTGCGCCAGGTCAGGTTTAATGGTGATCTGGCCGGCTTCGACTTCCACCACAGTGCCTTCGCTTGTGGCGCGCACGCTGTACCAGTAGTCGCCAGGCTCCCAGCCGGCGGTTTCACTCGCCGGAACCAGGAATCGGTGGCCATTCGCCACTGCTTCGGCGGCCAGATCGATCTGCGCAGGGCCGCGCAGCACTGCTTCCAGCTGCCAATCGGGCGCCGGATAGGCTGTCAGGGTGGCTGGGCGGTCGAATGTCAGCCCTGCTGATGTGCTTGCGGGAAAAATGCCGGTCACGGTTGCCTTCACCAGTTATTCACCCAGCCCCCGCGCTTTCGCTTCAGGCTGCTGGATCGCTTAATGGCAACAGTTTCGGCAACAGTGGCCTTGCTTTCCTCTTGTGGGTTTTCCTTCGCTGGCGCAGGCAGTGCTTTTACCGCCTTTTTCGCTGGCGCTTTTTCCAGCTGGGCAGCTGCTGCCGATGGCATGCCCATGCGCTCGGCTGCGCGCTTGAATGAAGGGTTGGCGATCTTCAGCGCCGCCAGGGCATACACCCGGCAGTCCAGGGCTTCATTTCGTGGCCGCGTCTGGTGCCATTCGCGCACCGGGAAGCCCTTCACATATCGGGTGATCAGCTTTTCAGCGGTCAGCTGCTGATACCAATCGGCCCCGCGATCGTTCGGGATGTGGCAATAACCTGGGCCGGGTGCAGCCACAGCCAGGCGGCGCATCACCGTCAGCTTCGCTTCATCCACGCCCACCAGGAACAGATCGATCTTGCGCACATTCTTGCCGGATCGCTTCCGGCTCGGTGCTGCCACGATCGGCCGGCCCCAGCCGCCCACACCCTTCACACCGAAGATGCGGCGCCCGGTCTTGCCGCGCAGCCATTCATAAGCCGCCTGGGTATTGCCGCCGGTGCCGCCGGTATCCACGCAAGCTGCCAGGATCGGCAGCTGGGCACCTGATTCGTGCAGCCAGGTGCTGGACAGCAGTTCTTCCAATTCTTCCCAGACATCGTTCTGCAGCGGATCGCCCCACAGCACGTGATAATCCACCGACCAGGATTCTTCGCCATGGCCCCAGGCCACGATTTCCACTTCCAGGCGATCCTGCTGCATATCCACGCCGGCAGTCAGCACCAGGCCACCGGCCGGCACCGATACCGGGAAGGCTTCGGCCCTGGCCATCAAGCCATCGGCATCGGCCCTTTCGCCGGTTTCTTCCCAGGTTTCGGCCAGCGACACATTCACGAAGGTCTGCAAATCATCGGTGGCGATCTTGTCCAGGTAGCTTTGGGCAATATCGCGCAGCCGCCGGAAGGTGCTGTAAAGCTCGTTCAGGTGATAGCTGGCATGCCCCTTGAAAGGCATGGCGCCACGCCATTCGCCGGCGCGGATCGCGGCCTTCCGCATTCCGTCATCCCACAGCACACCGCAGTGCGCGCAGATATACCTGGCAGCGGCCGGCTGCTGATCTTCGCCTTCCTGATCCTTGCCTGGCCAGGTCACGTGATCCCACGAAAGCACCTGATGTTCCCCGCACTCCGGGCACGGCACATGGAAGCGGCGCTGATCGCCCGCTTCGAAAGCCTTTTCGATGTAGCTTTGCCCCTTGATCGTGGGCGTGCTGATTTCCAGCAGCTTGCGCTGATCACCGAAGGTGGCCGCGCGCTGCCACAGCAGCTGCACCGGGTGGCCTTCCTCGCTGGATTCGTAGCCATCCACTTCATCGGCCACGATCACCGGCGCCGATCGGCCGCGCATCGTTTTGGGCGATCCAGACCAGGCGAACATCAGGAAGCCGCCGGGGTAGCTTTTCATATTCCCGTTATTCACCCCATCGCGGCCGCGTGGCTTTGCGATGCAGTCACGGATCGCCGGATTCGCATCCACCATGGGTGTGAATTTCGTATTCATCCACACCTGCAGATCGGTCTGGCTGGGCTGCATCATCATCTGCGAAGATGGCCGCACCTGGATGTGATAGCCCTGGCCGCAAAGTGCCAGCTGCGTCTTGCCCACCTGGGCCGCCCACATCAGGGTGATCCGATAGCATTCGGGATCGACCAGCATATCCAGCGGTTCGCGCTGATACGGGGCATTGTCGAAGCGGATCATGCCCGGCACGGCATTGCCCACCGGGATTTTCACGTGGGTTTCGGCCCACTCGCTGGGCTTTAGATTCGGGGGTGGCCGCAGGTGCTGCTTTGCTGCCTTGAATGCACGCGCCAGCGCCTGGCTGTTATCAAACTGCCCCATCGGCGCTGAACCCCGCCTCATCTTCTGAAGGCTCGATCAGCACATCAGCTTCCGCCAGGGCATCCAGCACCAGATCGATTTCGCGCAGCAGCCGGGCCTTGAATTCCCGTTCATCCGTCATGCCGATCAGGCTGGAAACCACCCGATCGGGCACGTTGCGGATATTCGTGCGCACTTCAGCGAATACGCCGGCCAGATTCTTTTCGATCTGCTTCACGCTGGCCACATCCTGGCGCGCCTTCGCCAGTTCGATTTCCGCCGTGTCGGCCTGGGCTTTGGTAAGCCGGGCCTTTTCCATGTGGTAATCGATCGGGGAAGAATCACTGCGCAGGCTGCGTTCCTGCAGGAAGCGGATGTATCCCTGCACCGCCGGCGCCAATTCATAGCGCCCGCGCTCTGCTTTCGGGATGATGCCTTCCTTTGTCAGCTGCTGCACCCGGCGATCGGATAGCAGCAGCAGCTTCGCAATGGTGGCGACAGGATAGGTGGGCGCGGCCGTGCTTTTCATGGCTGCGCCTTAATTGGAGCGGGTGGGTCGGTGTCGCGCCGCCGCTGTGATGGCTGGTCGCCATCCATCGCCTGCTTCGCCCGCGTAATCTTTTCGCCCAGGTACATGCCAGCACCCAGGTCGGAAATCTTTGAAAAGGGAAGAATCGGCACAGTAAGCCGGGCCTTCGCCTCTGGATTCAGGAAATAAATATAACGCAACTGAAAGCCATCCAATGGCTTCGCCCCGTTCTTTTTCCACCAGGCGGCATTCTTGCCGGTGGTGGCGTGGTTCGCATTCTGCAGCGTCTTGTCGGCCACGATGGTGCCATCCGGCAGCTGCAGGATCGTTTTGTTTTCGCGCACAGCAGTAAGCACAAAACCGCTGGCGCGGTAGATCGTGCCATCACCGCACTGCGTGCCATCCGCGAAGCTGATGATCCATTCGATGTGCGGGTAATGCTTGCGGATCATGCGCATGGCCACGCCCAGGGCGCGCGATTCGCTGTTCCTGGGCAGCCGATCAGAAAAGGCCATCCGGTTCAATTCCAGGAAGCCATTCCAGCCGGTGCCTTCCACCAGCCCCTGCACTTTTCGCTTGTCCATCGATGGCCCGAATTGCATCGCGCCTTCCAGGCGGCCATCCAGGAAAACCCCCAGGTGCAGCTGCGAATTCGGCACCACCTTGCCGCTGTAATGCACGCGGCGCACCAGGGCTGCGGCATCCTTGCCGCTGATCGGGGCCACGCGGATGTCTTTAGCTGTTGCCATGCTGCCCCAGGAATAATTCGCACACGCGGGCCAGCGCGTTGCCATTGCTGTTTTCGTTGCCGGTATCCACGAAGGCGCCCATCTGCTTCGCCACATCCAGGGCGGCGCGCACGGTTTCGGCCTGATCATCGTGCAGCATGAATGCCATCTGCTGCAGCGGTTCGCGGTCGCCCGATGCCAGGTCAGGCATGCCGGTTTCCTCGGCATCGATCACCAGGCGGGCCAGTTCATCTTCAGAAAAGCCGGTCAGCGATAGATCGAAGCCTTCATCATTCAGATCGCCCAGTTCCAGGGCCAGCAGTTCATCATCCCAGCCGGCATTCAGCGCCAGCTTGTTATCCGCGATCACATAAGCGCGCTTCTGCGCCTCGGTCATGTAATCGATGCGGATCGCCGGCACCGTATCCATGCCCAGCTTCCTGGCGGCCAGCACACGGCCATGGCCGGCAATGATCCCGCCATCGGCATCGATCAGCACCGGATTCGTGAAGCCGAATTCCCGGATGGATGCCGCAACCTGTGCCACCTGCGCTTCGGAATGCGTGCGGCTGTTGCGGGCATACGGGATCAGGTCATCGATCCGCGCCTGCTCTAGCTTTTGGGCCTGTTTTGCCATCCTCTTTATAACTTCCAGTTATGAAACGAAACGGAAAATGCGGGGCACTCACAAATGAAACCACGCGGCCGCCTTGCGCCCGCATGCCCCACCCCCTTCGGAAGTACCTTTGCACCGGGGGTGGCCATCACCGGGCACCCTGCGTGCTGCGTATCACACCCACCAGATCACCATGGCGCTGTGCGCATGCGTGGTAAAGCCTGGCCACTTCGATGTGGTTCTGCATCAAGGTGGGCAGCTTCCCATCCTGTGCATCAGGCAATGCTTCACACTGCACCAGGAATGCTTCAGGGATTACTGGCTGGGGCTGTAAGGCCACCACGGTTGGCGCCGTTCCAGTAGCGCAAGCCGATAGCATCAAGGCCACAGCGATCCATATCAGGTGTCGCATGGATGTATTCCTTCACGGTTTGGGTGATGATCTTGAATTGCTTTTCCGTATTGCCCTGTGCTTCCAGGTGGGCACGCTCGGCAGCCATGGCTTCCTGGGCCTGGGCATGTGTGGATGCCAGCACATCGGGCAGCGCCTGGGCTGATGCCCGGTCACGCTCTGCCAGGACTGCTTCGTAATAGGCGGATCGCTCTGCCTTGCCAGTTGCCTGGCCTTGCAGGTATGCCCAGCACACCAGGGCCAGCATCACCAGGAAGGCCGCGATCGCGGGCCAGTGCTTGCGGATGAATTCCAGGATCATGGTCATGCCTCGCTTGTGGAAAGTTCTGCAGCAGCCAGCAGGGGCAGTGGCGCCCCTACATCGGCGGGCACACCCAGGGGCCAGCGGTAAGCTGTCACCCGGCTGCGCTGGAATGCCTTCACATTCACGGCATCCCCTTGATTTCCGCCCAGCACCATCAAATTGCCGGCTTTGTCCTGGCCCACCACGAAGCCCACGTGGCCACCGCCATCGCGGGTGAAAACCACGATGCAGCCATACACCGGCGCGGAAAGCGGGCTTCCCCAGGATTCGTAAGACTTGGCCGATTCGAAGCGGCTGCTGGTGATGCCCACCGCTTCCAGGCATCCGCCCACGAAGGCTGCGCACCAGGGCGTTTCGTCATCCTTGATACCGCCACGCTTGATAGCCTTCCACCAGGCCAGAATCTTTGGTTCGTGCTTTGGCCCCTTGATTTCGCGCACACCGATCTGCGCGCGGGCCTCGGTGATCCAGGGCGGGCTGATCATTGCTTCCCCACAGGATTCAGGCTTTTGATCTGGTAATTCAGCGCCTGGATTTCCGCCTTCAATTCGGCGTTCTCGCTGCGCAGCTTGATGATCTGTTCTTGTAATTCGGCCACCTTCCCGGATAGGGTGTCATTGATCCGGCCCATGCGATCCACTTCGGCCCGCAGCTGTTCGATGATGTCGGTTTCCCCACCGGCGCGCTGCGCTGCTGTGCCTTCCTCGATCATCTTGCGGAATGCAAATTTCGCAAAAAAGGCCATCACCAGGCCGCCGATTCCGGTCGCGCCAATCAGTTTTACCCATTCGGCAATGCTGCCGGCTGCTGATTCGTCCATGCTTTTCTTTTCCTGGAAAATTGCGATCAGCATGGATTCTTCCCGTCCATGTGTGGGTTTTCCTCTTGTGGGTTTTCTCGCGCCAGATTGCGCACGTGCCTTTCCGACACACCCAGCAGATCGGCGACCATCGATGGCCTGGCGCCAGCGTGCAGCATCTTCAGAATCGCTTCATCGCGGTAACGGGAATAAATCTTCCGGCAGTTGGCCGGCTGCAGGATTTCCCCGCCGAAGTGGCGCACCAGCTTCATGGCCACATTCCAGCCCAGGATTTCCACCAGCTTGTGATCCGGTGAAAGCCGCTTCGGCACATACATGATCACGCGGTTCGATTTCTTCCCATCGTTCCCCGCATAGCAGGTGGGCAGCTGCCCGACCAGCCGCAGCGCATCTTCGCGCCCGATGACTTCCGCGATTTCGCGCACACTTTCCGGCAGATCGTTCAGCATCCATTCCCCCTTTATTTCAGCTTGTGCTTGTCTCGGCACCGGGCGCACACACCGCGCACCAGGCGTGGCGATTCCTCGCCGCACAATTCACATTCCCCTGGCACCCCTTGCGGCATATCGGCCACGGCACGCTGGGCAGCGGCCAGTGCTTCCTTTTCGCGGGCGGCGATCAAGCCATCCGCCTTGTCTGCGTCATCCATTCCCATTTCCTTCTTCTTCGGTGATCGCCACCTTCACCATGCCGGCGATGATCAAATCGCCGTTTTCATCGCGTGCCCGGCGGATGCGCAGATCATCGATCTGGCTGTCATCGGCCCACACGCCTGCATGCGTAAGGCTGTCCAGCAGCCCCTTGTGCAAGTTGTCCAGATCACGCCGGCGGCGATCGGGCACAAACACTTCGATTTCAACGGCCAGGCGCTTCGCGGTGGGCTTGATCGCCCCCAGCTGGGCCTTCACATTCCATGCAACCGCTTCCCGATAGGCGCGGCCCTTTTCGCTGATCAGGTGGCGGCCGGCCAGCTTCCCCTTCGTGGGGTGGCGCCAGTAGGTATTCGCGGAAGGAGGCCAGGGCAGCGTCAGATTCATGCCTGGCCCTTATCGATTTCCTGCATCGCGCGGCGCAGATACACCGCCTGATCCAGACATTCTTCATAGGCGTGCTGCAGCCACTGGCGCAGTGGCAGCGGGTTTTCCTGCACCGTGACGCCATATTTGCCGATCCCCAGCAGCTGGCGCGCGGCGATGTCGGCGCACACCTTGGCTTCGATCCCGGTGGCAAGCGCCAGCGCAGATTCCATGGCGGATGGCGCCTTCACCTCGTCCGGGTGATCCACCACCTGCAGGGCCACCATGGTGGGACGCGCCATTCCCTGGCGATCGGCAGCTTCACGATCCAGGCGCGCAATGCGGGCGCGCAGCATCCGGTTTTCCACTTCTAGGGTTTCGATCAGATCGCTGCTCATGCCACCACATCCTGGATCATCGCTACGGCCACGGTGCCCATCAGCACGCCGATCGTGATCAGCATCCACTTCGCCAGGTGGCGCATGTTCCTGCGCATGTATTCGCCCTGGCGTTCCGGCTGGGGATATTTCTGAATTGCGCGCTTCACTTTTGCCACGCGGGCCGGCGCTCTGTTTTCTGTTTTCACGTTCATCGCTTGCTTTCAAAAAGGCGCCGCACCGTCACGGCCAGCGCATCCAATTCATCCATTTTTCGAATCGCCCAGGCGCGCTTCTGGCCATGCCATCCCATCAGCGGCCCCTGGTGGCATTCCTTGCACAGCGCCACTGCGCTGAACCATTGGCCTTGCTTGATTTCGTGGGCATCGCAGGGGCCGTTCGCATCGCACACGGAACACGGCAGCGCCTTCACTGCTTCGATGTGCCGGCGCTCTGCCACGGTGGGCGGCCGCTTGTTCTTGCTCTGCATCAGGCGCGCCTTTCTTCCGGGTAGATCACCACGCCGCGCTGGGCTGCCACCGCGTGCAGGAATTCCATCCACTCGCTGAATCGCTTTTTCCCGAATTGGCTGGTGCGCTGGCCCAGCATCACCACCCCGCCATTCAGGCCCATGGCCAGGCGGGCGGTTTCCTGGTGAAAAGCAGCGGTCAGGATGTCCTTCCATTCCTCGGCTTCCAGCTGCACCATCTGGCCATTCACTGGCCACTGCAGCTGCTGGCTGAAGGCTTCCAGGATCGGCCACTGCGCCGCGTTCTGTTCCAGGGTGCGATTCACTTCGCGCACGGTCACGGCATAGCCGGCCGGGGCCGCCTTCACCGCTTCGATCGCGTTGTGGCGGGCCACATCGTGGGCCAGGATGAAAACGCGCTTGTCGCTCATTTCCGCCACCAGTTCGCCAGGCCATTCAGCGCCTGGAAAAGATTCACCAGCCGGCGGTGCTGCAGCGGGCTGAAGAATTCGCGCACCAGCTGCTTATCCGGCACCGGCGCTTCCTTTTCGCCGCACCAGTTGCATTCGCCCTCATAGGCAATGAAGCTGCGTTCGGCTTTGCAGTAATGGCTTTTCATCGGGTGGCCTCGCATGTATTCGGCAGCAGCCCCCGGCGCACCGCTTCCATCACTTCTTCCCAGGACAGGTGCGTTTCGCCAGGGTAAGGCGCACGCACTCCAAAATCTCGGCCCGGCCAGGTGCTTCCCGATTCCACCGGCGCCGAAAGTGATCGATCGATGCCAGCATCGCTTCCGCGTGCGGCTTGCTGGGGTGTGTCGATAGCACCAGGCGCGCACAGCATTCCAGGCACCCCAGGTGATACGCCCCCGAATGCGGGCGCTTCGCTGCTTCCGCGCAGGCTGGGCAATGGGCAGCCGGCGCATCGGATCGGCTTGTCGTGGCAGATTCCAAGCTGGGCACATTCGCGCATGTCATGCCCCTGCCTTTCGCACCTGGGCTTCGTATTCCTCGCCCTCGCCACGGTGCATGCAGCCGCTGCAATTCGGGTCGGTCACGCTCATGTCGTACCGGCAACGATTGCTCATGCTGTGATTCAATTCCTTCGGCAGATTCCAGCAGCCATACCGATGGTCGGCGCCCTTCACCGTGGAAGGATGAATGGGGTGATCGATCACTGGCATCAGGCTGCGTCCTTCCGTGCCTGCAGGCGGTAGCTGGCCCAATCGAAAGAAACCCAGCGGGCGGTTTCCGTCAGGCGGTCGAAGCTGCGCGCGCCGATGTAATCGCGGAATCCATCCTTCCCCTGATTCGTCAGCAGGATGGTGGGCTTCATGTCGCAATACCGGCGATCAAGCACTTCGAAAAGGATCGTTTGTTCGCCCTCGGTGCCGTACTGCACGCCGATTTCATCGATCACCAGCAGATCGACCGAAGCCAGCATGGCCAGCACTTCTTCTTCCGTGCGATCGCTTTCGCGGTGCCAGGTGGCGCGCACCATGCGGATCAGGCCCATGGCCGTGGTGTAAAGGCCGCTGTGCTTGTCCAGGATCGACTGAAGGATGGCTGCAGCCAGGTGGCTTTTGCCGGTGCCAGGCATGCCGGAAAAGACCAGGCCCAGGCCACGCTTGTGCTTTTCATGGAAGGCTTCAGCGAATTCAACCGCCACTTCCAGGGCATGTTCCTGGCCTTCGGTGGTGGCTTTGAAATTGGCGAAGGTGCGGCCGATGAATCGGGTGGGCACTGCGGCGCGGCTGATCATCTTTTCGATGCGTGCGCGCTGGGCTTCTGCCTGGCGCTGGGCTTCAGCTTCGCGGGCTGCTGCCTTTTCTTCCGCTGCGCATGCAGGGCATCCTGTCCAGATTTCGCGGGTGCCCAGGAAGCGGCTGCCAGTGCTTTCGAATTCGCCGTGCTTTTCGCACGCCTCGGTGCGCACGCCCAGCCCCTGCATCATCGGGCCTTTGCCCAGGATGTCGCCCACCTTGCGGGCGGTGGTTTCATGCGAATGTGCCATCGGCGTTGATCCCTTCGCGGTAGTTGATTTTTTCGAAGCCGGAATGGCGGCTGGTGCGGGCTGGTGCCTTGCCGGCAGCTGCCTGGGTGCTGCCACCTATCCATTCAGCGTTGAAGCCTTGCCAGCCCCTGGTGCAGCACACCTGCAGTGCTTCCTGCAGATCGATGCCGGCCTTCGTGGCTTCACGCTTGATGCCTTCCAGGGCGGCTGCAGTAAGGGGCGCCTTCTTTGCTTTCCTGATAGCCAGGAATCCATCCCACACTTCCTGGGTGATCCCTTCGGGCTTATCGATGGCAGCCCGCTTGCCGGGCTTGCGGTCTGAATCTTTAGATTCAGAACATGGTGTTGGTATTGGTGTTGGTGTTGGTAGCTGAACATCCGTTGAGCGTTCGTTCAGCGTTCGTTCATCGGTCGCTTTGCGGTCGGTCTGCGCTGGCTCCGCTTTCGCTCTGCGTGCGGCCACCGATGCTGCAGCGGATGCCCTGGCCTTTTCCTGCTTTTCGCGCATGGCAGCGATTTCTTCATCGCACCGGCGGCTGCGCCAGCCCTCTGCGCAAGGCTCGAAAAATTCTTCCAGCACCTGCTGCACCTCTGCCTGGTATTCGCGCATCCTGATCTTCCTGGCGCATGCAGCAGGATCGGCTGGCAGCATTTCTTCGCTGATGTAATACAAGTCCAGCAGCCGGCGGTATGCGATGTCTTCCAGCGGTGAAAGGTGCGCCGTGTGCGTCAGGTAGTCGCCCACGTGGAAGGGGTAGTAATTCATGCGGCCGCACCTTCCTGTGATGGGATGCGAAGATACGCCCAATCAACGTCAGGCCGCAGCTGTTCGCAGCGCACCATGCCGCCAGTGATGCGTTCGATCGCTGGGCAGTGTTCAGCCGGCACCTGGCGGCCAGGAAGCCCCCACTGCCACACCGCCCCTTTTGATACGCCCAGCACCATGGCCAGCTTGTTGATCGATCCAGCGGATCGGATGGCCTGCTCTAAAGGATTTTTTTCGTTCATCGCATTGAATCTCCATGTATCAGCCGCAGTATATATTTCTAGCCGTGTGGCGGCAAGTATTTTATACGACATTCGGCTAGTTTTTCTATACGATGTCCGTTCAGATACAGAAAGGGTGGTGCGCCATGTTTGGAAAATGGGTAAAAGATGCCCGCGCGAAATGGGGGCGCAGCCAGGAAGCCCTGGCGAACGAAATCGAAGTGACGAAAGGGAATGTGTGGGCGTGGGAACACGATCGGCACAATCCGAACATGGGCCAGGTGATCGACATCAGCCTGGCGACCGGGCACCCAGTGCCGGCGGATGTGCAGGCCAAAATCGTGGCCGCCCTGGAAATTTCGTCAGGCAATGCCGCCGAAGGAATCCGTGTTCCCATGCTGGCGAATGAAGCCAGCATGGGGATCGGCACCGACAGCATCGATGGCGATGTGATGACTGGCCAGATCACGCTGACCACAAAATTCGTGACGGATCAGGTGCATCCCACTCGCACGGATGCGCTGCGCTTCATTCATGCTTACGGGGACAGCATGGCCCCCACCCTGAACAGCGGGGATGTGCTGCTGGTCGATACCGGCATCAAGGAAGTGAAGATCGACGGGATTTATGTGCTGCGCGCCCACGAACGGCTTTTCGTGAAGCGGGTGCGCCAGCGCATGGATGGCCTTTTCGAAGTCAGCAGCGATAACCCCACGCACAAAACGGTGGATGTGCTGAATGGTGACCACGAAGTGGCTGTGATTGGCCGGGTAGTGTGGGCCTGGAATGGCCACGGAATGTGAAGGGGATGGCCATGAAAAGGATCATCGCAGTGATGGCTGCGGCACTGGCTGGATGCGGATCGGGGGCGCCTTCATACGTGGGCCAGGCAGCGGAACAGCTGGAATATGGGTACATCACAGCCTTCCCCGATCAGGCCGGGTCGAAAAAATGCTTGGCGCCGAAGCAACTGGATGGCCAGCAGTGGTTTCTGCTGTGCGGCTTCAATCAAGGCGGCCCCGGCTTGGTGAATGGCGGCCTTTGGGAAATCCGCCAGGAAGGCACCACGTGGGCGGCTTATGCCAGCAACGGCCCGGCAGCCAGGGCGCAACAAAGGATGGCCGCGCCACAGGTTAAGCCACCACAGACGCCGCCCTCTTTCGATGTAGCAAAGGCCCGCAGCCTATTCCCTGAATAGCAGCACCAGGCAGCACCACAGCCCGCTTCGGCGGGCTTTTTTTTCGCCTTCTCGGCTAGTCATCTAAATTTTTTTTGCATCGTCGTATATTTTTCTTGCCGATGTATGGATAGTTATCTATACTTCACCCATCGATATTTCTTTACGAAGGGGCCAGAAATGACTGATGCACACACCACCCAGCGCCGCGCCAGCTTGAACGGGCAGCGCCGCATCCCTGAAGCACTCAAAACCGCCGGCTTCCTGGCTCTTTTCATCCTGGCTTATGGAATCGTGGGCCGCATGGATTACGAAGATGCCGTGGCCATGGAAGCCGCCGCGAAGGCCCAGCAGCCCCAGGCAGTGCAGCCCCAGGCAGTGCAGCTGGCCAGCGCCACCGAATCCACCACCTGCGGCAAGTAAGGGGCCAGCCATGCACGTGCCCACCCTTTACTGCTTCCGCTTCGATGGCCGCACCGGCCACGTTTTCCCGAATGGCTTCATCCGCTGGGGTGGCTGCTGCTTCCAGATCGAAGCCGCCGGCCCCGCCCTGCGCGCTGCCATTGAATCCGCCCGCACTCACTGAAAGGCATCACCACCATGAACGCGATCACGAAACAAGAATCTGCCGGCCTGCCGGCCCTGGCCATGACCGAAGGCGAACTGCTGCAGGTGCTGCAGTCCAGCCTGTACCCCGGCGCGGCCGTGGAATCGATCAAGATGGTGCTGTCCTATTGCAAGGCCGCCGGCCTTGATCCCATGCAGAAGCCGGTGCATATCGTGCCCATGTGGGATGGCAAGCTGCAGGGCATGCGCGATGTGGTGATGCCTGGCATCGGCCTGTATCGCACCCAGGCAGCGCGCACCGGCTGCATCGGCGTGACCGAACCGGAATTCGGGCCGGATGTGACCGAATCGATCGGTGGCCAGCAGATCACTTTCCCGGCCTGGTGCCGCGTGACCGTGAAGCGCCGCCTGCCCACTGGCGAAGTGGCTGAATTCACCGCGAAGGAATTCTGGAAGGAAAACTATGCGGTGAAGGGCGGCAAGGATAAATCCATCGCTCCGAATGCCATGTGGTCGAAGCGCCCTTATGGCCAGATCGCAAAGTGCGCGGAAGCCCAGGCGCTGCGCAAGGCATTCCCGGAAATCGGCAGCGAACCCACCGCCGACGAAATGGCCGGCAAGGCGCTGAACGATGACGAATTCGTGATCGATGGCAGCACTGGCGAAGTGGTGGGCCGCAAGCCCGCCGTGGCCACGCCGCAGCGCAAGCCCGCCCCCCAGGCAGCTGAAGCCACCGATGCCCAGCCGGCACAGCGCCAGGCTGCGCCAGCAGCGAATGGCACGGCCGCCACCGTGGGCGAAATCGCCTTCATCACCAAAAAGATCGCAGGCGCTGGCATGACCATCGCCCAGGCGCGCGAAGCCGCTGGCCTTGATGCCGGCGACACGCTGGATGGCTTGACCAGGGATGGCTTCGTGGCACTGAAGGATGCCCTGGCATGAATGCTGGCCTGACCTTCGACGCCGAATCGCACACCTATCGATTCAACGGGCAGCTGGTGCCTGGCGTGACCACCATTCTGAAGGCCATCACGGACTTCAGCGCGGTGCCGCCCCAGGTGCTGGCAGCTGCGGCTGATTTCGGCACAGCGGTGCATCTGGCGTGCGAATTGGATGATCTTGGCCAGCTGGATGAATCCACCCTGGATGCGGCCCTGGTGCCGTATCTGGCGGCCTGGCGCAAATTCAGCGCCGACCATGCAGTGCAGTGGCAGCTGATCGAATCGCCGGTTTATCACCCGGTGCTGCGGTACGCCGGAACGCTGGATCGCTTCGGCCTGGTGCGCGGGATGAACACGGTGCTGGACATTAAATCCAGCGCCCAGCTTTACCCCAGCGTTGGCCCCCAGCTGGCCGCATACGAAAAGGCGCTGCCCCCTGAATTCACTGCCGTGAAGCGCATGGCCGTGCAGCTGAAGGCTGACGGAACGTATCACGCCCAGGAATACAGCGATCCCACCGATTGGCCGCTTTTCTGCTCCCTGCTCACGGTGCGCACATGGTGTGCGCGCCATTCCATCACCCCGAATCTGAAGGATTGATCCATGAACACACACGACACCATCACCTATGACGCCAGCGCCGCCCTGGTGCTGGCCACCAGCGCGCAGAAAGCCCTGGCCGATGCCACCGATTACGTGATCGACAGCCCCACGATGTTCGAACTGGCCAGCGATGACCTGAAGCGGGTGAAGGCGCTGCAGAAGGAAGTGGAAGAAAAGCGCACCAGCATCACCGGCCCACTGAATCAGGCGGTGAAAGCGGTGAATGATCTTTTCCGCGCCCCGAAGGAATACCTGGACAAAGCCGAAGCCACCCTGAAGCGGTCGATGGTGGCATACACCAGCGAACAGGAACGCCTGGCAGCCGCCGCGCGCGCCCAGGCTGAAGCCGAAGCCCGCGCGGAACGGGAACGCCTGGCACAGCAGGAACGTGAAGCCCAGGAAGCCGCCCGCCGCGCGGAAGCGGAAGCCCAGGCTGCAGCAGCAGCTGGTGATCAGGCCGCCGCAGCGAAGGCCATCCAGGAAGCGCAGGCCGCCCAGGCCCAGGCCGAAATGGCTGCCATGACTGCCAATGTGATGACCGTGGCCCCGGTGGTGGAAGCGCCAGCGAAGGTGGCCGGCATCAGCGGCCGCATGACCTACAGCGCCGAAGTGGTCGATCTGCTGGCGCTGGTGAAGGCGGTGGCCGCCGGCGCCGCACCCATCGAATGCTTGCAGGCCGACACGAAATTCCTGGGCGCCCAGGCGCGTGCTTTCAAAAAGGCTGGCGAGCTTTTCCCTGGCGTGATGGCGAAGGAAGAACGCAGCATCGCCGCCCGCGCCGCATAAGGGATGGCCATGGCACTGCTTCCCCAGCACATCAGCGACCGCCTGAAGAAAGCGGGGGCGAAAGCCTTCCACCTGCGCATGGCCGATGGCGTGCGCGGCCCCCGCGACCCCAAGTATCTGGCCCTGATCGCAGAAATCGATGCGACCACGGCCGAAGCCCGCGAATCCCTCCCGCACCTCTATCGAAAGGACACAGCATGAAGGTGAAAGTGAAAAAGCTGCATCCAGCAGCAGTGCTGCCACAGCACGCGACCAGTGGCGCCGCCTGCTTCGATCTGCAGGCGATCGAAGGCGGTGAAGTGCTGGCCCACGGTGGCACCCTGGCGTGCCGCACTGGCCTGGCCTTCGAAGTGCCGGCCGGCCACGTGATGCTGATCTACAGCCGCAGCGGCCACGGTTTCAAGAACTCAGTGCGCCTGGTGAATTCCGTGGGCGTGATCGACAGCGATTACCGTGGCGAAGTGGCCGTGAAGCTGATCAATGACAGCCCGCTGGCCTTCGGCGTGGAAGCCGGCGATCGCATCGCCCAGGCGATGGTGATCCCGGTGCCTTCGGTGGAATTGATCGAAGCCACCGATCTGGAAGAAACCGCACGCGGTGCTGCTGGCTTCGGCAGCACTGGCAGCTGAAAGGGGGCCGGCAATGACGCAAGCACAGTGGATTCTTGACGCGCTGAAGCGCGGCCCCATCACGCAAATGGATGCCTTGCATGGCTGCGGGTGCTTCCGCCTTGCATCCAGGATCAATGATCTGCGCAAGGCCGGCCACCCGATCGAAACCAAAAACAAGAACCTGCCCAACGGCAAGACCGTGGCGGAATACCACCTGAAGGAAAGGACAGCAGCATGCTGAATCAAGCGCAAATCATCGGCCACCTGGGCCGTGATCCTGAAACCCGTTATCTGCCCAGCGGCGAAGCGGTGACGAATTTTTCGATCGCCACCACCGAAAAGTGGAAGGACAAGGGCACTGGCGAAGTGAAGGAAGCCACCGAATGGCACCGGATCAATACCTTCGGCCGCCTGGCTGAAATCGCCGGCCAGTATCTGCAGAAGGGCAGCCTGGTGTTTGTGCGCGGCAAGATCACCACCCGGAAATGGACGGACAAGGATGGCATCGAAAGGTATTCCACCGAAATCCGCGCCGATGAAATGAAGATGCTGGGCGGCCGCCCCGAAGGCGATGGCCAGCGCCAGCAGCAGCCCCAGCGCCAGCGCCAGCAGCAGCCCCAGCGCCAGCGCCAGCAGCGCCAGGCACCGCAGCAGCAGCCCCAGGGCAGCGGCTTCGACGATATGTCGGATGACATACCTTTTTGATCGGGGGCCGTGATGAATGAATTCCTTTTCGATGGCCTGGCCGAAATCAAGCACCTGAACATCCGCAAGGAAGGCCCGGATGATGACAAGGCGCTGGCGGTGGATGTGAAATTCTGCGGCCGCACTGATGCAGCCCTGTGCGCATTCTTCGATCCCCAGCTGCGCGATTTCCTTTTCACGGATGAAGTGATCGCCCGCCCGATGATGGTGGAACCGATCGGCTTCACCAATGAAATCGAAAACTGCGATCTGCACCTGCTGGAAAAAACCTTCACCGGCGTGAAGCTGCGGAAGTTCAAGATCGTGCCGAAGGATGGCGGGCAGATCGAACTGACCTTCACGGCCAGCTTCATGCCGCTGCGCGATGAAGTGGCCATCCTGGCTGAATACGTGACCGATGAAATTCACGTGAATGCCCGGCCGCAGCCGCAGCTGGACTTCGGCGGGGAAGCCCAGCAGTGATGAAAGCAGCGGGGCTGGCCCTCCTTTCACCTTGGGATCGCCACCAGGGAACAAGCCCAGGATGCCTGGGCGATGCTGCCCGCCGTGATTCACAGCATCGCCATCAGGTAAAGGCGCGGCCGGCCGCAAGTGAAAAGCGCCAAATCCTGGGAACGGCCATTACGAACAAAAACACAGGGGGAAGCACCCATGCCTGAATCTGAATTTCTCACGGCCGAAGAACTGGCCGAAATCACCGGCTACAAGCACCCAGGCAGCCAGAAGGAATGGCTGGATGCCAATGGCTGGAAGTACGTGCTGAACGCGGCCAGGCGCCCGATCGTGGGCCGCTGGTTCGCCCGCATGCGCCTGGCTGGCGTGCAGCCCACAGCCACCGGCGGTGCCCAGCCTGCCTGGCAGCCGGACTTTTCCGTCCTTCAATGATCGGGTAACGTCAGCACCATGCGCCCCAAAACCACAAACCGCGATCTGCCCCCCAGGATGCTGCGCCGCAAGCGCACGCTGAAATCCGGGAAGGTGTGGGAATCGTTCTATTACGCCGGCCGGCGTGAAGATGGCACGCGCGTGGAAATCCCCCTGGGGCACGATCTGAATGATGCGAAGCGCCGCTGGGCCGAACTGGAATGCAAGGCGATCCCGGCCGACACTGGCTTGCTGCGCTTCATCTTCGACCGATACGAAAAGGAAATCATCCCGGCGAAGGCACCGGCCACCCAGCGCGACAACCTGGGCAGCCTGAAATTTCTGCGCAAGGTATTCGATTCCGCCCCCATCGATTCGATCACGCCGCAGATCATTGCGCAGTACCGCGACCAGCGCGGGAAGGTGGCGCCGGTGCGCGCGAATCGGGAAATCACGCTGCTTTCGCATGTGTGGAATATGGCCCGCGAATGGGGCTTCACTGCGAAGGAAAACCCGGTCAAGGGCGTGCGCAAGAACAAGGAAACGCCCCGCGATTATTACGCCGATGACGTAGTGTGGGCCGCTGTGTATAAGGCCGCCTGCCAGGAATTGCAGGATGCCATGGACTTGAATTACCTAACCGGCCAGCGCCCGGCCGATGTGCTGAAGATGCGCATGGCCGATCTGAAGGATGGCGCCCTGGAATTGCAGCAGAACAAAACGAAGAAAAAGCTGCGCATCCTGCTGGATGATCCAGAAGGCGGGCGCACCCAGCTGGGCCTGCTGGTGGATCGCATCAGGGGCCGCAAGGTGGCCACGCTGTTCCTGGTGGCCACGCCTGGTGGCGCACCGCTGAATAAATGGACGCTGCGCACGCGCTTCGATGAAGCCAGGGCGGCCGCTGCGAAGGCTGCAGCCGAAGCTGGCGATGAAGGGCTGGCCGCGCACATCCGCGACTTCCAATTCCGCGACATCCGCCCGAAGGCAGCCAGCGAAACCGATCTGGCGCACGCATCGAAGCTGCTGGGGCACACCGACAAGCAGATCACCCGAACGGTTTATCAGCGGGTGGGCGAAACGGTGCTGCCCACGAAATGATCCAGGCGCACCTGGAATGCAAAACGGCCCCGATCAAGGGGCCGCTTTTCTTCCTGGCGGAAGCGGTGAGATTCGAACTCACGGATGCTTTCGCATCGGCTGTTTTCAAGACAGCTGGGTTAAACCACTCCCCCACGCTTCCAAAATCTGCCCCCTGCTGCCAGGGGGGATGCGGAAATGATTTCCGCAAGTTGCGGAAACTCCGCAAAAAAGTGCTGCATTTTCAAGGGCTTGCCACTGGATGCACCAGCTTTCAAGACCGTTGCAATCGACCACTCTGCCACGCTTCCTTGGAGTGAGATTGTAGCGGGTTAAAACGCAGGTTTTCCCCTTCCCACCGTCCTACCCACCAAAACCGACTCAAGCGGTATTCAACATGCCCCGTTTTTCGATGAAGGTCACCACCTCGGCCAAGCCATCGAGGGTTTTCAGGTTGGTCATGACCCAAGGGCGCGTTTCGGGGTTGGGGCGCATCCGGTCGGTGTCGGCCCGCATCACTTCCAAATCAGCGCCCACATGCGGGGCCAGGTCGGTCTTGTTGATGACGAACAAATCGCTCTTGGTGATGCCGGGGCCGCCTTTGCGGGGGATCTTTTCGCCAGCGGCCACGTCGATCACGTAGATGGTCAGGTCGGAGAGTTCCGGGCTGAAGGTGGCGGCCAGGTTGTCGCCGCCGCTCTCGATGAAGACCACATCTGCGTTGGGAAACTTCTCGAGCATGCGATCGATCGCTTCGAGGTTGATTGACGCGTCTTCGCGGATAGCGGTGTGCGGGCAACCGCCGGTTTCAACGCCCATGATGCGCTCGGCGGGCAGAGCCCCGCTCACGGTGAGCAGGCGCTGGTCTTCTTTGGTGTAGATGTCGTTGGTGATGGCGATCAGGTCCCAGCGCTCGCGCATGTTTTTGCACAGCATCTCCAGCAGCGTGGTTTTGCCGGAGCCCACAGGCCCGCCAATGCCCACGCGCAGGGGTGGCAGTTTTTTGGTGCGGTGGGGGATGTGATGCAGTGCGGAAAAAGATGTGTTCATGATCGGAAGATGCGGGAGTATTGGGTTTCGTGACGAGAAGACAAGATGGCCAGCATGGGGCTGAAAGCTTGGCGGTCTTGGTCGTTCAAGTGAATGGCGGTGTGCACCGCCACAGGGATTTCTCGGGTCAATCGCGCCAGCATGCGCTGCCCGGCGCTTTGGCCCAGGGGCACGGCCTTGAGTGCGGCTTGGGTCATGTTTTCGGCCCAGCCAAAGGCGACCGCTTGCAGGGCCTGGTCCAGCGGAGCCTTTGCCAGAGACAAAGCCAGCGCCATGGCCAGCGGGTAGGTGGGGGGCAGTTGGGCGCAGCATTGCAGTTGGGCTTCGCTGGCTTGTTGCAGGTTGCGCAGCCAGTCGAGCAAGGAGCGGCCCATTTGCTCGGCTTGCAAGCGCATTTCGGCGGTTTCGCGGGTGGCCATCACCCAATCGTTCAGCGCTTGCAGGCGGGCGGTGTCGTGGCACTGCCAGGCGGGAATGGCTTGCGCCATGACCGCCATGTCGCCGCGTGACTGCGTCAGTTGCAGTTGGTCCACCACCCAGTCGGTGGCGCTGGCTTCGTTGTGCACCAGGCCTTGCTCAATGGCGGCCTCCAGACCTTCGGAATACGAGAATCCTCCGATGGGCAGCGCAGGCGATGCGAGCCAGATCAGTTGCAGCAGGCCTGTAGGCGCAGTGTCAGTGGTCATGACCGCAGCCGGGGCCGTGCACATGGGGTTCAGCGGGGGCTGAGCGGATCGGGATGGCGATGCGCTTGCCTGCGACCGGCGTGGCTGCTGGGGCCGCATGTTCGTGCTGGCAGTCGGGGCCGTGCACATGCGGCGTGTTGTTGGTGGCGTGTTCAAGGCCCGCATGCGCATGGCCGTGTTTATGGCTGTGCCCATGCCCATGCCCATGTGAAGATGCACCGTGATCGCCATATGCACCACTTTCAGGCTCGAAGGGCTCAGACACCTCCAGCACCGTCATGTGCATGGCGCGCAGCATATCGGCCAGCACATGGTCGGGCTCGATCTTCAGGTGGTCGGGTTTGAGCTCGATCGGCACATGGCGGTTGCCCAAGTGGTAGGCCGCGCGGGTCAGGTCGAATGGGGAGCCGTGTTCGCTGCAAACGGTGATGCGCAGCACAGTTTGGGGCGCCGCATCTACCCGCACCAGCGAGCCGTCTTCGGCCACCAGCACGTCGCCGCCGCGCACCACGGTGCCACGCGGCAAGAACACACCCAGGCTACGGCCCGTGTTGTCGGTGGCGTCAAAGCGGCTTTTTTGCCGGGTGTCCCAGTCGAGCGTGATGGTGCTGGCGCGCTTGACCAGCACACTGGCCAGGCCACGGCCTTGCGGCATGAGTTTGGAGCAAATGAGCAGAGCGGACATGGGCGTTCAGAACAAAAAGTAGCGTTGCGTCATGGGCAGGCTGGTGGCTGGTTCGCACACCAGCAACTGACCGTCGGCGCGCACCGCGTAGGTTTGAGCATCGACTTCCATGCGGGGCGCGTAGTCATTGTGGACCATGTGCTTTTTGCCAATGTTTCGCACGTTTTTGACCGCCGACAAGGTTTTGGCCAGACCGTAACGCGCACCAATGCCCGCCTGCAAACCGGCTTGCGACACAAAGGTCAGCGAGCCCCGTGACAGCGCACCGCCAAAGCTGCCAAACATCGGGCGGTAGTGCACCGGTTGTGGTGTGGGGATGGACGCGTTCGGGTCGCCCATGGCGGCCAGCGCGATGAAGCCGCCCTTCAGGATGAGCGCGGGTTTGACGCCGAAGAAGGCAGGCTTCCAGATCACCAGGTCAGCCCATTTGCCCACTTCGATGCTGCCCACTTCGTGGCTCATGCCGTGCGCGATCGCGGGGTTGATCGTGTACTTGGCGATGTAGCGTTTGACGCGGGCGTTGTCGTGGCGGTCGGTGTCGCCCGGCAGGCTGCCGCGCTGCTGCTTCATCTTGTGGGCGGTCTGCCAGGTGCGGATGATGACCTCGCCCACCCGGCCCATGGCCTGGCTGTCGCTGCTCATCATGCTGATCGCGCCCAGGTCGTGCAGGATGTCTTCGGCCGCAATCGTTTCTTTGCGGATGCGGCTCTCGGCAAAGGCCAAGTCTTCGGCAATCGCCGGGTCCAGGTGGTGGCAGACCATCAGCATGTCCACATGCTCGTCGAGCGTGTTGATGGTGTAGGGCCGTGTCGGGTTGGTGGACGATGGCAACACATTGGCCTCGCCCACCACTTTCAAGATGTCTGGCGCATGCCCGCCGCCCGCGCCTTCGGTGTGAAAGGTGTGGATGGTGCGGCCCTTGAAGGCGGCCACGGTGTCTTCCACAAAACCCGACTCGTTGAGCGTGTCGGTGTGGATGGCCACTTGTGTGTCGGTTTCTTCTGCCACGGTCAGGCAGTTGTCGATGGCCGCAGGCGTGGTGCCCCAGTCTTCGTGCAGCTTCAAGCCAATCGCGCCCGCACTGATTTGCTCATGCAGCGCGGCGGGCAGGGCTGCATTGCCCTTGCCCAGAAAGCCCAAGTTCATCGGGAAGGCATCGGCCGCCTGCATCATGCGTTCGATGTTGAAGGGACCCGGTGTGCAGGTGGTGGCGAAGGTGCCGGTGGCGGGGCCCGTGCCGCCACCCAACATGGTGGTCACGCCGCTGGCCAGCGCCTCGTCGATCTGCTGGGGGGCGATGAAATGGATGTGCGAGTCGATGCCGCCTGCGGTGACGATCAGGCCTTCGCAGCTGATGATCTCGGTGCCGGGTCCGATGATGATGTCGACACCCGGTTGTGTGTCGGGGTTGCCCGCCTTGCCAATGGCGGCAATGCGGTTACCACGCAGGCCAATGTCGGCCTTGACGATGCCCCAGTGGTCGATGATGAGCGCGTTGGTCAACACGCAGTCCATCGCACCCTCGGCGTTGGTGCGCTGCGATTGCGACATGCCATCTCGGATGGTTTTGCCGCCGCCGAACTTGACCTCTTCACCGTAACCTCCGGCTTGCAGCGTGAAGTCTTTTTCGACCTCGATGACCAAGGCCGTGTCGGCCAGGCGGACGCGGTCGCCCACGGTGGGGCCGAACATTTCGGCGTAAGCGCGTTTGTCGATGTGGGCCATTTCAGAGTTTCCCTTGCGTTAAGCCACGAAAGCCATACACCACCCGGTCGCCTGCGTAGTCCACCAGTTCCACGGTGCGTTGCTGGCCGGGCTCAAAGCGCACGGCCGTGCCCGATGCAATGTTCAAGCGCATGCCACGCGTCTCAGCGCGGTCAAAGCGCAGGCCCGCATTGGTCTCGGCAAAGTGGTAATGCGAGCCCACCTGAATGGGGCGATCGCTGGCGTTTTGCACCACCAGGGTGCAGGTGCGGCGGCCCACATTGATCGGGTGTGTGCCGCTGTCAATCAAAAGTTCTCCGGGTGTCATCAGGGCCTCACTTGCCGCGGCCGATGAACCAGGCGGCCAGCGCCATGGCACCGAAGGCCACAAAGCCCCAAGCGTCGGTGCTGTGCCAGTGCGAGCCACTCAGGCCGTGTCCGTCGTGCGCCATGGCCTTGGCCGCTGCAGTGGCAATGAAAAGCGTTGTGAGATTTTTCATGGGAATGTCTCCAAGTGGGTCGGGCTGAGAGGGGTGTTCAAACGATAGGTTGGTGCACGGTCACCAATTTGGTGCCGTCGGGAAATGTGGCTTCGACCTGGATGTCGGGGATCATTTCGGCGATGCCATCCATCACATCGGCACGCGTCAAAACGGTGCGGCCTTCGCTCATCAGTTCGGCCACAGTCTTGCCGTCCCGTGCGCCTTCCATGACCGCGGCGCTGATCAGCGCGATGGCTTCGGGGTAGTTCAGTTTCAGGCCACGGGCCTTGCGGCGCTCGGCCAAAAGTGCCGCCGTGAAGATCAGCAGCTTGTCTTTTTCGCGAGGGGTGAGTTCCATATTGGTGCGTGCTTGGGAAGTGAATCGGTGCGATGGGGTCAATGTAGCAAAGAGCATGCCTCTTTATAGGGAGGGTGCCATTTCCCTAGCGCATGGCTGGGGAATTTTGTGGTGCATGCGGGTGTTTGAAAAAGTTGGCACGGCGATTGCAAGAGAGGTTTCAGCGTTGCAAGCGCTCCGCCCTTTTTTGAATCCATTTACTTTCCTGATTGGAGTGATCACATGATGAACCGTCGTGGCAATCTCAAAGCCCTCGCTACTGCTGCAGCCCTCGTTGCTGGCAGCTTGACCTTTGTATCGCAAGCTCAAGCGCAAGCGGGCAACACCATCAAAGTGGGTGTGTTGCACAGCCTGTCCGGCACCATGGCCATTTCCGAAACCGTGTTGAAAGACACCGTGCTCATGGCCATCGACGAGATCAACGCCAAGGGCGGCGTGCTGGGCAAGAAGCTCGAGCCCGTGATCGTGGACCCGGCCTCCAACTGGCCTTTGTTCGCTGAAAAAACCAAACAGCTGCTCGGTCAAGACAAAGTCTCGGTCATCTTCGGTTGCTGGACTTCGGTGTCACGCAAATCGGTCCTGCCGGTCGTCGAAGAAATGAACGGCCTGCTGTTTTACCCCGTGCAATACGAAGGTGAAGAGCTGAGTAAAAACGTGTTCTACACCGGCGCTGCGCCCAACCAGCAAGCCATTCCTGCCGTGGATTACCTGATGAGCAAAGAAGGCGGCGCGGCCAAGCGTTGGGTTTTGCTGGGCACCGACTATGTCTACCCCCGTACGACTAACAAAATCTTGCGCGCTTACCTGAAAAGCAAAGGCGTGGCTGACAAAGACATCGACGAAAAATACACCCCGTTTGGTCACAGCGATTACCAGACCATCGTGGCTGACGTGAAAAAATTCTCAGCCGGTGGCAAGACCGCTGTGGTGTCCACCATCAACGGCGACTCCAACGTGCCTTTCTACAAGGAACTGGGCAACGCTGGCCTGAAAGCCAAAGACGTGCCCGTCGTGGCCTTCTCGGTGGGTGAAGAAGAGCTGCGCGGTGTGGACACCAAACCATTGGTCGGTCACCTGGCGGCATGGAACTATTTCATGTCCATCAAGAACCCGGCCAACGACGAGTTCACCAAAAAGTGGGCGGCTTATGCCAAGGCCAAAAACATCGCCGGTCACAAAGACAAGCCTTTGACCAACGACCCGATGGAAGCCACCTACATCGGTATCAACATGTGGAAGCAGGCGGTTGAAAAAGCCAAGTCCACCGACACCGACAAAGTGATCGCCGCCATGGCCGGTCAAACCTTCAAGGCACCGAGCGGCATCACCAGCAAGATGGACGAGAAGAACCACCACCTGCACAAGTCGGTGTTCATCGGTGAGATCAAGGCCGACGGCCAGTTCAACGTGGTGTGGAAAACACCCGGTCCTGTGAAAGCCAAGCCATGGAGCCCCTTCATCCCTGGCAACGACGTCAAGCCTGACGAACCTGTCAAGAAGTGATCGGGTCCAAATGTCATTCCTGCGCAAGTGGGAATCCATGAAAGCCAAGGAGATGGATCCCCGCGTTCGCGGGGATGACAAAACATCCGAATGTCATTCCCGCGCAGGCGGGAATCCATCTCAAGTCCGAGCTTGCCTTGGCGAGAAAATGCTGAACATGAGATGAGCAAAATGAAAAGATGGATTGTGAAAGGCGTGTTGATCGCCAGTGCGGTGTGGGGCCTGTCGGCTGCACATGCTCTGACGATTCAGGAGGCCCGAGGCATCGCGATTGGAGAGAGCGATGCGCGTGTGCAAGCCTTGGCCAAAGCGGTGGCCCAAGGCGATGAAAAAACGGCAGCCTATTTGCAAGCGCTGGCCGACGATGTGGTCAAAATTGCCAAAGACCAGGTGCTGGTCGTGCGCGACGGTCAGGGCCTGGACCCGGTTACGGGCCAAGCGGTGGCTGTGCCCCCGCATGCCGAAGACGTGATGCTGAACAACCGTTTGCGTGGCGAGCTGGACACCGCCTTGGCCGCCCTCAAGTTGTTCAGCCCCGATGTGAAGGTGCGCCGCCTGGCCGCCTTGTCGCTGCTTAAAGAGCCCGACGCCAGCCGCGCACCCTTGCTGAACAAGGCATTGGCGGCCGAACAAGACGAGACCGTCAAGAGCCTGGTGCGCCAGGCACGTGCGGCGGCACTGCTCAGCAGCGATGTCCCCAACGACCGCTTGCTGGCCGCCCAGGAGTTGGCTGCCAGCCAGCAACCCGAGACCTTGCTGCTGCTCAACCAGCGCTTGGCAGAAGAACAAGACCCTTCGGTCAAAAAACAAATTCAAACCTCTTTGGCCACTGTGCAGCAGGGCCTGCGTTGGGGCGAGCGACTGGGCACCTTGTTCACTGGGGCCAGCTTGGGTTCCATCTTGCTCTTGGTGGCCTTGGGCTTGGCCATCACCTATGGCTTGATGGGCGTGATCAACATGGCGCACGGTGAGCTGATGATGATCGGTGCCTACGCCACTTACGTTGTGCAAGCCTTGTTTCGCGAATACCTGCCCGGTGCTTTTGACTGGTATTTGCTGGCGGCGGTGCCTTTGGCTTTCATCACCTCGGCCCTGGTGGGCGCGGTGATGGAGCGCACCGTGCTCAAGCATTTGTATGGCCGTCCACTCGAAACACTGCTGGCCACTTGGGGCATCAGCCTGGTGTTGATGCAAGGTGTGCGCAGCTTGTTTGGCGCGCAAAACGTCGGTGTGGAAAACCCCTCTTGGATGAGCGGGTCATTGGCCTTGCTGCCCAACTTGCAATTGCCTTGGAACCGTGTGCTCATCATCGTTTTTGCAGCCGCCGTTCTGGTGGGCATGGCCTTGCTGATTGGTAAGACGCGCTTGGGCCTGTTTGTGCGTGGCGTCACGCAAAACCGCCCCATGGCTTCATGCATGGGCGTCAACACCGCCCGCATTGACACCTACGCCTTTGCGCTGGGATCGGGCATTGCAGGACTGGCCGGATGCGCCTTGAGTCAGGTCGGCAACGTCGGCCCTGATCTGGGCCAAAGCTACATCGTGGATTCGTTCATGGTGGTGGTCTTGGGCGGCGTGGGCCAGTTGGCCGGCACCGTGTATGCCGCGCTGGGCTTGGGCCTGGTCAACAAGTTGCTCGAAGGCTGGACCGGCGCTGTGCTGGCCAAGATCTGCGTGCTGGTGTTCATCATCATCTTCATCCAGAAGCGCCCCCAAGGCATCTTCGCGATGAAGGGTCGCAGCGCGGAGGCATGACCATGACTGCATTCACATTACCTCAAGCCGCGCCCTTGCTGACGCGTAAAGCCTGGTCGGTGTTTTTGCTGGCGCTGATCGTGGTCGGTGTCGTGGCACCGGTGTTCAACTTGCTGGTGCCTGCGGGCAGCGCTTTCCACCTGAGTGACTACGCCATTGCCTTGATCGGCAAGATCATGTGTTACGCCATCTGTGCGTTGGCCATGGACCTGATCTGGGGCTACACCGGCATCTTGTCGCTGGGCCACGGTTTGTTCTTCGCTTTGGGCGGCTATGTGATGGGCATGTACCTCATGCGCCAGATCGGCCAAGACGGCAACTACAAAAGCAACTTGCCCGACTTCATGGTCTTTCTGGATTGGAAAGAGTTGCCCTGGCACTGGATGCTGTCGGACAGCTTCATCGCAACCTTGTGTTTGGTGGTGCTGGCGCCAGGCTTCATCGCCTTCGTGTTCGGTTACTTCGCCTTCCGCTCGCGCATCAAAGGGGTGTATTTCTCGATCATCACCCAGGCCATGACCTATGCGGCCATGCTGCTGTTCTTCCGCAACGAAACCGGCTTTGGTGGCAACAACGGCTTCACCGATTTCAAACGCATTTTGGACCTGCCGATTGCCACACCCGGCATGCGCATGGTGCTGTTTGTCATCACTGGCCTGACCTTGCTGGGCTTTTATGTGTTCTCGCGCTGGTTGGTGGGAAGCAAATACGGCCGCGTGTTGATGGCGATCCGCGATGCCGAAACGCGTGTGATGTTCTCGGGCTATTCGCCACTGCCTTACAAGCTGAGCATCTGGGTCATTTCGGCCGTGATGTGCGGCATCGCCGGGGCCTTGTATGTGCCGCAAGTGGGCATCATCAACCCGGGTGAGATGAGCGCGGCCAACTCGATCGAGATCGCGGTGTGGGCCGCAGTGGGTGGCCGTGGCACTTTGATCGGCCCCATTGTGGGCGCATTCCTGGTCAACGGGGCCAAGAGCTGGCTCACGGTGACTGCGCCCGAGTTTTGGTTGTACTTTTTGGGGGCGCTGTTCATTGCGGTCACTTTGTATCTGCCTCAGGGCGTGGTCGGTCTGATCACCAAACTCAAAAACAAGAAAGGCGGTGCCGCATGACGCCCGACCTGCTGAAAAAAGGCGCTGAGCGCGTGGCCGAACACGCCAAGCTGGTGGCCGAATCGACCGAGTCCGGTGGCCGCAGCGCAGGCTATGGCCGCGTGGTGCAAGACGCGAATGAAGTGGATGTGACCCATGGCCGCATCCTGTACCTCGAAGACGTGAGTGTGAGCTTTGACGGCTTCAAGGCCATCAACAAGCTGTCGCTGGACATCGCGCCAGGCGAGTTGCGTTGCATCATCGGCCCCAACGGCGCGGGCAAGACCACGATGATGGACATCATCACCGGCAAAACCCGTCCGGACGAAGGTAGCGTGTACTTTGGCAGCACCATCGACTTGTTGCGACACAACGAGCCCGAGATTGCCCAACTGGGCATTGGCCGCAAGTTCCAAAAGCCCACAGTGTTCGAGCATTTGACGGTGTTTGAAAACCTGGAGTTGGCACTCAAAACCCCCAAGGGGGTGAAGGCCTCGATGTTCTTCAAGCTCGACTCACGCCAGAGTGACCGCCTGGCCGAAGTGCTGCACACCATCCACTTGGCCGATAGCGTCAGCAAGCCCGCGGGTCTGCTCAGCCACGGCCAAAAGCAGTGGCTGGAGATTGGCATGCTGCTCATGCAAGACCCCAAATTGTTGCTGCTGGATGAACCCGTTGCCGGTATGACCGACCACGAAACCGAGCGCACCGCCGAGCTGTTTTTGACACTCAAAGGCAAGCACTCGCTCATGGTGGTAGAGCACGACATGAGCTTCATCCGCACCATCTCGGACATCGTCACCGTGCTGTGCGACGGCTCGGTGCTGGCCCAGGGCACGCTCGATCAGGTGCAAGCCGACGAGCGGGTGATTGAGGTCTATTTGGGACGTTGATGGATTGGCGCGGCATGTTTTTGTCATTGCGAGGAGCTTGCGACGCGGCAATCCAGCTGGAACGATCGCAAAAGGCTTTAGCGCCAGACCCACTGTAGCTGCTGGATTGCCGCGCTTCGCTCGCAATGACGATGAGGTGGGATGCAATGATGAATTGCACCCATCAGACATTTAATGAGGTTTTCAATGCTTGAAGTCAAAAACATTCACCAATACTACGGCGGCTCCCACATCCTGCGCGATGTGAGCCTGAACGCGCAGCAAGGTCAGGTCACGGTGCTTTTGGGCCGCAACGGCGTGGGCAAGACCACACTGCTCAAAAGCCTCATGGGCCTGGTGCCGACCAAAAGCGGCAGCGTGCTGCTGGATGGCAAAGACCTCACCAGCGCCAAACCTTACGAACGTGCCGCAGCCGGTATTGGCTACGTGCCCCAAGGCCGAGAAATTTTTGCCCGATTGACGGTGGAAGACAACTTGCTCATGGGGTTGGCCACACAGCCGGGTGGAACACCGATCCCACCCGAGTTGTTTGAACTGTTCCCGGTGCTCAAACAAATGCTGCACCGCCGTGGCGGTGACTTGTCTGGCGGGCAACAACAGCAACTGGCCATTGCCCGCGCCTTGGCGGCCAAGCCGCGTTTGCTGATCCTGGACGAACCCACCGAGGGCATTCAGCCCAGCATCATCAAAGACATTGGCCGTGTGATCCGCCAGCTTGCCGACGTTGGCCTGCAAGGCCAGCGCATGGCCGTGTTGCTGTGCGAGCAGTACTACGACTTTGCCGAGGAACTGGCCGACCAGTATGTGGTGATGGAGCGCGGCGAAGTCATTGCTCGCGGTCCAGGCAGCGAGATGAAGGAAAAGAACATTCAGCAGTTGGTGGCAATTTGATCAAAGCGCCATTTGGACATTGTGCGAAGCGCATTGATCCAGATTACGGCGGTTTCAAGGGCATAGTGCCCAATCTATCACCGTACTGGATTGCCGCGTCGCTTCGCTCCTCGCAATGACCGCCCATGTACAGCATGTGCGCTGAGCGGTACCGCTGATTTTGGGTCATTGCGAGCGAAGCGCGGCAATCCAGAATCACAGATTCCAAAGCCTTGGCACCGTGCCGCTCATGCCCCACATCTCATGCCGCCAAGCGGCCCACACTTGCCGCAGCAACTGCATGGCCGGCTCGGTCACAGGTGACAGCACGCGCAGCACAATGACCTGTTTGTGCGGTGAGGTAGCGCCTGCGGTGAGGCGTAGTTGTGATCCTTCCAGCAGTTCGCGTGCACAGGCCAGCGCTCGCTCGGTACGCTCACTGGCGATCGCGCTGCCTGCCGCAAACACCAGCGTGGCCATGCAGCGTTGTCCTGCTAAACCCAGTGGGCTGTTCATCAGCCGTGTGTCGGTGGCGTTGATCGTGCCGCGCTCCAACCATACGCCTGGAATCTCCAGGTGTTGCCGAAACGTGCCTTGGGCAAATGGCAAGTCGGCAGCGGGCAAGCCCAGCGCGGTGATGTCCCAGGTCATCATTTCTGCGCCGGGGGCCAGCTCAAACACGGCGCGGTTGAGGCCGTCGCAGCCGTTGTAGGCAATGGCTTCCAGTGGCAGCCACTCCAGCCGTGCATCGGCGGCCACACGCGCATGCACTTGCTGCGTGGCCAGGCCAGCATCGGATCGGTAAAAGCGTGTGGCTCCAGGCGTGGTGACCAAGCCATGGGCGCCAGAGCCCACGGTCACGGTCATGTCCAGCGTGTCGCCGCCCACGAGGCCACTGGGCGGGTGCACCAGCACGTTGTGACACACCGCATCGCCTTCGGGGTAGAGGCTTTGCAAAATGCGCAGCGGCCCTTTGTGGGTGTAGCGGGCGACGCTGCGCTCGGACTCCAGCGTGTAGTCAAGGCTCAGACTGGCGTGCCAGGTCATGCCTTCACTCGCTGGCCGTTCATTCGCCTTGCGAGCCGCGGTGGGCCCAAGCGGTGGTGTGCTTTTCGATGTAGCTGAACAGTTCGTACATGACCATGGCCATGGCACCCACCACCACCAGACCCGAAAACGCCAGGCCCATCTGCATGGCCGAACCTGCCGAGATCAGCAGGTAGCCAATGCCTTCGTTGGAGGCCGTCATCTCGGACACGGTGGTGCCCACAAAGGCCAGCGTGATGGCCACTTTGAGCGAGCCATAAAAGTAAGGCATGGAGCGGGGCAGGCCGACCTTGATCAGCACGTCCCAGCGCTTGGCGCCCAGCACGCGCAGCACGTCTTCCAGCTCAGGCTCCAGTGTGGCCAGACCGGTGGCGATGTTCACCATGATCGGGAAGAAGCTGATGAGGAACGCCGTGAGGATGGCGGGGCCGATGCCGATGCCGAACCACACCACCAAGATGGGCACGAAGGCCGCTTTGGGCAGGGCGTTGAAGGCGGTCATGAGCGGGTACACGGCGGCGTAAGCCAGGCGCGAGCTGCCGATCACAAAGCCGAGCAACACGCCGACCACGATGGCAATGCCAAAGCCCACCATGGTCACCCAGAAGGTGCGCCAGGCGTGGCCTGCAATCACTTCTTTGAACTCAACCGTTTGCTGCGCGATGCGCGAGGGGCTTGGGAAAACGAATTCCGAGACGTTGAAAGCGCGGCACAGGACTTCCCAAATCAGGATGCTGAGGACCAGCAACACCCAGGGAGACCAGCGTTCCAGTGTTTTTTGTTTCATGTGGTTTGCTCCCGCTTATTGGTTGATGGTGGCGCCGGTCTTGCGCATGGCACCGATGTGGCCGCGCAGCTCGTGCACGATGTTGGTGAATTCAGGGGTGTAGGTGATCTCCAGATCACGCGGGCGCGGCAGGTCAATTTCCTTTTTCACCACAAAGCGGCCGGGGCTCTTGCTCATCACATAGACCGTGTCGGCCAGAAACACCGATTCGCGCAGGTCGTGCGTGACCAAAATCACGTTGAATTTTTGCTCGGTCCACAGGTCACGCAAGATGCACCAGAGTTCTTCGCGGGTGAAGGCGTCGAGCGCGCCAAAGGGCTCGTCGAGCAGCAGCATCTTGGGCTCATGAATCAAGGCGCGGCAGATGCTGGCGCGTTGTTGCATGCCGCCCGACAGTTGCCAGGGGAACTTGTCTTCGTAACCGGCCAGCCCCACGGTGTTGAGCAGTTTGCGGGCACGCTCCACATACTCGGCTTTCTTTTGCTTGAAGTTGGAGCGGTAGGGCTCCACGATTTCGAGCGGCAGCAGCACGTTGTCGAGCGTGGTGCGCCAAGGCAGCAGCGACGAAGCCTGAAACGCCATGCCGCTGATCTTGAGCGGGCCGGTGACGGGTTCGCCGTCGACCAGAATGCTGCCCTTGCTGGGCATCTTCAGGCCTGTGGTCAGCTTCATGAAGGTGGATTTGCCGCAACCCGAAGGGCCGACGATGGCGATGAATTCGCCTTGCTTGACTTGCAGGTTGATGTCTTCGACCGCGAAGTGGTTTTGCGCCAGCAACTCGTCGTTGTAGGCCAGCCAGACATTCTGGAAATCGACAAATGCTTCTTGGGACATGGTGTGAGCTTTGAAATGGTGTTCGAAAGTGTATACAGCGCCGATCCGGGAAAAGCCCACAGACTCCGCATGAGTTGAAGTGGGCTTTCGCGCCTGCAAGCGCTCACTTGGCACAGGAAAGGGACGCGGCCTGCCGTTGGCAGACCCGTCCCTTGCGATGCTTTACTTCTTGCCTTTGGGCAGGATGTCCAGCTCTTTGGCTGTGGGCAAGAACGAGCCATTCCAGATGTCTTCGGACTTGACGCGGGTCTTGGTGTTGAAGGCGTCGGACACTTGCGAAGCCATCAGCGTCATGCGGGGGCCGTTGATCTGGCCAAAACCTTCGGCGCGGGCCGAGGGGCTGTTGATCACGGTGTCAATGGCCAGTTGCAGGCGGCGTGTTTCCAGCGCCACGTTGATGATGCCGTCGCGGGCCTTGACCGATTCAATGGCTTTGGCCGGGTCGGCGATCACGTCTTTCGCGCCTTTGGTGAAGGCCGACAAGAAGGCTTTCACGGCAGCGGGGTTCTCTTTCAGGATCTTGGGCGAGGCGATGATCGCGTTGCCGTAGAGCTTGACGCCAAAGTCGGGGTACTGCATGACCACCACGTCTTCGGCCTTCACGCCACGCGCTTCGATGTTGAGCAGCGAGGTGAAGGTGAAGCCGGTGATGGCGTCCACGTCACCACGCACCAACATGGTCTCGCGCAATGGTGGGTCCATGGCGGTCCAGGCCACGTTGCCAATGCCGTTGGCTTTTTGGAAGATGGGGAAAGCGCGACGGCCTGCGTCAAACACGGGTGCGCCCAGTTTTTTGCCTGCCAGGTCAGCCGGGGTCTTGATGCCAGACTTCTTCAAAGCCATGACCGAAGCGGGCGTGTTGTTGTAGACCATCATGATGGCCACAGGCTTGTTGGGTGCGTCGGGGTTGTTGGCGTGGAATTCCATCAGGGCGGCCAGGTCGGCAAAGCCCAGGTCATAGGTGCCCGAAGCCACGCGGGTGACCGCGCCGCCCGAACCGTTGCCCGAGTCCACCGTCACGTCCAACTTGGCGTCTTTGAAATAACCCTTGGCTGCAGGCAGCAAGAAGAAGGCCGCTGGGCCTTCAAAGCGCCAGTCCAATTGAAACTTGATCGGCGTGGTTTGGGCTTGGGCGGTGCTGAAAGCAGCAACAGCGGCCAATGCGGCAGTGGCCTTGAGTAAGAAACGCTTGTTCATGAGGAGCTCCTGGGTCAAATAAACGGTGAATCTTGTCTAGCAAAATCGATGCCATTATTGACCACGGTCCTGACGGCTCGTGTCAGGTTGATCCCCTAGAAGCCCCCGTTTTTGGTGCGGATCAGGACCTGAATACGCACCAAAACGGGGCTAATGCTGGTTTTTCGTGCCTCAGGCGTTGGCGCAGGCCACGGCCAGCGCCGTCATGTTCAGCACGCGGCGCACAGTGGCCGCAGGCGTCAGGATGTGGGCGGTGGCCGCCGTGCCCATCAGGACCGGGCCCACCGTCACACCGCCGCTGGTGGTGGTTTTCATGACGTTGTACAAAATGTTGGCCGCGTCCAGGTTGGGGCAGACCAGCAGGTTGGCCGAACCGGTCAGCGAGCTGTCTTCGATGTAAGCGCTGCGGATTTCGGGCTGCAGGGCTGCGTCGCCGTGCAGCTCGCCATCGCATTCGATGTCGGGGTGCTGGGCCACGAACAGGTCACGGGCCAGGCGCATTTTGCGGGCCGAAGCGCGCTTGGACGAGCCGTAGCTCGAATGCGAAAGGAAGGCCACCTTGGGCACGATGCCAAAGCGCTGCACCTCTTGCGCCGCCATGAAGGCGATTTCGGCCAGTTGCTCGGCGCTGGGGTCCTCGTTGACATAGGTGTCGGTGATGAAGAGCGGGCCCTGGTTGGTCATGAGCGCGTTCACGGCGGCGTAGTTGCCTACGCCCGCACGCTTGCCCAAGATGCTGTCGATGCGCTCCAGGTGCGTCATGTAGGTGCCGGCCAGGCCGCAGATCATGGCGTCGGCGTCGCCCAGCGAGACCATCAACGAACCGATGATGGTGTTGGAGCGGCGCACGGCGGCCTTGGCCACGGCGGGGGTCGCGCCATTGCGCTTCATCAGCTGGTGGTAGTGCTCCCAATACTGGCGAAAACGTGGGTCGTCTTCAGGGTTCACGTTGTCCACGTCTACCCCCAGGCGCATGCGCAGACCCGCTTTTTCGATGCGGGTGCTGATGACAGAAGGGCGACCGATCAGGATCGGATAGGCCAGCTTTTCGTCAATGGCCATCTGCGCTGCACGCAGGGCGCGGTCGTCTTCGCCATCGGCATAGGCCACGCGCTTGGCGCCGTTGGCCACGGCCTTGGCCGCGTTGAAGATGGGGCGCATCAGCAAACCGGTTTGCGAGACAAAGCTTTGCAGCTGCTGGCGGTAGGCCTCCATGTCGGTGATGGGGCGGGTTGCCACGCCAGAGTCGGCGGCAGCCTGCGCCACAGCGGGTGCGATGCGCAAGATCAAACGCGAGTCAAAGGGCTTGGGGATCAGGTAGTCGCTGCCAAAGGTCAGGTCTTGCCCGGCGTAGGCGCTGGCCACTTCTTCGCTGATGTCGGCCTTGGCCAAGTCGGCGATCTGGCGCACGCAGGCCAGCTTCATGGCCTCGGTGATCTTGGTCGCGCCGCAGTCCAGTGCGCCCCGGAAGATGTAGGGGAAGCACAGGACGTTGTTGACCTGGTTCGGGTAGTCCGAGCGGCCGGTGGCGATGATGCAGTCTGGCCGTGCGGCCTTGGCCAGTTCGGGGCGGATTTCGGGCTCGGGGTTGGCCAAGGCCAGGATGATCGGCTTGTCGGCCATGGTCTTGACCATCTCGACGGTCATGACGCCGGGGGCCGAGCAGCCCAGGAACACGTCTGCGCCCTTGACCGCATCGGCCAAAGTGCGGTCTTCGGTCTTTTGCGCGTAGCGGGCTTTGGACTCGTCGTAACCGCCGGGGCGGCCTTCGTAGATCACGCCTTTGGAGTCGCACACAAAAATGTTGCTGGTCTTCACGCCCAGGCCCACCATCACGTCGAGGCAGGCAATGGCCGCAGCGCCCGCGCCCGACACGGCCACTTTAACAGCGCCGATGTCTTTGCCCACCAGCTCCAGGCCGTTGAGCATGGCGGCGGCCGAGATGATGGCGGTGCCGTGCTGGTCGTCGTGGAAGACCGGGATGTTCATGCGCTCGCGCAGCTTCTTCTCGATGTAGAAGCACTCGGGGGCTTTGATGTCTTCCAGGTTGATGCCGCCAAGGGTCGGTTCCATGCTGGCGATGATTTCGACCAGCTTGTCGGGGTCGCGCTCGGCCAGCTCGATGTCGAACACGTCGATGCCTGCGAACTTCTTGAACAGGCCGCCTTTGCCTTCCATGACGGGCTTGCTGGCCAGCGGGCCGATGTCGCCCAAGCCCAGCACGGCGGTGCCGTTGGTGATCACGGCCACCAGGTTGCCGCGTGAGGTGTATTCGTGCGCTTTGGACGGGTCGGCCGCGATGTCCAAGCAGGGATAAGCCACGCCGGGCGAATAGGCCAGCGAAAGGTCGCGCTGGTTGGACATGGGCTTGGTGGGGTTGACCGAAATTTTGCCGCGTGTGGGGTAGCGGTGGTAGTCACGGGCGGCGTCGCGCAGGGCTTGTTCGGCGGGGGAGAGGTTGTCGCTCATTGTTGTTGTCTCAATAGATAAAGAAAAAACAGAATGGGTGACAGCGTAACCCATTTGTCACCCGCTTTCGATGAGGATTACCCCCCTGAAAAGCAAAAGGCCAAGCACTTGGCTTGGCCTTTTGAAGTCCTGCCTTTCTGGGGCAGGTCAGCTCGCAACTCAGTGCGCTTCAGCCTGCTTGGCCGCTTCGATCGCATCGCGGTTGTCACCGCTGGCGCCGTTGAAGAACAGGTTCAGCAGCACAGCACTGATGGAGGCCAGCAAAATGCCCGACTCGATCAGGGGGTGCAGACCATGCGGCATCCACTGTTTGAAGTTGGGGGCGATCAGCGGGATCATGCCGATACCGATCGAAATCGCCACGATCATGGCGTTGAAACGGTTGTTCTTGAAGTCCACACCGCCCAGGATGCGGATGCCTGTGGCGGCCACCATGCCGAACATCACCAGGCCCGCGCCACCCAGCACCACGGTGGGCAGCGACTCGATCAGCGCGGCCATTTTGGGCAGCAGGCCCAAGGCGACCAAGATCAAACCACCGGCCACGCAGACAAAGCGGCTCTTGACGCCAGTGACGGCGACCAGACCCACGTTTTGCGAGAAGCTGGTGTAAGGGAAAGTGTTGAAGATACCGCCAATCAGCGTGCCCAAACCGTCGGTGCGCAGGCCGCGTGTGAGTGCCGCTTGATCGACCTTGGTGTCGGTCATTTCGCCCAAAGCGAGGAACATGCCGGTCGACTCGATCATCACCACGATCATGACCAAGGTCATGGTCAAAATCAGCACCGGTTCAAACACAGGCATGCCGAAGTGGAACGGTGTGACCACGTCAAACCACGCGGCTTTGCCCACTTTGTCGAAGTTCATCAGGCCCATGGCCGTGGCCACCACACCGCCGATGACGATGCCCAGCAAGACCGAAATGTTGGCCACAAAACCTTTGGCGTAACGGGCGATCACCATGATCGACACCAACACCAGTGCGGCAATGCCCACGCCGGTCAGGTCGGCATATTTGGGGTTGGGCATCTTGGGCAAGAGCGCCAGGTCTTTGGGAATGGCAGGCAAGGTGGAGCCGGGGGCGCTGGCGGCGGCAGCCGCTGCGTCCAGCCACTGCTTGTGCTCTGGCGTCACGATGCTGGGCGCTGTGGGGCCAAAGGGGTTGCCAAAAATCCAGTTGATGCCGATGCGCATCAGGCTGATGCCGATCACGGCAATGATGGTGCCGGTGACCACAGGCGGGAAGAAACGCAGCATGCGGCTGACCAACGGCGCGATCAGGATCGAGATGATGCCCGCCCCGATGATGGAGCCAAAGATCAGCTGTGCCCCCATTTCGCCGGGGTTGGCGTTGGCCATGGCCACCATGGGCGCCACGGATGCAAAGGTCACGCCCATCATGACGGGCAGACGGATACCGAACAGCTGTGTCGCGCCAAGCGACTGGATCAGCGTGACCAGACCGCAGCAAAACAGGTCGGCCGAAATCAGGTAAGCCACGTCTTGCGGGCTCAGTTTCAGGGCGCGGCCCACGATCAGGGGCACGGCCACAGCGCCGGCATACATCACCAGCACATGTTGCAGCCCCAAAGCGGCGAGCTTGCCATTGGGCAATTTCTCGTCGACGGGATGAATGGTTGAACTCATGGAGGAGGCTCCTTGACAGTAAACAGAGGGGGAAAACCCAAAGTGGCTAGATGTGTGCCTCTTTGTGTTCTAAACTGTATACAAAATTAAATGCGCTGTGGATGCGTGAAAACCCTGCCCGTCGTGCGATCGGGCAGGCTTTCAGCTCAAGCCAGCAAATCCAGCAGCGTCCGCGCCACCACCTTGGTGGCTCGGCGCACGTCTTCCAGTTGCACGCGCTCGTCGGCGCGTTTGGCGTGGCTCTCCAGCACGGTGCGGGGGCCTGCGCCGTAGATCACGCCGGGGATGCCGCGCTCCACGTACAGGCGCACGTCGGTGTACAGCGGCGTGCCCACGGCGGGGATGGCTTGCCCGAACACGGTTTGACCGTGTTTCTGGATGGCGTCGACCAGCGGTTTGTTGCCATCCAGCGGCTTCATGGCATTGGCCAGCAGCAGGCGTTTGATGTCCACCTTGAGCTGCTTGCCGCCGCGTGGTGGGTTGAAGCTCTGGACCGCACCCTCGATGGTTTGGCGAATGCTGGCTTCCACTTCGGCCGGGTTCTCTTCGGGGATCATGCGGCGGTCGAGTTTGAAGACGACCTTGCCGGGCACCACATTGGTGTTGGTGCCGCCGCTGATCTGGCCCACGTTCAAGTACGGGTGGGTGATGCCTTTGACCGAGGAGGTGGTCTTTTTGTACTCGGCGTTCAGCGCGTGCAGCGCATTCAAGATGTGCACCGCGCCTTGCAGCGCATCGGTGCCGCTGTCCGGGATGGCCGCGTGGGCCATCTCGCCTTGCACCGTCACTTCCATTTGCAGGCAGCCGTTGTGCGCGGTGACCACTTCGTAGCTGAAGCCAGCTGCGATCATCAGATCGGGCTTGGTCAGGCCTTGCGCCAGCAGCCAGCCGGGGCCCATCTCGCCGCCAAATTCTTCGTCGTAAGTGAAGTGCAGTTCCACACCGCCTTTGAGCGGGGCGTTCAACGATTCGAGCGCCCGCGTGGCAAAGGTGAAGGTGGAAAAGTCCGACTTGCTCACGGCGGTGGCGCGGCCGTACATGGCGCCGTCTTTGACTTCACCGCCATACGGGTCGTGCGTCCAGCCTTCGCCGGGTGGTACCACATCGCCGTGGGCGTTGAGAGCAATGGTGTTGCCTTCGCCGTTTTCGCTGTATCGGCGGCGCACGATCAGGTTGGTGATCGACTCCAGGCCATAGGCTTTCACGTCGGCAGCGGGCACGGCGTGCTTTTCTGCCACAAAGCCCATGGGGGCCAGCAGCTCGGCGGTGCGCTCGGCGTGGGGCGCGTTGTTGCCGGGTGGGGTGTCGGTGGGCACCTGCACCAGCGCTTGCAAGAACTTCACTTGCTCGTCAAAGTGCGCGTCGATCCAGGTGTCGAGTTGTGCGTATTGTTCTGTTGTGGCGGTCATGACAGTTCCGATGCGAGTTGGTTCAAAACATGGGTGAAGGCGTCGACGCACAGCTGCATGTCGTCGCTGGTGGTGGATTCGAGCGGGTTGTGGCTGATGCCCGCGTTTTCGCCGCGCACAAACAGCATGGCTTGTGGCATGACTTCGTGCAGCTTCATGGCGTCGTGGCCCGCGCCGCTGGGGAGTTTGAACAGCGGCACGCCCAAGGCGCTCACGGCGCGTTCCCAGCGGGCTTGCCATTCGGGGGCGCTGGGAGCAGCTGCGGCGCGCATGGTTTCTTCGGCTGTGTGACGCAGGCCGCGGCGCTCGCAGATGGCTTGCAGCTGGGCCAGCACATCGGCTTCCAGCGCATCGCGCTGCGCATCGGTGGGCGCGCGCATGTCCAGGCTGAAGGTGCAGCGACCGGGCACCACGTTGATGGAGCCGCCCGGCACATTCAGCTGGCCGATGGTGGCCACGCTGTCGCCGTCTTTCGCGGCGCGTTGCTCCATGTAGAGCGCCAGTTCCGCCACGGCGCAGGCGGCGTCGCGGCGGCGGTCCATGGGGGTGGTGCCAGCGTGGCTGGCGGTGCCGATGACCTCGCACAGGTAACGCACGCTGCCGTTGATGGACGTGACCACACCCAGCGGGATGTTCACTTCGTTGAGCACCGGGCCTTGCTCGATGTGCACCTCGACAAAGCCCAGGTATTGCGCCGGATCGCGCTGGATTTTGGGGATGTCATCCACGCACAAGCCCGCGTGCTGCATGGCCGCGCGCATGGTGATGCCGTCGGCGTCTTGCTGGTCCAGCCACTCCGGCTTGAAGTCGCCGATCAAGGCGCCCGAGCCGAGGAAGGTGGCCTTGTAGCGCTGGCCTTCTTCTTCGGCAAAGGCGACGACCTCGATGCCGAAGGGCAGACGTTTTCCTTGCTGGTGCAGCTGCTGCACGCAGGCCATGGGCACAAAAATGCCCAAGCGCCCGTCGTACTTGCCGCCGTTGCGCACGGTGTCGTAGTGCGATCCCGTGAGCAGGTATTTACCACCTGCAGCGGCCGGGTGGTAACGGCCCACCACGTTGCCCACGGCGTCGGTGTAAACCTCGTCAAAGCCACACTCGCGCATGTTCTGCGTGATGCGTTGGGCGCAGGCGCGGTGCGCGTCGGTCAGGTAAGTCACGGTGAGTTGGCCCAGTTCGGCAAAGCCGGGGTCTGAGTGCTGGGCCAGCTTTTCTTGCCAGTCCCACACTTGGTGGCCCAGCGTGGGCTCCACGCCAAACTTGTCGTTCAGGCGGATCTCGACGATGCGGTGGATGTTGCGCAGGCACTCAGCCAGCTCAAACTCGGGGTGGCCATGCAGACGGCGCTCAAAGGCGTCGATGATCTGCTGCTTGTTGTAGCCCACGCCACGCGGGCCGCGCACGGCCAGGATGAAGGGCCAGCCGAATTTGGCGTTGTAGTCGGCATTGAGTTTTTGAATCTTGGCGAACTCTTCAGCGGTGCAGTCGGTCAGGCCCGCCTTGGTTTGTTCGTTGGTCGATTCGGCCGTCAGCGTCTTGCTGACCATGGCCTTGCCCGCCAGCTCCGGGTGAGCGCGGATCAGGCCCAGCTGCGCGTCGCGCCCGGCGTGTGCCAGCACCTCGCACATGGCGTGTTTGAGGTGGGCCAGCGATTTGAACGGCCGCTCGTTGAGCGCCTGTTCGGCGATCCAGGGCGAGTGTTCGTACAGGCCGTCGAGCATTTGCGCTGCATCGGCGTGCGATGCGCTGTTGAGTTGATCCAAGGTCAAGGGCATGGGAGTCCTGTCAATGTTTTTGTCTTAGCGAATGCTGGGGTTCCCGCACTGGATTGCCGCGTCGCTGCGCTCCTCGCAATGACGGTTTAAACGTCATCGCGAGCGAAGCGTGGCGATCCAGTGTTTTCAGTCGGCATAGGGGTGCACGGTTTTCCAGTGCCGTGCAATGTCAATGCGCCGTGCCACCCACACTTTGTCGTGCGACTGGATGTGGTCCAAAAAGCGTTGCAGCGCGGTGATGCGACCAGGCCGCCCCAGCAAGCGGCAGTGCATGCCGATGCTCATCATCTTGGGGGCGTTGTCGCCATCGGGATTGCCCTCGGCGTACAGCGCGTCAAAGGTGTCCTTCATGTACTGAAAGAACGGGTCGGCGTGCGAATAACCCTGCGGCAGTGCAAAGCGCATGTCGTTGCAGTCCAGCGTGTAGGGCACGATGAGCTGGGGCGCATCGGTGCCGTCACTTTTGCGCACCTTCATCCAGAACGGCAGGTCGTCGCCGTAGTAGTCGCTGTCGTATTCAAAGCCGCCAAAGTCGGCCACCAGGCGGCGTGTGTTGGGGCTGTCGCGCCCGGTGTACCAGCCCAGAGGGCGCTCACCGGTCAGCTTTTGAATGATCGCCATCGCCTCGGCCATGTGGGCGCGTTCGGTGGCTTCGTCGATGTGTTGGTAGTGGATCCACTTGAGGCCGTGGCAGGCGATGTCGTAGCCCAGCTCCTGCAAGGCGGCGGTCAACTCGGGGTGCTTTTGCAGCGCGGTGGCCACGCCAAACACGGTGAGCGGCAGGCCGCGTTTTTCAAACTCGCGCAGGATGCGCCACACGCCAGCACGCGAGCCGTATTCGTAAATGCCTTCCATGCTGATGTGCCGCTCGGGGAAGGACGCGGGGTTGAACATCTCAGACAGGAATTGCTCGGAGCCTGCATCGCCGTGCAGCACCGAGTTTTCGCCGCCTTCTTCGTAGTTCAGCACGAACTGCACGGCCACGCGGGCGCCACCAGGCCATTGCGCGTGGGGCACTTGGCGGCCGTAGCCTTTCAGGTCGCGGGGGTAGGGCAGGGTGGAATCGTAGGTGCTCATGGCGGTCGTTGAAAAGGGTTCAGGCCAGGGCCAGGGAAATGTCGTGGGTGGGCACTTTGCGGTCGAAGGTCAGGCTTTCTTCGACGTGCAGCAGGTGCTCGTGCATCAGCTGTACAGCTTTGTCACTGTCTTTGGCTTCCAGCGCGGCCACGATGGCCACGTGTTCGTCGGTCGAATGCTCGGCCTCGTTGCGCGACTGGTACATCAGCGTGATCAGAGCGCAGCGCGAGATCAGCTCACCCAGCACCTGGGCCAGCACATCGTTGTGCATCAACTCGGCCATGCGCACATGGAAGTCGCCCAACAATTCGGTTCGGCCCGTGATGTCGCCTTGCGTCACGGCTTCGCGTTCCTGGGCAATGTGGTCTTTGAGTGCGGTGATCTGTTCGGGCGTGACCTGCTGCACAAACGCGCGGGTCATTTCGGCCTCCAGCATGCGGCGCACGGCAAAGACCTGCTGAGCTTCTTCCACCGAAGGGGCCGCTACAAACGCGCCGCGTGCGGGCTCCAGGCGGATCAATCGGTTTTGCGACAACTGAAACAAAGCCTGGCGCACCAGCGTGCGCGAGACGCCGAAGTGATCGGCCAGCTTTTGCTCGGCCAGTTTCGAGCCTGGCAAGAGGCGGTGCTCCACGATGGCGCGGGTCAAGGATTCGACGATGTGGTGCGTGGTGGATGTTTCCATGTCTCGCAGTCCCTTGGGGCGGTTGGCCCGGGTGTTTTTTATGGGGGTGGCGCAAATCATAGCCACTAAATGCAAAATTGTATACACTTCGGTCGACCGGTTTGGCTGAGCCCCCAAAGCCCTGCCAAAAACACCCTTTTGACCCCACCTACACAAGCGAGCAACATCATGGGATTGAGCACACACGTTCTGGACACAATGCACGGCTGCCCCGCTGCGGGCATGCAGGTTTCACTTTTCATCACGCAGGGCGATCAGGCCACCTTGGTCAAAAGCTTCATCCTCAACCACGATGGCCGTAACCCCGACGGCATGCTGTACGACCATGCCAGCCTGCGCAAAGGCACTTACCGCCTGGTGTTCGATGTGGCGGGTTACTTCAAGGCCAAGGGCGTGGAGCTGCCCGAACCCAACTTCCTGAACAAAGTGAGTCTGGACTTCGGCGTGGCCCACGAAGACCAGCACTACCACGTACCTTTGCTGGCCAGTCCGTGGAGCTACTCGACTTATCGCGGCTCTTGAGCCCCATTCACACCACACAAGGACAACCCATGCCCACCTCCATCACCACTTCAGCTGACTTGAGTGCCGAGCAATTGGCGGCTTGCCAGCCGATTGAGCAGTATTTTTTGGGCCACGCGCGAGACGATGCCGCCCACATGCGCCAGGCATTTTTGCCAACTGCGCACATTGAATCGATCAAAGAAGGGGCTTTCACATCGTGGCCCTTGGACTTTTACTGTGAGCGCTTCAAAGGCCAAGCCGCAGCAGACGAAGCCAGTCGCCAGCGCCGCATCGACTGGGTTGAAGTCACCGGCACCGCAGCGTGTGCACGCGTGACCTTGGTACATGGCGCGACCACGTTTGTGGATTACTTTGTGCTTCTCAAGACCGCCGAAGGTTGGAAGATCGCCAACAAGGCTTTTCACGGCCAACCGACCTGATGGCCAAGACCTCCGGTGCTTACAACCACGGGGCTGTGACTGCAGATTGAAGACCTATGGATGACCAAAAATCAAAAATGGGGTCAGAACCCGGTTGATCCATTGGAAAAAAACGCACGTCTTTGCTCGGGGGTCTTTAAAATCTGGCTTCTACCGTTTATTTACCCATCCCCCCCTGCACCATGACCCAAGTCACCAACACTGTGCGCTTTGTGCTCGACGGCCAAATCGTCGAAGCCCAAGGCGAGCGCCGCACCACCACTGTTCTGGACTATTTGCGTGAGCAACTGCACCGCACCGGCACCAAAGAAGGCTGCGCCGAAGGCGATTGCGGCGCTTGCGTGGTCATGGTGGGTGAACTCAATGCCGCAGGCACGGGCGTGGACTATGTGGCGACCAACGCCTGCATTCAGTTGTTGCCTTCGCTGGACGGCAAATCGGTCAAAACCATCGAGAGCCTGAAAAAGGCTGACGGCACCATGCACCCGGTGCAAGAAGAGATGGTCAAGTGCCACGGCTCGCAGTGCGGCTTTTGCACACCCGGCATCGTGATGAGCTTGGTGAATCTGGTGCAAGTCCTGCCCATGCCCAACCGCCAGCAGATCACCGATTCGCTGAGCGGCAACCTGTGCCGCTGCACCGGTTACAAGCCGATCATTGAGTCGGCCACCAAGGCCTGCGCCAAGCCCGAAGCGCTCAAGCTCGACGACAGCGCCGACGTGCCTTTGCTCAAAGAAATCAAGCGCGCCAGCGTGCCCACGCTGAGTCTGGACGGCGACATCATCGTGCAGCCCGTGGTGCGCACCAAAAAGGGCAACGAGTTCGTGTCGCCCGCCACCGTGGCCGAAGTGGCCGACTATTTGGTCAAGAACCCCACCACAACGCTGCTGGCGGGCAGCACCGAAATTGGTTTGCAGGTGAACAAGCAGTTTGCACGCCCTGACCACATCATGTATTTGGGCAATGTGGCCGAGCTGCGTCAGGTCCAAGAAACCGACAAGGTCTGGCGCATCGGCGCGGCCGTGTCGCTGACGCAAGTCGAGTCGCTGATCGCCAAGGCCTACCCCGACTTCGCCGAAGTGCTGCGCCGCTTCGGCTCGCCCCCCATCCGCTCTACCGCGACGCTGGCGGGCAACATCGCCAACGGTTCACCCATTGGCGACACCATGCCTTGCCTGATGGCACTGGGCGCCAACTTGGTGCTGCGCCGTGGCGACAAGACCCGCAAGGTGCTGCTGGACAATTTCTACACCGGCATGAAGAAAAACGTGATGGAGCCCGGTGAGTTCATCGAAGCCGTCGAATTGCCCAAGCCCGTGGCTGGCCAGGTTTTCCGCGCCCACAAGGTGAGCAAGCGTTTTGAGCAAGACATTTCGGCCACTTGCGCCGCCATCAGCTACACGCTGAAAGATGGCAAGTTGAGCGGCGTGAAGTTGGCCTACAACGGCCTGGCCCCATCGCCTTGCCGCGCCCCCAAGCTCGAAGCCGTTTTGGAGGGCAAGTTGCCCGCTGATGTGAAAGCCACCGATCTGGACGCCGCGATCGCCGCCAGCTTCACCGCCCGCGACGGTTTGCGTGCCACATGGGCTTACCGCGCACTGGTGGCCCGCAACCTGGCCCTTGAATTCATCGAAGAACAGAAAGAGGTGGCTTGAATGAACGCTCCTACCGCACTCAAAAACCTGCTGCCTGTTTCAGGCGTTCAGCAAGGCACCGACATCGTTCACGAGTCCGCGCACCTGCACGTGACCGGCTCCGCCACCTACATCGACGACATCCCTGAGCACGCAGGCACCTTGTATGCCGCACTCATCCTGTCGCCCGTGGCGCATGGTGAGTTGATCGGCGACGGCATTGACCGCGCCGCCATCCTCAAAGAACACGGCGTTGTGGCGGTCTACACCGCCAAAGACATTCCCGGCGAAAACAACTGCGGCCCCATCATCCATGACGACCCCTTCCTGGCTGCAGGCAAGGTCGAGTTCATCGGCCAAGCCGTGGCCGTGGTCGTGGCGCGCAACATGCTCTACGCCCGCGAAGCCGCTCACAAAGCCAAGGTCTTGGTGAAAGAACTCAAGCCCATCTTGACCGTGGAAGAGGCGATGGAAGCCAACAGTTTCATCATGCCGCCCAAAGGCATCACGCGTGGTGACGCCGCCGCAGCCATTGCCAACGCGCCCCACAAGATCAAGGGCACGACCCGCACCGGTCAGCAAGAACAGTTTTACCTGGAAGGCCAGATCACCTATGCGGTGCCCAAAGAAGACGGCCAGCTCACGCTGTACGTGTCGACCCAGCACCCCGATGGCAACCAACGCGAAGCCGCACACGCCCTGAACCTGCACACCAACGATGTGGAGGTGATCTGCCGCCGCATGGGTGGTGGCTTTGGTGGCAAAGAAGGCAACGCCAGCATCTTCAGCCAAAGCGCTGCCTTGGCTGCACACAAGCTGGGCAAGCCCGTCAAGCTGCGCGTGAACCGTGACGACGACATGACCATCACCGGCAAGCGTCACGACTTCCGCATCGACTACGAAGTGGGCTTTGATGACAACGGCCGTGTCTTGGGCGCGGACATCACACTCATGTCGCGTTGCGGCTACAGCACCGATTACTCCGGCCCAGTGAACGACCGTGCTTGCTTGCACATCGACAACACCTACCACCTGCCTGCGCTCAAGCTGGTCAGCCACCGCTGCAAAACCAACACGCAAAGCGCCACCGCTTTCCGTGGCTTCGGCGGCCCGCAAGGCATGTTCGGCATCGAAACGGTGATGGACGAAATTGCGATGACCTTGGGCAAAGACCCACTGGAAGTGCGCAAGCTCAACCTCTACAAAGACCCCGCCACGAGCGGCACGCCCGACACCATGACCACCCAATACAACCAGCTCATCGAAGACTGGGTGGGTGACAAGGTGATCGACCAGGTCGAGCACGAATCCAAATACGCCGAGCGCCGCGCCGCAGTGCAAGCCTTCAACGCCAAGAGCAAAACCCGCAAGCGCGGCATGGCGCTCGTGCCTCTCAAGTTCGGCATCAGCTTCACGGCCACGCACCTGAACCAGGGCGGCGCGCTGCTGGCGGTGTACATGGATGGCTCGGTCAGCTGCAACCACGGCGGTACAGAGATGGGCCAGGGCCTGAACACCAAGATGGCGCAAGTCTGTGCCGATGGCTTGGGCATCAGCGTGGACCATGTGCGCATCACCGCCACCGATTCGCAAAAAGTGCCTAATGCGTCGGCCACTTCGGCTTCGAGCGGTGCCGACATCAACGGCGCGGCCATCATGAACGCCACCCTGCAAATGCGTGAGCGCCTGAAGCCTGTGGCGGCCCGCATGTTGGCTTGCGCCGAAGGCGATGTGACTTTCGCGAACAACGAAGTGCACGGTGGCGGCAAATCCGTCAAGTGGGCCGACTTGACCAAGCAAGCGTACATGGAGCGTGTGGGCTTGTCGGTCACGGGTTTCTACATGACGCCCGAAATCAAATACGACTTCGCGACCCTGAATGGCCGTGCTTTCTATTACTACTGCTACGGCGCTGCCGTGAGTGAAGTGGAGATCGACACCCGCACTGGCGAGTGGTGGCTCAAGGCCGTGGACATCGTGCATGACGTGGGCCGCAGCATCAACCCCGCACTGGACAAAGGCCAAATCGAAGGCGCCTATGTGCAAGGCATGGGCTGGCTCACCATGGAAGAGTGCATTTGGGACAAGAAGGGCAAGCTGCTCACGCACGGCCCCAGCACCTACAAAATTCCAGTGGCGGGCGACATTCCAGAGCACTTCAAGGTGTCCTTGTTTGAAAATCAAAACAACAAGCCCACGCCTTTCAACAGCAAGGCCACGGGCGAGCCGCCTTTGATGTTGGGCCTGTCTGCCTTCTTCGCCTTGCGCGATGCCGTGGCTGCCAGCGCCGACCACAAAGCCGTGGTGTACATGGACGCACCGGCCACGCCTGAGCGCATCTTGATGGCGTGCGAAAGCGTCAAGGCCCAAGCCGGTCTGTGATCTGAGTCCTCCGGGCCGCCTGGTGTTGCATCAGGCGGCCTTTTTCTTTGGCCTTTACAAAGTACCTCATGCCCATTGCAGCGCTGATTTTTGACCTCGACGGCACCCTGGTGGACAGCGAAGCGCCAGGCCTGGATGTGCTGCACCAGATGGCCGCAGACTTGGGGGCGTCATGGGCCCGTGAGGAAATGTATGCCCGCTTTGGCGGCGTGCCCATGGCCCGTTGCGTCAGCACCATCGCTGCCCACGTATCGGCGCAGCACCAGCCGCTCGATGAAGTGCTTTTCCTGCGACAACTGCGCCAGAACATGGCGATCCGTTTTCGCCAGGGCTTGGATGAAATTGCCGGTGCCACGGCCTTGCTGAAAAGCCTGCAAGCCACGAACAGGCCTTTTGCCATCGGCACCAATGGTCCGCGTGAAAAAGCCGAGATCACGCTGGGGGTCACGGGGCTGCGCGACTATTTTGGTGACCGTTTGTTTTGTGCCCCAGACGTGGGCAGCTTCAAGCCCGAGCCCGGTTTGTTTTTGCACGCCGCTGCGGCCTTGGGCGTGGAGCCCTCAGGGTGCGGTGTGGTCGAAGACAGCTTGCCCGGCATTCAAGCCGGCTTGGCTGCGGGCATGCAGGTCTTCAGCCTGCACCCACGCCAGGGTTTGCCTGCAGAGTTGGCTGAGCGCATTCAGTTCATCGACGACTTGCACCAGCTCCACGCTTGGCTGCGCTGAGATTCAGTCCTGGCCTTCGGTCAGCGTGTCGAGCTGGAACTTGCCGCTCTTGTGCCACAGCCACACATCGGTGTAGGTGACTTGGCTCAGGTTCTTGGGCGCGGGGTAGGGCGCTGCAGCTTTGACCATGCGCTCGATTTCGGCCATGACTTCGGGCACATGCTTGGGGGCACGTTTCCAGCTCAGGGCCTTGACCTGGCCTTGGCGGTCGATGTCCACATCCAGCACGCCGACGGCTTGCAACATGGGCGGCATGCGGCCTTTGAAGATGCGCTCCTTGTTGATGCCGTACAAGTGTGAGGCGGCATCTTTGCGGTATTCCTTGGGGGTACTGGCGAGCGATGATGCGGCCGTAGAGGGCAGGGCCCCAGGGCGTGTGGTTGGCAAGGCAGGCCAATCCTGGCTGGTATAGCCGCCTTTGGCTTTGCTGGCGTCCGTGGTGCAGCCACTGAGCAAAGACAGTCCCAATGCGCCTGTGCCCATCAGGGCGGCGACAATCGTGGTTTTGAATTGGCGAAATGTGTGCATCACAGTGAGCCCTTGTCTCGTTGGCATACTTGGCAGATAGGCGCCATTGTGCACCGAGCCACTAGGCCGGAAAAGGCCTTGGTTTGAAATGGATGTGGATTGTGAACTGGATGGATTTGGCTTTGCAACAACTCGCCCGAGAGGCGGGTGTGGTCGTGACCGTGCTGGCCACCAAGGGCTCTGTGCCACGTGGCGCGGGCACGCGCATGGTGGTGTTTGCCCAAGGCGAGCAGGGCACCATTGGTGGCGGTCATCTCGAATACCAGGCCATCGCCCATGCCCGCTTGCTCTTGGCCGGCCAGACCGATGAAACACAGCTGCGCCATGTTCTGGGCCCGAGCCTGGGGCAGTGCTGTGGGGGCGCTGTGGAGCTGCATTTCCAGCCTGTGACGGGTGCGGATGTCGCTCGCTTGCAGTCTGAACTGAGGCCCACGCGCACCCCGCTGGCGCTGTTTGGCGGTGGCCACGTGGGCAAAGCCTTGGTCAAAACCTTGGCCCCTTTGCCTTTTGCGGTGCGCTGGGTGGACAGCCGCGACGAGATTTTTCCGTCGGATGTGCCCGAGGGCGTGGAATGTGAGCATTCCAACCCGGTGCAGGCGGCAGTGGCCGATCTGGCCCCGGGCAGCCGCGTGCTGATCATGAGCTTCAGCCATGCCGAAGACCTGGACATCGTCATCGCCTGCCTCAAACGACTGCGTGAGAAGGGTGATTTGCCTTTTGTCGGGCTGATTGGCAGCAAAACCAAATGGGCCACTTTCAAGCACCGCTTGGAAGAGCGGGGCTTCAGCGCAGAAGACATCGCGCAGATCACCTGCCCCATCGGTGTGCCGGGCATCACCGGCAAAGAGCCCGAGGTGATCGCCGTGGCGGTGGCGGCACAACTCTTGCAAACGCTGTGAGGGCGCTTGTGGACTGACAGGCATGGACCCCGGATCGGGTCCGGGGTGACAAGCCTTGCCCTGATGTCATGCCGGACTCGATCCGGTAGCCATATTGACTCGGTCCATGGGGGCTTTGCTGGTTTCCCCTGAGATGGGAAAGCAGAGAAAACTGGATTTGGCGACGTAAAGTGTATACACTTCGGTGCACTGGTCGCAGCGGCGCAAGAATCCCCCAGGTTTCATGTTCGCGACCGAATGACCGCTCACAGGGCCCGCGGTGGTGAGCTGGTTGGAGATCCTTCATGGAAACGTATCTGCTGGAGTGGGCCAATCTGTTGTTGCGATGGGTGCACGTCATCACCGCCATCGCCTGGATTGGCTCTTCGTTTTACTTTGTCTTTCTCGACAACAACCTGCTCAAACCCAACTCGCCCGACCTGCTCGAAAAGGGCGTCGGCGGCGCGATGTGGGCGGTGCACGGTGGCGGTTTTTACAACCCCCAGAAATACATGGTGGCCCCCAAAATCATCCACACCAAGCTGCACTGGTTCTATTGGGAAAGCTATTCCACCTGGCTCAGCGGTTTTGCGCTGTTCACGGTGCTCTATCTTTACAACGCGGGCACGTTCCTGATCGACAAATCGCTGATGGACTGGTCGCCTGCCGTGGCCGGTGCCACCGCTGTGGGTTTTTTGGCAGCCTTCTGGATCGTTTATGACGTGGTGTGCCGGGTGTTTGGCTTTCGCAAAAACGGCGAGCTGATCGTGGCGGGCATGATGATCGTGGTCATCGCCTTTGCTTCATGGCTGGCCAACCAGCTGTTTGCAGGTCGCGCCGCCTTCTTGCTGGTGGGTGCCATGATCGCCACCGCCATGAGCGCCAACGTGTTTTTCTGGATCATCCCCGGCCAGCGCAAAGTGGTGGCCGCCATGACCAGCGGCGAAGCTTATGACGCGAATGCTTTGGCCATCCACGGCAAGCGCGGCAAGCAGCGCAGCGTGCACAACACTTATTTCACGCTGCCCGTCATCTTCGCGATGCTGAGCAACCACTACAGCTTTTTGTACACGCACGAACACCGCTGGGTGCTGCTGTTTGTGATGATGTTTGCAGGCGCCTTGATTCGCCAGTTCTTTGTGCAGCGCCACGGTTACCACTTGGGCCGCGCCGCCAACCCTTGGCCATTTGCGGCGGTGGGTGTGGTGCTGATTGCTGGCGTGATTGTGGCCCTGAAGCCGTCAGCGCCCAAAGTGTCAACAGCGCCTGTGGCGCCTGTGAGTTTTGCGCAGGTGCAAAGCCTGGTGAGTCAACACTGCTTGACCTGTCACGGCACTCAGATGCAAATGAAAAACGTTCGCCTGGACAGCCCGGAGCTCATCAAGCAGCACGCTCAGAACATGTACCAGCAAGTGGTGATGACCAAGCAAATGCCCATGGGCAATGCGACCGGTCTGACGGAAGATGACCGCGCGATGTTCGGTCGTTGGTTCCAGGCGGGGGCCAAGCTGGACTGAATGCGGGCCGCTGGCGAAGCCCTTGAAAGGCAGTCGCCAGAGTTACTTGGAATATGGTCGACCCTATTGGTATGACGATCCAATGGGTATAAATTTTGATGCAGCAGGCCCTTGTGGGCCCGGCTGTTAAATCAAAAGGAGACACCCATGTTCATTCGCTCACGCCGTACTTTGGTTGCCAGCGCGGTTGCTGGTCTGGCCTGTTTAGCAGCTGCTTTGCCTGCTGCTGCTCAAAATTACCCCACCCGTCCCATCACCATGATCGTGCCCTGGGGCGCAGGCGGTGGCACCGATGCGGTGGCCCGCATCGTGGCCAGCTTGCTCGAAAAAGACTTGGGTCAACCCGTCACCGTCGTCAACCGCACGGGTGGCAGCGGGGTGGTGGGCCATGCGGCCATCGCCGCAGCCCAACCAGACGGTTACACCATCGGCCTGGCCACGGTCGAAATCGGCATGATGCACTGGCAGGGCTTGACCCAACTGACCGGTGCTTCCTACACGCCCATTGGGCTGGTCAATGCCGACCCGGCGGGTATCCAGGTGCGCGCCGACTCGCCTTATAAAAACGTGAACGACCTGCTGGCTGCCATCAAGGCCAACCCCGGCAAGTTCAAAGCCTCGGGCACAGGCCAGGGCGGCATCTGGCATTTGGCCATTGCCGGTTTGCTGCTCGACCAAAAAATCGACCCTGCCGCATTGCCCTGGGTGCCCAGCAACGGTGCTGCGCCAGGCTTGCAAGACATGGTGGCCGGTGGTGTCGAAGTGGCCCCGGTGTCCCTGCCCGAAGCGCGCTCCTTGATCGATGCAGGCAAGGTCAAGAGTCTGGCCATCATGGACGCCAAGCCTTCCACCCTCTACCCCAATGTGCCGACCCTCAAATCTGTCACCGGCAGCAATTGGACCATGGCGGCCTGGCGCGGCGTGCTGGCCCCCAAAGGGTTGCCAGCACCGGTTCAAACCAAGTTGGCCGAAGCCGTGCGCAAGGCCGTGGCCAGCAAGGAATACAACGACTTCATGACCAGCCGCGGCCTGGGCGTGATTTATGGCGGGCCGGATGACATGGCCAAATTCATGGCCAAGTCCGATGCCGAAATGGGTGTGACCATGAAGGCTGTGGGCTTGGTCAAGTAAGCCAGCCCATGAAAATCAACGACGCTTTCTGGGGCGTCCTGCTCATGGCCTTGGGCGCTGCGGTGCTCTTGGCTGTGCGCAGTTACCCCAACCTCTCAGGTCAGCCCGTGGGCCCGGCTTTGTTTCCCAGCTTGATCGCGTATGGCTTGTGTGCTGGCGGGGCATTGCTGGTTTGGCAGGGCTGGCGTGATCGCGCGGATGGACCATGGCTGGAGTGGGAAGACTGGGTGCGTTCACCGCGCCACACCAGGGCACTGGTCGCCTTGCTGGGCTCTGTGGTGTTCTACATCCTGGTGTCTGACACGCTGGGCTTTTTGATCACAGCTCTTGTGATGATGATGACGCTGTTCAGGTCGCTGCACGTGGCTTGGAGCCGATCTGTCTTGTGGGCGGTGGTGGCCACTGTGGTGGTGCACTTTGCCTTTTACAAACTGCTGCGTGTGCCCTTGCCCTGGGGTGTCTTGACGCCACTGGCCTGGTAACGGCCTTTTCCACTTTCAACCCAAATGACTTTGTCGGTCTGAGGAGTCTTATCCCATGTGGACAGCCATTGGCCAAGCGTTTTCGATGGTGTTCGAGCCCTACACCTTGATGGTGATGGTGCTCGCTTCTTTTTACGGTTTGTTTGTCGGGGCGGTGCCGGGCTTGACCGCCACCATGGCCACTGCGCTGCTGGTGCCCGTGACCTTTTTCATGCCGCCCATTCCGGCGGTGGCCGCCATGGTCACGGCCACGGCCATGGCGATTTTTTCGGGGGACATCCCGGGTTGTTTGCTGCGCATTCCGGGCACACCGGCATCGGCGGCTTACACCGACGAAGCCTTTGCCATGACGCGCAAAGGGCAGGCCGAGAAAGCGCTGGGTGCAGGCCTGGTGTTCTCGGCAGTGGGTGGCTTGTTTGGCACGGTGGTGCTGATCGTGGCCGCGCCTGCCTTGGCCGACTTTGCGCTGAACTTCAGCTCGTTCGAGTATTTCTGGCTGGTCTTGTTGGGGCTGACGTGTGCCGTGTTCATCTCCACCGGTTCGCCGGTCAAGGGCGTGATGATGCTCTTGTTAGGGTTGCTGGTGGCGTGTGTGGGGTTGGGCAACCCGGCCGGTTTTCCGCGCTTCACATTTGGCACCGTCGAGATGACGGGTGGCATTGGCATGATCGCCATGATGATCGGCATGTTCGCGATCTCTGAAATCATCCGCTACGTGGTGGACACCAGTCCGCCTGCAGAGTTGGTGGTGGAAGAAGTGGGCGGTGTGCTCAAGGGCCAATGGGCCTTGGCCAAGAAATACCCCAAGCAGATTTTGCGAGGCAGTGTGTTGGGCACGGCCGTGGGTGCTTTGCCGGGTGCGGGCGCCGACATCGCGGCTTGGATGTCGTATGCGATGAGCAAGAAGTTTTCCAAGGAGCCCGAGAAATTTGGCACCGGGCATGTGGAAGGCATTGTGGAGTCGGGCTCGGCCAACAACAGCGCCTTGGCGGGTGCGTGGATTCCGGCCTTGGTGTTTGGTATTCCGGGCGACTCGATCACGGCGATTGTGATCGGCGTGCTGTACATGAAGAACATGAACCCCGGCCCGACTTTGTTCACCACCAATCCACAAAACATTTATGCGGTGTTCTTGCTCTTCATTGTGGCGAACATCATCATGATTCCCTTGGGCATTCTGTGCATCAAAGTGGCCAAGCGCATCCTCAAGGTGCCGCGTGAAATCCTGATGCCGATGATCTTGCTGTTCTGTGTGGTCGGCACGTTTGCCATCAACAACACGGTGTTTGAAGTGGGCGTCATGCTGGTCGCTGGCATCCTGGCTTATCTGCTGGAAGCCAACAAGTTCCCGACAGCACCGGCCATTTTGGGTGTGGTGTTGGGCGGCATGTTGGAAGAGAACTTCATCACCTCGATGATCAAGTCCAACGGCGATTTGATGGCGTTTGTAGCCCGACCCATCGCATTGGGCCTGGCCATATTGACGGCTTTGGTGTGGTTTGCGCCGTTGCTCTTGCGCATGCTGCGCAAACCTGTTCAAGCGGCTTGATGCGAGGGACTCAGATTTGCGGCGTTGGCATGTCACCGTCGTCTCAGTTTTTGTCATCCCGAGCGAAGACCCGGGATCCAATGTGTAGCGGTGACCCTTGTGATCGTCGGTAGACGAGTCATGGATCCCGGATCAAGTCCGGGATGACAGTTTTAAACAAGCTCGGTATGACAGTTTTAAACAAGTCCGAGATGACGGTTTTAAGCAAGTCCGAGATGACAGTCGCTACAGATGAGCCTCACCGGTGCAATCTTCACAAGGCCTGTCCATCAGATCTCATTCGGCACAGTGACTTTGAACTTCTCGGCCCAAGGCTCCAGCATGGGCATGATGTTCGGGTACAGCGCCACGCCTTGGCTGGCGCTGTCGGCTTTGAGCTTCAGGCCGCGCTCGCCTGGCGTGCGCACCCAGCGGTCGGGCTGCGCGGGACGCGAGGCATGGCATTGGCGTGACACCTCGTCCATCTGCGTGTTGAAGGCGCTTTGGCCTGCGAAAGCGCGGGGGTCGATGATCTGCAAAAACACCGTGGCTCCCCAGCCCTCGGGGGCGTCCGCACGGCCATGGCCTGCCAAGCCGCCGGTCAAGGCTTCCACCATCCAGCTCAGGCCGTAGCCCTTGTGGCCCGAGTCCATACCGCCCAGCGGCAAGATGGTGCCCCTGGGCTCGTTGAAGAGCACCTCCGGGTCGCGGCTGGGCTGGCCGTGGCCATCCATCACCCACTCGGCGGGCAGCAAGCCGCCTTCCTTGTGCAGGCGGTTGGTCATGCCGTTGGTGGTGGACGAGGTGGACACGTCGATCAGCACCGGCAAGCCCGAAGTGGGGATGCCCACCGACATCGGGTTGGGCGTGAACACCGGGTCCAGTCCGCCGAAGGGCGCGATGCTGGCGGCGTTGGGGTCGGAGCAATGCAGCAGCATCATGAAGCCCTGATCCGTCACGCGCTGGTGGTAGGCCGCGAGGCAGGCAATGTGGTGGCTGCGCCGGATGACCACGGTGCAAGTGCCTTGGCTGCGTGCGCGTTGTGTGGCCAGATCGATCGCTTGCAGCACCAGCCAAGGACCCGGCAGGCGCTGGCCGTCCCAGGTCACTGCGGCCGGGTGGTCCGCCACCAACAGCGGCTGACCTTCTTTGCGCATCTTGCCCGACTCCAGTTCGGCCAGATAAGGCGCCAGCAAGGCCAGGCCGTGTGTGGTGTGCCCCAGCAAGTCGCCCTCTAGCAAAACATCGGCCACGGCCTGGGCCTTGTCCGGCGGCAAGCCTGCTGATTGCAAGAGTTGATCGGCAAAAGCGAGGAGGTCTGAGGTGGCGTAGTTCATGGCTTCATCATAAAAAGAAGCCTTGGACGAGCTGTCGCCACCTGGACTCGGTGCAAGCGTTGGCCTTTAAAACCACCAACCCACGGCATACGGAATCAGCACTGCCCCCGCAATGCCGTGCAGCCCCATGCCCAAGCTGGCATAGGCCCCGGCCTCGACATTCACGCTGAAAGCGCGTGAGGTGCCAATGCCGTGTGCGGCCACACCCAAAGCAAAACCGCGCTGCCACCAGGCCGTGACGCGCAAGGCGTCCAGCACATAGCGGCCCAACACCGCACCCAAAATGCCGGTGCTCACCGCAAAGATGGCGGTCAGTGTGGGCGAGGCTTGCACGCGCTCGGCAATGCCCATGGCAATCGGCGCGGTGACCGACTTGGCCACCAAGCCGCGCACCAACGATTCGTCCACCCCCAACCACCGCGCCACACCCACGGCCGTGAGCATCGAGGTCACACCGCCTGTCACCAGCGACAGCATCAGCACCCCCATGCGCCCTTTGAGCGAGGCAAAACCTTTGTAGATGGGAATGGCCAGCGACACCGTGGCCGTGCCCAGCAAAAAGTGCACAAACTGCGCGCCTTCGAAATACTGCGCATAGGGCATATCGAGCACGCTGATGCTCAGGCACACCAGCACCACGGCGATCAAAACCGGGTTGGCCAGCGGGTTGCGCTGGCTGCGCTCGTACACGGTCAAGCCGATCAGGTAAGCGCTGAGCGTGAGCACCAAAGCCAGGAGCGGGCTGCCCGAGAGGTAGACCCAAATCTCGGAGATGGCGGGCAGATCGGAGCGTGTCATGGGGTTCATGGTTTCAGTCCTTCGGGGCCAGCAGCTTGAGCACAAGTGCTGTCACCGCCACCGTCGCCAGCACGCTGATCACCAGCGCCGCGCTGATGGCCCAGGCATTGGCCCGCAGCACCGGCAAATAAAGCACCACACCCACCGACGCCGGAATGAACAGCAGTCCCAAGTGCTGCAAGATGCTGCTGCCCACCAAGTCCATGGCCGCTGGCACATGACCGCGCAAACTCAGAAACGCCAGCAACAACACCAGGCCCAGCACCGGGCCGGGGATGAAGGGCAGGGCGAACTTAGAGAGCAGCTCGCCCAGGGCTTGGAAGATGAAGAGTTGAACGAGGCCTGGGATCATGGCCTCAGTGTAGACAGCTTGCGTTGGCTTTGGGGGCGAAAGACTTGTGACCTCAGTGTGAGGACTTCGATGGGGTCTCTGACGCTGGCGAGAGCTACGCCAAAGGTGTTCGGTGGCTAAACCCCTGAAACCACCACGTCCATCGCCGCAATCAGTGTGCTGGCTTGCGCTGCTAAATTGCCCACCACTTGCCGCAAGCTGCGCGTGGGCAAGGGTGCCGTGTAATGAGCCAGTGCGCGCAGGCGCTGGCCGTTGACTGTGACCACGGGGCAAAGTTTGTCAGGTGACTTTTCTGCAAACTCAAGAGTGGCCAGAGGAATGCTCATGCGTGTGGCCAATGCATCCAGTAAATCACTTTGGACCACCACCACATAGGGAATGCCGTGCGCAGCGCTCTCGCTGGGATTGGCGTAAACATCAAACTGCGCCATGGCGGTTTACCAAGGCCGCAAGTCGGCACCGGGAATGCCTTGCTTTTCTACCCAAGTGTTCTGCGCGGCAATCCAGTCGCCAAATTCAGTTTCAAACTTCTTCTTGCGTGCAGCCAGACTGCTGCTGTTTTGATTGGCTTGCAAAGCCCGGTATTGCTCAGCCGACAGGATGACGGTGTCTATTTGACCCGCTTTTTCTACAAATACGGGTTCGCGCTTGGCAAGGGCGCAAATGCTGCCAAAACGGTTTTTGGCTTCGGTGGCGGTGATTTGCATGGCGGGCTCCTGATGGATGGCTATTTTAGCTAAAGGCGTCCAGGGATTGAAACTTAAGCTGCCCCCATCGCCAACTGCATCGCCAGCTGGTTGTGCCGCTCAATCAGCGGCCCCATGTCCACCATCGCGATTTCACCCTCACGCACCACCACGCGCCCGTTGACGATGGTGTAGTCGGCGTTGTCGCTGGCGCACAGCAGCAGTGCACCCACGGGGTCGTGCACCGCGCCGCCCGCCATGCTCAGCGTGTCGGTGCGAAACATCGCGATGTCGGCGCAATAGCCTTCGGTGATTTGCCCCAGCTCGTGGGCACGGCCGAGCACATCGGCACCACCGCGTGTGGCCAGGCGCAGCGCGTCGCGGGGTGTCATCTCAGCGGGGCCATGATCGCAGCCGAAAGGTTCTAACGCTCTGCCCACACGCGCCAGCAGCATGGCTTGGCGCGCTTCGTTCAGCAGGTGCGCCGCATCGTTGCTGGCGCTGCCGTCCACGCCCAGGCCAATCGGCACGCCCGCGTCCAGCATTTTGCGCAGCGGCAAGATGCCGCTGGCCAGGCGCATGTTGCTGCACGGGCAGTGGGCAATGCCGGTGCGCGTGCGGGCAAACAAATACGTGCCTTCGTCGTCCAGCTTCACACCATGGGCGTGCCACACATCGTGGCCGACCCAGCCCAAGTCTTCGGCGTATTGCGCGGGGGTGCAGTTGAACTTCTCGCGGGTGTACGCGATGTCGTGGTCGTTTTCGGCCAAGTGGGTGTGCAGGCGCACGCCGTGGGCGCGGGCCAGTTTTGCCGATTCGCGCATCAGGTCTTGGCTCACGCTGAAGGGTGAGCAGGGTGCCACGGCCACATGCGTCATCGCGCCGTAGCTGGCGTCGTGCCACCGTTCAATCAGGCGCTGGGTTTCTTTCAAAATGGCGGGTTCTTGTTCGACCACGCTGTCGGGCGGCAGGCCGCCTTGCGATTGCCCCACGCTCATGCTGCCGCGTGTGGCCGTGAAGCGCATGCCCATGGTGTGCGCCGCTTCGATGCTGTCGTCCAAGCGCACGCCGTTGGGGTAGATGTAAAGGTGGTCACTGCTGGTGGTGCAGCCGCTCAGCAGCAGCTCGGCCATGGCCACTTGGCCCGAGACACGCACCATCTCGGGCGTGAGGCCCACCCAGATCGGGTACAGGCCTTGCAACCAACTGAACAGCTCGGCGTTTTGCACGCCCGGAATCGCCCGCGTGAGCGACTGGTACATGTGGTGATGCGTGTTGATCAGGCCCGGCACCACCACATGGCGGCGGGCGTCGATCACCTCATCGACCTGCTTGACCAGTTCGTCGGTGTTTTCAGTGGCGGGGATGATCCGCTTGATGCGGCCATCGCGGATCAAAAGCGAGGCGTCATTCAGTTTAGTGTTGGCATCGTCTTGTGTGGCGATGCAGCGGGCGCGGTGGATCAGCAGCGTGGTCATGGACTTGTCCTGGGCAAGGTGTGAAACAAGTCGCGGCCGAATCCCCTGGCCCCGCGTGAGCGGGGGAGGGCGAGCACCACGTTGCCGCGCGTCCCGGGCTGTGCAGTGGACAGATTTTAAGCAGGCGCTGTTCGAGGGGCGGCAGTCAGTCCATTAACCTGCGCGAATCGATAAGCGCCTGCCGCTGGTTGTGTGACTGCAATGCAGCGAGAGCGGCCATTCAAGGCGGCACAGTGACCTCACGCATTCGGCCACATGCAGACACTCATTCTTCTCCCCAAAAGCAGTCTTCTGCAGCCCCTTTAAGCTTCAAAACATATCCAGTTGAACCCTTTTTGCGATCAAGAAAACGTGTCGCCCATCAGGGTATTGAACCAGGTATTCATCTGCCTGAAATTTCCATTAGTGATACTCGCCGCTTCCGTTGCCCTGGCCCCTGAAGTGACACCACCGTTGGACGCAATAGCCATCCTGCGAGTGCTTGCGTCGTATTGATACACAGCAGTCAGCCATGATGCTGTAGAAGCAGTAATGGGCGAATAACAGGCAGAGTTAGCTACTGGTCCACTGTCAGGTGCCTGCCCCCCCGCAATCCGGATGATTGCATCGGCACAGATCTTGGCTTCCTGATTGGCCACATGCCCTGCCTTTGGCAATCCGCAGCTGGATGCATCCCCAATCACGTGAACGCCAGCGACTGCCGTCGATTCGTAGCTGAGCACATCCACAACACACCAACGACCATCAGGTACACCGTTCGAGGAGCTGTTGTTCAATCCGGCATTTGCTAGCCAACTACCAGGTGCACTGCCCGCAGCTCTGTGTGGGGGGATCGGATTAACCACCTGGGCATTGATGGACTGGCTTACAAGAAGTTGGTCTGTGTAAGTCACTACCTTGGTGTCCGGGTTGATTTGGATGTTGGTGACACCAGGGCGGTAGTCAATGACACCTCTGTGAATAGAGTTGAAAGCGTATGTGAAGTTATCCACCTCAGCTTGGATGGATGCGTTTTCATCCAGGATGATGACTTTTGAAGCAGAACCCTTGTAGTTCTTCAGAAAGTCCGCCACCAAACACGCCCGCTCGTAAGGCCCAGGTGGGCAGCGGTAGGGCGCCTTGGGAATGGTCATCACAAATGTGCCATTGTTCGACATGTTGGCTAACTGTGTACGCAGAAGCTCAGTCTGTGGTCCTGCCCGCCAAGCATGTGGTGTCTTGTTCTCGTAATCCGATTGGGTGAGGCCATATGCGTCCATGAAATCAACGCCCGGCGCAACAATCAGTCGGTCATAGGCCAATGTGCTTCCATCCGACAAGGCTACGGACTTGGCGGTGGTGTTGATGCTTTGTACGGCCGCTTGCTTGATCACAACACCATACTTGGTCGCAACACTGGTGTAGCCATAAGCCAAACTGCTCATGGTTCTGGTGTTGTTCAGCACCAGGTTGCTCATAATGTTGGAGGTGTAGGTCAGGCTAGGTTCGACCAAAGTCACCTTGATACCTGCGCCGCCCCACAGCCGCAGATATTTAGCGACACTCACGCCTGCCATGCCACCACCTATTACGACGATGTTGGCAGTCAATCCAGTGTTAGCAAGAGCAAAAGTAGTGTTGTTGCCAGATGCGTATTTCCCATCAGAGTCATAGTCCTCATGGCTGTCGTCGTCGGTATGTCCCAAGATGGGGATGATTCCTGTGGTGACCGCAGCAGCGGCCAACATCAGCATTTTTCGGCGTGAAGGCGTAGTGTTTGTTCTCATGATTTTTTCCTCCCAAATCACTGTTGCAGGTAAGAGATGATCGCGTTGAGCTGAGCTGTCGTGTAGCCCTGCGCATGTGCGGCCATGATGGAACTGTTGGCGGATTGACTCAGGTATTCACGCACCTCAGAGGCTTCCTTGCCCCGGATGCTGTCAAACCCTCCAACACCGCCTGTGCCGTGACACTGAAAGCAATTGGATGCCAGCAATCGCCCCGCAGTATTTGTAGGCTGCGTTCGCGTTGTTCCGGCAGTACCTGAAATATTGCGAATGGTGTTGACCGCAGTTGTGCTGGAACTGTTTTGAGTCAGTTGGTAATAGGGACGGGATGTGCTTTTCCCACGCTCTGAGTCAATTTTGTTGGCCGCACGTGCCAAGCTGTAATCGTGGTCGGACTCCATGCGTGTACGCACCTCATCCATGGCCTTGAGTGCTGCTTTGGCTCCGTCATGACCACCAGAGTTCACGCCTGTTCTGACCGAGTTACTCAGTGCTGATGCCAGTTCTTGAGCCGCCGCCGAGCTTTGCAGTGGCAAAGTGGCAACAAGCTGACTGACATCAACTGCGGAGGTCTGAGACCGGATGGCCGTGGCAAGTGCTCGGACAACTCTTTCCTGTGACTCGTGTGAGGCCTCACCAGTTCGAGCATTTGCACTGGCCAACATCTGGATAGATCTTTGCAAGGCTACTGCTGTTGTATAGATCCCCGGATTGTTGGCAATCGCTGCAACAGGGTCAGCAGCAAGCTGGTCCACAGTCAACCCCAGCGCACTGGCCACTTTTTGCTTTGCTGTTGGCACATCTGCGGCAAGACCTTGCGCGACCATCGCATCGACGAGGGTTGTCATCGGTGTGACCACCTGCGCCTGACTTACCGATTCAACTGGCGCAGATAACTTTCCAGCGAAAGCAAAACCCGTATCCGAGTCCACGCCACCAGTTACCACGATAGGAAGGCCAGACACAGAACCTGTCACGGAGCTGTAGTCAAGCGCGTAACGACCGTTAAGGTCGGTTGTAGTGCTTGGCTCACCTGCATCGGCTAAACCGTTGCGATTGATATCCAGGAACACTGTGGCACCCTGTATGTAGCCGTCAACGGCTACTCCAGTCAGGGTGTTGGCTGCTGCCAATGGCCCAGATCCGCCACCACCACCGCCACAAGCAGCGAGGGAAGCAGCGATAGCGGCCAGGACGAGCATTGAGAGCTTCTTCTTTTTGAATTTGATGTGTGACATAGTTTTCTCCTGATGGGCAATTTAGTCTTCGAGGTCAATTTCAAAGGCGTACCAGCGTCCATTGCTTCGGCTGGCCTTGACCTCTACATATGGCAAAGGGGTTCTCGTCAGTAAGCTTCTGTTTTCTGTGCTGCTGTCGTAATAAAAGGTCTGACCGCGAACCTCGAAGGTCTGGGCGGTCACGTTGCTGATCACGCCATAGAACTCGAATTCCTGGGATTCGATCTCTGATGAGGTTTTGACCTGTACCTTGCTGGCAATCAACTGGCCGGCTCGGATATTTCCCTCTACTTCCACCACGACTCCAGCAGCCAAGGTGCCCGTGATTCGGGCCGATGCGGCATTCACAGGAATTCCATTCACAACGAAGCTAGAGCTCGATTGATAGGAAGTGATGCTCCCATGGACTTCTGCTTCGTAATCGTGGTCATCTTGCAAATCAGCAAGAGGAGAATTCAACAAATCAATCTGAGATGCTGTCCAAACAGCGCCCGATGGGATCGGATTCAAGCGAACACGAACAAAACTCCCATCGGCTGTACCAGCTGGTAAAGCTGCGGCCGAAGACCAGTTGATCGCGATGAGCCCAAGATTTGCACTCCGACCTGCTGCATTGATCTGCGAAATGGCGCCACTGAGCTTGTACGACGTGGGTTGAACCAGCGAGACTTCAATTCGGCTTGCCTGTATGTGACCATCCACTTGATCGACAAAGCCATAAATTTCCACAAAGTGGGCCGTCGTCAAATCAGCGAACTGCTGTACTGCCCCACCAAAGAAGGTCGTCGCCAAGACATCGACGGTGTGACCCAAAATTTCAAAGGTTGTTGCACCTTTGTTACTCACTGGGCCAATCCACTCGCTACCGTAGGTGATCCGGTAGGCCGTAGCCGTTGGCAAACCAGTTGCGTTTGCTGGCGGGGTGACTGCCGAACCCTCGATGTTGACGACCATACCCAATTCAAGCGCTTGATTGTTGGCGTTTGAATCATCTCGCGAGAGTATTGAAGCGTTGTCGTCGTTGTAACGTATCCCATTGACGATGATGGACCCGAAACCGCTGATCGTTCCGGATGTGAATGAGCCAGTCCCACCGCTGGAAAGTCCAGCGACATCCGTACCACCACCCCCGCAGCCAGTGATTTCTGCGATGGCACCTGCAATTCCTAACAAGGCGGTTCTTCGCGTGCACAGCACCCGCTTAATTTTTCTCATTTGATTCCTCTTGTGCGGGGCCTTTCGGTCCGGGTTGATTTGTCTGCATAGCGCTTTTGTAAGAGTAAAGGCCTATGCGCAGTTGCTGGTTTTTTTGTCTGCCCTTGGCCTTGTCTTCATCCATGAGCGACTGCAACTGCGGACCAAGCTGAGTCAGCAAGTCGCGCCATTGGGCAGTGATCATTGATTTGGCGGCCTCCAATGACTCTTCAGAGAGTTCATCGGCCAGCAAGGCCTGTTCGAAATGTTCACCCCCGTCATGGAGCACGTTGTCTACGCTTGCCCGCAAGTGGTCGCCTACATTGGCACCTATGAAGCCCACCATCTGCGGCCAATCTTTTTTGGGCACGAAGATCGCGTCTACCACCGAGACGGTGTCGTTTTTCGTGTTGTGCGCCACAAGGCCAAGACGAACCATGTCGGCCAAGATGGACTTGGGATGTACGTCCTTGGTTACAGATGCGGCAAGCATCTCGAAGCTCGGAGCCTCTCCCGTTCTAGGGATTTGGATGGGTAAGCCCTTCTTGTTGACGTAGTCGGACTGCGTTGTCCAATAAGTCAGGACATCCGTGGCGACCGTTCTGGTTTGAGGACGGGCAGGTGCATCTTCCGATTGCAAACGGGCTACTTCGCGGCGCGTTAGACCCGTCATCGTGCTGATACGACTGGTCAATCGGGCGGGGTTCAGTCCATCGCAATCTTCAGTAGCTGCCTGAACGAAGGCACGCCGCATCATCTCTTCTGCCGCTTGAATAGACACACCTTTGGCCAAACAAAGCTTGGCCAAAGGGCTGAGCAGTTGCTCAAGCACTGCCAAGAGTGCTTGCTGCTCTGATTGCAATCCATCCGGAGATAACTGGTTGGTCATGATGAAGGTCCGTTAGCGCAAGTATAAATGTGCAAAATGCACATTTCAAACATTCTTGACAAATTAGATCAACTTTATTCAGTTGTGGTGCAGCGCAAGGGGGCTCAGCGGCTTAAGCGGGATTTCATCTGGCATCGTTAGCCTTGAGGCATGGAAAAAATCAATGCAAAGCGGTTTCGGGTGCAATTGTTAATGCTGGGTCTTGTGTTGGCATGTGCCAGTTCCAAGGCCGCCGACACCAGTCCTTCTCAAGAGCTGGCGCGTTGGCAGCAGCAGGCACAGCAGCCTGCCAGTGCGCAGCGTGGGCAGGCGCTCTGGACTCGTCAACAAGGCGAGTGGTCTTGCGCCTCGTGCCATGGTGAGCCGCCCGTGCGCGATGGGCGCCATGCATCAACCCACAAACACATCGCACCATTGGCACCGGCCATCAATCCGCAACGACTGACAGATCAGGCCAAAGTGGACAAATGGTTTCGACGCAATTGCAAGGATGTTTTCTCGCGTGAATGCACTGCACAGGAAAAGACCGATGTCATCGCTTACCTGATCTCATTGAAATGAACAAACGCCTTTGCTTCTTGATCGTCCTGTCATTGACAGGAATAGCCCACGCCGATGGCCCTCGTATGCCGTCGCAGGTGCCCGAGCGCTATACGGCTGAATGCGCAGCCTGTCATGTCGCCTACCCGCCAGGGTTTTTGCCAGCCCAATCCTGGCAGCGGATCATGGGTGGCCTGGAGAAGCACTACGGCAGTGATGCAACGATGGACGCAGACAGCGTGCGTCAAATCAATGCCTGGCTGACTGCAAACAGCGGTACAGGACGACGGATGCGCGAAGCTCCCCCAGAGGATCGAATCACCCGTTCAAGCTGGTTTGTCCGCGAGCATCGCAAGGTTGATCCCAACACGTGGCAGCACCCCAAAGTTCGCAGTGCAGCTCAGTGCCAGGCTTGTCATGTTCAGGCAGCACAAGGACAGTTTGATGACCATCAGATTCGCTTGCCACGTTGATACCTTTTGAAATCAGACCACTGTATGAACATTGACACCCCAACCTCACTGACTGCCACTTCAGGTGTGCCAACCCGTCGCACTGTGGACGCTTTCATGCGGGTCTGGCATGTTTTGCTGGCATTGTCTTTTCTCGGGGCATACATCACCGCTGATTTGGAGCGACTGCGGCTTGTCCATGTGGTGCTGGGCTACACCGCTGGCGGCTTGTGGTTTTTGCGCCTACTTTGGGGCTTTGTTGGGCCGCGATCGGCGCGTTGGTCCTCCCTGTGGGGTAAATTGCGCGGGCTGGGGCTATGGTTGGCTGCGGCGCGGGTCGGACAGCCGAACTGGCGACAGGCCCAAAATCTTCTGCTTGCGTCCAGCGTGGCACTTTTATTGATAACGCTGCTGCCGGTCGTGGCCTCGGGGTATGCCACCTATATGGAGCTTTCAGGCGAGTGGCTGGAAGATGTGCATGAATTTTTCAGCAACTTGATGCTGCTGGCTGTCCTGGCGCATGTGGGGGGTGTGCTCGTTCTGAGTCTGCTTCAGCAGCGCAATCTGGCGACGCCCATGTTGAGCGGGCGTGTGCCAGGCAGAGGCCCTGATCTGGTTCGACATAACCTGGGTGGTCTGGCTATTCTCTTGCTTGCACTGGTGCTGATTTTCTGGGGCTGGCAGTGGAAAGCCGCGAGCATCAGGCGAGATGCCCCCGATGCTGTTTCGAGTTGGCTACACCCAACAGGGGAGCGGTCACAATCGAGCGATGGTGACGACGATTAAGGGCTAGGAATGCGTGTATTGCTTGCCGAGGACGATGAGCTACTGGGCTCGGGCCTGAAGTTAGGCTTGCAGCAGCAGGGCTGGCAGGTTGATTGGGTGCGCGACGGCATGGCCGCCGAGCGAGAGATGTTATTGGCTCAGCACCAGGCGGTGGTGCTTGATCTTGGCTTACCCAGGCAAGATGGCATACAGACTTTGCAAACGGTGCGCTCGCGGGGCATCACCACGCCCGTTTTGGTCCTTACCGCACGCGATGCGGTGGGCGATCGCATCGCAGGCTTGGATACCGGAGCCGACGATTATTTGGTGAAACCTGTAGATTTGCTTGAACTTTCTGCGAGACTCAGGGCGCTGGTGCGTCGTGCGCACGGTGTCACCCAGGCCCAGTTGAGCGTGGGCGAAGTCCGGTTAGACCCAGCCACTCGTCAAGTGTGGTGGCAGGATCGCCTGGTTGAACTGTCGGCACGTGAATTTGAGCTGCTGCAAATCTTCATGCTGTCTGCTGGGCGAGTCCTTAGCCGCGAACAACTCGAAACTCAGCTTTACCAATGGGGCCACGAAGTGGCCAGCAACACGGTAGAGGTGCACATATACAACCTGCGCCGAAAATTTTGGCCAGGACTCATCAACACGTTGCGTGGGGTCGGCTACAGCATGTCGCGTGCACCAGTGAGCGGAGAGGCATCGTGAAACTCTGGCGCACTTCAAGTCTGCAGTGGCGGCTCACAGTAGGCCTGGTGACTGTAACTGTTGTGGTCTGGGGAGTCGTATTGGCCCTGACATGGAGCAAGACTCGCCATGAACTTGACGAACTGCTGGACGCTCATCTGGCCCAAACCACGTCAGTTCTCCTGGCTCAGATCGGCGATGAACATGACAGTGACGATTTCACCACCACGCCCTTGCTGCACAAGTATCAACCTCGTGTGGCCTATCAAATCTGGCACGAGAATGAGTTGATCAGCCGTTCCGCTCAGGCCCCCTCGCAACCATTTGCCCCTGAACACGCGAGCGGACGTTCAGAACAGACCGTCAATGGCAAGCGATGGGTGGTTTTCACGGCACAAGGAACAGACGATGATGTTGTTGTGCATGTCGCCGAGCTTGAGCAAGCCCGCAACGACATCCTGAGTGCTGGACTTCACAGTGCAGTGGGGCCTTTGCTGCTCGCTTTGCCCGTGCTTGGCTTGCTCATTGGGGTCCTGGTGCACCAGTCTTTGAGCGGGATTCGGCAAACCGGCTTGGCGATTGCCGCTCGACAACCCCAGGCGCTCACGCCGGTGCCTGACAGCGGTGTGCCTGAAATTCAGCCCCTGATTGACGCACTCAACCAGCTATTTGCCCGAGTCAACCGCACTTTCGAACAGGAAAAACGTTTCACAGCCGATGCAGCTCACGAACTGCGTACGCCACTGGCAGCAATTCGCATGCAGGCCCAGGTGGCTCAAGGAGCTCGTGATGATGCCGAGCGTCAACAAGCGCTGGTGTCTGTCTTGCGTGGCTGTGATCGGATGACCAGACTGGTGGAACAGTTGCTTCAGCTGGCCAGACTAGAGGCGCAAATGCCAACGCCATTGGAGGCGCCACACGATGTACGCATCGAGATTGCAGAGACACTTGCATCATTGAGTGATCAGGCCAAGCTGCGACAGCAAACCCTGGAATTGATTGCACCGGAGCCAGTCATCCTTTCCATGCCAGCCGCCCACATGGGAGTGCTGGTACGCAATCTGGTTGACAACGCTCTGCGCTACAGCCCTGAAGGGGCACGTGTAGAAGTTCGCTTGTGCGCACAGAACAAATGTCTTGAAGTCCATGACAGCGGGCCTGGGTTATCGCCTGATCAGCTGGATCAGCTTGGCCAACGCTTTTATCGTGTCCCGGGTTCCCAATCAGAAGGCTCAGGCTTAGGCTGGTCTATCGTGCAACGCTTGGTCGAATTGCACAACATGAATTTTGAGATCCTGAGAAGCCCATCGCTAGGAGGGATGGTGGTCAAAGTGAATTTACAAGGTGGCTGAGACCATCAGCACTGAATGACCCAATTTCCCGCCACCCAATGGCTGCAATGGGTCGACTCCTGCCGTCTGCATGCCCGCCGTGATCGTCCGCTCCCAGCCTGAACCGGACACTTCCCAGGCTCGTCCCGCAACCACTCAGTAAAACACCTGAGCTCACTCTGTGGTGTGTGGTGTGACTGGTTGACCAACAATGGGGGGCTGCACCTTCAGCCTCAGCCCCGCATCAAGGCCTGGCTGGCCTGAACGCCTCCGCCACAAAATCCACAAAAGCCCGCACCCGCGCCGCCGATTTGTGCTGAGCCGGATAGACCGCGTAGATGTCGGCGTCAGGCGTGTGGTGTTGCGGCAGCAGTTGCACCAGCTGGCCTTGCGCCAGGTGCTCACGAATGTCCCATTCGGCACGCATCAAGATGCCATGACCATCAAGCGCCCATTGCACCGCGATGCTGCCATCGTTGGTGGTCAGGTTGCCGCGGGTTTTGAGGGTCTCGGTTTTGCCGGTGCGTCCACGCGTGAGCTTGATCACGCCATAGGCCTCGCCGCCTTGGCGGATGCTGATGAAGTTGTGCCGCGCCAAGTCGGCCGTGGTTTTGGGCTCGCCATGCTGTGCACGGTAGGCGGGCGATGCGCACAGCAACCGCTGGTTGCTCGCGATCTTGCGGGCGATCACGCGCGCATCGGGCGGCGGGCCAAAGCGGATGCAGACATCGAAGGTGTCGTCGGTGAGCGCGGGCGGGTCGACCGACAGCTGCAGCTGCACATCGACCTGTGGGTATTGCTGCACAAAGCGGCTGATCAGCGGCCCCATGTGGCTGCGGCCAAAGCCCAGGGTGGCATTGACCCGCAACAGGCCGCTGGGCGTGGAGCGGCTGGCGCCGAGTTGTTGTTCCAGATCGGCCATTTCGGCCAGGATGCTGCGGGCGTGGCGCAACACGGTTTCGCCTTCCACCGTCAGGCTCATGCGCCGCGTGGTGCGGTTGAGCAGGGGCACGCCCAGGCGGGCTTCCATTTGCGACAGGCGTTTGCTGACGGCAGCGGTGGTGATGCGCATCTCGCGGGCGGCGGCGCTCAGGCTGCCGGCCATGGCCAGTGTCGCAAAAAAGCCCAAATCAGCGGCTTGCAGGCGTGGTTCCATTGTTGATCTCAGGTTAACAATGGATTGAATTTTAGGGTGTTTGTTGAAGGGGTTGCGCCGCACAATGTCGCCATCCTTTTCACCCTAGACACACACCATGAAAACCTACCGCATCGCCACCATCCCCGGAGACGGCATTGGCAAAGAAGTCATTCCCGCAGGCCAGCAAGTGATGGAGGTGCTGGCCAAGGCCTGTGGCACTTTTGCTTTTGAGTTTGAAAACTTTGGCTGGGGCGGCGACTACTACCGCGAGCACGGCGTGATGATGCCGGCCGATGGCCTGGACGCATTGCGCAACAAAGACGCCATCCTGTTCGGCTCAGCGGGTGACCCACACATCCCCGACCACATCACCCTGTGGGGCCTGCGCCTGAAGATTTGCCAGGGCTTTGACCAATACGCCAACGTGCGCCCGACGCGCATCTTGCCGGGCATCGACGCGCCGCTCAAGCGCTGCACGCCCAAAGACCTGGACTGGGTCATCGTGCGCGAGAACTCCGAAGGCGAGTACTCCGGCGTGGGTGGCCGTGTGCACCAAGGCCACCCGATCGAGGCGGCCACCGACGTGTCCATCATGACCCGCGCAGGCGTTGAACGCATCTTGCGCTACGCCTTCAAGCTGGCGCAGTCGCGCCCCCGCAAGTTGCTCACGGTGGTGACCAAGAGCAATGCGCAGCGCCACGCGATGGTCATGTGGGACGAAATCGCGCTGCAAATTTCCAAAGAATTTCCCGATGTGAAGTGGGACAAGGAACTGGTCGATGCGGCCACCGCCCGCATGGTCAACCGCCCAGCGAGCCTGGACACCCTCGTCGCCACCAATTTGCATGCCGACATCCTGAGCGATCTGGCCGCTGCGCTGGCGGGTAGCCTGGGCATTGCGCCCACAGGCAACATCGACCCTGAACGCCGCTACCCCAGCATGTTCGAGCCCATCCATGGCTCGGCTTTCGACATCATGGGCAAGGGCCTGGCCAACCCGGTGGGCACCTTCTGGTCGGTGGTCATGCTGCTGGAGCACATTGGCGAGCACGACGCGGCCCAGCGTTTGATGCAGGCGGTGGAGGCCGTGACGGCCAACCCGGCCCTGCACACCGGTGACCTGGGCGGGAAAGCCCTGACAAACGATGTCACCCAAGCGGTATGCAAGGCCTTGGCTTGAGGCCATGATGCGCCTTGGATGCAGTTTGTCCATTTTCCAATTCCATGATTTTCTGACCCTCACGCCTTGAAAGGTATGAACATGCGCTCCAAGTTTCTTCCCGTTGCCACCGCCTGCGCCCTGCTGGCGTCTGTGAACGCTTTTGCACAGGACTACCCTGCAAGCAACAAGTCCATCACCTTCGTGTTGCCCTATGCGGCGGGTGGCCCCACCGACAAGGCGGCGCGCGATCTGGCCCAGGCCATGAGCAAGGCCATGGGCGGACACAGCATCGTGATCGACAACTCGGCCGGTGCCTCCGGCTCGATTGGTGCCAACAAGGTGGCCAAGGCCGGTGCCGATGGCTACACCCTCTTGTTCACGCACATTGCGCAAGCCACCTTGCCCACTTTTTTCCGCAACTTGCCCTACAACGTGGAAAAAGACTTCGAGTACCTCGGCCTCGTGAGTGAAAACCCGATGAACCTGATTGGCCGCCCCAGCTTGCCGGCCAACAGCATGCCCGAGTTGGTCACATGGATTCAGGCCAACAGGGGCAAGATCAACATCGCCAACGCCGGACCTGGTTCGGCTTCGCACTTGTGCGGCATGTTGTTCCAGTCCACGCTAAAGGTGGACATGACCTCGGTGCCCTACAAAGGCACAGCCCCGGCCATGACCGACTTGATCGGCGGTCAGGTGGACCTGATGTGTGACCAGACCACCACCACCATCCCGCAGATCGAAGGCAAGAAGGTCAAGTCATTTGCGGTGACCACGCCTTCGCGTTTGAGCTCGCCTGTCCTCAAGGACATGCCCACCATGCAGGAAGCCGGGCTCAAGGATTTCAGTGTGACGATCTGGCAAGGTCTGTACGCGCCCAAAGGCACGCCAGCGGCGGTTTTGAAGAAGCTCAATGACGCACTGAAAGTGGCCGTCAAAGATCCTGAATTCATCCGCAAGCAAGATGCTGGCGGTGCTTCCGTCATCAACGACGCACGCAACGACCCGGCTGGGCACAAGGCCTTTGTGATGTCCGAAGTGGCCAAGTGGGCGCCGGTCATCAAGGCTGGGGGCGTTTACGCCGACTGATGTTGGCTGAGCTGTCTGAGGCTTGAATGCCTTTATCCTCAAGGACTGTTCACCTCGCTTGAAACCTGTTCGCCATGACTGACCCTCAAACCGCGTTGCGCCACCTCTACGATGTGGCGGTGCAACGCGCCTTGCCCCTGCACAACACCGCCGCACACTTGCCCCCGCCACCGAAAGGCCGCACCCTGGTGCTGGGCGCAGGCAAGGCGGGTGGGGCCATGGCGCAGGCGGTTGAGGCTTTGTGGCCGCAAGACGCGCCGCTGTCGGGTCTGGTGGTCACGCGTTATGGCCACACGCCGCCACGCCCTGCGGGCTTGCCCGAACGCATCGAGGTGGTCGAGGCTTCGCACCCGGTGCCCGATGCAGCAGGGCTGAAGGCCGCCGAGCGCATTCTTGAATTGACCCAAGGCCTCACGGCCGACGACTTGGTCTTGTGCCTGATTTCGGGTGGCGGCTCGGCGCTGCTGACCTTGCCTGCCGAGGGCTTGAGTCTGCAAGACAAGCAAGCCATCAACCGCCAGCTGCTAGCCAGTGGTGCCAACATCGCCGAGATGAACTGCGTGCGCAAACACCTCTCGCGCATCAAGGGTGGCCGCCTGGCGGCCGCTTGTGCGCCTGCACGCGTGGTCACGCTCACCATCAGCGATGTGCCGGGCGATGACCCGTCGATCATCGCCAGTGGCCCCACCGTGGCCGATGCCACCACTTGCGCCGATGCGCTGGCCATCTTGCAGCGCTATGCGATCGATGTGCCAGCCCATGTGTTGCAGGCTTTGCAGGCGGGCACGCTGGAAACGCCCAAGCCCGGCTCACCGGTGTTTGCAGGCCACAGCGTCCACATGACGGCCACGCCGCAGCAGTCGCTGGAGGCAGCGGCAGACGCGGCCCGTGCCATGGGCGTGAACGCCTACATCCTGAGCGACGAGATCGAAGGCGAATCGCGCGAAGTGGGCAAGGTGCATGCCGCCTTGGCCCGCGCCGCCGCCAAAGGCCAGGGTCCCTTCCAAAAGCCCTGCGTGATCTTGAGCGGTGGCGAGACCACCGTGACCATCAAGCCCCAGCCCGCTGGCAGCCCACGCGGGCGCGGTGGCCGTGCGGGTGAGTTCTGCATGGGCCTGGCGCAAGGCTTGCAAGGCCAGACGGGTGTTTGGGCTTTGGCTGCGGACACCGATGGCATTGACGGCATCGAAGACAACGCCGGCGCCCGTGTGACGCCCGACACACTGGCACGCGCCGTGGCGCTGGGCCACAAGCTGGATGCGCATCTGCAGCGCAACGATGCCTATGGCTACTTTGAAGCGCTGGGCGATCTGGTCATCACCGGCCCCACGCACACCAATGTGAACGACTTCAGGGCGATTTGGGTGGCCTGATCGTGCTTGGCGGCGGATATGTAAATGAATACTTTACATATCAAAAAATAATTTTTGTCACTTCCTAAAATATGATCCTCCCCTGTTGCGTCGGGTGTTCGGCGCCCAACAGGAGACAGAAACATGTGGCGTCAATGGACAAAAACATCAGCCCCCAGCGTGCTGAGCTTGGGTGTGGCACTGGCCTTATCGGCTTGCGGTGGCGGAAGTTCAGACAGCACCAGCAGCACGATCACCGGCACAACTTACGCCACAGCGGGCGTGCTGTGCGATTTCAGAGACAGTGGAACCCAGAATCTGGTGTACAACAATGCGCCCAACGGCAGCAGCACCAACAGCGTCAATGAGACGCTGCCTTTCAGCTACAGCTGGACCTGCAGCGGCAGCTCACGCACGGTCACCGGCAATGGCGTACCCAACCATGACGTCACATATGGCAACTTTGCGTCCAAGCTGTCGGTCCAAAGCATTTCGGCCAGTGTGTCGACCAGCCCCATTGCCAGCACCACCAGCACATCGGTCAAGTTGCCCGGTTATGCGCTCAACAGCGTGAAGATGGACCCGGGCACTGCAGGCACATGCACCAACAGCGCCACATCGGATGCTTCAGGCTGCAACTACGCCGGTGGCACCGGCACCTGGCGCATGGAGGCCATGGCTGACCCCAGCGTCAGCCCCTGGAAGTTTGATTTCGGCACCGACGTGAACAACGCGCATGTGCAGCCCAATGGCCAGTACCACTACCATGGCATGCCCAACAACCTGATCACCAAACTCAACAGCGCAAGCACGACCACCATGACCCTGGTCGGTTGGGCCGCAGACGGGTTCCCGATTTACGCCAACTATGGCTACAAGACGGCCACAAGTGCCAGCTCGGCGCTCAAGGAGATGAAGGGCAGCTACCGCGTCAAGACGACGCCGGATTCAGGTCGCCCCTCCACCACTTTGTTTGCCATGGGCCATTTCCAACAAGATTGGGTGTTCGATGCGTCAGTGGGCGATCTGGACGAATGCAATGGGCGCACAGGCGTGACGCCCGAGTTCCCCAGCGGCATTTACCATTACTACATCACCAAGACCTATCCTTTCATTCAGCGTTGCGTGAAGGGTTCTGCGGCGACTTGGGCCAATTAATGCCGTGATGCATGCCGTGATCGCCACCAGGCGGTCCGCTGCGTCATCTAACGCTTGTTCATGCATCTTTTTTTCCGTTGTTTGCGAGGCTTGAGTTGGCTCTTGCTGATGGCTTGTGCCAGCGCACAAGCCCATCTGATGGTGGCCCAAAAGGGCACGCTCAATCTGCATGGCGATGGCGCCTATCTGGTGGTCTCGCTGCCGGTGTCGGCTTTCTCGGGCATTGACGACGACGGTGACGGCGCTTGGTCTGCACAAGAGTTGGGCCTGCATGGCCCGCAAATTCAGGACCAGCTCAAAGCGCAATTGCGCCTGCGTGACACCCAAGGTCCACGGCCGGTCGATGGCATCACCTTGGTGCCTACGCCGCCCGATGACAAGCCAGCCGACCCGGTCACGCAGCTGGTGGTTTTGGCGAGTTTCAAGTTGGCCCATCCCGTGTCCGCTGAGGGTGCTGCGACGGCCAAGGGCTTGGCGTTGCATGCCGGGCTTTTCGGGCCCAGCCAAGCTGAGCAGCAATTGAGCATCACCGTGACCCAAGGGCCTCACAAGCAGTTGCTGGTGCTCACGCCCGAGCGGCCCGAACAAGCCTTGTTCCCCTCAGGTTGGCGTGTGGTGGCCGACTACGTGGTGTTGGGCGTGATGCACATCCTGACGGGCTGGGACCATCTGCTGTTTTTGGCTGTGGTGCTGCTCGGCGGTGGCTCGTGGCGACAAATCCTCGGCATCTTGACCGCATTCACCTTGGGCCATGCTGTGACACTGGCTTGGGGCTTGCTGGGGCAGGTGACTTTGGGCATGGCGTGGGTGGAGCCTGCGATTGCCTTCACGATTGTGGGCATGGCCGCTTGGGAGGCTTGGCAGCGCCAGCGCAAGCAAGTGATGCCCATGCGCTTTCGTTTGGCTTGTGTGTTCTCTTGCGCGCTGGTGCATGGGCTGGGCTTGGCTTCAAGCTTGCAGGCCATCGGCCTGGACACAGCGCACCGGCTGTGGAGTTTGCTGGGCTTTAACCTGGGTGTCGAGTTGGCGCAATGCATTGCAGCAATGGTTTTGGGGGCCTTGGGCTGGTTGCTCTTGGCCAGATTGAGTGCGCCTCATCAACAGCGTATTCGGCAAATGTGCTTGGTGTGCGCCATGCTGATGGGCGGGTTTTGGTTCGTTGAGCGACTGATTTGATGTGCGTCAATGCCGTGGAGGTGCGACTCTGGCAAAGTCAATCCCATCATGGTTGCCACTGCTGTTTCCCCTTCGCTTGAATCCACCGCTGCATTGGCGGCCGGCACGGTCTTGCTGCACCGTGGCGATGCGTCGGCTCAGGTTTTGCATCTGATGGAGGGACGCGTTGTTCTGGGGTTCTTGCAGCAAGGCGAGATGGCGCACCAGTTGGGTGAGGTGCAAGGCCCTTGCTGGCTGGAGGCGTCTTCGGGTTTGCTGGGCTTGCCCCATGCGGTCGATGCTGTGGCTCTGACCCCGGTGCAACTGCAGTATGTGGCCGCATCCGAATTCATGGCTCAGGTGCTCAGCATGCCCGTGCCCTCGCAAACCTTGTTGATGGACATGGCCAGATCTCAGCGTCAGCAAACCGAGTTGGCCGTGAGCCGGCTGGCCAAAGATGCCGATGCTCGTTGCGCCGAATGGCTGTTGCGCCACGCCGAGCCGAATGCGGTGGTGGGTGGACTGGCCGTCACCTTGCGTGAACGCAAACGGACCATTGCGGCTCAGTTGGGCATTGCCCCCGAGACTTTTTCGCGCGTGCTGCGGCACTTGCGTGATCGCCAACTCATCAGTGGCGCAGGCCGGGTGCTGGGCTTGCCCAACCCCCAAGCCCTGCGCGAGCTGGCCGGGGTCTGAACGTCAGTCGCCCACGATTTTGCGTTCGCGGATGATGGCGCCAAAGCGTTTGGAGTCATCGGCTGCGCGGGCACCGAATTCAGCAGGCGTCAAAGGCAGGGCTTCGCCGCCCAAATTCTGGATGCGGTCTTTCAGGGCTTGTGTGCCCAAAATTTTGTTGATTTCGCGGTTGATGCGGTTGACCACATCGGCGGGCGTGCCCGCAGGGGCGTAAAAGCCAAACACCGAGTCGGCGTCAAAACCCTTCAGACCCGCTTCGTCCAAGGTGGGCACGTTGGGGAACAAGGGTGAGCGCTTCATGCTGCCCACGGCCAACAGTTTGAGCTTGCCTGCACGCACCTGACCCAGGCCAATGCCGGGGTCAAAGTAGAAATCCAATTGACCCGCCAACACGTCTTGCAAGGCCGGTGCCGCGCCACGGTAGGGCACATGCACGGCAAACAGACCGGCTTGGCTTTTCATCATTTCACCGGCCAGGTGGGGTGAGCTGCCGTTGCCTGCTGAGCCATACGACAGACGGCCCGGATTGGCCTTCACATGCGCCAAAAATTCCTGGATGTTGTTGGCCGGGAAGTTGGGCTTGGCCACCAAAAATACCAGCACGCGGGCGGCCGAGGCCACGGGCACCAGGTCTTTGGCGGGGTCAAAGGGCATGCGGGCATAGATGTGCGGGTTGACCGAGACCATGCCACCCGAACTCATGAGCAGGGTGTAGCCGTCTGCGGGCGATTTGGCGACCATGTCGCCACCCAAGTTGCCGTTGGCACCGCCCCGGTTTTCCACCACCACCGGCTGGCCCAGCGCCTCACCCAAGGGCACGCCAATGGCGCGGGCGATCTGGTCAGCCGCGCCACCCGGTGGAAAGTTGACCACGATCTTGACGGGCTTGGTGGGCCAGCTCTGGGCGGCAGCGCTCAGGCAAAGCGCGGGGCCTGTCATGAGCGCGGCCAGAGCGATGGCCCATGTGCGGCGATTGAATGAAGCGATTTTTCTCATGCTTGTCTCCTGGTGGTTTTTGTGAGTGTGGCTGTGAACATGATGCAACAGGTTCAGGGTTTCAGCAGTCGCGGATTTTTCATCCACAGCACCGGTTGTTCCTTGACCGGGCGCGCCGGAGCGCCGTGTTGCAGCAAGGCCTGGTCCAGCGCCTGGCCCGCTTCGTCCTGCAAGGCCGCCTGGCGGATGCGTGCGACAGCTAGCGCCTGCTCGGCCACAGGCACTTTGGAGGCTGGTCCGCACACATGGCGCAGGATGTGCAGCAGGTTGTCTTTGCCGCGCTCGTTGGTGCTGCCGTAGCCCTTGATGAGTTGCCCACAACGCGCCAACTCCAGACCCAGCGCGGGCGACAGGCGTGTGGCCGCCTCGATGCCGCCCAGCCATTCTTCGATCAAGGTTTGCTCAGTTTGATAGCGGCTGCCCAAGGGGCGCAGTACGCGCAGGCTGGCCAGCAGACGCAAGCTGGCCATGCCCCACAGCGCGTGGCGTGCCACTTTGAGCGGCATGGACCAAGGCGCTTGGCCACGCGCCACACGGGCGCGGTCCCAACGCAACAGCCGGTTGGCCAGGCCTTGTGGCAACAGGGCCGCCAGCTCGGGCACACCGGGTTTGAAGTGGTCGTAAACCTTGAGCACATCGCCCTCTTTGGCTTTGACTTCTTGCGTCACGCGGTCCCAGCGGCTGGCGCGGCTTTTCAGGTCGGCCACGCGGATGATGTCGTCAAACGCCATCCACAAGGCCAGCCAACGGGTGGCCTCGGCCGTCACGGGGCGGGTGGTGTCGGCTGACGCGGATTCGGCATCCAGCAAGCGTTCGAGCCGCTGCACATACAAGCGGGCATAAGCGGGGCCTTGGTATTCCACCAAGCGCTGGTGCGCCAAGCCCATCAGGGGGTGCAGCACGGCGGGAAATTTGGCGGCGACATCGCCCGGCAAAACAGCCGATGGAGATTCAGATGAAGATGAAGATTCAGAGGGCGCAGGTGCCGCAGGTTTCATGACCTGCTCGACATACTGAGCTTGCTCGCGCTGGCGCTTCACCAAGTCAAAAGCTGACGCAAAGCCACGCAGGCTGGCTTGCGCCGCCTTGCTGGGGCCTGCCAACACAGCTTCGTAATGTTCGCGTGTAAAAGGCAGCAAGCCGCTGCCTGCAATGGCCCCCAACATCACGGCGCTGACCAGTGTGCCGCTTTCCTGGCACAGGCGGGCCATGTCCATGACGTGGTGGCGCAGGCTGTGCGCGGCGATCACATCGAGCAACGGACCTTCAGGGCGTCGGCCATCGCCCATGGTCATTTTTTCGGCGGTGGTCAGTGCCCGCGACGAGGCGCTGATGACCAGCGTGCGGTCGTTTGAAGCCAGGCCGTTGCCGATCTGGCGGGCGGTTTCCAGTAACTCGGACGACACCAGCGCATCGAGCCTGCCAGGCAGCGGGTTCAGGCCCAGCACCGGCAAGCGGCCTTGCAGTTGGCTGTGGGGCAGGGGGTAGATTTCCAGGTAATAGGTGGTGGCCCCGGTGCGCTGCGCCACACCGGGGATGGAGGTGGCTTGGGCCGGATAGCCTGCGTGGCGGGCCACGTCGACCAGCCAGTCGGCCAGCACGCCGCCGCCTTCGCCGCCCAGGGCGCACAACAAAATGGAAATCGGTTGGGTCATGTGGAGTCTCTGTGAAAGGCTTGGTGGGTTCGGCCTGCGAAGTTGGCAAATGTGGGCTGATGAGTCGATCTGTTACGACGGACTTTTTTTGAATCTGTCATAACTGGCTTGTTTTGAATCTGTCATCCCGGACTCTCTTTGAAGCTGTCATCCCGGACTTGATCCGGGATCCATCGCGTGCCAGCGACAATCGCAAAGGGCAGCGCTGCAGACTGGATCCCGGGTCTTCGCCCGGGATGACCAACAATGCGCCTGTCATCCGGACTTGTCTTGAATTTGTCATCCCGGACTCTCTTTGAAGCTGTCATCCCGGACTTGATCCGGGATCCACTGCTTGCCAGCGATGATCGCAAAGGGCAGCACTGCAGACTGGATCCCGGGTCTTCGCCCGGGATGACAAAACAGGGGCTGCGCTGACATGTCCTCATGATTGGACCGGATCAAGCGGGTTGCAGCCAGCGGGTGGCCAGGCTTTGCCAGCGGGCCCACAAGCGCTCGTGCAGCTTGGGGTTTTGCACCACTTCGGCGCGGTAGAAGGATGGACACAGCGTGGCCGCGTGGGCGTTTTCGCCGCACAGGCCGCAGCCCACACAGCCGTCGATCACGGTAGCCACCGGGTCCACTTTCAGCGGGTCGGGGTTGTCTTTCAGCGTGAGGGTGGGGCAGCCGGACAGGCGGATGCAAGCGTGGTCGCCGTTGCACACGTCTTCGTCCACGCCGTATTTCACGCGCTCCACACGTTTGCCTTTGGACAGCAGCGAAGCCAGCCACGGCTTGATGCGGCGCTGGCGCTCCAGCTGGCATTCGCCTTCGGCCACGATCACCTTCAGGCCCTGGAACTCGGTGGTGAAGGCTTCGGTCAGCGTGGCCTGCATGTGGCTCACTTCGTAGGTGTGCACCGTGCGCAGCCACTGCACGCCCAGCCCTTTGAGGGTGGACTCGATGGTCTGGTTGGTGTGCACCATGCTTTGGCGTTTGTCGCCCGCCAGTTCTTTGGCGATGTCGGTGGGCGTGTTGATGATGTCTTGCGTGCCGGTGGCCGAGGTGTAGCCGTTTTTGAAGATCAGCAGCACCGCGTCGTCGCCGTTGAACAGCGCGCTTTGCACACCCGTCAGCAAGCCGTTGTGCCAAAAACCGCCATCGCCCATGACCGACAGCACACGGCGCTTCATGACCGGTGACACCCCCGCCCGGCTAGCCAAACTCATGCCGTACCCCAAGATGGAGTGACCCACCGAAAACGGCTCGAAAGTGGCCAGCGCATGGCAGCCAATGTCGCCTGAAATGTGCACCGGGCCGACATCTTGTTGGGCCAGCTTGAGGGCCGAGAACACGGGCCGCTCGGGGCAGCCAATGCACATGCTCGGTGGCCGCGCAGGCAGCGGGCTGCCCAGCAGGGTTTGCACTTGCTGGCGGCGCTCGCCATTGGTTGCCAGCCATTGCCGCGTGGCCTCGGGCACAGCGTCGGCTTGGTGCCGGTCCAGAAACTTCAGCAGGCCTTGGGCCATGACTTCGGCCGTGTATTCTCCGCCCGAGGGCAGCATGTCTTTGCCGTGCAGCGGGGTTTGCAGGTCCAGGCGGCGCAGCATCAGGGCGAGCTCTTGCTCGATGTATTCGGGCTGGCCTTCTTCGAGCAGCAGCACGGCCGATTTGTCTTTGCAAAAATTCACCAGCTCGTCAGGCACCAGCGGATACGTCACATTCAGCACCAGCACCGACAAGCTGGACACGCCAAAAGCATCGGCCAAGTCGAACTGCTGCAAGGCGCGCATGAGGGTGTTGTACAAACCCCCTTGCACGATCAGGCCCAGGTGTCGGTGTTGGGTGCCTTCAAAGTGTTCGTTCAGGCGCTGCTCGGCAATGTATTGGTGGGCGGCGGGCAGGCGGTGCTCCACTTTGCGTTTTTCTTGTGCAAAGGTCACCGGCGGGTGCGCCAGCTTCATGTAGTTGAAGCCGGCCGGCTCGTCGATCAGGTATTTTTTGGACAACTTGGGCGCCTGGTTGTCCTTGGCCACAAATTGGCCGCGCACATGGCAAGCGCGGATGCGCAGCTCCATCATCACCGGCATGTTGGAGGCTTCAGACAACCTGAAACCGTGCTCCACCATGTTGACCATTTGGCCCAACTCGGGCCGGGGGTCGAGCAGGCACATGCCCGACTTGAGGGCGTAGGCATGTGTGCGCTCTTGAATGACGCTGGCGCCTTCGCCGTAGTCTTCGCCCACCACGATCAGCACGCCCCCGGTCACGCCGGGTGACGACAAATTGGACAACGCATCGGCCGCCACGTTGGTGCCGACGATCGACTTCCAGGTCACCGCGCCGCGAATCGGGTAATGGATGGACGCGCCCAGCATGGCCGCAGCCGAGGCTTCGTTGGAACAAGCCTCCACATGCACACCCAGCTCGTCCATGTAGGGCTTGGCCTGCACCATGACGTCGAGCAGGTGCGAGACCGGTGCGCCTTGGTAGCCGCCCACATAGCTCACGCCCGACTGCAGCAGCCCCTTGGTGATGGCCAAAATGCCCTCGCCATGAAAGACTTCGCCCGCGCCCATGCGCAGGGCCTTGATTTCTTCGTGAAATGAAACTTCCAAAGCACGCTCCTTGCGTTGTTGGCTGTGGTGTGCACAGCGCTTTGGTTCATCTTACGTATAAGTGCATAAAATAATCCGAATAAATGGTATGCCTTGAATGAATATCAAAGACCTCGACCTGAATTTGCTGCGGCTGTTTGACGCGGTGTGGCGCACGCGCAGCGTGAGCCTGGCCGCGCAGCAGCTGGGCATGTCGCAACCCGCAGCCAGCCAAGGCCTGGCCCGCTTGCGCAGTGTGTTGGGCGATGCCTTGTTCGAGCGCAGTGGTGCGGGCGTGCGGCCTACGCCGCGTGCCGACCGTCTGGCGCAGGCGGTGCAGCTGGCCTTGGGCACCATCGAAGAGGCGCTCAATGTGTCTCAGGTGTTCGACCCCTTGCGCTCGGAGCGCGTGGTCCGGGTGCACCTGAGCGACATTGGCGAGGCGCGGTTTCTGCCCGACCTGGTGTTGACCCTGCAACGCTTGGCGCCGGGCATGCGGCTCGAAGCCTGGCCACTGGCGCACGACAAAATTGGCGCCGCACTGGACAACGGCCAGCTGGATTTGGCGATCGGTTTTTTGCCCGAAGTGACCGAGACCGTGCAGCAGCCCTTGCTGAGTGACCGCTATGTTTTGCTCTTGCGCAAAGGCCACCCGGTGGCCAAGCGCTGGGCCAAGCTCAAGAAGGTCGGCATCCCGCAATCCGACGCGCTGCAGGCGCTGTTGGCCGAGCTGGAGTTTGCGGCGGTGCGCACGCATGCCGACACCTTGCGCATTCTGGAGCTGATGCACTGGCAGCACCGCTTGCGCTTGACCGTGAGCCATTTCCTGTCGCTGCCGGGCATCGTGCACAGCAGCGATCTGGCGGTGCTCATGCCGCGCAATTTTGCGCAAGGCTTTGCGGTAGCGGGGGCGCTGGACGTCATCGAGCCCGATTTGCCCTTGCGTGATTTCACGGTGTCCATGCACTGGAGCCAACGTTTTGACAAAGACCCCTGCCTGCAGTGGCTGCGTGCCACCGTTTCCCAATTGTTCAGCTCAAGCCCCAAATGACCTCCTTGAAACCTTACCTCAGTGAAATTGAAGCGCCCAGCCGTGCCGATGTAGAGGCCATGCCTGGCCTGACTTTGCTGGAATTTGGCACCGAATGGTGCGGCCACTGCCGCGCTGCGCAGCCTGTGGTGGCGCAGGCCCTGGCACAGCATCCGCAGTGGCAGCACCTCAAGGTCGAAGACGGCTCGGGCCGTGCATTGGGCCGTAGTTACCGCGTCAAGCACTGGCCCACTTTGCTGCTGCTGCGCGACGGCCTGGAAGTGGCCCGCGTGGTGCGGCCCACGGCTGTGCAGGACCTGTTGACCGCCTTGGCTGGGGCTTGAAGCATGCCCAGCGTTGCCATTTGGCTGGCTCCGATCGAAGCGGCCCTGCGTGCGCTGGCCGATGCGCAACAGGCCGAGCCCATGAAGGCCTACATGCTCGATCAGTTCGAATTTCTGGGCATCCGGGCAGGGCCGCGGCGCGAGGCCCTGAAGGGCTTCATGAAGTTCACGGGCACCGCCGATGAACTGCTGGCGCTGGCCGAAGCGCTGTGGCGCCTCCCCGAGCGTGAGTTCCGATACGCCGCCATCGACCTGTTGAGCAAGCACTACAAGCGCCTCGACGTCAGCGCCTTGCCGCGCATCTTGCAACTCGTGCAGACCGATCCCTGGTGGGACACGGTCGATGGTCTGGCCGGGGTGGTGGGGGATATCTTGCTGCGGGCCAAATCCAGTCAGCCCGATGTGCAGCGCCACATGGACGCCTGCCTGGTGCACCCCCACCTGTGGGTGCGACGCGTGGCCATGCTGCACCAACTGGGCTGGCGCGAACAGACCGACCCAGAGCGGCTGTTGCGCTACGCGCTCACCCTGGCCCCTGAAAAAGACTTTTTCATCCGTAAAGCCATTGGCTGGGCGCTGCGCGACCATGCGCGAACCCAGCCCGATGCCGTGCGCGACTTTTTGGCCAGGCATGCCGATCAGCTGTCGGGCCTCACGCGCAGGGAGGCGGGCAAGCATCTGGGCTGATCAGACCACACAGCGCTTTGACAAAGCCTGCAGCCGCTGGGGTATGAATCGCTTGCTGAGCGACTGGGATATCGATGGCTTCAAACCACCATCGACAGGCGAAAAAATGGGCTTGTTTTGACGCAGCCGTCCAGGGCGCTTGTGGTTTACTTGCCGGGCCGTCTTCAACACATCACCGCCATGGACACTTTCCAAAACAGCCGATATTTCCCGCATTCACCTCCCACCGTTTTTGCAGCGATCCAGGCCCCTGAGCGCTTGGCGCGATGGTGGGGGCCGAAAGGTTTCACCAACGCATTCGAGGTCTTCGAATTTCGCGCAGGCGGGCGCTGGGTGTTTGACATGGTCGGCCCCGACGGTAGCCGTTATGCCAACGAGTCGGTGTTCTTGAGCATCGAAGAAAACCGGCAGGTGCTCATCGACCACATTTGCGCACCCTTGTTCAAGCTCACCATCACGCTCGATCCCGAGGGCGATGGCACGCGTGTGCATTGGCTGCAGGTGTTTGAGGATGCGGCGTTTGCACAAGCCATGAAACACATTCTGGAGCCCGCCAACGAGCAGAACCTGGACCGACTGGGGGCGGAACTCGGCCTGGCTTAATTGAGCAAAGCGCCCGCGTCCTCGTACCAGAACATCAGGGCGGCTTCGTAGCCTTCCCACACGCAACCGTTGCAGCCGCGCCCGCAGCACGAGGTGGGCTCGGGTGGCGGCTCCCGGAAGTCGTGGCCTGCAGCTTGCAAGCGTTCCTGGAATTGCGCAATGCCTCGGCGCACAGATTCACGCTGCGCCTGGTTGGGGTCGATGATGGGGTCTTCGTTGTCGCTCATGTTCAAGTCAATCCAGCCATGGGTTGATCAAGGCCACACCAGTGGCTTCGAAGTCCACCACGTTGCGGGTCACCACGGTGAATTTGTGTTCCAGCGCGGTGGCGGCAATCATCGCGTCGCGTTCCGAGCGTGGGTTGGGAATGTGCAGCGATGCGCACATGGCCGCGGTGTTTTCTCCAAACGGCAAGATGCGGCCGGCAAACGCGGCACGCACCCCGGCCAGCCAGCTGCGCAGCGCACTGCCTTGCGGCGGTGTTCGGCGCTCCAGCGCCTGGATGCCCAACTCCAGTTCCAAAATGGTGATGGCGGACAAGAAAAGCCGATGGCTTGGCTGGTCTGCAGCCCAGCGCCGCACGGCTGCCGAGGGCAGGGGCTTGCCCTGACGCAGTTCCGAAATGACGTTGGTGTCCAGAACGAACATGGCTCACTCAGTCCAAAGATGCAGCTTGGATCTGGATGTGCAGCTTGGGTGGCTCGAAATCCATGCCTTCACCACCGGGAATGCCCTCCATCAGTTCCAGCAAAGACGGCGTTTGCTGACCCGTCATGCGGTGGTAATCATCGATGTTGAGCAGCGCAAACGCCGGGCGGCCACGGTCGGTGATGAACACCGGACCGTCCACCGCCGCACGCTTGGCGGCCGACACGTCGCGCGTGAAGTCTCGGCTGGAAAAGGTGTGAATGGCCATGTTGAACGCCCTCAAACGATGAATGTTTGTATGTTACGACAAAAATATCGCGGGCCGCAAGTCCTTGTTGATCAGGCCCGATGAACTTGAAACATCCATGAAACTTTTGTCATCCCGGGCGAAGACCCGGGATCCAGTGTGTACCTCAGCCCTTTGCAAAGAACGGCAGTGCGCAATGGATCCCGGCTCAAGGCCGGGATGACAGAAAAAGAGGCTGGGATGACAAAAAAAGAGGGCGGGATGACAGAAAAAGAGGCTGGGATGACAAAAAACAAGGGCGGGATGACCAAGCTGACGATTGAGCCTGGGCACCTGCAAACTTCACAGGGCCGGATCAATAGGCTGAGGGTGGGGTGTGGCAGGTCACGCGCTGCCCCTGCACCACCGTGTGCGCAATCAGCCGTTCATCGCCCAGCACGATCATGGCGAACAGCCATTCGGCCAGGGTCTCGGTTTGTGCGGTGCGTCGGGCCAGCAGCGGTGTGGCTTGAGGGTTGAGCACCACGAAGTCGGCTTCGCAGCCGGGCAGCAGGTTGCCCACTTGGCCATTCAGGTCGAGCGCAGCGGCCGCTCCCGCCGTGTGTTGCCACCACAGCTGCTCGGGCGCGAGGCTGATGCCGGGGCAGCCCACGTTTTGGCGGGCCACGGTGTAGGCCGCGTGCATGGTGTGAAAAGGGCTGAAGCTGGTGCCGCCACCCACATCGCTGGCCAAGCCGTAACGCAGGCCTGCCGTGTCTGACGCGGTGTAGTCAAAAAAGCCGCTGCCCAAAAACAGGTTGCTGGTGGGGCTGACGGCGGCCGTCGCGCCGACCTCGGCCATGCGGCGGCGGTCGGTTTCATCCAGATGAATGCAGTGCGCGTAAATCGAGCGCTGGCGCAGCAGGCCCGCGCGGTCGTACACATCCAGATAACTCCGTGCTTCGGGGAAGAGTTCGTGCACCCAACGGATTTCATCCAGGTTTTCGGCCACGTGGGACTGAATCCACACGTCGGGGAACTGCTGCGCGATTTCGCCCGCGCCATGCAGCTGGGCCTGTGTGCTGGTGGGCGCAAAGCGCGGCGTGATGGCGTAGCCCAAGCGGTCCACGCCGTGCCAGCGGCGGATCAGGTCTTCGGTCTGGCGCAGGCTCAAGTCGGTGTCGGTGTCGCGCAGGCCGTCGGGGCTGTGGCGGTCTTGCAGCACTTTGCCGGTGACCATGCGCAGGCGGCGCTTTTGGGCTTCGGCCATGAACACATCGACCGATTCGGGGTGGGCCGTGGCAAAGCAAAGCGCAGTGGTCACGCCGTGGCGCATCAGCTCATCCAGGAAGAAGCTGGTCACCTCGTGCGCGTAAGCGGGCTCTGAAAACTGCTTTTCGTGTGGAAAGGTGTAGTGCGTAAGCCAGGGCAGCAAGCCGTCGGCGGGCGAGCCGATCACATCGGTTTGCGGGTAGTGGATGTGCAGATCGACAAAGCCCGGTGCAATGCACAGGCCGGGCCAGTGGGTGACGGACACGTCGGGGTAATGGACTTTGAGCTGCGCGTAAGGCCCTATCGCCTGGATGCGCACGATGCCATCGGCTTCGCGGGCGGTGACCAGCAGGCCGTCGGCTTCGTGGCTGACTTTCGGCAGGGCAGGGTTAGCGAACCAGAGCAAGCTGGCTCTCCAGGCTTGGATGTCGGTCAGTTGGGCGTCGTGGCGCATGGTGCGGGTGGGTCTGAATACGGGGATAAACACCCGGAAAAAGCGGGTGTTGGCAGTGGTACATTGTGCGGCAATCTCTTGGCTTGCAAGGCTCGGGTCACCGCTTGAGGCACGGACTTTGCAAGTGACTTATTCAGACCCTCCTACGCACCCGTCATGACCACACCCCTTCTGTCTTTGCAAGGCATCACCAAGCGCTATCCCGGCGTGGTGGCCAACCAAGGCGTGTCGCTCACCGTGATGCCCGGGCAGGCCCATGCTGTGCTGGGCGAAAACGGCGCGGGCAAATCCACACTGATGAAAATCATCTACGGCTCGGTCAAGCCCGATGAAGGCCAGGTGTTTTTCAAAGGCCAGCCGGTCAACATCCGCAACCCACAAGAAGCGCGCAAGCTGGGCATCAGCATGGTGTTTCAACACTTCAGCCTGTTTGACACGCTGACCGTGGCTGAAAACGTCTGGCTGGGTCTGGACAAAACCCTGAGTCTGGCCGAGGTGACCCGCCGCATTGAGGCCAAAGCGGCCGAATACGGCTTGGACATCGAAGCCGCCCGCCCGGTGCACACACTGAGCGTGGGCGAGATGCAGCGCGTCGAGATCATCCGGGCGCTGTTGTCCGAGCCGCAATTGCTGATCCTGGACGAGCCCACTTCCGTGCTCACGCCACAGGCGGTTGAGAAACTCTTTGTGGTGCTGCACAAGCTGGTCAGCCAGGGCGTCAGCATCTTGTACATCTCGCACAAGCTGCACGAGATTCGCGCCCTGTGCAGCGCCTGCACGGTGTTGCGCGGCGGCAAAGTCACCGGCGTGTGCGATCCGCGTGAAGAGACCAACGCCAGCCTGAGCCGCCTGATGATCGGTGCCGAGCCGCCTGCGCTGGCCCCCACCCCCCGCACGCCGGGCGACGTGATGTTGTCTGTCCGAAATCTGCAACTGCACAAGCAAGACCCGTTCGGTGTGGACCTGCAAGGCATCGACCTGCAAGTGCGCAGCGGCGAGGTGGTGGGCTTGGCCGGGGTTTCGGGCAATGGCCAGCGCGAGCTGATGTGGGCCTTGTCGGGCGAAGACACCCGTGCCCCTGCGGCGGCCATCACGCTGGCAGGGCAAGGCGTGGGCCATTGGGCCCCGCGTGCGCGGCGCAGCCTGGGCCTGCACTTTGTGCCCGAAGAGCGCTTGGGTCGGGGCGCGGTGCCGTCCATGAGTCTGGCGCACAACCTGCTGCTCACGCGCAGCGAGGCGCTGGGCGCGGGCGGCTGGATCCGCATGGGCGCATTGGCCGATCAGGCGCGCAGCATCATTGAGCGCTTCAAGGTCAAGGCCTCGGGGCCCGATGCCGCAGCGCGTTCGCTGTCGGGCGGCAATTTGCAAAAGTTCATCGTGGGGCGCGAGATCAGCGCGGCCCCGAAGCTGCTGATCGTCTCGCAACCCACCTGGGGTGTGGACGTGGGCGCAGCGGCGCAGATTCGCGCCGAGATATTGGCGCTGCGGGACGCAGGTTGTGCGGTTCTCGTGGTGAGTGAGGAGCTGGAAGAATTGTTTGAAATTTCCGATCGATTGCACGTGATCGCCAAGGGCCGCCTGTCGCCCTCGCTGCCCCGGGCCGAGGCCACGGTGGAACGCATCGGCGAATGGATGAGTGGGCTGTGGCCTGCCCACAGCGAGGAGGCCCCACATGCTCAAGCTTGAAGCCCGCCCTCAGGCCTCGCGCCTGTGGACCTATGCCTCGCCGGTGTTGGCGCTGGTGCTCACCGTGGTGCTGGGCGTGATCTTGTTCATCGCATTGGGCAAAGACCCGGTGCGCGCCTTGCAGATGTTTTTCTGGGAGCCGATCAAATCGGGCTACGCCCTGGGTGAGCTGATGGTCAAAGCCACGCCGCTCTTGCTGATCGCGCTGGGGCTGGCGGTGTGCTTTCGCTCCAACGTGTGGAACATCGGTGCCGAGGGCCAGTTTGTCATCGGCGCGGTGTGCGCCGGTGGCGTGGCCATGCTGGCTGGCAAAGACACGGGCCGTTGGGTGGTGCTGGCCATCATCGCTGCGGGCATGTTGGGCGGCATGCTGTGGGCGGGCCTGACGGCCTTGCTGCGCGACCGCTTCAATGCCAGTGAAATTCTGGTCAGCCTGATGCTGGTCTATGTGGCCGACATGGTGCTGAGTTACCTGGTCTATGGCCCCTGGAAAGACCCGGCGGGCTACAACTTTCCGCAGACCAAAACCTTTGAGGCCGTGACGCAGATCCCGCGCCTGATGAGCGGCTCGCGCGTGAGCGTGGGCCTGTTGATCGCGCTGGCAGCGGCGGGGGCTTTGTGGGTGTTTTTGTTCCGCACCCGTGCGGGCTTTGCCCAGCAAGTGGGTGGGCTGGCACCGGACGCGGCGCGCTATGCGGGCTTTTCTTCGCGCAAGGCCTTGTGGGTGGCTTTGCTCACCTCGGGCGGTGCGGCCGGATTGGCGGGCGCTTTGGAAGTCGCGGGGCCGATTGGGCAGCTCACGCCTTATGTGCCTGCGGGCTACGGTTTTGCCGCCATCATCGTGGCCTTTGTCGGGCGCTTGCACCCGGCGGGCATGGTGCTGTCGGCGGTGCTGATGAGCATGTTTTACATCGGCGGGGAGCTTGCGCAATCGCGCCTGGGGCTGCCCAAGTCGATCACCGGCGTGTTTCAGGGTTTGCTGCTGTTTTGCCTGCTGGCGTGTGACACGCTGGTGGCTTACCGCTTGCGCTGGGCATCGGCTCAGGGAGGGAAAGTCTGATGGAATCGTACGCACTGTTGGTGGCCGCCACGCTGAACGCGGGCACCGTGCTGGCGCTGGCCGCTTTGGGTTTGCTGATCAATGAAAAAGCCGGGGTGCTCAACCTCGGTGCCGAGGGCATGATGCTGTGCGCAGCGATTGCCGGGTTTGCCGCTGTCATCCACACCGGCAACGACTGGATCGGTTTTGCCGCCGGCATGGGCGCGGGGGCGTTGCTTGCGGCCCTCTTTGGTGTGCTGGTCATCTGGCTGGGCACCAACCAATACGCCACCGGCTTGGCACTGAGTTTGTTTGGCGTGGGTTTTTCGGCCTTTGCCGGCATTGGCTATGTGCAAGAGAAGCTGCCCGAGCGGGCTTCGCACGCCATTCCATTTTTGGCCGACATCCCGCTGGTGGGGTCGGCTTTCTTCCGTCAGCACCCGCTGGTCTACATCACGATCGCACTGGTTTTGGGCCTGATCTGGTTTTTGTACAAAAGTCGCCCCGGTTTGGTGCTGCGCTCGGTGGGCGAATCGCCCGAATCGGCCCATGCGCTGGGTTATCCGGTGCGCCGCATCCGCTTGCTGGCGGTGGTGGTGGGCGGGGCGTTGTGCGGCTTGTCGGGCGCCTACATTTCGGTGGTCTACACCCCGCTGTGGGTCGAGGGCATGGTGGCGGGCAAGGGCTGGATCGCACTGGCGCTGACCACCTTTGCCACCTGGCGTCCGGCACGGGTTTTGCTGGGTGCTTACCTGTTCGGCGGTGTGACGATGTTGCAGTTCCATTTGCAGGGCGCGGGGGTCGATGTGCCCAGCCAATTGCTCACGGCGCTGCCGTATGTGGCGACCATCGTGGTGCTGGCTTTGATTTCGCGCAACCCGACCTGGATTCGCATCAACATGCCCGCTTCGCTGGGTAAAGCGTTTCATCCCGGTTCATAATCGTTTTTCTCCCTCGTAACTTTGTCCAAAAAAAGGAACTGACATGACAGACATCTCCAAGCGCACCGTCGTCAAGATGGTGGCCCTCACCGCAGTGGCAGCCGCCGCACTGGTCGGCTGTGGCAAGAAAGAAGAAGCCCCCAAGGCCGAAGCGCCCGCTGCGGCCAAGGCCGAGCCTCTGAAGATCGCGTTTGCTTATGTCGGCCCTGTGGGCGACGGCGGCTGGACTTTTGCGCACGACAACGGTCGCAAAGCCCTGGAAAAAGAATTCGGCGACAAGATCGTCACCAGCTTTGTTGAAAAAGTGCCAGAAAGCGCCGACGCCGAGCGCGTGATCCGCGACATGGCTGGCCAAGGCAACAAGCTGATTTTTGGCACCACCTTCGGTTACATGGAGCCCATGCTCAAAGCCGCGGCTGACCTGAAAGACGTCAAGTTCGAGCACGCCACCGGCTACAAAACCGCCGAGAACATGCGCACTTACGACAGCCGCACTTACCAAGGTGCTTACATGGCTGGCGTGATCGCAGGCAAGATGACCAAGACCAACACCGTGGGTGTGGTCGGCTCTATCCCCATCCCTGAAGTGATCCGCAACATCAACAGCTTCACGCTGGGCGCACAGTCGGTCAACCCCAAGATCAAGACCAAAGTGGTCTGGGTCAATGACTGGTTCAACCCACCGAAAGAAACCGAAGCCGCCACCGCCCTGATCAACGGCGGCGCTGACGTGCTGATGCAAAACACCGACTCGCCAGCCGTGTTGCAGACCGCCGAGAAGATGGGCAAGCGCGCCTTCGGCTGGGACTCCGACATGACCGCCTACGGCCCCAAGGCCCACTTGGGTTCGGCCGTGATCAACTGGGGCCCTTACTACATCAAGGCCACACGTGACGCGCTGGAAGGCAAGTGGGCCACAGGCCAAAGCTGGTGGGGCGTGAAAGAAGGCGCGATCGACTTCGTGTCGATGGCCGCTGACGTCCCCGAAGATGTCAAGAAGAAAGTGGAAGAAGTCAAAGCCGGTCTGAAGGACGGCACATTCGAAATCTGGAAAGGCCCGATCCTGGGTCAAGACGGCAAAGAAGTGCTGGCCAAAGACGCCGTGGCCGATGACAAGTTCCTCGGCGGCGTGATGTTCTACGTCAAGGGCGTGGAAGGCAAGATCCCAGGCAAGTGATGGGATGCGCCCAAACGGCGCAGATCGACAAGGGCCGCCCGATGCAAGTCGGGCGGCTTTTTTCTTTGGCGGCCGGACCTTCAGGATCGTGACAACTGTCGCCGGTTTTTTTGATACCCTGAGACCCTTGTTCAAACCACCTGGGTCCAAGCTTTGTTCAAACACCTGGAAGTCCCCGCCGCGGCGCGCAGAAGCTGGCGGCAAATCGTGTCCGACTTTGGTAGCACCTACGCCGCCAATGCCTTGATAGGTTTTATCTTTGCCGCCACCGGCCCGGTGGCCATCATCTTGTCGGTGGGCACACGCGGCGGCTTGTCGCCCGAGGAGCTGGCGTCCTGGGTGTTTGGGGTGTTCTTTGTCAATGGTTTGGTGACTTTGCTGATGAGCTGGCGCTACACCACGCCCTTGGCGTTTGGCTGGACGATTCCCGGCACGGTGCTGGTGGGGCCTGCCTTGCAGCACCTGAGTTTTGCTGAGGTGATTGGCGCTTTTTATGTGACCAGTGCGCTGATCCTGCTGCTGGGTTTGAGCGGTTGGGTCAAGCGCGTTATGGCGGCGTTGCCCATGCCCATCGTCATGGGCATGGTGGCCGGGGTGTTCTTGCGGTTTGGCCTGGACATCGTGCGGGCCTTGCAAAGCGATGTGGCGATTGCGGCCCCGATGGTGGCCGTGTTTTTGTTGCTTTCAGCCAAAGCCGATTGGGGCAAGCGATTGCCACCCGTGATCGGGGCCTTGCTGGTGGGGGCTTTGGCGGTGGCGCTGTCGGGCAGACTGGACGCCTCGGCCGTGGGCCAACTGACGCTGGCGCAGCCGGTGATTCAGGCCCCGGTGTGGTCGTGGGCGGCCATGCTGGAGCTGGTGGTGCCCTTGGCCATCACGGTGCTGGTGGTGCAAAACGGGCAGGGTGTGGCGGTGCTCAAAAACGCCGGACACGAGCCACCCGTGAACGCCATCGCCGTGGCCTGTGGTGTGGGCGCGGCCGTGAGTGCGGTGTTCGGTGCGGTCAGCACTTGCCTGACCGGACCGACCAATGGCTTGCTCACCTCGTCTGGCGAGAAGCCTCGCCACTACACCGGGGCGCTGATGTTTGGCGGGCTGGCGCTGTTGTTCGGCCTGATGGCCCCCACTTTCACCGGTCTGATGCTGGCGGCCCCCAAAGAGTTCATCATGGTGTTGGGCGGTTTGGCCATGCTGCGCGTGCTGCAAGGGGCGTTTGTGGCCTCGTTTGGCGCAGGCAAGTTCTCACTGGGCGCTTTGGTCAGTTTGCTGGTCACGGTGGCCGACATCGGACTGTTCAACATCGGCGCGGCCTTTTGGGGTTTGGTGGCCGGATTTGCGGTGTCGTGGTGGATGGAGCGGGGCGATTTTCGCAAGGCCTGATGGGCACTCACGAATGGATGGCGCATGATCGAGAAAATCAACGATGGCGTTTACGCCCTGCATGACCCGACGGGCCTGCATGTGGGCCACTTCAAGTGGATTCAGGGCCAGTGGAAGTTCAAGGCCGTGGGTTATGGACCCTCGGGTCAGCTGATACCCGGTGGTGGCCCTTTGACCGATCGGCACAACACCCCCTTGGCGCAACTGGACGAAGCCCTGATTCGGGCGACTTTTTTCGAGAAGGAATGAGCATGTTCAAAGTCCACGCAGTCTCCGCTTCGCGTTTGCCTGAGTTGTTGCGCGTCATGCCCAAGGCCGAGCTGCACATCCACATCGAAGGCTCGCTCGAACCCGAGCTGATCTTTGCATTGGCCCGGCGCAACGGCGTGCAACTGCCCTATGCCGACGTGGCGGCTTTGCGCAATGCCTACGCCTTCACCAACCTGCAAAGTTTTCTGGACCTGTATTACGCCGGTGCCAGCGTGCTGCTGCACGAGCAGGACTTTTACGACATGGCTTGGGCGTATTTTCAAAAAGCCGCCGCCGACCATGTGGTGCGGGCCGAGCTGTTTTTTGACCCGCAAACCCACACCGCACGCGGCGTGACCATGGGCGCGGTCATCGAAGGCCTGCACCGTGCTTGCGTTGATGCGCAGACGCAGCTGGGCATCAGTGCCGATTTGATTTTGTGTTTCTTGCGCCACCTGTCCGAAGACGATGCGCTGGCCACGCTGGAAGAAGCCATGCCCTGGCGCGACCAGTTCATCGGGGTGGGGCTCGATTCGAGCGAAGTGGGGCACCCGCCTGAAAAGTTTTCCCGTGTGTTTGCGCGGGCGCGTGAACAAGGCCTGCATGTGGTGGCTCACGCGGGCGAGGAGGGGCCACCCGCCTACATCTGGAGCGCATTGGACGTGTTGAAGGTCGAACGCATCGACCACGGCGTGCAGGCCATCCACGATCCGGCCTTGATGAAACGCCTGGCCGACAGCCAGATGCCGCTCACCGTGTGCCCGCTGTCCAACCTCAAGCTGTGTGTGTTCAAAAATCTGGCCGATCACAACCTCGGCCAGATGCTCGATGCTGGCTTGTGCGTCACCATCAACTCGGACGATCCGGCCTACTTTGGTGGTTACCTGAACGACAACTACCTGCAGACTTTTGCAGCGCTGCACCTGAATGCCCAGCAGGCTTACAAGCTGGCGGCCAACAGCATCGAGGCAAGCTTTGCACCCGAGGCGGACAAGCACCGCTGGATGCATGAATTGAAAGCTTGCTTCCAAGGCTTTACCGAATCGGACTGAAGCGCCAATCAAGCCTCGTTAAAATACGCTCCGAAGCCCGCTGCCCCGGCGGGCTTCGTTTTGTGTATCACCGGGGCCATGTAGAGGACTACCATGTATAAAAACCTCGCAGCCACGCTCGTGGCCGCCTGCTTTTTTCTTTCGGCCGCACAGGCTCAAATCCCAGCGCAAACTCCCGGCAAACTCACCGAGCCCATCAAGGCTGGTTTTGTCTATGTCTCCCCCATCACCGAGGCGGGCTGGACCAAGCAGCACGACGAGGGTCGCAAGGCGGTTGAAAAGGCTTTGGGCGATCAGGTCAAGACCACTTTTGTGGCCGATGTGGCGGAGGGCGCTGACGCGGAGCGCGTGATCCGCGACCTGGCCCAGCAGGGCAACCAGATCATCTTCACCCCCAGCTTTGGTTACATGGAGCCCACGCTCAAGGTGGCCAAGGACTTTCCGAATGTGAAGTTCGAGTCGGTCACCGGTTTCAAGACCGCACCCAACGTGTCGGCCTCGAACGCCCGCTATTACGAGGGCCGCTACTTGGCGGGTATTGCTGCCGGGCGCATGACCAAGTCCAACGTGGCAGGCTATGTGGCGGGTTTTCCGATTCCCGAGGTGCTGCAGGGCATCAATGCCTTCACGCTGGGCATGCGCTCGGTCAACCCCAAGGCCATCGTCAAGGTGGTCTGGCTCAACGCTTGGTTCGATCCACCCAAAGAGCGTGAAGCGGCCATGGCTTTGTTCAACCAGGATGTCGATGTGATCGCTTTTCACACCGGCTCGACCGCCGTGATGGCCGCTGCACAAGAGCGCGGCAAGATGGCAGTGGCCTACCACTCGGACATGCGCAAGACCGGCCCGGATGCGCAGATCATCGCGGTCACGCACCAGTGGGGTGAGTACTACACCGCACGCGTCAAGGCGGCCATGAACGGCAGCTGGACTTCGGGCAGCGTCTGGGGTGGTGTCAAGGATGGCATGATCCGCGTCGGCGACTTTGGCCCCAAGGTGCCCAAGAACGTTCAAGACGAAATATTGGCCAAGCAAAAGCTCGTGGGTTCGGGCAAATTGCTGCCTTTTGCTGGCCCGATCACCGACAACGAAGGTCGCGAGATCTTGCCTGCAGGCCAAAGCCTGAGCGACGCCCAGATTCTGGGCATGAACTACCTGGTGCAAGGCGTGCAGGGCAAGGTTTCGCGTTGAGGCTTGAATGTCATCGCGAGGAGCGAAGCGACGTGGCGATCCAGTTGCAGCGCTCTTTCATGTACTGGATCGCCACGCTTCGCTCGCGATGACGAGAAGCGGTCATCGCCAGCAGCTTCGCGACGTGGCTATCCAGCCGTGTCCCGCTGACTGGGCTGGATCGCCACTAAAATCAAGCCCATCATCAAAGGACGCACCATGAGCATCAAGAGCGACAAATGGATCCGCCGCATGGCCGAGCAAACCGGCATGATCGAGCCGTTCGAGCCCGGCCAGATCCGTCAGAACGCCGCTGGCGAGAAAATCGTGAGCTACGGCACCAGCAGTTACGGCTATGACATCCGCTGTGCGCCCGAGTTCAAGGTCTTCACCAACATCTACAGCACGGTGGTGGACCCCAAGAACTTTGACGAAAAGAGCTTTGTGGACATCCACAGTGATGTCTGCATCATCCCGCCCAACAGCTTTGCGCTGGCCCGCACCGTCGAGTACTTCCGCATCCCCCGCAATGTGCTGACCGTCTGCCTGGGCAAGAGCACCTATGCCCGTTGCGGCATCATCGTGAACGTGACCCCCTTCGAGCCCGAGTGGGAAGGCTATGTGACGCTGGAGTTTTCCAACACCACGCCCCTGCCGGCCAAGATTTACGCTGGAGAAGGTTGCGCCCAAGTGCTGTTCTTTGAGAGCGACGAAGTCTGCGAGACCAGCTACAAAGACCGGGGTGGCAAGTACCAGGGTCAGGTGGGCGTGACACTGCCCAAGACCTGATTTTTGGGGCGTCAGCCCAAAATGCGACAATAGCAGGTTAATGACCGACTCTTTTTCCAATTTATCGCTGGCGCCCACGCTGGCACGAGCCGTGGCCGAAATGGGCTACGAATCCATGACCCCTATCCAGGCCCAAGCCATTCCGGTGGTGTTGACAGGCCAGGATGTGATGGGCGCAGCCCAGACCGGCACCGGTAAAACGGCGGCTTTCTCGCTGCCTTTGCTGCAACGCCTGCTCAAGCACGAAAACCCCTCCACCTCGCCAGCGCGCCACCCTGTGCGCGCTTTGGTGCTCTTACCCACACGCGAGCTGGCCGATCAGGTGGCCCAACAAATCAAGATGTACGCCAAGTACACCCAGCTGCGCAGCGCGGTGGTGTTTGGCGGCATGGACATGAAGCCCCAGACCCTGGAGCTCAAAAAAGGCGTCGAAGTGCTGGTCGCCACGCCTGGCCGTTTGCTGGACCACATCGAAGCCAAGAACGCGGTGCTCAACCAGGTCGAATATGTGGTGCTGGACGAAGCCGACCGCATGCTGGACATCGGCTTCTTGCCCGATTTGCAGCGCATTTTGAGCTTCTTGCCCAAGCAGCGCACCACCTTGCTGTTCTCGGCCACCTTCTCGCCCGAGATCAAGCGCTTGGCGGGCAGCTATTTGCAAAACCCGGTCACCATCGAGGTGGCACGCCCGAACGAAACCGCCTCCACCGTCGAGCAGCGTTTTTACGCAGCCCAAGACGACGACAAGCGCCGCGTGATCCGCAAGGTGTTGACCGATCGCGGCATCAAGCAAGCGTTCATCTTTGTGAACAGCAAGCTCGGTTGCGGCCGTTTGGCCCGCTCTTTGGAGCGTGAAGGCTTGCGCACAGCGGCTTTGCACGGCGACAAGAGCCAAGACGAGCGATTGAAGGCTTTGGAAGCGTTCAAAAAAGGCGAAGTCGATTTGCTGGTGTGTACCGATGTGGCCGCGCGCGGTCTGGACATCAAGGACGTGCCTGCCGTGTTCAACTTTGACGTGCCTTTCAACGCCGAAGACTATGTGCACCGCATTGGCCGCACGGGCCGCGCCGGTGCGTCTGGTTTGGCCGTGACCTTGGTCAGCCCTTCCGATACACGCTTGGTGGGCGACATTGAAAAGCTGATCAAGAAAAAGCTGGAGGTGGAAACTCTGCAGCTCGACGAGCGTTCGCGCATGGGTGGCGAGCGCACTGACCGTGAGCGTTCGGACGAGCGTCCGCGTGGCCGTGCCTACGAAGGCCGCCGCCGTGAAGAGTTCGACCCGAGAGATGCCATCGAACCGCGTGAGCGCCGTGGCGGCTTCCGTCCCGCACCGGTCAACCGCGATCCCTTCTTTGAGAAGCCCTATGAGGCCCCTGCAGCCGATGCAGCGCCCAGCTGGGAGTCGGCCGCACCCAAGACGCCCCGTTCGTCGATTTCGGCCAACATCAAGCCCAAGCGCAAGGTGGCTGCGCTGTTCAAAACCGGCGAATGATCGCCACCGAAGCCCGGTCTTTACCCGGGCTTCAAATCGCATGGGCCGAGCGCTGTCAAAATCGCCCCCATGCGTGATTTCAAAAACCCCCCTTTCTCCAAGCCCGGCCGTGCCGCGTTGATCTCGCTCCTCAAGCCTTTGATGGGGCATTGGCTGGCGGCGGGCTGCGTGTGCGTACCGGCCTTGTCGATGGCCCAGACCGCGCCCGCCACCGATTTGGGGCGCATCGAGATCCGCAGCAACCGCAACAACGACACCGAAGTCCGCCGTGAATCCACTGCGGCGAAGATCGTCATTGGCCGTGAAGAGATCGAAAAACAAGGCGACGCCACCTTGGGCGAAGTGCTCAAGCGTTTGCCGGGTGTGACCATTGGCGGCGCGCCCGGGCGTGGTGGTGCGATCCGCATGCGCGGCCTGGGTGGCGGCTATACCCAGATCCTGATGGACGGTGAGCGTGTGCCGCCCGGTTTTTCCATCGACTCCCTCACGCCTGAGCAGGTCGAGCGGATTGAAATTTTGCGCGCCCCCACCGCCGAAACGGGTGCACGCGCCATTGCGGGCACCATCAACATTGTTTTGCGCGAGGGTCAAAAGGCCAATCCGGATGACCTGAAGATCACCCGGACTCAGGAGCACGGTGAAGGCTCCACCCAAGTCAATTGGGTGCACAACCTCAAGGCCGAGCCACTCGCGGGCACGTTCACCTTGTCGGCCATGGACCAGAAGCGGCCTGAGGTGAACCATACCGTCACCGATGCCGAACCCGGTGACGATCAGCGTGTCAGGGATGTCCAGTCCGTGGGGCGACGTCAGGCCATCCATGCCAATGCCCGCTTGCAGTGGCGCGGTGAGCAGGGCAAAAGCCTGACGCTGACGCCATTTTTGATCCACTCCGAGTACGAGGCGCTGGGGACGATCCGCTCGAGCCAACTCGCCGGTGGCTCGGCGATGCTGTCGGATGCAGCCAACACCCGAAACCGCAGCACTTATTCGATGGGTCGCCTGAACGGCCAGTGGGCTCAGCGCTTGTCGGCCGATGACCGCCTGGAGCTGCGCTTTGGTCTGGGACAGTCCAACTACGATTACCGCTTCGATCAAACCGGGGCGACCACGCCTTTGTTGCTCAATACCTTCGAGACCCAGAATTTTGAGGACCGCTCCTACAGCCTCAACGGCAAGTGGACCCGTGCCATGGCCAATGGGCACCAGGTTGTGAGTGGTCTTGAGCTGGAAGGTGTACGCCGAGTGGAGGCGGCCAATGCGGCTGTTTCAGAAGACGGCGGCGATCTGCAAGCCCGCACTTTCCGCTGGGCCGGTTATGCGCAAGATGAATTCAAGATCAATTCCAACTGGTCAGCGCATGGGGGGTTGCGTTACGAATCGATCGTGACCGAGGGCACCAACGAGCAGGGTTTCAAGTCCAACCACAGTTCGGTCTGGACGCCGTTACTGCACGCCGTGTGGAAGCCCGATGCCGACAAGCGCGACCAAGTGCGCATGAGTCTGACGCGCAGCTACAAAACGCCCACGCTGTACAACCTGGTGGCGCGTTACGTGCCGTCTCGCGAGACCAACAGCCCCACACGTCCTGACCGCGTGGGCAACCCTGATTTGCGCCCCGAATTGGCCACCGGCATCGATGTGGCTTTCGAACGGTATCTTGCCGGCGGGGGTGTCTTGAGCGCCAATGTCTTTCGTCGCAACATCAGCGACTTGATCCGTTACGCCACCGCCTTCAATCAGAGCACGGGCAAATGGGTTTCCACACCTCTGAACGTGGGCGATGCCGTCACCCAAGGGCTGGAGCTGGAGGCCAAGTTCCGCCTGGACCAGGCTTGGGCGGAGGCTTTGCCGATAGACATTCGCAGCAACGTGAGTTTTTTTCATTCTAAGGTCTTGCAAGTGCCCGGGCCGGACAACCGGCTGGACCAACAACCCAGCATGACCGCCAACTTGGGCGCTGATTACCGTTTGCGTGGACTGCCCTTGACCCTGGGGGGCAACTTCAACTGGAACCCCGATTACGACACCCGCCGCAGTGAACAGCAATGGGCCTACCAAGGCACCAAGCAGGTGCTGGACGTGTATGGCCTGTGGAAGCTGTCGGCCAACACCGGCTTGCGCTTGACGGTGAGCAACCTCACCCCGCGAGACTACGTGACCGGCACGAGCTATATCGGGAACAGCGTTTCCGAGGTGGCCCGCACCAGCACATCCAACTGGCGTGTGGTGCAGCTGCGCCTGGAAATGAAGATCTGATCCGAAGCAGTCCGCTGCGGTGTCTGTCCCGCATTGGGCAGGCGCGTTGCAGGGGCTGTGCCAAGATGGCGGCATTGATTTTTCAGGAGACACCCCATGGCCCTCAAAGACGCTGCATGGCACAACACCATGTACAACAACCGTGCCTTGGTGCCGGACTTTGTCGACCACTTTGCGCACTGGCGTACAGCTTCTGAAGAGGCGCGTCAGTCCCTCAAGCCCCAGCTGGACCTGCGCTTTGGCGATGGCCCTCTGGAGATGCTGGACGTGTTTCCCGCGCCCCGCCCGGGCGCACCCGTGGTGGTGTTCATCCACGGCGGCTATTGGCGCAGCCTGGACAAAGCCGACCATTCATTTGTGGCCCCGGCCTTGCAGGGCATGGGCGCCTGCGTGGTGGCGGTCAACTACGACCTGTGCCCCGGCACCGAAACTCAGCCGGTGACGATTCCCGACATCGCCTTGCAAATGAGCCGGGCGCTGGCCTGGGTCTGGCGCCACATTGGCGAGCACGGTGGTGACCGCAGCAACATCAGCGTGATCGGCCATTCGGCGGGCGGTCACTTGGCGGCCATGCTGCTGGCGTGCGACTGGAAAAAAGTCGGCCGCGATTTGCCCGCGGGCCTGGTGCGCAAAACCATGTCCATCTCGGGTTTGTACGACCTGGAGCCGATCCGCAAGACCCCGTTTGTGCAGCCCGATTTGCGCATCACCCCGGCCCATGTGCGCATGGCCAGCCCCGCCAAATGGCAACGCCCCACCAAGGGCGTGCTCTACACCGTGGTGGGTGGTGACGAGAGCCCCGAGTTCTTGCGCCACAACCGCCTGATTCAACAGGTCTGGGGTCCCAAGACCGTGCCGGTCTGTGAAGAACTGCCTGGCCTGAACCACTTCAGCGTGGTGACCGACCTGACCCGACCTGGCAGCCGACTGCATGCCCTGGCCCAAGCCCTGATCGAGCTGCCCGTTTGAACGTGCAGGAGTGGCTCTACCCCATGGGGGTGGTTTTGCTGGGCTATGCCGTGCTTGGCCTGACGGGCTTTGGTTCGGCCCTGGTCATCGTGCCGCTTTTGGCCTGGCAATGGCCCTTGCCCGAAGTGGTGGCCATGACCTTGCTGATGGACGTGCCCGCATCGGCCTTTCACAGCGGACTCAATTGGCGACAAGTGCAGTGGCGTGAACTGCGCCGCCTGCTGCCCGGCCTGCTGGCGGGCACCTTGCTGGGCTTGTGGTTGATGCAGCACCTGCAGACACGCTGGCCTTTGCTGGTGTTGGGTCTGTATGTGGCTGGCGTGGGCGTGAACGCGCTGCGCCCTGCAGCGGCGCATGTCCGCCATCCTGCGCCGCTGTGGGCGGGGCCTGTGGGCACCGCCATTGGCGTGGTGGAGCTGATTTTCGGCACCGCTGGCCCCTTGGTGGTGGCCTGGCTCAGCCGCCGCCTGAGCGACGTGCAGCAAGTGCGGGCCAGCATCCCCATGATCATCACCGTGGCCGCCAGCACCGTGTTGGCTGGCATGGCCTGGGAAGGGCGCCTGAGCAGCGCGGTGCTCTGGCAGCGCTGGGCTGTGCTCATCGGCGTGGCTTTGCTGGGCGTGTGGCTGGGCCACCGCGTGGCGCACCGGGTGCCGGTGCCACGCTTGCGCCAGATCATCTGCGGCCTGCTGGTGGTCAGCGGCTTGATGCTGGCGCTGCGCGCTTTGCGATGAACGGCTCGTCGCTCGATGGCCTTGGCCCAGACCAGGGCCTGTTTTCCTTACCCCGGACTTGACTGTTAACCCGAACTTGACTTTGTCACCCCGGACTTGATCCGGGGTCCACGCGCGAAATAACCATAGATGCCGAATCAAGTCCGGCATGACAAAGAGGGAAGAAGCGGGCAATGGATACCGGGTCAAGCCCGGTATGACAGAGAGGCCAGTGCAGCCCCGGATGCCGGGTCAAGCCCGGTATGACAGAGGCCTGCAGCAATGGGTTTACATCAACAGGTGTTCACCCGCGTTGTCGCCGCCCAGGATCACGTAGTTCACCTTGCGGATGTCCATCAGCTTGGTGCCACCGGCGTAGCTGATCGAGCTTTGCACGTCTTGCTCCATCTCGATCAGGGTGTTGGCCAGCTTGCCTTTGACGGGCTCCAGAATGCGCTTGCCTTCGACGTGCTTGTACTCGCCCTTGTTGAAGTCAGACGCCGAGCCGTAGTACTCCTTGAACAGCTCGCCATCGACCTCGACGGTCTTGCCGGGCGACTCTTCGTGGCCTGCAAACAGCGAACCGATCATGACCATGCTGGCGCCAAAGCGGATGCTCTTGGCGATGTCGCCGTGGCTGCGGATGCCGCCGTCGGCAATGATGGGCTTGGTCGCCACGCGGGCGCACCACTTGAGCGCCGACAGCTGCCAGCCGCCCGTGCCAAAACCGGTCTTGAGCTTGGTGATGCAGACCTTGCCGGGGCCCACGCCCACTTTGGTCGCGTCCGCGCCCCAGTTTTCCAGGTCGATCACAGCTTCGGGCGTGGCCACGTTGCCTGCGATCACAAAGCTCGTGGGCAATTTGCCCTTGATGTAGGCGATCATGTCGCGCACGCTGTCGGCATGGCCGTGGGCGATGTCGATGGTGATGTACTCGGGCACCAAGCCAGCAGCGGCCAACTCGTCCACGGTGGCGCGGTCGGGGGCCTTCACGCCCAGCGAGATGGAGGCATACACGCCCTTGGCGTGCATGTCGCGCACGAACTGGACGTTGTCCAGGTCAAAGCGGTGCATGACGTAGAAGTAATCGTTTTGCGCCATCCACAGGCAGATCTTTTCGTCGATCACCGTTTTCATGTTGGCGGGCACCACCGGCAGGCGGAAGGTGCGGCTGCCCAAGGTGACGCCTGCGTCGCACTCGGAACGGCTCTCCACGCGGCACTTGCGTGGCAGCAACAGGATGTTGTCGTAGTCAAAAATTTCCATGAGAAAACCAAGCTCCAAAAAAGGATTCGTTGAAAGAACGAGTGAGCGCTTGGCCTGGCCGGTTTTCTGGCCCCTGAAGTGAACCCATTGCAGATTCAGGGCAAAAAAAACCGGGCGCAAGAATCTTGGGCCCGGTGTCTGATTCTACCCGCATTCCCTGACGGCTTGTTTTGGGGTGTCGGCGCACCTGCGGCTCCTACAATCTCCCCCTATGCTGTCAGACACCTCCCCGAACACTTCTTCCCCCTTGCTCGCCCAGCTCAATGAGGAGCAACACCGGGCCGTGGCCTTGCCGCCCGAGCATGCGCTGATCCTGGCGGGGGCGGGTTCGGGCAAGACGCGGGTGCTGACCACGCGCATCGCTTGGCTGTTGCAGACCTCGCAGGTCTCGCCCGGCGGCATTTTGGCGGTGACCTTCACCAACAAGGCCGCCAAAGAGATGAAGCTGCGCCTGCAGTCCATGCTACCGGTGAATGTGAATGCGATGTGGATCGGCACCTTCCACGGGCTGTGCAACCGTTTTTTGCGGGCGCATTACCAGCTGGCGGGTTTGCCGCAGACGTTTCAGATTTTGGACACACAAGACCAGCTGTCGGCCGTCAAGCGCCTGTGCAAACAGTTCAATGTGGACGAAGACCGTTTTCCGCCCAAGCAGTTGCAGTATTTCATCTCGGGCTGCAAGGAAGACGGCCAGCGCCCCGGCGATGTGACGGTGCGCGACGACGAGACCCGCCGCAAGGTGGAGCTGTACCAGCTCTACGAAGAGCAATGCCAGCGCGAAGGCGTGGTGGACTTTGGCGAGCTGATGCTGCGCTCGTATGAGCTGCTGCGCGACAACGTGCATGTGCGCGAGCATTACCGCCGCCGCTTTCGCCACATCTTGGTGGACGAGTTTCAGGACACCAACAAGCTGCAATACGCTTGGCTCAAGCAGCTGGCGGGCTTGCCGGGTGAGGGGGGCGAGTGTGCGATTTTGGCCGTGGGCGACGACGACCAGAGTATCTATGCCTTCCGGGGTGCGCGGGTGGGCAATATGGCCGACTTTGTGCGCGAGTTTCAGGTGCAGCACCAGATCAAGCTCGAGCAGAACTACCGCAGCTTCAGCAACATCCTGGATTCGGCCAACCACCTGATCAGCCACAACAAGACCCGTTTGGGTAAAACCCTGCGCACGGACCAAGGCGCTGGCGAGCCGGTGCGGGTGGTGGAGTCGCCGTCTGACTTTGCCGAGGCGCAATGGCTGGTGGAAGAGCTGCGCCAGTTGGTCAAACAAGATGGCTTTGAGCGCAAGGAGGTGGCCCTGCTGTACCGCAGCAACGCGCAGAGCCGGGTGCTCGAAACCGCGTTGTTCAACGCCGGATTCCCATACCGCGTGTATGGCGGTTTGCGCTTTTTTGAGCGCGCCGAGATCAAGCACGCGCTGGCCTATTTGCGCCTGATGGAGAACCCCAACGACGACACCAGCTTTTTGCGGGTGGTCAACTTTCCGCCACGCGGCATCGGGGCCCGCAGCATCGAGCAATTGCAAGACGCGGCGCGTGCCGCAGGCTGCTCGCTGCACGACGCCGTGAGCGCCACCACCGGCAAGGCCGGGGCCAATCTGGCCGCCTTTGTAGCCATGGTCGATGTGTTGCGCGAGCAGACCGAGGGCATGACCTTGCGCGAGATCATCGACTTGGTGTTGGACAAGACCGGCTTGGTCAACCACTACCGTGCTGAAAAAGAAGGCGCGGACCGCGTGGAGAACTTGGAAGAATTGGTCAACGCCGCCGAGAGCTTTGTGACGCAAGAAGGTTTTGGACGCAGCGCTGTGGCCCTGCCGCAGAGCTTGTCTCAAAGCCCCACCAGCCAGGGGCTGAACATGAACGTCACTGCGAGCGAAGCGTGGCAGTCCAGTGCTGGATCGCCACGTCCCGTCGGTCCTCGCGATGACGATGGTTTGACCGACGAATTCAGCGAAGACGGTGTGACCATGAGCCCGCTGGCGGCCTTCCTGACCCACGCGTCACTGGAGGCGGGCGACAACCAGGCGCAGGCCGGTGAAGACGCGGTGCAGCTCATGACGGTGCACGCCAGCAAGGGCCTGGAATTTGACGCGGTGTTCATCACCGGTCTGGAAGAGGGCCTGTTCCCGCATGAAAACGCCATGAACGACTTTGACGGCCTCGAAGAGGAGCGCCGCCTGATGTACGTGGCCATCACCCGCGCCCGCAAGCGCCTGTACCTGAGCCATTCGCAAACCCGCATGTTGCACGGCCAGACCCGCTACAACCTGAAAAGCCGTTTTCTGGACGAGTTGCCCGAAGAATGCCTGAAGTGGGTGACCCCCAAGAATGCTGGATTCTCCAATTTGGGCTCCAGCAGTGGCAGCGGTGGTTTTGGCGGGGGCGGCGCTTGGGGCCAAACTCCGGCGCAAAACCGCCACGCCCGTCCGGCCTGGGGCCAAAGCAGCCTCAGCACCGAGACCTACAAGAGCCCGCCCGTGCCGGTGCAAAAAGCCGCGCCCGAGCATGGCATCACCGCTGGCAAGCAAGTCTTTCACACCAAGTTTGGCGAAGGCAAAGTGCTGGCGGTGGAGGGGGTCGGTGTCGATGCGCGTGCCCAGGTGAATTTCCCGCGCCACGGCGTGAAATGGCTGGCGCTGAGCGTGGCCAAACTGACCCTTGTTTGATTTTTTGAAAAGAAAGAACCCCATGAAAATTGGAAAAGACACCGTCGTCACCATGCACTACAAAGTGGTGAACGCCCAAGGCCAGTTGCTGGACAAGGCGCAAGAGCCCACCTCGTATTTGCATGGCGGCTACGAGAACACCCTGCCCAAGATCGAAGAAGCGCTGGAAGGCCAGGACGTGGGCTTTGAGACCACCTTGAACTTGGCCGCAGCCGATGCCTTTGGTGAGCGCGACGAGACGCTGGTGCAGACCATCGCCAAGAAAGATTTCCCACCAGGCGTGAAAGTGGGCGGTCAGCTGCGCGGCCGCACACCCGAAGGCCAAGAGCACGTCTTCACTGTCATCAAGGTCAAGGGCGACCAGGTCATCTTGGATGGCAACCACCCCTGGGCCGGTCAGAACCTGAGCTTGAGCCTCAAGGTGTTGGAAGTGCGTGCCGCTTCAGCCGATGAAGTCACGCACCGTCATGCGCACGGGGCGCACGGTCACCACCACTGACCTGGAAACAGTCCCGCACGGAATACACCATCGAGGTGAAAAACATGGCCGCGACCATGAGTCCGGCGGGCATCAAAATGGCCATCAGCAAGCTGGGATCGCCCAGCAAGCTGGTCACCAGCATGGACACGGTGGCCACGGCAACGAAGAGGCCGAACCAGACTGCCACGTAAACCATGAAGGCGCGCAGGTTGCGGGCACAAGCCACAAAGCTGAAAAACAGGCTTTTGACGGGGCTGACACCTTGCCAATGCACCAGTGCTGGCGCGTGCCAGAACATCATGGCCAGCGGGATGTACAGCACCATGGACACCCACAGCGCGGCCTGAAAAGAAGCCGAATTGACCACTTCGGGGCTCATGTTGGCACCCGTCAGGTAAACCTGTGCAAAGGTGCCGCCATCGACCAACGCTGAAATGCCCATGATGAGCAGGAACGCCACCGCGTACCAGGCGCCCAACTGCAACATCGCTTTGCGTTGAGGGCCCGATTTCAGGGCCGCAAACAGCAGGCCTGGCATGGGAAAGCGCTGGTCTTCGGCCACTTCGGTGGCGGCCATCATGCCCAGCGTCAGCGCAGGCAGCAGCACCAGAGCCAAAGCCCCGCCCAGCAGCGGCACGATGGACACCAGCGAGACCACCGCCATGAACAAGAAAAACAGGCCCGACAGGGCCAGGGGCTGGCGCCAGAAGGTGCGGATGCCCTGGCGGGCCCAGTTCAGGCCAGTGCGTGCGGGGACGATGTTCAGTTGCATGTGGTCAGTGGATCAGAGCGTCACGGCTTGCGCAATGCGCCCGCGCAACACCCGTTCAAAATGGGTGGGGTCGTGTGGCGTGAGCATGGAAGCTTCACGCGGCAGGTGATAGTCCCACAAACGCGAGATCCAGAAGCGCAAAGCCCCTGCGCGCAAAAGGGCAGGCAGCAAAGCGCGCTCGGCCGCGCTCAAGGGGCGCACGGCCATGTAAGCCTGCAGCATGGCCTGGGTGCGTGGCGCATCGTGCAGGCCGGTGGCCAGGTCAATGCACCAGTCGTTCAGGCACACGGCCAAGTCAAACAACCAGGTGTCCACGCCCGCGAAATAAAAATCGAAGAAGCCTGTCAACTGCTCGCCATCGAACATCACGTTGTCACGGAACAGGTCGGCATGCACAGGGCCACGCGGCAGGGCGGTGTAAGCGGAGCTGGCGGCGATGTGGTTTTGGTAGGCCAGTTCGCTGCGCAGCAGGGCCGCTTGGGCATCATGGAGATAGGGCAGCACCACCGGAACGGTCTCGTTCCACCAGGGCAGACCGCGCAGATTGGGCTGGCTGCGGTTGTAGTCGGCCCCCGCCAGGTGCATGCGCGCCAGCATGTCACCCACGGCAGCGCAGTGCACGGCCTGCGGTTGCAGCTGGCTCTTGCCAACCAACTTGTTGACCACGGCAGCGGGTTTGCCGCTCACGGTGTGCAGGATGTCGCCATCGCGGTTGGCCGCCGGGTCGGGCACCGGAATGCCCCGCCCGGCCAGGTGCTTCATCAGGAACAGATAAAAAGGCAGTTGTTCCTGGGTCAAGCGCTCGAACAGGGTGAGCACGTACGCGCCTTCGGTTGTCGTGGCGAAGTAATTGGTGTTTTCGATGCCGCCCTCAATGCCGCGCAATTCGGTCAGTTCGCCCAGGTTCAGGGACTGCATGAGTTGGGCCGCTTGGGACTCGGAGACTTCGGTGAATACCGCCATGGGAGAGCTTGTGAGGGGGCCAGAGGGCTGACCGGATGGGAAAGTGTCGATTGTAGAGGGGCAAGAAAGGGCTTTATCCCGGTACACAATCGGGGGATGAGCGAAAACACCCCCGAAACCGCAGCCGCCCCAGTGTCCATTCAACCCAGCTTGTTGCTGGTCGACGGCTCCAGCTACCTGTACCGCGCCTTCCATGCCATGCCCGACCTGCGGGCCGTGCCAGGCGACCCGACGAGCCCCGCCACCGGGGCCATCCGCGGCATGATCAACATGATGGAGCGGCTGCGCAAGGATGTGCCCGCCGTCTATGCGGCCTGCGTGTTTGACGCCAAGGGCCCAACCTTTCGGGACGAGATGTACCCCGAGTACAAGGCCAACCGCAGCCCCATGCCCGACGATCTGCGCACGCAGATCGAGCCGATCCACGAGTTGGTGCGCCTGATGGGCTGGACCGTGCTGGACGTGCCGGGTGTGGAGGCCGACGACGTGATCGCCACACTGGCGCATGTGGCCGCGCAGCAGGGCATCCAGGTCACGGTGTCCAGCGGCGACAAGGACCTGAGTCAGTTGGTCAACGAACACATCACCATCATCGACACCATGAACGGCAAGGTGCGCGATGTGGCTGGGGTCACGGCCGAGTTTGGCGTGCCGCCGTCGCTCATGATCGACTACCAAACCCTGGTGGGCGACACGGTAGACAACGTGCCCGGCGTGGCCAAGGTCGGCCCCAAGACGGCGGCCAAGTGGCTGATGGAATACGGCTCGCTCGACAAGCTGATGGAAAACGCGCACGACATCAAAGGCGTGGCGGGCGAAAACCTGCGCCAGGCGGTGGACTGGCTGCCAAAGGGCCGCGCCTTGGTGACCATGAAAACCGATTGCGACCTGAACGGCTGGGTGCCCGATTTGCCGTCTCTCGCCAGCCTGCACCTGCACGCGCCCGACAAAGACAAACTGCTCAATTTTTACCAAACCTACGGCTTCAAGGGCTTGGTGCAGTCGATGGGTGGGGCTGTGCCCGCGCCTGCGCCCAAAGCCAAAACGGCCAAGCCCAAAGACACGGGCATGGACGACATGTTTGGCCAAGCCGCTGCCGATGAACCTGCGACCTTGCCCGCCTTGGACAGCGCCGCCAGCGCCGTGCAAGGCGATTTGAAATACGACACGGTGCTTGACTGGGCCGCGTTCGACACTTGGCTGGCCCGCATCGAGCAAGCCCCGCTCACCGCCATCGACACCGAAACCACCTCGCTCGACGCCATGCGCGCCGAGATCGTGGGCATCTCGCTGAGCGTCACGCCCGGCGAGGCGGCCTACATTCCGCTGGCCCACAACGGTCCCGGTGCGCCCGAGCAATTGCCGCTGGCCGAGGTGCTCGCCAAGCTCAAGCCCTGGCTCGAAAACCCAGCCCGCCACAAGCTGGGCCAGAACATCAAATACGACCGCCACGTGTTCGCCAACCACGGCATCGAGGTGCAGGGCTACGCGCACGACACCATGCTGGAAAGCTACGTGCTCGAAGTGCACAAGCCGCACGGCCTCTCCAGCCTGGCCGAGCGCCATGTGGGCCGCCGGGGCGTGACCTACGAAGACCTGTGCGGCAAGGGCGCGCACCAGATCCCCTTTGCGCAGGTGGATGTGGACAAGGCCGCGCACTATTCGTGCGAAGACTCGGACCAATGCCTCGACGTGCATCTGGCCCTGTGGCCGCAGATCGAAGCGCATGCGGGGCTCAAATATGTGTACGACCTCGAAATCAAGACCAGCGAAGCGCTGTACCGCATCGAGCGCAATGGTGTGCTGATCGACGCGCCAACCCTGGCCGCGCAAAGCCAGGCGCTGGGCGAGCGCATCGTGCAGCTCGAAACCGAAGCCTACGAGATCGCGGGCCAGCCCTTCAACCTGGCCAGCCCCAAGCAGCTGGGCGAGATCTTTTTTGACAAGCTGGGCCTGCCCGTCATCAAGAAAACCGCCACCGGCGCGCGCAGCACCGACGAAGAAGTGCTGGAAAAACTGGCCGAAGACTACCCGCTGCCCGCCCGCATCCTGGAGCACCGCAGCCTGTCCAAACTCAAAGGCACTTACACCGACAAGCTGGCCCAGCTGGCCTTGCCGCGCACCGGTCGTGTGCACACCAACTACGCCCAGGCCGTGGCCGTGACCGGCCGCTTGTCGAGCAACGAGCCCAACCTGCAAAACATCCCGGTGCGCACCGCCGAAGGGCGCAAAGTGCGCGAAGCTTTTGTGGCCCCCGCAGGCTGCGTGATCGCCAGCGCCGACTACAGCCAGATCGAGCTCCGCATCATGGCGCACCTGAGCGACGATCCGGCTTTGCTCAAAGCCTTCCATGAAGGCCTGGACGTGCACAAGGCCACAGCGGCCGAGGTGTTTGGCGCAACGCCCGACACGGTGAGCAGCGAGCAGCGCCGCTACGCCAAGACCATCAACTTTGGCCTGATTTACGGCATGAGCGCGTTTGGCTTGGCCAAGGCGCTGGGCATCGACAACACCGCCGCCAAGAACTACATCACCCGCTACTTTGAGCGTTTCGCCGGGGTCAAGCACTACATGGACGCCACCCGCGAACAGGCCAAGGCGCTGGGTTATGTGGAAACCGTGTTTGGCCGCCGCCTGGTGCTGCCCGAGATCAACAGCCCCAACGGCCCACGCCGCGCCGGGGCCGAGCGAGCCGCCATCAACGCGCCCATGCAGGGCACAGCCGCCGACCTGATCAAGCTGAGCATGGTCGCGGTGCAAAAGGCGCTGGACGAACAAGGCAAGGCGACCAAAGTGATCATGCAGGTGCACGACGAACTGGTGTTCGAGGTGCCCGAGTCAGAAGTCGAATGGGTGCGCACCGAGGTGCCGCGCATCATGGCCGGTGTGGCCGACCTGAAGGTGCCTCTCTTGGCCGAAGTGGGCTTTGGGCCCAACTGGGAGCAGGCGCACTGAGCATGAGTGGTCATTGCCAGCAGTGCGGCAACGCAAGCCGTCATGGCCAGAAGCGCCGCAGCGCAAGCCCTGATCGCGAGGCCTACAACAGCTTAAGCCGTCATCGTGAGGTGTGCAGCGGCGTAAGCCGTCATTGCGAGGAGCGCAGCGACGCGGCAATCCAGTTGCAGTGCTGGTTCTGAGACTGGATCGCCAAGCTTCGCTCGCGATGACGGACCAGCGTGTCAGTCATGGCTGAGGCTGGACTCAGCCGAATTCCCTGAACCCCTTGAGCGCCGGCAGTGGCGCGAAGTTCGCTTCGCGTTTTTGCTGAAACGCGCTGATCGCTTCGCGCACGTTGGCGTTGCTCCAGATCGCGCCTTGCAGCCAGCCCATGTGGCGCAGGCTGTCTTCGGTGCTGTGGTCGCGGGCGTAGTGCAGCACTTGCTTGGTGCCCCAGATGGCCACGGGCGGTTTGCTCGCGATTTCTTTGGCCGCTTGCAGGGCGGCGGCCACGGTGGCTTCGTGGGTGGGCAGCACTTCGTTCACCAAGCCGTGGGCTAGGGCCTTGTCGGCACTCAGGCGGCGGCCCGTGTAGGCCAGCTCTTTGACCAAGGCCATGGGCAGCAGCTTGGGCAGGCGCTGCAAGGTGCCCACGTCGGCCACCATGCCGATGTTGATTTCCTGGATGCAAAAGAACGCGTCGGCCGAGGCGTAGCGCATGCAGCAGGCGGTGACCATGTCCACCGCGCCGCCAATGCAGCCGCCGTGGATGGCCGCAATGACCGGGATGCGCAGCTCTTCGAGCAGGGTGAAGGTGTGCTGCATGTCGGTCAGCAGGTCGTACACGGCCGAGCGGCCTTCGGCGCTGCTGTCGTCCATTTGAATGGCGCTGCCAAAGGTTTGCAGGTCCATGCCGGCGCTGAAGTGTTTGCCCGTGCTGGAGATCACGAGCGCCCGCGCCGTGCCCGCTTTGTGGATGTCGCTCAGCACCTCGTGCAGCTCGCGCCAGAAGGTCGGGTGCATGGTGTTCATCGCCTCGGGGCGGTTCATCACCAGGTGGGCAATGTGGCCCTCAGTCGTCAGGGAAAAGCAGCTCAGTTTGTCCATGGTTGGTCTCCTGTGGCAAAGGGTAACGCTCTGCACCTGCGGGCGCTGTCCCCGCTTTGACCAGCGAGCCCACCCGCACGCCCAATAGGCGCAGGCGGCGTGACAAGTCCACGCGCTTGAGACATTGGCCTGCGATCTGGCGGATCTGTTTGGCGTCGGCGGTGTATTCGGTCAGGGTTTGGTCACGCGTCACAGCCTGAAAGTTGTCGTAGCGCAGCTTGATGCCGATGGTTTTGCCTTCGTAGCCTTTGCGTTTCAGGTCGGCGGCCACTTGTTCGCACAGGCGGGTGAACACCGCGCTCAGCTCGGCGCGGTCGCGCACGGCGTGCAGGTCGCGCTCAAAGGTGGTTTCGCGGCTCATGCTGACGGGTTCGCTCTCCGTCTCCACTGGGCGGTCGTCGCGGCCCCAGGCCGCTTCGTGCAGCCAAGCCCCGTAGCTTTTGCCAAAATTTTCAATCAGCCAATGCAGTTCACGCGCTGCCAGCTCGCCAATGGTGTGGATGCCAAAGCCCTGGAGCTTTTCATCGGCCTTGGGGCCCACGCCGTTGATCTTGCGGCAAGCCAGCGGCCAGATCAGGGTTTGCAGCTCGTCCTCGTGCACGATGGAGATGCCGTTCGGTTTGTTGAACTCGCTGGCCATTTTGGCGATCAGCTTGTTGGGTGCCACGCCAATAGAGCAGGTCAGACCCGTGGCGTCAAAAATGCTTTTCTGGATCAAACGCGCCAACACCCGACCGCCCTCGCGCTGGCCACCGGGCACGTCGGTGAAGTCGATGTAGACCTCGTCCACGCCCCGGTCCTGCATGAGGGGCGCGATGTCGGTGATGATGGCCTTGAAGGTGCGCGAGTAATGCCGGTAGCGCTCAAAGTCCACCGGCAACAAAATGGCCTGCGGGCACAGCTTGGACGCTTTCATCAGGCCCATGGCCGAGCCAATGCCAAACTGCCTGGCCGCATAGGTGGCGGTGGTGATCACGCCTCGGCCGGTGTAGCCCTCGATGCGGGGGAAGAAGTCGAGCGGAATCTCACCCAGCCGCTCGGCAAAGTTTTCTTCGGTCCATTCGTCATCTGGGTAGGCCGTTTGCAGCTTGCCCAGCAGGTCGTCCTCTTTGCGGCGTCCGCCGCCGATGACCACCGGCAGCCCCTTGAGCTGCGGGTAGCGCAGCAGCTCGCAGGACGCGTAAAACGCGTCCATGTCGAGGTGGGCGATCCGGCGGATGGGGGTGATGGATGGGGGCGACGTGCTCACACGACAAGCATAGCGCGAGCTGCAAGCACGTCGCGCCCGGAGTGCGGTGAAATGGGCCTCATCAAGCCTTCGGAAAAGTGCCCGGCAACAAGATGTTGGTGTTGACGTTTTGAATATCGGTGTGGCCGCAAAAGGCCATGGTCACGTCCAGCTCTTTGTGGATGATTTGCAAAGCTTTGCTCACACCTTCCTCGCCCATGGCACCCAGGCCATAGACCATGGCGCGGCCGATCATGGTGCCTTTGGCACCCAGCGCCCAGGCCTTCAAAACGTCCTGGCCGCTGCGAATGCCGCCGTCCATCCAGACCTCGATCTGGCTGCCCACGGCCGCGACGATGGCGGGCAGGGCTTCGATGCTGCTGGGAGCGCCGTCGAGCTGGCGGCCGCCGTGGTTGCTGACCACGATGGCGTCAGCCCCGCTGGCCACGGCCAGCTTGGCGTCTTCCACGTCCATGATGCCCTTCAAAATCAGTTTGCCGCCCCATTGTTTTTTGACCCACGCAATGTCGTCCCAGTTGAGCGTCGGGTCAAACTGCTCGTTGGTCCACGAAGCCAGTGACTTCATGTTGGTCACGGCCTTGACGTGGCCGACCAGGTTGCCAAAGGTATGGCGCTTGGTTCCCGCCATCCCTAAGCACCAGCGCGGCTTGGTCATCAGGTTGATGATGTTGGCAATCGTGGGGCGGGGTGGTGCGGTCAGGCCGTTTTTCAGGTCTTTGTGGCGTTGGCCGATCACTTGCAAATCGAGCGTAAGCACCAGGGCGCTCACGTTGGCGGCCTTGCAGCGGTCGATCATGCGGGCCATGGCCTCGCGGTCGCGCATCATGTACAGCTGGAACCAGAAGGGCGCTTGCGTGTGCGCTGCGATGTCTTCGATGGAGCAGATGCTCATGGTCGACAGCGTGAAAGGGATGCCGAATTTTTTGGCCGCCATGGCCGCGTGCATTTCACCATCAGCATGTTGCATGCCGGTCAGGCCCACCGGGGCGATGCACACGGGCATCTTGGTATCGATGCCGACCATCTTTGTGGCCGTGGTGCGGTTTTCCATGTTCACCGCCACGCGCTGGCGCAGCTTGATCTTGTGGAAGTCGCTTTCGTTGGCGCGGTAGGTGCCCTCGGTCCAAGAGCCGCTGTCGGCGTAGTCGTAGAACATGCGCGGCACGCGCTTTTCGGCCAGAACGCGCAGGTCTTCGATGTTGGTGATCACGGGCATGGGTCAGTCTCCGAAAGGATGTCAGTTGTTCAAATCAACAGGCATCCTAGCCGCCCAGCGGCTTGGCGGCTGTGAAACTTGGGACAGCCGCTTTGAAATTTCTTGGGGCCGCCCAAGCCCCAAGGGGGTTTTAGCTGGTGCAGCTGACGCTGCCGCAGCCCGACATGGTCACGTTTTTGATGGCCGATGGGTCGGCCAGGGTTTCGGTTACGCTGTCAAAGCCGACCGATTTCAGGTGCGCCGCCAGGCCCGCGTCCATGCTGTTGGCGTGGCCTGGGAACCATTCGGCCAGCGCCTCGGCCATGCGGGTGATGATCTGTTTGTCTGTGTCCAGGTAGTGGGCTTCCACCACGCGCATGGTCTCCAAAATGGTGGCGTGGTGCTCGGCGTGGCAGTTGTCGGCCGAAAAGCCGGTGGCCAGCATCCAGCGCTCTTCCTGGGCAAAGTGCTCGACCGTGTGGTTCAAGAATTCTTTGTAGACCGGCAGCTGCTCGTCCTCGGGCGTGGCCAGGATCTGGTTGATCATGTCCACAAACTCCTGGTGGGTCTCGTCCATGCGGGCGTCGCCTGTGGTGAGGGATTCGGTCCAGGGCATCAGGGTGGGGGCGGCAGTGGTCATGGCGTTCAATGGGTTGCGTGGGCGCCCTGCTGGGCGTTGGGGTCCCAAATTATCGCGGATACCGCCGCAGCCCTGCTGGGCAGGGCTGTCGCACGTGCTAACCGGGCTCGCCAACGCGCAGGCGGGCCAAGCCATACAAGGTGCCACCGGTCCATGGACGCCAGCACAGTTCTGCCCAGCTGGCGCCCCAGCCATAAGCCTCGGCCACGCTGTGTTGGGCCATCAACTCCAGTCGCGGATGCATCCGTGCGATGTCCATCGCGTTGTGAGCCCCCCATTGAAAGGGGGGCATGTCTGGCGCCCAATGGGTTTGCAATTGGACCCCCCAAGGCGAGATGAAGTCCACCAGCAGCTCGGAGCCCTCCGGGGCGTTGTCGCCAATTTCCCGCAACAGCGCCCGGACTTGCGATGCGCTCAGGTACATCAACACGCCTTCACACACCAGCAGCAATGGACGGCCGTTTTCGCTTGTGTGGGACTTCAAGTGCTGCCACCAGCCGGGTTTCTTCAGGTCCAGTGCCGTGTTGTGGCAATGCTTTGAGGTTTGGGGGATCAGCGATTGCCGCAAACGGATCACCTCGGGCAAGTCGGTGTCGACCCAGCTGTTGTGGCCATTGCCCAACCACTGAAAGTAGTGCGCCAGACCCGAGCCGAGGTTCACCCCGGTGCTGCGTGGGTGACGTTCAAAAAAAGCTTGCCCAAGCCGCTTGATCAATTGCGTTCGCCACAACACGTTCAGCATCACGGGCGCATCGGCGGCGGTGGTCTTGGCTTCAATGCCTGCGGCTGCCAGCAGTGCTTCTGCGTATTGGTCTTCGGGGTTCAGTGATGGAAAAATCCGGGGCCCATGCGCCCGCGCAGACAAGGGAATCAACAAGGTACGAGGCAAGGCCTCCAGCGAGTCAAAGTCCGTGGACCCGGTCCGAAATTCCATGGTGCGCCTCCTTGTGGCCCGGCCTTGGTGCGGCGAAAGCCAGCGACGAGGCGTCTTTTGTTGTGCAAAAAGGAAGGCAGTTTTGCTGTTCTGGCGTGGCCGGTCTGTGTGGGCGCGCACCCAAAAGAAAAGGGCAGCGCGCATTCAGCGGCTGCCCTTGATCAGAACGCCAGAACGATCAGCTCAGGCGCACCCGGTGACGCGCAATTTGCACCCGCACCTGCGCAGGCGCTGTGCCGCCCAGCGTGTTGCGGGCGTTCAGCGAACCTTGCAGGCTGAGCGGGCCAAACACATCGGCTTCGATGCGGCTGTCGAACTTTTGCAGGGTTTCCAGCGGCAGCTCTGAGAGGTCCACACCCAGGCCTTGCGCGGTTTTGACGGCGTGGGCCACCACTTCGTGGGCGTCACGGAAGGGCAGGCCTTTTTTGACCAAGTAGTCGGCCAAATCGGTCGCGGTGGCATAGCCCTTTTTCACAGCGGCTTCCATGGCCGCAGCGTTGACCGTGATGCCGCCTTCTTTTTGGCCCGTGGCCGGGTTGACCTGGCCGCCCACCATTTCGCTGAAGATGCGCAAGGTGTCTTTGAGGGTGTCCACCGTGTCAAACAGCGGCTCTTTGTCTTCTTGGTTGTCCTTGTTGTAGGCCAGCGGCTGGCCTTTCATCAGGGTGATCAAGCCCATCAGGTGACCGACCACACGGCCGGTCTTGCCGCGTGCCAGCTCGGGCACGTCGGGGTTTTTCTTCTGCGGCATGATGGAACTGCCGGTGGTGAAGCGGTCGGCAATGCGCACAAAGCCGAAGTTCTGGCTCATCCACAAAATCAACTCTTCAGAGAAGCGGCTGATGTGCACCATGCACAGCGAAGCGGCGGCTGTGAATTCGATGGCGAAGTCGCGGTCGCTCACGCCGTCCAGGCTGTTTTGGCAGACCTGTGGGTTGCCTTGCTCATCGACCATGCCCAGAGAGCGGGCCACGCGTTCGCGGTCCAGCGGGTAGGTGGTGCCGGCCAAAGCAGCGCTGCCCAGGGGCAGGCGGTTGGTGCGGCGGCGCACGTCGCCCATGCGCTCGGCGTCGCGGGCAAACATTTCCACATAGGCCAGCAGGTGGTGCGCAAAGCTCACGGGTTGGGCCACTTGCAAGTGGGTGAAGCCGGGCAGGATGACTTCGACGTTTTGCTCGGCCACATCGACCAGCGACTTTTGCAGGTCCACCAGCAAATCGATGATCAGGTCCATTTCGCTGCGCAACCACAGGCGCACGTCGGTGGCGACCTGGTCATTTCGGCTGCGGCCGGTGTGCAGGCGCTTGCCCGCATCGCCCACCAGCTGGGTCAGGCGCGCTTCGATGTTCAGGTGCACGTCTTCCAGGTCGAGCTTCCACTCAAAAGCGCCGGATTCGATCTCTTGGGTGATTTGCGACATGCCGCGTTGGATGTCGGCCAGGTCGCTGGCGCCGATGATGTTTTGCGCGGCCAGCATCTCGGCGTGGGCCAGGCTGCCGGTGATGTCGGCTTGCCACAGGCGCTTGTCAAAGAACACGCTGGCGGTGTAGCGCTTGACCAACTCGCTCATGGGTTCAGAAAAGAGCGCGGACCAGGCTTGGGATTTTTTGTCGAGTTGGTTTGTCATAGCCCCCGATTTTATCGGGTGCAGGCGCCGTGGCCTGGCTTGGGCCTCCGATCCGAGCTTGGCGGATGATGGGTAACGCCAACCGACTACAGATCTGGCCCGATGAACTTGACATGTCAGCGCATCCCCTGTTTTGTCATCCCGGGCGAAGACCCGGGATCCAGTGTGCAGCGATGCCCTTTGCAAATGCCAGCTGTGTGCAGTGGATCCCGGATCAAGTCCGGGATGACAGGTAAAACAAGTCCGGGATGACAGCTAAAGCAATTTCGGGTCGACAGAAGTTGCAAATTCGCCCCGATATTTTCAAATTTCCATGGGGCGGATCAATAACGCTGCGCCGCAGCGCGACAGAGCGCGTTGAGGTCGCATTTTTTCAATGGACTCCGTCCGACCCTGTTTGGGCAGCGTAATACGGCTAGAGACTCTTTGTTAAAAATGCTCAACCCGTATTCCTCAGCCCCGCTGCGATCCCGTTGATCGAGATGTGGATGCCGCGCTGCACCCGCTCGTCGGCCAAGCCTGCGCGGTAGCGGCGGATCAGCTCGACTTGCAGGTGGTGCAGCGGGTCGATGTACGGAAAGCGGTGGCGGATGGAACGGGCCAGAGCCGGGTTGCTTTCCAGACGGTTCTTCTCGCCGGTGATCTGGGCCAGCGCGTCGGCGGTGCGGTGCCATTCGGCTTCGATGGCGGTGAAGATCTTTTTGCGCAGGCGGCTGTCGCTGACCAGTTCGGCGTAGCGCGAGGCCAAGGCCAGGTCGCTTTTGGCCAGCACCATGTCCATGTTGGACAGCAGGGTGCGGAAAAACGGCCACTGGCGGTACATCTTTTGCAATAAGGCCAGCGCAGCCTTGCGCTCGGCCGCGTCGGGCTTGTCCAGAAAGGCTTGCACGGCCGAGCCAAAGCCTAACCAGCCGGGCAAGGTCAGGCGGCACTGGCCCCAGCTGAAGCCCCACGGAATGGCGCGCAGGTCTTCGATTTTTTCCAATGCCTTGCGCGAAGCGGGGCGTGAGCCGATGTTCAGCTGGGCCAGTTCTTTCAGCGGTGTGGCCCCAAAGAAGTAGTCGGTGAAGCCCGGCGTGTCGTACACCAGCCCACGGTAGGCGTCCATGCTGGCTTCGGACAATTCGGCGGCGGCGTCCAAAAACGCCCGTGTGGCGGGCTTGGTGGGTTGTAGCAGCGTGGCTTCGAGTGTTGCGGCGACCAGGGTTTCCAGGTTGCGGCGGCCGATTTCGGGGTTGGCGAATTTGGCGCCGATGACTTCGCCTTGCTCGGTCAGGCGGATCTGTCCGCGCACGGTGCCCGGTGGCTGCGCCAGGATGGCCTGGTAGCTGGGGCCACCGCCTCGGCCCACGGTGCCGCCCCGGCCGTGGAACATGCGCAAGGTGATGCCGTGGCTGCGTTCGAGTTTCTCGAACAATTCCACCAGCGCGATCTCGGCGCGGTACAGCTCCCAGTTGCTGGTGAAGATGCCGCCATCTTTGTTGCTGTCCGAGTAGCCCAGCATGATGTCCTGCTCGCCACCCGAGCGCTGGATCAAGCCAGCCACGCCGGGCAGGGCGTAAAAGTCGCGCATGATGGGGGCGGCGTTGCGCAGGTCTTCGATGGTCTCGAACAGCGGCACCACGATCAGGTCGTTGTGCGCTTCGCCGTCCAGCGTGCCGCGCATCAGGCTCACTTCTTTTTGCAGCAGCAGCACCTCCAGCAAGTCGCTCACGGTTTCGGTGTGGCTGATGATGTAGTGGCGAATCGCCTGCTGGCCAAAGGTGCTCAGCATGCGTTGGGCGGTTTCAAAAATCGCCAGCTCCGACACGGCATGCTCGCTGTAGTCGGCACCGGGCACGCGCAAGGGGCGTGCGTCGTTGAGCAGTCCCAGCAGCAGGGCTTGTTTGGCGTGTTCGTCGAGTTGGCTGTAATTTTTTTCCACGCGTGCGGTGGTCAGCAGTTCGGCCACGACTTCTTCGTGTTTGTCCGAGCTTTGGCGCAGGTCCACGGTGGCCAAGTGAAAGCCAAACACCTCCACAGCACGGATCAGCGGGTGCAGGCGCTGGGCGGCAACGGCTTCGCCATGGTGGCTGCACAACGAGGCTTCGATCACGCGCAAGTCGGTCAATAATTCTTGGGCGCTGGCGTAGGGGTTTTGCGGGGCCACGGCGTGGCGTGCGGCATCACCGCCGGTCAGGTTTTTGAGCGTGGCGGCCAAGCGGGCGTAGATGCCGGTGAGGGCCCGGCGGTAGGGCTCGTCCTGGCGGTGTTCGTTGGTGTCGGGCGAGCGCTCGGCCAGGGCCAGCATGTCGGGGCCAAAAGGCACCAGCATGGCCGACAGCGACAGCTCGCTGCCCAGGTAATGCACTTCGGTCAGGTAGTGGCGCAGGGCCACATCGCTTTGGCGGGTCAGGGCGTGTTCCAGCGTGGGCGCGGTCACGTTGGGGTTGCCATCGCGGTCGCCACCGATCCACTGGCCCATGCGCAAAAAGCTGGCAATCGGTTGGCCGGGCAGGGCTTGTTCCAGCTCGGCATAGAGCTTGGGGATTTCGCGCAAAAAGGTGGCTTCGTAATAGCTCAGCGCGTTTTCGATCTCGTCGGCCACGGTGAGCTTGGTAAAGCGCAGCAGCCGGGTTTGCCACAGCTGCATCACGCGGGCGCGGATTTGTTGCTCGTTGGCGGCCAGCTCTTTGGGCGTCAACGCGTCTTTGGCGGCGTTGACCGCAGCGGCGCGGGCCTTGATGGCGTCGCGCTCGGTCAGCAGGTGGGCGATGTCGCGCTCGGCGTCCAAAATGCTTTTGCGCTGCACTTCGGTGGGGTGGGCCGTCAGCACGGGTGAGACATAGCTGGTGGCCAGTATGTCCGAGATGCTTTTGGGCGTGATGCCCGCCCAGCGCAGGCGCTGCAGCGCCACGTCGATGCTGCCTTCTTGCGTGTGGCCTGCCCGTTCGTGGAGGGCGCGGCGGCGGATGTGGTGGCGGTCTTCGGCCAGGTTGGCCAGGTGCGAGAAATAGGTGAAAGCGCGGATCACGCTCACGGCGCGGTCGCCGGGCAGGCCTTTGAGCAGTTTTTTCAGCGCCTTGTCGGCTTCGTGGTCGGCGTCACGGCGGAAAGCGACCGACAGCTTGCGGATTTGTTCCACCAACTCATAAGCCTCAGGGCCTTCTTGCGTGCGGATCACATCACCCAGAATGCGGCCCAAGAGTCGAATGTCTTCGACCAATGGGCGTTCGCTGTCGCGCTTGTCGGTTTTGCTAGCGCGAGCGGTGGATTGGGCGGGCGCGGCGGCGGTGTCTTTGGAGGCCTGTTTCATCGAGAGGTGTGCGGTGAAGGGGTGGTTCGGCAAGGGGTGTGCAGCGCTTGTGACGCTGTGCCTCATGCTAGCATCGGCCAGCCCCTGTAAATTACCAACGGGTTTCATCTTGATGAAGCCTCTTTTCAGAGAAATTCAACGTGTCTTTGACTTCTTCCCCCGCCATCGTGATTGCTACCCGTGAAAGCCGTTTGGCGCTTTGGCAGGCTGAGCATGTCAAAGCCTTGCTGGAGGGCCTGGGTTGCACGGTGCAACTGCTGGGCATGACCACGCAGGGCGACCAGATCCTGGACCGCAGTTTGAGCAAAGTGGGCGGTAAAGGCTTGTTCGTCAAAGAGCTGGAAGTGGCCTTGCAAGAAGGCCGTGCCGACATCGCGGTGCATTCGCTCAAAGATGTGCCCATGGACATGCCCGAAGGCTTTGAGCTGGGCTGTGTGATGGAACGCGAAGACCCACGAGACGCCTGGGTGTCGTCGCAATACGCCCGCCTGGAAGACTTGCCGCCAGGCGCAGTCGTCGGCACCTCCAGCCTGCGCCGTACCGTGCTGCTGCGCGCTTTGCGCCCCGATTTGAAGATCGAGCCCTTGCGCGGCAACCTCGACACTCGCCTGCGCAAGCTCGATGAAGGCCAATACGCAGGCATTGTGTTGGCCGCTGCTGGCCTCAAGCGTTTGGGCTTGACCGATCGCATTCGACACATTTTTGAAACCACCGAGATGCTGCCGGCCGCAGGCCAGGGCGCTTTGGGCATCGAGATCCGCAGCGACCGTGCCGATTTGCGCGCCTTGCTGGCCCCCTTGGCCGACAGCGTGACCTGGCAACGTGTGGCCGCCGAACGCGCGGTCAGCCGCGCCATGGGCGGCAACTGCTCCATGCCTTTGGCCGCGCATGCGGTCATGGACGGCGGCGCGCTCAAGTTGCAAGCCGCTTGGGGCGATCCGCAAGGCGACACCACTTTGGTGACGGCGGCCTCGGACATCACCGCGACCGATTTGACCGCTGCCGAGGCTTTGGGCCTGCGCGTGGCGCAGGCGCTGCAGCAGGGCGGCGCGCATTAAGGCGCACATGGTGGCCGAGCCTGCCATCCTGGTCACCCGCCCCGAGCGCGAGGCAGGGCCTTGGGTGCAGGCCTTGCAAGCCGAAGGTGTGCAGGCCGAGGCTTTCCCGTTGATTGACATTTCAGCCTTGCCGGATGCGGCGGCTTTGCAGACGGCCTGGCAGCAAGTGCCGACGTGTCTGGCGGTGATGTTTGTCAGCGCCAATGCCGTGCGGTTTTTCATGGCGGCTCAGCCGGGTGGTCTGGATGTGCATGCCTGCCGCGCTTGGGCCACAGGGCCAGGCACGCAGGCGGCCTTGTTGGCGGCGGGCTGGCCAGCGCAGCAGATCGATGCCCCCCCGGCCGATTCAAGCCAGTTTGACTCAGAAGCCCTTTGGACCGTGGTCGCTGAACGCGTCCGTGCCGCGCAGGCGCCAAGCCCGGTCCGTGTGCTGATCGTGCGGGGGGCCGACGCGCAGGGCCAGATGGCCGGGCGCGATTGGCTGGCGCAGCAACTCGAAGAAGTGGGCTTGCAGGTATTGCAGGCGGTGGCTTATGTGCGGCGTGCGCCGCTTTTGTCGCCTGCCCAGCAAGCGCGTGCCGAGCGGGCCATGCACGATGGCAGTTGGTGGCTGTTCAGCAGTTCCGAAGCGGCGCTGCACCTGACGCAGGCTTGCCCGCGCTTGGACCTGTCCCAAGCGCGCGCCTTGGCCACCCATCCGCGCATTGCCGAGCGCTTGCGCCAAGCCGGTTGGGGCCATGTTGAACTGGCGCCAGCAGCACTGAGTGCGCAGGCCTTGTCTATAAAATCACTTTCATGACTTCCATGCCCGACAACGCCCCAGTTTCTGAACCCTCTGCGCCCGCAGCCCCTTTGCTGCGGCCGTGGAAAATCTGGCTGGCGCTGGGCGTGGCTGCCTTGGCCTTGCTGGTGTCGGTGGCACTGTGGCAAAAACTGGCACGCATTCAGGAGCAGCTGGCCCGCCAAAGTGCCGATGCGGGTCAACAGTCGCTTGAGGCCAAAGCGTGGGCCAAACAGGCGCAGGACACCGTCAAAGACAGTGCAGCGCGGCTGGGCTTGGTCGAGGCCCGTCTGGGCGAGGTGGCCCTGCAGCGCAGCCAGCTCGAAGAGCTGATGCAAAGCCTCTCGCGCTCGCGCGACGAAAACCTGGTGGTGGACATCGATGCCGCTTTGCGCATGGCCCAGCAACAAGCTCAGTTGACGGGCAGCATGGAGCCTTTGCTGGCCGCGCTCAAGTCCGCGCAGCAGCGCGTGCAACGTGCTGCGCAACCGCGCTTGGCGCCGGTGTTGCGGGCCCTCGAAAAAGACCTGGAGCGCTTGAGTGCGGCCCAGGTGTTCGATTTGCCCGGCTTGCTGATCAAACTCGACGAAGGCGTGGCCTTGGTGGATGGCTTGGTTTTGGCCAATCAATTGTTGCCCAGTCAAAGTGCGCTGCCTGTCAAGGTGGATGCGCAGGGTGCACCCGTCGCCCCCTCCTGGTGGATGGCAGGCCTGAACCGGTTTGGGCAACAGCTGCGAGACTTGGTGCGCGTGAGCCGGATCGACTCGCCCGAGGCGGCCTTGCTCTCACCCGAGCAAGGGTTCTTCTTTCGCGAGAACTTGAAACTCAAATTGCTCAATGCGCGCCTGGGTTTGCTGGCCCGCCAAAAAGACGCAGCACGCAACGACCTGGGCTCAGCGGCAGTCATGGTGCGGCGTTATGCCGATGCATCGTCGCGCAAAACCACGCAGATGCTTGATTTGCTGGAGCAGGCAGGTCTGCAGATGAAAGCAGGCGAGCCGCCTCGTCTGGAGGCGTCGCTGAGCGCTTTGTCCACCGCTGCGGCAGGAAGGTAAGCCCCATGCGTGCAGCTCTTTGGCTCCTCAGTTTGTTTGCGCTGGCCGCGGCGGGCGCGTGGTTGGCGGGCAACAACCAAGGCACGGTGACCTTGTTCCTGTCGCCTTACCGGGTGGACATGTCGCTCAACCTGGTGCTGCTGATCTTTGTCTCGGTGGTGTTGTTGGTGGTGGTGGCGCAGCAGGCCTTGGCCGCTTTGTTTGCCCTGCCCAAGCAAGCGCAACGCTGGCGCTTGCAGCAAAAAGAGCGGGCTGCCCATGCGGCCTTGCTGGACGCCATCAGCCACTTCATGGCGGGGCGCTTTTTGCGCGCCCGCAAGTCTGCGCAAACCGCACTCGAAAAAGAAGCCTTGATGCAGGCAGCCGGTTTGAAACTGGACCATGCGGTGTCTTTGCGGACCCTCTCGCACATCATGGCGGCCGAGTCTGCACACGCATTGCAAGACAAGGATTTGCGGCAACACCATTTGGCACAGGCGGTTGTGCAAGCACAGGTGGGGACGTCGCAAGAGCGTCAGACCCTGACCGAAGGTGCTCAGTTGCGTGCGGCGCGTTGGTTGCTGGACGACCGCGATGCCGATGCCAGTCTGGATCGCCTGAAGGAGCTGCCGCCTGCGGTGGGTCGTCGCATGGTGGCCATGCGTTTGAAGTTGAAGGCAGCCCGTTTGGCCGGGCAACCTGCAATGGCATTGGACACAGCGGTGTTGCTGGCCAAGCACCGTGCATTCACGCCCGCGGCTGCCGAGAGTCTGGTGCGCGGCTTGATCATGAACTGGCTTGTGCATTTGCATGACGCTGATGCGGTGTTGCGCATGTGGCAAGGCTTGACCCCAGCGCAACGCGGCATGCCTGATGTGGCGGCCGAAGTGGCCATGCGTTTCATGCGTCTGGGGGGCTCGGCTGCGGTGGTCCGACCCTGGTTGCAGGCGTTGTGGATGCCTTTGCAATCGCCACAGATGGGCTGGACGCCCGATCAGGTGGTTCGCGTGGTGCGGGCGATCGAAACGAGTTTGACCGATCCATCGACAGCCGATGCGCGTCCTTGGTTGGCGCGCATTGAAGCTGCGCAGCAGGCTCAGCCGCGTGATCCGAACTTGCAGTATCTGGCCGGCATGGTCTGCATGCGCCATCAGTTGTGGGGGAAAGCCCAGCTCCTGTTGGCACAGGCCGTCAAAGGTTTGGAAGATCCTGTTTTGCTGCGCCGCTCCTGGCGTGCCTTGGCCGAGCTGGCCGAGCAGCGAGCCGATGCTGTTCAAGCTGCACAGGCCTGGAAGCAGGCGGCGCTGGTGAGCGCCTGATTCAATTCAGGCATAAAAAAACCGAACCCTGGGGTTCGGTTGTTGTCCCGGACTGCATCCGGAATCCAAGCTGTTTGACACGGTACCCCGGATCCAGTCCGGGGTGAACGCATCAGCGCTTGGCCTGTCCTCAGAACGGCAAGTTCATGTCTTTCAGGTCTTTGCGTGTTTCCACCAGAACCAGAGGACCTTCGTTGACGACCACCGCAGGTGGACGCTCGCGTGGGACGTGCACAGGCTTGGGTTCGGCAGCGATGGCGGCTTGAACGGCTGCAATCTTGTCGGCGTCAGAGTTCACCCAGACCAAGCCAGAGGTTTGTGCAACTTCTTGCAGGCTGTTCAGCGGCAGTTGGTAGCTGGCCACTTTGGGCAGGCTGCTTGTTGCCGCGGCGGGTGTGGCCACAGCTTGGGCCACAGGTGCGGCTGCCGGTTCTGCGACAGGCGCAGCAGCGGGAGCTGCCGTCACATGCGTGATCACCGGCGCTGCCACTTCTGCGGCCACAACCACGGGTGTGGCCACGGGTGCGACCACGGGCGCAGCAGCCACTGCAGCAGCAGGGGCGACTTCAGCGACCGGGGCCGAGGCTTGTGGCGCAGCTTCTGCAGCCGCTTGTTGCGCACGCTCAAAGTAAGAGCGTGGTGCAGGGCGGTCTTCGCCGCTGGCTTCTTCCACGGGTGCCGCGTTGTCGGCCAAGGCGTTTTCGTTGCCGTTGTCCTGGCGTGGCTCGCCATTGCGTTCGCGGCGGTCGCGGCCATAACGGTCGCGTGAGCGGCGTTCGCGGCGCTCGCCGTTGTTCTCGTTGGGTGTCGCGTTCTCGTCGGTGACCGCTTCCTGGCCTTCTGCGACCACAGCCGTTTCGGCCGTGTTCAGCTCGCCAGGAGCCTTGTCGTTGTTGCGGCGCTCGCCACGTTCACGGCGGCCTTCACCGCGCTCGCCACGGCCTTCGCCACGCTCACGACGGCCTTCGCCGCGTTCACCACGCTCGGCGCGGGGTGCGCGCTCTGTGCGCACTTCGGTGCCATCGGCGGCCAACTCGGCAGGGGCCTCGTTGCGGTTGTTGTCACCGCGCTCGCGGCGGCCTTCGCGGGGCTGGCGTTCACCGGCGGGGCGCTCGGCGCGCTCACCGCGTGCTGGACGGCCTTCACCATCGCGCACTTCGTTGCGGCCTTCGCTACGGCGTCCACCTTCGCGTGGTGCGCGGCCTTCGCCTTGAACGCCTTCGGGGCGCTCTGTGCGCTCGCCACGGCGGCCATCACGACCACCACGGCGGCCATCACGACCACCCTCACGGCGTTCACCGTTGCGCTCTCCGTTGCGGCCTTCGCGGGTTTTCTCGTCTTTCTTGCCAGCCACTGCGGGCTTGGCTTCTTCGGTGCTGCCACCGAACAGGCTCTTGAGCCAGCCGAAGAAGCCACCGCTGGCAACCGCAGCCTTCACAGGTGCGGCGGCTTTGGCAGGCTTGGCTGCAACGGGTGCTTCCACCTTGACCGGTGCCACAGGGGCCGGTGCATCGGGCAGCACGCCCTTGATGACCGGGGTCTGCTTGTTGGTGGGCTCTTGCGAACGACGGGTCACGGTGGTCGCGTCTTCGACGATCTCGGCCATCTTGTAGCTGGCTTCGATGCGGTCCAGGCGCGGGTCGTCGTGCTTCAAGCGCTCGAGCTTGTAGTGAGGGGTTTCCAGCGACTTGTTGGGCACCAGCAGCACGCTGATGCGTTGTTGCAATTCGATCTTGGCGATCTCGGGACGCTTTTCATTGAGCAGGAAGGCGGCCACTTCGACGGGCACTTGCGCGTGCACGGCGGCGGTGTTGTCCTTCATGGACTCTTCCTGGATGATGCGCAAAATTTGCAGTGCCGAGCTCTCGGTGTCGCGGATGTGGCCAGCGCCACCGCAACGTGGGCAGGGGATGGATGCACCTTCGGACAGGGCAGGCTTCAAGCGCTGGCGGCTCATTTCCATGAGGCCGAATTTGCTGATGGTGCCGAACTGCACGCGGGCACGGTCCTGGCGCAAGGCGTCGCGCAAGCGGTTTTCCACTTCGCGGCGGTTCTTGGACTCTTCCATGTCGATGAAGTCGATCACGATCAGACCGCCCAAATCGCGCAGGCGCATCTGGCGGGCCACTTCGTCGGCGGCTTCCAGGTTGGTACGGGTGGCGGTCTCTTCGATGTCACCGCCCTTGATGGCGCGGGCCGAGTTCACGTCCACCGACACCAAGGCTTCGGTGTGGTCGATCACGATGGCGCCGCCCGAAGGCAGTTGCACGGTGCGTGCATAGGCCGATTCGATCTGGTGCTCGATCTGGAAGCGGCTGAACAGCGGCGCGTCGTCGCGGTAGCGCTTCACGCGCGGCGCGAACTCGGGCATCACGTGGCTCATGAACTGCTGAGCTTGTTCGTAGATGTCGTCGGTGTCGATGAGGATGTCGCCGATGTCATTGTTGAAGTAATCGCGGATGGCGCGGATCACCAGGCTCGACTCCTGATAAATCAGGAAGGCGCCTTTGCCCTGGGCAGCGCCGTCAATCGCGGTCCAGAGTTTGAGCAGGTAGTTCAGGTCCCACTGCAGCTCGGGCGCGGAGCGGCCGATGCCTGCGGTGCGGGCGATGATGGACATGCCCTTGGGGTACTCCAACTGGTCCATCGCTTCTTTGAGCTCGGCGCGGTCATCGCCCTCGATGCGGCGGCTGACGCCACCACCACGGGGGTTGTTGGGCATGAGCACCACGTAGCGGCCAGCCAGCGAGATGAACGTGGTCAGGGCAGCGCCCTTGTTGCCACGTTCTTCTTTTTCGACCTGGACCATCAGTTCCTGGCCTTCGCGGATCACATCGTTGATGCGGGCTTGGCTGACGGACACGCCTTCAGCAAAGTACTGGCGCGAGATTTCCTTGAAAGGCAAGAAGCCGTGGCGGTCTTCGCCGTAGTCGACGAAGCAAGCTTCGAGCGAGGGCTCGACGCGGGTCACAACAGCTTTGTAGATGTTGCCCTTGCGCTGTTCGCGGCCTTCGATTTCGATTTCGTAGTCGAGGAGTTTTTGTCCGTCGACGATGGCCAGGCGGCGTTCTTCAGCCTGCGTGGCGTTGATGAGCATCCGTTTCATGATGCGTTCCTTCTCTTATCAGTGTCGGCTCCAGTGCGAAAAATAGTCCGCTGACTGGGGCCTGTTTACACAACCGGCTTCGGGTTCCTGAGAACCTCAAAGCCCACGTTGCCGGAGCTGACGCCTGAAACGAAGGGAATTGCCGAAGGTGTCCGACATTCAGCTGCGCGTGAGCACAGGAATGGGGATCGTGGCGCGTGGATGGGGCGAGTGGAAAGTCGTGCAGAGATTCGTCCACTGCCGGGGGCTTCCCCCGGTGTCCAAGACAAACTGTCGGGCACATTGCGTCGCGGTGGAGCCTGGCTTCGTGAGCCACTCCAAGCACATCAACAAAGTTCCGAACAACACAAACATCTCGCTTTGATCCGTCCAGCAGCCCTCTGGGGCTGCTGAACTTGGGGTATTCCGTATCTGGGTTTCTGGGCGTCGGCCCAACCCTTCGGGGCGATTGGCCACTGTCGGCGTTGGCCTTCAGTCTGCAAATCGTGCCGGGGGTGGCATCGACCATCTGGTTTGGCGCGGTGGTGGTGGACTAAACTCCTGTCCTCAGGAATTCATTTCCATTTGAATCAACCACTTACAGCCAATTGCCAGTGAATCACATTATAGGGGCCCAAACCGCTGCTGCGTCGCCCGCCGTCAAATGGTTGTTGGTGGACGAGGAATCTGCCGGTCAGCGTCTGGACAATTTCTTGATGCGCCAACTCAAAGGGGTGCCCAAAACCCACGTTTACAGGATCATCCGCAGTGGCGAGGTTCGCATCAACAAAGGCCGCGCCTCGGCCGAGACCCGGGTTGAAATCGGGGACGAGGTGCGCCTGCCGCCGGTGCGCATTTCTGAAAAAGTGGCCGAAAAGGCCGCCCGACCCGCCCCGGGGCGTGAGTTTCCGGTGCTTTTGGAAGACGACAGCCTGATGGCCATCGACAAACCGGCCGGGGTGGCGGTGCATGGGGGCTCGGGGGTGAGCTTTGGGGTGATCGAGCAATTGCGCCAGGCCCGGCCCCAGGCCAAGCTGTTGGAGCTGGTGCATCGGCTGGACCGCGACACCAGCGGGATTTTGCTGGTGGCCAAAAAGCGCAGCGCCCTGAAAAACCTGCAAGACCAGTTCCGTGAACGCGAGACCGGCAAGACCTATTTGGCGCTGGTCAAAGGCGAATGGCCCGCCAAGCTCAAGGTGATTGACCAGCCGCTGCACAAGTTCTTGTTGCCTGATGGGGAGCGCCGCGTCAAAGTGACCACGCCCGAAGACCCCGACGGCATGCGCTCGATCACTTTGGTCAAGGTGTCCCAGCGGCTGGCGGGCGCCACGCTGCTGGAGGTGACCATCAAGACCGGGCGTACCCACCAGATCCGTGTGCACCTGGCCAGCAATGGCCACCCGATTGCCGGGGACGACAAATACGGTGACTTTGAATGGAACAAGGTCCTGCCCAAGCAGGGCCTCAAGCGCATGTTCTTGCATGCCTGGCGTTTGCAGTTCAACCATCCGGCCACGGCCGAACGGGTGGCCCTGCAAGCCGATCTGCCCCCTGAATTGAAAGCCTACGTTGACCATGCCCAGCTCAAGACCCCGTCAGTTTGACCTGATCGCCTTCGATTGGGACGGCACGCTGTTTGACTCCACGGCCATCATCACACGCTGCATCCAGCGGGCGGTGGTCGATGTGGGCGGGCAGGAGCCCACCCGCGAAGCTGCCTCTTATGTGATCGGCATGGCGCTCATGCCTGCGCTGGCCCATGCCGCGCCCGATGTGCCCCCCGAAAAATACCCGGCTCTGGGCGAGCGTTACCGCCACCACTACATTGCGCACCAAAACGACATCAGCCTGTTTGAGGGTGTCTTGCCTTTGCTGCACGCGCTCAAGGCGCGGCACCATTGGCTCACGGTGGCGACCGGCAAGAGCCGCCATGGCCTGAACGAGGCTTTGCGCGATGTCGAGTTGCGCGAAGTGTTCGATGGCTCACGCACGGCCGACGAGACGGCGGGAAAGCCCAGCCCCCTGATGCTGCACGAGCTGATGCGCGAGTTTGGCGTGGAGCCCGAGCGCACCTTGATGATCGGTGACACGACACACGACTTGCAGATGGCCTTGAATGCGGGCTGCGCCAGTGTGGGCGTGAGTTATGGTGCCCATGAGCCCGATGCTTTTCATGTCTTGAAGCCTCGTCATGTGGCGCACAGCGTGCAGGATCTGCACGACTGGTTGTTGCAACACGCTTGAGACTGGAGCGGTCATGGATGCGGTGATCCCTTTGTGCAACAGCGCGGACCTGGTCAACGGGGGGCGCGCCGTGCCCTTTGACATTGTGTATGCCGGGCAGACTTGTCGGGCTTTTGCCATCCGCTACCAAGGTGAGGTGCATGCGTACCTGAACCGTTGTACCCATGTGGCGATGGAGATGGACTACCAGCCGGACCGCTTTTTTGACAACACCGGCCGCTGGCTGATGTGTGCCACCCATGGCGCCACCTACCAGCCAGACACGGGCGCGTGTTCCGGCGGACCCTGCCGCGGGGGCCTTGTGAAAATAGACCTTTCAGAGCGGGACGGCGTGGTTCACTGGCATACTGCCTACAACTTGAAACCTGTTGAATTTTGACCATGCAAGAACCCCGCGAGCCCTTGTTCACCAACGCTTCAGCCGATGCGATGCCCTCGGCAGAGCGCAGCTGGGAACGCCGTACTTTGGAGGCGCTGGCCTTTGCCACCTTGGAAGAGCAAAAAGCGGCACGCCGTTGGAAAGTGGGCCTGCGCTTGGTCTGGTTGCTCTTGATTGGTGTGATCGCCTGGCAAATGTTCAGCTACAACTCCCCAGCCATGAGCCCCAGCATGCCGCACACGGCCATGGTGGCCATCAAGGGCGAAATCGGCTCGGAAGGCGATGGCAGTGCCGAGAACGTCATGGCCTCCATGCGCAGTGCGCTGGAAGACTCAGGCTCACAGGCCTTGGTCTTGTTGATCAATTCGCCCGGCGGCAGCCCTGTTCAGGCGGGCTTGATCAACGATGAAATTCGCCGACTGAAAGCCCTGCACAAGAAACCGATTTACGTGGTGGTGGAGGAGTCGTGTGCTTCAGCCGCTTACTACATCGCCGCCGCCGCCGACAAGATTTTTGTCGACAAGGCCAGCATCGTGGGCAGCATCGGCGTCTTGATGGATGGTTTTGGTTTCACGGGTTTGATGGACAAGCTGGGCGTGGAGCGCCGCTTGATGACGGCGGGTGCCAACAAGGGTTTTCTGGACCCCTTCAGCCCTCAAACCGAAGCCCAGCGCAAACACGCCCAGGCCATGCTCGATCAGATCCACTCGCAGTTCATTCAGGTGGTGCGCCAGGGCCGGGGTGAGCGTTTGAAAGAAACACCTGAAATGTTCAGTGGCTTGTTCTGGAGTGGTCAGCAGGCGGTGGACATGGGCCTGGCCGACGCCCTGGGCAGTCTGGACGGTGTAGCGCGCGATGTGGTCAAGGCCCCCGAGGTGATTGATTATTCCCGTCATGAAAACGTGGCCGAGCGCTTGGCCAAGCGCTTTGGCGCTGCGGTGGGCGAGGGCGCGGTGCACGCCCTGCGCATGGGCTCAGCCTTGCGCTGAACCTGCTCAAGGCCCGATGGCGTAGACCGCGGGCGTGTGACCATCAGGGCCTTGCAGGCCCTTTTTCCATTGGGCCACGGTGTGGCTCTGGATGCGTGCCGAGGGCAGCGTCAAGCCGCTGGCAATGGCCAGCCGGGTGCCGCCTTGCAAACTTTGCAGCAAGCCGCTGAGCATGGCGGCATTGCGGTAAGGCGTTTCAATCCACAGCTGTGTCTGGCCTGTTTTGTGGGCCAGTGATTCGAGCTGTTTCAGGCGTGCAGAGCGCTCCCCCGCGTCTTGCGACAGGTAGCCCACAAACGCAAAGTTTTGGCCGTTCAGCCCGCTGGCGGCCAGGGCCAAGAGCAAAGAGACAGGGCCCACCAAGGGGATCACGGTCAAACCCAGATCGTGCGCAGCCCGCACCACCGAGCTGCCCGGGTCGGCCACGGCGGGCATGCCCGCTTCGCTGATCAGGCCGATGTCGTGCCCCTTCAGCGCCGCTGCCAGCAAGGGTTTGCCATCAAATCCCGATTGGTGATCGCCTTTTTTGTGCACATGGCGCGGCAATTCGGTGATCTGTTGTTCGGCCAGGGGCGCGACCAAAGGATGAGATTCACCCACGCGCTTGAGGAAGGCGCGGGTGCTTTTGGCGTTTTCGCAGACCCAGTGCTGCAAGCTGGCGGCGATGGCCAGCGTGCTGACGGGCAGGACATCGCTGACCGGGGCTTGCTCGGCGCAGCCAAAATCCAGCGGGGTGGGCACCAGGTACAGGCGGCCTTGGCTTGTCGGTGCGTTCACAGCAGTTTCACTCCAGCTTGGCGCAGCAGGCGTGCAGTGCGGATCAGGGGCAGGCCGATCAGCGCGGTGGGGTCGTCGTTGTCGATGGATTCGAGCAAAGCAATGCCCAAGCCTTCGCTTTTGGCGCTGCCTGCGCAGTCATAAGGTTTTTCGGCTTGCAGGTAGGACTCGATCTCGTCGTCGCTCAGGTCGCGAAAGACCACCCGCACAGCGGCCAGGTCCACCGCCTCAAAGCCGGTGGCCAGGCACACCACGGCCAAGGCGGTTTGAAACACCACGGTTTGGCCACGCATCTGCCGCAATTGCTGCACGGCGCGGGCATGTTCACCGGGTTTGCCCAAAGGCACCCCGGCCAGATCGGCCACCTGGTCGGAGCCAATCACCACCGATTCGGGGTGTTGGGCTGCCACGGCTTTGGCTTTGGCCAGGGCCAGGCGCAGGGCCAGATCGCGGGGCGATTCACCGGTTGCAGGGGTTTCGTCAACGTCGGGGGCAGCCACTGAAAACGGGATGCGCAAGCGCTCCATCAGTTCGCGACGGTAGCGCGAGGTGGAGCCCAGCACCACGGGGCGGGTTTCGGTGGAGTTCAAAACAGGGGGGCTTGCAGAAATGCTCATGGGGGTGATTCTCTTACACTGCGGGTATGGAAAAAAAGTTGGACCCCTCACATCTGGATGTCGTGGCCTTTGCGCGTGACGGCGCAAGCCTTGAAGGTCAGTCGCCCCTGAGCGCTTTGCCTCGCCTGCTCGATGAGCAAGTCGCGGGTGATCTGCAGGCTGGGCTGGTGGCTTGGCGCTTGCAAGGCCGTTTGGTGCCCCAGTCAGGGGGTGCCGATCAGGTTTGGCTGGATTTACAAGCTTCGGTGGCTTTGCCCATGCAGTGCCAGCGTTGTCTGACCCCCGTGCTGGAGACGGTGGAGGCAGAGCGTTCTTTCCGTTTTGTGGCGGATGAAGCCACGGCCGCCGCGCTGGACGATGAGGCTGAAGAAGATATTTTGGTCATCAGCCGTGACTTTGATGCGCTGGCCTTGGTGGAAGATGAGCTGATCTTGTCTTTGCCCTTGGTGCCTTTGCATGAGGTCTGCCCGAAAACCGTCCCCATGTCGGCGGTGGACTCCGAGTTCGAGACCGCTGCGGTCAAACCCAATCCGTTCGGCGTGCTGGCGGGCTTGAAAACAGGCAAGTCCTGATCTTTTTGAACTGGCTGGCCAAGTGCTTCAGCTTAGGCTATAATCGATGGCTTCGCTCAGTTCTCTTCTGAGTGACACTGTTATCAACCAGAAGCTGCGTTGTATTTGCGCGGCCTCCACAAGCTTCCAAGGAGCCATCATGGCTGTTCAGCAAAACAAAAAATCGCCTTCCAAGCGCGGCATGCACCGTTCGCACAATGCCCTGAATGTGCCAGGCATCGCTGTCGAGCCAACAACAGGTGAAACTCATCTGCGTCACCACATCAGCCCCAACGGTTTTTACCGCGGTCGCCAAGTGCTGAAAAACAAGTCCGAAGCCTGATCGGCGTCAGCCCTGAAGCCTCAAGAGGCCCGGCGCTACTTTTAAAGTAGCATCGGGCTTTTGTTTTTGTGGCTTTTGATTTGTATTTTCTCGTTTTGAGTCCAAGGATTCCATGACCTCGTCCACCCCGATCACTGTGGCAGTCGATTGCATGGGCGGTGACCACGGCCCAAGCATCACGCTGGCCGCGTGCCGTCGTTTCCTGTCGACTCACCCCGATGCCCGTTTGCTCTTGGTGGGTCGCCCTGAGGCTTTGAGTGGTTTGTCCGATCCGCGTGCCCAAGTGGTGCCCGCCACCGAAGTGGTGGAGATGGATGATCCACTGGAAATTGCCTTGCGCAAGAAAAAAGACTCGTCCATGCGCGTGGCCATCGAGCAGGTGCGCGATGGCAAAGCCGGTGCCGCCGTGTCTGCGGGCAACACCGGTGCATTGATGGCCATTGCCCGCTATGTGCTCAAAACCATGGACGGCATCGACCGTCCCGCCATTGCTGGGCAGATGCCCAACTTCAAGGGCGGTGGCACCACCATGCTCGATTTGGGCGCCAACGTCGACTGCACGCCAGAACACTTGCTTCAGTTTGCGGTGATGGGCTCGGCCCTGGTTTCGGTGTTGCAAGACAAGTCAAACCCCACGGTGGGCTTGCTCAACATCGGTGAAGAGGCCATCAAAGGCAATGAAATCATCAAAAAAACGGGTGAATTGCTGCGATCTGCAGGCAACGCCGGTGATTTGAATTTCCATGGCAACGTGGAAGGCAACGACATTTTCAAGGGCACGGTCGACATCGTGGTCTGTGACGGCTTTGTGGGCAATGTGGCCTTGAAAGCCAGCGAAGGCTTGGCCACCATGATTGGTGGTTTTCTGAAAACCGAGTTCTCTCGCAACATCTTCACGAAAATCGCAGCAATTTTGGCTTATCCGGTCTTATCTGCATTTAAAAATCGCGTAGACCATCGCCGCTACAACGGTGCAGCCCTGCTGGGCTTGCGTGGTTTGGTGTTCAAGAGCCATGGCTCGGCCGATGAGGTCGCTTTTGAAACCGCCCTGAACCGGGCTTATGATGCAGCCCGAAACCAATTGCTGGATCGCGTTCGTGAACGCATCGCGCATGCGGCCCCCTTGTTGATGGGCGTGCAAGCGGATCGGGCAGAACCAGCGGTCACCACACCATGAGAATTTACTCCCGCATCTTGGGCACTGGCAGTTACCTGCCAGAAAAACGCCTGACCAACGCCGACTTGGCTGCCGAATTGGCGCAACAAGGCGTCGAAACCTCCGACGACTGGATCGTCGAGCGCACCGGTATCCGGGCGCGTCACTTTGCGGCCGATACCCAAGGCAGCAGCGATCTGGCCACCGAAGCCGCCCGAAAGGCTTTGACGGCCGCAGGCATTGCGGCCGATGAACTCGATCTGATCATCGTCGCCACCTCGACCCCCGACATGGTTTTTCCATCGGTGGCGACCATGGTGCAGCACAAGCTGGGCACCGCCGGTTGTCCGGCGTTTGACGTGCAGGCCGTTTGCAGCGGCTTCATTTATGCGTTGACGATTGCCGATTCGATGATTCAGTCCGGCTCGGCCAAGCGCGCGCTGGTGATCGGCTCGGAAGTGTTCAGCCGCATCCTTGACTTCAAGGACCGCACCACCTGCGTGCTGTTTGGTGATGGCGCAGGCGCAGTCATTCTTGAGGCTTCAGACCAGCCCGGCATTTTGGCCACCGACTTGCACGCCGATGGCAAATACAAAGACATTTTGTGCGTGCCCGGGCACGTCAACAAAGGCGGCATCCTCGGTGATCCGGTGCTCAAGATGGACGGTCAGGCTGTGTTCAAACTGGCTGTGGGCGTGCTCGAAGAAACCGCCCGTGCCAGCCTGGCCAAGGCCAATCTGACCGATGCCGACATCGACTGGCTGATCCCGCACCAGGCCAACATCCGCATCATGCAAAGCACGGCCAAGAAGCTCAAGATGACTGCCGACAAGGTGGTCGTGACGGTGGATCAACACGGCAACACCTCGGCGGCCTCGATCCCGCTGGCGCTGGACACCGCCGTGCGCGACGGGCGCATCCAGCGCGGCCAGACCCTCATGCTCGAAGGCGTGGGTGGCGGCTTCACCTGGGGCTCGGTGCTCTTGCGTTATTGATCCGCGGTTGATTTGACAGGCCCGGGTCAGCGATGCGCGGCACGCTCACCCGTATTCTTTCCCGATACAAAATTTGCACATGACCACATTTGCTTTTGTTTTTCCCGGCCAGGGCTCCCAATCGGTGGGCATGCTGGATGCTTGGGGCGACCACCCCGTGGTGCTTGAAACCCTTCAAGAAGCCTCTGACGCCTTGGGCGAAGACGTGGCCAAACTGATCCACGAAGGCCCCAAAGAAGCGCTGGCCATGACCACCAACACCCAACCTGTGATGCTGGTGTCGGCCGTGGCCGCTTACCGCGCTTGGCTGGCCGAAGGTGGCGCCAAGCCGTCCGTGGTGGCGGGGCACTCGCTGGGCGAGTACAGCGCTCTTGTGGCGTCGGGTGTTTTGACGCTGGCGCAAGCTGCGCCGCTGGTGCGACTGCGCGCTGCCGCCATGCAAGAAGCCGTGCCGGTGGGCGTGGGCGCGATGGCCGCGATTTTGGGTCTGGCCTCGGACAAAGTCATTGCTGGTTGCCAAGAAGCCCAGGCCACATTTGCTACAGGCAGCGCCGAAGTGGTCGAGGCCGTGAACTTCAACGACGCGGCGCAAACCGTGATCGCGGGCAGCAAGGCCGCGGTGGACAAAGCCTGCGAAGTGCTCAAGGGCATGGGCGCCAAGCGTGCGCTGCTCTTGCCCGTGTCGGCCCCGTTCCATTCAAGCCTGATGAAACCAGCCGCTGAAAAGCTGCGCGAAAAATTGGCCACCCTGACGCTGGGCGCCCCGCAAATTCCGGTGCTCAACAACATCGATGTGGCCATCGAAACCGACGGCGACCGCATCCGCGATGCGCTGTACCGCCAGGCCTTTGGCCCGGTGCGCTGGGTCGAGTGCGTACAGGCGATCAAGGCCCGTGGCGTGACTACGCTGGTCGAATGCGGCCCCGGCAAGGTGCTGGCGGGCATGACCAAGCGCATTGACGCTGAATTGACCGGCGTGGCGCTGTACGACCCCGCCACCCTGGCTGAAGTGAAAGGACTGCTCGCATGAGTGAAACACCAAAACACATTGCACTGGTCACAGGCGCCTCGCGCGGTATCGGCGCATCCATTGCCCTGCATCTGGCACAACAAGGCTTTGTGGTCATTGGCACCGCCACCAGCGATGACGGCGCAGCCAAGATCAGCCAAGCGCTGTCGGCCTTTCCAGGCAGCCGGGGTGCCAATTTGAATGTGAACGACGCCGCGGCAGGCGAAGCCCTGATCGACGCCATCGTCAAGGAGCACGGCGGCTTGCAGGTGCTGGTCAACAACGCGGGCATCACCCGCGACACCCTGGCCATGCGCATGAAGGACGACGACTGGGATGCGGTGCTGGACACCAACCTCAAGGCCGTGTTCCGCATGAGCCGCGCCGTGATCCGCCCCATGATGAAGCAGCGCTATGGCCGCATCATCAGCATCACCAGCGTGGTGGGCGCGTCGGGCAACCCTGGCCAAGCCAACTATGCAGCGGCCAAGGCCGGTGTGGCGGGGATGACCCGTGCGCTGGCCCGAGAGTTGGGCAGCCGCAACATCACCGTGAACTGCGTGGCCCCCGGTTTCATCGAAACCGACATGACCGCCAGCTTGCCCGAAGAACAACAAAAAGCCTTGCTGGGCCAGATTCCTCTGGGCCATTTGGGCAAACCCGAAGACATCGCGCATGCCGTGGCCTACCTGGCCGGAAAGCACGCGGGCTATGTCACCGGACAAGAATTGCATGTCAATGGTGGCATGTTCATGGCCTGATTTTCCGGAAACCCCTTCCGGACAGGTAAAATCTTCATTTTTCACAACCCTCAGAGGGACCCCATGAGCGATATCGAAGCACGTGTCAAGAAAATCATTGCTGAACAACTCGGCGTTGAAGAGTCACAAGTCACCAACGAAAAAGCCTTTGTGGCCGATCTGGGTGCCGACTCCTTGGACACAGTGGAACTGGTGATGGCACTCGAAGACGAGTTCGGCATCGAGATTCCTGACGAAGACGCAGAAAAAATCACCACGGTGCAAGCTGCGATCGACTACGCCCAAAGCAAGAAGGCCTGATCGACGATGACCCGGCGCCGCGTTGTTGTCACGGGTTTGGGATGCGTCAGCCCCGTGGGCAACACGGTCGCCGATGCATGGTCCAACCTGCTTGCCGGTCAGTCCGGCATTGGTCCGATCACACGTTTTGATGCTTCAGCCATAGCCTGTCGGTTTGCGGGTGAAGTCAAAAACTTTGATCTCGAGTCCTACATCTCCGCCAAAGAGGCGCGGACGATGGACCGCTTTATTCACTTGGGTATCGCTGCCGCAGCCCAGGCCATTCAAGATTCAGGCTTGCCTACGGGCGAGGCGCTGAGTGAAGAAGAGGCTTGCCGCATCGGTGTGGTGATCGGTTCGGGCATTGGCGGTTTGCCGCTGATCGAAGACACCCACACCGAATACACGGCGCGCGGTGCACGTCGCATTTCCCCATTTTTCGTCCCAGCCTCGATCATCAACATGATCTCGGGCCATGTGTCGATGCGCAGTGGTTTCAAAGGCCCCAACTTGGCTGTTGTGACCGCTTGCACCACAGGTTTGCACAGCATTGGCGAAGCCGGTCGTTTGATCGAATACGGCGATGCGGATGTGATGGTGGCCGGTGGCTCTGAAGCTTGCGTGTCTCCGCTGGGTGTCGGTGGCTTTGCCGCCATGCGCGCCTTGTCGACCCGCAACGACGACCCTACAGCAGCATCGCGTCCTTGGGACAAAGACCGTGACGGTTTTGTGTTGGGCGAAGGCGCTGGCGTGATGGTGCTCGAAGAGTACGAACACGCCAAAGCCCGTGGCGCCAAGATCTACGCCGAGCTGGGTGGCTATGGCATGAGCGCTGACGCAGGTCACATGACCGCGCCCAGCATGGACGGCCCCCGCCGCGCCATGATCAATGCCATGCGCAATGCCGGTGTCAACACTGATCAGATCGATTATCTGAACGCGCACGGCACCTCCACACCGCTGGGTGACATCAACGAAACCAATGCCATCAAGGCGGCGTTGGGCGAGCACGCTTACAAAACTTTGGTCAGCTCGACCAAGTCCATGACGGGTCACCTCTTGGGTGGAGCGGGTGGCATTGAGAGCGTGTTCACGGTGTTGGCTGTGCACCATCAAAAAGTGCCGCCAACCATCAACCTGGTCAACCCCGACCCCGAGTGCGATCTGGACTACTGTGCCAACACGGCACGCGATGTGAAAATCGATGTGGCCCTGAAGAACAACTTCGGTTTCGGTGGCACGAACGGCTCTTTGGTGTTCAAACGCATCTGACGAGCCTTCCAGCAAGGTCACCACCATGCACAACGCCCCACCTGTGATTTATCCGGTGGGGCGTTTTGTTTGGGGCGTCCCTTGTATTGCTGTGTTGGCGCTGACCGGTGCTGTGGGCTTGCTGTGCTGGCAGGCCACGAGCGGTGCCGAGGGACTGACTGTTTGGGGTGCGTGGGCAGTTTGGGCTGTCTCGAGCACCTTGGCTTTGAGCCTCGAAGCGAGAGAATCTTCGGCGCAAGGCCATTTGGGCTGGTGCGGGGATGGCTGGAGTTGGCGAGACGGACACATGCAAGAGCGCGTGGTTCGATTAAGCCTGCTGCTCGATGGTGGTCGGTACATGTGGTTGTCCTACCGCATGGCAGACGCGTTGGAAACGCACAATGCCTGGCCTCGCATTGCCATCGTCAGACAGACCGACATGCCCTTGGCTTGGCATGGTTTTCGTTGCGCTGTATATTCGCGCCCACTGGGCAATGGGATGACTTCAGACCAACCTCAATGGCCCATGATCATTTGAGACACCAGCGGTCTTGGATGCGCTTGTATGACTTCAGATCAAGGGATGTACCGATGTTGAAAATGGCATTGAGAAAGTGCGCAGTCTCTTTTGTGGGGGCTGCAACGTTGCTGGGCGCAGTGGCCTGCTGGGGGCCTGGTGTGACCATGGCACAAAGCGCGCAGCCCGTGGTGCGGGGGCTGCCTGACTTCACCGAATTGGTCGAGCAGGTGGGGCCCTCTGTGGTGAACATCCGAACGCTTGAGAAGGTGCGCGCCAATGCGGCGGGATCGGGTGCGACCGATGAAGAAATGCAAGAACTCTTCCGTCGCTTTTTTGGCATGCCTTTGCCGAACGTGCCTCGGCAGTCGCCCAAACCCAATCGTCCTCAGGCGCCAGAAGAGTCGCAACCTCGTGGCGTGGGCTCGGGCTTCATTTTGAGTTCGGACGGCTTCATCATGACCAACGCCCATGTGGTGGAAGGCGCCGATGAGGTGATGGTGACACTGACCGACAAACGGGAGTTCAAGGCCCGCATCGTGGGCGCTGACAAACGCTCCGATGTGGCGGTGGTGAAAATCCAGGCTTCGGGCTTGCCTGCCGTCAAAGTGGGCGACGTCAGTCGCCTCAAGGTGGGTGAATGGGTCATGGCCATTGGTTCGCCGTTCGGTCTTGAAAACTCCGTCACCGCAGGCATTGTCAGTGCCAAGCAGCGTGACACGGGCGAGTACTTGCCCTTCATCCAAACCGATGTCGCCATCAACCCCGGCAACTCGGGGGGGCCGCTGATCAATATGCGCGGCGAAGTGGTGGGCATCAACAGCCAGATCTACTCACGCTCCGGTGGTTTCATGGGCATTTCTTTTGCGATCCCCATGGACGAGGCGGTGCGTGTGAGTGAGCAGCTGCGCAGCAGTGGCCGAGTGACTCGCGGTCGGATTGGCGTGCAAATTGCGCCCGTGACCAAAGAGGTGGCCGAGTCGATTGGCCTGGGTAAAGCCCAGGGGGCCTTGGTGCGCGGTGTGGAAGAGGGTGCACCGGCTGACAAGGCAGGCATCGAAGCAGGCGACATCATCACCAAATTTGATGGCAAGCCGATCGAGAAGATGGCGGACCTGCCCCGCTGGGTGGGCAACACCCAACCGGGCACCCGTGCGCCCATCACCGTGTTCCGCCGAGGCAGCAGCAAGGACCTGAGCATCACGGTGGCTGAGATCGAAGCCGATAAAACCGAGGCGTCTGCGGCCGAGAAGAAAACAGCCCCAACCAAAGCCGCCACTCTGGGCTTGGTGGTGAGTGACTTGACGGCAGCGCAGAAGAAAGAGTCGCGTGTTCGCGGTGGTGTGGTCGTGGACAGTGCCAGCGATGCGGCAGCCCGTGCAGGCATTCAGGAGGGCGATTTGATCCTGGCGGTGGCCAATATGGAAGTGGCCAGCGTGAAAGAGTTCGAGTCGGTGGTCAGTAAACTCGACAAGAGCCGCCCTGTGAGTCTGTTGATCCGCCGGGGTGATGGTGCCCAATATGTGTTGATCCGACCCGGTAAGTGAGCGGGTGGCGGACTTGTCAAGAGCCCCGCCGCTTTGCTGGGTTATTGATCACCCCATGGCGGTCCTGCGAATTATTTTTCAGATGCCGATTGGGGTGATTGAATGTGGGTAAATGCTAACTTTTATGGGTTCTCATAACGAATTTGGATAAAATCAGACGTCTTGACCATGAATTCATGGCATATCAGGCAGGTTCGAATTCACGATGCGAGATTCCCCAAAAGAATCCACCGCTCATGCACAGACCTTCCACAAGTTGTTCCTCGAAGTATTCGGTAGCTTGTGAATAAGTTGTGGATAAATTTCATGTTGCAAAGCAGCAACGACCGGTCTGAGGCGATTTTGGGGCTGTACGAATGGGGCAATTTGCCTACAATGAAGTCCCAACTATCGCAGTTGCCATAGATTGTTGGTTCAGGGCGCGTCATCCAAAGACGCGCCCTTTTTTCTTTTCCGGATCCTTGATCCTCAAACACTTGCAGACCTTCGTTGATGAATCACATCAGAAATTTTTCGATCATTGCGCACATTGACCATGGCAAATCCACGCTGGCCGATCGCTTGATTCAGCGTTGTGGAGGTCTGGAAGCCCGAGACATGGAAGCCCAAGTGCTGGACTCGATGGACATCGAGAAAGAGCGCGGCATCACCATCAAGGCGCAGACCGCTGCGCTGCACTACAAAGCCAAAGACGGTCAGATTTACAACCTCAACCTGATCGACACGCCCGGCCATGTGGACTTCTCTTATGAAGTCTCGCGTTCGCTGTCGGCCTGCGAAGGCGCCTTGTTGGTGGTCGACGCCAGCCAAGGTGTGGAGGCGCAAACCGTGGCCAACTGCTACACCGCGCTCGACCTGGGTGTGGAAGTGGTGCCCGTACTCAACAAGATGGACTTGCCCAACGCCGATCCCGACAACGCGCGTGCCGAAGTCGAAGACGTGATCGGCATTGACGCCACCGATGCGATTCCCTGCTCGGCCAAGACCGGCATGGGCATTGAAGAAATCCTGGAAGCTGTGGTGGCCCGTGTTCCGCCGCCCAAGGGCAACCCTGACGCACCTTTGCGCGCCATGATCATCGACAGCTGGTTCGACAGCTATGTGGGTGTGGTCATGCTGGTGCGCGTGGTCGATGGCCAGCTGCTCAAGAACGAGCGCATCCGCATGATGGCCAGCAATGCCGTTTATGAAGCGGGAAGCTTGGGGGTGTTCACTCCGGCCAACGAGCCACGTCAAATGCTGCGTGCAGGTGAGGTGGGTTACATCATTGCGGGCATCAAGGAATTGCAAGCGGCCAAGGTGGGCGACACCGTGACGCTGGAAAAGAAGCTACCCAACAACCTGGGCCCCGCCACCGACGCGCTGCCCGGTTTCAAGGAAATTCAGCCGCAGGTGTTTGCCGGTCTGTACCCGACCGAAGCCAACCAGTACGACGCGCTGCGCGATGCACTGGAAAAGCTCAAGCTCAACGATGCTTCGCTGCATTACGAGCCCGAAGTGTCTCAAGCGCTGGGCTTTGGTTTTCGCTGCGGCTTTTTGGGTCTGCTGCACATGGAGATCGTGCAAGAGCGCCTGGAGCGCGAGTTCGACCAGGACCTGATCACCACCGCGCCCAGCGTGGTGTACCAAGTGGTCAAGCCGGACGGCGAAGTCATCATGGTGGAGAACCCCTCCAAGATGCCCGACCAAGGCAAGCTGCAGGAAATCCGCGAGCCCATCGTCACAGTGCACCTGTACATGCCGCAAGACTATGTGGGCCCGGTCATGACACTGGCCAACCAAAAGCGCGGTGTGCAGATGAATATGGCGTACCACGGTCGTCAGGTCATGTTGACCTATGAAATGCCGCTGGGCGAGATCGTGCTCGACTTCTTTGACAAGCTCAAATCGGTCAGCCGGGGTTATGCCTCGATGGACTACGAGTTCAAGGAGTTCCGTGCCTCGGACGTGGTCAAGGTCGATATTTTGCTGAACGGCGAGAAGGTGGATGCGCTGTCCATCATCGTGCACCGCACGCAGGCCCAATACCGTGGCCGTGCCGTGGCTGCCAAGATGCGCGAGATCATTTCACGTCAGATGTTTGACGTGGCGATTCAAGCCGCCATTGGCGCCAACATCATTGCCCGTGAAAGCATCAAGGCTTTGCGCAAGAACGTGCTGGCCAAGTGCTACGGTGGCGACATTTCGCGCAAACGCAAACTGCTGGAAAAGCAAAAAGCGGGTAAAAAGCGCATGAAACAGATTGGCTCTGTCGAGGTGCCGCAAGAGGCATTCTTGGCGATTTTGCAGGTGGAAGATTGATGCAGTTTTTAACGTCTTTGGTGTTGGCCGCTTTTGTCGCCTATGCCGGTGGTTGGTATCTGGGCTTCATCGAGGGCAATTTCGCTTTGCTCTTGTTGTTGGCCACGGTCGTGACCGGTATTTACTGGTTGGCGGAACGCTTCGTGTTTTTGCCGCGCCGTGAACAAGCCGCCGCTCAAGTGGAAGCCCAAACGGCAGCACGCCGCGCTCAGCTGACCAAAATCGGCATCGAGAAAGTAGACACGAACACCCAGGACGCGCGTGACAAACTGCTGATGCAGCCTTGGTGGCTGGACTGGACGGCAGGGCTGTTTCCGGTCATCGTGGTCGTGTTCATCTTGCGCTCTTTCTTGTTTGAGCCTTTCAAGATCCCATCGGGCTCCATGATCCCGACACTGCACATTGGCGATCTGATTTTGGTCAACAAGTTCCACTACGGCATCCGCTTGCCGGTGGCCAACACCAAACTCACCGAAGGCACGCCCGTGCAGCGCGGCGATGTGATGGTGTTCCGCTACCCACCCAAGCCCAATGTGGACTACATCAAGCGTGTGGTGGGTGTGCCGGGCGATGAAGTGGCCTATCTGAACAAGAAGCTCACCATCAACGGCCAGCCGATCGAGACCCAGGCTTTGCCCGATTATTTCGACGACTCGACCATGCGGTATTTCAAGCACTTCAGCGAAAAGCTTGGCAGCAAACCGCACCAATCGATCCAGGACAACGACCGTCCGGCTTTTGTGCCGGGTGTGGACCCGTTCCCGCACAGCGAAAACTGCCAATACACCGTTGAAGGTGTGCGTTGCAAGGTGCCTGCCGGTCATTACTTCATGATGGGCGACAACCGCGACAACTCCTTGGATTCGCGCTATTGGGGCTTTGTGCCCGATGCCAACATCGTGGGCAAAGCCTTTTTTGTCTGGATGAACTTTGGCAACCTCAAGCGCATTGGCGCTTTTGACTGAGGTGAGCGTGGCCATCACATCCGCTGTTTCTCCTGCATTGTCTGAACTGCAAATCCGCTTGGGCTATGCGTTTCGCCAGCCCGGCTTGTTGCAGCAAGCGGTCACGCACCGCAGCTTCAGCGCAGACCACAACGAGCGCCTCGAATTTTTGGGTGACTCGGTCTTGAACCTGTCGGTGGCACACCTCTTGTATGCGCAGCTGGCCACTTTGCCCGAAGGCGATTTGTCCCGCGTGCGTGCCAACCTGGTCAAGCAAGACACCTTGCACCAACTGGCCAAGACGCTGGACCTGTCGGCTGTCATGCGACTGGGCGAGGGCGAGATGCGCTCGGGCGGGCAAAGCCGTCCGTCCATTTTGGCCGATGCGCTGGAAGCCATCATCGGCGCGGTGTACTTGGATGGCAGCTACAAAGACGCCCAAGCGCTGGTCGAGCGTTTGTTTGCCAAGGTCGACATCAAACCCGACATGCAGGCCGTGGGCAAAGACCCCAAGACCGAGCTGCAAGAGTGGCTGCAAGGGCGCAAGCTGGCCTTGCCCAAATACACCGTCATCGGCACCTCGGGGGCCGCACACCGCCAAGTGTTTGAAGTCTCTTGCGAAGTGACTGAATTGCGCCAAACCCAACAAGGCTCGGGCGCGTCGCGTCGCGCAGCAGAACAAGCAGCGGCCGAAGCCCTGCTGAAAATCCTCAAATCAGAAAGCGCCGCATGAGCACCGACAAAATTCAGGGCGATGAGCCCGAACGCACAGCACACGAGCAAATCGTGCGCCGCCCGGTGCAAATCGCAGGCGTGATCATTCAGCCGCGTGACAGCAGCGAAGCCGCCGCCTTGCCCGCTGTGACCATCGCGGCCCCTGTGGCGGTCGAAGGTCAACGTTGCGGCCTGGTCGCCATCGTGGGCAAGCCCAACGTGGGCAAGTCCACCTTGCTCAATGCCTTGGTGGGGCAAAAGATCAGCATCACGTCGCGCAAGGCGCAAACCACGCGCCACCGCATCACCGGCATCCGCACGCAAGGGGCCAACCAATTCGTGTTTGTGGACACGCCCGGCTTTCAGACCATCCATGGCACGGCGCTCAACAAGTCGCTGAACAAAACCGTGGTGGGCGCTGTGGGCGATGTGGACCTGGTGCTGTTCGTGGTGGAGGCGGGCAGTTTCACCAATGCCGATGCCAAGGTGTTGGCCCTGCTCAAGCCCGGTATCCCGGTCTTGCTGGTGGCCAACAAGCTCGACAACGTGCACCGCCGGGGCGACATCGCGCCTTGGTTGCGCGAGATGCAAGAGCGCCACGCCTTCACCGAGTTTGTGCCCATGTCTGCCAAGCAGCCCAAAGACATCGAGCGCTTGGTGGACATTTGCGAGAAGTATTTGCCCGAACAAGCTTGGTGGCACGCAGAAGACGAACTCACCGACCGCAGCGAGAAATTCCTCGCCAGCGAAATGGTGCGCGAAAAGTTGTTCCGCCTGACGGGCGATGAGTTGCCTTACACCTCCACGGTGGTGATCGACAAGTTCGAAGAAGAGCCAGGCCGCACCTCCAAGCGCATGCTGCGCATTGCGGCCACCATCGTGGTCGAGCGCGAGGGCCACAAGGCCATGGTGATCGGTGACAAGGGCGAAAAGCTCAAGCGCATCGGCACCGAGACCCGCATGGAACTGGAAAAGCTGCTGGATGCCAAGGTCTTCATCGAGCTGTGGGTCAAAGTGCGTTCTGGCTGGGCCGACGATGAAGCCCGCGTGCGCTCCTTCGGCTACGAATAAAAACCCAGCATGGCGACCCTAAGGATCGCGGATGAGCCAGCCTATGTGCTGCACCGCTACGACTGGAGCGAAACCAGTCTGATCCTGGAGGTGTTCACCCGTCACCACGGCCGCGTGGCGGTGGTGGCCAAAGGGGCCAAGCGCCCCAGCTCCAGCTTTCGCCCCGTGCTCTTGCCTTTGCAGCCTTTGTCGCTGACCTTCGGTGGCGATGGCGACATCCGCACCCTCAAGTCGGCCGAATGGGTGGGCGGCCATGTGATGCCCACGGGCGAGGCCCTGCTGTCGGGCTACTACCTGAATGAACTGCTCATGCGTTTGCTGGTGCGTGACGATCCGCATGCCCGTTTGTTCGAGGTCTATGCCGCCGCCGTGCGCCTGCTGGCCAGTGGCGAGCCCAGTGCCCTGCAATGGGCTTTGCGGGGCTTTGAGCTGATCTTGCTCAAGGACATTGGCCTGTTGCCAGCGCTCAATGCCCAGACGCTGACCCTCAAAGCCGTGGTGACGGATGAACACTATGCCCTGGTGCCTGAAGCCGGGCTGCAATGGGTACCCGCCGATGACCGCAGCGCCTTGACCGGCGGCCAGTGGCTGGCGCTGCAAGCTGCTTTGGACGATGCGAACCCGATGACCGCCTTGGTGCGCGACTGCGCGGACTTGCTGGTCCAATTGCAGCGCCCCATGCGCCTGATGCTCAACTACCATTGCGGTGTGGGCGCTTTGCGCACCCGTCAAATGATGCTGGACCTGCAAACCTTATGAACACTTCTGCCTCACGCGTGGCCCTGTCGGTCAATGTCAACAAAGTCGCGCTGCTGCGCAACTCGCGCCACCTGGGCATCCCCAGCGTGACCCGTGCGGCCGCGCTGTGCCTGCAAGCGGGTGCACAGGGCATCACCATCCACCCCCGACCTGACGAGCGTCACATCCGTGCCAGCGATGTGAGCGAGCTGACGGCGTTGATGAGAGCCTGGCCCGAGCGCGAGTTCAACATCGAAGGCAACCCCTTCCACAACTTGATGGACCATGTGCGTACCGTGCGTCCGCACCAGGTGACCTTTGTGCCCGACAGCGAAGGCCAGTTCACCAGCGACCACGGCTGGACCTTTCCGCAAGATGCTGAGCGTTTGAAGCCATTGATCGACGAGTGCAAAGCGCTGGGCGTGCGCGTGAGCCTGTTCATGGACCCCATCCCTGAGCAGATGGCCGCAGCCCGCGCTGTGGGTGCTGACCGGGTGGAGCTGTACACCGAGCCCTATGCGGCCACCTGGGGCACGCCAGACAATGCGGCCCAGTTGCAGCGCTATGCCGATGCCGCCGATGCCGCCACCCAGGTGGGCTTGGGCCTGAACGCGGGGCATGACCTCAACCGCGACAACTTGCCCGCTTTCGTGGCGGCGGTGAAGGGTTTGCAGGAGGTTTCGATCGGCCACGCCCTGATCGCCGATGCGCTGGAGCTCGGTTACGCCGCCACCGTGCAGGCTTATCTGGATGGCCTGAAAAAATGATCTACGGCATTGGCACCGACATCTGCGACATCCGCCGTATCCAGGCCAGCCTGGATCGGCACGGTGAGCGCTTTGCCGCCAAGGTGCTGAGCGATGCCGAGATGGCCAACTGGAAGGCCCGCAGCGCGCGTTGGCCCGAGCGGGGCGTGCGTTACCTGGCTACGCGCTTTTCGGCCAAGGAAGCTTTCAGCAAAGCCATTGGCTTGGGCATGCGCATGCCCATGACCTGGCGGCTGTGCGAAGTAGGCAAGCTGCACAGCGGTCAGCCGGTGATCGTTTTGCACGGGGTGCTCAAAGAATGGTTCGAAGCCAAAAACCTGAGCGCCCACATCACGGTGACCGACGAATCCGAATACGCCGCGAGTTTTTGTGTGGTCGAAACCCGGACCTCTTGATTTTTCTTTGTTGACCCTGAACTGCTGAGACACGCATGAGCCTCCACGCCCCCCTCATTCTGGACATCGAAGGCCACAGCCTGACGGCTGTGGACCGCCGCCGCCTGGCGCATCCCCTCACCGGTGGCATGATTTTGTTTGGCCGCAACTGGCACAGCCGAGCACAGCTCACCGACTTGTGTGCTGATATCAAAAGCCTCCGTCCTGACCTCTTGATCGCGGTGGACCACGAAGGCGGGCGTGTGCAGCGCTTTCGCACCGACGGCTTCACCCATTTGCCCAGCATGCGTGCTTTGGGCGAGTTGTGGTCGCAAGACGACAAAGGCCAGCCCGGCTCGGGCGTGCTCAAAGCCTGTGAAGCGGCCACCTCGGCGGGCTTTGTGCTGGCCAGCGAATTGCGTGCTTGCGGCGTCGATTTCAGCTTCACCCCGGTTCTGGATTTGGACCATGGCGAAAGCGGCGTCATCGGTGATCGCGCCTTCGCCCGCGACCCGCGTGTGGTGAGCCTGCTGGCCCGCAGCCTGATGCAGGGCCTCTTGCAAGCAGGGATGGGCAACTGCGGCAAACATTTCCCCGGGCATGGGGCCGTCAAGGCCGACTCGCATGTGGCGCTGCCGGTGGACAAGCGCAGCCTCAAAGCCATTCTGGCCGACGATGCACAGCCTTACCGCTGGCTCACCAGCGTGCTCACTGCGGTGATGCCCGCCCATGTGATCTACAGCAAGGTGGACAGCCGCCCGGCAGGCTTTTCGCCACGCTGGCTGCAAGACATCCTGCGTGCGCAGCTGGGCTTTCAGGGCGTGGTCTGCACCGACGACCTGTCGATGGCTGCCGCCCGCCAGATGGACGGGCGCACCCTCAGCTACACCGAGGCGGTGATCACTGCCCTGCAGGCAGGCTGTGACTTGGCGCTGCTGTGCAACCGCTCGGCGGTGAATGGCGGTGCAGAACTCGACGAAGTGCTCGACCAGTTGGCCGAGGCACAAGTCAAAGGCCAATGGCAGCCCAACGAGGTCAGTGAAGAGCGCCGCCTGAACCTGCTGCCGCGCTCGCCCGCCCGCCCCTGGGACGAGCTGGTGCGCTCGGCCGATTACATGCAGGCGCTTGACCGCCTGCCTTGATGTTGTATTGAGAAAGAGAAACTTGTGGCCACTTTGCTGACTTGGGTGTTCCGCCTGTTCATGACCTTCATGGGCCTGGCCTTTTTGCTGGGCCTGGTGGCGGCGTTGGGCATATACATTGTGTGGGCCACCTTGCGCTGGCTGCTGACTGGGCGCAAGCCGCAGGTGGTGATGGTCTGGCAACAGTTCAGTGCCATGCGCAAGAACTTTGGCCAGGGCGGTTTCCGTGGGCAAACCGCCCCCGGATCCGAAGAGGCTTGGGGCCGTGCGCAGGCTCGCTCTTTCGACGATCAGGTGGTTGATGTCGAAGTGCGTGAGGTGGTCGAAGACGCGCCGCGATTGCCACATGGTGAGCCACCCGAACGCCGAAGCTGATAAGGCAGAGATGCACCCATGAAAAAACCCGGCCCAGGCCGGGTTTGTTTTTGTGTGTGCGCTGAGCTTATTCCTGCACGTGCCTCAGGGCAGGGAACAAGATCACGTCACGGATGCTGGCGCTGTCGGTCAGCAGCATCATCAGGCGGTCGATGCCAATGCCGCAGCCGCCTGCGGGCGGCATGCCGTATTCGAGGGCACGCACAAAGTCGTGGTCGTAGTACATGGCTTCGTCGTCGCCATCGTCTTTGGCGGCCACTTGGGCATGGAAGCGGGCGGCCTGGTCTTCGGCATCGTTCAACTCGCTGAAGCCGTTGCCGAACTCGCGGCCAGTGATGTAGAGCTCAAAGCGCTCGGTCACTTCGGGGCGGGTGTCGTTGGCACGGGCCAGGGGTGAGATTTCGGTGGGGTGCTCCATGATGAAGGTCGGCTCCCAGAGCTTGTCTTCCACGGTTTCCTCAAAGTAGAACACCTGCAAGCTGGCGAGACTCCGTGTGGACAGCTTGTCTTTGGCTTCGCTCATGCCCAGCTTTTTCAGGGCGTTGATCAGCCATTCGGCGTTGTCCACGTTGTCACCCGCCTCGGTGTGCTTGACGATGGCTTCGCGGATCGTCATGCGGGCAAAAGGCTTGTTCAGGTCCACCGGCTTGCCGTTGTAGCTCAGGTCCAGCGTGCCCGCAGCGGTCATGGCCGCGTCGCGGATCAGGCTTTCGGTAAAGCCCATCAGGTCCTGGTAGTTCCAGTACGCTGCGTAGAACTCCATCATGGTGAACTCGGGGTTGTGGCGCACCGAGATGCCTTCGTTGCGGAAGTTGCGGTTGATCTCGAACACACGCTCAAAACCGCCCACCAACAAGCGCTTGAGGTACAGCTCGGGCGCGATGCGCAAGAACATCTCTTGGTCCAGCGCGTTGTGGTGCGTCACAAACGGCTTGGCATTGGCACCACCGGGAATGGGGTGCAGCATGGGCGTTTCGACTTCCAAAAAGCCGTGCTGGACCATGAATTCGCGAATGCCGCTCACGGCCTTGCTGCGGAGCACAAAGCGCTTGCGGGCGGCTTCGTCGGTCATCAGGTCCACATAGCGCTGGCGGTATTTGACCTCTTGGTCGGCCACGCCGTGGAACTTGTCGGGCATGGGGCGCAGGCTCTTGGTGAGCATGCGGATGCTGGTGGCGTGGATCGACAGCTCACCCGTCCGGGTTTTGAACAGGTGGCCTTCCACGCCCACGATATCGCCCAAGTCCCAGTGCTTGAACAGAGCGTACAGGTCTTCTCCTACATCGTCGCGGGTCACATAGACCTGGATGCGGCCCGTGGCGTCTTGCAGCGTGGCAAAGCTGGCCTTGCCCATCACGCGCTTGAGCATCATGCGGCCTGCGACTTTGGCGGTGGTCTTGGCCACGCCTTCGCCGTTCAGTTCTTCGGCGACTTTGTCGCCGTGTGCCTGGTGCAGGTTGGCCGCGTGGTGCTCGGGCTTGAAGTCGTTGGGGAATGCCACGCCTTTGCCGTCGGCCTGCGCCTGGCGCATGGCCTTGAGTTTTTCGCGGCGCTCGGCGATCAGCTGGTTTTCATCTTCTGGGGCTGGTGCGGCTGCGGCGTTGGCGTTCGTATCGGACATGGCGGGCGGTGGTTAGGCTGGGTGCGCTGTGCACCTGAACCGGGGTTGCGGGGAACTGTGATTGCGCCAAGGCGCAAAGCTATCTATTTTAAGAGTTTGCCGGGGGCTTTTCGCCGGGACCGCTCGGGTTCTTGGCGGATGGTTCGGCCGGGGCCACCAGATCGCCCACCAACTCCAGTCGCATCAATGGCTCTTGCAGGGCAAACAGGCGGTATTTCATCTGCAAAGGCAGGGGCAGCAACTCACCCCAGCGCTGGGACAGCCAGCTGCAGTCCTGCAGCCGCCAGGCCTCGTTCCATGGCGGCACCACGCTGGGCTGGGCGCTCAACTGGGTCAGGGCCTCGTGCATTTGGGTGGACAGGTGTTGCAGGTCTTCAGGCACTTGCACGGCGGGCTCGGGCGGCATGAATTGCACCCGGCCCAACCACAGGCCGTCGCTGCGCTGCTGCGTGGCTTCAATGCGGAACTTCTCCACACCCCGGCACCAGACCATCACCAAGCCGGGCTGGGGCCGCTCGATGCGCTCGATCTGCACCCGGGTGCCCATGGCCTCGAACTGCTCGGCCGCTGAACCAGGGCGGTGTACCTCACGCCCCTGGGTCAGAGTGACCACCCCAAAGCCTGTGCCTTGGCGTTCGCATTCACCAATCATCTGCAAATAACGCAGCTCGAACAATTGCAAGGGCAGCAGGGCGCCCGGAAACAGCACCGTTCCCAATGGGAACAGGGGCAATTCCGTCAGCGTTTCGGGGGATGGGGCTTGGCTTTCAGGCATCTGGGTATCATCGCACGAGGAGGACAAAAGCGATGTGGATGCATTTGGTGAACATGGTTTTGGAGGTGCTGGCGGGCCTTGTGGCGGGCACCTGTTTGTTGCGCTTTGTCATGCAATGGCAGCGCATCTCGTTTCAACAGCCCGTTGGGCGCTTTGTGTTTGCCGTGACCGATTGGCTGGTCTTGCCTTTGCGCAAGCTCATCCCCGCGGGGTCGGGCTGGGATCTGTCGAGTCTGCTGGGGGCTTGGTTGGTCAAGCTGGCGCAGTTTGGCCTGCTCTGGTTTTTGGCGGGTGGGCGCGGTGCATTGGGTTTGTTGCCGCTGGTGAGTCTGGTGGGCTTGGTGCAGTTGGTGGTGTCTGCGTTGGGGGCTTTGGTGTTGGTGTTGGCCGTCATGTCTTGGGTCAATCCCGGCTCGCCCATGCATGTGTTGAGTGAGCGTTTGTGCGCCCCGTTTTTGCAGCCGTTTCGCCGCTGGATACCGCTTGTCGGCGGTGTGGATTTGTCGCCACTGGCCCTGCTGCTGCTGTTGCAGATGCTGGGCATTGTCCTGGCCCAATTGCAAATGAGCTGGATGTACTGAAGCGCTTTATGCCTGCACCAAAACAAAGGCCCTCGCGAGAGGGCCTTTTGTTTGGAGCGCAGGGCGATCAGCTCACCGCATCGGCCGGTTGGCGTTGCAGCATGGCCAAGGTGCTGGCCACGGTCTTACGCAGTTCGCGGCGATCGCAGATGAAGTCCACCGCGCCCTTGGTCTGCAGGAACTCGGCACGTTGAAAGCCTTCGGGCAAGGTCACGCGCACGGTGGTTTCGATCACGCGGGGGCCGGCAAAGCCGATCAGGGCCTTGGGCTCGGCAATCACCACGTCACCGACGAAAGCAAAACCGGCCGACACGCCGCCCATGGTGGGGTCGGTCAGCACACTGATGTAAGGCAGGCCTTTTTTGGCCAAACGGGTCAGGGCCGCATTGGTTTTGGCCATTTGCATCAGGGACAACAGACCCTCTTGCATGCGGGCGCCACCGGTGGCCGTGAAGCAGACAAAAGGCACTTTTTGTGCGATGGCCGTTTCCACGCCGCGCACAAAACGCTCGCCCACCACCGAGCCCATGGAGCCGCCCATGAAGTCGAATTCAAAGCACGCGACGACCAACTCGATGTTGTGCACCGAGCCGCCCATGACCACCAGGGCATCGGTCTCGCCGGTGTTGTCCATGGCTTCTTTGAGGCGCTCGGGGTACTTGCGGCTGTCCTTGAACTTCAAGGCGTCCACGGGTACGACTTCTTGGCCGATTTCGTAGCGGCCTTCGCCATCCAAAAAGGCGTTCAGACGGGCTCGTGCGCCAATGCGCAGGTGGTGCGAGCAGCTGGGGCAAACGTTCTGGTTTTCTTCGAGGTCGGTCTTGTAGAGCACGGTCTCGCAGCTGGGGCATTTGATCCACAAACCTTCGGGCACAGAGCGGCGATCGGCCGGGTCGGTGTGCTGAATTTTGGGGGGCAACAGTTTTTCTAGCCAACTCATGAGGGTTCTCCTTCAGGGGCGGATTATCGTTGAAACGCGGTCAGCGACTTCAGACGGGGTCAGGCGTCCAGCGCTTGGCGGATACCGCTCAAGAACTCGGCGGCCACGGTGTTGACGCGATCGGCTGGTTCGGCATCGATCAACTGGATCAGGCGGCTGCCAATCACCACCGCATCGGCCACACGGCTGATGGCTGTGGCTGTGGCGGCGTCGCGGATGCCAAAACCCACACCCACCGGCACGCTCACGTGCTTGCGGATGCGCGGCAGCATGGACTCCACCGCGTCGATGTCCAGGGCACCTGAGCCCGTCACGCCCTTGAGCGAGACGTAGTACACATAACCGCTGGCCACTTGGGCGACTTGCTGCATGCGCTCGTCGGTGCTGGTGGGGGCCAGCAAAAAGATCAGGTCCATGCTGTGGGCGCGCAGCTTGGCGGCAAACTCCACACATTCTTCGGGCGGGTAGTCCACGATCAGCACGCCGTCCACACCCGCAGCGGATGCGTCGCGGATGAAGCTGTCGACACCAAATTTTTGGTCATAGCGCTCGACCGGGTTGGCGTAGCCCATCAGCACCACGGGCGTGGTCGTGTTGGTCTGGCGGAACGCGCGCACCATGGCCAGCACCTGCACCAGGCCAATGCCATAGGCCAAGGCGCGGTCGCCGGCCTTTTGGATGACCGGGCCGTCGGCGGAGGGGTCAGAAAACGGGACGCCCAGCTCGATGATGTCGGCACCGGCACCCGCCATGGCGTGCATCAGCGAAGGGGTGCTGTCGGCAAAGGGGAAGCCTGCCGTCACAAAAGGGATCAGCGCCTTGCGGCCTTGTGCCTTGAGCTGGGAGAGGGTGGAATCGATGCGGCTCATGTCAGCCCTCACTTCACAAAGTTCACGGGCTGCTCTGCCCCTTTGACCGACTGGCCTTGGCAGCTGGGGCGGCAATAGAAGTCGGCGTTGGACAGGTCGGCCACGGTGCCGATGTCCTTGTCGCCACGGCCCGACAGGTTGACCAAGATCGACTGGTCAGCGCGCATGGTCTTGGCCAGCTTCATGGCGTAGGCCACAGCGTGGCTGGATTCGAGCGCGGGGATGATGCCCTCGGTGCGGCACAGGTAGTGGAAGGCTTCGAGCGCTTCCTTGTCGGTGATGCCCACATACTCGGCGCGGCCGATGTCCTTCAAGAATGCATGCTCGGGGCCGACACCGGGGTAGTCCAGGCCCGCGCTCACGCTGTGCGTTTCGGTGATTTGGCCGTTGTCGTCTTGCAGGATGTAGGTGCGGTTGCCGTGCAGCACGCCGGGGCTGCCCAGCTGCAGCGAGCACGAGTGCTTGCCCGAATCCATGCCTTCGCCTGCGGCTTCCACGCCGATCAAGCGGGTTTTGTCGTGGGCAATGTAGGGGTAGAAGATGCCCATGGCGTTGCTGCCGCCGCCCACGCAGGCAATCACCGCGTCGGGCTGCTGCTCCGCCATCTGCAGGCTCTTGAACATCTCGGGCATTTGCGTGAGGCACTCTTCGCCGATCACGCTTTGGAAGTCGCGCACCATCATGGGGTAAGGGTGGGGGCCTGCCACAGTGCCGATGATGTAGAAGGTGTTGTCGACGTTGGCCACCCAGTCGCGCATGGCTTCGTTCAGTGCGTCCTTGAGCGTCTTGCTGCCCGACTCGACCGGGATCACGGTCGCGCCCAGCAACTTCATGCGGTAGACGTTGGGGCTTTGGCGCTTGACGTCTTCGCTGCCCATGTAAACCACGCACTCCAAGCCGTAACGCGCACAGATGGTGGCTGTGGCCACGCCGTGCTGACCCGCGCCGGTCTCGGCAATGATGCGGGTCTTGCCCATGCGCTTGGCGAGCATGGCCTGGCCGATGGTGTTGTTGATCTTGTGTGCGCCGGTGTGGTTGAGGTCTTCGCGCTTCAAAAAGATCTGCGCACCACCCATTTCGCGGCTCATGCGGGCTGCGTGGTAAACGGGCGAGGGGCGACCCACAAAGTGCGCCAGCTCGGACTTGAATTCGGCGATGAATTCAGGGTCGTGCTGGTACTTCGCGTAAGCGGCTTTGAGTTCGTTGATGGCGTGGGTCAGGGTCTCTGACACAAAGCTGCCGCCGTAAATGCCGAAATGCCCCTTGGCATCGGGCTGTTGGTAGTCGTACATGGTGACCTTGGGAAAAGGATTCAGGATTCGTTGTCGGCGGCGCGAACCGCCAAGACAAACTGCCGGATTTGGTCGGCATCTTTCAGGCCCTTGCCCGCTTCGATGCCCGAGCTCACGTCAACGGCCAAAGACCGTGCTCGTGGGCGCAAGGTGCGAATGCCATCGGCCACGTTTGCAGGTGTGAGTCCACCAGACAAAACGAGGTGAGCATTGACGCTTGGAGGAAGCAGTGACCAATTGAATGTTTTTCCGCCGCCGCCGAACCCGTCGACGTGGGCGTCGAGCAAGATGGCTTGGGCTTTTTGGTGAATTTCGGCAAATTTTACCAAGTCAAAGCTGGCTGCTTCGGTCAGGGGGATTCGCGCCGCCTTCAGGTGCGGGCGGCCGGTGGCCAGGCTCATGGCCTCGCAAAATTCGGCCGATTCGTCGCCGTGGAATTGCAGCAGCGCGCCAGGCACAGCCGCGCAAGCCTGGCCGATGCGCTCGGGCGTGTCGTTCACAAACAGCAAGACCGGGGTCACAAAGGCGGGCAGCAGGCGTGCCAACTCGGCGGCACGCGCGATGCTGACGTTTCGGGGGCTGGGCGGGTAGAGCACGAAGCCGATGGCGTCGGCCCCCGCTTGCACGGCGGCGTCAACATCGGCTTCGCGGGTGAAGCCGCACATTTTGATGCGGGTGCGCTGCACGGTCATGGCAACCAGTCAAAGGGTGGGGTGGTGTCGGGCAGGCCCCATTGTGCATCGTAGATCGGGCCCGCAAAGTACAGGCCATCTGGCGAGAAGGTGGGCGCTGCGGCGTCACGGCGCTTGGCGTGCAGCACTTGCAGCATCCAGTCGGGACTTTGTTGGCCTTGGCCCACCTGGACCATGCAACCCATGATGTTGCGGATCATGTGGTGCAAGAAGGCATTGCCTTCAAACTCAAAGCGCCAGTAATGGCCTTTGCGGGAGATGTCGATTTTGCGCAGCGTTTTGACGGGTGAAAGCGCCTGGCAGCTGCTGGCGCGGAACGAGGAAAAGTCGTGCTCACCCAGCAAATGCTGGCTGGCTCGTTGCATGGCCTCTTGCGCCAGGGGGCGGTAGGACCAGCCCACGCGGCCGGCATCCAGGCTGGGGCGCACTGGCGAGTCGAGCAGCACATAAACATAACGTCGGCCCGTGGCGCTGGCGCGGCAGTGAAAGCTGTCGGGCACGTATTGCGCCCATTGAACGGCGATGTCGTCGGGCAAGAAACGGTTGGTGCCACGCACCCAGGAGTAGGGGGTGCGGTCCAGGTCGGTGTCGAAGTGCACGACCTGCATCAGGCCGTGGACCCCCGCATCGGTACGACCGGCGCACAAGGTGCTCACGCGGGGCACATCGCAAAAGGCCGCGAGGGCCTTTTCGAGTTTGTCCTGAATCGTCAGGCCGGAAGATTGGCTTTGCCAGCCTTGGTAGGCCGTGCCGGAGTAGCTGACACCGAGCGCCAGCCTCACGCGATCTGACCGAGCATCTGCAATGCCCGTGCCTTGAGATCGCCGCTGGCAGTAGAGGCCACCGACATGATCAGCGTGCGGGCCAGATCCTTGTCGCCGGAGGCCAGCAATTGGCTGGCCAAGGCCAGTTTGTTTTGCTCGGTGGCATCGTGAACGGCTGGCGCGGGGCTGTTGTTCAAATTCAGGTCAATGCCTGCCATTTGAGGGGGAATGCTGGTTGATGGTGCCACGTGTTGGCTGGGAACGTCATCGTAGGAAGGGGCAAATACCTCGTTGGATTTCGCAGACTTTCTGCGACTCCAAAGTACCAAGCCCAACAGTGCAAGCAATGCGCCCATCACCCATGCCCAAACAGACTTGTTTTGGCTCAGTTGGTCCACCAAGGATGGCGAAGAGCTGGTGTCAGGCAAGTTGGAGGAGACTGTTACAGCCGACTCGGTTTTGCTGCCTTTGGCCAACGCCTCTAAGTCTTGCATGTTCTTGTTCAATGCACCAAGTTGGTCTGCTGCATCTTTGGCTTCGCGTTCGGCAGCCAATTTGGCTTCTGCACTGTCGTTGCCTACTTGGGCTTTAGACAGGGTCAGTTTGTCTTGTTTTGCGCTGGCGGATGGCGCACTGGGCGATTCTTTGGCCACGCTGCCTGACATTTCGCGGCTTTGTGCCGAGCCGACCAGCAAAGGCGATTCGGCCACACGGCGAGCGTAAGCCGCAAAGTCACGGTTTTGAGCGATGACGGTTTGGCGGGCCTCGGCACGAGAAATTTGAGTGGCTTCGCCAGCTTTGGGCATTCGCAAGACAGTACCTGCACGCACCAAGTTGACGTTCCCCTCAATGAACGCATTGGGGTTGGCCCTGACCAAGGCCAGAAGCATTTGGTCTGTTGAGACGTTGGCAGGCAGCCGACCCATGATCAAGTTCGATGCGGTATCGCCAGGATTTACGGTCAAAGTATCACCACCCGCCATGAAGGTGGTGTGGCGAGGCGCAGGTGCGTAAGCTGCAGGCGGTATGGCATTCACCGCAATGGCTGAAGGTGCAGCGGCAGGCGCGGCACCTGTCCCGTCGAAACGGTAGACAGGCACCTGATTGGCGTTGACTTCCACGCTGGAAGGGGTCAGGCTGCCATCGCCAGACACGGGTGACACGGCAGGCAAGGCAGCTCGGGCCAGTGTGATGGGGGAGGCAATGACGTCAGACTGAATGCGCTGGGGAGCAGCCAAGCTGGTTGGTCGGTTGTCTGGATTGGATTTGGCAGAGTTCAGCAGCAAAGCGTAGTTTTTCACTGCACGGCCAGTGGACCACTGTGCTTCCAGAATCAGGTCGATGAAGGATTCCTGCACGGGTGTTCGGCCATTCAAGACGATGAACGGACGACCGTCGCTGCGGTTTTCGACACGCGCAACCACATCGTTCAAGGCGGCGTTGTATTCCATGCCCGCTTGTCGAAAACTCGAGGGTGAGGCCAATTGAGCCTGAAGTCCACGCAACTCATCTGGGGTGAATTGTGTGACCTCCACCTCGGCTCGCAAAGGCTCTCCCATGCCCGATAAGGACTGGAACTTACCCAAGGTCAGAGCATGGGAGGGCAGACTACAAGCGAGCAATACCCCAGCACTGACGGCTTTCAGTTTCAAGATTCGTGCTTCGTTAAGCGTCATTTCACCCATGATCTCAGACCTATTTAGTTGTATATCGAAGATATCACAACTTAAGCATCAAGCAAGATGCGCAGCATGCGACGCAGTGGTTCTGCCGCGCCCCATAACAATTGGTCACCAATTGTGAAGGCCCCCACGTATTCAGGGCCCATGGCCAGCTTGCGCACGCGGCCCACCGGGATGGTCATGGTGCCGGTCACCGCCACGGGGGTCAGGTCCTTGACGGTGGCCTCGCGGGTGTTGGGCACCACTTTGACCCACTCGTTGTCGGCAGCGATCATGGCCTCAATATCTGCCACGGGTACGTCTTTTTTGAGCTTGAAGGTCAGGGCCTGGCTGTGGCAACGCATGGCGCCTACGCGCACGCAGAAACCGTCCACGGGAATGGCAGCAGAGTTGAAACCCTCGCCCATGCCCAAAATCTTGTTGGTTTCGGCCATGCCTTTCCACTCTTCTTTGGACATGCCGTTGCCTAAATCCTTGTCTATCCAGGGAATCAAGGAGCCACCGAGTGGCACGCCAAAGTTGGCGGTCTCAGCCGCGGTCAGGGCGCGCTGCTTGGCGACCACCATGCGGTCGATTTCCAGAATCGCGCTCTTGGGGTCGTCCAGCAGGGCTTTGACTTCGGCGTTCAGGGTGCCGTATTGGGTCAGCAGTTCGCGCATGTGCTGTGCACCGCCACCTGAGGCTGCTTGGTAAGTCTGGGTGCTCATCCACTCGACCAGACCAGCTTTGTACAGGGCTCCCACGCCCATCAACATGCACGAGACGGTGCAGTTGCCGCCCACCCAGTTGTTGCCGCCATGGGCCAGCGCGTTTTTGATGACAGGCATGTTGACCGGATCGAGAATGATCACGGCATCTTTTTCCATGCGCAGGGTCGATGCGGCGTCGATCCAGTGGCCATTCCAGCCGGCAGCACGCAGTTTTGGGAAGACTTCGGAGGTGTAGTCACCGCCCTGGGCGGTGATGATGATCTCGCAGCGCTTGAGTTGCTCGATGTTGAAGGCGTCTTGAAGTGTGGTTTCGTTCTTGGCCATCGACGGGGCTTTGCCACCTGCGTTCGATGTGGAGAAGAACAAGGGCTCGATCAGGTCAAAGTCTTTTTCCTGAATCATGCGGTCCATCAGAACCGAGCCGACCATGCCGCGCCAGCCGACCAAACCTACTAACTTGCTCATTTCAACGCCCTTTCAGTTTTTAAAACAGTGTCAGACCAGACTGTTTGCCCGGCTCGTCTGGCCGGGGGGGCGCACGACGAACCAGACTGGATCAGCCCTTAATGGTCGTGGTTTTTGTGGTGATTGCACGCGCGCCAGCGACCACTGCAACGGCAGTGATCGGGTTCAGGGTGAACAGACGTGCGTGGAACATGGCCGAAATTGTAATGGATGCTGCCTGAGATCTTCCTGACAGCACCCATGTGGCTTTCAGGCCAGCGCTTTGACCACCGCGTCACCCATTTCGCGGGTGCCCACTTTGGTGGTGCCTTCGCTCCAGATGTCGCCGGTGCGCAGGCCTTGGGCCAGCACCTTTTGCACAGCAGTTTCAATGCGTTGGGCGGCTTCTTCCTGGTTCAGGGAAAAGCGCAGCATCATGGCTGCAGACAAGATGGTGGCCAGCGGGTTGGCGATGCCTTTGCCCGCGATGTCGGGTGCGCTGCCGTGGCTGGGTTCGTACAGACCTTGGTTTTTGGTGTTCAGGCTGGCCGAGGGCAGCATGCCGATGGAGCCGGTGAGCATGGAAGCTTCGTCGGACAAGATGTCGCCGAACATATTGCCGGTGACCACCACGTCAAAGCGCTTGGGTTCCTTGACCAGTTGCATGGCAGCGTTGTCCACGTACATGTGGTCCAGCGCCACGTCGGGGTACTGCTGACCGACTTCGGTGACCACGTCTTTCCACAGCTGGAAGGTCTCGAGCACGTTGGCTTTGTCCACGCTGGTCAGGCGCTTGTTGCGTTTGCGGGCGGCCTGGAAGGCCACGTGCGCGATGCGCTCGATTTCGGGCTTGGAGTAGCGCATGGTGTCGAAGGCTTCTTCGGCGCCAGGGAAGTGGCCATCGGTCGCGATTCGGCGGCCGCGTGGCTGGCCGAAGTAAATATCGCCCGTCAGCTCACGGATGATCAAAATGTCCAGGCCCGAAATCAGCTCGGGCTTGAGGCTGGACGCGCCCACCAGCTGCTCGTAGCAAATGGCAGGACGGAAGTTGGCGAACAGGCCCATGTTCTTGCGCAGGCCCAAAATGGCTTGCTCGGGGCGCAGGGGACGGTCGAGCTTGTCGTATTTCCAGTCGCCCACCGCGCCAAACAGCACGGCGTCAGACGCCATGGCCAGTTTGAGCGTGGCTTCGGGCAGGGGGTGGCCAAATGCGTCGTAAGCGGCGCCGCCGACCAAGGCGGTTTCCATTTCGAATTTCAGGTCGAGCGTGTTCAGAACTTTGACGGCTTCGGCGACGATTTCGGTGCCGATGCCATCACCGGGGAGGACTGCGATTTTCATGGGGGTTCCAGTGTTCGTTTATGCGTTGACGGCGGTGTGCGCGAGCCAAGGCTTGGTGGCCAGGCGTTCGGCTTCAAAGGCCTTGATCTTGTCGGCGTGGCGCAGCGTCAGGCCAATGTCGTCCAGACCGTTGAGCAAGCAGTACTTGCGGAAGGCTTGCACGTCGAACGGGATTTCCTGGCCTTGGGGGCGCACGACCACTTGGCGCTCCAGGTCAACGGTGAGCTCGTAGCCGGGGAAGGCGGCCACTTCGTCGAACAGCTGGGCGACCACGGCTTCGGGCAGCACGATGGGCAGCAGGCCGTTTTTGAAGCAGTTGTTGAAGAAGATGTCGGCAAAGCTGGGCGCGATCACGCAGCGAAAGCCGTATTGGTCGATGGCCCAGGGCGCGTGTTCACGGGAAGACCCACAGCCGAAGTTCTTGCGTGCCAACAAGACGCTGGCGCCCTGATAGCGCGGCTGGTTCAGCACGAAGTCCGGGTTGGGCTCGCGGCTGGCCGGATCTTGGCCGGGGAAGCCCACGTCCAGATAACGCCATTCGTCGAACAGGTTGGGGCCAAAGCCGGTCTTGCGGATCGACTTGAGGAATTGCTTGGGGATGATGGCGTCGGTGTCCACGTTGGCGCGGTCCATCGGGGCCACGATGCCTTTGAGGAGTGTGAATTTCTGCATGGTGTGGAGCCTTAGGCGAATTTGCGAACGTCAACAAAGTGGCCATGCACGGCAGCGGCGGCGGCCATGGCAGGGCTGACCAAGTGGGTGCGGCCACCCGCGCCCTGACGGCCTTCAAAGTTGCGGTTGCTGGTTGAGGCGCAGCGCTCACCGGGCTCCAGGCGGTCGGCGTTCATGGCCAGGCACATCGAGCAGCCGGGTTCGCGCCACTCAAAGCCTGCGGCCTTGAAGATCTCGTGCAGACCTTCGCGCTCAGCTTGTTCTTTGACCAAGCCAGAGCCGGGCACGACCATGGCCAGTTTGACGTTCTTGGCCACTTTTTGGCCGAGCTTTTTGACCACGGCGGCGGCCTCGCGCATGTCTTCGATGCGGCTGTTGGTGCACGAGCCGATGAAGACTTTGTCAATGGTGATGTCGGACATGGCTTTGCCGGGCTGCAGGCCCATGTAGGTCAGCGCGCGCTCGATGGCATCGCGCTTGACATCGTCTTTTTCCTTGTCAGGGTCGGGCGTGTAACCGTCGATGCCCAGTACCATTTCGGGCGAGGTGCCCCAGGTGACTTGCGGGACGATGGCACTGGCATCGAGCTCCACCACGGCGTCAAAGTGCGCACCGGGGTCGGACTGCAGGGTCTTCCAGTAGGCCACGGCGTGGTCCCACTCCACGCCCGTGGGCGAGAGCAAACGGCCTTTGACGTAATCGATGGTTTTCTCGTCCACCGCCACCAGGCCCGCGCGTGCGCCGCCTTCGATGGCCATGTTGCAGACCGTCATGCGGCCTTCCATGGAGAGGCTGCGGATCGCAGAGCCTGCGAATTCGATGGTGTAGCCGGTGCCGCCAGCCGTGCCGATCTTGCCGATGATGGCCAGCACGATGTCTTTGCCGGTGACGCCTTTGGCCAGCGTACCCTCGACTTTGATGAGCATGTTCTTGGCTTTTTTGGCCAAGAGGGTTTGCGTGGCCATGACGTGTTCGACTTCGGAGGTGCCGATGCCGTGGGCCAGTGCGCCAAACGCGCCATGGGTGGAGGTGTGCGAATCGCCGCAGACCACGGTCATGCCGGGCAGGGTGGCGCCATTCTCAGGGCCAATCACGTGCACGATGCCCTGGCGCTTGGACAGGAAGGGGAAGAAGGCCGCAGAGCCGTATTCCTTCATGTTCGCGTCGAGCGTGGTGATTTGCTCTTTGCTGATCGGGTCGGTGATGCCGTCGTAGCCCAGTTCCCAGCCGGTGGTGGGGGTGTTGTGGTCAGCTGTGGCCACGATGGAGCTGACTCGCCAGACCTTGCGGCCTGCTTGGCGAATGCCCTCGAAGGCCTGGGGGCTGGTCACCTCGTGCACCAGGTGGCGGTCAATGTAGAGGACGGAGGTGCCGTCTTCTTCGGTGTGGACGACGTGTTCGTCCCAGATCTTGTCGTAAAGCGTGCGTGCCATGGAGCTTCCTTGCTGTGCAGCCTGCCATTTTATGCGGTTCGCAGGCCCAGTTTGTCACTTAAGCGTGCGCATGAAAAAAGCCCGCACAAGGCGGGCTTTCGGTTTCGGTTGAAAACCGATCAACGCATCACATCACGGCGTGGGGAGCCGGTGAACAGCTGACGTGGACGGCCGATTTTGTACTCGGGGTCGCTGATCATTTCGTTCAACTGGGCGATCCAGCCGACGGTGCGGGCCAGTGCAAACACACCGGTGAACAGGTTCACTGGAATGCCAATGGCGCGTTGCACGATGCCGGAGTAGAAGTCCACGTTGGGGTAGAGCTTGCGGCTGACGAAGTATTCGTCTTCCAGCGCGATTTTTTCCAGCTCTTTGGCCAACTTGAACAGGGGGTCATTTTCCAGACCCAGTTCTTTGAGCACTTCGTCGCAAGTTTCTTGCATGAGCTTGGCGCGGGGGTCGTAGTTTTTGTACACGCGGTGACCGAAGCCCATCAGCTTAACGCCGGAGTTCTTGTCTTTCACCTGGTTCATGAACTCGCCGACTTTGGAGACGCCGCCCATTTTCTGGATGTCTTCCAGCATGTTCAGGCAAGCCTCGTTGGCGCCGCCGTGGGCAGGGCCCCACAGGCAGGCCACACCGGCAGCGATGGCCGCAAACGGGTTGGTGCCGGACGAGCCGCACAGACGCACAGTGGAGGTCGAAGCGTTTTGCTCGTGGTCTGCGTGCAGCGTGAAGATGCGGTCCATGGCGCGCTCGAGCACTGGGTTGACCTTGTACTCTTCGCAAGGGGTGCCGAACATCATGCGCAGGAAGTTGCCAGCGTATGACAGGTCGTTGCGGGGGTACATGTAAGGCTGACCCACGCCGTATTTGTAAGCCATGGCCACCAGGGTAGGCATCTTGGCGATCAGGCGGATCGCGGCAATGTGACGGTGTTCCGGGTTGTTGATGTCGGTGCTGTCGTGGTAGAAGGCCGACAGGGCGCCGATCAGGCCTGTCAAAACGGCCATGGGGTGAGCGTCACGGCGGAAGCCGCGCAGGAAGAACTGCATCTGCTCGTTGACCATGGTGTGCTGGTTCACGAGGTTGTGGAAGTCCTTGCTTTGTTGGCCCACGGGCAGCTCGCCGTTCAAGAGCAGGTAGCAGGTGTCGAGGTAGTCGGCCTTGTTGGCCAGCTGTTCGATGGGGTAGCCACGGTACAGCAACTCGCCTTTGTCGCCATCGATGTAGGTGATGGCCGATTGGCAAGAAGCGGTCGACAGGAAGCCGGGGTCGTAAGTGAACATGCCGGTCTGTGCGTACAGCTTGCGGATGTCGATCACGTCGGGACCGATGTTGCCCGAGTACACGGGCATGTCGACGCTGGGACTGCCGTTGGAGAACGACAGGGTGGCTTTGTTATCGGCGAGTTTCATGGCGGGTTTCCTCAAAAATTCCAGATGTGATCCAGTTTGGATCACGCTCTCAACATGTCCAGGACTTCACGCACCTCTTCGGTGCTGATCTCGGGCTGCAGTTCCTTGCGGCGCAACAGCAAGTCCATGAGATCGTTGTCAGACAGGTCCATCAGCACATACATGCCCCTGGCTTGACCGACAGTCAAGCGAGAATCATGCCGGGCGAAGAAGCGTTCGATGAACAGATCGTTCTCGAGCAAACCGCGCCGGCTGCGCCAGCGCAATTTGCTCAAGGACCGCTCGCTCAATGGGGCGTGGCGGTCTGCGCCTGCCAAAGACGCGTCTTCGAGAATCGGTGTGACGGTCATCAGACGGCGCGACGGACCATCATCTCTTTGATCTTGCCGATGGCCTTGGTCGGGTTCAGTCCCTTGGGGCAGACATCAACGCAGTTCATGATGGTGTGGCAGCGGAACAGGCGGTAAGGGTCTTCCAGGTTGTCCAGGCGCTCAGCGGTGGCTTCGTCGCGGCTGTCGGCGATGAAGCGGTAGGCCTGCAGCAAACCGGCAGGGCCCACGAACTTGTCGGGGTTCCACCAGAAGCTGGGGCAGCTGGTCGAGCAGCTGGCGCACAAGATGCACTCGTACAAACCGTTCAGCTCTTCACGTTCTTCCGGGCTTTGCAGACGCTCGGTCTCGGGTGGGATGTTGCTGTTGATCAGGTAAGGCTTGATCGAGTGGTACTGCTTGAAGAACTGGGTCATGTCCACGATGACATCGCGGATCACGGGCAGGCCTGGCAGCGGCTTCAAAACGATGGTGCCGGGCAGGGTGTTCATGTTGGTGAGACACGCCAAGCCGTTTTTACCGTTGATGTTCATCGCGTCCGAACCACACACGCCTTCGCGGCAAGAGCGGCGGAAGGAAATGGTGGGGTCCACGGCCTTGAGTTTCATCAAGGCATCCAGCAGCATGCGTTCGTTGCCGTCCAGTTCGACCTGGATGGTTTGCATGTACGGCTTGGCATCCTTGTCGGGGTCGTAGCGGTAGATCTGGAAAGTGCGTAGGGTCATGAAAGAACTCCTGGTGTATTCGGGGGGTGGACCGCAGGCTTTGGGCGAGCGGTCCAGACAATCTTTAGAACGTGCGAACCTTGGGTGGCACGGAGTCCACGGTGAGCGGCTTGAGCTTGACAGGCTTGTAAGTCAAGCTGTTCGACTCGCTGTGCCACAGGGTGTGTTTCATCCAGTTGGCATCGTCACGGCCCAATGGGGCCACGGCGTCATCCACTGGGCGCTCGTAGTCGCTCACGGTGTGGGCACCACGGCACTCACGGCGGGCAGCTGCAGACACCATGGTGGCTTGCGCAGCTTCGATCAGGTTTTCCACTTCCAGTGCTTCGATGCGGGCGGTGTTGAACACTTTGGAGGTGTCCTTCAGGCCGATGGCATTGACGCGGTCACGGATGGCGGCGATCTTTTGCACGCCTTCGTCCATAGATGCCTGGGTGCGGAACACGCCAGCGTGTTGCTGCATGGCGGCACGCATGTCGTTGGCCACGTCTTGGGCGTATTCACCGCCACGGCCTTCGAGCTTGTTCAGGCGCTCGAGTGTGCGGTCCGTGGCATCGGCTGGCAGGGGCTTGTGTGACTTGGTTTTGGATGCGAAGTCAACGATATGGTTGCCAGCGGCGCGGCCGAACACCAGCAGGTCGAGCAGCGAGTTGGTGCCCAAGCGGTTGGCGCCGTGCACCGAGACGCAAGAGCATTCGCCAACCGCATACAGACCGTTCACCACGGCGTTGTGGTCGCTCGGGTTCTGGGTGACGACCTGGCCGTTGATGTTGGTCGGGATACCGCCCATTTGGTAGTGGATGGTGGGCACGACAGGGATCGGCTCGCGGGTGATGTCGACGTTGGCGAAGTTGACGCCGATTTCGTAAACAGACGGCAAGCGTTTGTGGATGGTGTCAGCGCCCAGGTGGTCGAGCTTGAGCAGTACATGGTCCTTGTTGGGACCGCAGCCACGGCCTTCCTTGATTTCCTGGTCCATGCAGCGGGACACGAAGTCACGTGGTGCCAGATCTTTCAGGGTAGGTGCATAGCGCTCCATGAAGCGCTCGCCATTGCTGTTGAGCAAGATCGCGCCTTCGCCACGGCAGCCTTCTGTCAACAACACGCCAGCACCGGCCACGCCGGTGGGGTGGAATTGCCAGAACTCCATGTCTTCCAGCGGGATGCCTGCGCGTGCAGCCATGCCCAAGCCGTCACCGGTGTTGATGAAGGCGTTGGTAGAAGCTGCATAAATGCGGCCTGCGCCGCCGGTGGCCATCAGCACGGTTTTGGCGTGCAAGACGTGCAGGTCGCCGGTTTCCATCTCAAGAGCGGTCACGCCCACCACGTCGCCTTCGGCGTCGCGGATCAGGTCAAGCGCCATCCACTCCACGAAGAAGCTGGTTTTGGCGGCCACGTTTTGCTGGTACAGGGTGTGCAGCATGGCGTGACCGGTGCGGTCGGCGGCCGCGCAAGCGCGTTGCACCGGCTTTTCGCCGTAGTTGGCGGTGTGACCACCAAATGGACGCTGGTAAATGGTGCCGTCAGGGTTGCGGTCAAACGGCATGCCCATGTGCTCGAGGTCATACACGACTTTGGGGGCTTCACGGCACATGAATTCGATCGCATCTTGGTCGCCGAGCCAGTCGGAGCCCTTGATGGTGTCGTAGAAGTGGTAATGCCAATTGTCGTCGGACATGTTGCCCAGCGAAGCACCAATGCCGCCTTGGGCTGCTACGGTGTGCGAACGGGTGGGGAACACTTTGGACAGAACGGCCACGTTCAGGCCGGCACGGGCCAGTTGCAGCGAGGCACGCATGCCTGAACCACCGGCGCCGACGATCACGACGTCAAACTTGCGGGTGGTGATTTGATCTTTGGTATAGCTCATGGTTATTTATCTTTGTGTGAGGTCAACGCAATCACAGGCGCCACAGGGCCTGAACAGCCCAGCCAGCACAGCCGACCAGCCAGACGAGGGTGAAAACGTGCAAGACCAGGCGCACGGCCACGGGTTTGACGTAGTCCATCCAGATGTCGCGCATGCCCACCCACACGTGGTAGAGCAGGGCCACGATGACCGCGAAGGTCAGGAATTTCATGAATTGACCGGCAAAAATGCCCGCCCATTCTTCGTAGCCCATGGGGCCGGAGGTGAAGATCACTTGGGCCAGCAAGATCACTGTGAAGAGGGCCATCAGGCCGCCTGTCACGCGCTGGGCCAGCCAGTCGCGAAAGCCATAACCAGCACCGGTGACGATGCGTTTGGAGCCGTAATTCACGGACATAGGTCAGTTTCCTTTGGAGTAATGGGGCTGATCAGTACAGGCCGAACATCTTGGCGCCGAGGACGGCGGTCAAGGCAATGCTCAGGGCCAGAGTGACGATGGCGGAAGATTTGCCGAATTCTTTGGTCACGGCATGGCACACGTCCATGTAGAGGTGGCGCAGGCCTGCAATGAAGTGGTGCAGGTAGGCCCAGATCAAGGCCAGGGCCACGAGCTTCATGAACCAGCCTGGCACAAAGCCGATGCCGATGTTGAAAGCTGCCGAGAACTTGGCGAAGGAAATTTCAGAAGTGATGGAGTTGTCGAACATCCAAATGATGAGGGGCATCAACAAAAACATCAGGAAACCACTGATGCGGTGCAAGATGGAGACGATGCCAGCGACCGGCAGGCGGTAGGTGGGCAGGTCTTTCAGGGCATTGATGTTGCGGAATTCAGGCCGCTTTCTGGCGAGTTCAGTCATGTTGGCACTTTCTGGGAGGTAACTCGGTTGTAATTTTGAATGACAAGCCGAAGGATTCTATTGCAACGCAGCAAACTGACATGATCATTGCAGGGTCTTTGTTTTAAAAAAGTTTGGCTGCGCTTTTTCAACTCAAGGCGTTGTGATAGTGGTGGCTGTCGGTGCGGTAAAAGCCGCGACGCAGCTCCATCGGGGTGTTGTTGTAGGTGTAGGCAATCCGCTCGACGCTCAGCAGCGGTGTGCTTGGAGGCACTTGCAGCAGTTGGCTTTGGCTTTCGTCTGGCAGCACGGCACGAATTTTTTCTTCGGCGCGCACCATGCGCACGCCAAACTCGGTCTCAAACAGGGCGTACATGGGGCCATGGTAAGCCGTCAGGCGCTCTGCGGTCAGCCCCTTGAAGGGGCCGCCGGGCAGCCAAAGATCTTCCAAAATCGTGGGAACACCAGCAAATGAAAGCACGCGCCTGACTTGTAAAACCGCGTCGCCTGCGCGCAGGGCCAAGGCGCGCGCAATTTCGGCGCTCGCGCGCAGGCGCTTGCAATCCACGATTTCACGTTGAGCGGGCCCTTCGGTGTTCAGGTCGCCCTGATCGGGGACGAGTTTGAGGAAGCGGTATTGGACGTGCTGTTCGGCGTGGGTGGCCACAAAGGTGCCCTTGCCTTGACGGCGGACCAGCAAGTTGTCACTGGCCAATTCGTCGATCGCTTTGCGCACAGTGCCTTGGCTGACCCGAAAGCGCGCGGCCAGCTCCATTTCGCTGGGGATCGATTCGCCGGGTTTCCATTCGCCCGATTGCAAGCTTTGCAGGATCAGCCCTTTGATTTGCTGGTACAGCGGGCTGAAGGCTGGCGTGAGTGCTGGCGCATCGGAGGAGGGCGTGTCGGCCAGGGTCGTGTGGTTGTTCATGAGGGTCCGTCCGGCACGTGGTCAGGATCGTGTCAGATGCGCAATCATATCTTATATAAGACATAAGACAAATTGACGAATGCGGGTTTTCGCGGGTACACTTGAAAGCTGTTTGCTTGCACTGAAGCTGCCCGTTGGGTGGTGTGCGTGCGGGTCCGGTGAGCCGGACAGGCCTGCTGAAGCCCTTCTTGGGGCAGGACTGCGACCTCTTGTTTTCAACCTTCTGGAGTTTCCACCATGAAAAAGCCCGTCCGCGTTGCCGTTACCGGTGCAGCAGGTCAAATCGGTTACGCATTGTTGTTCCGCATCGCCTCCGGCGAAATGCTGGGCAAAGACCAGCCCGTCATCCTGCAATTACTGGAAGTGCCTGTCGAAGGCCCACAAAAAGCCCTGCGCGGCGTGATGATGGAACTCGAAGATTGCGCGTTCCCCTTGTTGGTGGGCATGGAAGCCCATGGCGACCCGATGACCGCATTCAAGGACGTTGACTACGCCTTGTTGGTCGGTTCGCGCCCACGTGGCCCTGGCATGGAGCGCGCTGAATTGCTCGCCATCAACGGCGCCATCTTCACCGCACAAGGCAAGGCCCTGAACGCTGTGGCTTCGCGCGACGTGAAAGTGTTGGTCGTGGGCAACCCCGCCAACACCAACGCCTACATCGCCATGAAGGCCGCGCCTGATCTCAAGCCTGGCAACTTCACCGCCATGCTGCGTCTGGACCACAACCGCGCCGCGTCGCAAATCGCTGCCAAGACCGGCAAGGCCGTGGCCGACATCGAAAAACTGTGCGTCTGGGGCAACCACTCGCCCACCATGTACGCCGACTACCGTTTCGCCACCATCAAGGGCGAGTCGGTCAAGGCCATGATCAACGACCAGGAATGGAACGCCAACGTGTTCTTGCCCACGGTGGGCAAGCGCGGCGCGGCCATCATCGAAGCCCGTGGCCTGTCTTCGGCCGCTTCGGCAGCCAACGCAGCCATCGACCACATGCGTGACTGGGCCTTGGGCACCAACGGCAAGTGGGTCACCATGGGTATCCCATCGCAAGGCTGGTATGGCATTCCTAAAGACGTCATGTTCGGTTTCCCCGTCACCTGCGAAAACGGCGAATACAAAGTCGTTGAAGGTCTGGAAATCGACGCGTTCAGCCAAGGCTGCATCGACAAGACCCTGAAAGAGTTGACCGACGAGCAAGCAGGCGTCGCTCACTTGATCTGATTTTCGAGTCGAGAAACTCAGTGAGCCATCCTCGCGACGTTCTGTTGGGTGCGCAAGCCGGTAGCGTGTCGCTGCCGGTTTGTGACCATTACAGCGGTGTCGAAGCGAGGATGCGCAAAAGCCTGCAACTGCAGGCCGAGATGGCGCAAGAGTTCGGCACTTGCGTCTTTGATGTCACCCTGGACTGCGAAGATGGCGCGCCGGTGGGTGGCGAAGCCGAACACGCTGCATTGGTCACCGAATTGGCACTGACCACGACCGCAGCCCGACCCGACGCCCGCGTGGCTGTTCGCGTCCACCCCGTTGATCACCCCAGCTTTGAGGCCGATATGGCGCTCATCGCCGGCCAGGCTGGTTCATGCTTGTCGCACATCATGGTGCCCAAGGTGGAAACCGTGGCCGATGTCGAACGCGCCCAAGCCGCATTGCTGCAGGCGGGTGCGTCCGATTTGCCTTTGCATGTTCTGATCGAGTCGCCCGGTGCGGTGCACCGCGCTTTTGACATTGCTGCCCATCCGCGCGTGCAGTCGATCAGTTTTGGTTTGATGGATTTCGTCTCTGCCCATGGGGGCGCGATTCCCGCCGATGGCATGGGCATTGAAGGGCAATTCACCCATCCGCTGGTGCTGCGCGCCAAGATGGACATTGCCAGTGCTTGCCATGCTTATGGCAAAGTGCCCTCGCATTGCGTGGTCACCGAATTCAAGAACACCGATGCCATCCGCATGGCCGCCCACAAAGCTGCGCGCGAGCTGGGTTACACCCGCATGTGGAGCATCCACCCCGATCAGATCCGCCCGATTCTGGAGGCCATGGCGCCCAGCGAAGCACAGATCGATCAGGCCAGCGCCATCATCTTGGCGGCACACGCCGCGCAATGGGCACCCATCAGCCATGCCGGTCAGTTGCACGACCGGGCCAGTTACCGTTTCTTTTGGCAATTGCTTGAACGTGCGCACCAGACCGGACGCCGATTGCCAAAAGAGATACAGTTATTTTTTGCAGAGTCAGCCACAACGGCCCGGCTTTCAGCATGATGTCCATTTCTTTGAAAGGGATCGCGATGCAAACAAAAACGCTATTGACTGTGCTGGCTTGTGCGGTGTTGCCAGTTTTGGCTCATGCTCAGCCTCAGTCTGACAAAAAAAACGCCAAGGTTCAAGCCAAAACGGCACACTCGAAACCGGTGTTGAAGGCCAAGGCCCCAGCCCCATCAGGTCAGCAAGCCAAGGTGCCAGTCCGGGCTGCGCCGGTGCTTCCTGCAGCTTTGGCGGCCATGCCGATGGGTGATGCCCATTTGGGCAACAATGAAATGGCCATCGCTGAGCGGGTGCACCAAGGACACTTGGCTTGTGAGCTTGGTGCCAGCGTGCGTGTTGAAGCCGATGCAAGTCGACCCGGTTATTTCAATCTGCATGGCAAAGGATTTCGCTACCACATGCACCCCGTGAGCACCTCGACCGGCGCCATCCGCCTGGAGGATAAAAAAGCGGGCGCCGTGTGGCTGCAGTTGGCCAACAAGTCCATGTTGATGGACCAGAACAAAGGGCGCCGCATTGCCGACGAGTGCGCGCACCCCGAGCAAATGGCGTTTGCTCAGGACATGAAAAACAACCCCCCTCCCAAGCTGTTCGATACGACCGGCATGGGCCGATAGCCTCATAGATTTTGTTTGACCGGAGAAAAAAACCATGTTGAAAGCCTACCGTGAACACGCAGCCGAACGCGCTGCAATGGGCATCCCAGCCTTGCCGCTGGACGCCAAGCAAGTCGCTGATTTGATCGAACTGATCAAGAACCCGCCAGCTGGCGAAGATGCGTTCTTGATGGACCTGTTGACCCACCGCGTGCCCCCAGGCGTGGACGATGCGGCCAAGGTCAAGGCTTCGTTCCTGGCTGCCGTGGCGCATGGCGATGTCAAGGTCGGTTTGATCTCCAAGTCCAAAGCCACCGAGCTGCTGGGCACCATGGTGGGTGGCTACAACGTGCACCCCCTGATCGAGTTGCTGGACGACGCCGAAGTCGCTGGCGTGGCTGCTGAAGCCCTCAAGAAAACTTTGTTGATGTTCGACTTCTTCAACGACGTCGCTGAAAAAGCCAAGGCGGGCAATGCCAAAGCCAAGGATGTCATGCAAAGCTGGGCCGATGCCGAGTGGTTCACCACCCGTCCTGAAGTCGAGAAAAAAATCACCGTCACCGTCTTCAAGGTGCCCGGCGAGACCAACACCGACGACTTGTCACCAGCGCCCGACGCCTGGAGCCGTCCTGACATCCCATTGCATTACCTGGCGATGCTCAAAAACACCCGCGAAGGCGCAGCGTTCAAGCCCGAAGAAGACGGCAAGCGCGGCCCCATGCAGTTCATCGACGACCTGAAGAAAAAAGGCAACCTGGTGGCTTACGTCGGTGACGTGGTCGGTACCGGTTCCAGCCGCAAGTCGGCCACCAACAGCGTGATCTGGGCCACCGGCCAGGACATCCCGTTTGTGCCCAACAAGCGTTTCGGTGGCGTGACCTTGGGCGGCAAGATCGCCCCCATCTTCTTCAACACCCAAGAAGACTCCGGCTCTCTGCCAATCGAAGTCGATGTGTCCAAGCTCGAAATGGGTGACGTGATCGACATCCTGCCCTACGACGGCAAGATCGTGAAAGACGGCGCCACTGTGGCCGAATTCAAGCTCAAGAGCGATGTGCTGTTTGACGAAGTGCGCGCCGGTGGCCGTATCAACCTGATCATCGGTCGCAGTCTGACCGCCAAGGCCCGTGAATTCCTGGGTCTGCCAGCGTCCACCTTGTTCCGTTTGCCCACTGCGCCTGCCGCTACAAAAGCTGGCTTCACATTGGCCCAGAAGATGGTCGGTCGTGCCGTCGGTTTGCCAGAAGGCCAGGGCGTGCGCCCCGGCACTTACTGCGAACCCAAGATGACCACTGTGGGCTCGCAAGACACCACCGGCCCGATGACCCGCGACGAACTGAAAGACCTGGCCTGCCTGGGCTTCTCGGCCGACATGGTCATGCAGTCGTTCTGCCACACCGCCGCTTACCCCAAGCCTGTGGACGTCAAGACCCACCGCGAACTGCCCGCTTTCATCAGCAACCGCGGTGGCGTGGCCCTGCGTCCTGGCGACGGCGTGATCCACTCTTGGCTGAACCGTTTGTTGTTGCCTGACACCGTCGGTACGGGTGGCGACTCGCACACACGTTTCCCGATCGGCATCAGCTTCCCAGCCGGTTCTGGCTTGGTGGCCTTCGGTGCAGCCACTGGCGTGATGCCTTTGGACATGCCCGAGTCCATTCTGGTGCGCTTCAAAGGCGAAATGCAGCCTGGCGTGACCCTGCGCGACTTGGTGCACGCAATTCCTTTGTACGCGATCAAGCAAGGTTTGTTGACTGTGGCCAAGGCCGGCAAGATCAACGAATTCTCGGGCCGCATCCTGGAAATCGAAGGCCTGCCCAACCTGAAAGTTGAGCAAGCGTTTGAGTTGTCTGACGCGTCTGCCGAGCGTTCTGCCGCCGGTTGCACCATCAAGCTCAACAAAGAGCCTGTTGAGGAATACCTGAAGTCGAACGTGGTTCTGATGAAGAACATGATCGCTGACGGCTACGCCGACGCACGTACCTTGGCTCGCCGCATCGAGAAGGTTGAAGCCTGGTTGGCCGCGCCCAACCTGCTCGAAGCCGACAAAGACGCCGAGTACGCGCACGTCATCGAAATCGATTTGGCCGACATCAAAGAGCCCATCGTTTGCTGCCCGAACGACCCCGATGACGCGAAGTTCCTGTCGCAAGTGGCGGGCACCAAGATCGACGAAGCCTTCATCGGTTCTTGCATGACCAACATCGGCCACTTCCGCGCAGCGGCCAAGCTGCTCGGCGGCCAGCGCGACATCCCCGTCAAGTTGTGGGTGGCACCTCCAACCAAGATGGACGAGAGCGAGCTGATCAAAGAAGGCCACTACGCTGCGTTTGGCACAGCCGGTGCGCGTACTGAAATGCCCGGCTGTTCGCTGTGCATGGGTAACCAAGCGCAAGTGCGCGAAGGTGCCACCGTGGTGTCGACATCGACACGTAACTTCCCCAACCGTCTGGGCAAGAACACCAATGTGTTCCTGGCTTCTGCCGAGTTGGCGGCCATCACCTCCAAGATGGGCAAGTTCCCCACCGTGGCCGAATACCACGAAGCCATGGGTGTGGTGAACAAGGACGGCGTGGCCATCTACAAGTACCTGAACTTCAACCAGATTGAAGAGTACGTGGAAACGGCCAAGGGCGTGACTGCCTGATCAACCCCGTGTTGACAACAAGCCCTGCCATTGAAAGCTGGCAGGGCTTTTTTTGTATCTGCACGCAGGCGACAGCGCAGGCGTGACGACAGGCTTAGGCTCTTGCATCACCACTTTGCTTCAAGACGCGCCATGCAATACGCCAATCTGGGCAAGAGCCCACTCAAAGTCTCTCGCCTGTGCCTGGGCACCATGATGTTTGCCGATCAAACGCCGCTGGACGAGGCGCGCAGCATCGTCGACCATGCGCTGGACATGGGGTGCAACTTCATCGACACCGCCGACGTGTACAGCCTGGGCCAGTCCGAAGCGATGCTGGGCCAGTTGTTGCCGGGTCAACGGCAGCGCTGGGTGCTGGCCAGCAAGCTGGGCAATGCCATGTCCTCCTTGCCCAACGAAAGCCATTACTCGCGCAGCTGGGTCATGCGCGCCTGCGAGGGCAGTTTGAGCCGTCTGGGCACAGACCACCTCGACATTTATTACCTGCACCGCGACTACAACGGCATGAACCTGGAAGAGCCCTTGCGGGCCATCGAGGCTTTGTTGCGCGAGGGCAAGATCCGCTATTGGGGTGTCTCCAACTTCCGGGGCTGGCGCATTGCCGAGATGGTCAACATGGCCCGGCAAATGAACATGCCTGGCCCCGTGGTGTGCCAGCCGTATTACAACCTGCTCAACCGCATGCCGGAAGTGGAGATTTTGGAAGCCTGCGGGCATCACGGTTTGGGCGTGGTGCCCTACAGCCCCATTGCACGCGGAGTGCTGACGGGCAAATACGCGCCCGGCCAAGCGCCACAAGAAGGCAGCCGCGCAGCCCGGGCGGACAAGCGCATTTTGGAGACCGAGTTCCGTGAAGAGTCCCTGCAGATCGCGCAAACCCTGCGCCAGCACTGCGAGCGCAAGGGGGTGTCACTCGCTCACTTTGCCACCGCGTGGGTGCTGGCCAACCGCCATGTGAGCGCGGTCATTGCGGGCCCGCGCACGCTGGCGCAGTGGCAAGACTATGCGGCCGCACTGGATGTGGCGATCACCGCCGAAGATGAAGCTGTCGTCAACGCACTGGTGGCGCCCGGGCATCCTTCGACCCCCGGCTACAACGACCCGTCTTACCCCTTGAACGGTCGCTGAAGCCAAGAGCGGCTGGAAAAGACGACGTCGTCAAGGGATGCCCCATGTGGCTTGCTGCGATGGCCGCGCAAGCGGGTGTTTAACCCCGAGTCGTTGGTGGTTATTGCTGGTGGGTGTGCTGGAATTGGCGTGCTCGGTATGCTGAACCCTTTTCCCGAACTTGGAGACCAACACATGCTCAATCGTCGTTCATTCATGGGGGCCGGTTTCGCGGGGGCCTCGGCTTTGGCTTTTTCTTCCGTCTGGTCGCAATCCGCGCCCAATTTCGGTCCACCCACCTTGCCGACCATCGGCTTTCGGCGCATGAAGCTGGGCAGCATGGAAATCATTGCGCTCAACGATGGCTCGGTGCGCCGCCCCTTGGGCGAGGAGTTTGTGCCCAAGGTGCCGCTGGACAACGTCAAGGCTTTGCTGGCATCGCAGAACCTGCCCACCGATTACATCGATGTGCCCTACACCCCGTTCTTGCTGGTCAACGGCAACCAGCGTTATTTGTTTGACACCGGTTTTGCCGACAACGGCCCACCGACCACCGGCAAGCTGCTGGGCAACTTGGCGGCTGCAGGCTTCAAGCCTGAAGACATCAACAACGTGGTGCTCAGCCATTTCCACGGTGACCACATCAACGGCCTGCGCTACAAAAACGGCGCATTGGTCTACCCCAATGCCCGCGTGCACGTGCCCACGGTGGAGCATGCTTTTTGGACAGACGAAGCCCGCTTCGCCGCCGCGCCACCGGCCATGCAAGGCGCTTTTGCCGCAGTACGCCGCGCACTGGGCAATTTGTCGGGCGATCAACTGGTCAAGTTCGAGCCCGGTACCGATGTGGCGCCAGGACTCACCTCGATCGCTGCCTTCGGCCACACACCTGGCCATAGCCTGTTCAAGATGCAGTCCGAGGGCCAGTCCTTTGCTTACGTGGCCGACATCACCAACGTGCCGTCCTTGTTTGCACGTGCGCCCGATTGGGCCGTCTTGTTCGACATGAACCCCGAGATGGCGCGCCAGTCGCGTCGCCGCATCTTTGACATGCTGGTCAAGGAAAAGATGATGGCCGGGGGCTTTCACTTCCCGTTTCCGGCGTTTGGCACCATCGCGCCTTCGGGTGATGGCTACCAGTTCAATCCCGTGGTTTGAGCCTTTGCACTGCCGGAAAATCGGCACCTTAGGGTGCCGTTTTTCTTGAGCTCATCAATCGGGTTTCAGCTGAGCGCGTTGCACCACCGGCTTCCAGCGATTGATTTCATTGGCAATCAGTTTGCCAAACACTTCAGGCGTGCTGGGCGTGGGTTCGGCGCCTTCGCTGTGCAGCCTTTGCAAGATCTCGGTCGAGCGCAAGCTGGCGTTGATTTGTGCATTCAGTTTTTGCACCACCGCAGCAGGCGTGCCGGCAGGGGCCACGATGCCGTACCACTGATCGGCTTCAAAGCCCGCCAATTCCGGAATGCCACTCTCGGCCACAGTGGGCACGTCCGGCAACATGCCGATCCGCTTGGGGCTGGACACGGCCAGTGCCCGCAATCGCCCGCTCTTGATCATGGGCATCAAGGCTGGCGCCCCAGTGAAGATCAACTGCGTTTGGCCTGCGACCGTGTCTGCTACGGCGGGCGCCGCGCCCCGATAAGGCACATGCACCATGAAGGTCTGGCTGCGCAATTTGAAGGACTCCATCGCCACGTGTGCGGCGCTGCCATTGCCGCCCGAGCCGAAGTTGATCTGCCCCGGATGGGCCTTGGCATAAGCCACCAGCTCCTTCACCGATTTGACCGGCAGTGAAGGATGAACCACCAGCACGTTGGGCACACGCGCCACCCAGGCGATGGGTTCGAATGATTTGATCGGGTGATAAGGCAGTTGGGGATAAATCGATGGCGTGATGGCCAGCGTGCCAATGTGGCCCATGAGCAAGGTATAGCCGTCGGCGGGTGCTTTCGCCACTTTGTCTGCGCCAATTGAGCCGCCTGCGCCGGGAACGTTGTCGATCACGACCGGTTGGCCCCAAGCTTCGGTGAGCTTTTGGCCCATGGTGCGCGCCAAGATGTCGGTGCTGCCCCCGGGTGTGAAAGGCACCACCAGACGGATCGGTTTGATCGGGTAGGCTGGCGCCTGAGCCCAGCTGGCGACGGCCACCCACGCACTGGCACTCAAGAGCAAAGACAAGAAGGTGCGGATTTTCATGGGAAATCGTTGGTTCGTGGTGTTCAGAACATCCGCGCGATCAAGGCGCTGTCTGCCGGGCCGTCGATGGGAATCCACACTTTGAGCGGGCTGCCGGGGGCCACGTCGATGGCTTCGCCTTTGCCGTTTTTCATGGCGCTGAGCTGCACCTTGCGGTTGCCACTGGGGTGGATGATTTCGATCGTGTCGCCCACCGAGAACTTGTTTTTGGTCTCGACTTCAACCCAGCCGTCTTGGACAGCGCGCACTTCGCCCACAAACTGGCTGCGGTGGCCCATCGAGTGGCCGGTTTCGTAGTTTTGATAGTCTTGCGCGGGGCGACGCTCCAAAAAGCCCGAGGTGTAGCCGCGTGAGGCCAGGCCGTCGAGTTCGCTGATGAGTTCGGGGTTGAAGGGGCGGCCTGCCACAGCGTCGTCAATCGCCCGGCGATACACCTGCGCGGTGCGGCTCACGTAATACAGACTCTTGGTGCGGCCTTCGATCTTGAGCGAATCCACGCCGATCTTGACCAGGCGCTCGATCAGTTCCACAGCCCGCAGGTCCTTGCTGTTCATGATGTAAGTGCCGTGCTCGTCTTCCATGATGGGCATGAGCGCACCGGGCCGGTTGGCTTCTTCGATCAGGTAGACCTTGTCGGCAGCCGGGTGGCGCTGGCCGTCGCCGCAGGCCGAGAAGTTTTTCTCGGCGGCTTCTTGCTCTTGCTCAAAGCTGAAGTCACCGTCCATGCGGGAGGGCTTGACCTCGCCCGAATCGGTCTCGTCGGTGGCCTCTTGCGTGCCATAGCTCCAGCGGCAGGCGTTGGTGCAGGTGCCTTGGTTGGGGTCGCGCCGGTTGAAGTAACCCGACAGCAGGCAGCGGCCCGAATACGCAATGCACAGCGCGCCGTGCACAAACACTTCCAGCTCCATGTCGGGGCATTCCTGGCGGATTTTTTCGACTTCGTCCAGGCTCAGTTCACGGCTCAAGATGATGCGGGCCACGCCCATTTTTTGCCAAAACTTCACGGCCGCCCAGTTGACCGTGTTGGCCTGCACCGAGAGGTGGATGGGCATCTCGGGCCACTTCTCGCGCACCATCATGATCAGGCCCGGGTCGGCCATGATCAGGGCGTCGGGCTTCATGGCGATCACGGGCTCGATGTCGCGCAAATAGGTGCGCACCTTGTCGTTGTGCGGCAGCAGGTTGCTGGTGACAAAAAACTTCTTGCCCCGGGCATGGGCTTCGGCAATGCCGATGCCGATTTGTTCGAGCTTGAATTCGTTGTTGCGCGCCCGCAGGCTGTAGCGCGGCTGGCCGGCATAAATCGCGTCGGCGCCAAAGTCATAGGCGGCGCGCATTTTGTCCAGGGACCCGGCGGGCAATAAAAGTTCAGGAGATTTGATCGTTGTCATAGCCTCTAATTGTCCTATTTTTTGCAGGGCCATTGCCGGGGCACAATCGGCGGATGACAAAAAACGGCTCCCCACAGGTCTTGATCGCAGGCGGCGGCATCGGCGGGCTGGCGGCGGCTTTGGCCTGTGTGCGGCAAGGCGTGCCGGTGCAGTTATTCGAGCGTGCCGCGCAGCTGAGCGAGGTGGGCGCGGGCATTCAGATCGGCCCGAATGTGACGCGCATTTTGCAAGCCTGGGGCCTGGGCGATGCGCTGGCGCAGGTGGCGGCATTCCCCAAACGCTTGCAGGCGCGCGACGCCCGCACCGGGCAGGTGCTGGGCAGTTTGCGCCTGGGTGAGCGGGCGCAGGCGCTGTATGGCGCGCCCTACGCCACCATCCACCGCGCTGATTTGCAAGCCATGCTGCACACGGCGGTGCAGGCGGTGGGCGTGGATGTGCGCCTGGGCCAAACCGTGCAAGGCTGGCGCGAGACCGCTGAGGGTCTGCAATTGAACACAGCCGATGGCCCCAGCGTGCAAGCCGATGCCCTGATCGGTGCCGATGGTGTGTGGAGCGCGGTGCGCCAGCAGTTGCTGGGCGATGCCCCGGCCCGCTTCACCTGGCACTTGGCCTACCGGGCGCTGGTGGCGCAGGCCGATTTGCCCACGCATTTGCGCTCGGATGAAGTCACCGTCTGGATGGGGCCGCGCCTGCATGTGGTGCATTACCCGGTGCGCGGCGGGCAATGGCTCAACCTGATCGCCATCGTGCATGGCGACAAACCCGCCCAAGCCGATGCTTGGGACGCCACCGGGCACGCACAGGCCCTGATGCAGGCCATGGGCGCGGTGGGTGCAGATTTGCACGATCGATTGGCGTCGGTGCCCGCCTGGCGGCAATGGGCGCTGCACGACCGTGCGCCGATGGCCGGTGCCCACGAGATGGCGAAAGGCCGCGTGGCATTGCTGGGCGACGCGGCGCACCCGATGCGGCCGTATCTGGCCCAAGGCGCGGGCATGGCGATTGAAGATGCACAGGTGCTGGGGCTGTGCCTCAGTGCAGAGGCCGGCAGCGTGGCTGAGCGATTGCAGGCTTATGCCGGGCAGCGCTGGGCACGCAATGCGCGGGTGCAAGCGCGTGCGATTCGCAACGGCCGCATCTTTCACGCCACCGGCCCCGTGGCTTGGGGCCGCAATGTGTCGATGCGGCTGATGGGCGAGCGGGTAATGGATGTGCCTTGGTTGTATGGCGCAGGGCCTGTGCCGACTTGAGGTCGAAATGAATCCGCCCTCAGCGCTTCGACAAAAAGCACCTGTAATTTGCCTGCTAAGCGCCTTGTGACACGACAACCCCTGTACATTCGCTGGCGTGCTTTGTCGCCCGCATGGCGCGTCACAGCTTCGATATTTCAGGGATTTTTTATGTCTACACACCGTTCTTCATCGCAGCCATGCCCCCATGGCACTGACCTCTTGCCGGAGCGCGCAGGCATGAAGCCGCAGTTCATCCCCCATCGTTGGTTGGCTGCCTGCACAGCCCTTGTTTTGGCCATGCCTGCCGCTTGGGCACAGAGCACCGATTTGTCGGCCTGCATGGCCGAGCTGCGTCCGGCGGCCCGCACGGGCAAGGTGAGCGACGCCACGTGGGCGCGTCACACGGCGGGCCTGCAGGCTGACTTCAGCGTCATTGAAAAGCTGAACTTCCAGCCCGAATTTCGCACCGCCATTTGGGACTACATGTCGGCCCTCGTGGACGAGGAACGCGTGGCCGATGGCGCGGCGCGTTTGGCCCAGCACCGCCCAGCGCTGGCGCGTGCCGAAGAGCGCTTTGGCGTAGACCCGGCCACGGTGGTGGCGGTCTGGGGCGTGGAGAGCAATTTTGGCCAGACCTTTGGCAAATACCCGCTGGTGCAGGCGCTGGGAACGCTGTCTTGCCACGGGCGGCGGCAAAGCTATTTCAGGGGCGAGTTTTTTGCGGCGCTGCGCATTTTGCAAGCCGGGCACATCGCACCCGAGCGCTTGGTGGGCTCGTGGGCAGGAGCCTTTGGCCACACCCAGTTCATGCCCACCACCTTTGAACGCTTGGCGGTGGACTTTGACAGCGACGGCCGCGCCGACTTGATGGACAGCAGCGTGGACGCGCTGGGATCGACCGCCAACTTTTTGGCCCGTGCAGGTTGGCAACGTGGCTTGCCCTGGGGCATCGAGGTCAAGTTGCCAGCAGGCATCTCGTTGGCCGGAGAAGGCCGACGCAGCAAGCGCCCGGTGTCTGAATGGACCGCCCGTGGCGTGCGCCGCATCGATGGCGCTGCCTTGCCAGAAAGTTTGGGCAACGTGGGCCTGCTGACGCTGGCCGGTGCCAGCGGCCCGGCGTTTTTGGTGACGCGCAATTTTGACGCGCTCTACAGCTACAACGCCGCCGAAAGCTATGGCCTGGCGATTGCCCACCTGAGCGACCGCCTGCGTGGCGGTGGCCCATTTGCCACACCTTGGCCGACCGATGACGCGGGCTTGTCACGCGCCGAGCGGCGCGAGTTGCAAGGCTTGCTCACGATGCGCGGCCACGATATCGGCCCTGTGGATGGCATGTTGGGCGACGCATCGCGCCAGGCAATCCGCGCCGAGCAGCAGCGCCTGGGTCATGAGGCCAATGGCCGTGGCGGCCAAAAAATCCTCAAGGCCCTGCGAGGCGGTTGAACTCAGGCGGTCAGCGGCAAAGCCCGCTGCCGCTTGCCCGTGAGGGCAAACAGCGCGTTGCCCACGGCCGGTGCCAGCGGTGGCACCGCCGGTTCGCCCACGCCTGCGGGGTGGCGGGTGCTGGGCACGATGTGGGTTTCCACCACCGGGGTCTGGCTGAGCGAGACCATGGGGTAGCTGGGGAAGTTGCCTTGTTGCACCACGCCGCCCACGATGTCGATGCGGCCGTAAAGCGCGGCGCTCAAACCGTAGACCACGCTGCTTTCCATTTGCTGGGCCACGGTGCCGGGGTTGACCACGGTGCCGCAGTCGATGGCACACACCACGCGGTGCACGCGGATCTGGCCTTCGGTCAGCGAGACCTCGGCCACTTGCGCCACGATGGAGCCAAACGATTCGTGCAAGGCAATGCCGCGCGCACGGCCTGCAGGTAGCGGCGTGCCCCAAGCCGCTTTGTCAGCCGCCAGCTGCAGCACGGCGGCGTAGCGCGGTGCGTCTTTCAGCAGTTTCAAGCGGAAGACCAGTGGGTCTTGTTTCGTGGCAGCCGCCAGTTCGTCGATGAAGCTTTCTGAGAAGAAGGCGTTGTGCGAATGGCCGACCGAGCGCCAAAAGCCCACCGGCACGCCAGACTTCGTGGCCACATGGCTCATGTGCTGGCTGGCAAAACCGTAGGGCAAATCGAACAGGCCTTCGGACGCGGTTTTGTCGGGCATGTCGATGGGGCCCGAGAGGTGCGGCGCTGCACGCGCCATCCAGCGCGGGGTGATGGCGTCACCGGCTGACTTGATGCGCAAACTGGTGACTTCACCTTTGTCGTCCAGCGAAGCCTGGAACTTCGCCAGGTGCATGGGGCGGTAAAAGTCGTGCGTCATGTCTTCTTCGCGCGACCAGCTCAGCTGCACGGGTTGACCCTCGCAGGCCATGGCCACTTGCACGGCTTGGCCAACAAAGTCCACTTCCAGGCGACGGCCGAAACCACCACCCAATTGGGTGACGTGGACAGTGACCTTGTCTTTGTCGACCTTGGCCACTTTGGCGGCCATGTCGCGGGCCATTTGCGGCACTTGCGTGGGCACCCAAATCTCGACCTTGCCGTCTTTGACTTGCGCGGTGCAGTTCATCGGCTCCATCGTGGCGTGGGCCAGATAAGGCGCTTGGTACAGGGCGTCGATGCGGGTGGTGGCAGCTTTTTCGGCTTGGGTGGGCACGCCTTGTTCGTGGAAGGTGAAACCGCTTTCGGTGTTCAGGGCCTTGAGCAGGTCGGCCTGGATGCGCTGGGTGTCTACTGCGCCCGTGGCGGGAGCCTGCCACTGCACTTTGACGGCCTGCGCGCCTTGGCGTGCGTGCCAGGTGGTTTGTCCCACCACGGCCAAGCCTGCAGTGCCGCCGCCCCAGGCGTCCAGTGGCACAACTTTGGAAACGCCTTTCAAAGCCAAGGCGTCTTTCGTGTCCATGGACGCAGCGCTGCCACCGATCATGGGACACATTTGCACAGCGGCAAACAGCATGCCTTGCAGACGCACGTCCAAACCGAACGTGGCTTGGCCCGTGACTTTGGACGGGATGTCGGTGCGTGGCGCTGCTTGGCCGATGAGTTGCCACTTCTCGCGCGATTTGGTTTGGATGCCCGAGGGCGTGCTCCCCGAGGCGGCAGCGACCATCTGGCCGTAGTGCGCTGACTGGCCTGAGGCGTGCTTCATCACGCCAGCGGTCACGGTGATTTCGCTGGCAGGCACTTTCCAAGCCGCAGCAGCAGCCTGCAACAAGCTGGCGCGCGCGGTGGCAGCGGCCATGCGCAAAGGGTCCCACAAGTCGGCAATCGAAGACGAGCCGCCGGTGGCGTTGAGGCCCAGTTCGCGGGCGACTTTGCCCACCAGCCATTCGCCCATCTTGATCTTGGTGGGTTTGTGCTCGCCTTCGCTGTCCAGCGGGTGAAACGGCAAGCTGGCCACCAGCATGGCCACGTTGCCGTAAATGCTGTCGCCACCGGCTTGCTCCAGACGTACGCGATTCAGGGGCACATCGAGTTCTTCGGCCACCAGCATGGCCAGCGCCGTGTGCACGCCTTGGCCCATTTCGCTGCGGGGCATGGCCAACACTACTGCGCCGTCGGCAGCGATCTTGATCCAGCCGTTCAAGGCCACATCGCCTTGGGTTTGGAGCATGAGTTCGGGTGAACCCAGTCGCGAGCGGGCGGGCATTACGCCCCAGCCGACGACCAATGCGCCGGTCGCGCCGAGCGCGCTGAGTAACCAGGTGCGGCGTTTCATGCGGCACCGCCTTTCTTCATTTGCGCAGCAGCCCGGTGGATGGCGGCGCGCACGCGCTGGTAAGTGCCGCAGCGGCACAAGTTGGTCATGGCGGCGTCAATGTCGGCGTCGCTGGGCTTGGGGTTTTTGTCGAGCAGGGCGGCGGCGGCCATCAGCATGCCGCTTTGGCAGTAACCGCATTGCGGCACTTGCTCTGCGATCCATGCGGTTTGCAAGGGGTGCGGTTTTTCTGCCGTGCCCAAAGATTCGATGGTCTTGATGGCTTGGTTCGCCACCGCCGACACCGGCATCACGCACGAGCGCACGGGCTGGCCGTCGATGTGCACCGTGCAGGCCCCGCAAGCGGCGATGCCGCAGCCGAATTTGGTGCCCGTGAGGTTCAGTTCGTCGCGCAGCACCCAAAGCAAGGGCGTGCTCGGGTCGGCGGTCGAGGTTCGGCTTTGGCCGTTGATGTTCAGATCCACGGTGTCTCCTGAAAGTGGTTCAGGCGATGTTAGTGCAAAAGCTCACAAGCACTGAGTCACGCCCGTGTGATGGGGCTCACAAAGCGGTGTTGAGCGGCGGCAGGCCCTGGCGTTGGCGTGCACGCTGGCAGGCGTCGCTGCCTTCTTCAAATTCACGACAAGGGGAGGGCCGCCATTCGTAGATGCCGCAAATCGCTTTTTCGCCCGTTTTGCCATAGAGCGCTGCGCAACGCGGCGGGCTGTGGTCGGTGCCGCGCATGCGGCAGGTGTGCTCGGTGATGGGCGAGGCCAACCCAGCGGGCACATCGCCACCGCCTTCTTCGTATTCGTAGACGGAAAAGTCCACCCGAAAGCTCACGCAGCAGGCGCCGCAGGTGGTGCAGGAAGACATGGACGGTGAATGTGAGATGGAACCCCGGATCAAGTCCGGGGTGACAGATCAGGATTGGACGCGGCCCAGCAGCAGAAATTCCATGAGCGCTTTTTGCACATGCAGGCGGTTTTCTGCTTCGTCCCACACGACCGATTGCGGGCCGTCGATGACTTCGGCGCTGACTTCTTCGCCGCGGTGTGCAGGCAGGCAGTGCATGAACAAAGCATCTGGCTTGGCCACTTGCATCATGGCTTCGTTCACGCACCAGTCGGCAAAGGCTTTTTTGCGGGCTTCGTTTTCGGCCTCAAACCCCATGCTGGTCCACACATCGGTGGTGACCAGATCGGCTCCTCGGCAGGCTTCTTGCGGGTCTTTGAAGATCTTGTAGTTGGCGTTGCCACTCAGGCCTGCAATGGCCTGGTCCACTTCGTAGCCGCTGGGCGTGCTCAGGTGCACGGTGAAGCCCAGCAATTCAGCCGCTTGCAGCCACGTGTTGGCCATGTTATTGCCGTCACCGACCCAGGCCACGGTTTTGCCCTGAATGGAGCCACGGTGTTCGATGAAGGTGAAGATGTCGGCCAGGATCTGGCAGGGGTGGAATTCGTTGGTGAGGCCGTTGATGACGGGCACACGCGAGTGCGAGGCAAAGCGCTCGATCTTGTCTTGTCCGTAGGTGCGGATCATGACGATGTCGGTCATGCGGCTGATCACACGCGCACTGTCTTCGATGGGCTCGGAGCGGCCCAGTTGGCTGTCGCCGGTGGTCAGGTGCACCACCGAGCCGCCCAGTTGGTACATGCCGGCTTCAAAGCTCACGCGGGTGCGGGTGCTGGCTTTTTCAAAAATCATGGCCAGCGTGCGGTCGGCCAGCGGGTGGTATTTTTCGTAGGCCTTGAACTTGCGCTTGATTTCGGCGGCACGCGTCAGCACGTGCGCGTATTCGTCGGCGCTGAGGTCGGTGAACTGCAGGTAATGCCGCACAGGCACGGGGGACTGAACGCTCATGCTTGTTCTGCCAAAAAGGTTTTGATCAGCGGCAAGAGGATGGCCAGCACCTCGTCCGCTTCGGCGGTGGTCATGATCAGTGGCGGCAAGAGGCGCACCACGGTGTCGGCCGTCACGTTGATGATCAGGCCCGCGTCGGCGGCTTGCTTGAGCAGGACACCGCAAGGACGATCGAATTCGATGCCGATCATCAGACCCTGGCCACGGATTTCCTTGACGCCTTTGAGGCCGCCCAATGCGGCGGTCAGTTGGTCGTGGAAGTGAGCGCCCAGGCGGGCGGCGTTGCCCAGCAGGTCGTCTTTTTCCATGATACGGATGGTTTCCACACCGGCGCGCATGGCCAGTGGGTTGCCACCAAAGGTGGTGCCGTGGTTGCCGGGCTGGAAGATGTTGGCGGCTTTGGGGCCAGCCACCACCGCGCCAATCGGCACGCCCGAGCCCAGACCTTTGGCCAGCGGCATGACGTCGGGCACGATGCCTGCCCACTGGTGGGCAAACCATTTGCCGGTGCGGCCAATGCCGCACTGCACTTCGTCGATCATCAAGAGCCAGTCTTGCTGGTCGCACAGGGCGCGCACATCGCGCAGGTAGTCGGCGCGCATGGGGTTGATGCCGCCTTCGCCCTGGATGGTTTCAAAGAACACGGCCACGACATCGGGGTCGTTCAAGGTGGCTTTTTTCAGGGCCTCGATGTCGTTGAGCGGCACGCGCACAAAGCCTTCAAGCATGGGGCCAAAGCCTTGCTGCAGTTTCACATTGGCCGTGGCGCTGAGCGTGGCGATGCTGCGGCCGTGGAAGGCTTTTTCGTACACGACGATTTTGGGGTTGGTGATGCCCTTGTCATGGCCAAATTTGCGAGCGAGTTTGATGGCCGCTTCGTTGGCTTCCAGACCCGAGTTGCAAAAGAACACATTCGTCATGCCCGACAACTCGACCAGCTTGGCCGCCAGCACTTCGGCATTGGGCACATGGAAATAGTTGCAGGTGTGGATGATCTTGCCGATCTGATCCTGCAGCGCGGGGGCCAATTCCGGGTGGTTGTGGCCCAGGGTGTTCACGGCAATACCGGCCAATGCGTCGAGGTACTCCTTGCCATTGACGTCCCAAACTCGGCAACCTTGACCATGGCTGAGTGCAATCGGCAGTCGGCCATAGGTGTTCATGGTGTGCGGTGAGGCGGCTTCAATGAAAGCGGACATGCGTGAACTCCAAAAATAAAATCGGCCCAACGAAGAGGGCCGCTGAAACGAGATTTTAGAGGCAGAACGGCGCAGCTTGAACGCAGCGCTTGCGACGGCTTTTTGGCGAGCGTCTGACCGGCTTAAGTCTTATATAAGATACAATACTCGGGTAAACCAGTGCGCGGCGATCCCGGTCACTGGAAAGTCTTCACTCACACCTCTATCCGATGGTTTCCAACAACGCCAAAGAAGTTTTCATCCAGGGCATCACCCAGGATGGCAGAACATTCCGCCCCAGCGACTGGGCCGAACGTTTGGCAGGTGTGATGAGCCCATTTCGCCCCGGTGGCGCGACTCCGGGCAGCCACCTCAGCTATTCCCCCTGGTGCATTCCCACGACCTTGGCCGGGGTTAAATGCGTGGTGGTCCACCGCGACCTGCGTGATCACGACGTCATGGCCTGGGATTTCGTGATGAACTTTGCACGCGACAACGGCCTGCAAGTGGCAGAAGCTTGCTTGTTGCCTGATCTGCCGGCTGCCAAATAATTCACCCCACACAAGCCCCCCAGAACATCAAACCGCCTTCGGGCGGTTTTTGTTTGCGCACAGTGCAGCAGGATGGGCGTGTGGGTGGGCGACGATTTTATGAGCGTGCGAATCATGAGGAGCCCGCCAACACGCCCATCCTGCGGTGATTGAACGGCCCATGAAAAAACCGCCCGAAGGCGGTTTGGTTTCGCTGACAGCGCACCCGTTTCAAACGGCGGCCAGAAGATTCCGGCCGGGCTGTGGATCTTTAAAAGCGGATCAGGCTGCAGCCAGGGCCAAGGCCTTGACTTTGGCGCTCAGGCGGCTCTTGTCGCGAGCAGCCTTGTTCTTGTGGAAGATGCCCTTGTCGGCGATCGTGTCCACAACCGCTTGCATCTTGGCAAACAGTTCGGTGGCTTTGGTCTTGTCGCCAGTCAGAACAGCTTTTTCAACGTTCTTGACAGCGGTACGGTATTTGGAACGCAGCGAAGAGTTCGCAGCGTTGATCTTGATGTCTTGGCGGACGCGTTTACGGCCGGATGCAAGACGGGGGTTCTTTTTCTTTGGCTTAGCTGATGCCATGATGATTTCCTTTGGGGTCTGAGGATGTTGTCGGCGAACCCAGCATTCTAGCAGAAGGAATCACCCATTTCTCCCCCTGCAGGCCAAGCGGCCATGGGACAGCCCATGGGCCGCTACACTCCTAGCCTGTGAGCCTCCTACGTTCTGCCTCTGTTGTTTCCATTTTCACGCTGGCCTCCCGAGTGACGGGGCTGGTGCGCGAGCTGTTGATCGCCTCGGCCTTCGGGGCCAGCGCCCTGACCGACGCCTTCAATGTGGCCTTTCGAATTCCCAACCTGTTTCGCCGCTTGTTTGCGGAAGGCGCTTTCAGCCAGGCCTTTGTCCCGGTGTTGGCGGCCAACCGGGCCCAACATGGCGACGAAGCCACCAAAGATGTGATCGACAGCGTGGCCACGGCCTTGGCCTGGTCGGTGCTGGCCTTGTCGGTGATTGGGGTGTTGGCAGCGCCTTGGCTGGTCTGGGCTTTGGCCAGCGGCTTGCAACAAGACCCCAAGGGCTACCAGTCGGCTGTGCAAATGACCCGCTGGATGTTTCCCTACATCGCCTTCATGTCGATGGTGGCCTTGTCGGCGGGCATCTTGAACACCTGGAAGCGCTTTGCCGTGCCTGCGGCCACGCCGGTGCTGCTCAATGTGAGTGTGATCGCGGCGGCCCTGGGTTTGTCGCCCTGGCTGGCTGCGCGCGGCATTGAAGCCGTTTATGCCTTGCCTGCAGGCGTCATGCTCGGCGGTGTTTTGCAGTTGCTGGTGCAGATCCCGGCGCTCAAGCGATTGGGCTTGTTGCCGCGCATGGGCATCAGGCCATCGGCCATTCGACGGGCCTGGACCAATCCGGCCACCCGCAACATCTTGCGCCTGATGGCACCGGCTTTGCTGGGCGTGGGTGTGGCCCAGATTTCCTTGCTCATCAACACCCAGATTGCCTCGCACCTGGCACCCGGCAGCGTGAGCTGGCTCAGTTATGCGGACCGATTGATGGAGTTCCCCACCGCCATGTTGGGCGTGGCACTGGGTGCGGTTTTGATGCCGCAGCTGGCGGCGGCCAAAGCCACGGGCGATGCAGACCGTTATGCCGCCATGCTCGACTGGGGCTTGCGCCTGGTCTTGCTGCTGGCCTTGCCCTGTGCGGCGGCACTGCTGGTGTTTTCCGAGCCCTTGGTGGCGGTGCTCTACCACTACGGGGCCTTCACCGACCGCGATGTGCAGCAAACCACCTTGTCGCTCACCGGCTACGGCATTGGCCTCATGGGTTTGGTGGCCATCAAGGTGCTGGCCCCGGGTTATTACGCCAGCCAGGACATCCGCACGCCGGTCAAGATCGCGGTGGTGGTGCTGGTGATCACCCAATTGTTCAACCTCTTGTTCGTGCCTTGGCTACAGCATGCCGGGCTGGCCTTGTCCATTGGCTTGGGCGCCTTGGTCAATGCCCTGTGGTTGTTGATCGGCTTGCTGCGCCGAGGCAGTTACAAGCCCCAGCCGGGCTGGGCGCGGTTTGCCTTGCAGGTGCTGGTGGCCACGGGCTTGCTGGCGGCCTTGTTGTGGGTGGCCGCGCACCAATTGCAATGGGTCAGTTTGCGCCAGACGCCCTGGCTGCGAATCGGCTGGATGGTGGTGGTCTTGCTGACTTCGGCCGTGCTGTATTTTGGTGCCTTGTGGGCCACAGGCGTGCGCCTGAAGGCCTTCCTCAAGCGTTGAAAAAGCGCAGGTCTGAGCCATGGATTTGAAATTTGAACCCGTCTCGCCGCTGGACTACTTTGCCAGCCTGGTGCAAAGCGATGAGCACTTTCCATTGCTGGAAGCGGCAGCCAGTTTGGCGCAAGACGAAGAGCCCGATCTGGATGTGCAACACGTGCTGGACGACGTGGAGCGCTTGCTGAAAAAAGTCAAAGCCCGTTTGCCCGAGGATGCCGACGAGCTGACCCGCCTGGCCATCTTGGCGCAGGTGTTTTACAAAGACATGGGTTTTGGCGTCAATGCCAATGATTTTTATGCGCCGGAAAACAGCTACTTGCAAGAGGTGCTGCGCACCCGCCGGGGCTTGCCCATTGCATTGGCGGTGATTTGGCTGGAGCTGGCGCAAGGCTTGGGTTTGCACGCGCAAGGCATTTCGTTTCCGGGGCACTTTCTGGTCAAAGTCGCACTCGAAGGCGGTCTGGTGGTGCTGGACCCGCTGACCGGCGAGTCGCTCGGCCTGGACACCCTGGCCGAGCGGCTGGGGCCTTACCGCAACGACGTGGACTGGGCTGCCGGCGCCGATCTGGACAGCGGTGAAACGCCTCTGGGCTTGTATTTGCAGGCCTGCCCGCCGCGCGACTTGTTGGCTCGCATGCTGCGCAATCTCAAAGAAGTGTTCCGTGCGCAAGAAGACTGGCCCCGCATGCTGGCGGTGCTGGACCGCTTGGTGGTGTTGCTTCCAGAAGTGTGGACCGAGCGGCGCGACCGCGGCTTGGTGCACGCCGAGCTGGGCCACATGCAGGATGCCTTGCACGACTTGCAGGTGTATTTGGGCGCCGAGCCATCGGCGCCCGATCAAGCGGCGCTGAAAGTCCGCTTGCGCGAACTTTCAGGCGACGCGCCCGCCTGATCAGGCCACGACGACCTGTTCGCCGCTGCCTTGGGCGGCAATTACACCGATGGTGTAAACCTGCTCACCCGCGGCACGCAAGGTGGCCGCGCAGCTTTCGGCTTCGGCCGCGTCAATCACCACCACCATGCCGATGCCGTTGTTGAAGGTGCGGTTCATCTCGATGTCGTCGATGCCGGCGGTTTTTTGCAGCCAGGCAAACAGCTCGGTCTGGGGCCAGCTGCCTTTTTGCAGGTGCGCGGCCAGGCCTTCGGGCAGCACGCGGGGGATGTTCTCCAGCAAGCCACCGCCGGTGATGTGGGCCAAAGCCTTGATGGGGTGAGCAGCCAATGCGGCCAGCACGTTCAGCACGTACAGGCGGGTAGGCTCCATCAGGGCTTGCTTGAAAGGCTTGCCGTCGAGTGTGGCGGGGGCTTCTGAGCCTGCGCGTTCGATGCACTTGCGCACCAGGCTGAAACCGTTGGAGTGCACGCCGCTGGACGCCAGGCCCAACACCACGTCGCCCGCCTTGACGTTTTGACCGGTGAGGATTTTGGATTTTTCGACCGCACCGACGGCAAAACCGGCCAAGTCGTATTCGCCAGCGGGGTACATGCCCGGCATCTCGGCGGTTTCGCCGCCGATCAAAGCGCAGCCCGACAATTCGCAGCCCTTGGCAATGCCACCCACCACGGCAGCAGCCGTGTCCACGTCCAGCTTGCCGCAGGCAAAGTAGTCGAGGAAGAACAGGGGCTCGGCGCCTTGCACCAGCACGTCGTTCACGCTCATGGCCACCAGGTCGATGCCCACGGTGTCGTGCATGTTCCATTCAAACGCCAGCTTGAGCTTGGTGCCCACGCCGTCGGTGCCGCTCACCAGCACGGGTTCTTTGTAGCGCTTGGGCACTTCAAACAGCGCGCCAAAACCGCCGATGCCGGCCAGCACGCCTTCGCGCATGGTTTTCTTGGCCAAGGGCTTGATGCGCTCGACCAGTGCGTCGCCTGCAACGATGTCAACGCCTGCGTCTTTGTAAGAAAGTGGGGTGTGGCTCATGGTTTCGGCCCTCAGCGGGCAAGTAAATGGGGTACGGGGGCCAATAAACGGGCTGGCAGACTAAAATCAAGGCTTATTTTAAGGGTTCACCCTGACGGTTCCCGATCCCCTTTCACAAAAGACGAGTCTCACTTGCAGCAACCTGTTCCATTTTTGATGTCCCGCTTGGCCGCATGGAGTGGTGTGGCCCTGTCAGCGGTGCTGATTTTCTGGCTCTTGGCCCCTGTGCTGGCACCTTTCATGGTGGCCGCAGTGCTGGCGTATGTGCTCAACCCTTTGGTGCTCCAGCTGGTGCGCGTGTCGGGTGGTCGATTGCCCCACCTCTTGGCCGTGGTGTTGGTCGAGGGCGTGGCGCTGCTGGCTTTGCTGGGCATCGTGCTGCTGCTGGTGCCCATCCTGGTGCGCGAGTGGCCTTTGTTGCAGCAACAAATCCCGCTGCTGTTTGACAAACTCGATGCATCGCTGACGCCCTGGCTCGCGCAAATGGGCATTTCGGTGTCGCTGGACCTGAGCGAGCTGAAAAGCCAGCTGGTCGCGTACTTGAGTGCCAACCGCGAAGACTGGTGGGCACCCTTGATGTCCTCGCTCAAGCTCGGTGGCAGCGCCGCGCTGGCACTGGCCGGTTTTGTCGTGCTGGTGCCTGTGGCCTTGTTTTATTTGCTCAAGGACTGGGCACGGCTGTTGCGGTCCTCAACCGATCTGGTGCCGCCTGCATGGCGCAGCGTGTTCGACGGCTTCATGGGCGAATGCGACACCGTGTTGGGCGAATACCTGCGGGGTCAGTTGCTGGTCATGCTGTGCCTGGCGGTGTATTACGCGTTGGGTTTGTGGCTGTTTGGCCTGGAGCTGGCGCTGCCCATTGGCATCTTCACGGGGTTGGCGGTGTTTGTGCCGTATCTGGGTTTTGGTTTGGGGCTGGTGTTGGCCTTGCTGGCGGGCTTGTTGCAATTGGCACCCGGTCAGGCCGTGCTCATGTTGGCGGTGGTGTACGGGCTGGGGCAGCTGATCGAAAGTTTCGTGCTCACCCCGCGCCTGGTGGGTGAGCGCATTGGCTTGCATCCTTTGGCGGTCATCTTGTCCTTGATGGCTTTTGGCCAGCTGATGGGCTTTGTGGGCGTGTTGATCGCCTTGCCCGCCAGCGCCGTTTTGCTGGTGGGGCTTCGCCGTTTGCGCTGCCAATACCTGCACAGCGATCTTTACCGGAACAGTGGCGCTGCCGATGATGAACAAGGGCCTGGCAAGGCATGAAGCAACTGGCTTTGGACATCGGCCTGGCTTCGTCCCCCACGCTGGATAATTTTTTTGCTGGCCCCAATGAGGCCGCCTTGAGTCATTTGCGTTTGTGGACGTCATCGAGCCATCGTTCACCTGTGCCCAGTTACCTCTGGGGCGAGGGCGGTTCGGGCAAAACCCATTTGCTGCATGCGGTGCACCACGCGCTCAAAGAGCAGGGCGCCCAAGTGGGTTGGCTCGATGCATACACCATGAACCCGCCTGAGTTCAACGACGATTGGGTGGCGGTGCTGATGGACGATGTGCACCTGTACAACGCCGAGCAGCAGCACACCGCATTCAACTGGTTTGTCAACGCGCTCACACCCCGCGTAGGCACACCGCGCTGGGTGCTGGCCGCAGGCGCCATGCCCCCGGCTGACCTCAAGTTGCGCGACGATCTGCGCACCCGCTTGGGTTGGGGCCATGTGTATGCCCTGCAGGTCCTGGATGAGCCCGAGCGCCGTGCTGTGTTGCGCCAGGCGGCCGATGCCCGGGGCCTGTTTTTGAGCGACGAGGTCATGTCCTACATGCTCAACCGCTTCTCGCGTGATCTGGGCAGCTTGATGCAGCTGCTCGACCACTTGGACCAATATGCTTTGCAAACGCAACGCGCCCTGACCATTCCCTTGGTGCGCGCGATGCTGGAGAACGAATGAAACTCGCGCTGTTTGATCTGGACCACACGCTCTTGCCGATCGATTCGGACCACACTTGGGGCGTGTTCACCACCGAGCTGGGCTGGAACGATCCGGCCGTGTTCAACCAACGCAACGACGAGTTCTATGCCCACTACCAGGCGGGCACGCTCGACATCCATGACTACGTGCGCTTTGCCACGCAGGCTGCGCGAGCGCATGGGGCAGCTGAAGCGGCCCGCGCGCACGACCGTTACATGGACGAGGTGATTCGCCCGCGCATCACGCCCGAGGCGCTGGCGCTGGTACGATCGCACCAGCAGGCCGGTGACACGGTCATGATCGTGACGGCCACCAACGAGTTTGTGACCCGTCCAATCGCCCAGGCCTTTGGCGTGAGCGAATTGATCGCGGTGGAGCTGGAACGCGACAGCACGGGCTGGATCACCGGCGAGATCCAAGGCACACCGTCGTTCCGTGAAGGCAAAGTCACCCGTGTGGCGCAGTGGCTGGCCCGCCAAGGCCTGGACTGGGACGATGTGGAGATGAGTTTTTACTCCGACTCCATGAACGACCTGCCGCTTTTGGAAAAAGCCCACCATCCGGTGGCAACGAACCCTGACGCTCGGTTGCGTCAGCTGGCCACAGAGCGTGGCTGGCGCATCCTCGAACTGTTTCAAGAATGATCAAGAAATTCATCACCAAGCTGCTGGGCAAACCGGCTGGCGGTAACAAGCCGAGTTTCGGCCGTCGCACAGAAGTGCCCGCATCGGTGCACCGCATCGACCCGAACCTGGTGGACGAACGCGCCATCAACGTGACACGCACCTTGCAGCAAGCGGGCTTTGAAGCCTACATCGTGGGCGGCGCCGTGCGCGATCTGTTGCTGGGCTTGCGCCCCAAAGACTTTGACGTGGCCACCGATGCGACGCCCGAGCAGGTCAAAGGCCTGTTTCGCCGTGCGTTCATCATTGGCCGTCGTTTTCGCATCGTGCACGTGGTGTATGGGCGAGGCCGTGACAACGAAGTGATCGAGGTCTCGACCTTCCGTGCTTACCTGGACAACGCGGCGGCCGAGCAGGTCAAAGGTAACGAGCGCACCAGCAAGCGCCAACTTGAAGGCATCCAGCATGCGGTGGATTCGAGTGGCCGTGTGCTGCGCGACAACGTCTGGGGCCCTCAAGACGAAGACGCCACGCGCCGTGACTTCACCGTCAACGCGATGTATTACGACCCTGAAACCCAGATCGTGGTGGACTACCACGGCGGCATTCAGGATGCGAAGAAACACACGCTGCGCATGATTGGCGACCCGGCCACGCGTTACCGCGAAGACCCGGTGCGCATCATCCGCGCCGTGCGCTTTGCGGCCAAGCTCAGCCCCTTGGGCTTCAAGCTCGAATCCAAAACCGCCAAGCCCCTGGTCGAAGCGGCCACCTTGCTGGCCGATGTGCCGCAAAGCCGCTTGTTTGACGAAATGCTCAAGCTGCTGCAGACCGGTCACGCGCTGGCCTCGATCGCGCAGCTCAAGCACCTGGGTTTGGCCAAAGGCATTTACCCGCTGCTGGATGTTGTGGTCGAGCGTGCCGACAGCGATTTCGTGAAAGCCGCCTTGGCCGACACCGACCGCCGGGTGGGCGAGGGCAAGCCGGTGGCCCCCAGCTTCTTGCTGGCCTGTGTGCTGTGGGCCGATGTGCGTGACGGCTGGGCGGCACGCCTAGCGCGCAAGGAGCATCCGTATCCGGCCTTGCAGGACGCGATTGACGAGGTGTTTGATGCCCGCATTGGCGATGTGTCGGGCCGCGGCAAGCTGGCCGCCGACATGCGTGAGATCTGGATGATGCAGCCCCGGTTTGAAAAGCGCGTGGGCGCCACGCCCTTCAGCCTGGTGGAGCAAGCCCGCTTTCGCGCAGGATTTGACTTTTTGCGTCTGCGCGCCGATGCTCAGGAAGTGGACGACACCCTGGCCGATTGGTGGCAAGAGTTCAGCATGGCCAGCGATGCCGAGCGTGAAGACCTGGTGCAGGCCGCCAAGGCCGAGCAGCTGGCCAAGCCCCGCGTGCGCCGTGCGCCCAAGCCACAAGGCGAGGGCGCTTCGCCCCGCGCTGCGGCTGTGAAGTCGGCGCCTGAATCCGATGCCGATGCGCCACCATCGGGTGATGACTCGGCGCCCAAAAAACGCCGTCGCCGCCGCCGCAAGCCCGGCAGCGGTGGTGAGCCAGGCGCGGCCAGCGCCGAATAAACGCGGCCGCATGCTGGCAGACCGTGAGCCTGTGACCGCCTACGTGGCCGTGGGCGCCAACCTCGGCGACGCGCGGCTGACGGTGCTGGGCAGCCTGAGCGCCTTGGCCCGATTGCCCGGCACCGTGTGTTCGGGCCGCTCGCGCCTCTACCGCACTGCACCTTTTGAGGCCCAGGGGCCTGACTTCATCAACGCGGTGGTGCGGCTCGAAACCCGTTTGAGCGCCCCTGAGTTGCTGGATGCCCTGCAGGATCTTGAAAACCAGGCAGGACGCTTGCGGCCTTATCAGAACGCACCACGCACGCTGGATCTGGATGTGCTGTTGTATGGCCTGGCCCGGATGGACAGCCCGCGCCTGACCTTGCCGCACCCACGCATGTGGACTCGGGCTTTTGTGTTGTATCCCTTGGCCGATCTGGCCCCTGATCTGGTCACGCCCGCGCATTGGGCCAGCGTGGCGGGGCAAAGCATCGAGCCTTTGGCTGAAAGCGTGCCATGACCTTTTTCACCAGCTTGCCCGTGGCCTTGCAGACGGTGTTGCTGCTGTTGACCAGCAATGTGTTCATGACCTTCGCCTGGTACGGCCACCTGCGCAACATGTCGGCTGCGCCTTGGTATGCGGCGGCTTTGGTGAGTTGGGGCATCGCCCTGTTCGAATACATGTTCCAGGTGCCCGCCAACCGCATTGGCCACACCGAGTTCAGCGTGGGGCAACTCAAAATCATGCAAGAAGTCATCACCTTGGCGGTGTTTGTGCCATTTGCTGTGATTTACCTGAAAGAGCCGTTCAAGCTGGACTACCTTTGGGCCGCCTTGTGCATGGTGGGCGCGGTTTATTTCATTTTCCGAAGCGCTTGACGTTTTCAGCCCTTGAAAGGGTTACAAACAGTTAAACTTGCTGCAGTCACACGAATGTCATATTCGCTCTTCCCAGTCATCAGGAGTTCTACATGCTGTTTGGTAAATTGCTGCCTAAAGAAGGCAATTTTTTTGAACTTTTTAACCAACATGCGGAGCGCATTGTCGAGGCGGCTCGCTCCTTTTCGAATTTGGTGGCCAATTACAACGATGTTCACCTGCGCGAGAAATACAACCGCGATGTGGACAACGCCGAGCACGCAGCAGACCGCGTGACCCAGGAAGTCAACCGCCTGATCCACACCACCTTCATCACCCCCATCGACCGTGAACAGATCCACGCCTTGATCAACTTGATGGACGATGTGGCCGACCTGATCCAGGACTCCGCTGAAACCATGGCGCTGTATGACGTGCGTCACATGACCGAAGAGATCACCCGCCTGACCGATTTGTCGGTGCGTTGCTGCGAACGCGTGCAAGACGCTGTGAAATTGTTGCCCCGCATCGGTGAGCCTGCGGTGGCCGAGTCGGCCCTCAAAACCTGCGAAGAAATCGACCGCCTGGAGTCGGATGCTGACCGCGTGATGCGCAGCGCCATGAGCAAATTGTTCCGCGAAGAAGCCGATGTGCGCGAGATCATCAAGCTCAAGGCCATTTACGAATTGCTGGAAACCATCACCGACAAGTGTGAAGACGTGGCCAACCAGATCGAGGGCATCGTCCTCGAAAATTCCTGATCTGACGCGGGAATCTGACGTATGGAAACCGTACAAGCTGCCTTGTGGGTGGTGATCTTGCTGGTCGCCTTGGCACTCATTTTTGACTTCATGAACGGGTTTCATGATGCGGCCAATTCGATCGCCACCGTGGTCTCCACGGGCGTGCTCAAGCCCACCCAAGCCGTGGTGTTTGCTGCCTTTTTCAACTTTGTGGCCATCTTCATCTTCCACCTGAGTGTGGCGGCGACGGTGGGCAAGGGCATTGTTCAGCCTGGCGTGGTGGACACCCATGTGGTGTTTGGCGCTTTGGTGGGTGCCATCACCTGGAACGTGATCACTTGGTACTACGGCATCCCCAGCAGCTCTTCACACGCCCTGATCGGCGGCATTGTGGGGGCTGTGATCGCCAAGTCCGGTGCAGGTTCTTTGGTGTCCTCGGGCATCATCAAAACCGTCTCGTTCATCTTTGTGTCGCCGGTTCTGGGCTTTTTGCTGGGCTCTTTGATGATGGTCCTGGTGGCCAACATCTTCCGTCGGACCCGCCCCTCCAAAGTGGACAAATGGTTCCGTCGCTTGCAGCTGGTGTCTGCCGGTGCTTACAGCTTGGGTCACGGTGGCAACGACGCACAAAAGACCATCGGCATCATCTGGATGATGTTGATCGCGACGGGCTATGCTGCCGCTGGCGATAAGGCGCCGCCAACCTGGACCGTGATCAGTTGCTACGCTGCGATTGGCTTGGGCACCATGTTCGGCGGCTGGCGTATCGTCAAGACCATGGGGCAAAAAATCACCAAGCTCAAGCCGGTGGGCGGCTTCTGTGCTGAAACCGGCGGAGCGATGACCTTGTTCCTGGCCACCTCTTTGGGGATTCCTGTTTCGACCACCCACACCATCACGGGCGCCATCGTGGGTGTGGGCTCCACGCAGCGCGCCAGCGCTGTGCGCTGGGGTGTCGCGGGCAACATCGTCTGGGCGTGGGTGCTCACCATTCCCGCCAGCGCTTTTGTGGCCGCCATTGCGTACTGGGTCAGCTTCCAAGTGTTCGACTGAAGCGAGCCGCGCCATGCGCTGGAGCAAAAAGCCGGACACTGTCCGGCTTTTTTTGTGTCACTGACTGATCAGCCGGGCCTCTTCAATCTGGTATTCGAAGTACATCTGAAAGCTGAAAGCCAGACTGGCCATCAGCACGGCGGTGCCGAGCAGCAAAGCTGATGCGATGCCGATGATGGTGGTCCAATGGGTTTGTCCCGCTGGCGCATCGGGCGCAGCTTGCGGGTTGAATTGGGTGTTCCATTTCTCTGCCGTCATCAAGCCATAAACGATCGCCGTCAGTGCACAGCCTGCGATGGTGAACCCCAGCAAAGGGATCAATGCCCAGCTCAACTTGTCATCCAGGCCAAATGCCTGAACACGTTGAATGCCATAAATGCCCAGTGCCGTTGGTATCGGCAATAGCCAGCCCAGCGAATCGCCCAAGCCCTTGAGGTAAAAGCGGTGCAGGCCCAAGGGGCCGCCCCAAAAAGTGAGCCAGGTGGCCAGTGTTTTGTTTTTCATGGGGTTGATTATTGAGCAGGCGTGCTGTCGCCTGCGCCCAAAGGCTTTTCCATCATCACCACATCCAGCCAGCGGTCGAATTTCCAGCCGCAAGATGTGAGGGTGCCCACCGGTGTGAAGCCCACTGAGCGGTGCACACCAATCGAGGCTGCATTGGCAGAGTCGCCGATCACCGCCAGGAACTTGCGAACACCAGCCCTTTCGGCCTGGGCGCAAAGTTCGGTCAGCAAAGCTTTGCCCAGCCCTTTGTGCTGCACACCTGTGGCCATGTAAATCGAGTCTTCGGCCGAAAAGCGGTAGGCCGGGCGCGGTTTGAACCAGTTGCAGTAGGCAAAGCCCAGCACCTGACCGGCGTCTTCCACGACCAGGTAGGGCAGGCCCTTGGCCAGCACATCGGCACGCCTGGCGCTCATGTCGGCTTTTGAGGGGGGATCGATCTCGAAAGTGCCCGTGCCCGTGAGCACATGGTGCCGGTAAATGGCTGTGATGGCCGCGATATCTTCGTCCCGGCTGCGTCGGATCAAGGGCATTGGTGCTCCCGTTGTATAATGGTGGGCTTTTCAGTGTGTCACTGGCCGGGTGGCCAGTTGCGTGTCTCAAACGCTGGAAGAAAACGGGTGTCTCGGCAATTGTTCCGAAGCCATCCAACCACCCAAGGATAAATCATGGTTGTTATTCGTCTGAACCGCGGCGGCTCTAAAGCACGTCCTTTCTTCAACATCGTCGTCGCCGACAAGCGCGTGCGTCGTGATGGCCGCTTCCTGGAGCGCATCGGTTTCTACAACCCCACAGCCCGTGGTGGCGAAGAAGGTCTGCGCATTGCCCAAGACCGTCTGACCTACTGGAAGAGCGTTGGCGCCCAGGCTTCTCCCACCGTGGAACGCCTGATCCGTCAAGCTGGCAAAGCAGCAGCCTGATCGGCTGATGTCGGCCATGCGTCCACCTCTGGAGACGGCGGCACTGCCCGCTGACGCCATCGAAGTCGGGCGCATTGCCGATGCCTGGGGCATCAAAGGCTGGTTCAAGGTCTTGCCCCACAGCGCCTCGCCCGAGGCGCTTTTTTCTTCCAAGCGCTGGTTTTTGTTGCCGCCCGATCGGCCCATGAAACCCAAGCGGCCCACGGAAGCTGCAGCCGCCAAGTCTGACGCCGCTGCATGGACCGAGCCCTTGCTCTTGCGCATCAAAGAGTCCAAAGACCATTCCAGCACGCTCGTGGCCACCGCCCACGACATCGATGACCGCAATGCCGCCGAGGCCTTGCGTGGCGCCCGGATTTTTGTCCCCCGTTCCAGCTTTCCCACCGCAGCCGAGGGCGAGTACTACTGGGTGGACCTGATGGGCCTGCAGGTGGTCAACCGTGAAGGCGTGTCACTTGGTGAGGTGCGTGACCTCATGTCCACGGGTCCGCAAACCGTGCTCGTGATCGAAGCCGCACCCGAAGCCGAAGGCGGCAAACCCGTCGAGCGCATGATTCCTTTCGTCAGCGCGTTTGTCGACGGTGTCGATTTGCCTGGCAAACGCATCACCGTTGACTGGCAGCCCGACTACTGATCGGCCTCGGCCGTGGAGGGCCACATCCATGCGCTTTGACATCATCACGCTGTTCCCGGAACTGTTTGCGCCGCTGCTCACCAGCGGCATCACACGCCGCGCCTACGAAGGCGGGCTGGTCGATGTGCGCCTGTGGAACCCCCGTGACCACGCCGAGGGCAATTACCGCCGCGTGGACGACCGTTCTTTTGGCGGCGGGCCTGGCATGGTCATGCTGGCCGAGCCCCTGTTCAAAACGCTCAGCGCCATCCGCGCCGACCGCAACGAGGCCGACCCTGCGCCCTTGGTGCTGTTCTCGCCCATCGGGCAGGCCTTGAATCACAACGCGGTGGCCAACTGGTCGCAAAGCGCTGGTGCGGTTTTGTTGTGTGGTCGCTACGAAGGCGTGGACCAGCGTTTCATTGACCAATACGTCGACCTGCAAATCAGCTTGGGTGACTTTGTCTTGTCGGGTGGGGAGATCGCCGCCATGGCCTTGCTCGATGCCGTCGCCCGTTTGCAGCCCGGCGTCCTGAACGACGAAGGCAGCCACCAGCTCGACAGTTTCAACCCAGCGCTCGACGGCCTGCTGGACAGCCCGCACTTCACCCGACCCGAGGTCTGGCAGGGCCATGCCGTACCGCCGGAGTTGATGTCCGGGCACCATGCCCACATCGAGCGCTGGCGGCGTGAGCAAAGCCTGCGCCTGACCGCGCAGCACCGCCCTGAGTTGCTGCTTCGGGCACGCCAGGACGGCCGATTGAGCCGTCAGGATGAGACTTTTTTGAAGAACCTGCCCTCGGCGGGTGAGTGACAACTTCGCGCTTTGCTGGCGTTTGCGCAGCCGCTTGCATCGGCCATCTTGAGCGTAAGGTGGACCTGGGGTCGTAAAAAGTTATAATGGGAGGCTTTTCGATCCTCTACCCGCCGCGATCTGGCTCCAGTTGTGCACATGATGCCCAGCGCTTACAGCACAGAACGCCCCTTGTGTAGCGAGGCATGATCGGACGGAGTTCAAAAAATGAATTTGATTCAAACTCTTGAGCAGGAAGAAATTGCCCGTTTGGGTAAAGTGATTCCTGAATTTGCCCCCGGCGACACCGTGATTGTGAGCGTGAATGTGGTTGAAGGTAGCCGCAAACGCGTTCAGGCTTACGAAGGCGTCGTGATTGCCAAGCGCAATCGTGGTCTGAACAGCGGCTTCACAGTGCGCAAGATCTCCAGCGGCGAAGGCGTGGAACGTACGTTCCAAACCTACAGCCCTTTGATCGCCAGCATCGAAGTCAAGCGTCGTGGTGATGTTCGCCGCGCCAAGCTGTACTACCTGCGCGATCGCAGCGGCAAGTCGGCACGTATCAAGGAAAAGTTGCCTCAGCGCAAAGCAGCCCCAGTGGCCGCTGCGTAAAGCCTTTTTCCGAGGTAGAAAAAACCGCCCGGGTTCGCCCGTGGCGGTTTTTTTACGCCTGTTCACATCGCGCAGCCCCAAGAAAAAAGGCCTTGCCGGGTGAGGGCAAGGCCTTGAAGCGTTCAGGGCGCGAGGGCCCTGGTGGCTGTTGGTGGGCGATCAGCCGCGTGTGACTTTCAGCACGCGGGTGCCGCCACGCTTGCCGTCACCACCACCTGCGCCGCCGGCATTGTGGGGCTTGAAGTTGCCAGCACCAAACTGCTTGGGGCCACGGGCGAACTTGTCACCTGCTGCGCCACGAGGTGCTGCTGCGCGGGGCGCGTTGCGGCTGTCGCCACGGTCTTCCCAGCGGCCGCCTTGACGGCCTTCACCGCGTGCGTCTGGACGTGCGTCCTGGCGCGGTGCACCACGGTTTTCGCGGTCCCAAGGGTGCGCAGGTGCGGCACCACGTTGTTCGAAGCGATCGCCACCACGGTTGTTGTCAAAGCGGGCATCGCCACCGCGGCCATCTTTGCGCGGGTCAAAGCGGGGCTCCGCACGCTGTTCAAAGCGAGGCTGCTCATCGCGGAAGTTGCCACGTGGGGCGCGGTTGTCAAAACCACCTTCGCGGTTGCCGAAATCACGGCCACCACCACCGCCGCCGCCCGAGCGGCCACGGAAGCCACCGCTGGCATTGGCATAGTTGCGATCACCACCAAAACGGTCACCGCCACGGCCACCCATGGGCTTGCGTGCCTCAGGCATGCGTGCTTTGGGCTCCATGCCGGGAATCACTTCCGCCTTGAAAGGCTGGCGTGTGTAGGCTTCGATGTCACCGATCTTGCGGCGGTCACGCATTTCTGCAAAGGTCACAGCCAAGCCGTCGCGGCCTGCGCGGCCAGTACGGCCAATGCGGTGGGTGTAGTCCTCGGCCTTCATCGGCAAGCCGAAGTTGAAGACGTGGGTGATGGTGGGCACGTCGATACCGCGAGCAGCCACATCGGTGGCCACCAGGATCTGGACTTGGCCATTGCGCAGCGCCATCAGGCGGCGGTTGCGCATGCCTTGGCTCAGGGCGCCGTGCAATGCGACAGCCGAGAAGCCGTCTTGCTGCAAATCGGCGGCCAGGCCGTCGCATTCGATCTGGGTGCTGGAGAACACGATCGCTTGGTCAATCGAGGCGTCGCGCAACCAGTGGTCGAGCAGTTGGCGCTTGTGTTGGGCGTTGTCGGCCCAGAACAGCACCTGCTTGATGTTGTTGTGTTTTTCCTGTGGGTTGTCGATCTGGATTTTCTGGACCGAGGAGCCGCCGTCGTGCATCACGCGCATGGCCAATTGCTGAATGCGTGGCGCAAAGGTCGCGCTGAACATCATGGTCTGGCGACGCTGGCTGGTCATGTCGTTGATGTCGGCCAGGTCGTCCGAGAAGCCCAGGTCGAGCATGCGGTCGGCTTCGTCCACCACCAAAAACTGCACTTGGTCCAGCTTGATTTGCATGGAGCGTTGCAGGTCGAGCAAACGGCCAGGTGTGGCCACGACCAGGTTGGCGTTTTGCAGCTTGGCAATTTGCAGCTGGTAAGGAATGCCACCGACCACGTTGGCCACGCGCAGACCACGGGTGTGCTTGACCAGCTCGATCGCGTCATGTGCGACCTGTTGGGCCAATTCACGGGTGGGGCACAGGATCAGGGCGCCGGGCGTCGGTGCCTTGAAGTTGCGTGGGTTGGTGGGGTCTTTGCGCTTGGCTCGCTTGGGTGCTGGCTCGCCTTTGGCGGCTGCATCGGCGCAAGCTTGTTCAAACTCGGCGCGTTCGATGGCTTCTTGTTCGGCCATTTGGGCGATCAAGGTGTGCAACACGGGCAGCAAGAAGGCGGCGGTTTTGCCGCTGCCGGTCTGGCTGGAGACCATCAAGTCGCTGTAGCCATTCGACAGGCCGTCTTTGGAGCCGCCAGCGGTAGGCAAGGCCAAAGGAATGGCGCGCAATTGCACAGCGGTCGGCTGTGTGTAGCCCAGGTCGGCCACGGCTTGCACCAGTTCAGGGGCCAGGCCCAATTCCACGAAGCCGTTGGGCACATCGGCGATGGCTTCAACTTCTTCGGTCACTTCGGCGGCGACTTCATGTGCTGCGTCGGTGGTGATTTCGGCCGCTGCAGCGACCATGATTTCGGTGGCCAAATTGGTCGCAGCGGGCTGTGCAGTCGACTCGGTGGCGATGGATGTGATTTCGGCAGGCGACAAGTCGTCCTGCACTGTGTTCAAAGTGTCAGTCATGTGTATCTATAAAACTCGCACGGAACAACGGCCGTCAACAGAAAAAGCTGTTGCATTGGGCCGCAGGCACCGCAAGGTTGAAAAAACATCAACCATCAAACGGTGCTCGCGAGTGGCGCTGGGCGTGGAGCCTGGCCGCTGTGAGTGACCCTATCGTTGGGTCAAGGCATGAAGGGAGATGTAGGAAACGCTGCACATGTTGCGCAGCGAGCCCACGATTATGACACGGATCGAAAAAAAGCGCTAGGGTTTTCCCTGAAAAACTTCAAAGCCGGATGAAATGCTCGCGGTAATGCGCCAATTCGTCGATGGATTCGTGCACATCGGCAAGGGCGGTGTGCTTTTGCTGCTTCTTGAAAGACGAATACACCTCGGGCTTCCAGCGGCGTGACAGCTCCTTGAGTGTGCTCACGTCCAGGTTGCGGTAGTGAAAGAACGCTTCCAGCTTGGGCATGAACTTCACCAAAAAGCGGCGGTCTTGGCTGATGGTGTTGCCGCACAGGGGCGATGCGCCTTTGGGCAGGTATTTTTTCAAAAAGGCGATGATCTGCTCTTCGGCATCGGCTTCGGTGGTGGTCGAGGCCTTGACCTTGTCGATCAGCCCGCTCTTGCCATGCGTGCCTTTGTTCCAGGCGTCCATCTTGTTCAGCAATTCATCGCTTTGGTGGATCACCAACACTGGGCCTTCAATGCGTGGCGACAGGTGAGGGCCGGTGACAATCACGGCGATCTCCAGCAGGCGTTCTTTTTCGGGGTCCAGGCCCGTCATTTCGCAATCGATCCAGACCAGGTTCTGGTCAGACTTGGCCAAGTCGGCCACTTCGGGGGCGGTGGTGGTGTTCACTTCAGACATGCGCTGATTGTCGCCGAAGCCGATGACCATGTCGGACCAGAAGGTGCCGACCTGCAAGGGGGAAGGGGCGGCTCCTACAATATCCGCATGAATCCTTCTCTTTCTTTGACGGTGACCCTGGTGGTGGCCTTGTTGGCGCATGTGGCGCTCAAGTCCTGGCTCAATGCGCGCCAGGTTCGGCACGTGTCGCGTCACCGCGCTGCGGTGCCCGCAGCCTATGCCGACACCGTTTCGCTGGCCGATCACCACAAGGCCGCGGACTACACCCTGGCCAAAGCCAAACTCTCGCAAATCGACATCGCGCTTGACGCCGCCGTCTTGCTGGGCTGGACCTTGCTGGGCGGACTCGACGCGCTGAACCAAGTGCTGCTGGGCTGGATGGGCCCTGGCATCGGGCAGCAAATAGCCTTGGTGCTGGGCTTCACGCTGGTGGGCGGCTTGATCGGCTTGCCCTTGTCGCTGGTGCAAACCTTTGGCGTGGAACAACGCTTTGGCTTCAACAAGATCACGCCCGCTTTGTGGCTGGCCGACATGGCCAAAGGCCTGCTGCTCGGCCTGGTCTTGGGCGTGCCTTTGCTGTGGCTCATGCTCTGGCTCATGCAAGCAGGCGGCAGCCTGTGGTGGCTGTGGGCCTGGGCGGCCCTGGTGGGCTGGCAGTTGTTCTTGATGGCGATCGCCCCCAATGTGATCATGCCGCTGTTCAACAAATTCACCCCGCTCGAAGATGAATCTCTCAAAGCCCGTGTGCAGTCTCTTATGCAACGCGCAGGCTTCACGGCCAAGGGCTTTTTTGTCATGGACGGCAGCCGCCGCTCGGCGCACTCCAATGCCTTCTTCACCGGCTTTGGGGCCAGCAAGCGCGTGGTGTTTTTCGACACGCTGCTCAAGCAACTGAGTCCTGCCGAGATGGAAGCCGTGCTCGCGCACGAGCTGGGCCACTTCAAACACAAGCACATCCTCAAGATGATGCTGACCAGCTTTGCGCTCACCTTGGCCGGTCTGGCCCTGCTGGGTTGGCTCATGCAGCAAGTTTGGTTCTACACGGGCTTGGGCGTCATGCCCAGCCTGACGGACAGCAACAACGCCTTGGCGCTGGTGCTCTTCATGCTAGTCACGCCGGTGTTCACCTTGTTCGTGGCGCCCGTGTCGTCTTGGCGCTCGCGCCAGCAAGAGTTTGAGGCCGATGCCTATGCGGTCTCGCAAACGCCTGGCCAAGACCTGTCGTCGGCTTTGCTTAAGCTGTATCAGGACAACGCTTCAACGCTCACGCCCGATCCACTGTATGTGAAGTTCTATTACTCGCACCCGCCCGCCAGCGAGCGGCTGGCACGGATGGGCGCCGCATGAGCACCGCTGCGCTGCGCGCCTTCACGCCCACCGAAGTGGTCATGGCGCTGGGCCAGGTGCCTGGTTGGCGCTTGCAGGGCGATGGTGACGCCGTGGTGATCGAAAAGACGTTCGAGTTTGCAGAGCACACGCAGGCCCTGTTGTTCGTCAACAGCGTGGGCTGGTTGTCCGAAAAGCTCAACCACCACCCGGAAGTGGTGCTGAACCATCGCCGCTGCGTGGTCCGCTGGTGCACGCACGATGTGCAGGGCCTGAGCCGCCTCGACTTTGAGGCCGCCCGTCAAACAGACGGCTTGTTGCCCGCATGAGCAAGTTCAACAAACAACGCCCCGCCCAAGCCGACGCGGCCGTGCTCGAACCCGGCCTGGTGGTGGCCACCTATGGGCGGCACTGCCTGGTGGAAACGCCTGAAGGCCGCCGCCTGATTTGCCACCCGCGTGGCAAGAAAAACCAGGTGGTGGTGGGCGACCAAGTGCTCTGGCAAATCGCTGGCGATGAAGGCAGCATCGAAAAACTGCAAGAGCGCCGCAACCTGTTTTACCGGCAGGACGAAATCCGCACCAAGTCCTTTGCAGCCAACCTTGACCGCGTGCTGATCCTGATCGCAGCCGACCCGGAGTATTCTGAAAGCCAGCTTTCGCGTGCTTTGGTGGCCGCCGAGGCCGAACGCATCACGCCCGTCATTGCGCTCAACAAAAGCGATTTGGCCGTGCCGTTTGCACAAGCTTGGGAGCGCTTGGCCCCATACCGCGCCATGGGCTACGCCGTGGTGCCCGTGAGTTTGAACCCGCGCTCGGCAGTGGCCGACGACGGCGTGGCCGCTTTGTGCGAGCACCTCTCGGGCCACACCACCTTGGTGCTGGGCCCATCGGGCAGCGGCAAGAGCACCTTGATCAACCGCCTGGTGCCCGATGCGCAGGTCGAAACCGGGGAAATTTCGCAAGCCCTCAACTCGGGCAAACACACCACCACCAGCACCCGCTGGTATTGGGTGCCCAGCTTGGACACCAGCGCAGGTCAACGAAGCGCCCTGATCGATTCACCGGGCTTTCAGGAGTTTGGCCTGCACCACATCGAGCCGACCCGCCTGGCCGATTGCATGCCCGATTTGCGCAAGTATCTGGGCGGCTGCAAGTTCTACAACTGCACCCACCTGCACGAGCCCGGTTGCGCTGTGCTGGCGCAGGTCGAGAGCGAACACAGTGCAGGCACCATCAGTGCCCGCCGCCACCGCATTTATGCGCAGTTGTTTGAAGAGTTGAGCCAGCAGCGCTGGTGAAGCAAAGGGCGCTCAGCCCACCAGCTTGGCCATGGTCAGCAAGGCCACCAGCACCAACCACATGATCACGGTGCGCCACACCAGCCCCACCACTTGGGCAAAGTGCGCCAATTCGGGTGTGCGCCCTGGCGTGCTGCTGCCGCCTGCGGTGTCGTCGCCGTCGGGCTCATTGGCCCCTTGCAAAGCCGCTCCACCCAGGCGGATGTTGATCGCGCCGGCCGTGGCGGCCAGGATCACCCCATCGTTGTCGTCTGGGAAGTTCTGCGCATGGTTGCGCCAGCCGTCCATGGCGTCTTCAAAGCTGCCCACAATCGCAAAGCCCAAAGCCGTCATGCGTGATGGCAGCCAGTCCAATGCTGTCCAAGCGCTGGTGGCCACGTCTTGCAGGACCGGGCTGGTGACCGAACCGTCGGTCGTTTCTTGTTGCCAGTGCTGGCGAGCAAAGTCGGTCAGGCGATACACCACAGCACCGACCGGGCCCAGCCCCACGATCGATAAAACCGCATACCAGAAGAACACACCAAACACATGGCGGTGTGCGGCAATCACCGAATATTCGATCGCATGGCGCACGATCTCGCTGCGTGGAATTTGACCAACCTGCACCTGTTGCCATTCGGCCAACAACTCACGTGCTTTGTTCTCGTCGCCATCGTTGAGCGCCTCTCGGATGGCCGTGAAATGGTGGCTGAACTGACGAAATCCCAAAGTCAGATACAGCAGCGCCACATTCCATAACACCGCAAACAACCAGCCCAGACCCCAGTCGAGGTACCAATGCACCAGCATGGCCAACAAGGCGGGCGTCACGATGGTGATGCCCCAAGTCACCCAGGCTTGGTTGCGCACACCGGCATCAAAAGTGCGTGCCACCCAGGCCGTCCAGTTGCCGATCCACTGGTAGATCAGGTTCTGTGGCAGCAAAGGGCGGGCTTGTTCAAGCACCAGCGCCAAAAGAAGAGAAAAGAAACTCATGGCTCAAATCATCCCGCGGGGTGGGCTATCAAAAAACGATAGAGGTTGCGCAGCATCGCCGCTGTCGCCCCCCAAATATAGCGTTCAACCGACGCCTGCTCGCCATCGGCGGCGACGCGGCTTTCCTGGTAAGGCATGGAAAACCACTGCCGCTGCGCCCCTTGCCACATCATGCTGTGGTGGCGGTGGTGTGCAGGGTTCATCAAAAAGGCCAGAGGCACCTCGAACACATCGTCCACCTCATCGGGGTTGGGCTGCAGCGCCATCTCAGGAGAGACCAAGCCAATCACCGGCGTCACCCAAAACGCGCTGCCGGTGATGTACAGCGGCAACTGGCCAATCACCTGCACATGGCGTGGGTCAAGGCCAACTTCTTCTTGCGCTTCACGCAAAGCCGTGGCTTGCGCATCGGCATCTTCGGCGTCGACCTTGCCGCCCGGAAAGGCAATTTGTCCTGAATGGGTCGACAAGTGCGCAGTGCGCTGAGTCAACAATATGGTGGGCTCGGACGCCGCCGGGCCGCGCATGACAATCGGCACCAGCACCGCCGCCTTTGCGGGTGCACGGCTCGAGAACTGTGGCTCGCGCACCACCTCGGGGGTCCACACCGGTGCTTGCGCAAAACGCGCCCGCAAGGCATCGGGCTGCATCTGCGCCCAAGGCACGGCGGGCAAATCATGGTCAACCCGTTCAATGGGTGCGGTGCGGGGATCGATGGACAAAGGTTGGGTCACAGCGGCATTTATAACCGACCACAGCGGCGCCTCGCAGACGACCAGGCCATGCGGCACAATTCATTGAAGGAGAAACACCATGCGCATGAAACACACGTTTGGAATTTTGTTGGCGGCTGGATCGGTCGCGCAGGCGCAGTCGGCCTTTCCTGACCACTTTGTTGGCGATGCTGGCGGCATGCTGGTTGCCAGTCAGCCGGTGGTGCAGGGCGCCCGCGGCACCGTCACGGCCATGCCCTATGTCTACGGTGATTACGGCCGTTTTTATGCGCGTGTGGACACTTTCGGCGTCAAGGCCTTGCCCATGGGCGAGGGCCATCTGGAGCTGGCAGCCCGCGTGAGCACAGAGGGCTTCAAGGCCCACAAAACCGACTTCAGCACCGCCGGTGACCGCTCGGCGCCCGTGCCGGTGGGGCTGGGCACTTTTCAGCGCACCGCCATGGGCGGCGTGTTCGCCTACGTCTTTCACGACGCCACCTCAGGCGGCCAACTGCTGGAGCTGACCTGGACGGGCAAACTGGCCCTGGGCCAGGCCACCTTGTACCCCCAGCTGGGCCTGGAGCACCGCAGCGCGGCCTATGTACAGCACCTGTACGGCGTGACAGCTGCGCAATCTTCTGCGGGCCTGCCGGTTTATCAAGCTGGAGCGTCCACGGTGCCCGTGCTGTCTTTGCACGCCACGGTGCCCTTGCAAGGGCCTTGGGCTTTGCAGTTGCTGGGGCGCTACCGCGCGTGGGACAGCGCCGTGCGCAACAGCCCCTTGGTCGACCGGTCTGGCCAAGCCACCGGGTATGCCGCCCTGACCTACACCTGGAAGTGACGTCTGCGTTTGCATGATGGCCGTAGAGCATGGGCTCTGGGCTCAAGCCGCCGTAAAATGAGACACGTTGCATTCTTTAGCAGCGCTATGTTTTCTTTTTATTCGTATAGGTTTACTCATGAAGCGTGATTACTTCTCTCAAGCCCCCCGTTCTGACCGCCGTTTTGGCGAACAACGCAGCGGCACCTGCATGGCCCTTATCGACGGCCGATTCCTGATCTGGATGGCCCAGCAAGGCGCCCTGGGGGCCACGGGCGAATCCGTCAACCGCCAAGGCCTGCTCAGCTTGCTGTCGCAAGCGCTGGCGCACTCGGCGCTGGACGTCGACCTCAAACGCATTTACTGGTACAGCGACCGCTCCGACGGTCTGGTTATCGACGACCAGATCGTGCGCCTGGTGCAAGCGCATGACGCCGACGGCGGCGCATCGCTGCTGCGCTCTTTGGGCCACGACCTCAAGCAACTGGCCGAGCACCATGCCTGCGACCACGTGCTGGTGGCCAGCGACGATGAACGCTTTTTGGCCACCATCGACGAAGCCCAGCTCAGCGGCCTGAGCGTGCACCTGCTGGCCGACGAATCGGCTCGCAACATGCCCCAAATGGTCCGCACCGACCCGGGTTGGGCCCGTCTGCTGGCTCAGGCCGACCGCCGCGTGGTGGTCAACTCGCAAGCCTTGGCCGACATGCTGCAAGGCAAGCTGCCCACCGGCATGGGCCTGGCGGTGGAAGACGTCGAAGAGCTGCGCAAATCCATGCAAGAAGTCGTCAGCGCCTGGTGGGAAGAAGAGCCCGAAGACCTGCGTGAAGACCTCAAGGACGCCCTGCAAATCAGCCGAGGCATTCCGCAAGAAGTCGACCGCCAACTGCTGCTGCGCATGCGCCAGCGCCTGGCCCGCGCCCTGAGCCTGCCCGAAAAGAAAATGCTGCGCGAAACCCTGCGCAACGTGGTCACTGGCCCAGCGGTGCCTGCGGCATTTGAAGGCTTGCCGCCCGACACCGACGAATGATCAGGCGCTGACCTGTTGTTCCAAAGCCGCTCGGGTGAGCGGCTTTTTTCATGGGTGCGGCGCTGCGCTTTGTGTGCGTCAACCCACTGTCTGCAAGAATGCTGGTTGATAAATTGGGCTTCCGTTTTTAAATCCAAAAAGGAAGCCCCTATGCGTCATTCCAAAATCATCGCCCCGATCCTCATGAGTTTTTTGACCGCCTTGTTCTCCAACGCATTCGCACAAGACCCTGCAGGCGGTAAAACACGCGAACAGGTCAAGACCGAGCTCAAAGAAGCCCAGCGCACCGGCAACATGCCCTGCGGCGACGAAAGCGGTCGCACCCTGCGCGAAGCCAATCCCTCGCGCTACCCCTCAGCGCCAGGCACCCCGGGTAAAACACGTGAACAAGTCAAAGCCGAACTCGAAGAAGCCAAGCGCACGGGCGATGTGATGTGCGCCAACGAGTCCAACCTCAAAGAGCGCGAAGTCAACCCCGGGCGTTACCCGGCCAAACCTTCAGGCCCGACCAAAACCCGCGCACAAGTCAAGGCCGAGCTGGAAGAAGCCAAACGCTTGGGCAACATTCCAGCCGACGGCGAGACCGGTATGACCATGCGCGAGAAGTACCCCAACCGTTATCCCGCCAAGTGAAGCTATGCACCGGACGCACAGTCCGGTGCGGGTCTTCAAGCCGCCTTCAGGGTGCTCACTTTGTTGGCGGCTGAGTCGTTAATACGGCCTCCCAATGCGCCGCTCACATGAAGAAATAAAAGTACACGATCATCTGCATGCGGCGCAGACCATCGGCGCGGCCGATCTGTCGGCCCGATGCGTCATAAATCCGCTCGCCATCGAGCCGCCCCATCAGCGAGCCCGAGGCGCTGTACAGCCGCTCGCCATCGATGCGCCCCAGCTGCCTGCCCGATGCGTCGTAAACCCGCTCACCATCAATGCGCCCCAGTTGCCGCCCTGAGGCGTCGTAAATCCGATCGCCATCCACACGCCCGATCTGATGCCCTGATGCGCTGTAAAACCGCTCGGCATCGACCCGGCCCAACTGCCTGCCGCTGCTGTCGTACATGCGCTGGGCCAAGGCGTTGCCCAGGCCAAGAGCCAAGAGCAGCAGGGCGGCGAAAAGTCGGATGGGTTTGGGCATGGTCAATGTTCGAATTTGCGAGAACGTTTCTCTGTTCACGCGGAAGCAGAAAATAAAAAAGGGTCAGCAGACTTTGATCTGCTGACCCTGATGTTTTGGTGCCGGAGAGATGAATCGAACACCCGACCTTCTCATTACGAATGAGCTGCTCTACCGACTGAGCTACACCGGCTGACCTTCAAAAATTATACCTTTGCGTGATAGCTGGTCACGCGTTCGACTTCGTTCTTGGAGCCGAGCATGACGCTCACGCGTTCGTGCAGTTGGCCCGGTTGCAGGTCGAGGATGCGGGTCTTGCCGTTGGTGGCGGCGCCACCGGCTTGCTCGACCAGCCAGCTCATGGGGTTGGCTTCGTACATCAGGCGCAGCTTGCCGGCTTTTTGCGGTTCGCGCTTGTCCCAGGGGTACATGAAGACGCCGCCACGGGTCAGGATGCGGTGCACGTCGGCCACCATGCTGGCGATCCAGCGCATGTTGAAGTCCTTGCCGCGTGGGCCTTCTTTGCCTTGCAGGCATTCGTCGATGTAGCGGCGCACGGGCTCGTCCCAGTGGCGCATATTGCTCATGTTGATGGCGAATTCTTTGGTGTCGGCAGGAATTTGCACGTCTTCATGGGTGAGCACAAAAGAGCCTTGCTCGCGGTCCAGGGTGAACATGACCACGCCGTCGCCCACGGTGAGCACCAAGGTGGTTTGCGGGCCATACACGCAGTAGCCAGCGGCCACTTGCTGCTTGCCCGCTTGCAGGAAGTCCTGCTCGGTCACGCCCTGGTTGCCTTCGGGTTTTTTGAGCACGCTGAAGATGGTGCCGATGCTGACGTTGACATCGATGTTGGACGACCCGTCCAAAGGATCAAACAGCAGCAGGTATTCGCCTTGCGGGTAGCGGTTGGGCACCAGGTAGATGCTGTCCATCTCTTCGGAGGCCATGGCCGCGAGGTGGCCGCCCCACTCGTTGGCTTCGAGCAGCACTTCGTTGGCGATGATGTCCAATTTTTTCTGGACTTCACCTTGCACGTTTTCGCTTTCAGCGCTGCCGAGCACGCCGCCCAAAGCGCCTTTGTTCACAGCGTGGCTGATGCTCTTGCAGGCGCGGGCCACCACTTCGAGCAACAAGCGCAGGTCAGCCGGGATGTGGCCTTTGTCGCGTTGCTGCTCCACCAGGTAGCGGGAGAGGGAAATTTTGCTCATGGGGTTTCCTTGATTCGGTTCGTGCGGTGTCGGTTCAAGCTGCACTCAATGCACGGCTGATGACTTCGCGCACGTCGTTGGACAGGTCGGCTTTGGCGGCCACGCGTTCGATGGCGACTTTGGCCGCGCTGCGGTAGGGCTCGGCCAGGCGGCTCCAGCGGTCCATGGCGCGGGCCAGGCGGGCGGCCACTTGGGGGTTGATCGCATCGAGCGCCAGCACTTGCTCGCTCCAGTACACATAGCCTGCGGCATCGGCGCGGTGGAAGGCGGCGGGGTTGGCGCTGCAGTAGCTGAAGATCAGGCTGCGTGCGCGGTTGGGGTTGCGCAGGCTGAAGTCGGCATGCTGCATGAGCTGGCGCACGCGGGGCAGCACATCGCCAGCGCGGTCGGGCGCACCGGCTTGAAGGGCAAACCATTTGTCGATGACCAGGGCTTCGTGCTGGAAGAGTTTGTGGAACAGCGCCAATGCATCGTTGGCCAAAGCATGGCCACTGACCACCAGGGCCGACAGTGCGTTGAAGCGGTCGGTCATGTTGCTGGCGTCCTTGAACTGCTGGTACACACGGCCGGGTGTCACATCGTCACCCACCTGCACGGCAGCGATGCACAACATGCCCATGGCCAGACCGGCCAGGGCGCGGCGGCCGCTGGATTGCGCATCGGGCGAGTAAGCGCCGTTGTTCTTGTGAGCGTCCCAGGCCCATTGCCAGTCGGCTTGCAAGGCGGTGGCCAGTTGCAAACGCATGGCTTCGCGCAAAGCGTGCACGCGTTGCGGGTCCACCACGCTGAGCTGGTCAGCGATGTAGTTCTCGGACGGCAGGGTGAGTGCCAGGTCTTTGAAGGCCGCATCCAGACCGGGGTGGCGCAGCACGTTGCGCAGGGCAGAGACCAGCTCGTCGGACAGCACAGGGCCTGCGCTGTCTTGCGCCAGGGCTTGCACCGCGCTTTGCAGCATCAGGCGTTGACCGGCTTCCCATTGGTTGAAGGGGTCGCTGTCGTGGGCCAGCAAACACAGCAGGTCGGCGGTGCTCAGGCCATCGTCGAGCACGACCGGGGCGCTGAAACCGCGCAGCAGCGAGGGCACAGGTTCGCTGTCGAGGTTGACAAAGGTGTAGCTGGCGCTGGCTTCGGTCAGCACCAGGGTTTGCTGGGGCAAGACGTCCGCGCTGCCAGCTTGTTGCAAGGACAGGGCTTGGCCTTCACGCGAGAGCAGGCCCAGCGTGACCGGGATCACGAAGGGTTGTTTGCTGTCCTGGCCGGGTGTGGCGGGGCAGCTTTGCGACAGGGTCAGGGTGTAGCTGCGCTCGGCGGCGTTGTAGCTGCCACGCGCTTGCAGGCGCGGTGTGCCGGCTTGGCTGTACCAGCGCTTGAAGGTGCCGAGGTTGTGCGCCAGGGCCGAACCAGGGTTGGCGTCGGCAATGGCTTGGGCAAAGTCGTCGCAGGTCACGGCTTGACCGTCATGGCGCTCAAAGTAGAGCTTCATGCCCTTGGCAAATCCGTCACGGCCTTGCAGGTCAGCGGGGCTGGCCACCAGGGTCTGCATCATGCGAACGACTTCGGAGCCTTTTTCGTAGATGGTGACGGTGTAGAAGTTGTTGATCTCGACGTAGCTGTCGGGGCGCACCGGGTGGGCCATGGGGCCGGCGTCTTCGGCAAATTGCACGGTGCGCAGCACGCGCACGTCTTCGATGCGTTTGACGGCGCGGGCGCTGGCCTCACCCGCCATGTCCTGGCTGAACTCTTGGTCACGAAAGACCGTGAGGCCTTCTTTGAGCGAGAGCTGGAACCAGTCGCGGCAGGTGATGCGGTTGCCCGTCCAGTTGTGGAAATACTCGTGGCCGACCACCGATTCGATGTTGCCGAAATCCATGTCGGTGGCGGTGTTCGGGTTGGCCAACACAAACTTGGTGTTGAAGATGTTCAGGCCCTTGTTTTCCATGGCGCCCATGTTGAAGTCGCTGGTGGCGACGATCATGAAGCGCTCCAGGTCCAGCGGCAGGCCAAAGCGCGCTTCGTCCCAGGCCACGCTGGCCATGAGCGAGTTCATCGCGTGTTCGGTCTTGTCCAGATCGCCGGGGCGCACAAACACTTGCAGCAAGTGTTCTTTGCCTGATCGGCTCAAGATGCGCTGCTCGCGTGCGACCAGTTGGCCCGCGACGAGCGCAAACAAGTAGCAGGGCTTTTTGTGCGGATCGAGCCACTTGGCAAAGTGACGTCCGTCTTCCAGTGCGCCTTGCTCAACCAGATTGCCGTTGGAGAGCAGCACGGGGTACTTGGCTTTGTCAGCCCGCAGCGTGACGGTGTAGCTGGCCATCACGTCCGGACGGTCCAGGAAATAGGTGATGCGGCGGAACCCTTCAGCCTCGCACTGGGTGAAGAACGAGTCGTTGCTCACGTACAGGCCCATCAACTGGGTGTTCTTCTCGGGGTTGCAGGTGGTGAAGATTTCCAGATCGAAGGGCTCAGTGCCTTCGGGCAGGTTCTCCAGCACCAGCTGCGCACCGTCCATCTTGAAGGAGGTGCCACCGCCGTTGACCAGCACGCGGGCCAGGTTGAGGTCTTCGCCATCCAGACGCAGGGCTTGTGCCGCCACATCGGGGTTGCGGCGCAGGCGCATTTTGTTCAGGACGCGGGTTTTGGCCGGGTCCAGATCAAAGGTCAGATCGACGGTATCGATCCAGAAAGCCGGGGCGGTGTACGCCTCGCGCTCGATCGCTGTGGGTTGTCCTTCACGCATCACTAACTCCGTTTTGCTTGAGGCCTGACTGTGTCAGAGGCCTTGTTTCAGTGAGGCTTCGATGAACGCATCGAGGTCGCCATCGAGCACTTTTTGGGTGGCCGAAATTTCGACGTTGGTGCGCAAATCCTTGATGCGGCTGTTGTCCAGCACGTAGCTGCGGATCTGGTGACCCCAGCCCACATCGGTCTTGGTGTCTTCCAGCTTTTGCTGCTCTTCCAGACGCTTGCGCATCTCGAAGTCGTACAGGCGCGAGCGCAGGCGTTGCCAAGCGACATCGCGGTTGCTGTGCTGGCTTCGACCGTCTTGGCACTGCACCACGATGCCCGTGGGGATGTGCGTCAGGCGCACGGCCGAGTCGGTCTTGTTGATGTGCTGACCGCCCGCGCCGCTGGCACGGAAGGTGTCGGTGCGCACGTCAGACGGGTTGATGTTGATCTCGATCGAGTCGTCGATCTCGGGGTACACAAACAAGGAGGCAAACGAGGTGTGGCGACCGCCCGACGAGTCGAAGGGGCTTTTGCGCACCAAGCGGTGCACGCCGGTTTCGGTGCGCAGCAAGCCAAAAGCGTATTCGCCTTCGATCTTGATGGTCGCGCCCTTGATGCCTGCGGTGTCGCCCGGGGTTTCGTCTTCCACGGTGGCTTTGAAGCCCTTGCGTTCTGCGTACTTGATGTACTGGCGCAGCAGCATGCTGGCCCAGTCGCAGGCTTCTGTGCCCCCTGCGCCGGCCTGGATGTCGACAAAGCAGTTGAGCGGATCGGCCTCGTGGCGGAACATGCGGCGAAATTCGAGGTCTTCCACCAGCTTGGCCAGTTTGGCGGCTTCGGCTTCGATGGTCTTGAGGCCGTCCTCGTCGCCTTCTTCCTTGCTCATCTCGAAGAGTTCAAGGTTGTCGGCCAACTCGCTGGTCAGGTTGGTGATGGTGACCACCACGCCGTCGAGTGCTTTTTTCTCTTTGCCCAGTTCCTGGGCTTTTTTCGGGTCGTTCCAGACCGTGGGATCTTCGAGCGATGCGTTGACGGTTCTCAGCCGTTCAGATTTGGCATCGTAGTCAAAGATACCCCCGTAACTCGTGGGTACGAGCGGTCAGGTCTGTGAGGGATGCGCCAATTTGGTTGATGTGTTCTGCGTCCATGGGGAAAGTCCGGTTCGGTAAACCGGACATTTTCTCATGACTTGGTCCCCGGGCAGGCCGGGCAAGGTCTTAAAAGCTGCGGCCGTAGGGGAACATCAGGCCGGCGGTGCCCAGCACTTTGACTTGCACCGAGTCGTGCTCGGTCAAGCGGTAGCCGATCGACGGGATGATGGCGGGCGAAAAACCACCGTGGTTAAGGGGCACTTTGTCTTTGTATTGGCCCACGTAGCCGTACAAAATGCCGGCGGTGACCTTCACGAACAAGTTGGGGTTGCCCAGCATGTTGTTGAATTGCTGACCTGCGTACACATAGGTGGAGGGTTGGCCAAAGGAGTTGCTGAACAGGGCCACGCCGCAAAAGCGGTTGCCGGGCAATTGCTCGTCCAGGGCCACCAGCACCACGGGCTTGTGCTCCGGGCTGTGGCTCCAGTGGTGGGTGTAAGGGGAGAACACGATTTCACCGCGGTGCGCAGGCTCGGGGGCGCCGTCAACGGCCAAAAAGGATGGGCAGTAATGCTCGGACGTGCCGGCGTGTGCTGTGGCACTGGCCAACAGGCTGGCAAGGGCCGTGCTGAGCAATGCAATGGTGAGGTGACGCACTGAAAAAATCCCTGAATATTGATGTTGGCGCGGATTTTAGTGCTCTTGTGTAAAGGCCGGGCGGCTCAGCTGCTCAGGAAGTTTTCCAGCATCTGTGCCAGTTGCTCGGGCTGGTCGTGTTGCAGCATGTGCCCGGCGTTTTCGATGCGGGCGATCTGCACCTGCGGCACAGACTTCAGGCGCTCGTGGTATTCGTCCAAGGTGTATTTGCCTTTCCACCACAAGCCCAGCGAGTCGTCGGTCGCTTCCACCGCCAGCACCGGGCAGCCGATGCGGCTGTAGGTCGCCAGCGTTTCTTCGGCGTGGTAGAGGTAAGGGTTGATCACCTTGTGGGCCGCGTCACCCAGGATGCGCCACTGGCCCTTGGCGTCGGGTTGGGCCCAATGCAGGGCCAGCCAGTCGGCCTTGTCTTGTGACAGGCGGGGGTTGGTTTTCATCAGGCGGGCGGCCACGCCGTCTGCGCTGGTGTAGGTCTTGAGGTCTTTGTCGCCTTGGCGGGTGGCCTTGAGTTCGTCCAGCCACTGGCCCATGCGCCCAGGCGCCTGCGAGGGGCGGGTGGCGGGCATGCCAAAACCTTCGATGTTGACCAGGCGGCGGATGCGCTCGGGGCGGGCGCCCGCATACATCATGACCACATTGCCGCCCATGCTGTGGCCCACCAAGTCGATGGTTTGACCGGGGTAGAGCGTGTCCAGCAGCGCGTCCAGATCGGCCAGGTAGTCGGGGAACCAGTAGCTGTCGGTGGCGGGGGCTTCGGTCAGCCCGTAGCCGCGCCAGTCGAAGGCGATGATGGGCCTTTGCTGCACAAAGGCTTCGCTGAAGGCATCGAGCATGAACTGGTAAGAAGCGGCCACATCCATCCAGCCGTGGGCCAGCACCAAAGGTGTGGCGCTTGCTGCGGGCGTGCCCCACTGTCGCACGTGGTACTGGCAGCCGCGCAGCGGCACCCAGGAGCTGATGGAGGGGCGTAAAACTTGGTACATACTTTCGATCATAAGGAGACAAGCCATGACACGCAGTCACACCGATGACCGCCGCACTGCGCAGGTGCCAGACCGTTACAGCGCCATTCACCAAGGCTTTGGCTGGAAAGTGCCCAAGCGCTTCAACATGGCGCAGGCTTGTTGCGGCCAATGGGCCGCTCAAGCGGCCACGGCCCGGCGTGTGGCGATTCGTGAACACGTGGCCGGGCAGGGCCTGGGGCGCAGCTGGACTTTTGCCCAATTGCAAAATGCGGCCAACCGCTTGAGCCAAGTTTTGCAAAAGCAAGGCGTTCGGCGCGGCGACCGTGTGGCGATTGTTTTGCCGCAACGCTTTGAAACCGCTGTGGCCTATGTGGCGGTACTGCAAATGGGTGCGGTGGCCATGCCGCTGTCGATGTTGTTTGGGCCTGAGGCCTTATCTTTTCGCATCAACGACAGCCAGGCGCGTGTAGCGGTGTGCGACGAGTCCACCGTGGACGCCTTGAAGCAAGCGCGGCCCGATTGCCCGGGTTTGCAATGCCTGATCGGTGTCGGCGAGGCTGCAGCTGCGGCAGACCTGGATTACGCCAAGGCCTGTGCGGCGAGCCCGGCGCAGTTCAAGCCGGTGGCCACATTGGCCGACGATCCGGCCGTGTTGATCTACACCAGCGGCACCACCGGCAACCCCAAGGGCGCCTTGATCCCGCACCGCGCCTTGATCGGCAACTTGACGGGCTTTGTCTGCAGCCAGAACTGGTTTGGCTTTGACCCTTTCCAAGCCCAGCAAGCGTCCAAGGCGGTGTTCTGGTCACCGGCCGACTGGGCGTGGACGGGCGGGCTGATGGACGCCTTGTTGCCCAGCCTGTACTTTGGCCGCCCCATCGTGGCGTTCAACGGGCGCTTTTCGCCCGAGGCGGCGTTTGAAATTTTGCAAAGCCATGGCGTGACGCACACGTTTTTGTTCCCCACTGCCCTCAAGGCCATGATGAAGGCCGTGCCCGATGTGAAGGTCCGCTACCGCCTGAAGCTGCAAGCCATGATGAGTGCGGGCGAGGCTGTGGGCGATGCGGTGTTTGATTACTGCCAAAAGCAATTGGACGTCACGGTCAACGAAATGTTTGGCCAGACCGAGATCAATTACGTGGTGGGCAATTGCGCCCGCCTGTGGCCAGCGCGGCCCGGCAGCATGGGCAAGGCTTACCCTGGTCACCAAGTTGCCGTCATCGACGAGGCTGGCCAGCTGTGCCCCGCAGGCACACCTGGCGAGGTGGCTGTCAACCGGTTGGATGTGCACGGCCATCCCGATCCGGTGTTCTTTTTGGGCTACTGGAACAACGACAAAGCCACCTCGGCCAAGTACACCGGTGACTGGTGCCGTACTGGCGACATGGCCGTCTGCGATGAGGACGGCTACCTTTGGTACCAAGGGCGCACCGACGATATGTTCAAGGCGGCGGGCTACCGCATCGGCCCCGGCGAGATCGAAAACTGCCTGGTCAAACACGCCGCTGTGGCCAATGCCGCTGTGGTGCCCAAGCCTGACGCTGACCGGGGTGCCCTGGTCAAGGCCTATGTGGTGATGTCGCCCGACTGCCTGGCCCAAAGGCCAGAAGGCAAAGGTCGCCAGGCGTTTGACGACGAGGTTCGCAGCCAACTGCAAGCGCATGTGCGGGGTCTGCTCGCGCCGTATGAATATCCCAAAGAGATCGAGTTCATCGACCACCTGCCCATGACCACCACTGGCAAGGTGCAGCGGCGTGTGCTGCGCCTGCAGGAAGAGGCCCGAGCTTCGGCGACAAAAGCCTGAGCCCGCCCGTGACAAAATAAGCCCAACAGGACGAGCCCCAAGCGCGGCTTGTCTCACCCCATTGCCATACCGACAGGAAACACCATGAAACTCGTTCAACTCGGCCAATCCGATTTGCAAGTCACGCCCATTTGCCTTGGCACCATGACCTTTGGCGAGCAGGTCAATGAAGCCGATTCGCATGCGATTTTGGACCGCTCGCTGGAAGCGGGCATCAACTTCATCGATACCGCTGAGATGTATGCCGTGCCCGCGACCGCCGGGACGTGCGGGTTCACGGAGACCTACATTGGCAACTGGTTTGCCAAAAACCCCGGAGCCCGCCAGAAGCTGGTGCTGGCCACCAAAGTGGCCGGCCCATCGCGTGGCATGCCTTGGGTGCGCGAGGGGTCGGGCCTGACTGGGCAGGACATCCTCACATCGTGCGAAGGCAGCTTGCGCCGCCTGCAGACCGATGTGATCGATCTGTACCAAATCCACTGGCCCGAGCGCCATGTGCCCGCGTTCGGCATGGCGTATTTTGATCCCAGCAAGGACAAGTCGGCCACGTCCCTGCATGAGCAGTTGGAGGCTTTGTCCAAACTGGTCAAGGCGGGCAAGGTGCGTTACGTCGGCTTGTCCAACGAAACGCCTTATGGTGTGCACGAGTTTGTGCGTCTGGCCGAGCAGCACGGCTTGCCCCGCGTGGCCACGGTGCAAAACCCTTACTGCCTGGTCAACCGCACGTATGACAACGCGCTGGACGAAACCTGCTATCGACTGAATGTGTCGATGCTGGCCTATTCGCCTTTGGGTTTTGGCATGTTGACCGGCAAGTACGATGACTTGGATGTGACCGGGCCACTGGTGCCCGATGGCGGTCGCATTGCCCGGTATGACTCGGTGCGCAAGCAGCGCTGGGGCCGTGCAGAGGCGCTGGTCGCCGCGCGTCGCTACAACCAGCTGGCCCGTGACAACGGCATGACGCCCACCCAGATGGCACTGGCGTTTTGCTACCACCGCTGGAGCGTGGCCAGCACCATCATTGGCGTGACCTCGGTGGCCCAATTGAACGAAGACTTGGCAGCTTGGTCGACGCAGCTGTCACCTGAAGTGCTCAAGGCGATCGACGCGATCCGCTGGGAAATGCGCGACCCCGCTTTGTGATCCTTGGCGATGGCCAAGAAAGACAAAGTCAGCGAAACCCCGGCCACGGCGCTCTTGCGCCAGCACGGGGTGCGCTTCACCGAACACCCTTACGAGTACCTGGAGCACGGCGGTGCCCAGCACAGCGCGCAGGTGCTGGGCATGGACCCGTTCAGTGTGGTCAAGACCTTGATCATGCAAGACCAGGACGCCAAGCCGCTGGTGGTGCTGATGCACGGCAACCGCAAGGTGTCGACCAAAAACCTGGCGCGGCAAGTGCGTCTCAAATCCATTGAGCCGTGTGCGCCCGAGGTGGCCAACCGGCACAGTGGTTACCTGGTGGGCGGCACCTCGCCCTTTGCCACGCGACGGGCCATGCCGGTTTACATCGAAGAAAGCATCCTGGCTTTGCCGCGCATCTGCATCAATGGCGGCAGGCGCGGTTACCTGTTGGGCATCGACCCGCAGGTGTGTGTGCAACTGCTGGACGCCCAGCCGGTGAATTGCGCGCTGGCAGAATGACGCCAATTCAAAAACAAGGGAGATTCCGATGGCATGGTTGATGCAAGTGGGCGCGGTGCTGGCCGCGTATTTGGTGGGCTCGCTCAGTTTTGCGGTCATCGTCAGCCAATTGATGGGCCTGAACGATCCGCGCAGCTACGGCAGCAAGAACCCCGGGGCCACCAATGTGTTGCGCTCGGGCAGTAAAAAAGCGGCCATCCTGACCTTGCTGCTGGATGCCTTCAAGGGCTGGTTGCCCGTGGCGCTGGTGCTGGCTTTTGGCCAGCCTTATGGTTTGGGCACGGGCGTGGCCGCCCTGGCTGGCCTGGCGGCTTTTCTGGGGCATTTGTACCCGGTGTTCTTTGGCTTCAAAGGGGGCAAGGGCGTGGCCACAGCGGTGGGGGTGCTGGTGGGCGTGAACGGTCTGCTGGCGCTGGCCACCGTGGGCACCTTTGCCATCGTGGTGTATTTCAGCCGCTATGTGTCGCTGGCGTCCATGGTGGCGGCGGTGTTTGCGCCGGTGTTTTACCTGTTCGGTGACGGCGTGGCCTGGCAAGCCGCTGGGGCCGAGGTGCTGTGCCTGTCGGTCATGGCGCTGCTGCTGGTGTGGCGTCACCGTGAAAACATCAACCGCCTGCTGGCGGGGACCGAGTCGAAATTGGGCGCAAAAAAAGCCTGACGCATCAGGCTTGTGTCTGAAAAAGGCGGTCTGCGCAAAGCAGCACCGCCATTTTTTCGTTCAGTCACGGAAGTTGTCGAACGACAGCGGCAGCTCGGTCATGTCCTTGCGCAAAAGCGCCATGGCCGCTTGCAGGTCATCGCGCTTGGCACCGGTCACCCGCACCGCATCGCCCTGGATGGACGCTTGCACCTTGATCTTGCTGTCCTTGATGAGGCGGGTGATCTTCTTGGCGTCTTCGGTCTCGATGCCGTTTTTGACCTTGACCACTTGCTTGACCTTGTCGCCGCCGATTTTTTCGACCTTGCCAATGTCCAGAAAGCGCACGTCCACGTTGCGTTTGGTCAGCTTGTTGCGCAGGATGTCTTCGACTTGCGTGAGCTGAAACTCGGCATCGCCGAACATCGTGATCTCTTTGTCCTTGAGTTCAATGTTGGCAGAGGTGCCTTTGAAGTCAAAACGGGTGCCGATTTCTTTGGCGGAAGTGTCAACGGCGTTGCGCACTTCGACCATATTGGGTTCGCAAACGGTATCAAACGAGGGCATGGCGGTAAAAATCCGTGGGTTGTGAATGCGACAATTGTCCCATGTTCCTTGAGAAAAATGTCCCCCTGCAGCCGTACAACACCTTCGGCATCGTCGCCAAAGCCCAGGCTTTGGTGCGTGTGCGCTCAGAAGACGACTTGCGCGCCGTACTGGCCGACCCCCAACTGGCCACTTTGCCGCGCCAGGTGCTGGGCGGCGGCAGCAACATCGTTTTGACCGGCGACGTCAAGGCGCTGGTGCTCAAGGTCGAGGTGCCGGACCTTCGTCTGGCCAGTGAGACTGACAAGCACTGGGTGGTCGAAGCGGGCGCAGGCGTGGATTGGCACGACTTGGTGGCCTGGACGCTGGACCACGGCTATCCGGGCCTGGAAAACATGGCGCTGATTCCCGGCACCGTGGGCGCATCGCCTGTGCAAAACATCGGCGCTTACGGCGTGGAGCTGCAAGACCGCTTTGATTCGCTCGACGCGATGGACATGCTGACGGGCGAGCTGTTCAGCCTGAACGCCGCGCAGTGCGGCTTCAGTTACCGTGATTCGGTCTTCAAGCACGCCTCAGGCGGCGCGGATGGTTTGGGCCTGGCGGGCAGGGCGGTCATCCTGCGTGTGCGCTTTGCGCTGCCCAAGCGCTGGAAGCCCGAGCTGGGCTATCTGGACCTGGAACGCAAGATGGCCGAGACCGGCATCCACAACCCCGATGCCCGGCAGATTTTTGACTGGGTGGTGGCCATCCGCCGCGCCAAACTGCCCGATCCGGCCGTGATCGGCAACGCGGGCAGTTTCTTCAAAAACCCGAGCGTCACGCCCGAGCAATGCGCCGACATCATCGCCCGCGAGCCCAAGGTGGTGCATTACCCCATGCCCGATGGCAGCATCAAGCTGGCTGCGGGCTGGCTGATCGACGCCTGCGGCTGGAAGGGCAAGACCGTGGGGCACGCTGGGGTCTATGAAAAGCAGGCGCTGGTGCTGGTCAACCGGGGCGGGCGCGAGAACCCCTGCACCGGGGGCGAGGTGATGACGCTGGCCAAGGCCATTCAGACCAGCGTGTACGAGCGCTTTGGGATTCGTCTGGAGCCTGAGCCCGTAGTCATTTGAAGTTTCTGTTCGTGGTTTTGTTCCGCACCGGGTTTTGGCCTGAGCGGTCAGCCTCATAACTCGCTTCGCTCGCCAAATCGGCTGATCCGCTCAGGCCAAAACCCTCTGCTACGTTGTTGCTTAGTCAAAAACTTCCTCCGATTTCAACGGTCGCAGCCTTGGTGCGGGCGCCTGCCGGATACGCCGATTTGGCGAGCGAAGCGAGTTATGAGGCGAGCCGGCAGGCGCCCGCGACAAGGCGGAAAAAACAACAAAACCAAACAAGACAAGACAACAAAAAACGGCCCGAAGGCCGTTTTTCATTTGGAGTGACAAAAGATCACTTCTTGCCGCTGCCATCCAGCTTGTAGATGTGCGGACCTTCGCCCACCGACAACAAGCCTGCGTGCGCGTAGATGCCCAGCTTGGCGCGGGTGTCCACGATGTCCAGGTTGCGCATGGTCAACTGACCGATGCGGTCGAGCGGGCTGAATGGCGCGTCTTCCACCTTTTCCATCGACAAACGTTCTGGCGCGTAGGTCAGGTTGGGGCTGTCGGTGTTCAGGATCGAGTAGTCGTTGCCACGGCGCAGTTCCAGCGTCACGGTGCCGGTCACGGCGCGGGCCACCCAGCGCTGGGCGGTTTCGCGCAGCATGATGGACTGCGGGTCGAACCAGCGGCCTTGGTACAGCAAACGGCCCAAACGCAGGCCGTTGATGCGGTACTGCTCGATGGTGTCTTCGTTGTGGATGCCGGTGACCAAGCGCTCGTAAGCGATGTGCAGCAGCGCCATGCCGGGGGCTTCGTAAATGCCGCGGCTCTTGGCTTCGATGATGCGGTTTTCGATCTGGTCGCTCATGCCCAAGCCGTGGCGGCCGCCGATTTCGTTGGCTTTGAGGAAGAGCTCGACCGGGTCGGCGTATTCCACCCCGTTAAGGGCCACGGGCATGCCTTCTTCAAAGCGCACGCTCACTTCTTCGGCCTTGACGTCGACTTCGGGCTTCCAGAACGCCACGCCCATGATGGGGTTGACGATCTTCATGCCGCTTTGCAGGCTTTCCAGGTCCTTGGCTTCGTGGGTGGCGCCCAGCATGTTGCTGTCGGTGGAGTAGGCCTTTTCGGCGCTCATCTTGTAGCCAAAGCCGTTGGCGGTCATGAAGGCGCTCATTTCGGCGCGGCCACCCAGCTCGTCGATGAACAGCTGGTCGAGCCAGGGCTTGTAGATCTTCAGGCTCGGGTTGGTGAGCAGTCCGTAGCGGTAAAAGCGCTCGATGTCGTTGCCCTTGAAGGTGCTGCCGTCGCCCCAGATGTTGACGTCGTCTTCCTTCATGGCGGCCACCAGCATGGTGCCGGTCACGGCGCGGCCAAGAGGCGTGGTGTTGAAGTAGGTGATGCCACCGGTGGAGATGTGGAAAGCGCCGCACTGGATGGCGGCAATGCCTTCGTGCGCCAGCTGGGTGCGGCAGTCGACCAGGCGGGCTTTTTCTGCGCCGTATTCCATCGCTTTGCGGGGAATCTCGTTGTAGTCGGCTTCGTCAGGCTGGCCCAGGTTGGCGGTGTAGGCGTAGGGCAGGGCGCCCTTTTGCTTCATCCACAGCAGTGCAGCAGAGGTGTCCAGGCCGCCCGAGAAGGCGATACCGACTTTTTGCCCTTTGGGCAGGTTTTGCAAGATGGTGCTCATGGGATTCCGATCAGAACTCGGATCAACCGAAGTGGCAAATGTAGTGGTAAGGCTCGGTCACACGGATCTCGAACTTGGAGTTGCCGGGGATGCTGAACTCTTGGCCCGCGCTGGACTTGAGCCATTCGGTGCTGCCGTCGAGCTTGTATTCGCAAGAGCCGCCCACGCATTCCATGATTTCAGGGGCGCCGGTGTTGAAGGTCAGCGTAGCGGGCAGGATCACGCCCACCGACAGCTTGGTGCCGTCGGCCAGGGTCAGGCCGTGGCTGACGCATTTGCCGTCAAAGTAAACATTGGCTTGGGTGTTGACGGAGACGCCGTCGATTTTTTCGGTGGTCATGGTGTGTGTCGGGTAAAGCGAATGGGTCTGCAAATGAAACAGGGGCCTGATGCGGCCCCTGTTTGGCGGGTCAAACGATCAACCCGTGATTTTAGGTCAGATGTGGTGACCGCTGGATGCGGGTGACTCAACGCCAGTGACCGTGGCGGTGACCACCGCCATGGAAACCGCTTCGCCAGCCCCAGCCGAAATTGAGGTTGGTGTAAATGGGCGGGTAGCTGCGGTAGACGGGCGCGGGCACGTAAACCACCGAGGGCTGTGTCACCACGGTTTGAGGTTGGCTGATCACGACCGGTGCAGGGGAGACAGCCTGGGCAACGGCCACAGGGGTGACTTGCAATTGAATCGTCGGGCCGGGGTCTTGCGGCAGTTGCACGCTGTGTTGCTTGCCTGCGTATTCATAGACCACGTTGTAGCCGACCAAACGGGTTTCCATGATGTTTTGGGTGGTGCAAGTGGTTTGGTTTTGCACTTGGGTGCCGGGGTTTTCAATGCGGTCGCCCATGATGGAGCCACCCACAACGCCGATCATGGTGGCCAAGGCTTGGCCCGAGCCGCCGCCGATCTGGCTGCCGACGGCGCCGCCAGCAATCGCGCCCATCAGGGCCCCGCCGCCAGATGTGGGGTTTTGAACTGCCACGGGCATCTGGCTGCAGGTTTGACGAGGCACAGCGATCTGTTGGTAGACCGCTTCACGTGAAATCACCTGGCCGATTTCCTGGGCTTGGGCCAGGCTGGCTGTGGCCAGCAAAAGGGTGGTTGCCAATGTTTTCATGGTGTATCGCTCCGTCAAATGACTGCTGGCGAGTTTAGCGGGGGACGGGGTGCCTGTGCGTTGCTGACAAGTAAAGTTGTGTCAGCGTCAGTGAGCGCATCAGGCGGGCCATTGTTCGGGCGTGAACCCGACGGTGATCTGACCCGAAGGCCAGGCGATCACCGGCCGCTTGATGGTGCTGGCGTGCTCCAGCATCACGGCTTTGGCGCTGGCGGCATCGGTCACGCTGGCCTGCACGGCGGCGTCGAGCTTGCGCCAGGTGGTGCCTTTGCGGTTGAGCACCGTTTCCCAGCCGCAAGCGGCCATCCAGGCGTCGAGTGCATCGGCGGGCACGCCTTGTTTCTTGAAATCGTGGAATGTGGGGTTCATGCCTTGGTCGCTCAGCCAGGTGCGGGCTTTCTTGACGCTGTCGCAGTTCGGAATACCGTAAACAATGAGGTTCATGGGGGATGTGGGCCGGTGAAAGTGTCGGGATGGGCGACAATCGCCGCCTATGAAGACTCTACAGGAATGGCTCGACTGGTGCGAGCAACTACACCCGGTGGCCATCGACATGGGCCTGGACCGTGTGAAAACCGTGGCCGAGCGCATGGCTTTGCGCTTTGACTGCCCCGTCATCACCGTGGCCGGCACCAATGGCAAAGGGTCGACCTGCGCCATGCTGGAAGCCATCTTGTTGGAGGCGGGTTACCGCACGGGGGTGTACACCTCGCCGCACCTGGTGCATTTTGAAGAGCGCTGCCGTCTGCATGGCGAGTCGGCCAGTGCCGAGCAGTTTGCCCAGGCTTTTGCCGCCGTCGAGGCGGTCCGTGGCGATGTGAGTCTGACCTATTTCGAATTCAGCACCCTGGCCATCTTGCACCTGATGGCCCAGTCGAATCTGGATGTGGCCATTTTGGAGGTGGGTTTGGGTGGCCGTCTGGATGCCGTCAACATCATCGACGCCGACTGCGCCGTGATCACCAGCATCGACATCGACCACACTGCCATTTTGGGCAAGGACCGCGAAAGCATCGGCTTTGAAAAAGCCGGCATCATGCGCGCCGGCCGTCCTGTCATCGTGAGCGACCCGGTGCCACCGCAAAGCGTGGTCGACCATGCCGCAGCCATCGGTGCAGACATTTGGCGATTCGGCCAGGACTTCAATTTTTCGGGCGACAAGCAGCAATGGGCCTGGGCAGGGCGGGGTCGCCGCTATGCCGGGATGGCCTATCCCGCCTTGCGGGGCGCCAACCAGTTGCTCAATGCTTCGGGTGTGTTGGCGGCGCTGGACGCTTTGCGCCCCCGCATCCCGGTGACGGCGCAGGCGGTGCGCAATGGTTTGGCCATGGTCGAGTTGCCGGGGCGCTTTCAGATCATCCCGGGCGAGCCGGTATTGGTCTTGGATGTGGCGCACAACCCGCATTCGGTGGCGGCTTTGGCTGCGAACCTGGATGCCATGGGCTTTTACCCTACCACCCATGCGGTGCTGGGTGCCATGGCCGACAAGGACTTGCTGCCCATGCTGCAGCGGGTCAATCCCTTGATCGATCGCTGGTATTTCACCGATTTGCCCGTTCCCAGGGCGGCCAAAGCGGTCGATTTGCAGAAGGCTTGGACCGCACAAAACACCCGCAAGGATGTGGCGTCGAGCGTACATCCGGACCCGATGTCCGCCCTGCAAGCGGCCATCGAAGCCGCAAGCCCGACTGATAGAATCGTTGTCTTTGGCTCGTTCTACACCGTGGGCGGCGTGCTGCAAAACGGCATCCCGCGCCTGCAAGCCAAACACCTCAGCTCCTGAGCACCTGTCATGGCCTTTTTCAAGTTCCGTTTTCCTGGTCGCAACGCTTCTGCCGAAGCCCTTGCGTCGGGTCCCAATGAAAACATCGAAGTCGTGCGTCGACGTGCGCGTTACCGCTTGATCGGTGCTGTGGTGTTGGTCTTGATCGCGGTGGTGGGTTTTCCGTTGGTGTTTGACACGCAGCCTCGCCCCGTGGCTGTGGACACGCCCATCGTGATCCCGGATCGCCAGGCTGTTGCGCCTCTGACGGCACCAGCGCCTGTGACGGCAAGTCAAATGCCTGCCAAGCCCTGGAAGATTGCGCCTGAGACCTTGTCGACTCAGGCAGGCTTGGACCCCAGCGAACAGGTGGAACCCCCTTCGGCACCTGTGGTGGCGCCTGTCGTCAAATCAGAGCCGACTGAAAAGCCCAAAGAAAAACAAGCGGACAAGCCCAAAGAAAAGACCGAGGCAGCAGTGGCCAAGTCTGACAAAACCGATGCCGAGGCGAAATCCAAAAGTAAATCCAAAGACGATGGCGACAAGGCCAAGGCTCTGCTGGAAGGCAAGTCAGCCACTGCTGAGCGTTTGATCATTCAGGTGGGCGCTTTCAGCGATGCTGCCAAGTTGCGCGAAGTCCGTCAAAAGTTAGAAAAGGGTGGCTTTAAGACCTACACCCAGGTGGTCGATGGCAAAGACGGAAAGACCACAACGCGTGTCCGTGTGGGCCCCTATGACAGCCGTGATGACGCGGACAAAGCTGCCGTGCGCATACGCAAACTTGACTTGTCTGCGGCCATCTTGAAGCTTTGAGATGACGATAGACATCACCGATTGGGCATTGCTGGGGGTCTTGTTCGCCTCCATGTTGGTGGGGATGTGGCGTGGCCTGGTTTATGAAGTGCTGTCGTTGGCCGGTTGGGTGGCCGCCTTCTTTTTGGCGCAGTGGCTGGCGACAGACGCGGTAGCCTGGATTCCTTTTGTACAAAACGCGGCACCCTCTGTCCAATATGCAGCAGGTTACGCGGTCGTCTTTGTGGGCAGTTTGTTTGTCTCGGCTTTGCTGTCGTGGCTGATCAAGAAAGTCATTGAATCGGTGGGTCTGCGGCCTGTAGACCGTGCCTTGGGGGGCATGTTTGGCCTGGCCCGTGGCGTTGTTCTTTTGCTGGCACTCACGGTGGTGTTGCAGCTGACCGGCTTGTCATCTGGTGATTGGTGGCAAAGCGCTAAAGGGCCGGTTTGGCTGGACATGACGATCCAGGGCCTCAAGCCCCTGATGCCCGAAGCCATGGCGAAGTTTTTACCCTGATTTGAGTCGGGTCGATTAAATTTATAACGGAAATAGCTATGTGTGGAATTGTTGGCGTTGCAAGCAGCGCACCGGTCAATCAGCTGATTTATGACGCCTTGTTGCTCTTGCAGCACCGTGGTCAGGATGCGGCTGGCATCGTCACGCAACTCGATCGCAAGTTCTTCATGCACAAGGCCAAAGGCATGGTGCGTGATGTGTTCCGTACCCGCAATATGCGTGCGCTGCCTGGCAACTGCGGTTTGGGCCAGGTGCGTTACCCGACAGCAGGCAATGCCTTCAGCGAAGAAGAAGCGCAGCCTTTTTATGTGAACGCCCCGTTTGGCTTGGTGTTGGTGCACAACGGCAACCTGACCAACGCCCATGCCTTGAAGGCCGAGTTGTTCTCCAACGACCACCGCCACATCAACACCGAGAGCGACTCCGAGGTTTTGCTCAACGTGCTGGCGCACGAGCTGGAAAAAACCACCCGTGGTTTGTCGCTCAAACCTCAGGACGTGTTTGAAGCCGTGCGTGGCGTGAACCGCCGCGTCAAAGGCTCTTATGCCGTGATCGCTTTGATCGCCGGGCATGGTTTGCTGGCTTTTCGCGATCCGCACGGCATTCGCCCGCTGTGCATGGGCCGCAGTGCGGATGGCACCATCATGCTGGCCAGTGAGTCGGTCGCTTTGGACGGCACGATGCACCAGTTCGAGCGCGATGTGGCGCCGGGTGAAGCCATATTTGTGGACCTGCAAGGTCAGTTGCACAGCCAGATGTGCGCAGACAAAGCGCAGCTGAGCCCCTGCATTTTTGAATACGTGTACCTGGCCCGTCCTGATTCGACCATGGACGGCATCTCGGTCTACCAGGCCCGTTTGAATTTGGGCGAAACCCTGGCCAAGCGCGTGATCTCGACAGTGCCCCCAAGCGACATCGATGTGGTGATCCCGATCCCTGAGTCCAGCCGCCCCAGCGCCACGCAATTGGCGCATTTGCTGGGCATCCCTTACCGCGAGGGTTTTGTGAAAAACCGTTATGTGGGCCGCACCTTCATCATGCCGGGCCAGTCGGTGCGCAAGAAGTCAGTGCGCCAAAAGCTCAACGTGATCGTGAGCGAATTCAAGGGCCGCAACGTGCTGCTGGTGGACGACTCCATCGTGCGCGGCACCACCAGCCGCGAGATCGTGCAAATGGCGCGAGACGCTGGCGCCAACAAGGTTTACATGGCCAGCGCTGCGCCACCTGTGCGTTACCCCAACGTCTACGGGATCGACATGCCCACGGCAGAAGAGTTGGTGGCCCATGGCCGCAGCATCGAAGAAATTCGCCAGATCATTGGTTGCGATGCGCTGATTTATCAGGACGTTGACGCCATGAAAACGGCGGTGGCGCAGGCCCGTGTGTCAGGTGTGGGCGCGGGTGCTTTGTCCGCGTTCGACGCATCGTGCTTTGACGGCGTTTATGTGACGGGCGATATCTCGGCCGATGACATCAGCCGCTTGAACCAATCCCGCCCGCAGGCGCAAGAGGGTGCTGAAGACAATTCGCGTCTGGCTTTGCCCAATGCCAGTGAATGAGGTGAAACATGGTTGACCGTTCGCAATTTGACGATTTGCATCTTGAAACCCTGGCGGTGCGTGCCGCCGTGCCGCCCAGCCAATACGGCGAAAATTCCGAAGCCTTGTACCTGACCAGCGGCTATGTGCAGCCTTCGGCTGAAGCCTCGGCACGTCGATTTGCGGGCGAAGAAGATGGCTACACCTATGGTCGCTCGGGCAACCCGACGGTCAGCAGTTTTGAGATGCGTCTGGCGGCGCTCGAGGGCAGTGAGGCCTGTTTGGCCACTTCGTCGGGCATGTCGGCCGTGATGCTGATGCTGTTCAGCTTGCTCAAATCGGGCGACCACGTGGTCTATTCGCAGTCGATGTTCGGCTCGACCATCAAGTTGATCGGCTCCGAGTTCGCGCGCTTTGGCGTGGAGTCGACCACCGTGCCGCAGACCGATTTGGCCGCCTGGAAAGCCGCGATCCGCCCCAACACCAAAATCCTCTTTGCCGAGACGCCGACCAACCCATTGACCGAGGTCTGCGACATTGCCGCCTTGGCCGATCTGGCGCACAACGCAGGGGCCTTGCTGGCCGTGGACAACTGTTTTGCCACGCCCATCTTGCAGCGACCCATCGCCATGGGCGCCGACATCGTCATGCACTCGGGCACCAAGTACCTCGATGGCCAAGGCCGTGTGATGGCCGGTGCTTTGTGCGCGAGCGACAAGATGGTCAAGGAAAAGTTTTTGCCCGTGATGAAAAACGGCGGCATGGTGCTGTCGCCCTTCAATGCTTGGGTGGTGCTCAAAGGCTTGGAGACACTGGACATCCGCATGCGGGCACAAAGCGCCCGTGCGCACGAGATGGCCCTGTGGTTGCAAAACCATCCTGCTGTAGCGCGTGTGTATTACCCCGGGCTGGAAAGTCACCCTCAATATGCTTTGTCGATGCAGCAGATGTCGAACATGGGCGGTGCTGTTCTGTCCTTTGACGTGAAAGCGGGCGACCCGCAAACGGCCCGCGCCCGTGCGTTCCATGTGCTCGACAGTTTGAAAACGCTGTCGCTGTGTACCAATCTGGGCGACACCAAGACCTTGCTCACGCACCCGGCCAGCACATCGCACGGCAAGCTCAGCGAAGACCAGCGCCAAGCGGCGGGCATCACACAAGGCCTGATCCGCGTGGCGGTGGGGCTGGAGCATCTGGCCGACATGCAAGCCGATCTGGCCCGAGGACTCGAAACCCTTTGATGTTGATTCAGGGCCCCGTTGGGGCCCTTTTTGAGTTGAAACCATGACGAAAATCCGCACACGCATCGCCCCGTCACCCACGGGGTTTCTGCATTTGGGCACTGCCCGCACCGCTTTGTATTCCTGGGCCTACGCCCGCCACCACGGTGGTGAGTTTGTGCTGCGCATCGAAGACACCGATGTGGCCCGTTCCACGCAGGATTCGGTGGACCAGATTCTGGAGTCCATGCACTGGCTGGGCCTGAACTACGACGAAGGCCCGATTTACCAAATGCAGCGCTTGGCGCGTTATCAGGCGGTGATTGACCAAATGCTGGCCGCAGGTACAGCTTACCGTTGCTACTGCACGCCCGAAGACCTGGAGGCCGTGAAAGCTGCTCAGGAAGCGCGTGGCGAAAAGCGCTTGTATGACCGCACCTGGCGTCCCGCGCCGGGCAAGGTCTTGCCGCCCATTCCTGCGGGCGTCAAGCCGGTGATCCGTTTTGCCAACCCGGTGGACGGCGTGGTGACTTGGGATGACCTGGTCAAAGGCCCCATCAGCATCAGCAACACCGAGATCGATGACCTGATCATCCAGCGTGCGCCTGAAGAGGGTGCGCCAGAGGGCACCTTGGGTGTGCCCACCTACAACTTTGCGGTGGTGATCGACGATTGGGACATGGCCATCAGCCATGTGTTCCGTGGCGACGAGCACATCAACAACACGCCTTGGCAGATCAATATGTACCGCGCATTGGGCGCTGGGCTGCCGCAGTTTGGCCATCTGCCCGTCATCCTGGGCGATGATGGCCAGAAACTGTCCAAGCGCCGTGGCGCGGTGGCGGTGTCCAACTACGATGAAGCCGGTTACCTGCCTGAAGCCATGAACAATTACCTGGCCCGCCTGGGCTGGAGCCATGGCGACGATGAGTTGTTCAGTCTCGATCAGATGGTGCAGTGGTTCGACGGCACGCATTTGTCCAAGAGCCCCGCGCAGTGGGACGCGGCCAAGCTGGCGTGGGTCAATGCCCAACACCTCAAAGCCATGGACGATGCCGCGCTGTCAGTCAAAGTTCAACCCTTCTTGGTCAAGCTCGGTGTGACAGCCGATGAACGCCTGACCGCCATTTGTGGTTTGTTCAAAGACCGTTGCGACACCTTGGTGGTCTTGGCCAAGTGGGTCAGCGCCTTCTATACTGATGTGGTGTCCAACCCCGAAGAAAAAGCCCAGCATGTGACCGAGGCGGTCAAACCTGCGCTGGCCTTGTTGTCTGAAAAGCTGGCGGTCTGCGCTTGGGACAAGGCCTCGATCTCTGCTGCGATCAAGGAAGTCTTGACGGCAACGGGCCTCAAAATGCCCCAGATCGCCATGCCTGTGCGGGTTCTGGTGATGGGCACTGCACAGACACCTTCTTTGGATGCTGTACTTTCTTTGAATAAACGCGAAAAAATTCTCGCCTGTTTGCAAAACGCCTAAAAACCTGTCTATAATTCAAGTCTCGACACCAACGAGGCATAACGAAAAGCAGCAATGCAAAACGTTGTACCGAAGGGGGTATAGCTCAGCTGGGAGAGCGCTTGCATGGCATGCAAGAGGTCAGCGGTTCGATCCCGCTTACCTCCACCAAAGTGTCGAGAAGATTCGCAAGAATCAGTCCAGGTTATGACCCTATCGTCTAGAGGCCTAGGACATCACCCTTTCACGGTGAGTACCGGGGTTCGAATCCCCGTAGGGTCGCCAAGTTTGTAGCACTTGGCTTCAACAAAAGTTGAAGCAAAGCTATCTACCAGGAGTGGTAGTTCAGTTGGTTAGAATACCGGCCTGTCACGCCGGGGGTCGCGGGTTCGAGTCCCGTCCACTCCGCCAAAACAAAAAGCCGCTACAGAAATGTAGCGGCTTTTTTCATGCCTGCATGACAAATACCAACGGTATTTGAAAAGCAGGCTATGTGGGTTTTATGCGGTTTGCAGTTCTACATGTCGACCAGCGATCAGCGCTGTGAAAAATCCATTGAACCATTGCATATTGATCGGCTTGGCCATGAAAACAGTACCTTCAGGCAGTCCACCACGGGCTGCGATGTCCTCTTGTGACAAAGCGGAGATCACCAAGCAGGTCATTCGGTTGAACTGAGGTGTGTGGCGTATCGTGCGCAAGAGCTCAAAACCATCAACACCGGGCATGTTCAAGTCGGCGATCAGCACGTCCGGCTGAATGCTGGCCATGTCGATCAGTGCTTCTAGGCCCGATGACATGGCCGTGCAATCGACGGGTGTTTCGCATCTGTTGCAAAAGTCCCGCAGCATGTCGCGTGTGACAGCATCATCTTCAACCAGCAATACTTTCAGCCGACCTTCCCGATTTTCGAGCGGCGACATCAGCATGTTGTGCTTGCGCTGGTATTCCCGGATCGAGGCCATAGAGATTCGCCGGTGCCCGCCCTGTGTTTTCCAAGCTTGCAGTTCATTCTTTTCGACGAGTGTCTGGATGGTCCCAACGGACAGTCCAAGCAATTTGGCTGCATAGGTGGTGCCACAGTAGTCTTCGATGGTGTCTTGGGTAGGATGTGTTTGCATATGTTTATTTTAGTGATAAAAATGTGAAATAGTACTTAATTTAAAACCAAATTACTTATTAATAAACAATTTGAAACAGGTGAGCAAGGATGAGTCTATGCATTCGTGGGCGCTCAGGTCCCGCCTGCGACAAAACCAACCCTTGTAGGCGGCGTGTGGCCCATTAACATGCAGGCCAAGCCACAAGAATCAGGAGACCATCAATGCCAGCCCATGATGCCGTTTGGCCAGCGCGCCTGCCCGCCAAAATCACGCCACCGGTCACGTCCCTGTGGATGAATTTGGCAATCAGCGCCATGCGATACCCCGATAAGCCTGCCTTGGTTTTCATGGCCAGAAGTTGGTCGTACCGGCAGCTGCAGGCTGCCGCCGAAAAAATGGCCGGCGCACTGAGTGCCTTGGGGGTGCAGGCAGGCGATCGCGTCATCCTGAACATGCAGAACTGCCCGCAACTGGTGATCACGCATTTCGCCATCTTGCGGCTGGACGCGGTGGTCGTGCCTGTCAACCCGATGAACAAGGCCGAGGAGCTCAAGCACTACATCACAGACCCCGATGCACGGGTGGCTGTGACCACGGCAGATCTGGCGCCAGAGCTGGCCCAAGCGAGCAATGCTTTGCCAGCGGATCAACAACTGCGGCACATGGTCGTGACGCAGTTTTCGGATGTCTTTGATCCCGAGACTTTGACCGCCGATGACTTGCCACCAGCCTGGCATTCCTGGCTCTTGCCGGTGCGCGATCTGCCCACATTGTCGGCAGGTCAAACCCACGCATGGCAGGCTTTGATGGACGCTCCAGCAGTCGCTTTGCCTGCGGTGAAGGCCAGCACCGATGACTTGGCCATCTTGCCCTATACCAGTGGGACCACGGGCTTGCCCAAGGGGTGCATGCACACCCATGGCACGATCATGCACAACGCCATGGCCTCCGGCTTGTGGGGCAACGGTACGCCTGAAAACGTGACACTTTGCGTGGTGCCCATGTTCCACATCACGGGCATGGTCAGCGTCATGCATGCGAGCATCTTTATCGGGGCCAGCCTCGTCATCATGCCGCGCTGGGACCGTGATGCTGCGGGGCACTTGATTTCCAAATGGCGTGTGACGCACTGGACCAACATCCCAACCATGGTGATCGATTTGCTGGGCAGTCCGAACTTGCAAAAGTACGACCTCAGCAGTTTGGCTTACATCGGCGGGGGCGGTGCCGCCATGCCCGAAGCGGTGGCCCAGCGTTTGCTCGACCAGTTTGGTTTGCGTTACATCGAAGGCTATGGCTTGACCGAAACGGCAGCCCCTTCGCACACCAACCCGCCCGACGCACCGAAGAAGCAATGCCTGGGCATTCCGATCTTGAGTGTGGCGTCACGCATCGTAGACCCAGAGACTTTGGCCGAGTTGCCGCAAGGTGAGTCCGGCGAGATCGTGATCAGTGGCCCGCAGGTTTTCAAAGGCTACTGGAAACGTCCGGACGCGACCGCAAGCGCTTTTTTTGAGCGCGATGGTCTGCGTTTCTTCCGCTCGGGGGACATGGGGCGCATCGATGAAGAAGGCTATTTTTTCATGACCGATCGCCTCAAAAGGATGATCAATGCCAGTGGCTTCAAGGTCTGGCCCGCAGAAGTTGAGGCGCTGATGTTCCGGCATCCGGCCATTCAGGAAGCGTGCATCATCTCGACCCGTGATGCCTACCGCGGTGAATCCGTCAAAGCCGTGGTCGTGCTGCGGCAAGACCACAAGGGCCAAGTCAGCGAGCAGGACATCATCGACTGGTGCCGTGAGAACATGGCGGTCTACAAAATGCCCCGCGTGGTGAGTTTTGTCGATGCGCTGCCCAAGAGCGGCAGCGGCAAAGTCATGTGGCGTGCACTGCAAGAGGCTGAAATGGCCGCTTTGGACATTGAAACCAAAACCACATGAGTTTGAAACTTTCCATTCTTGACCAATCCGCGGCCGCCTCTGGGCGCGGGCAAGACGTCACGATCCGCCAGACTTTGGCGCTGGCCGAGCAGGCCGAGGCCTGGGGCTACCACCGCTTTTGGGTGAGCGAGCACCACAGCCACCCCAGCATCGTGGGCACGGCGCCCGAGGTCTTGATGGCCGCCATCGCCGCGCGCACGCAGCGCATCCGATTGGGCAGCGCGGGTGTGATGCTGCCGCATTATTCGGCGCTCAAGGTGGCTGAGCAGTTTCGTGTGCTCGATGCTTTGGCGCCGGGCCGCATCGATCTGGGCGTTGGCCGCGCGCCGGGCAGCGACGGGCGCACGGCGCAATTGCTCAACCCCGACCGGCATGCTTCGGAGCGTTTTCCGCAGCAGGTGATGGAACTGCAAGCCTGGGTCAAGGGCCAGAACCTGCCACCCGGCCATCCGGGGCACAACGTCTACGCCTACCCGCAGTCGGACACAGTGCCCGAGGTCTGGATGCTGGGCAGCTCTGATTACGGCGCTCAGTTGGCAGCGCACCTGGGGCTGCCCTATGCGTTTGCTTACTTCATCACAGACGGTCAGGGCGCAGACGAAGCCTTGCAAATTTACCGTGAGACTTTCCGACCCAGTGCAGGTCTGGCCAAGCCCGCTGCTGCTCTGTGCGTTTGGGCCTTGGCCGCGGACACCGACGAAGAAGCGCTGCGCCTGTTCGAGAGCCGTGCCCGCTGGAAGATGGACCGCAACCTGGGCCGCATTGGGCCTTTGTTGCCGCCCGAAGAAGCAGCGCGTGACTACAGCCCGGCCGAGGCGTTCGCGCTGCAACGCCTGCGCGAAGGGGCCTTGATCGGCTCGGCCGCCACCGTGGGCCGCAAGCTGCGCCAATTGGCGGCGCGGCTGGAGGTCGATGAGCTGGTCGTCATCACCTGGACGCATGACCCTGCAGCCCAAATGCATTCTTACGAGCTGCTCGCCCAGGAATTTGCCCTTGCGGCAAACTGCTGAGCTTTGAATTTTTAACCCAAGGACTTTTGACATGTTCACCACCGCGATCGCTGGCAGCCTGCCCAAACCTGCCTGGCTGGCCGAAACCGAAAAACTCTGGCCCAAGTGGACCACCCAGGGCCCCGAGCTGCAGCAAGCCAAGGCAGACGCCACGCTGCTGTGGATCAAGGCTCAGGAAGATGCGGGCCTGGACGTGATTGGTGACGGCGAACAAGCCCGCCAGCACTTTGTGCACGGCTTTGTCGAGCAGGTCGAGGGCATCGACTTCGTGAACAAAGTCACCATGGGCATCCGCAACAACCGCTACGACGCGCAGGTGCCGCAAGTCATCGCGCCCCTGCGCCTCAAGGGCCGTGTGCACGCCTTCGAAGCCCAGTTGGCACGTGCCCACACCAAGAAGAAACTCAAATTCACCTTGCCCGGCCCCATGACCATCGTGGACACCGTGGCCGACCGTTTTTATGGCGACAAGGTCAAGATGGCCATGGCTTTTGCCGAGTTGTTGAATCAGGAAGCGCTGGCGCTGCAAGCCGATGGTGTGGACATCATCCAGTTCGACGAGCCCGCTTTCAACGTCTACATGGACGACGCGGCCGACTGGGGTGTGAAGGCGCTGGAGGTGGCCGCGCGCGGCTTGACTTGCACCACCGCCGTGCACATTTGCTACGGCTACGGCATCGAAGCCAACAACAAGTGGAAAGAGACGCTGGGCCACGAATGGCGTCAGTACGAAAAGGTGTTTCCGGCCTTGGCCAAGAGCAGCATTCAGCAAGTGAGCCTGGAGTGCATGCACTCGCATGTGCCGATGGAGATGATGAAACTGCTCGAAGGCAAAGACGTGATGGTCGGCGTGATCGACGTGGCCAACCCGGTCATCGAGACGGCCGAAGAAATTGCCGACACGATTGGCCGCGCCTTGCAGTTCGTGCCCAAAAACCGCCTGATCGCCTGCACCAACTGCGGCCTGGCCCCGATGAGCCGCGCTGTGGCCGAGGCCAAGCTCAAGGCGCTGGCCGAAGGCGCCAAGCTGGCCAGCCAGCGCTACGCCTGAGGGGATGCCCGACCTTACGCCGCCAGGGCGATGTCGTCGGGCATGCTGAGCACGCCGGTGGCGGGGTCGTAACCGGTTTTGCGCAGGTGCAGGGCCAGCGCGGCATCCATCGATTGCGCATGGTTGGCGAACCATTGACCCAGTTCGCCGGCCATTTTGCGGATCGTGGCCAAATCGCCCGACTCACCGACCGCCAATCCTTCGCGCATGACTTGCAGCACCACTTTGTGCTGCGTGCTGTGAATGGCGTCCGATGAAAAAAGCGTGGCGTGCATCCACCGGTCTTCGCGCTCAAAAATACGGGCCGTGTGCGTGCACAGATCGCGCCAGCGATCGACCAAAGAGGTGTCGCGGGCTTCATGGGCCAAGTCCAGCAGTTCCACAAAGCGGCGATGACCGTCATCGATGGCGGGCATGTCCAGCGACAAGGCATCGCTCCATTGCAGTCGGGTCATGTTTTCTCCTGTGCAGCCGGATGCGACCACCTGCGGAGAGCTTAAATTTGGACGGCCCTACAGTTCTTGATCCACATCAGCACTGTCCTTGAAAGTCCCTTCATTCGGCCTTGCTCGTGATCAAGGTTCTTGGGGGCGTTATGCTTGCAGTCTTTGCCTGATTGCCCGGACGTTTTCATGCCTCAAAACACCCTGCCGCCACCGCTGACTGAGCCTGACCATCTCAATGCCGCCTTGTCTTCTCAAGGCTTTGCGGTCTTGAGCGCCGACAGTGTGTGCGCTTTGGCCGGGGTGTCTGTTCAGGCCTTGCAGGCACTGCAGCCCAGCTGGAACGACTTGCCGCCCGATCAGTACCTCAAAGACGGCGGACGCTACCGCCGCCGCCGGCATGCCAGTTTTGAAGTCACTGCCAAAGAACTGAAGGCCACGCCGCACCGTGCGCATTGGCAGCCCGTGTCCTACAACGCCTTGCACGGCGGCATGCAACGCTGGTTCGAGCCCATGGCTGCCGAGGTGGTGCAACAAGCGGCATGGTCTGCCTTGCTGCGCTGGTTGGCAAGCGTGGCCTCGGCGGCGCAGGGTGATCAAACCTGGTTCACCGAAGCGCACCAATTTCGCATCGACACCACCGACGGCATTGGTCGCCCCACGCCCGAGGGCGCGCACCGCGATGGCGTCAACTGGGTGGCGGTGTTTTTGATTGGACGTCACGGCATCAAGGGTGGTGAGACCCGTGTGTTCGACATGGACAGTCCACGGGGCCAGCGTTTCACCTTGAGCGAGCCCTGGTCGCTTTTGCTGCTGGACGACACCCGCGTCATCCATGAAACCACGCCCATTCAGCCCGAAGCGGAGGGTGGCTGGCGCGACACGTTGGTGATCACCTTGCGGTCGGACAGCTTTCTGGATGAGCCGACTCCTCTTGCCGCTTTGAATGCCCGTTGAATGTTCGGGCATGGACCCCGGATCAAGTCCGGGGTGACGAATGTGCCTGTGACCCCGGGCGAAGACCCGGGGTTAAAGGCCATACCCGCGCAGGCGGGTATTCTTATCACATGCGCTCGAAAATCGCCGCAATGCCCTGACCGCCGCCGATGCACATGGTCACCAGCGCATAGCGGCCGTTCACGCGCTGCAGCTCATACAAAGCCTTCACGGTGATCAGAGCGCCCGTGGCGCCGATGGGGTGGCCCAACGAAATGCCCGAGCCGTTGGGGTTGACCTTGGCGGGGTCCAGGCCCAGTTCGCGGGTCACGGCGCAAGCTTGCGCAGCAAAGGCTTCGTTGGCTTCGATCACGTCCAGGTCGTTGACGGTCAGGCCGGTTTTCTTGAGCACGGCGTGCGTGGCCGAGATGGGGCCCACACCCATGATCTTGGGATCCAGACCGGTGTGGGCATAACCCACCAGACGGGCCATGGGCTTGGCGCCACGGGCCTTGGCGGCACCGGCTTCCATCAGCACCACGGCGGCAGCGGCGTCGTTGATGCCCGAGGCGTTGCCAGCCGTCACGGTGCCGTTTTCTTTCACGAACACGGGCTTGAGCTTGGCCATGTCTTCGAGCTTGCAGCCCGGGCGGAAGTGCTCGTCGGTGGCGTAGGCCACTTCGCCTTTTTTGCTTTTCAGCATGACCGGCATGATCTGATCTTTGAAGTAACCCGCTGCGGTGGCGCGTTCGGCGCGGTTGTGGCTTTCCACGGCCAGCGCGTCTTGCATCTCGCGGGTGATGCCGTATTTGGCGGCCACGTTTTCAGCGGTCACGCCCATGTGGATGGTGTGGAAGGGGTCGTGCAGCGCACCCACGACCATGTCGACCATTTTGGTGTCACCCATGCGGGCACCCCAGCGGGCGCTCAGGCTGGCGTAGGGGCCACGGCTCATGTTTTCAGCGCCGCCGCCAATGGCGATGTCGCAGTCACCCAGCAAGATGGACTGGCTGGCGCTGACGATGGCCTGCAGGCCCGAGCCGCACAGGCGGTTCACGTTGAAAGCGGGCGTGCCTTCGGCGCAGCCGCCGTTGATGGCCGCCACGCGCGACAAATACATGTCTTTGGGTTCGGTGTTGACCACATGGCCGAACACCACATGACCGACGTCTTGGCCATCGGTGCCTGCGCGGGACAGGGCTTCGCGCACGACTTGCGCGGCCAGCTCGGTGGGGGCGATGTCCTTCAGGCTGCCGCCATAGGTACCAATGGCGGTGCGCACACCGCTGACAACAACAACTTCACGGCTCATGGGATGTCTCCAGAATTGAAAAATAAAAAACCAGTGCAATAACAACGCCACCAGTGTCCAGCCTAATCGCTACATTGTCCTGACAACGGTGAATGGCGACGTAACGTGGTTGACACAAGCCATGCCGAGGGTACGCCGGGGATGACTTTTGGCATATTTGAATTCCAAAGTGCTGGTTTGGGTATGCTTGGCGTTCTTTGTCGCTGGAAATGGCCCAGCCTGACCTGTGACACGAACCCATTTTGACCATCCCATGCCCGCACCTCGCCGTTCTGCCAAAGACATTGCCCAATTGAACCAAAACCTGAGCGCGTTGGGACAGCGCTTTGTGCAGCTCATGGCGCAGTCAGAGCATGCTGCCGCTTTGGCGGTCAATGCTCAGGCGCGGGCCTTGATGCCACAGCACCCACAGATTTTGGGAGATGCCGCACTGTGCCATCTGCGCCTGCGCGAATACGACAAAGCCCATGCCCTCTACCTGAAAGCCTGTGCTCTGGGCCCTAAAGATGTGAACTTGTGGGATGGCTTGACCGAGGTCTGTGGGCACATGGGGCGCATGGCCGAAGTGCGACAGCATGGCGCCCACAGCCTGCATCTGAAGGACCAGCAAACCTTGGCGCAAGTGCCGATGCCTTTGCCCTCGAGCCTGCCCGAAGTTGCACGCGATCCACAACGCCAGGTGATCGCTTTCAGCCTGTTTGGCGACAACCCCCGCTATGGGGAGACGGCCAAGCTCAATGTCATGGTGGCGCAGCAGTTGCTGCCGCAGTGGACTTGCCGCTTCTATGTGGACGACAGCGTGCCCGAACAGGTGCGCGCTGGCTTGCTGGCGCTGGGCGCGCAGGTGCACGAAGTCAGCCCGCAGGACCGGCAAGAGCTCAGCGGTCTGATGTGGCGATTTTTGGTGCTGGAAGACGCGGGCGTGGACCGTTTCCTGATCCGGGACGCCGACTCGTTGATCTCAAGGCGTGAGGTGGCCGCCATCGAGGCTTGGTTGCAAAGCGGCAAATGCTTCCACTTGATGCGCGACTATTTCTCGCACACCGAGCTCTTGCTGGCCGGCATGTGGGGCGGCTGTGGCGGCATTTTCAAAAATGTGCGCCAGCAGATGGTGCAGTACATCGCGCAAGGCCAGTACCTGGGCGCTCGGGTGGTGGACCAGCATTTCCTGCGCCTGCACATCTGGCCCACCGTCAAGCAAAGCCTGCTGTCACACGATCCGGTGTTCGGCTTCATGGACGGGCAGGATTTTCCGCCTCACGAAGCGCAAGACTTGGGGCTGGACTTTCATGTGGGCTGCAACCTGTCGTCCAGCAGCATCGGCGCTGACAGCGCTTTGCCCGAGGGGCAGCGGGTCAGCTGGAAGATCGAGGATTTGCAAGGCCAAACGATTTGCCAGTACGACACAGCTGTGCGCCAGGGCCAGTGGCGTGCCGATGTGCCGGGCCCTTATGCCAAGCTCATCAAGGACGGCGTCTGGCGGGTGCAGGTGCTGGGCGCTTAGGTACTGGGCGCTTGAAGTGCCTCAGTGGTCCTGTGAAGCCCGTATCCGGTTGACCTGCAAGGGGGTAACTTCCTTGCCTTGGTTGCCCCATTGGGTGCGCAGGTGCGTCAGCACCGCTGCGATGTCGCGGTCGTCCAGCTCCAGCACAAAGGGCGGCATGCCAAAGGGCCGAGGGTGACCTGCTGTGGCCGGTGAGTACCCGCCATACAGCACCAACTGCACCAGGTTGGTCGGGTCGCGCAATTGCACGGCTCGGTTGCCTGCGAGGGCCGGGTAAGCGATTTCACCGCTCGATGCGCGCACGCCCTGGCCTTGTTCGCCGTGGCATTGGGCGCAGTGGCGTTCGTAGGTCTTCAGACCCATTTCGGCCACACGCAGGTTCACTGGGGCGCGTGCCGCAGGTGTGTCGGTGCCCTTGGCCTTTTGCGCCCGAGATTGCAGGTACACCGCCATGGCCTGCAAATCGGCGGAGTTCATGTATTGCGTGCCGTGTTGCACCACTTCGGCCATGGGGCCGCTGGTTTGGGCCTGTGCCGAGCTGCCGGTTTGGAGCAGGCGCACGATTTCGGCCAAGGGCGTGCTGGCCAGGCCGGTCTCCCGGTCGCTCGTCAGGTCAGGCGCGTACCAGTTGACGACGGGCATGAGCCCGCCCGACAGGTCATTGACCGGGCCACTGGCGCCCAAGGCATTGCGCGGGCTGTGGCAGGCCGCGCAGTGACCCAGACCCTGGACCAGGTAGGCGCCCCGGTTCCAATCGGCGCTTTGCCGACTGTCCGCCACAAAGGGTGTGGGTTTGAAAAACAAGCTGCGCCACACCGCGAGGGCGGGCTGCGTGCCCATCGGCCACATCAGCGCATGGGGCGTGGGGGCTTGTTGAACAGGGGGCAGGCTGTGCAACCAGGCCAGCAATGCATCGCTGTCTTCGCGGGTGATCACGCTGGTGTGGTTGTAGGGAAAGGCCGGTATCAGCAGGCGACCACCTTTGGAGCGGCCATGGTGCAGGGCTTGCCAAAAATCATCGCTGTTCCATTGGCCGATGCCGGTTGTGAGGTCCGGCGTGAGGTTGCTGCTGAAGACGCTGCCAAATGGCGTGTCGATGCGCCGCCCACCGGCCATGGGCGTGGACCCTTTGGCGCTGTGGCAGGCGATGCAGTTGCCCACCCGGGCCAGGTATTGACCGCGTTCAATCTGTGCAGCGCGACCTTCCTTGCTGACGATGTTCGTTTGGGGCGCACTGGCGCGCCCAAACCAAGAGCTGCCCCAGTTGTCAACGACGACATAAACCACCAAGGCCAGCAGGGTGCCGATCAGGCCCCAAGCGATGCGTCTTGTGCGAGACGGCTTCATGGTTTGCCCCCGTGCAGTTCAGGGGCGCTGCCGCAGCGCAAGGCTTGGGGCAATGGCTTGCCTTGGGGGGCTTGCGCCGCAGGGTGGGTGTCGGTCGGCAAGGGCTGGCGAGCCAGCCAGCTGGAGACCGCGATCAGGTCTTCGGCCGGGATGCGTTTGACCACTTCGGCCATGCAATCGGGGGCCAAGGCTTTGCGTTGGCCGGTTTGCCAGGCGCCGAGCTGGGCGTTCAGGTAATCCAGGGGCAGGCCCAGCAGGCCGGGCACATGGGCTTGCACACCGGTCAGGCGCGCGCCGTGGCACTGGGTGCAGGCGGGCAGGCCCCGGCTGGCATCGCCTTGGGTCACGAGTTGCTGGCCTTTGGCCAGGCGCTCGGGGGTGATCGCATTGCTGGCGCTGGGGGCGGGGTAGGGCAGCTCCAGAGATGAGAAATAACGGGCCATTTCGCCCAGGTACTCGTCCGTCAGCGGATCGATCAGGCGGGCCATCAGTTCGTAGTGGCGGCGGCCTTGGGCGAAGTTGCGCAATTGGTTGTGCAGATAGCCGGCAGGTTTGCCCGCCAGGCGCGGGTAATAGCCATCGGGTCCGGCCCGTCCTTGGTCACCATGGCAGGCCATGCAGGCGCGGGTGCGCTCGGCCATGTTGTCGGCAAATCGGGCGGGCGTTTGGGCCATGGTTGTGGCGGCCACGAGGCTCAGCCAGGCCGCCAGTGGCCAGGCCATCAGGCATGTCGGCTTTTTCAAGCGTGAAAAAAACAGTCTCATCCACTGAAGATAACCGATGCGGCGACAATATCGGGTTTTCCGCTCGGTTGTGCCGGCCACGCCAAGCGCTTTGCGACCCTTTCGAATGCCAAGAACATGTCCGATATCCAAGTCCGATTCGCCTCCCAACATGACGCCGCCGCTGTGGCCGCTTTGCACCTGAACGCTTGCCGCATGGCCTACGCCGGTCAGGTGCCCGACGAACATTGGGCAGCGACGCCCATGGCCAAGCGCGTGACGTACTGGAAAGAGGCCATCGAATACGGCGAACCTCAGGTGATCGTTGCGGTGGACGGCAAAGAGATCGTGGGCTTTGTGGGCTTTGACCGCTCGCGCGATCCGAAATCGAAAAACACCACCGGCGAGATCTGGGCCATCTATGCCGCCCCCGAGCGCATCGGCCAAGGCGTTGGCCTGGCCCTGTGGGATGCGGCCCGCGAAGGCCTGCAGGACGAAGACTGCACCGACGTGACCGTGTGGTTGCCTTTGTTGCACGAGCAGACCCTGCGTTTTCACGAATTGGCAGGCTTCAAGCGTGAGATGAACACTGCGCGCACCGTGCCCCTGGGCGGTGTGAAAGTGGAAGAAGTCCGCCTCAAGCGCAAACTGGGCTGATGGGGCCTGCCCCAATGGACCCCGGGTCTTCGCCCGGGGTGACAAAAATGCTGCGCCGTTCGGGCAGGCAAGTCATTCCACGTCAGCAGGTCATCCCACGTCAGCAGGTCATCCCGCGTCAATATGTCATCCCGGGCTTGACCCGGGATCCATCCCCAAGGCCAGACACTGACCACTGACACCATTCGTCAACGCTCATGAAAATCCTTTTGGCGCCCATGGAGGGCTTGCTCGACCACACGCTGCGTGACGTGCTCACGCGGGTGGGCGGGGTGGATTTGTGCGTGACCGAGTTCATCCGGGTGACCAACTCGGTCTTGCCGCGCAGGGCCTTCATCCGCGTGGCGCCCGAATTGCTCAACAACAGCCGTACGGTGGCGGGCGTGCCGGTGCGGGTGCAGCTGCTGGGTTCTGACCCCATCTGCTTGGCTGACAACGCAGCGGCTTTGGCCGAGCTGGAGCCGCATGGCATTGACCTGAACTTTGGCTGCCCCGCCAAAACCGTGAACCAGCACCGGGGTGGGGCGGTCTTGCTGGACGAGCCTGAATTGGTGGGCCAAATCGTGGCGGCCGTGCGAAAGGCCGTGCCCGCGCACATCCCGGTCTCTGCCAAGATGCGTTTGGGCTACAACGACGACAGCCGTGCCGAAGACTGCGCTCAAGCCATTGAGGCGGCCGGTGCCAGCGATCTGGTGGTGCACGCCCGCACCAAGGCCCATGGCTACCGCCCGCCAGCGTACTGGGACCGGATTGCCGACTTGCGCCAGCACGTGCGTTTGCCCATGGTGGCCAATGGCGAAATCTGGACCGTGGCCGATGCTTTGCGATGTCGCGAAGTGACCGGTTGCGATCGCTTGATGATCGGGCGCGGCATGGTGTCTGACCCAGGGCTGGCGCTGGCCATTGCCCGCCACGATGCGGGCCAGACCGATGAAGCTGATAACCGATCTGTGCCTTGGGCGGTGATTGCCGGGTTGATGCAGTTGTTTTGGGTGGGGGTCAGCCAGCGGGTGGCACCCCGACACCGCTCAGGGCGCCTCAAGCAGTGGCTCAATTACCTGCGCAAGGTCTACCCCGAGGCACAGCAAGCGTTTGATGAATTGCGTTTGATCCACGATCCTGCGCTGATGGCGCAGTGGCTGGCTCGTCAGGATGTGATGGCGCCAGCCGTTTGATGCGAGCTGAGGTCGCAAAGCCCTAGAGCCTAGAGGCTTGCCCGGAGATTCAGGCGATGGGGTTCAAGGCCAAGTGCTGAGCCACTTCGGTGCGCAGCTGCTCCAGCTGCGGGGCCAGTTGACCATAAGCGTTGCGCACCTCGGCGGGTTCGCCGTGCTTGCTCAAATGCTCCACCGCAACCACGCGCTCGACCAGACTGTCCACACAAAACACGGGTGTGAAGCCTTTGAGCTGGTGCAACACGCGGTTGGCACCCAGCACATCGTCCTTGTTCAGCAAATCCACGATCAGGGGCAAATCGCTGCTCAGGGTCTGCTGCAAAGTCTTGAGCAGGGTCAGCACCCCATTGGTGTCCCCAATGAACTCCATGGCCCTTTCGACGGACAGGTAAGTGGGGACAGCAGACTGGCTCATACAGGGTTGATGCAATTAAAAGCTGAAATGGACGTTACAAAAAGAAACGTTTGATGTCCGTATTCTAGTCAAGCAAAGCGGCCAGTCCGGATTCGGGCTCAAAACGTTTGTCTTTGAACATCAAACGGCTGGGGCCGGGGAAGGCCGGCAAGGCAACTGAGTGCCGTGGATCGCCGGGGTAGCAGATGGTCCGGATGCCGTCCTGGTCAAACGGCTCGGGCTGCACCACAGGCGGTTTGCGGCTTTTCGCTTCGGTTAGCACGCTTTGGGCATTGGCGTGGCGTGACAGGTGAACCAGGCTCATGATTTGCGGTGGGGCCAGCTCGATCTCGCGGTCCCAATAACGCAGCAGGGCTTCGCGTGGGCCGATCCACAGGGTTTCGGTGGTTTCGTGTTCGTCGTGGCGAGCGGTTTGGTCGGCAGGGACCTGGGTGATGAAAAAACGGGTGTCAAAGCGCTTGTTGGTCACCGAGGCCTGTTTGGGCGTGATCCAACGTGTCCAGGGCACCAGGGCTTCGGTTTGCAGTGTCAAGGCGTGGGCCTGCAAAGCTTGCGTCCAGCTTTGGCCGGCGCTGAGGCTCGCTTGCAGGGCGCTCAGGTCGGCGCTGCCGTTTTCGGCTTGCCCGAGCAAAACGCGGCATTCTTCAAAGGCTTCGCGCATGGCCGCCACAAACAGCCCCGCCGCTTGTGTTGGCGGCAATTCGGGTTCTGCCAACCGCTCATGCAGGTGGTCGCTGCTCTGGCTCAAACGGGACAAGACCTCGGGGTGCTGATCGGCCGCGTCGAGCTTGCCACCCGGAAAAACATAGGCCCCGCCCAGCACATTGGAGGCCTGGTGGCGCCTGAGCAGCAAAACCTGCAGACCGTCGGCTGTGTCGCGCAACAAGACCACGGTGGCCGCGTCAGCGGGGGGCGTCGTGATGATTTCGGTGTTCAGTTCCATGGGGCAGGTGTCAAGCGGGTAACAGAGGCAGAGCTCGGGCTGTTTTACAGTGGACTGCAAACAGGTGTGTATTCATGGCTTCAGATTAGCAGATGGCTGCGAGCAGACCTGTCACCGATTGAACCCCAGCATTTCACAAGGAAAATTTTCATGAGCATCGATTTCAAAGGCCGTGTGGCCATCGTCACAGGCGCAGGCGGCGGGCTGGGCAAGCAACACGCGCTGGCGCTCGCCGCCCGTGGGGCCAAAGTGGTCGTGAACGATCTGGGCGGCGATGTGCATGGTGTGGGCGGCTCGGTGTCCGCTGCGCAGGCCGTGGTGGATGAAATCCGCGCCGCTGGTGGCGAAGCCATCGTCAATGGCGCATCGGTGACCGATTTTGAAGCCGTGCAGGCCATGGTCCAGCAGGCCATGGACACCTGGGGCCGGGTCGACATTTTGGTCAACAACGCCGGCATCTTGCGCGACAAGAGCTTTGCCAAGATGGATTTGGCCGATTTCCGTCTGGTGGTCGATGTGCACTTGATGGGTGCCGTGCATTGTTCCAAGGCCGTTTGGCCCATCATGCAGGCGCAAAACTATGGACGCATCGTGATGACCACCTCGTCCAGCGGCCTGTACGGCAATTTTGGCCAGGCCAACTATGGCGCGGCCAAGATGGCTTTGGCCGGTCTGATGCAGACCTTGTCGATCGAAGGAGAGAAGAACAACATCCGCGTCAACTGCTTGGCCCCTACCGCTGCCACGCGCATGACCGAAGGCCTGATGCCCGAGGCGGTGCTCAAAGCCCTGGAGCCACAGGCCGTGGTGCCCGCCATGCTGGTCATGGCCAGCGAGCAAGCGCCCAACCGCACCATCATCTGCGCCGGTGCCGGCAGCTTTGAAGTGGCCCACATCACCCTGACCCAGGGCGTGCACCTGGGCCTGACCCCTGACACGCCCGAGCGCCTGGCTGCCGCCTTGGCCCAGGTGACCGATCGTCAAGGAGAGACCGTCCCGCTGTCGGGTTCTGCGCAAGGCACGCTGGAAGTGGGCAAGGCGATGGTTGCGCACGGCGGTTAACGCTTTTCGTCAAAAGTCAGCCGATGCGGCTGGCCACGAACTTGGCAATGCTGGCGATGTCCATCGGCTTGTAAAGCACCTCGATGTCCAGTTGTTTGAACAAGGTCAGGTGTTGAGGTGCTGTGTCGGCCGTCACGATGCAAGCGGGAATGGATTGGTTGAATTCTTCCCTCAGTTGTTCGATGAAATAGATGCCGTCCTTGTCGCCCAGTCGGTAATCGGAAAGGATGAAGTCCAGCTTTGGGATGGTCATCAGGGCACTCGTGAATTCAGCCTCATCGTGCGGGATGGGATGCACCACATACCCTTGACCGACGAAAAACTCGATGTAGGCATACATCAGAGCACTGTCATTTTCGAGAATGCCCAGGTGCATGGTTTCGGTCGAGTCCATGGACGAGGCCTGTGGCAATGCGAGTGGGGCAGCCGCGGGTGGTGTGGCACTGTCAATCAATCCCGTGATCTCGAAATTGGTGTGGACACTGAAAACCGTCCCTTTGTCTTTCTCGGTTTGAACCGATACCGTGCCACCGGTTCTGTGCAGGATGCGGCTGACAATCGACAGGCCCAAGCCCAGACCGTCGTGTTGTGGACGAGAGCGTTGTGATCGGAAAAACTCCTTGTAGATGAATGGCAAATCCTCTTCGGGAATGCCGCAGCCCGTGTCTGCCACGGTCAAAACCAGCTTGCCCTGTTCATCGCTGAAATTGACCGTGATGCCGCCTCTGGTGGTGTACTGAATGGCGTTGGACAGCAGGTTGATCAGCACTTGGCTCAGGAGGTTGGCGTCGCCATAAACCTGAAAGTGCTCATGGTTGAACCGCAGGTCCAACTTCTTCTCGACAGCCAGCTGCTGAAAGGCTGGAATCAAGTCATCCAGCATGGCGTCCAATTCAAAGGTGGCATAAGCCGTGTCCAGTTTGGAGTCGAGTTTGCTGATGTCCAGCAGGGTGTTGAACATTTTGTTGAGCACCGTGATGCTGGAGCGCATTTTCAGGAAAATCGACTTTTCGACCTCCTTGAGGTTGTTCAAGTTGAGCAGTTCAATGAAGATGTTGATGGCTTGCATCGGCTGGCGAAGGTCGTGGCTGGCGGTGGCGATGAATTCTGATTTGGCGATGTTCGCGGCCACAGAGACATTCTTTTCTTGCACCAATTGGTCGAACAACTTCTCGTTTTTGAATCGCAGCGCAATCGACTTTTCCCAAGACTTGGAAAAGAAAAATCCCATCTTGAGGGCGAGGTAAAAGTTGACCAATGAGCCGATCGCGATGGGCCAAATGATGAATTGACTGTGAACGATGATGAACAGCAGTTCCGTGATCTTCAGGGGCAGTGCGAAACTGAAAAACGTTTGCCAATGCACGCAGTAGCCCACCATGCCCACAAACAGCACGGTCAATGAGATGACTTGGTAAATCAGGTAATTGACGGGGTCCATGCCCGGGACCAGCATCAGCCAACCCAAGCCCCAAACCGAGGTCACGATGCCCACGGCCCAGTTCAATTTAACGAAATTTTTGTGTGCGTCATCATCGAGTCGGATGGAGCGAACCAGGAAAATTCTGATCAGTACGGCCACAGCCATCAGTCCTAGCCAGATGTGGAAGTTATTTCCCAGATCAACGCTGTCGAACAAGGGAATGCAAAGCAAGGGGGCAATGACGGTGGCAGGGGTCGATGTTTTGGCGAACCCATGCATGTAGCGGATTTTTTCAAGCGCCACTTGCTGGACTTGGCGCAAATCCATCGGCTCGGACGATGCTGACTGTTCTTCGAAGAAAGACATGCTGGTGATCACGCGTGTGGGATTCACCGCTCCATGGCCCAGCCTCTCCAAGCTCAAATGGATTCAGGAATCGAAGGAATGGGCGTTGTCAGTAAATTGCTTTTTTGCGCCTTCAAGACCGCTTGCGTCCGATTGAAGACGCGCAACTCTTTGAAGATCTGATTGATGTGGATCTTGATGGTCTGTTCCTTGATGTCCAAATAGTCCGCAATCACTTTGTTAGGGTGGCCCAGGGCAATGAGCTGCAGGACTTCCAATTGGCGTTGGGTCAACCGGTACGCTTGAGGCTCGACTTCTTTGGGCAAGACTTTCAAGCTTGGGCTTGCATCGAGCAAAGATTTGATTTTGCCGATGATGCGGTCAGAGGTGTTGTTTTTGGACAGGAAAAGCGTTGCGCCAGCGGCTACTGCCCGGGGCTCCCAAGCGTTCTCATCGAGGCCGGAGACCGCAATCACATGGGCAACGTTGTGCTTGGTTTTAAAGACTTTGATCGAGGCCACACCACTGAGCCCCGGCATCAAGATGTCCAGCAAGATGATCCACTGTTTATGGCCATGGTCCAGGATCTCGAGCCCCTCGGCAGCGCTGCTGGCGCCAAGCACTTCAATTTCTTGGGCCTGGAACTCCTGCGTCAAGCGTTCAACCAGTGCTTCTCTGTAAATCGGATGATCGTCGATGATCAGCAGGGATTGGAAAGGCTGGACGTCCATGTTGCTGATCATCTTACAACTCCACCCCAGCCCATCGCAATAAAACTTAGGTTCAAAGCGCCAAACTGCCACCATCCGCCTGGCTGTCAATGGTCATTGATGATCTCGGCCAGTTTCGTGCAAACACGGACGAACATGGTCCGTGGCGTGGCCCGTGTGCTGACGGTACCTTTGCCTGCTGGTCCTTCGTAGTCGTAGAACGGGTACGTTTGGCCATCAACGACTTTGCTGTAATAAAACATTCGGTAGGACTCCCCGTTATGGCAATTCCCGGAGAAAACGAACTCGTTTTCGTCCTCACCGAGTACAGGAACTTTTTGGGCTGACACCGGAGAAAGGGAGGTTGATAAAAAAATCGAAAGGCTTGCTGCTGAAATAAAGGCTATGCCGATGGTGAATGCACGGCTGAACGAGTTGGTTTTCATGACGCTTGTGTTGAATCCGGTGCAGCGCAGTGTTACGAATTGAGGGATTTTTGTGAATACGAAAATAGATCTATGTCCAAAGTTTTAGATCTGTAGTTCGGTGTCCATTTGGCCTTCAACTGCAAATACATTCGAGCATGACCGTGTCATTTGTGGGCGTCCTAAGATGACGCAATCAAGGAACGGTTACCTCCATTCAGAATCGACGGAAGCCACCAGGTGATTGAAAAAATCCCACCCATGTCGCCAGCTTCTTCCATGACTTGGTGCATCTTTTTGTACTGATCGCTAGTCGATGTGCCTTCGCTCCAAACCGTCCTTCATGATGAGCAAACTGGTCACCCTCAGCTGATCGAGATCAGTCCTTCAAACTGATCTTTTTGCCAAATAATTCATATGAAATCGGAATGGGTTTGTCGGTCTTGATCAAACTTGTTGGGGTCCCTGGCTTGATCGTTTTGAAGGGCAGGAACTCCTCATGCCCGCCAATGTTCGACTAGACAATTTGCTCATGGTTGCCCGCCTGAACCAAGAAAGGGCTGCCATCATGGCAAAAGCCTGTCTTTGGCTATATGCCGATGGTGCAGATCAGATCCAACCCTGCCGCCAGACACTGTCGTCTTGCAATTCACGCCAACCAATTACCTGCACCGCCTTGGAAAACACCGCTTCGATTTCTACCCGCTCAATCGGATCCGTGGGCTGATCGGGTTGAATCACCCGGCTGACCAAGAAGTGCTTTTGCTTGGCGATGGGCTGGACGGCGGTCCATTTGCTCAGTAAAAGTTTTTTGGGATTGAGAGGGTTCATGGCTGTCGAGTGTATTGGGGTATGCATTTCGAGAACCTCGGTCAATGCAGTTGCCGTTCCGTTCAATGCGCTTGAAATAATGCCAGGTGATGGAGAAGCGCAAAGTCAGTTGTGTGGCCTGAACGTCAAGTTGGCGGCATGTCAAACAGCTTTTTCAGATAGCGGCCCGCACCATCGGCAGCACCCGAGTCCGGATGCTTCAAGCAATGCGCATTCACGTCGATGATGGCGGGTTCATGGGCCTTGGGATCGTCGTTGTATTTGTCCTCTTTGCTTTTATGAAGACCTTTCAGCGTCAAACTCAGCGGTGCCAAAAAGGCATTCGTCCATGCACGCTTTTCAGCGTAACCAAGGCCCTGCCATGACTGGCAAGAATGGTCACCAAACAAGCTGGCCCCAAGGGCAGTTTGGCCCGACATGACCAGGACAAAAAAGCCCGCCATGAAGCCAGTCCGATATTGAAAAGAGGGCAAAGTGAGATTCATTCCCTGACTGTATGCCGACTTTCAATCGGTATTCTTGGAATGGTCAAGGCGTGTTCTTGACCTCACGCGCCACCGCCTCCGCCAACTCAATCACCGCCATCGCGTAGTAACTGCTCCAGTTTTAAGCGTATCAAAGTATTAAAAAACAGGTGTTTATAACGTGCCGAAGGGTGCCTGACACCGTCCGTAGTAGCTTCATCAAAGTGTTGTGAAATCGTGTTCGATCTTGCCATTGTGGAGTGCAGGGCGTTCCAGCCTAGTCAGTTCAAGTGTTCCAGTCCCTGTGCCATTCGCCTGCCATTGTGTTTTCGCATTTGTAGCTAACCTTTCGGTGTGCTACTTTTTATGGGCGGCGAATGGCTTGGGCCGTGGCACAAGCGTAAAGACTTTTGACGCTGGGCAGTGGCTTGATCACGGCAGTGTGCTGGACCGTTTTCGAGCCTGTGGGGCAGCGTGCCCCACGCTGTGCCGCCAGGTTAGCTACAAATCGCAAATGCTGGTTGCCCTGACCGCGCGGCCGAAACTACGCTTGTGGCTATGCAGGATTTGGCACAGCACGCAGCAGCAAACGACACCCAGTATCTCCCGCCACGACACCGCACACTGCCCATTCTTGCGTCCATCACACCTATTGCCAACTACCCCTCAAAGCTTCGCATCTTCTTGACCATGGCCAGTAGGTATTGGCAAGTGCGATGTTTTCTTAAGGGAAGGACCTACACACAAAGCTTGAAGACCACGAACAAGGCAGCGGCCATCAGTCAGGCCAAACAGTTCTTCCATATCAAAACGGCAGAGTTGTATGCGGATCGGCTTGAGGTTCGTGATGACAAGAGCCCCAAGTTTGCCGACCTTCTGCCAGCTGTCTTGCAGGGTTTGCAAGCAAGGGTTAAACGAGGCGAGTTTGCTGCGGCCAATATCCCCATCTTTTTGCAACGGATGCACAACAGCATCCTGCCTTACTTTGGTGACATGAGCATGGACCAAATTGGCTACAAGGAGTTGTCGGCCTTTATGGAGATGATGAGCAATCGGGACTTGACTGCAACAACAGTCCATCAGCACATGGTGGCCATACGCAAGGTCTTTGCACACGCACACGGCAACAACATCATCCAGAACTTGCCCAAGTTCCCTGTGATCAAGGTCTCCGACAAGCCGCGTGGCAGTTTTACATTGGCTGAATACCGTGACCTTGTGCGTTTGGCTCGGCAGCGGATTGGCGAACCTGTGCCCCAAGTGTTCTCCAAGAAATACCGCAGCAGCCGTGAGATATTGGACCGTCATGGTCACATCAATGCGGACTTGCATTGGCTTATCCGCTTCATGGTCAATGGCTTCATGAGGCCCGGTGACATCAAGTTCCTCAAGCACAAGCATGTGAGCATCGTTCGCGGTAAGCACATCTACTTGAGATTGAACTTGCCCGAGACCAAGAAGCACGACAAACCCATAGTGACGCTGCAGCCAGCGGTGTTTGTTTATGAACGTTTGTTAGCCAAGCAAAAGGCAGATGGTTATGGCAAACCCGATGACTATGTGTTTCTGCCAGAGTTGCAGGACAGGAAGTGGTTGTTGGTGGCCTACGGCTGGCAGTTTATGTATTTGCAAAGCTTGGCGGGCATTGAGGCCAATGCGGCCAATGGTCAAACCCGCACGATCTACAGCTTGCGGCACACGGCCATGACATTCCGGCTGTTGTATGGCGGCAAGATTGACCTGCTGACCTTGGCACGTAATGCTCGCACTTCGGTGGAGATGATTGAACGCTTCTACGCTAGCAACTTGACTGCCGAGATGAACATTGACTTGCTGCAGGGCAAGCGGACTTGATGGATTGGGGAATGAAGATTGTGGATGTCGTTTTAAGCGTCAATCCATGTGTCGATTGCCTTGACGCTTGGGGTGCTTGCTTAAAGAAAGGACGGGTGGGGTTGGAACTCTCAAAATGAGACTTTGCAAGCCCTACAAGCTGCTTTCAGGCCTGCCAGCACCCAGTACCAGCGAGGTGGTGCGATCTCGCACTGTAGGGCTGATTTGAGTGCTGCATGCAACAGTTTAAAAACATACTTTGGGTCGATTAGCGGCGATTGCGTCTGCCGCCGTAATCGGCTTGCCCACTGTTGCCGATGTATCCGCCGATGGCCGCACCACCAATTGTTCCAAGCGCACTTCCCCCCGTAAGCACAGACCCAGCAATGCCACCAACGGCTGCACCGGCAGCTGTATTTTGCTGACGGTGTGTCATCCCTGCGCAGCCAGTAAGGCCGATTGAAGTGACGATTGCAGCCAAGAGAGTCAGGCGCTGGATGTTGTTCTTGTTCATGGTGTTTTCCTATTGATAGCAGGTGGGCACTGTATCAATGAAGAATTGCGCTGTCTGTTTCAAAGCGTGACGACAGCGCTAGCTAGCGCAGTTGATCAGCAGTGGGCGGGTGTGTTCGCCATCGCATCAGCCAGGAACACGCCGTAACGGGTAATGCACGCTATGTCCTAAACGTATTCCACCTTCTAGCTGTGAAGTGTCAACCCGCACATCACTTCTGATTGATGCACGATGGATATGGAGCCTGCTCATTGGGCACTCGGTCACATGCCTTGATGGGACTCAATACCTTCAACCTTTCAATCCATTTTTCTCCATCGAGGATAGGTAATGGCGACGGGGTTGCACGCTCGGCCCACTGAATGGTGTAGTAATCATTTGAGCCCTTTACCGCAAGTACCATTGCAATTTCACTGCGGGCAGGTTCAGTGGGTACGGTGCCACAACCGACCAAAGCGACAAAAGCTTCGTGTCCGCTAATTTTTAAGGTTCCGAAAGAGCGCGCCGCAAAGCTGGATGGACAGGTGCGCTGAAATCCTGAGGCAACGAACTCAACGAAACGCTGTGGCGTGAGCGCTTGATTGGTCGACAGGCCTTTTGCGCCACTCAACGTCACCATCTGAGTCCACTTTTCGACTGTTTCTCCTTCAAGAACATATTCCTGCATGTAGCTCGAACCAGTATTCTTGGCAAATGCTGGTTTGAAGCCAGGTGGGTAGGAGAACATGACGATTTGGCTATAGACGGGAGTTGCCACAGTGACTGAATGCCCTTGCGTTGCCAAGTCGCTGATGCTTGCTTCGGGCGCCTGCGCCTGGCTAGAGGTCGCAAGGAAAACTGCGGTCAATGCTAAGAGCAGCGATGCGTGGAGCGCAATTGACGTCAATTTTTTCCCATGAGTTGGAAGTTTGTGTTCTTGCATTTTTATTTTGGCGGGTTCAATGGTGACTTGCTGCGATGTAGCTGACTAGACATCGTAGCCATTGCCCAACAAACCGCCACTCCCATTTACAGGAGTATTACGGCATGCATGCATGCAGTGCACAGGGCCGATTCAGATTTAGATGTAGGGAGCTACTATTTTTGGTAGTTGTCTTTGATTCCAATCTGCCAAAATCGTGACGCTCCCCATGCGATGCATCGCAGTTGCTGAGTGTAGGATTGATCAGGAGATAGCACATGGCTAAATGGCAGGATGACCTTTATTCATTAGCGCTCTCGGAAGGCTCTGAGCAAGAGATCTTTAACCGGGTGGCACTACTTTCGCAGGATCTAGGGTTTGACTACTGTGCTTACGGACTGCAAATGCCCATACCGGTTAGTAGCCCCAAGGTGTTCATGGTCAACAATTATCCGGATGCATGGCGCCAACAATACGCGAAAGCTGAGTATCTAGCTATTGATCCCACAGTTCGCCATGGCCAGTTTTCCATGAGCCCCATTGCTTGGTCTGCTCGGGACCAAAAAGGATACCGAGAATTCTGGGCCGATGCGATTGGCCACAACATCAGCCATGGATGGTGCCAGTCTGCATTCACACCTACGGGCATTGGTGGCTTGCTTACTTTGTCCAGATCTAGCGAACCCATCACTGTGAATGAACTTACTCACAAGGAAACCCAGCTACGTTGGTTGGTCAGCGTGACGCACGAGTCCATGGCGCAAAGACAAGTTGGTCGTTTGAACAACTTGAAGCCGGTTCAGTTGTCCGCACGCGAATCCGAAATCTTGCGCTGGACAGCCGATGGCAAATCTGCTCAAGAGATTGCCGATATTCTGCACGTCACCAAGCACACGGTGGAATTCCATATCAAGAATGCCGTTAATAAGCTTCAGGCCGCGAACAAGACCTCGGCCGTAGTCAAAGCCATGGTGCTTGGTTTGCTAGGCTGATAAACGGCCTAATTTGGAGATGCTCATCTGTCACGAGTCCAACTAAACGAAAACGTCCATTGCGTGCCTTCGACCTCTATCAAAGGTGTGTGCAAGACAAGCCAATCTCCATCAATTTCGTATCTACGTACCTGTGGATGACCTTCCCAATTCGGCATTCGGCACACCTCGACATGATGAGTAATAACCCCCGAACTTGAATCGATCTCAAATCGTCCAGCATACGCCTCGAGGTTCTCGAATGCCGCTTTAACTTCCTCGGACGATCCTTCGAAGGGGCGTGGTGATCGAAATCTAGGCCTATTCGGTTGAGACATAACCACAGCCATTTGGCCGCTTTGATCGTAAAAAAGCTTGCCCAGTGGACTCTCACCCCAAGGCTTGAGCTCTTGTCCATCTTTATCACGAGCCACAAATGACCTCAAATTCCAAATCCCCACGAGCTGTGACACCATTAAATATTCCATCTCATCTTTAATGATTTTTTTCAACATTTTGCGACTGCCATAAATTTATGAAATTGAAGATGTCTTTGAATTTAATCGCTTCGACATTGAATGAAAATTACCAAAAATAGTAGATTCGAAGTTTGTATATGAGTGTCGCCGTCCAGTGTGGTGTGGGCGTCAGCTGGATTTGAGCAAGATATTTTGCAGTTTGGCACGATTAGATTGGGCAATCAATACTCCCCAGTCAGCATCAGCACCCAATGCTCTCCATCCCAGCAGGCATATAAGACCTGTTGGGGTGCAGGGAAATCGGTGTATGGGATGGCCTGCTTGCGATGCACGCGGCCATTCCCATCCTCAAGTGTCAGCACAGCAGCGTCAGACTGCACCACAAGCCTGACCAGAACAAACCAATCTGCCGTGCCCAGCTGTACAAGGTGACTGATCGCAGCATCCAGCAGCCAGTAGCAGCCAACGTTTTCGGCGAGGTATTTCACGCCATCCGTAATCAGGAACTTTGGCGCAATGCGGTAGTAGCGTTCGGTGCCCGTAAATTGGGCAAGTGCGGCAGGATCAAAGTTGCTCATTCCGCCGCTCCCTTTGCAGCCATAACGGCCAGTTCAGATTGGCTTTGTGCCAGCAGGTCAATTCTCAAGTTCGGCTGTATGTTGCAGACCAAATGGTTGATCGCCCAGTTCATGGCTTGTGCACGATCACGGTCGTTCTCGGCTGCAGTCAACTTTTCCGCATAGCACTCCATGTCATACATTGAGCGTTGCAGCTGGTTGATCGCTGCTTGCAGGCGTTCCTGTGCTTTTTCACGAGCATAGTTCGCTTCGATTGCCGGTATTTCGGCCTGTGTGTTCGTGTCCATTGCTGTGTCCTTTCTGTTGCGTATGGACACAGTGTGTTTTCAGAATGGCCATCTGGGCAACCGATAGCCCGATACCTTGGCGGGATACCGAAAACAAGCCCTACAGCCGGTGATGAACGGTCTCGGATAGCCTCAAGCACAGAAGAAATATTGGCTTGGTTGTAGGGCTGGATTGAAAGGTTACGCACTGTAAAAAGCTGGTGGATAAAAGCTAAAACCGTCCGACAGCCAAAGCTGTGCAGACGGTCTTGGTAGCAAGTTGCTAGTTATTTGGAAATGCTTGCAACATATTCACTTTTTGCGAACTTATCCAAAGCTTTCTTATGACGGAGCAAGAATGCCTTCCAATCCTGCTCATGAAATGCGTCTTTCACAATATCCAGGATCTCGAGCAAGCTCGCTGGTGCCAACTCATTCTTAGCGTCAGAGATGACAGCTTCATTTGCAGATTGGATGGCGTCCAGGTACACCCAAACATTGTGATTGACCAGCAAATGACGGCTGATCTCGTCAAAATGACGGTCAGAATTGTGAGTACCACGGACGTTCAGGTGCCCCATGCTCATGCGCTTGCCAATTGGAGACTCCTTGTACTTGAACGGATGTCCACCGTTCACGTAACGGAAATCTTGAACAGATTTGTCCGCCGCGATTGTCCAGTTCGATTCATCAACACCCAGCAATGGTGGCACGCATGCACTGTCATATTTGGCGGCATGTTGAAACGGGCTGCTGCTGTCGAATGTGACACGCAAGTTACGGTTCTTTGTGCTCAGCTGTTGCTGGATAGCTGACAAGACAACGCTCCATTTCAAGCCAGAAACACCGAGCAAGTGCAGGACTTCGCAGTCAGGTGCAAATGCCCCTTCATCACGCATCATCAATGTCGTGTACAACAATTGATACAGTCCCCCACGAGTTCCAGCACCACCGGCCAAAGCCCACCCTTTGAACTTGTAGCCCTTCACCGCATTCCACCAGTCTTCGATAGCCTTGATATCCAGACCATGGATCACATTGATCCATTTGGTATGGCCTTGGCAGTAGAAGTTTGGCATTCCCCCAAATCAGTAGACACTTTTCATAGCGCAGTTTGACGCTGGCGCTCGAACTCATGGGGGCTGAGTTGATCGAGATGCTTGTGGCGTCGCACTCGATTGTAGAAACCCTCGATGTAAT